>JAFLKK010000001.1:0-124182 GCA_019163375.1 Paludibacter sp.
GTACTGCTGCAAAGTGGGAGAGTAGATAGCCGCCGTTTTTAAAGCCCCGATTACTTAAAAGTAGTCGGGGCTTTTTTTTTGTGCCTGAAAGATGAAGAATTGAAAATAGAACGCTACTCATTTTATATAAACGAAAACCCTCCACGGCATTGTGCTGTAGAGGGTTTGTTTAATGGAAACGTTTGGATAATCTATTTTAGAAATCCTTGTTCTTTGAGTGCTAAAAGAAATTTGTCTGAGAAAAACTCATTGTTTTTACGTGTGTAGCGTATGTCTGTAAAGACCTGAGCCAATGTTTCTTTCTTGTTTTCTGCTATAAATTGTTTGTAAAAGTCACTGTTCTCCTTCTCTGTATAAAGTTCATCAATCACTTCTGAGCTAAATTCGCTATATGTTTCATAATGTATCACCGATTTTAATGGCAAACGATCTGTTTGTTCGGGATTTCCATCAGGATAGCCAACTGTAATCGTTGTTATTGGAACAACTAATTTTGGCAATTTAAGCGTGTTGATAATTTCTTGAGCATTATAAGTTGTTGTGCCTAGATAGCAAATTCCCAAGCCGGCACTTTCAGCAGCAACGCAGAAAGTCTGAGCTGCAAGTAACGCGTCGATAGCAGACGAGATAAATGATTGAAAATTATCGTACCCCGGTTCAGCCTGCCGTTGTTCACACCATTGCGTAACCCGATTAAAATCGGCACAAAAAGTAAGTACAACCGGAGCCTGTGTAATCATTGGCTGATTGAAATGCGCGGGTGCCAGTTCTTTTTTTATCGTTTCGTCAGTAGTAACCACAATGCTATAAGCTTGCATGTTTCCTGTATTTGATGTTCTGCAAGCGGCTTCTAGAAGTTGATTTAGTAATTCAGAGGATATGGTTTTGTCAGTATATTTCCGAACTGTACGATGTTGATTAAGTAGATTGAGCATGATGTGAATGAATGGTGTGTAGTCGATTGAATTGTTTTTTACACTACAAAGATACTGTTTTTGATTTCTAACTGCAAGTGTCTGAAAAAAGGAGAAAACTCTGCGATGGGCATTGAGTTTTCTCCTTTTATAAGTATTAGAGACGAGTTAAATTGCACAACGATTAGATTACGCCTTGTGCTAACATAGCTTTTGCAACTTTTAAGAATCCGGCTACGTTGGCACCTTTCATATAATTAATATAGCCATCACTTTCGCGACCGTATTTGACGCATTGAGTATGGATCTCGCTCATGATTTGGTGTAGTTTAGCATCCACTTCTTCAGCAGTCCATGTTAAGTGCATGGCATTTTGTGACATTTCCAAACCTGAAGTTGCTACTCCACCAGCATTTACAGCTTTTCCCGGTCCATACATGATTTTATGTTGAAGCAATAATTCAATAGCTTCAGGGGTACATCCCATATTCGAAATTTCGCCAACGCAAATAACCCCATTTTCTACCAGAAGTCGAGCATCTTCTTCGTTCAGTTCGTTCTGAGTGGCACATGGAAGTGCAATATCTACTTTTACTTCCCATGGACGACGATTGGCAACGAATTTGGCTCCAAACTTTTCGGCGTATGGCTCAACAATGTCGTTGCAAGTGGCACGTAATTCGAGCATGTACTCAATTTTCTCTCCGGCTATACCATTCTCATCGTAAATATAACCATCAGGGCCGGAAATAGAAACCACTTTTGCACCCATCTCGGTAGCTTTTTGGGCTGCTCCCCAGGCTACATTCCCAAATCCGGACAAAGCAATAGTTTTTCCCTGGATACTCATTCCGGCAGTTTCCAGCATTTGTTTTACAAAATACAAACCACCAAATCCGGTTGCTTCGGGGCGAATCAGCGAACCACCGAATTCTAAATTTTTGCCGGTAAGCACACCTGTATTTACTCTTGCTAATTTGCGGTACATGCCGTATAAGTAACCAATTTCGCGTCCACCCACTCCGATGTCACCTGCAGGTACATCGGTATCTGGGCCAATATGTTGCCAAAGTTCAATCATAAATGCCTGACAGAATCGCATTACTTCAGCATCCGACTTTCCTTTTGGATTGAAGTCTGAGCCACCTTTAGCCCCACCCATAGGTAAGGTAGTAAGAGCATTTTTGAATATCTGTTCGAAGCCGAGAAACTTTAGAATGGATAAATTTACCGAAGGGTGAAATCGTAAGCCACCCTTGTAGGGTCCTATTGCATTGTTGAATTGAATTCGGTAGCCAATATTGATTTGAACATCACCTCTGTCATCTACCCACGGAATCTTGAATGTAAAAATGCGATCCGGCTCAACCAATCGTTCAGCTATTTTTGCCTTCTCAAATTCGGGATGCTCGTTGTACACTTCTTCTATTGTACTCAATACTTCCTTAACGGCTTGTAAATACTCTGTTTCGCCCGGGTGTTTTGCTTCAAGCGATTGCATTAGTTTCTCTATGTTCATACCAGTCTGATTTTGTTAAATATTTATATTTGATGTGATAGTCGATTTTTATTGAAATTAAATATCCTTACATTGAGATTTTAAAATGACTGTTTGGGTATCTAAATGATATTAATAATTGTTCATTCATGGTGTTGAATGGCTAAAATGCTATCTAAATGATAGTTGGTGTGCTCTTGATAGGTATTCTGATTTCAGTACAAGTTTAGATATTTTATTTGTAACAGTCAAACAATTTCACTTGTTTTTTAGCAAAATTTTAAGTTCGCATAATTTCAAAAACCTTAATTTGATTTTCTGTTATTAAATTATAAGGTTTTCGGCTTGCCCAATAAATTTTTGTATCTTTGCGCTTGTGCATAAAAACACAATTTTTTGCATTTATAGGAGTTGTTCTAGAAGTTATTTTATAAATAAAGGCTTGAAATACTGTTTGTTCTTTGTTGTCGGAAAATAATACTTTATGCTATTGCATTGTAGGCCGCTGAGATTATTACTACCTAATTTGTTTATCGTACCTAATATATTTTTTGTGTGAAGAAGTTTATTATTTGTATTCAGGTTATATTGTTTTCCATCACTCTTTTTGCTCAAACCGAGCAGGTAAATCAATATGTAAAAACGTGGAGAATCTCGGAACAGTTTGCGAAAGTCGATTCTTTTCATATTGATACACTACATCTTAATTATCAGGATGCTAACCCAATTGACCGATTTAGTATAGCCAATTCATATAATGGAAATTTGGGTTCACCCATACAATCAAAATTGTATTTTAACAGACCTGAAGTAAATGATTTTATTTTTTCGAATGCTTATTCCCCCTATTTGATGAATGTTCAGAATGCAACATTTTATAATACCAAGTCTCCATTTAGCAATTTAAATTATACATCAGGAGGAACAACTTACAGAAAAGAAGATAATATCAAATTCTTATTCACAGTTAATACGAATAAGAAATTTAATTTTGGTACAACACTGGACTATATTTATGCCAGAGGTGAGTATGATAATCAGGCAGTAACTAAGTTTTCAGGCTCTTTGTTTGGTAGTTATAATGGCAAGCATTATACAGCTTATGGATTGGCCTCTACAAATAGCTTAAGTAATTTTGAGAATGGTGGACTGAAGGATGTGACAAATGGAATCAATCCTGAGAATGTGGCTACTATGATTATTCCGGTAAATATGGAGGGTTATTCTAAATTTAAACAAAAACAGATCTATTATAATCATCAGTATACCATTGGCATTGAGCGGGCTAAGAGAATAAGTAAAGATTCTGTACGAATGGATTATGTGCCGGTAACCCGCTTTGCTCATACTTTTAAGTATGACGATGTGCGGAAACGATATTATGAGAATACGGTAATTAATGATACAACTATCTACAAAAAGACGTATTTTGACAAACTAATTCATACAAACGACACTTCTGCTTTACGGACATTTAAAAATAATTTTTCCATAAGTATGGAAGAAGAGTTCAATAAATGGATGAACTTCGGGCTGACTGCTTTTGTGGAAAATGAAATGCAGAAATACACTTTTAATAGAGATACTTTGGTAAATAGCGTCTCTAAATCAACTACAAAAGTAGGTGGAATTCTCTCCAAAGAACGAGGTCAACGTTTTCGCTACAATGTACTTGGCGAATTGAGTTTAATTGGGTACAAAGCCGGTGATTTTAGAATTGAAGGTACAATGGGTGGTTTTTTTAAACTTTGGAATGATAGTATTTCGCTGGTTGCCAATGGGTTTATGAGAAGTGATAAGCCTTCATTTTTCTTAGAATCTTATAATTCAAATCATTTTAGGTGGGAGAATCATTTTGCCAGTACCTATCGTACTCATATCGGTGGTACTTTCTCCATCCCTACGCGTTCATTATCTTTAAATGTAGGTGTTGAGAATATAACTCAACTCATCTATTTTAATTCTAATGCTTTACCCGATCAGTATTCGGGCAATGTACAGGTTATAGCAGTAAATTTAAAACAAGATTTTCGTGTAGGAAAGTTTACGCTCGAAAATAATATTGTGTATCAGTTAAGTTCTCAGGCCGACATTTTGCCCTTACCAACTCTGTCACTTTATCATAATTTGTATTATAATGATAAATGGTTTAATGTGTTGAGTATGCAATTGGGCACAAGTGTGCGTTATAATACTTCGTATTACGCACCGAAGTATATGCCTGCCACTGGTCAGTTTTATACGCAGTCGGACGTAAAAATCGGCAATTTCCCAATTGTAAATGTATATTTAAACTTTCATTTAAAACGTACTCGCGTTTTTGTTGAGTATTATCATTTAAATCAGAAGTTTATGAAAACAGCCTATTTCTCGATGCCTAATTACCCGATAGACCCTGCTATTATTAAAACGGGAGTATCCTGGAATTTTTATGATTAAATGATTGATTCCTACACTTTTTTAGTGGTTTAATGAATGATTAAACTGAACTAGATTGATTTTTTATAATTTAGAAATGAATAAAAAACTTAAAACAGGAATTTCGATTGGTACGTTACTCCTGCTTATCTGTATCTTTTTCCTTTTTAAACATGTGCGGCAACAAAAACATGATTTAAACGGGATTGTTGAAGCGGGTAGGCTTACGGTGGTGACTGAAGGTAGTAGTTCCGGACTATTAGTAAATGGAGATACAGTTTCAGGTTTTCAGTATGAAATCATCAAAGCTTTTGCCGATACTTTAGGAGTAGAGCTGGTAGTTACCGAACAAAACGACATGAAGAAATGTGTTGAAGGACTTGATAATGGTGATTATGACTTGATAGCCAATTTTATTCCTACTACCACACAATGGAAAAATGAGTTGCTCTATTCGGATCCGATATTTACGTCGCATCAAGTGTTGGTTCAGCATATGATGTCTGACTCGAGTAGAGTAAATGTGCTTAAGAAACAAACTCAATTGGCTAACGATACCGTTTATATTCCGCTCAATTCACCGAATAAAATTCTGTTAGAACATTTATCGAATGATATTGCGGCTCCGATTCATATCATCGAAATGAAAAATATGAATGCAGAAAGGCTTATCCGTTTGGTGGCCGAAGGAAAGATAAAAAACACTATTTGTGAGGTACTACTGGCCGAGCGATTTAAAAATCAGTATGGAAATATTGATATCTCAATGCCGGTAGGCTTTGCTCAACAACAGGTTTGGGCTGTTCCAGTCAAATCAGTCCAATTGCTCGAGAAATTGAATGCTTTTTTGTATGATTTTGTAGGAAGCTCAGACTATTGGAAAATTTACAGTAAATATTATTAATGTATCGTTGGCATGAAACGCTTGTTTCAATTGATGATTGCCAATGAATTCAACAGACTAAATTATGCCTCTAAATATACCATTCACATTGCCGGCAGTAGATGTTCTTCGTGAAGAGAATATTTTTGTAATGGACTCAGAACGAGCTTCGAGTCAGGAAATTCGTCCGCTTAAAATTGTGATATTGAACTTGATGCCGGTGAAGATAACCACCGAAACTGATTTGATTCGTTTACTGTCCAACTCGCCACTGCAGATTGAAATCGATTTTTTGCATATGGAAAGTCATACTTCAAAAAATACACCTATTGAGCATCTGATGACTTTTTATAAGAGTTTTGATGAGATTAAAGAAAGTAATTATGATGGTATGATTATTACCGGTGCCCCGGTGGAATTACTCGAATTTGAGGAAGTAAATTATTGGTCGGAAATAACAACCATCTTTGATTGGGCTAAAACGCACGTAACCTCAACTTTGTTTATTTGTTGGGCGGCACAGGCAGGATTGTATCATTATTACGGGATTGATAAATATCCACTTGATGCAAAGATGTTTGGCGTATTTGAGCACATGAAATTTGAAAAACATAATCCGATATTCCGTGGTTTTGACGATGTGTTTTATGTACCTCATAGTAGGCATACCGAAGTGCGAGCAGAAGATATTCGCCGTGTGCCGGAGTTGACCTTGTTATCCGAATCGCCTGAAGCAGGTGTATATCTCGTAATGGCTCGCAATGGTCGTGAATTCTTTGTTACCGGACACTCTGAGTATTCGCCGGATACTTTGAATACCGAATACAAGCGTGATGTTGCAAAAGGATTGGATATCAATTTACCTCAAAATTACTATCTGAACGATGACCCAAACAATGAGCCGCTGGTTCGCTGGCGCAGTCATGCCAACTTAATGTTCACCAACTGGTTGAACTATTTTGTATATCAGGAAACTCCGTACGATTTAACGAAGATTCACTGATATTTGAACAAGTAAGCTTATATAAGAGTATCCATTTTTCCTATTCTAAAAAATAAGGTTTTCAATTTTCTTTATGAGAATTGGAGACATTAACTATTATGATAAATATCGAACTTCTCTCTCCTGCTAAAAATCTTGAATGTGGTTTGGCGGCTATTAATCATGGGGCTGATGCCGTGTATATCGGTGCAGCGCAGTTTGGAGCACGTGCTGCAGCTGGAAATTCGATAGAAGATATTGCCACTTTGGTGCAGTATGCCCATCAGTTTCGTGTAAAGGTGTTGGTGGCATTGAATACAGTGCTGACCGACGATCAGTTACCAGATGCTGAAAAGTTGATTTGGGAGATATATAATACCGGAGCCGATGCACTGATTATTCAGGATATGGGCATTTTGAAACTGAATTTACCGCCAATAGCACTTCATGCAAGTACGCAAACCGATAACCGCACAGTGGAAAAAGTTCGCTTTTTGCAGGATGTTGGTTTTTCGCGTGTGGTGATGGCTCGTGAGCTTTCGTTGAAGCAAATTTCTGAAATATCTTCCCAAACGGATGTTGAGCTGGAAGCTTTTGTCCATGGTGCTTTGTGTGTGAGTTACAGTGGTCAGTGCTATATGAGTCAGGCTAATTGCGGTCGAAGTGCTAACCGTGGTCAATGTGCTCAATACTGCCGTTTGCCATATCATTTGGTGGATGCAGATGATAATGTGTTGGTAAAAAATAAACATTTACTTTCGTTGAAAGATTTAGATCAGTCCGATTCCTTGGAAGAAATGATGGAAGCAGGGGTGACTTCGTTTAAAATTGAAGGACGATTGAAGGATGTAGATTATGTGAAAAATATCACTTCCTTTTATCGTAAGAAATTAGATGCGATTTTGGAGAACAATCCCCGTTTTCAACGAGCATCGGCAGGAAAAACGACCATCTTATTTGAACCTAATCCTGAGAAAAGTTTCCGTCGTGGTAACACCGATTATTTTTTACACGATCGTAAAGCTAATATTGTTCAGCAAGATACACCCAAATCGCTGGGTGAGCCGATAGGCAAAGTGACGTATATCGGTCGCAACTTCTTTGAAGTTCAGAATGGAACGCTGTTGAATAATGGTGATGGACTTTGTTTTGTAAATAAGCATGGTGATTTGACTGGATTTAGGGTAAACAGAGTAGAACGCAAGCAAATATTTCCAGCTGAAATGCCTAAGATTACGGATGGTGTTATGCTGTACCGTAATCAGGATCAGGCTTTTGAAAAAATACTCAAGGGCAAAACTTCCGAACGAAAGATAGCGCTTCAGGTTGTGTTTAAAGAAACTGCTACAGGTTTTTCTATTCAATTGACCGACGAAGAAGGAATTTCAAGCATTTTCGAAGCCGGATGCGACAAACAGCCTGCTCAAAAGCCGGATGCTGTAAATGATAATATAAAGAACCAACTCTCCAAACTCGGAAATACTATTTATGAAGCTGCTGATGTTCAGATTCAAATAAGTTCCCCTTGGTTTTTTCAGGCTTCGCAATTAAGCGAATGGCGTCGATTGGCCATAGAGAGATTGGATGAGGTGAGAGCAGCTGCCTATGTTCGTGAATTGAAACATGAAGCGAAGCCTGCAACCTTCACGACTACGCAATTATCATATTTGGGAAATGTAACCAACAAGTTGTCGGAGGAGTTCTACCATGAGCATGGTGTGGAAGATGTACTACCGGGTTTCGAGGTGAAAGCAGAGGAAGGAGTGCCTTTGATGTATTGCAAACATTGCATTAAATATAGCATGGGTTGGTGCCCGAAAGAAGGCTATAAAGCTACGTTTAAAGAGCCCTTGTACCTAAGAAATAATGATCAGGTATATCAACTGACTTTTGACTGTAAGGCTTGTGAAATGAGAATTAGTAAGACCGATGCATTTATTTGAAATTTTCCTTCAGGCTTGCAATAAATAGAAAATTCCGATTAACCCATTTGTTGGTTTAATCGGAATTCTGTTTTTAGGGATACCTAATTTATTTATTTTTGATAGCTTCCACAATTTTAGCTTCCAGTTCAGCAGCTAATTCAGGATTGTCTTTTACAAGTGTTTTAGAAGCATCACGTCCCTGAGCCAGTTTGGTTTCACCGTAGCTGTACCATGAACCGCTCTTTTTGATAATGCCGTATTCTACACCAAGGTCAATGATTTCGCCTGTTTTAGAAATACCTTCACCAAACATAATGTCAAATTCAGCTTTACGGAAAGGTGGTGCAACTTTGTTTTTTACCACTTTCACACGGGTTTGGTTACCAATTACCTCATCTCCATCTTTCAACTGACCAATACGGCGAATATCCAAACGAACAGAAGCATAGAACTTCAAGGCATTACCACCGGTAGTTGTTTCTGGGTTACCAAACATAACACCAATTTTTTCACGCAATTGATTGATGAAAATACAAGTAGTGTTGGTTTTGTTGATATTGGCAGTCAGCTTACGTAATGCTTGCGACATTAAACGTGCTTGTAATCCCATTTTCGAATCACCCATGTCGCCTTCCAACTCTGCTTTTGGAGTCAAAGCGGCTACCGAGTCAATCACCACAATGTCGACAGCAGAAGAACGAATCAATTGATCGGCTACTTCCAGCGCTTGTTCACCATTGTCGGGTTGTGAGATAAGTAATTCTTCGATATTTACCCCTAATTTTTCAGCATAAAAACGGTCGAAGGCATGCTCTGCATCGATAAATGCTGCAATACCACCGGCTTTTTGTGCTTCGGCAATGGCGTGAATGGCCAAGGTTGTTTTACCGGATGATTCCGGCCCGTAAATTTCAATTACACGTCCGCGGGGATAGCCACCTACGCCCAAAGCCACGTTTAATCCAACCGATCCGGTTGAGATGAATGACACTTCTTCCACATGGGTGTCGCCCATTCTCATGATGGTTCCTTTTCCGTGGTCTTTGTCAATTTTGTCCATTGCCAATTGCAATGCTTTTAGTTTATCTGAGGTAGGTGATTTTACCTCTTCTGCGGTTTTAGCCATAATTGTATAGTTTTATTTTTATTTATTTGTTTAATATTTGTTCAGATAAATGTTCGTGTCAATGTTTGTTGTTACAAAGATAAACATTTTTCTAATTCAGCACTTCTAACTTTGCAAACTTCAACAATAAAGATTTTCGACCTTTCTCGCCAAAGTCAATGTCTGCTTTCTCATTTCCATCCACAGTGCTTGTTTCCAATACTTTCCCGATGCCAAACATGCTGTGTTTTACAAATGCACCTACCGGAATAGAACTGTTTGTTGTTGGAATTTTAGTTTCTTTTGTGCTTTCAATTTTTACCAATCGTTTGGGTATTGGAGCCGTGAAATTATCATCAATCACCGGTTTTGAAAACGCCAGTTTGTTGAACCGATTACGTTCAATTTCTACATCATCGTCCCAGTCGCCAATGCGGGCTTGTTTTGGTTTTGCCTCAACGGGCATATCCAAAAATTGCTCGTCGATATCTCTTATAAAACGGCTCGGATTCGAAAAGTTTGTCTTCCCGTTTTTAAACCGGGATTTTGAATAACTAATAAAACAACGTTCTTCGGCACGAGTTATGGCTACGTAAAAAAGTCTGCGTTCTTCTTCCAATTCTCGTTCGCTCTGTGTGCAAAAGGGAGAAGGAAAGAGTTCTTCTTCCATCCCGACAATAAAAACGGCTTTAAATTCCAATCCTTTCGCGGCATGAACGGTCATGAGTGTTATTTTGTCTTTGTCCGTCTCTTTATCGGTATCCTGATCAGTAAGCAGTGAAATTTCCGCCAAATAATCGGGGAGTAGTGCAATGCTTTCGCCTGCTTGCTGTTTTGCTTCACAGAACTCGTGAATTGCCTTGAGCAACTCTTGCACGTTTTCCTGTTTGCTCATATTCTCTGGCGAGCGGTCGATATAGGTATCGCTGATGACTCCGGTCGTTTTTACAATGCTATTGACAAGATCATAGGCGTTTTGCGTCGGAATCTGTTCTGCAAAGATGTCAATCATAGCTCTAAACTGAGCCAGTTTATTTGCGGTGCCTGCATTTACCGCTAAATTGTATTTTAGCATGTCGTTCAGTATGTCCCATGCGCTTACTGCATGAAGTTGTGCGCAGTCAATCAGTTTATTGACGGTTGTTTCGCCAATACCACGAGCTGGATAATTGATAATTCGCTTCATTGCTTCCTCGTCGTTCGGATTACAAATCAATCGGCAATAAGCAATTACGTCTTTAATTTCCTTCCGTTGATAAAACGACAAACCACCATAAATTCGATAAGGTGTGTTTTGTTTGCGCAAGGCCTCTTCCATAACCCGACTTTGCGAGTTGGTACGATACAAAATGGCAATGTCCTGAAAGCGATAATTCTGTGAGTGACGCAAATCTGCAATCGAATTTGCCACTACGAAACCTTCCTCGTAATCGGTAAAGACACTTAGTATTTTTATCGGTTTGCCAACTTCTTTTTCGGAGAAAACCGTTTTCTTTATTTGCTTCGAATTTTTGTCAATCAAGCTGTTTGCTGCATTGACAATGGTTTTAGTAGAACGATAGTTTTGTTCCAGTTTAAATACCTGCGCATTTTTGTAGGTGTTTTTAAACTGAAGAATATTATCAATATTTGCACCACGAAAGGAGTAAATACTTTGTGCGTCGTCGCCTACCACACATATTTTTTCGTGCAGTTCAGCCAGCTTTTTTACAATCAGATATTGTGCAAAGTTCGTGTCCTGGTACTCATCTACCAAAATGTATTTGAATATGTTTTGGTATTTATTTAAGATGTCGGGATGATTGCGAAACAGCACATTGGTTTGCAGTAATAAATCATCAAAATCCATAGCATCCGCTTGTTTACAACGGTTGCAGTAAATTTTGTAAATGTCTTTTATCAATGGCACGCGCGAAGCATTGTCGGCTTTCAGCAAATCGGTGTTTCCCAGATAAGCATCAGGCGTGATAAGGTTGTTTTTAGCATACGAAATGCGCGACTGTACCACTCCGTGTTTATAGAGTTTATCGTCCAGTTTCATCTCTTTTACAATACTTTTTACCAAGCTTTTTGAATCGGCCGAATCGTAAATGGTAAAGTTTTTTGAGTAACCAATGTGTTCCGCTTCCGAACGCAGAATGCGAGAGAAAATGGCGTGAAAAGTACCCATCCAAAGGTAGCGAGCCGTGTTTATGCCCACCATATCGGCAATACGCTCCTTCATTTCACGGGCAGCTTTGTTGGTAAAGGTAAGTGCCAGAATGGAGCCGGGAGCCATGCCAGTTTGTAATAAATAAGCTATTTTGTAAGTCAATACGCGCGTTTTCCCCGATCCGGCACCGGCTATCACTAGCGAAGCACCATCGGTATACGTTACCGCTTTTTGTTGACTTTCGTTGAGTTCGTTTAAAAAAGGAAAATCCATTTTATGTTGAATCGATAAATTGTTGAAACTGATTTTGAAAAAGTATGAACACATCAACTTGTTGACATGTTTACGCTATATCTTTCTGTCTGCAAAGTTAGCAAATTCATCCGTTGATTACGAAAATAGTTTTCAACAACTTGTATTTTGACAAAAAGGACTAACTTTGCGCGCCCAATGCTGATTTGTTTAATATTGGCACTGCGCAATATCAAAACTGTTTGACTAAGATGGAAGATTGATTGCCAGTCTGTTTCTTGTTATCTTTCAGACTTGTAATTTATTATGTGTAACTAAAATTGTATGCAAAAGATTAGTAATTTTATATTGAAATCTCTCGGTTGGAAATTTGTAATCACAGTGCCCGAACCGCCTAAAAGTGTAATTTGCATTGCACCACACACCAGTAACTGGGACTTTTTTGTAGGACAACTTTCCTATTGGGCATTAGGACGAGATGCTTCTTTTTTGATTAAAAAATCATGGTTTTTCTTTCCGTTGAATTATTTTTTCGGTGCCATTGGTGGAGTTCCTATTGACAGATCGAAACGAACTACTGTAACTGATCAAATGGCCGAAGAGTTTGACAAAAGAGATACTTTTCATTTAGCCATAACACCTGAAGGTACGCGAAGTTTGGTAAAGAAATGGAAAATGGGATTTTATTATATAGCTGTAAAAGCCAATGTGCCTATTCAGTTGGCCTATTTCGATTATGCAAAAAAGGAAATGGGTATAACCAAAGTATTTTACCCAACGGGTGACGAAAATGCGGATTTGAAAGTGATACAAGATTATTATAAGGATGTTACGGCTCGCAATCCCGGAAATTTTCATCTTCAAGATTAAATATATAGGTTAACAAGTGTGTGGATTCACAACTTTTTGATTTAAAGAACTGTTCAACCTTTACACAAATCAACCATTATACCTGTACCAATGCGTATTTCACTTATTCAAGATGTTATCTTTTGGGCCGATAAGGCCGCTAACCTCCAGAAAACAGCCGATCAACTTGCTGCTTTGGCCGGACAAACCGATCTTGTGGTGTTGCCAGAAATGTTTACTACCGGTTTTTGTACGGGTAAAATTCATTTGGCCGAAACGATGGAGGGTGAAACGGTACAAACACTAAAAGCCTGGGCTTTAAAATATAAACTGGCTATTACCGGAAGTTTTATTGCTACCGAGAACGGACTAAATTACAATCGGGCTTTTTTTGTTTTTCCTACGGGTGAAATGGTTACGGCCGATAAGCGTCATTTATTCACCAAAGGTGGTGAACACAAACATTTCACAGGCGGTGATAAACGAATGATTGTCAATTATTGCGGGTTCAATATTTGTGTGATGGTGTGCTACGATGTTCGTTTCCCGGTGTGGACGCGCAATGTAAACAACGAATATGATTTATTGATTTATGTCGCTAATTTTCCCGAACGGCGCATCGTCGACTGGGATATTTTATTGCAGGCTCGTGCCATTGAGAATCAGGCTTACGTGTGTGGCGTAAACAGGATCGGAGTGGACGGGTTAGGTATTGACTACAACGGACATTCCACTTTGATTGATTTTAAAGCCAATACGATATTGCATTTCCCCGAAAATGCGACTTTTATTCAAACTTTTGATCTGCAACAGGAATCACTGCAACGCTATCGAGAGAGATTTGCGGTATGGAAAGATGCTGATGCGTTTGATGTAAATGGATAGTTTGGGCTACTTTTGTTTCTCTGTCAGATATTTCCAATAGCGTTGGGGCATGTGCTGTCGTTGCAGCTTCAGATTGATGCGTTCTTTGATGGTCATCGATTTGAAATAACCTTTCCATAGTTCCTGAAACAATCTTTCATCCTCCGCCATTCGTTTCTCGTCCAACTTACCTTCGGGGAAAAGGTCGTGGCTATCGAGCGTCATTTCGGTAACTGTTTTCATATCGTAATAATAACCGTAGTTTCGTTTGGTGTCGTAGATAATCCATTTCTGGTCGGCAAATCGGTCGGTGAAATGCTCCAGCGTGAGTGGTAATGAGTTGTGGTCGGGTGATACGGGAGCAAAGAAGATGTCGTCGGCTGCTTTTTGGAAACGCACCAGTTCTATCAATCGATGCTTTTCTTTGTTTACTTTCTGTGCCACGTTGCGCATTTGCAACACATCATCGTCGGCAAAATTCATTTCGATGGAGTGCGTGCTGTCGAGTGCCTTCCGAATATAGCGAAAAATCAACTCGTCGCTCCCCGGTAGTTCCGACATCCATACGTAGGAGAGCATGTTCCGGGTGATGGGCGAAAGCTTTTTCGCCAAACCTTTCCAAACGCGACCGGATTTTTCTTCGTCAGTTACTACCATATAACTCTCGTCCACAAACAAGGGCTCAAGTTCCTCCAACCCCAACAGTCTGTCGGGGAAAGTCTTGCGGTAGTACGCATCGAATACGGCTGTAAGTAAGCCTTCGAAAGTTTTATCGTAGTGGAAGATAATCATTTTTTATTCAGGAAATAATAAAGCTGTTTGTTGCTTGTTATCTTTTCCTTTTGCCATTTTTTTCTCAGTGAGTAATCGTCGTACATATTCGGGCGAAGTATCATTAACATTAAAAGCTGCTAGTTCGTTACAAGTAATAAAATACTGTGCCTTTTTCAACGAAACGCCCATTTTTTTCAATGATTCGGAGTTTAAGCGGCTGTATCGGCGAGTGACAACAATCAGTTTTGCGGATTTTACGCCAATGCCAGGGATGCGAAGTATCTGTGAATAATCGGCTTTGTTGATATCCACCGGAAAATGTTCGGGATGACGTAACGCCCAAGCCAGTTTAGGGTCTATCTCCAAATCGAGATTAGGGAACTTATCGTCAACAATTTCATCTACTTTAAATTCATAAAAACGCATTAACCAATCGGCCTGGTACAACCGGTTTTCGCGCACCAAAGGTGGTTTTACGAGTGCCGGTAGTCGGTTGTCATTCGTATTTATGGGGATGTAGCCCGAATAATAGACTCGTTTCAGACTGGGTTGTTGATACATCGATGCCGATATATTGAGAATTTGCTTGTCGCTGTCGTCGGTAGCGCCAATAATCATTTGCGTACTTTGTCCGGCGGGTGCAAAGCGTGGTGCCGAATTAAACTTACGTCGTTCCTCACCACTTTCCAGTACTCCTTGCTGGATATAGAGCATAGGAGCAAAAACACTTTTGTGGTCTTTCTCAGGAGCGAGCATTTTCAGATTTTCTTCCGTTGGGATTTCAATGTTCACACTTAATCGGTCGGCATACAGTCCGGCTTCGCGGACCAGTTGTTCGCTGGCCCCGGGGATGCTTTTCATGTGAATGTAACCATTGTAGCGATGCACCGTGCGCAGTTGTTTGAGCACCCGAACCATTCGCTCCATGGTGTAATCGGGAGTATTGATAACCCCTGAGCTAAGAAATAATCCTTCGATATAGTTACGGCGATAAAATTCGATGGTGAGTTCCACCAATTCTTCTACCGAAAAAGTGGCGCGTCTGATGTCGTTGGTTCTGCGGTTGATACAATATGCGCAATCGTAAATGCAGTAATTGGTTAGCATTATTTTAAGAAGCGACACACAGCGACCGTCCTCGGTGAAGCTATGGCAAATACCCCAACCGGCTGTGCTGCCAATGCCACCCGGAGTGTTTTTCCGCGTGGTACCGCTCGACGAGCACGAAACATCGTACTTTGCCGACTCAGCCAGTGTTTTCAGTTTTTCGAGGATTTCTTCTTTCATGCTATGCAAAGTAACGGATTTTGGACGAGAAAAAAGGGTGAGAATCATTAAAATTTAGTGGGTGTTGATAAGTTTTGGATGCAAGTGACGAACTGTTCTTGTGACTCTGGTTTGTGTGGTTTAATGTGTTGTAAATCTATTGTTTGTGGTTAGATGTATATACAAAAGAACTCCTGCAAGCTTTCGTTTGCAGGAGTTCCATTGATTTTGAATGTGCTTATTGATTATCTTCTAGTCATCATATCGGTCGTTCCGATCTTCATATCTTTCGCGGTTGTTTTTGCGTCTGTCATCATTGTTGTTTCTGTATTGATCTTCACGTCTGTCGTCGCGTCTGTTGTCGGAATATCTTCGGTCGTTGTTATTGTACCTTCTGTTGTCGTTATAATAGTTATCATCATTATAACATTGAGGTGCACGGGAATTTACATTTAATTCTACATATCTTGCGCTACGAAAGTTGACGTTCCCTAATCGAATTGGTAAGTCCAGGCTTGCACTCCATCTTCCATTGTTTACAGAGATGTATACACCTCGTTGAATATCGTAATACATATTGTATTTCGGGAAATAGACGTGTCGTGTTTGTGCTCTGTAACCGTGAGCCGGAGCCCAGACAGGAACTCTATGGTTATTACGTGCAGAAACTTCGGTTGGCATACTCAAACTAAGTGCGAAAAACACACTGAGGGCTATTGTAAATAATTTCGTTTTCATAATGTTTTATTTTAAAAGGATTAGAATGGTGATTTGATTGTACTGGTCATATTCCAATATCTGTGCCAAAGTTTTTCGTTCAACTTTTATTAGGAATAAATCATTTATAGATACAAAAGGCTGAATTGATGAAATTTCATTGCTGAATTGTCGCGATAGATTAGGAATCTCAATTTTACGTTCAATTTAAAATTATAGCTGTTTATTCCCTATAATTCATTACGATACATTCTATTATTTGCCTTAATTTTCTTATTTTTGTGGCTCGAAAATTGCTATTGTTTTCGGCAAATAATCAAAGCATGAAAAAACTATTTTTCTTACTTGCTATTTCGTTCAGTTTGAGTCTTTCGGCGCAAACTATTTACCGTACTCAGCTATTTCACCCCAATATTAAAACGCTTCAGTTCAATGTGCAAGGTGAACCAATGGGCTTGCCTGTTATCGTGTTGAATGGATCGTCGGTGTTGCAACTGAGCTTCGACGAAATGTCGCACGAAGCGCATTCTTACAGCTACAAGGTGCTGCATTGCAATGCCGATTGGACCCTTTCTAATTTGAACTCCAACGAATTCATTACCGGGTTTACCAAAGGTAACATTACGGATTATGTCCAATCGCTGAATACCACTTTTTTATATACTCATTACAAACTTAATTTGCCCAACGATGACATGAATTTTAAATTGTCGGGAAATTATGTGGTGGAGATTTACGAGGATAATCAAACGGATAAGCCTATTGCCCGCGCTTGTTTCTCGATTGTAGAGCCACGGGTAAATATTTCAGCAAATTTGAGAGGTAATACAGATACGGAAGTGAACGGGCGATTGCAGCAACTTGACGTTGAAGTGAATCTAAACGGTTATCCGGTTCGCGATGCTGCCACGGAAATGAAGATGATCGTGCGACAAAATAATAGGTTCGATAACCAGGTTTCGGATCTTAAACCTACCTATTTTTCCGGTTCAAAATTAAGCTATATCAATAATAAAATGTTGATTTTTGATGGTGGATATGAGTATCACCGCTTCGATATTTCGTCGGTTTATGCTGCCGGTGTTGGGGTTGCCGGAGTTAAATTTCAACAGGGTTTTTATCATGCTACGCTTTATGATGACAAAATTCAAACTTCAAAATTGTATATGGAGGAGATGGATGTGAATGGAAAGTTTGTGGTGAACATGCAGCGTGCGAATGACAATGATACGGAAGCCGATTATATGTATGTGCACGTCAATCTTCCTGTAAAACAACCCTTTTTCGATGGGCAGGTTTATTTGGGTGGTGCGTTCAATTATAACCTGCTGGATGACGCTTCACGGTTAAAATATGATGTAGATGTAGCTGCTTATTCACAAACCTTATTGCTAAAACAAGGTGGTTACAATTATCAATACTGGTTCGTCCCAAAAGGAACAACCAGAGCTTCCTCCGAACGAATTGATGGCAATCATTGGGAGACAAAAAATCAATACACCGTTTATGTTTATCATCGTGCATGGGGCGAACGATACGATCGGCTGGTGGGAATAAAAAATATGGAATAATTGGTAATTGGTTTATTAGTTAATTGGATAAGAGTTTATTGGTTGAGTGCGAACTTCAACTAATTTCCAATCAACCAATCAACCAATCAACCAATTCCCAATCAACCAATGAACAACAATAAAACAAATCAACTATTTTATAAAGCAATGAAAGTTTACAAATTTGGTGGAGCATCGGTGCGCTCAGCAGAAGGAATTCGGAATATCGCTCATATTGTGTCGGGCGTCAGTGATAATTTATTTATTGTGGTGTCGGCCATGGGTAAAACCACCAATGCCATGGAAATAGTGCTGGATTTGTTTATGAAAGCCGATCACAAAGCTTCGTTAGCAAAACTTGCCGAAGTGGAGAACTATCACTACGAAATTATTGCTGAACTTTTTGCTGATAAAACAAAAGGGAATGCAGCCGTAGAACCTCTTTTTGCCGAGCTTAAAATGTACCTGACTGAAGGAGTTGGTGATGAGTATGATCGTTGGTACGACCGATTGGTGTCTTATGGCGAAGTTATTTCTACCCGCATCGTCTCGGCTTTTTTGGCCGAATCGGGCATCGCCAACGAGTGGGTGGATATGCGCGGATTATTGGTGACGGATAGTAATTACCGTGAAGCCAATGTGCGCATGGAAGATTCGCAGGTGCGTCTACAAAAGGTGGCTGATTTTAGCAAGAACCGTATCTATCTCGGTCAAGGTTTTATCGGAGCCAATATAAAAGGCGACCCTACTACTCTTGGTCGTGAGGGTTCTGATTATTCGGCGGCTGTGGTTGGAAATTTATTGAATGCCGAAAGTGTTTCTATTTGGAAAGATGTGCCGGGTATCTTGAATGCCGATCCGCGCTTGTTTGAAAACACAGTGCTTATTCCAGAAATGACCTACCTTGATGCTGTGGAGTTGGCCTACAGTGGTGCTCAGATTATTCACCCGAAAACGATTAAACCGCTTCAAAATAAAAATATTCCTTTGTTTGTTCGTCCGTTTGGAAGTCCTACCGAAGCAGGTTCGGTGATTAAAGCTACCACCGAAAAGCCGATCGATGTTCCGGTTCTTATTTTACGCAAGAATCAAGTGCTGATTACTGTGCGCCCGCGCGATTTCTCATTTGTGTTGGAAGAAAGTCTTTCGAAAGCGTTTGCAGTGATGAACAAGCACCGGTTGAAAGTTTCGTTGATTCAAAGTTCAGCCATTAGTATTTCGGTTTGTGTGGATAACTCGCGTTATCTGTCAGGAGCGTTGGACGAATTGGGAAATGATTTCAATGTGAATTATAACGACAGCCTGGAATTACTTACCATTCGTGGTATTTCGGAAGAGATAGTGGAGAAAACAACCGGTAGTCGCACTATTTTATTGAAACAACAAACGCGCAGAAGTGGACGGTTCTTGATGAGAGAGGAAGTTAATTCATAATTCATAATTCATAATGCACAATTCATAATGCATAATTCATAGTGCATAGTGAGTTTGTAAGTATAAAAACGCCTTCTGTTGGTTTTTCTCAGAAGGCGTTTCTTTGTTTTGATTATGCGTGTGTATTATAGATCAATCTTTCGTTTCCACTGTTTCGGTAATGCTGCCGTAACGATGGTATTCGAAGGCAATGCTCTGTTCTTTTACGTAGTGCAGCAATTCCACTCGTCCTTCGATGATGGGTTTTGCCGTGGCTATGTATTTCCCGAGTTGAGCCGCTTTGAGTATCATTTCTTTTGAAATGTCAGGGCTGCAAGTGCGGATACGCTCGTAGTCGTCCATTTCTTCCAGAAACTCCGCTTCCGATTGAATAAGAATGTCACATTCTTTGTTGATGCAATTTTTTAGCACTTCCAACTTATAATCTTCGGGGGCAATGCTCAGGGTGATGCGGGTTCCTACAATATTAGCAGCCGATAGTACCATGAACAGATCACTCAATTCATCAGTCGCTTGCACGCGTAGTGCCATGCTTTTCAGCGGCAAATAGCGAAAGGTGTTGCGCTCGCCGAGTAGATTGTTGATGTCTAGTTCCAACGAGAATTCATGCTTCCAGTTTTTCAAATAGCTTTCTACAGCCGTTTGAAAACGGGTATTTTCTTTTACATTCAGCATGCTTGCAAACGATTTGTAAGCCGTTTCTTTTATCTCTTTGGCTTTATGTTCAGGATTTTCGACAATGTTTACAAAGCATGAAACATAGTTGCGACCACCGGCTTTGATACCACCGCCAAAGGCAGATCGTTTCATACCACCGAAAGGTTGGCGGTTGACAATTGCTCCAGTGATGCCCCGATTGATGTACAGATTACCCGCTTCGATGTTTGTTTTCCAGTGGTGTTGCTCAGTTTCGTCCAAACTCTGAAGCCCGGAGGTCAGTCCAAAATCGGTATGATTGTTTAATAAATCGATGCCCTGATCCAAATCATCGATACAAACAACGGCTAACAACGGTGCGAATAATTCATTTTTAAAGGTAAAACTATCCGGCTTTACGCCCCATTTTACTGAGGGTTTTAGGATAAATTTCTTCTCGTTCACGAACTCCGGTTTCACCAGCCACCATTCGCCCTCTTCCAACTGGTTGATAGCCTGCAGTAGTTTTTCATTTTCGTTAGTAATCATTGGACCTACAACATTGCCTCCATTCCATACGCCACCAACTTGCAAGCTTGTTACCGCATCGGTGAGTTTTGTTTTGAAATCGGGGTCATTGTAGACTTCTTTTTCGAGCAATAGCAACGAACAAGCTGAACATTTCTGGCCTGCATTACTAAATGCCGATGTTACAATATTCTGAATAGCGTGGTCACGATCGCCACTCGCGGTGAGGATAATGCCATTTTTACCACCGGTCTCTGCCGAGAGTGGACAGGCGGGGTTGTTTTCCAACAAACGGAAAGCAGTATCTGTTCCACCTGTGAGGATAATGTGTTTGATAGATGGATGGGCGGTAAGGTAAGTCAATGGTTCGCGACCGTCGGTACACACTACCTGCAAGGCGTCTTTGGGTACGCCGGCAGCCCAAAATGATTTAGCAAACTCCCACGCCACAGGCAATGCCACCGATGCAGGTTTCAGAATTACAGAGTTTCCACCCGCCAATGCAGCCGCTACACCACCAACGGGAATGGCCAATGGGAAATTCCATGGAGGAATAACCAACACAATGCCTTTTGGGGTGCAGGTAATGGTGTTCAGTTCAGCAAAAGCCTTCATGCTGACCGGATAATAGCGACAAAAATCGATGGCTTCGGATATTTCCACATCCCCTTCGCCAAATGTTTTACCGGTAATGGCCGACATGCAACCAATCAAATTACCGCGGTTGTTGCTTAGATTTTCGGCTACCTGATGAAGAATGCGGTTGCGATCGTCAAGAGAAGTGCTGCGCCACTTGGAAGCATCTGTTTCGGCTATGGCAATGATTTCTTTTACTTGTTCCAGATTAGAGACACTGGCTTCGCAAATACATATTTCTTCTGTTTGACTACGGTCGAAGTAGCGTAGTTTTTTATCAGAAGTAAATTCTTTCTCACCCATCTGTACGGGGATAGCATAGGGCTTATCGGCAGTAGTTTTCTTCCACTGGTTGCGGATACCATCGGCCCACAAACGATTTTGTTTTAAATCGAAATCAGTATCCGGTTCGTTTTTGAAAGTGGATAGTTGATAGTTGACAGTTGACGGTTGTTTCTTAGGGATATTTCTGTCTTGTGTTCGGTAGGATTTAGCTTCAATTTTGTCCTTCATCCCATAGGCATCCATAAACTGTTGTTGCAGAAAATGCCATTGCTTACTGTCGTATTTAAGGTTGAATGAATAGCTGAGGAAATTGTCTTTTCCGGTATTCTCATCCAGACGGCGAACAAGGTAGGACACCGCATTGAGGAAATGTTCGTTTTTTACCACCGGCGTGTACAATATAATTTGCTTGCCTAGGTTGCGCATCACGCGGGGTAAGTGATTGGCCATTCCTTCCAACATTTCGAAGGTAACCTGCTCTTCCACGCCCATCTTTTTGCTCAACAGGTAGGCATAGCCAATGCTAAAGAAATTGTGCGAAGCAACTCCCACGTGCAATGCCTTGGCGTTTTCGGGTTCGAGCGCACGGTCGAGAATGTGCAGGTAGTTGGCATCCACTTCCACTTTACTGCCCAACACCGGGTTTTCCCAGCCTTTGAGCGACGAAACAATGCTTTCCATTTGAAGATTCGCCCCTTTTACCAGCCGCATTTTTAAATGTGCTCCACCATTTGCAAATCTTTCTTTGGCAAATGCCAGCAGTTCGGTTTGAAGGTTCCACGCATCGGGTAAATACGCCTGAATGACTATGCCTGCAGAGTAGTGTTTAAACTGAGGTAAAGCCAGCACCGTTTTGAACACATCGAGCGTCAATTCGGCATCCTTGTATTCTTCCATATCCAGGTTCACAAACTTGGAGCGGGTGATTCCATTGTCGTCGGTGTATGGATATTCGATAGATTGCTGGTAGATGCGAGCCAGTCGTTCGCACAAATCCACCTTGTTTTTGGCATAGTTGAGTGGATTTATTTGCGCATAAATGCCCGAAATTTTGATAGAGATATAATTTATTTGCGGATCTTTGAGCGCTTCCAGATAATGTTCGTAACGGTGATTGGCCTCTCCGTTGCCGAGTACCACTTCGCCCAACAGGTTGACGTTTTGACCGATTTTTTGCTTGCGGCGTTCGGTGAGATGATGATTTAGAAAGGATGCCTTTTCGTTGATAATCACTTTGGATGTGTCGGAGCGGAGGCGTTGTTTAAAAATAGGGACGGCTATGAAATCGAACCAATAGCCAAAGGAAGTGAAGAGTTTAAGGAGAAAAGCATCGGTGGAGCTGAAAAATTGCGGCACACCGTACCGTTCGATCAGCACCTTCATACGGCGGGCTAATAATTTGCTATCATGTATTTGCGACGATTCGTCGAGCATTTTCGAAAGCAGCGTTTTGTCATTCGGATTCTGAATGAGGATAGCGTACTTTTTTTGTTCTTTCAGCTCGTCGCCGGTAATTTCTTTTTCTGATTTGGCAAGAAAGTCTTTTGCCCAATCAAGGACTTCTGTGGTGCTTATTTTTTCCATAAAAACTTCATTGTTTAAAATTCGTCCGAAAGATAATAGAAAAGTATGAAATCTGTATAATTATTAGACTATTCTTTTAGAAAATGGACGATCTTGACAGTTATCAGTGAACAGTAATCAGTGAGTAGTCAACAGTTATTAATCCTTGAATGACGTTTATGAGTTGACTTTTTGTCCCACCTGACGTTAATCATTACTCATTTATATTGTACCTTTGGACTCGAAAAATGCATCCCGCGATTGTGGAAGGTCTGTTGATTCATCAGAAATACGTTCTCAATGGTGAGAATGTTCGGCTTAGGCCTCTGTTGTTAATTCTCAATAGTGAGAATGTATAGTTCACCCCTCTGAAGTACGTTCTCATAGATGAGAATGCATGGTTGATGCTTCAATGGTTAATTCTCAGTGCTGAGAATGCTTAGTTTACCCATCGGACGTGCTTTCTCACTGTTGAGAATGCTTATTCGAGTATTGTAGAAGGTATTTCTCTTACACTTAATAAAAGTATTAAGAATATAGACGGTGGCACTGATACGGTTCGTTAAAATATAGAAATAAGATATGTCAATCGAAAAAACAAATGCTGCCCGGCTGCTTGATAGGGCGAAAATTCGGTATGAATTAATAGCTTACGAGGTAGATGAGAGTGATTTAAGCGCGGTGCATGTTGCTGAGCAATTGAACGAGCCGGTAGAAGCTGTTTTCAAAACACTGGTGCTGAAAGGGGATAAGACAGGCTTTTTTGTCTGTATCATTCCCGGAGCTGAGGAGCTGGATTTGAAAAAGGCCGCGAAAATTTCGGGCAATAAAAGCTGTGAGATGATTCCGATGAAAGATTTATTATCCATCACGGGATATATTCGCGGGGCATGCTCGCCACTGGGTATGAAAAAACGTTTTCCCACTTTTATACACGAGAGTTATCAAAGTTTTGAAAAGATCTACGTCAGTGCCGGAAAGCGCGGATTGCAATTGCACGTGGTACCACAAGAACTTGTCGCGGAAATAAAAGCGATAGTTGGTGCTTTGATTGTGTAGAATACGGATAAGTAATGGTTTGAATATGATGTTGCATTTTTTGAAAAGAATGGAACCTGCCTACCGCAGGCAGGCGCGGATTTTACGGATTAAGCGGATAAAAACGGATTTAAGTCATGCAAGCATGACTGATAAGATACTAAGCTGTTGGAAATCATTTCGACTTGTCGAAATTTGAATCCGTTTAAAAACCGCTAGATCGGCGTTTATCCGCGTTCTATTCTTCTATTTATTTGTTTATGCAACATTATATCTTTCCTGCTACTTAAACCAAGTGTCCAAAAGAAAAATAGAAAATAAAAAATCCCGCAAACACGTTCGCGGGATTTTCTATTTTCTATAATACAAATTTACGAGGCAATTAATTTTTCTACTTCCGTCCAGTTTACCACATTCCAGAATGCTTTGATATAGGCAGCCCGTTTCGATTGATATTTCAGGTAATACGCATGTTCCCAAACATCGAGTGTTAGTACCGGTTTGCCTTTTACTTCGGCCATGGGCAGTAGCGGACTGTCCTGATTGGCAGTGGACATGATGCGCAACTTGCCTGATGGCTCTTTGATAAGCCATGCCCAACCCGATCCAAATCGCGATGCGGCGGCTTTTTCAAACTCAATTTTAAAGGCATCCACGCTTCCAAAATTTTCAGATAAGATTTTTTCTAACTTTGGCGTCATATTTGTTGTGCCTGTAGGTGCCATCAAGGTCCAAAAAAGGCTGTGATTATAAAATCCACCGCCCTGGTTGCGCACCGCGGTTTGAATATCGGCCGGAAGTTCGTTGAGACCCTGAATTAATTCGACAACACTTTTTTTGTACAGCTCGGGATATTTCTCCAGTGCTTTATTTAGATTGGTGCAGTATGCAGCGTGATGCCCGTTGTAGTGAATGTACATCGTTGTACTGTCGATGTAAGGCTCCAAAGCACTGTATTTATAAGGCAGGGGTGCTTGACTAAATTGCCCGAATGCAACCGCGCTACAAGCTAAGAATAAGATAAGTGATAAACCGGTTCTTTTCATGTGGTGTTTTTTTTAGCGTTTAAATTGAAAATGTTTTTTTTGATCTGATTAAATAACACAGGTTTACGTACTTTGTTTTATTGTTGGCGTTAATTTAATGTAAATTAGGGGCTAGTGTTCACCTACAGAATGTGCAGTTTTCTCCATTAAATTGGGTCTCAACGGATGAATGTGAACTTTGTTACATATTTGTTTTATAATTAACACTGTGTTTGTACTTTTTAGCAAATATAAACGTTAGTTATATTATTGAAAATAAAACAAGAGAGCTTATACTTCTGTTGTTGCGCTAGCATTTAATCAGTATCTTTGCATGTTAAATATATCCATTCTAAAAATATAAAATAAAGACTTAATGATTGATTATATTAAAGGTGAAATAGCTGAACTAACGCCATCTTATGTAGTGATAGAGATTGGCGGAATTGGTTATTTTATCAATATTACATTGCCTACATTTTCGTTTTTAGGCGATCACACTTCAGCCAAGTTATTTGTATACGAAGCTATCCGCGAGGATGCACATGTGTTATATGGTTTCCGCTTACAAGCTGAGCGTCAGTTATTCTTGTTACTCATCTCCGTGTCGGGTATAGGTGCCAACACGGCTCGCGTCATCATGTCGTCGTACACCGCGCAGGAAATTCAGGAAATGATAGCCACCGGCAATGTTGTGGCCCTGAATGCTATAAAAGGTATTGGTACAAAGACAGCTCAACGTATCATTGTAGATCTGAAAGATAAAATAATAAAGAATGTAGGTGGCGGTGAGTTCCCTAGTGCGGCTGTAAATACACATTCCGAACAAAAAGAAGAGGCAGTGTCGGCATTGGTTATGCTCGGTTTTGCTTCGGCTGCTTCGCAAAAAGTGGTGGATCGTATTTTAAAAGATCAACCGACTTTGAAAGTGGAGCAATTGATTAAGTTAGCCCTTAAAATGTTGTAAAATTTCGTTATTCTAAACAGAATTACCTTATCCTGTCGGCATTTTTAAAAACTGCCGACAAAAGTGCGCTAGTATTAAAATTTATGATTTTTACAAAAAAACTACTTCCTGTTTTATTCATCTGTGGCTTAGTACTCAGTTCGGCTTACGCATTTGTAAGTCCTGTATATAGTTACACTGTCGAGCCACCCGTGCCCGACAATGTAGTTGTCGCATCGGATACAGGCCAAACTTCCACCGCCTTTCCCATAAAGAAATACACGCAGGACAGCTATGAGGAATTGAACGCTCAGTATCCAATGGATGCTCCACAACCGGCTAATGTAAAGTCAGGTTTTGAGTACGATACCCGAACCGGCAATTATGTTCTGCGCTCTAAGGTGGGCGAAACAGATATTTCCACTCCGTTTACTATGACTCCGGAGGAGTATCGTAACTTCTCGGCCAAACTTGATTTACAGCGGTATTGGAAGGAGAAAAACTCCAAAGCACAGGTAAACAATGAAGATAAATTTTCTAAATCGGATATTAAATTCAGTCTTGGTCCAGCCGATAAGGTTTTTGGTCCCGGTGGAATACAAATAAAAACGCAAGGTTCGGCCGAGTTGGTATTTGGGTTTAAGAGCAATAAAATCAATAATCCGGCGCTCACTGAACGGATGCGAAAGTCGAACATCTTTGATTTTGACGAAAAAATACAGCTGAACGTAAGCGGTAATGTGGGCGATAAATTGAATTTCGGGCTGAATTACAATACCGAGTCCAGTTTTGATTTTGATCAAAAAATGGTGAAACTGGCCTTTAAGGGGAAGGAAGATGATATTATCAAAAGCATAGAAGCCGGGAACGTGAGCATGCAACTGAATAGTTCATTGATTTCGGGGAGTACTGCGCTTTTTGGTGTGAAGACCGAATTGCAGTTTGGAAAACTGAGCGTTACAGCCCTCGCATCTCAACAAGAATCGCAAACGCAAACCGTGAGCGCAAAAGGTGGAGCGCAAATTACTCATTTTGATGTGGATGCCGATGCTTACGATGAAAACCGCCACTTCTTTTTGTCGCATTATTTTCGAGATAATTACGAGAAATCAATGAGTCAATTGCCTTTGATTTCGTCGGGTGTTACCATTAAAAGGGTGGAGGTTTGGGTTACCAACAAACGTGGCAACTACGATCAGGCAAGGAATATTGTTGCGTTTATGGACTTAGGTGAAACGAACAGAATCGACAATCAACACTGGGCACCTACCGGATCCGATAAATTGCCAAAGAATAAGGTCAATACGCTTTACGATGAAGTTACGGCCATGGATGGTGTGCGCGATGTGCAGCAAGCCAACAATGTTCTGTCGTCAAACCTGGGTGTTTATGGAATTAATGGTGGCGAAGATTACGAAAAAATAGAGAGTGCACGTCGTTTGGAACAATCGGAATATACGCTGAATCCCGGTTTGGGATTCATATCCTTGCGCAATACGCTGAATCCCGATGAGGTTCTTGGTGTGGCTTATGAGTATTCATATGGCGGACAAGTCTATCAGGTGGGTGAATTTTCTACCGATAATGTTGCAGCTCCTAATGCATTGATTGTGAAACTGCTGAAAGCCACAGCGCAATCTCCTCAGCTGGCATTATGGGATTTGATGATGAAAAACGTTTATAATCTGGGAGCTTTGGAAATTCAACCGGATAATTTTAAATTGAATATCGTCTATCGTAATGACTCTGTAGGTACGGATATGCAATATCTTACCGAAGGGAATATAAAAAATGAGCTGTTGCTTCGGGTGATGAACCTCGATCGACTCGATACAAAAGGAAATCTCAACAGGGATGGGAAGTTTGACTTTGTAGAAGGTTATACGGCACTTTCGTCATCGGGTCGAATTCTTTTTCCTGTTCTGGAGCCTTTCGGCAAACACCTTTTGGATAAAATAGGAAATGCAGGTATTGCAAAAAAATATGTATTTCAGGAGCTGTATGATTCTACTCTGATTGTAGCACAGAGCTATAGCGAGAAAAAGAAGTTCCGCCTGGTAGGAGAATACAAAGGTACCAGCGGTGCTACTTCCGAAATACGTCTGAATGCTATGAATATCCCGCGTGGATCGGTAACGGTTACTGCCGGTGGGGTTACGCTGATTGAAAATAAAGATTATACGGTGGATTATACCATGGGTACGGTTTCCATTATCGACGAGGCTTTGGTGCAATCCAAGACAAAAATTGATGTGAAGCTGGAAAATCAATCGATGTTTAGCATGCAACGAAAATCGCTTGTTGGTACGCATTTAGAGTATAAGTTCAATAAAGACTTCAGCTTGGGTGGTACAATTATGCACTTGTCGGAAATGCCACTTACTACCAAAGTGAATACAGGTAGCGAACCCATTTCAAATACTATTTGGGGGATGAATACTTCCTGGCGCACCGAGTCGCAATGGATTACCAATATGCTCGATAAACTGCCGTTTGTAAATGCCACCAAGCCATCGACCATAGCATTGAATGCAGAATTTGCGCAGCTAATACCGGGACACTCCAACGTAATCAGTTCGGCAGGCCTTGCTTATCTCGACGACTTTGAATCGACTAAAACGACTATCGATATTCATTATCCGTTTAGTTGGTATTTGGCCGGTACACCTTATAACCCCGGTGCAAATGCTCTGTTTCCCGAAGCTGCAAAAAGCAACGATGTGGAATACGGAAAGAACCGTGCGCTGATGTCATGGTATTTAGTTGATCCGATATTTAATTCTAATGTGAGTGCTACACCTCAATACTTAAGGACTGACGAGGCACAATCGAATCATTTGACGCGTACTGTGGTTGAGCAGGAAATTTTCCCTAACAGAAATACGCCTCAAGGTCAGACTTCGCGGATGACGGTGTTGAATCTGTCGTATTATCCAACCGAACGTGGACCTTATAATCTCGACGTAGCAGGGATGAATGCCGATGGAACACTGGCTAATCCGAAAAACCGTTGGGGTGGAATTATGCGTAAGTTGGATGCCAGTGCGAGCGATTTCGAAACATCGAACATCGAATACATTGAGTTTTGGTTGATGGATCCATTTATCAATGATAATGCAAACACTGATAAAGGTGGCGATTTGTATTTCAATCTGGGCGATGTCAGCGAAGACATCCTGAAAGATGGAAAGAAATCATTCGAAAATGGACTCCCTTTGGATGGTGATCTTGCTAAAACAGAAGAAACAAAATGGGGTGTTGTGCCTAAAATTCAATCCACTGTCAGCGCGTTCGACAATGCTGCGGGAGCGCGCAAAAATCAGGATGCAGGGTTGGATGGATTGTCTACCGACAATGAATTTCAGTTTTTCACCTACAAAGATTATGTTACGGGCATTAGTGCAAAATTATCTCCTGATGCTAAACAACGCTTTCAGGCCGATCCGTTTTCGCCTATAAACGACCCCGCCGGCGATAATTACCATTTCTATCGTGGAAATGATTATGATGATGAAAAACTGGATGTGTTGACCCGTTACAAACATTATAATGGTGTTGAAGGTAACTCGCCTGAAACGACGACCAACGATATTTATGGTACATCGGCTACTTCGTTGCCCGATCAGGAAGATATAAATCAGGATAATACGCTGAATGAGTATGAAAAGTACTATCAATACCGCATTCGCTTAAATAAAGGTTTGATGAATATTGGCGATAACCATATTACCGATATTGTAACTGCAAACGTGACGCTGAAAAACGATGAAGTTGTGCCGGTAAAATGGTATCAGTTTAAGATTCCGGTTCGACAATATGACGAAAAAATAGGAAGCATCCGAAATTTTAAGTCGATCCGGTTTATTCGAATGTTCCTCACTAATTTCGAAAAAGAGACGCATTTACGTTTTGCAACTATGGATTTGGTACGTGGCGAGTGGCGTAACTTTACCAAACCACTTTATCCGGTGGGTACTTTACCTTTATCAGATGGAAAATTAGAAATTCAGGCCGTAAATATTGAAGAAAACAGCAGCAAAACGCCTGTCAATTACGTGTTACCTCCGGGTGTTACGCGTGAGACCGACCCGGGTCAACAACAAATCCTGCAACTAAATGAGCAGGCAATGCTCCTGCGGGTGAATGATCTTTCGCCCGGTGATGCTCGTGCGGTATATAAAAATACGAATTACGATATGCGTCAGTACAAACGTCTGCAAATGTTTGTGCATGCCGAGAAACTGATGAACGATAATACCAATTTGCAAGATAATCAGTTGTCGTGCTTCATTCGTTTGGGGTCAGATATGGTGGATAACTATTATGAATATGAAATTCCACTGCGATTAACTCCTCCCGATGACTATGATGGAGGCAATAATTCTCATCGCGAAACTGTTTGGTATCCCGAAAACATGTTTGATTTTCCGTTTACGTCGCTTACCAATGCGAAATTAAAACGAAATGTTGACAGACAAAATGATGTGTCGGGCGTTGGAAACACAATTCCATACACAGTCAATGAAACCGATCCTGCAAAACTGAAAAATAAAATCACGGTGAAGGGTAATCCTTCTTTGTCGGAGGTGCAAACCATTATGATTGGTGTCAGAAGTGTGAAAGGAGAGGTGAGGGGCGATGTGAAATCCGGAGAAATTTGGGTGAACGAGTTGCGCATGTCCGAGTTTGACGAGTCGGGTGGTTGGGCTGCCATGGGAAACCTGGCGGTAGGATTGTCCGATATCGGAAATGTAAATATCTCCGGTCGCACCGAGTCTGCAGGATTTGGAGGCATTGAGAGCAATGTGATGAACAGGCGATTGGACGATTTATACCAAATGAATTTTTCTACAGCCCTGGAACTGGGTCGTTTTTTGCCTGAGAAAGCTAAAATTCAGATTCCGGCCTATTTTTCGTATTCCAACGAGACTTTATCACCCAAATACAATCCACTCGATCAGGACATTAAACTGAAAGATGCACTGGAAAGTATGGATAATAAGGCAGATCGGGATTCGTTGAAATCAATAACACAGTCGGTGGTGACCACCAGAAGTTTCAATATCTCGGGTGCCCGGGTAAATATAAAAAGTAAGACTCCACAGTTTTACGACCCTGCCAATGTGTCGTTTAGTTATGCATTTAACGAAACGAAACAACACAGTCAGGATGTAGAGGAAAATCTGGTAAAAGATCAGCGTGGAGCCATCGACTATAATTTCTCGTTTAACCCTACACCTTGGGAGCCCTTTAAAAATGTCAAAGCACTGAGCAGCCCTATATTGAAAATAGTGAAGGATTTTAATCTGAACTATTTGCCAACAACGTTGAGTTTGAATACCAATATGAATCGTCAATACTCGCAGGTGAAATTGCGCGATTTAAATGCCGATCCCTCAATAATTGGGACTAATCAAGCGTTGGATATGACATTCAGTAGGGATTTTATGTGGAACAGACGCTTTGATATTACCTACGATTTAACCCGTTCGCTTAAATTTAGTTTCCAATCGGCTATGAATGCCAATATTGCTGAACCATACAAAACCCCTGAGGTAAATCCCGATTATTACAAAGAGTGGCGCGACTCGGTTTGGTCCAATATCCGTAAGTTAGGTACTCCTTACGCCTATCAACAGGTGTTTTCGGCCTCGTGGGTCTTGCCACTAAATAAAATTCCAATTTTCGATTGGGTTACATCCAATGCCAGTTATAATTCTACCTATGATTGGAATAGAATGGCTCGGGTGTCGGGTGACAGTCAGTTAGGAAATATTGCCACCAGCATGGGGGCATGGCAAGTCGATGGAACGTTAGATTTCGAAAGCCTGTACAACAAATCAAAATATCTGAAGGCTGTAAATCGAAGGTTTGCTACACAACCGAACACCAATAAATCGAAATTTCAATCTAAAACCTATAATCAGATGGTACGGTTAGAAAAAAATAAGCCGATTACCATTAATCACCGCTTAGGCAGCGAAAAGTTTATGTTCAAGGTTGCCGACAAGCTTGGCAAACCCATGTTACTTTCTTACAAGTCGAAGAATTCAAATTCGTTGGAAATAACACCTCAGATAGATGCCGATAGTGTTGTGCTTACTCTTGTTAGTCAGGATCCAAATGAGCAAACAGCAAGTGCCAAAACAGTTGATTTTGTGGCACGTATGTTGATGATGGTGCGCCGCGCAAGCTTTACTTATCGTGAGTCGAACAGTACGGTGCTACCGGGTTTCTTGCCGGAACCGGTTTTCCTTGGACAGCAAAAATATGGAGGTGTAGGCTCACAAATGAATGCGCCCGGATATGCTTTTGCTTTTGGATTTCAGGATAAGAATTTACTTCAACGAGCGTTGGATAATGGCTGGTTGGTAAATGATACCAGCATCGTCAATCCTGCCACCACAGCATTTACATCCGATCTTGATATTAAGGCTACACTTGAACCTCTGCCAGGGTTTAAGATAGATGTAAGCGCAAAACGCTATACTGCCGATAATACAACTATTCAGTACATGTTTGACGGGATGCCAACAAGCTTTACGGGGAGTTACAATATTACTTTGGTGGCACTTTCCACTGCCTTTAAACCAATGGGAACAGCTAATCAAAATTATAATTCAGAAGTATTCAATACTTTTTTGGCCAATAGAAAGATTATACAAAACAGATTGAATAAACAATATACAGGCACTCGTTATCCAAGTAGCGGTTTTTTCAAGGATATTCCTTCTTATGCAGGAAAAGAGTTTGGAACGGTGGCTAATGCCAATACGGCTTACTCCGAAAATTCGGCCGACGTGCTCATTCCGGCCTTCCTGGCAGCTTATACCGGAAGGGATGCAAATTCGATGAGTACCAATCCGTTTCTTTCGTTGTTGAGCGTTTTGCCGAACTGGCGTGTTTCTTACGATGGTCTGTCGCGTTTACCATGGATTAAGAATCATTTCCGATCGGTGAGTCTGACACATGCTTACACTTGTCGTTACAGTGTGGGTGCGTATACTTCATTCTCTACGTGGGAAGGTGTAGGTGGCGATAACAGTGCTCTGGGTTATGTGCGTGATGTGCAAACGAACAATCCGATTATGTCGTCACCATACGATATTTCAACCGTTTCGTTGACTGAACAATTTAGTCCGCTTATTGGGGTCAATGTGGCAATGAACAATAGCATGACCGGTAAGGTGGAATTTCGTAAGCAACGAAACCTGGCTCTCAATCTGTCGAGTACGCAATTAGTTGAGGCAGCAAGTGACGAATATGTGGTAGGGATGGGTTTTGTTGTAAAAGATTTTGATGTTATTCTGAAGTTAAAAAACGACAAGCAAACTACTATTAAAAATGATTTGAAATTAAGTGCGGATTTGTCATACAAAGACATTAAAACACTTTTACGAAAGATTGACAGCAATCTGACACAAGCTTCGAGCGGAAATAAACTATTGACACTAAAAGTAATTGCCGACTACGTTTTCAGTTCGAAACTAAATATTCAATTGTTCTATGACAGACAAATGAGTTCGCCGCTTATTTCATCTTCATTCCCTGTTTCATCAACAAACTTTGGGGTTAGTTTCAAATTTATGTTGACACGGTAGAAAATTAAGGAATTGTTCTAGCCAGCAACAGCTGTTTTCAAACAACTGACCGGAGGTGATTTCGTACATTTTGTCTTGAAATATTAGTTAGTATACAGCTACATCTGCCATTCTGCCACCCGATTTCTGCCAAAAACGGAAATCGGGTGTTTTGGCAAAATTATTGACCTATTGCACCGAACTAAAACTCAAAACTACTAATTCGATAATTTGGCTAATATAGTGGTTCGAATTTAATTATAAAAGTATGAAGAAGAATAAACATCCGGAGGAAAATTTAGACGTAAAAGAGAGTGCACCGGCTGCAGAAGCAGGTCAGTCTTGCGAATCAACCGAAAATACAGTAGAAACACCAGTAGACGAATTGGAACTTTTGACTCAAAAGTGCGCCGATTTGAATGACAAGAATCTTCGTATGATGGCTGAGTTTGACAATTACCGCAAACGTACGCTAAAGGAGAGAATGGATTTGTTGAAAACAGCTAGCGAGGGTGTTTTGGTAGATATGCTACCATTGGTTGATGATTTCGAACGTGGTTTAAAAGCTATGGAGACATCAGAAGACGTACAAGCGGTAAAAGATGGTGTTGAGCTAATTTACAATAAGTTCTTAGCTTTTTTACTTTCAAAAGGAGTAAAGTCTATCCCAACAGAAAATGAGGCTTTTGATACCGAATTTCATGAAGCTATAACTACTTTTCCTGCACCAAGTGAAGACTTGAAAGGAAAGATTATTGATTGTGCTTCGAAAGGCTATACGCTGAACGAAAAAGTAATTCGTTTCTCTAAAGTAGTTGTTGGAGAGTAATTCAGTTATAAGTAAATAGTTATCAGTAAACGGTTAGGCGATGGTAGAAAGTCGGCTAATTCCATAATTCAACGAAAGAGAAATGTCTAAAAGAGATTTTTACGAAATATTAGAAGTGTCCAAGTCGGCTTCTGCTGATGAAATCAAAAAGGCTTACCGCAAAAAAGCCATTCAGTTCCACCCGGATAAGAACCCGGGTGACAAACAGTCAGAGGAAAAATTCAAGGAAGCAGCTGAAGCGTATGAGATTTTAAGCGATCAGCAGAAACGTCAGCGTTACGACCAATACGGTCATGCCGGAGTAGGTGGCGCTTCAGGTGGCGGCGGCTTCAATGGCGGCGGAATGAATATGGAAGATATATTCTCGCACTTTGGCGATATTTTTGGCGGTCATTTTGGTGGCGGCGGATTTAGCGGATTTGGTGGCGGTCAGCGCGGTGGCGGTCAACGGGTTCGTAAAGGCTCTGATTTACGGGTGAAAGTGAAACTTACACTTGCAGAAATTGCCGTAGGTGTCGAAAAGAAAATCAAAGTAAAAAAACAGGTGGCTTGTTCGCATTGTAGCGGAACAGGTGCTGAAGCCGGATCTTCTTCTACAACTTGTACAACCTGTAATGGTCAGGGACGCGTTACCCGTGTGCAAAATACGATCTTAGGTCAAATGCAAACTGCAGCCGAATGCCCGACATGTAATGGCGAAGGTAAAATTGTAAAAGATAAATGTAAACACTGTAGTGGCGAAGGCGTTGTTCGCGAAGATGAAGTTATTACTATAAATATTCCTGCGGGAGTTATGGAAGGTATGCAACTTTCTGTTAGCGGAAAAGGGAACGCGGCGCGTAGGGGAGGAGTGAACGGAGATTTATTGGTTCTTGTTGAAGAAGAAGCTCACCCTGAATTAATTCGTGATGAAAACGACCTAATATATAACCTTTTACTTACCGTGCCAATGGCAACTCTTGGTGGTTCTATTGAAGTCCCAACTGTGGAAGGAAAAGTGAAAGTAACGATCGCCGCCGGAACACAACCCGGAAAAGTGCTGCGCCTGCGTGGTAAAGGGTTGCCGAGTGTAAACCGTTATGGTACCGGCGATTTGTTGGTAAATATAGGCGTTTATATCCCTGAAAATCTGAATAAAGAAGAGAAAACGGTTATGGAAAAGCTAGGTAAATCGGATAACGTAAAACCCAATGCTGCTGCCTCAAAAAACTTTTTTCAACATTTTAGAAACATGTTTCAATAAATTTTAGCGCGGGTGATTTATCCTCAATATAAAAAAATGCACGGCTATTTTTAGCTGTGCATTTTTTTTATATATCAATATATTGCATTTTATTGTTTTACAATTTTACAACTTTCTTTTCCGTCTATAGTGCTTACTTCCATTAAATATATGCCGGTGCTTAGTGTAGCTAAATCTACTTCAGTTTGGTTTGCTACAGTTTTTAAAAGCAAGCCCTGCATGTTATACACCTTGATTTCTTTCACCGCATTTGGAGTTGTAACGTAGACTTTGCCTGCGGTTACTGTTGGAAATACATTGAATTGGAGTGATGTTTTCGGATTGTTGACTGCACTCGTAAAATTCACTTTCCGGTCAGTATACAACAATAAATCGCCGGCTTGCATGCTAATTGTCATGCTTGTGTTCGTTACATTCAGTTCCTCGCCGGTAAGTAAGTTGTACCAGATCCCTGTTTTGGGGAAGTTCGGATTAGCATTAATCGTTGCCGAAGCATTGAAGTTCCCCAGCATAACCATGCTTAAATCTGCATGCGACAGTGCTATACGACGTCCTGTGTTCCAGTCGGATTGCGAGACGTTGTTGGTATACGTTCCCTGCGTAAAGGCGTTCGGATATAATTTCTTCAGCGAAATGACTTTTGCACATTCGTCTGCAGCTGCTTTGCGATGTGTCAGGGTTAAATATCCCCATGCCGATGACTTCTCGTTGGTTCTGCCACCGTTTGAATTGATAGAATAGTCGTATCCCATTTCTCCAAATTGCCATATCATCTTAGGACCTGGTAGTAGGGCTGTGAAAGCTATATTTAGCGGCACTCGTTTAATGCGTGCGATAGAATCTGTAGAAATAACACCTACACCATTTATCTTGGCATTATAAAAATTTCGCTCCTCGTCATGACTCTCAGCATAACCCACCCAGTTGCGTGGAGTAGTGTTTAGAGTTCCGAAATCGCTGCCCGTCTGGTATCCCATGGCTGATTGCGAGTAGTTATAGCTGGCATTCTTCCAAAGGTACATACCGCTATTGGCCAACACTGTTTCCTCCTCATTACTACAAAAATGTTCAAGAATAAACATTACATCACTTTTTACCGACTTAGCAGCATTGTAATAGGCGGTCAGATTGTCAATTCTCGATTGATCATAATTCGATACGCCCGGTTCACCGGTAGTCGCTGTTTGAGTAAAACCTTTTGTTAAATCCATTCGGTACCCATCCACTTTGTATTCGGTAATCCAGTATTGAAGTACACGTTTAAAGTATTCTTTAGTTCCTGTAAAACTGTGATTAAAATCGTTTAAAACACTGTATGGATGTGGTGCAACAGGGTTCATCCAAGGATTGTCTGCTGCGGGTCTGTTATTAGTGCTATCCCAATAAAGCAATGCAAAAGGATTGATACCTGAAGCCTGATTGAAAACCATATCCAAGAGTACAGCCATGCCTCGTTTGTGGCATTCATCTATAAATTTTTTGTACATTTCCGGTGTTCCATAGGCTTTGTCGGGTGCAAAATGGTGGTTTGAATTATATCCCCAGCTGTTATTTCCATCAAATTCCTGAATTGGCATTAATTCTACAGCCGTAATTCCAAGGGTTTTCAGGTAGTCAAGATGGGTGATGGCAGCTTCCAATGATTTTTGTGTTGTAAAATCGCGTAGAAGCAGTTCATAAATCACCATGTTCGCGCGCGGAGGCATTGCAAATGTGGGAACTTCCCAGCTATAAGGAGTTTTCGTCGTTTGCAAGGTGGCTACTAAACCGCTGGTTTTACCTTCAGGGTAAGCCTTTAAATTAGGGAAAATAGAGTTGTATTGATTAATCCATTTGTCATTCCATGGATCTAGCACCAGTTCGGTATACGGATCACTGATTCTCAATGTGCCATCAACAAGGTATTGGTAGCCGTATAATTTGCCGGAAGTTAGCCCTGTAAGCGTGATCCACCAGTAATTTCCATCTTTTTTCAATTGATAGTTGTTGGATTGCGTCCAATCGTTGAAATCTCCAATTAAAAAGACATTGCTTTTATTCGGAGCGTACAATACCAATGTTGCGGTTGTTGCATCAATAATATTGATGCCGTCCTTTACACCTGCCGGGCGCGGTTCACTAGTAACCGGCGCGGGAACACTTACTTTTACCGTATCGTAAACAGTTGTTCCATTTGCAGTTGCCGATGCAATTAAGATATAGTCGTTTATCGCGGCAAAATTATAAGAAAAACTCAAACTTGTGGCTGCTGTAGCTGTTTGAACACTGGAACCGTTTATTTTAAGATTTATATCGGCAGTGGCTGATGCTCCAACCTGAATATTTAGGGTAGTTCCTGCTGTAACATTTAAATTTGTTGCAGGGGTAGTAAAAGCAATGTTTAGTCCGGTTTGATATACATTCACCAGTATGTCGGCTCCACCGGTATCTTTCCCTTCTTTGGTGCTTAATCCATTGCGAAACACAAAGGCCATCTTAGTTACCGTTTCTCCGGCAGTTAAGCCATAGTAAGTTGCCATGTCCGGCGTAATGGATAGTTTGTATTTATTGTTCCCAAGTGCTGTTAACTTATATTTTGTGGCATTATCACCCCAGGTTGGTGCGTGTTTCCAATCGTTATTAGAAGTGCTGGCAGTGGTTATTACCCCTGCGTGGGCATAAATACCATCGGTGCCTGTATAATCTTTCAAGCCCGCTGTGCCTAAACCAGCATCGTAAACAATATCTATCGCACCATTATTTTGAGTCACAAAAGTGGGTGTTGTTGTAATTATTTGCGCCCAACCGGCCAGCGGAATTAGCAGAAGGAGGAGAGAGATTGTAATTGATTTTTTCATAATTGTGCAATTTGTAAAAGGTGCTTGTACCCTAATCAGCACAAATATACAGCAATATTCTACCTTGTGTTTTATGCTTTACAAAGAAAGAATCTATTTTTAGTGCAAACGTTTGCATTGATATACGTTTATTCAACCATTGGACAAAAAAAAGTCCGAATTTAAACCGGACTTTTTTGTATGCATAAACTATGCAAATTTGCTTTGTAAATGACTTGTCGACTGTTTTATTTAGCCAATATATATTCAAATGGAATATTTAATCGGCTATTCCACGATTTTTCGCTGTGATCCTCGCCCGGAAAAAATTTGGTTACCCAGCTTTTTGCGGTGTAACCTTTGTTCTTCATAACTTCATCAATTCTTTTCTGCAAGGGCGGATAAAGTGCATCCAATGTTTTATCGCCGTAGTCAAAATAGATTTTGTGGTTTTGTGGATTTGGTAAATGTGTTTTCAAATAGCTGGCAAATGCTTCCGGAATAGGATTATTGTCGACCGAAAAAATCCCAGGCCAGTGCGTTGACATACAGATGGCAGCTCCAAATATAGTAGGATATTCACAAATTGCGTACATTGATATTAGCCCGCCCATACTACTCCCGGCAATAAAGGTATGACTCTTATCTTTATAAACCGGGTAGTTTCTGTCGATATATGGTTTCAGCTCTGCGACTATAAACCTCAGGTAATTGTCCGATACCGGTTTAAATGTTTCGGTCGTATTCCCTTCGGGGAATAATTGTTTGTTTATAAAGTCTTTCTGTTCAGAGGTTAGCGATTCGAATGGTTTTTGTGGAAAATAATCAACGTGACGGGTTTTACCTCCATTGCTGATACCCACAACGATGAAATCATGTACTTTGCCTTCACTCAGTAGCTTTGCTGCAACATCGTCCACATCCCAGGCCTGATGATTCCATGTAGTGGCGGCATCAAAAAGCATTTGACCATCGTGCATATAAAGGACAGCATATTTCTTTTTTAAGCTATAGTTCTCAGGTAACCAAACTTCTACATTTCTGGTGGAAATATAGTTAGATGGAAAGTTTTCGTATATATCAATGCTTCCGGAACTTGGCTTTTGGCGCTGAGCTTTGGACAGCAAAAACTCAAGAGGAATATTCAATCGCTTACTCCACGCTACTTCATTATGTTCAGCTTTGTCGTACACTTTCGACAGATAATTATTTTCGTGATATTCTTTTCCCTTCGCAATTAAATCCACAAACGATTGAGTCATTTCATAGGTCTTGTCACTTTCGCCGGTTCCATAATCCATATAGATTTTATGTTCGTTTGCTGATGCCATATTTTTCTTCAAATACTCAAAAGTAGCTAGCGGAATCTCATAATTTGGTTCAATTTGACTTAGCCAGGCCGTTGAGAGACATGCTGCACCATTAAAAATGGCTGGATATTCCGAAATAGCATACATGGAAATTAAAGCACCCATACTCGAACCCATTATGAAGGTATGCTCCTTGTTAATGAACGTTGAAAAGTGATTGTCGATAAATGGTTTGACTTCAGAAACCAGAAATTTTAAATAATTGTCGCCATTTGCCAACTTTCCGTTGCAGTATTTCTCCGACAGCTTTTTTTGGTTTTTTTCTCCCAATTGATTAAATATTTTGGTTGGTAAATATTCCGAAATGCGATCAGCACTATTGTTCCAAATTCCTACAACAATGCATTCTTCTATTTTACCCGATTTTATCAATTGAGAAACTACTTCGTCCACTTTCCATTCTTTTCTGTTCCAGGTCTGTGTGCTGTCAAACAACATTTGTCCATCGTGCATGTATAGCACATTGTACTTTTTTGTTGAGTTGTAATCCTTTGGTAACCATACATCAATATTTCTGGAAGCAATATAAGCAGACGGGAAATTTTCAATACGCTCGACCTTTCCGCTCGAAACTGAAAGTTTAGAATTGGTAATTACTTGCCCAAAGCTCACAATTGATAAGCCTAAGGCCAATAGTATTAAAAATTTCGTCTTCATAATTGTCTATTTTAATTCCAGTATGAGTACACTTTCTTTTGGTAATAGAATGGGTGACGTGATGTCAAATGTTTTTTCTGACATTACATCGGTTCCTTTCGTTTTGCCTTTTAGACTCTCTGCATAGCGATCAAGTTTTAGAGTTTGGTCGGTTAAGTTATTGTTGATAATGACCATTATGTTTTCTGTATTATTGTATCTGAAGTACACATAGATGTCATTTTCAGGGATGTAATGGGTCAATTGCCCTGTGTGAATTACCGGTTTGTTTTTTCGCCAGTTGAGCAACTTTGACATATAGCTGTAGTACTCGTTTTGAGCAGCTGTTCTACCATTTGCTGTAAAAGCATTTATCGAATCGCCAACCCAACCACCGGGAAAATCATGTCGGATGTCGCCATCACCTTTGTCTTTGTTGCCGGTCATGCCGATTTCAGTTCCGTAATAGAGTTGAGGTATGCCACGAGTGGTCATTAAAAACGACATGGCCATTTTATACTTGGTCAAATCTCCCTTTAATACATAGTTGTACCGTTGTGTGTCGTGATTTTCGGCAAAAACAAGTAGGTTGTTTACGTTAGCATATAAATAATCATTGGCAATAATAGTGTAGAGTCTGTTCATTCCCAGTTCTTCCCACGATTTTCCATGTTCGTCGAAGCAAGTAGTGAGTGCCTTTTGGGTAATGAAATCCATAACTGTTGGTAGTTGTGAGTTGTATTTCAATGGATTGCTAGCATCTTTTTGCCAAAATGCAATGTCCTGAGGGCTGGCGAGCCAGGCTTCTCCCATAATGTTGAAATGAGGATATTCGTTGGTAATGGCTTTTGCCCATTTAGCCATAGCATCCCGGTCGTTGTAGGGGTAAGTGTCCATTCGTATACCGTCCAGATTGGCATATTCCACCCACCAAATCGAATTTTGAATATAATATGTCCAAAAATAAGGATTTTGTTGGTTCATATCCGGCATAGTGGTATCAAACCAACCATCGATAAATAGCTTTTTATCAATGTTTGATGCGTGAATATCTTTTAATGTAGAGGCTTTGTGGCTGGTGTAGGTGAATTCTTTCCATTCGTGAATCCAGTCTTTCATAGGTAAATCTTTCATCCACCATGCGCCAATTCCGCCATGGTTCGAAACCATATCCATAATTACTTTCAGGCCTTTTTGATGCGATGCTGTCACGAATCCGGCATATTCATCATTGCTGCCAAACCGTGAGTCTATTTTGTAGAAATCGCTTATTGCATAGCCATGGTAGGTGTATTTTGTATGATTGTTTTCCTGAACAGGCGTGCACCAAATGGCTGTAGCACCCAGCTCTTTTATATAATCCAAGTGATCCTGAATCCCTTTGATGTCACCTCCGTGACGACCGTAATCAATGGTGCGGTTAGCCTTTTCCGGTTGCGAATCTATATTGTCATTGGATGTGTCACCATTTGCAAAACGGTCGGGCATAAGAAGATAAATGACATCTGAGCTCGAAAAACCTTGTCGCTGTGCCGAGTTTTGACGTCTTGATTTTAGCTCATAACTATAAGTAGCTTTTATTTTGCCATTTTGTTTGAAAAGGATATTGAACTTGCCCGCTTTTGCCAGTCTGGCATCAATCAGCAAATCGACAAATAAATAGTTAGGATTCGAGACTTTGTTTACTTTAAGCAATTTAACGCCAGGGTAGTTGATAGTTATCTGGTTTTTAGAAATACTATCCCCATGTACCAACAATTGAAGTTGAGGATTTTTCATTCCTGTCCACCAAAAGGCAGGTTCGATGCGTTCAATTTGAGCACTAATACTCAATGAAACCAGACTCAAGACCAGGAGAAGTGCTTTTTTGTTCATAATATTTCTTGTTTGTAAATGTTTTTAAGAAAAGAAAAGCCTGAACTTATGAAAGAACAGACTTTTCTTGAAAAATTACTGACAAATGTTATTGTTTGATAAAGTAGAAGTTACCATCAACATCATTGAACAATACTGTATATGTTCCAGCTTTGTGAGGTATGTTTGTTCCACCATTAGTTCCTAATCCAACAGGGAATGTACCTGCACCCCAATTGTTATCCCAGCCTCCATTTGCTCTGAATTTCATACCACCACTACCTACAGGAGGTGTAAAGTCATTGGCAAAAGTATAAGTAGTATACCAAATGTGATTGTTTGTGGATTCTGCAGCTGTTAAGGCAATGTCGCCTCCCCAACCATTCATTTCTCCAATCATGCCCATTGAGGTATATTGTGTTGGAGTTACTAATGCAGGAATCATTGTCATGGTGTTTGTAATTGAGTTTAGTGTTATCGTGTAATAACCATCTGCGGCTACTTTAATATCACTTGAACCACCATCATTGTGTACATATACGCCATCTTTAATACCCCATTGTTCATCCCAGTTGCCCAAATCACGAATCAGTTTGAAGCCTCTTGAAGCCCAGAAGTATCCGGTAAATGTGAATTCACCATCACCCGTAGTGTTGTATTTGTTACCGGTGATTACACTCATTGGGTAGATTGACACTCCAAGTCCTGCAACTGAATTGCTCCAAGCTCCATTTGCCATACCGATAATGTAATATGGTCTCGGAGTAGTAGCAGTGTAAGGCATAATAGCCATAACCGTTACATCCACATTTGCTGTGGCTGTATTTCCGTTACCATCGCTTACTGTGTAGCTGAAACTATCAGCACCCGAGTAACCAGATGTTGGTGTGTACTTTACTTTTCCATCGGTATTTATTGTAACCGTACCATGTGCAGCTGTTCCTACAGCCGATACTGTTAATACATCTTTTTCAGGATCAGTATCGTTTCCAAGTACATCAATGTTTACAAAACTATTCATTGGCAGTGAAGCAATGTCGTTTACAGGTGTTGAAACATAATTGTTTGGTGTTACCAATAATGTTGCAACTTTTGAAGTGTAAACTGTTTTTAGTCCACCTTTTACAATGTACGACAATAAACGAACATAAACAGTGCGTTGAACCGCATTCTTGTTGTAGGTTTTGATCGAATCATTGAATTGTTTGCAGTCAACCGATACATCTGAACCTGCTTTGCCATCGAAAGTAATAGGGATGGTGATAAAGTTAGCAAATGTAGCAAGGTTGGTGAATTGAATTTTGTATTCAGCGCTGGTAGCCGTGTCAACTCTGTTTAGTACCGATGAGCAAGTTAGCAATGCTAAAGGACTGGTTAACTTGTTAGTCGCTATTGTTAGCGGGCTAACGCCGGCTTTAAGTGCAGCTGCGAATCCGGTTGTGTCTTGAAGTGTTTCCTGAGGATAAGCAGTAGGGCTTGCCACCTTCTGATTGGCATACGGATCTTCACACGAGGTAAAGCTTAGGCCAATAACAACCGAAAATATGAATAATACTATTTTTTTCATTTTCAATATGTTTTATAATGAATAATTAGTTCTTTTGAATGCGTACTGCCTGTTCAAGGAAGCAGTACGCATTTTTTTTTATTTTTTAATAAAGAAATAGCAATTATCAATATCATTTAATATGACAGTGTAAGTACCGGTTGTTTCAATAAAGTTTTTACCTCCAATAACTGCAATTCCCACTTTAGAATAAAGTGGATTTCCGTCAGTAGATCCGGCACTTCCCCAGTTTATATCCCATGCACCGTTAGCGCGCAATTTACATTGAGAGTCGGCAGTAAATGTGTGAGTTGTATGCCAAATATGTTTGCCGGTAGCTACATTCCCTGTTAATGCAACATCGCTTCCCCAGCTGTTAAATGCTCCAATTAAGCCAACTGAAGTATAAGTGGTAGGAGTAATAGTTGCTTTTTCAATAGATAATTTATTATCAATCGAATTTAATGTAATTGTGTAATAGCCATCGCTTGGTACGGTGATATTTCCACCACCGTTGCGAACATAGTTTGCACCCGTCATACCCCAAACGTCATTTGCCCAGTCGCCAATGTTACGAAGAAGTTTGAATCCATCAGATGCTTTAAAGTACCCAGTGTATTTGAATTCACCATCTCCATTCAAATTGTATTTTTTACCGGTAGATAAACTAAGTGGAACAAGAGAACTGCCAAGTCCGGCTACCGAATTATCCCAGTTTCCACCCAATCCAACAATATACCATAGTCTAGGACTAATTTCTGTATATGGGAATAATGGTAAAACGTAAGGCTTGATATTCATTACAACTGAGTTTGAATATAATGGTTTTACTGTTGGAGTTGTTACTAGCGGGGTAGAAGTTGCTCCGCTAACATTTGCAACCAATCTGATATATATATCTTTCTTTACGATTGGATCAGGCAAAGCTCCTCCATAAAGTGCAATGATAGCAATGTCTAATTCTTTTACATTGATTGCCACTTTTTCGCCATTTACAGTGCTTGGTAGGCTTTGAAATTTACCTGCTGCAAAATCTGCATCGAAACAAACCTGTGCAGTGTAAGTTACCGCCGCTGTAAATCCATAATCGGGTTGAACGCAGGTAAGTGAGTCCATGGTCAATGTGGAATTAGCATCTGTCAGTTCATACGTTGAATTTGTATATTGGGTTTGGTTTAGTTTGAATGTCAAACTCCCATCCAATGCTCCGCTGTTTATTACAGGATCTTTTGCATCTTCGCACGAAGAAAATCCAATTAAACTTAGCAAAACAATAAATAATATATTTAATTTTTTCATATTGTTACTATTTTATTAGTTATATATAAATGCCGAATTAATAATTTGGATTTTGTTTCAAATTTGGATTTGCATTTAAATCTCCCGGAGGGAGTGGCATCAAATTGAATTTGGCAGGGAAGCTTGTTCCGGCAGCAGTTCCGCCTTTCCAATCCCAGTTGTAGGTACCACCACCAAAATATCCATAACGAATTAAATCAGTTCTACGACGACCTTCGAAGTAGAATTCGCGTGCCCATTCATCCAATACCTGGTCTTTGCTAAGTCCTGTAAGTGGAATTGCATGTGCTCTTGCTCTAAGGTCATTTACGGCTTTTAATGCAAGCGTTGTATTACCTGCAGTTGAACGAAGATTGGCTTCGGCATATGTCAAGTAAGCTTCGGCTGAACGCATGAACGGAATATCCATGTCCGGAAATTGAGTATCGTTTGAAGCAAGACCATCAGCGCGTTTGTTGCTGTATTTTGCTACCGATATACCTTTGGTAAAGTCGGTCACTTTTGTAATGTCAAGAGTCTTGTCAACAGCATTCATCATGGCACGGTCATCAACAGCAGAGGTTGTTAAATCAGCAGCTGCGGGAACAACGCCACTTGGGAAGAATTTTTTCACCAAAGCTGCTCTGGCGCGGTTACCACCCCAACCTTCGGTACTTCCCCAATCTGCCATACCATTTGTATGCGTAGAGGCAATCAAGAAAAGAGCTCCTCCCCAGCTTTTAGTTTTTACACCATCGGCTGCAATAGGGAAAATGATTTCCTGTGGTGCGGTGTTAATAGTAGAGCCGTCGACAGTACCAGCATTATCAGCCATAAATAACTGTTTGTAGCTAGGGTTCAACTTGTAAGCTGATGTCATTACTTTGTTAGAATAAGTTATAGCATCATCCCAGCGTTGGGTTCCTGTGTATACTTCAGCATTCAAATATAATCTTGCTTTTAACATCCAGTTGGCCGCTTTGTCCAAACGATAGTAGGGTTTGTCTGCCTGGCGTGGTTCGTACATATCAGATTCACATTCTGTGAGTTCTTTTTCGATGTAGGTAAATAAATCAGCTCTTTTTATTTGTGGTGGAAATTCATCAGATATCTTTTCAGTAAAAGGAACGCTTCCGAAGAAATCCATCAAATAATAGTAGCTTAATGCTCTGAGGTAACGTACTTCGGCGCGCTCTTTCACTGATACAGCATCGGTTTTTCCCGCAGTTTGTTCCAGGAAGTGATTGCTGATGGTAACGATAAAGTACAAACGGGCGTACAAACCTTCTGTTGCCAAATTGGTAGAAGGCCATGTATTAGCGTTCAACTCCACAACTTCGTTATCTCCCCATGCGCATAATGCTTCATCGGTGGGTAACTCACTACAGTTCCATAAGCAACGGGTCAGTGAAAAACGACCTTCATCGGTAATGTCAATGTCATTGTTCCCGGCTGCCCCTTCCTGACCGGATAATGCGAATGCTGCATATGTTTTTGCAAAAACAGCTTCCTGGTCAAATGTTTGAGTCACCTGAGGGTTTATGGGGGTCACGTTCAAATCATCGAGGCATGAGCTTGCACTAAATGCAATAATACCCAAGGCGATGAAGTAAAACAATTTTTTATTTATGTTGTTCATATTGCTAAATTTATTGGTTAAGTGTTAGAAATTAAGGCTTACTCCCAACATAGTTACAATTGGGCGAGGGTAAATATTATTGTCAATACCTCCGGAAATTTCAGGATCTAACCCTTTATATTTTGTAAATACAAATGGATTTTGGAATGTGGTGTAAACACGTCCGCTGAAACTGGATTTTTTAGCACCCTTGAATGAATATCCAATTGTGACGTTATCGCAACGAATGAAAGACGCATTCTGAACATAGTAATCAGAAAGATAGGTGTTGCTTCCTCCGCTAAAGTTAGTCTCAAATGCAGATTTAGGTTTGTTTGAGAAGTAGCCAAGAGAAGAATATACACCCCCCGAACCTACATTTAAGTTGCTTGCATCAACGGCATTGTACATATAGTTGCCAATACTTGCTCTAAGTGAGAATCCAAAATCCCAACTTTTATAAATGATTTTAGACGAAAGACCCATCATCACATCTCCATTAGGATTATGATAGAAATATTTGTCTTTTTCATTTACAACGTGATCTCCATTACGGTCTACGTATAAACCTTCGATTGGTTTATGGTTAGCATCGTATATTTGTTCGTATACATAGAATGAACTAGCAGGGAATCCAACTGCGTGAGCTTGTGCAAATCCTTGAAACAAACCTCCTTGTGGGACATAATATCCTTCTACATTACCAAGGGTTAGTTTTGTAATTTTATTTCTATTCATGGTTGCATTGTAACCAATTTCCCATGTTAAATCTTTTGTGGAAATAGCTTTTACATTTAAAGAAAACTCAACACCAGTATTTTTCAATGTGCCAACATTGCTGATTACTCTATTTCTAAAGTTTGTTCCGGCAGGAACCTGTACCACATTTATTAAATCTTTAGTGTTGCGGTAGTAATAATCAACCGAACCAGTAATGCGCGATTTAAAGAATCCGAAATCTAAACCAGCATTCCATGTTGTTGTTTCTTCCCATTTCAGTTTTGAGTTGAATGCATCCGGTCTTGAAGTGTTATAGTAGGTTGTTCCGAAAGGATAAAATGCGCCATTCTTATTCGTTGTATAGACGGGTAAGTATGGATAGTCTCCTGTCGATAAGTTTTGTTGTCCGGTAATACCATAACCTAAACGCAATTTCAAATCAGATATCGTGTTATTATCTTTTAGGAAACTCTCTTCGTTTATTTTCCACGCAAAAGCGAATGCAGGGAAAATAGCACTCCGGTTTTCAGGAGCAAAGCGCGAAGAACGGTCATTACGTACAGTAGCTGTAAATAAGTATCTGTCTGCAAGAGTATAATTTACACGTCCAAAGAATGAAACCAAATAGCTTTCAGTTTTGAAAACACTCGGTACCGGGTTGTAACCATCTAACCCTACAAACTCAGAAGTCCCTTCGCGATAAAAGTGTTGCCACTCATATCCGGCCATTACATCGTATCTGTGAATACCAACTTCTTTGCCATATTGCATATAATAGTTTAAAGAAGAATTGGTTTTTGATTCTTTTTCCCAACCGGTACGGCCATGTGGAAAATCACTTGCAGCCTGTTTACTTAAATTCAATACTTGTTTACCATAAGCATCATCGATACCTAAGTTTAAGTGTAGGTGTAAATCCGGCATGAAATGTACTTTATAGTCGAATTCCGCACTTCCAATTAAATCTCTGGAATTTGCGATATTACTTTTTTGCAACAATGTTGCGAGCGGATTTTTTGTTGCTTGTGGATTTGGTATCAGGCCATCAGCACTAGTTTGAGTCCATTGCCAGTAGCCTCCAAATGGTGCATAGGTAGCATCTGTTGAAGTAACAGGTTGTGTTGGATCCATTGCAGCAGCAGCTCCTACAACATTGTCAGCGTATTGATTCTTCACTAACATGCCTTTGGCATTTAAATTGATTTTTAAATGATCGTCAAATAGTGAAGGGCTCAGGCTTATGGCGCCGGTATAACGTTCAAAATTTGATGTTTTGATAATACCGTCTTGATTTGTATAGCCTACAGATGCACGGTATGGAATGTTTTTAATTCCACCTGTTATACTGACATTGTGGTCATGACTAATGGCAGTTTGGAAAATTTGGCTTTGCCAGTCTGTGTTTGCTGTTCCAAGTTTGGCAATCGCTGCAGGTTGATCTGCATAGAGTAAATTGGCGTAAGTGCGAAATTCATCGCCACTTAATACTTTTAGCGTTTTGCCAGCTATTCCGACTGAAGTGTTTCCATCGTAAGAAATTCTTGGTTTAGAGTTTTTTAGCCCTTTTTTTGTGTTGATGATAATTACACCGTTCGAAGCACGAGAACCATAAATAGCTGTTGCGGACGCATCTTTCAATACGGTAAATGTTTCAATATCATTCGGGTTAATGGTGCTCAGGTAATTGGCTACCCCTTTAATTCCGTCGTTGTCCATGGCTAATCCATCGATAACGATTAATGGGTCATTACTAGCGCTCAATGAAGAACCTCCACGAATACGAATAGTAGCTCCACTACCGGGAGTACCTCCACCTGTGATTACACTAACACCGGCTATTTTACCCACAATCATGTCTTGTGCGCTTGTGGTTACACCTTTGTTGAGCTTGTCCGGTTTAATGGCAGTAACCGAACCGGTTGCGTCGTTTTTCTTTACAACACCATATCCGATTGCTACTACTTCGCCTAATGCCACTGCATCTTCTTTAATTTGAATTACAATGTTTTTTTGACCCGCTACAGGAACTTCTAAGGTTGCGAATCCGATGTATCTGACAATTAAAGTAGCATTGGCGGCTACTTTGAGAGTGAACTGACCATCAAGATTGGTAATTGTACCATTTGATGTACCTTTTTCTAGAATGTTAGCTCCGAGGATAGGTTCCCCATTACTTGCATCTTTTACTATTCCAGAAATGGATGTTTGTTGCGCATTGACAGCAGCCGCAAAAACAAACAACACTAAAATGGCTAAACATGCCCGTAATTTTAGCTTAAAGTTTGTGTACTTCATGCATTGAGTTTTTTAAGGTTGATAATTATTATTGGTCTATTTAAAATCAAAATCAAATAGTTATTGTAATTCGCGATGATTAGATGGTGTCTAATTTTAATTCAAAATGAATATTTGATCGTGATTTTATACGGCAAAAATAGAGGGTAAATCCTTAAATACTATCTTAAAAATATAATTAAAGTTACAAAAACCTCCGCAAACGTTTGCGACATATATTTTTAATATTTGCGGAAATAATTTTTTATTCGGCTAAACTAATATACTTTTGTATTAGCAATAATGATGTCGATTTTATTTTGAAAGAAAAACTGCTGTTCTGATTTTTAAGTTGCTTATAATTAAATGGTTTTGGTTTTGTCCTGATTTTTATATCGATGTTGTTTGCTCTGACCTTAAATCACACTCGTATGAATAAACCACAAATAACGATCAAGGATATTGGACGCGCTCTCAATATCTCACCTTCCACGGTTTCTCGTGCGCTTAAGAATCATCCCGATATAAGCCAGTCGACAAAAGATGCCGTAAATAAATATGCCAAAGATTTTAATTATAAGCCTAACACACTGGCTTTGAGTTTACGTACGAGTAAGAATAATACAATTGGTGTAATCGTTCCCGAAATAAATAACTACTTTTTTTCATCCGTTCTTTCAGGTATTGAGGAAATAGCCAACCAGGGTGATTTTAATGTTATTTTATGTCAATCAAGTGAAAATTATGAAAAAGAAGTTAGAAATACTAAAGCCCTTGTCGCTACCCGGGTTTCGGGTGTTTTAGCGTCTTTGTGTAAACATACCACCAATTACGACCATTTTCAGGAAATCATAGAAAGTGATATTCCACTCGTATTTTTTGATCGAATCTGTATCGGTATTATTACCGACCGTGTGGTGGTAGATGATTACGCAGGTGCTTTTGCAGCTGTTGAGTATTTAATTCAAACCGGTTGCAAGCGCATAGCGTTTTATAGTTCCCCTTTTCATTTGGAAATATCTAAAAACAGAAAAAACGGATACCTCGATGCACTCCGAAAATATCGACTACCGGTTGATGAATCCTTGATTCGGGTGTGCGATACGCGTGAGGAGGCCATTATTATTACTCCCGAAATTTTAGACAGACCGGACAGACCCGATGGTTTTTTTGCGATTAATGACCATTGTGCTGCCGGAATTTTGTATGCCGTAAAACTGGCGAAGTTGCGCGTGCCTGATGATATAGCTATTTTCGGTTTCTCGGATGGCGAACTGGCAAAGGCCTGCGATCCATTATTAAGTACGGTTGAGCAACATGGCTATGAAATGGGAAAAAATGCGGCTACACTACTTCTCGATAAAATTAATGGGATTACTCACGGACAATATACAAATAAAATCGTAAAAACGAATCTAATTATCAGAGGGACAACTAAATAGTTTTTTTTTTATCAGTAAAACACAACCATCGATGAAACCAAAATTATCATTTACTCAAATCTGGAATATGAGTTTCGGATTTTTAGGAATTCAGTTTGGATTTGCATTACAAAATGCTAATACAAGTCGCATTTTCGAAACTTTAGGTGCTGATGTCGATAAAATTCCATTATTGTGGATTGCAGCTCCTGTTACAGGTTTGATTGTTCAACCAATTATCGGACATTGGAGTGATAAAACCTGGAATCGTTTTGGGCGGAGGAAGCCATTTTTTCTGATGGGTGCCATTTTAGCTTCTTTGGCGCTGTTTGTTATGCCAAATTCATCAGCTTTATGGATGGCTGCCGGCATGTTGTGGATTATGGATGCTTCCATCAATGTTTCAATGGAGCCATTCAGGGCATTTGTAGGTGATATGCTTCCATCCGAGCAACGCACTTTGGGATTTTCGATGCAGAGCTTTTTTATTGGTATTGGTGCTGTTGCAGGTTCTGTATTGCCCTATATACTCGCTAATTGGATTGGTATTTCGAATGTACCTGTGGGCGACGCTCTGATTCCGGATACGGTAAAATGGTCTTTTTATTTAGGTGGATGTGTATTTATTTTGACGATACTTGTTACTGTGTTGAGTACTAAGGAATATTCGCCAAACGAATTGCTTGAATTTGAAATATATGATAAGAATGAAACCGTAAATAAGGACTTACTATTGCAACTGCCTTCCAGTCGTTTTTCTATTGCCGGAATCGTATTTGTTATTTTGGGTATTATTAGTTTATTGTCTATATTCTCTTTCTCGCTAGATAAACAACTGTATATTTTAAGTGGAATTTTACTTCTTATTGCACTTCTGTTTCTGCTGGTAGGTGAAATGCGAAGACGAGAAAAGGACAATGATTTAGTGGAAGTGATGACAGACTTAATGAATATGCCTAAAACAATGATTCAATTGGCAGTCGTTCAGTTTTTTACCTGGTTAGCATTGTTTTCTATGTGGATCTATACCACTCCGTCGGTTACTGCTTATCATTTTGGAGCGATTGATAAAATGTCGGAAGCATACAATACGGGTGCTAACTGGGTGGGTGTTTTGTTTGGAGCCTATAGTTTTTTTGCAGCAGCAGTAGCCTTTCTTTTACCTGTTTTGGCTCGTCGGATTTCACGTAAAGCAACCCATTTGCTTGCGTTGATGCTGGGTGGTTTGGGATTGATATCTATCTATTTTTTCAAAAATCCCGATTATCTCATCATTAGTATGTTTGGAGTTGGAGTAGCGTGGGCAAGTATACTTTCTATGCCATACGCTATGTTGACAAGTGCTTTGCCGGCTCGCAAAATGGGGATTTATATGGGGATTTTCAATTTTTTCATAGTTTTGCCGCAAATATTAGCAGCTACAATTCTTGGAAGTATTACGAAACACCTTTTCGATGGAAATTCAATATATACTATTGTATTTGGAGGTTGCTCAATGATTTTAGCCGGAATACTTACACTTTGGGTAACCGATAGTGATGATCCATTTAATAAAGTAAATAAATAATGCTTTCCTTTTGATAAATCACATCTTGAAATTCTTAATCATATGAATAAATATTTACAAACCGACCCCTGGTCTATTGTCGAAGAGGGATTTCATTCTGACCGACAATTGGCTTCCGAGAGTATTTTTAGTCTTGGTAATGGACATATGGGTCAGCGTGCCAATTTCGAAGAGTTTTATTCGGGTGAAACCATGTTGGGTTCGTATATTGCCGGTATTTATTATCCCGAGAGAGCAGAGCGGGGCAATTGGAAAAACGGATATTCCGAGGCTAACGATAAAATAATAAATGCTCCCAATTGGACAGGTATTGCTGTTCGATTGAATGATGACCAACTGGATGTAAGTACATGGGACGTTCAGAATTTCAAGCGGGTGTTGAATATGCACGAAGGTTATCTGGAAAGAACTTTTGAAGCGATCTCGCAAAAAGGACATAAAATTCAGGTTTCGGTGAAACGATTTTTAAGCATGGCTGAATCGGAGGTGGGTGCTATAAGTTATTCGGTAAAATCAATTAACTACGAAGGGCGCATTTCATTTATGCCACTGATAGATGCTGATGTACGAAACCACCTTACGAATTATAATGAACCATTCTGGAATGTGCTGCAAATTAAAACCGATCAGGATGTATCGCATTTATGGGCACAAACCCGTCGCATCGATTTTCACGTTTGTTGCGCTCAGACTTTTGTTTTTTACAAAAACAATGAATTACTCAATACTATTCCCACAAAGATCGAGAAAGAAAAAGCAGCGGGCTACAGTATTGGTACCGATGTTCGGGTGGGTGATACCGTTTGCATAAATAAATATGTAGCGGTTTTGAGTTCGCTGAATCACCCTTACGAAGAACTTACCGACAGAGCCAGAACACTTGCCCGTAAGGCAAAAGGGAAAGGGTGGAATAAGTTATTCGAAGAACACGCAGCCGTTTGGGCCCAGAAATGGTTGCATTCCGATATTATTATTGAAGGTGACGTTGAATCGCAACAGGCCATCCGATTTGCTATTTTTCAACTGAATCAAACATACGATGGGAATGATGCCCGCTTAAACATTAGTCCTAAAGGTTTTACCGGTGAAAAATATGCAGGTGCCACCCGTTGGGATACGGAGGCAATGTGTATCCCGTTTTATTTGTGTACATCCGTTCAAAGTGTTTCTAAGAATCTGCTGCTGTATCGTTACCGACATTTGCCTAAAGCCATTCAGAATGCCGAAAAACTTGGATTTACAAATGGTGCGGCTCTGTTCCCGATTGCTACTTTCAATGGTGTAGAAAGTTTTAATGATTGGGAGTTGACTTTTGAGGAGGTACATCGAAATGGTATAATTGCTTATGCTATTAATGATTATGTTAGCTATACTGGTGACGAGAATTATTTGGCTGAGTATGGACTAAAAGTGTTGATTGCTATATCCCGTTTTTGGTGTCAGCGGGTAAATATATCTTCCGAAAAACAGAAATATGTCATTTTAGGCGTTACAGGTCCTAATATGTACGAAAATAATGTGAATAATAACTGGTTCACCAACTATATTGCAGTGTGGTGTCTTCAGTATACCATTGATTGTATTGAAAAAGTAAAGAAGAACAATTTCAGGGTATTCGAAGATCTGACGCAGGAAATACACTTGCATAACGATGAGCTTTTTCAATGGAAGGATATTATTGAAAATATGTATTTGCCCGAGAATAAGGCTTTAGGTGTTTTTGTACAACAAGATGGTTTCTTTGACAAAACTCTCATGCCGGCAGCTGAAATTCCGGATGCACAGTTACCAGTCAATCAGCATTGGACATGGGATAGAATTCTTCGTTCATCAGTTATAAAGCAAGCCGATGTAGTGCATGGTTTGTATTTCTTCGAAAATGATTTTGAGACAGAAACAATACGGAAAAATTTTGAATTTTACGAACCGCTGACTGTTCACGAGTCTTCGCTTTCGCCCGGAATACATTCCATTGTGGCAAGTAAAATAGGCAATAAACAAAAAGCTTATGAGTTGTATCTACGTACAGCACGTATCGATTTGGACGATTATAATAATGAAGTGGCTGATGGATTGCATATTACGAGTATGGCCGGCACATGGCTCAGCATTGTAAAAGGATTTGGAGGAATGCGGGTAAAAGATGATATGCTGCAGTTAAACCCACAGATTCCCGAAAAATGGAATGCATTTGCGTTTAATATTGTGTTTCGTGAGAATCAATTGAATGTTAAGGTTGAAAAGAAGCAAATTCTTATACAGAATATTAAAGGTAGTGGCATTGACTTATTGGTGAATAATAAACGCGTTCACATAAAAGCCGAAAGTCAGGAGAAAATAATCATTTGATAACTTTTAATTGCTATAAAAAATGAAAAAGATATTTCTACTCATTATCGTTACAGTTTGTGCCGTTCAACTACAAGCAAAACCGGCTGCATGGGTGCAACGTGTCGAACCAACTTATTGGTGGACGAATATGCAACAATCCGAATTTCAAATAATGTTGTATGGTGCCGATATTGCTTCTGCCGATGTTTCCGTGGATTACGGAGGTGTTACTATTTCACATAAAGAATTGACCGATAATCACAATTATGTGTTTCTATATTTGAATGTGGCGAAAGAAACACTTCCCGGAAAATTCAATATTGTATTGAAAAAAGGAAATAAAAAGCAATTCATTTCCTATGAATTGAAGCAAAGGGGTGAGGGGTCTGCATTGAGAAAAAGTTTTACCGAGGCCGATGCTATTTATTTACTTATGCCCGACCGTTTTGCAAATGGAAATCCGGCCAATGATTCGGTTCCCAGTTATCATCAGGGTGTTCATCGTGAGGTGGCTGGAGCGCGGCATGGTGGCGATATTGACGGAATCATATCTAAGATTCCTTACATTGCCGACCTGGGTGCCACTGCTTTGTGGACGACTCCGCTTTTTGATAATAATGATACCAATTATTCATATCATCATTACGCTTGCTCGGATTATTACAAAATTGATCCGCGTTTTGGAAAAAATGAGGATTACGCCCGTCTTACTGAAACTTGCCATGCCAACGGTTTGAAAATGATTATCGATGTAGTTCCCAACCATTGCGGCGGTTCGCATTGGTGGATGAAGGATGTGCCTGCAAAAGACTGGTTCAATACCTGGGCAACTTACACTTCGTCTAATTATCGGATTGCCGCGTGGACTGATCCGCATGCTTCGGAGGTTGATAAACAACGCTTGACGAATGGTTGGTTTGCTCCCAATATGCCCGACTTAAATTTGCAAAACCCATTGCTTTTTGATTATTTACGACAAGTTTACACCTTTTGGATTGAAACTGCCAATATTGATGGTATGCGGGTGGATACCTATCCTTACAACGATTTGAAAACAGCTGCACGATTCATTCAGGCTATCCGGAGTGAATATCCAAACATGAATGTAGTAGGGGAGTGCTGGGTGAAAACGCCAGCTGAGATAGCCTATTTTCAGTCGGGGAACAATAATAAAGATGGCTTTGATTCCCGCTTAACGAGTGTGATGGATTTTTGTCTGAAAGATGTGTTTGGTACAGCGTTTAATGAGCAGGATAGCTGGGATGGTGGTATGTCTCGATTCTATGCTCATTACGCGCAGGATTTTGTGTATGCCAATCCGAATATGGTCATGAACTTTTTGGATAATCACGACATCGATCGTTTTTCTACGGCTGTTAATCGAGATGTGCAAAAATATAAAATGGCCTTAGCCATGTTGATTACAGCCCGCGGCTATCCTCAAATTTATTATGGTACGGAGATAATGCTCGATGGAATTCGGGGTGATTATCAGGGGCATCGCTTCGATTTTCCGGGAGGATGGGCGGCTGATAAACGAAATGCATTTACTTCGGAAGAACGGTCAGTTTCAGAAAATGAAGTATTCGATTACCTCAAAGTACTGTTGAATTACCGAAAAAATAATCCGGTATTGCAAAGTGGGAAAATGAAACAATTCATTCCCGAAAATGGCTTATATGTGACTTTCAGGTATAATGGCAGCAAAACGATTATGGTAGTTGCGAATAATAATTTAACTGCCAGTGAGTTGAAGGTAGATAGGTTTGCCGAAATGCTCTCGGCGAAAACACAGGGCGTTGAAATTACAACAAACAAGAGTTATTCTTTGTTAAGCCCGATTACAATTCCGGCAAAAACAGTGTTGATTTTGGACGTAAAATAAACGAATAATAAAAACATGTTTTAGTATGAGAAAACTATCCATTCAGGAACTGACAACGAAATTGTTATTGGTCTTGCAGCGATTTTATTTAGTATTGATTTTTTTAATGGGAACTGCATTATTCTTTTTGGTAAGGATAAATTATCCCGAACACAAATTAGAAGATTCAACGCTGACATTTTTTATATTGACGTCTTTATTTTATATTCCCGTATCATTTTTGCTGGAAAATAACACCAACAAGATACAAGGGCTACTTCTCATGGTAATTCCTGTGCTGCTAATGGGCTATTATTGTTTTAGTCTGCTGAACCTCGATTTGCCGATAGATCAATATCAGGTTTTTATTTTGGGCCTTGTGTTTGTACTCTTTAGTTTTGTAGTTTCGTTTTTGAGAAAAGAAACAGATATTCCGTTTTGGAGCTTTACGAAAATAGTTGTCACACAGATAATTATTACCGTTCTTTTTGCCAGCGTTCTTTTTGCCGGATTAAGTCTGGCTATTTATTCGCTCGAAGTATTATTCAAAATCGATATTAGTAACAAGGTGTATCAAAATCTGAGCGTGCTGTGTTATGTCCTTTTCGCACCGGTTTACTTCTTGTCCAATGTGCCTGAAAAGGCTGAAATGTGCAAACAAGACAATACGTTCGACAAGTTCTTTAAAATACTAGGGTTGTATATTTTTCTACCCATTTTGGCGCTTTATACACTGATTTTGTACGTTTATTTAGTGCAAATTATTATCAAATGGGAGCTGCCCAACGGTTGGGTTTCAACGCTTGTTTCTATCCTCGGATTGGGTGGATTTCTGTGCATGTTTATTCTCTATCCGTTGCGATTGCAAAACGATAATAAGTTTGTAAATATCCTGTCCAAGTACTTTCCGGTAGTATTGATGCCGCTTTTGGTGCTAATGTCTATTGGTATCTTCCGTCGGCTGGGCGATTATGGATTGACGGTAAATCGATGTCTGGTACTGATTCTCAATCTATGGTTTTATGGTATTAGTATTTATCTGTTTGTCACAAAATCAAAGCATTTGAAATGGATAGTTATTTCGTTTGCCACGGTGGCCTTGATTGTTTCAGTTGGACCCTGGAGTGTGTTCAGCATTACTAAAAATAGTATGGAAAAGGAAATAGGGCAGTTGTTGAATGATGCTAAATTATTGAAAGATGGAAAGATAGTTGATAATTCGAACTTTAGGATTGTTGTTGATACGGTTACTTCAAAACGATTGTCCGAAGACATAAAATATACTTTTAGGAATTATGGATACAGCTGTTTTGAACCTTATTTTAAGCAGTCGATACAAAAATGGGATGCATTTGATGTTATTGATAAACTGGGCTTGAAAGATGAAGAACAAGAACATACATATTTCAATGCCTATACGAATCGTAAAGATCTGATTATAAGCATTGAATCTTATAAAAAGTTTATAGAGTTAAATGGCTATGCTAAAGGTAAGGATACACTCTGTTCTACTGCTGATTTGAAAGTTGTTCTAAAGAATAAAATTTTGTTTGTTTATCAGAATGGAGCTAAAAATCCAACAATTACCATATCTCTTGCAACTAAATTCAATATGTTTCATCAGGGGAATGATGAAAGAACCCTTGACACCAAGGATATGACTATTGAAGGTGTAAATTATAAACTCGTGATTCTTAGTATGAACGGGAATTTTATACGTCAGGATAGTGTGTCGTTGAATAATATTGAAGCGTACTTGTTTTTGAAATAGTGGCCCTTTTTTGAAGTGGATCATTTTATAAACAAAAAACAATTGAAATAGAATTGTCTAATCACCTAAAATCAACTACTTTTACAAGCTCATTAAAAATCGCTTACTAACAACTCGTTTATATCAATAAAAATGATTCAAATTAAAGACAGTCAATTGGCAACTGCCGCTAAAAAAGGAATGGATGAATTTCTTCAAGTGTTTACCGATGCTTATCTGGAAGCAATTGGAGGGAATCTGACTGCCGAAAATATGCCACTGCTTAACGGAAGTCAACATACGCTGTTGGCACACCGTTTTTTTCAGGACGAAATGCGTGATGGAGGATTCGTGCAACTGATTCAAAATGGCTACGGTGGATATATTTTCTCTAACCCTTTTGCGAAAGCGATTAAGCAATTTGGTGCTGTTGAATTGTCGAAACTGGTATATAAAGCCAAAGAAATTTACGACCCAAACAAGACGGAATTGGAACGCGAAACGACTGAAGAAGAGTTCAATGCCATGTATGTCGATTTTGAAGTTTTCGACGATTTGGAGGAGATGTATTTCGAAATGGAAGAACGTCAAACCAGTCTGATTGCCGCCTATGTGGATGAGCATATTGCTGACTTTGCCGAAATTATACAGGATTAAGATACTTAGAATATAAACAGAAACTCCCCGAATAGCATTTGCTATTTGGGGAGTTTCTGTTTAATCGGTAATTATACGATTTCAATTCCCTGCGCTTTACACAGTTCGATGGCCATCTCGCGCAACTTAAATTTTTGTATTTTGCCACTGCCGGTAAGTGGATAATCGTTCACGGAAAATACATAACGCGGTATTTTATAGCGCGCTATTTTATCTTTGCAATAGTCGCGTACATCCTCCGATGTGATGTCAGTGTTAGCATGAGGAATTACAAATGCAGCCACATCTTCACCATAGCGCGGCGAAGCCATTGCCACTATCTGAACATCTTTGATTCCCGGCATTTTATAAAGAAATTCTTCAATTTCGCGCGGTGAGATGTTCTCTCCACCACGGATAATCATATCTTTTATACGCCCGGTGATGCGGAAGTTACCATCCGGATCTTTTACACCCAAATCGCCCGAGTGAAGGAAGCCATTTTTGTCGATGACCTCGGCGGTGGCTTGCGGATTTTTATAGTAACCTTTCATTACATTGTACCCACGACAGCACATTTCGCCCTGCACGCCATCGGGGCATATCGCACCGGTTACCGGATCGATGACTGCCACTTCGGTAAATTCATAATTACTGCCAACGGTGGTGCAACGGACTTCGAACGAGTCATCGAAACGGGTTTGTGTCATTCCAGGGGACGTTTCGGTAAGGCCATATACGCTGGTGATGGTCATAAACATTCTGTCGCACACGCTGCGCATTAATTCGATAGGGCATAATGCACCGGCCATAATTCCGGTTCGTAGTGAGCTCATGTCGAACATGTCGAACATGGGGTGATTAAGCTCTGCTATAAACATAGTGGGTACGCCGTAAACAGCCGTGCAACGCTCTTTGTGAATGGAAGCAAGCGTGATAAGCGGATCAAACCGTTCCACCATTACATGTGTACAACCGTGGGTTAAGCAGTTCATTGCTGCCAGCACTACTCCAAAACAGTGAAACATAGGTACACAAATGCAGAGTTTGTCGGCCTGTGTAAACTTCATGTGTTCGCCCGTGAGGTAACCATTATTGGCAATGTTGTGGTGCGAGAGCATTACACCCTTAGGGAATCCCGTTGTGCCAGAGGTATATTGCATGTTTACCACATCCTGACAATCGACAGATTGTTTGATGTTCAGAAATTCCTCATCGTTCTGATTGCTACCTAACAGCAATAGCTCCGGTGTATTGTACATTCCACGGTGCTTTTCCTGTCCGATATACACCACATTCTTCAGTTGAGGAAATCGATTGCTTTTTAATTGTCCACGTTGTGTTGTTTTCAAATCGGGGAACAGCGAATATACCATCGAAACATAGTCGCTGCCCGAAACTCCATCCGTAATACAAAGCGTATGCATATCAGAGTTTTCGATGATAAATGCAAGTTCATGCTCTTTGTAGTTGGTATTTACGGTTACCGCCACTGCCCCAATTTTGGCACAGGCATATAAAAATGTCAGCCAATCCGGTACGTTTTGCGCCCAAATACCCACGTGCGCACCTTTGGTAACGCCAATCGACAGAAGTCCTTTGGCCATATTATCCACGCGGTCATTAAAAACAGACCAGGTGAATCGTAAGTTACGATCGGAATAAACGATACATTCGTGTTCGGGAGTTGCTGTAGCCCAATGCTCAAGCCAGTCGCCTAAAGTGTTGTTTGATAATTCCATATTTTATTACATTGGAGTATAAACAACGGCTACAATTTGTGCAGGTTGGTTGGTGGATGCACTAACAAGGTGGTCAACTATCGAATCGTAGTATATGCTGTCGCCTTTTTGAAGTTCATAGGTTTCTTTGCCATATTGAATTTTTACAGCACCTTGAATCACAAAAATAAATTCCTCGCCTTCGTGCGACGAAAGTATAGGTTCGTTGACTGTTGATGGTTGTATGTCAATAAGGAATGGTTCCATGTGCCGACCGGCTTTGCTACCCGCCAACGAAAAAAAATCGAGATGGGAATTGCTGGTTGAAAGTTGACTGGAGAAAGTAGCCGGTTGGAGCGTTTCAGCCTGACGGTGCACTACAGGGCCAAGTTCATTGCTGTCGTCCAGAAAGGTTCCCAAACGAACGCCCAGTGCACGCGCAATTTTGATTAATGGAGAAAGTGAAGGTATGTTTTCGCTGTTTTGAATCAATTCAATTTGAGCTACAGTTAATCCCGAACCTTCTGCTAATTCTTCAAGGGAGATGTTTTTGTCGGCACATAAAATGCTGATTTTTTTTCCTACTGTGTTTTTTTTCATGGTAAATGTAATTAATGCATACTGTTTAATGCACAATTCATAACTATAAGAATGATGAGTATCAGATTACGTTTGATGTGATTATTTTCACATTTTCTGTCGCAAAAATAGGAATAAAAATTGCATTAAAAAAGGCTTTTGATTGAAATTTATTACAAATTCAATCAAAAGCCTTGTGATTAGAAGTAAAAATTGGTAGATAATTGAAAATCGTTAGTTTGCTGTGATTTTCAACCTAACACTTTTTAGGGTTTTAGTTTTCTTAAATATGCACCGTTTGGCTTAAGAAGCTCAATGGCAACTTTCAAATCTTTGTCCGTACGCAATGAATATTGAATTTCTCCTTTTTGGAAATAATAGCGTTTGATAATTTCGAGACTTAGTAACTCGCTGATATCCGACTTGTTTTCGGCAATACTTTTAGTAATGTCAGGAACCAGTTTAGCTTTTAATGCTGCAAATTCCACTTTTGCTATGGTGTCCATGCCTTCAATTTTGGCAGTTTCAACCAATTCGTTGTAATACTTCTCGGTTTGAGTGGTATACGCAAATTTCTTTTCTACCAAATAGTCCGAGAATGCTTTGAAATCTTTATCAGACAACGTAAAATCTGCCGGCGAAGCGATAGTTGGATGTTGTTGAACATACAATGTTGCAAAGTCGAAATAAAGGTTTTGTGCAAAAATATAGTACGCAATATTTAATTTCCGATCATCTTTTGTCAGGGAATCAGGAACAATGCCACCACCATCGCGCACTTTGCGCCCGTTGCGGGTTTTGAATTCGGTAGTCAGACTATCCGGTACGCGCCCCACGCTACCATCTTCGTTTCTGTGACTATAGTCCAGAGCCTGAATACAACGTCCGCTGGGAATATAATATTTGGCAGTGGTCACTTTTAAATGTCCTCCAAAACCTACAGGTCGGATATTTTGAACCAGCCCTTTGCCAAATGTACGTTCGCCAACAATAACGCCACGATCCAAATCCTGAATGGAGCCGGATAAAATTTCGGACGCAGATGCTGAAGAACGATTGGTAAGCACTATCAGTCGTAATTCGGGGAAGATGGGCTCCGATGGTGTTTTATAGGTTCTTTCTGCTTCACTATTTTTACCCTTTGTAGTTACCACATCCGTGCCTTTTGGGACAAAATAACCTACTATTTTTACCGCTTCATCAATCAACCCACCTCCATTGTTGCGGATATCCAGCACCAGCGATTCAATTTTATGTTGCTTTATCAAGTCAGCCACCGAACTTTTCAATTCAATAGCAGCTCTGTCCGTAAATTCATTCAAAAGTACATACCCTACTTTGTCGGCCACTTTAGCAGAGTATCCAACAGGGTTGACTTGGATTTTCTCTCTCAGAAATTGTTTCTCAACGAATTTCTTTTCGCCCAGTCGTTTTAATTTTAATTTGATAAGCGTGTTTGGTGTGCCTTTTAATTTGGCGCTCACTTCACTCACCGTCAATCCTTCTACTTTTTGTCCATCTACTTCGATAATCACATCGCCGGCACGTAAATCATTTCGTTGTGCAGGCATGCCTTCATAAGGTTCAGAAATAAGAATTTCCTTGTCCTTTTTCATTATCATGGCGCCAATACCTGCGTATTCGCCTGTGGTCATAAACTTCAAATCGTCGGTTTCCTCTTCGGGCATGTATACGGTGTACGGATCGAGTTTGGCAAGCATTTGATCTAGCGTGGTTTTCATTACTTTGTCGTAGTTGAGTGTATCCACGTAAAACATGTCCAGTTCGCGAAATACCGAATTAAAGATGCTTAAATTTTTGCTAATCCGAAAGCTGCGCTGTTCGGCAGCCGTTGTGGCTGGAAGTGTTGTTGAAAAGCAAACAAGGAATAGGATAAATGAGAATACTTTTTTCATATATAATAATTTGATAAGCAGTGATGAAAATGATGGAATTAAAGCTTTACATTTGGCGGCAGAAACGCAGTAATGTCTTTGCCAAACGAAATCAAATCGCGTGTGACAGTTGACGATATAAATGAGTATTCCGTTTCGGTAAAAAGAATAACAGTTTCTATCCCTGTAAGTTTACGATTGGCGTCGGCTATGTTTCGCTCGTACTCAAAATCGCTTACCGTTCGTAACCCACGTAGTACAAAGTTTGCTTCCACCGACAGTGCAAAATCCACAGTTAGACTGTTGTAAACCTCCACTTTTACGCGCGGCTCATTTGCAAAAGCCTGGTGGATAATATCCAGACGTTTCTCTATTGTGAAAAGCGTTTTTTTTGATTGATTGTGACCAATGCCAATCACTATTTCATCGAAAATGGATAGTCCTCGCAATACAATGCTGTAATGACCTATGGTAAATGGATCGAATGTTCCGGGGAAAATGGCTCTTTTCATGTTGGTTTATGTATGATTGGTTAATTCGTAAATGGTTGATTGGGAATTAGCACTTGCCTCTTAAAGATGTACAAAGATAGAAAAATATAATTTTAGCAGTTATGAACGAGGCGATAAGTTTACGATTTTTAGTTTTTCGACGGACAATTTTGAACTTATCGACTATCTTTGTGGATTGAAACGCCTAAATAACAAGAAATGTCAAACAAAATCGCTCTTGGTTTATTAATGTGGCTGGCTGTTGCCAGCTCAGCATGCTCCATAAATCCAACCACTTCACTTCCTATTCCCTCAAAAGTTACATTTGCAGGACAAACCATTCCGCTGGAAAGAAATGACCTACGCGAACGGTACGACCGTGAGCAAATTGTAATTGCATATAACCATTCGGTTACCACCTTACAAATAAAACGAGCCAATAAATTTTTCCCCATCATTGAACCCATTTTGAAGCAATATGGAGTGCCAGACGATTTCAAATACCTGGCAGTGATTGAAAGTAATTTGGATCCTCGGGTTCAGTCGGGAGCCGGAGCGGCAGGTCTTTGGCAATTGATGCCTAAAACAGCAGAACAATTGGGGTTGGAGGTGAATGACGAAGTGGATGAACGTTATCATATCGAAAAATCGACCGTTGCTGCGTGTAAATATTTTAAAAGTGCATACAATAAGTTCAAAGACTGGGCAACGGTAGCTGCTTCGTACAATGCCGGCATGGGGCGTGTTGGCGAAGAGCAAGATCAACAACAGACTGATGAAGTTGTTGATTTGTATTTAAATCCCGAAACAGGTAGATATATTTTTCGATTAATAGCGATAAAACAATTTATGGAAAATCCTAAATCGTTTGGATACCAATTTTCTCGAGATGATTTTTATCAGACTGTACGTACCAAAGATGTAACTGTAAAAGACAGTGTAGGTAACTGGACGACCTGGGCCAAACAAAATGGGATAAGTTATGCTCAATTGAAAGAGTATAATCTTTGGTTGCGCAATCGTAAGCTGACGAATACGGCAAAAAAAGAATACAAAGTTCAACTGCCTGAAAAGGCGGATTTAATATTCAATAGTACCAAAATAAATATACACAACCCTATGTGGGTGTTTTTTTAATTTGCAATTTATACTTTAGCGTTCAATCTACCGTTAATTCAGAAAGCACTATTTATTTATATAAACAATTTAAAAATATCTGTATGAAAAAGTTTTTATTAGTCGCAGCACTTTTGCTGTCTGTTTCGATTACTTATGCTCAGTTTAATTTCGGTATCAAAGCAGGTTATACCTCTTCAATCGGAACTAAGAATTTGAGTTCAGTTACATCCGGTGATTATAATTTGAATAATGTTAATTCTGAATTATCCAACGGATTTCATGCCGGCGTTTTTGCTCGCTTTGGTTTCAGTAAAATGTATTTCCAACCCGAGTTTTTATACGCAATGGGAAAGAAAACGGATCAAATATCATTTCTTGAGACAGTGAATAGCAATGTCGCAACAACTTTTAATAAAAATGTAACTGTGAGCACTCTCGATGTTCCATTGCTTCTTGGTTATAAATTGGTAGATTTAAAACTGATGAACCTACGCGTATTTGCAGGACCAAAACTGCGTTTCAATGCAGGTTCTTCACTTGATTATAATGTGATTACAGCGGGTGGTTCAGTAACAGCTGATCAATTAAAAAGCGATATCAAAGCTGCTCAACTTGGACTGGAAGCCGGTGTTGGAGTTGATGTTCTTATGTTCACCCTGGATGCTCGTTACAACTTGATTGGCGATATGTATCATACAAAATTGAATGATCTTACCATCGATAAAATACCAGCCAATACTTTTGTTATTTCACTGGGTTGGAAATTTTTCTGATCTGATTCTATATTTTATAAAAATGCCCGTTTCTCACATCGAGAAATGGGCGTTTTTTGTTATCAGCACATATCACATATTTTTGTATCTTTGCACTTCGAACAAAATAATGAACTAAAAATGAATTTAGAAACAACTATTGGAACCGTAGTAGCCCAGGCTGTAGAGACACTTTATGGTTTGAAAATTGAGGCAAATCAAATACAATTACAAAAGACAAAGCGAGAATTTGAAGGCGAACTTACCGTTGTCATTTTTCCATTTGTAAAAGCTGCACGCAAATCGCCCGAACAAACCGGACAAGAGATTGGCGAGTATTTGCAAAAAAACAATCCTGTTGTTTCTGCATTCAACGTTATAAAAGGCTTCCTGAACCTGAGCATTAGTCAAAACTACTGGCTCGAAACATTGGTTCAAATTCATGGCGATGCTCAATTCGGTATCACACCTGTAACCGATGATTCTCAATTGATGATGATTGAATATTCATCGCCCAATACCAATAAACCGCTTCACCTTGGTCATATCCGCAATAATTTACTCGGATTCAGTATTGCTGAAATTCAAAAAGCGAATGGTTGGAAAGTAGTGAAAACCAATATTGTAAACGACCGTGGTATTCATATCTGTAAGTCGATGCTGGCGTGGAAACTGTTTGGCAATGGCGAAACTCCCGAAAGTACCGGTTTGAAAGGCGATCATCTAGTGGGTAAATACTATGTGGTTTTCGATAAAGCTTTCAAAGCTGAAATCAAGGAATTGATGGACACCGGAATGAGTGAGGACGATGCGAAAAAATCGGCTCCGCTAATTCTTGAAGCTCAGAAAATGCTTCTTGCATGGGAGAACAATGATGCTGAAGTGCGCCAGTTGTGGGAAACTATGAACGGATGGGTGTATGCCGGTTTCGACAAAACATACAAACAATTGGGCGTTGATTTTGATAAAATTTACTACGAATCGGAAACATATCTCGAAGGAAAATCTGAAGTGGAAAGGGGAGAAGCTAACAAAGCTTTCTATCGTCGCGAAGATGGTTCAGTGTGGGCCGACCTTACAGGTGATGGATTGGATGAGAAATTATTGCTTCGCTCGGATGGCACTTCGGTGTATATGACTCAAGATATTGGTACAGCCAAACTTCGTTACAATGACTACCCCATCAATAAAATGGTGTATGTGGTTGGCAACGAACAGAACTATCACTTTCAGGTACTGGCACTTTTGCTCGACAAACTTGGCTTTGAATGGGGAAAGAGCTTGGTGCACTTTTCGTACGGTATGGTGGAACTTCCTGAAGGCAAAATGAAGAGCCGCGAAGGTACTGTAGTGGATGCTGACGATTTGATGGAAGAAATGATAGACACAGCTCGTGAAACATCACAAGAATTGGGTAAACTGGATAATTGCACACCGGAAGAAATTGAGACAATTGCCCGCATGGTGGGACTTGGGTCGTTGAAATACTTTATTCTGAAGGTGGATCCACGTAAAAATATGACCTTTAATCCAAAGGAATCGATTGATTTCAATGGAAATACAGGACCGTTTATTCAATACACGCACGCTCGTATCAAGTCGGTGTTGCGCAAAGCGGCAGACCAGGGTATCGACTTTACTTCGCTTAAAGATACCAACCTGAGCGTGTCGGAAAAAGAAAGTTACCTTATTCAATTGCTCACCGAGTTCCCGGCGGTTGTTCGTCAATCGGGAGAGGAATTTAGTCCTGCGTTGATTGCTAACTATATCTACGATCTGGTGAAAGAATACAATCAGTTCTATCATGATTTTACAATTTTGAAAGAAGAAAACGAAGCCTTGAAACAATTCAGACTGGTATTGTCGGAATCTACGGCTACGATCATCAAAACTGGAATGAAATTATTGGGCATCGAAGTTCCTGAAAGAATGTAACTAGTTACGAGGATTTAGTTAGAGGCTTGCCTGCAGTAGGCAGGTTACGAGTACCAGTGGCCGATACTTATCCTCTGAAAGCAATTGCGAAAACATATTGATATAAATTTATAGTGTTCAATATCTAAAATAAAACAAAGATAATTCTCAAGTGTATAATCTAATTTTATAGTGCATGAAAAAAGTTTACCATCTATTGTTTTCCTTAGTTGTCGTTCTGATAGTGAGCAGTTGCTCTTCGGGTAATAAAGCTTACAAACAGGGCGATTATTTCAAAGCCTGTCAGGAGTCGATTGACAGATTGCGATCCAATCCGAAAAATGAGAAAGCTGCCTATGTGCTGACAAGTTCTTATCCGCTGGCTCAGCAAACTGCCGAGCGTACTGTTCAGAATGCGGAATTGGCTAATCAGACTGATAAGTATGATGTTATTGTTTATCAATATGAACGTTTGAATCAATTGGCGAATGATATCTATCGCTGCCCAAAAGCATTGGAATTAATTCCTCGCCCTAAAGAATATGTTAGCGAATTGGGAGCTGTAAAACAACTGGCTGCCGAACAAGCATACAATTTAGGCTTGAAAGCTTTCGATTATGATACTATGGATCAGGCACGCGTAGCCTATCAGTATTTTCAGAATGCCAACAGATATGTACCGGGTTATAAAGATGTATTGCGCAAAATAGAGGATGCACGTTACGAGGCTACCTTACGTGTAATCGTTCAAAAACCGTTTACTAGTAATAAATATCAGTACTCGGCCGACTTTTTCTATACGAATTTGATTTCGGAGATGAGTCAGAATGCTCAAAATCGTTTTGTGCGTTTTTATACCGAAGAGGAAGCGCAAAGTATCAAAATGCGCAATCCACACCAATTTATAGCTTTGAATTTCGAAGATTTCTCTATTGGAAATATCAAGGAAACAGTTAATTCAAAGGAGGTGTCGCGCGACAGTGTGGTGGTAGGAAAAGTAAAAGTGGAAGGTAAAGAATACAATGCCTACAGCACTGTGAAAGCGCAATTGAACATGCATCGTCGCGAGATTTTGTCGGGTGGTATCCTTAGTTTGCGGATTGTGGATGCTCAGAATAATCGTGTCATTCAACAACGCAACTTTACAGGTGAGTATGTTTGGGGAACTAGCTGGGCAAACTTCAAAGGTGACGATAGAGCGCTTACCAACGACCAAAAACGGTTGTGCAACCAACAAGCGCAATTGCCACCACCCCAACAAGACTTGTTTATCGAATTTACTAAGCCAATTTATACGCAGGCTGTTCAGTATGTGCGGTCGGCTTATTCGAGATACTAATTCCATAGGTAAGAGGTAAAAAAAATAGAAAAGCGTCCGGCGGATTTAATTCGTCGGACGCTTTTTGGTAAACTATGTTCCCTCGTTCCTCATATGTTTTAAGCATGGATGATACTTTATGTCCTTAGTACAGAAGCAAATCAATGTCCTCTGTCCACCTTATCTCATTTGCACCTTGCTGGTATACTCCATATATCGTGGCACGAATTTATCCATTATGCTTTTCTGCTTCTCGTCGTCGCAGACGCGTAATACTTGTCCCAGTATCGCAATCTTATTCCCTATTTTATCAGTTACGCTTCTAATCTGTGCTGAGTTTAGACTGAAATACCAGTCGAGATACTCCACGCAATCAGTAGCCACAGCATTCATGATAGCATTTGCTTTTGCCGGTTGCCCAATTTTGTAGTACGCATCAGCTAAAATTGTAGAAAAATAATCGTGACGTACGGTGCTTGCCGGGATCACTTTATTACAATAATCCAAGGCCTTTAGGGCACGAACGGTGTCACCTTTTGCTACTAAAGCAGCAATTAATTGTCCAAACATGCGTCGGTGCGACAGGCACATATTATATACTGTTTGGTCCAGATATACGTTCTTGTTTTCGATGCCACCATACTTAAATTTTGTCATCATATTGGTATACATTTCGTCGGTATTTACACCGGGTCCTGTACCTTTTTCGCCGATGGGCAACACTTGGTAAGCTAAGCCGGTGAGCTCAAAATGATCCATTAATCCCAGATATTCTCCACCAATGGAAGTGGCAAAGTAGACCGGACGTTTCCAATTGTTTTCTTTCAGAAGTTCTATCACCATCAAATCGCTTTTGGTAAGTCGGCTCTTGATGTCTATATCTATCTGAGGTAGAATTTCGCCGGCCCTTGACATAGGTAATGTACCAGATTTAATTACCTTTTGCGCATCAACAGGAAGAAATAAATGCTTGGTAGGTATGAAACTTTCACCCTCCATTTTGGTCTGCGGATCATTGCTCAGAATAAAGCTGTAAGCTGATTTTACATCCAAATTGGGGACGAGTGAGTCGGCATAAACCACATCATTTTTGCCTGTTACAAATTCTTTTTTAGTCCACGAAATGGGTAGAGGAGCTGATTGATGCGCTCCCCGTTTCATTTGCCCGATATACCAATTTGTCTGCAAATAGCTTAGATTACAAACACGTACATCGGTGCGGTTTCCTTCCACTTCCTGACTGTACCAAAGTGGGAAAGTATCATTGTCGCCACTGGTGAATATTATCGCATTCGGTTTGCACGAAGCTAGATAATTTTGTCCGAAATCTCTACAGGTATAGCGTCCGCTGCGGTCGTGATCATCCCAGTTTTGTTGAGCCATAAGTGCCGGTACGCCCAAACAACAAATGCTAACCACAACGGCACTTACCGATCGTGGCAGATATTTGTCGATGGCTTTTAAGATACCCAATACGCCCAATCCAATCCAGATGCTGAAAGCGTAAAACGATCCTACATAGGCATAGTCACGTTCGCGTGGTTGGTAGGGTGTTTGATTGAGATAAACTACAATTGCCAACCCTGTGAGTACAAATAGAAGGGCGGTAATCCAAAATGCTTCCATACCCTTTTTACCACTGTACAACAGAAATAATAGTCCGATGATTCCGAGCAGTAATGGCAACAGAAAGTAAGTGTTACGTGCTTTATTTTCTTTTAATTCTGTTGGTAATTTTGTTTGGTCACCCACCAGCATATTATCAATAAAACCAATGCCAGTAATCCAGTTTCCGGAGTCAATTTCTCCATAGCTCTGGATATCGTTTTGACGGCCGCTAAAGTTCCACATAAAATAGCGCCAGTACATAAAATTAACCTGATAATTGAAGAAATACCGCAGGTTTTCACCAAATGTGGGTTTCATTTCCATTCTTTGCTGTCCGCAATAGTCGAAGGTAACGGGAGTTCCGGTCACATTCCCCCACGATTTATAGCCCTGGATATGCGATTCGGGTATTCCCGGCGTAAAGTACATCCGAGGAAAAAACATGTCGAACCGTTCATCCATAATATTTCGCGAATTATATTCTACAATAATATATTCGTCTTTTTCGGCTGGGGATGACTTTGGTTTAGGCTCGTAAGTAGGTTCACCTTTGTCTACTGCAGGCACACACTTTTCACCTTCAACGTTTAATTTTATAGGAGCATTGTAAACCGATCCGTAAAGTAAGGGGCGGTCGCCATATTGAGTGCGGTTAAGATAGTATTTGAGTGCAAAAAGATTATCGGGTGCATTTTGATCCATGGTTGGCTTTGCCGATGAGCGGATAACGATTACCGAATACGAGGAATAACCGATAAGTAGAACGGTAACCATAAGCAACGCGGTGTTCATCCAACGAGCGTTCAGTTTAGATCTTTTCCAATACATGAACAAACTCATGCCGACAATAATCATTATTCCAACAAGTACTTTACCTCCTATAAACGGAATGCCGACAATGGAAATCGCCATTACGAATGATATGGCCAGTCGGGCAGCATTTTTGTTTACATACGATTCGTAAATAGCCCAGATTAATGATGCTATGGTCAACACGATGAAGAAATATAATCCGGTGTTATAGGTAAACCCAAGCGTGTTTACAAAAAACAATTCGAACCAACTGGCTACTTCCACAAAGCCGGGAATCAATCCGTACAAAACTGCTACCAGAATTGCGCCCGCTGTGCCCATGGCTGCCACAACGCCTTTTGTGCTTGGTTTGTAGTTTTTGAAATAATAAACCAATACCAATGCCGGAATGGCCAGTAAGTTCAGTAAGTGAACACCGATTGATAAGCCCATCAAGTAAGCGATGAGTATCAGCCACCGATCGGAACCGGGGCGGTCGGCCACACGCTCCCATTTCAGAATGAGCCAAAAAACAATAGCTGTGAAAAACGATGAATAGGCATACACTTCTCCTTCTACCGCCGAATACCAGAATGAGTCAGAGAAAGTATACGCCAATGCACCCACCATGCCGGCACCTAATATGGCGATGATATTTGCCGTTGAATAATCGGCGTCCGACTTAATCACGACTTTTCGGGCCAGGTGTGTAATGGTCCAAAAGAGAAACAAAATACTGAATGCACTGCACAATGCTGATAATGAATTGACCATTACTGCCACCTTCGTCGGGTCAGAAGCGAATAAGGTGAAGATGCGTGCTGTCAACATAAAAAAGGGTGCTCCGGGTGGGTGACCTACATCCAGTTTGTAGGCGGCAGAGATGAATTCACCACAATCCCAAAAACTGGCAGTAGGCTCCATAGTAAGCAGATAGGTGATGGCAGCGACGCTGAAAGCCACCCAACCCAAAATGTTATTCAGTGAATTAAATCTTTTCATATCATTATCATTTATTCGTATAACAGTTTTTTTTATGTAAAAAACGTTCAAAGATACTAAGATATTTCAGTTAATGTGAAATGTTATTTAAATTTTAGGATACGTTAATCGTTGGGGCTTGAATAGTGTAAAAGACTTAAAAATTAAGTTGCTCTGAACTGTATTTTAATTTTCATTAAGGACGTGTTTTTTTTGTATTTTAATAATTGAAAATGTCCATTTATCTTTTTTATTGTTCAGCTTTTAATTTGCGCAAAAGGGAAGTGCAATATTTTCTAAGTTTCACTCAAGGTGGATAAAAAATGATGGTCTATCAAAAAAATATTCATAGAACTCAATAAAATTAGCTAACTTACAGATTGAAACCATGAATGTGAATAATTTGTATTTAATTTCATTTTCTGATAAAAAAATATGAATTAGAAAGCAGTCTGAGTTTTTTCGACAGAATTATTAATCCGGCTTATGGCAAATAATTATATTTCAGAGGCTTAAACTGTTTTTGGGGTTTGTTATACCAAATTATTATTCATACATTTGTGTCATAAATATATCAAAATTGCTAAAAATGGACATGATTTCCTCTTTTGCCGAACTCACCGCTCACCTCACCAGTGTAAATTGTCGAAAACGTATGGCTGTGGCCAATGCGGTAGATTCGCACACATTGGATGCGGTACTTCGCGCGGTAGATCTGGGAATAGTGGAAGCATTTCTGATTGGCGATGTGGCATCCATTGAGTCACCTCATTTGTTTGAACACCCTTTATCCCCCTTTGTACACATTGTTGATAAACCGGATGTGCTTGAAGCTACGCTTGAAGCGGTACGCATGGTGAAATCAGGAGAGGCAGATATTTTGATGAAAGGGTTGGTGAATACGGATGTGCTTTTGCGAGCTATTTTGGATAAGGAAAAGGGTATTTTACCTGCCGGCAAGGTTCTGACTTATAATGCTGCCATGGAAATTCCAAATTACCATAAGTTGGTTTTCTTTTCCGATCCGGTGGTTATTCCGTCGCCCAGCCTGGTGCAACGCACTGCCATGATTAAATATGCCATTGCCACTGCCTATAAATTCGGCATTGTGAAACCTAAAGTGGCTTTAATACATGCTACTGAGGTGGCTAATCCTAAAATTCACTACATGCAGGATTATCTGGATATTATGCAAATGTGGCGTATGGGCGAATTTGGAGATGTGATAATGGATGGACCGTTGGATATTTTTCTGGCACTTGATGCCGAACGTGGAAGTATAAAAAACGTGCAAACACCTGTTCTTGGCGACGCCGACATTCTAATTTTCCCTAACTTTGAATGTGCCAATTGTTTTTATAAAGGCTTGTCGCTTTTTGCCGGTGCCGAAATGGGAGGACTCTTACAAGGAACCGACAAACCGGTAGTATTGACATCCCGTAGCGAAAGTGTGGATTCCAAATTCTACAGTATTGCTATGGCTTGTATCATTAGTTAGTAACCGTGCGTCTATAATATCGCCGCAGGCATAATATCGCGAAGCCAATAATGCCGAAGGCAATTACCTTCGAAGGAACGACACCATTTTCTTTGCTGCCCGCTCAGCTGTTCCGGGTTCACCCAGTGCCTTTTTTGTTATCGAATAATTTTGCAACATTGTTTGGCGGTAACTTGAGTTATTCAATATCAAGTCCAGTTCTGCAGCAATATTCTTTACAGTAAATAAATGCGCCAACAGTTCTTTTACGATTAGTTTTTCGGCTACTATGTTTACTAACGAAACAAATTTTACGCGGACTACCATTTCTTTTACGAAATAGCCGATTCTGCCCAGCGGTACATGATATACCACTACTTCAGGAGTGCCAATTAAGGCTGTTTCGAGAGTTGCAGTACCTGAATTTACCACGGCGGCTTTGGCTTGTTGCAACAGCTCATAGGTTTTACCGAATATTACCGACACATTCCTGCCTTTCAATACCGAGTTGTATACATCAGCTTCGATGCCCGGCGCACCTGCTATTATCACCTGATAGTCGGGGAAGTGCAGACCGGCATCAACCATTCGAGGCAGACAGCCCACAATTTCTTGTTTTCTGCTTCCGGCCAATATTGCGATGATGGGTTTAGCCGGTAATTTATTTTCTTCGCAAAAGTCGGCGAAACTTTGATCCTGATGGGGTCGGGAGCATATAGAGTCGACTGTCGGGTTGCCAACATATTCCACCGGATAATTATGTTTGGCGTAAAAAGCCGTTTCAAAGGGGAAAATGGTAAACATTTTGTCCACATAACGCTTAATTTCTTTGATGCGGTATTCTTTCCACGCCCATAATTTCGGCGAAATATAATAATAAACCTTCGTGTTAAGATTTTCTTTCGCATAGCGAGCCATGCGCAGATTGAAGCTCGGATAATCCACCAAAATCAATACGTCGGGTTGAAAATCGGCAATGGCCTGCTTGCAATCACGCAAATTTCTCAATACGGTACGTGCATTCTTCAATACTGCAACTATTCCCATAAATGCCATGTCGCGGTAGTGTTTTATCATTTTACCGCCCTGTGCCTGCATAAGGTCACCTCCCAAAAAGCAAAATACTGCCTGAGTGTCTGCTAACTGAAGTTCACGCATCAAATTGGAAGCGTGCAAATCGCCCGACGCTTCACCGGCAATAATAAAATAACGCATATGATAAATTGATTGATTATATTGTTAGCTAATAGTTTAACAGGGCTGGGTACTTACCTCTTACTTCTTACTTTCTTGCCTCTGATTTATAGCATTAAAATACAAGCAATAAAATAAGGCATTGCAGCTGTAAGTACGCCGGTAGCAAGTTTAAAACTGTCGGATTTATAGAATACAAAAACGAGTCCAAGGTTGGGCATAACCGAAAGTAACAAAATTTTGCCCATCAAAACGCTTGGATAAAGTTGTTCCAATATTTCCCAAAAAGAAAATTCACCGGGATAAAACTGAAGCAGATATACCCACATGAATACCGCCGGAAGTATCAATCCCGGCACGAAACCGTATAGAAAATGATTGAAGCGTTTCATGTTGGTTGATTTGTTGATTTGTTGATTGGGAATTGGTTTATTCGTTAATTGGGAATTGGTTAATTGGAAATTGGTTGATTAGTTGATTGGAAATTGGTTTGATGTTAAAACTATTGTCGTTCACAAAAAAACATATATCCAAATATTGAAATCAAGTACTTACTCCTTGCTTCTTACTCCTTGCCTCTGTTTTAGAATTCCCAACCACGAACTTCATCCATTGCCTGATAGGCGGTCATGTCTATTTTAGTAGGGACAACTGAAATATAACCCTGACTCAAAGCCCATTCATCGGTGTCAGGAGCATCGGGTTCGTGATTTTCAAAGTTACCTGTTAGCCAAAAATAGGATCTTCCTTGTGGGTCGGTTCGCTTCGCAAATTCTTTTGTCCACTTTCCGTCGCACTGACGCGAGACGCGTATTCCTGCTATTTCGCCCATTGGTGCATTCACGTTCAGGCAAGTGCCATGTGGTAAGCCGTTTTGCAGTGCAAGTTTGGCTATTTGGGTAATGTACGATTCGAAATTAGTAAAATCGGCATCGTATGAATGGTTACACAATGAAAATCCAATTGACAGGATGTCATTCTCGCAACCTTCCAGAACGGCTCCCATTGTGCCCGAATAAATAACGTTGATAGCAGCATTCGAACCATGATTAATTCCCGAAACTAATAAGTCAGGTTTACGATCAACAATTTCGTTTAAGGCCAGTTTTACACAGTCTGTTGGTGTTCCTGTACACGAGTAACGTGTCAGGCCGGGAACTTCTTCAATTTTTTTGAAGCGAATCGGATGTGTAACGGTTAGTGCATTGGACTGTGCCGAACGAGCACCATCAGGTGCCATTACTATTACGTCGCCAATTTCACACATTAAACGTGTTAGTACCTCGATGCCTTTTGCATCAGCACCGTCATCGTTTGTAATTAATATCAATGGAGTTTTCATATATTTTAATCGAATAATTTTCAATCAACCGGCTGATAGAACAGTCGATTTTTAATTTTTAATTTTCTTCACGGTAGCCAGAATAAAAATAACGCTTACACTCACAAAATAAATGACATCGCGCGAATCAATAACACCCCTGCTCATAGATTTATAATGAGAATTGATGCCTATGCTTTCCAAATATTGGATGGCTTGTCCTGATGTGAAAAAGCTGGCCAGTAAATCGAAACCGTAGTAAAAGAAGAAGCTTAGTACCAGTGCCACAACAAAGGAAATAATTTGATTGTTGGAAAGTGACGACGAAAAAGTACCAATGGCCACGTAAACGCCAGCCAAAAAGAAGAGTCCGATAAACGAACCCCAGAAAGCACCCGAATCAACATTGCCTACGGGTTCAGCCAGATAGGATACCGAAAAGTAGTAAATCAATGTAGGGAGTAATGCCAGTGCAACTAAAACCCAGCCGGCAAAATATTTGCCAAGAACCAGTTGCAGTCTGCTGAGGGGTTTGGTAACCAGTAGTTCCCATGTTCCGGTTTGTTTTTCTTCGGCAAAAAGTCGCATCGTGACGGCCGGACAAAGAAAAAGAAATAACCAGGGAGCCAGATAAAATAAACCGTCTACATTTGCGTAGCCGGCATCAATTATATTGTATTGCCCGGGAATTACCCATAGAAAAAGACCTGTCAGCAACAAAAAAATACCAATAACAATATACCCTGTTGCATTGCTAAAAAAAGAACGGAATTCTTTTCTGAAAATAGAAATCATATTTTTATATTCAAGTATAAATAAATCGAACTACAACTCCAGTGGATTTACTTCGTCCAGCAGCAGTGGCATTTCGTCAGTGTCTATGCCATTGTCGACTAAATAATGTCTGTCCACATCAAAGTAGGCCAAAAATTGATCCCAATTGTTTTGCAACAATTCCAAACTTCTCCGATAAAAGTCCACTGTTTCCGGAAATTTGTGTTTGCACCAAGCAATATGGCCGGCATTCAAATAATCGTGAGCAGTTGGTTCGGTTTCGATTAGTTTTTGCACGTAATAATCAGCTTTGGCTATGTTTCCCGATACAAATGCACACCAGGTTATTGCCCGCCATACTTTAGGGTTGTCGCCATTTTCGGCATCCAGTTTGAAGTAGATGTTTAAAGCCTCTCTGTATTTCTTCAACTCCATAAAGCAATGACCTATTTGCAATAAAACCGACCATTGATTAGGTTTTAGAAAATCAACATGTTGATAATATTGTAATGCTTTTTCGTAATTTCCCGATAAACGATAGCAAAGTGCCATCTTTCGGATCGTCCACAAATCGTCCGGTTGTATAATATCCGCCTTAATGTAGGCCTCCAGGGCATTTGTAAGTTGTGATGTTTGTTGATAAGAATAACCTATTTTCTGATAAATAGCTGCAGATGGTTTTGCTTCTTTTGTTATGTCTTCAAATAATTCAAGCGCTTGTGTATGATGACTTTTTGAAAAATAATATTCGGCAATTGCCATTTTAAAATCATTGTCTGCTGCCAGAATGTCGAATAGAAAAGTGCGATGCATCGACAAACAAAAGGTGAACATGTCAAAGAACTCGTTGTGCTGAGGGTGCAACTTGAAGAACCGAAACAAGTCTTGTATGTATTGTTTCGACAAGTTTTTTGCCATCAAGTCGGGTGTCAGCATGGCTTCGTCCCTGGCCATTTCATCCAATTGCTCCGACTCCATGGTGAATGATTGTTTCAGCATTCCACGTTGTGCCTCCGGCATTTGAAGTATGCTCAGGCAAAAGGAGTATTTGTCGGAATTGCACATGACTGCATTCGTTTCGAATGCTGTAAAAAGGGTTCGGTCATCTTTTTTAAATAATTCATTTACTGAAGAAAAATGACCATCGAAAGGTAAAAACCAATTTGAAATTTCGGAGAAAAAAGGGAAGTTTTTGAGCATTGAAAAGGTACTCATATACACATCAGCACCTTGCATCTGCAATTCACTAAGTTCTTTCAGTTTGTCGCTGACGCCACTTTTCTCGAGCATCTCTTCCCATGCAGGGTTTTCCTCAGCCCATTCTTCGGCATTCAATAGGTTGTCCGTGTTCATTTTGTCTTTCAACAGCGGACTTATTTTCATCATTTCAGGAAGAATTTCTTCCTGCATTTTCTTCGAAATTTTTTCAGTCTCGGCAGTAGAAATTATTTGAATAATGATGTTCTGAAAGTTTTCAACAATATGATTATCGTCGGCCAGCAGAACCAGTCGGTTGCGAATTACAGGAAAATAGACCAGGAACCGATTGTACTTGGCCAGAATAAAACACAGACCCACCAGAGCGCGTTGTCTCACTTTTTGATTGGCTAATTGGCAACAGTCCAAGAGCATCATCAACTTGGTTTCATCGAAAGTTCGCCACAGATTGAGCGTCAAAGCCGAAACTAATAGGGATTTTTCCAGTAGACCCGGATAATCGCCAGCCAATATTTTGGAGAAAAAGTTCTTCTCGTCAGTGCCGTAAGTGGTTGTTAACCAGAAAAGTTTGAACACTTCGGGTAAAGCAGTCTCGTAGTTGGAGCGTAGCCGTTTCAACTCTACTTCATGGGTAGTTTCCAGATTGCCTATTAAACCCGTTTGAGAGTAGTAATAGTTCAGCGCAATAAGAATTTCAGTAGCCGAGCGGTACCGTTTTGTGTGTGGAAAGTACCGTTTCTGGGTGTATTCGAAATTGGTGGAATTTCGGAGCAATAGCTCCTCACGCAAGTCCGAATTCAAAATAAACGTTTTGGAAATGAGCTTGTTGTAAACTGATTTTCGTTGCGGATCTTCTACGCCGTTGATATAATATTGAAGTAGAAATCGGTAGTTTTGTTGTATATCTTTCAGTCTGTCAGCATATTCGCCTATCTGCAACTCGTCTACTAATGCATTCGTTTTGTCAAAAGCATTTTTCAACTGTCCCAAAATGAGAAAGTGCAACGCCGACTTGTAGGTAGATTGAATTTGAGCCGTGGTCATTTTAGTCAGGGATCAGTGATCGGTTTTCAGTAAACAGTTATCTTTTCGATAAAGAATAATTAGCCAAGCTTGCTAATTCTGCGAAGTCTTTCCTCGTCAATGATTTTGAGTTTGCGGCCATCCATGGCAATTACATGTTCGTTTACAAAGTTAGCAAGTGTGCGTATAGCATTTGAAGTAGTCATGTTCGACAGGTTTGCTAAATCTTCGCGGGATAAATACATGTTGATAGTAGCACCATCTTCCTCAACTCCGTATTTTTTGTGTAGCTGCAGTAACGCTTCCGCCAGTCTGCCCCGAATGTGCTTTTGAGTAAGATTTACCGTGCGGGCATCCGATGCTGCAAGATCCGATGCTATTTCTTCTAAAAACCGATAACAGAAAGCATTATTGTGTCGAAGGATAGAAATAAATATTTCGGCTTTGATCATATAAACCGTGGAGGCCTCAAAAGCCATCACATTCGTGCTATATTCATCATTCGCAATGATGGCCCGATAGCTGAAATGCTCACCGGGTTTAAGCATACGGATGATTTGAGACCGACTACCGACCCCCTCTTTGTATACTTTTAATTTACCACTGGCTAATATCATCATGTGCGTGGGTTTATCGCCTTCGCAATGAATAATCTCATTTTTTTTAAAAAAATGGGCGGTGTAATTATTACGTACAAATTGTCTTTCGTCGGGAGTTAATACATCCCACACTGATAGAATTTCTTCCAGCGGTTTTAATTCGGAAACATTTTTTTTTGCCATTAAACTCGTAAAAAATATGTTTGACAACAATGTTATAAAGCACAAATTTAGTGATTTTTTTTCTATTTGGTACAATAAGTGGCAAAAAATCTTACAAACTTATGTCGCACAATTTTTTTAATAGCTAATTAACTGTCAAATTGGTATAATTATAACAGTTTTAGTGAGTGAAATTTGGCTAAAAAAAACAAACATTTTTCATCGTTAATCAAATAAATATACTACTTTTGTAAAAACCAAAGCACCAAAAGTTTATGAAACAATTCTTATTGACCGTTTGTATATTGCTTGCGTTTAGTAAATTAGATGCTCAACAAGTAGTTATTAGCGATTCCGCTGTTGTTAGTTTGATAACCTGCTCACCGGGAGAGGAAGTGTATTCGAAATTTGGGCACACTGCTATCAGGGTTAAAGATAAGACGAATAATGTAGATGTTGTTTTTAATTACGGGATTTTTAGTTTCGAAACAGAACATTTTTATTATAAGTTTATAAAAGGTGAAACCGATTATCAACTGGGTATTTATGAAACGAACTTTTTTTTGCCTGAATATGCCGAAAGAAATTCAATGGTTTGGGAGCAGGTTTTGAATTTGAGCAGTGCTGAAAAGAAGAACCTTGTAGCTACTCTGCTCGAAAACTATGAGCCGCAAAACAGGGTGTACAGATATAATTTTATATTCGATAATTGCTCCACGCGCCCCCGTGATAAAATAACCGGTTCTGTGAATGGATATATCAGATATCATCAAACAAGCGAACCCGCTACTTTCAGACGCTGGATAGGCGATTATGTGGGTACGGATACTTGGCTTAAATTTGGTATTGATCTGTTGTTTGGTATTGATGCCGATGCTGTTGCAAGTCAAAAGAATAGTCAGTTTTTGCCTGAAGTGCTCATGTCGGATTTTCAGGAAGCCGAAATCGTTTCTCTGGACGGAAAAACAAGGAAGCTGGTTGAAAAAAGTGCAACAGTTCTGATTGATAAAAAAAGGGTTGATTCACACAGTTCTTTTTTTGATTTTTTGTTGAAGCCTTTTGCAGTGTCATTATTTCTCTTAGCTTTAGGGGTGCTGATAACTTTGCTGGATATAAAATATAGAAAGCATAATTATGTTTTTGACTCCTTGATATTGTTTGGTACCGGAGTTGCGGGTGTAATTGCATTTTACTTAATGGTGTTTTCGTCACATCCTTTGGTGACTGCTAATTTGAATATTTTGTGGATAAATCCATTAAATATAATCGTGGCTTTTCTCATTTGGGTAAAAGCTCTACGGAAAATATTGTTTGTTTTTGGAATACTGAATTTAGGTTTACTTGCAGCAACTTTAATAACATTCTCTCTTTCCATTCAGAATTTTAACTTAGCAGCATTCCCCATTATTGTATTGTTGATGCTTCGTACAGCACATTGGGTGGATATCGTTAAAAAGAAGATTTTCAAAAATAAAGAAGTTTCTATTGAAAATTTCAAACTATCATAAATTTATAATCTCATTTTAAAACTATAATAATGCGCTTTGTTGGAATTATTCCTGCACGTTTTGCTTCTACGCGTTTCCCGGGAAAACCATTGGTTGATATTGGTGGAAAAATCATGATTCAACGAGTTTACGAGCAAGTTTCGAAAGTATTGGCCGATGTATATGTGGCTACAGATGATCAACGAATTTTTGATGCGGTGCTGGCTTTTGGCGGCAAGGCCATTATGACCTCTGACCAACACAAAAGTGGTACGGATCGTTGTTATGAGGCTTACTCAAAACTGTCAGAAAATTTTGATGTGGTAATCAATGTGCAGGGAGATGAGCCCTTTATTCAGCCCGAGCAGATAGAAACGCTGAAAGCTTGTTTTGAAACGAGTAACACTGAAATTGCTACCTTGGCCAAACGATTTACCGAAAAGGATGGCTTTGAGGCTTTGGATAATCCCAATAGTCCTAAGTTGGTTGTCAATAAATCCGATGAGGCGATGTATTTTAGTCGTTCCATTATTCCGTTCCGGCGGGGGGCTGAAACTGCCGATTGGCTTTCGTTGGGTTCATATCTGAAACATGTTGGTATTTACGCCTATAGAGCCGATGTGTTGAGACAGCTTACCTTGTTGGAACAATCGCCACTCGAAATTTCAGAATCGTTGGAGCAACTTCGTTGGTTGGAAAATGGTTTCAGAATAAAAGTGGGCTATACCGATGTCGAAACAGTAGGAATTGATACGCCCGAAGATTTGGAAAAAGTAAAAATATTGTTCGCATAATCTATAATACAAATTTCGATGATACAACAAGAGAGCTGCAACACATTGCGTGGAGCAGCTCTCTTGTTGTTTGAACCAAATGGGTTGGCTATATGCATTTATTCCATGCACCGCCGTCTTCGTAATTTTCAACGACTAAGGTGCGCTGCACGAATGAGTAGTCGTTAATAAGATTTGATATTTCTTGTTTTAGCATCGAAATGGCACCATCAATCAAATCGGCACGAAATCCTGCATTGCCCAGCTGGATTACTAAATCCATAGAAACGATTCTACTCATCAACTTTCCTAACTCAACTGATTTTCGCTGCGCTATTTGTAAATCCACATCGAAGCTTAGCAACTCTTTTAAGTGCTTGGAAGCTTGTTCTGTCAGGTTAAATTCCGACAGAAAACGGTATAGATTAGTTTCTTTAGCGGTTTTCATCAATTTAGTAAGCGATTCCGATATCTGATTGTACAAAATATCATTTGAACCCTCAAAAATCTGGAACGGTCGGGTATCAACGGTTCCCCGCCCGGCAATGTGATTCAGCTTATAACCGATGGCACCAACCAATGTGAGGAGCGATTGTGCAGATTCCTGCATCAAATCTGTTGTAACTGTTTTTATAATATTGGCTTCCAGTCCTAAAGCCGTTAAGTCGTTCTTAATGTCGGCCATTTGACTTCCTTTCATGCTTAAAGCAGAACAAATGGTAAAGTCGGCTTGTAGTCGGGCCAGTCGTTGTTGTACCTGATCATATGTAAACAGCGATTTTCCACCTATCAGTCGTTGTTGACAATGAGCAATAGCTTCATCGAGCATTCGTTTGATGAATCCAAGTCCCATGCCCGGGAAGTGCATTCTGCTTCGATGCAGTAAGTCTAGCATCATTTTTACCCCGGTAGAGTGGGGGATAAGTCTTTGTGTTTTAGGAATTTTCACATCCAATAGATTACGTCCGTATGGAATTTGGTACAGTCCCAGGTTTTCAAAATATTCATCAACTACAATTTTTTGCTCATGAGCTGTGTTGTCGCAGATAAAGAAATCGATATCGCGTTGAAGATTTCCGGTTTCAGTTAATTTTCGTGCTGTAAGTAACCAGTAATCAGCTTGTCCTGTTAGCCCGGCCCAGTGTTTTGTGCCTCGTAGGTGGTAATGATTTTTTTCTTCTATAAAAGAGGTTTGCATATTCAGTGCATCGCTGCCGTAACCGGGTTCGGTTATCATCAGTCCTCCCATGTTTTGAGCATTCAAAAATCTTTCGAAAACTTCTTTCTTTGCTTCCGGTTGACCGTATTTTGCTACAGGTTGCATAAAGAGCGCGCTGTTGATGCCCAGGGTAAGCGATAATGCCATCGACTCGTACGAAGCAGCCGATAGCATTTGCATGTTTTCAGCCACAGTGCCCCCGCGTCCGCCAAATTCAACCGGAATACTCAATGAAAGTGGGTTGCAGTCCATTATCTGACCAAGCATATCGGGAGTTATTCCACGTTTAACGCTTAGTTGGTTGATGTCATTTTCTTCACGAAACAATCGTTTGATGGTAGCTTTAAATTCGTTTAAAAATGAATCGAATGAAATGCTCTGGACATCTTGCTTGTTGCTGCTTGCCAAAATACTTGGGGAGATGGTGTTGTTTTCTTGCATTATTGTTTTAAATATTTCTGAGTAATAAGAATAATTCTATGTGAATAAAGGCTAGAACAATCGGATGCGTCAAAAGTTCTGTCTAAGTTGACATCCTGTGTGTTTTAATCATTTATTTTGTTTCGTTTTTTGCTGTTTTTACATAAAATGTACTTTCTACCGGCAACAATTTTCTATTTTGCAATTAATACCAATTTTTATTCTTAAATTTGCTCTCAAATTACGAATTAACTTATGAATCACTTTACATCTATATACAAGTACTTTAAACATTTTCTCACAGCTAAAAATACCGGTGGACATGGCGTTCATTCTCCGTTTATGTATCAGTTTACACGGTATGTATTGCTGGAAAATCACCCGTTTTACGTTTTCGATTCAATAGAAAGATTGCGTGAAAGCTTAAAAATGGATAGGCGTGTTCTAACAATCACCGATTTTGGTACAGGTGTCAATCGAACGAGAACTGTGAATGATATTGCTAAAAAATCGATCAAATCAACTCGCGAAAGTCAATTGCTTTTTCGAATTGCCCATTATATTAAGGCCGAGAATGTTTTAGAGTTAGGGACTTCTTTGGGTATAACAACTTCATACCTCGGCTCTTTATCTCCCCGAATGAAATGCGTAACGCTCGAAGGTTGTCCGCAAATTGCAGCTGTTGCAGCTGAAAATTTTAGAAAGCTGAACCTGAAAACGATTGAGTTAGTAGTTGGCAATATTGATGTTACTTTGCCCGGCGTGCTGGCTTCTATGCCACAACTCGATGTGGTTTTTATCGATGCCAATCACAGATCAAGTGCCGTATTGCAATATTTTGAACTATGTTTGCCCAATGTTCACAATAATTCAATTGTTATAATAGATGATATTTATTGGTCGGATGATATGGAGTTGGCATGGCAAACGATTAAGAATCACCCACGAGTGACCTCGAGTATCGATTTATTTCATATGGGTATCATTTTTTTTAATACTGATGTAAACAAAATGCACTACAAAATGCGTTATTGATAACTTATGACGATATTTTAGATACTGAATTAAATAATAATGATATGAAATTATATACAAAGACAGGTGATAAAGGACAAACAGGACTCATTGGTGGAACCAGAGTTGCAAAGAACGATGTCCGATTAGATGCTTACGGCACTGTTGACGAGTTAAACTCATTTATCGGATTGCTCACCACTTATGCAATTCCCGAGGAAGATATTGCCTTTTTACGAAAGATTCAGAACCTGTTGTTTTCGGTTGGTTCTCATTTGGCAACCGACACTTCAAAAGTGGCTTTTCATAGTGCTTCAGTTTTGGTTGAAACAGATATTGAATGCATTGAACATGAAATAGATAGGTTAGATGCCGCTCTGCCGCCGCTCAGTTCTTTTATACTTCCGGGCGGCTCTCCGTCAGGGGCCTTGGGGCATGTTTGCAGAACCGTGGCAAGGCGCGCTGAACGTAGGATGTTTGATATGAATCAGTATTATCCGGTAGACAATTATATTTTTATTTATATAAACAGATTATCGGACTATTTCTTTGTCCTATCACGGCATTTAACATTATTTGATAATGGTAAAGAAATATGTTGGAAAAAGTAGTATTTCTAAAAAATAATTCTTATTTTTGCAGAATATTAGAAAGAAACTACACAAATTTTATTTACTTAAAAAAAAGAGTTAATTATGTATTGGACTTTGGAATTAGCTTCTAAAATTGAGGATGCGCCGTGGCCTGCCACAAAAGATGAATTAATTGATTACGCTATGCGTTCAGGATCGCCATTGGAAGTGATTGAAAATTTGCAAGAGATTGAAGATGAGGGTGAAATCTATGAATGTATTGAAGATATTTGGCCCGACTATCCAAGTAAAGAAGATTTTTTCTTCAATGAAGAAGAATATTAAGATTATTTCCAGTTGATTGCACTCCCATAAAGGTTAATGTTTGTGCCATTTTATGGAACTTCAATAAAATAATAGTTTAAGAAGCACAATTTTTTTATTTATTTGAAGTTTTATTTATTGTGCATTCAAAAAAAGAAACAGTGAGACGTGACCTGAGTGAGACATAATGTCGGTATAAACCTATGAAAAGACTCTTTTTTTGCATACTACTCTCCGTCATTTGCATAGGCTCTGTTTTTTCACAGTTTGATGCTCAGTTGAGCCAATATATGTTTCATAATTCTTCATTTAATCCCGCAGCGGTGGGTGAGAATAATCTGATTCAGATAACCGGTCAACATCGAATCCAATGGGTAGGGTTCCCCAATGCAGGGCAAACTACTGTTTTTAGCATTAATTCTCCACTAAAGCTTGGAAAGAGTGAAAATGGAATCGGTTTCCGTTTTCTAAACGATAGGGTTGGACTATTTACGAATCGGTCTGCACAGTTGCAGTATGCCTATAAAAAACGAATTTTTGGAGGGCTATTAAGCGTAGGAGCTGATGTGGGCTTTGTAAGCGTCGGATTTCATGGTGATAGTGTAAATGTTGCGAATCATGTAATCAATATTGGTGAGTATCATAAAGATATGGCTTCCGATCCTTCAATACCTCAAACGAGTGTAGCGGGTATGAGTATGGATATGAGTGTCGGCGTTTTTTATTCGACACCCAAGTATTATGGTGGCTTATCGTTTACGCATTTGAATCACCCAACGGTTAATTTGGATGATAAATCGAATCTTGATTTATTGGGAACGATGTATTTGACAGGAGGTAGTTCATATAAACTGGCAAACCCGTTGTATGTACTTAAACCCAGTGCTTTACTGAAAACTGATTTTAGATCGTTGCAGATTGATGTTTCTACGCGGGTAGAATATGATAATAAATATTGGGGCGGTTTATCCTACCGATTACAGGATGCCGTAGTTTTACTGGCCGGAATTAATTTAGTTGGAGGTTTATCAGTGGGTTATTCTTATGATTTACAGACCTCAAAATTGATTACTGTAAGTTCCGGTTCGCATGAAATTGTTTTGATTTATAGTTTTGCTTATGTTTCGGGAAAGCGAACAAGCAAATTTAAAAGTATAAGAATATTATAGAAGCTCTTTTGCTTCATTTATAAAATTATAATTAACTGATCGTAGTTTTTTTATTTCAATATAACAAATCGCACTAGAATGAAAAAAAGTCTGACAATTATTTTACTTACATTCCTTTTTGTTGCATGCAACAAACCTGCAGGTGAGTTAGTAGGTATGGGGGCAAAACAGTCGTTTAATGAAGCTCAACCATATGGAATGGTATTTATAAAAAGAGGTTCGTTTATGATGGGGGCCAATGACCAGTCTGCCATTGGAGCAATAAACGACAAGTCTATCAATGTAACCGTTGATGCTTTTTGGATGGATGAAACTGAAATTACAAACGATAAATATAAACAATTTGTTGTTTGGGTTCGCGACTCTATCGCTTTACGTTCACTCGTAATGGCAGGAAAAGATGAGTACCGAATGAAATTCAAAAATCAAACCGACGACACAAGTCCTGAATCAGCCCGTTTGAACTGGAGTGCTAAAAGCCCTTGGGAATCGAAAGATGAAGAAGTAAAAGAAGTGTTAGAGTCGTTTTACTATGATGGCGCTAAAATTTTGGGTGGAAAAAAACAAATGAACCCTAATAAATTGCGTTACACTTATGAATGGTTGAATTATGATCAGGCAGCTTTGCCAAGCAATAAATTCAATGTTAATACAGGAGCTTATCCTGCCAATGCCAAAGTAAGAGTTGACTCGTCATTTGTCGATGAAAATGGTATCATTAAAAATGTGACCATAGAACGTAAATTGACATCCCGCCGTGATTTGATTTCATCCAGAATAGTGAATGTTTATCCGGATACCATTATGTGGTTACGCGATTTCCAATTCTCCTATAATGATCCTAAAATGCGCATGTATTTTTCACACCCGGGATTCGCTAATTATCCGGTGGTTGGTGTTACCTGGGAGCAATGTCAGGCATTTTGCCAATGGAGAACTCAATTGTTTAACAACGCACACGCTGTGGGCGGACAAGATTACAGATTACCAACCGAAGCCGAATGGGAATACGCAGCACGTGGTGGTCGCCGTTTAGGATTGTATCCTTGGGGTGGCAATTATGTACGTGATGGAAGAGGCTGCTTCTTAGCCAACTTCAAACCGATGCGTGGTAGTTATACCGACGACACCGGTGCTACAACTATGAAGGTTGCTTCGTTCTATCCAAATGATTATGGTTTGTTCGATATGGCAGGAAATGTTGCTGAATGGACTTCATCAGCTTATAATGTTTCTGGTAGCACACTGGTGATGGATATGAATCCAAACTTTCAGTACAGTGCAAAAAACAGCGATAGCGATGTTTTGAAGCGTAAAGTTATTAAAGGTGGATCATGGAAAGATATTGCTTATTTCTTGCAATGTGGTGTGAAAACCTATGAGTACCAAAATGAAAGTCGTCCTTATGTTGGGTTCCGTTGTGTACGTTCATATAATGGTGAATAATTTAAGAACTATCTAACAAAATTTATTTAAAGAAAGTATTATGTCAGAAAATCAATCAAAATTCGATATTTGGTGGAATAAGCCGGAAACTAAACGATTATTGGGTGCTGCTTACAGTTTGGGTGCTGCAGTAGTTATTTTGGGTGCAATGTTTAAAATTTTACACTTGCCTGGCTCGGGTTATATGTTGGGTACAGGTATGTGTGTTGAGGCTTTCTTGTTTGCGTTGGGAGTATTCGACCAACCACATAAAGAATACGACTGGGAAAAAGTATATGATTTCGATGGTGAAGCTATAGCTACCAAAGGCGAATCGACTGCAATTGCGAAATCACCAAGCAGAGCTGTTGGTTTAAACTATACAGAAACCATCAACGATGACGATGTAAAGAAACTTTCTGAAAGCATTAAGAACCTGACACAGACATCTCAACAATTTGCCGGATTGACGAATATTTTAGGTGCGACCGACCAGCTTGTAAAGAATATTGATGGTGCTTCGCAAGTTACCGGCCAGTTTATCAAGTCTCAAGAAAATTTGAATGTAGCAGCCGGTTCATTGACAAATTCTTATCAGGGCATTACTGCCGGAATGGAATCTGTAGAAAAAAACACAAAACAGTACGCTGGAAAAGTAGAAGAGATAAATAAACATCTTTCTTCGATTAATTCTATTTACGAGATACAATTGAAAAACATACAAGCACAATCCGAAGGCTTGACGCAACAAACGCAACGCGTACGAACTGTAACCGATGAGTTGGATCTAATTGCAACTGAAGTTCAAAAGATGAAAGTGGCAACTACTGTTGCAGCTGAAGGAACCGAAAGCTACAAAACAGGTACGGTAAAACTCGCAAAACAAGTTGCTGACTTAAATCATGTGTACGGAAATATGCTTAACGCATTGAATTAATTCCAAACTAATACTTAAAAATTAATATCAATGAGTGGAGCAAAAAATTGTCCAGAAACGCCCAGACAAAAAATGATTGGTATGATGTATTTAGTACTGACAGCAATGTTGGCTCTGAATGTATCAAGCGAAATCTTAGAAGGGTTTTCGATGGTGGACAATAGTTTACATACTACTATCGCCTCATCGGAACTTCGGAATAAAGCTATATATGATGATTTTCAGGATTTATACAATAAGAATCCGGAGAAGGTGCGTGAATGGTTGACAAGAGCTAAAGAAGTACAGCAAAAATCGACAGAACTTTATAACTATATCGAAGGCTTTAAGGTTGGAATCATTAAATTGGCCGATAAGGATGACGCCAATGATAGTGCGTATGTAAAGCAAATAAAGGCGAAAGATAATCTGGATATGGCTGGTCAGTACGCTATTGTTCAGGGGAATGGTAAAATTTTAAAAAAGAAGATAGAATCGTACCGTGAATTTTTAGCGGGCTTATCGAAAGATAACCCGACAAAACAAGCTATGTATCGTTCCATTTTTTCGACCGAAAAATCAAAAGATGGAAAACCATGGCAAGATGCTATGTTCGAAATGATGCCTGTTTCGGCCGTTGTTACTATTTTGACGAAATATCAAAGTGACGTAAGAGCTTCTGAGGCTGAGATTGTTCAGTTCTTGAAAAGTCAAACTGATGCCACCGATTTCCGTGTGAATAAAATCACTGCTTTGGTAGTTCCGAATACACGCTATGTTATTCGTGGTGGTAAATACAGTGCTCAAATTGTACTTTCGGCAGTGGATTCTACTAAAACTCCTCAGTATTTTGTAGGTGGTTCAGCCATCAACAGAGGTATGTACGAGGTTAATTGTGGAAAGTCCGGTTTATTTACTTATTCAGGTATGATTAAGATGACCGGTAATGATGGAATGGTGCGATCTTATCCGTTTAAAAGCGACTATATCGTTGGCGAACCGTCAGCTACTCTTTCGAATGAAGCATTGAATGTGGTTTATCGTGGCATTGATAATATATTGAGTATTTCTGTACCGGGTGTTGCAGCAGAGAATGTATCTGTAGCAGTAGCAGGTGGTACTGCTCAAAAAATCGCAGGCGGAAGATACAATATCAGAGCCTCTCAGGATGGAGAGATCAGAATTTCAGTATCCGCTAAGATTGATGGCAAAATGTTACCGATGGGTGGAGGTGTGTACAGAGTTAAGTACTTGCCAAATCCAACATCGTATTTGCAATATGCCGATGGCGGTGGTGTTACCCGCTTAATACAAGAAGGAACATTGACAAAAAGAGTGCTTAAATCAGGTTGTTCGTTAATTGCCAGTTATGGACAGGATGAACTGGTAAAGGCTAACTTTACAGTAACTTCATTTACAATGCTTACGATCTTCGGTTCGGTGAATGTAAATGGGTCGCGTTTCAATGCAAGACAATTGTCGGATATTGAGAAGCTTGAAGGTGGCGAAGTTTTGACACTGAAAAATATTAAAGCCGTAGGACCTGATGGAAAAGTCAGAAGTCTGGGCATGATTCAAATTCAAATTTAATTACAAGACATAGTTGAACACATTAAGAAAAAAATGATATGAAAAAATATTTGATTGTTTCTTTGACCATTTCCTTGTTTTTTGTTTCCAATTTGGTTACAGCACAAGTAAATCAAGTACCTTTTTTCGATTCAAAAGGAGCTGTGCGGATACAAACAACCGAAATGGACGCATTGGCAGATACTATAGCCGTTGTAAATCATAGAGCCGATGATATTGTTTGGTCACGTATTGTTTATCGTGTAATTGATATGCGCGAAAAGCAAAACTATCAACTGTATTTTCCACTACGTGCTAATGATGAGTATAAAAGTTTATTTAAACTGATGCTTGATGCGGTATGTGACGGTGTAAATGTGTATAGCAAAGACCCAAGAGATTTGCGACCATCGTTCACTAATGTACTTCAGGGTGAAGATTTGTCCAAAGCATTTGCATTTGATAATGAAATGGATAACAACTTGATTCAGGTCGATACGGTTACTAAACAAAGCACGTTTCAAAATGACAAGTACATGACCTATGTAAAAAACCAGTTGAAGTTTTTGATTCAGGAAATCATTTTCTTTGATAAACATACATCTCGTCTTTATTCTAAAATTATAGCTGTCGCACCATTGTATGCTTTGCATCCCGATAATATGGAGTCAAAAGAATCTATGCAATACTTCCGTGGCTCTGTTTTGTGCTGGTTTGCGTTTGATGAACTCCGTCCATATCTGGCTAAACAAATTTTAATTCCTAATGGTAATGAAAGTGAGCGTATGACTTATGATGAGTTTTTTGCTCAAAAACTATATTCGAGCTACCTATTAGGTGACAGTAACATGTATAATCGTATGTTATTGGAATATGTTGTTGATCCGATTAAAATTAAGAAGGAACAATCAAGAATTGAAACCGAGATAATGAATTTTGAACAAGATCTTTGGGAGTACTGATTCTAGCAACAATCTAGTATTTTAAAATATAATTAAAAAAGACGACTTTGAGTCGTCTTTTTTTTAATGCAATTATATCTATTTGACTATAAAGCCGTAACTTTGTACAAACTTTATTGTTTCTACCATTAGTCATTCGTCTGAATTTCACACCTATGTATTCTATCACTTTTTTTATTTTATAAAAGTATGAGAAATATCATTCTAGCCGATAATCAGGATGTCACGAAGGCCGGTTGTCAATATATACTTCACCGCACTTTTGGCATTGATGAGTTTAATGAAGCTACTGAAAAAAGTGAGTTGCTGGGCCTGATAGCAAAGCAACCTCAATCCTTAGTGGTTATTGATTATACGCTTTTTGATTTTCGAAGTGTAAACGAATTGTTGATACTTCAGGAACGCTTTGATAAAGTAGATTGGATCCTTTTTTCTGACGAATTGAGCGATGAGTTTTTGAGAACATTACTTTATAATACACAGTCGTTTAGTGTATTGATGAAAGATTGTAGTATTGATGAGTTAACTTCAGCGTTTAAAGAAGCATTTAAGGGTAACCGTTTTATTTGTAATTATGTAAGTAATTTATTGCTCGATAATTCAAAAAACACTCAAAATCAATCTCCAAAACATCTCCTGACCACTACCGAACAGGAAATTCTTAAAGAGATGGCATTAGGTAAAACAACGAAAGAGATTGCTAGTCAGAGATTTGTGAGTGCGCATACTATTATGACGCATCGGAAAAACATATTTAGAAAAATAGAGGTGAATAACGTACATGAAGCTACGAAGTACGCTATGCGTGCAGGTATTGTAGACATGGCAGAGTATTATATTTAATGTGCTTTTGAACATTCAAAAGTTTTTTACTGATAATTTTTAGTTCGGTATAAGTGTAATTTATCAATTGATAAAAGACAAATAGTGCTGAATAATGATATAATTAAATGAAAATAGCAACTTTATTATCGGGTGGAGTGGATAGCTCTGTAGTGGTTCATCTGCTGAAAGAAGCAGGGTATGATCAGACTTTGTTCTATATTAAAATAGGAATGGATGATGATGAATTATTGCATTGTACATCCGAAGAAGATATTGAAATGGCATCGCTTATAGCACGCAAATATGGCTGTAAGTTAGAGGTTGTAGACTTACATAAAGACTATTGGGATAATGTGGTAGCGTATACCATTGATAAGGTAAAGCAAGGTTTGACACCTAATCCTGATGTGATGTGCAACAAGTTGATAAAATTTGGGGTTTTTGAACAGAGGGTAGGCAAGGACTTTGATAAAACTGCTACGGGACATTATGCCTCTACCACCGAAATTGATGGAAAAGTATACTTGTCCACAGCCAAGGACCCATTAAAAGATCAGACCGATTTTTTGGCACAGATTGATGCTTTGCAAATTTCGAAATTGATGTTCCCTGTTGGGAATTTTATGAAAGGGGAGGTCCGTAAAATAGCCGAAAAGGCTGGTTTGCCTAGTGCTAAGCGTCAGGATAGTCAGGGGATTTGTTTTTTAGGCAAGGTGAATTACAATGATTTTATTAAACGATATTTAGGCGAGAAAACCGGTCCAATTGTAGAATTTGAAACCGGTAAAATTTTAGGTAAGCACAATGGATACTGGTTTCATACGGTAGGACAGCGAAAAGGACTTGGTCTTTCGGGAGGTCCATGGTATGTAATTAAAAAAGACGTGGCTGCCAATATTGTGTATGTTTCCAAAGGATTTGAAGTAGAAACGCAATATGGGAATGAATTTTCGATGCGTGACTTTCATTTTATCACCGAGAATCCATGGGGTGATTCATTGAATGAAATTGATGTGAATTTTAAAATACGTCATACTCCGGAGTTTACGCCCGGTAAGTTGTTGCGAGTCGGTAATGATTTTCGCATTGTGTCGAGCCAGAAACTGCAAGGTATTGCACCCGGTCAGTTTGGAGTTATTTATGATCAGAATTCTAGGATTTGCATTGGAAGTGGGGAAATTATATAAAAAATGATAATTTTTTTATTATTGTTTAAAAAGAATGTAGTATTTTTGTTTTTATTATTAGAATGTTTACGACATGTCATGCATTACTGACATTATTAGTATAACAAGCTGTGGATTCACGGCTTGTTTCTTAGTTCTCTAAATAAATACAACTTATGAAAACGATACTCAAGTTCGTATTTCTGTTACTGTTTTTCTCGTTAACTCGCGAAACCCTTGCTTCTGCAAATTGTTTATACAAAGCCGAATACATTAATGCAGAAAATAGATTTGAACAGCCATTAAAGGTAGATAATGCAATTCTTGCAGCAAATACACCTCCAAGTGGTAGTTTTACATTTTTAGACCGACAATGTTCCAGCAACCACATTCAATTTACTGCCAGTACTTCGCCCACAGCTCCTTATTCCTACTCTTGGGATTTTGGTGATACGTTCACATCTACAGTTCGGAATCCAACTCACAAATTTACGGTAACAAACGCATTAGGTTCTCAAACATTTAATGTTACACTTACCATTACCGACACAATAACACTTGAAACAACTCAGGTTGTGAAGCCGATTACCGTGCTGACAGCCCCTGACCCAACATTAACTGGTACAGGTTCAGGCGCCACAGTAAATGGTATGCCTGCATTCCAGATAAATACAAATGCTCCACAGGTATTTACGTTTACCAATAGTTCATCCACTATTGGCTCCAATACAAAGTATAGTATCAACTGGGGTGATGGAAGTCCCAACTTTTCGGGGACGAAATGGACAACATTAAACCATACGTACCCTATAGGAACGTGGACTGCTCTCTACACCATTGAAGGTGGTGCTAACGGTTGTACCACTGTTCAGCCCTTTATTGTTTTTGTAGGACTAAAACCAACGGTAATATTAGGTGAACCCTCTAAAATTGACCCTTGTAAGCCGGGGCCTGTGATATTCCCTATTTCGGGAACCCGAAATAATCCTCCTGGAACAACGTATACCGTTTCTTTTAATGATGGTTCTCCAGATACTATTCTGAATCATCCTCCGCCGTCAGCCATTGTTCATTCATTCAAAATGTCATCATGTGGTGTTACAAGTTACAATGTCATTAATTCATTTTATGCCAAGATTGTAGCTCAAAACGTTAGCGGAAGCACGGAGTCACATGTTGTTCCATTGTATATTTCTTCGCCATTAACGGCCGAGTGCGAATTATCTAAGCCGGTGACTTGTACCAATTCGCCGGTGTGTGTTCGGAATACATCCAAAGGAGGTGTAATTGTAACAGCTGCCGGTTGTGAAGATCCAAAATCATATTGGACAATTTCTCCTTCTGTGGGTGTTACATTATCAAGTGGAGTGCTGGGGAATAGAAATGGTTCTTCCGATCCTGCACTTTGGACACCCGGTTCGGACGAAATATGCCCTCAGTTCTCCTTGCCCGGAACCTATACCATCACGTATACGATAGGTAATAGTTGCAGTACTTACAGTGTTGATAACGTTGTTTGCGTTGAGGCTCCTTTAGTTCCTACTTTTTCATTGCCACAAAACCAGGGTTGTAATCCGATGAGAGTGACTGCAACCAGTACTACCGATTTAACGGATAAATGCACTGTTCCCCGCTATCAGTGGTCGGTTGCTTATACGGCAGGATATTGCGGGTCTTCTTCCAGTTATACTGTGGTTAATGACACAACACCGGCTGCCACTTTTGATTTCAATAGTCCGGGAACGTATCATATTACCCTGGCAATGACGAATACTTGTGGGCAGGTGCTTAGTGCGATGCAAGATGTAATTGTAAAATCACCGCCAACAGTAATCATAAATGATATTCCTGACCAATGTAGTCCTGCTGCTGTTACTCCCAGTGCAGTTGTCAATAGCTGTGCACCTGCAAACGAAGTGCTAACTTATCAATGGGAGTTTCCAGGGGGTATGCCGGCAACTTCTACGGCAGCTATTCCCGGTGTGGTGAATTATGCTACTCCCGGGACATATACCGTAAAATTGACGGTCGCCAATGGTTGCGGTATTTCTGCGCAGGCGATAAAAACGTTTAAGGTGAATGTAGTTCCGGTACTGACTACTGCTGTTTTATCACAAAATGTTTGTTCGGGCTTTCCAACTAGCCCGGTGACTTTTACTTCCGATATCCCAACGGCCACGTTCACATGGTCAGCTGTGGCTACACCCGGAATTACCGGCTTTACACCTTCCGGTACAGGTAATCTACCAACCCAAATTATCACAACAACTAATCCGCTGCCGGGTACTGTGATTTATAGTGTAACACCATGGATGGGTAACTGTGCGGGAATCACTGTAAATTACACAATATATGTGACCCCGCAGCCGCTGTTAAGTTCGCAACCTATAGGAAGTGATGTGTGCCAGTTTGGAACTCCAGATCCGTTGTCAGTTGGTTATGCCGGAACTGTAAGTTCGTATCAATGGTTCTCAAATGCAATTAACAGTACGGCGGGTGGTACTCCAATAGGTGGAGCTAACGCAGCCACTTATAATCCATCCGGTTCTAGTATTGGCACGGTTTATTATTATTGCGTATTGAATATACCCGGAGTATGTACCACCATCACTTCGAATACGGCGACCGTAAGGGTAAATGCTATTCCTGCTCCTACTACGCAGCCTAAAATAACTCAGACTATTTGTGTGGGAGGAACCATATCTACTCCATTGTCGCTAAGCTATACCGGCGGGGCAGGGCTTGTTACTTATCAATGGTTCGAAAATGCAACTAATTCAAATACCGGTGGCGTAGCTATTCCTGCCGGTGGACAAGGTGCGACCTATACACCTTCTGTATTTGGATCGACAGGTACTCACTATTATTATGTTGAAGTTTATTTTGCAGGTAGTGGTTGTGGTCTGCTAAGAAGCGATCCTGCTACTATTATCGTTGTACCCGATCCAATTGTTAGTAATCCGACTCCGCCGGCGCAAACGATTTGCCAGAATGTAACACCGACTGCATTGGATGTTACTGCATCGGGAGGTGTTGGTACATCTTACACGTATCAATGGTACAGTAATACTGTGAATAATAATTTCCTTGGCACGCTAATACCCGGTGCTACCGGTGCAACCTATATTCCTCCTACAACCGTTCCGGGTACACATTATTATTACTGTGAAGTAGGACAACCCGAACTCAGTTGTAATGCCACCAGTACAACAGCTCTGATCAATGTAGTTGCAGCACCGGTTGTTACACCGTTGCCGGATGCGATTTATTGCGAAGGCCAACCAACCAATCCTTTGGTTGCAAATGTTACGGGTGGTGTAGGTGTGCCTACTTATAAATGGTTTACGAATACAATCCCTTCTACCGTTGCAGCTGTTGATTTAGGGAACTCAACAACCAGTTGTTTTCCGGCAAATACCGCAGGTACATTGTATTATTATTGTGAGATGACTTTTCCCTCAGGAACCTGTTCTTCAATTCTCTCTAATTTTGCAAAAATTGAAGTAAATAAGTATCCGGTTATTTCGAATAAATCAGCTTCTATTTGTAGTGGAGATGCTTTTACAGTTTCACCAACTCCTGTGCCGGATATTATACCTGTAGGAACTACTTATACCTGGACAATAGGTGCTGTAACCGGTGCTGTGAGCGGACAAACGAACCAGCTGACTGCTGTGGGGACTATAAGTCAAATACTTACTAATGCAGGTCTTACAAATGCTACGGTTACTTATGTGGTGACACCTACAGCTCCGGGAAGTTGTGCAGGAGCCAACTTCGATGTGGTAGTTACCGTTTTCCCTGCTATAAATATTGCTACTACTGTGACACCAAGGTCTTGTTTTGGACAAAATGATGCCTCTATTACTACTGTTGTTTCAGGCGGTTCGGGAGCTTTAGGTATAGCATGGACGGGTCCGGCAGGATTCACATCAACTAACTCGACTATAGCCGGACTTCTACCCGGAAGTTATACTTTGACAGTTACCGATGCTTTAAATTGTTCGACGATCAGAAACTATACGGTCACCGAACCAACCGACGTAACGCTTACTACAAATTTCAAGAAAGATATAAAGTGTTTTGGAGATGCCAATGGTGAAATAGATATGGTAGCCATCGGTGGTTCAGCTACTACTTATTCATGGACATGGAACGGAAACCCTTATCCGGGTAATACAGGTCATTTGGTAGGCTTAAGTCCCGGGCTGTATGTAGTTACGGTTTCGGATCCGAATATCTGTATTCCCAAAACTTCAGCTTTTACCATTACTCAACCTGCTGCGCCACTTGTGGTAACATCAATTGTTTCTCAGGTATATGATTGTGTCAATCCAACTGTAGGAAGCATAGACATTACCCCTTCGGGAGGTACGCCGCCTTACAGTTATGTTTGGTCGAATACAGCCACTACTCAGGATTTGGTAAATGTTTCTCCCGGCAATTATACAGTTACTGTAACGGATGCAAACGGATGTATGCTACCCTTACCATTTACCATTATCCAACCGTTACCTATCACCATTAATGTGAATTTTACAGATGAATTTGACTGTGCTTCTCAAACCGCCTATAAACGATCGGTGGCAACCGTTACGGGAGGTTTTGCTCCTTACTTGCTTACCTGGTCGAGAGGTGCTGCCAGTGGTGCATTGAATGAAATAATGACTACGAGCCAAAGTGGATCGGTTAATCTCCACGTATCTGATGCGAAAGGCTGTCAGGCAGATTATACGTATAATCTGGACGTGGTGAAACCTGAGTTGCAAAGTGTGTTGATGGATTGCAGACGTTTTCTGTGGGAGTTTACGGCTATTGATCCAAATGCCAACGGTCAGTTCTATAGTTATAATTGGGATTTTGGTGATGGAACAACGTCAACCAGCCAAAAGGTACAGCATTCTTATGCTAACCCCGGAACCTATAATGTGATATTGACCATGTCGAGTGCTACATGTCCGGCTATTGTTTACAGAAGAACTGTGGTGGTTGAACCATTGGCTCGTTTATCCCTGGGCAATACCGTTCGCCTCTGTGAAGGTGACTCTGTTACTCAAAGAGTGATAGGTGGTACCTTTACTAAATTATGGAGTAACTATAGCACTAAAGATAGTCTGGTGATTAAACAACAAGGTGACTACAGTGTGATCTGTACGTCCCCGAATGGTTGTACTGATACTTTGAATTTTACGGTGCTTACCGATATGTATAATTATGTCATTGAAACGGATAGGAATGAATTGACATTAGATGGAAAACCATTGAAGATGTGGACGCAAGAAACATCTCCTTCTCAATATTCATGGGATTTTGGAGATGGGACTTTTGGTAATGGTAATAATATAAGTCATGCGTACAACATAGTAAAGGATGGCGTTATTGAAATAAAATTAAGAGTGACGAATCCATACGGTTGTACCGAAACGGCAACCAAACGAATGTGGGTGGTGAATAATTCATTGGCCAATACCTTTACTCCCAATGGTGATGGTATTAATGATGTGTTTATGCCGGGTTGGAACCTGAAAGTGTATAACCGAAACGGAATTCTTGTTTTTGAAGGTAATCAAGGATGGGATGGAAAGTACAAGGGACAGCTTGTGTCGAAGGATACCTATTATTATGTGATGGATTATGTTACAGAGACCGGTGCGAAGTTTAAGGATGGTTACGTAATGGTTGTTCGATAATTGAGGAAATATGAAAAAGAACTTAACCATTATAGCATTTATTCTTACGAGTCTTGGTTTGTTTGCGCAATCGAACATGAGAATCAATAATTGGACTGAAAGTACCTATTACCTGAGTCCCGCTTCGGTTACGGATAACTGTATGGCTGAGTTTACGATGTCCGGTCGCAAGCAGTGGCTGAACTTCCCGGGTTCACCGACGACGATGTTTGCAACGGCCACCACTTATATTAAAAAATACAAATCGCAGGTTGGTATAAAAGTAATGCAAGATAAGGCCGGGTATACTTTGGGAACTGATATTGATCTTACCTATGCTTATGCCATGTGGCTAAACAGAGATTGGAGATTACATATGGGAATTGCTGCCAGTTTTCAGAGCTTGAGTTACGATATGAACAAAGTGGTGCTTCCAACGGCTTACGATCCCACAGCTTTTTCTAAACTGATAAATGAAAGTAATTTCAATTCGGATCTTGGTGTGGAGTTGGCTTCCGAGAGATGGCGATTCGGAGCTGCCAGTCAGAATTTGCTTTCGTTGTTCAACAATATAAACAATCAATTTACGAGCACGAACCTGATTTATGGAACTTATCGTCAGAATACAAAGAATTTCATCAACATGGGTGCGGGCATTTTGGGTGTGCAATATGGAAATTTGTACCAAATGGAAGTAAACGTGATGAGTTATTTTAATGCGTCGAAGGAAACAAATAAATTTCAGATAGGGGCTTTTTACAGAACGCGCAAAGAAATAGGAGCGTTGGTGGGAATCGATTTAAGTAATACGCTGCATTTGAGTTATAGCTACGATTATAATATTGGAGGAATAGGACGAAGTTCTGTAGGTACCAATGAGATCATGATTATTTACAGACCACGAAAAAACTCCGGCTGTATTATGTGTGATTATTGATATTGTAACTGTATAATAACTGATTTGTATAACACAGGGCTGATTCTTTTTAGAATCAGCCCTGTGTTATTTTATTTTTGAATAATAGGCAAATGCATTATCGAAAAGGGAAGCTCCTTTTGAGGAAACGGGGCGTACCTTTTCGATAAGAGGGACGCCCCTTTTTTTTGAACTCAGTTAGCAGCATTGTTTGTCGGTAATTCACATTCAATTATTATATCGAACTCCTATTAAAATAGATTATTATTTCTCAGTATCTAGTTTCCAAAAATCTTCTTCACAGTTGAAAATGTCACTATTATTCTACCTGCTCGTGGCATATCTATTTTTTAGGATTAGTATAATTTATAGGCCCTGTGGCAATAAAATTTAATGTCTGTAGCCGTTTCGGTAAAGATGCGGATTTGCCTGTTTTATTGATATTATATAAGATATTTATAAATGGTTTTATTGAAAATAATAGTAATTTTACAAACATGTACGTTGAGTCTCGACGTGTTTTTATGTAGTTCACGGATTAATTTTTGCTCACTTTCCTTTTTTTTTGTTGTTGTTAGCGTGGCTTAAAATAACTCAGGTGATTACTTAATGAGAAACTCAGTTGTTACGAGAGATAAAAACGTCCACATAAGAATTAGTGTCATTTGTTGAGTTAAGTTTTAATAAGGTTGGCTTGATGTGCATATCTAATGTTTACTTTATTAATTTACCAACTAAATGGAATTAAACGAAAATAATTTGTTTAGGAATAGATTTCTTCTTCTGCTGATTTGTGTCTTTTCTTCCTCCCTTTTTCTTCAGTCGCAAACGATCAATCTTATAAGTTTCAATAACACTGCAACATATTCATCCGGATCGAGTGTATCTGTGGTAATGAACCCGACCGGCATATTTGATATGACGAATCAGTTTGTGCTCGAATTGTCGGCCGAAGGCGGAAGTTGGACTACGCCTACTGTTTTAAATACGCTCGATGAGTTTTATACCCCGGTAGTAAATGGGACTTTGCCTGCTGCACTTGTTTCCGGGAATTATAAACTAAGGATTCGGTCAACACTGCCTGCGCTAATTGCTGAATCAGCATCATTCAGTGTCACAGCTACAGCCGGTCTTCCCACTTTTCCAACATTTAAATCCAATATTTCAAATGGCTCTTCTTATTTCAATTGCTTAGGTGAATGTAGTTCGGTCAATAATATCTTTGGTCAACTACAAGCCGCTTATAATGCTACTACAAATTTCAGCGAAGCTCAGAGGACTTGTACTATTTGTAATTTTGATCTTTTGACATCCACTTATTTCGCTCGTTTGATTAATGTTCAGAATTCATCCGTTAGAAATTTGGATATCACAACAGATGGAACATTTGTTATCCCAAATGATTTGAATATTGGTACGTATGTTATCGAAGTCGAATCAAAAAATAGTTCAGGTGTTTCTTCAATATACAGCAATATCTTTATTTTTCAGGGTAGCGGAACCAGTTTTGGAAATGCAAGTGGTGAAGCAGTATGCGTGGGTAGTAAAGTGGATTTTGCGATAGATTTGAATCCGAGTAGTGGAATAGGTAGAAATTATTCAGGTTCAAAGTATAGTGTGGATTTTGGAGATGGAACAGAAGTCTGGTTAACTCACGCTCAAATTGTAGCTAATCCCGCTATATCACACATATTCGATGCTGCTTCATGCGGTTCAAATTCAGGCTCACAATCGGGATATAGTAAGGTCAAATTTTCGCTTTACAACAAAGGTGTATTCAATAACGTGAATCCTGATTATTGTACAACGTACTCATTGAATGGGTCAGGGGCGATCAAAAACGTCAATATTAGCAAAGCTCCGATTGCCGACTTTACAATTTCATCAATGCAATGTATAGACATTCCTATTGTTGCGACAAATAAAACCCTTGTAGGATCGTATGGAACGGAAGTTTGTTCTACAAAACCTGTTTGCCAATGGTATTATAAGAAACCAAGTTCAAGTGCATTTAAGCTAGCAACTGCATCCTGGGTTAGTGAATCGGGCGATCTGACCATCCCACTATCGGTAATTACGGAGCCTGGCTGTTGGGATTTGAAATTGGAAACCTACAATCCTGATGGTTGTAATACGGTAACCGAAAAAGTCAGATCGATACAAATTGAAGCTACTCCGATACCTGCTTTCACAATGTCGTTGGCAATGCCCATTTGTTCAAATACCAGTATTAAGTTCACCAATACAACAAATGTCATTGGTTTAGCGTGTCAGACTCCGGCTTACAGTTGGGAGATTACCCCAGCAGGCACACCTGCTACTCCCGATGGATTTATTTATGTTGATCCTACGAGTCTCAGTTCTCGAGACCCTGAAGTGAGATTTACGCAACCCGGTACTTATTTAGTCAAACTAAGCGTGACGAACTCTTGTGGAATTATTACTTCCACACTGCCTACCACTATAGAGGTAAACGGTGATCCAACTGTGACTGCAAATGCTGATGCAATGTCAGAGTGTACGGTTAATACAGGTATCTCAGCTACTCCTGCCAATTATACGCTTGATCTTGCAACTGCTTTGATAAAGCCGATTTACAGTCCGGTTCCATACGCTCCGGCAAGTTTTGAGTGGACAGTGGGAGGTGCCGGTGTAACTACTGCAGACTATAGCTATGCCGATGGAACAAGCTCCTCAAGTGCTTTCCCAAAGATTACATTTATTTCGTTTAAAACCTATGAGCTAAAAGTAAAGGTAAATGGAAACTGTGCGGTGAATAATGAAAAGACGGTTACTTTTACCTTGAATGAGATCCCGGTGTTGACAAATTCGGGTACAGAACTTTCGCAGGCAATTTGCTCCGGAACTGGAACTGCCGCTTTGAATTTGACTTCAAGCCTGCCCGGTACTACTTTTAATTGGACAATTACAAGCACGATGGGAACTACTACCTCAGCGCCAAGTTTGGGTAGTGGTGCTACAATTCCGGCTACGGTTTTCGACAATGTTTCGAGTACGGACGGGACTCGAATTAATTTCCATACTTTTCAATAGTTTCTATTAATTACTATATATCAACAATATACAAAACTTATTTTCTGAAAATTAGTATGGTTTCGAATAATTTTTATATATTTGCACGACAAATGCACGACAATATATTATGGCAAATTACTCTCCATACCTGATGATGAACCGTGTCTCCCAAGACGGTTGCACACCTTTATACGTATGTTATAATTACAACCGAACAAAACGGACATTAATTTCAACCGGTTATAGTATTAAACCTGCTCACTGGGATGACAAGAAAAAGTGGATTAAACGTGCCTGTCCTCAGTTTGAAGAGATAGACGTAGTACTTACAAAAATTACTTCGAAGCTTGGTGAGATATTAATTCATGCTGTAGATAATAGCATCGACCCCACTGTGGATTTTGTATTGCTTGAATTGGAGAAAAATAAGAAATACGAACAACGTTCTAACCATGTAAAACTGTTTGATGTTTTAGAACAATACATTGAGGAAAAGAAAACAGTTGTATCTCCTGATCAGATAAAAGACTACAAAACTCTTCGGAAGCACCTTACCAATTTCAAAGAGTATTCAACTCAACCTATAACCTTCCGAAATCTCAATCTTAAGTTTTACAATGAATTTATGGACTATCTTTTCTATAAGGCCGTAAAACCCGATAGTACTGTTGGGCTAGTGACAAACTCTGCTGGGAAAATAATTCGGTTACTGAAAGGATTTGTCAACTATCAAATAGCCAAAGGGGTTATTCCGTCCATTGATCTGAAAAATTTCAAAGTAGTAGAGGAAGAAACTGATGCTATATACTTAAATGAAAAAGAGCTAGCCGAAATCTACAAACTTGATTTATCCGACGATATTGAATTGGAACAAATTCGAGATATATTTATTGTGGGCTGCTTTACGGGATTACGCTATAGTGATCTATCTACGCTAAACTCGGAACACATTGATTCAGTAAGTGGGAATATCAATATAAAACAACGCAAGGTACATAAAGCAGTGGTTATACCCCTTATAGATTATGTTCCTGGCATACTGAAGAAGTATAACCACGAACTACCCAAAGTTTCAGGATACAGATTCAATGAACGTGTAAAAGAGCTAGGAAAGAAAATAGAACTGAATCAAAAAGTTGAAGTTGTTCGTAAGAAAGGAAACGTGAGGGTTACCGAGATTTTCGATAAATGGGAAATGATCTCTTCACACACTTGTCGCCGTTCTTTCTGTACCAATATGTATTTGTCCGGTTTTCCTGCCGAGGAATTGAAAAGAATTTCCGGACATAAAAGTCCTGCAGCTTTTATGAGGTATATCAAAGTAGATAATCAACAAGCTGCAAACAGATTAAAAGAACTAAGAGGAAAAAAGAATAAATAAAATTCAAACTCGGATATCGTTTTTTAGCATCTATTAGCTGAAAATCAGTTTATTAAAACTCAATCCTCTTCGGTTTGTAAATCTAAATCAATGGATTTCTATAGAATATTCAATGCTTTATCCCAATGAATAGGTTTTATCATTTTCTTTCCCTAATTTATTAAGAACCGATAGTAGGTTTGTATATTTCTTCTGCCCTAGCAAACTTATATTGATGCTAGACGATTCATAAACTCCATCATTGTTTATCTTTTGGAGTTTAAGCTCTTTCTTAAATCCAAATTTCCCTATTGTGAGCCAATAATCATTATATTCTTTTCTACTCATTTTCAATTCAATGATTCTTCTTTTGTAGCCAAATATAGCGAATGGAGACTCCCACCTATTTGAATGTGGATTATAATTTTTGATAATAATTTCGTCATGAATAATTTCAAATTCAATGTAAGCTGGTTTAATCCTCTCGTCAATTAGTATAGAGCAAACAAGCAACAAATTAAAACATATCAATGCATTCTTGCCTTCATGACTAAATAGAAGCGGAATTAAATCGATTTTCAGGAACAACCTTGAAAGTATTATTCCACCAATAATTATAAGTAAAATTAAAACAATGAGTTTTACAATCAAGTAAACCTCGAATAATATTTTGTTGTTGATCATCTTATTGATTTTATATTCTATGTTTTTTTATCTGTTATTCGATTTCACATTATTCAGGAATATTATTCTTAAACCTGACATTCTAATTTCTATCACCACTGTTGCCTTAACACGTTTCTCAGAACTACTCCAGAAGAGGGCTTACTCAGTTATTATACTTATTTGCACAATAAAGCATGGTAATGAGTTGTATTCAATTTGAAAAGAACATTGAGAAGACGCTTTTGTTTGTAATAGGTTGGTTTTCATAGAAAAATGATTAATGTAATTTTTTACAATGACATTGTATAAACTCATAAATAGAACAATGTGTAGAATAAGTTTTTCAATTTTCATAGTAAAATATTACCTTTTTTTTATTAAAATTTTATTCATTTCATAAGTCGTATCTGCAATATGGTCTATGAGAGATAACCGATGAGTAATAAGTAATATGATTGAATTCTTTTTTATTTTTTCCAATATGCAGATTACTAATTTCTCTGTATTTTTATCTAATGCTGCTGTAGGCTCATCAAGTATGTAAAATTGAGGTTGTCGGTATAAAACGCGTAGCAATCCAATAATTTGTTTTTGACCACCTGAAAGATTGACTCCTTCTTCACCTACTAGTGTCATTAATCCATTAGGCAGATTTAAAATAAACCCGCTCAGATCATATTGATTTATAATTTCTTGTAACAATTCATTATTGCAGTTGTCATCTAATACTATATTATATAATACATTTCCATTAAAAATATGAACTTCTTGTGGTATTACCCCCATTCTACTTCTCCAACTTTCAATAGAGATATGTTGTAATTCATGTTCATTGTTTACAACGATTTTTCCCTTCTCCCACGGATAAAACTTCTGCAAGATATTTGCTAATGTCGTTTTACCACTTCCGCTTTCACCAATTATTGCAGTAATAGTCCCTTTGGATAAAGTTATATTAACATTTTCGAAAAGTGGTTTCCTGCCTGCAAAGCAGAAACTAATATCTTTTAATTCTATGCTATTTAGTTCATCAATATCTTCTCCCTCTTCAAACTCCTTTTCTACAGAAATGAAATCGTACATTCTATCGAAGGCAACTTTAGCCTCATTTATTGGAATAAATACAAGAGCTAAATTTCCAATTGAAGGGAGTAACGAACCTGAGATGCCTAGAATTGCCATTAGCTCTCCTAATTTCAACTCTTTATTGAGGACAGCAATAGTAGTGTAACACAAAATACATATCAAAAAAATCACCCCGGCAAAGCCAGCTTGCCAAGACATCCGGATGTTTATTAAACCTAAATCGAAAATTTTGTCCTGAAAATTATGATAAACATTGATACTGTTTTTTTCAAAAAAGCCTTGTTTGGAATCGTTTTTTACAGTGGCAATTCCCTGAATTGTAGCAATATAATTGCTTTCGTTCAACGCATAAGCTTGCATTATAGATTTTTGTGAAAAAATAATCTTTTTACGATTACGATAAATGAGATAAAAATAAATGGGTAGACTTGTTAAACAGATCAATGCTATTTGCCATGAATACACCCAAAGTATAATAATAGATATTAAGCAAATCATGGAATCTAAAACAGTACTACTTACTATTGATTTAATTACATCTTGTATTCTATGGGTATCATTTAGACGAGCAACAAGTTCGCCTATTTTTCTATTGTCGAAAAAAATCTTAGGGAGCTGCAATATGTTTTTAAAGAAATTTGTATTAACCCTGTTATTGAAATCTCGTGATTGTTTTAATATTATAAATTCTCGTAGTACCATAAACCCAACACGAAGTATCAACAGTAATGCCAACAAAATAATTCCCGAAATAAGCTTATGGATATTATGTGCCGGAAGTATGTTATCTATTAATTTTTGAGAAAAAATAGACATTGCCATTCCTAACAGCGCTATACACATTCCAATTAGAACTGTAAAAAACAACAACTTATAATCAACTTTTAAAAGTTGAATAAACAGTTTTCGTTTTTTTTTACTTGTAGCTTTAGTGGTTCTAAAGTTTTTGTTGGGAGATAATATTAAACAAAACCGTTTTTTCCAATACAAATCAAGTTCTTTTTCAGTTAAGTATTTGACTTCGGTTGCAGGGTCTCCAATCAGAAAGCCATCTTCAGCATTATATCCGTAACATACTACATAGTGCTCCAAACCATCTTCATATAAGAAATGGAGTACTACAGGAACTTCGTTATTTTTCAATTCTCGAATTTCTCCACGAACTCCACTTGCTTCAAAACCCATTTTCTCGGCTGTTTGATATAGACCGAACAATGTAGTGCCTTGCATAGTAGTACCACTCAGTTCACGAAGTCGCTCTATTGATTCGCTGCCTCCATAATACTGTATAATTGAAAGCAAACATGCAACTCCACAATCTGATTGGTAGCGTTGTAATATATGATCCTTTCGTATTTGTTTTAATTTATATCTCATTCCGACAGTAAAAATTGTTAGGTAATTTATTTAGTAATTTTCACCGCTTTCAATAAATAATCCACTTTTACGGCTCCATTATTTCGACTCACTAATTTCCCATTTTTGTCGTAAACCAACGAACTAGGTAGCGTTTCAACTCCAAAAGTTTCAGAAAAAATGTTTTTATAATCGCTTAAGAAAATCACATTATCATAAATGTCTAATTTGTGAATTTTCTGAAACATTATTATTTTTTGAATAGGTTCGAAGGATACAAATATCAATTGAACACCTTTAAGTTTTCTGATATTTCTCTCAATATCTTGTGTTTCAAATTGGCAAAAATCACATTCACTGTTAAAATAAATAAAAACTACTGGCAGTTTTTTCTTCAAACTTGAATTTGTATAAGATTGACCTTGTGTTGTTTCAAATATAAATGAGGGTAAGTAGGCAATTCGGTCATCTCTTATTTTTTTTTGTTGTAAAAAAGAAAGGACTTTATAACCTGACAATATTAATACCAAAATGATTATTATTGGCAAAGATATTTTAATGACATTTCTCATTTTAGACTAAAATTAAGTGATACAAACATAATAACAACTACCCATATAAACAGAGCAACTCCATAGGAAAGAAATATTATTTCTAAGGATTTCAACCAGGTTTTTTGTAATATTTTTTTTATTCCTATAACCAATATAGCCCAATACATAAATTCAAATACGTTAAACAATTGAATTGGATATATCAACCAAACATCTAATGTTTTTCTGTCAAATAGATTAATTAATGACAAGGGAGAAAATGATTGTAACTCGTTCATTGTAAATTTAGTATGATAAAATCCAAACCAAAGTACTTTTACAAATATAGAACCCAAAGTACTCCATTGAGCCATTAGTACTATTCCCCAAGTGTCTTTAAACTTGATTTTTGGTCTCATCTCATTCAGATAGTACAATTCAATAACAAGTAGAATAATACTAGCAATTAATGTGGTGGATAGGTACAATGCAACGGGTATAAAAATATAACTTGCCCATATCCATTGATGGCGAAGGTTAAGATAATTAGCAATAATATCTTGTGCGTATCTTTCAGAAAGATTTTGAACGATTATACTGTCAGTTTGTATGAATGTGTTAAATTCATAGGAAAACAGAATCGTCAATAATCCTATTGACAAAAAAAGTATATTGTTGCTTTTGAATAACATGGTAGATTTCAAAGTTAAAGTGCTAGTTCGGTTAAATTCCATGTTCAATTGCCAAAATATCTATAGATCTCAGATATATTTCCATTGTTTCTATTATCAACATCTTTAATAATTACCCCTTTCTCCAGCAGTAGAATACGTGAAGAAACATCATGTATATAATTCAGGTTATGACTTGAAATGATTATAGTAGTTCCTTGTTGAGCATTCAAAGTTTGAAGTAGATATTTCATTTCAATTTGCGAGGTCGGATCAAGATAATTAAAAGGTTCATCCAAAATAAGAATCTCAGGATTAATAAACATGGCTCCAATAATTCCAATCTTTTGTTTATTCCCCGATGAAAAATGACGAATATATTTTTTTTTATTTAAAATTTCGCCATTCATAAATTTTTCAAATTTTTTCAACTGTTCTCGTATTTCAGTATTACCCAATTTGTAAAGTTTGCCTATAAAAGTAAAATACTCGTCAGGAGTAAAAAAATCTATTAGAAAATTACTGTCAATAAAAGAACCTGTAAGTAATTTCCATTCTTCATTTTTTGACACGTCTATACCATTGACATTTACATAGCCGGCATCTGCTTGAAGCAAATCAAGCATCAGACGAAATGTGGTTGTTTTACCGGCACCATTGTTCCCAATTAAACCCACCACTTCGCCTTTATTAATGGTTAATGATGAAATGCTTACAGCCACATTTTCGTTAAATACTTTTACTAGGTCATTGATTTCTATCATACTTGTATATTTTAAATGTTTCTAAATCCATTCATATTCTGATATTTCCGTTTTAAAAAGCGATTATAAATATTTCTTAACCATAACGGACTGGTAAGAGTAAACGCAATACCTAAGATTAACATAAAGTAAAGAGCAGTTGTTTCGGATGATAGCCATGCAATTATTCGTATGATACCAAAAATAGACAAAATGCAACCCATAGATATGAGCGAATGCAAATTAACGCTTGAAACTTTTCTTAAAGATCCCAACATATCCATTCTATGTTTATTATAAACAGCATTTTGGAAAAAGAAGAATAACATCGGGCCTCCTCCAAAAAAGAATATTGAAGTCCAAAATAAGATGGATATCTTATTGAAGGTGAATATAATTAACAAAATTGCAAAGATTCCAAAAATGAATAAACAAACAAGATATTTAATTTTCAAAATTAAATACGGGATGTTAATTGGCAAAGTCATTAACTTATCAAACAACATTGATTCTGCAATAAAAGTAAATTCCCCAAATGCACTTCCAACCATTAACATTGGTATAATAGAAAATAACAATCGATTAAATTGCACTTCATCTTTAGTGAAAATTAATAAAAGTAGAAAAAGTAGAAGTATAAAAACATTCCTTTTTAACTGGCTTCTTGTGATTTCTTTCAAACATAGTTTAAATATTTCCCCATTAACACCAAAATAGTTAAACCATTTAAATTCATTTGAAGAAATAGATTTATTTCTTCCGGTTAGTTGTGTGTAAATTTCATGTTTACTATATTTGATAAATATAATATATAAACTGGAAAATAAAAGTAAAATAACAATAAATGCTTCAATTTTATAATTTGCATTTAACAAGTTGACGACCACGACTAGATTCGACACAACAGACAAATTGAATGCAATATACGCTAAACAGATAGCAAATATTAATGGGACAGGATAATAAAGGAATGACTTATAAACTGTTGCTGTATTTATAAAACGAAGCAGAAAACTGATAGTTATACTTATAAAATAAAGTATAAACAGTAACAGTAATATGCTGAACAAACCATTGGTGGGATAAACTGTCATAAAGAAGAATGGAGTCAACAAAACTACCCAAATAATATTCCATTTCGAAAGTAACTCCTTTACAAACATTAGTGAAAATATTTTATTTAGTTTGATGGGTAATGTCAGATATGGTTGAATGTCAATGTTTTTATTGGATTTGTAAAAGAATTTTATAACAATATCAACTACCCATATAAACATGAAAATGCGACAAAATGTATCGAATGGCAAGTTATCTGGATTGATAATTTTAAAAATTCGATTCAGAAAGAATCCCACAAAAACAAGGTTCGCAAACAAATAAGTAAATCCTAATATAGATAAAATTTTTATGAAAAGTTGAGCGTCGAATACTGAGCTACGTCTTATTGAGAGAAAATAAATACGGATAAGTTCAACCATATAAAATAATTTATGAAAATTACCGTCACTCCTAATTAATTTAGGAGGTAACGATAATTTGAAAGTGCAAATTTTAATTTGAAATTAAAACGTCCTCATTTTAGCAATTAGCTGCGATAGTAAAGGTGCCCGCCGCAATAGCAAAACAACCTACACCTAATTCTGATGTCAACATACCTCCGAAAAAGCAACACCATCCAGCTGCACAATTAGCATTAAATTTTTTTCCAGCTTGAATTTCTTGCATTTCATTAATGCTTAACTTTGTCGATAAATTCATATTCTTTACATTTTACATTTATCCTACTCATGACGCTTTTCAGTTTCCGCGGCAGAATTTTTACGTTCATTCTGCAAACGTCAGATCAATAAACCCTGTTATATGTTGCGCACCATAAAACAAGAAGCTTATAACCTTGTAAGTTCGATTTATCAGCCTATTTGATTTTTTATCAATATAAGCTAAGCTATAAATCATTTCACAAATGTAATTATTATATAAGTACATAAGTCATTACGTACAGAATAGATTAGCGAGCGTTATATTTTCATGAATTAACGTACAGAAATTTGCTTTAAGTGATTTGCCAAACTTCTTAATTGCCGAGTAGATATACACAAAATATCCCCTTTAATTTGGATTTGCCGAGATAATTTATTTATATTTTCAATGTGCGATAAATTCGCAATTGTATTCCTGTTGATTCGAAAAAAAAATGTATCTGGCAATGAAGATTCAAAGAACCTTAGTGTCTTGCTAGAATGGCATTTAGTTCCATCTGCTAAATGGATTTCTGAACTAAAGGAGTCTACTGTGATGTAAGTAATTTTCTCAATCTCAATTAAATCTATTTTCGTTTCTGAATCAAGGATTAATTTCTTTTGTAACATGCGCTGTTTATTTTTTTCATTTCGGTTTAATGCTAATATGATAGTCTGCAAACAATGAATAAAATCTATATTTCCTTTCTTTTCATGTTGTTATATTTGATCAAACTTCTAATTTAATGTTTCTTTTATAATTAGTTTGCAATTAGCATCCGATAGTTATTTTTGTTTAATACCTACCGTATAGTTTTTTTAATCTCATTTATATTCTATAGTTTTGTATCCTCCTTTCTTTTTATAAGCAAAGAGCGGGGCGGAAGTCGGTTAAGTTGCGCTAACAATTCAATAACCGACTCCGCCTTTTGTTTTTGCTCTATTGTAAAATAAACTCCTACGCAATAGGCTACAAAGAATCGACTTTCTAAAGATATGACTAGTCGTCAAGCACATTTTAGCGTTGTAAATAACACTGTTCAATTTGACTTGATTGGTGCATTTTATAATTGCAGGCATTTCCAAACTCCTCCTGTTTCCAACACTTCACACATACCGAAATTTTGAAATCACGATGCGGATTCTGAATAGACTAATTCTCCATACGATCTTGGCAAGATACACCGTTTAGTTGTTGCAGGTTGATAAAAACAGTTCGTGCTTTTTACCTTTTATATTAGCTCTTTATCCTATTTTTAATCCACCGATTTTCAAATATACTAATATGCAGCGATATAGGCAAACTCATTAAGTGAATTATTGATACAAAAAATCAATTTTTGTATTATTGATTTGTATTATTTGTCGATATTTTTATATTTATTTACAAATAGCAAATTTTTCTTAAAAACATCCTAATTATTCTTCTGTTTAGCATCATTCACCTATTGTTAAGCACTTTACTAATATGAGTGCAATTTTCAAGTTGACAACTCGGTTTTTTTTTAAATAAACTTAAGTCCTTCTTTATATTTTTTTGTAATAGGGGTTGCTACACCATTTCATTAACTACCATTTTTCTTGATTTAATTTCGCTATTCCGATGTTTGATATATTTTAATATTTAATAACATAAATAGAGCTTAATTTGCTTTTGCCAAAATAAAGTATTTATCAATTATTGAGCAATCATATTGTTGAAACAAAATTGAAGCAAAGACACTTTAAATATGAACATATGGTTAATAATATTGAGAAAGTTTTGAATAAAAAACTAGTTTGAAAAACAGGCTTCGTTACTTTAGAAATACGGCTTGTATCTACTCGATGAGGTTACAATTCAACCAGTATAAAAAAAACACTGCATATCTAACTTGATAAGCAGTGAATTTTAATAGAACCAGCAGTAGCATGTTGTTTAGATTTTAAACCCTCTATTTTCTCCTTGTTTTAGTTTTGGGTTAATCCCTAAATCTTTCTGAAACTCTTGATATTTCTTTTTGAACCATTCTGTTATTTCTAGGTTATCGACAAACAATCGAAGTCGATTAGGCTCAGCACTGTCTTTTTCTATTTTAGCGATAGAGTGATTAGTTTCAAATTCACGATGATGTTCTGCCGAAAAGAGTTTTCCTTTAAAACCGACAGGATTCATCGTGAGTATCTTTTGGGTCAGTTCCTCCGAAAAACCAACAGCCTTGCAGAGTTTCTCAACGTTGAATATATCTCTAATGCCGGGAAACTGGTTATATACCTTTCTAAGTTCTTCCCGGAGTTTATCTGTCGTCTTTTCGTATTCATTTTTTAGATGTCCTATGTGCTCATTTAATTGTTTGTTTTGTGTTCTAAGGGTTGTATTTTCTGCTTTGAGTTTTCCAATTTCCTTTTCTTGTTTTTTTAATTTTGAATTATCGAAAACAGAGCCGATACCTTCAATAGCAGAAGTAGCAACATTTACCGCTGTACTCTTTAATTTCTCAGTTTTAATTTCTCTCTTGATCTTTGATAGCTCTTCTGTCACTTGCTTTTGTTGATGCAATAGGTTCCCGATATTCTCCTGCACACCTTCTGTTTGTGAAAGTAGCTCCCGATAATATTGTGAGGTAGATACATGCTTGGCTTCAGAACCATCAATACCACGATGCAAGCCATATTTTGCCATTGCCTCGGAATAACTATTCTGATATTCTTTGAGCTTGTCACGGGACATTATATCATCAGCACAAAGGCGAACAGCATCACTGTTTTTCTTCTTATATTTCTTCTTTGTGCCCGTTGGTTCTTGCTTGGCTTTTCTTCGCTCTCCAGTAGTAATGGGCACTACAGTCGCATGGATATGCGGAGTTGTCTCATCCAGATGCAAAACAGCAGAAACGATATTATCGTTTCCGTATGTTTTCTTTAGCCAGTCCAGATTATCTTTACACCAGCCATCGAGTTGCCGAGTGGACTCTATTCTTTTCATATCCTCCGGACTTCCGGTAAGTAGAATTCGAATTGCCCTCACCTGATTCTTTCCTATTTTCCGGGTGATGCCTGCATTCTCTAGCCGGTGTTGGATAGCATGTGTCCGATTACTGACGCCTTCGGGAAACTGAACAAGTTCCTTGTTCAAGTGAGTTCTCAAAGGGTCTGCATTTTTGGGCGAGATAGTGCGCTCTATGTGCGCTGACATTCCGGCGTCAGTGCCGGAAGTTTTTTCTAAATGGAGAACGGCGTAGCCCATGTTCGTAATCTTATTGGTTAGCGGTTGTTGTTGTTTGCGTTTTGCGTTTCAAAAATCGAAGATTTTTTCTTGGGGTGTCCAGAGGGGTTTATCCCTTGGCTTAGTGGGCTTTTTTAGTGTAGTGCAACGAAGCGTAAAGAAAAAGCCCTAATAAGCTATGGCATTATTTTGATAATGCCCGTTGCCCAGTTGCGTGGATACACATTAGAGTTTGTGTGTATTGCCTTTCTTAGGTTGTTTTCTAATTTCTTTGGAGGTCGCCGGATCTTTTGTTTTACCGCACAGGTAATCGTTCAGGTCTTTGAAATTTGAATAATGTACTGACTGATTCAATAGCGACTTGCAAATTCCCATAAGTACATTAGTTGTTCGTTCACCGGCTAAATCATTATCTAGGAAAGTATATACTTTGTCGTGAGCTGCAATAAAACTTACAGCTTTCGGCAGATTAAGAACTGAGTTTAATACCACAACGTCATGCCCCGGTTGGTTTATGCCTTTTATCGTAAAATAGGAGAGCATATCCCAGAAACCTTCAAAGACCAAACAGCTGTCTTTCCCGTTTTTATAGGTAGTAATGTCTTTAGGTGATGAGGAACCTTTGAAGTATTGGTTGCTCAGTTCATACCCCTGGCTATCGTTCTCAAATCCTATGGAGAAGTAATTCGTATTTCGAACAGTATAGTTGACTTCTTTGCAATAGAGTCTGGCCAATTCAAGGTCTATCTTTCTACTCTGAATATAACTGATTAGTGCTTGGTTTGAAATTGGCTCAGCTCGTATGTTCGTAATTTTCGAACATATATTTTGCTGTTGAAAAGAAAAAGATACGATCTGTTTTGCAGGCATGTTACCTCCCAAGAATTGCAAAGCTTCCGATACAGATGACAGCTGCTGCATTTTCATGACAAGATCGATGATATTTCCACCTTGCCCTGTTCCGTGGTCATACCAAGCATTAAAACGGTTGTTTACTTTGAATGACGGGGTTCGTTCCTCTCTCAATGGAGAACAATACCATAAATCGTCACCCTGAACTTTTTGGGGGTTTATACCCATAGCATGCAGGTAGTCTGCTATCATTATATTTTTGGCTTGTTTGGCGTTCATTTCTACGAAAATTAGTGAGGGTTTGTGTTCTTTTTTTCTTTCACTAGCAAAAGACTGTTTTGCGGGAAAGCTGGGTTACATTGGACGAAAAACTGTTACTTTGTTACAAATAGTACATAATCACCTTACAGTCAGGTAAATATTCGTGTAACAATACTGTAACACAACTATTTATTTGTTACAACTTGTAACAATGAATAGTTTGTAATACTTTTGTTACTTATTTGTTACAGCCCTAATATATTAAACAATAATACTTTATAGGTGTAACTTAGCAATGTAACATAATTCTCTCTATTTGTTCACGGGATATGCAATAGGTGCGGCCGATTTTCTCTTTCTCAACAATAGCACTGGTCTTATCAAAAAGATGAGTTGTGTAACGAGTTGCAACTCCTGGCGCTATACTCCATTTGTCTTTGAGTATAGCACGAATTTGAGTTGGTTCTGTCTTAATAGATATCTGTTTGAGCATGCGTAGCATATCGTTTACACAAAAAGTATAAGTGTCCAACTCTTTTATCTGCATGATTTCAGAAATCAGATTGAACATTTCGATTTCAAGACTACCTCTATTGAATTGTATAATCTTTCGCAAAGCATCCGTTATCAATAAATCGTGTCTGAACCACATTCGGGATTCGTATTTAGTCGAATAATCGCGATGTAGCAGGAAGTAAAGGAAATGGGGAATTTCAGCTTTTAGTTCGCCGAGAATTCTATCGTTTTCTTTCAATAGAGGTGAGACTTTGCGAACCCAATAGCGAGTCTCGCCCTGATCGATGATGATAGGACGATACTCGTTATTTGAGTTGAGGATAAACTTGGCGAAGAAATCTACTTCGTTACGATCTTTTCCTTTCGACTCAGCTTTAAATGACATAGCTGTACTAAGGTTCTTTATACGCTCAGAATCTTCTCTTCGATCAAGCAAGGCTTCATCAACAGCGATGATTAATTTGTTCGTCCAGTCGGAATTGAATTGTGAACGAAAGTCCTCGTTTGTGTTGAAAGTCATATTGCTTGCGAAGATTGCTTTTAGGAAGTTCAGAAAGGTGGTTTTTCCTGTATTGCGCTCTCTAGAAACGAGTAGGAGGATCGGAAGCCTTATCAAAGGCTTCCGATAGAGCAGTTGCAAATAGTCTAGCCCCATTTCAATTTGTTCTTCAAATATATGGGAAAGAAATTTGATGATCTTTGTGCATTCACCTTCAGTTGGCTGATAGTTTATCGGCTCATACTGATTTAGAAATTTCCCGATACTTCGTTTGTAGTTGATATGGTCAGGGACGGAGCAGAAACCATCGTATTTCTCGATTTGAGAAATGTAGTCCTTTGAGTGGTCTTGTCGTAACGTTTCGTAGTTCCACGCTCGGCGTTCCTCTATAAAATCGCCACTCATCAAGGGACGCTTGACTATTTTATAGAGGGTTGTACCAACACGTTGATACTTCTCTTCATCTTGTTCTTTCATTACGATCGGAATTATCTATTGAGAATAAAATTCAAGATTTCTTCCTTATCATAAAAGACAAGTTTTTCGCCGAAACGATACTCTTTATAGCAGCCGAGGCGGGCATATTTGCGGACGGTGGGGGCTGAGGCTTTGAGTAGTTTAGTAGCCTCTTTCATTTTGACGAAATTATTCATCGCCATGTCTACAGGAGACATTTTTTCGTTGGTAGAACTATCCTTGATAGTTTCTTCTTTTTCCGGCTTTTGCCAGAACCTTACAAAGTTCTTCTTCATTTTCCAATAATTTTATAAATTCTGGAAGACAAAGATATATGAGAAATTTTCTGAAAATAAACAATTTACGCCCCCGGGACAAGATGGGACGAACGGGACGAAATAGGACAAATACTTGAACTTGGGAGTGGCTTGGAGGTCTAAGAAGAAAGTCTATTTTGTTTTAGACTTCTCCTCTTTTATATCTTTTTCAACGATATTGGCTACATTGGGTAGGCCTATTTCATTGAAGAATTGATGTATGTTTTCCAAATGTTTAATCAATGTCAAATCCTTTTCCAAAGAATTGGTTCTGGATAGTTCTGGAGTAGCGAGTAGTTTAACGTCGGATGGATTGATCTCTTTACCAATGAAATTATGCCATACATCTAATCGTTCCCGTGGGTCATTTGCTTCGATAAGTTTAGCTTTAAGTAGATAACCAAATATCCTGTCGCCTAATTGCTTTTTCCCTTTTATAGAATAGCACTTTAGGATATATTCTATTGAGAGCTTCAGTTTGCCTTCAGTGTTTCGTGGAGTGTTAGCATTAATGCGATCTGTAAAGTCATAGAGCAATTTGTTTATCTCATCTTCAGAAACATCATCTTGTAAAAACAATTTCTCAACCTCTTTTCGTTTCTTGCTAATTACTTCGGCAATCTGTTTCTGCTCATGCCCAGTTCCAAACAATAGATGTATGCAAGGAATAAGACCTAATATCTTTAATTCACGACTTGTTCTAATAGCTATTTGAGCACAACTATCAAGAAACAGGGTGATGTCCGTTACTTTACCATTTTGTTGCTGTATCTTAAAACTGGCGTAATAGAATTTAAAGTTGGAAACAAATGTTGTCCCTAGTAGGTTGTCATTGTAGATTTTGCGGTACTTGCTCATTTTTGCATAATTAATTATTGCAGCAAAAATAGCAAATTGTTTTTAAACCTTTCAGTAATTGATATTATTTTCTTTATTTTTACTAAATCTCTACTGTTTTTCAATATTTACGGTTAATAAAAAGGAAGGGAAAGAAAGGTGGAAATTGTCAATTTGCACGACATATGCACGATAGGAAAATAAAACACCCTATTAATCAGTAGATTAATGGGGTGTTTTGCGGTACGGCACGAACTTCCAAAAGTATCAAGTTATAGATTCAATGAACGTGTAAAAGACCTGGGGAAGAAAATAAAACTATATAAAAAAGTTGAGGTTGTTCGGAAGAAAGGAAACGTGAGAGTTACCGAGGTTTTAGATAAATGGGAAATGATTTCTTTACATACTTGTCGCCGCTCATTTTGTACCAATATGTATTTGTCTGGTTTTCCAGCCGAAGAATTGAAGAGAATTTCCAGACACAAAAGCCCTACTACATTTATGAGGTATATCAAAGTTGATAATCAACAAGCAGCAAACAGGCTGAAAGAATTGAGAAATAAGCAGAATAACTAAAAGTGATTTTGAGTATTCTTGATTACAAGTTCAATCATGATTGTTATAAAATCGTGGCTTGTTTCTAAATGTCTTAATATACGTCCAGCCACAATTTTGAAGAGTGCATCATTTAGCCAATAGGAAAATGGATATCCTCGTATTCTTCAACAAGTTCAGAAAGAATATCAAGTTCAATCAAGCTCTTGTCCTGTTTGGGCGTACTATCATCAGTTAATACTATCAACTCCTCTATACGTTGCATAATAGCATTGTATTCAGTTTCGTTTTTTATTATTGCCATAATTTCATTCATTAATCGTTTATTTTATACAATTCAAAGCAGCATATTCTTAGAGACAACACTATCAATATTAATTTCGAAGACAAACTATTTACAATTGAGAAAATAGATTCATTTAATATTTTATTAGATATTATTGAATAAGAAAAAATAGTTCGTCCTGAATCAACTTGCCGCATTTTAACGAAAAGATTTCTCTTAGTTTATCACGAATCACAAACTTACCCAAGCGTAAAATTTTACCATAAGGAACTGTCAACAATTATCTCCATACAAGTCGCTTACCTTTGGCTATAGAAAGTCATACGACAAAGGTGACTACATTGGGAGTGGGGGCTATATAACTATTATTCCATACTTTACAAAAAGTAATCCAGTAGACGTCATCTTAATAGTTTTGTTTAGGAATACATTTGCTAATTTTAAAGAATAAAAAAGGGGTCCATGATTAATGAAACCCCAAGAATTTTATTACGTATATCTTAAATTGACAACAAGTATTCAGCAGTTTTGTCGGTATAGCTATCAATATCCTCAAAGGGTATTACTTGTTTGTTTGAATTTACAGCCTGCAACAGCTTAATAGACTTATTGTATGTGTTTTGCAAACTACTTTCTTGTGGCTTAGCCAATAAAAGATCTATTCTACAATTATTTTCTTTAGTATATCTATTTAACCAGCTTAGGTAACTACAATATTCTGCCGTTTTACGTTGAATAGATTGTGTATCCTGCAAATCGAAACTAAGCGGATGTACCAAATTAAGGGACCCATTTTGCCAAGCAAAATCAAATTTAAAACTAAGCTCATCAGTTTTCACAACATAATTCTTAGTAACTTTATCAGCAAGTTCCTCGTTATGACCAAATAATCTTGTTTTAAACTTTTTAATAATATATGTTTCATTGTATTTAATGGTCTGTGATTCTTTCTTTATACTTAGTGGAAGTAAAATTTTGGTATATTCTTCTACCGCAAGTTCAGGTTTTGAATAAATATTTATTACTGAATTCAAATCAGAAAACTGAAGTGAAGTATCGTCATCCTTAAGTAAATAGAAATGAACAAAGTCTTTTAGATTGTCATTCAACAACTTTTCTGCATACAAATCACCTGAATACTTGACTACATTGTTTTTGATTAATTTTAATATAGAATTAAAATACCTGGCATCAAAATCTTTATAAATAGGTTTGATTCGAGTAGCATCAGTGATATAAAAATACAATTTTCTTTCTTCGTCGGGGAAGTAATAAAGCACACCCACATTGATAGCTTCGCCGAGTATTGGAGAATGCTTGTATTGCAAGATACTATATATAAGTTGCTTATTCATTGTATGGATGTTTCTAAAATGTTTGCAAAGATAGAAGAATTATTTTGAATCAACTGCCAGTATCTCAAAATTATTTCTCTTTGAGTCGAAAATCCAAGTTCTTCTAGCTGATTAAAATAGGATTCCAGTTTTCTGAAATTAATATCATGTAAGTATAACAAAAATTCGTCGAATAGGTTTGATTTATCCCTGTATTTTGTTATAAAATTATAGAATAAATGATGCTGATAACGAGAATCCCATAAAGTTTGAGTAAAGTTTGTAATTGTTTCCTCATATATTTCCAACGCCATTTCATGGTCAATTAAGATAGCATCATTTTGTTTTACAAGTAAATTTGGTTTGTGCTGATTGCGATCCCTGTTGCAAATAAAATAGTCAAAAGCATATAGCAACGGAGGATCAATTAAATCCAAAGTTTCTTTACGGGAAAACCCCTGATTATATAAAAAAGAAGATTCAATAAATTCTGTGCCAAATTTGGGACGATCATCAAGTTCTACTAATAATTCTTCACATTCATTGTTTAGTTGCATTCTGAATGCCTCTGAAAAATTAATTATTGCTGCAGGTGGTGCATAAAGCCCAAACTCGCTTGCTAAAACGTTTCCCAACACTTCTGCAGTCATTTTATTACGAGCTTCTATGTCAATAGTTTTGTATAGCTTAACCACATAAGGTCGTGGAGAGCCTTTCATATTTACCAACACTATCCAAGGCTTGGAATGACCGCCCCTATCCAGTATTTGTTGAAAACCAATTGCTTCGTAAATGGGTAAACTCATAAATTATTACTTTTAAAATTCAATTAAAGCGTATTTACTGCCACAAGTCTTTTGTGATTAATTTCTATAAACTCTTTATCCAATCCCAAATGGGCTTCTTTATGGCAATTCGGGCACAAAGCCACCGCATTTTCGACCGTATCTTTACCCTCTTCAGAGAGTGGAGTCCAGTGATGAACCTCCAAATAAGGCGAACCATCAGTTTTATTGAATGGAGCATTTTGTTGGCATAATCCACACTTCCCTTTTGCAATGTAAAGAACTTCAGCCACTACATCCGGATTCCGTTTATATGAGTTTGTGACAACATGAATTTTCGTTGGTGTTTGCTCTGCTACTTCGAGCCTCTGTTTTCTGGCATCATGCGATAAGCGGCTGGATTCTTTTACTTTCTTTCCGAAATCAGCATCGAGATAGCTTTTCAGAATATGATCGTAGTCATCTTTCTCTGTCGCTAAAGTAACATAACTCCAATTACCGGAACGGGTGCGCACTTTTAAAGGTGTACCATTGCTAATTTTATAAAAACGATTAACAGGTATAGGGTTTTCTAACTTCTGAAGGTTTCTGATTGATATTAAATTGGCGCATAACTTTCCGTTTTTTATTGGGTATATGCACTCTTCACCTTTTTGATGAAGTTGAATATATTCATTTAATTGTGCTAATCTTTCAAATTCGATATCAGGTTTATATTCCCAATCAATAATTTCGGCAGTGTAATGAGCATTTGTCAAATCTCTTGTAATCGAAGCATACAATCGCCATGTATAACCTGCACCTGGCAAGTATTTTTTCAATCCAGAGATTAGCTTATCCGAATAAGGTTGTATATAGAAATTTTTACCGGGATGAATTTTCTGCGCTTTCAGAATTTCTTCTAACACATTTTCGAAAATGCCATTCTCGAAAAATATTCTTTCGGTGGTTTCCATAAGGCTATTTCATTGCCGGTTTACCAGCTTCCTGAAGTTTTATATTCAAGGCGTCCCGTTTTGCTTTAGCTAATGCCGGCTGAACGAAATAAAAATCAAACAACATTTCAAGAACATCGAGCAACCATTCTGCTTCTCCTGGCTCAATATCAATAATTTCACCAGTAGCAGTGCTTTTTTGTGGGTGTGCAGCAAAGTTTCCTATGTTGCGTATTGCATCAATATTTTCAGCCAAATAAGTTGGCAATGATTTTGAATCAATCACTTCCTGTATTTCCCGTGCCAAATCGCCCTTTTTAACTCCTGCTTTTTCACGTAATAAGTTTTGCAAGCATCTACGGCTTAGGGCTGCACTTGACTTCGGGCTGAAACCTAATACCAAACATGCTTCATTATAGTCGGAAGAAAACATTACTTCAACTTCCTTTGCTACAGGAGGACGTGAAGATGTAATTGGTCTTACTAATCTATCTTCATTTATCTTTTCGATATTTGGGAGCTTACATTGATAACCTGACTTTTGAGTTCCTTTAGCAATTCTAATAATGAATTTCTTACATTCTGGATTCGGACAGGTCATCTTAAAAACTGACCAATCGCCCTCAATATCTTTTCCTAAAAAGTATTCTTGATAATCAGGATTTATTTCTACTAAACAATGTGGACATTTCATTTTATTAATATTTATGGTTTATTTACAGTTACAACTCCCCCTTAAATGCTTTATCCAACAAACCAGCTTTAAATGCTTTTAAATAGCTGAGTTTGGATTGTTGTTCGGTTATAAGTTTGCTAAGTTTAACATCAGTAGACTTTATTTTATCTATAATCTTTAGTTGCTTATTTATTGGTGGATTCTTTATTTTCCAATTGGCAACAAATGCAGGTGGAACCCTTTTTAAACCTGATGAACCAGTCATATTGTTTACACCTTCTTCCCGAAACGTTGCAGTCATAACTGAGTAGTAAATCCACTCAGGTAAGGTGTTTTTATTTGCTCTTAATACATGATACTCTGATGAGCCAAATCCAATACCACTAATAAGATTTTTAGCTATACCTGCTTTCCCGTTTTCAAAACAGGGAGTTATCTTTGCTAATAATACATCATTATCATTAAAATAAGTATAAATTTCTGGGCATATCCGATAGCTTGTTGTAAACCCTCGGTAGGATGTTTACCTAACTTCTTAGCT
>JAFLKK010000001.1:124282-374191 GCA_019163375.1 Paludibacter sp.
ATATCCGATAGCTTGTTGTAAACCCTCGGTAGGATGTTTACCTAACTTCTTAGCTATCTATGATAGCCAGATTTATATTTTTATACCGTAACAAATAATCTGCAAATAGTCTTTTACCTCTTTTTCCACCCAATATTTTCGACCATCAGTGAAATAAAATTCACGAGTTACAAATTGTTCCCATCCGCTTTCTTTAAGTCTCGGGTCAAAGTCTTTTGCCCTGGTATCAGATTCAGTTATTTGCATAAATTATATGGTTTACAACGTGGAATATTTTTCAAACCCCAAAGATACAAATTCTTATTCACTTTTTTAAGTTTTTATTCTCTATTTATTGTTTATGAAATTTAGATAAATATTTTTACGAAATGTTTATTGTTTTAAATTTGTTCGAATGCTAATTAAATTACCAACTTCTATACTAACAAGCATGTTATCCCAATTCGTTTATCAACCTACCTATATATGCATCAAAACTATTTCTATCTATTTCATAAATGGAATTATTAAATGTCGAAGGTTTTTTCAATGAATCTATTTTTTCAATTATTTCAAATAGTATGCTGTTATCTTCGAAATCAACCGAATTCCCAGATGACTTTAGCTGTTTCAATGCTCCTACTTCATTCAATAATAATTTATTTTTCTCTTCATTTTTTTTATTTTGCTTTTTCAATTCCTTATATTGATCAAGTAACTGTTTTACATCATTTACGTGTATATAGTTTTCATCATCTGCACTTATAGATTCTTCTTTATTATTATGTATACCTAAAGAAACAGCTTTCAATAATTCATAAATTGAATTAAGAACTATATTTTGCTTTTTTTCTACACCTCTCACAACTTCAATTACTCTGTTGCTTTGTTCTTTCATGACAGCCGCAGGTGAGATAATATGAGAAGTCGGTGCAATACCAGAAATTTCAAAATAGGAACACATATCAATCAGTATATCATCATAACTCTTTCTTCCTTTTAATGCATCTATACGACTTTTAGTTCCTAGGTAAATTGCTATATGTTTATATTCATTTGCCATAATTTAAATATATACAATGTTGATTATTAGTTATTTATGTCATTTTATTTAAATGAAATTTAAATTTATATGTAATCCATAAAGTATAATTACCTCTATTTTAGCAAGTTACATTAAACCCATTGGACTCTGTCCAATGCCTGCTTGCTCATTGCATTCCTCGCAGTATTTTTATAAATATTTTGCTTTTGAAAAAAGGAAATAGTAAACCAAACTCTTATTTTAGAAATTGTATTCGCGAATTTGCGAACACATAATTCTTTTTTATATATTTGTAATTGCATTTAAAACAAAACAAATAAACCATTATGAAACCTTTTGCAAACAACCTAACTCCGTTTTACCCAACTCACCCAGGAGAACTATTAAAGGAGGAAATCGAGTTTAGAAAGCTATCTCAACGTAAATTAGCTTCGCAAATGGGTGTTTCTTATTCTGTATTAAATGAGATATTGAATTCAAAACGTCCTGTAAACGCAGAATTTGCTTTGCGTATTGAAGCTGCTTTAGGTATAGAGGCTGAAATAATAATAAACCTGCAGTCAAAATATAATTTGCAGATTGCTCGAACAAACAAAACCTTCATGCAAAAATTAAACGAAATCAGAGAAGCAAGTACATTTGCTTTCTCTTCTTTTTTTCACTAGCAAAATTAGTTTTACTGAACGCTGGAAAATCAAGAAAACTGTTACTTTGTTACAAATCACAAGTAATCATTTCATATTTAAATAGATATAGTTATATCAAAGTTGTAACACAAAATAATTCTGTTTCAAACTGTAACATTAGATAATTTGTTATGATTATGTTACTTATTTGTTACACTACTAAAAATATAAATAATAGCACATTACCGATAATTTTAGAAATGTAACATTAGTTCATCTACATTTTTACGAGCTATACGATATATCCTTGCTGTTTTCTTAATCTCAAGAATATCACTACTTCCTCCAAATATATAAGCTGTATAACGAGTTGCATTTTCAGGCATTACCCCCCAATTCTCTTGTAAAATCCGGCGTATTTGCGTTGGTTCAGCTTTGACAGTTAAATGGTTGAGCATATCCAACATGTCGTTTACACAAAAAGAATAGGTTTCCAACTCCTTTATCTGCATGATTTCGGATATGAGATTAAGCATTTCTATTTCTATATTCCCTCTATTGAATTGTATTATCTTACGTAAGGCATCTGTAACCAATAAATCGTGCCTAAACCACATGCGCGATTCACATTTAGTAGAATATTCTCGATGTTGAAGGAAATGTAGAAAATGAGGTATCTCTCCCTTTAGCTCGTTTAAAATTTGAGTATTTTCTTTCTTTAAAGGGAATATCTTGCGTACCCAATAACGAGTTTCACCTTGTTCAATAATAACAGGGCGATTCTCGTTATTTGAATTAAGGATAAACTTGGCAAAAAAGTCAACTTCTTTACGATCTTTCCCTTTTGCCTCAGCTTTAAACGAGGTAGCTGTACTTAGATTTTTTATACGCTCCGAATCTTCTTTTCGATCAAGCAAAGCCTCATCAACGGCGATAATCAATTTATTTGTCCAGTCCGAGTTGAACTGTGACCGAAAATCTTCGTTTGTGTTGAAAGTCATATTGTTTCCAAAGATTACTTTCAGAAAGTTCAAGAAAGTCGTCTTTCCAGTATTACGCTCTTTAGACACCAATAGGAGAATCGGAAGTCTTACCAATGGCTTTAGATAAAGCAGCTGTAAATAATCCAACCCCATTTCAATCTGGTCACCAAAAATATGCGATATAAATTCGATGATTTTCGGACAATCGCCTTCAGTAGGTTGATAATTGATTGGTTTATAAAGGTTCAAAAACTTAGCAATGCTCTGTTTGTAATTGATATGGTCAGGGACGGAGCAGAAACCGTCGTATTTCTCTATCTGAGAAATGAAGTCCTTTGAATGATCTTGTCGTAAAGTATCGTAGTTCCACGGTGTGCGTTCTTCAATAAAATCGCCACTCAACAACGGACGCTTGACAATTTTATAAAGGGTAGTTCCAACTCGTTGGTACTTCTCTTCTTCATGTTCTTTCATTCTGTTCAGATTTGTCTATTAATAATGAAGTTCAAAATTTCTTCTTTATCATAAAAGACAAGTTTCTCCCCAAAACGATACTCTTTATAGCATCCAAGGCGGGCATATTTACGAACGGTGGGTGCAGAGGCTTTAAGTAGCTTAGTGGCCTCACTCATTTTGACGAGATTGTTCATTGCTGCGTCTACAGGAGACATTTTTTCGGCAGGAGTACTATCCTTGATAGTTTCTTCTTTTTCCGGCTTTTGCCAGAATCTTACAAAGTTCTTCTTCATTTTCCTTTAATTTAAAAATTTCGGAAGGCAAAGATATAGTGTAAGTTTACTGACGATAAGCTGTTTACATTTTTATTACAAAAAAAATACAACTATGGAGCTGCGAATAAAAATTGTATCTAATAAAAAGGGATCTACTTTTTAACTGGCGTCATTCGCTCCATGTCTTTACTGACAATGTCGGCTACAAGATTTAAGTCTATTTTTTTATAAATTATTTGAATACAATACAAGTAATTATATAGTCTTTTGTTTTTTAACCCATTGTGATATCTTGAACAATCTTCTGGAAAAGAGAATAATGTTGGATTCGATGGTTTCATCTCTTCTCCAAAAATTTTATACCAAGCATTTAGTTGGTCTTCTATAGTGATAGTTGGGATTAAATTTGATTTAAATAGATAACCAAACACCCTGTCGCCAAATTGTCGGTTTCCATCTGGCAAATAACATTTTAAGACAATTTCTTTTATAATGTTCATTTTATCTTCATTATTTTGAATGGAGTTAAAGTTGATTTTGTCTAAGAAACCGTATTGAAGAAGTACTGACTTTTCTTCATTTGAAATGTCCTTTTGAAAAGAAAAATCTTCACTCTCTTTTTGTTTACTCTCAACTAAATCAATATCTGGTTTTTGTACAGGATATGTTGTATCAAATTCTTCTATCATCTGTTTATAGTCTTTGAAAGTAAAAGTGCTTTCTTGAAAATACTTTACAACTAGCTCGGGGCGTGTTTCTAATAATTTTTGGACTGTATTTTTTATACAATTCATCTTGTATGAACTAACAACGACACCGTTTTTGTTTCTGGAATCAAGTACTTGACTAGTATGTTGTATACAGAAATCATTTACATACCTATCATATAGCTTCTTCCTATTTTTTACTTCATTTCTATATGATTCATATGCTTTGTTAAATAATTTATAGGAGTCGTCAGTCAGTTTTAAAAACCAATTTTGGTTGTGAAGCCAGAGGAGAACAACAAATGATATGGGTATCATTACCAACACCAATAAATAAAAATAAATAGGCATGTGAATATGTATTAAGTCATACAATGGAATTATTGGTAAAAATAGGAAGTTTTTTTTATTTTATAAAAGTTTCTACTATTTTTCTACAATTACAGTTAATAAAAGCAATGTGGATTGAGCCTAAAATTAAAGGAGAGAAATGGGGTTTGCACGACAAATGCACGACAGAAAATGAAAATGCCTTATTAATCAACAGATTAATAGGGCATTTTGCGGTACTAACGGGACTGTAAAGTATACCATTACACCTACGAACAATGGTTGTTCGGGTGTAAGTAAAGAATTGGTGGTAACTGTTTATCCCAAACTGGAAGTTCATCCTTTTGTTCCGATATCCTTGTGCAATAATACTCCGTTTACAGCAGCTCCTTTTATATCAGATGTGTCAGTAGCAACTTTCTCATGGGCGAATGATAATCAATCCATTGGGCTTGGTGAGACTGGAATCGGAAATCTACCCACATTTACACCAAGCAATACAGGGACAGTACCAATGGTAGCAAATGTTACCGTAACTCCTAAAAACAATATTTGCTCTGGTGAGCCATTTACTTTTGAAATTTATGTCAATCCTACTCCGACGGTAGCCGATGTGACAAGTTTTGTGAAGTGTGCCGGTGATCAATCGGGCGTTATTTCATTTAGTGGAACAGTATCCGGATCAGTTTATAAATGGACAAACGATAATCCTAACATAGGACTTGCTCTGTCAGGTGAAGGGAATATCAGTTCGTTACCGCTGATCAATAATTCAACTACGGTTCAGGTTGCCACTATTATGGTAACTCCTACATATACAAACAAAGGTACAACTTGCAATGGTGCTCCTAAGACTTTTACAATTACTGTAAACCCAATCGCTCAGGTTACGCAACCTATCAATCATACTATCTGTAATGGCGGAAGTACAAGTAATATTATATTTACAACTCTTAATGTCGGCGGTACAACTACCTACAACTGGACCAACAATGATCCGAGTATAGGATTAGCCGCAGGTGGCTCAGGCGATATTCCTGCGTTTGCAGTAATCAATGCCGGCAATGCACCAAAAACAGCAACTGTTACTGTAACTCCTACATTTACGAATGGAGTAGTCTCATGTTCAGGCGCAACAAAAATATTTTTCATAACGGTCAATCCTACACCAAGCGTACTGCCTTTGTCTAACAAAGAGTTTTGCGATGCAGTAACCACCAGTGCCATTGTTTTTGATACTCCGGTGACAACAACGGTTTGTACCTGGACGAATTCAAATCCTGCTATTGGCTTAGCTGCAACAGGCACCGGTAATATCCCCGCTTTTACTGCTACCAATCCAACAGCCAATCCAATTACCGCTACTATTGAAGTAACGCCAACTGCTTATACTTGCACGGGTGTGAAACAAAGTTTTACCATAACTGTCAATCCAACTATCAAAACAGTGCTTTCTTCGCCAACTCAAACGATTTGCTCGGGAGAAAGTACAGCAGCGGTGACATTATCCAGTGCTTCTGCCTCGGTATCCTATAATTGGCAGGCGTTGTCATCACCGGGAGTTTTAGTGCCGGTTTCAAGTGGGTCAACGAATACGATTCCAACTCAATTACTAATTAATACTAGCGCTTTACCGGTTAATGTTGTTTTTGAGACAACTGCTACACTTACCGATGGCACGGGTTGTATAGGTCCTAAATCGATACATACCATTACTGTTAATCCAAAAGCAACGATAGGAACCATCAGTACTACTATCTGTAGTGGAGGAACATTTAGTGTTACACCTATAGCAGGGACTGGAAATATTATTCCAACGGGTACTACCTATACCTGGAGTGAGCCAACCATTAATACGCCCGGAGCAATTACAGGTGGAACGGCACAGTCAGTTGCTCAGTCAGTCATTGGCGGAACATTGACAAATGTCAGTTCGGCTATAGCTACAGCGACCTACTCGGTAACTCCAATGTCCGGTAGCTGTGCTGGTGTACCTTTCGAAGTAGTTGTTACGGTGAATCCAACTCCAACGGTAAATAGTGTTAGCGACCGGGTGTATTGTGCCGGTGAAGCAAGTACACAAATAGATTTTGCAGGTGATGTGGTTGGTTCATCATTTGATTGGACTTGCGATAACACAAACATTGGGCTTGTTTCATCAGGTACAGATAAAGTACTTTCGTTTACAACTACTAATTCTACAAATTCACCCATTATTGCAACTATAACAGTGACTCCGAAGGCAAATGGCTGTGTGGGTGTTGCTAAGCAGTTTACAATAACCGTAAATCCGCGCCCGGTAATAACTACTTCGTTGAACAATATTACTTTGTGTAATGCTACTCCGAGCGTTGGTATTCCTTTATCCGGCAATGTTAGCGGAACAAGTTTTGACTGGACAAATGATGCTCCGGTCATTGGACTTGCTGCAAGTGGTACAGGAAATATATCCGGTTTTACGGCCGTAAATAATGGATTAATACCGATCATTGCTACTGTAACAGTCACCCCAAAAGCAAATGGTTGCGAAGGAACTCCAAAAACATATACAATTAGAGTAAATCCAACGCCAACAGTAGATGCAGTTGCCACTCAGGAATTGTGCAGCGGATTTATGACGAATGCAATTAATTTTACTGGAAATATTGGCACTACTACTTATAATTGGACAAATAGTAATCCAACTATCGGATTGGCGGCTAGTGGTTTTGGGGATATTCCTTCTTTTACGGCAATAAATAATGGAAACGCTGCAGCAACTGCAACTATTGCCGTAACTCCAACCTTAAATGGTTGTAGCGGAACACCGGTAATATTCACAATAACCGTAAATCCGTCGCCTGCATTTACAGCACAACCAATTTCAAATTCTATTTGTAAAGATGGTGCCCTTCCTGCATTATCAGTTGCATTTAAGAATGGAACAGGAACGGCCAGTTACCAATGGTTTAGCAATGTCGATAATAATACGACTACCGGAACGGCAATTCCTTTGGCTACTTCATCTACTTATACTCCATCTTCTAATACAGTTGGGACAAAGTATTATTATTGTGAAGTTTCATTCTCATCGGGTGGATGCGCTCATCTTGTTTCTACTGCAGCCAACATAACCATTAATGCTTTGCCAACAATGAGTTTGGAACCATTGGCGACACAAAGTTTATGTGTGGGTGGAACCATCCCAACTCCTTTGACGGTTGGATATCGCGATGGGGTAGGTGTTGCCTCTTATCAATGGTATTCAAATGTAAGTAACGATACAAATTCAGGTTCCGCCATTGCCGGTGCAAATGCTGCATCTTATACGCCACCGGTTTTTACAAGCCCCGGTAGATTTTATTATTATGCAGTTGTAAATTTGGATGGTATTGGTTGCGGATACACCAAAAGTACATCAGCCGAGGTGAATGTAGTTGCTGATCCAATCGTGACAAACCAACCGATTACTTCTCAAACTTTATGTCAAAACTCACCCGCCGAAAGTCTAAACGTGCAAGTCAGCGGTGGAATTGGGGAATATGCTTACCAATGGTACAAAAACCTGACTAATAGTACCACTACAGGATCAATAGTTGACGGTGCCATAGCAGCAACTTATTTGCCGTCTACTTCAACAGTTGGTACTGTCTATTACTATTGCGTAATAACTCAGCCCAATGGAGTCGCTTGTAGTGTAACAAGCGATCCAGCAGAGGTGATAGTAAACTTGGTGCCTACTATTGTCACTCAACCTCTATCGAGTACTATTTGCAAAAAAGAAGTGCCAACTCAGTTGTCAGTTGTTTGTATCAATGGAGTAGGAGCACCTCAGTATCAATGGTACTCTAATACTACAAATGATATTTCAGGGAGTATTATTTCCGGTGCGACTTCTGCTACTTTCAATCCACCGTATGTAGTGGCGGGAACTGTGTACTATTATTGTATTATCACTTACCCAACCGGTGGCTGTAGTGTGTTGACGTCTAATATCGCTAAGGTAACTATTCAACAATATCCGGTTATTTCTTCTTTCACTAGATTGATTGGTAGTGGTACTAGTTTCTCGGTACAGCCAACTGACAATGCTACAGATACCGTTCCGGGTGGTACAACTTACACATGGGCAGCCCCGATTGTAGTACCTGCTAATTCTATTATGGGTGCTACGGCACAATCGCTTGGCCAGACGAATATAAGTCAGTTGCTGGACAATGTTACAAGATCAGCTGGTACAGTTACCTATACGGTTACTCCTCAGAATGGGGGATGCCCCGGTGCTGATTTTAAAGTTGTAGTAGAGGTGAGACCCATGTTGATTCCTAATGAAATAGTTAAGAATATAAGTTGCTTCGGAGAAATTGACGGTAGTATCACAACGAATATCGAAGGAGGAATTCCTCCTTACACTGTTTTGTGGACAGGGCCAAACGGATTTACATCTGCAGCGACTTCTCTTTCAGGCCTACCACAGGGTGATTATACATTGAAAATAACAGATAGTGGTAATAGTCTACCTTTTATAAAAACGTATACTATCATTGAACCGGAAGAAATTAAACTTACAACGGACATTCATCGAAATGTTTCTTGCTTTGGTGCTGCCAATGGCGAAATTGCTATTTCTGTAACCGGTGGAACAGGAGCCTATACTTACGCCTGGACGAAAGATAATGTGGGGTATGGGACTACCGATGATATTTCGAATTTAAGTCCGGGCAGCTATTTAGTAACAGTTAGTGATGCAAATAATTGTGGTCCAAAAACACTTGGATTTACGATTACAGAACCGAAACCGTTGAAGATTGATTTGATTTCTAAAACGGATGTGCTTTGCTTTGGCGATTCTACCGGTGCAGTTTCGCTGTCTGTTCAAGGAGGAACAAAAATAGAGATAACGCCCGGTGTTTTTGATTATAAATATGTCTGGACCGGACCAAAAGGATTCACGAGTACAAGTCAGAATTTAGAACATCTCTTTGCGGGCATGTACAACCTGAAAATGACGGATAAACAGGGTTGCGAATTGACTTTTGCTGTGAGCATAACACAGCAGTCGGAAATAATAATAAAAGCTACTACCAATCCGATTACCTGTTCTGGAGCTAATAATGGCTCTATTAAGATAGAGGTTACAGGTGGTGTGCCGCCTTATCAGACCCAGTGGAATAATTTGGCTACCGGTGAGTTGCAGGATAATTTATCGGCAGGCGATTATATCGTGACAGTTATCGATGCATTAAGTTGTTCAAAAAGTATCAAAGCAACTATTCCTGAAGCTCCCATTTTTAAAATAACCCCTGTGATAAAACAAATATCTTGTTTTGGTGCACATAACGGAAGTATAACCTTGAATTATATTGGAGATAGCAAACTGTCAAAATTGCTATGGTCGGATGGGTCAACTTCAGGGGCTACGCGTAATAATTTAGGTCCCGGTACTTATACAGTAACTATTAATGATGGTAGTCCTTGTATTATCAATAAAACATTTGTAATTCTTGAACCTCAACCAATAGTTCTTTCGGCAAATGTGACACATGCGCTTAATTGTAATAATACAAAAAGTGCCGCAATAGATTTGACAGTCACAGGCGGTACTCCACCCTATAATTATTCTTGGTCTAATGGTGCTAAAACCGAAGACTTGAGCAATATCACAGCGGGTAATTATTTGGTGACAGTTACCGATGTAAATACTTGTGTGCAAACAGCCCAGTACATTGTAACCAGACCGGCACCAATAACAATTGCAGTAAATACTGTGTCCGATTTTGATTGCGTATCACAGATTTTATCTAAGATTTCTACAGCTAAAGTTACTGGCGGTGTACCACCCTATACTCTTACATGGTCGAGTGGAAAGATAAGTGGTGCTAATAATGAAATTATGCAAACTGCTCAAAATAGTCTGGTGATTATTGATGTTGTAGATGCTCTAGGTTGTAGCAGCAATTATACATTTAAGGTAGATGTTCCAACCATTGGCATTGATTACCAATTGATGGATTGTAATGCGCATAGCTACCAGTATAACGCACTCGTACCAGACGATAAACAAACATATAGTTATGCATGGGACTTTGGAGATGGCACAAGTTCGACGTTGAAAAAACCGATGCATGCCTTTACAACTTTAGGTAATCACACTGTGAAGTTGGCTCTGAATAATTCTATCTGTACGAGCATTTTTACAGAAATCATTACAGTTGAAGCATCACCGGTTTTAAGTCTGGATAAAGATCCTGTCATGTGTGAGGGAGATTCCATGGTGCTGCGGGCATCTGGTGCATATACTTATCGTTGGAGCGATGGGTCGATAGTAGATAGTCTGTTGATAAAAAGAGCTGGCGATTATACCGTAATTGGTTATTCAAAAGCAGGTTGCACTGATACCCTGAATTTCAAAGTAACTTACTACGATTTGTATAATTATACTATCCAAACCGATAAAGTAGAAACAAGCAGCGATGAATCGCCAATACATATCTGGACGGAAGCTATTCCTTTCTCGCAGTACTACTGGGATTTTGGGGATGGAAATACCGCCGAAGGAGTTGATCAGAGCCATAAATACGATAGAAATCAGATAGGTCATTTTGATGTAAAACTTAAAGTCATAAATCCGAATGGATGTGTAGAGTATGCAACGAAGCGCATTTGGGTGCTAAACAAATCTACTGTAAATACATTTAGCCCGAATAATGATGGAATAAATGATGTATTCATGAAAGGTTGGCATCTTCAGATATTTAATAGAAATGGTGTGTTTTTATACGAAGGAAAAGACGGATGGGACGGAAAATATAATGGTCAGACTGTGAAAAATGATACCTATTTCTACGTGTTGTTTTATGAATCGGAAACAGGAACCAAAACCAAAACAGGCTACATTACAGTAATGTGGTAATTTGAATAATCAAAATGAACAGACTTTTATTTTTCATCCTTTTAATTTGTACATTTCAATTGACCAGTGGTCAGTCGAATACTCGTATGAATAATTACTGGGATAATACCTATTATATCAATCCTGCTGCGGTAAATAGCAAATATGCTGCTGTGGTTAGCGTTGTTGCCCGAAAGCAATGGTTTGGTGTCGATGGGGCGCCTACTACTTTTTTTGCTTCCGGTACCACTTATATTGATAACCTTCAAACGCAATTTGGAGTTAAGGCTTTTGCTGACGAAATAGGATATACCCGGGTTTCTAATTTTTCACTATCGTATGCCTATTCGGTAATTTTAAATTCCGATTATCGACTTAATTTAGGGGTGGCAGGCAGTTATCAGAATTTATCTTATAATCAGGATGAAGTTGATGCTTTAACGCCTGATGATCCCGCTTCTTTTACCCGCATGAATAAAACCAGTAACTATAATTGTGACTTGGGTGCTGAGATAAAAAATAAAACGTTGACGCTCGGTATTTCAGCTCAGAATATCTTTTCTTCATTCTTTGATGAAAATAAATTACAAAACAACACCAACTTTTTATATGCAAAATACAGAAAGATGACTAAAGAGCCTGTAAATGTTGGTTTTGGTGCTGCTGCAATTCAATATAATTCAATTCTTCAGATGGAATTTAATATCACCTCTTATTTTAATTATAACAAAGTCCCTGACTTTTTCCAGGCTGGATTATTCTATAGAACACGAACAGAAATGGGTGGAATTTTGGGAATGAACCTGAATGACGCGCTGCACTTATATTATAGCTACGATTTTAATGTGGCAGGGATAAGACGAGGTAATACCGGATCGCATGAAATAATGCTTGTTTACACTTTCGAGAAATCACCCAGATGTACTACTTGCGAGCAGTGATATTTTGTTGATTAAGTACTTTGTACAAACAATACAGGGCTGATTCCATATAGAATCAGCCCTGTTATCTTTAATCTTTAATCTTTGTTCTTTTGTCTTCGATCTTTGTTCTCAATTACAATTTTGCCAAAGCTTGCTCAATGTCTGCTTTAATATCGATAATGTTTTCGATACCTACAGAGATACGAAGCAATCCCGGGAATACTCCGGCTGAAATTTTATCTTCGGGTGAAAGTTGTTCATGAGTAGTAGCCGCCGGATGAATAATCAACGATTTTGCATCACCCACATTGGCCAAATGACTAATTAATTTCAGGTTGTTGATAAGAGTGTCTGCATTCTCAGCTGCACCTTTCAGTTTGAAGGAAAGTACACCTCCGAAACCTCTTGTCAGGTATTTTTTTGCCAAAGCGTGATAAGGACTACTTTTCAATCCCGGATAGTTTACATATTCAACAGCCGGATGGTTTTCCAACCAGGTAGCCAGTTCGAATGCATTCTGAACATGACGTTCAACGCGCAACGATAATGTTTCCAAACCTTGTAACAGCAAAAAAGAGTTGAATGGACTAATGGTGTTTCCCCAGTCGCGAAGACCTTCTACACGAGCGCGAATGTTGAACGCAATGTTTCCAAAAGGACCATCAGTTCCAAATACATCCCAGAATACTAATCCATGATAACTGTCAGATGGTTCAGTAAATGCTGGGAATTTTCCATTGCCCCAGTTGAATTTACCACTGTCCACAATAACACCTCCTAATGAAGTTCCATGTCCGCCAATCCATTTGGTAGCCGATTCAACGACGATGGTTGCTCCATGTTCCAATGGACGGAAAATAGCTCCACCTGCTCCGAAGGTATTATCCACAATAAGTGGAATTCCGTGTTTGTCGGCAACAGCTGCAATGGCTTCGAAATCGGGGATATTTAAATCCGGATTTCCTATCGTTTCCAGATAGAGCGCTTTTGTTTTTTCGTCAATTAAACTTTCGAAAGTTGCAGCTTCGTCATTGGCTGTGAAGCGAACATCAACGCCTAAACGTTTAAATTGATTCTTGAACTGGTTGTATGTTCCTCCATAAAGGTGCGAAGTAGAAACGAAGTTATCACCCGCTTCCAAAATATTGTTTAGTGCAATAAATTGTGCCGATTGTCCCGAAGAAGTTGCCAAAGCCGATACGCCGCCCTCAAGAGCAGCAATACGTTTTTCGAAAACGTCAGTTGTTGGGTTCATCAAACGTGTGTAAATATTCCCGAATTTGCGAAGTGCGAAAAGATCAGCACCGTCTGCTGCATCGTCGAAAACATAAGAACTGGTTTGGTAAATGGGCACAGCGCGCGCTTTTGTTGTTCCGTCAACTACCTGTCCTGCGTGTACTTGTAATGTTTCAAATTTCAAATTTTCTGACATAATTCTTTTGGGGTAAGAGGTAAGAAAGTAATAGGTAAGTATAGGAGTGAAGTGTTACCTTGATTTCAAACCATGTAAATATTTTATTTATTTCAGAAGTAAGGAGTAAGAGCAAAGACGCAAGCAACTTGTTTGTCTGCTTCAGTCTTATTGTTGGTTCTCCTTATTTATGTTTGTTTTAGTTGTAATCTTAGAGGAAGAGGTAAATTTTGTTTTCAAAATAGTTGAGTTGCGGATTATTGCTTCTCTCTTCTTAATAGGAACAAATTGCTTACCTCTTGCCTCTTACTTCTGCTTAGAGTGGATATTCTTCAAATGCATAAAGCAATGTTGACAAATAACGTTCGCCGGTGTCAGGCAATAAAGTAACAATTACTTTTCCTTTGTTTTCGGGGCGTTGAGCCAGGATGGTAGCTGCATAAGCAGCTGCACCGGATGAAATTCCGACTAGTAATCCTTCTTCCTGAGCCAATTGGCGTGCAGTAAGGATAGCATTATCATTACTTACCTGAAGCACTTCATCAACTACACTTGCATCGTAATTTTTAGGAATAAATCCTGCGCCAATACCTTGTATTTTGTGAGGTCCCGGTGCTCCGCCCGAAAGTACGGGAGAATCGGCAGGTTCTACAGCCACGATTTTTACGTTTGGATTTTTTTCTTTCAAATAAGCACCCACACCACTAACTGTACCACCGGTACCCACACCTGCTACAAAAATGTCAACTTTACCATCTGTATCATTCCAAATTTCCGGACCGGTAGTTGCTTTATGAACTTTAGGGTTCGATGCATTCTCAAATTGTTGAGGAAGGAATGAGTTTGCATTCGCTTCGTTTAGTTCCAATGCTTTTGCAATTGCACCTTTCATACCTGTTGCACCCGGAGTTAATACCAGGTTAGCACCAAATGCTTTTAGTAGGTTGCGGCGCTCCACGCTCATGGTTTCGGGCATGGTAAGTGTCAGCTTATATCCTTTGATAGCGGCAACCATAGCAAGTCCTATACCGGTGTTTCCACTTGTAGGTTCTATAATTTCAGTACCCGGTTTCAAGATTCCTGCTGCTTCGGCGTCTTCAATCATTGCCAAAGCAATACGTTCTTTAACGCAACCTGCCGGGTTGAACGATTCTAATTTTGCGATTACAGTTGCTTCTAATCCTTTTTTTGCACTGTAGTTGGAAAGTTGTACTAGCGGAGTGTTGCCTATCAATTCTGTTAGGCTTTTTGCAATTTTTGCCATGACAATAAATTTTTATGGGTTTGTTTGTTTTTTATGATGCAAAGATATAGTAGAACTCACATGTTCACAATCGCAAAGTTACGGTATTTTTATATACCATGTTTATGGTATGAAATAATAAGGCTTATAAAATACGCGGAAATATCTCAGGTTTAGAGGCAGTATTGCGGCAACATTGCGGGATGATTTCGGGGTCTGCTTTATTTCCTCGGTATAACAACGGAGCTGTTTTCGGGTATGCCGGCGGATGCATTGCAAAACTGCGGGGACACTTCCGGCGCGCCGGAAGCGTATTGCAAAACTGCGGGAAGGTTTCAGGCGTGCCGGAAGTCATGTTGCAAAACTGCGGGAACGTTTCGGGCGTGCCGGAAGTGTTCCCGCAGTTTTGCAACAACTAAAAAAGTTCACCAAATTATTCCCTCAGATGCTGAAGTTGATAATCTAGTATTTCTTTGTTGTTAGATGTAATGCCAAGTTGTAAGTTAACGGCGCAATTTAAAAACCACCAATTGTTTGAGGTCGTCCATGTGCAGGGGACTCTTTATTTCTATACGCAACGGGCGTCCTTCCACATACACAGGGGCATTGCTAAGTTCGTCTTTGATAAATGCAGGGAGCTTACTTTCCATAATTGCCTCGTAGGGTTTTTCGCCAAAGGCAAAGGCTACATTGAAATAGCCGTTTTCAGGTCCAACAAAAACCACATTCCGTTTTTTGTTGAACAACTTTAACGACCAACCGTACTTATTACCGTAGTATTTCCACTCTGGTCGGCATTCGCCAAATTCAGTTTCAATAAAGTGTATCAGTTCATCCAGCAAAACCTTCGTTTCGCCCAAAGCTCCTGCCAACATATCGTCGGTAGGTTGCTGCAATTTGTCGTTGAAGTAGGTTGACATACTATCAGAATTTAATGTATTCTTTGGGCTTTAAATTATTTTCCATTGTCCAGAAATTAGCTTGGCCGTGTGCAATCCGAAACAGAACCAAGCCCGGACTATCTACCGTCATTCCAAAACCCTTCAGAAATGGGCGGTCATTCAATGCTTTTTCTTTAAAAGAGCGGTCGTGAAGAAATTCTACCGACCCCGAAATACGCAGCATGGTGCCTATCATGCCCTCGTGATGATAAAAGCAAACCTCCGTTTTGGGGTTTATTTCCAATTGATGCGGAAATTCTTTTACAGAGGCGGTTTGAAAATAGAAACCGGTCTCGTCGGCAAACCAAAAACCCAGCGCGCGAACACGCGGTTGGTCATTTTCTACTGTTGCCACATAGCAAATCGGGTTCTCATTAGTAAATTTGATGCAATCTTGAATAGTCATAATTATATGTATGTTAGGATTCTTTTTGTTCTATGGTTAGACAGACTGAATTGTTCGAACATTATTTTATGTTCTGAAATCATGTAATAGATAACTGTTAAACAATAAATTTATTGAAACTTAGTGTTTCTTTGGGTATTGCTCTGTTGGTGTTTCTACGATTTTGTTTTCAGTGCTTGTAGATATATTGCTTTATCTTTCATTTTATTATATGATGTTACACAAATCTTGAAAATGTAGTTTCAAATATGTGTGGTTTGATAATAAGGAAAATAAATAATTATTTGATCGGGACTGATCGAAAGAAATTCCCCGTGACTGAGGGTCTTGGGTTATATGTTAGCTGACCTTTAAGGTGTTGCAAATATAATTGATTTTTTTTAATAAACGAAATATTATTCAATAATAAACAACAACGGCTTCATTCATTGCCTTATAATGTGCAGATGAAGTGAAGCCGTTGCTAAAATGGTAAGATTCGAAGATTTACATCTCGCTCAATTCCAACCAACGCATGGTTTTCTCGTCGATACTATCGCCAAGCTCTCCAAAACGCTGTGAGGCTTTGATAATTTCGTCGCTCGATAAAGAGCCTGAAGCCAATTGATTTTCAATATCTGCTTTTTCGGCTTCCAGTGCGGGTATTTCTTTTTCCAGTGCTTCAAATTCTTGTTTCTCTTTGAAGCTTAGTTTTTTTGTTTTCTCTTTTGCTATCGGTTCCGGTTTGGCTACCTCTGTCTTTGAATTTTGCAGTTCAGCTTTTGCTGCCTTCTTATCTTCGCGCTCTTGTTCCTCTATCAACTCGTTCCACTCGCGGAAGTCAGTGTAGTTGCCGGGGAAATCTTTAAGTTCTGCATTGCCTTTGAATACCATTAAGTGATCCACCACTTTATCCATAAAGTAACGGTCGTGACTCACCACGATAACACAACCTTTGAACGATTGAAGGTACTCTTCAAGAATATTCAGGGTTACAATGTCCAAATCGTTGGTAGGCTCATCGAGTACCAAAAAGTTAGGGTTGCGCATTAAAACGGTACAAAGGTGCAAACGACGTTTCTCGCCACCACTTAGTTTGTACACATAATTGTATTGTGTTTCGGGGGTGAAAAGGAAATGTAACAGAAATTGCGAAGCTGACATTTTCTTGCCATTGCCCAAATCAACTTCTTCGGCAATGTCTTGCACTACGTCAATGACCTTCATCTGTTCGTCGAAGTCCAATCCATCCTGGCTGTAATAACCAAAAACAACCGTTTCGCCTACATCAAAACTACCACTGTCGGGCTTTACTTCGCCCAGTAACATTTTCAGAAAGGTCGATTTCCCGGTTCCGTTTTTTCCCACTATACCCATCTTTTCGTAACGGGCAAAGTTGTAATAAAAATTGTCGAGGATCTTAAGATCGCCGTACGCTTTGGTAATGTATTTGGCTTCAAATATTTTAGAGCCAAGGTAGCTCGCTTTTACGTCCAGCTGCACCTTGTCGTTGTTTCGGCGTAGTTTGGCTCGTTCTTCTATTTCGTAGAAACTATCCTGGCGCGATTTTGCTTTGGTAGCTCTTGCTTGCGGTTGACGGCGCATCCATTCCAGCTCCTTGCGATATAAATTTACAGCACGTTCGCTCTCGGCATTAAATGACTCCAACCGCTCCTGACGTTTTTCCAGATAATAGCTGTAGTTGCCGTTGTATTGGTATAAAGCCTGATGGTCAATTTCGTAGATATTGGTACAAACGCGGTCGAGGAAATACCTGTCGTGCGTCACCATGAGCAAAGCCATGGTCGAACGTTTCAGAAAATCCTCCAACCATTCAATCATTTCGAGGTCAAGGTGATTGGTTGGCTCATCCAGAATCAATAAATCCGGTTCTGCAATCAATACGTTAGCCAGTGCCACTCGTTTTAGTTGTCCGCCCGATAACTTGCCAATTTTCTGTTCGAAGTTGGTGATTTTCAGTTTGCCTAGAATTTGTTTGATACGTGTTTCGTAGTCCCACGCCTTGTGCAGATCCATTTGCGACAGGATTTCATCCAACCCCTCGTGGTTTTCGGATAACATGCAATGCTCGTAAGCAGCAATGGTGCGTACCGCTTCATTGTCAGTTTGCAGACAAGCATCAAGTACCGACAGTTCTTTCGGAAAATCGGGATCTTGATCCAAGTACCCAATCCGCAAATCGCGACGAAAAGTGATGTTGCCGTTTTTATAATCCTCTTTTCCGGCAATGATGTTGAGCAACGTTGTTTTTCCTGCTCCATTTTTGGCTATCAAAGCCACTCGTTGATTGTCGGCGATGCCGAAAGATATATTTTCAAAAAGCAGATGGTCGCCAAACGATTTGGTCAGATTCTCTACTTGCATGTAACTTGCCATAAATTCTTTTTTATTTTCGGGTACAAAGATACGGATTTTAAAGGATGAATCAATTTTCAAAGTATATAGAAATAATTCAATGTTTTATTTGTCTGTTAATCAAAAATACCTAACTTTGGAATCCGTATACGTCCTTGTTCAATATCCTATGTTTTAAGGGAAGATGATTTAATATAAAGGTTTAAATTGATTCTAGTCTTGATTTAATGATTGCAATGCTATGTCAACTCAAAAAGAAGTATTGAACGTAAATGGCACTCAGGTCAGAGTACTAAAGGTATATGATACAGATTATATTTGTATCACTGATATTGCTCGAATCAAAAATCCCCTGGAACCGAAGGATGTTGTGAAAAATTGGTTGCGAAGTAAAACGACTTTACAATTTTTAGGGTTGTGGGAAAGCTTGAATAATCAGCATTTTAAAAGGGTCGAATTCGACCCCCTTATGATGGAAGCTGGAACTAATGCATTTACGATGAGTCCGACGAGATGGATTGAATTGACAAATGCGATAGGGCTAGTGACAAAAACGGGTAGCAAAGGTGGAACTTTTGCTCATAAAGATATTGCATTTGAATTCTCTTCTTGGGTTAGTACCGAATTTAAGCTATATCTACTTAAAGAATTTCAACGTCTTAAAGAAGAAGAGCATAAAAAACTAGGTTGGTCGGCTAAACGGGAACTTTCAAAGATAAACTATCATATTCATACCGATGCTATTAAGCAGAATTTGATTCCTGTAGAGTTAACTCACTATCAAATATCAATGGTTTATGCAAGCGAGGCAGATGTTCTCAATATGGCTTTGTTTGGAATTACAGCCAAGCAATGGAGAGATGAAAATCCTGATCTTAAAGGTAATATTAGAGATTATGCCACCATTAATGAGTTAATATGTCTGGCTAATATGGAAAATCTGAATGCAGTTCTTATAAATGAAGGTTTACCGCAGAGCGATCGTTTGTTGAAACTGAATAAGATAGCAATTCAACAAATGAAAGTTCTTCATGAAGTTGAAAATCGCAAAACACTAAAATAAGCAAAAAATAAATTATAGTAATCATTTAATTCCCACAACAATGAAAAGTATTAAAGGAACAGAAACTGAAAAGAATTTACTGAAATCGTTTGCCGGCGAAAGTCAGGCTCGTATGCGTTACACTTACTTTGCTAAAGTTGCTAAAACAGAAGGTTTTGAACAAATTGCAGCCATCTTTTTGGAAACAGCTGAGCAAGAAAAGCAACATGCTAAAAAGTTTTTTAGCTATTTAGAAGGTGGAATGGTTGAAATTACCGCATCTTATCCTGCCGGTATTATTTCTACTACTGCCGAGAATTTAAAAGAAGCTGCTGACGGCGAAAATGAAGAATGGACTGATCTGTATCCTCATTTTGCTGATGTTGCTGAAGCCGAAGGTTTCCCGAATATTGCTGCTACATGGCGTAAAATTGCTGCCGTGGAAGCACAACACGAAAAACGCTACCGTACGTTGCAAGCACGTGTTGAAGCAGGTACTGTGTTTTCTCGCGAAGAAGAAACAACTTGGCAATGTCGTGAGTGTGGCCACGTTCACGTAGGCAAAGATGCTCCAAAAGCATGTCCTACCTGTGCACACCCTCAAGCCTTTTTCGAAGTAGAAAAGACTAATTATTGATTTTATTTCAAAATTAATAATGCACAACTCATAATTAAGCAACCGCTATTCTGTTTTAGAATAGCGGTTGTTCTTTTTTTAAGTCTTTATTGATTACTTTTGCAAAAAAACAATCTGTATTGAGCATTATGAATTCTGAATTGATAATTACAGAAGATGGTTCGCATACTCTTTTTGTACCTGCTATCGACGAGTGTTACCATTCTACACATGGAGCAGTGCAGGAGTCGATGCATATCTTTATCGAAGCAGCACTGAAACAATGTGGCAAGACGGAAATTCGAGTGCTGGAAATAGGATTTGGGACAGGTTTGAATGCATTTCTGACTATGATAGAGGCGGAGCGGAGCGATAAGAAGATTCACTACACTTCGCTTGAAAAATATCCTGTAGAAGTTGGGAAAGCGTTGCAACTAAATTATCCCGAAGCATTTCCGGCCGTAAGCCGTGAGAGCTTTGAGCTGCTGCATACTTCTGTTTGGGGAGAGCAGGTTCAAATAGGTTCGAATTTTTGGCTTACAAAAATCGAAGCGGACTTTACTCAGTTTAACTTCACTGAAATGTTTGATGTTGTTTATTTTGACGCTTTCTCGCCCGAGAAACAACCTGAAATGTGGTCGGTGGAGCTTTTTGAGAAAATATTTATTCAATGCAATACCGGTGCGGTTCTTACAACTTATTGTGCCAAAGGCGTTGTTCGTCGTGCAATGCAATCTGCCGGATTTCAGGTAGAGCGCTTACCCGGTCCTCCGGGGAAAAGGCAAATCCTAAGAAGTGTTAAAATTTGATAAATGGTTTATTCGTTAATACGTAACTAAATATATGACGCATTTCAGAAAATATTCCGGATTTTACATCCCTTACATCATTTTTGCGCTGGTTGTTAGCTTACTTATATTATTCAATGATAAAGGAGCTTTACACTTAAAAATGGCTTCGTTTTATACGGATACCGGCGATGTGTTTTTTAAATACTATACCGAAGTGGGCGGAAATATCCCTTTCTATGTGATAGGTGTTTTGCTCTTTTATCGGTATCGAATTGCTTTGATTTTGTTGGTAACTCAACTCAGTACGGGTTTAATTGTTCAAATAATAAAACGCTCGTGGGATGCACCTCGCCCCGTAAAGTATTTTGCCGACAATTACCCGGACATCGAATTACATAAAATTGCAGGTGCAAAGCTTTATGCTCATAATAGCTTTCCATCCGGGCATACCACTTCAGCTTTTGCATTTTTTTTGGTGCTGGCTTGTTGTACTAAGAATAAATTCTTACAATTCTTGTGTTTTGCACTCGCGGTGTTGGTAGGCTTCTCAAGGGTGTATCTGTCTCAACATTTTATAGTTGATATGCTGGCGGGATCGTTTATCGGTGTAACTGTAACTCTTCTTTTTCAACTTTATATCGAAAAAAAATCAATTAAATGGGCAGATGGTTCATTGAGGGATGTTTTTTTGAGAAAAAGGAACTAACGGTTTTGTTATTCAAAATTAAATAACTACCTTTGCGAGCTCAAAATCAAACGTGTAGTTTTGCGATGTGTGCATTGCTAAGTTTGTATTTTTAAACATTTATTTAATAAATAGTATGTATTTAACGCCTGAAATTAAACAAGAAATCTTTGCGAAACACGGAAAATCAACAACTGATACTGGTTCTGCAGAAGGCCAAATCGCTTTGTTCTCATTCCGTATTAATCATTTGACTTCACACTTGAAGATAAACAAAAAAGATTATAGTACAGAACGCGCTCTTGTTATCTTGGTAGGAAAACGTCGTCGTCTTCTTAATTATTTGAAGAACACCGAAATTAATCGCTACCGTGCAATTATCAAAGAGTTGGGTATCAGAAAATAATTCTGACTTTCAAAACTTAAAGAGGCGTTTCAAATTTAGTTTTGAAATGCCTCTTCTTTTTTCTTGTTTTTATTCTTCATACTATGAAAATAATCTATTCAATAGGTATTTACCTTTTCAGAGTTTTAGTTTCGATAGCTTCGCTTTTCAACGAGAAAGCGCGGTTGCTGAATAAAGGACAACAGCAGGCTTTCGGGATTTTGAAAGAGAAAGTGGAGCCCAATGCTCAATATGTATGGTTTCATGCTGCATCTTTGGGTGAGTTTGAACAAGGACGCCCTGTTATTGAACAATTGAAAAAAGAAAATCCAAAGGCTAAAGTTCTGTTGACATTCTTTTCACCATCGGGCTATGAGGTACGGAAAAATTATATCGGTGCTGACATTGTTTCGTATCTGCCTTTAGACACCCCCGGAAATGCCCGGACTTTTGTGAATCTCGTAAAACCATCAAAAGCAATTTTTATTAAATACGAATTCTGGCCAAATTATTTATTGGAATTACAAGTTGCAAATGTTCCGGTATTTAGTATTTCTGCTATTTTTCGACCCGAGCAGGTGTTTTTTAAGAGCTATGGTAGATGGTACAAAAGCTTGTTGAAAACCTTCAAGCATATTTTTGTTCAGGATAAAGTCTCTCAGAAGTTATTGAATGGTCACGGTATCAGCAATGTTTCGGTGGCTGGTGATACCCGCTTTGACAGGGTTTACGATTTATATACGCAAGCTAAGCAACTTCCATTGATTGAGGAGTTTGTAAAGGGCGGCGAAAAGGTTATTGTGGCAGGTAGCACTTGGGGGAAAGATGAAGAATTACTGGTTCGATACCTTAAACTTCACACCGATATTAAATTGATTCTTGTGCCGCACGAAATTCACGCTGTGCATATAACCGAAATATCCAAACTGCTCAATGGTAACTTTGTTCGCTATTCTGATGCGAATGCATATAACCTAAAATCGACCAATTGCCTGGTAGTGGACGTTATCGGGATTCTTTCGTCTATCTATCGGTATGCCAATGTGGCGTACATCGGAGGTGGATTTGGTGTGGGAATTCACAATACACTGGAGGCTGCGGTTTATGGTATTCCGGTGGTCTTTGGGCCCAACTATCAAAAGTTCCGTGAAGCACGTGAACTAATAGCGATAGGTGGTGCTTTCTCAATATCCAATTATGTTGTTTTTGAAGCTCAAATAGATGCACTTTTGAAAGATAATGCTGCGGGAACGAAAGCGGGAGAATACGTGAAACAAAATACCGGTGCAACTGAACTGATTTTAAAAGAGATAGTAAAATAAATATACTTAGTGTAACTTTGTGCATTTAGTGCCTTAGTGGTAAAATAAACGAAACATGCAAAAACCTTCCATTCCTAAAGGAACACGCGATTTTACGCCACAAGAAATGGCGAATAGAAATTATATCTTCAATACTATAAAAGATGTTTTCCGTCTTTACGGATTTCAACAAATAGAAACGCCTGCTATGGAAAACCTATCCACCTTGATGGGTAAGTACGGCGAAGAAGGTGATAAACTACTTTTCAAAATTCTGAATTCGGGCGATTATATGAATGGTCTGAATGATGAAGAATTACTTGGACGCAATAGTGTAAAGCTAACCAATAAAATCTCGGAAAAAGGATTGCGTTATGACTTAACGGTTCCTTTCGCGCGCTTTGTGGTGCAACATCAAAATGAGATTTCTTTCCCATTCAAACGTTATCAGATTCAGCCGGTTTGGCGTGCCGACCGTCCTCAAAAAGGTCGCTACCGTGAGTTTTATCAATGCGATGTGGATGTAGTGGGAAGTGACTCATTGCTCAATGAATTGGAATTGATACAGATAGTGGATGATGTGTATCGTAGGTTGAAAATAAATGTTTGCCTGAAAATAAATAACCGCAAAATTCTTTCGGGTATTGCTGAAATCATTGGCGAAGCTGAAAAAATTACAGATATAACTGTTGCCATTGATAAAATGGATAAGATCGGACTCGAAAAAGTAAACGAAGAAATAGCTTCGAAAGGTATTTCTGACGAAGCAATTGCCAAACTTCAACCCATTTTAAAGCTAAGTGGAACAAATACCGAAAAACTGAATCAATTGAAAACGGTGCTGGCCGATTCGGAAGTTGGGTTGAAAGGTGTTTCGGAACTCGAAACGATTTTTGGTCTTTGCGAAGCCATGAAAGTGCAAACGCAGATAGAGTTGGACTTGACTCTGGCACGCGGACTAAATTATTACACCGGAGCTATTTTTGAAGTAAAAGCATTGGATGTGGAGATTGGTAGCATCACCGGCGGTGGTCGTTATGATAACCTGACAGGAGTTTTTGGATTGGATGGTGTGTCGGGTGTGGGTATTTCGTTTGGTGCCGATCGGATCTACGACGTGCTCAATCAATTGAAATTGTATCCTGAAACTTCACTGGAGCAAACGCAGGTGTTATTTGTGAGTTTTGGCGAAAAGGAATTACTGTATTGTTTGCCGTGGTTGAGTGCTTTGCGCGCCAAAGGAATCAATGCCGAAGTGTATCCTGAACCCGCTAAAATGAAAAAACAAATGACCTATGCCGATAATAAGCGTATACCGTTTGTAGCCATTGTGGGTGAAACGGAAATGAACGAAGGAAAAGTAATGCTCAAAAATATGAAGTCCGGCGAACAAGGTCTGGTTTCGTTGGAAGAAGCTCTCGGAAAATTAAGCTAGAAATAATACCTTGGTGACTCAAGGCTGTGATTTTACCGCAGAGTTACGCCGAGAAAAGAAAAGAGAAACGCAAAGTGATGAATGTGAGTCATTGCTTTGCGTTTCTTTGCGAAAACCTCAGTGCACTTTGCGGTAAATGAATATGTGTTGAGGACTCTTTTACTGATAACTGCACACTGCTCACTGTTAACTGACAAGCGCTTGTACGAAATAGAAAATTAAAAATCCGGCAACTATCAGATTTATAATTGTTCCAAACAGAAACCCGACGAACGACCCGAAACCCGCTATGATTGCCTCTTTGCTCGTTTTACCTGCAAGTAGTTCCCCTACCAGTGCACCAACGAATGGGCCGAGAATGATTCCAATTGGACCAAAAAACAAGCCAATGACCAGTCCAATCATACTTCCCCACACGCCGAGTTTGCTTCCTCCGAACTTTTTTGTTCCCCAAATCGGAATAAGATAGTCGAGTACCTGAACAGCAATCACGATAAGTGCCCAAAGAACTAGAAATTGCATCGAAAATTCGACTTTGGAAGTAATATGAAGTAATAGAATGCCCAGATAGCTGACCGGAGTGCCTGGTAGCACAGGTATTATACAGCCTAGAAAGCCAACGATTAGCAATATGCCTGCAACAATTATCAGAAATATATCCATTTTGTTTTGTGTATTTGAATGCAAATATAATTCAAACTAAGGATGAACGACCTATCATCGCAAAAAAAATGCCGAAATCCAACGATTCCGACATTTTCGTCGCAAAACTAACACGAACTATTTGAAGAACGCTACCACTTTTTCAAAAACGGCATTGAATGAATTGTCAACTTCCGTTGAGTTTGTATGTGAGCAGATGGGGAACGGATTCTCATGATTGTACTCAAATGCAAAGTCCATTTTGGAGATTCTACTATCTGCAATGCCTTTACCCAATGCTTCCTCTATTCCGAAGTATGGCATTACTTTATCTTTTACCAATGATATTCCTTCCATTCGGGTTTCTAATCTTTTGAAGAACTGTTCTCTTTCGCTCTTGTAGCGCTCCGAGGAAATCATGCTGCAAAATGACTCGAATATTTTATCGCGCATAGATGCCAGTTTTACTTTCTCTGTAAATTCATGCAGGTAGTATTGAAACAGACTTTTGTATGCCGATGTATCCATGATGCTGCGCGACTGCCCGAACATAGAACTAAAAACGCCACCCCCGCAAAACAAGAATAATTTGGACGAGGAGAATAGATTCTTTGGATTTGAGAACAGTGTTATTTCTGCCAAAAATGCACCGATAGAATAGGCAAATATATCAATATTCGTATTTGCTTTAAAGACCGGATGTAAACCTTGTTTTATGTCTCCAAAGAGATGAGTTAGGTCGTTTACCGTTTGTCGTCCGGAGCGATAAAAACGGTAAGGTTCTTCGCAAACCCGTTCGCTAAAGGCTACGTTGGCAAAACTTAAGCAGCGATCTTCACCATTTTTCTTGCGGCGGAAATCCAGTATGTCTCTCAGACTGCGCGGATTCGACCAACTCTGAGGAGATCGGTTCACGTGAAATGCTATTGGAAAAAGAATAACTGCTTTGCCGGTTTCGCTGCACAGATATTCTGCCCATGTTAGATATTTGCTCCAGTTTCGTTCGTTCAATCCATGTAAAATTAGAATTGCTTCGCCGGTCTGCTGTTTGTCGCTTGGAATAAAAACCGGATAACTAAATTCATTATTCTCGCCTATACCTAAATCGGTTGGATTTACCCACATATTTATATTACTTCTCGACTCAGATTCACTTTTAAATTTAAAGAAACGGATGTCAATATTTGATGCATCTAGATGTGTATCAACTCCTATTTGAAATTGGCTGCTGAGCTCTTGATGTCGTTGAGTGTAATTCATATTCTTTTATAAATAATTTCGAATGCAAAGTAACTATATAAAACATTTTCAGCCTATTAAGTGTTGAGTTTGATTGTCAATTGGGATAAATATGAGAAATATGGGGCTAAATTTCGAATGTAGGGGTGAAAATTTTGACCCTTGGGACGAGATGTTGTTTCTTTGAATAGAATAATATACCTTTGCAACTGCTTTTCGCAACGTGCTAACAATTATGAACACTAAAATTCCAGCCTATCTTTACGAAAAAAGCAATATCGTTCGGCTGATATTGCTTACTGCAACTTTCGCATTGTTGTTTATAAATATTTTTCAGCCATTCGGGTCGCGTGGTTGGTATCCGCATATCTCGGATTTCAAATACTTCTTCTTTTCAAGTTTGATTATTCTAACGGGGATGTTAGTGGTGGTAGTGAGCCGTTTGATTATGTTGGCATACACCAAAAAGAACGATCTTTACCTTTGGCAATACTTACTTTGGATTCTGGTGGAGATAGTTGCTATGTCGTTGTTCTATACTCTTTTTTCGAAATATATTCCGAAAGAAGGTCTTAATAGAGATATTTTGGATATTTTCCGTCAGTCGACCATCAATACAAGTTGGGTGCTATTGCTGCCTTATGCCATTCTGTGGCTGTACTTTTCGTGGCGTGATAAAAATAACCTGCTTGAAAAATTAGCGAAATCAGAGCCAAATGTAGAGCTTGCAAAAAAGAATTTAGTTGCTTTTCCCGATGAAAAGGGTGAACTGAAAATATCTATTATGCTCGAAAATCTGCTTTATGTCGATTCGGCCGATAATTATGCTACTATTCATTATCTCAATAAGTCAAAACTGTCTCATTATCTTATCCGTAATTCCTTGAAATGGATGGAAGAAAATCTGACAAAAGATAGCCCGTTGGTTCGTTGTCACCGTTCTTATATTGTAAATCTTGATAAAGTAAAAGTGTTGAGAAAAACCAAGGAGGGTATTTTTCTGGAATTGGATACGGATAACACACCCGATATACCGGTGTCTAAAACCTATTATGAACGGGTGATGAGTAAATTCTCAAAATATACTGTTTAGATAGTTTTGAACTGCCATTTGTATCTGACGTTTTTTTATTGGTTATTCAATCATTCAACAAAAGGGTCATGAATTTAGAAACTATTTTTAAAAAGAAACCCTACAAAATCGGTATCGCGCTTAGTGGTGGTGGGATAAAAGGTTTATGCCATGTCGGTGTTTTAAAGGCACTCGAAGAACATGGTATCAGGCCGGATATTATTTCCGGTGTTAGTGCAGGTTCTGTAGTGGGTGCTTTGTATGCCGACGGTTATTCGCCTGATGAGATTGCCGCATTGTTCGAGGATATTAGTTTTCGGCAAATGACAAAGCCACGCATTCCTTCGAGTGGATTTTTCAAGATGGACATCTTTCAACACTTTCTGACGAAAAGATTGAGAGCTAAAACTTTCGAGGAATTGTCTATTCCGCTTCGAATCGTAGCTACCAATCTTGATAACGGACAAAGTGTGACTTTTTCCACAGGACGTCTCGTCGATCCCATAATTGCTTCGTGCAGCGTTCCCGTGCTTTTTAGTCCCAAAATGATAGATGGTGTGAATTATGTTGATGGAGGGGTGCTTAAAAACTTCCCTGTTTCCACTATTCGTGTTGATTGCGAGAAAGTTATAGGCGTAAATGCCAGCCCGCTCGTTGCTGCCGAATATAAACTAAGCGTGTTGAGTATTGCCTCCCGTTCCTATCATTTTATGTTTAAAGCCAATATATTACACGATATAGAATTGTGCGACTTGCTTATTGAGCCGGTTGACATGGGTAATTATGATACTTTTGATGTGGATAAAGGGCGTGAGATTTTCGAACTGGGTTATCTAACCACCAAACAATTGTTGACGAACAAACTCGATACGAAAAGCGTTGAATCCAAAATAAACTAAGAACCCAAGGCTTTGTAATCTTACTAATTCGTTTTTTTTGATTACTTTTGTGCCGAAATAATAACAAAAAACACATACAAACTATGTTTCCAGTATCAGAACGTTTGGCAGCTCTTTCTCCTTCGGAAACGCTTGCCATGTCCCAGAAAAGTAATGAGTTAAAAGCTCAGGGTTTCGATGTGATTAATCTTAGCGTTGGTGAACCAGATTTCAACACGCCGGATCACATTAAGGAAGCAGCTAAACAAGCTGTTGATAACAACTTTTCTTTTTATTCTCCAGTGCCGGGTTACCCTGCATTACGCAATGCTATTTGTGCTAAGTTGAAGTCGGAAAACGACTTGGACTATAAACCGGAACAAATTGTTTGTTCAAACGGTGCCAAGCAATCGGTTTGTAACGTGATTATGGCTATTATCAGTAAGGGCGACGAAGTCATTGTACCTGCTCCATATTGGGTTAGTTACCCTGAAATGGTAAAGATTGCGGATGGTACTACCGTTGAAGTATATGCCGGAATTGAGCAGGATTTCAAAATTACCCCTGCGCAACTAGAAGCTGCCATTACTCCAAAATCAAAAGCTATTATTCTTTGTTCTCCATCTAATCCTACCGGAAGTGTTTACAGCAAAGAAGAATTGAAAGGATTGGCTGATGTGTTGGCTAAGTATCCGAATATCATTATTCTTTCCGACGAAATTTACGAGCATATCAACTATTTGGGTACCCACGAAAGTATTGCTCAGTTTGAAAATGTTCGCGACCGTGTGGTGATTATCAACGGTGTTTCTAAAGGATATGCCATGACAGGCTGGCGCTTGGGTTGGATTGCTGCTCCAAAATGGATAGCTGCTGCTTGCAATACTCTGCAAGGTCAATATACTTCAGGTCCATGTTCTATTACTCAAAAAGCAGCTGAAGCGGCTTATACCGGGGACCAGACTTGTGTAGAAACTATGCGTGTAGCATTCGAGCGTCGCAAGAAACTTGTGGTTGATTTGGCTCGTCAAATTCCGGGTTTGAAAACCAACGATCCTCAGGGTGCGTTTTATGTTTTCCCTGATTGCAGTTCTTACTTTGGTAAATCGTACAATGGACGAGTTATTGAAAAATCAGGCGACCTGGCTATGTATTTATTGGAAGAAGGCCACGTGGCTTGTGTAGGTGGTGATGCTTTTGGTGCTCCGAACTGCATTCGCATGTCGTATGCTACTTCGGACGAGAACCTGGTAAAAGCATTTGGATGGATTAAAGAAGCATTGGCTAAATTGAGCTAATTTGTAATTCTACAATTCATATTTTATATTTATATATTCAAGGCGTTGAAATTTTTATTTCAACGCCTTGTTTTATTTTATAGTAATTTGTAAAACTATTCATGATGAAACAATTATTGTTTAAAAATGGTGATGTGTTGCCCAATTTAGGGCTTGGTACCTGGCTGTCCAAAAGAAATGAAGTGTATGATGCGGTGATTGCTGCGTTGAAGTGCGGTTACCGACATATTGATTGTGCTTACATCTACGGCAACGAAGCTGAGATTGGTAAGGCACTGCAATTTGCATTCGAAACGGGTATTGTAAGACGTGAGGAACTTTTTATCACGTCCAAACTTTGGAACAGCGACCATGCGCCTGAGCGTGTTGAATTGGCTATTCGCAGGTCATTGAAAGATTTGCAGCTGGATTATCTTGACTTGTATTTAATTCACTGGCCGATTGCTTTTAAAACTGGGCACGAGCAGGCTAAGACTGCTGATGATTTGATTTCGCTGGATGAAATGCCGCTTATAGAAACATGGAAAGCCTTTGAGGAAATTCAAGAAACAGGCCTTACAAAACATATTGGTGTGTCTAACTTCAATATCCCTAAATTAAAGCAACTGATAACCAATGCTACGATTGTTCCCGAAGTAAATCAGGTGGAGTTGCATCCTTTCTTGGTCAGCAAGATTTGGTGGACTACTGTGCCGGGAATAATGTTTTGCTAACGGCTTATTCGCCTTTGGGTAGTCATCATTTGATAAATAGTCAGGCAGGATTAACGCGTGAAAAGGTGGTGATAGAGATGGCTGACCGAAATAATTGCACTCCGGCGCAGATTCTTTTGGCCTGGGGGATGCAGAGAGGTATTTCGGTAATTCCAAAGTCGACGAATGCAGAACGGATTAAAGAGAATTTTGAATCGGTTAATGTTCGATTGAGTGCTGCTGACTTTGACCAAGTGAGTGGATTAGAACGGAATTACCGCAATTCCGTTGCGGCTTTTTGCGTACTGCCCAATGGAAGTTATACAGCCAAAAGTATTTGGGAGGAATAGTTGTGGTTGGAATTATTTTGTAGATTCCAAGGCTCTTAAGAATTCCTTCCCTGTTTTATAGGTGGTTTTTCGCAGAATTCGATGAAAAGCCACTCGTAGGCAGTTGGGTGTTTTTCCGGTAAGATGCGCCACGTTTTCTATGGACATTTTTAAAGAAAAATAGCCGCAGAGTACAATCTCGCTATTGGATAATTGAGGGTATGCTTGGGTAAGCAAGTCGATTCGATCTTCACCTACCACTTTTACCTGATCGTTTCGGGTGGGTTTGTTTTTGGTTACTTCGTCAAGTATGTTCGAAATAATCATTTGTTCTAATGCTTCTTTTCCCGGTTTGTTCAGATAGGGTTTCAGGCGAAGTGCTTCGCGTTTATAGGCTTGCGAGAGTTCGTTAAGAATGTCCTGACTGTGCAGAAACGTTTCCTTGAATTGAATAAGTATCCAGTTTGGGTAATCGGGGAATAGGCAGGCATTCATGTCGACGCTCGCAATGGTTTTGTCGAAACGACGAAGAAGAATTTCTTTGTCGGTGATTGTTTTGTTCTTTTTTATGTTGTCTATCAATTCGTTGGCACGGTGATAGTCGATTATCATATTTTTGATATTTTGTTTATCAAAGATAAAATCCTCCTGAGTAGAAGCTTTAAAAAAGCGGATGGCTTGCTCGTTTACCTCCACGATAATCCCGTTTTTATCAATAATCAACGCACATGTAGGCATCCATTGAAAGATGGATGATAATGATTCTGGTTGATTTTTAGTGTTTAGGGAGTCTGAAACCATAAGAGCAATTGTCTGTGAAACTAATTTTTCAGCACATTCTTTTGGTAGAAATTAAACGGAGTGCAACGCTATGTTACACTCCGTTAAATATATAAAATTCTATTCTCTTAGAATCCACGGATAGCTTCGATACCCGGAAGAACTTTACCTTCCATGTATTCCAACATCGCACCACCACCGGTAGAAACATAGCTAACTTTGTCAGCCAAATTGTTTTTGTTGATAGCAGCTACTGAGTCACCACCGCCAATCAATGAGAAGGCACCGTTAGCAGTTGCGGTTGCTACAGCGTGAGCGATAGCTGTTGTTCCTTTTGCGAATTTTTCCATTTCAAAAACGCCCATTGGACCATTCCAAAGTACTGTTTTTGAGTTGGCGATTACATCGCTGAAAGTTGCAATTGTTTCATCAGCAATATCCAATCCCATCCATCCGGCAGGAGTTTCGTCGGTTTTAGAGATATTGGTGTTTGCATCTGCTGCAAATTTATCAGCATTTACAGCATCAGTAGGGATATAAACGTTTACACCTTTTGCTTTTGCTTTGTTCAAAATTTCAAGTGCAAGATCAAGCTTGTCTACTTCGCAAAGTGAGTTACCTATTTCTCCGCCTTGAGCTTTGATGAACGTGTACGTCATACCACCACCAATGATAAGGTTTTGAACGCGGTCAAGCAAGTTTTCGATAATCATGATCTTATCAGAAACTTTAGCGCCACCCATGATAGCAGTAAAAGGAGCCTTAGCTTCTTTCAATACTTTGTCCATCGCAATTAATTCGCTGTTGATAAGGAATCCGAACATTTTGTTTTCGGTAGCGAAATATTCAGCAATAACTGCAGTAGAACCGTGAGCACGGTGAGCAGTTCCAAATGCATCGTTTACATAAACATCAGCGTAACCTGCCAATTTTTTCGCAAATTCTTTTTGTTTTGCTTTCAATGCTTTTTTAGCTTCTTTCTTTTCTTCTTCAGTAGCAAATTCGCCACGTGGTTTACCCTCTTCTTCTTCGTAGAAACGTAGGTTTTCCAACAAAAGAACTTCGCCTGCTTTTAACGCTGCTGCTTGAGCATCAGCATTTGCACAATCTTCAGCAAATTGAATTTTCATACCCAAACGGTCTTCAACAGCTGAGATGATTTGTTTCAATGAAAATTTAGGATCTGGATTTTGTTTTGGACGACCCATGTGCGACATCAAAATTACTGAACCGCCATCCGCAAGAATTTTCTTAATGGTTAGCAATGCTCCACGAATACGGGTATCGTCGGTAACGACACCAGTTTCTTTGTTCAAAGGAACATTAAAGTCCACACGAACGATTGCCTTCTTTCCGGCAAAATCAAATTTGTCAATTGTTTGCATGTTGTTATATTATTGAAGTTAGATATTCTGAAGTAACAATTCGCTAAAAAATGATAAAAGTCTAATCAGTAAAAGCTTTGGTGCCTTTCAAATTTAAAAGAAGACAGAACTTCGGTTCATTTTTTCGACCACAAAGGTACAAAAAAACTTATACAAATTGACCGTTTTTATGTAACACATTTTTAATCTAAAAAACCGATTTTTATTTATAAAATTATTAAAGAAATTTTTCTTTAATCGATTTATATATGTATCTTTGCCTTGAAATTTGAAAAAAGATAATTCGAACTTTAAAAATAAATTATTATTATGTCAAAAGTAACCGTAGTAGGTGCCGGAAATGTAGGTGCCACATGTGCAAATGTTTTGTTATTCAATGAAGTGGCTGACCAGGTAGTTATGCTCGATGTTAAAGAAGGTATCGCTGAAGGTAAAGCTTTGGATATGCTTCAAACTGCTTCATTGTTAGGTTTCGATTCTACCATTGTTGGTTGTACTAACGATTATGCTCAAACTGCAGATTCTGATGTTGTGGTTATCACTTCAGGTATTCCTCGTAAACCGGGTATGACTCGTGAAGAATTGATTGGCGTAAATGCAGGTATTGTAAAAAGTGTTGCCGGAAATATTTTGAAATATTCTCCAAATGCAATTATTGTAGTGGTAAGTAACCCTATGGATACAATGACATATTTGGCATATAAATCATTAGGCCTACCAAAAAACAAAGTGATTGGTATGGGTGGAACATTGGATAGCTCACGTTTCAAATGCTATTTAAGCAAAGCAATGAATGCTAACCCAACAGAAGTTGAAGGTTTGGTTATCGGTGGTCACGGTGATACTACTATGATTCCTTTGACTCGTTTTGCTTCTTACAAAGGTCGTCCAGTAGCTGATGTACTTGATGCAGAAACATTAGCAAAAGTGGTTGCTGATACTATGGTAGGTGGTGCTACTTTAACCGGTTTATTGGGTACTTCGGCATGGTATGCTCCGGGTGCTGCTGCTGCTTACCTGGTTGAATCAATTATTCACGATCAAAAGAAAATTATTCCTTGCTGTACTTATCTTGAAGGTGAATATGGTCAAAGCGATATTTGTATCGGTGTGCCTGTAGTGATTGGTAAAGATGGAATTGAAGAAATTATCGATTACAAACTAAATGCTGAAGAAGCTGCATTGTTTGCTAAAAGTGCTGCTGCAGTACGTGCTACAAACGATGTGTTGAAAGAAATCAACGTATTGTAATTGTAGAATTTCAACTTTTTATAAATAAAGGTCGTGATGATTAATTTTATCACGACTTTTTTAATTGTATCTGCTATCGTAAGATGCAGTTAAGCTGTACAAACAGTCAATTTCTTTAAGTGGATAGTATGATAATGGTTTTATTTCGTTAATGTATCGCTATTTTATCTAATTTTCAAATTAAATAACATGTATTAACTCATATAATGCTGTAATCTATTTATCTTTGTATTCATTTCATATATAAACCCGAAGCCATGTTTACGACCTTGCAATCACACGAATATTTGCGGAAACATTCTATCAAGCCCTCTGTTCAACGAACAGCAGTTATGGATTATTTGATGAATAACAGAACGCATCCTACAATTGATGAAATTTACCTGGCGCTAAGTCCTTCTATGCCTACTTTGTCGAAAACAACAGTTTATAATACGCTGGATATTTTTGTAGAGAAAGGTGCCGTTCGTGCGTTGGTAATCGACGAAAAAAATGCTCGATATGATGTGGATATTTCTGCTCACGCACATTTTATCTGTAAAGGTTGTGGCAAAGTTCACGATATATTTGATTTGAAGCCGAGCTTGTTTCAAATACCGCGCGATACTCCTTTTAAAATTGATGCTGTGGAAATTTCATACATGGGTTTTTGTGAAAAATGTAAGGGGAACTGATTTTTAAAAAGATATTTAAAAGCACACTATTTCAGTGTGCTTTTTTTATGCGATTTTTTTAATACCTTTGAAACAAGTAACAGCATTTTACTAAATTTCAATATGTACATTTTTTTCATCAGCATTTTCATTGGTTTGTTGTACTTCGCTCTGGTGCTAATTTTTGTAGTAGGGTGGAGGAGGACGCCGCTATTTGAGCCGGATGAGCATGCCGATTTGCATTCGGGGCTATCAGTCTCTGTGGTGATAGCATGCAAAAACGAGGAAAACAGCTTACCAAAACTACTCTCGTGCCTGCAAATGCAGAGCTACAAACTTTTCGAATTGATATTGGTGAATGATCATTCCTCGGATGCTACACTGTCTGTTATGGAAGCTGCGCGATCATTATTTTTAAATATTAAAATAGTAAATGCTGAGTTTTCAGGAAAGAAGGGTGCATTGGAAGAAGGAATAATGGCTGCTTCCGGTAGTCTGATAATTACTACGGATGCCGATTGCCTACCCGGTTCCAATTGGCTCAAAGCGATTTGCTCCTTTCGTGAAAGCCACTCCTGCGATTTGATTATTTGTCCGGTGCAACTGACAGAAGGGAAGTCGCTTTTTGCGAGATTACAGGCTCTGGAATTCAACACGTTGATTGCTTCCGGTGGTGGTGCGGCAGGAGTAGGCATGCCCGTTTTGTGCAACGGCGCTAATTTGGCTTTTACCAAAGAAGCGTGGATGCTAAGTAAACTCGATTTGGTGGTTGAGCAAATGTCAGGAGATGACATTTTTCTATTGCAGAGCATTAAAAAACGAGGTGGGGTAATTCGGTTTTTGAAGTCAGAATCAGCGATTGTGTTTACTCAGCCTGCAAATACTTTGACAGCCCTTTTTAAACAACGGAGAAGATGGGCTTCCAAATCACCCGCATATACCGATATACAATTGATCTTTACAGCATGTATTGTTTTTGCCATCTCATTCTGGATGCTTATTCTTGTTTTTTCGTCACTGTTTTATCCCTCTCTTTTGACTGTATTTTTCTACATCTTTGGAGCGAAGTTTATTGCTGATATTATTTTCGTTTATTTTATTCGATCTTTTTTTAAGGAAAAACGGCTTTGGTTTCACTCTTTCCTACTTTCAATTATCTATCCTTTTTACATTGTATCAGTTGCTATCTCAGCACTTGCGTTCCAGAATAAGTCCTGGAGGTGATTAATTCTTTGTTTTTTGTGTCCTTCTCTCTTCATATTTTGTAATTTGAGTATTTAAGCTAATAATCACTGTTATTAGTTTATAAATGGTTTTTTCTGCACATCTTTTGTCAAATAATCCACATATGTTTTAAAATTTGTTGCATATCTTTACCGAGTTAAATTCTGAGATTAATTCGAAGAAACACAAAACCCTTAAAACTAGATTACAAATGAAGAAAGACAAATCACTATTAAGACGTGTGATGTTTCTTGTCATTGCCATTTCTCTACATGGGATAGTAATGGCACAGACAAAGACTATTACAGGTGTAGTAAAAGACGCCTCCGGCGAAGTAATTATCGGTGTTTCTGTTGTTGTAAAAGGTACAACAACTGGAACTATATCAAAGCTAGATGGAACTTTTAGCATTCAAGCCCCGACGGATGCAAGAAACCTAGTGTTTACTTATATAGGTATGCAAAAGCAAGAGGTTCCGATTACAGGAAATCTTATTAATGTGACCATGATTGATGAATCGACAGGTCTCGATGAGTTGGTTGTTGTTGGTTATGGAACAGTAAAAAGACGTGACTTAACAGGCTCGGTAGCATCGGTTAAATCGGGTGAAATTATGAAAACCTCCTCCAGTAACGCTATGCAGTCTATGCAAGGAAAAGTTGCCGGGTTAGATATTCAACAATCAAGCGGACAAGCCGGTGCCGGTATCAGTCTTACTCTTCGTGGAATTCGTTCTATTCGTGCGTCAAACGATCCCCTTATTTTAGTTGATGGAGTTGAGTATGGCTCAACACTCGATATTAATCCAACGGATATTGAATCGATGGATGTTCTCAAAGATGCTTCTTCAACAGCTATTTACGGTACCAAAGGTGCTAATGGTGTTATTCTCATTACCACAAAGAGGGGAAAATCAGGATCCACGAAAGTAAGTTTAAACTCTTATTTATCAGTAAACTCTCCAACAAATGTTCCTCAGGTAATGTATGGTGATAAAGAAGTTCAGCGTTGGGTTGATAAAGCAAATTATACAGCTGATAAAACCTCGGGTAACTGGGGAACAAGCAATAAAACTCCTGAAGAAGTATTGACGTATAAACTCGAAGATCTTACCGAAATAAGTATTTATAATGATAAATCTTACACCAATTGGCTCGATATGTTGTTGCAAAATGGTACAACTAAAAATGTTGAAGCTGCTGTATCTGGTGGAAATCAGAATACCAATTTCAATGTGTCGCTTGGTAGTATGTTCGAAGAGGGATTAATGAAAAATGATAAACAAGATCGTTATAATGTAAAAACCAGCATTGACCACCGGATAAGTAAGGTTTTTAAAGTTGGAAGTAGTGTTTTGTTTACCTATAAAAACAGAGATGCCCGTAATTCAAGTGTATTTGGTCAGGCATTGAAAATGACCAGTATAACCCACCCTTATAGAGCTGATGGCTCGATATACGAAACGCCAAATCCAAGATATGTAGCTCATAGTAATCCATTGCTAGATGAAATTGATGGCGCATTTAAAAACAATATTCAGTCAACCCGCTTTTTTGGTAACGGATATCTTGAAATCAATCCGATCAAGAATATGGTATTTAAGTCGGTATTTGGTCTTGATCGTTCGAATACACGCACCGGTTTATACCAGGATTTCCAAAGTGTAGCCAGGTACCAGTCGCCGGCAACTAGTTTTATATCATTACAATATGAAAATAGAACAGCATATACATGGGAAAATACCTTGTCTTATAACAGCAATTTTGGTGGATCAAAACATGATTTGACCGGCTTGCTGGGTCATAGTATGAACCAAAGTGCTTATGAAATGACTAAAACTTATGGTGAAGGAGGTAAAGAACATTATTATTCCAGTCTTTTTTATGATTTGACAAAAATTACGACTCCTACTGTTGCGTCTTCATATGTAAAACAATCTATGCTCTCCTACTTTGGTCGTTTAAATTATAAGTTTAATGAAAAGTATTTATTGACAGCTTCTCTTCGTGCCGATGGATCTTCTACCTTGGCACAAGGTCATAAATGGGGATATTTCCCATCAACTGCAGTAGCATGGAGAATAAAAGAAGAATCGTTCTTAAAAGACCTAAGTTGGCTCGATAATCTTAAATTCCGTGCATCGTGGGGTGTTGCCGGAAATTCGGCTGTTTCTCCATATCAAACAATGTCAACTTTAAGTACTCCGGTTTATTACTATTTGGGTAATACAAGTATTCCAGGAAATCTTCCAAGTTCATTAGGAAACAGCGATTTGAAATGGGAAACAACTGCAGCAACCGATTTTGCTGTTGATTTTAGTTTGTTGAAAGATCGTATTTCAGGTAGCATTGATTTCTATATCTCTCGCACCAGCGATTTGTTATATCCAAAAGCTGCACCTGCATCATCGGTATATACAAGTGTTATTTCAAATATCGGTAATACCAAAGGGCATGGTATTGAGGTATCTTTGAACACGCTAGTATTTAAAAATAAGGATTTCTCATGGGATATCAACTGGACGTATTCTGCATCGAAGGATGAAATTGTATCTTTATCGGATGGTGTTACCCGAAATTTGAATGGCAATGAAGGTCAGATTGTTGGGCAACCCGTTCAGATTTATTACGACTACAAGCCGGCTGGTTGTTGGGGAGTAGGTGAATTTGCTCAGTACAAAACTGATTGGGAAGCCAGAACAGGTAAGACTCTAGGGTATGAGACAGGTTATGGCGCACCGGGTACATTGAAAATAGTTGATACAGACGATGATGGGAAAATAACCGTTGACGATAAACAGGTGTATAATCGCACACCTAAGTATAGTTTTGGGATGAATAACTCGATAACATACAAAAATTTCACCTTGTCTGTTTTTGCTTATGCTCGTTTGGGTGCTTATATTTCTTATGATTATAATACACAATTAACCTATGAGGATTCGAACTGGGCAGATCTAAATTACTGGACTCCAACCAATACTGCGGGAATATTCCCCAACCCCGGAGCTGATAAAACAACATGGACAAGTTATGGTTCTGCATTACAATATGTAAAAGCGGATTACATTAAGATTAAAGATATTAGTCTTAATTATACCCTCCCTACAAAATTGGTCAAACATATTGGATTAAATAAACTGCAGATTTATGGTTCTTTGAAAAACTGGTTTACATTTAGTAATATTGACAATTATGACCCTGAACGTGGCGGCGCATATACTTTCCCGCTAGCAAAACAGGCAGTAGTTGGTCTTAATATTGAATTATAAAGTAAGAAGTATAATTAATGATGAATATGTCATCGAAAAACTGAATATACTGGGTTTCGTAAATGATGATTTTATTCATTTAAAAAAAACACAAATTCAAATGAAAAAAAATAGATATGTTTTGATAATTGCCTTAGCTTTAACGCTAGGCATGACCTCCTGTTCAAGTTTTCTTGAAGAAGACAACAAGGCTGGTCAAACCGCTGACCTTGGATATTCTACCGCTTCGGGTGTCAAAGGGTTGGTAGGCTCGTGCTATAGTTTTGCACGTGGTTGGTATGGAAAAGAGCCTGGTTTAGGGCTTTCCGAAATGGGAACGGATCTGTTCTATGCAGGTCACGACAACCAACAAAAGTCACTCGTTACATACAATGTTACTGCTGTTAGTCTGGATAATACAAATGTGACTGATAATGCCTGTCTGGATCAATATTGGGAAATGTTTTATTGTGCCGTTGATGCATGTAATACTGCATTGAAATATGTGCCCGTAAATAAAGTAATTACCGAATCGGTGAAAACCCAGTATATGGGAGAAGCTTATTTCTTGCGTGCTTTTTATTATTTACATATGGTAAATATCTGGGGCCCGATTCCTTACAACTCAGAAACTTTTACTTCGGTTGTGACTGAAGCTAAAAGAATGCCGGAAGAGCAGATTTACAGTAAGATTCTTGAAGATATTGACTTGTCAATAACCAATTTTGCAGCGTATACTACTAAGGCTGATGGTCGGGCATACTTAATGGCTGCTCATGCACTGAAAGCCAGAACATTGTTATATGCAGCCTCATGGTTAGGGAAAAATGCAATTACTACCAATACCAACTATAGTGGAAAAGATCTTTATGCACTAGCTAAAGCTGAGGCAGAAATGGTTATCGGAAGTGGACTTTACTCTTTCTACGACAAATATGCTGATACATGGTCAATGACGAATGAAGACATTGCAAAGAACAAAGAAGCTATTTGGGGTGTAACTTATGCATCTGATTTGACTACAACGGTTAATTGCGTACCTTATCGTTATAAAACAGATGCTAGCGGCAATCCAATGACCTATAATTCGTTGATTACCCGTACCGGATATACTCGTGGTGGTAGTGCAATGTTGTTGATGTTTGTTTCGACCTGGAACAACGGTGCATCAGATCTTGGTGGTGACAAAAAAGAAATTTTTGCACGTGCTACGGCTGATCCAACCTACGTGCAAAATACGGTTACAAAAGTAAATGTGAATGTGGCACCTTTTTATTCTCAATACGGACGTGGTTTTACCCGATATTTGCCATCGGTTTATCTTTGGAAATTACTTGATAAATATCGTGATACCGATCAGCGAACGGCTGCAACTTTACTCGAAGCATATACTATTGCTCCGGGACTGGAAGGAAGCGCAAAAAAATATCCGGGTATAAAAGACACGGCTATTTATTATTGCCCGTTAGATGGGAATTCGGCTGCAGGGATTGCAAAACAAGCGTGGGCCAAAGGAAAGTATCGTATTCAGTTCTTATCAGGGGGGGATATTCCGGTATTTACGTCGTCTGATCCTGCCTTGGCACTTCCTACCGAAGTTGGAAAAGCAAAATCAGATGTATATGGAGATAGCCGCTACAGCGAACCTAAAATTGGTGGTTGGTACTCCTTCCCGGGAATCAAAAAGTTCCTCGACAATGTATATGATCCTAAATATCCGACTTACGATATTTCCAATCGTGATGCTGTGGTTTTCCGTTTGGCCGAAATGTATTTGATAAAAGCAGAGTGTGAACTAGCCTCGGGAGGCGATGCCCTTGGCACACTTAATACTTTAAGAGCTAAACGTGCCATTACCGGAAAAGATAACTCGATTACCGGAACAGTAGATATAAACACTATTCTGGATGAACGTGCTCTTGAACTTTGCGGAGAGCAACAACGCTGGTTCGATCTTAAGCGTACACATACACTTGTAGACAGAGTGAAAAAATACAATGCGCAGGGTGCTGCTAATGTAAAAGCAATTCACTACTTACGTCCGATACCACAAGTCCAACTGGATGCTGTATCAAACAAAACCGATTTCTTACAGAACGAGGGATATAATTAATTAATAAAAAAAGGGTGCTACGGCACCCTTTTTTTATGCCTATTCTACACGTAAAATAGTATCAATAGTTTGTTTGATTAATGTTGCTGAATCAACAATAAACGGCCTTACAGAAAATTGGATGAAAGAAAACGGTAGGAGTAAGTAGGAGAAAGGGCTATTTGTCTCGCGAACAAAGTGTAAGGAAGGCTAATTTGTTCTACCTGTTCACATACAGCACATCTCCGGATAGAGAAGTTCTGTATTTCTTTAGAAACTCTTTTGCCGGACCGGATAATGGATTACCATAGCCAAAGCTAATATCGAAAACAGAACCGCACTTATCACAAATCAGATGGGGTAAACCCTCGCTGTCAGGATGCACTTTTACAGTGTTTTTTACTTCGTAGGGGCAAGCCATATCAAATGCGTAGTATTGCGTTCCTCCGTAATCGTCAAGCGTTATTCCTGTGCAAACAATAACTCCTCCAAATCCGATTCTTTCGTTTGTAGTAACACCTTTTTCGAAACTAAGGAATTGACCGGAAGAATTTTTAAAGGTGCTGTATTGAGCTGTCAGATTGAGTTGTAAATAGATAGGATAATCCGGTATAGAAGATCGATTATTGTCTTTGCAGCCTACAAAAGGTATGCTCAATAAAGCTATCAGGAGGCAATATATAATCAATCGCTTTTGCAACATTAGAACTTTTTATATATTAAAGTGTTTGATAATGAGCTAACTTACGCACCAAGTTCACCAATTCTCCACAATTCATCGTCGCTAAAAGCACTATTCTTTAAAGCGTCGATGTTGTCTTTCAACTGTTTTACCGAACTGGTACCAATGATAACCGAATTTACGGTCGGTTGATGTAGACACCAGGCCAGCGCCATTTGTGCCAGCGTTTGTTCGCGTTGTGCTGCTATTTCGTTCAGTTTTCTTATTTGCTCAAATCTCTCAGGCGTCAACTGGCTTTTTTGAAGAAAGCCATAACTATGTGCTGCACGCGAATTCTCCGGAATGCCATTCAGGTATTTATCACTGAGCATTCCTTGCGCCAATGGCGAAAAGGCAATCATACCTACGCCATTTTCTTCGGCAAGTGGTAAAACGCTTTGTTCAATGTCCCGCGTAAAAATATTGTATCTATCCTGATTTATTAAGCAAGGTGTTCCATTTTCACGAAGGATACGGTATGCTTCACGAGCCTTATCGGTTGGATATTTAGAAATGCCGACATACAATGCCTTCCCTTGTTTCACCATGTCCGACAAAGCACCCATCGTTTCCTCCAATGGCGTGTTTTCATCGTACCGATGCGAGTAAAATATATCCACATAGTCTAACTTCAGGCGGTGCAAACTTTGGTTCAGGCTGGCCATTAAATACTTGCGTGAACCTCCATCACCATAGGGTCCATCCCACATCTGATGACCGGCTTTTGAGCTGATAATCATTTCATCACGGTGTGATGAAAAGTGTTCTTTCAGTATTTTTCCAAAATTTTTCTCTGCACTACCAAATGGAGTTCCGTAATTATTAGCCAAATCAAAATGCGTAATGCCATGATCAAAAGCAAACTGAATCATCTTTAGTGCTTCGTCGGCATCATCCACATCGCCAAAGTTATGCCACAGTCCGAGCGAGATGTTGGGTAGTTGCAGACCACTTTTTCCACAGGCCTGATAACCTACAGAATTGCTGTACCGATCAGTAGCCGGAGTATATTTGTTGTGCGACATAATTTTTTAGTGTTGAATGGATAAATGATAACAAAATTCAGGAACGCATCTAGTGTAAAATAATGCCTTATTTTTCGTGTAGTGACTAAATGCAACAAAATCCGTTTGCCCGCTTCAAGCGGGCAAACGGATCGGAGTTAGAATTTTACAGCAGGAGCAGTTTCGCTGCCTTTTGCTGCTTCAAAGTATGGTTTTTTGTCGAATCCAAACAGACTGGAGAAAATAGAATTTGGAAAACGACGAATAGAGGTGTTATATGCTTGTGCCACTTCATTAAAACGTGTGCGTTCCACCGAAATGCGATTTTCAGTTCCTTCCAGTTGTGCTTGCAATTCTAAGAAGTTCTGATTTGCTTTTAAATCGGGGTAGTTCTCGGTAATCATCAATAATTTACCCAGTGCCGAACTAACTTGCCCTTGAGCAGCCTGATATTCCTGTAATTTTTCAGGTGTAAGATTGGCCGGATCAATAGTTACTTGAGTCGCTTTCGCCCGAGCTGCCACTACGCCTTCGAGTGTTGAACTTTCGTGAGTTGCATACCCTTTTACTGTAGCTACCAGATTTGGAATCAGGTCGGAGCGACGTTGATATTGAGTTTCAACATTAGCCCATTGGCTATTTACGGTTTCTTCTTTGTTTACCAAACCATTGTAACTTGACATCCCCCATAAAAACAGAGCTGCAACAGCTACCAGAATAATAATCGTGTTCTTTTTCATTTAAAATAATTTTGAGTTTAGTTTGAATAAATGTAACAATAAGGTACTGTAAATGTTTATAAGTGTATTCTTAAATACCGCTTGCTTACTAATAACTGTTCACTGATACTTGTTCACTGATAACTGAATTTACCAGCCGCCACCTGCGCCACCGCCGCCTGACATTCCTCCGCCAAAGCTTCCACCGCCACCGCTGAAACCTCCGCCTCCAAATCCTCCGCTACCGCTAAAGATACTTCCGGCAGCCGCACCACCAATGATAGCTCCTGTATCGCGGGTTAGTCGTGGGATGTTGTCGTTGTGGTTTTCCTCGTAACCGCAAAATTTACAGTGATAAGTAGTTCGTTGAGTGCCCGAGCTTACGTATGTTGGTGCAACGATGGTTCTTTTATCTTTTAGAATAAATGCTTTAGTGCCGCATTTCGGACATTCGGAGTAAGCACTTGGTTTGTCGAGCGTGAATATGGCTTGGTTGTCGCATTTATCGCAAACAAAAACATCGTAGTCAACAGCTTGCAATTGTTCTTCGAACTGCTGCGCTACTTTTAAGTGCGTGTCTTCTTCTTTTTCGCTCAGAATATGCATTTTACCATCACAAACTGTACATGCAATAGATTCCCGCCTGATTTTTGTCATCGTTAATTTGGCGTAGATATTAGCCGGAAGTGTACAGAATGGAACAGGGATAAGTAGGAAAATGAATATCGGATTTGAAAGCAATAAAATAACCACAAATCCGGCAATCGGTAACATAAGGGCTACTATGCTCATGATACCTGCTTTTTCGTTTTTTATTGCTTTATAACGTGCAATATTACTTTTGTATTTTGTGTCTTTTTTTACTTTTTGAATAGAACTATTGACCCAAATCCATGTAAATAAAATGATCAGTAAATAGGCTCCACCGGCAAGTGGAAGAATTTCATTCCATGCAATGGGAGTAGCAGTTTTCTTTTGAACAGGTTCTGTTTTTATGGTGGAGATGATACGATCTAAACCTGCCAACATCCCGGCATCATAGTTCTCTTTTCTGAATTCGGGAAAAACACTCTGATCCAGAATTCTTTTACAAATGGCATCAGGCAAAACGCCTTCTAATCCATACCCGGTTTCTAATTTAATTTTTCGTTGATCAAGCACGAAAAGGATAAGTAAGCCGTTGTCTTGCTTTGCATCACCAATTTTCCATGCATCGAAAAGTTGATTGGCAAAGGTTACATAATTAGCTTGCCCAATGGAGTTTACTGCTACTATAGCTATTTCCGCACTCCTTTCGGTTTGAAGTGCATAAATCATTTCGTTCATTTTTTGAACGGTTTCAGCTTTCAGAATTCCATCCGGATTACTTACAAATTCACGCGCATTTGTAGTTATCGGTTTAGGAACGCTTCCAACAGTATATTCTACCGCCGATGCAAAGCCGACTAAAGAACAAAAAATGAATAGAACTATTTTTCTCATATTGAATGCATTGAGTAATTTGATTTGAGATCTAAACTATTCACATCCCTAGTTCGAAGAACTCTCTAAATCAATTTTGAAAATCAAAGTCGAGTGGGGAGGAATAGAAGTACCAGAACCGTCCGTTCCATATCCTAAATTGCTAGGGATGTAAAGTAGTATGGATCCTCCATCGTGTATTTTTGGTAATGCTTCTTGCCATCCGGCAACGGCAGATGATAGATAGTAATTGTACTCTCCACTATCAAATGTACTGTCGTTTATTAGTTTTCCTGAATAGTTTGCTACAACCCAACTGCTTTTACTTGGTTTACGATTATAGCTCCATCCTTCGTCAATTATTTTATATTGTAATCCGCTGGCGGTAGTTACAACTCCCGGTTGGGTTTTGTTTTTTGCTAGCCAAAGTTCATTTTTTACTTTCCAGTCGACATAATTATCTTCTTTACAGGCCGAAAAACTGATGATGAGCATTAAAATTACAATTGCGATGCGTGAATTTTGTTTCATTATACTTGTTGTTATGTTTGTAAGTTGTAGTTTTTATTCTATATTTCAAAATTGAAATGAGTCCTTGAAATTATTTATTCTTTATTTTATATTGCTGCGAAAACGATTTCCTGGCAAAAGTTGGCATTTTTCTGTTTGGTCCCCAAGCCACATAATTAAATGGATACGTTCCCACATTTTTTAGCAAACTTGGGACGAAATCAAAGCCTGCACGCTTTGAACTAATAAGTTTAAACCCTTTCATTAGCCATTTTTCAGCTTTTGGTCGAAGATTTTGCTCTACCGTTTTTCTTCTATTGGCCAATAAAATATCTGTCAGCGGTATTTTTACCGGACAAACTTCCACACATTTCCCACAAAGGGTTGACGCAAAACTCAAATGCGAAAAGTCTTTGAATCCCCGCAGAAATGGCGTTAGTACCGACCCGATGGGACCGCTATACGTTGTGTCGTAGGTATATCCACCAATGGTTTTATACACCGGGCAGCCATTTAAGCACGCTCCACACCGGATACATGCCAATGCTTCAAACGCTTCATCGTCTTCAAAAACGGTTGTTCTGCCATTATCAAGCATAATCACTATCATTTCTTCCGGTCCATCTACCTCATTAGCCTGACGCGGACCTGTAAAAATGGTATTGTATGCCGTAATTTGCTGACCGGTACCATGTGCCGCCAAAAGCGGATAGAAAAGTCCGAGCTGCGTCATCGATGGGATAATTTTTTCTATCCCGGCAATGACGATATGGAGCTTTGGAAATGAAGTTGACATCAGTCCATTACCCTCATTTTCGGTGACTGATATACCCCCAATATCTGCAATAAGAAAATTAGCTCCGGTAACGCCTACCTGAGCTGTAGTGTATTTTTTTCGGAGTACCTGACGAACATATTCGGTCATTTCCTCCGGTGTACTATCGATCGGTGTTCCAAATTTTTCGTTGAACAATTTGGCAATGTCGCCCTTTGATTTATGCATGGCAGGCGTAACAATGTGATAGGGCTTCTCGCCGGCTACCTGCACTATAAATTCGCCTAGGTCTGTTTCTACCGATTCGCAACCAATGCGTTCGGCAGTTTCGTTTAACTCAATTTCTTCGGTGGTCATTGATTTACTCTTGACCAACAATTTAGCATCTTTATCCAGCAAAATTTGTTCCAAAAAAGTGGTTGCCTCAGCAGCATCTTTTGCCCAAAGCACTTTCACACCACGCGCACTTATTTTCTCTTCAAATTGAATCAGGTAGTTGCCCCAATTTTGCAATACATCACGTTTGATTGCTGCTGCTTGCCTTTTGGCCAATTCAACATTATTGTAACGAGCCATCCCTTTACCCACCCCTGCATCATAACGCGATATGTTGAACTTTATCGTATTTCGATGTTTTACATCAAATGCGATTGCGTCTGCATCATGAGTGAATTTATTGGGCTGCGACATCTTTTTAAGTTAACAGTAAACAGTTATCAGTAAACAGTTTCAGTAAATAGTTCCGGATTATTTTGATAATAGTCTTTTCAAACTACTAACTATCAACTATCAACTATTTTCTATTTTTCAAATACAAATTTAAAACTTCCAACTCTGTTTCCATCGATGAAGAACTCAGCACGATAGCTTCCTTTTGGGAGTATTTCACCGATTTTCCAGAACATAACATCGTTTATGGCATCTCCCGTATATTCAATCTTTTTAGACACTGAATAAGCTATTTCTTTGTTCTCGTAAGTGAATACATTTCCCGAACCTTTTGTCAGTACATCGTCATCCGGGCGTGTAATACGAAGGTAGACTGTTTTTTCGCCGGGTTGAGCTGTTATATTTTTAGCAATTGTGTAGTTGAACTGCAGGCTAGCAGTTTGCGAGAACCAACCTGTTTTTTTTCCTTTATTATTAACCGGTAACATGCTGAAGTTAGTTACTTCCATAATTGAAGCACGTGTAACAACTTGATTCAGAGATTCTTTTTCTTTTGATAATGCCTCAACCGATTCAGAAGCAGCTTGGTATTTTTTATGAACCTCTACGTTCTCATTTTTTAGCGATTTGTTCATCGAATTGAGCGAGTCAATTTGATTTACATATTGGATCATCACCTTACGAACGGTAGATAACTCGGCTCTTAACTGAGCGATACGAACTGCATTGGTCGATTTTGTGACACGTAATTCATCCAATAATTGAGAAACCTTTGTTTTTTGATCTTGCAGCAATTTTACAAGAGAATCGTTGTGAATATTTGTTGTATAACCATCCATTTCCGAGTTTAAATCAGTAAATTCTTTTTCTACTTGCTCTTTATCAAAATTCATCATCTGAACAACTTCAGCCATCTCTTTTTCTTTTTCATTCGCCTTATGAACGAAATAGAATACTGCAATGGTCAAAGCAGCAATAACTGCCGCTGCCACAATGATAATGGTAAGGTTGTTTTTCTTTATTGGATCCATAATAGTAATAGTTATTTGTTCGTTAAATTAAAGCGTTGAAATCACTTTCTCGAGTTTTATTCCTCTGGAACCTTTTATCAAGATAAAATGCTTTTTAATGGGCTGTTTCTCAAGATAATTTATCAGTTCGGTTACATCGGCAAAACAATGAAATGGATTTCTCGTTCCGGAAAATTCTTTTCCTACTAACAGAACGTTGCGAAACTTGTTTTGTTGTAGCAGTTCAATTATGTTTTGATGTTCAACTTTACTTTGCTCTCCCAGCTCGAGCATATCACCAATGATGAGCGTTTTATTCTCAATGTCCATTTGTGCAAAATTAAGAATCGCGGCACGTAAACTGGTAGGATTTGCATTGTATGCATCCACTACTAGTTTATTGTTTGCTGTAACCGTTAGTTGCGAACGGTTGTTTTGTGGAACATAATTCTCAAGTCCTTGCTTTATGTAGTTATTTTCAACTTCAAAATAGTGTCCGATAGCAACGGCTGCCAACACATTTTCTGCATTATACGAGCCCACCAATTGAGTGTTTATAGTCACCGTTTCGGCGGTGTCAATGGCACATTCCATATTTAAAAATGGAGAACAACTTTTTACCAATCCAGCTATAGAGCAATCATTGTAGTTGGTACTCAGACTGTATTGGTGCAAACGTTCAGCGGTTTTAAATCCCGCTTCTGCTGCCATTTCTACTAATTCCGTGTTGTCTTTATTGATGAAAATTTCCTTTCCGTTGGCGAAGATATAGTCGTAAAGTTCCTTTTTGGTCCGCTTTACACCTTCGAACGATCCAAAACCTTCGAGATGGGCTTTCCCTACATTGGTAATTATTCCGTATTCGGGACATGCAATTTCAGCGAGTTGTTTAATTTCACCCGGATGATTTGCGCCCATTTCGATTACTGCAATTTCGTGCGAGGAGTTTAATTTTAGCAAGGTAAGTGGTACACCGATGTGGTTATTCAGGTTTCCTTGTGTGAAAAGTACATTGTATTTCTCACTCAGTACAGCCGCTATTAATTCCTTCGTAGTGGTTTTTCCATTCGTTCCGGTAATTCCCAGAATAGTTGTTCCCAACTTTTTGCGATGGTAGGTTGCCAGTTCTTGCAGGGTTGTCAGCACATTTTCTACCAAAATAAAACGATCGTCAATTGCATATTCAGTTTCATCTACCACTGCGTACGAGCAGCCTTTCTCTAAAGCCGATAGCGCAAATGCATTCGCATTAAAATTGTCGCCCTTCAGTGCGAAGAAAATCGAATTTTCAGGGCAAACACGACTGTCGGTACAAATAATTGGGTGTTGAAGAAAAATACTGTATAGTTGCATTTTACAAAATCGTCTTTTGAATAGAATTAAGTACAAAAATAATCATTATCCTATAATTATGAGGCGTTCAGCGCAATTATTAATTGATAATAAACAATTATTTTCTATTCAGTTAAGATAACTAAATTGAAATAAGGAATTTATTGTTTAATGACTCAAAACAAATTCGTTGTTTAAATAAAAAGGCTAAACTCGCTTGCAAGTTTAGCCTTTTGTATTGTTTTGTCTCGTTTAAAATTGGTACGAGAACGATACATACCAGCCTTTTTGAAATAAATTGCCTGTATCTGTTTTATTTAAGTTAGTGATACCGAAGTCATAACCACTTTTTAATTGATATTTTTTCCATTGAACACCACCACCAACACCGATTTGCAGATTAAGTCTGTTTAGTTGATAGTCTGATCCTGATTTGTATACGTTAAACGAGCCCGGCTTAACGTAGAACGGACTTGTGATTGGGTATGTTTGTGTGGATGTAACATTTACGTTTTGCGCCAATCCGATATTAATTGTAGGCCCGGCATAACCGAAAAAGCTCATGTTTTTCGAAATTGGCAATGAATAGATGGCATGAAGCGGAATATCGATAAAGTGTCCTGTAGTTTTATAGGTCGCACCGGTTCCGGTAGGGAATCCATATGCTTGTCTGTCGGCATATACCAGTGAATAAAGTACTCCGGTAAGGAAACTTGCATTGGCATTACCTTTTAAACTGTAGCGGGTAGTTACACCAATTTTACCTCCGTAAAAGAAGGTGGTTCCTACACTTTTACCAACTCGCATTGGGTTGGTATAACCGACTTCGATGGCATATTTCTGAGCGTCTACGTTAATTGTAGCAGCAATAAATAATACTAAGAGACTAAGTTTTATTAATACTTTCATGTTTTTGGTTGAAAAAGTTATACCTTATTAATTTATCCTGCAAAGATAGTTTTTTTGCTTCAATAATATCACGCATATCGTTTATAAAGTTATAGATTACGGCTAATTAACTTTTTGATTAATAAATCTTAATGAGATTTGTTAATGTATTTTTTACGTTATGTCTGCATGACCCAATTAGGCGTAAAAAAGCCTCAACCAAATTAGAGGTTGAGGCTTTATAAATTTGTATTCGAAATGAATCTTACTGACTAGATATTTTCGTCGATCAAATTAATTTTTTGTTCAATCAATTTGCTTTCTTCTTTCAAAGATTCAATTTTACGTTCCATTTCTTTAATCAATCCACCACCTTTTTTAGATGCGGATGAGAAGAAACCGATATTGTTTTCGTAAGTCAGAATTTCAGATTTTAAATGTTCGTAAGCACGCATTAGTTTTTCGCGTTCGCGGTACAATTTGTTTTCGCCTTTTCCGCTCATATCTTTCAGATTGCTGCGGAAATTGTCCATGCGTCGATTGGTTGCGTCTACGTTCAGCGTTTCGAATTGTTTGTCAACAGCGTCACGATATTCTTTGTATACTTTGTCTTTTTCTTTGAAAGGCACATGTCCAATGGTATTCCATTCGGCCATCAATGCGCGCAAAGCGGCAACTGATTCGTTATTGTTTTCCGATTTCTGGAACGCGTTAATTTTTGAAATTAACTCTTTCTTCTTCGCTAGATTTTCAGATTCGGCATTTCTCTGACCCGAAGTGCTTTTGTTTTTTTGCTCAAAGAAATAATCGCAAGCAGCAATAAATCGTTTCCATAATTCGTCAGAGTATTTTTTAGCCACCGGGCCAATTGTTTTCCATTCCTTTTGAAGCAGAATGAATTTTTCGCCGGCTTCTTTCCAATCGGTACTGTCTTTCAAGGCTTCGGCTTGTTCGCACAATGCTTTTTTCTTGTCGGAGTTAACAACTAGAACGTTTTTTGTTTCTTTGTAGAATTCCCCTTTGGCTGCAAAAAATGCATCACAAGCTTTGCGATAACGATCAAATACCTTTTGATTTACTTTGCGAGGTGCAAATCCGATGCTTCTCCACTCTTCCTGCCATGCTAAAATAGTTTTTGTGGCCTCATCCCATTGACGGTAGTTGTTAAGTTTGCTGTAATCGAATGCTTCAATTTTTTCGCAAAGTTCAGTTTTAGTAACCAGATTCTCTTCTTCTAATTTACGAATTGAATCGAAGTACGATTGGTGTTTTTTATGGATGGCTGTCGAAGCGTCTTTAAATCGTGTCCAGATTTGTTCGCGAATTTCGCGGGCTACCGGACCCAATTCATGCCATTCTTCGTGCAGTTTTTGTAGTTTTTGGAAAGCTGCAATCACATCTGTTTCTTCCGAAAGTTTTTCAGCTGCATCGCAGAGTAAGGTTTTTGATTCCAGGTTTTTCTTGAAATCATATTCGCGCAATTCGTTATTGATTTTTATCAAATCCCAAAACGATTCTTGATACAGGTTATATTGTTTCCACAATTCCGTTGAGGCAGTTTGCGGAACTTGTCCAATCGATTTCCATTTTTGTTGTAAAGCACGGAACTCGTTAATATGTGTCGAAACATCGTCGTTGCTTGCTACTAACACCTTCATTTGTTCCAAAAGATGTTGTTTTTGTAGTAAGTTATTGTCTTTTTCTTTCTCCAATTGAGCCATTACAGAGGCTTTCTTAATACGAAATTCATTGAGAAGTACCTTGAAACTTTCTTCCAGTTCATCTTTTGCGGCTACAAAGTCGGTTTCAATACCGCCATTTTCAACAAAAAGTTTCTTTTGTTCTTCAACTTCAAGTTTTACTTTTTTGTAAAACAACTGTTTAATATGCTCAACACCATCTTTTGCGGCATCCACTTCCTTGTCTATGAGCAACTTTAAAGCGTCAATCAATTCCTGTTTTGAGCTGGTAGCATAATCAGCAACGATTGTGTTTGTTTCTTCAGGTTGTTCTATAACGACTGTTTCCAAGCTCGTTTCTACTGTATCCACAGTATCTACAGTTTCTACAGTTTCTGTCACTTCGCTTGGTACGATTTCAGGATCCTTGGTTAAATCAAGTGAGTTCATTTTCAATGTTGTTTTAAGTAAATCTTGAAATTTTCATTACAAGATGTTCAAGTTGTTCAATTGCTAAAAGGAATAGCACACAAAAATAGCTTTTTTTTTTAAAATATTGTAATTTCTGCTCAAAAAATAGCGGATCTACGCAATATAAATACTTGCTGAAACTTATTTTAAGATGACAGCGCTTATTTTTAGTGCGCTTTTAAAAGAAATAGATCAGATAATATTTTTGAAATGTTTGATTTTAAACTCTATGCGCAACGTATGTATTTGCCTGTTGAGCCGGGTTTATCTGTATGTCGTTGATGCTAACATGCGCCGGACGAGTGACGATAAACTCAATTGTATCTGCAATATCTTCAGCATTCAAAGGGGTGAGCCCGCTATACACAGCTTTGGCTTTTTCCTCATCACCATGATAACGAACAACCGAAAATTCGGTTTCGGCCATTCCCGGTGAAACGGAACTTACTTTGATACCATGTTTTACCAGGTCAATGCGTAGTCCTTTGGTAATAGCATTTACAGCATGTTTCGAAGCGCAGTATACGCTTCCGTTCGGATATACCTCTATGCCTGCAATCGATGAAAGATTGATAATCAAACCTGATTGTTGCGCAATCATTCCGGGTACCACTAGTTTTGTAATGTAGAGCAATCCTTTTACGTTGGTATCAATCATCTGGTCGTAGTCGGCCAAATCACTTTGATCGAAAGGCAATGCGCCTGCAGCTAAACCGGCATTGTTTATTAAAATGTCGATGCGCTGGAATGTTTCAGGGATAGACTTAAACGCTTTTTTGCAGGCATTATTGTCGCGAACATCGAAGCAAAGCGCCACCACCTCAGTAGAGAAATCGGCTTGCAATTGTTGGGTCAATTCATCCAATCGCTCCGAACGACGACCGGTGATGATAAGTTTATAACCGCTTAATTTAGCCAGTCGGAATGCGATAGCACGTCCGAAACCTGAAGTAGCTCCGGTAATTAATGCTGTTTTCATTTAAATATGTTGATGTTGTGTGTACTTAAACTGTCTTGATTGGTGGAGTTCACAGAAATGGGTGTTATTTGATATGCTTTAAATTGTGTCCCATTTTCGTTTTCTTTGTTTGCATGTAAAATGCGTTGTGCGGGTTCGTTGTAACCTCCAAAGGTACGTTTTCAATAATTGAAAGTCCATACGCTTCTAAACCAATGCGTTTTACCGGATTGTTGGTCATCAGGCGAATTTTGCAAACACCCACTTCGCGCAAAATTTGCGCTCCAACTCCATAATCGCGCTCGTCGGCATCGAATCCTAAGTGTAAATTAGCATCCACTGTATCCATGCCTTCTTCCTGAAGTTTATAGGCTTTGATTTTATTCATTAAGCCAATACCACGACCCTCCTGATTCATATACACAACTACTCCTTTTCCTTCTTTTTCAATCATTTGCATGGCTTTGTGAAGTTGTTCGCCACATTCGCAACGCATAGACCCGAAAATGTCACCGGTCATGCACGAGGAATGAACACGTACCAACACAGGCTCGTCCTTTTTCCATTCGCCTTTTATCAAAGCTATATGTTCTAATCCGTTTGAAGTTTGACGGAAAGGAATTAATTTGAAGTTGCCATAAGCAGTTGGCATGTTGACTTTTACGCCCATTTCTACCAAAGACTCGGTTTTAAGTCGGTAAGCAATTAAATCTTCGATGGTAATGATTTTCATCTTGAACCTTTTCGCGATTTCAATCAATTCAGGCAGACGAGCCATCGTGCCGTCTTCGTTCATTATTTCAATTAATGCACCTGCAGGATACAATCCGGCCAGACGGGCTAAATCAACAGCTGCTTCGGTATGTCCGGCACGGCGCAAAACACCTTTCGATCGGGCACGTAGCGGGAACACATGCCCCGGGCGTCCAAAAGTTTCGGGTTTTGATGTCGGATCGGTCAATGCAACAAAAGTAGCAGCACGGTCGGCCGCCGAAACACCCGAGGTACAGCCTTCCAGCTTGTCGACACTAATTGTAAAAGGAGTAGAATGTATGGCTGTGTTTTTGTTAACCTGCATTTCCAGATCCAGCTCGTCACAACGTTCTTCTGTTAATGGAGCACACACCACACCGCGCCCGTGAGTGATCATGAAATTAATCATTTCAGGAGTCATTTTCTCGGCAGCACAGATAAAGTCGCCCTCGTTTTCGCGATCTTCATCATCGACAACGATTACAAATTTGCCATTTTTAATGTCTTCTAAAGCCTCTTCTATGGTATTTACTACTGATTTCATTTTATTGCGAAATTAATTTAGTCTGACTTTTGTCAAACAATTTGTTTTTTAATGAGTTATATCTATTTTTGATAATCATCCAATGCTTAATATATTGTTCCGGATTAAATAAAGAAGCATCAACTGCGGCTTTATAGGTTAGAAAGATACCAATTGGCAATAAAACTGCCGAACTCAACCACATTCCTTCGTACGATGGCCAAAGACCTTCGCGTGCCATTTTATAGCCGGTATTATCAATTATATAATAAAAGATAAACATAAGTACTGATATAACAACCGGCGCTCCTAATCCCCCTTTACGGATGATGGCCCCCAATGGTGCCCCGATAAAAAAGAATATCAAACAGGCGAAAGAAAGGGTAAACTTACGATGCCTTTCGATTTCGTGTCGACGAACGTAATTTAACTGTTCTTCCAGCATTATTTTATTATAATCAATAACGCTTTTCATGGCTTTGGCTCGCTCTATCGATATCGAAGTGGCTCGTTCCATCCCCGCTTGATTTAATGATAAAAACAGGGTGTCGGGATTTAGCTCAGTCTTAATGGCTTTGATTTCTTTTTTTGAATAACGTATAGGATTTTCTTCTCTACCGATAAAATGCTGAGAAATAATTTCTTTTCCTTGCGATTCGCTTCTCGACTCGGCAATTTTTGTCACAGAATCAATTGATTGTGTGAGTTGTTTTATATTTTTACTCACATGTTGATCTTGTAATGCCGATTCTTCGATGCGATTAAAATTATTGTCGAAATCAAGTAACATTTCTTTAAGCTTAAAAGTTTCGCGACGATACGGAATGCTCGATGGAGAAGTGTTTAATTGTTGTTGTGGGAGGTTCTCAAAACTTTCGCCATTGTACAAGGAAAGCAACAAATATTTATTGTCTGCCGAGAATTTTACACGCCCCGAATCAGCCACCATAACCCTTGCATTATCGAATCCCTTCGAAAAATCATAAATCATCATGTTTTTGAGTATGCCGCCTTCTTTGTCTCTTACATAGATGTTTACGCCCGGTATGCCCGAATAAAATTCACCCTTTGGAATATCAAACTCCGGTGATTTCTGTTTTAAAGATATGATAAGCGAATATAATTTCTTTTGCGAAATAGGAAGTACAAAGTTTGAGAAGAAAAATGCTCCGATGCAAACAGCAGAAATGAAGAAGATGAGTGGGCGCATGATGCGGAAAAGCGAAATTCCTGCCGCTTTCATGGCTGTGAGCTCAAAATTTTCGCCCATATTCCCAAAGGTCATCAGCGAGGCCAGAAGAATGGCCAATGGCAAAGCCAGTGGTACTAACGAAAAGGTTGAATAAACAAAAAATTCAGCTAATATCGACCAGCTCACACCTTTCCCTACCAAGTCGGCAACATGTCTCCACAAGAACTGCATCAATAAAATGAAAATGCAGATGAGGAATGTCATCAAAAAGAGCGTAAAAAAGCGTTTGAATACGTATGAATCGATTTTTTTTATTCTAAACATGCCTGTTTTTTTTGGAGCAACAAAATTACTTCAAAAAGTTCAATAATCAATTATTTGAAATGCGAAATTACTTTAAGTGTTTAATTAGTAAGAATGAAATTTGTTTAACCAAGCAGGTAGATTGCTAAATGCTATCAGTTAGTACTTGGTTGACAATTAGGTTTTTGACTTAAAGTGTTTGTTGGCTATTGAAATAAAAAAGCCATTTGCATGTACGGCAGATGGCTTTAAGTTTCTGTATATTAGTTGGGTAGTATGTAACAGTACTGTTGTTATTTCCGGTTACATGCCCGTTTTACGTCTAAGTGTTTCTATTTGCTTATTCCAGAGCATGATAGAGTCTTCTTTGTCGCCTGGTTCGGCGAAATCGATGATAATCAGTGCTAAATCGCCGGTAACTTCCAGTGCAACAATCTTTAATTCGAAATAGTAATCAGTGCCTTTGTCTTCTTCCCATTGAAAACGGATACTTGTATTTACTTTATTATCAATCAAGAAAGCTGTTTGCTCGTTTTTGTCCCACGAAAAAACATACTCTTCATTATTAACTGTTACTCCATCCGCAAACCACTCTGCCAGTCCAAGCGGAGTGCCAATCGAATTCCAAAGAATATTAATTGATGAGGTTTTAAGTTGATATTCAATTTTAAATTTAGTCCTTTTCATAAAGAAATTAGTTTACACAACAAGAAAAGCACGGATAATCAGGGGTTTTGACGTGCTTTTTTGAGTTCGCAATGTACACAATTAATTTAAAAAATGCAAGATGCTAAATGTTTTTTATGTTTTGTGCTCATTTAGCTGTTTAAACTGCCTTTTTCAAAGCATAAAGGCAATAATTGCTTTATGTTATCAATTTGGTAAATATGTTTCGTTCCGTATAAAAGAACGGTAATGTTTTTTTCGAAACGAGACTCTGTTTCTAGAAGAACTTGTCGGCACGAACCACATGGTGTGATCGGTTCTTCTAAAAAACGATTGTTCGTGTGAGCAACAATGGCAATTGTTTTTACGGCCACTTCAGGAAATTGGGCATTAGCATAAAACATAGCTACCCGTTCTGCACATAATCCCGACGGGTAGGCCGAGTTTTCCTGGTTGCTTCCGGCGAAGATCTCACCATTTTCCAATTCTACAGCTGCTCCAACATGAAAGTTAGAGTAGGGTGCGTAGGCCTTTGCTACTTGTTCTTTTGCCTTGTCTATCAGTTGTTGTTGAGCTTCAGTCAGCTCATCGAAAGTATATATCGTAATTTTTGTTTCTATTGTCTTCTTTTCCATAGCTAAGTTTAAATCGAAAAAATATTTTTTAGTGTTTAGTGTAATCGTCAAATACTCCGCCTAATATGGAGGTTTGAGAGCTGCAAAAATAGATTTTTTTTCAATCAAATTATTCTTTTCGGGTAATTAGTTTTATTTTTGTATCAAAATAAAACTATAACTTTTAAAAATGAGAATAAAAAGAATTATCGGAACTCTAATTAGTGTTTTGTTTTTTAGCTCGTTGGGCATTGCTCAAACGCTCAATCAAGCCTATCTTTCTTATATCGAACAATATCACAAAATTGCCCAAAAGCAACAGCGTTCACACGGCGTGCCGGCCAGTATTACACTTGCACAGGGCTTGCTGGAGTCGGGGGCAGGACAAAGTTATTTGTCAAAATCCTCAAACAATCATTTCGGCATTAAATGTTCCGACTGGCAAGGCGAAAAGATATATTACGATGATGATACAAAAGATGAGTGTTTCAGAAAATACAGTCAGGTGCTTGATTCGTACGAAGACCATTGTGCGTTCCTGAAATCGCGGGCAAGATATGCTTCGCTGTTTGAGTTAAAACCGACCGACTATGAAGGTTGGGCTTTCGGACTTAAAAAAGCGGGATATGCCACCGACCCTACGTATGCGTATAAACTTATTTCGATAGTTGAAAATTATAGTTTGCACAAGTTCGATATCGAGCAGGCTTATGCTAAAAACTCTACTGCTTCTGAAGTTGAGGTAAAGACAAATTCAAAGCCTTCGAAAAGGATTATTGAAGAAAATACTACATCTATAGGTTCAATAAAAGCAGCGACAACCCATGAAGTGAAACGTGTGAACGGTGTGCTGTTTGTTACTGCAACTGCAGGTGACTCGTTTAGCACCATTGCCGACGAATTTAATATTGGCGAAGCTCGCCTCAGAAGATACAATGATGTAAATGCTGATGCTAGACTGGCTGCCGGAAATAGAGTATTTATAACGATAAAAAAGAATAAGGCAGAAAAAGGGTATCCTACTCACCGTATTCTGGCGGGCGAATCGATGCGGAGTATTTCGCAGGATTACGCTGTGAAAGTAACCGAATTATATATACTGAATAATATGCCTTTTGAAGATGGGGCAAAACTGGGTCAGGTGCTGCAGTTGCGATAATAACTGTACCGATGTTTTTTCTTCAGTAATCTCAAATCAATGCAACTTTACTTTTTGGTGCTATAATCCTCTAAATTGTTATGCGAAAAAAAAATACCGAATTGTTGAGCGATGTTATCCGTCAGGTTTTGAAACAGCATCATCTGGATAAACCATTGTACGAAAAACGACTGATAGACGCATGGCCGTTGGTGCTGGGAGCTAACATCGTGCAATATACATCCGATTTAAGCATAAAAAACAGGGTGCTTTACGTGAGTCTGAATTCGTCGGTACTTCGGCACGATTTATTTCTATCGCGCGAAGAAATTAAAAAATCGCTCAATAAGCATGTGGGAGTAGATGTAATTGTAGATATTGTGTTTAGATAAATTGTTTATTTGTCGGAGCTATGGATTATAGAGAACACTTGTCTCGACCACTTTCGAAGCGCTACGTTGATAATTTAGTCCTTGAAATTTTTGCCAACCCGCGCGATTTTTATCTTGTCTACCAACTTATATTCGACCCGGATGAAAAGGTGAGATGGAGAGCAGCCTGGGCTTGTCAGAAAATAAGTGAGAAACATCCCCAATGGTTTAATGATCAGCATTTTTTAGAGTTAGCATATCTTGCTATCTCCACTTCACACGGTGGTCTGCACCGTGGTTGCTTGTCGATTCTTAAAAGCATATCCCTACCCGAAAATATTCCGGTTGAATTTATAAATGCTTGTTTCGATTGGATGATTTCTCCTAAATATCCCATTGCAGTTCAGGCATTTTCGATGAGAATATTATATTTGATATGTTTAAGAGAACCTGATTTTAGACATGAACTAATAGCTTGTCTCGAGAATGTAGACCTTGAGTGCTACAGCCCGGGATTTAAATCCACCCGAAAGAACATCCTTAAATTGTTGAATGGTAAATAGTTTAGTTTTCTTAGCAGAAACTAAATTGCTAAAACTGCACACATTTGCAATAAAAGTGTTACTTTTGCCCCCGACATTAGAGCGGTCTATTTGGCTGCTTATAACTTTAAGTTTAATCAAATAAAAGTTTTTTATGACTTTAAAGAAAAACATTCTAGCATTACGGCAAAAAAAGGCGATTGTTGAAAAAGGCGGTGGTGATAAAGCTATCGAGAAACAAGTAGCCATGGGCAAGATGACTGCCCGCGATCGTATTCTTGCTTTGTTAGACGTCGATTCGTTTCACGAATACGACCTTTTTGTTGAACACGAAGAACGTAACTTCGGAATGGCAAGCAAAGAATTGGCTGGCGATGGTGTTATTACTGGAACTGGAACAATTAATGGTGCCCCAATTTGCATCTACGCACAAGATTTTACGGTAATGGGTGGTTCGCTAGGACTTAAACACGCTCGTAAAATTACCAAAATCATGGATCACGCACTTAGAATGAAAGTGCCTTGTATCGGAATCAACGATTCGGGTGGTGCACGTATTCAGGAAGGTATTAGTGCTTTGGCCGGTTATGGTGAAATTTTTTATCGTAATACCATGTCATCGGGTGTTATTCCACAGATCTCTGTTATCTTAGGCCCATGTGCCGGTGGTGCAGTATATTCTCCAGCTCTTACCGATTTCGTTTTTGTAGTAGAAAACATTTCTAAAATGTTTATTACCGGACCAAATGTTATTGAAACGGTATTGGGAGAAAAAATTTCGCAAGAAGACTTAGGTGGAGCACGTGTACACGCCGAAATTACCGGTAATGCACATTTCTATGCACTCAGCGAAATGGAATGTTTTGATCAGATTAAAGAATTGATTTCTCTTATCCCTCATAGCAATCAGCAAAAAGCTGTAAGTGTTGAGCCGAAAGAGCCAAAATCATTGAAAAATATTGAAAATATTATTCCTGCCGATCCAAAACAACCTTACGATGTACGTGAAGTGATTCATGCACTTACCGATGATTCTAAGTTTCTTGAAATTCATGAACTTTGGGCAGCCAATATTGTAATCGGTTTTGGTCGTTTGAATGGTGAAACTATTGGTTTCGTAGCCAATCAGCCAATGTATCTGGCCGGTGTGCTTGATTGTGATGCTTCTGATAAAGCAGCTCGTTTTATTTTATATTGCGATGCTTTCAATATTCCAATTGTTACGCTTGAAGATATGCCGGGTTATTTACCGGGTGTTGATCAGGAACATGCAGGTGTTATTCGTCACGGAGCAAAAATGCTTTATGCTTACTCCGAAGCTACAGTGCCAAAAATCACTGTTATTCTTCGTAAGGCTTATGGTGGTGGATATATTGCAATGAATTCGCGTCACTTAGGTGCCGACTTTATGTTTGCATGGCCGGGAGCTGAAATTGCTGTTATGGGACCAGAAGGTGCTGCTAACATCATTTTCCGCAAAGAAATTATGGAGGCTGAAGACGAAGATGCAATGCGTCAACAAAAAGTTCAAGAGTATATTGAGAAATTTGCTAATCCATTTGTAGCAGCTTCAAAAGGCTATATCGATGCGGTTATCGAACCTTCTGAAACTCGTGAATTGTTATTGCATGCGCTTGAAGTGTCTAAGAACAAAGACGATCATCGTCCTGCTAAAAAACACGGTATTCCTCCATTTTGATGTGAGACGTACACTACAAATTTCTTAATTGCTGTACAGATGAGCTAGTCTTGTCTCAAACATAAAAAAATATGGAAACAGAAAAACCAGAATATGTCGACTTTGCAGTAACTGCACGCAAATACAAGACATTATTGACAAAGAAATACCAAAATAGAAAACAATGGATTAATCCAAGTCCGTATGATATTCAATCTATCATTCCCGGAACTATTTTAAGTGTTTTTGTTAAAGAAGGCGATGTTGTAAATGAAGGTGCACCTCTTTTAATATTGGAAGCAATGAAAATGCAAAATCGTATTGAAATGCCTTTTACAGCTCGAATTAAAAAGATAAATGTGGAAGTAGGAGTGAGAATTCCAAGAGAAACGTTGATGATAGAGCTTGAGGCTTTGGATAACGAATAGAACTTTGTTCGAATATAGAAAACGGTTAATCGAGAAATTGATTAACCGTTTTTTTTATATATTCAAAGGTTTACTAACTCAAGTAAATGTATTTCTAATTACAGATTTTACTTTGTCTTTGCAGGGAAATTTAAATCTTTTATTGCAATAATGCGAGCCCATTCTTGTTCAAAATTTGGGGTGAAAACGTTTTTGCCTAATTGCGCTTCTATTTCACTTATTTTCCAAAATTTACCTTCCGAAATTTCAATAGGGTCGGGCTGTATATCGCCGTCGTAAACGGTATAATGGCTGTGTACAAGCTCTGCCTCTTTATCCGATACAAATTTATAGCGGAGAATAAAAACCGGTTCGAAAGCCGTGATTCCTAATTCTTCTTCTACCTCCCGGCGCAGTGCATGGGCAACTTCTTCCCCAAAATCGACATGCCCACCAACAGAAGTGTCCCATTTCCCCGGTTGAATATCTTTATTCATAGCTCTTTTCTGCAGATACAATTCGCCTGCCGAGTTAAATACATGCAAGTGAACCACGGGGTGCAGTAAGAAAGATCCTGAATGACATTCGGTTCGTGAGGCTTTGCCAATTACCTGTCCATCGTCGGTAACAAGAGGAAAATATTCTGTTTTGTTCATATTTTATAAGTTATTTCTGTTGCGGCTGTAAATTTAAAGGAATTGATTGGAATACGTACAAAAAATCGTGCCCGATACTGTGTATTTCAACGTTCGTACGTATCGGTTTGTTGTTGAAGGTACTTCAAACCTGCTTAATTATTGAGCATTTAGGTTGTATAAAAGCTTTTTTGTATCTTTGTTGGCTGTAGAATTGGTTGGGAAAATTTCCGGTGTAAAACAATAAGCATACATTCATTTTAGGAGGATGTAAAATGTCATTGTTATTGCAACTATCAGTATCGCGAGTATGATTTTTTAAGTACAATTTGTAGAAAATAATTGGATGAAAGATTTTAAAATTGCAGTAATAGGTCTCGGTTATGTAGGTCTGCCATTGGCTATTGAGTTTGGTAAAAAATATAAAGTTCTTGGTTTTGACATCAACAAGGACCGTGTTCTGGAACTGCAAAATGGTGTAGATCATACACTGGAAGCTGATTTGGGAGGAATGACTACTGCGATGGAACTTCGGAAAATAAATTCGGAGTTGGGTTTGTCGTTTTCCAGCGACGAGGCCGATTTGAGAGATTATAATACCTATATCGTTACTGTTCCCACTCCTATAAATAAATTCAACATGCCCGATTTGAAGCCTTTGATAAAGGCTTCCGAAATGTTGGGACGAGTTATCAGCAAAGGTGATATTGCTATCTATGAATCGACCACTTATCCGGGCTGTACAGAGGAAGATTGTGTGCCGGTAATTGAAAAAGTGTCCGGTTTGCACTTTAATGTCGATTTCTTTGCCGGTTATAGTCCCGAACGTATCAATCCCGGTGATAAAATAAATACGCTTACAAAAATAATGAAAGTAACTTCGGGCTCAACACCTGAAGTAGCCGACCGTGTTGACGGTTTGTATGCTTCCATCATCACTGCAGGAACGCACAAAGCTCCTAGTCTGAAGGTGGCAGAAGCGTCTAAAATTATTGAAAATGCGCAGCGCGATGTCAATATTTCATTTGTAAACGAATTGGCTTTGATTTTTGATAAAGTTGGTATTGATACCAACGACGTGATTGATGCTGCGGGTACAAAATGGAATTTTTTGAAATATCGTCCGGGTTTGGTGGGCGGTCATTGTATCAGTGTAGACCCCTATTATCTGGCCAGCAAAGCCGAATCGTTGGGTTATGTGCCGCAAGTCATTCTATCGGGGCGTCATGTGAACAATAGTATTGCCCCTTTTATTGCCAATAAAGTATTGAAATTGATGATCCATAAAACGCATACCATAAAAGGTTCTAATGTGTTGATATTGGGTGTGACTTTTAAAGAAAACTGTCCGGATATACGAAATACCAAAGTAGTTGATATTTATCGCGAACTTTGTGAATTCGGATTGAATGTAGATATTTACGACCCATGGGCTTCGGCTGAAGAGGTGAAGCACGAATACGATGTGAATATTCTTTCGCAATTAGATAAAACAAAAGAATATCAGGCTGTGCTTTTGGCCGTTTCGCATGATGAATTTAAAGAATTTGATTTTGAAAGACACTACAAAGCCGGTGCGGTTGTGTTTGATACAAAAGCTGTTGTTGAACGACAATGGGTTGATGGTCGCCTGTAGAGTATGACGACTTTTACGGACATAAAAATGCTTTTTAAAAGCAATAAAGTGGTTGCGGAAAACTACTTTTTTATGACTGTATTGCAAGTGCTGAACACACTGTTCTATGTGTTGATTTACCCATATCTCATTAGAACGCTGGGTGCAGAGTCTTATGGATTATATGTTTTTGCAATGTCTATCGTTACTTATTTTGTAAGTTTTGTAGGCTTTGGATTCGATCTTCCTGCTGTGAAAATAATAGCTCAGCATCCTACTGACGAAAAACTGAGGACGCATACACTTTCTTGTATCTTTACTGCAAAAATCTATTTGGAAATCATATCGTTGATTGTTTTTTCAAGTATTATTTTTTCGGTTCCCTACCTGCGGAATAATTGGGTTCTACTTTTCATTTGTTTTTCTCAAACGCTGACGAACATCGTTTTTCCACAGTGGTATTTTCAAGGCTTGCAGAAAATGCGGACGGTGACTTATGTTCAATTAGCATTGAAATTGATTTCGTTGCCATTTATTTTTCTAGCTGTTCATACTTCGAATGATATAAATGCTTTTGCTCTGATTGCTTCAGTTACTAGTGTTGGAGGTGGATTTGCTGCAGCAGCTATCATTCAGTTTTACGATAAAATTCGAATACAGATAATGCCTTTTGATGCTGTAAAAAAATGGTATGCAGAGGCAACTCCTTTTTTTTTAAGCACCTCTGCGAGTCTGATAAAAGAACAAACAGTAGCTATTTTGATAGGTGTATTTTTTGGAATGAAAGATGTTGCGATTTACGATTTAGCGAATAAAATAGTGGCTGTGCCAAGATTGCTTCTAACGAGCATTAACGGAGCATTGTTCCCGAATATTATTTCGAAATTTAGTACTCACTTGATAAAAAAGATACTTCATTATCAAGTGTATTTATGCCTGATTATTATCGGTTTGATAGCCTTATTGGGGAAATGGGTAGTGCTGCTTATGGGTGGTATTTCGATGATTGGTTCGTACCCACTTGCAATTATACTAAGTGTCACCATTTTACCTTGGTTGATCGTTAGCTCTTTTATCTATTTTATATTTGTTCCAACTAATAACTATTATTTTGTGACTAAAAATCAAGTGGTGGCGCTGATTAGTTTTGTTGTTTATTGTGCAATTGGGCTATTATTTATAGATAATATATATGTTTTTGCTGCGGCACTTTCGCTCTCGGGTTTGACCGAAATTGTTTTTTGCAGTTATCTGATTCGTAAGAATGCCTTGTTAATTTGATTTTTGTTTTCCTTATATTTTTTCGAAGTTTATGTACGATTTATCAATAGTTATTCCTACCATTGGGCGTGAAAAAGAAGTGCGATTGCTTTTGCAATCCATCTCCGATACCATTCCCGACAGGCTGTTGTACGAAATAATTATTGTAGACCAGAATTCCGACGATTTATTGTTATCTGCCATTCGCGATGCAAATAATTCCAATATAAAGCATTGTAAAGTTCCGTTCAGAGGTTTGTCTAAAGCGAAAAATTATGGAACAAAGCAAGCTTCAGGTCGCTTTATTTGTTTCCCCGATGACGATTGTAGAATGCTTGAAAATAGCATTGAAACAGCGCTCAATTTGTTGAATACGAATCAATATGATATGGTTACAGGTAGATGTGCCGACGAGGATGGTAATGATAGTATACTGAAGTTTCATAAATCATATGCTGACCTCACGATTGATAACTTTGAGGGAAAAATGGTAGAGCCTGCCATTTTTGCGAAAAGAGAATTGATGCTGGAATATCGTTTTGATGAAACGCTGGGTGTAGGAACTTTTCACGGTGCTGAAGAAGGGTTTGATTTGGTCTATAGATTGCTAAAGGATAAAAAACGGATTTTTTATTCTCCGGATCTGTGCTTGTATCACCCACAAGTTATTTTGGACAAATCGGAGCCCAAATCTATTTTGCGTGCTTTTACGTATCGTTGTGGTTTAGGACGGGTTTGTGTGAGGCATAAACTGTATCGTAAATTACTGAAGCGGTTATTTGCAGTACTTTTGTTTATACCTTTTTGCGCACTGTTCCGCCGAAATAGTTTGCGTTTTTACCTGGCTGAGATGTTGGGAATACTTTCGGGAGTTATTGTAAAACCACATCCGAATGAGTAAATCTACAGTCACCTTGATCATAATTTGGTCTGCCATTGCATCCATCTTTTCATTTTTGTTTGATGTCGACTCTTTGTTGATACCCTTTTTGTTCCTTATATCACAAGCCTTTTTGGGTGTTCTGTTGATTAATGTAGAGAATGAAGCATTTTATCCTCAGGACATAAGAGTTCTTTTTATAGTCACCTACTCCTTGTATTCGCTGTTCTGCCCGTTGATATCGCTCCTTGGTTTTGATGTTTTTTTATCAACTATGCCGCTGACCACTTTTTGTTTCGGGTTAGGGATGACAGGTTTTAATCTGGGAAATATCTTATTCCCGGTAAAGTGGGTAAATATTTCATTGATTAAGAACAGTGTTAATTATTCATTGTTGCTATTACTATTATTAGCAGAACTGATTGTGTTGACCGTTTATTTAATTGCGTACCATGTTCCTGTTTTTACTACCTTAGGTCAGTTTGATCGTTTCGAATTTTTTGCAACGATTAATCAGGTTTGGGTTGTTTTGACCATGGCTATTTCATTGACGTCCTGTTTGATTATTTACTATTTCGACGAACGGAATAAGAAACAATTTCTGTTCGGTATCTTATTGATAGTGTATTATATAGCACTTCAACTTTCGCTGGGGAACAGAAGAGATTTTTTGCCCATACTCTTATTCTCTACTTCTTATTTTCTTACTAAATATCGTTCAAAGTTAAATGTAAAGGTTGTGATTATTGGCGCAGTACTCTTTATTGGGTCTTTTTGGCTTGTTCAACAGCGGAATAATAATTTGGAGTATAGTCGTGTTGGAGCAGTTCAGGAATCGTTTGTTGATAATGAATTTGTGTATCCAATGCAAACTCTGGCCTATGTTATTGATGATAAATGGGATTTGCGATACGGTTATACTTACTTTATTTTGCCTTTTCAGGTAGCTATTCCACGGTATTTTTACCCGGATAAACCGGATGACTTAGGTAAAGAATTTGTAAACGAAACCTTCGGAGAGGGATCGCAGGGTTATGCCTACACGCCGGTAACGGAGGCTTATCTTAACTTTGGTATTTTAGGTTCCTTATTCGTATTTCTGCTTTTTGCGTTGTTTCTTTCACAATTGGTTCGGAGATTCAACTCATACAGCATTTCTTTTGTGTATTTTTTGTTATATTCTTTTGTATTTGACTTTTGTAGAGGTACTTTTGCAACCGTAATATATCAGGTTTTTGTTTCGTTGCTGTTTTATTTTATTATTGATAAATTAATTAAAAAAGCCCCCTCTTACAATCAATAGATGAATATTTTTCTGGATAATATCGTTTTCTCGCTGCAAAAACAAGGCGGTATCTCTGTGTTTTGGTATGAGTTTTTAAAGAGAATCATGCAGGATGCTGATTTCGATTGTAAGTTTATTGATCTTCCCAATGATAATATTTTTAGGAAACAATTGGATATTCCATTGTCCGATATATTGGATAATAGATTAAACAAACTGCCTGTCAAGGTTCAAAGGTACGTTAATCCTACCATAAAAGAAGAAGGCATTTTTCACTCGAGTTATTATCGGGTAAGTAATGGTTCGCAAGTTTGTAATGTAACGACAGTACACGATTTCACGTACGAATACTATTTTAAAGGTTTACCTAAGTTCGTGCATCACTTTCAAAAAAAGAACGCAATATTAAACTCGAAAAAGATTATTTGTGTTTCGAATAATACAAAAACCGATCTGTTGAGATTTTACCCGAACCTGAACGAACGGCAAATTGAAGTGATTTACAACGGAGTGAGCGATGATTATTTTCCATTGCATACAAGAGACAGCGCTTTTCTGAATAATACCTTTGGTACTGATTTTAAAGAATATGTATTGTTTGTTGGGAAACGAGAAGATACCTATAAAAACTTTGATATGGTGGTGGATGCCTGTAAGTTGACCAAGAGTAAGCTACTGATAGTTGGAGGTGGTTATTTAAGTCGATCGGAAGTGGCAATGCTGGACGTACAATTGGGGTTGCACCAATACAAGCAAATAGCCGGGGTGGCAAACGTGCAACTAAATGAAATATACAACAATGCATCTTTTCTAGTGTATCCGTCGCTGTACGAGGGGTTCGGTATTTCGATTCTTGAGGCGCAAAAGTCCGGTTGCCCTGTAATTTGTTCTAATACTTCTTCTATTCCCGAAATAGCAGGTAAAGGAGCATATTTGCTGGAAAAAATATCGGCTTTAAAAATTGCAGATATACTATTACAAAATAAATCACGAAATATAACCAAATTAATTATTGATGAGGGTTATTTGAATAGTCAATTTTACTCTTGGGATAAATGTTATCAGGAAACTAAGCAAGTTTACCAGGACATGTACACTGAGTTTATCTAATAATTCTTTTTTTTTGATGAAGATTTCAATCATAACGGTTGCTTACAACAGCGCCTCTACTATAAGAGATACCATTGAATCGGTACTGGCTCAAACTTATCAGGATATTGAATATATTCTGGTGGATGGTGACTCGTATGATAATACCTTGGCAATTATAAAAGAATATGAGCCTAAGTTTGATGGGCGATTGCGCTGGGTGAGTGCAAAAGATAAAGGTATTTACGATGCCATGAATAATGGTTTGGCTATAGTAACAGGCGATGTAGTGGCAATTCTAAATTCGGACGATGTATATTGTGATGCATGTGCATTAGAAAAGGTAGTCTCGGTTTTCAAAAAACATGAACAGCTCGATTCGGTATATGCCGATATGGTGTATGTTTCGCATGACGATACCTCCAGAATTGTGCGACGATGGACTACCGGACTCCAAAGACCTTTCAAAACCGGATGGCATCCGGCGCATCCAACTATGTATATTAAACGGGAGTTATTTGCCAAATATGGAAATTATAATCTTGAGTTTAAGTTGGCATCCGATTTTGAGCTAATGCTTCGTTTCTTGGAGAAGCATAAAATGTCTACGTATTACTTAAAAGAAACTTTGGTAAGCATGCGACTGGGTGGAGCTAGTAATAAGAATCTGAGAAATATACTTAGCCAAAATATCGAGTGTGTCAGGGCATTCAGGATAAATGGATTGAAAGTAAATCCGATTTTATATCCCTGGTTTCGTATTTTGCCGAAATTATTACAGTTTGTAAAATAATATTGTTGCAGTTTATCTATTTAGTACTATATTTGTTTATTATTTAATTTAGTTCTATGAAAAAAGTTTTTGTAAGCGGATGCTATGATATGTTGCATAGTGGTCATGTTGCATTTTTTGAAGAGGCCGCTTCATATGGTCAGCTTTATGTAGGAATCGGTTCAGACAAAACAATCAATGAGTTGAAGGCGCGCAAAACCATTAATTCTGATGCCGAAAGGTTGTATATGGTTAAGTCGCTACGAGTTGTACAAGATGCATGGGTCAATAAAGGTGGTGGGCTTCTTGACTTTTTAGATGAGTTGAAAGAATTACAACCGGATATCTTTTTTGTAAATGCCGATGGTCATACTCCTCAGAAAGAAGCCCTTTGTAAAGAATTGAACATTGAGTATGTTGTGAGTAAACGTGTTCCGCATGGTAATTTGCCGGTTCGTTCTACTACCGCTTTGCGACAAGAATGTAAAATTCCATATCGCATCGATTTGGCCGGAGGTTGGCACGATCAACCCTATGTGAGTAAATATGCTGCCGGATCGGTACTTACAATTTGTATTGAGCCCGATTTTGAGTTTAATGATAGAAGTGGAATGTCTACAAGTAGCCGTAAAAAGGCGATTGAACTTTGGCAAACTGATATACCTGATGGAGATAAAGAGAAATTGGCGAAAACTTTGTTTTGCTTCGAAAATCCACCGGGTACAAATTATGTAAGTGGTTCTCAGGATTCATTGGGTATTACCATGCCGGGTCTGAATAAATATCTATATGATGGTGGATATTGGCCTACTGATATTCAACGTGTTCAGATACCCGAAGTTCTAGATTGGATAGAAGAACGTATTTGGATGATTCCACTCTATCCACGGCATGATAATTACGATGTGTTGGCAAATACAAGTATTGATGAAATGCGTGTACAAGCTCTAAGTCAGGCAACGGATGAATGTTGGAATGCACTGCAGCAAAAGGATGCAGAGGCAGTGGGACGGGCTATGACTAAAAGTTTCAACGCTCAGATAGCCATGTTCCCAAATATGGTTTCTCCGGATATTATGGAGCAAATAGAAAATTACAGACCAAACGTTTTGGGTTGGAAAGTAAGTGGCGCCGGAGGTGGTGGTTATCTTATTTTCTTCAGCGAAAATCCTATCGAAAACGCTATTCAGATAAGAATAAGAAGATAATCGGAAATCGTTGCGAGCCCGTTTCTGTTTTTAACAAATAAATAGAGTAGGCTGGTTACAAGCCTGTTTATCTGTGTTTTGCTTTTAAAAACTAGAATATCACATACTTCTTCGTTTATAAATTCCTGCAATTCTCAATTGCAGGAATTTTTTTGTACTTTTGCGAAACCTAAAAAAATAAGTTGTTTGCAATATGTTAGTCAAAATTTACGATACGAATCCTAATCCGGCTGAAATTCGCCGAGTAGCTGAAGTGGTGCGCAAGGGTGGAATCATTATTTTTCCAACCGATGGTGTGTACGCTTTTGGTTGCGATATTTTTAATGGGGCGGGAGTAGAGTTTATTTCTAAGCTCAAAAATAAGGATTTGCGAAAAGCCAATCTTTCGTTTGTTTGCTGCGAAATGAGTCAGATCAGTGAATACGCCAAAATGGACGATGTCTCCTTTCGGCTGATGAAAAAAAATCTGCCGGGACCCTTTACTTTTATTTTGCCGGGAAGTAGTAAGCTTCCAAAACTTTTCAAAAACAAAAAAATGGTGGGTATCAGGATGCCCGATAATCCCATTGCACTCGAGATCGTACGCGAATTGGGTAATCCAATGATGACCAGTTCAATTTTTACCGACGAAAAGACAACTGAATATATTACTGATCCCGAGTTGATTGAAGAAAAATACGGCTATCAGGTTAGTTTAGTGGTGGATGGTGGCTTTGGAAGTTTGGAGCATTCAACCATAGTAGATTGTACTGAATCTGAACCGGAAGTAGTCCGTAAAGGAGCCGGTGAACTGGTTTACTAACCGTTAAACTTGTTTGTTTTGTAAGTAATTCTCTCTGAACTGTTGAAAAAGAATAATATCTTCAAAGCCCTTCGCCGTTTTTATCCATTGTTTTAAAAGACAGGATTTCTCAAAATTTTCTTGCTCGAACATGTTTATACTCGCCTTGTTATCTGTAGAAATATGACAGTATAATTGATTGATTTTCAGGTATCCGAAAATGTAATCCTCCACCAGTTTCAGGCTTTCTTTCGCAAAGCCATTCCCCTGAAAAGCAGCGTCAACAAAAAGTCCAAGTGCTATGCGGCCATGATGAATGTCCAGATCGAACAAGTCTACTGTACCAACCGTATCACCCGTTTTTACACTTACCATCATTAACCGTAGCTGTTTGCTTTCGTAAATGTCCTGGTCGCATTGGCTGATGTATTGCCTAAGAATGAACTTAGAATAGGGGTTACGAGTGTTTCCTACATCCCACAGTTGTGAGTTGTTTTCCCAAGCATAGAGCCGATCTAAATCTTCCGGCTCTACGGCACGCAGTCGTATGGTATTGTTTTCTAACAGCACTTTAGTTTACGGGGCTATTTACCAAAAAGAGACGAGAAAATGCCTTTTTTGGGAAGTTCATATTCGGGCTCGTAGTTAGTAGAAATGGGTTGTAGATGCGTTCCGTTCATTATCATGCGGTAAATAACTCCCCAGTCGGGCAGGCCACCTAGGTTGCGGTCGTCGATAAATAGATCGGCTTTCAGTTTGCGGGGTTGCCCATCTTTCGATGTTTCTTCCGGATAATTATTGTTTACGGCATAAAATTCCAACCCTTTACTTCGACAATATTCCACGGCTTCTTCCAGGTCTTTGCCCTCGCGTACGGTCCACAAAAGCAATTGTATTTGTGGCTCTTGTTGTAAACGCTTCAGAGTGTCGATGGCAAAAGGAATCTCACGCCCAATTTTTGGGTATTCGTGAGTAACTATTGTTCCGTCAAAATCTACTGCAATAATCATATCTTTCTAATTGATAGTTGATTGTTTGAAAATCAAAATCTCTCTTTTTCTTGTTGTATGTTTGTTCTGATCATGAACGCTTACTCTTCAATTTTTAAATCATTTATCATCTTCCCTTCTGTAGGTTTACAGAAGAATAACAAAACGATAGCTGAAATTCCTGCGCAGTAAATCAGTGAAATGTCTGTCCGAAGTAGAAAAAATACAATGATACTTGCAATCAGTCCAATGCCAACGAGTAACAGTCTGATGGTTGCACCTTTTTGATACGCTTTGAATTTTTGTCTTTCGTCTTCGATAGCCCTCCATTTTTTTGTTTGACGGTGAAAACCGGCGAGTGCCAATGGAATAGAAATAATCGTGTAAAGTATGATGATGCTTTTTAGAGCAATTCCCAATGGATTATTCATAGGAATCGGATCGTAATTATCCATAGTAGTCATGTAACCTACAATAGTAGTTAGGATGGTGGCTGTGTAAATGTAATAATATACCTGAGCAATTTTCTTTACTGTTCTTTCCATTGTTTTATTGTTGTTTTTTATTTGTTTATTTAAAAGAATTTGTGAATTCTACCCGGTTCAGAATCGAACGACCAAGCGTTACTTCATCAGCATATTCAAGTTCGTCGCCAATGGCAATTCCACGGGCAATGGTGGTGGTTTTTATGTTGAAAGGAGCTAGTTTTCTAAAAATAAAAAAGTTAGTGGTGTCACCTTCCATGGTAGTGCTCAATGCCAAAATTACTTCTTTAACTCCTTCGTCCTGTACTCTTTGTATTAAACTTTCAATTTCTAAATCATTAGGTCCTATGCCGTCCATTGGCGAAATAATGCCTCCCAAAACGTGATACAATCCCCTGAATTGTTGCGTGTTCTCGATAGACATTACGTCCTTAATATTTTCCACTACGCAAACCGTTTCGTGATCGCGCCCCGGATTGCTACAAATGCGACAAACTCCAGTGTCTGAAATGTTATGACACACAGTGCAATACTGAATCTCTTTGCGGAGCTGAATAAAAGCATTTCCAAACACTTCAACATCAAATTCCGACTGTTTTAAAAGGTGCAACACCAATCTTAATGCTGTTTTTCGGCCAATTCCCGGAAGTTTAGCAAACTCGTTTACAGCGTTTTCGAGTAATGATGAAGAAAATTGTTGGGTACTCATTTCATTTTAGTTATCAGTCAACAGTTATCAGTTATTCTATTATAAAATAGTATCGATAGAATAGCCTCAACAACTATGCTTTTATCAGTAGGCAAAATTACAAAAAAAACCGGTTTAAAACTATTTTTGAACCGAGCAATTTCTTTCGGTCATTTTTAGCTATTTTTGTACTTCAAATTAGCATATTAAACCACTATCATCTTATCCAATGTCAGGATTCTCCATTTTACTTATCATTGTGGTCTATTTCTCTTTTTTGCTCCTCATTTCATATTTTGTGGGACGGAAAAATACAGATAACGATGCCTTTTTTCTTGGAAACAAAAAATCGCCATGGTGGGTTGTAGCTATTGGCATGGTGGGTTCGTCCATCTCGGGAGTGAGCTTTGTGTCGGTGCCGGGCATGGTGCGTGGCATCGATTTTACGTATATGCAAACCGTTTTAGGTTTCTTTGTCGGTTATCTGATTATTGCTAATGTACTCTTGCCACTTTATTATAAACTCAACCTGACCAGTATTTATACTTATTTGGAACAGCGGTTTGGAAACCATTCGTATAAAACCGGAGCCGGCTTCTTTCTGCTGTCACGGACCATCGGGTCGGGTGTTCGATTGTATCTGGTGACGCTTATTTTGCAGCATGTTATTTTTGATGCCTGGCATGTGCCGTTTGTTCTGACAGCTTCTGTGGCGGTTTTCCTTATTTGGTTGTACACGCACCGAAGTGGAATAAAAACCATTGTGTGGACCGATACCCTGCAAACCATCTGTTTAATCTCGGCTTTGGTGTTATTAGTGGTGCAAGTGTCTAAGCAATTGGATCTTGGGTTTGGTGAGTTTTTTACAACGATAGCACAAAGCGAGCATTCACGCATTTTTGTGTTCGACGATTGGCATAGCAAACAGAATTTTTTCAAACAATTTTTCAGTGGAATATTCATAGCCATTGTAATGACCGGACTCGATCAGGATATGATGCAGAAGAATCTAACGTGCAAAAACCTGAGCGATGCAAAGAAAAATATGTATTGGTACGGATTTACATTCGTTCCGCTCAATCTCCTGTTTTTGACCCTCGGCGCCATGATGCTGATGCTTTCAATGAAAATGAATATTGTTTTGCCAACATCGTCGGACGATATTTTACCTTTGTTTGCTACGCAATATCTTGGTTCGTTGGTGACATTTCTTTTTGTAATTGGAATTATTGCGGCTACCTTTGCCAGTTCCGATTCGGCATTGGCCTCGCTTACCACTTCTTTCTCGGTAGATATATTGGGCGTGCAGCATATGGAGGCGAAAATGGCGGAACGGAAACGTAAGTATACACACATTGGCATGTCGGTATTATTTGTACTTATTATGCTTGTGTTCAAAGTGTTGAATAATAAAAGTATTATCGATGCAGTATATACCATTGCTTCGTACACCTACGGCCCTTTGTTGGGGATGTTTGCCTTTGGGTTGTTTACCAAACGGCAGGTTCGCGATAGAGCAGTACCTTATATTGCTATCGCCTCGCCATTTATTTGCTATGGATTAAATCAATTGACCACGTTGTTTTTCAATTATCCGTTAGGATATGAATTGTTGATGATAAATGGTTTGATTACCTTTGTCGGAATGTGGATGTTTTCAAATGCAAAATATAAAATATAAAATTGATTGTAAACTCGTAACATCTTTTCTTGTAACTCGTAACTAAAATAATTATGGATATAAAATCAGCAGAATTTATCATTAGCAATACCGACTATCTGAAATGTCCGGATAGCCGCTTGCCGGAATATGCATTTATCGGACGTTCAAACGTTGGAAAATCGTCGTTAATTAATATGCTTTGCGATCGTAAAGGGTTGGCTATGACTTCATCGAAGCCCGGAAAGACTTTGTTGATCAATCATTTTTTGATCAATAAAAACTGGCATTTGGTCGATTTGCCGGGATATGGTTATGCTACCACCGGTAAGAAGATGCGCGAGCAATTGCAGGAGATTATCGAAAACTATATTCTCAATCGCGAGCAACTGACTTGTTTGTTTTTGCTAATCGATTGCCGTCATGAACCGCAAAAGATTGATCTCGAATTTATGGACTGGTTGGGCGAAAATGATGTGCCTTTTTCTATCGTTTTTACTAAACTCGATAAGCTATCGCATGTAAAAGGAGTGGAAAGTATACGCGTTTACAAAGAAAAACTAAGTGAACAGTGGGAAGAATTACCTCCAATTTTCATTACTTCATCCGAAAAACGAACCGGTCGTGATGAATTGTTGGGATATATCGAGGAGATAACTAAGGGGCTATAATGCTTGTGTAGTTACTTATGGTTATTTGCCTTCGGCGATATTAGCTTCGCGATATTATGCCTACGGCGATATTTGTTCACTTCGTTCATGCTATTTGCTTTCGACGTTATTCATAACTTTACATAACGCCGTAGGCTATAACCATTACTAACGCGAAGCAAATAACACGAAGTAAATAATGCCGGAGGTATCTTTAGCAAACGTTTGCGAGATAATTTTCGAACTCTCTTTTTAAGAGTAGACAATTTTTCAACAAAAATGAATATCATTGTATTTTATTATTCAAAACCTTAGTCGGAATTACATATTCCTGACACAAATATCTAAAATACTATGCTGAACATTCAAAAGAAAATGAGCAATGCTTTTCTGGCGTTGTTGGGATTGCCTGCCACAGCGGTGGGTTTTGCGTTATCTACTCAAATTGCAGCACTAAGCTGGATTCTTTCCAATAAATACGGACTGGATATTCACGATGTAGCTTTCGTGTGGCTGGCCGGACCCATTGCGGGTATTTTTGGTCAGGTAATTGTTGGAATGGTGAGCGACAATGTTTGGTTTATGGGGGGGCGCCGTCGACCGTTTATCATTATTGGCGGTTTGGTGAGTACGGTAGCTTTTTTGGCTTTACCCAATATCAGCGGTATTTCCAAAGTAACCGGTATAACCGATATCATTCTTATTGCATCGGTCATTGCATTGTTTCTTGATTTATCGGTGAATGTTACTTTCAATCCGGCACGTTCCATCATTGCCGATCTTACTCCCGAAGGCAAAGTGCGCACCTCTGGTTTTGTGTGGATGCAGATTATATCCGGTTTTTTTGGAGTGTTTGCCTATTTTCTTTCCATGGTTTTTGGAAACGAAACCCTGTTATACATTGCTGCGCTTATTGTCTTTTTAACTGCTGTTTTCCCTATTTTATTTATTCAGGAAAAGAAAGACCAGGAAGATGCCAAGGTGCAGTCTGATGAGAAGTTTGGCGTTTGGCAAATATTCAAAGAAATATACCCATTGTACGGTTTTCTTGTTTTTGGCGTATTCAGTTTGTTTTTCCACTTTTTCACTCCACAATTGCAAGCGTGGCACAATCCTGTGCTGATAGCTGCTTTGAGCTATTCGGTAGTGATCGGAATCATAAATATCGTTCAGGGATTGAAAAATCCATCGAATAAAAATGAGTTTCAAAAAATTATGTTGGCACACTCATTTACGTGGGTGGCTTTTCAAAGCATGTTTATCATGTCGGGCTTTTTTATTGAAAACCAGATCATGCCTAACTTAAATGTGTCGGACATTACGGCCAATTGGTTTGCAGAAAAACTTACCGGGCAAGTACAAACTTCAGCGTCGTCTATTGGAAATATTGTATCACTCGGTTTTCTGATTTTGAACTTTATAGGTGCTGTTTTTCCTTTGGTTTTGCAAGCTATTGCTAAAAGTATTGGCAGAGTAAGAACCTATATCTGCGCCTTGGCTTTTTCGGCTATCGGTTATTTTTACGTGGCTTATTTCAGTCGCGTGGAGATCGATTTTTACATCGGCATGGTATTGATTGGTATTGGCTGGTCGGCGGTCATTTCTGTCGTTTTTGCCATTATGAGCGAACGGGTGAATCCGGCCAAGATGGGCTTGTTTATGGGTGTTTTTAATCTGGCAGTAGTGCTACCGCAGATGATGAGTAACGGTGTGGCTAATATTATCAAAGAAACCGGAAATCATCAGTTGTTGTACATTTTCTGTGGCGGATTGGTGACTTGTTCTATCTTGTTTTGGATGTTTGTGAAAGAGCCCGAATCATCGAAAGTCAAACAAAATATTCCTTCGGGGGGACATTGACAGTTATCAGTAAACAGTTATCAGTAATGAAAATGAGTTTTGTACGATTCATAGTTTGCTGGTAATTGACAGTTGACTATTAAAAATTGCTATTTTACTTGTATCTTTGTGCGGAAATAAAACCGCCAATAATCATACATTTTTTGAGAACCGCGGAGTTGAACCTCTGCGGTTCTTTTTCTTTTTTCATAAATCATTTATACTTATACAATGAAAAACTACCTCCTAACTACACTTTTTCTCTTTCTTTTGGTTTCATGTTCTCATAAAGCCACTAAAACTGACAATGGTGAGGCTACCGACTCGCTAAAATTGAAATATGCCGAGGGTTTTTCTGTGCGAAACTTTGAAAACTACAAAGAAGTGGTGGTGTATAGTCCATGGGTGAAAGGTACCGAATATGCGCGCTATTATTTGGTGACAGATGCAAAGATAAAGACCCCGGCAGGTGGAGTAAAAGTAAAAATTCCATTACAAACGTTAGTCTCTACGTCGGTGACTCATTTCGAATTTCTAGGTTTGTTAAACGAAATTGAATCTATAACTGGTGTTTGTTCTCCCAAAATAATTTATAATTCGGCCATTTTAAAAAGAGTAGGAGAGGGTAAAATAGCCGATTTGGGAGATGCGTTTACAATCAATGTGGAAAAAACCTTGCAGCTGAAACCGGAAGCCGTAATGATGAGCGGTTACAATCAAAACGATCCTTACGCTGCACGTGTTTCACAAGCCGGAATACCTGTGTTGTTCAACAACGAGTGGATGGAAACTTCGCTTTTGGCACGGGCAGAATGGATTAAATTTGTAGCTGTGTTTTACGGAAAAGAAAAGGCGGCTGATAGTATTTTTACCGATGTGGAGAAACGTTATGTCGAATTGCGCGAAAAAGCCAAAGCTGTAACTCATAAGCCCACTATTATGGCCGGTTCTAACTTTCGCGGAACCTGGTATATGCCCGCAGGTCGTAGTTTTATGGGCAAGCTTTTTGACGATGCGGGTGCCCGATATTTTTATGCCAGCGATACCACCACGGGCAGTTTGCCATTGAATGTGGAAACAGTGCTAAAAAATTTCTCGCAAACCGACGTATGGCTCAATTGCAGCTATTCGTCAATGAGCGATTTGGTAAAAGCTGACACGAAAAATGCCTTGTTCAATCCTGCAAAAAAGCTTCAGGTATACAATTTCAACAAACGCTTGCTACCTTCTACAGCCAATGATTTTTGGGAAAGTGCGGTGGCACGTCCCGACTTATTACTTGGGGATGTGATAGCTATACTTCACCCCGATATTTTACCCGGGTACGCCTTGGTATATGCAGATAAATTGAAATAATGCATATGAATGCAGGGACAGGTGGTAACCTGTCCTTTTTTTGTGCGCTTAGAGTTAATCATTAGCAATTAATATTGTACCTTTGGGCTCGAAAATGCTTTATATAGTCTAAAGCATTTTTACTGCTAAAAAGTAAATTTTGAGGAAAATATTACAGGCTTTTCAAATTAGATAATTCAATGAAGTCCCGTTCTCTCATATTATTCATTGCCCTTTCGCTTCTTGCGATAGGTCTTTTCCTTGCCGATTTGGCTTGGGGAAGCATTCATATATCGTTAAGCGAGATTATTTCCGTTTTTTTCGGAAAAGGTGCCGAAGGGATCAACTCAGAGATATTGCTCAACTTCCGGTTACCGAAAGCCATTACAGCTGTGTTGGCGGGTGCTTCGCTGTCGGTGGCTGGCTTGATGATGCAAACGCTGTTCCGCAATCCGTTAGCCGATCCGTATATTTTGGGTGTCAGCTCCGGAGCCAGTTTGGGTGTTGCATTGGTCATGATGGCAGCAGCTTTTCTGCCGGTTGCCTTTGTCAGCAGCGGTTGGGCATTGATTGCAGCGGCCATTATCGGAGCTTCTATTGTGTTGGTGTTGGTGGTGGGCGTTTCGTTTAAGGTCAATAATGCCGTTTCGCTGTTGATAGTGGGGATAATGTTTGGTACCATTGCAAGTTCGTTTGTGAGTGTGTTGCAGAATTTCAGCAATCCGGATGCCATAAAGTTGTTTGTAATGTGGACTTTTGGTAGCTTAAGTGCAGTGACCTGGAATTATATGACTGTTCTGTTGCCGGTAGTACTCGTTGGATTAGGACTGGCATTTTATCTGCAAAAGAAACTCGATGGATTGTTGTTGGGTGAAAATTATGCGCGGGGTTTGGGTATTTCTATTACCAAAACCCGCTTTTTAATTGTACTAGCTACCGGACTTTTGGCAGGAGGGATAACGGCATTTACTGGGCCGATAGCGTTTGTAGGTGTAGCTATTCCCCATATTGCACGTGGAGTATTTCGCACCTCATTGCACCGTATTTTGTTGCCGGCCTGTGTGTTACTGGGGGCATCATTGTTGCTTGTTTGCGATATTATTTCGCAAATGCCAACGTATACCTTGCCTATTAATACCATAAGTGCACTGTTTGGAGCACCGATTATAATTTGGATAATACTTAAAAGACGATAATACCAGTTATCAGTAAACAGTTATCAGTAATCGATAACTATTTACTGATAACTGTTTACTGATAACTGAGCTAATGAGCATTCTAACCACACAAAACCTATCCATCGGATATTCCAAAAAAGGAAAGACCGACATTATACAATCCGACTTGCAACTGAGTTTGCGAGCGGGTGAATTGGTGTGTTTGATTGGTCCGAATGGAAGCGGAAAATCTACTTTGCTGCGTACCTTGGCCGGGTTGCAGAAACCGTTAGCTGGAAAAACGAAAATAGATGGTGATGAAACCGCTAAGCTTTCGCAACATGAAAAGGCATTGCTTATTGCGCTAGTGTTGACCGAGCGTGTGGACATTGAAAATGCAACGGTGTACAATATTGTATCGCTCGGACGGCATCCGCATAGCAGTTGGTGGGGTAATATGAGTGAGGAAGAGGATGCGTTTATTCATGAAGTGATAGCAATGGTACATTTGGAACACAAAGCGCATAGTTTCCTGAGCGAACTATCCGACGGTGAACGCCAACGCGCCATGATAGCCAAAGCACTTGCGCAGGATACCCCTATTATCTTGCTTGATGAGCCAACTGCGCATCTTGACTTACCCAACCGTGTAGAGATTATGCTTTTGCTTCATAAGCTGGCACACAAAACTCAAAAGGCAATATTACTCTCTACGCACGAACTGGATTTGGCCTTGCAAGCTGCTGATCGCATCTGGCTTATTAGTGCCGAACATGGTGTGGAATGTGGTGTGCCCGAAGATTTGGTATTTAATGGTAGTTTTAATCGGGCTTTCGAGAGTAGGGCTTACTATTTTAATGCTGCTAATGGTAATTTTTCGATGAATTACCCGATGACTAAAAGTGTATGGGTTTCGGGCGATAAAACGCGCATGTACTGGACGCTGCGGGCATTGGCACGTGGTGGATATATGGTGGAGCAGAATGCAGATATACATATTTTGGTAACCGAAGATGGATGGCAAATGGATAATAAGAATATTTCGACCATCGAAGAGCTTTTGAGTAAATTGAATGATTACGCGTGATTTTTTTTATAAGAATGCTATGATAGTTAATTCGAATTATCTAATTGCATGTTGGTAAGTAACGATGTTTTAAAATCTATTTCTGAAAGCAAAATACGGATAAGCAATCTTATAACTTGTAACCGTTTCCTTGTAACTAGTAACTATCTGCATGAATAAAAAACTTCTATATACATTTCTATTTTTACTCTTTATGCTAGCCGTTACTGCGCAAACAAAAGTGCGCATCTACGGCTATATTATTGACCCTAGTAACAGAGGGGTAGAATCGGCAAATGTGTATATCGAAGGTACAAAGGTTGGAACTTCTACTAATCAAAACGGATATTACGAACTCAATGTTGTGTTGAAGGATTCGGCAACGCTTATTTATTCCCGAATAGGCTATCGAACAATTAAGCACACAATTTCTCCAACTAAAAAGATACTTCAAATATCTGTTGAACTTCCTACTTTAAGTACTGAAATTGGTGAGCTGAATGTGGTGGGACAACGCCGACAGATGTCTTCGCTTGATGTTGTTGATGCTTCCAAATACCGGCACATGCCCAATACTAATGGCGGTATTGAGTCACTTCTGATTACTTTCGCAGGGGTTAATTCCAGCAATGAGCTCAGTTCGCAATACAATGTGCGTGGTGGTAACTTCGACGAGAACATCGTGTATGTAAATGGTATAGAAATTTATCGACCATTATTGGTTCGTGCCGGTGAGCAGGAGGGTTTGAGTTTTATTAACCCCGATATGGTCAGTAATGTGGCATTTTCGGCCGGTGGTTTCGATGCAAAATATGGCGATAAAATGTCGTCGGTGTTGGATATAAGCTACAAGAAACCAACCCAATTTGAGGCTACAGCTGCGGTCAGTTTGCTAGGTGCTTCGGCTTATTTGGGTACAGCCAACAAACGATTCACGCAAATGCACGGGATACGCTACAAAACCTCTGCCTCTTTGCTTGGAACTCTCGATACCAAAGGCGAGTACAGTCCGGCATTTCTCGATTATCAAACCTATCTCACTTACCAGTTGAAACCCAAATGGGACGTTACTTTCCTGGGTAATTTTTCTCAGAATTCGTACCAATTTAAACCTCAGGATCGCGAAACTGCTTTTGGTACATACACCACCGTTCGAAAGTTGAAAGTCTATTTCGATGGACAGGAAAAAGACCTGTTTCGGACTGCTTTTGGAGCCTTCACATTGAATTATAAACCTATCGAAGGTATGAAGTTAAGTTTGTTGGTGTCGGCCTTTCATACCAACGAAAGCGAAAACTACGATATTCTTGGTGAATATGTATTGAGCGCAGTGAATACAGAACCTGATCCTCAGGCGGAAACCGGTGAGGTGCTGGGTGTGGGTAAATATCAACAACATGCCCGAAACACATTGGAAGCTACTGTTGCCAATGTTGCTCATTTGGGTGAATATGACGTGAATGCACATAAAATGCGTTGGGGATTGACACTTCAGAATGAAATTATTGACGATAAAATAAGTGAGTGGGAGTGGCGCGATTCGGTGGGATACTCGCTTCCGTTTAGCAATAGTCAGGTGAATTTGTACTACAATATGAAATCGTCTAATCGCCTTTCTACATGGCGTACAACTGCGTTCTATCAAGATACTTACAAATGGAGTTCGAAGGCTGGATCCTTCTCGCTTACTGGCGGCTTGAGGGCTAATTATTGGACGTTTAATGAGCAATTATTGATTAGTCCGCGTATGGCAGTTTCATTTTTGCCTGTCGGGAAGCACGATTTTAGTTTTCGTTTTGCCACAGGGCTTTATTATCAGGCACCTTTTTATAAAGAAATTCGCGATACGGATACAGACGCATTGGGCAATGTAAATATCAGTCTGAACAAGAATATCAAAGCACAGCGCGCTTTTCATTTTGTGCTTGGTGGCGATAATTATTTTCGTGCCTGGGGGCGACCGTTCAAGTTTACCACAGAAGCTTATTTAAAGTTGATGGACAGGGTAATTTCATACTCTGTGGATAATGTCCGTATTTTGTATTCGGGCAAAAATGATGCAAAGGCTTATACAGCCGGCATTGATTTTAAACTGTTTGGAGAACTTGTTCCCGGAACCGATTCGTGGATAAATCTTTCGTTGATGAATTCGAAGCAGGATATTATAGGTGATTCTTATGTGGATAAGACCTACGATTATGAAGGAAATCTTATTTCAACCAAAACAGTTCATCCCAAATGGGTGTCAAGCCCGAGTGAGCAACGTTTTGCTTTTTCGATGTTGATGCAGGATTATTTTCCCAATAATCCAAAGTATAAACTTCAATTGAAATTTATCTGGTCGGATGGCTTGCCTTTCGGACCACCCCGAAATGTACAATATCGAAGTGCTTTCCGTACGCCACTTTACCGTCGTGTGGATATTGGCATTTCGCGAATGTTGGTGAATTCCACTGATAATCTGATGAATAAACCTATGATGGAACATGTCAAAAGTATTTGGCTCAATTTTGAAGTGTTCAATCTAATGGGCTTCAAAAATGTAAATTCGTACTATTGGGTAACCGATATTTATAACCACCAAATGGCTGTACCGAATTATCTCACCGGTCGACAGTTGAATCTGAAAGTTATGGTGGATTTGAAGTAATTTTCGTTAGGTAGATATTCGTTTGTAACTATCTGTCGTCTACCAACTCACTACTCACTTTCAACTTGTAAGCAAATTCCTTTTTTAATCGGGTAAATTTCGCTAATTTTGCAGCAATTATTCGAATTACTAATTTCAGTTCTGCGGTGCCGTGATTTCTCATGACGCTAATGGCTGATAACTGCTAACTGAAAATGCCACACACATCGCAACGCGGGCAAGCAATGCCCGAATCGCCTATTCGTAAATTAGTACCTCTTGCCGATAAAGCTAAGGCTCGTGGTATTAAAGTGTACCATCTCAATATCGGACAACCCGATTTGAAAACTCCACAAGTGGCCTTGGATGCGATTAGAAATATAGATCGTACCGTGTTGGAATACAGCCCGAGTGATGGAATAAAAAGTCTTAGAACAAAACTGGCGGCGTATTATCATACCTTTAATATCGACGTTACAGAAGAAGATATCATTATAACAACCGGTGGCTCTGAAGCGGTAAATTTTGCTTTTATGAGCTGTCTTGATCCGGGCGACGAGATTATCGTTCCCGAGCCTGCCTATGCAAACTATACTGCCTTTGCCATTGCTGCCGGTGCAGTAGTAAAGCCTGTGGTGTCTACCATCGAAGAAGGATTTGCGTTGCCTCATGTTGATAAATTTGAAGAGCTTATCACTTCCAAAACAAAAGGAATTCTGATTTGCAACCCGAATAATCCAACCGGATATTTATATACCCGTGCGGAAATGAATAAAATACGCGATCTGGTGAAAAAGTACGATTTGTACCTGTTTTCTGATGAAGTATATCGCGAATTTTGTTATACCGGAGCGCCTTATATTTCAGCCTTTCACTTGGATGGTATTGAGGAAAATGTGGTGTTGATTGATTCGGTTTCAAAACGTTATAGCATGACCGGTGTGCGCATTGGGGCATTGGTAACTAAAAATAAAGAAGTTCGCAAGAATGTGATGAAGTTCTGTCAGGCACGTTTAAGTCCACCCTTGTTGGGTCAGATTGCCTCGGAGGCTGCAATGAATACATCGCCTGAATATATGCTCGAAATGTACAACGAATACGTTGAACGTCGTAAATTTTTGATCGATGGTTTGAATCGTATTCCGGGTGTTTATTCTCCCATTCCAATGGGTGCCTTCTACACCGTTGCTCGCTTGCCGGTTGATGATGCAGACAAATTTTGCTCGTGGCTTCTTTCCGATTTCGAATACGAGGGTTACACAGTGATGATGGCTCCGGCTTCCGGTTTTTATACTATCGATGGTTACGGAAAAGATGAAGTCCGTATCGCTTACGTATTGGACAAGGAAGACCTGAAACATGCGCTAATTGTTCTTGGCAAAGCACTTCAGGCTTATCCGGGAAAAACGATCTAACAAAAAACAACATTGAATTTAGAATATTTTATAGCTAAACGCATCCATTTTCAGCAGGGCAAGAAGAATGTTTCTCGTCCTGCTGTACGTATTGCCACTATTGGTATTGCCCTTGGGTTGGCTGTAATGATTATTTCGGTGGCGGTAGTCATTGGGTTTAAAAACGAAATAAGAAATAAAACAATTGGTTTCGGCGGACATATCCAAATCACAAATTTTGACAATAACAACACTTATGCAATGAATCCTATCAAGGTAGACAATGCTTTGATTAAAAAAATTGCGTCACTCGATGGTGTTCGTCATGTAGAAAAATTTGCAACCAAACCGGGAATTATCAAAACAGATACAGAATTTCAGGGAATTGTGATCAAAGGTGTTGATGCTAATTTCGATTGGAATTTTTTCAAATCGAATCTGGTGGAAGGCCGAATTATTGATGTTTCTGATTCTACGGCAAGTAAAGAGGTTGTGTTATCGAAATACATGGCTAATCTGCTGGGGTTGAAATTGGGCGACAGCTTTTTTACTTATTTTATTCAAGATCAGGTTCGTGCCCGGAAATTTAAAATTGTGGGCATTTATTCTACCAACTTTATTGAATACGATAAATTATTTCTTATTGCCGATATGCGTCAGGTGCAAGCCCTGAATGATTGGGATAAAGATTCATTTAGCGGATTGGAAGTGCTTATTTCCGATTTTGATCGAATAGATGAACTAGGTGATGCTGTTTATGATGCTACTGCTAATGTGTTTAATAATGAGGGATCCGCTTACTCTACTCAAACGATTAAACAAATTAGTCCTCAGATATTTGGGTGGCTCGATTTACTCGACATGAACGTTTGGGTAATTTTGTTTTTAATGCTCGCGGTCTCAGGTTTTAATATGATTTCGGGCTTGCTTATTCTTATTTTGGAACGCACAAACATGATTGGCATTCTAAAGTCTGTAGGTGCTACCAATTGGTCGGTGCGTAAAATCTTTTTGTATCATTCCTTTTTTCTTATTGGTAAAGGCATGTTGTGGGGTAATTTTATTGGACTTTCGCTCTGTGCTGTTCAGTACTTCACTGGTATAGTTCCCCTCGATCCGGAGGCTTATTACGTTGCTACTGTTCCGGTTTACTTCAACTGGTTATATATTGTTCTCCTCAATGTAGGTACGCTCATAGCTTCATTGCTTATGATGATCGGCCCATCGTATTTAATTACTAAAATCAATCCCGCCAAAATTATCAGATATGAGTAGGCAGTTTTATGTTTACTAACTTCTTTCAGATTGATATTCTTCTCTTATATATGTCTATTTTACCGATCTAATTGATAAATCGGGAGTGTGATTTTCATCAAATCAGATGTTCAATCTTCCTTTTTTCTATCAGTTGTGTTATATAATGTTTATTTTTAGCTGTAATGTGTTATATAATGTAAATAAAATATTTGTTTACAATACTCTAATGCTTAATTGATCAACTACTCCCGTATTCTTAGCGCTGAAATATAAATATATGATTGTAGTTTAAATTACTACAACAAAGCTAATTGACAAAAAGAACAATCTGTTAATTGTCTTTTTGTTTTTACTTATATATACCAATTTTTCTTTACATACGATAGATTCTGCTGGTGATATACTTTCTCTTTATTTAAGCCATTCATGTTTTCCAATGTGATATATAGCAATTTGTTTGTTCTGATTGTCGTAATTTGTATTACAATAGCTTCTGATTCAGTTTGCTGTCTGTTTTTTCCAGCTCTTCCAAATTTTGGAAAACTTAATTTATTTGTTGTATATTTGTGTCGATAACAATAAAATCAGGATTCGTTTTTATAGGATACGTTTTTAAAATAGATAGAATGGCAAAATTTAGGATTTATCTTGTAGAGAATGATTTGAAATATGCCCGATTCTTACACCAAACTCTTTCTCAAAGTGCTGATTTTGATTTAGTAATACTTTCTAGTGGAAAGGATTGTTTGGAAATTCTGGATAAGAATCCCGATTTAATATGTATTGATTTTGCATTGACAGACATGAGTTATGATGAGTTGTTGCTAAGAATACAAGCGTTCGATCCGAACCTGTCAGTGCTGGTGTTTAAGATAAAAGACGATGTAAACCTTATCATTGAGATATTAAAACTTGGAGATGCTGATTATATTCTTAGAAATGAAAATTTACCAACTCTGCGAGATGATTATGTTACTGTGGTGAATGGTGATAACGGTTTAAAAGATGATGTTGAACATCAAGGAGAACCCACTCTTTCTACTATTCATATTGAGCACTTTAATGCTAATAATGCCGATTCAAAAATAGAAAAAGAACTTAAAGCAATCATTGAACTGGCAGGTGTGCTGCACAATGAAAATAAAATATATAGTACAGGCTCGAATCGTTTACATCATGCACCTGCTAATTTCATTGTTCAGTCGGAAAAAACGCTTCGGGAATATAGTATTGATGTAATTGTTTATTATTTAAATAAATACAATCAAAATGTTGTGAAGGTTGCCGAAAAACTTGACATAGGTAAATCAACCATTTACAACATGATTAAGAGTGGTGAAATAACTTTAAATAAATGAATATGAAAGCATTTTATTCTGTTTGCTTAGAAGAATTTGTTGAGAACCTAAAACAAATTGAGAATGAAGATGAGTTTAAGTCGGTACTGATTCTGATGACCGACGATGAGCAATTTAGTTCCGAACTTGTGGATCCAATTTTGCAATCATTTTCAAAATCGATTGTTGGTGGTGTTTTTTCGGAAATAATTGTGCGATGCGCCATTAAGTCAAACGGTGTTTTGTTGCTGCCATTGCCTTTCGATTTAAAGAGTCAGGTTTTTAGCTTCGATGACGAACATAATTATCTGTCGAAGTTTGAGAGCAACTACTCAGCTAACCTACCCGATAGTGGTAGTATTATTATATTTACCGACGCGTTTGTGAACGGTAAAAGCCAATTTATCGAGAGTTTATATGATTTTTTTGGTAATGAATTCAATTTTATTGGCGGAGGTAGTGGTACGAGCTCTTTTAAATCTTCAAAAAATGTTGTGCACAATAGTGGAATGCATGCTAATGCAGCTGTCATAGGATTAACCGAAGAATGTTTTTCAATTGGTATTGCGCATGGTTGGAATCCGATAACCAAGCCGATGAAAGCTACTGAAGTTGAGCTCAATGAAATGAAGTCAATAAACTGGGAACCTGCATTTGATGTTTATAAACAGGAAGTTGAAGAACATTCAGGTCTTGTTTTTGATCAACATAATTTCTTCGAAATAGCAAAATCATATCCCATAGGATTAATAAAAATTGATGGTGAAACGGTGATTCGTGACCCATTTCGGGTAAAGGATAAAACCATACATTTTTTAGATTTAATTGATAGTGGGCAGTATTTTTCAATCATGCATGGTGATGTCGGGTCGTTGTTGGCTGCAGCTGGTGAGGCAAAGGATCAATGCATGACTAGTTTTGAAGGTGAAGGGGATAATGGCTACCTTTTCTGTATCGACTGTTTTTCACGTGGAAAATTTATGGCAGGTATGTTTGCCCAGGAATTAAAAGAAATAAGCGGAGATCAAACCTTGTATGGTGCTCTTACATTTGGCGAAATTGCAAATATTGGCGATTCGTTTTTGGAAATATACAATAAAACGGTAATTGTTGCAAAATGGAAATGATAAATAATTTAAAATCAGAGGCGCTTCTCGAATTGATATTTTTTGCAGGGTCAAAAGGTACCGAAGACGATGTGATTAATACTGTGTTGCCCGTCTATTTGCGCAAATTGAATTGTTTTATGGCTGGAGTCATCAAAATTGAGAAATCAGGATTGACGAATAAGCTGATACTCCCGTTTGCGTTTAAAAATAATGATCTGCTGGAATATCTCAGGGGATATATTCAGCGCTCTGATAAAAATAAAGAAAGAGGTTGCTGTGAAATAGTTCAGGGCGACAACTATTTTTATATCTATTGTTTGGCCGATTATGGCTACTTAATTTTGGGTAGAAAAAATCCGTTTAGTTTTCTGTTTAAAAACGAATTTCGGAATATCGTTGAATTTCTGGGCAAAGTTATTACTCAAGCTGTTGATGATGAACTCAGACGAATAGCTGAAAACAAGTTGACCGAGGAGCGCCGGCTTTTGAGAACTATTATTGATAATATCCCCATTAGCATTTACGCAAAAGACCTACAGTATAAAAAAACATTAGCAAATAAGCTAGAACTGAAACATCTGGGGCTCGAATCCGAACAGGATGTGTTGGGTAAAACTGATTTTGATATTTATGACGAAAGTGTAGCTTCTAATACTTTGTTGGAAGATCAGCAGGTTATTAACGAAGGACACTCTATCTTGGGAGAACTTAAACCGATGGGAGATGATAGTTGGGCCCTGATCTCCAAATTGCCATTAAAGAATGAAAATGAGCAAATTGTGGGTATGGTCGGTATCAGTATTGATTATACCGAACGGAAAAAAACGCAGGAGCAACTCTCTATATTTTTAAATTTGTTTGATAATATTTCGGATGCTGTACAGGTTATCACGGAAGAAGGTCAACTTTTTTATTTAAATAAAGTTGCAGGTGAAGTGCTGGGAATTGATCCCGCTCATGTTGGTGAATTTTATGTTACCGATTATCTCAACCATTTTCCAACAATGCAAGATTGGCATAAACATGTTGAGGAATTAAAAGGTGAGGATCACCTGACGATTGAAAGGGTCTACATGAATATCGTTACTAAGGCCGAAATTCCGGTGGAAGTAACCGTAAAGTACATATTTTTAAATGGCAAAGGGTTTATAGTTGCGAATTCGAGAGATATAACCGACCGGAAACGAAACGAAAATGAATTACGTGCAAGTGAAGAACGCAAAGCCTCGTTGATATCAAGTATCAGCGATTTGGTTTTTGTATTGGACAATGATTTACGATTTGTAGAATACCACATTCCCTCGGGTGCAACTGTATTTTTTAACCTGGAGAAATACCTTGGAAAGAAAGTCCCTGACATGGATATCCCTCAGCCATCGAAAGCAAAGATTGAGGTGGTTTTGAGTTACTGCATACAGAATAAGAGTTTTAGTAAAGCCGAGATATATTTCGATACCCCCAATGGACGGTTGTGGTACGATCTACACGCCACCATTTTAAAAGGGCAGGATGGATTGACAGATGGCGTTACCTGCGTGGCCCGCGACATAACTTATCGGAAGCAAAGGGAAGAAGTGATTAGGCAACAGCTAAAATTGCAAGATATATTGATTAAAATATCCAGTACCTATATAAATATTGAATTAGATAAGGTAGAAGCCACAATTCAAAATTCATTACAGGAACTGGCCGAATTTGTAGGTGCCGATAGAGCCTATATTTTTGATTATGATTTTAATAACGAAACAACTTCGAATACCTACGAGTGGTGTGCCGATGGCGTTGAACCCGAGATTGAGCAGTTACAAAATGTTTCGTTGGATAGGCTTACCAACTTTCTGAGAAAACATCTGAAAGGGGAGGAGTTCTATGTTTCCGATGTGAGTAAATTGGACAGTAATTGCAGTGGTATAAAAGAGATACTTGAAGCGCAATCGCTTAAAAGTGTTATTTCTATTCCAATGAATAATGGGGATGAACTGTTAGGATTTATCGGTTTTGATTCCATCAAGCAGGTGCATTCTTATACGGATAAGGAAAAAACCTTACTTGAAGTTTTCTCTCAAATGCTTGTGAATGTGATTGAACGGAAACGGCATGATGGGCTTTTGGTTCGACAGGAAGAAAAATATCGGAATATTATTACCAACATGAACTTAGGAATAATCGAAGTGGATGAAGAAGAAAATATACTTTATGCCAACCAAAGTTTTTGTGATATTTCAGGGTATAATCAGGATGAAATAAAAAAATTAAAAGCAACCCGTTTTTTGCATTCGTCCGAAGATGAACTTGTATTGCGCGAAAAGAATAAATTAAGAGGAAATGGTGTTTCAAGCGGTTATGAGCTAGCTGTGAAAAACAAGCAGGGAGAGCCTCGTTGGTGGTTTGTGAGCGATGCGCCTAATTATAATGATAAAAATGAACACATTGGCTCAATAGGGATTCATTTGGATATCACCGATCATAAAAAATTGGAAAAAGAACTTGAGCAGGCCATTATAGTTGCCGAAGAAGCTTCGAAAGCCAAAGAAGTATTTCTGGCCAATATGAGTCATGAAATAAGAACTCCGCTCAATGTTATCACAGGTATGATTCGTGAATTGGGTAAAGATAACCTTTCGGAAAAACAACGAAAATATGTATCTCACTCCGAAACTGCTGTGTATCATTTGCTTACTATTGTGAATAACATATTGGATATGTCTAAAATTGAGGCAGGCGAATTTAAACTGGAGAATAAAGATTTTAGTATTTCGTCGGTTGCTTCGGATGTGATGAGTATTCTCTACTCAAAAGCTCATGAAAAAGGTCTTGAACTTAGAATTGTAGAATCACCTGAAATTAAAAAATCGTTGGTTGGCGATGCTGGACGTTTACGACAGATTTTTATAAACCTTATGGGTAATTCGCTGAAATTTACCGAGCGGGGTTTTGTGGAGCTTAAAATATCTGCTGTTAGTACCACTAACGACAATCAACGGTTATTGTTCGAAATAAACGATTCGGGAATAGGAATGAGTGAACCGTTTATGAAAAAACTATTCGACAAATTTTCGCAAGAAGAAGGAGCGGCCAACAGGAGATTCGAAGGAACAGGTTTAGGAATGAGTATCACCAGAGAACTGGTGCAGTTGATGGACTCCGATATTGTTGCTAAAAGCCAGAAAGGTATCGGAACTCAGATTTCATTTGAGGTAGATTTCCCTATTGGATCACAGAGTAGCCTTGTTGCTAAAACAGATAAAGCTTCTAAAAATTGTTTTGAAGGTACCCGTGTTCTGCTTGTCGAAGATAACGAGATGAATCGTTTTATTGCCATTCAGAGTCTGAATTTTGTGGGTTGCATTGTAACAGAAGCCGAAAATGGTTTGGTTGCAATTGATAAATTAAAAGCAGCAAACTTTGATGTTGTGTTGATGGACATTCAAATGCCAGTGATGGATGGAGTGGAGGCTACAAAGTTTATTCGTAGTAAGCTAAGCAAAGAGATACCGATAATTGCACTTACAGCAAATGCATTTAAACATGACATCGATTTATATTTGTCTGTAGGGATGAACGATTATCTTATAAAACCATACCGCGAGGATGATTTGTACAGTAAAATTGGAATGTTTAAAAATTATAATATGGTTGTAGAACAGAAACAAATTTCAACAGAAGAAAAACCACTCTACAGCTTAGCTCAGCTGCAGGAAATAGGAAAAGATGATAAGGGCTTTGTTGATAGCATGTTGCGTATGTTTGTCAATGTTGCAAGTCAGGGAATAATTCAGTTTAAAGAATATCAGGCTAGCAATGACATCGAGAGCATACGGAAGCTAGCGCATAAGATTAAACCGAATATTCAGATTCTTGAAATTGCGGCTATATCCGACAAGATACTTCTAATCGAAAAATTCGGGCTTGAAGAAAGGCCTGATTTAGATTTGAATACCTTGATTGAGGAGGTTACCGTAGTTTTGCAAAGTGTGATAGACGAGATTAACACTAGGATGACCTGATAAAAATCATCGTTTTGTCCGCGAAACAGATAGTTCTTGTATGCTAAAGTAGCTGTTGTGCTTTAGTCACTTCAATTGTAAATTGGAATAACTCTTAAAATTGCTAAACGAAGGAGTATGATAAATGAGCTTTTAAATCAACAAGACAGCATAAAAAACAATGCCGTTTTTTTTAAGACTAAAAATATTATTGCAATAAGTATTTTGATACTGTTTATTGTTTTTGGTGCTTTTTATGTTCGATATACCTGGGTGGAGAGTAAGAATAGAACGACGAAAAATGTTCTTAAAGAAGCTCATGCCATTGAAGTGTCGTTGAATGGAGAGGCATTATCGCAATTACGTGGTGTGCCGTCCGACAACAATACGCAGACCTATAAAGATATGAAAACTAAATTGATGGCTTTGGTAAATATATACCATGAAGCCCGATTTATTTACTTCTATACTAAGGTGGATGGCAAATTGTTTTTTATGGTCGATTCCGAACCCACTCAATCGAAAGATTGCTCACCGGCAGGACAAGAGTATACAGAGGAAGATCCCGAGGTACGTATTCCTTTCGAATCGGGTAAACCACTTATTACCAAACCTGCAACCGATCGTTGGGGTACTTGGGTAAGTGTTTTGGTGCCTATGAAAAACTCCGAAACAGGGGAGGTGGTTGCGGTACTTGGTATTGATTACCCTGCCGATAAATGGCTAAATGAAGCAAAACGTGCTGTGGCAGAGAGCTCTGTTATTGTTATTGCATTTCTTTTACTTTTGATGGCGATGTACATTATTTTGAAGAAAAATTCAAGTCTCAATATTCATAATCTGGAACGAGAGATTGCAGATAAACATATGCTTGCACTTGTTGCGGCAGCCGATCAGATTGACGATGTAATTGCTGTAAAAGATCTGGATTTGAGAGTTATTTCCGGAAATAAGGCTTTTGTAGATGTTGCAGGTAAGTCATCTATGTCAGATTTGATAGGAAAAACAGATGCGGAAATATATGGAATTTCGCCCGATATTGAACCTGTCAAGACCTATATGGGTGACGAACGTCATGCGCAGACATTGAGTGCGGGCGATTACATTCTCAGAGAAGAAAATCTGATATTGCCCGATGGACAAATTAGAATTATATTGACAAAAAAATTTCCAGTGTACAATGCAAATAATAAATTGATTTTTACCGGAAGTATCTCGCGCGATATCACCGAGCGGAAAAAGGCCGAAGTAGATCTTAAAAATTCGAAAGAACTTGCTGAGGCCGCAAGTGTTGCCAAATCGGATTTTTTGTCCAATATGAGTCATGAAATTCGTACTCCTCTCAATGGGGTGATTGGATTTACTGAGTTGCTTAGAAGTACTCCTCTCAATAATACTCAAAAAGAGTACCTTGAAAATGCAATTGTATCGGCCAATTCTTTGTTGGGTGTTATTAGTGATATTCTGGACTTTTCTAAAATTGAGGCAGGTAAGCTAGATCTGGAGCTCGTAAAAACGGATATGGTACAGTTGATGGAAAGTGCAACTGATATCATCAAAGTTCATGCGGCGAATAAAAAAATTGAGTTACTTTTGAGTATTCAGCCGGATATGCCTCGTTTTGCACTGGTAGACCCAATTCGACTAAAACAAATATTGGTCAATTTGATGAGTAATGCCGTGAAATTTACGCACCATGGAGAAGTGGAATTGAGATTGTCTTTCGAAAAGAAAGATGAAAAGACCGGATTTTTCACTCTTGCTGTTCGCGATACGGGAATTGGAGTGAAAGATACGGATAGAGATAAGCTTTTCAAAGCCTTCTCGCAAGCCGATACATCTACCACTCGTCGTTATGGTGGTACAGGTTTGGGATTGATTATTTCCAATTCTCTTGCTCATAAAATGGGAAGTCGCATTCAGTTCGAAAGTGAGTTTGGCAAGGGGTCTAAGTTCTTCTTCACAGTCGAAACGTCGTACGAAACGGCTGAAGATGCGAATCTTAAACAATCAAAGTCAATCAAACGAGTCCTTGTTATTGATGATAATGCCAATAACCGAATGATTCTTGAACATACTTTCAAACATTGGGGAATTGACTTTGTAGGTTGTGATGGCGGGCTTGCTGCTATTGAGATTTTGAATACCGCCGAACGTTTCGATTTGATAATTGTTGACTATCACATGCCGGATATTGATGGGGTTGAAACGATAAGACGTGTCAGGCAGGATAGCCGTTTTTCTCCGGAAAAACAAGCTGTTATCATGTTGCACAGCTCGTCCGACGATATCGCGATACACGATGCTGCAAGGGATCTTAATATCCAGTTTTCGCTTACAAAACCGGTTAAGTCGGATGAACTCTATTGTTTTTTGCAAAATATTGAGTCGCAACCCGAGGTTGACACTAACGTTACAAATTCACAAACTGCAGCTCAAATGGTTGATATACTTCCTCAGCTAACTTCCGAGATTAAAATTTTGATTGCTGAAGATAACAAGATGAATATGATTGTTATCAGCAAAATGTTGAAGAATATACTTCCTAATGTGAAATTGTTCGAAGCCGGAAATGGTGAAGAAGCATTGTCTGCATTGAATGATATCGTACCTGACTTGGTGCTTATGGATGTGCAGATGCCGGTGATGGATGGAGTGGAAGCCACGAAAAGAATTAGAGCGAATACTGTTCATCCAGCTGCAAAAGTACTTGTAGTAGCGTTAACCGCCGGTGTTTCGAAAGAAGAAAAGGATAATTGTTACAATGCAGGCATGAATTATTTCTTGTCGAAACCTATTGATAAAGATTTACTTTATGAGATGATTGTAAAATATCTTGATGGTACAATAACGCTGAATGAAAATTTGGAAAGCAAAGAGGCGGTTGGAATAATTCATTTTGATAGGGATAAAATGAATTCAAAATTTGGAAACGATGAAGATGTGTTGAAAAGTTTACTCGCAGAGTCTGTAATCGAGTTTCCTAAATATCTTGATGAAATACAACGAGCCATTTCGGCAGACGACAAACCACAAATAAAAGCGACTGCTCATACATTAAAAGGAAGCGCCTACAATATGGAGTTTATGCAACTTGGCAACTTAGCCCTCGAAGTGGAACAGAATGCTGATAACCATGAACTGCTTAAAATATTGGCAACGAATTTGATAATTGAATGGGCTGTTGTTCTTGCACTTATTTCGTAGACTGATTCACAATCCATTTATGATAACAAATAAGGCTTTCACTGTTCGGTGAAAGCCTTATTTGTTATCATGATAAACTCGATAACCCGATAAGTTTTTATTGCTATACTAACTGTACCTTTAAAATATCAATACATTTTAAAGGTTTTTAGGTCGAAAAAGAATAGGGATTGTTCTCAATAAAATTTTAAGATCGAACCAAAATGAATAGTTCTCGGCGTATTCCACATCGAGTTGTTTACGTTCTTCTATCGTCATTTGTTTAGCTCTGCTCCGTTTCGTTACCTGCCATAGTCCTGTGATTCCGGCAGGGGCAAAGAATCGCTCAGCCCATTGGTCGGTAGTAAACTCTTCGGCTTCGAACAACGATAATGGTCGGTTGCCTACAATAGACATATCGCCTTTCAGTACATTTATAAATTGAGGTAATTCATCGATATTCGTTTTTCTTAGGAATTTACCGAACTTGGTGATTCGTGGATCATTAATCTCAACCGGTTGATAGTTGCCGAATTTTTCCGAATCGGTTTGCCAACTGTCCAACATTTTTGTGAATCGGCTCTTTTTTGCTTTCGCTTCTCCTTTGTTGTCAGAACCTTTATACATGCTTCTGAACTTTAAAAATCCAAAAACACAATATCCTGTACCTACACGTGGTGAGGCATAAAATGGACTACCGCTGGAGCCAATAAGTATTAAAATGATAATAATTAAAAAAAACGGAGCTAAAATCAACAACATCAAACTGGAAAACACAATGTCAAATGCTCTTTTCCAGATGGGGAGTTTAAAAGACTGAAGATTATCTTTCTTTTTCTTGGTTAATGTCTCGTAATTATCTCTTATAAATTCGTAGCGCTGTATAATATTCGCAGTATCGGAATCAAAATCGAACACATCATTCGCACCGCTTTTAATATAATCTATTCCAAAGTTATGTGCATTTTGTTTTATGATGAATAAGATGACTTTGTGTTTTTTAAGACTCTCTTTTAGGTTCTTGACAACCATTAAGTCGTTCCGATTGGTGGATACTTCATAAATAACCAAATCGAGGTTTTCAATTGACTTTACTACATTTAATGTCTGAGTCGTAACCGATAGACTTTCGATAGTACTTTCTTTAGTTAGTCTTTCTATTAAATCGATATTGTCTCCAATGTATATTGCTTTAATTCCCATCTGATTAGATTTTTAGATTCATTCAACGTTTTTGACTTTCGGAAATGCTTTTTGAATCAATGCTTTTAAATATTGTTTCTATGCGTGCAAGCAATTCGGCCGGGTTATAAGGTTTGAGTAGATAATCATTTGCACCCATGGCCAGCAACCTTTCTCTTTGTTCTTTATCGTCAATACTCGACAGAAAAATAAGAGGTATATTTCTCAATGCACCACTTTTCTTTATCTGTTCTAAAAAACCCTCTCCACCAAGTACGGGCATCATCAAGTCCGATACTATCAAATCGGGTATATCACCGCTTTGTAAAATTGAAAGAGCTTCTAACCCATTTTCAGCAGTTTCTACATCGTATTTGTTCGATAAAATAGCTTTCGTCAATCTTCTGAATTCACTTTTGTCGTCTAGTACTAAGATTTTTTTGTTCATAATGTTTATTTGATGATTAACTATGTTTTCATGTTATAATGGTTTATAAACAGGTAGTTCTAAGGTAAATGTTGTGCCTACACCAATTGCACTTTCAACACGAATTGATCCTTTGTTCATCCTCACAAAATCTTTTACTAACATCAAACCAAGTCCGGTTCCCGATTCATTGGCGGTACCTGTGCTCGTAAAATGTTGATTTTTTTCAAATATATTTTCAATAGCTTCTGTGCTCATCCCAATACCCGAATCCTGAACTTTTATGCTGACTTTATCTTCCGATTGCTGGCCTTCAATAGAAATTGTTCCATTGTTTTTGGTAAATTTGATAGCATTTGAAATCAGATTGCGAAAAACGGTGTGAATGGTAACTTCATCACAAAAAGCATTAATTTTTTCATCAATGTTGATGGAAATGCTGATGCCCTTATTTTGAGCAGTTGCCTCCAAAAGATGTGAACAGTTATTGACCAATAAATGGATGTTTGTTTGCTTTTGCAGTATTGTTTTTGTTGGATCCTGAGCGCGAGTCCATTCCAAAAGGCTCGAAAGCAGTGTACTGGTATCTTTTGTTCTGTTTTTTAGTTGATGAATGATTTCTTTGAAGTCTTCACTGTTAGGATTAATATAGCCCTGGTCAATAGCATCTAAGGTCTGTAATATACCTGATAGCGGTGAGCGTACATCGTGGGCAATGATAGAATAAAGTTTATCGCGCGAGCGGTTCATCTCCAAAATCGTGCTGCGCGATTCGGCCAGTTCGATATGGTTTTTTATCCTCACATTCAGTTCCTCACCCTTAAATGGTTTGGTAATATAATCAACTCCTCCAGCGGCAAAACCTTCGAGTAAATTTTCGGTATGCACATTGGCGGTGAGAAAAATAATGGGAATCTCTTTCCATTTGTCTACTTTTTTTATTTCTCTACAAGCCTCATAACCATCCATTTCGGGCATCATTATATCCATAAGGATAAGCGACGGAATTTCATTTTCTAAAGACGCAATTCCCGAAGCACCACTTTCGGCCGAAATGGTTCTAAATCCAAAGTTTTCTACAGTTTTACATGCCAACAATACATTCATTGGATTATCATCAATCACTAAAATAAGTTTGTTTTCAAATTTATTCATGTTTCTTAGGCGTAAGTTGAGATAATTAATTCATTCTCAGGGAAAGGTCGAATAAAATTTTCGAGTATATACTTATTTGTACCAAAATGCGTTGTAATTTTATAATGACAAATATAAGAATTCTATATTTAAACAAATGTAATACTTTATTTAAAAACATGTAGAATAAATCATGATTTTATGTCGTAAAAAATACCTAAAATTTGTGTGTGAAAGGCTAAATATTAAAAAAGTGTTATGCTATCACCTTTCTGTGAAAAAAATACGGTTTAAAATAGTAACGCAGTATTGCCATTTTATCGAATATACTTGTACCTATTCTTTCATGTTTTACTTGTTTTCTAGTCTATAAATTCTTACTTTTGCAAATAAACGAAAACTAAATCATAAGTGTCTGACTCCATCTTTTGGGTTAGTTATTTATTCATAAAATATGAAATCACAGATTGAAAATCTGCGTCGCGAACTTGAACAACATAATTATGATTATTATGTGAAGTCGGCGCCCACTATCACCGACTTTGAGTTCGATACCAAGCTAAAGCAGCTGCAAGAGCTAGAAGCTCAGCACCCTGAGTTTTTCGACCCCAACTCGCCAACTCAGCGGGTAGGGAGCGATATAGCCAGTGGTTTTGAACAAGTGGCGCATGTACATCCAATGCTTTCGCTGGGTAATACTTATTCGCTCGGCGAAGTGCAGGATTTCTATGAGCGGGTTCGAAAAGGATTGAACGAAGACTTTGAATTGGTTTGTGAGTTGAAATATGATGGCACATCTATTTCGCTGACCTACGAAGATGGTTTGTTGGTGCGGGCTGTGACACGTGGTGATGGTGAGAAAGGTGATGATGTGACTGCCAACGTAAAAACCATTCGTAGTATTCCCTTGCGTTTGAAGGGAAATTACCCGGCGTCATTTGAAATTCGTGGTGAGATACTTATGCCCTGGGCGGTATTCGATGAGTTGAACCGTGAACGAGAGGAACAGGAAGAGCAGCTTTTTGCAAATCCACGCAACGCTGCTTCGGGAACATTGAAACTGCAAAACTCGTCGGTGGTTGCGAGCCGTAAACTGGATGCTTATTTTTATTACATGTTGGGCGAAAATTTGCCTTCCGATTTACATTCTGAGAATCTAAAAGCAGCACATTCGTGGGGTTTTAAAATTTCGGATGCAACAAAGGTTTGTAAAACACTCGCTGAGGTGGCCGATTTTATCAACTATTGGGATGTGGAACGTAAAAATCTACCTGTTGCCACCGATGGAATTGTACTGAAGGTAAACTCATTAGGTCAACAGAAAAATTTAGGATATACAGCCAAATCGCCACGTTGGGCTATCGCTTATAAATTTCAAGCCGAAAAAGCGGTCACCCGACTTAATTCGGTATCGTATCAGGTGGGTAGGACGGGAGCGGTGACGCCGGTAGCAAATCTTGATCCTGTTCAATTATCGGGCACAACCGTAAAACGGGCTTCGTTGCACAATGCCGACATTATTGCTGCACTCGATTTGCACATAGCCGATATGGTTTTTGTGGAAAAAGGTGGCGAAATTATTCCTAAGATTACTGCTGTAGATAAAGAAGCTCGATTTTTGATAGGTGATAAGGTTCAGTTTATCAAGAATTGTCCCGAATGTGGTGCTGCATTGGTACGTTTCGATGGCGAGGCTGCCCATTATTGCCCAAATGAAAATGCTTGTCCACCGCAAATAAAAGGTAAAATGGAGCATTTTGTGAGCCGAAAAGCCATGAATATTGATGGTTTAGGTGCAGAAACCATAAACTTACTTTATCAAAACGAGTTATTACGAAATATTGCCGATATTTACGCGCTGAAAATACCGGATTTAATCAGGCTTGAGCGTTTGGGTACAAAATCGGCTTATAATATTCAGGCTGGTTGCGAAAAATCAAAGGAAATCCCATTCGAACGCGTAGTTTTTGCGCTTGGTATTCGATTTGTGGGCGAAACAATTGCCAAAAAACTGGCTTTTGCTTTTAAAAATATCGAAGCATTAGAAAACGCAACATTTGATGAACTGATAACGGTGGACGAAATTGGTGAGCGAATTGCTCAAAGCGTGGTGGCTTATTTTGCCGATTCACAAAATATCGAAACATTGGAGCGGCTCAAAACGTTTGGATTGCAGATGAGCCTGTCGGAAGAAAAATTGCAGGCGCATGGTAATGCTTTATCAGGGTTATCAATTGTTATAAGTGGAACATTCTCGCAACACTCTCGCGACGAATATAAAACAATGATTGAGAGGAACGGTGGCAAGAATGTGGGAAGCGTTTCTGCTAAAACATCATTCATTCTGGCCGGTGAAAACATGGGCCCTGAAAAATTAAAAAAAGCAGAGAAATTAGGAGTGAAATTACTCACAGAAACTGAGTTTCTGACGATGATAATGGATTGATTTAGTATCAATTTCATTTATAAAAATAAGATTGAAAATGAAATACATAAATAATATATTGTTCCGGCAGCGTGCTCAGAAATACCTGAGTGCAACGCCTCGTACGCATAAGTTTGTAAACTACAATAAAGCCAAAACAGTGCTCTTGTTGTTCGAAAGTGATCATGCCGAAAAAAATCCATTGGTACGTAGTATCATTGCCTCTTTGCAAAAGGATGGGAAAAAAGTGGTTGCCTGGGGATTTGTGCATAAAAAGCTGGTTGAGACCACTATAATGCCGGATTATAGGATTTTGAATCAAAAACAAACCGATTTTGCAGGAAAACCGGTGACTTCATACATCAATGAACTGATGAATGTGGAATTTGATTTATTGATTGATTTGACATTACACCCCGTTATTCCAGTCGAATATTTTACGATGTATGCCCGTGCTTTTTGTAAGGTAGGAGTAAAGAAAAATGACTTACCCATGTATGACTTTTTGATTGATTTAGAGAGCTTGGCGCAGCACCACGAATCTACTGATCCGACTATAGACGAAATGTACCTTTTCAATCAGATAATTTTTTACCTTAAAAGCATACAAACAAACGATTAAATCAGTACTTTTGCAAAATAAATGAAGTTCTTCAAAAGATGATCAACAATAAACTGACAGGAATGGGTGTTGCGCTGATAACACCTTTTAAAAGTGACGAATCGGTAGATTTTGATGCTCTGGCCCGATTGGTAGAGTATCAGATTAAAAACGGCACGGATTACTTAGTGGTTTTAGGTACCACGGCCGAAACGCCAACGCTCACCGAACAAGAAAAAGAGGATGTAACCCGTTTTGTGATACAATGTGCTGCCAAACGTATTCCTATCGTTTTGGGAGTGGGTGGAAACAACACAAAAGCCGTAGTAGAAAAACTTAAAACGACTGATTTTAATGGTATCGATGCCATTTTGTCGGTTACACCATATTACAATAAACCTTCGCAAGAAGGTATATACCAGCATTATGCTGCTATTGCTAAGGCATCTCCGCTGCCAATAGTACTTTATAATGTTCCGGGAAGAACAGGTGTTAATATGCTTGCCGAAACCACACTCCGTTTGGCAAAAGAGTTTAATAATATTTGCGCTATCAAAGAAGCATCTGGCAATTTTACCCAGATTGACGATATTATCAAAAATAAACCGGCCGATTTTATGGTTATTTCCGGTGATGATGGTATTACTTTCCCACTTATTACTCTGGGGGCTGTGGGGGTTATTTCTGTTATCGGAAATGCTTTTCCAAGCGAATTTAGCCGCATGGTACGTCTTGGCTTACAGGGCGATTACAAAAGTGCGCGACTTATCCACCATCACTTTAATGAACTTATTCAACTGCTTTTTGTAGAAGGAAATCCGGCAGGTGTAAAGAGTATGTTGGCTGTTATGGGTTTTATTGATAATACTTTACGTTTGCCACTTGTGCCAAATACCATTAAAACGTACGAAAAAATTCGTGTGGTTCTCAACGAATTAAATATAAAATGTTAGTGCATAAATTAATTGCCAATTAGCAATTTTCAATTGATAATTTACAATTAATCAATAATAATTGTCAATTACTTAATTATGAAACCTACAACTGAAACTTTAGTCAAAAAAGCTGCGTCATTCCTTCTAATTTTAGTTTTAGTCGGATGCGCAATTTTTTTATCACTTCCCTCTAACTATTATGTTCGCAAGGCATTGCTTCATCGAATGCCGAAAATCGACCAATATACTATTTTTGAAAATCGACTGGTAAAAGCCGATGATCCGCATCCATGGGAATTTGCGCAGGATGTAGAGACTAAAGTAATAGCACCGCAATTTGAAGAAGATTTTGAGAAATACAAAACGGTTGGATTTATTGTTATTCAGCATAATAAAGTAATCCTTGAACAATATTGGGATAATTACTCACCGCTTAGTTTGAGTAACTCATTTTCCATGTCGAAAAGCCTTGTTTCGCTTTTAGTCGGTTGCGCTATTACTGATGGAAAAATTAAAAGCGTAAATCAACCGGTAAGCGACTTTTTGCCTGAGTGGACTTCTTTCGATGGCAAAGTACTCACCATTAAAGATTTGCTGACTATGAGTGCCGGCGTTGATTGGGAGGAATCGCACAGCACCCTTTTCTCTAAAACCACCGAAGCGTATTATGGAAGGGATCTGTGGGGGCTGACTCAAACCGAGAAGTTGATTGAGAAACCAGGAGTGCGGTTTAATTATCAGAGTGGAGTGTCACAAATGCTAGCATTTATTCTCCAAAAAGCTACCGGCAAAAATATATCAACTTACGCTTCCGAAAAAATATGGACGCCCATTCAAGCCGAAGAAGATGCAATGTGGTCGCTGGATAAAAAGAATGGTATGGAAAAAGGCTATTGCTGCTTCAATACCAATGCGCGCGATTTTGCACGTTTGGGTCAGTTAATCCTGAACAAAGGCTCCTGGGATGGAGTACAGGTAGTAGATTCAAACTATATCCGCGAAGCTACAACTCCTGCCACCTGGTTGAAATTTACACGTCAACTTCTACCGGGCGAAACAAGTCCTCGTCCTGATGTTCCCTGTACATTCTATGGGTATCAGTTTTGGATTGTAAATTATCAGGGATTGAAGATACCGTATACCCGTGGTATTTTGGGACAGTATATTTTCGTAATTCCCCAGTTGGATGCTGTCATTGTGCGTTTGGGAAAAGACCGCGACAAAGAATACAATGTTGAGCAAGAATACACTAAAGATTTAGAAATATGGTTGAAAGCCGGACTGGAAGTCATCAATCGCTGATAAACATCTCCATGTAAAAATAAAAGCAAGGAATTTCAAAGTCATTTTTGAAATTCCTTGCTTTTATATTGAAGTGCTTTTATTCTTTTTCCAGATAATCCAATATCCTAAACATTTTTTGATTGTTCGATTCAAAATAGTTTGTTTGCTCGAGAATCTTTGTTGCCGATTGTATTGTCTTATCTTCCACTAATTCGTTCCTTCCATTCTCTATCATTTCTTTCAGGGTATGAGGAGTTACTTCAAAATGGAATTGTAATCCAAGCACTTTCTTTTTGTACAAGAATGCCTGATTGAGGCAAACAGCCGAGCTAAATAAACGTTCGCTTTCGGCTGGCAAATCGAAAGTGTCGCCATGCCAGTGAAAAACAATGAATTCTTCTTCTAACTGCTCCAACAACGGATCCCTTTTCGCAAACTCTGTTTTGTGGATGTCAAACCAGCCAATTTCTTTTTGTTTGTTTGGATACACTTTTGCTCCCAATACTTCGGCGATGAGTTGCGAGCCCAAACAAATGCCGACTACCGTTTTTCCACTCTCAATAGCCTGACGGATAAACTCTTTTTCTTCCCTCAACCATGGATAAATAGCTTCGTCGTAAACGCCCATCGGGCCGCCCATTACGATAAGCCAATCAAATTCATTAAGAGTCGGGAATTGTGGTTTATCGTACAACCTTGTATAATTAACACTGTGTCCCTTTTTTGCAATCCATTGTTCGATGCAACCAAGTCCTTCGAACTGAACGTGCTGTAAGGTATGTATTTTGAGTTTCTGTTTCATTCTTTTTTAAAATAATGATTGTAAAGATAAGCAATTGTAAACGTGGGGACAAAATCAGTAAACGGAAGCATTTCTTCTGCAAAATTGATAATGCTCCCTATTCTGCCCACTTTTCCACCAAAACTATTGAAAAATAGCATAGCCGAAACCGGAGCCCAAAGAATGTCAAACCATTCGCCCAGGCCGGGCAGCAAAAAGGTGGCTGAACCGAGCAAATCCATTATTAAACAGAATGTAAGTGTAGGTTTTATTTTCATTGTCTTTAGCGATAATGAGTTGTGTCAATTAATACGCAAACGTAATTAAAAGATTTCAAATTACAAAAGGTCTAACCTGATTTCAGACATTTGTCAGATGAAATAAAGCCACTTCACGGTGTTGGATCGTGAAGTGGCTTGTCGGAATCAATAATCAAAAACTAACCTTATGCTTCTATAAATTTATTTGAATGGTCTTTGTATGAGTCGAGGTTGAGTCGTTCTTTAATGTGTCTTCAACATTATTTTTTTGTGTCGGATATTTATCCACCTTGTGTTTTATCGTAATGTTGATAACTATCATGAATACAACTATCAGACAGAAGAGTCCGAGTAGTAATTTATTGCTTGTTTTCATATATTTGAGATTAGATGATATATACTTGATTTGATAAATGATTTGGCGTAAACAAAGAGTTTGCTTTCCGATGACTTTTCGGCTTCTACTTTTGCTTCGTCCCAGTTTACGGTTTCAAGGCCAAGTGGTCTCAATATTACACTTTTGTCGTCGATGTTATGCAGTAGTCCTAAACTCAAGACAAATACTACTGCGATAGCTTTTGAAATTCTTTTGGGTGCTTTCATACTTAATTTATGCTAATGATTTGGTGTACTGTTCGTATTCCGAATTTAAATCGCTGATAGTCATTCCGAGTAAGTCCATGTTTTTGAACAGTATCGGAAGTTCAAGTTCAAGAAATTGTTTTCTACGGTACGCGATGATTTTTATTTTGGCATTTTCCATTACAAAATATCCAACACCGCGTTTATTGAAAATGATTTCGTGCGTTTGTAAAAAGTCGAAGGTGCGCAATACGGTATTGGGGTTTACCTGTAGCTCCACACCCAATTCCCTGACCGATAATATCCGGTCGCCTTCATTCCACTTCCCGAGCAGAATTTGTTCGCATATATAATCGCCAATCTGGAGATAAATGGCTTGATTTTGGTTGAATTCCATGCTGTTATACTTGTTTTTCTTTTAATCGGAAGTAACTTACTATCCAGAAGAAGGGAATCAATGCGTATGCAAATACCGTGCTTACTGTATCAAGTGCCGATAAAAATCCGTGTTCTGAATCAATTGAAATATTCATCATTTGTCCCTCTATATGATAGGTGCCAAAAGTGATTCTTAGCAATAATAACTCTATTATTCCCAATACTATTGCTATTGCTGTAATCGCTAAAAATGTTTTTCCTACTGCATTCCCTTTAAAGTAAATTGAACCAAGCATAAATACGGATTGTATTCCAGCAAATAGAATGAACTTATTGAGTAAACTCATTGGTGCATGGCTATTATTGTAAAGGTCAGGGATAGAGTTGAACAGTGCAAAAACAATAGGATTGTTGCTTTCAAAGAAGAAATTGCCAATGGTTGTTCCAAAAATTGTTCCCAGCGAATAGGTAATTAATACCATTACAAAGTAGTAGAACGTACTCAGCAAAATGGCTGTCGTCAATTTTTCCAAATGAGTTGCCGGGATTAACAAATAGTGCATTCCACCGGGTGTATAATTGAATATTTTGAAGGTTCGTGCAGCAAAAATAAATCCGGAAATATATAAAAACATTTCTACGGAAATTGATTTTTCCTGAGATCCTGCTAAGTGCATGAGTGTGAAAACTACTGTTGTAATTCCCCAAAATGTCAGTTCGCGTTGTTTGTTTTCTATAAAAAATCGTCTGAATAGCAGGCCCAATCTGTTGATGTCTAATGTTGTATTCATTTTTGTGTTTGATTAAAATAGTTTGACAATTTTATTTTTCTCAGTCAAAATGGCGTTGAATAAGAGTTCAATGTCCAGTTTGCTTTCTTCGCCGGTTTTGTTTTCACAAACCTGATACAATCCTCTCAAAGTGTCTTCGCTGTAAATTACGTTTTCATCCTTATCATTTCTATCAGCTACACGGAAAAATAGCTTTTTCGTAATTTCTTCGATCGGTTGATTAAAAACAATTTCGTGTTTTTCCATCACCGTAATGCTATCAATCAAACTGTCTAAATCGTGAACTTGGTGAGTGGAGATAATCAAACAACGGTTTTCGTCGATAGCTGATGCCGCCATTCTGCGAAACTGACCTTTGGATGGTATGTCAAGTCCATTGGTTGGCTCGTCCATAAGCAGCAATTTGGTGTTTGTTGCCAGTCCGAATGCAACAAAGACTTTCTTTTTCTGACCATGCGAAAGTTTGTTTAACATCGATTTTTTATTGTCTATATCAAACTCTTTCAGATATCCGTTGAATTGTTCTGAACTGAATTTAGGATAGAAGGGAGCATATACTTTTTCGTAGTTTTCGATACTCAAAGTCAGTTGGGGTAATTCTTCGGGAAGGAAGAAAATTTCCTGAAGCATTGCAGGGTTACGTTTTATCGGATTGAATCCAAGGGTGTCGATGGAGCCGGCTTTTGGAAAGTCCAATCCGGAGATCAATTTCAATAAGGTGCTTTTACCTTCGCCGTTCTTGCCAAGTAGTCCATGTATACGTCCGGCTTCGAGCTTTAAGCTCAAATTGCTTAGTAATTCTGTTCGTCTGTTGTAACTGAATGTTACGTTTTGCACATTTACCATGATTGTAAATTATTACGTTGTTGTTTGAATTAGTGTATTAGTGAAATAGTACGCCGCAAAAGTATCGCAAGTTTTTGATTGTACAATAGTTTTGAAGTTAATAAATCTTAAAATCGCAATAATATTTTCAAGATACCTATTTTGAAGATGATTTGCATTACTTGAAATCAAAGCAGGTGTTGAAAAAAATATCATTTCAACATCAAAAATGCTTACCTTTGCAATTGAAATTCAATTTATTTACAAGACAATAAATGCACATTTTTTTATGTGTTCTATGTGTCTACTGTGGTTCAAAAAAAATGCATACAACAGAAGAAAAACTTGAGCAGTTTCAACGATTGCTCGAAATAATGACGGAGCTTCGCGCTAAATGTCCGTGGGACAAGGAGCAAACCTTCGAAAGTTTGCGCACACTTACTATCGAAGAAACCTATGAGTTGGCCGACGCCATTATCAAAAATGACAAAAAAGAGATTCGTAAAGAATTAGGTGATATATTGTTGCACATCGTTTTCTATTCCGAAATGGGCAGTGAGACCTTCGATTTCGACATTTACGATGTATGTCAGGGGCTATGTGAAAAGCTGATTTACCGTCATCCTCATATTTTTGCAGGTGAAACAGCCGAAAACAGCGAAGAGGTACTTCAAAATTGGGAACAATTGAAACTGAAAGAAAAGGGCGGCAATAAGTCGGTGCTATCTGGTGTTCCAACTTCCTTGCCGGCACTTATCAAAGCTCACCGTATACAAGACAAAGCTCGCAGTGTAGGTTTCGACTGGGAAGAGCGCGAACAGGTTTGGGGCAAGGTGCAGGAAGAAATTGATGAGTTCAAAGCAGAAGTTGCTGCCATGGATAAGGACAAGATGGAAGCCGAGTTTGGCGATATGCTGTTTAGCCTAATCAATGCAGCCAGGCTGTACGACATCAACCCAGAGAATGCATTGGAGCGCACCAACCGTAAGTTTATCAGCCGTTTCAACTATCTTGAATCGAAAACCATCACCCAGGGAATCGACCTAAAAGCCATGAGCCTGGCCGATATGGATGTGATTTGGGAGGAGGCGAAAGCTGTAGAAAGAAATTTACAAAAGTGATAGCTCTTAATTGGCACCAATAACGTTCAACTATCAATTTTCAACTATCAACTAAAAAATGCTTTATCCAGACCATTTCGAACAAAAAATAGCTTTTAGCACCATTCGTCAGTTGTTGAAAGACAAATGTGTGAGTACCTTGGGTGCCGAAAAAGTTGATGAAATACTATTTACTTCCGATTACGCTGAAGTGATGCGCCTGCTTAGTCAGACCGATGAGATGCTACGTGTGCTGACCACCGAAAGCGATGAATTGCCAGTCGGTGATTTTTACGATGTGCGTCCGGCATTGTCGCGTGTTCGCATCGAAGGCTTGTTTCTCGACGAATTAGAAGTGTTCGATCTTCGTCGCGCGTTGGAAGCGGTGCGGCTGTTGGTGGCATTTCTTACCCGAAGTGAAGCCGATGTGTATCCGCATTTGCACGAATTGGTATTGGGTGTGGAGACTTTTCCGCTGATTATTAATCGTATCGACAGCATTCTCAATAAGTTTGGCAAGATAAAAGACAATGCTTCGCCGGAGTTGGGACGCATTCGTAAAGATATTTTTCAGGTGCAGGGATCCATTTCCCGAACGTTGAATTCTATTCTTCGTCAGGCACAAGCCGATGGATACGTGGAAAAAGATGTAGCACCTACCATGCGCGAAGGTCGTTTGGTGATACCTGTTTCACCGGCGTTTAAGCGGAAAGTGAATGGTATTGTTCACGACGAATCGGCAACTGGTAAAACAGTTTTTATTGAGCCTACACAAGTGGTGGATGCCAATAATCGTCTGCGCGAACTGGAAGGCGAGGAAAGACGTGAGATTATCCGTATTTTGGTGGAGTTCACCAACTTTGTTCGTCCGCATTCCGAAGAGATTTTTGCTTCGCAATATTTCCTCGGCTGGATCGATTTCTTACGCGCTAAGGCTCTTTTTGCTATCGAGATAAAAGCTATTAAACCTCGTGTTGACGACTGTTGTCAGCTCGAATGGGCAAAGGCCGTGCATCCTTTACTATTCCTTTCGCTCAAAAAACAAGGAAAAGAAATCGTGCCACTGGACATTGTGTTGAATGAAAAACAACGCATTTTGCTTATTTCTGGTCCGAATGCCGGTGGTAAATCGGTGTGTCTGAAAACGGTGGTACTGTTGCAATATATGATGCAGTGCGGTTTGTTGGTGCCTCTTCACGATAGCAGTCGTGCCGGTATTTTTGATCGCTTGTTTATTGATATTGGCGATGAACAATCCATCGAAAATGATCTTTCAACCTATAGTTCGCACTTGCTGAACATGAAGTTCTTTATCAAGAATAGTAATGCTAAAACGCTATTGTTGATTGATGAGTTTGGAACGGGTACCGAACCAATGATTGGTGGTGCCATTGCCGAAGCAACGCTGGAACGCTTTAATCGGAACGTGGCCTTTGGAGTGATCACCACGCACTATACCAATCTGAAACATTATGCAGAAGATGCTCCGGGCATTGTAAATGGAGCCATGCTGTACGACCGTCAGCACCTGCAACCACTTTTTCAGTTGAGCATTGGTAATCCGGGAAGTTCGTTTGCCATTGAGATAGCCCGTAAGATTGGTTTACCCGAGGATTTGATTGCCGAAGCAGCCGATAAAGTAGGAGCGGAGCATCTTGATTACGACAAGCACCTGCAGGACATCGTACGCGATAAACGATATTGGGAGAACAAGCGTCAGCAAATTCGCCAGAAGGAAAAGAAGCTGGAGGAAACCCTTGAAAAATATGAAGCCGAGCTCGGCAGTATCGACCGTCAACGCAAGGAAATAACCACCAAAGCAAAGGATGAAGCTCGCAATTTATTGTCGGATGCCAATGCTAAGATAGAGAATACCATTCGTCAGATTAAAGAGGCTGATGCCGAAAAAGTACGTACACAAGCGGTACGAAAGGAATTGGATGATTTTAAAAAGAAAATAAGCCATGAGCCGGAACAGGGTAGGGACAGGTCGCGACCTGTCCAAATGCCAAATCCAAAACCAATCCAGAAGGACAGGTCACGACCTGTCCCTACGCCGAATATTGAACATGAAACCTTGAAAATTGGTGCTAATGTTCGCATGAAAGGACAGACTGCCACCGGTGTTATTCTGGAAATGCAGGATAAGCAAGCGGTGGTAGCTTTTGGTAATCTTAAATCGACGGTGAAGTTGGCGCGCTTGGAGGCAATTAGTAATAATCAGTTGAAAAAGGAAGCGCGCAAATACGATTCCATTATGAGCTCCAGCACTGACGAAGTACGTCAACGAAAACTAACCTTCAGTTCAGAAATGGACGTGCGGGGTATGCGGGGAGATGAGGCATTGCAGGCGGTTATGTATTTTATCGACGATGCCATAATGGTTGGTGTGTCAGGCGTTCGCATTCTGCATGGTACCGGTACCGGAGCTTTGCGTCAAATGATTCGTCAATATCTTGCAACAATTCATGGTGTCAAAACCTTTCGCGATGAGCACATTCAGTTTGGTGGTGCGGGAATTACGATTGTAGAGTTTGAGTGAAAGTAACCCATAAAGGAGGATAAGACTTCGTTTTACTTTTAACTGAATTTTTGTTTTTTTTTGAACTTTATTACACCCTTTCGGGTATCATATTAAAATAAATATATATATTTGCACCCGATAGGGTATAATTAATGTTCGCTTTGACTTAGTTATACCTTATCGGGTATAATTTTATGTATATATGGAACTTTCTACATTTCTAAAAGATAAAAGAAAACAAACAAACCTGACTCAGCAAGATTTGGCTGAAAAGGCAGGTGTGGGATTGCGCTTTGTTCGAGAATTGGAACAAGGAAAAACAACATTGCGTATAGATAAGGTAAATCAGGTGTTGCGACTTTTTGGTCATGAATTGTCTCCCACTGAAATTGATCGTGAAAAACTATTAAGCTATGAAACAAGGGGAAGTAAAACTATATGATAAACGGGTTGGAGTTATAACGCAAACCGCTGATGGTTTCGAGTTTTGTTATGATGCTGATTATGCTTCTGTTTCAACAAATGAAGCAATTAGCCTGATATTTCCATTGCAAGAGAAAGCGTATAAAAGCACTATTCTGTTCCCGTTTTTTGATGGTTTGATACCTGAGGGTTGGTTGCTTGATATAGCAGAACGAAATTGGAAGATAAACCCACATGACCGAATGGAATTATTGCTCACCTGCTGTAAAGATTGTTTGGGAGCTGTGAGTATTGAGCGCATGGAAGAAGAAGGAGGTGAAAAATGAAACAATGTTTGTATTGCTATAAACCTTTATTGAATGATGAAATTGATTTTCATGCTGCCTGTAGTAGGAAAATCTTTGGTAGCGCTGTTGTGCCCGAATTACCTTACACGGATGACGAAATGCAAGATTTGGCTACTGAAATTATTCGAAGTCAAATATCAGTGACAGGTGTACAAGCCAAGTTGTCATTGGAAATATCAGCTTCAAAGCCGAAAGAAAACAAGCGGTTTACCATTGTTGGTTTGTGGGGTGCTTTTATATTAAAGCCTCAAACAACGACTTATGTCCATTTGCCGGAGGTTGAAGATTTGACTATGCATTTAGCAGAGATAGCAAAAATACGTACCGTTCCGCATAGTTTGATTCGTCTGAAATCCGGAACCCTAGCTTATATTACAAAACGCCTTGATAGAAAAGGTCGTGACAAAATACAGATGGAAGATATGTGCCAGCTCACCGAACGAATGACAGAGCACAAATATCATTCATCATATGAAAATATTGCAAAAACAGTTCTCCGGTACTCGATTAATCCGGTATTGGATGAGATTGTTTTTTATGAACAGATTGTATTTTCTTTTCTGACGGGAAATGCTGATATGCATCTGAAAAACTTTTCGTTACTCCGTACTTCTACGGTCGGATTCACATTAATGCCAGCGTACGACATGGTTGCCACAGCTCTAGTAAATCCAGCGGATAAAGAAGAACTGGCATTGACATTGAATGGGAAAAAACGGAAGTTGAAGAAATCTGATTTTCAAGAAGCGTTTGCATTGAATGGGTTGGATGAGAAAAGTATTGAACATGTCTTTTCTAAATTTGGGCAAGCTATTCCGCTTTGGTTTGAATTTATTCAACTCAGTTTTTTACCAGAAGCAATGAAAGCAGAATATGTTGATCTTATTGCAGAACGGGCAAAAAGGTTAGAGATTGAATCGTTTTTTTGCTGACTCAATTTTGATTGCAACACAGAAAAAACGCCCTTACTCAATTGCAGTGAATTGTGTAAGGGTGCTTTCCGTTGAGTGTTTCGTTTTTTTTGCAGGCTTATTTTTTATCCAACTGCCCGAAAACCCTTTTCAATAAACTGCTTACGCGGGCAGTGGGGTTGGTACGTATGTTTTTTTCTTCTTCGGCAACTTTCAGAAACAAGGCATCCAATGCTTTTTCAGTCACGTAATTTTCCAAACTAACGTTTACTTGTTTTAGCCCGGCCACAGATCCTACCGGCGATTTGGCGATAGAATTGAACCCGGAGCTGAGTGTATTCCACGTTTCGGAAGTTGATACATTGGCAACTAAAGGTTTGCTGAGTGATGCTCTTACTTTTGGAGCAAATGCGGCTTGAAGTTGAGAATAAGTGTTCTTGCGCAGAAATTCAGTGGCTGCATTGTTGCCTCCGAATAAGATGCCAACTCCATCGGTAAGGCTCATGTTTAAAATAGCATTTTTAAATATTGGAGTGGCTTCTTTTACTGCGTCTTCGGCCGAACGGTTGAGCGATAGCACTGCTTTATCAACCAGTGCTTGTCCACCGGGAACCAACCTGATATTATCTACTATTGATTGTGCTTCTTTAGGGAGTAATAATTTCAATGCTGCATCTTTATAAAAACCATCCTGAACGCCCAAATTGCTAACTGCTTGTTCAATACCAATATTGAGGGAGCTTTTTAACCCGGAAATATTTTCGGCATTGGTGACCGGTAGGACCGAACCGGCAGTTGTGCCGAGTTGCGATGCAACCTGCATTAGTTGTGAGCATGATGTGAATGAGAGGCAAATGATAGCGAAGAGAATCGTCTTTTTCATAGAATTTTTGTTTGAAGTTTAATATTTAAGTAAGCAATAACTGTTTACTTGTAACTACTTATAATAATTACAAATTTACTACTTTTTTCGGATATAAAAATGTCATCAATAATTAAAGAACTATACGAACATTTTATTTTTTTGAGCGTTTATACTCATACGAAACAGACTGTGAATAATATAATCATTTTAAAAACAAATAAAACATGAGTAAAATTGAAAAAATTGTGGCTCGCGAAATTCTTGATTCGCGTGGAAATCCTACTGTAGAGGTAGATGTGTATTTGGAATCGGGCGTAATGGCGCGTGCTGCTGTTCCTTCGGGAGCTTCAACCGGCGAGAATGAGGCCATTGAATTGCGCGACGGCGACAAAAAACGCTACCTGGGCAAAGGAGTTTTGAAAGCTGTAGCCAATGTAAACGATAAAATCGCACCTGCATTAATCGGTATCAGCGCGTTGCAACAACGGGCTATCGATAAACTTATGATTCAGTTGGATGGCACAAAAACAAAGTCAAACCTGGGTGCTAATGCTATTTTAGGTGTTTCGTTGGCAGTGGCCAAAGCAGCTGCTGCGTATTTGGATATGCCTCTGTATCGTTATATTGGTGGAACAAATACATTTGTATTGCCGGTGCCGATGATGAATATTATCAACGGTGGATCGCACTCCGACGCTCCTATTGCTTTTCAGGAATTTATGATTCGTCCTATCGGTGCCAAATCGTTTAGTGAAGGTTTACGTATGGGTGCTGAGGTTTTTCATTCATTGAAAAAAGTACTTCACGACCGTAACCTGAGCACTGCTGTTGGTGATGAAGGTGGTTTTGCACCGGCATTGGATGGTACTGAAGATGCGTTGAAATCAATTATCACAGCTATCGAAAAAGCCGGTTACAAAGCCGGTAGTGATGTTACGATTGGATTGGACTGTGCTGCTTCGGAATTTTACAAAGATGGGATCTACGACTATTCAAAATTTGAAGGACCAAACGGTGCTAAACGCACTTCTGCTCAGCAGGTAGAATTCCTGGCCGACCTGGTTGCTAATTATCCTATTGATTCTATTGAAGATGGAATGAATGAAGGAGACTGGGATGGTTGGAAATTGCTAACCGAAAAATTGGGTAAGAAAATTCAGTTGGTGGGCGATGATTTATTCGTTACCAATGTTGAATACCTGAAAAAAGGAATTGATCTGGGCTGTGCTAACTCAATTTTGATTAAGGTAAATCAAATCGGTACCTTGTCCGAAACACTGGATGCTATCGAAATGGCTCACCGTGCAGGCTATACTTCAGTCACTTCACACCGCTCGGGCGAAACAGAAGATGCTACCATTGCCGATATAGCTGTGGCTACAAATTCAGGTCAGATTAAAACCGGTTCGTTGAGCCGTTCGGATCGTATGGCAAAATACAATCAACTGCTTCGTATCGAAGAAGAGTTGGGCGAATTAGCTGTGTACGGATTTAAGAAATAATGGGTTGAAAAACTGTCATAAAACTGACATTTTTTCACGGATAAGAATAAAGCCACCTGACAAAAGGGTGGCTTTTTTTTCGTTTTAATTGCAACTTTTTACAAATATATTGCGACTCGTTAATGCTCGTTAATCGAATAAAAAGACTCGTTAATAAATTTCAAAAAACGCGCTACCATTGACTTTTAGGTATAAGTTTTGATTATTTTCGCATCGAAAAATAATTTCAAACAGATAATAATCAACTAAGTGATAAACCCTAAAAACAAAGAAAAATGAACCTATCAAAACGAATGAGAATGCTCGGCTTTTTCGGTTTAGTCGTAGCCGTAAGTGTAGCTACTAATTTGACTACAAATTACATTGCCAACAGACAAGAGGACGATAATGGTTTTAATAATGCCAAAGTCCCTGCGTCGTATGCCCGGTTTGCAAATGCAAGCAAGGGCATTGAAACCGATTTCACTATCGCTGCAGAACTATCTATTCATGCAGTAGTTCACGTAAAAGTAAAAACTCCAATGGCTCAAATGTCGTATGGTGGTTTTGGCAATGATCCTCTTTTTGAATATTTCTTTGGACCTCAACAGCGCCGTCAGCAACAACCCAAAGATGTGCCTATGCAAGAAGGTGCGGGTTCGGGCGTGATTATCAGCAATGATGGTTATATTGTAACCAATAATCATGTGATTGATAAGTCGTCCGAAATTGAAGTAACACTCAACGACAAGCGTACTTTTAAGGCTAAGCTCGTTGGTGCCGATCCAAACACCGATATTGCCCTGATAAAAATAGATGCAAAAGATTTGCCGGTAATTGTATTTGGTAATTCGGATGAATTGAAAGTTGGAGAATGGGTGTTGGCTGTTGGAAATCCATTCAACCTTACGTCAACTGTTACTGCAGGTATCGTGAGTGCGAAGGCGCGTGATATCGATATTTTGAATACGCAAATGAAAATAGAATCGTTTATCCAAACTGATGCTGCGGTGAATCCGGGTAATAGCGGTGGTGCATTGGTGAATACACACGGTGAACTGGTAGGGATAAATACTGCCATTGCTTCTCAAACTGGCTCTTATGCCGGTTATTCATTTGCTGTTCCGGTAAGCATTGTACAAAAAGTAGTCACAGACATTAAGCAATTTGGAGTGGTACAACGAGCTGTTTTGGGAGTTGAAATTAGCAGTATAAATGACAAACTGGCTAAAGAGAAGAACCTGAAAACATTGGATGGTGCCTACGTGGGCAGAGTTCTTGACCAAAGTGCAGCCAAAATTGCAGGAGTGAAAGAAGGTGATGTTATCAATAATGTGAACGGTGTGGTAGTGAAATCAGCGGCCGAATTGCAAGAACAGATTGCTCGCTATCGTCCATCCGATAAAATTACAATTGAGGTGTTGCGCAATAACACAGTGCAGAAACTAAATGTAGTTTTGAAGAACAGACAAGGGAATACCTCTGTGGTTACTTCGCAAGCCAGCACTGAAGTGTTAGGCGCCGTTTTTGAACCGGTAGATGAAAAAACAAGAGATAAATACCAGTTGGAATATGGTGTTGAAATAAAATCCATTTCAAAAGGAAAACTCGCTGAAGCAGGAATTAAACCGGGCTTTATTATTCTGAAACTTAATAATCAGCCTGTAAAATCGGTGGATGAAATTCAGTCGGTGCTGGATGCCGCTATTAATAATGGTGAAAAAGAGAAAGTACTGTACGTTGCCGGCATATACGCAAATGGTAAAGTGGCTTATTTTGCAATCGATTTAGCTGATTAATATCAATTTAGCTCGTTGTTTCGATAATATGACAAACTCAATCTAACTGAGTTTGTCATATTTTTTTAATTGTTATCAACAAAGCAAAACAATTTGAAATATAAAGCGTTAGTATTAGAAAACAGCTCAATTAGAATGGCATTTTTTTTGTAGAAGCAGAGTCTGATGATACTAATTGTTATATGAAATACTATTTCAATGTGCAATGATTCTATTTAAAGCTTACTAAACTCTAATTTGTTAGGTGTAGAAATAAACGATGTGGAAGATTTTAGATTTTTCGCTTTGACAAGTCGAAAAAAATAAGTACTTTTGCAAGCTAATTTTGATTCATTAAATGAGACAATTAAAAATTACCAAATCGATCACGAATCGTGAAAGTGCTTCTCTTGATAAGTATTTGCAAGAGATTGGACGTGAGGACCTTATTACTGTAGAAGAAGAAGTTGAATTGGCTCAACGGATACGTGCAGGTGATAGGATTGCGTTAGAAAAACTTACACGAGCTAACTTACGTTTCGTTGTGTCGGTAGCTAAACAGTACCAAAACCAAGGGCTAAGTCTTCCCGACTTAATTAATGAAGGAAATCTTGGATTGATAAAAGCTGCCGAAAAATTTGATGAAACACGTGGATTTAAGTTTATTTCTTATGCCGTATGGTGGATCCGTCAATCTATTTTGCAAGCGTTGGCAGAGCAATCTCGTATTGTACGTTTACCATTGAATCAGGTTGGTTCGTTAAATAAGATCAACAAAGCTTTCTCAAAATTCGAGCAAGAAAACGAACGTCGCCCTTCACCAGAAGAGTTAGCCGACGTATTGGATATTCCAGTTGAGAAAATTGCCGATACAATGAAAGTTTCGGGTCGCCATATTTCTGTGGATGCACCGTTTGTTGAAGGGGAAGATAACAGTTTGTTGGATGTAATGATCAATGATGATTCTCCCAACGCTGACCGTGCCTTGATTAACGAATCACTGTCTAAAGAAATTGAACGCGTTTTGATTTTTACCTTGTCGGATAGAGAACGAGATATCGTAAAGAAATTCTTTGGACTTGGTATTCCGGAAATGACGCTTGAGGAAATTGGAGACGAATTTGGTTTAACACGTGAGCGTGTACGTCAAATCAAGGAAAAAGCCATTCGCAAATTGAGACCGAATGCTAAAAGTAAATTATTGAAAAGCTTTTTAGGTTAATCCGAACGATAGTACGATTACTTAAATTTGAATATAAAGCAACTCGAAAGGGTTGCTTTTTTTTTATGTCAATAAAATTTGACTATTAACTGATATTCCGAAAAATAAATAGAGCTGCAAAAGGATTTTTGCAGCTCTATTCTATTCTAAATCAAATGGACTTTTTATCCTAACTTTGCATCTAAATTGCGTTTCAAGGCAGCTAAGAAACCTTCGGTGCTGAGGTAGTTATCGCTAGTAACACTTTCGCCGTGAATCAATACAGCTAAATCTTTGGTCATTTCTCCTGCTTCCACTGTTTCGATACATACAAGCTCCAGCTTTTCGCAGAAGTTCAGCAATGCGGCGTTATCGTCTAGCTTGGCTCTGTGCATCAATCCACGTGTCCATGCAAAGATGGAAGCAATGGGGTTCGTTGAAGTTGATTTCCCTTGTTGATGTTGACGGTAGTGACGGGTCACAGTTCCATGAGCGGCTTCTGCTTCCACCGTTTTTCCATCGGGGGTAACAAGTACCGACGACATTAATCCTAACGAACCAAAGCCTTGCGCTACAGTATCCGATTGAACGTCGCCATCATAGTTTTTGCAAGCCCACACAAATCCACCGTTCCACTTCATACACGATGCTACCATATCGTCAATCAAACGATGCTCGTAAGTGATGCCTGCTTTTTTGAATTCAGCTTCAAATTCTTTTTCGTATACTTCCTGAAAAATATCCTTGAAGCGTCCATCGTAAGCTTTCAGAATCGTGTTTTTTGTTGAAAGATACAATGGCCATTGTTTTTCTAACGCTACCTGAAAAGATGACCGTGCAAAGCCATAGATTGAATCGTCGGTGTTGTACATGGTCATTGCTACGCCATCGCCTTCGAAGTTGTATACTTCCCACTCTTTTGTCTCGCCTGCTTCGTTGGTAAAGGTCATTTTAAGCGTTCCTTTGCCTTTAATTACCGTGTCGGTAGCTTTGTACTGATCGCCAAAGGCGTGACGCCCAATGACGATTGGTTTTGTCCAACCCTGAACATAACGCGGTACATTACTCATTACGATCGGCTCGCGGAATACCGTACCACCAATAATGTTACGAATGGTACCATTGGGCGATTTCCACATTTTTTTCAACCCGAATTCTTCTACACGGGCTTCGTCTGGAGTAATAGTGGCACATTTGATACCAACATTGTATTTGTTGATAGCATTTGCCGAATCAATCGTTACCTGATCGTTTGTAAGGTCGCGATTCTCGATACTTAAATCATAATACTTGATATCCAAATCCAGATAAGGAAGGATAAGTTGTTCTTTGATAAATGCCCAAATGATACGGGTCATTTCATCTCCGTCAAGTTCAACGACGGGGTTTGATACTTTTATTTTTTCTTTCATGTAATATAGTCTTGAGTCTAAAGTCAAAGGTCAAAAGTATAAGACTTTGATTCCTGATTATTAGACTTATTTAAATATTCAATTGCTTTCTGGATGGATTTATAGTTTTAGCATAATTCAAAGGTCTAAAGACTGTGGACTTTTGTCCTTTGACTTTAGACCTTTAATCATAGACCTGTTTTTATCTGTCTTTCAATGGAATAAATGTTTTGCGCTCGCCAACGTTTTTGTATGCCGGACGGATAATTCGTTTGCTGGCAAAGTTCAGTTCTTCAATACGGTGAGCTGTCCAACCTGCTACACGTGACATAGCGAACATTGGCGTGAAAATTTCGCTTGGCAGACCGATAGCTTCGTACACAAATCCTGAATAGAAATCAACATTCGTACAAACTTGTTTGTTGATACCTTCTCCTTTAAATGTCATAAATGCATTCACTGAACGTTCGTCAAGCAATTCTAAGAACGCAAATTCTTTTTCAAGCCCTTTTTCAATAGCCATGGCACGTGCCATTTCTTTCAATAAAAGTGCCCGTGGATCAGAAACGGTATAAACCGCATGGCCGATACCATAAATTAAGCCACTCTTATTGTAGGCTTCTTTGTTCAGCATTTTTTTCAGGTAAGCATCGATTTCCTTTACATTCGTCCAGTCCTTGATAGCTGTTTTCAAATGTTCGAACATTTGTACCACTTTTATATTTGCACCCCCGTGTAAAGGTCCTTTCAGTGAACCAATACCTGCAGCAATAGCAGAATAGGTATCTGTTTGAGTAGAGCTAACTACACGCACAGTAAATGTAGAGTTATTACCACCACCATGGTCGGCATGCAGAATCAACGTTAAGTCAAGAATTTTTACATCCAATTCGGTGTAATTGCCCGGGCCTTTCATCATATACAGGAAGTTTTCTGCATAAGACATATCTTCTTTCGGGTGACGAATGTGCAACGAGCGACCTTGTTGACTATGGCGAAGAATATTGAATGCATACGCAACGATAGTTGGGAATTTTGCAATCAAATCTATCGATTGGCGAATCAGATTGTCGCGGGTAATATCATCCGGATTGGAGTCGAATGTATACATTTCCAGTACACTACGTGACAGAATATTCATAATGTCCTGACCTTCGAGATCAATGATATTCATGGTTGCTTTTTGAGCCAACGCCATTCCTTCTACTAATAGTTTAGAGAACGCTTTTAGCTCTTCTGCATCCGGTTGGTAGCCAGAAAGGAGTAAGAAAGCAGTTTCTTCGAAGCCCAAGCGGTGCTCTGCCTGAAATCCATGAACTAAATCTTCAACATCTATGCCTCTGTAAATCAATTTGCCGGGAACAGCTTTTAAACCACCTTCCGGTAGTTTTTCGTATCCAACAACATCACCTACCTTTGTTAATCCAACGAGTACCCCCGAGTGATCCTCGTTTCTTAGTCCACGTTTTACATTGAATTGTGTAAACAATTCTTTGTCGATCCGGCTGGTGGTTTTAATCGTTTCCGATAATTTGTAAATTAAATAATCTTTTTCCATGAACTTAGATTTTATATTTTTTGTATTGATCCGTTTCTTGTTTAACACAGCGATTGGTCTTTTTGTTTTGTAAATGAAAATTTATTTTTTTGACTTTTATTTATTCATTGCATTTAATGCACTTCCGGCTTTAAACCAGTCGATTTGAACCTGATTATAGGTGTGAATCACCTCAAATTTATCGGCGGTTCCATCGTTATGAAGTAGCTCTACAAAAAGACTTACACTTGGTGAAAAATTTGTCAACCCGAGGATGTTGATTTTATCATCTTCCCGAACTTTGTCATAATCATTTTTATCGGCAAAAGTCAATGCCAACATGCCTTGTTTCTTTAAGTTCGTTTCGTGAATACGGGCAAATGACTTTACCAAAATGGCTTTTACGTTCAGGAATCGGGGTTCCATGGCAGCGTGTTCACGACTCGAACCTTCGCCATAGTTTTCTTCCGCTACCACCACTGAGCCAATTTGCTGTGCTTTGTATTTACGAGCCAGTCCGGGTACTGTCAGATATTCTCCGGTTTGAGCGTCGAGTACGGTGTTTGTTTTGTCGTTGAATGCATTCACTGCACCAATTAGCATATTGTCGGAAATATTGTCGATATGTCCACGGAATTTCAACCATGGTCCGGCCATCGAGATATGGTCGGTGGTACATTTTCCTTTTGTTTTGATGAGTAAAGGTAAGGCTTTATAGTCATTGCCATCCCACGGTGCGAAAGGTTGAAGAATTTGTAACCGTTTTGAATCAGTGCTGATGTTTACGTCCACCTTGCTTCCATCGGCAACCGGAGCGATATAGCCTGCATCTTCCACTGCATAACCTTTTGCAGGCAACTCAAAGCCTGTTGGCTCTTGCAATTTCACGCTCTCGCCTTTTTCATTTATCAATGAATCGGTCAATGGGTTGAAACACAAATCACCGGCAATGGTCAACGCTGCTACCACTTCGGGAGAACCGATAAAGGTGTGAGTGTTTGGATTGCCATCGGCACGTTTGGCGAAGTTACGGTTGAACGAGGTAATGATGGAGTTTGCACGTTCGGGGTTGTCAGTTTCGCGTTTCCACTGTCCGATACAAGGTCCGCAGGCATTTGCCATAACGATGCCGCCAACCGATTCAAATTCAGCCAGGACGCCATCGCGTTCGGCAGTATAGCGCACTTGCTCCGAACCCGGATTAATAATAAATTGCGCCTGAACTTTCAGTCCGTCTTCTTTTGCATTTTTTACAACTGATGCAGCACGGGTCAAATCCTCGTATGATGAGTTGGTACACGAGCCAATCAGTCCGACTTCCATTTTTTGTGGATAGCCTTTATCTTTTACTGCTTTGCCAAATTCTGAGATAGGATAAGCTAAATCGGGCGTAAACGGACCATTTATGTAAGGTTCCAGTTCACTTAGATTTATTTCAATGAGTCGGTCATAATATCTTCCAGGTTCGGCAATGACTTCGGCATCGGCCTGAAGATGTTCGATTATATTTTTTGCAGCACTGGCTATTGAACTACGTCCGGTTGCATTGAGATAGTCAGCTGATTTTTCGTCGAAGGGAAACAAAGAAGTGGTAGCACCAACCTCGGCACCCATATTACAAATGGTTCCTTTTCCTGTGGCTGACAATGAGGTTGTTCCTTCGCCAAAATACTCAATGATGGCATTTGTTCCGCCTTTTACAGTAAGAATTCCTGCCAGTTTCAGAATTACATCTTTGGGAGAAGCCCAGCCCGAAAGTTTTCCGGTAAGTTTTACGCCAATGATTTTTGGCATTTTAAGCTCCCATGGCATTCCGGCCATAACATCCACAGCATCGGCACCCCCAACTCCAATGGCAATCATACCCATACCACCTGCATTTACAGTGTGTGAGTCGGTGCCAATCATCATTCCACCCGGGAAAGCGTAGTTTTCGAATACAACCTGATGAATAATACCAGCACCCGGTTTCCAAAAGCCGATACCAAATTTATTCGATACAGCACTCAAGAAATCATACACTTCGCGGTTGGTCTCGTTGGCCGTTTTTAAGTCGGTTTTGGCTTCAATGTGCGCCTGAATTAAGTGATCGCAATGCACGGTGGAGGGTACCGCTACTGTTTGTCTGCCCGAATTCATCAACTGCAGCAAGGCCATCTGCGCCGTTGCATCCTGCATGGCCACACGATCGGGCGAAAAGTTGACATAATCCACCGCTCTGCTGTAATTGTCGATAGGTTCATCGATTGCCAGGTGAACGTATAGAATCTTCTCGGTAAGGGTGAGTGGACGCTGAAGTTTGTTCTTTATTTGACTTATTTTCTCGGGGAAGGAAGCGTAGACACGCTGAATCATTTGTTCATCAAAAACCATATTTCTGTATTTTTAATCAAATTGTAACTATTTCAATTGCAAATGTAATGAAAAATAACTTTGATAGGCGTTCTCAAAGTACTTTTCTTTGATTTTAAACAAATGATTTTGTAAAATGTTCAATACAATTTGTAAGAAAGCAGAAAATATTCCAATAATATGCATGTTGCTTCTCTAAATTACGAATAACAGTAATTTAAATGCATATAAATACAAATGTGGCACTATTTGTGATCGATTTTATGCAGAATTGAAATGCTATTTTGAATGAAACCAGGTAGCTTTATGCCACAACGATTCAAGTGGACCTTGCTTGTGTTTTGCAAGCCATAAATAACAGAACGCCCATTGGAAAATGGCCAACGCAATACCGATAAGAATAGAGTAGGAAGCTCCGGTGTATTTGTATAACCCAAGTCCAAAACCATAATAAATGCAAGAACCCAGAATGGATTGCATGATGTAATTTGTTAAACTCATTCGCCCAAATGGTGAGAATAAATTAAGGCTTCTTTTAGAACTACTTAACTGTTGGAAAAGCAGTACAAAACAAGCTACCAGTATGAACATAAATGCAAGGTTGGACCAAGAGGTGAAAATGGTGATGAGTGGTCGGCGAACTGCTTCGCTGCTAATCCAATGCCCCAGACCATTTTTAGTTATGTAAAAAGGAATAAAAGCAATGACGGCAAACATCAATACTTTGAACCAGAATAATTTGCTGTCGTTGGACAATACGAAAACTTTTTTCCTTCCGGCCAGCATGCCCAGCATAAATAGCGATGCTGTTTGGAATACACGTCCGTTTTCCCACGTCCAGTTCAGTACACCTATTTTTCCGTTCGTGAGATTACCATAAACTGTGGCCCAAAAGGATTCGCCGGTGATGTATTCGCCCATTTTTCCAAAATACTGCCACGAAACAGGGTTTTCCATAACGGTGTGAGGATGAAAAAGTCCAACCACAAAGTTATACCATTCGTAGGGTTGCAGCATTAGAATGATGGCTGTAATTAATACGGCTTTGTTGCTCAGTTTGGCAACCGGAATAAGCGAGAAGCCAATGATAGCGTAGATGAAGAGTATGTCACCTTCGAAGAAGCAGGAGTTGATAATCCCAAAAATTGCTAATAAAACCATGCGCCACGCAAACCGTCCGCGGAAGTCTTTTCCTTTCTGCGCTTGGTTATTGAATTGGATGAAAAAGGTGAGACCGAAGAGTAACGCAAAAATAGCGTAGGACTTCCCTCCAAACATAAAAAACAAGGTGTCCCATATTCCTTTGTCCAAAGTTACCATCCATGCCGGTAGGTTTGGAGGGGTAAAATAGAAGTCGAAATGTTCTATATTGTGCAATAAAAGTATAGATACGATGGCAAAGCCCCGCAAGGCATCAACAACATGGAGGCGGGATGAAGAAGATACGGACATATTTTATTTTTTTTTTCGACAAATTTAGAATAAAAATACGAATATTCCAATAGCTGAGCATTTGAAATATTCGTATTTATTTAGGATGAAAAATAGTTTATTAATCTTCCAGATGTCCAAACTTACCGTTGTTTAAATCCTCGTAGGCCTGCATAATTTCTTCCTTGTAATTCATCAGAAATGGGCCGTAAGGGACTAATGGCTCGTCGATAGGTTTGCCACTAAGTACTAATACGATAGCATCTTCGGGGGCTTCCAGAATAATGTCCGTTCCTTTGTTTGCAAATAGAACAAAATGGTTGGCATGCACTGTTTTGTTGTTTAGAATGACGGTGCCTTCGATAACCATAAAGCCGGTATTGTAGTCTTCGGGTAAAGAAAAATTGACGTTCGCCCCTTTTTTTATACGCACATTATACATTTCGATGGGTGTAAATGTTGAAGCCGGGCCTTTTACTCCATAGTAATCACCGGCTATCACTTCCAACACACCAAGATCGTTGGGTAACATGTATTGTCCGAATGTTTCATGTCCCAAGCCCTGGTATTTGGGTGGGCTCATTTTATGTTTAGACGGGAGGTTTACCCATAACTGTACCATTTGAAAAGTGCCGCCGGTCTTGCTCCATTCTTTTTCGTGGTATTCTTTGTGTAGTATCCCCGAAGCAGCTGTCATCCATTGCACATCGCCTTCGCCAATCACGCCACTATTCCCGGCACTGTCGTGATGTGCCACTTTGCCTTTGTAAGCAATGGTTACAGTTTCGAACCCACGATGAGGATGTACCCCAACGCCACGTGGCGTATCGGTTGGCGGATAATCAACTTTTGCAGCATAGTCCAGCAAAAAGAACGGACTCATGCGTTTTAATCCGATGTATTTAGTACCCGGAAAAAAATTATTGACACGAAATCCGTCACCTACCATGTGAGGAGCAGGTGGCGCAATAATTTGTTCGATTGTTTTAAAATTCTTCATCGTAGGTTTATTTTTGACAATGAAACAATTCACTCAGAGATTGGTTCGATGTGATTAAAATTTAAGAAACAGTTCGGTTTAATTCTTTCGAATTATCCCGAACTGCTATAAATAAAAAAGATTGAAAATAGAATTTATTCTATTTTACCGGAACAATTTTAAGTTGCCCGGATTTTAATGTTGCATTTGTTGCCTGAATGATTATCGTTCCGGCTTTATTACCTGCCTGAAGGAGAATAGTAGCAATCCCGGCTTCGGCTTTGATCGGATTCTCACCTATCAATTTACCATTTCCTTTTAGCGTAAATTGTATTGCAGCATTCGATTCGGGTACCGGATTACCTTTAGCATCACACACAGTGGCATAAACAAATACGGCATCAGCACCATCGGCTTTCAGCGCTTTTCCGCTTTTGTCGTACGAAAGTTTAATATACACCGATTCGCCCGAGGTAGTTACAATGTCCTGTTTTACTTCTTTTCCATCGATATAACCAATTGCTTTTAGTTGTCCGGCTTCGAATTGTTTGGTGTCAAAGATAAATGGAGGATAAGGTAATTGTTCAGAAAGAATATTCCGTTGGGGCTTCTTTTTCTCTACAAGTTTGTCATTCAGATAAAGTGCTATTTCCTCGCAATTGGAGTAAACTTTTACATTACGGAAATCGGAAGTTGCGTTCCAGTGCGATACAATTTTGACGGTAGGAGTAGAGTCGTACAAACTCGTACCACTGGCCGGTTTATCCTGACTACGATAGAAATAGTAGGCGAATTTAGGCAAGCGGAAAATATCCATTATACCCGATGATTCAATGTCGGGCGAGTAGCCGCGATTGTAATCGAACATCAACCAATTGGCATCACCCAGATGTGGATTGATTAAATTGTCGTTGTGCGCTTCCTGAAAGTTATACGCTTGTTGCAACATGCGTTTTTCGCCGTCGCCGCGCAATTGTCTACTTGTGCGCTCATCACTTTTCAATCCCGCGTATCCGGCTTGATTCAAACCTGCATCTTGTGCAAAATATTCCCAGTCGCCATATTCCCCGGTAAATAAAGGTATTTTGCCTTCATATTTTTTCCAGTAATTCGGAGCTTTAGCATGTTGACGTGCAGGAATGTACACATCGTAGTATTTATCAATCCAGCCACAGGTCATCAGTTTCGATTCGGGAGATTCTTCTTTGGCTATCTCGGTCATCTTTTTCATAAAGTTGTCGGGCATAGGCGATTCGTTCAACGATAATTCCCACATGGCCACGCTAGCATGGTTTCTGTCGCGACGAATTAGTTCGCGGGCATCCTGATACGAATGTTGCATAAAGGCTTCTTTGCCAACAAACTGCCAACCCGGAATGGCGGCAATGGTAAGAATTCCCAGCTCGTCGCAAGCATTCATAAAGGCCGGTGACTGCGGATAATGCGACAAACGAACAATATTGAATCCCGCTTCTTTTATTTTTACTGCGTCGCGGTATTGTGCGTTGTCGGATAATGCATTGCCTATGTAAGGATATTCCTGATGTCGATTTGTTCCTACCAATAAAAAGGGTTCACCGTTGATCAGGAATTTGCTGTCGGTGATTTCGAATTTCCGAATGCCTATTTTGGTGCTTACAACATCAATTATTGCTTTGTTTTCGATAATACCTACGCGAAGCGTGTATAAACTTGGATGATTTGGATGCCAAAGATCGGGCGTTTGTACTTGCAGGGTTTCAAGAATGATCTTTTCCGACTGAGCTGCGAGTGTTACTCTTTGCGACGATTTTAGCTCAACAGTAGAACCGGTTTTGTCGAAAACGATGTAGCTTAATTCAAATTCTTTTGGTGCATCAGAGTCATTGCGCACATGTGTTGATACAGCTACTTTGGCAAGTTGTGTAGATATTTCCGGAAACCATACATGCACACCGCCTGAAGCCGGTTGATTTGCTTTCACGGCATCAGTTATATGCAAAGGGTTCGTAATAATGAGTGAAACATTGCGGTAAATGCCACTGAAATAGCAGAAGTCCAGATTCATTATTGGTTTTCCAGGAGGAACGTCCGCATTATCCTGATTGTCGGCTTTTACAACTATTCTGTTTTGTTTTCCGTAAATAATCTCGTTGCTGATATCGATGGTAAAAGGTAAATATCCACCCGTATGTTTGGCGATAGATTTACCATTCAACCAAACTTCCGCTTGTTGCATCACCGCTTCGAATTCAATAAAAACCCGTTTGTTTTTCCACTCCGAACTTGGTTTAAAGTCTTTTTTATACCAACTAACGCCAACCCATGGTTTTACTACTACCTGAGGTTCAACTTTAGCAGTATGTGGCAGGGTTACCGTTTGCCATTGGGTAAATACATAATCGGCCTGAATGGGTAGTTTGGTCTCAGTGGGGGCAATATCTTCCTGATTGCAAAATTGCCAGTTAGCGTTGAAAACCACTTGCTGACGGTTTTGAGCACCTGCTGCACTTATTAATAGAAATGGCAATGCTAAATAAAAATAAATTCTCCGTTTCATCAATTGTCTCATGTAGTGTATATATTCTTCTTGAAGTGGTAATTATTTAAATGCATCCAGCGCGGCTGTCGGTTTGCCGGAATTATCAAATGCTCCTAATGAGTAGGATTGCCAGTTATTGTAGCATTCCGGTTCCCAGTAAAGAACGCCCAATCCTTTTTTGCCGGTAACGCTTCTTGTTTTTGCAATAAGATCCGTCAAAAAACTTTTGCTTGCGCTCGGACTATCCCAACTCATGCCGCATTCTACTATCATCACTTCACTACCGTAACGTGCCACCATGTCGTTCATATTGGCAAGAACCTGACTATTGCAGGTTGCCCAGTCGTTAGCGGGTGTAAACCAAGCCGGATATACCGACATACCGATGACATCCCACTTTCCTCCATTATTCTTTAATCCGTCGAACAACCAACGGAAAGTAGCATTGTTTTGCCCATTGTTTAAATGCACAATCACTTTTGAAGTAGGGAAAACGGCTTTTACCGCATCGTAACCCGCATTGGTAAGGTCGGCATAGTTTTTCATGCTGACCGATGCTTTTCCATCGTTCCAAAGCATACCGTCGCTGGTTTCGTTGCCCACTTGTACCCATTCGGGTGTAATGCTGTTTGTTTTCAAAGTATTGAGTACTTCGGTGGTGTGAGTGGCAACAGCTGTTTTCAAATCAGCAAAACTCATATTTGCCCATGCAGCCGGTTTGGTTTGCTTCGAAGGATCGGCCCATGTATCGCTGTAATGAAAGTCAATCATAATGCGCATACCCAAATTTTTTGCTCGTTTGGCTTTTACCAGTACATCGGCGGTATTGTTCCAATTATCGGCAGGGTTTACCCATACGCGTAAACGGATGGTGTTCATGCCCAGGCTTTTTAGCAATGCCATGCATTCCATTTCGGTGCCGGCAGCGTTATAAAATTTCTTTCCACCGGCTTCCATTTGCGTAAGCCAACTAACATCAGCTCCTTTGGCCAAATTGTCGGTAGGAATAATAACAGTTGTGTCTTTTGGATCTTCAATCGGGTTGGTTTGTTTACAACCCGAACTAATTCCAAGAATAGCAAAACCTAATGCTACCAAGGATATTTTAAAAAAAGGTGTTTTCATATTCATTTGTCTTTAGGCAAAATTATTTAAATGCATCCAGTGCTTTTGAAGGTTTTCCATCATCTCCCCATGCGCTGAGGCTGTAGTGGCTCCAACTTCTGGCCCCTTGTGGTTCCCAGTAAAACACTCCAAGCCCTTTCCCGTTTGGAACTTCTTTTGTTTTTTTGATAACAGCTGTCAGCATATCGTAGGTGTTTTGCACTTTTGTATCTTCGCCACCCACTTCTACTACCATTACTTCTTTGCCGTAGCGCGAAGCCATATCGTTCATATTATTTCCTAAGTCATTTATGGATAATGTGTAATCCGGATTTCCTTCGAGCCAGAAAGGATAGTAGGATAGTCCGATAATATCGTATTTAGCACCATTGGCTTTGGCGGCATCAAACCACCAACGGAAGCGCTCGCTGTTATTACCCTGATCTACATGTAGAATTACTTTCGAAGTTGGCGAAACAGCTTTAATCGCGTCATATCCTTTGTTGATTAACTGAGCCAGTTGTGCCCAGTTGTCGGTACTTCCTTCGGGATAAACCATTCCACTTGGTGTTTCGTTGCCTACCTGTACCCATTCAGGAGTGACGCCGGCCGTTTTGAGGGCAGTCATTACATCAAACGTATAATCGTACAAGGCCTGTTTTAGCTGTTCGAAGTTAAGACCAACCCATGCTTTTGGTTTTGCCTGTTTCGAAGGATCGGCCCAGGTGTCGCTGTAATGAAAATTTATCATCACCCGCATTCCGTATTTTTTAGCTCTGAGCGCCATTGCCACGGTTTCTTCTTTGCTGCAATGTCCGGTGCTTCTGTCATCCGACGGGTTTACCCATGTGCGGAGTCTGATGGAGTTGATACCGCGATCTTTCAAAATCTTGAAACAATCTTCCTCTACGCCTTTTTCGTTCAGAAATTTGTAGCCGGTTGCTTCCATTTGAGGAAGCCAGCTAATGTCAGCACCTTTGGCGAATGCGGGTGTTTTACTAGCAGTGCTTGGTGCAACAGCTTTACAGCTATGCAGAACACTTATAAAAATCAAAGCTATCGAAAATAAAATGATTTTTTTAATGTGTAGTTTCATCTGAAGTTAGTATTTAGTATGTTTTTACAAAAAATAATTGTTAGACCAAGGTATAGGATAAAGAGCTTTTGAGAGATGATATATCTAATGTGAGAATGATCCTCCAAAGATACATATTTTGTTTAATTATCAAATTGATACGTTCAATTAATCTATTTTTCCTAATGAAGTTTTCCTTGAAACAAAATGATAACTCCGCAGGAGTTTTCTCTGCAAAGATTCCAATTCTGGTTGGAATTTTTGCAGAGACTCTTGCGGAGCAGTCGTTAACTAAACAACTAATATCATTTTGTAAATTATTGATGCTTTGATTTGCAAGTATACAAACCGGAGCAAATGGGTTATTGTATTGTATATGTATATTTCAACGGATTGCTTAAATCCATGGTTACAGTATGAGTGCCTGCCGACGTAACATTGATTTTTTCTCCGGCTTTGAGTTCACCATTAGCAGCACTGCTGCCGTAAACGATATCCCAAGCATTGTTAGCAATAATCTGGAAGCTATTGCCCCATTCACCCGGTTGGAAATTGCAGGTTGCCGTCCAACGTTTGGTTGTTGTGTCGTAAGTCATTGGATTAGCTGTGGTGCTCCAACCGTTGAAATCGCCACTTATATTGAACGCGATGATAGCTGTTTTACTCCATGTCAACGTGTTGGTATTGGCTTTCACAAGGAAATAACCACCTTCATCGAACCAAATATTCCATTGTGCTGCCGAGGCATCCAACGCGCTAAGACCCAGTGTTGCAGATGATCCGTAGGTGATGCCTGTTCCATCGGACTCGCTCATGAATTTGAAATTCTCCCAAATTGCTGCTTTTACATATCCTTCGTATTGTCCATTACTTGAGCGGGAACATAATTTGGTTGTGTAATTTGACCAACCTCCACTTGGATCGCCGGGCATGTATAAATACGATATAACATCGTAAGGTGTAACTGAACATGTAACTACGTTACTATACAAAGCCTCAACATTTGCTCCTATGCTCGATTTTAAACGAACATAAATCGTTTTAGCGATACCTGTTTTTAATCCCATACTCAACACAAATGCATTGAGAGTAGCGCTGGTGAACGATTTAGAAACGCCGGCTTCAAGCGATTCTTTCGGGTTAGTGAAAGTTTGCAATGTGTCAAACTGCAGCGTATTTGTTCTGGCAGTAGCCGAAAGTCCGTATTTTGCTGTATCATTGATAGAAAGAGCAGGTATTTCCCAGTTTAAAGCTAATATTACATTTTCGCCGGTTGATTTTGACAGCGCCACTGCACTAACCGAAGTAGTTAGCGCCGCATTTTGTGCATCAGCTAAAGTTACTATGTCACCATCATTGTTGCACGACGCAAAGAATAACGGAATTAGTAAGCAGAGTATATATTGATGAATTGTTTTCATATTTTATTTTGTGTTTGAGTAATTCAATAACGATTAATTATTAAAACCTTCGTTTTGGATTAAATTAGGGTTAGCAGCTAAGTCGGCAGCAGGAATAGGGAAGAGATTATATTTTTCATCCACGGTCATTCCATCTTTTACGCCACCTTTCCATTGCCACACATAACTTGAACCGGTGAACTTCCCGAAACGGATTAAATCAGTTCTGCGGGTACATTCCCAGTATAACTCTCTGCCCCTTTCGGCTAATAAGAAATCGAGGGTTAAATCGCTCTGAGCAATATTTCCACTGGCGTTACCATAAGCGCGGTTGCGAATAAGATTGACATAATTCACTGCCGTTCCAATGTTGCCGCCTGAACCGCCTCTTACCACAGCTTCGGCATACATTAGGTACACATCGGCTAAACGAATCATTGGGAAATCAGTATCTACTAAACCATCGGCATAGTTAGAGCCGTTTGCACCTGCATCTGTTTTATTGGTGAATTTTACGATAGCATATCCATCTGTTTTAAGACTGGGATCAAGAATGTCCAGCGTTTGTCCGTTGGTATAGAATGAAGCTCTTTTATCGGTTGCTCCGGTAATATCGGCAAACTGATTTACAAATTGCTTGCGGGTACGGATACTTCCCCAACCTGTTTGTACACCATAATCGCTGGCCACCATCGAACCTACAATTGGACCACAAACCAGGTATGTAGTGCTACCCCAGGTAGTGGTATGTTGTCCATCAGCTTCAATAGGGAAAATAATTTCGTTGGTACGTTTGTCATTATCGGCATTGAATAGATTTTTGTAAGCCGGCTCCAATGAATATCCACCGCCAATTACTTTAGCGGCATATGTAATACAATCGGTATTTCTGTCTGTTCCTGTATATACTTTTGCATTCAAATATAGTTTTGCCAACAAAGACCATGAAGCCGCTCTGCTTGCTCTTCCGTACTCGTTGGCTTTTGGAAGTGGTAATTCTTCCGAAATAGCTTTCAGTTCAGATTCTACATAAGTAAACAATTCGGCTCTTGTTTTGCGTGGAGGGAAGAATGCTCCTACAGGATCGCTTTCGGTTACAAAAGGCACATTGCCGAACATATCCAAGGCATGAGAATAAACCAATGCTCTCAGGAATCTCACTTCGGCACGATAAGATTTGATATCAGCTATTTCTGTAGCACTGAATTTGGCTATTTTATCATCAGTAGCATTTCGCAAAAACTCGTTACACAATGCTACAGTATAATAAATGCGGTAGTACATGCCCGAAACCCATTCGTCGGTAGCATCCCATTTGATATATTGAACCTTAGTCAATGCATCACCACCGGCCCATGTATAAATAGCTTCGTCGGTAGGTAGTTCTTGCAGGTTGAAATAGATACGCAAATATCCGTTGCTGGTTTTACCACCTAAGTCGGTATTACCATCTCCTTTTTCTTGTCCGGCAATAGCCAGTGAAGCATACGCTTTGGCCATAACGGATTTATAATTTGCTGCATTAGCGTAAACCGAAGCCGAAGTCACTTGAGCTACAGGTGTCTGATTCAGATCATCGGTACATGACGTAAAAAGCCCAAAGCTGATTACCATCATTAATATGTATATATATTGTTTGTTTTTCATCTTACTAATGTTTCTTGTTGATTAAAAATCAAGATTTAAGTTCATTGAAATTGTTCTTGGTCTTGGATAAAACTGACTGTCGAAACCGCTTGGTACTTCAGGATCTACCCCTGAATACTTGGTAATGGTAAATACATTTTGAACCAATGCACCGATGCGTAGATTAACGCCTTTCATGATTTTACCTACGTTATATCCCAATGTGATATTATCCATTTTGAGGTAGGAGGCATTCTCAACAAAGTAGTCTGAGTAGAACTGACGGGTAGTGAACCCTGTTTTCAGATAATCTGAAGAAAGATTAATCAGTTCATACGAATTATATTGCAATGTTTCCATCGATCCCTGATTTGCTTTCATGTTGTTGTACACATAGTTTCCAATGCTGGCACGCATGCTAAATCCTGCTGTCCATTTTTTATAGCTGAATTGCGAATTAAATCCAAGTATAAAATCGGGCATTGGAGAGTGGTAGCGATATAAATCTTTATCGTTCACCACGCCATCTTTGTTCAGGTCGGCATACATTCCTTCGATGGGTTTTCCGTTGCTGTCATACACTTGTTTGTTTACATAAAACATGTATGGTGCATATCCTTCGGTCATTATTTGCAATCCTCTTCCACCTACCGATGGACCTACAAAAGAACCAATAGAGCTAGTTCCTTTTACCATCGATAAATTGGTGATTTGAACTTTTTGATAGGTTGCGTTAAAGCCTACGTTCCATGTAAAGTCTTTTGTTTTTACAGGTATAGCATTTATCGAAAACTCAACACCATTGCTTTTTACATTTCCTACGTTGGTAGTACCGGCATCGCTAAAGTTAGCACCTGCTGCTAAAGGCACATAGGCCAATAAGTCTTTTGTTTTGCGGGTATAATAGTCTACGCTTCCCGAAATTCTGTTGTCAAAGAATCCAAAATCAATACCGGCATTGTAAGCCGTAGTAGTTTCCCACTTCAGGTTGCTGAAATAAGATGCCGGACGATAGGTGTTGTAATACGTATTTCCCAGTTTGTATTGCGCATACTCATTTCCCAGTACATATACAGGCAAATAAGAATAATTACTGATACCTTCTTGTTGTCCGGTAACACCGTATCCAAGACGAACTTTCAAATCCGATAAAGGTTTGAAATCTTTCAGAAAACTTTCTTCTTTTGCTCTCCATGCAAAGGCAAGTGATGGGAATGTTCCCCAACGATTCTCCGGGCTATAGCGTGAAGTTCCATCACGACGAACAGTTGCTGTCAACAGGTATCTGCTGTCGAACGAATAATTCATACGGGCATAGTAGGATAGTAACACGTGACGTTGATAGTCGGCGGCAGCTATTGATTGAACATCACCGGCTACATTCAAATCAGTATATTGTGGCGTTTCTGCCAGCCAGTTTTGATAATCATGACCAACAGTCAGATCCAATCGACTTTTTATCGGTTCAAAGTCCTTTACATAATTCAGGTAGGCCGTAAATAATTTATTCGATTTTGTTTGAGAATAAACGGAGTTACGTCCACCGGTCTTAAAATTAGAAGCTGCCGATTCGGGGATATAAACGCTACCGTTACCTTTAGCATAGTCATATCCAAGTGTAACGTGCGCTTTAAGCTCCGGTAAAAAATGAAGTTTGTAATCCAGATCTAAATTACTGATACTTCTTTTTACCGTACTTGTGTTGTTTTCTTGTGTCAATAACCCAAGTGGATTAAGGTTCGCTTTTACTACCGGTAAACCTGCATTGTCGATGGTCTCGTAATATCCTCCAAAGTTGGTATTGCCCGAATAAATCGGCTGGGTAGGATTGAATGCAGCAGCTGTCCAAATGGCAGTAGTATTGGCAAATTGGTTATCGTTGATAGACCCTTTTACGTTGAAATTCACTTTCAAATGATTATCGAAAAACGAAGGAGTAATCACGAAGCTTCCCGACATACGTTTTACATTATCGGTTTTCAGAATTCCGTCCTGATTCATATACCCAAATGAAGCTCTGAAAGGAACTTTTTTGGCTATACCGCCCGACACACTAAAGTTATTGTCGTTGCCGATAGCTGTTTGAAATATCTGATCGTTCCAGTTTGTGTTGGCACTTCCCAACAATGCTTTTTGAGCATCTGACCCTTTCTCGTTAATAAGATCGCGAAATTGTTGCGGTGAGAGCATATCCGCAGTACGCGTTTTTTGTTGAAGCGAGAAAGATGAACTGAAATTGAACTTTAATTTATCCAGATTTCCTTTTTTGGTGGTTATCATCATTACTCCGTTGGAAGCTCTGGAACCATAGATAGCGGTAGAGGAAGCATCTTTCAAAATGCTGATGTTCTCAATGTCATTAGGATTCAATAAGCTTAAGAAGTTATTACCATTTCCGCTGATACCCCCATTTTCGAGAGGCACACCGTCAATTACAATCAACGGATCGTTACTGGCATTTAATGAAGCCCCACCACGGATGCGGATAGAGCTACCCGAACTTGGAGAACCACTGTTGGACATGATTTGCACTCCGGCTACTTTCCCGTTGATAAGGTCGGTAGGGCTGCCCGAAACGCCGGGGTTAAAATCCTTGCTGCCTACGCTGGCAATAGAACCGGTCAAATCTTTTTTGCGCTGAGTACCGTAACCCACCACAATCACTTCGCTCAGTTTTCTGTCGGAAGGTTGAAGTTGAACGTTGAGTTGATTTTTTTCGGCAGTGATTCTTTGAGAATCATAGCCAATAAATGTGTACTCCAATTGAGCATTCTCGCCCGGAACGGCGATGGTATAATTACCATCAACGCTGGTAACGGTAACGGTTGAAGTCCCGACTACCTTAATATTGACTCCGGGCATGGGTGTGCCGAGTTCATCTTTTACTACTCCGGTAACCCTTTTCTGGGTGCCGGTCTGACTCTTTTGTTGCTGAGCCGAAAGCGACGATGTGCCGAGCAACCCCGGAGCACACAGCACGATTACAATCACTACTGCCATTCGAAGATGGCTAAGATTTACTTGATAACTGGTTTTTCTCATGATATAATACTAGATTAATATTATTGAAGGTGTGAAACCACAGTTGTAGTGACAGAATTGCTTTGTGACTTTCCAACTGTAGATTTATGCGCTGCAAATTAAGCGAAATAGGAGGGGGGCGGAAAGCACAAATAGGACAAAGAGCACAACAAAATGGACAATTTTGAAGTGTAAGGTGAAGAGGTTTAAGGGGGTAAAGTGTAAGAGTGTAAAGTGTAAAGGTGTAAGAGGAGAATGGGTGTTGTGCGACGTAGAATTATATTCGGGGCGCGACTTCAAGTCGCGCCCCGAATATAATTGGATTTAATTCTCCATAAACTGCTTCGGCGTTTTGTCGTACTTTGCCTGAAAGCATTTGGAGAAATAAGAGTAGTTAGAGAAACCGACCAAATACATCACTTCTGCTACCGAGAATTTTTGTTGGGCCAGCAGCATAGCGGCTTTTTTCATTCGGATGGAGCGGATGTAATCTACCGGAGTGAGCCCGGTGAGTTGTTTTATTTTTCGGTAAATCTGCTTGGTGCTGATACCCGAAATTTCGCTCAGACTATTTACATTGAGGTCGGAGTCGGACACTCTGTCTTCAATGATTTTGGTAATGTCGGCAAGTAGTTTTTCATCCCACGATTCGGCCTCAATTTCTTTTGGCGTCGATAATACTTCCAGTCGGTGTTTATTTTCCAGTCCTTGTTTTACTTCCAATAGCTGTTTGATGCGCAAGCTCAGCAGGTTGGTGTCGAACGGTTTTGCCACAAAAGCATTCACGCCCAGTTCTATACTTTTTTCCTCGGTGAGCTTGTCGTCTTTAGCCGTAAGCATGATAATGGGAACGAGCGCAAGCTCTTTGTTCTTTCGCAACTGACGACACATGTCCAGTCCATTCATTACCGGCATCATTACGTCCGAAATAATGAGTTGCGGCTTTTTATTGAGGGCTTCTGTCAGTCCTGTTTTGCCATTGTGAGCCACCACACATTGGTAGTTATTGGCAAGCGCTTGAACAATAAAATAGCAAACTTCAATATTATCTTCCACTATTAATATCAAGGGTTTGTTGCTGTTCTCTATTGATTCAACACTATCCTCCGTATTCTCATCCTGCAGTATGTTTCTGATGGGTTGTGTCTCCACCACCGGCAATTGAAGGCTAATGCTAGTGCCTTTATTTTCTTCCGATGCTATTTGGATGGATCCATTGTGCAGTTCCACATAGTTTTTCACCAGGTACAGTCCAATGCCCGATCCCACTTTGTCGTTGGATGTTTTGCGCGACTGGAAAAAGCGGTCGAACACAAACGGTACATCCTCAGCCGGAATACCAATGCCCGTATCGCTAATGTTGATAAGCAGTTTCCCATTGTCTTCTTCCGAATAATGAATATCGAGCGTAACACTTCCACCCTCGTTCGAAAACTTATAGGCATTTGATATCAGATTATTCAGCACCGACTCCATTTTCAGTACGTCGATGTTTACCAATACCGATTCAATGTTGGTGGCGAATACCGGCGTTATTTTCTTAGTCTGAAAAACATCTTCGTACACCGAAAAGATGCTGCGGGCAAACTCAACAAACTCCACATTCGAAAGTATGAGCGTAGAATTAGGCGATCCGTCAAATCGTTCGAACCCGATAACCTGTTGAATCAGCGCATTGAGGCGGAGTGCATTTTGATGAATCAGCGTCAGCTGTTTGTTTAGCATCGGATTCTTTGTCTCAGACATCAATTTACTGATGGGAGCAATGATAAGGCTGAGTGGCGTTTTAAACTCGTGCGAAACATTGGTGAAGAAATCAATTTTCAGGTTCGATAATTCCAGCGATTTTTCTTTTTCAATGCGCTCAATTTTAGTAAGGTGTTTCTCCCGGTAATAATTGAATACCCAAAGCAGCAGGCTGATGATGAAGAGCGCATAAACCATTTTGGCCCAGATGCTATAATACCATGGAGGTTGAATTTTTAATTGAAAATCGAGCGACGAAAGCGGCGTTTCGTCTTCGGGATTTAGCTGCCCGATGGTTAGCGTATAGGTGCCGGGTGCCAGGTTATTGTACGATATGCGGTTGGAACCCGGTTTTACGGTGCGCCATTCGGTGTCCACGCCTTTCAATTGATAAACATATTTGTTATCCTCTTCCTGCGAGAAACTCAGATCCGAAAATTCGAAACTCAGGTTGTTCTGGTTGTAGGGCAGTGCCAGTTTATTGGCATACCGTATACTTTTTCCTTTGTAGTCCGATCCCGGCTGAAACAACCGATCGTTGACATACAAAGCTGTTAGCACTAATGGAGTAGTGCTGCTCTTTTGGTTGATAATGGAGGGCGAAAATACCACCAACCCATCTACGCATCCCAGGTACATCTCCCTGCGGAATGCATCGTAGAAAGCCGATGTAAAAGGTTTGTTGGCCACCTTTACATAACGTATTTTCAGAGTGTTTTTATCCAACGCAAAAATTCCATCGGAAGTAGTCACCCAGATATGATTGTTTTCTTCGGTTAGCAGGTTGATACGCGTGTTCTTGAATCCATCGTATTCAATAAACTGCATTTGGTTGGTGCGTGGATTAATTCTGGTTAACCCACCAAAAAAGCCTACCCACACATTGCCCTCTTTATCGCCAATAAGACAATTGGCATTTCCGTTTGTCTGATTTTTCGTGTCGGACACTACCGGAAACTTGCTGACGATTCCAGTTTGCGTGTTTATTTTATTGATGCCGTTGTTATAGGTCAATGCCCATACATTACCTTGCAAGTCGGGCAAAACGCTATTGATAAAATTATCCGATAGTCCGTTTTTGCCCGCTTTCTTATAAAAGTTTTGTTCGGCAATATAAAAGCCGGACTTTGTATTCATCAGTTTGGCCTTATCTACCACAAAGATGCCTCCCAGACAAGTGGCTATCCACAAACGGCCTTTGTTATCTTCGAACAGGCTGTACGCCCAGTTGGCATTGCGGGTTCGGGTGCTATCCACTATATTGTAATGGATAAACTGGCGGGTGGCGTAATCGTAACGATTGATACTGCCGTCGGTAGCTACCCAAAGATTCTGATTCCTATCCTCGTAAATACAGCGGATACGGTTGTGCGAAATAGGATAACGGGCATCGCCCAACTTGTACCAAATGCAGGTTTTCGTGTCTGCGGACGTAAATATCAGACCGTTGTTTCCACCATACCAAAAGTTGTGACGTGAATCTCTGAAGATGGATTGCATCTGATTTCCATCACCAATTCCTGTGATTTGAGATATGGGTGTGTAGCGATAGGTTTTGTTTTGTTTGGATAACGAAACACCATAATCTGTCCCGAACCATGCATTTTTTTGTCGGTCGATAAATATGCTCCAGATAATATTGTTAGTCAATGATTTTCCATAGCGTGAGTCGTGGACGATGTGCTTGAGGACGTGTTGCTCTTTGTTGTAGAGGTACAGCCCGTTGTCGGTTCCCAGCAGCAGGTTCTGATGTTGATCCAGTGCCAATGACTTAACCGAGTTGCCCGTAAATTCACCAATCCGTTCTACCGACTTAGTTGCCGGAGTATATCTGAACAAATACCCTTCAGCACCTATCCAGATGCAATTCCTCGTGGGGTCTTCCAATAATGAGTTGACCAGTAAACTATTTTTGAACGATTGAACAGGCAGGTCAATTTTCTGAAAGCGCGTTGCACCGGGACTAAGATAACATAGCCCGTTATAGGTGCCAACAAATAAAGTATTTTGTTTCGATTTCAGAATAGAATAAATAGTGTGGTGGGGTAGTCCGGCGTTGACGGTGCTAAGTTGGTGGGTCTTTGTGTTGTATTGATATAAGCCGTTCAACGATCCTATCCACAATCGGTCACCCACCAATACCAGCGAGCGGATATCCTTGGGAAACGTGATAGGTGTTTCTTCGTAGCTATTTGTTTCCAGGTTGTATATCCGAATACCGTTGTCGAAACCCAAAATAAGATGAAGGTCGTCCAGCAATATGCCGCAGTTTATCCGGGTGTTGGATGGATTTTTACTTTCGGTGAACGGAAAAATGTGGCGTTGCATCGTATAGCCGTTGTAGCTAAACAGTCCTTTGTCGGTACCCATCCATATCAAACCTTGCTTGTCCTGCACAAAACAATTTACTACCGATGCATCCGATCCAAGGTATACATTGTCGAATTCGCGGTACCCTTCTTGTTGCCCGTACGACAATAGACCGATAGTGCAGAAGCCCACGAGGAAAAGGATGTGTTTAATGCTGTGTAAATAGTTGAACAGGTTTTTGAACCTGTTTTTTAGGATAGGCATAAATAAAAATTGTTTTGGAAATAGGTATTAGAAAATATATAATGAACCAGAATCAAATTAAAATAAATAGAAGAATAGAACCTGCCTACGGTCAATGTCATTAAGTTAAGACCTCTCCCCAGCCCTCTCCCGAGGAGAGGGAGCTAAATTACTACGGTCTGTAATTTTTGTATGAAAAGTTGATCGAAAACAGTTGTAATCCAAGTCCCTCTCCTCGGGAGAGGGATTTAGGGAGAGGTCAAATACAAAAAAATGCTTAACTTAATGACATTGTGCCTGCGGTAGGCAGGTTCTATTCTTTATGATAAATACGACATTCTATTCTGACTAGTACTTAGTGCGCTGCAAATTTATGAAAACTTATTGAAGAATTTTGTGCTTTCGATGATTAAACAAAAAACCCGCATTGTACAACGACAATGCGGGGTGGAAGTTAGGTGTGATATTCCGGAGTTTAGAAGTCAAGATTTACAGTCATTGAAAATACACGTGGACGTGGGTAAAGACCATAATCTATCCCATTGGAAATCTCAGGATCAACACCTTTGTATTTGGTCATTGTAAATACATTCTGCACTGTGGCTCCAACTTTTAAATTTACACCTTTTGCAATTTCGCCAACATTATATCCAAGTGTGACATTATCTAATTTCAAGAACGAGGCGTTTTCTACAAAATAACTTGATTGGCTTTGAACGGCTTTGAATCCGGTATGCAAGTAGTCGGAGGGTTTGTTGAAAATGATGTTTGCGTTCAGATCTGCAGCGTGTTCATTATAAGCATTGATCGCATTATATACATAATTCCCTATACTTGCTCTGAACAAGCACCCGGCACTCCATTTTTTGTAATTTATTTGAGTCCCAAAATTGAACAGCATATCGGGTGCATAGGAATGAAACCTGATTTGATCACTCCAATTTATCTGGGCATCTCCATTAATGTCTTCGTATAAACCCTCTAACGGTTTCCCACTAGTGTCATAAATTTGTTTCATTACAAAAAACATTTTGGGTTGATAGCCGGCTTGTGTTATTTTTATCCTGTCCTCAAATAGGCTAATTAGCTCACTTGATTGATTTCCTGATGTTCCAAAATCTAACCATTTAGTTTTCGTATAATCAAAGTTGAGGTTTATAGTCCAGTGCAGATTTTTGGTACTAATGGGTGTTGCGTTTACCGAAAACTCAATACCATGTTTTGAACTGTTTCCTGTGTTTATGATATTTGATTGGGACGTGGTTACAATGAGCATAGTAGGAACTGAGATGTTCGTATTGCTAATATAATAGTTTACGCTTGTATTAATTCGGTTTTTAAGTAATCCGAATTTTATTTCCAGGTTATACATTTTGGAAGTTTCCCATCCATAATAAAAAATATCAGTTGGTTGTTTGTATTGCGAATATCCTGTATAATATCCTAACTCATTGTTCGAAATTCTACCGGACTGATAAGTCATCCCATACCCGGCAATAAGTTGCAAATAATTAATGGCTTTATTCCATCTCAGATTTTCATTGCCCAATAAATTGTACCCAATACTATATGCCGGTAATATTATAGAGCGAATGTCAGAGCCGAAGATTACGCTTCCTTCACGGCGCAATGACCCCGATAGCCAATATTTTGAATCGAAATCTAATCTAATCATGCCATATGATGATGTCTGATTTGGACCCTCGTGAGTTGTGTAAGAATATCCTCTCAGATCATCACCATTTGTGAAACCGGAATAAACAGAATCTTTATTTGTAATACTTTCGTAACCAACTACTGCTAGCAAACTACATTTCATAACAGGTATGAACTTCTTGTAATTGAGATTGGCATTGAGATAACCTCGGGAATGATGTTCAAAATAGCTGGTTATAAAGCCCAGCTTTATTTCTGAACCATCACCTGTCGAAACATCTGAACCGAAGTGTAGGCTAGCAGTTATGTCGGGCAAAAAATGAAGTCGGTATCGAATATCAATGTCCGTCAGCCGTCTGGTTACATTACTGGTGTTTTTTCTTTGTTTCAATATTCCCAGCGGGTTGAGAAGAAATCCATTGTATGGTTCGTTGAATCCACTATAGTTTGAATTTTTTGAAAATACGGCGAGTGTAGGATTGAATTTCTGCGCAGAAGAAATTGCTTCGGTGTCAGCAAATCTATTATTGTTAGCTGTTCCCATCAAGTGTATTCCCAATTGTAGGTAATTGTTGAAAAAACTTGGACGGACATTTAGATTTGCTGTCAACCGGTTGGTATTGTCCGTTTTTAAAATACCGTCCTGATTCAAATAACCAATTGATGCAGTTATTGGTACGTTTTTTATTGGTTCAGCGCTGATGCTAATGTGATTATCGGTAGCAAATGCAGTTTGATAAATAACCTTGTCCCAATCGGTGGATTCCAATCCGAGCAATGCTTTTTGCTCGGTAGAGCCTTGTGTGTTGATGAAGTTGCGATACTGTTCGGCTGTAAGTACTTTAGAATGGGCGGAAGGCGTTTGAAGTGCATTGGTAGTAGAAAAATTAATCTTAAGTTTCCCAGGTTGCGGTTTTTTGGTATTTATTAGTATCACTCCGTTGGATCCAGTACCATAAACTGAAGTTTGATATGCGTCCTTCAAAATGGTAATTGTCTCGATGTCATTAGGGTTTATCAAGCTATTAAAGTTATACCTGTTTCCTTGGATTCCTTTTGTGTCCAGAGGCATGCCATCCAACACAATTAATGGATCGTTATTCCCAGACACAGAACCACCTCCACGAACTCTGATGGAATTACCACTTGTTGGCGAACCATTATTACTTATAACTTGAACACCCGGTACTTTCCCGGTTATCAATTGTTCAAATGATGTGACCAAACCGTTATACTTCTCAAAGCTTATTGTTTTTTCGGTCGGGTCATTTGTTCTGATACTGTCTGTTTTTTGTGGTTCACTAGCACTGGCTGCTATTGGGTGTAGAATGCTAATGCATACGTATATTAAGAAGGACAATGTGCCAACTGATTTTTTCATAAAACTGAATGATTGTTGTATGTGTGAAATAAAACGGTTGTTTATTAAGAGTCTACAAATATAATCTTTTTTGTTCGTAAAATAATTATTTTTTAAACAAAAACCCCGCATTGTACAACGACAATGCGGGGTGGAAGTTAGGTGTGATAAATAAAATTACGGCTTTGGATCAATCGGTGCTTCTACACTTATGTCTTTGCCGGCTATGCGGCGGCTTTCGCGACCTTTCAACATTGTTTTATAGTAGGTTATCAGTTCGTTCAACTCCTTAGCGGGCGTCACATAATCCAGTTCTTCGTACTCCGAACTACAGAATTCGATAGCGTCGAAGAACGACACCAATGTTTTGTCGGATACTCTGCGAATGGTATGTGTGTTGATTATTTCCGACATCGAACTTTCTTCTACTCGCACCATAAATTTCGATGCAAACTCGGTGTTTACTGTGCGCAGTTGGTCGATGAATAAGGCCAGATTTGTTGCTGTGATGGCTGCCATCACATTGGCATTGGTGGAAATGTCTACCAAGAAATCATTGAGTCGTTTTGTTTCGGCACTGTAACCGGCCTCGGCAATGTCGCGACCATGTTTATCCAACAACCGTTTGAGTATCTCCACATGTGGAGCCAATGATTTTATTCCCGATTTTTCGAGAGTTTTTACCATCGAAACAAATGTACTAAACAGATTGTCGCGCTGCACGTCCAAATCGCGTATCATGTTACTGTAGGCGCTACTTAAATCCTGTGCCCTGATTTTGTCCAATTCGGGAGTCAGAGCCACAACCCTGTCGAACGATTTGCGGAGTTGCAATGCATCTGCATCATACTTCAAAAAAATGGCAACCAGTTGACTGATAAACATTGTGTACTCACTGTTGCGGAGAGATTTAAATGCTAAGCGGGAAATTCTTACATGCATAATTGTGTTTTTTAGTAGTTAGTATTAGTATTCGGTTAAGGCAAAAATAGAATATTATTTTCAATATATTGCATGCAAATAATGGGCGATTAACGTTTTTTATTTTTGCTTAAATATAAAACGTGATGTTTCAAAAATATAGTTAAACCGGAGCAAATCTCCAAAAGGGTCATTTTGAACGATTTTTTGATAGCTCAGCCCAAATTGGGATTTACCCAACTTTTTTTCCGGCGAGCTGTCCCAACTTGGGCTGAGGGGATGAATTATTCAGCTTTAGGTAAACCTTCGGTGATATTTAGGTTGTTTGCTTTTTCCGGTTTATTTCACTATCCACTTTTTAAAACTTTTTCCGTACATTTGTGCTTCAAAATGAAAAACACACATAAAAGTATATATCATGGCTATTATCAAACCCTTTAAGGGCATTCGTCCTCCTCAACATCTGGTAGAAAAAGTGGCTTCGCGCCCGTACGATGTGCTGAATTCCGAAGAAGCACGCACCGAAGCTGAAGGAAATGCATTGTCGCTTTACCATATCATTAAACCCGAAATAGATTTTGAACCGGGAACCGACGAGCACGAAGAAAAAGTATATAATAAAGCGGCTGAAAATTTCGCAAAATTCCGCGCCGAAGGTTGGCTGCTGCAGGACGAAGTGGAGAAATACTACGTGTATGCTCAAACCATGAACGGAAAAACACAATACGGTCTGGTTGTTTGTGCCAATGTGGATGATTATTTGAATGAAAATATCAAAAAGCATGAACTGACCCGTCGCGATAAAGAAGAAGACCGCATGAAACACGTGCGTGTAAACAACGCTAATATCGAACCTGTATTTTTTGCTTATCCACATCAGGATGAATTGGATGCTATCGTCAGCGAAGTGATAAAAGGAGCACCTATTTATGACTTTGTAGCTGATGGCGACGGTTTTGGTCACCATTTCTGGGTGATTGAAAACCCCGAAACCAATGCCCGTATCACCGAGTTATTTGCCGATATTCCGTCGCTTTATATTGCCGATGGTCATCACCGTAGTGCCGCGGCTGCTTTGGTGGGCGACGAAAAACGCCGCCAAAACCCGAACCACACCGGTGACGAAGAATACAATTATTTTATGGCGGTTTGTTTCCCCGATAATCAATTGAACATTATCGATTACAACCGCGTGGTGAAAGATTTGAACAACCTCACCGACGAAGAGTTTCTGGCTAAACTATCCGTAAATTTTGATGTGGAATTGAAAGGATCGGAAATTTATAAGCCTGCTAAGTTGCACAACTTTGCCATCTATTTGTCGGGCAACTGGTACTCACTTACCGCCAAAGCCGGAACGTACAACGATAATGACCCGATTGGCGTATTGGACGTCACCATATCTTCGAATCTTATTTTGGATGAAGTGCTTGGTATCAAAGATCTTCGCAGCGACAAACGGATCGATTTCGTAGGTGGCATTCGTGGACTTGGCGAGTTGCAAAAACGGGTGGATAGCGGCGAAATGCGTGTGGCACTGGCACTGTATGCAGTTTCTATGCAACAACTGATCGACATTGCCGATTCGGGAAACATCATGCCTCCAAAAACTACCTGGTTCGAACCAAAATTACGTTCGGGACTGGTTATTCATGAATTAGCCTAAACTTCAGTCAACAGTCAACAGTTATCAGTCAGCAGTAATCAGTAACTGATAATCGGTATTTAATAGGAAATAAATAATGTAGTGTTTTTTAGTGAAGCATTATACGATACGGTGGCAACCTTAAGCCCCGTCGGCTAACGGAGATGTGAATTTCTACGTTTTTGAAAATAAAAATGCAATATCATATTCTTTCTTACTGTTTACTGATAACTGTTTACTGATAACTAAAAAAAAACTGTTTACTGATAACTGCTGACTGTTTACTGATAACTGATAACTGATAACTGAAAAAGCATGCGTACAAAATTATCGACATTTCTTGTTTTGTTGTTTGCAGTTTTGCTGTTGCAAGGCTGTAGCCTTAAGTCGCGCATCAAAAATGCCGATAAACGGTTTGCCATTGGCGAGTATTTTGCTGCCGGCAATTTGTACAAAAAAGTGTATTATAAAATACCTTCGAGCGATAAAGCTCTGCGGGCACGCATTGCCTTTCAGCAAGGGGAGTGCAATCGGTTGATAAATAATAATCGCGCCGTTCAGGCCTATGCCAATGCTATTCGCAGTCTGTACTCCGATAGTATTGTGTTTTTGCGCTATGCTCAGGTGTTGCAACGTGCCGGAAGGTACGATGATGCTATTAAAAATTATACCATCTATTTGAAGAAAGACAGCGCGAGTCTTCTGGCCAAAAATGGTATTTATGCTTCGAAGCAAATTGCTAAATGGAAAAACGAGGCCACTCGCTATACCGTTCGCAAGGCCGATTTATTTAATACACGTAACAACGATAATTTTAGTCCTGCTTTCTTGGGAGCTGAAGGCGATGCGTTGATATTTACTTCGTCGCGTCAGTTCAATAAGCAGATCTTGCAAAAGAACAATACCATTACCGGTTTGCCCAATAACAATTTGTTTATCTCCAAAAAGAATGTGGCGGGCAAATGGGAGAAACCTTATATTTTGGATGGCGAAATAAATACTGTTGATGGTGATGAAGGCATCTGCTCTTTTAGCTCCGATGGCAAAGTGATGTACTTCACCTGTGCCCGTCAGGTACTGGACAGAGAGGTGGGTGTTGAGATTTATTCTTCCAACCGCGCGGGTGGAACATGGAGTACTCCGCAAAAATTAAATGTGTTTGCTGATAGTACCATCTCGGTAGCTCATCCTGCTTTTTCGCCCGACGGACAAACGCTTTACTTTGTTTCTGATGCCAAAAAAGGAAAAGGAGGAAAAGATATATGGAAAGCAACGCTCCTGAATGGCGAATGCAAAGATATAGAGAATATGGGTGACCAAATAAATACGCCCGGCGATGAAATGTTCCCGGTTGTGCGGGCAAATGGTACGCTGTACTTCTCGTCCAACGGATTACCAGGTTTTGGAGGCCTGGATATTTTTAAAGCCGAACCGCAAAAAGATGGAAACTGGTTGGTTTCCAATATGGGTACGCCGGTGAACTCTTTTGAGGATGATTTTGGGATGACCTTCCAAGGTAATGCAGAGAAAGGTTTCTTTTCGTCCAATAGAACGGATTTTAAAGGATACGATGCTATCTGGAGTTTCGAATTGCCCGATCTGGCCTATATCCTCGAAGGAAAAGTGGTGGACGAAAAAGGGGATGCTATTCCCGATGCCAGCGTTCGTCTGGTAAGTAACAGTGGTGTAAATGCCCGCGTTCAGACCAAAAAAGACGGTACGTATCGTCTCAAGTTGGATAAAGATATGGAATGCGTGATGTTGGTTACGGCGCGTGGTTATCTCAATCAAAAAGGGGTGCTTTCTACGCAAGGACTTACTGCCAGCAAGACTTTTAATCTCGACTTCAAACTGTCGAGCATATCCAAACCTGTCCAGATGGATAATATCTTTTACGAGTTTGGTAAATGGGATTTAACGTCATCTTCCACCACCGACTTACAGTCTTTGGTGAAACTGTTGACTGATAATCCGAATATAACGATTGAGATTGCATCGCACACCGACTTTGTGGGTACCAATGCTGCCAATCTTATTTTAGCAGAAAAGAGAGCCAAATCGGTAGTCAACTATCTGGTTGCGGCCGGCATTGCTGCCGATAGACTTACACTGGTGGGCTATGGCGAAGATAAACCGGTGGTGGTAGATGCCACTGTTGCGAAGAAGTATCCATTCCTGAAAGTGAACGATGTACTGGACGAAGCCTATGTGCTTAAACTGACTCCCGATCAACAGGAAAAAGCCAATCAGATTAATCGTCGTACCGAATTCAGAGTGGTGAAAACAACTTATAAGCTTTACTAGACAAAAGATCAAAGACAAAAGATTAAAGACAAAAGATCAAAGACAAAAGATTAAAGAAAAAAGATCAAAGACAAAAGATCAAAGACAAAAGATCAAAGACAAAAGATTAAAGACAAAAAAATAGCTGGGAATTGCTTGAGTTTTGCTGTTAGGAAGTAAAAATAAATAATATCCTATGACATTATAAATATGCCCCGAAGCGTAACTTGGGGGATGAAGCAAATAAATATCCAGACATTTTCTTATTAACTCGTCAACTAACTATAGAAATGAAACAATATACCGACTTATTAAACCGTGTTTTAGCGGAAGGCGTACGCAAAGAAGATCGTACAGGGACAGGAACGATAAGTGTCTTTGGTCATCAAATGCGCTTTAATATGGACGAGGGTTTTCCTTGTCTTACCACAAAAAAACTGCACCTCAAATCCATTATCCACGAGTTGTTGTGGTTTTTGAATGGGGATACGAATGTAAAATACCTGAATGATAACGGTGTGCGTATATGGAACGAGTGGGCCGACGAAAAAGGCGATCTGGGTCATATCTATGGTTATCAGTGGCGCTCATGGCCCGACTATAATGGCGGACATATTGACCAAATTTCGGAAGTGGTGAATACCATTAAGAATAATCCCGATTCGCGTCGTATCATTGTTAGTGCATGGAATGTGGCGGATATACCAAATATGAATTTACCACCCTGTCATGCTTTCTTCCAGTTTTATGTAGCTGATGGTCGATTGAGCCTACAACTCTACCAACGCAGTGCGGATATTTTCCTGGGCGTGCCGTTTAATATCGCTTCGTATGCCTTGTTGCTGCAAATGATGGCGCAGGTTACGGGTCTCAAAGCCGGTGACTTTGTTCATACGCTGGGCGATGCGCATATTTATACAAATCACATGGAGCAGGTTCAGTTGCAATTGTCGCGCGAACCCCGTCATTTACCAACGATGAACATCAATCCGGACGTAAAGGATATCTTTGCATTTCAGGCTTCTGACTTCGAATTGGTTAATTATAACCCTCATCCTCACATCAAAGGAATCGTAGCGGTGTGATGAGCAATATATTACATTTTTATGTAATAATAAATACAAATTATTAGGCAAGCTAAATGGATAATCATCTTTGATTATCCATTTTTTTGTGTATTTTTGCCATTCCGTCTGAAAAAGACAAATGTTTCGACCGCAATAGCTCCTTTTGTGGAGTTTTTGATTGAAACGTGTTTTTAGTCTTTATATTTTATTGCAATCACACCTTATTTTGGTTTTAAATTAATAGATACTTATGTCAAAAATTTCGATTATTGCAGCTGTTGCCGATAACTACGCTATAGGCAACTTAAACAAGCTACCATGGCATTTGCCGGCAGACTTGAAACATTTTAGACAACTTACAACAGGCCACACGGTTGTAATGGGTAAGCGTACTTTCGAAAGTTTACCAAACGGGCCACTTCCAAACAGAAAGAATATTGTACTTACATCCATAATGTCCGAAGGTGTTAATGAGGGATATTACGAAGCCGATTCGCTGGAAGATGTATTTTACTTGTGCGAAAACGAAGATCAGGTATTTATTATTGGAGGAACTTCGGTTTATAAACAAACAATTGATAAAGCTGATGCACTTTATATTACGTGGATACACTCCAAATTTACTGCCGATACTTATTTCCCCGAAATAAACTTTGATGAATGGGAAGAAGTGAGCCGCGAAGATTTTGATATTGATGAGAAAAATCTTTATCCATACTCATTTGTAGAATACAAACGTAAAACAAAATAGAAACATAGTTTTAAATCAAAGTGCCTTGCTATAATTTAGCAAGGCACTTTTTTTGTTTGAAAATTTTATATGTAAAATTGCATTTTTAGATTATATTTTGATATTTAATGTCACTATTTATAATCAAAATGATTATCTTTGTCTAGAACAAAAAACAATAATAAAAAACACAAAAACGATTACCATGAGTTATTTATTCAAACCCCAAAATTACGACCCTATACTTACGCTTCAACAAACGGAGGTGGGTATTTCGAAAATTAAAGAGTTTTTCCAGTCGAATCTGTCTTCTGAATTGCGTCTGCGCCGTGTTACTGCACCGCTTTTTGTACTTCGTGGTACCGGTATCAACGATGATTTAAACGGTGTGGAGCGCGCTGTGAATTTCCCTATCAAAGATATGGGCGATGCACGTGCTGAAGTGGTTCATTCGTTGGCTAAATGGAAACGCTTGACCTTAGCTGCCTATGGCGTTGAAAACGGTTACGGAATTTATACCGATATGAATGCAATCCGCGCCGACGAAGAATTGGGTAACCTCCATTCACTTTATGTTGATCAGTGGGACTGGGAACGTGTAATGACTGCCGAAGAACGTACTATCGACTTTTTGAAAAGCATAGTTCGTAGCATCTACGCTTCATTCTTGCGTACCGAGTACCTGGTTTCTGAAAGCTTCCCGGCTATCAAACCGTGTTTGCCTGCCGAAATAACCTTCATTCATGCTGAAGAACTTCGTCAATTGTATCCAACACTAACTCCAAAAGAAAGAGAAACTGAATTTACCAGAATCCATAAAGCCGTATTTGTAATTGGCATTGGCGGACCTCTTGGTGATGGACAAAAACATGATGGACGTGCCCCTGATTATGATGACTGGACTACTGTGGCCGAAAACGGTTTGGCAGGTCTGAACGGAGATATCCTTTTCTGGAATCCGGTGTTGGAACTGGCCTTCGAAGTTTCGTCGATGGGAATTCGTGTGGATAAAGCAGCTCTTTTGCGTCAGTTGGAAATGGAAGGCAAATCGGATCGATTGAATATGTATTTCCATAAACGTTTGGCCGAAGGTTCATTGCCATTGTCTATCGGTGGTGGTATCGGACAGTCGCGTTTGTGTATGTTCTTCCTTCGCAAAGCGCATATCGGCGAAATTCAATCAAGCATCTGGCCAGCCGAAATGTATAAAGAATGTCAGAAATTGAATATTATCCTGATGTAGTTTTTCTTTGTGGGATGAGCTTGAGAATGTACAGATAGCTACACGATAAAGAAAAAATTGAAAATATAAAAATCCTGAAAGAAATCTGATTGATGACTTTCAGGATTTTTTATTTACCGGAATTAATGGTGTAAAGTTTTTTCCCTTTCGGCTAAATGTATTCAATTAATTACTGCTAAACTGAAGAGGCGATAAGCCAAAAGAAACCAATTAACTACTTAACCAACGTAATTCTAACTGATTTTTTGTACTTTTGTCATTTGTAAGCCAATAACACAAAACAGAACGTAAAATGAATATAGATTTCGATAAAATGGGAGGTTTAGTTCCCGCTATTATACAAGATGAATACACTGCAAAGGTGTTGATGTTAGGTTATATGAACGAAGAAGCATTGACCAAAACGCAAGAAAGCGGTCAGGTGACTTTTTTTAGCCGGACTAAAAACCGTTTGTGGACAAAAGGGGAGGAGAGTGGTAACTTTTTAAATGTAGTTTCGATAACTCCCGATTGCGATATTGATACTTTGTTGATTAAAGTACATCCGGTAGGTCCGGTTTGTCACACAGGTACTGATACTTGTTGGGGCGAAAACAACGATACGGATATTACTTTCCTAAAATATCTTCAGGATTTTATTGCCGTTCGTTTCAAAGAAATGCCGGAAGGATCTTATACCACTTCACTTTTCAAAAAAGGAGTGAACCGTATGGCTCAAAAAGTAGGTGAAGAAGCTGTTGAAACAGTAATCGAAGCAGTAAATGGCACTGAAGAAGGCTTCCTTTACGAAGCATCGGATTTGGTGTATCACCTTATTGTTCTGCTTACTTCCAAAGGGTATTCGCTTGATGATTTAGCACGCGAATTGAAAAAGAGACACAAATAATTTTAGTAATCAGTAAACAGTTATTGCTGACTGATAACTGATAACTGATCACTGTTTACTGATAACCGTTTACCGTAGAAATAATGGAAAAGAAATTATTGATAAAATATGTAGATGTGGACATTTGCCAACAAGATGTGTTGGTGCTCGAAAATGTTCAACTTGAAGTACATTCGGGTGAATTTATTTATTTGATTGGAAAAGTAGGAAGCGGGAAAAGCACTTTATTGAAATCAATATATAGAGAATTGCCCATTCTGGAAGGTGTAGCCGGCGTGCTGGGTTACGATTTACGTGCCCTTAAAAACAACGATTTGCCTTTTCTTCGTCGCAAAATTGGTATTATATTTCAGGATTTTCAGCTGCTTACCGATCGTACGGTGGATGGGAATCTCGATTTCGTATTGCGAGCTACCGGTTGGAAAGACAAAGAAGCTATTGCCGAACAAATACTCAATGTGTTGACACAAGTGGGCATGGCTCACAAAGGCAATAAAATGCCACATCAGCTCTCGGGTGGTGAGCAACAACGTATTGTTATTGCGCGTGCCTTGTTGAATTCTCCTGAAATGATTTTGGCTGATGAACCAACAGGAAACCTCGATCCCGAAACAGGCAATGAATTGGTCGAATTGCTGTATAATATACGCCAGTCGGGTACAACAGTGATTATGGCCACGCATAATTTGTCGTGGGTAGAAAAATTTCCGGGACGTGTTATCCGATGCGAAAACGATAAATTGCGTGAAGTAACCAATGTGGTGACCATTGAAAAAACAGTGATAGAAGATGCGATTATTACCGAATTTCTTGTTGACAATAAGGTGGTGAGCGTTGAACTTACCGAGGATAAAGAGCAGGATGCAAATGTGGAGTTGAACAAAGAGATTCTAGAAGAAAAAAAATGAATCGAATGAGAAATTTACCTTGTCCTCAATGTGATATTCACCGTTTTCATGTGAAAAACCGGGAAGGAAAGTTTTTAGTTGTTACCGTAAACGAAAACTATGAAGTAGTAGCTGTGCATGCCGAGGAGCTGCTGGATGGTTACGATTTGTCCATTATCTATTGTCTCGGCTGTTCGTGGCAGGGTTCGCCCCAATCGTTGCGAGCCGGTAGGCACAGACATTAATCCTTACTCAAAATAAACAACAATCCCCTGAAATAAATATTTGTTTCAGGGGATTGTTGTTTTTGTATTATTTGGTTCTTGCTTTTTCTAATGTAATATAAAAAGTCGATTTCAATAAATCATGCGACCAGGTGGCTCCGGTAATTGCATCCACTTGCTTTATGTCTTTACATTTAGAAAATATCTCAGTGTATATTTTTATTCCTTTAAGTTCGTTTCGACATTGCATTATATAACGGGGCGTATATTTAAAATGTCGTTCGTATTTTGGACCAAATACTTCGTGTTTCTCTTTGTCGACGATTTTGAATTTCAACCATACGACTTTATCGTTCTTAATCTTTAGCCGGACTTGTCCCCAGTAGGGTTCATGTGTGTATTTTGATCGAGATTCACCTTTATAGATTCCATCTCTGAATTGTTTAATCGGGGTGCCAGCAGTTGTTACAAATAAGCTTAGAATAATTGCCAGAACCGGTAGGATTGATCTGTGTATTTTTTTCATAGTTTATTATTTTGAGAGTATGATTTGATTATGGTAAAATTTGTATTTGTTCTAATATTATAATTAATATATGTTAACTCAATAATATTCATACAAAGATAATGAAAATAAATCATTAATTGTAATACTAAATTATCATATTATGTTGCATAAATATTACAAATTGATACAAACTGCTAAAATGGGTGTTTCTGCTTGTCGAAATATATGTAGTAGAATTACTATTAAAAAATGTTGTGATTGTTAGATATGGATTAAAAAAAACAACAAACCCTTTCCAAATAATGAAAAGGGTTTGTTGTAATTATTTTAGAAATGCACTGCGATTGCCTTTCTATAGGATTTATGCGAGTGTTAGTATGAGCGCGCAAAAATAACACGTTGCGCCGATGGCTTACCGGTTACCATACATGTTCCCGGTGTTGTGTCGCCCTCTAATGGGATGCATCGGATAGTTGCTTTTGTCTCTTCTTTGATACGTTCTTCTGTTTCGGGAGTTCCATCCCAATGGCACATTAGGAATCCACCTTTTTCAATTTCTACCTTAAATTCGTCGTACGAGTTCACGTCGCGCGTAACCGAAGCACGGTAGTCGACAGCTTTTTGGAAAATATTAGCCTGAATTGTTTTTAGTAATTTATCAATATACAGTTCTATTCCATCGATAGCTATTGTTTCTTTGGTCAATGTATCGCGACGAGCAACTTCTACGGTTCCGTTTTCAAGATCGCGTGCTCCCATTGCCAAACGTACCGGTACCCCTTTGAGTTCGTATTCAGCAAATTTCCAACCCGGCTTTTTGTTATCGTTGTTGTCAAACTTCACACTGATGTTTAATGCTTTTAGTTTGGCGGTAATGTCAGCTACTTTTTCTGAAATAGCTGCCAATTGTTCTTCGTTTTTATAGATAGGTACAATAACTACCTGAAAAGGAGCCAGATTTGGAGGCAATACCAATCCGTTATCGTCGGAGTGTGTCATGATAAGCGCACCCATCAAACGGGTAGAAACGCCCCATGAAGTTGCCCAAACGTGATCTAGTTTATTGCTTTTATCCATGAAAGTTACATCAAAAGCCTTGGCGAAATTTTGACCCAAAAAGTGTGATGTACCTGCCTGTAATGCTTTTCCGTCTTGCATTAACGCTTCGATACAGAAGGTTTCGAGTGCTCCGGCAAATCGCTCGTTGGCAGATTTGATTCCTTTAATCACCGGAACAGCCATAAAACGTTCAGAAAAATCGGCGTATACTTCGAGCATTTTGCGTGCTTCTTCCACAGCTTCGGCTTCGGTGGCATGTGCTGTGTGACCTTCTTGCCACAAGAACTCAGCGGTACGAAGGAATAAGCGCGTACGCATTTCCCAACGAACCACATTGGCCCATTGGTTGATTAAAATAGGCAGGTCACGGTACGATTGTATCCAGCCTCTGTAGGTGTTCCAAATAATGGTCTCAGACGTTGGACGAACAATCAGTTCTTCTTCCAATTTTGCATCCGGATCAACAATAAGTCCTTTGCCATTCGGATCGGCCATCAGGCGGTGGTGTGTCACTACCGCACATTCTTTAGCAAATCCTTCAACGTGTTCAGCCTCTTTACTCAAAAATGATTTAGGAATAAACAATGGGAAATAAGCATTTACGTGACCTGTTTCTTTGAACATGCGATCCAGTTCTGCTTGTATTTTTTCCCAAATAGCATAACCATAAGGCTTTATCACCATGCAGCCGCGCACAGCTGAGCTTTCGGCCAGGTCGGCTTTAATTACAAGGTCATTGTACCATTGTGAGTAGTTTTCGCTGCGCGAAGTAAGTTCTTTCAATTCTTTTGCCATATATTCAGTTATCTATAATCTATAATCAGGGGGTGAAAATTTAAAGGAGTGCAAAGATAATCAATTTCTAGTAAAACGTCTAATCGCAACGAAGCGGGAGCACGACTTCAGATCATGCTTCCACTTCTAAATTTGGTTGAAATAGATATATGGTTATTTTGTTTTTGTTTTTAGCTTCTCAAATACTTCAATAGTCGATTGTTTGTCTTTTAGATTGAAATAGATAACTTGACCACTTTTTAGTACCAACCGGACAAAGGGAGAAACCTTGAAATCGATAAATAAGCATGCACTTCCAACTCCTGTCAATCTGAAGTAACCTTTACAAACTTTTCCTGCGGCAAATCCGTTTGTTTTCCATTCTATATTTGGCATTTGGCTAATTGTATCAATAGCGGCAATGTCACTATAATTTATAGAAAGTCCATAGTTTCCGGTAATCTCGAACTGGGCCTCTTTCATATTGATTTTTATAGGTCTGGATTCATAATAAATAAAGCCACAAATAATAGCCCCTACTACTGCTATGAATGTAATGGTATTTCTAATTTGAGATTGAATCTTATATTCAGGCATGTTGTTTATTTCTTCTGGGTGCGTACCCGTTAATTCTCTTATTACTGCGACTACTTCATCCGGTTGGTTTGTTCCTATTCTAACTACTTTAGAACTATCTTTAAATCTCAACTCAATGGCTTTTGAGCCGGAGACATTATACAACCAGCTATTTGGAAGTTTATAAATATGAATGCCTACTCCGTAAATCCACAAGTTTTTTACAGGGTTGCACGATTTTATTTCGGATGTTTGGTAAGATTTACCAAAAAGACCGATTCCCAGTTTGAATGAAACAGTTGTATTATCAATAATAATGGTGAGTTTATAGAAAGTCAGTAAGCAAGCCAGAAAAACTAAAACAAGAAATGCGTAAAGATATGTTTCCTGATCGGCAGAGAATCCATGATTGAAAAGTAAACTAGCAGCTATGACCAATAATACTGACATTATTATTGCGATAAATGTTCCAAATTGTGTGTATTTTTTTGATTCCATTTCGTGTATTTTGATTTGATTATTCCAAGTTGTATTTACTTACATTAGTTTGTAAATAAGTGTTTTAGATATTATTTCTGAAACAAGTAAAGCCACAATAAATGCTATGACCAATTTGCCTCCTTTTACATCGCATGACGTTTTAAGTGCGTTGTGAAATAAAGTAATTCCCCATATAGTTACGGGAATAGAAAGTAGCGTTAAGATGATAAATGATACAGACTGAAATACAATAAACGGATTTTTCATTACTTCCTTGATGTCGGGTGATACAGTGAAATAGCCTGCAATTGCCAAAATTAGATATGGAGCTTTTGCTAATGTCATAGTACCCAAAATGTCTATAATTCTGAATCCTTTAGAGATAATAAATCCTGTGATAGTCATGACTAATACAAGGCATACTATGTCAATAGCAAGAAATTTAAATGAATGTACGAATGTGAGATTTTGAGTTAAGTGCATATCAATTACTCCATCAAAAGCCACATTGCTGAATGTGCCGATAAATCCTGTGACTATAACGATCGCCAAACCAAGTCCAAATGCCTGCCAACCCGCAATGCGACTGAAAGGATTAACCATTAAACTGAAAATGTCTTTACTTTTCATACACTTTTATTTTATTGATTATTTCATTGAGCATATTTCTCACGGTTGGATAACTGAGTTTTAATTCAGAAGCCATTTCTTTGAGGCTACCGCTGTTTATTACAAAGCGAAGGATAAATTGCTGGTTTTCGGATGAAAGAAGAGCTAATGTAGGCAAATCGTATAAGCCGCTAACTTCCGTTTGGCAACTTTCACATTTTAAACATTTTACCTTTAGTTGACTTTGACAACTCGGACAATAGGTGGGTAGCATAATATTGATGTTTTATTGTGCAAATATAGTGCAAATATTACATATTCATTTATTTTATTCAATAATATTTAGTTTGTATTGAATAATATTTATTATTGAATACAATTATTGTATTCGTTTATTGTTGAAAAGTGTTATAATGTAATAAGAAAGGGTGTAAATTGATCAATTTACACCCTTTCTTATTTATCCCATAACCGTTGCCACTATTGTTCGGTTACCTCCATGGTTCCGAAATTCGCATAAATAAATTCCTTGCCAAATGCCCATATTCAGTTGCCCGTTGCTAATGGGGATGTTTAGGCTTACGCCGGCAAGGGTCGATTTGGCGTGTGCCGGCATATCATCGTTGCCTTCGAGTGTATGTTCGTAAAACGGTTCACGTTCACGAACCAAATGATCGAAAATACTTCCCATGTCGGTTTGCACATCAGGGTCGGCATTTTCGTTGATGGTCAATGCAGCCGATGTGTGTTTGAGAAACAGATTCAATAATCCTGTTCGTGGCAGAAGTGGTAGATGCTCAACAATCTCATCGGTTATTAAATGAAACCCTCTGCTGTGCTGGCGAAGCGAAAATTCTTTTTGTGCGAACATACGTACTTGTATTTAGTTTTGAGTATTTTAACCGGAATTGTTCAAAAATGGAGTGCGCTTATTTCTATGTATTTACATTCGTTACAAATATAAGATATTCTGCTTAACTAACAAAATACTGCTGTTTGAGATGGTGAAGCCGGATGCAGTTTTTGCCCCGTTGTATAGCTTCGTTTTTCAAAAAAAATGTGAAAGTTGTTTCTGCCTGCTTGCATATCAATATCAACGCTTAGGCCTAATGGTAAATAGTCGCCGTGAAAATTTGTTTCTTAAATTAAACGGTTTATTCCCGTAAAAATGCTATTTTTGCACTCCATTTCAAATCTTTACTTTCAATCATTAGAAAGTAATTTCAAAAAAAAATATCGAATGAGAAAAGTCAGAGTGCGCTTTGCACCCAGCCCAACCGGAGCTTTACACATTGGTGGTGTTCGTACTGCCTTGTACAATTACCTTTTTGCCAAAAAACATGGAGGCGATATGTTGCTCCGCATCGAAGATACCGACTCGGCACGCTTTGTACCGGGCGCCGAAGACTATATTGTTGAAGCTCTTCAATGGTTAGGAATAAACATCGACGAAGGTGTAGGAGCAGCATCGGAAGGAGCATTTGCACCCTACCGTCAGAGCGAACGTAAAGCTATTTATCGTAAATATGTAGATCAATTGCTGGAAGCAGGATTGGCCTATGTTGCTTTTGATACGCCTGCTCAACTGGATGCTCAACGAGCTGAAATTGCTAATTTTCAATACGATGCCTCAACGCGTGGATTGATGACTAATTCGTTGACTTTGTCGGCCGATGAAGTAAATCAACGAATTGCTGCGGGAGAGCAGTATGTAGTTAGAATAAAAATAGCACCAAACGAAGAAATAAAAGTTCAGGATTTAATACGTGGCGAAGTGGTTTTCAACTCGTCGGTCATTGATGATAAAGTACTGTTTAAATCATCCGACGAATTGCCAACCTATCACATGGCCAATGTTGTTGATGATTATCTGATGCAAATCTCACATGTTATTCGTGGTGAGGAATGGTTACCATCGGCTCCTTTGCACGTTTTGTTGTACAAATACCTGGGTTGGTCGGAAGTGATGCCGGAATTTGCTCACTTACCCTTGTTGCTTAAACCTGATGGTAACGGAAAACTAAGCAAACGCGACGGTGACAGACTGGGATTCCCGGTTTTTCCACTTAACTGGAAAGACCCTAAAACGGGTGAAACATCATCGGGTTACCGCGAAGCCGGTTATTTCCCCGAAGCGGTGGTGAACTTCCTTTCATTGCTTGGCTGGAATTCCGGTACCGAACAGGAAATTTTTTCAATGCAAGAATTGATTGATCAGTTTTCGTTAGACCGGGTAAGTAAAAGTGGTGCCAAATTCGATTATGAAAAAGGTAAATGGTTTAATCATAAATATCTACAGTTGAAATCGGACGATGAAATAGCCGATATGTTTCAACGTATTTTGATAGAAAAAGACATTGTTGAAGATACTCAGAAATTGGTAAAAATAGTATCGTTGGTAAAAGAACGTGCCAATTTTGTAAATGAGCTGTGGGCACAATCAAGCTTCTTTTTCGTAGCACCAACGGAGTATGATGCCAAAACAATCCAAAAGCGTTGGAAAGCTGAAACCCCTGCGCAAATGACAGAGTTGATTACTTTGTTGGATGCTATCGAGGATTTTTCTCCGGTGGCTACCGAAGAAATTGTAAAGGAATGGATTGCTGCCAAAGAATATAACATGGGCGGCATTATGAATGCATTCCGTTTATCAATAGTGGGTGAACCGAAAGGACCGCACATGTTCGATATTATTGCCCTTTTAGGAAAAGAAGAAACAATTGCCCGCTTGAAAACTGCAATTGAAAATATAAAATAACATCATTATTCCCCTTTAGGGGACAGGGGTATGAAGAAAGTTCTCATTATCACATATTATTGGATTCCCAGCGGTGGAGCGGGAGTGCAGCGTTGGGTGAAATTTGCCAAATACTTGCGTCAATATGGATGGGAACCTATTATCTATACCCCTGAAAATCCGGAATATCCATCTATAGATCATTCATTTGAAAAAGATATTCCTGCTGATATTACGGTTCTAAAGACTCCAATTTGGGAACCTTATAACGTGTATCGAAATCTTACCGGAAAGAAAAATCAGGCTATCAATGCCGGTTTTATTTCGGAAAATAAAAAACAAGGCTGGAAAGATAAACTCTCTATTTGGATTCGAGGCAACTTTTTGATTCCTGATCCACGCCGGTTTTGGATTAAACCTTCGGTGAGTTTTCTGAGCGATTATCTGAATGAAAATCCGGTTGACGCTATCATTACCACCGGACCTCCGCATTCGATGCACCTGATTGGTATGGGATTGAAAAAAAACTTTCCTTCATTGCCATGGGTAGCCGATTTTCGGGATCCATGGACAAATATCGACTTTTATAAAGATTTGAATTTGACTTGGCTTGCAGATAAAATTCATCATAAGCTGGAGAGAGAAGTGCTTCAAAAAGCCGATACGGTTCTGGTTGTTTCTCGTGGAATGGAAGAGGAGTTTGCTCCAATGAAACCCAAGAAACTTCAGGTGATTACGAACGGTTACGACGAATCCGATGTGCAGGTTGGTGCGTTGGCATTGGATGGAAGATTTTCCATCTCGCATATCGGGACGCTTAATGCAGCCCGAAACCCCCGAATTGTTTGGAAAGTATTGAGTGAAATATGTGCAGAGAATATTGATTTCAAGAAAGATTTACAAATCCAGTTAGTAGGAAAAGTAGATTTCTCAGTGTTGGAAGATATTCAAAGCTATGGATTACAGGAGCAACTGCTGAAAATCGATTACCTATCGCACTCCGAAGCCATTGCCAAGCAAAATAGTTCCCAAGTATTGATGTTGCTGATCAATCAATCCGGTAATGCAAAAGGAATTCTGACCGGTAAGTTTTTCGAATACCTGGCTGCCAAACGCCCTATCTTAGCTGTTGGTCCTACTGATGGAGATGCGGCCGTTGTTTTGAACGAAACGGGAGCAGGTGTGATGGTTGATTTTGCTGATGAGCAAGCAACAAAGACAGCAATTCAGAATTATTATAACCAGTATAAAAAAGGTACGCTTAGCGTTCAATCGGAGTCTGTTGAGCGATTTTCGCGTCGTTCGCTCACAGGTGAACTTGCAGGCTTGTTAGATGGATTTGGAAAGAAGTAAAGACAGTTTAGAATAAATAAACAATGAAAAAAATTATAACCATTGTCGGAGCTCGACCTCAGTTCGTAAAAGCAGCCACTTTGAGCCGTCAGTTTAAATTGTTGGGTGTAGAAGAGTTGATTATTCACACCGGTCAACATTTCGATGCAAACATGTCCGAAGTGTTTTTCGAAGAAATGGAAATCCCAAAACCGGCATATCAACTCGATATTAACGGTTTAACGCACGGTGCCATGACCGGACGAATGCTCGAAGGAATAGAGGAAATTCTTATTAATGAAAAACCGGATGCTGTTTTGGTATTTGGTGATACTAATTCGACACTTGCAGGCGCATTGGCGGCAGCCAAACTGCACATACCACTTGTTCATGTTGAGGCCGGACTACGTTCGTTCAATATGCAAATGCCGGAGGAAATAAACCGGATTTTGACCGATCGCATTTCCAATGTTCTTTTTTGTCCAACCGATACAGCTGTAAAAAACCTTCAACGCGAAGGTTTTGATAATTTACCGGTTAAAATAATAAAAAACGGTGATGTGATGCAGGATGCGGCTATTTTTTATGCTGCTAAAGCCGAAGAAAAATCAACGGTATTGAAAACCATTGACTTACCTTTGTTTATTTTGGCAACTATTCATCGTCAGGAAAATACCGATTCGCCCGAAAATCTACGAAATATTATTGCCGGCTTGAATGAAATAAACCGACAAACTCCTGTTGTAGTGCCTATTCACCCACGAACACGCCATATTCTGGCGCAGCAACATATCGTTCCGGAGTTCAAACTTATTGATCCGGTAGGTTATTTTGATATGATAATGCTATTGAAATCGTGTGAGATGGTGATAACCGATAGTGGTGGAGTGCAAAAGGAAGCCTTTTTCTTTGGCAAACATTGTATCACTCTTCGCGAACAAACCGAATGGGTAGAGCTGGTTGACAATGGATTTAATATTTTAGTGGGAAGCGACCCGGCAAAATTGAAATCGGCTTTCGAAGTTTTAAGTACAAAACATTCAGATTTTAGTATGGATTTGTACGGAAAAGGAAGTGCCTCGGCGCAAGCGGTTAGTGAAATAATCAATTACTTAAATACCAATAATTAGAAATGGAAAAATCTCCCGAAAATATGAAAAATCTGAACGGTTATTATTTTAATGACCGATTGGATATGCTTAAATATATTCCTGATACTGCAGTAAGAATTTTAGAAGTTGGTTGTGGTGCGGGAATTTTTTGTTCAGCATTAAAACAGCGGTCCGACCGTGAAGTCTGGGGAGTGGAAATTAACCCAGAGGCCGGTGAAAAAGCAAGGGCAATTTGCGACCGTATTTTTGTGGGTGATTTTAATGATTTTTTTGAAGAGCTACCTAAAAACTATTTCGATTGCGTGGTTTTTAATGATGTGTTGGAGCATATTTACGCGCCCTGGGACACACTTCGTATGGTAAAGAGTTTGCTGTCGGATACCGGTTTGGTTGTTTCATCCATCCCAAATTTTAGATACATCGACAATCTAATCACTGAAATAGTATGGCGTAAAGATTTTCGGTATAAGCCAGAGGGCGGTATTTTGGACGACACGCACATTCGTTTTTTTACATATAAAAGTGCTGCAAGAATGTATCAGGAGCAAGGTTATGAATTAGTTATTCATGAATGTATCAGACCTTGCAAAAGTTGGAAAGAAAAATTGTTTATAAATCTTACCTTCGGAATATTAAGCGATGCCCGTTACAAACATATTGCCACTGTAGCTAAACCTGCCCGACAATGAATATGCCTTTAGTTTCGATTATAACGCCTACCTACAACCACGAAAAGTACTTAGCCGACTGTATTCGCTCTGCCCAGGCGCAGACGTTCTCAAGCTGGGAAATGATAGTAGTGGATGATGGAAGCATGGATAATACCTTGCAGATTGCCCATTCATTTGCAGAACAAGACCGACGGATAAGGGTTTTTACACAAAAAAATGTAGGTATTTTTCGTTTAGCCGAAACTTATAATTTTGCGTTGGGACAATCAAACGGAAAATATATTGCTGTTCTTGAGGGTGATGATGTGTGGCTACCGGAAAAATTAGCTCAACAGACACAAACTCTGGAAACTGATGATAATGCAGTTTTATCGTGGGGAAAGGCCTATGGGGTTTCGATTGATTTGTCGGAAAACTATGGTTTGTATCCAAATTTGAAATATGAAGCCAAAATTTTTACAAATACACCTGTAAAATCGGCACTTAAAGAATTACTTTTCTCTAACTACATACCCGCACTTACCGTTTTAATTCGTAAAACGGCATTAGTGCAAATTGGTGGTTTTGTTCAAAAGTTTAATTTGCCATTGGTTGATTTGCCCACCTGGCAGGAATTATCGCTTCTGGGCACATTTACTTTTGTAAATGAACCGGTTGGCAAATGGCGCGTTTCACCCAATCAGGTGACAAAAACATACACCATTCAAATGATTGAGGGAGTGTATCAACAGGCTCTATATCTTTGTCAGCAGGACGAACCGTTTTTTCAATCGTTGGGAATTACCGAGCCAAAGATTCAACACCATTTTCAAAAAAGACTTATTGTGAATTATTGTCATTCAGCAAACTTTAAGTTGGTTCGTCGTGACTATATTGGTGCCCGAAAAGATTTTACTCAATCCATTACGAATTTTGGATTGAAAAAAATCATCTGGAAAATACGTTCTGTATTTGGTATAATCAAAAGTTTTATCTACCCGATTATCAAGAAGTAAAGAAAAATGGAGGTGTTTATTTTTTGATGAATGACAATACGTATCCAATCTTTTCCCGGATGAAATTCAATGCATTGAAAAAGATTTCGGGGTAAATAAATCGAACCATCAGCAGATACATAATTCCGGCGACAGCAATTTGTACAGTCACTAACAGTAAGTTACTGCTTATTGATAGATAGGCAAAAACGGCTGTGATACCTCCCAGTAAGATACTTAGCACAAGATTTGGAAGTATATCTGAAAATTGAGACCGCAATTTTAAATCCAATACCTTTCTGATGTAAACGATGGAGATGAAATAAGAAAGGTAGGTGGCGATGATAAGTCCGATAAGCATTCTGCTTATTCCATATTGAAAACACAAACCCACAGAAATAAGAATAAGCGCTTTTTTTATCAGTTCGATTCTCAATGTTTTCTTCGATTCTCCTCTGGCATTGAGCACACTAATATTCAAACTATACAGTGGTCCGAATATACTGGCAGCCAGCAATAATTGAAAAAGGATTACAGACGATAGCCATTGTTCGTGGATTAAAACCAGAATTAAAGGTTTAGCAATAGCAATAAGAACGATGGTCAGTGGAAATACAAGTAAGGATAGAGATGTTGTTAGCCTGCGAAAAATACGCGTCAGTCGCTCGGTATCATCTTGAATTTGAACTAATAAAGGGTAGGTTCCACTCAGCAAAATTTGCTGTGAAGCGGCATTTACCGTTTCGTTCAATTTATTTGCCTGCGTGTAATATCCTACTTGTTGGAAAGGGTAAAAGCGTCCTAGCAAAATGGTGTAAATATGATTGAAAATCACATTCAGTGAGGTAGATCCAAGCATATGAATGGAGAAATTCCAAAAGTCTTTTATCACTTGAAATGAAAAATGTCTTATTGGTCGCCAATGAACTAAAATGGGAAATAAAATGGCACGAATCAGTTGACTTACAATTTGTTGCCACACCAGTGCCCATACACCATAACCATTAATTGCCAAAACGATACCTAATGTTCCACTTACTACAACGCTGGAAATGTTTATTAACGCAAGGGTTTTAAAGTCCAGTTTTTTGTTTAGCACCACATACTGAACAAAATAGATGGCGTAAAATAGTATGGTCAGAAATAAGACACGCGATATTTTGACTAATTGTGGCTGAGAGAAAAAATTTGCTATGAGTGGAGCCGAAAAGAAAAGGATGATGTAAAGTAGTACTGAAATAGACAGGTTTAGGTAGAAGATTGTACTGAAATCAGTAGATGTTGCATCCTGTTTTCTGATTAATGCTTGTCCAAATCCACCATCAATCATAACCGAAGACAGCGCAATGAAAATCATTAACACGCCAATTAATCCGTAATCATGAGGAGTTAATAATCGAGCCAGTATAATTCCAATAAATAATTGGGCTAATTGTTGTCCAAACTTGTCAATCGATACCCATGTTAATGCTTTGAGCATCTTGGTCTTTAATTCATCACCCATTACTTCTGCTTCGTGTTGTTTTGTTGTGTAAAATGCAGTTTTAAAGCCCCAAGGAGCGTAAGAACCTGCAACCTTTCATTCGTATTGCCTTCGGCAAATAAATATTCGCAGTCCTTTTTTAAGTCCGGTTTGTCGGATAATAACGCAATGTTTTCTTCAAAATACCTGGAGAAAGTAAGTTGTAAATCTGGATTCTTAGCAAACCAATTGTCGAATGGGTTCATACCCGAATTCATCTTCTTCGATAGCTTGTCGAAGAATTTCAACTTCATGCGTTGATAATAATTCCAATCAAAATATTTTTTGTAATTGTTTGATTTAAGTGGTGAAACGCCTGTTTTTTCCCATTGGTACTTGGCAAACTCAGGATGTTTTTTAGCAATCCACTCCAGGTAAATTTTGTGTTTGTACTTCCATTCATCCGGAATTGAGTAGCAATACGACAAAAACTCCAAATCAAGAAAAGGAGTAACTGCCTGTGTGAATATATCGAAATAGAAATTACCATTGGTAGCCGCTAAAAATCCTCTTCCATAGAATTTAAACAATTCTTCAGATGGATATTTATCAATTATGGCTTGCAGATAAGGTTCTATTTTGGTAATCAATTTGGTGGAATAAGCCCCCGAGTAAATAGTGGGTTTTACAACATAGGGTTGTGATAGAAACGATCCTATTACTGCATCTCCAATCAACCCGGTATGAATGAGCCCGTATTTATCGAAGTTTATATTCTCTATCGATTTCAGCACATGGCTGGAACCGGAGTAAAGAATCAAACCATCATTGTAATAAATCGTTTTATCTATGTCTTTCAGGTAATTCCCATTGTCGAGCGATTGGAACAGAAATTCATGTGCGTAATCCGATGCGATTTTTTTTGGAATCATTTCATCCAAATAATTCGATTGGGAGAAGGTGAAATTTAATTGTTCTTTGTAACCCAACTTGTTGGCAACCAGTACGGTCATTCGTGAATCCAAACCACCGCTGAGCGTAGCAATATGTTTGTAATTATATTCTTTATCTTTTTCGAACTCAAGGCGAACAGCTTTCGAGAATAACTCGTCCATTTTTTCGATCACCTGCTCTTTCGTGTCAGTTGTTTTTTCAATACCAGATAAATTGAAATAGCTAGCAACTGTCAATTTGCCTTTTTCAAAAGCAAGCATTGTGCCCGGAGCTACCCGTTTTATCTCCGAAACCAAAGTAGTATCTTCAAGCATATAACCGTAAGTCAGCATCAGATAGGCACCGTTTGTGTCAAGTGTGATGGGTATCAAAAGCTTATGGCATAAGTCAGTCAGTTCACGTACGTCGGACGAGAAAAGGAAATAATCCTCATTTTGAAAATAGAAAAGTCGTTTTGTGCCGGTTGGATTGGCAAAGATTACCCATTTATCGTCGGTTTTTGAGTAGATAAAGCCAACAAATTCACCTTTCAACGAATGAATAAATTCATTGCCTTTGGCGATAAACAACTTCTTTATAATATTATAAATATCAGTTTGTTGGGTTGATGTTGCCAGTTCACTGAGGTTTAATATCACACCCTCAATGCCGATAACAAACTGCTCATCTTCCTTCATGGTTTTGTCACGTTCAAACTTGTTGTGCGTGAAATGTTCTATCCGGTATTTTTCAGCATCAATGTATTTCGTATGGAAACGACTTTCCTGCCCATACACATTTTTATCTCTAAACGTGAGGGGCGAAGGAATTGTATTTTTTTTGCTGATAATTGCAGTAAACCCTGACATAGGTAGTTATTTAATTTTCAATTAGTTTTGAAACTGCTTCGGATGAAGTTCTAGAACAAAAATTTATTCTCATCAAAATCGTTACAGGCTTTTTCGTAATCATCCGGTCTGCCAATGTCGAGCCAGTAACCATCATGGATTTTTACCGTTGCAGGGTGGTTGAATTTAATCAAATCCAACATAAGATGGTCAAAACCATATAATTGATTCGCAGGGATGTAATCAAGTATTTGTTTATTAGCCATATAAACTCCCATGCTTACATTGTAACGTGTTGTTGGCTTCTCAACAAAGTTTACCAATTTATTGTCAGTTCCGAGTTCCAGCACACCGTAATCGACCTTTTGGTCTCTGGAATACGCCGAAATTGTGAATATGTTCCCGGCATTTACATGTTCTTCGTAAAATGCCTCAAAATCAAGATCTGTCAATACATCACCATTCATTACCAAAAAGTTATCTGGCAAATCACTGATAAGTTTTAGCGGTCCCATAGTGCTTAAAGGCTTGTCTTCCAGCGAATAATCGATGTGCGTTCCCCACTTGCTGCCATCGCCGCAATAGGCACGGATAATTTCGGCCATATGGTTAACAGTGATTGTGATATGATCAAAACCACATTTTGTCAACTTGCGGATAATTATTTCCAGAATAGGCAAATCGCCAATTGGAACCAATGGTTTTGGCAAACTAATGGTGTAAGGCTTCAATCGCGTGCCTTTTCCGCCGGCTAAAATTACTGCTCTTTTAGACATTGTAAATATCTGATTTAAAATAAGAAAGGTTGTTGCTAATCCATTCGATGGTTTCCTTTAAACCACTTTCAAGCGTGTAGTAGGGTTTCCAACTGGTGTTTGAAATTATTTTTGTGTTGTCACAAAATAGTCTTTCTACTTCACTTTTATCCGGACGAATACGTTGCTCATCAGATATGATTTCTACTTTTTTGCCAATTAAGTCGGCAATCAGTTGTACCAAATTACCAATGGTTATTTCTTCGCTCATACCGATATTGGTTATTTCACCAAACAGTCCGTCAGCACAGGCAATTTCGTAAAATCCGTTAGCCGTATCCTTTACAAAAGTCAAATCTCTTGTCGGACTTAAATTTCCAAGTTTCAAATTTGTTTGTCCGTTTAAAATCTGTGAAATAACAGTAGGTATAATGGCTCTGGCCGATTGGCGGGGACCATAAGTATTGAACGGACGAACAATTTTTACAGGTAAATCGAATGATTTGAAATAGCTGATCGATAGTTGATCTGCTGATATTTTGGTAGCCGAGTAAGGTGATTGTCCAACCATTGGATGCAACTCGTCAATAGGCACATATTGTGCTGTACCATAAGTTTCACTGGTAGAGGTAACCATTACTTTTTCGATGCCAAGTTGGCGTGCAGCTTGCAACACATTGTAAGTGCCGTCGATATTGGTTTTGATATAGGCTTGAGGTGATACGTAGGAGTAAGGTATGCCAATGAGTGCTGCTAAATGAAAAACAGAGTCACAACCTTGCATGGCTGCAAAAACCGAATCGTAGTCACGTATGTCACCGGTAATAATTTCCACTTTATTTTTGGCCAGGCTGGTGTCTAACCACCCCCATTTGTTCCACGAGTTGTAGTGCACAAAGGCTTTTACGTTGTATCCTTTTTCTACCAATAGTTCGGTAAGGTGAGAGCCGATAAATCCACCAGCTCCGGTGACTAAAATGTTTTTCATGCTTATGAGTTTGTTCTGAGCTGCCAAAATAGAGCAGTATATTATTTTTTATCGAATTGTTTTTTATTCTGAAACCATTTTTGTTAGTCCTTCCAAAATGGATATGCTTGGTTTCCAGTGTAATTCATTTTGAATTTTGGAAATATCTGCAATCGTATCCATCACATCGTTTGGACGGATTTCGTGGGTGCAAATATAGTCAATTTCTGTGTCGAAAAGTCCACGAACCATGTCCATAATTTCTTTTACCGAATAGCTAAGTCCACTTCCCAAATTGTACTTTTGGATGGACTTATCCGCGTTTTCAGTTTCAATGGCAGTAATAATTGCATCAACAATATCCTCCACGTGAATATAATCGCGCTTTGGACGGTCGTCTTTAATTACAATCTTACCTGTTTTAGCTTGTTGAATGATACTTGGAATCAGGAAATCCGGATTTTGACCGGTTCCGTAAATATTAAATGGGCGGAAAATAGTAATTGAAACCTTAAAATCGCGGTTGTAACCTTCACACAAGCTTTCACAAATGACTTTTGTTTGAGCGTACGGATTGAATGCCTGTGTTGGATGATTTTCGTCGATGGGCTGGTATTGGGGATGTCCGTAGATATATGAACTGAAAAACACCATTTTTGCATTGTTCAGTCGGCACAATTCCAACATATTCAAGGTGCTCAAATAATTGGTTTCGTAGAATTTCTTAGGCTGTTCGTACGATGCAGGTACAAATGATAAATTGGCCAGATGCACGATGACATCCATTCCTTCATATTGCTTAACTTGTTGCCAATCACAAATATTCGTTCCATTGGCAATGTCCACCAATATCAATTCGTGCTCAGTTTTTTCAAGTTTCTTTTGTAAATAACTGCCAATAAATCCCGAATATCCGGTGATTAAAATCTTCATATCGTGTGTTGAAATTTGAACATCAAAGATACGATAATCTTTTCATAGTTAATGTCTTAAAGACTGTTTTGTAGATTATATTAAGTGTTTTTTCAATCTCAGCTTTGTAAATCCGTGTTTTTTAATTTATTACAAAATGAACAAATGAATGGAAATTGAACAGATATGGTAGCTTTTGGAAATGATTTGTTACTTTTGTGAGCAATTTAGAAAAATAAAGTGATAGTGGATTTCTTTCCTGGAATTTATGCTCTATCGTCTCACAATTAATGTATTATATGAGAAATAAAACGCGCATTATTTATATAAAACCTGCGAATTCATCTTTTATTCGTGGTGACCAGCAAATTCTGGAAAAAGAATATGATGTGAAACCATTTTTGATGCTTCAAAATAATAGTAAACTAATTTTTGGGCTCAAAATAATAGAATTGTTTTTCTATTTGCTTTCCAATGCATTTCGCCGCAATGTTATTTTTGTTTCGTGGTTTGCCGACTATCACTCAGCTATAATGGCTCTGGTAGGAAAACTCACAGGCAAAAAATCCATTATTTTGATTGGTGGTCAAGAGGCGGTTTGTTATCCGGAGTTGAAAAAAGGAGTTTATCGGAAGAAGTTTCGTGGTTTTTGTGTGAAATTTGCCTTACGCAATACCAGCTTGATCATTGCTAATCATAAATCGTTGATTTATCATGAAAATCATTACTATAATCATGAACATCCGCATATTGATGGTATTCAGCATTATGTGTCCGGTTTAAAAACCAGGACTGAGATTGTGTATAATGGAATCGACTCTTCGCTGTTTGAACGTACCATGTCTATTCAGAAGGTTGATAATCTGATCATAACTGTTGGCACAATGCATCAGGAAGGTGACTTTTATAATAAAGGCTATGATTTGTTTATTCAGGCGGCAGCACGCAATCCTGAGTTGAAATTTGTATTGATTGGCCTGAACCCTAACTACTTGAATTGGACGGAAGAAAATTATCATCCCTCGCAAATTCCAAATCTTCAAATCATTCCTTCGTTTTGCCCTCAGGAAATTTTAAATCAAAAATACAACGAAGCCAAAGTGTTTGTGCAAGCCTCCATTACCGAAGGAATGCCTAACACGCTAAGTGAAGCTATGTTGTTGGAATGCATTCCTGTAGGTTCAAATATAAATGGAATCCCCGATGCAATAGGCGATACCGGTGTTGTTATAAAACAACGCAAGGTAGAAGAATTGGAAAAAGGGATCCTGGAGGCTTTGAAAATGGATTCCGGAAAAGCTGCTCGTCAGCGGGTGATGGATATGTTTACCATTAGTCTGCGTGAAGAAAAAATTCTGAAATTAGTGGGAGAAGTAGTTACAAGTAAATAGTTACTAGTATGTTTTGAATACTGTTTTCAGAAAGCTTATCAATAAATAATATAGACGATTTAAAAGGGAAATAAGATGAATCTTATTTCCCTTTTATAATATCAAAACCTTCGCCGTAAACACCTATGGCAGACGATTGCGAAATAAAGGCATTCGGATCGATGTCTTTTACGATGCGAAAAATTTTAATTGATTCGTTTTTTCGGGCTACTACCGTAATTACTTTCACAGGTTCTTTAGAGTACCAACCCATACCATCCAAAATAGTCACGCCCCGATGCACATCAATATTTATTCGGGTGGCAATTTGCTCGTATTCCTTCGAAAAAATAAAAAACTGAACCGATTGGCGAACACCATTGATAACCATGTCCACCGCTATAGTGGTGATTGCCATGGCTGTAAGTCCATAAACGATTCGCTCTATACTACCAAATTTCAGAAAGTACGAAGAGCAGATAATCAACACATCGCAATAAAGCAAAATTCTACCTAATGTAATGTTTCTGTACTTATTTACAACTTTGGCAATTATATCGGTTCCGCCAGAGCTACCATTGGCCAGAAAAACGATTCCAATACCTACTCCCGAAAGCAACCCTCCAATGACACATGCCATAAAGTTATCGTCCTTCCCAACAAATGTTCCTTGTACAGCTTGAGGCAGCACTGAAAAGAAAAAAGTCATTATTGCTACGCCATAAATTGTTCGAAGGCTGAATTTCAAACCAATTGTACGAATAGCTATAAGTAATAAAACAGCATTGATGGAAAAGTAAGTAATAGAAATGGGAATTCCTGTTGCATAATACACCAAAGCGCCTACACCTGTTGCACCTCCACCGGTAATTTTGTGGGGTAGCAGAAAGGCTTTCCAGGCTCCGGCGTACAAAAACAATCCGAAAGCGATGAATATGTATTCACGGATGTCAATCCAGGTTTGCTTGCCCATTTTTTTGACATTTCCTTTGACTCCCTGAAGATGGCTCAAGTTTGTTTTGCCCTTTGAGTTGTTATTTCGAGTTCCCATAAATGTATAAAGTTGTTATTCAATTTCCCTTTTTAGTATAGAAATTATATAACTATATTTACAATTTTACCGGGAACAACAATTATTTTCTTAGGTGCATTACCGTCTAACTGTTTAATTGTTTGTTCGTTCGCCAAAGCAGTTTTTTCAACTTCTTCTTTGCTCATATCCGCAGGAAGTTCCAGCATGAAACGCACTTTACCATTGAACGAGATAGGGTATTTTACGGATGTTTCTTTCAGATACTCTTCGTTGCAAATAGGGAAAGTGGCATCACAAACACTCTCATTATTTCCCAATGCCTGATATAATTCTTCAGAGATATGTGGTGCAAATGGAGCAAGTAAAATTACCAGTGGCTCAAGAATAGCTTTCTTATAGCACTTCAAAGCGAAAAGCTCATTCACACAAATCATAAAGGCCGAAACAGATGTGTTGTATGAGAAATTCTCGATATCGAAGGTGATTTTTTTGATCGTTTTGTGCAGAATTTTCAATTCTTCGGCTGAAGGAACTTCGTCGGTCACAATAAAGTTTTCCTCTTTGTAGAACAAGGTCCACAAACGTTTCAGAAATCGATGAACACCGTCAATTCCGTTGGTATCCCAGGGTTTTGATTGTTCCAATGGTCCGAGAAACATTTCGTACAAACGGAGCGTGTCAGCACCATATCTCACAACGATATCATCCGGATTTACAACATTGTACATCGATTTTGACATTTTCTCAACTGCCCAACCGCATACATATTTTCCATCTTCCAAAATAAATTCAGCATTGGCATAGTCGGGCAGCCAATTTTTGAATTTGTCAATATCAAGCACGTCGTTCGAAACAATATTCACATCCACATGAAGTTGTGTTGTTTCATATTGATCTTTCAAATTTAGCGATACAAAAGTATTGCTGTCTTTGATACGATACACAAAATTACTACGTCCCTGAATCATCCCCTGATTAACCAGTTTTTTGAATGGTTCATCTTCACAAATCAACTCTAAATCAAATAAGAATTTGTTCCAGAAACGACTGTAAACCAAATGTCCTGTAGCATGTTCGGTACCACCGATGTACAAATCCACATTTCTCCAATATTGGTTTGCTTCTGTACTAACCAATGCTTTATCGTTTTTCGGATCCATGTAGCGCAAATAGTAGGCCGATGAACCTGCAAAACCGGGCATGGTGCAGAATTCCAACGGAAAACCTTCTTCGTTTGTCCAGTTTTTTGCTCGGCCCAGTGGTGGTTCGCCTTTTTCGGTTGGCAGGAATTTATCTATTTCGGGCAATTCCAGCGGCAAACGGCTTTCGTCGAGCATATAAGGCATGTCGTCTTTGTAATAAACCGGAAACGGTTCACCCCAGTAACGTTGACGGCTGAAAATGGCATCGCGTAAGCGGAAATTTACTTTCACACGTCCGATTCCTTTTTCCGAAATATATTCTTTTGCTTTCGCAATAGCTTCTTTTACAGTAAGTCCGTTCAAAAATCCGGAATTCATCATGATGCCTTCTTTTGCATCCAAACTTTCTTCGCTGACATCGCAACCTTCAATTAATGGAATAATTGGTAGACTGAAGTGCTTAGCAAAAGCATAGTCACGGCTATCGTGAGCAGGAACAGCCATGATGGCGCCCGTACCATAACCGGCCAGTACATAGTCGCTGATCCAAATTGGAATTTCTGTTCCGCTGACAGGATTGATGGCGTACGAACCGGAAAAAACACCCGATACTCTGCGGTCAGCAATACGCTCACGTTCGGTACGTTTTTTTGTAGCTGCAACATAATTTTCAACCTCAGTAGCTTGTTCAGCTGTTGTCAGTTGTTTTACCAATTCACTTTCGGGCGCTAAAACCATGAAGGTTACACCATAAATAGTGTCGGCACGTGTGGTGAAAACCTCAAAATTGAAATCCTGACCTTTAATATTGAACGTCATCTCAGCTCCTTCCGAGCGTCCAATCCAATTCTTTTGTGTTTCTTTCAATGACTCCGTCCATTCCACAGTTCCCAAACCGTCCAGCAATCGTTGTGCGTAAGCTGAAACGCGCAAACTCCACTGACGCATAACACGTTGTTCTACAGTATGTCCTCCTCGAACGGAAACACCTTCGCTCACTTCGTCGTTAGCCAAAACAGTTCCAAGTGCAGGACACCAGTTTACCTTTAAATCGGCCAAATAAGCAATGCGATAGTTGAGTAGTACTTCTTGTTGATCTTTCTCAACTTTCGATTTCCATTCTCCGGCAGTGAAAGTCATTTCTTCGGTGCATGAGGCCTCAATGCCGGCTGTTCCCGATGTTTCGAAAGCTTTTATCAACGAAGCTATTGGTTGTGCTTTTTGTAATTTTGTATCAAAATAATGATTGAACATTTGAATAAATGCCCATTGAGTCCATTTGTAATAGTCTGGCTCACAGGTTCTTATTTCGCGACTCCAATCGTAGCAAAAACCGATTTTGTCCAATTGCTCACGATAACGCGCAATGTTTTTCTTGGTGGTAACTGCCGGGTGTTGACCGGTTTGAATAGCATATTGTTCTGCCGGCAAACCGTAGGCATCATAACCCATTGGATGAAGTACATTAAATCCTTTTAAGCGTTTGTAGCGGCTGAAAATGTCCGAAGCAATGTATCCCAGCGGATGACCAACATGTAAACCTGCTCCCGAAGGATAGGGAAACATATCCAAAACGTAAAATTTGGGTTTGTTTTGATCAATTTCTGTTTTATAGGTATTGTTTTTCTTCCAATTAGCCTGCCATTTCTGCTCAATTTCACTAAAGTTGTACTCCATAATATATTGATAATAAGTAAATAACGATGTTGTTGGTGGGTTTCGTATTTTTTAAAAATAAACATGCAAAGTTAATCAATTTAGCTGAATAATAGATGTCGGATTTGGCTAAAAAAATCATTCGTATTATTTTATATTGCAGTATTGGACAAGCGTTTCGAAAAAATGATTATTTTTGTAAGTTTTAAAATTAATCACACCTACATAATGTTCAATAATCATATTACGGTTCAATTTAAAGTTCCCGAACCAACATTAAGACGTTTGCCCTGGTACCTGGCTTATGCTCAATTGGTTCTTAAAGAGGGTGAACTATATCTTTCTTCCACTCAAATTGCTAAAAATATAGCCGTTGACGCCTCTATGGTTGCAAAAGATTTGTCTTATGTGAACATAGCGGGTCGAACTCGTGTGGGGTATGATGTGAAGGAACTCGTTGGAATCCTCGAAGAATTTTTGGGCTTTACCAACTCTCATAAGGCTTTTTTGTTTGGCGTGGGTAGTCTTGGTGGTGCTTTGATGCATGATAATGGATTGGAACAGTTTGGATTAGAAATTGTAGCCGGTTTTGACGTGAAATACGAATTGGCCGGTACAAGCATTAACCGCGTACCGATTCATCATCTCGATCGTTTCGTGGAACTTCAACGCCAAACAGGAATTAATATTGGTGTGCTCACTGTTCCGGTAGATAAAGCCCAAATGGTATCCGAAATAATGATTGCCGGTGGAATTCAGGCTATTTGGAATTTTACTCCTTTTCGTATCCGGGTGCCCGAAAATGTAATTGTTCAAAATACATCTATTTATGCCCATTTAGCAGTTATGTTTAATAGACTTAATGCGATTAAAGAGGATGAAAAGAAACGAATTTCGAATCTCAAACAACAATCATCAAAATGAAAATATTTGCTATTGGTCAAAATTATTCAGAGCATATCAAAGAATTAAATAGCTCTACCTCTGTAGATCCTATTGTTTTTATGAAACCTGATTCGGCATTGTTGAAAAATAACAAGCCTTTTTTTATTCCAGACTTCAGTGAAGAGTTGCATTATGAAACTGAATTAATTGTACGGTTCAATCGGTTGGGTAAAAATATAGATGAAAAATTTTCGCACAGATATTACGCTGAAATTGGTCTGGGTATTGATTTTACAGCACGCGATTTGCAGCGAAAACTAAAGGCTGAAGGTAAACCGTGGGAAATATCAAAAGCATTTGACAATTCGGCTGTTATAGGCGATTTTTTGCCGGTAAGTGAATTGGGAGATGTGCAAAATGTTCCCTTTCGTTTGGATATCAACGGTGTAACTGTTCAACAAGGCAATTCGAAAGATATGATTTTTCCCATAAGTAAACTTGTTAGTTATATCAGCCGTTTTTTTACCATTAAAATTGGAGATATTTTATTTACCGGTACGCCTGTTGGAGTTGGAAAAGTAGCTATCGGTGACCGGCTGGAGGGCTATATCTTCGACAAAAAGATGTTTGATTTTAATGTGAAGTAAACTCAGACATTTTTTTTCTTGCTACTGAATGCCTGACTTTATCTTTCATTCTTTCGTAAAAATGAATTCATTTTCCATGAAATATAAAACGATGCTTCTGGCATTTCTTTGCTTGTTTGTTACAACCTTGAGTTCGCAAACTGCTCTGACAACTTCATATTCGATTGCATGGAATGGAATTGTAAAATGGACAATAAATTCAAATTCGATTAATGTTCTTTCTTTTACGGGTGCCCAATACCCGAAAGAAGACAGGTTGCCCTATTTTAATCAACGTTTTCAATGTGACAAGGCTTTTTCGTATCTTGTAGAAGTACGGAATCCTGTTTTTTCTCCACTCACCACTCAGGAATCAGCTTTTTTTGAAGGGGCATCAGTTCCTTCAACTGTCGAAGTCAGGACGAGTATTTTGGATCAATCAACAACTTCCTTTCTTGATATCAATGTTTTTCCATTTATAAATTGTCAGGGGCAACTGCAAAAACTTATGTCGTTCGACTTGCAGGTGACAAAGACGGCCGTTCCTCATAGAGTTGTAGCTGCTACTCGCCATGCCTACGCTTCCAATTCAGTTTTATCGCAAGGCAAATTTGTAAAGGTGAAGGTGAAAGATACCGGAATTTATAAATTGACCTTTGAGGATTTAAACTTAATGGGAATTAATCCTGCCAATGTTCGGGTTTTTGGATATGGTGGAGCGGTGCTTGAGCAAGATTTTTCATTGCCAAAGCAGGATGATTTACCGGAACTTGCTATTTGGATGGAAAAAGGCAGCGACGGTATTTTCAATTCGGGCGATTATATTTTGTTTTATGCTCAGGGAATTAATCGCTGGATCTATGACAAAAGTATATCTGCATTTACTCATAAGGGGAATTCTTATTCGCAATATGGGTACTATTTTGTTAGCTCAGATGCCGGTGTTGGAAAGAGAATTGTGGATAAAGCCAAAATCTTGCCGGAAGCTCAAAAAGTAAATACAATAACTGAGTTTCTTGATTATAAAGTGTATGAAAAGGACTTGCTTAATATTATTGGTATCGATGCCGGAGTTGGTTCAGGTAGAGAATTTTATGGGGAGCGATTTTCGGATGTAACTTCAATAAGTATTCCGTTCGCTTTTCCAAATATCGTTCCCGGCAGCACGACGAGTGTCAAATTAGATGTGGCAGCAAGTTCAGTGATGAATTCAAATTTCTCACTTTCGCTCAATGGTGAACAAACTAAATCACTGCCTGTATCGGCCAAATCTTCAACTGATTTTTACGAGCAGGCCAGGGGGAATACTAACACTTATTCTTTTTCGCCTTCAAGTGATAATCTAACCTTTAATTTGACTTACGATCGGCCCACGACCACTTCGGTTGGTTATCTAAATTATCTGGAAGTAAATGCTCGTCGCAAACTGAAAATGAACGGTTCGGTTATGCCGTTTCAAAATATGGACTTTTTAGGAACGAATTCATTTAATTCTTTTCAATTGACCGATGCATCAACCAATATTCAAATTTGGGATGTAACTGATCCAACGAACATTAAAAAGCTTGTTTCTGATAATAATGGAAGTACAGTTTCTTTTACAGAATCTGCGAACGAAGACCTAAGGTATATGGCAATTGATGTCACAGCTGCCTCTACATTCCCAAAACCGGAGATTGTGGGTGCTGTTTCTAACCAGAATCTTCATGCTCTTGCATCGTCCGATATGGTTATTCTTACTCATCCTAATTTTTTGTTGCAGGCTGAGCGACTTGCACAGGCGCATAGAGATATTGATAAGTTAACTGTTTCAGTCGTTACTACTGAGCAAGTTTACAATGAGTTTTCTTCCGGAGTTCCCGATGCTACTGCCTATCGTTGGATGATGAAAATGTTGTATGATAGAGCAATATCTGCAAATGATACTGACAATATGCCCAGGTATCTACTTCTTTTTGGCAGAGGTTCTTTCGATAACAGAAAAATCCTGCCCAACTCGGGTGATAATTTAATTTTGACCTACCAGGCTGAAAATTCATTTGTTACAACTTTGTCGTACGTTACGGATGATTATTTTGGATTGTTGGGCGATAATGAGGGGACTCAGGTGCCTTCGGATTTGCTTGATATTGGTATCGGTCGATTCCCGGTTTCAACTGTCGACCAGGCAAATGATGTTGTGGATAAGACGATTGGCTATATGCAGAATAAGGATAAAGGAAGTTGGAAAAATCAGATTTGCTTTTTGGCCGATGATGGTGATGCAGCTTTACACATGACCCAAGCTGATAGCGTGGCCGCTTCTGTGACGAGGTCTTATCCAGCGTTCCAGGTCAGTAAAATCTATCTTGATGCCTATTCTCAGGAAATCACAGCTAGTGGAGAATCTTATTCATTAGCTAAAAATCGTTTTCAGAATCTGTTGCGTTCAGGAATGCTCTTGGTTGACTTTACAGGTCACGCAAGCCCCTCGGCCTGGACCAATGAACAGATTCTGACAACGGCAGATGTGATGGATTTGTCAAGCAAGCATTTACCATTATTTGTTGGGGCAACCTGTGATTTTTTGCAATTTGACATTAAAAGTGTTTCGGGTGGTGAGCAGGTATTGCTGAACCCGGTGGGGGGAGGTATTGGAATTTTGTCGGCAGCCCGTCCGGTTTATGCTTCGCAGAATTTTACCTTGAACAAGCTGTTTTGCGATAATTTGTTTAAAAAAGTAGGAGGTCAGCAGCAACGGATTGGAGATGTGCTGAAATACGCTAAAAACAATGTTGGTGCCGAAATGAATAAGTTGTCCTACGTTTATATGGGCGATCCGGCAGTGAAGTTAAATTATCCTACGAAATATAATGTTATCACTAGGACTATAAATGATAAAACTGTTCAGGGCAATGATACCTTGCGTGCACTGTCGGTTGCAACTATTAAAGGGCTAATAGTTGATGATAATGGAAATAAAATTAATGATTTTGACGGAAGTTTGCGTGTTGTTATTTATGATAAAATTCAACAAATCACAACATTAAATAATCATGGTGATGGCGCGATGACTTATTCCGATCGTCCCAATATTTTATTCTCGGGAGATGCAATTGTAAAAGACGGTGAATATTCTTTTTCGTTTATGTTGCCAAAGGATATAAAATACAATTATGGTGGCGGAAGAATGAATTTTTATGCCGGGGATGATGTACATAATTACGAAGCACAGGGCGTCTTCGAAAACTTTGTGGTAGGAGGGACTGCTAATAATTCGATAAACGATACTTCAGGTCCTGAAGTTTTGATGTATTTGAATACCGATAATTTTGTATCAGGCGATAAAGTGAATGAGACACCTCTTTTTATTGCAGATATTAAAGATGTAAATGGTATTAATACGGTTGGGAGTGGCATCGGGCACGATTTATTACTGACAATTGATAATGACCCCATGAAATCGTTTATTCTAAATGATAATTTTCAGGCGTTGCTGAATAGTTATTCTGCAGGTACAGTGAAATATAAGTTGCCTCAACTTGAGAATGGAAAGCATACATTAACCCTCAGAGTCTGTGACTTATTGAATAATTCATCCACGACGAGTATTGATTTTGAGGTTGTGAAAGGTTTAACCCCAACTATTTTCTCGGTCGCAAATTATCCTAATCCGTTTAGGGAAAGTACACGTATTCGTATAAATCATGATAGACCGGAATCAATTTTAAAAACAACGGTTGAAATTTTTGATATTCTTGGAAAGAAAATCTGGAGTTTTGAGGAACCTTCTACCGACGACATAAGTTTGGATTTATCAGCAATGAAGGGTGTGAAAATAAAGTCAGGTGTGTACCTTTACCGTGTCAGTATTAAAACAACAAACAGCGAATTGTATTTTAAAACAAATAAAATGATCATTCTTGGACAATAAAATGAAATTTTTCCGTTATCTTTAAGTATTTTTGTACATTATAATAAAATGGATATAAATATTATACCTAATGAAAAGTAAACTATTAGCTCTGAGTCTTGTTATCGTGTTTTCAATGAGTGTATTAGCTCAGGAAAATAATCCCATTGTAACTGCCGTTCCTTCTCTTTCCATTGCTCCCGATGCCCGTGGTGGTGGTATGGGTGATGTTGGTGTTGCTACTTCACCGGACATAAACTCGCAGTATTGGAATCCTGCAAAATACGTTTTTATGGAGAGTGATGCCGGTGTTTCAATTTCGTACACTCCGTGGTTGCGTAAATTGGTAAGTGATATTGACTTGGCATATTTGGCCGGATATTGGAAATTGGATAAAAGACAGGCGGTAAGTATGTCGCTTCGTTATTTTTCGTTGGGTGATATTACCTTGATGGATGAGTTTGGTTACCCGCAGGGGTCTTCACATCCGAATGAAATAGCTGTTGATGCGGCTTATTCTTTAATGTTCACGGACAAACTATCAGGGTCTGTGGCTTTTCGTTACATTCGCTCCGATTTAGGGAATGGTATTGCACAGCAGGAAATCTATCCGGGTAGCGCAGTGGCTGCCGATGTAGCTGCGTATTACAGAACGCCTATTACACTTCAAAATACAGAGGGGACATTAGCATTTGGTGCGAACATCTCTAATATTGGGTCGAAAATATCGTATGATAAAAAAGTAACGAGTAGCTTTTTACCGACTAATATGCGTTTGGGTGCTTCGTTCGACTATCCCATCGATGATTACAATAAAATATCTGTGAGCACCGATATTAATAAGCTACTTGTTCCAACACCGAAATTGAACCCTACTACTGAAGATTTACAAGCTTATAGCGATATGTCGCCGCTTGCAGGTATTTTCAATTCTTTTGGTGATGCACCGGGTGGCTTTTCGGAAGAAATGCGTGAGATATCCTGGTCGTTAGGTGCTGAGTACGCTTATAATAACCAACTGTTTGTTCGTGGTGGTTATTATAATGAAAGTCAATACAAGGGTAATCGTAAGTACTTTACAGCCGGTTTTGGTTTTAAATTAAACGTGTTCCAATTGGATGCAGCCTATGTAATTTCTACCTCTCAAACCAATCCGCTTGATCAAACTCTTCGATTTACATTAGGTTTTGATATTTTTGGATTGAAAAATCTTGTAAGATAATATAGTTTACCCGATTAAAATAAATACTCATTTACAAAAACGGTTGTTCACTACCTTTCGGTTGGTTCAACCGTTTTTGTATTTATGACAAATTACGAATAAAAATTATAGAATGATGAAAGCTATACGAATTGGTTTTGGATACGATGTACATGCTTTTGCCAACGAGCGGGAGTTATGGTTAGGCGGAATAAAAATAAAGCATACAGTGGGTCTGCTGGGTCACTCGGATGCCGATGTATTGATCCACGCATTGTGCGATGCTTTGTTGGGTGCTGCCAACCTGCGTGATATTGGTTACCATTTTCCGGATACCTCAAAAATCTTTAAAAATATAGATAGTAAAATACTATTGAGAGATACAATGAAGCTCATTCGCGACAAAGGGTATGAGTTTGGCAATGCCGATTGCACGGTGTGCGCTGAAGAGCCAAAGCTTAATCCACATATACCACTTATGCAGGTTTGTCTATCTGAGGTAATGGCGGTTGACTTGGATTCGATTTCAATTAAGGCAACAACATCTGAGAGAATGGGCTTCGTTGGGCGAAAAGAAGGAATTGCTGCTTACGCTAGTGTGTTGATTTTTAAACAATAAGTGGCTGTTGTGTGTTTTACTTTTTTAGAATATGTTTTTTCTATATTCATATAAAAAAACTCTATCGCATTTTATGGTGAAACTTATGTGCTTGTGTGTATTTTTGTATCAGAATAAAACAAACAATTTAAAATAAAACAAAACATGTCAGTATTAGTAGGAAAAAAAGCGCCAGTATTTAACAGCAAGGCTGTGGTAAATGGCGGCGAAATTGTAGAGAATTTTTCTTTGGAACAATTTGTAGGTGAAAAATATGTAGTATTCTTTTTCTACCCTGCAGATTTTACTTTTGTGTGTCCAACTGAATTGCTAGCTTTCCAGGACAAAGCTGCTGAGTTTGCTGCTCTTGATACGGTTGTGATTGGTGCTTCAACCGATTCTGAATTTTCGCACTGGAAATGGCTTCAAACTCCACAAAATCAAGGTGGAATTCAAGGAGTAACGTATCCTTTGGTTGTGGATCAGAATCTAACTATCTCAAAGAACTACGATGTTCTTATCGGTGCTGATGAGTATGATGAAGAAGGAAATGAGTCATTTGTAGGTGAACCTAAAGCATATCGTGGTTTGTTCCTTATTGACAAACAAGGTGTTGTTCGTCATCAATTGGTAAATGATTTACCATTAGGACGTAATGTGGACGAAGTACTCAGACTTATTGATGCACTTCAGTTTACCGAAAAATATGGCGAAGTTTGTCCTGCAAACTGGAAAAAAGGTGACAAGTCACTTAAACCAACACAAGAAGGTATTTCAAGCTACTTGTCTGAAAAATAAGAACTGACTCCTAAAATAGAAAAATCGCCATAACGAAATAGTTGTGGCGATTTTTTTTTTTGTGAATACTATGGAGATTATGGGTGTATTATTCAAAAAAAAAGACCGAATCAACGGTCTTTTTTTTGAAATTTGTTTGTGGATTTCTAGATCCAACGTACAAAACAGAAATCCTGACGGTGAGGTAAATCCTCATTTTTAGGGAACATACGGAAACCATATTTGAATGTGCCCGCCATGTTCAATCGTTTTTCAAGATTGAAGTATAATTTCGTACCCTCAGTTTTTATTACCTTCAATTCTTCTACGTTGTACAAAATGTCAACATTGTTTTTGCCTAGTTTTGTGGCAACCAATTCAATGCCGATTCCTTTGTCCTCGATAGATTTAGTGTCGATAACAATGTTGATGTCATACGCTTCGCCAACCTGTGGGTTGTGAATCATTTTGTCTGGTACTTCTACCGATACGATTTCAATACTATCCCAACCTTTTGCAACTTTTTCTTTCCAGCTTGCAATTTCTTTGGCTTTCGCAAAGTCATTTGCCTTTAAAGCTGCTGAACGAGTAGATAGTTTCGTGTAGAATTTTGCAATATAGTCATCAATCATACGCTTCGTTGTAAAACGAGGAGTGATTTGAGCAATTGAGTTTTTGATTACCTGTATCCATTCCGGTGAATAGCCTTTGGTATTTTTAGCGTAATACAATGGAATAATGTCGTTTTCAAGCATGCTGTAAATAGTGGCAGCATCCAATTGGTCTTGATGTAAATCATTTTCATACGTACGTTTTTCTGTCAAAGCCCAACCGGCGCCTTTTACGTAACCTTCTAACCACCAGCCATCAAGTACAGAGAAGTTTAATACACCATTCATTTGTGCTTTTTCTCCGGAGGTACCCGAAGCTTCCAATGGACGTGTTGGAGTGTTTAACCAAATATCTACACCTGAAATTAAACGTTTAGCCAAACGCATGTCATAGTTTTCAAGGAAAATTACTTTTCCAAGGAATTGAGGCATACGTGAGATTTCGATGATACGTTTAATCAGACCCTGACCACCACCATCGGCAGGGTGAGCCTTTCCGGTAAATAAGAACTGAACAGGATGAATCGGATCGTTTACGATTTTTTCGAGACGTTCTAAGTCTGTGAATAATAAATGAGCGCGTTTGTAAGTCGCAAATCTACGTCCAAAACCAATGATCAATGCATTCGGATTAATTGCTTCTAAAACAGAAACAATACGTGATGGATCACCTTGATTTTTCAACCAGTTTTCGCGGAATTGACCTTTGATATAATCTACCAATTTGTTTTTCAAGCCCATGCGTGTATCCCAAATTTCCTGATCCGGAATTTTATATACACCTTCCCAAATTTTTAAATTTGATTGATCGGCATAAAAAGCTTTTGTGAAGTATTTTTCGTATACTGCTTTCCAGTCGGACGAAGTCCATGTTGGTAAGTGTACCCCGTTAGTTACATAGCTAACGTGTAGTTCTTCAGGGAAATATCCTTTCCATATTGGTTGGAACATCTCTTGTGATACTTTTCCGTGTAACCAGCTTACGCCGTTTACTTCCTGACAAGTATTACATGCAAAAGTACTCATGCTGAATTTTTCAGAATGATCGCCCGGATGTTCACGTCCCATATCAATAAATTCATCCCATGATAGTTGCAATTTGCCTGCAAACTCGCTCATGTATTTACTGAACAAGCCTTCTTCAAAGCTATCGTGACCTGCAGGAACCGGTGTGTGAACAGTATACAATGAACTTGCTCGTACAACTTCCAACGCTTGGTTGAACGATAGTTTTTTGTCGGCAATCAAGTCGGCCAATCGTTGTGCATTGATAAGAGCGGCATGTCCTTCGTTACAGTGATAAACCTGTTTTTCGATACCTAATTTCTTCAACGCTAAAATACCACCCACACCGAGTAAAAACTCTTGTTTCATGCGGTTTTCCCAGTCGCCACCATAAAGTTGGTGAGTAATTGGTCGGTCATATTCGCTGTTCATATCATTGTCAGTATCTAACAGATAAAGCGAAATACGTCCCACAGCCACTTTCCACAAATATGCATACACAATGCGACCCGGATAAGGAACTTCAACTAAGATTGGTTCGTCATTGGCATCTTTTACTTGTTGAATTGGTAGATTGTTGAAATTTTGCGCTTCGTAAACTGCTACTTGCTGTCCGTCAACAGATAAAGACTGAGTGAAATAGCCGTAGCGATATAAAAATCCAACAGCTGTTAAGTCTACGTTGCAATCGCTGGCTTCTTTTAAATAGTCACCGGCCAAAACGCCTAAACCACCCGAATAGATCTTCAGCACTTCAGTCAGACCGTACTCCATGCTGAAATAGGCTACCGAAGGCTTTTCGATATTTTTCGGAGCATTTAAATACGCTTGAAAGTCTTCGTACACTGCATCCACTTTCTTGATAAATTCAACATCATTGCCCATGGCAACAAGTTTCTCGTAACTTAAAATGTTGAGCAATAGAACAGGGTTCGATTGAGCTTCAATCCATGCAGCCTTGTCAATTTGTCTGAACAAATTTTTAGCATTTGTGTCCCATACCCACCAGATATTTTGGGCAATTTCTTCTAATTTACTCAAGTTAGCCGGTAAAAAGGTTTTTACGCTAATCTCTTTTAAGTTTGACTCGTTTACGTTATTGACTTTAATTTTCATGCTTTTTTCTTTTATAAAACCTACTATAACTAATAGAAAATGAATTATTTGAATTTTTAAAAACCGAATTATTGTACAAAAATAGGGAAAAACGAATAGATAATGTGGCATTTCGTTCGAAAACCCATTATATCGATTTCAAACGTTTGCACTTAATCCTCATATACTGGAACTAACTGATTCTTTTGTTCTTATTTGTTAGTGCTATATTATAAGCAGTATCGTAGTATTGAATAAAGTGCTTCCAAAGTGCTTTTTCAGCAATAATGGATGCTTTTTTGCGGATTTTTGTTACTTCCGTATCTTTGCAGGCGGCAAATTGAGCAATCATTTCTGCAATTTTAGTGGCTACAACATAACCATTGTAATCCGACCGATGGATTACACCCACACCATTCTCAATTCCCTGAGTTTCGTGAGATACCCATTGTCCGAAACCTGATAGGTCTGTAGTAATGGTTGGTACAGCAAAAGCAACGCTTTCGAGAGGTGTGTAACCCCATGGCTCGTAGTAAGATGGGAATACTGTCAAATCCATTCCAATCACTAAATCGTAGTACGATTTGTTGAAAATACCATCTGCACCGTTCAAATAGGAAGGTACAAAAATGATTTTTACTTTTTGTGTTTGCTGGTTTGTGAAGTGAAACCAGTGAATGGACGACATGACAGAGTCATTATAATAGTCGTGTAAATCGTGAGTTGTGAATCTATTCGAAGAGTTGAATCTCATTTCGGGATTTTGCAAACTTGTTGCCAAATCCAGTCTGGCTCCTTTGATGTGAGCCGGTACCATAATGAAGACTACTACTTCTTTTTTTAAATCAGGATTTTCGGACAATAATTTCAAAGATTCAATGAAAGTATCTATCCCTTTGTTTTTAAATTCGTATCTACCGGCAGTACTTACAAACAAGGCATCCTCTGTTAATTCGTAGCCAAGTAGTGTTTCTGCTACATTTCGCAAGGTAGCACGTGCAGCCTTTCTCGCCGGTGCAAATTTGCGTCCCTGAGGTACAAAGTCATCTTCAAAACCGTTTGGAGTAATGATATCGGGCTTTTTCTCCAGCAATTGCTCACATTCAATCCCAGTAATCTCGCTTACTGTGGTGAAGCAATCAACGATATGAGCCGCAATTTTTTCGGTGGAATGTTTCGAAACCATATTTAGCTCGTAAGCCATTTGGTCGCCATTGTATTCGTTTATATAATCGTACAGAGGTTTGTGATTTCCGGCAATGGATCGACCGATGGAAGTGGCGTGCGTGGTAAATAAGGTAGCTACTTCGGGCAAATGTTTCTGAATGTAAAAAGCTCCGAAGGTGGTCATCCACTCGTTGAAGTGTGCAACCACTTGTTGTTTCTTTTTTAATTTGAAAAAGCGGTAGAAACTCTCGATAATCATACCTGTTGAGTAACCAAACATCGATGATTCATCGTAGTCGCCATAAGCAGGCATTGAATTTACACCTGCTTGCTCCCAAATTTCGCCATAGATTTGATCCTTTTTCTCCATTAGTGGCAAAAAATCTACAAGAATAGCTATAGGGCGACCGGGAATTGCCCATCGTCCGACACGAATTTTCAGTTGGTACTCTTTCTCGGTAAATGTCTTCCAGTCTGCATACAGTTGAGTCGATTCTTCGAAATACGGATTAAGTTTATCACCCCAAACATCCGGGCCGATAAAAATAAGCTTATCGGGGTTGGTTTCCTGCAATGTGGCAGCGCGCGTTGATAGCACTGTATAGATTCCGCCCACCATATTACACACTTCCCAACTCGTTTCAAATATATATTCGGGTTTCAACATTTCTGCCATGAATTTCAAATTTAGAATGATTGCAAAGATACTATATTTTCGGGTTCCGTGGTGTTAAATCGACACAAGTTATCAACAAAATAATTTTATTAACCGAAAAACACCCTATTTTTATGTTGTACAACATAAAAATAGATTTTATGTCGATGTTTTGTTTGAAAAATGATTTATATAGGTTTCTATTTTCAAGTTTTTTTTCTATTGCAAGAATTGAACCAATGTTTTATCCATATTCGGGAATCTGTTCTGTTATTTGCTAAGTTGACCTGGATTTGCAGAAATGATTTTTAATTTGTCGAGTAGGTTTGAGTCTGATTTTTGTGTAAAATATATTATTGCAGATTTAATTGTCGAGTGTTATATTTTGTTCAATATAATTCGTATATTTAGTGCACAGTATGTTGTTAATAGTTGAATGTTCATTATTAAATAGTTATACATTATGGGAACGAAGAAAAATTTTGTTTTAGACACCAATGTTATACTGCACGATTATAAATGTCTTCATAATTTTGAGGAAAATGACATTTATATCCCCATTGTGGTATTAGAAGAGCTTGATCATTTTAAAAAAGGGAACGAGCAAATTAACTTTAATGCCCGTGAGTTTGCCCGCGAGTTGGATTTAATTGCGGATGATACTTTGTTCAAGAAAGGTGCCGATCTGGGTGCGGGGAAAGGTAAATTGTTTATTCTGACCGGTGGTGAGTACCCGGATATAATTTCGAAGTCGTTTTTGGAGAAAACATCCGATCATCGTATTTTGGCAGCAACCTATACTTTGCGGGAGTCAAAATCCAAGCAAAAGTGTATTTTGGTGAGTAAGGATATTAATTTACGCATGAAGGCACTCTCGCTGGGGCTGGATTCTGAAGATTATATCAATGATAAGGTGACTGATTTTAATGTTTTTGAACGAAATCATGAAATATATGAAAATATAGCACCGGAGCTCATTGACAGATTGTATTCTAATGGTGGAACTATTCCGCTGGAGGATTTGGAGTTTGCCTCAGACATTGAACCGCAGGATTGTTTTGTACTAAAGAGTGTGCGTTCGAGTGTGTTGGCTCGGTATAATCCACATACAGGTATGGTGAAACGGGTGGAAAAAGAGCGCTGTTTTGGTATCGAACCCCGTAATGCCGAGCAAACTTTTGCTATGAATGTGCTATTGGATGACGATGTAAAATTAGTTGCGTTGACAGGTAAGTCGGGTACAGGTAAAACTCTGTTAGCATTGGCAGCTGCGCTCCATAAAAATGAGACGTATAAACAGATTTTGCTCGCACGCCCCATAGTGGCTTTGGGAAATAAGGATCTTGGCTTTTTGCCGGGCGACGAAAAACAAAAAGTAGCACCGTATATGCAGCCTTTGTTTGATAATCTAAATGTGATAAAGCATAATTTTTCGTATCAGGGGAAGGAGATTAAGCTCATTGAGGATATGCAACATAATGAACAGTTGGTAATTGAAGCATTGGCTTACATTAGGGGGCGTAGTTTGAGCGATACATTCTTTATTATTGATGAGGCGCAGAATCTTACGCCTCATGAAATAAAGACAATTATTACGCGTGCCGGTGAGGGAACGAAGATCGTATTTACCGGTGATATTCAGCAAATTGATTCGCCTTATCTTGATATGTTGTCAAATGGTTTGGTATACATGATTGACCGGATGCGCGGGCAGAGCATTTTTGCCCATATAAATCTGGTAAAAGGAGAGCGTAGTTATTTGTCGGAACTGGCGAGTGATTTGCTTTAGTTGAGAGGCAAGAGCTAAGAAAGAAAAATCCCTTGCAACGGTTGTTGCAAGGGATTTTTAAATTTTATAATAGGTCAGCTTATTTTACTGAATCCATGTGTGCAATCAAATCTAACACTTTGTTAGAATAACCCCACTCATTGTCATACCAGCTAACTAATTTTACGAAGTTACCGTTCAATGCGATACCAGCACCTGCATCAAATACAGAAGTACGAGTTTCGTGGATAAAGTCAGAAGAAACAACTGAATCTTCAGTATATCCTAATACTCCGGCCATTGTAGTTTCAGAAGCTAATTTCATAGCAGCTTTGATTTCATCGTAAGATGCAGATTTTTCCAAACGTACAGTTAAGTCAACTACAGAAACGTCAGCAGTTGGAACGCGGAAAGCCATACCAGTTAATTTGCCATTCAATTCAGGAATTACCTTTCCTACAGCTTTAGCAGCACCAGTAGAAGAAGGGATAATGTTTCCTAAGATAGAACGACCACCACGCCAGTCTTTTGCAGAAGGAGCATCAACTGTTTTTTGAGTGTTAGTAGCAGCGTGAACTGTAGTCATCAAACCTTCAAGAATTCCGAAGTTGTCATTGATAACTTTAGCCATAGGAGCTAAACAGTTAGTAGTACAAGAAGCGTTAGAAACAACGTCCATGTCAGCTTTGTATTCGTTCAAGTTTACACCGCAAACAAACATAGGAGCATCGTTAGATGGAGCAGAGATAACTACTTTTTTTGCACCACCTTTCAAGTGAAGGCCTGCTTTGTCGATAGTAGTGAAAACACCAGTTGATTCAACAACATAGTCAGCACCTACAGCACCCCAACCAATGTTAGCTGGATCTTTCTCAGCAAAGAATGCGATTTCTTTACCATTGATAACTAATTTACCGTCTTTGTGCTCAGCTGTTCCTTGGAATTTTCCGTGAACTGTGTCATATTGCAACATGTAAACCATGTAGTCAATATCCATAAATGGATCATTTACTGCAACGATTTGAACATCGTTTCTTTCTTGAGCTGCACGGAAAACCAAGCGTCCGATGCGGCCAAAACCATTGATACCTACTTTAATCATTTTATTTATTGTTTAAAATTGAGTTTTTTCTGTTTTCGCCACAAAAGTACAAAATTCTGTCTGATTGACAAAATTAAGCTGTAATTAAATACATTTATTTTTCAATTGCTAGGTAGAGATTGCAAATCGTTATTTGCGATCTGTGGTGTTTAATTTTGGAATGTGTTCTTTTAACCGGATATATGGCTAAAAATCAGAATTGTATAAGAGTTGTAGAATCATTGAATATAATAAAATTAAAACAACAATTCATTTCTTTTTTTTTTGATATGAATTGTTGTTTTTTTTTTAGAAGAAGAGTGAATGCTAATCCTTCTTGCAGGTTCTGATGTCTAGCAATGTGTAAAGTGGACAAAAGCTGACCAGACTTGTAACCGTCAGTATAAGTGCCACTACTAATGCAATGATTCCAACGGTGCCGGTTATAACTCCCGAATAAAAAAGGACAATTAATACGATAGCTGCTGCAAGACGGATTAATTTGTCCAAAGATCCCATGTTTTTCTTCATACGAATAAATTTAAAGTGTTTCTCAGTTTGTTTTCTTTAAACAAAATTTTAAATGTTTATGTTCAGTTTATTTTTTTTTTTGAGTTGTAGAATTGTGGCTACATGCGGTCTGTCAATTGTAGTTGTAGTGAATTGGATTGTTTTCCTGCACGAAGAGATTAAATTAAGTGTTTTATTCTTTGAACTTAATTTATTCTTCATTATCTTTGTGGTTCTAAAATAAAATAAAAGAACAAGCAGAATGGAAATCTCAGGAAAAATTATTGCCGTGTTGCCGATTGCAACAGGTCAAGGAAAAAATGGAACATGGCGCTCACAAGATTATGTACTGGAAACAGCCGATCAATATCCTAAAAAGGTGTGTTTTAATCTTTTTGGTGATAAAATCGATCAGTTTCCTATCGCTATAGATGAAACTGTAAATGTAAGTTTTGATGTTGAAAGTCGTGAGTACAATGGTCGTTGGTACACAACTATCCGTGCCTGGAAAATTGATAAAAACGGTTCAGGAAATGCACCTGTTGCTGTAAATTCAGCAGCTACTGCACCTTTCGAAGTGGCTCCGGCAGCATCTGAAGGTAGCGATTTGCCTTTCTAAAAAGACAAAAGACAAAAGACGACTGTTGTCCGTTCTCTGTCGACATATTTATGAAAAAACGCATATTGTTGGGTATGAGTGGCGGCACCGATAGTTCGGTTGCTGCCATTCTTTTATTGGAACAGGGCTATGATGTAGTAGGCATCACTTTTCGTTTTTGGGAAGAGGGTGAGAATAATCATTTGCAGGATGCCATACGGTTGGCCGCGCAACTTGGAATTGAGCATATCACTTATGATGCTCTCGATGTTTTTCGGGCAAACGTGGTGCAATATTTTATGGATGAGTATCTTGCCGGTCGCACACCCTTTCCTTGTGTGAAATGTAATAATGAGCTGAAATGGAAGCTGATATTGGAGGAAGCGGATCGACTCGGTTGCGACAAAGTGGCTATGGGTCATTATGTGAATATCATAGAGGAGAATGGGCACTATTTTGTGACTGAAGGTAAAGATCCGGATAAAGATCAATCGTTCTTTCTTTGGGGATTGACGCAAGCGCAACTTTCGCGCATTGTTTTTCCACTGGGTCAATTCCATAAAACCGAGGTTCGCGCCATGGCTGCCAGTCGAGGATATAAAAAAGTATCGGAGAAAAGAGATAGTCTGGGAGCGTGCTTTTGCTCGGGTGATTATCGTCCATTTTTGAAAAGACAACTCGCAGAGCCGGAAAAATATATTTATCCAGGTCATTTTTTGGATGAAGAAGGAAATGTGCTGGGTAGCCATGACGGTTTTCCGCTTTACACGGTGGGGCAACGACGTGGATTGATGCATTTGAACCGAAAAGTGTTTGTAAAAGAAATTCGCCCCGAAACGAATGAAGTAGTGTTGGCTCCGCTGAAAAGCATGTACAAGTCCGAATTTATTATCAGAGATGTAAATGTGGTCGACGCTTCGCTTTTTAGCGCAGAGTTTGATATTTATTGCCGGATTCGTTACCGCAAACAAAATACATTGTGCCGTGTCATTTTTCTGGAGAACAGAACTGCCAGGGTTGAACTTGCCGAACCGCTCGAATCCATTGCACCCGGACAAACGGCTGTGTTTTATAGAAATGGACGGATATTGGGAGGAGGGTTTATCAGTTGACAGTGAACAGTTATCAGTGAACAGTTATTTAGCAACTAATATCACGAAGTAATTACCGCTTACCTCTTACCGCTATATTTGGATTTTCCAAATAGCCACAAAATGGCAAATGCTTCCGCCAAGTACAAACAAATGAAAGATGGCGTGGGTGTACTGAATTTTTTTGAAAGAGTATAATACAGCGCCAACCGTGTAAGACAATCCGCCGGCAATAAGCCAATAGAGTACAGGCATGGAATTGGTGGCACCTAGCGAATCGATCAATGGTTTGAAAGCGATAACCACGACCCAGCCCATGGCCACATAGCAAATCGTTTCGAGTTTACTCCCTTTTTTGAGGTTCATAAAGCTCAACGAAATTCCAAAAACGGCTGCCGCCCAGATAATTCCAAATAACGACCAGCCCCAGCTTCCATTTTCGCGGAGTACCACCAGTGTAAAAGGCGTGTAGCTTCCTGCAATCTGCACATAGATGGCTGCATGGTCGAACTTGCGACGTATTGCTTTCGTTTTTTGATTTTTTTCGGCGTGATAAAGCGTTGATGAAAGGTACATGAGCACCATGGAGATGACAAAAACAATGTCGCTGGCTATTGCCCACGGGTTTTGCGATGCGATGGCTTTTTGTAGCAGGAAAGCTCCGGCTATGATTCCGAACCCAACCCCGATGGCGTGTGAGTAGGTGTTGTATCTTTCTTCTTTGGCTGAATAATTCATAGATGTAATAAATGGTTAGCGATTAATGATTAATAGAGCGAAGTGCTTTTTCTATCACATTGTTTTCGAATCCGCGACTTTGAGCGAAGCGGAATAACTTGCCTTGTTTCTCGTATTCAAATTCGTACTTCAATCCAACCAGTTTTGTTTTCAGGATAGAGGCCAGCAATTCCTCGTATTCACCATCGTCGATGGTGTTTAATGCTTCTGAAATCAAAGCATTATCTATTCCTTTCCCTTTGAGGGCAAAGGATATTTTAATTTTACCCCATTTGTTGAAACGGAATTTGTCTTTTACAAAGAAGATGCAAAAGCGTTTTTCGTTGATAAAATCTTCTGCTATCAGACGTTTGATAATGGTCGATTTATCGTCGCAACCTACGCACCAAGCATCTAATTTGGTTTCGACTTCCGATACGCAATGTTCGGAAATAGAGCAATAGGAAGCTGCTTTGTGCAACAATTCCTCTAAAGAATATTCCTTTTTCATGTTTTTTGAAAATAAGGGTAAGCAGTGATTTTTTTTTGAAAGGACAAATGTAACTATTTTTCTTGTTTTAAGAATGAATTAAAATACATTTTTACTTCAATAAAAAAGAGACGCAGCCTGTGCGTCTCTTTTAGATTATTTAGATTGTTGTTTTCTCAGTCTACGTTTTCTAAACCATTTGCGGATGAGGAAATATAATGCGGTTACAATAATCAGGAATGGCCACATGCCGAATAACCATAAAATAAAATCAACCATTCCAAACCAGCCTTCAACAATAGATTCTTTCCATTTTTCCCAGAAACTATCGCGTTTTACAGGTTTGTAGGTGAAATCTTTTTCTGTTGAGATGGTGAGGTTCAAGGTGCTGTAATCAACACAATCGTTCAAAAAACGCAATCTGCCTTCCGAACTTTCAATTTCTTCCTGTAACACGCGGATGGCTTGTTCAATCTCAACAATATCTTTAACCGAGCTTGCTTTTTTCATAATTTCATTGTAACGTGCCAATGAATTTCGTTTACTTGCAAGTCGGGTTTGTAAATCAACAAACTCTTCCGTCACATCCCGAGCGGTAATTTCTTTGAAAAGCACTTTGACGCCGCCGTTTTCTGCCGACGAAATAAATTTCTCGAAGCTGATGACCGGGATGCGTATGGTTAGTTGATAGCCCGATGATTGATCTGAATTTTGCAGATTCTCACTGGCGTAGTAGCCGCCAATACTTTTTACCAATGAATCGATATGTTGTTTTGCTTTTTCAACGTTTTTTACCTGCAATCCAAGTCTGCCATCCTTGATGATTTTTTTCTTGATAACCTGCGGAGTTGGTTTTTTAGGTTCTTCGCTTTGTGGACTTGGAGAAGACTCATCTACGGTGGATTCTACGTCCGCAAAATCTACGGCGCCTTGTTCTGAATTACGCACATCTGCAACAGAAATAGCTACGTCATTTTTTACTTCTGCTTTACTTAATGAAGACATTGCCATAACTTCAGAGTTTGCAGGTGCCTGTTCGGAGGCTTTTGGTTCGCAAGAATATACTAATGCGGCGAGCGAAAATAGGTAAATAATTTTTTTCATATTGATGTGTATTAAACTGTTGGTATGTAGTTGATAATCGGGTCTTCTTTAGCTAAAGTGCCAAAACACTGTTCGGATGCTGCCCGGCAACCGCCTTTGCACACCGACCAGTGGGAGCAGGGTTTGCATAGATCAGGCACGGAGGTCTCCCATTGGGTGGTATAGTCGGAGTAAAGAATTTCTTCCAACTCCTTTTGGTAGATATTGCCGGCCACTACGGGTGAGTGATTACACAAGCGTATATTACCGTTTATATCCAGTGTTATTGGGCGTTTAAGTACGTCGAACGAACAATGTCCGAAACCGATAAGCGGATAGTCGGCCGGATTGAGTAAACAAATGGGTGAGCAAACGTTGGCGGTAAGGCGGAGGTCCAGCTCCATTGCTTTGTCGTTGGCAACCGCAAAAGCACTGCGCAATTCTGCAGCTGTAGCCGAAACTTCCATGGGATTGGCACAGCCTTTTCCACCGATATTATAACGGTTGAGCATGATGCGTTTGCAACCCAGCGAGTTTATAAATTCGAGCGTTTCGCCTAATTGATTTACATTATGCCGGGTAATAACCACTACCGGAACCACGCTTCCGCCAAGTTGCAGCACTTCGCGGGTGGAGGTGACTGACTTTTGCCAACTGCCTGGCACTTGCACCATGCGGTCGTGAATATCGGCTTGCGCTGAATGGATAGGAAATTCGAACAATCCCACGCCGAGTTTAATGAGCTGCTTGTAATCCTTGGCTTTGCCCTGCGTACCGTTGCTGATAAGGGTCACCTGCTTGCCTTCCATGCGACAAAACAGTATCACTTCCGCAAAACGCTCCGACAGAAAGGGCTCACCACCCGTGAATGCTACGTATTGAATATCAGCAACACTAAAAAGTTTTTTAAGCGTCTCTATCGCTTTGGTGTACGAATTAAACGGAACCCGTTCCACGGCATCCGTTTTCCATATATTATAACAATATACACAATCGAGGTTGCAGCGGTCGGTGGTTTCAAAAGCGATATGTTGGAGGTTAAGCATATGTATTTATTCTTGTGTTCTGAAAATTATGGGCAATGTATATCGAACGCGAACTGCCTGCCCATTTTGCTTGCCGGGACTAAATTTAGGCATAGCTTTAATTGCTTTGACAGCTATAGAATCTAATATTGGATCCAGACTTCGATATATTGTAATGTCTGAAATAGAACCATCTTTATTGACAATAAACCCACAAATAACTTTGCCATTGATGTTTGAAAGACTTTCGTTGCTTGGGTATTTAATGTGTCTTTCGAGAAAATTCATTAATTCAGTTTCGCCTCCAGTAAACTGTGGTATTTGGTCAACTGTTTCATAAATAGAATTGTCATCCACTATCTCTACTGAGTCTTGTAGGATAACTTCCGTGTCGTAGCAAGTGACCATAGGTTCTACAAAGTGAATGATGGAATGGTTACTTTTCGATTGTTTTATAGTATCACTTTTTGCAGAAGCTTTTTCTTTAATACTAACTTTAGAAGACTTCGAAACCAATTCAGTTGAATCAGTTCTTCTAGTTGCATTTGAACTTGTTTGTTGATTATCCGCTTTTTTATTACAACTCGTTAGCCCCAGCCCTAAAATCAATGACCCCAACAGCAATTTCGGACGAACAAATACCCGCCACCCACCGGTTTTGTCGGCCAAATAGGCGAATAGTTGGAACAGCACATTAAATGTGTGGAGTTTTATTTTTCTGGACATAATTATTTCTTTGGGAGTTTAAAGATAACTGGTAGGGTGTATCTGACATTTACCTTTTTTCCATCCTGTTTGCCGGGAATCCACTTAGGCAAAAGTTTTACAACTCGTATTGCTTCTTTATCACAAGCTGGTTCGAGTGAGCGTAACACGCTCACATCCCTAATTACACCTGTGCTATCTATAACTATACTTAAGGAAACTTTTCCTTCAATTTTTTTTTCTATAGCTTTTTCGGGATATTTAATATTTTTCGATAAAAATGTCATTAATTCTCCATCGCCACCCGGGTAATATGCTATTGGATCAATAACATAACACCAGATGTTGTCTTTATCTTCATCTGATTGAATGGAGTCTTTTGTATCTTGAGTTTTGTTGATACTCGTTGATTTTTCAGTTTCTTTGTTCTCTGTCTTTGTTCCACAACTCGTCAATCCCAATCCTACAATCAACGACCCCAATAGCAATTTCGGACGTACAAACACTCGCCATCCTCCGGTTTTGTCGGCCAGATAGGCGAATAGTTGGAACAGCACATTAAATGTGTGGAGTTTTATTTTTCTGGACATGATTATTCCTTTGGAAGTTTAAATTTTAAGGGTAGAGTGTATCTCACATTTGTTTTCTTTTTGTTCAGATAATCATATCCGGGAATCCATCTGGGCAAAAGTTTCACAACTCTTATTGCTTCTTTATCGCAAGCCGGTCCGAGTGACCGTAATACACTCACATCCCTCACTACACCAGTACTATCTATAACAAAGCCTAAGATTACTTTTCCTTCAATTTTTTTCTTGATAGCTTCTTTTGGATATTTTAAATTTTTGGATATAAATGCCATTAATGCTGCATCGCCGTCGGGGTAAGTTGGCATTTGCTCGGTAACATAGCACCAAACATTTTCATCTGTTTTTTTTGATTGTGTAGTGTCTTTGTTGTTTAGTGTCTTGTCATCGTTGGACGTTTTCTTGTTTGATGGATTTTGTGCCACCGCTTGTTCGGAGCTCATGAGTCCCCAGCCCATAATGAGTGACCCAAGCAGCAACTTGGGACGTACAAATACACGCCATCCACCGGTTTTGTCGGCCAGATAGGCGAATAGTTGAAAGAGTACATTGAACGTGTGGAGTTTTATTTTTCTTGACATGACATTAAGGTTTAAAGATGACGGGGACAGTGTAATAAACCTTCACAACCCGACCATTTAGCTTGCCGGGAATAAATTTTGGTAGTAATTTTAGGACTCTTATTGCTTCTTTGTCGCACGTAGGGTCTAACGATCGGAGAATAGTAAAATTGTTTAAACTTCCATCTGTATCAACTATAAACCGGCAAATCACTTTTCCTCCAATACCATTGTAGCATTGAACTATAGGTTGTGGAGTAATGTTTTTATGGATAAATGCTATCATAGCACTATCTCCACCAGGATACTGTGGCATTTGTTCAACCACATCAAAAATAATATTGGCAGTATCTATAGGCTCAGTTACTCTTTCATAACATGTAACAATTGGTTCATTGTGTATAACTAATGGTCCGTCAAATTTAAATGAAGTTTTTTTTAAACCACTAGACCCTTTTTTTAATTGAGTTTGAGCATTTATTGGCATGCTGCTTGCCAATCCTAGCCCAACTATCAATGAACCCAACAGCAATTTTGGACGTACAAACACCCGCCATCCACCGGTTCTGTCGGCCAGATATGCGAATAGTCGAAAGAGCGCATTGAATGTGTGGAATTTGATTTTACTTGACATAGTTCATAGATTTTAAGATTGGACAAATATAGTAATTTATTGATTATATTAACAACAAATAATATATTTATTTTCATTTTGTTTATACTGTTGATAACTTTTAGTGAGAACTATTGCATATTTAATATTGACTCGATATGTTTCGTGTGAAAATAGATGAATGGTTGATAATTAAGGCATACGTCTATGAATACCTCGAAGGAATAATGGAAATTAGGAGTTTGTAATGGGTGTGTTTAACGGGTTTTAAATAAAAAATCAATAAAAATAACAAACATAGATTACTAATTCAGTCAGAAACCTTGGTAAAACCGTCAGTCTGCTCGGTAAAACTGTCAGACCGCTTCGTAAAACTGTCAGACCGCTCGGTAAAACCGTCAGAACTCTCGGTAAAATTGTTTATTTGCTTAGTAAAACTGTCTGAGCGTTCGGTAATTTTGTTATATTCCTTCGTAAAACTGTCAGAAGCCGGGGTAAAACTGTCAGACCGCTCGGTAAAACCGTCAGAAACCTTGGTAAAACTGTCAGAACTCTTCGTAAAATTGTCTTGTAGCTTCGTAAAGTTGGAATGGAGCTGGGTGACTTTTTAATCACAGGGGGTAAGCGCAACTCAAAAGCTCAGCCCCGAAGGGGTTGAATATCTCGATTAGATACTATTTTCTATTCACCAAATAAATCCCCACCAACACCACTACTGCCCCCGCCATTTCTTGCAGCGTAAGCATTTCGCCAAGAATAGGAACCGAGAAAATAGCTGTGAAAACGGTTTGGCTCAGCAAACTTACCGACGCCACCGTTGGGCGGATATGTCCCAGTGCCTGATTGATGGCCAGCCAACCAAGTAGTTGTGGTATGAAACCCAATGTACCCAATGCCAACCATGTTTGGGTGCTAAAACCCCAGAGTGGGGTAGAAGTGAAGAGGCAAATCAGACCCAGTAATACCGTGCTCGAAATCATGGATATGGTGGTGAATGAAAAGGTGTCGAGCGAGTTTCGGCCTTTGCGCACGGTGAGCAGGTAGGCGCCGTAGAACATGCTGGCAAAAATGGCCAGCGCATTGCCAAAGTTCAGATGTGCTTCCAATATCTGATTTACACCAATAATAATGGTTACCCCTAAAATGGAAATAATGGTGCCTATCCAGAAAATTCTGGTGGGTTTCTCTTTCATAAAAAGGAGCGCACCAATGCCCACCCACACCGGAGCCAGATTGGCCAAAAGGGTAGAGATAGACGCTTTTGAAAGCATGATGGAGCTGTTCCACAACGCAATGTCGCAGGCAAAAAGCAGTCCGCAGATAATGGCTACTTTTACCCCTTTTATGTCGGTAATGGGCTTTTTGAAATAGAGCCACACGGGAATGATACCAATGGTCCCGAACAACATGCGATAAAATCCTGACCCAAATCCACTAATCCCGGCCAGTTTTACCAATATTGCCGACCACGAGATGCATAGCACACCAAACAGTAATAAAAGGTAATGAATCCAAGGGTGGTTTTTATGCATTTTAATCATAATAGTGGGTAGATAAGAAAGACAAAAGACAAAAGACAAAAGACAAAAGACAAAAGACAAAAGACAAAAGACAAAAGATGAAAGATGAAAGATGAATGACAACGGACAGCAGATAAAAGATAGACGAACTGATTACTGATTACTGATTACTGTTCACTGATAACTGAAAAGATTACTGATCACTGAACGAATCATTCTGTTATTACCCGAAATATCTTTTCGCAATTCAATTTCCGAGAAACCCAACGAAGCGAGTAATTCCACACATTCCTTTCCGTAGTCGCGATGGATTTCGAAATATAGTTTTCCATTCGGGTTTAATTGCTTTTTTGCAAAAAGTGCAATGTGACGGTAGAAAAGTAGAGGGTCATTATCCGGTACAAACAAAGCCAGATGGGGCTCATGCTCCAGTACATTTGCTTCTATCTCGCTTTTTTCCAACTCAGGAATGTAAGGTGGATTGCTGACGATAATATCCCATTTCTTGCTTTGATCCGCCACGTTTAGAATGTCGACTTTCGAAAACTCAACGTCCAGTTTATTTAACCCGGCATTGCTGCGAGCTGTCTCTAGCGCTTTGTCCGAGATATCAAAAGCCTCGACTGTCGCATTTGTAAATTCATGCTTCAATGCAATGGCAATGCAGCCGCTTCCGGTTCCAATATCCAAGATGTTCAAGGCCTCGCTGCGGTTATTTTCGGAGCGAATCCAATCCACCAATTCCTCTGTTTCGGGGCGGGGAATAAGTACCGAATCGTCTACCATAAATGGGAGTCCGTAAAACTCCGTTTCACCCAAAATGTATTGAATTGGAACGTGTTTTTTCAACAATTCGATAAAACTTTCAATTTCATGACGTTGTATATCAGAAAAAAGAGTATTTTTGTTAAGGATAATTTGAGTGCGCGAATAACCGGTTAGCTTTTCGATGATCAGATTCGTGAAGCTTCGGATTTCCGTTTCGGGATATAGTCCCTGAAGTTCCGTTTGAATATGGATAATAGAGGATTGCATAGTGCAAAGATAACTCAAATGTGCTAATATGACAATAATGCAATGTGCTAATTGGAAACATTGCGTTAATTACTAATTGTGAATTATGAATTATGAATTAAAGTACATGCACCGCTGCCTGCAGCTGGCACAATATGGTGTTAGTTACGTGGCGCCAAACCCCATGGTAGGGGCGGTGTTGGTCATTGACGACAAAATAATTGGCGAAGGGTATCACCAACGATTTGGCGAACCGCATGCCGAGCCTAATGCTATTCATTCGGTGAAAGACAAAGAATTGCTGAAAAGTGCCACTTTGTATGTCAATCTGGAGCCTTGTTCGCATTATGGTAAAACACCGCCATGTGCCGATTTGATAGTGAGGAGTGGTATTCCGAGAGTGGTCATCGGCACGCTCGATCCGAACCCGAAAGTGGCAGGACGAGGAGTGGAAATACTTCGCAATGCCGGTATTGAAGTGGAAGTTGGGGTGCTGGAAGAAGAATGTCGGGAATTGAATAAGCGTTTTTTTATTTTTCAAGAACAACAACGTCCTTATGTTTTGTTGAAATGGGCACAGACCCACGATGGCTTTATCGACCGAAAACGGACGGATGTTTCAGAACCGCCGCTGATTATTTCGAATAATATCACCCGACAACTGACGCATCAAATGCGCTCCGAAAACCAGTCGATAATGGTAGGCTCCAATACGGTTTTGTTGGATAATCCGTCGCTTACAGTGCGCAATTGGTCCGGAAAATCGCCTATCCGTGTGGCGCTCGACAGGCAAGGACGTATTCCGGAAAATTCAAATTTGCTGGATGGAAGTGTACCGACCATTGTTTTTAGCGAGATAGAAAAACCAAATAAGACCCATTTGGAGTTCGTAAAAGTTGATTTTGAGAATGATGTTTTACCCACTATTCTCCAAAAACTGTACGAACGAAATATCCATTCTGTTTTGGTAGAAGGCGGTGCGCAGTTGTTGACCAGTTTTATTCAATCGGGGCTTTGGGACGAAGCAAACGTTGAGGTCTCGCCGGTTATAATTAATGACGGCATTGCTGCTCCGTTACTACCGTTGCAACCTTCGTGCTGTAGAACATTCGAGGGTCATGAATGGTTATTTTACACCAATATAAGAAAAAAATAAATATTTGTTTGCCTAAGATATATAAGTCAGAATAATCAAACGTAGTTGATGATTTTTTTACACACTATTCAGATCAGCAGACTTGTAACCCGTAACTATTTACTTGTAACTACATAAATTGTTAGCTATCGATGACTCGATTACTGTTTTTTGTTTTTTTAGCTGTATATATTTATACATTGATAAGTATTATCTCTGTGTTGTTGCTCGAGAACAGAAATCCCGCGCGTTCTCTTTCGTGGGTCCTGGTATTGCTGTTTGTTCCGGTGCTCGGCATGTTTTTCTATGTGCTTTTTGGGCAGGATTTGCGTAAAAAGAAAATCATATCCAAAAAAAGTATCCGTCGCGTAACCGACAGACCTGTTGCTTCGTTCGATATTAGCAAGTTAGATGCCGGTTTGATGAGCGATAATCAGCTGAACCTCATTAAGATGCTTTACAAGAACAGCGATGCTGCCGGATATGCATATAATAAAATAGAAATTCTACCTACCGGTGAAAGAACTTTTGATGCCGTTTTCAATGCCATTCGCAATGCTAAAGAGCATATTCATATTGAGTTTTTTATTTTTGATGATGATAAAATATCTAACCAATTGCGCGAAATACTCATTCAAAAAGCTAAGGAAGGCGTTCGGGTGCGTATGATCTACGATTATTGGGGGAGTTTTGATTTGTCTAAAAAATATCTCAAATCATTGCGGGATGCAGGCGTGTATGTCTGTTCGTTTTTGCCGTTTCGTTTCCGTTTCCAGTTTTCCAGTAGTCGCATTAATTATCGTAATCACCGCAAACTGGTTATTGTTGATGGAAAAATTGGTTTTACAGGTGGCTTGAATGTGGCCGACCGCTATATTTATGGAAATACGCTTGGTAAATGGCGCGACACTTTTGTCAGTTTTGAGGGCGCTGCGGTTCATGGGTTACAGTTGCTGTTCCTGGTGGATTGGTATTTTGTAGAAAGGAAACTGATTACTGATGAGAAATATTTTCCCACCCCCGAAGTTTTTGATACAAATATGGTTCAGATAGTGAGTAGTGGTCCTGATAGCGACTGGGAAGCCATCATGCAGGGCATTGCTTCGGCTATCATGTCGGCCACCAGGTATATCTATATTCAATCGCCCTATTTTATGCCCAATGAAGTGATTGCGTCCTGCATTCAAATGGCATCGCTGAGTGGGGTGGAAGTGAGGCTGATGATTCCGTTTCGTTCCGACTCGCGACTGTCCGACGCAAGTACCTTTAGTTTTCTTGGGCAGGCGCTCGAAGCGGGTGTGCGTGTTTTTCATTACAAAAACGGATTTTTGCACAGTAAAGCTATTGTTATCGATGACTCAATATCTATTGTTGGCTCCTGCAATCTGGATGAACGGAGTTTTGTGCATAATTTTGAGGCCAATGCATTTATCTACGAGACTAAAACAGCCTTAAAGCTTAAAGATCTTTTTGTAAATGATATGGAAAATTGCGTTGAATTTACATTAGAAGCCTGGGTAAACAGAAAAAGACGGCAGAAACTAAAAGAATCATTTGCACGACTTTTCAGCCCGTTGATGTGATTTTTGGACAAAAGACGAAAGACAAAAGATAAAAGACGAAAGACAAAGGTCAGCAGACAGCAGAATAAAGACAAAAGAGGAACGATAATTTAAATAAAATTGAGGAGCAGAGCCGGAAAGAGAGGGCTAAACAAAGATTTTAAGCGAAAAAAAAGGATTGAAATTTTAGTGCAAATAATAGGGTTTATATTTTTCAGGAATTAAATTTTTTGTTACTTTTGTGCCACTAAAAAAATAGCGGGATGTAGCTCAGCCCGGTTTAGAGTACTGGTCTGGGGGACCAGTGGTCGCAAGTTCGAATCTTGTCATCCCGACTGCTATTTATCAAAGGTTTACACGAAAGTGTAAACCTTTTTTATTTGCTACTCTACCGTTTTTCTACCCTTTTTGAGCGATTTAAATATAATAAAATACAAATCGAGTGATTTGTAACTCGCTTTGGCTCAATTCGAAACTAAATTTTCAAAAGTGATTATCTCGCTTATTATCGCACATTTTTCATTGCTTGGATATGTAAGGTAGCTTATCTTCATTGCAGCGCTATATGAGTCTCTAAATGAGTTTGTATGCTATTTGCATTTGAAGTCTATGCTTGCAATAATGATAAATAAAGTATATAGTTGTTGTGAAAATTTCATGAAGACATCTCCATTTTCTAATCTGAAACTAAATAGAATATCGGTTTTAATTCTTAGGGTTCTTAAGCGCATTGAAATTCAGTATTTAGCATTATTTATATATTTATAACATTATCATTTATTTAGTATTTTTGTAATAGAAATTTGACTTAATGAATTTCGTTAATACTTATTATTATGGCAAGGCAACTTGGACATGTAAAGTACGGAGGTACTATCGGCGAAATTCGCCATTTCAAGATTAAAGGTATGAAAGGCAATTTTGCCGGTTTAAAAGGAGGAGCAACAGGTGATCAAATTAAAAATGATCCGGGCTTTGTGAGAACACGTGAAAATATGAATGAGTTTGGTGGTTGTGCCAATGCAGGGCGTTCTGTACGAGTAGGATTGAATATGCTTATGAAACAAATGAGTGATTCACAATTGACTGGTCGATTAACTGGGATTATGAAGAAAATCAACTTGGAAGATCAAACAGAAGCTCGTGGATATCGTGCAATTTTGATTTCTACACAAGGTAAGTATTTACAAGGGTTGCATTTCAACAAAAACGTTAGTTTTGACAGTTCTTTCTTGCCTCTTGTAAACTTGACAAACTCAGGTGATGCTGTAAGTTCCACCATGGAAATTGCACCATTCAATCCAATGAATAGTGTAATTGCTCCTGCAGGTGCTACTCATTTCCGTTTGATTAATGCATTATCAGTTATTTCGGATTTTGCTTACAATGCAACTACTGGCATTTATGAGGCAATTGAGCCATCATTAAATGAGCTTTCGAATGTTGCTTATTCGGATTATTTGGATTTGAAGACTGAAATTACTGCACCAACATTAATTGAAAGTGCCCTTCCAGGAGCACCACAATTGACAGGAAGTACAACTGTTTTGAATTCTGTTGGTATTGAGTTTTATCAACAAGCTGGTTCAGGGTATTATTTGCTAAATGCAGGTCATGCTTTAAAAATTCAAAACGTAGTTTTACCAGTTTCTTAGGATTCCAGTAAAAAAAGCCTCCAATTATAACATTGAGAAAATGTTATATTTCAGAAAAGGGTGTTCCGCAAGGATCACCCTTTTTTAGTTGTTATGCACAAAGGTATTTTTGTCATGAGTGCACTTATGTAGGGCTTATGTATGACTTATGTATGCTTCATGTATGGATAGCGGTGTTAGAAATTTGAGGTCGTTAGAAGCCATGAAATGGCTAAAAATGCTCAGTTGTAAAAATCCTCGTTGAGTTACGTAAATTCTAATCCAGATAAAAACTACTTCACATACAAAACCAAAGGTAAACCACTCTTTCTGCACGCGCAGCGTAAACCATCTTTATTTTTCTTTTTCCGAAGTATTATTATGTCGCAAAATAAGAAGACGGTAGTAATCCACATTATATTGCACGTAGTGCCAAGCACGTTCACAAAGAATGAAAAGCGATAAATGCCCCTCATAAAAAGGGGCTGGGGTTTTCATTGTTTGTATTCCGCTGTCCCCTATTGGTCAAAAGCGGTTCGGGAAAAACCACATTGATAAATTTACCTATTTTTGCCGAACGGCTTTTGCGGGGCATTAAAGTCAACTCGTCACATTTCTTACTTGGTTTTATTTAAACCAAGCAAGGTATGTGTACCGTTCTGCCTATTTGAAAAATGGTTTTGATAAGCTATTCGGTTATCAATATCATTTATATGCGATATTGGCGGAACGCCTTAAAACGCAAGCTTTGCTTGTATTCATTCTTTCCTTACTGCCTATTTGGCGTTTATCTTTTTTGGGGCTAACTCGTCGCAGGGAAAGAAAAATATACCATTGGGTTAGCGTTGGAAAAAGCATAGGTGGCGAGGAAACGGAATGGCACAAGGCGTTGGGGAATGGAATGGAGTTTAACTGGTTGCTTTTGTGGGAGGAAGGTTGCAAATTTTGCAAGGTTTTCAACGTGGGTGGATAAGCAACCGTTGAACGAAATGGAATGACAGCGTGGATTTGTGGCATGGAGTGACTAAACCACTTATGCTGTGGGGTGCTGAGGTGGGTGAAATGAACGAAAGCGGAATGAAGTGTAAGGAATCGTAGTGAATGAGTATTTCGAAATGAATGTAGAGTCTGGAACGAAATGAGCAAAGAGAATGAACCGACTGCAAGCACATGGAAATAAAACACGATATGTTTTTCTTTTCACTGCGCAACTGTTGGGTGGTGGGGAAATCTTGAGGTTTTATATTGCCGGAACGGCTAAACAACTCACCGATTAGGTGTTTTATTCTTTCCGCTCTCCCTTTAGGGGCTTATTCTTCGGGCAGCGGAGCGGGACAAAGCGTTGATTTTGTGCGGCTATTATACATAATTTGGTTATGGGCTTCCCTATTGATTTGCCGTCAGGCAAGGGAACGACCATAACTACATGTTATGTATAATAGCTTTGAGTTGTTTTTTTTCTGGCGCAAGTGCAGTACGGTGGTGGTGGTTGGAGTGCAAACGTCTTTTTTGCCTTTTGCAAAAAGTGTGACAGAAAAAAACAACAGAAGGGTGGATTGTGCGGAAGCCGACAAAAAGACCGTGCAAGCCCAGAGGAACGAGGGGCGGGGATTTTTGGCGGCTGGGGATTGCCCCGTGGAGCTGCCCGTAATTTACTTTCAGGTGAAGCCTGACCGCATTTTTGATAAATACTCTTCGTTTGATTTGAAGTGTGGAAATAAAAAAAATATCCTACTTGTAATTAGTAGGATATTAAATAAGATTATATTTCTTTTTTATTTTTGGCTCAATGGTTTCTGAATTTTTTATGAGTTTTAATGCATCGACAAAGTCTGATTCAGATAGTAGGCCTTTATCTTTGCCATCTGATTTAAGTCTTGTTCTGTCGATTGGAAATAATTGACTACAATCTAAAGTGCTTTTATACTTTAAAAAATGTGGATAATCTTTTTGCAGTAAAGGATATTGAAGATCGGAAAGTTCAGTCGTAAGTTCATTTGATTCAGAATTAATAAGAAAAGTAGCATATAGATAGCGGTCGTTGTCATTAGAAATAATTACAACATATTTTCTTCTTGTATCGTATTTTCCCTTTAATATTAAACCATCTTCTTCAGATAATATAATTTCAATTATCCTTCCTGGAACTAATTTTTCATCAGTGACTTTTTCTTTTTCTTTTTGCTCAATGACCTTGTCCATTTTTAATTTTTCGAGCACTTTCTTCCAATCAGCAACCACCTTTCAGAGATATATTTAAAATATGCATGTTGCGTATATAATCCAACATTCCATCTGTTGCATTATCAGCTTTAGCTATCTCCAATATGGTCATACGATCATTTTCTGGGTCTACCATTCTACTTTTACTTGCACTTAACCACGCTGCATCATGTGATTTTTTAGACAATAGATAAGATTTCTTATCCTTGCATTTTTCAAAAGAATAATCTAAACATTTAATATCAGAAACTGATAATTCGTCTAAATCAGGTTCTATCTGAGAAAAAACGATTTTATTCTTGATTTCTATACCAGAAATAAATGTTTGAACATCATCAGAATTCTGATTGTTTTTATTCTCCAAAGCTAGAAAAGCGTTGTATGCAAATGACGGAACTGGGCCGTGCTGTTTTGCATGAAAAGTTTCGTTAATTATAACTCTGCCATAGGTTGATAGGTGTCTTTGTTGGGCAAAGTAAATAATTTTGAAAAGTTTTATATAGTCTACACCTTCTGGAAATTTGTTTAGAATGTACAGAACGGTGGCTCTAATCTTTAATAAATCGTCTTTAGACTTCATTTTATTATAATATTTAAGTACTAATTTAGAGATTTCTAACTAATACTAACTTAAAAATCACATTTTGAACTAATGATTTTTTCCTTTAAAATCGGTGTGCAAAAGTAAGTCAATTTATTTCTAATAACAAAGCATTTTATATAAAAGTTTTAATGTGTTTTGTTATTTAGAATTTTCTCAAATAATAAATTTTCAATCATCATGGAATCAGGTAATTGAAAATAAATGAATAAGAAGAATGAGCAACGGGGAAATAATAACCTTTGTTGTGCAACAATTCAGCAGAATCAAGATTTATTTCTGCTTTGCTTTGGAGTATGCTCATAAATTGGCTGCAAAAGTAATACAATTCTCAAAGGTATGAAAATATTTTAGAATAAACAAACGTAAAACTTGTGCTAATGGAAGTATTTGAATTAAAAATAGTTGCAAAATACGCAGTCTCTTTTGAAACTGCGTATAACAAACAGAAATTTAAACATTGATTATAACATTGATTTTGCTTGCTCCAGATATGTATATAGCGTTATTAAATCTTCGATATTAAGCCATACATAGCTTTTGCTATCGAATTTTTCTAATTTTAAATAGGTAGACCAAGTACCTTTGCTAGTGAAACAGCCACCCTCAAAACCTCCACGACTGCGATAATTTACTTCAGTATAATTTGTGGGTGTTGTTGGGAAAATTTTATCTTGCATCAGTTTTATGGATTTCATTAAACCAGTAACTTCGTCTGGGTCGAGAAGTGCTGCTTTTGTGTCGGTAGAGTAACTTGAAACATATTCGTATTCAAATTTTAAAGCAGATTGTTTTGTACTTGAAATTAAATCAGTGAAATATACAACTTGAATTTTGCACTTTTTTAAGGTGCCAATTTCAATAAATTCTTTTTGCATAAGTGCTCCTGCTTTTGCTGAGAAAACTTCTGCATTACTAAGTTCTTTATCTTTGACTGGAGTTTGTGCATTTAGACCTATGCACAACAATGTGATTAGAAATGAATAAATAATTTTTTTCATGCTGTTACTTTTTTAGAATGATTTATTAGTTAGATAAATAAAGCACAAAGTAACGTTAGTAAATTGACAACTTATGACAATGAAAATTTATTTTTCATTTTATTTAAAATTTCTGCAATGTGTTGCTCAAATTCTTGTGAATCAATTATTTCAATATCGTCTAATAATCCCATTACAAAGCGACCTACACCATCATAAGAGCAAACATCGATATCGAGTAACCATTCATTATTTGGGAGTTTCTGGAGGTGTTTTGTGGCTAGTGGAAATTCTTCAATAAGGAGGTTTGCGGAACGTAAACCGAGTTTTAATTTAACGTGTTTCATTTCGCAGCTGTTCATCCTGAAAATATCAATACAACCGGACTGGTGATTTTCTTCGTGTTTCCAGTTTTCTGGTAATACTTCGACTGAACCAATGCGTGAAACCTTGAAAAGTTTATTCGTGTTTTCTTCGGGACAATAACACCATACCTGTACATAGTTGGTTGTGAATGCGTAGGCTTCTACATGACGGTCACGTATATCGTTGCCGTGTGCTGAAGAGTAATTGCGAAGGATTACTGGACGTTTGTTTTCTATTGCTTCAACCAACTGTTGTACATTCTTACCATTTTTGCCACTTACAATGGTTTCGGCAAGTATGTTGTAGTTATAAACGGTATAGAGTTTCTTTTTGAGGTTTTGTTTGAGTAGGTTGTTTTCGTCGATATTCTCAATGGCAGATTTGAGAATAAAAGCTTCTTCTTCGGTAAAGTGAATTAATTCACTTATGTCTTTAAAATAAGGCGAAGATTTATCGAGCTTTATGTAATTATCCACTTTTTTAATGACAAAACCTGCTTCCCTGAATGTATCGATATAGCGATAAACGGAACGTTGTGAAATTGAGAGCTTAGCTGCAATTTCGTCAACGTTTAATGAATTGTTTGCTGTAAGCAATTTCATTAAACGTAAAAGGCGTTCAAGTTTTGGCTGATCCATGAATAGTTTTTTTATTTTTTTTAAATTAACATTTTGGCTATTATCGCATTATACGATATAAAAAATGCTAGCCTTCCTGAAAAGTCAGCTAATTTAACAAACGTCTAATATCAAACACCAACTTATGCACCCACACACTGTAACGCTGTTTTCGTTTTACCCATTTTTCTAACTTGCCAATAAATTCAGTTACAGCAGGACGGTAATTGTCAATTTCAGTTTGTTTCCATTGCTCCACCAAATTACTCGAAATACGGTATAATTCAGGATCTAGTTTGCGTAATTTTACTTTTGCTGACGAATAATCCAAATCCGGATTTGGGTCGCATAAAACAGCAAATAACTTACCTAAATGTGTATCTAAACATGAATAGCTAAGATTTTGATATAAAAACTCTAAACTTGATAATTCTGCTTCCGTACATTTATGTGCATTATAATCAATAGTAAACTTTGTTTTATCAAATCCTAATTCAAGATATAAATCATAGAACCTGATATGTTGCAATACATTTCCAATATGATCGCCTAATTCTGTTTTCAATAACACTGACAATACCGGACTATCTGCCATATAAATTTTCAGGCAACCATTGATATAACACCCATTCATGCTCATTTGGGCATGTAACAGTTCGTGAGCAAACGAATCTTTGCAAAGATTCTGAAAATCAATATATATTATTGCTTCCTCGTCAAGTGTAAAACAACCATAATTACCATCCTTAGTTTGTTCAATTGATACCGTAAAATGTGCATTAATTTCCTGCCAAAGTTTTTGGCTTCGGGAGTCGATTAAGTTGTTGATTATTTCAGAGTTGTTCATAATAGTATGCTCCATCAAAACCTGCTGATTGTTAGCTAATTCTCGATAAACAAACGATAGTTATTCAAGATTTGGCTTATCGCCAGTCTTAATAATTGATATGTTATTTAATTTTACATTACCTTTTTGTGGGCTTGCATTATCGGCATACACTATCCATGTAATTTCGCATTCAACTGATTTATAATTAGCGTCCAATTTTATCTTTTCTGATCTGCCTCTTAAACCGGGTAATACGGGGTCGAAACGTGAAGGACCATATTCAGGAACGCTTTGTAAACCTGCATTTTTAAATCCTACAATATCTCTGAAAGTATTCTCTCCATAAAATTCAACCCATCCTTCATTCGGTTTGTTAAGATATTTTACAGCGTCTGAATCACAAATTATTTCAGGTAGTTGTACAAAATAATTGATATAATTGGCAAAAGTCTTGCCGTTATTCACCGGAAAAACTTTTAATGTATAAATTGTAATATACTTTTTGGGAGGATCTACAGCTTCTTTACTCAACGAAAATGGCTTATATTGAGGAAAAATTGAGTTTTTACCTTCTTCATAAGTATATTCTTCAATCTCAAAATTCAGTCCAATTACCGGATATTTCAATCGATTCATTATATCTTTAATTTCATAGTCGAGCATGGGAACTACCTCGAAATTATATCTCTTATAGTATTTGAATTCTTTTGTATTTTGGTGTGCTGTTGAACTTTGTGGAACCTCAACGACATAAACTACTTCATCAACTTGTTCTAAAGCAATAGGGTAAATCCGTAGACCATCAATTTTGGGGCTTATTCCGTTCGAAATCACCTGATCCAGCCATTCTTTTGAAATTACGGAACGTTTCACCGGTGTTATTTTCTCCGGCAAATGTTTATTTTCTCCAGAACCAAACTCTTTTATACCATAAATGATTACTCCACCAGCAGAATTTGCCATAGCACTTACGTCCTTAGCAATTTCTTTTTTATAATGCTCAGTGTTCTGGAGGGCATCAGCCGACTTATATTCATGATGTATGCTTTCTTCAACACCATCTGAAATAAGGGTTTCCAGATCTTTTAAACTTTTTGGGACTATCATTCCTTTATTCCTTTCCTTAAAATGAGTTGTTCGGCATCCGGAGTTGAAACTGACATTAACTGCCGTAATGCCTCAAAAACTTCTTTGAATTGACTATCGTATTTAGTTTCCAGAACTGATAATTTTTGGGAGAGTTCGTGATTGGAGGAAACAATTTCGCGTATTTTTACAAATACCCTGACTACCTGTAGGCTTGCAGAAATGGCTTGGGCGGTATTCAACACACTTGCCAGCATTAATGCGCCATGTTCGGTAAAGACAAAGGGAAGTTTACGACGACCACCTCTGTTTGATATCGCATTTTGCGACATCAAATCTTCTCCCACGTTTGATATCGCATTTTGCGACATCAAATCTGCCCATTCCTGTTTACTCAGTTGAAACATAAAATCGGCAGGAAAGCGAAGCTGATTGCGTTTTACCTGTTCATTGAGCCTACTGGTAGTTACCCCATAAATCTTACCCAAATCCGAATCGAACATTACTTTTTTTCCACGAATAGAATATACAAGATTTTGTATGTCTGATTCAGTTGCTGCAATTAATCCATTTTCCATTTGTCTTAATCCTTGATTCTTTAATTATTTTACTTTTCGCAATCTAACAATTTTCTTAAATATCTATTGCAACATACTCCTTTTCACTCAGCCAAAAATCTGGACATACCACCAGCACTTCGGCATACGTTAAGTCGTAGAGCTTGAAAGCCATTTCATCTATTTTTTGCTCTAAAGCGGTAATGTTAGATTTTTTTATCTTTCCAATATTTTCCCCAAGTGATATTCTGCCAATTGGTTTTCACCATCGTAGGTGGTATCTGTTATTTCTACCAAAGCAGTTTGTCTGTCTTTGCTGTAGCCGACATAAAATCGAATAAGGTCATATTTAGTGAGATAACGTTTTCCGTCCTCATTACTAACCCAAGTGTATTTTCCTAATTGTGCTTGCTTTAGTTGGCGATATTCAACGTCCTTTCTACCGGCAAGTATTTCATCTAACCATACTTGTTTGATAATGAGTGTCAATACTTTTAATCCGGTGGTGTCAAATTTCTCTTTTGAGTTTTCTTTTTCCGGTAATTGTTCCAACGTAAATAACGAAGGATTGTATTTGTAATGAATAATGCTTCCATCAATTATTCTGTTTATTACGCTTTCAATAATACCCAAAGGTGCAACATACCATTCACGAGCCGCAAAACGAGCACCCATAGCATCAACTAATTGCATTCTGAACTGAACTGCACTAAAAAATGAATGAATGAGTGCTTCAAATTTCTGGGTGTTCATATTAAAGGTTTTCCATGTTGCCACAATATCCACATTATCCATCAAGTAGGTAGTGTCATTTTTGGCGTTAGCAATTCGTGTTTCAACGGGAGTAGTGGAAAATCCTATTTTATATAAGTCGTTTTGACCGCTAATTTGCGGATTTGAAGAAAGTGAGCGTAATACATATATCCAACCGTCCTGAATATCGTCAACAGTTACTTCAAACTTGGAATCAAAAACAGTGTCGTTAGTATCAATACTTTCAGTAACAAAATAGCCTTCTGAAGTTAATGATCTCCTTAATGTATCGAGAAATATATCTGATTCAGTGCCGTTTTCATAAATACAACGTGTTCGGGCATCTTTCTTTTTCCTTTTAGTTTTTTCTACTAAGTCATCAACATAATCCAAGAAAAGTACAACACCACCGATTACGTAATAATTGCCAGCTTTCAACGCATTTGCATTAAACTTCTTAATGCTTCTTTTCCCTGTTTTGAGTTCAACATGCACCTTTTTAAAACCACCTTCGTAATCAGAAAAATTGGCACACTGAACGCGACGAGCCACATAGTCAGGCTTGTCTTTTTCCAACGTTTTTAAATTTTCAGGGACATTAAACAGGCTCAAATCCTCTTTTCCAATATCATTCAGTAAAGGGTCGTTGAAGAGTTCTTCTAATTCTTTATCAATTGGCATGTTTTCAATAGTATAAGAGGTTGGCTGTATCGTAGTCTTTTAGAAAAGCACTTCTTTCTTCGTCTGAACGAATACTTAATAAACGTCTGTAAAGTTTACGCTCACTGAAATCTGCACCTTCTTCTTTTGGTTCACATCCATTTGTCAATACCCAATCACATATTTCCAAAAACGATTCAACTAATCTATCATCGCTTGTTATCCTTGGAGCAAATGGTCTGACATCTGACAATATGGGATCATTGAAAAGTTCTATTAAATCTTCTGCCCAACTCATAGTTTTCAATTTTGTTTAGATTGACTTAACCCGCTCAAATATCTGCGTTTTTCATTACTTATAATGGTGTATGCCTGTTCTAATTTTCGTATTTGGGGTGAAGCATTATCCTTTGTTGGCAATACGTTATTGTTGCTTGCAAGATATTCTTTTAATGGACCTTTGAATAGTATTTTTGCTTCATCGAGTGTCATATCGTATTTCTGCTCGGCAATAGTGTCCTGAATAATTTTAAGAATAGGAGCTGAAACACTTTTGGACATAATCTCATAAGCCCGCTGGAACGGATTGATACTGTCTATAAGAGTAATATTTAAATCGTCGATATTGATAAAACGATTTGTTAGCTTTAATAAACGGTTGCCTTCACTTTCGACAATATCGTTACCTTTTATAATGGTATCAAGGATAGCACGTTGCCGAACTTCTTCTACTTCTCCCTCAGATAAATCGGGATATTTTTCACGTATGATTTTTGGTATTAATACCTGATTGATAACTTCCGGTGGAGTGTTACCATCGAGCGCACGAACAATCATATTATTTTGAAGAATGGTAGCCTTTAGGTCGTCCAATTGTTCCGAAACAATCTGTGCGACTTTAGCCGAAGAAAGGGGTTTTAATCCTTCTACAAATAATTCTCTTGCTCCGGTTGGTTTCTCAAATGGATCTTTTCGCGTTTTGAAATTCCAAGAGGGTGACATTACTTGTTCCATAAGTAATGAAGCCACAATGGCTTTCAACATATCGTTAACTGATTTTGCCACATCATCCTGCTTAGCATCGGGCGCAGCTATCAGGTTGGTGAACTGTGCATGTTCTTTGCCCTCACAATCGCGTGTACACCGACCGATAATCTGTACTACTTCAGTAAGAGAGCCGCGAACACCAATAGTAATACAACGCTCACACCATTGCCAATCGAAACCCTCCTTGGCTGTACCAAGTGCAATAATTACATCTACATGTTCTTTACGGCTCATACGTTGCAAATAGCCTTGCAATATGGTACGCTCTTTTGGATTATCTTCCACCAAATCAGCGAAGTATAGTATTTTGCCATCAGGGGTAACTACCGGTGTAATGCCCGTATCGTAGTTTTTATCACCCTTTACACCATAGAGGTTCATAATATCTTCTACTTCGGTGTGTTTTCCTGTGCCTGAAGCAGCTCTCGAATTTACCGAAGGAATATGTATTAATGTTTTCTTAGTAGGATCTAAAAGTGGCTTTATGCCTGACAAATAATTGCCATTGGAATAAAAGTGATAGCCTAAACCCAATGTTTTAAGGTGTTTGTAACCATTGAGTTGCTGGTAATAATTATAGGTAACAGGATAAAACCGCCTTTCGTCTTCGGGACGCAGCACAAAATCGCCATCACCACGAAAATAGGAACCAGTCATAGCAATAATATGAGCCGAAGTTTCGGTCATAATTTCGCGAACGATATTACCTAAACCGCTATCTGCTGAAGCCGAAGCATGATGAAACTCATCAATGGCGAGCAAACAATCATTAAACACGTCGTTACTGAGTTCTTTCATGGCATTGCGTAACGTTGCGTGTGTACAAACAAGTTTGTTTGCGCTCCTCTGAATGAAAAACTCTTTGAAACGACCAATTTTATCGCGCTCGTTTTCTGTGTCACAAAGATTGAAATACTGTGTGACTTCCCAGTCGTAAAGAAAACCTTGTTTTTTGAGATTCGTGTTTTGAAAAGAACGACCGATTGTTTTTTCGGGAACAACAACTATTACTTTGTTGATACTTTGATTGGCAAGTTTGTAAAGTGCAACATACATTAATGCTCTTGACTTGCCGGAAGCAGGAGGTGCTTTTACTAAAAGGTATTGTTCGTCGCGAGCTTTATATACTTTTGCTTGCATTTCGCGCATACCTAATTCGTCTGTGTTCGACGAATTACCAGTTTGCTCGTATTTAATTTCAACAATGTTGTTTGATTCCATAATTTCTATTTTGTCATTTTCTCGTATAATTTAAACAAACACGCCAAGCGTTCTTCATCATTGTTGAATGGAGCGGACTGATAGCAACCATCCACAGCCAAGTCTAAAGCATGGTGTGCTGCCCGTAAATCAGTCGGCATTTTGTTGGGGTCGTACATTTCGGCCAATGTTTTCTCAGTGTAATTTTCTCGTGTCAGCAGTACTTCTTCGGCTAAGGCTTCTATAATCTTTTTCTTGTTTAAAGAGATTTCGGGGAAGGGGAAAGAATTATAACATAAGCTTGTATATCGATAATCCATTTTTAGTTTGCCTCCAATTGTTTTAAGCCATACAATATTCATAGCGGAAGTCATTACACCAAATAACCATAATGGTGCATCAGAGATTGTATAACATGCATTTGTGACTACTGAATTACTATCAGAATAATCCATAGGTATATATATTCTATTTGAAGACGAAGTTGAAGGAATTATTAATGTTTTAGAATTGCATGCGTTAAATTCCCGAAACTGGTGAGGTCGTTGTGCTAACTTTCTTGCACCCTCGTCAGAACTTTGAATACGAATTTGAGCAGTTTTTTCGATTCGTTGTTTAATAAATGGAATTTGCTCTGCATTTTCGCGTTCTTCATCGGAAATCCATAAGCAATAACGAACTAGCCCATTTATAAAATCAGCAGAACTAAACAATTTTTTTATGTATTTTATTGAATCCGGGAATTGAGTTGTCAAATCGACTCTATCTGTTTCTGACAGCAAAAGATTGCCACCATCATAAGGCATACACCCTCTTATTATTAATGGAAATTTTGATAAACTATTTGTATGCTTTTTTACAATCAAATTATCACCCACGATTAAATATGGATTTATATTGCTTACTTCCATTTTTGATACACCTTCGAAAATTGTACTCTTTTTGTGTTTTTCCTTATTTATTAAGCCAATTATAACACAAAAGACAGCTGCATTCTGCGTAGCATTATTACTCCACTTAAATGATAAATGAGCAAAGTCAATAAGTATATCTGAATTTAAAATAGGTGTCCATAATGGATCTACCATTTCGCCTTGACATACTGAATTTGTACTTACAAAAGCACATTTAGCATTCGAGGATTTTAAATACTCAGACCCTTTAATGAACCAAATTCCAATGTAATCAATTTTTTTATAGTTTGCATATTTTCCGATTGCAATGGTTCTATCTCTTTGTTGAAATTCATCAAGCTTTGCACTTCCCAAATACGGCGGATTCCCCATAACAAAAACCTCTTCTTCCGGAGTATGCGGACATACCTCGTTCCAATCTATGCGACAGGCATTGTCTTCACGAATGTTGTCGATATTTTTGAGTGGAAGCGCTTCAATCTTTACATCAGAAAATGCTTTTGTGAATAGCGCGTTCATTTGGTGTTCGGCAAGCCACAGTGAGAGCATGGCTATTTCGTGGGCAAAACTATCTATCTCAACACCATAGAACTGCTTGATACTGATATTAGTAAAAGGAAAAGCGTGTGAACCGGTGAGTTCGGCAATGCGTTTCCATATACGGATTTCAAGTTCGCGAAGTTTTTTATATGTAATTATAAGGAAGTTACCGCTGCCACAAGCAGGGTCAAAGAATTTCATTTTGGAAATGCGAATCAACAAGGTGTTGAGTTGCTTTTCGCTGTTTTCAGCTTTTAAGTATGCCTCATTCAATTCGTTCAGAAAAAGTGGTTGTATAAGTTTTAGGATATTAGGCACGCTGGTGTAGTGCATCCCGAAATTTCCTCGAAGTTCAGGTGTCACTACCCCTTGAAACATTGAGCCAAAAATATCGGGGTTAATTTCGCCCCAATTAAGTGTACCACACTCTAAAATGATTTTTCGAGCTTTGTATCCCAATTGTGGAATGGTAATACGTTGGCTAAACAATCCTCCGTTTACATAAGGAAACTGTTTAATCACGTTAGGCAAGTCGAGGCGAGCATTGTTATCCATCACATTGAAAATGGTATCTAATGCTTCCGCTAAATCACTACCATCGTCTTGCGTACATTGCTTAATGTAGTTTGAGAAAATGTCTTTTTCGAAAATTTTGGTATCCTCGGCAAAAAAGCAAAAAAGCAGGCGGGTCATAAATATATTCAAATCGTGCACATCCGATTCGGACGAAATTTCGTTCTGTCTGCGGATTTCGTTGTGAAGCTTTGCCATTTTTACTGCTGCTTTTACATCTGCATCAGCTTCTTCTGCAATGAAAAAACGATCATTAGCTTCGCCTGCCAACGGATAAAAGAATTGAAAATCGAGCCAGATTTTATCTACCTTGTTTTCATACGATTCTCTTTCTTTGGTATCGTAGGCAAGCAGTGTTTCGCCATCGCTAACAGCTATTATCCGTGGGTTTTGTTTAGCAATTTTATCATCTTTCTTTAATGCTTCTAATTCTTCAGTAAGTTGGATAGTTGTTACTGGTTTGTAGGCAAATTGTTTTTTAACAAGTACGCCATCAAAAGTAGCCAAATTACCTTTGCCAGCTTTGTAACGCTTTATATAGGTGTCGCTTGTACCAAATGCCTTCAATAGTTTGTAACCAATTTCTAAGGGGAGAGTTTCTGAACTTAACTTTTTGAGTTCTTTTTCAATGTCAGAGTATTTGATAGAAGCCATTTAATAGAATGATTTAATTGATTGGATTTGTCGAATTGCAAAAATACTGATTAGTTTTGACAATTAATGACAATGATAGAAAAACATTATACTTCAATTAGCTCTAATTTATCAATTAGAAATATGAGTGCTGGATTTTCCTCAATCATTGATTGAAGTTCTGGAGTAAAAGTGCTTTGAATCTGCTTTTCACTGGTTTTAGTTTTCAATTCTTCAATCATATAATCAGCAATATCAAGCCCTTTAGTTCTCTGCTCTTCCGTGGCAATGTCTTCGAGTATCGTTGAGACTTTGATTTCACATTCAATAAAGAGTTTGATTTCGTCAGCTTTTATACACCATTTGTCATAACCGCCCAAATCAGGGAATAAAATCACATTCCTATCTTTTAAAACCTTTGCTTTTTCAACGGATAGTCCGTTGAGTTGGCCAGTTGATAACCAAATGGAATCTGAAATAATTGCACTGGCAATAATGGCTGATTTTTCACTTTCGACAATTGCCACTGTATTGTCGGGGTAGAGTTTCAGAAGGTGTTCTCCGAAAAAACATTGCTGAAGGTTATAATCTTCGGGCAATGTGCCTGATTTCTTTAGTTTATTATGAACCCAATCAATCGAACCACTTTCGTGTTTAATTCTTCGACCTGTTTCATGGTTGTATTGCATGATTTTGCCTGTGCGGACACTTTTATTTATATCTATCTGCCAGAAGATTACTTCTTTGTTTTTGGTAGCTCCTAAGGCGTAGTTTTGATATACTTCTTCTATCTGCTTGTCTGTAAGGAAATCGAATAGAAAGCGGACGAAATTGCTTTTATAACTTGCTGAACGTTCGACGTAGGAAAATGGGATTGTTCCGGCTGGTGGGGGCGGGGTGATTGTTTTTGGGATAGACCCCACCCAACCTCCCCCAAGGGGAGGAGTAAGAGACGGATTATCAATGAAAAATTGTTTCGGTGTGTAATGATACCCGCATTTAGATTCCCGGTTGCATTTGCCAACTTTTGAATTTATTGGTTGGTTGGTGTTGGCATCAATGTAAAGCGTGAAGCTTTCTTTCATACCACATTCCGGACAGGTGTGGCGTGTGGTTTTACCTTTGTATTTTTCGAGGTATGGAGTTGCGTACATAATTTAATCAACAATTAATAATTAGTAATGCATGTGCATAGTGAATAATGAATAATGAATAATGGAGCAAAGTATTGAATAATAATACAATGTGTTGAATTTGATTATTCATAGTACTTTTAGTGATAAAATAGAGTGAATAATGATACGTGTATTAACTGGCTAAATTGCAGGTTGATAAGGCAATATTCATTATTCACTATTCAACAACTATCTTATTTTAATCTACTTATTGTGGATTGTGATAGGCCAGTTAAGCGAGCTGCTTTCAATTGAGTTTCTCCTTTTTCTAAAAGAAATTTTGCAACCTTTTTCATGTCCAAAGCATTATTTTCACTACTTTCAAGCTTTTCCAGTACCATGTACATGGTGTTTTCGAAATATTTACAAAGTTTAGCCGCATTTTCGGCAGCTTTTATACTTATCATACTTGTATTGTTACCTTCCATTATTTCCAGTATTAAAGCAAACCGAAGGTAATGAACATCAAATTTGTTCAGTTCTTCACTTAGCAAACTGTCTCCGGCTGCATTTACTTTATTGGCGTTTTCTGCTTGCCATTTATAGAAAAATGCTCTTGCCTCAGGTGTAAAAGTGTACACTTTTGACATGGGCTGACCATCAGGGAATACACGGCCAGGATTATTCTCAATATATGCTCTAATCCATCTGTTATAATCTTCAAGAATAGCATTGTTTAACTCATTCTCAGTAATAATTTGCTTTTCTGATTTTGCGGGATATGCCCACAAGAACCGCTGCAAAAATCCACTGTCTGATTTGTCCATAGGAAACATTTTCTTTAGTTTACGAGGCTGAGAAGTGCCAATAATACAAAGAAATGGTCGCTCAATTGTCATTGGCTTTTGGTGTTGACCTACTCTGTCAATATCAGTTCTTTTGACGCTCCACATACTTAAATAAGTACTACTCTGGTCGGCTTTTGAATAGTTGTTCATACCCAATAGCCATGTTTCAAGCTCCTCGCTTATAACGCAAACTGACCTCTTATTGTCGGCAATTCTTTTTGCAAGAATCTCAGGTGTGAAGTTCGACATCAAGGTTTTGGTGAGTATTGGTTCTTCGACGGCAATAATATTTTTCTTTTCTTTTTTTGTCAAAGATTGATACTCAATAAACTCCGTGTATAATGGCTCGTAATTGTTGTAATTTTCCTTGTCGATAGTTTTTAGGATATCAAATAACATATCTAAAGGGTGTGATTTGGAAGCTCCTGCATTGCCGATCAAACTCATGTACAATGGACAAAATTCTTTCCAACCATTCTTGACTTGCAATAAAGCCGTTTTTCCAATAGCAGTTGCAACGGCTGCAAGAATTGTAGCCGCTGAATAGTCAACTGGAAAGTTTAAGGTGTCCCTTGTTTCCATAATGATATTACGGAAAACAGGTGAGAAGACTTCAATAGGAAAAGGGTTATCTTTTGCTTCGGATTGCTTTGAATTGGATTGAATATCTGATTTCAACAAATTGATAAAATCAGTATTTTTGTTTTGCATTATTTCGTTAGCCCCTTCTGACTCTGGCAAGTCCGAGGGGGTTTGTTTTTCGTCTATCATCTTTTGTTTCCTCCTTTTGCTTTTGCTTTGTGATAGTTGTCGTTTAGAAGTTTTTCAATATCACTTTTACGATAGTATATTTTGCCCGCAATTTGACTGTAGCCAATTTTTTCTTCGTCTCTCCAAACTTGTGCTGTGCGTGTGCTAATTTCCATTAGCTCCATAAATTTGGTGTTTGGAACAAAAGGATCATCCATTTTCAAATCTGCTTCTTTCAATGTGTTGGTAATTTCTTCCAACTGCTTGAATGCTTTGTCGAAATTGGTAGTGAGAACCTTGATTGATTCTTTTCTTTCTTCATCTTCGTCGAACTTTTTATAAAGGTCAGCAACGAGTTTGTCTAAGTATGTTTTGTAGTCCATCATCGTTTCCTCCCATTCGTTAAGCTATTTTCTTTTTCTTCGATAAACTCTTCGACGGTTTGAATCCGATTGGATAAAAGCCAGGCTTCTATTTCCTCTCTTTTGAAAATTACCCGAGCATTTTTCTTGTAAAATGGAATTGCCTTCTCGCATATCATTTTATTGATTGTGTTTACAGCATAGCCGGAAAGTTGACTACATTCTTTTTTGCCAAATGTTTCGGGAAAAGAATTTTCTTTTGATTGAATAATTGGCTGCGGTTGAATCATTGATCCAACTAGCTCTTTGAACTGACCAATTGTTAGGGCAGCTAAAGGAGTGTCGTTTGTAGGTTGGAATTTTGTTTCCATGATTAATGTGTTTTTTTGTAACATGCTTCAAAATAGCCGGCCGGTTTATCTTGAATTGCATGATGCAAAATTACAATTTAATTATGACTCAAGTTCTTGATTATCAAACTAAAAACCGACACCAGAGCCTGTCGGCTGATGTCGGTTCGTGTCGGTTAAGGAGTTGTAAAGTGTAGAGAGTCAATTAAATGACAGGACAAATAATATGTCGGAAAGTTATTTCAACAAATCATCGATTTCTTTGAATGTAAGTTGATATTTGTCCTTACTATATATGTCAATGTTAAAAATTTTGCGTGCTTTTGAATAATCAATACTATGATCCATTGAAATCTTCTCAATAAAATAGCTCAATGCCCTTTTAATACCACCTTTAAATACCCATTTTATCTGTTTGGGATTGTTGAGAGGAATGCCGCCAAACCAATATAACCACGTATTTAAATCGCATTTCAATAATTTATTTAACTTTGCATGAGCTGTTTTCAATTCATCAGTGGTTTTCCAGATTGTCTGAATTGTTGGCGTGTAACTTTCTGATTCATTATTTTCTGTTGTTTCGGTGATTTTTGCATACTCATCTTCAGCAAATTCTGAGAAGTGCAATAGATCATCAATGTTACATCTGAATTCAGCAAGAGGGATTTTTTCTAAGATTAATTTATATCTTTCGAATAATGTGTAGTTTTCTGGAATATTGTGTTTTAGTCTATACATTTGAGGTGTGCTGCCATCCCAATCGGTAATAGTTTCAATTGAAAATTCATCCCAGTTGTTGATAAAATTAAAATAATATTCACATGTAGGAATAGGAAAACCGTAATACCCTGTTTCGCAGTCGTATGGCTTTGATTCTGTACCATCTTGATAGATTTTAGGTAAATGAAAAGTCATTGAATATGCATAATCTCGAATGTCTGCAATAAGATGTTTAAAGCTTGTCTTGTCAAAATCATCAGTGTTGTGTTTAATGAACTGATACATGATATGTTCTGTGACCTTCTCTTCTCTGGTATTGTTATAGTAATCAGTTTCTTCCAGTCCTGTTTTTGGAGGATATAAAGCATCGCAAAATTGGTGAGTTGTCAGTTCGAGATATTTTTTATTCGTAAAAATATCATTTTTTGTGTGTGGAACTCTGATAGTCTGTGATTGTTCAACAACATAGTTATCGGAGTTGAAGTTTTCTGATTCAGTTCGGAGTCTATACTGTTTCTCTGCTATTTCTGAAAAATATAACAAATCTGTGAGTCCAGCTCTAAATTTTGCTTCGGGAATGTGATTTTTTAGTGTTCTGATTTTTTCTCTTAATGTTTCCTGTTCGTCAACTTCAGACTCGATATTGAAAATTATTGATAGTGTAATTGGGTCTGTGTCGTAGTACTTGTATTTGTTTTCCTCGAAACTGTCATTTTCATTATCATCATTTTTTTTGATAATTTCGTTTTCGGGTCTCGGAATTAAAATCTGTATTTTATGAGCAAAATTTCGGATTTCGGACAATAAGTATTCGAAGTCGGGTTTGTTGTAATTCTTAGTGACAGATTTTATATACTTCTCCATTTGTGAAGGTGTAACATCATCATCATACGAACGTCGGCCGTGAAGTTTGTATAACATGCTGCAAAACTCAGCGGGTGTTGCATTGTAGTTTATTTCATCATTGATTTGTGCTTGTTTGGGTTGTTTTATAATAGGTTTTTCTTGTAGTACTGAATTGGTAGTATGATTTTCTTCAAGCTTTAATTGAATGATATTGTTGGGAGTTGTTTTGGAAGACTCTATGATACGAGCATATTCTTTCTCTGCTAAATCTGAAAATTTTAAAAGGCTATCTAAGTCGTGCAGGAATAACGCACTTGGAAGTGCTTTGTGGAATAATTCAACCTTTTGCCTTAATGTTTGTTTATCTGTGAATTTTAATTTACATTTAAAATCGAAAATGCAGATTAAACTGGATATACCATATTCGAAAATTGAGATAATATCGTTAAAATTATGTTTTAGATAGTATTTGTGGCTTTCTCTTAATTCTTTGTTTTCAGTGCTTTGAAGACCAGTGGCTTGGTCAATTTCAATCTCAGGGCAAGCTGCTGGGTTTATAGTGTTAAATTCAATATTGATATGAAAATTCCTAATATCTTGGATAAGGTATTCGAAAGATTTTAAATCAAAATTATTTGACTTTTCTTCGATAAACTGATACATGTCAACCAAGGGAATTTGAGTTCTGTCAGATGGAACTTCAAATAAGCTATAAACCTTTTCACAAAATTGATAAATTGAATAGTCGCTAAACTTCATAGTTAGAATGTAATATTATTGTGACTACAATACCTTCACTGCTTCATCAATTACATTGCTGTTAAAGCTATCGAGATAGGTGTTTGTTGTTTTAAGGTCTTTATGACCTAAGATTTGAGAAATGACTTCTCTTGGCACTTCATTGTTCTGTAAACTCATAGCCATAGTATGACGACTAACATAAGAGGTCAGATTTATGTCACTGATTTCAAATTCATCTGCCAAGCCATCAAGATATGAATTTAGTTTTTTCAATCTTGTTTTAAGGTGATTGTAAAGTTTTTCGCCAGTGAGATTTTCAATAGTTACAATTGGCAATAAGTAAGTATCAACAGGCTTCTTCATCTCGGAAAGTTCATTGATAAGCGTTTGAAGCTCTTCTGATAGCTTGATATTTATTGCCTTAGAACCTTGGCTGTTTTTTGTTTTGTGGCGTTTATATACAATATAAAGCCCATTCTCATACCTCTTAATATTGTCAGGTGTTAAGCGTGCCATATCCACGAAACTCATTCCATAGCAAAAGTATGAAAAAAGAAATAACTTTCGAGCATATTCATTAACTTTTTTATCTGAACTTGTGGTTTTGATCTTAATGAGGTATTCAGAAGGTAAATATCGTTTCTCGGTCTCTTCTCCTAATTTGGCAACTTCAAAACCTCCTTTTCCAAATGGATATGTCGTTGGACTTGCTTCTTTTGCCTCAATGGCCATATTTAATGCTGCACGCAATGATTTGAAATAAATTCTTCGTGTATTGCCGGAACAACCTTTCCGTTGAACTGTTCTTTTGTTGCCTTTAGTGCTTGTGTAGATAGTTTCTCGTGGCATCTGCATGAAAGTGTCTAATGCCCGGATATATTTAATGTCTATTTCCGAAAATAGTTTCTTATCGAAATTTTTATCGAAAAGTTCGAGCATATCCAAAGTGCGTTGATAGCAAATTGCATTTCCTGTGTGATCTGTTTCTTTCAACGTTTTTATGAGATTCTCAAAAAAAGGTTTAACTTTGCCTTTCTTTGAGCGATTAAGGAATGCTTCTTCAAATTGGTTGAGTGTCCAGTCGATTTTGTTTTCGTCAAAATCTTTTATGGTCTTTTCCGCTTTCGTTTCCTGTTCGTTCAGATAAGCATTGTTTTTTTCGTGGAGTGGATTAATACGTTTATCTTTTTTGAAACGACCGAAGACTTCATCCCATTGGCTTGGTGTTGCAGTCATATTTAAGCCAATGAATTTCTTTTGACCGCTTTTAGAAATGCGTAAACAGATTGGATTTGTACCGTCTTTATTGGTATCAAAAGTGCGAAGGAAAATTTTAAACTTTGCCATGGCAATACATTTTTGTGTTTACTCTACCTTTTTACTCTACCTTTTTTCTACCCTTTTTGATAAAAGTTAGTACAAATTTATCTAAACGAGGGTATTTTGAATGGTTGATTATCAAGTACAAATATACACAAATACAATGAATTACCAAAATATATTATATAGTATTCTCTCGTCTGGGGGACCAGTGGTCGCAAGTTCGAATCTTGTCATCCCGACTGCTATTTATCAAAGGTTTACACGAAAGTGTAAACCTTTTTTTATTTGATAAACCTTTATTCGCTAAAGATGTATTCGCCAGGAAATCAATACTCAAGATAATAAAACTACGAGTTGATGTAATGAGAAGGTGAGCATCCAAACTGTGCTTTGAAACACTTGCTGAAGTAAAATGGATCGTTGATACCCACCATATACGAAACTTCCGAAACATTATATTTATAGGTTTTCAGCAGTTCAGCAGCTTTTTTCATTCGTCTGACACGTATAAATTCGTTTGGAGAATAACCGGTCAAGTACTTGATTTTCTTGAAAAACAAGGTTCTACCGGTGTTTGTCATGGCAGCAAAATCGTCAACCGAAAAATCGGCATTGGTTAGATGTTGTTCCAATAAATCCTCCACCAACTTCAAGAACTGATGATCTCTTTCGGGTATTATGGATTCATTTTCATTCTCGTTTTCCTGTTGTAATTCTTCAAACGATTCATTTGTAGCATAGTGCCTGTGTAATTTCTCACGTTTCTCTATCAGTTTATTTATTTGAAGGAGCAGATGAGTCATGCTGAACGGTTTGCTGATATAGGCATCGGCACCGGCTTGTATTCCTTCTGTATGATGCTCATCAGAAATATATGCTGTTAATAATATAACAGGGATATGACATGTTGCAAAATCATCTTTTAATTTTTTTGTCAAATCAAAACCGTTCATGCCCGGCATCATTACATCACAAATAATAAGATCCGGATCTTCTTCCATTCCTTTTTTGATACCGACACTTCCGTTTTCGGCAGTAATAACTTCGAAATGCGAAGACAATTTTTCGAACAGAAAATCACGAATGTCGTCGTTATCATCAATAACCAGAATTTTGAATTTTTTGCCTGCCAAAGGAGCAATGGGGAGTAAGTTGAGATGTACATCATTGCCGTTTTGTTCTACAAATTCGGATAGCTTGTACAGTACTTTTTTCTCTTCTTTCAAAACGGTTATTTGTTCGTTGACAAAATCATCGCTTTCGTACACATCCTTTTTGAGGGGTAATTCTACGATAAATACCGAACCTCCGCCTTCATTTTCTTTAAACTCCACCTTTCCCTTGTGTAGGTTTGTAAATTCATTTACCAACGAAAGTCCCACTCCGGTTCCATTTGCCGAAAAATTGATTTGCATAAACCGGCTAAACAAGAGGCTCTGTTTTTCCTTCGGAATACCCATTCCATTGTCGTAAACGGCTATTCGAAGCATTTGAGAGTTGTTGTCAATTTCTGCTATGAGCGAAATCTTGCCACCTCTGGGGGTAAATTTAAACGCATTCGAAAGCATATTGAACACAATTTTATCCACCTTGTTTTTGTCAAGATAAATGGGAATGGAAGCCGGTGATGGTCTGAACTGATAATCAATATTTGTTTTAGAAGCCACATTGCTGAAGCTGTTGAATATCTCCCGGAGAAACACAACAGCGTCGGTTGGCTGCAAATTTAGTTTTTGTTTATTGTTCTGAAGTTTACGGAACTCCATTAGCTGATCAATCAATCGCATTAAGTGCGACGTGTTTTTGTCCAGGTCTTCAATCAGATGCTGCGATGGAGCGTTCATTTTGTCTTTTTGCTCGTTCAGCGTGTCCACACTTCCTTTTATTAAAGTAAGCGGAGTGCGGAATTCATGACTAATATTGGTAAAAAAACGTAGTTTGTAATCAGTAAGTTGTCGTTCAACTTTTACAGCATTATTTAAACGGGTGAACTTCATGATTAGCCCGTAACTAAAGTAACCTATTGCTCCAAGAAGAATGAGATATAGGAATATAGCGAAATTCGATTGCCAGAATGGCGGTTGTATTTCAATTTCAAGTGTAGTAACATTTTTGTCCCAAACTCCCTCGCTGTTGACACTTTTTACCATGAACTGGTATTTCCCGGGTGGCACATTCCGATACGTTGCCACGTTGATAGAGCCGGAAAGGTTCCAGCGCTTTTCGTAGTTTTCAAGTATATACATAAATTGATTTGCATTCGGATCTCTGAAATTGAGATTGGCAAATTCAATATGGAAAACCTTATCGGAGGCCTTTAGTTCTATTTTGTCGGAAAAAGAGATTGATTTCTCGAGTGGTGCATTTTTTGCTTTGATTTTAGCATTCTCATCAAAAATGGTGAATCCGGTCAGAATAACCGTATTTTTTTCATTTTTATTTAGTTGAATGTCCTTTGGATTGAAAATATAGAACCCATTCAAACTTCCCCATAGCATTGTGCCGTTTTTGATAGTCAAACAGGCTGCCTCCGAGAAAATATTTGACGAAAAATCATTCGTGAATTTATAATACTGGAATAAGTTATTCTTAGGGTTTAACTTGTGCAATCCACTCTCAGTGCTTATCCACAAACAGCCCGTTTTGTCTTCCTGTATAGCCATAATATTATCGTTGGCCATGCTGTGTTGTTTGTTGTAAACTTTGAAGATGCCGTTACCGGTTGAAGATTCACCAATAAATTTATTGATGCCACCTCCTGCAGTAGCCAGCCAGATATTTCCCTTCGAGTCCTGAAAGATATAACGTACTTCGGGGTTACTCAACCCATCCTTACTTTGGGGATTGGATGTGTAGTATTTATAGGCTTTGGGGTTGCGGAGCAGTGCGTCGGGATTGAACCGAAGCACACCGTTGGAAGTGGCCACCCAGATGTCTCCTCCACGATCCTGAAAAATGTAACGGGCAAAGCGCACCCACTCATCTTGTTTGAAAAATGTTTTGAAGCCTTCATTGCCTTCAGCCGTGGTTTTTACACACACTCCACCGCCAAAAGTAGCTACCCATAGTCGCCCTTTTTTATCTTTTAGCAGCGAAAAAACGGTGTTGTTGCTTAAGCTGGTTGGATTGTCGGTTTTGTAATAGTAATTGGCGCTTGCCGGATTTCCATTTTTAAGTTCAATAATTCCATTCCCTTTTGTGCCGAGCCAAATGGATCCCGAATTGTCCTGATACATGCTGTATACATTAAACTTTTTTTCAAAAAGTGTTTTTTTTGAGTTCAATGTCCGGTCGTACTGATAAAGCACGCCTGCTTTTGTAGCTACCCATATATTTTGGTTTTTATCTTCTAAAAAGGATCTGATGACATTGCCATCTCTTAGATTGTTTTCGGGGTCGGGGTATCGTATCTGCACATTTCTGTTGGCAAAAGATAGCTTGTTGATACCCATGTTTTCGGTGCCAATCCAAATATTCTCGTTCTTGTCGAGGACGATGGATAGCAAAAAATTGGATGCGAGTCCGTTTATATCTTTGCTGGAACTGTAGTGAGTCAGGTTTCCCGAGGCAAGGTTATAACAAAACAAGCCATTACCGTAGGTGGTAATCCACACATTGCCATGCTTATCACTTTCGAGTTGAAAACGTTCCTCGTCGATAAGATGCAAAATGGAGGGTGGGATAAGGTTTAGTTTTACCGTTTTTTTGTTGTTTTTATCCAACAACCAAATATTACCGGTGAAATTGAATGCCCAAACATTGCCGTATTTGTCTGATTTTAAATAGACATCGGAGCCAATTTGTTCGCCCAAAATAGATTCGGAAGTGCTGTATTGATTGGTGAGCGTATTGTAAATGAAAAGCCCTTTTCTTTCGATAGATACCAGAATTTTTGTGGCACCTAAAGTTGCAATTTGGAAGGTAGATGTTTGCACAACCTTGTTTGAAAATTTAAGCGCTACAAATCGTTCGAATTTCTCTGTACCTAAATTATAAACCATTATGTCTCCATTAATAGAAACAAAATATATCTTTTTGTTCAATTCATACGCCTTTATATAGCTAATGTTGTTGTTTTTATCCTGTCGGAGTTTGATAACCTGATTGTTCTTTATCAGACAAATACCTTTGGAAGTGAGAACCCAATTGTTGAAATGACTGTCCTGAAAAATATCATTCACTGCATTTGATGAGATGCTATTTTGACCTGAACCGGCTTTGAAGGTTTGCGCAGTAGCTTTTTCTCCCGAAAAAGATATTTTGACGCAGCCTGTAGACACACTTCCGAGCCAGATATTTTTTTGTTTGTCTTCGTAATAGAGATTGTGTTTTACAAGAAAATCGGCTTTATCTTCGTAGATTTGCACAAAGCTCTCAGTGGTAGGGTCGTAACAATGCATCATGTCCCGGTAAGTTCTCACCCAAATATGTCCGTAACTATCCTGATGCAGTTCCTTGATTTTCTCGCTCGAAAGAGTTGTCATATTTGACGGATCGAGTTTGAAATTTTTAATTTTCAGGCCGTCGTATCTGTCTAAACCATTCAAGGTGCCAAACCACAAGAACCCGGTTTTGTCCTGCAGCATGTAGCGTATTGTATTGTGCGAAAGTCCATTGTTGGAGGTTATGTGTTCAATGGTCGGTTGGTTTTCGGCATATATAGCCAGAGGCAATATGGTTGCAAAAAAGGCAATCCAAATAGTTGCTTTTATACGCATTGGTTGTGTGATTTTAGTGGGTATAAGATGGTACTGGATGTAAAGAAATAAAGTTACTACGAAGATATGAAAAGTAATTGTTTCTACGAAGTAGTTTAGAGTAATTGTTTCTGAATATGTAATGAATTTAATCTATTTGATTGAAATACAGTTTTTTTGAAAATAGCTTATTGTAATATGCAGTTCTATGTGTTTTTTATCGTTACAAGTATTGATATTTGCCCGTTAAATTAAGAATTGATCCCTTTACGAGCAATTCATATCTATTTGCTACAAAGATAAGTTTGATCGGATACTGAATTTATATGAAATTTGATATAAAAACCATACTTTTTGATAAATATAGTTTCAATTGAAGCTGATTAGTCATTGCAATGTTGGATGAATCGTTCTTGTAGCTCCCTATTCTCGTTCTATTGTTCATTTAGTCATATGTTTATAACTTGTGTATGATTTGATACTATCCGGCTTAAATTGAATTGTAGTTCATAAATCTGTACATTTGTCCATTTTGAATTGGGATTAATTATTGTTCTTTTGTACTCCATTTAAAAGAGAAAATGGGTTTTCTATTTATTGTAGTGTGATTTTAGTTAAGTATGTTTATGTCGAAAAACAGTTTTTATTTTATGAGAAAATTAGTGGGTTTGTTTGTGTTGATGTGTCTGAGTATTCACCTGTTTGCAAGTGCCGATAAAGTTATCAATTTGAAAGGCAAGTGGAGTTTTGCAATTGATGAGCATGATCAGGGAATTTCTGCGAAATGGTTTTCTAAAAAACTGAGCGATTCTATAAACCTTCCGGGTTCGATGGTAGAAAATATGAAAGGCTATAAAATAACTTTAAATACAAAGTTTACCGGCAGTATTTACGACAGCTCGTGGTTTTTTAATCCTCGTATGGCAAAATACCGTCAACCAGAAAATTTGAAAATGCCATTCTGGCTAACGCAACTTAACCGTTATGATGGTTTGGCATGGTATCAGAAAGAAGTATCTATTCCGGCATCGTGGAAGGGTCGTTTTATTTCGTTGAAATTGGAACATCCGCATTTTATTACTCAAGTGTGGATAGATAATACAGAGATTGGTACTCAAAATTCAATGACTGTTCCACATGTTTATGGTTTGCCGGCAACTATTAAGTCGGGGAAACACCGCATTACGGTGCGCATCGACAATCGCCTGAAGAGTATGGATGTGGGGACTAACTCTCACAGTGTTACCGACCACACTCAGGGGAACTGGAACGGTATGGTGGGCGATTTGCAACTAGAAGCGCGACCAACTATCTATTTTGAAGATATTCAGGTGTATCCAAACCTGAAAACGAAAACAGCATTGGTGAAAATTCATGTACTGAATGTAAATGGTAAACCTGTAAGTGGAAAAATAAATATATCAGCTAAAAGTTTCAATAGCGGTATTTCTCAAACAGTTGCTCCTATAGAACTTCCGATAAAGCTGACAGGAAAAGAAGCGTCATACGAAATATCACTTCCAATGGGTGATAATATGCAAACATGGGATGAATTTAATCCGGCACTTTATAACCTGAATGCCACGCTTACCGTAGGAAAACAAACTGATACCAAAGAAGTGGAGTTTGGTATGCGTGAAATAACTATTCAGGGAAAATATTTTTACGTAAATGGTAATAAAACGATGCTTCGCGGAACGGTTGAAAATGCATTATTCCCGCTAACCGGTTATCCACCAATGGATGTTGCCTCGTGGGAACGTGTATTCCGTATCTGTAAATCTTATGGTTTGAACCATATGCGTTTCCATTCATATTGTCCGCCGGAAGCTGCATTTAAAGCCGCAGATAAATTGGGCTTTTACCTTCAGCCCGAAGGTCCAAGCTGGCCAAATCACAGTACTCAGTTGGGTAGAGGGTTGCCAATTGATACGTACCTGATGGATGAGACTAAACGAATGACCAAAGAATATGGTAACTATGCTTCTTTTGTATTTTTAGCTTCGGGTAATGAGCCTCGTGGTGCATGGGTTCCATGGGTAGGTAAATTTGTAGATTACTGGAAAGCTACCGATGCACGTCGGTTGTATACAGGTGCATCAGTAGGACAAGGTTGGGCATGGCAACCTAAAAGTCAGTATCATGTAAAAGCAGGTGCGCGGGGTTTGACCTGGAGTACGGCTCGTCCTGAGACAATGGGCGATTATGCTTCACGTATAGACACGATAAAAGAACCTTACGTATCGCACGAAACTGGTCAATGGTGTGTTTTCCCTAATTTTGATGAGATAAAAAAATACACGGGAGTAACCCGTGCTAAGAATTTCGAACTTTTTAAAGAAGATTTGTACGATAGTGATATGTCTGATTTGAGTCATGAATTTTTGATGGCGTCGGGTAAATTACAATCATTGTGTTACAAGCATGAAATTGAAAAGACACTTCGTACTCCTAATTATGCCGGGTTTCAGTTGCTTTGTTTGAATGATTATTCGGGTCAGGGAACTGCTTTGGTGGGTGTGCTGGATGCATTCTGGGATGAAAAGGGCTACATGAATGCTCCAACTTTCCGTCGCTTTTGTAACTCCACTGTTCCGTTGGCAAGGATAGAGAAGTTTGTTTTCAGAAACAACGAAACGCTTGAAGCCAAAATACAGATAGCACATTTTGGAAAAGAAGCTTTGAAAAATGTACGGACACTTTGGCGTATACGCGATACTGATGGGTTGACATTGAAAGAAGGTGTGTTGACCGAAGACGAGATACCTGTAGGCAATGAAAAAGTTATGGGAAACTTAAAGCTCGAATTATCTGAATTTACAACGGCTGCAAAATTAAATCTTGAAATTGCCATTGAAAATACTCCATTTGTAAACGATTGGGATTTCTGGGTATATCCGGTGCAAAAGCAAACTCCAAACACTGATGGTTTGTATGTTAGCACTACTTTGGACGATAAGGCAATATCCACATTGAATACCGGTGGAAAAGTATTGCTACTGGCTGCTGGAAATATCAAATACGGTAAAGATGTTGTTCAGTTCTATCAACCATCATTTTGGAATACTTCGTGGTTCAAAATGCGACCACCACATACCACCGGATTGTTGGTGAATAATTATCATCCTGTCTTCAAAGATTTTGTAACAGATTCGTGGGGCAATATGCAATGGTGGGAATTGACCAACAAAGCTCAAACCATGTTGCTGACGGACTTCCCTAAAGGTTTCCAGCCTATCGTTCAGCCGATAGATACCTGGTTTATAAACCGGAAGCTGGGCATGCTTTTCGAAGTAAATGTGGGTAAAGGGAAGTTGCTTATGACATCCATCGACCTATCTGATAGTTTGGCAGAACGTCCGGTGGCTGAGCAGTTGAAATTATCCATTATCAACTATATGCAATCGGATAAATTCCGTCCTGAAACCACCGTTTCATTGCAAACCATTAGCGACTTGTACAACAAAACTGCTGCTGCTATTCAGACATTTACGAAGAGCAGCCCCGACGAATTGAAAAAAGACGTGAAGTAATTCCCTGATTAAAATACATGCAATTTATTAAAGAAAAACGCAAGCCGACTTTGTTGGCTTGCGTTTTTCAATTTAATATTCCCCCAAAAGTAAGTTTTTAGAGATGGCTGTGTCAACTCAATGAAAATAGTTCCATATGTTATTTTGCATAGATAAGCACTATTGCTGTAATAAAAGCAATCAGCAGTATCATTGTCTGGATAAACAGGTATATATAACTGAGAAGAGTAAGTGAAATATTTTTGAAAATTTTATTGTTGTCGAAAAACTGGATATAGGTCCAGGTCATTAATGCCACCCATAGTAGCGTTTCTAAATTCTCAATGATCGAGATAGCCTCTTTATTTTTTACTATCGCAAGAATGGGTAGTGCCGCAATAAAGATGATGGTTCTTTGTCCGGCAATAAAACAATTCAGAATAAGATGTTTCAGATAATTGTACTTGCTTTTTCGAAATGCCAGATACGTTGAAAATGAAATCACGGGTAATAAGATGAGCGTACTATAAGCGTAGTGTTCTTTTATCCACGCAATTGTATGGGTTACGATGTCAGAAACTTCACTACTCTTTACGTCCCCTACACCGTTTAAGGTAATGTCTGCTTTCCCCGATGCAAATTCTATTTTTAAAAGATGAGCAAGCAATACATAGATGGTCGACAAAATGATTAAATAAGCTACCGGTTTAAAGTGTTTTACTCTTTTGCCGGCAATATATTCTTTTATCGAATGTCCGGGTCTGGTAAATAACTCCTTTGTGGTATAAAGAATTCCTTTGTCTATGTGAAACAAACCATGCTGAATTTCATGCCACACATATGCTATATTAATGTCATGAGTGTGGGCTGGTTGGCCACAATAATTGCAGTATTGACCTATGAATTTTTTATTGCAGTTTTTGCAAGTTGATACCATTTGTAAACGTGTTTATAGTTAGTCGAAATCATCAATTATACAGTCGGAATACTTTAATTAATTCCTTCCCATTCCCGGTAGAATTGAGCCAGATAATCCTCCATTACCGCGTGTCGTTTCTCTGCAATTTGTTTTGCCGTTGCGGTATTCATCAGTTCTTTCAATAGTAACAGTTTTTCATAGAAATGATTTATGCTGGTACCCCGGCTGTTTTTGTATTGCTCAAAGGAAGCGTGCATCTCCGGGTTTATCTCTGGATTATACATTTCTCTGTTTTTACTTCCTCCGTAGGCAAACGTCCGCGCTATGCCTATTGCACCAAGTGCATCTAATCTGTCGGCATCCTGCACCACCATTCCTTCGGTAGTTTTCATTTCTGTAGCCACACCTGCTCCTTTGAAAGATATATCCTTGATGATTTGGCATACATGAGCAACCACCTCTTCAGTCACGCCCAGACTTTCGAGCCATTCTTTTGCTACTTGTGGTCCTATTTCCTCATTCCCATCATGAAACTTCCAGTCGGCCACATCGTGAAGCAGAGCTGCAAGTTCTACCACGAACAGATCAACCGATTCTTGTTTGCCGATATGAATTGCATTTTTCCAAACACGGTATACATGCCACCAATCATGACCCGATCCTTCGCCCATGAGTTTGGTTTTGATGTATTCCGTTGTTTGAATGATTATTTTATTTTTGTCCATTTTTGGAGTTCGCTGTTGTACTGCGTTGATTCGTTTTTTGATCAATTATTGTTTCACCAGGTTCAATAAGAATACATCGTTTTCGCGAATGTCCATTTCTTTTGAGAATACTCCATTTGATTTTACAGTTACTTTTGTTTTGGCAATGGCAGAACCGTCATTTTGTTTCTTTATCAGCTCCACCTGTTGTTTGCTAAGCTGATTCGGTCTGTTCATTGCCAAATACGTAGCATAAGCATCGTTTACACGGTAACCGACTTTGTACACTTCGAGCATATAGTTTCCGGCCGGAATGCCTGCCATATTTACTTTTACTTTGCCTTTTGATTTTGCAGGTAAATCGCGTATATAATAGGTCTGATTGTTGACCGAATCGCCCGGATGAGTATTGGTAAAGTCCCACATCAATACCTGAACATTTCCTTTGGCATTTTTACAAGCCCACGAAGCAGCATCGGTATTGGTAAGTTCGGTATTTCCCAACTTATTCATAAATTTATAAGCGTAAAAAGCCGGTTTATTGATGCCCTGTGTATTCAACAATCCGAAACCGCCATGAAAAGGAGTAAAGCGAGGAGCTGATTCTTCAAAGATATCGGTGAACACCCAATACGACATTGAAGTAGCGGCATTGCCTACTTGTTTGATTTTTTGCAAGATATAAGCAGCCTCGTGATAACTGTCGTGAATAGGATCGGAAGGGGTATACGAAGAGCTCCATTCGGTGTAATGAAGTTCCAGGTTGGGCATTGCTGAGCTGCTGATTTGTTTACGTGAGTTTAGAACGTCCCCGCTTACAGCCATTGGGTCTTTACTAAGAACAGTACCCGTATTGCCATATTCATCAAGAAAACTCTGGTTTACACCATAGGAATGTGTGCTTACAAAATCCAGAGGGAGTTCGTTCTTTTTACAGAAAGCAATCATTTCCGGTACCCATGCAGCTCCTGCGGTAGCCGGACCACCAACACGATACGCTTTGTTTACTCCTTTAATAGCATTTACCGAATATTTGTATAATTTGAAGTACTCTTCTTGCGTTCCTGCCCAGAAACCATCCAGGTTCGGTTCGTTCCACACCTCGAAATACCATGTTTTTACTTCTTCTACTCCGTAACGTTCGGTAAAGTGAACAGTAAGGTTACGAATTAATTCTCCCCATTTATCATAATCTTTGGGAGGTGTAACGTTTCCTCTCCACCAGAAAATTGTTTTCGAACCACTGGCCAGTGCCGAAGGCATAAATCCTAATTCAACAAATGGTTTTATTCCTACGCTTTGCAGATAATCGAATAAAGCATCGATATATTGATAATTGTATTCAGGTTTTCCATTTTTATCTTCGCGGTACACAGCCATATCGTCGGTGAGTAGTCCGTGCATACGGATGTATTTGAAGTCACACTCTTTCTTTACGTATGTGAGTTGTTGTTGCCAATCGGCACGCAAGCCTTCGTTGGCACGACCTGCACCAATACAGTCTTTAAACATAGTGTTGAGTGGCCCTTTTACTTTGTTGTAATTGACACTGATAACCCGTTCTTGCGACGCCGTGTTGTTGATGGAACTCGTTTGCGATGAGGCTATTTGCCCAAACACACCGAGAAGGAATGCTAAAGTAAGAAATCTTGTTTTCATGTTTTTTTGAGTATATTAGTTTGATGGTTTTTTTGCAGCTCAAAAATACATATTTTTCTTAACTTGTCAATGTAAATCAATCATTTACTTTTGACTGAATTTCGACAGTTTCACATGTAAGAGTTTTATGAAATGAAAAACCGTACAGATGATTTTATCAGTACGGTTTAAGATAAGTGACAGAATGAAATAAATGTGGTATTCATAAATAAATACTATTCGTTACGCGTAATTACCTCGAGTCGGTTTTTGTCGGGGTCGAGGGTCACAAACTCATAATAACCATCGCCAGTTACTCTTGGTCCGTTCAATATCTCAAATCCATTTGCCTGAAGCAATGCAGCCTTTGCATCCACCTCTTGTTTGGTGTCTACACTAAATGCAATATGAATAATTCCTTTGTGTTGCACATTTATAGTATCGTTTGTATTGTCGGGGATATTGGGCATCGACATAATTTCCAGTCGTGCACCCGACTCGAACGAAATAAAATAGCTCTGAAACTGAGTTTTGGGGTTTATATACATTTCGTTCGACTGCCCATCGAAAAAGCTTACATAGTAGTTTCTGAGTAGTTCTATGTTGTCTGTCCAGATAGCAATGTGTTCAAGTTTCATATTTTGATGATTTATATCGGATAAAATGCTCCTAAATTAAGAGTCAAAGAAAAAACGACCACTAAGGCACTAAACACACAGAGAATCACTAAGGTTTTCTAAGGAATACAGAATACTAAGATAATAAATAGTTGTATTTTTTATCCTAACAGCAATATTATAAGTTTTAAACTTTGTGATTGTCTGTGTGTTTAGTGCCTTAGTGGTAAATATTCTGTTCTACATAGAACATTATCAACCCTATTGTGAGTCCTATTCCTCCTCCCCAAAGTACTTCTTTAAGTGTATGGCGGTCAAGAACTATTCTCGACCAACCAATCAACGCGCTGAGCAAAAGAATAATAACTCCTGCTACGTAGTTCAGCGGCATAATCAGAAAGGCAAGATAGATTGTCAGCGAAACATGCAGCGAACTCTTGATGCGCAGGTTTACCAGTTGCGATACAAATGTAATCACTAATCCGAAGAACACGCTCAGGCAAACTGTTTTTGATTGTCCGGAATAATACAAAATGATGGTGACAAGCATCAACACCGGTAAGATGAATACAAACAGCGATTTCCGTTGCTTTCTATCCGAAACATCAAAGTTGGTAGTGGTTCCATTCTTCGATTTAATATACAACCAGGCGATAAGTGGAACAAAGATACAACCCACAATAAGGAATATAACCAATGATGCTTTGCGAATGTCTTCGGTAGCAAGCATAGTTATGGTCACAAACAGAGGGATGGTCAGTAAGGGATGACCACAGAATGAGATACACTTTGCAATTTGTTGTTTCATGAGTACATTACATTCGTTATTGACAGCTCTACAGAAGCATAGGATTCAGCACAAAGTGCTTTTCCATCAGTGATTCGAATAATTCTGTATCTATCGGTTTAGAAACATAGTCGTTACAGCCCACTTCCAGTGCTTTATCTCTGTCGCTCGAAAAGGCACAAGCTGTTTGAGCAATAATCACCACGTCTTTGTTGAATTGTCTTATCTCTTCGGTAGTTTCATAGCCATCCATTTTTGGTATTCTGATGTCCATAAGGATTAAATCAATGTCCGGATTATTTTTGGAGATTTCCAAAGCTTCTATTCCATCTCTGGCAATTAGGAGCTCACTACAAAATTCCTGAACCGTTTCCGATAAAAGAAATTCCATTCCGGGGTCATCTTCCACGATCAATACCTTAAGGCGGGCTATTGATTTCTCTTTATTTTTAGCCATAACTATTTTTTCCGTTTCGGTTTTTACTGCTTCTGCTGCAACCTGTTTATAAGGAATCGTAAACCTGAAAGTACTTCCAATGCCGTGTTTACTCTCTACCCATATTTCACCTCCGAGCATTTCTACGTATGCTTTCGAAATGGATAGACCCAAACCGGCTCCCTGGTAAACTGTTTTGTTCGACATATCGGCTTGCATAAACCGATCGAAAATAACACTCAGTCTATCCTCGGGGATGCCGTCGCCACTGTCGGTTATAAAAAATTCCAAATGGTCTTGTTGGTTACCCTGTTTTAAATGATAGCCAATTTCTATTGCACCTTTGTAGGTGTGTTTGATGGCATTTTTCAATAAATTAGTCAATATGCCATATAGTTTTTCAGCATCTGTTTCAATATAGGCCTTATTAGTAGTTAAAGCCTTGCTGTAGACCAAACGCAATCCTTTTTTCTCTATTTCAGGTGCAAAAAACGAAGTCAGGAATTCAATTTGTTCGTTGATATTGGTTACTTTGTTGTTGATCTCGATGACTCCCGATTCTATTTTGGATATATCCACAATATTATTTACAATATTGAGCATTCTGGTGCCACTGGTTTCTATTATCTTAATATATTGTTGTTGTTCTTTGCCTGTCAGATTCGGACGCTTCAGTAATTCGGCAAAACCCAGAATACCATTCATAGGTGTTCTTATTTCATGACTCATATTTGCAAGAAAGGCCGATTTCAATCGATCGCTTTCCTGCGATTTCTCTTTTGCCAGTCTCAGTTCTGCTTTTTGATTTGCAAACTTTTCAAAGAGCCCTCCAATGCGTCCAAATTCATTCGGATATCGTTTCAACAGATTGATAGAGTTTCTGTTTTCTGATTCAAGAATATCTGTTGTTATTTTTAGTGGTTTGTCGATGTCTTTTCGAGCCATAAATAGAGTCAGTAGAAGTACCAAAACAATAGAAAACAGAACCAAATGGATCAGAATTGATGTAGCTTCAAAATTATGATTTAGTTTTCTATGAAAGGTAAGGCACGAAATATATTTACCGTCCCAACTATGAAGACTGATATACGTTGCAATTGTTTCATTTCCTTTTATGGTGTCAGATTTAGTGCTATTCAGTCCTACCTTTGCTCCAAACACTTCGGTCATTTTGTTCAGATAGGCTAAATCGAGTTTTCGGCCTACTACTAAATATCCTGATGGGGCAGTTTTGATATGTTTGGGATCTCCGGTAGGGTGAATGGATGTGAAGGTAACTTCCATTATTCCGCCGGGGGAGTTGGAGAAAAAATGAGTTTTTTTAAGGGCGGCAATTCTTTTTAAAGCGTCTACAGGAATAAAACGCTCCATGTTTCCTTGATCTTTCGATAGATTGGTTACTATTTTAAAATTTTTATCATAGACGCAAATATATTCATAACTAAATGAACTGGTTAAGGTGATATTGGTTTTAATCCAAACGGTGTCGTTTTTTAAAATTGCTGTTACAAAATCGTCCCAATACGAATAGTCGTAGGTCGTTTGAATCATGGGGGTACTACTTAACTCAAACAGATAGTTTACTTCGCGCTTGAATTGTTTTTTGGAGTTTTCGATAATCTGCTTTTCCGATTTGGATTTGTACTGGAAAAGAAAATAGAAAAGAATCAAAAAAATGATGCCTACTCCTATAAGGTAGGATGTGATTTTACAGTAAATAGTTTTGAATATGTGCATTTTTTCTGATGTTTAATTATGAATGAACACTCCACGAGCATTCTTTCATGATTCAATAGTATTATTGTGTATTACGAAATAAGGTAATCAGCGTGTAAAAAGGGATGATGAAAGAGGAATATGAAGTATTCCAATTGTCTTATAGTAAGGTAAGAATAGTTCCCTTATCGGGAGCTCGTAAAATCGGTTAGAAAGGCAAACAATCAGTATGACAAATGTATATTAATTTATTCTTAAATTTCTAAACTTATGTATTTATTTTTTAGCGAAATGTTCCCATTTATCCTACAAAAACAGCAATGTGTCTTAGTACCAATAGTCTAGAGTGGAAGAGTATTTCCCAAGCAATATTCTTCGATGAAACCAATGCTTTCGCAATTTAAGGGAAGTTTGAAGTATTTGCTACAATTTTTGTAGGACATACTTCAGTTGCTTTATTCGGCGTTGGTTTGTTCTTCTTTCAAAACCCATTCCAGCTCCGGATCATTTGCATTTATTCTGTCATGTAAGGTCGGGTTTATTTCTTTGTCGGGAAGTATGCCATGTCCATCCGTTTTCGATTGAAAAGGAGACTGACAGACCAATAGCCCAAACCGAATGCTGAGTTTAGATTTCGGTAGCGTAAGTGTGGGCATTATTCCGGCTACACATCCATTATAGGCTCCACCGGTTTCTTGTCCTATAAAGGTTGCTCTTTTCGAACCATGAAGATTAGACGACAGTAAACTTGAAGCAGAAAAGCTACCACCGTTAATAAGCACATATACTTTTCCTTTAAATCGTTTCGACTTTGGATGAGCTAGTCTCGATTCGGCAAACGGGAAACGATATTTACCATCCTTTCCTTTATTGGTAAGCAGAAACGAATAAATATCCCATTCGAGAATGGAAGGTATAAAAAGAGTTTGTACAGCTTGTTGCCACAAGGGTTTGTGTTTGAAAGGAATGATATGCCAAAGGCTTGTTTTGGAACTAACTTCCGATTTTGTAACAAACCGAAAGCTGCTATCGGCGAGGTAGGAGTATAGATGCTTTACTTCGCGCAATGCTCCACCGGTATTGTTGCGCAGGTCTATTACCACTGTTTTTGTTTTCAGACTGTCCAATCGCAGAAAGCTGTTCTTATAGAACTTTCGGTAGTTGCCTTTTACAAAATCAGCAATCTTTATCACTGCTATACTACTGTCTTTTGTGGGGAAGCTAAGCTGTTTGCTATATGTTCGTTTTAATGCATTGAAGCCATACAATCTTTTACTCTTGCTTTCGGCTTGTTGCAATTTTTTAGCAGCAGCAATTTGTTCCTTTGTCTTTTTTATAGTCGACGGTTTTGCCTTTACCGGTTTTCTCAACGTTAGCGTACGGATACTATCGTTGTATTTTAGTTCGCAGCTGAGGCTATCCATTACACCGTTTTCATAATAGAAGAAACGTGGAAACCCTTTGGCTAGTCGGTAGTCTATGAAAGTAGTATTGTACCCATCCGAACTAAAGGTGGGTTTGTATTTATTCAGTAGTTCGGCAGGTTTTGTACCGTTCACCGAAAGAACTTCTGTTCCTGCACAGATGCTGGAGTCTTTCGAATAGTTTTTTGTAATATAGAGCTTGTTGTCGAACAATTCGAAATCGAACAGCGATAGTGGTGTAGTACCTTTGCTATTCACGTTTTTCTTTTCGGCCGCTTTAAGCTTTTTGGTAAGCGGATTTATCTGCGTATGTCCTTGTTTGATGGAAGCTATTACAGGGCTGAGTCGGAAATAGAAATCATTACCGGTGAGTGGGGTAGTAATGGATGAACGCAAACTATCGAATTTATCGTCCAGTTCTTTTTTACTAATGTAATGGTACAAATCGGGATGGAGTTTTTGTAACTTACGTTGTATATAGTCAACATCCTTCTTTAGATCCTGCACACTTTTGGGTGTATTGATTTGCGCATTGTATTTGTCTACCGAAGCACAACTTTGCAGTGCTACTAACAGCACTAAGCCGTATTGTATTATTCTCTTTTTTGTAAACACAGATGTGTTCGGTTTGTAGGTTCTTTTGTAAAACAGCATATTTTTCTTTAAAGTCTGTATCCCAGTACCAGGTTTGTTGTAAATGTTTTATCGCTTACAGTGCGTGCTTGTCCTGTTTTGCTAATGTCTCTGAGATTCAAATAGTAATCGGCACGAAGTCCTAACTGCAGCTTATCGCTAAGAGGATATTTAAGACCACCACCAAGCAACAGACCATAATTAAAGCTGCTGTATTCGCTGATAGGATTCAATAGTACATCCACCCGTGGTCCGAAACTTATATAGGGAGTTATTTTATCTTCAATAGGGAATTGAAAATCGCAGGTAGTGTTCAATGATAGATAATCTAATGTTGCTTTTATTCCCTGACCATATCCCCAGGTAGAATAAAGCAACGCTTGTCCTCCTTTACGCAACATACCTATATTGCTCGACAGATTGAAATTCTTATGTTGTAAATAGTCCAGGCCTACTGAAAAAGAATAGCCCACCAATCTTTTGTTATCTTGTGTCAGATTATCCGAAGCGCCACTTGTTTGTATATAGATATTAGAGATCGAAACACCCGATTGAATCTTTAGTGTCTGTCCGAATGATAGTACAGTTACAAGTAATGCTATTGAAAGTAATTGAGATCGTTTCATGATTGTTTGTTAAATAATAATCTCCATAAGAACCACAAATCCATCGGCTGACGGACTTTAAGTTAGTACCATCTCCTACAAGTGCTTCCTATAGATGAGTTGCGTCTGTAATACTATTGCCTTTATCAACAACATTTAATTAAATGTGTATCATCTCGAAAACCACTCAGTTTGATTCTAAATATTCAACTAATTGAGCTATATCTTCTTGGTTTTTGTATTTAATGTCGTGCTGCTTTACATATTTATCGAATATATCTTTCTTTGAACGATATATTTTTTTAAGCTGATTCAGGTTTGTAAATCTTTGAGATATTCCATCTTTCATCACCCAATAATAAATATAAGGATGTACCTTAAATCCATCCGGAAGCTTAAGCTCATATCTCATACCTCCATAAGAGATTGAAGGAACAGCTATGGATGTAGATGTTTGTGATGAGCCTCCAAATGCAGTTGTTTTTCCAGGAGGAGTAACTTTACATTTGTGCTCAACAAATAAGTTGAATTTTGAGTGATGGATTAATTCAAGAAATTTATTCGCTACAGGTATAAACCTTTTGTTATTGATAAAGATAGTATCTATCTTATTAAATGATTCGTCGGCTATTGCTAATTTTTTCCCCTGATCTTCATAAACCATTTCTTCAGTCAGTGAATTATAATTCAATGTCGTTTTTTGTTTAATTCCCGACTTCATTTGCACAGTTCCCTGCGTAAATTGAGGGAAAAGGTAATGACTGATTTCTTGAGAATTAGATTGAGCAAATGAGGAAATAAACATCAGATTAGCGATGAAAATACAATAAATAAGTTTCATAATATTGAATTTTATAAAATGTTGTTCAGAAATTTTCTCCAAAGATAGTCGGAAAATTATATCTCTTCTTTTTTTATGTGCCTTAATATGTCAGCTGACGGATTAGTGGTAGTACATTTTATCTCTATCAACACGTTTAATTAAATGTATATCTTCTTAGATACCACTCTTAAACCCCTTCATAATCTTAATAGAAATAAGTTTCGTCATTATGATAGCAAGGAGAATGCTGAATGTCGAAAGACCCAAGCTGATTTCTATAAGTTTCAGCCACTTTATTTCAGTATGTAGCAGTATATTTCCTATTATGCTTACTCCTAATGCTATTGTACATACAGATAGAAATACGATAAGTATTGATTTCTTCCGTACTGCTTTAAATTCTTCCTTTGTTAATGTACTTCTTCTGTCTGATAGGTAATAGCTGAAGGTCAGAGTGGTAAGAAGAAATAGTGTATTAATAAAACTATCCGCGAAATGTTCCTTCGTAAGAACGCGAGAGTTAGCAGCATACTTTAATAAATAGATGACTGCAAACATACCAAGAAAAAATAGAAAATAGAATTTTATTGATTTCCCTTTTTGTATCATTTGTTTTGAATTGTAGGTTTGTGTTCGTCTTATTCTTTTTAACCGCCCTAATCCGTCGGCTGACGGACTTGTAGTTACTGTCGTCTCCTACAAGTGATTTCTATAGATAAGTTGCTTTTGTAATACTATTGCTTTTATCAACACATTTCATTAAATGTGAATCTTCTCGAAAACCACTCTTAAGTTCGTCAGATGACAGATTTGGAGTGATTATTCGGTTGCCTTAAAATACTCTGATTGATTTTAGTTTGTTCAATTTTAAAACAATGAAATCATAAGGAGTACGAAACAGCTATTCGTGTTCGAAGTCCACTCCAGTCAATTAATTCGCTGTTAAAAATACTTGTGTTTAAACTATAACCTATACAAGCCTTTACTGCAATTCCTTTGATAATATTATATGAAACGCTTAAGTTTGGTTCTAAAAAGAAGTTTGACTGTTTATATTCATCCGTACTTGTTTTACTATCCAAATTATAAATTGTCATATATTCTGTCACATTGAGATTGGATTTGATTATCCCCAATTTAAAATTGGCATTCAAATCTATTTTTCTTCCTAAATTGAAAATGTGTTCACTCTCTATTCCAACTTGAAATCCGTTTAAAATCATATCAAGTTTATACTCACCAGAATAATCGCTTAAGTGATTTCTTCCTCCTGTAGTAAGGTAAGATGCATTAATTCCCAAAACATCGTTTTTATCAAGATAAAATCCAATACTTGCAGAGTGATTAGTATAACCAGGAAATTGAGTAATCATTTTTACAGGCAATCCATTTATTTGATGCGATAATGATTCCTGAAAATTTTTCAATTTTTCCAGACTATAAATTCCATAACCAGTCTCGTAAGTTAAACGGACAGTTTGAGAATATACTGAAACTGCTAAGGTACATAATAAAATAAGAAGTATTTTTTTCATACAAAATGAATTAATTTAATTGACCGTATCGAACTCAACTCGTCAGCACAGGACTTGTTTCATGGTTTCTTTAGATAAGGCGTTAAATCAGTTTTTGTTCCATTAATAAAAAAGTTATTTTTATGTAATCTAGCAGTGTATGAGGTAGAGTTATTAAAAGCACCATTGAATTTCAATAATTCTTTCATGTTAGTCAAGTTGATGACATGGAAATTATTTTGCGACAATGCTAGAAATGAATTGCTATAAGTATCAACAGTTAACAAATAAGAATTTCCCTCACCGGGTAAATTAATTTGTTTCAGTAATCGAAAATCAGGAAGTGATCTAACTTCAATTTTATCTGATTTACTAATGATTACTTCCTTGTAATTCAAAGGATTTCCCATGAAATGGTAAACTTCTGAATTTGGACATTGGTAAACAATGTCAGCAGTTAAATGATTGCTAACATCATAAATTGTAAAATACTTATCACCTCGCCAAAATGCATATTTGCCATCTAAGGATAACCTAATACTACCCCAATTTGATTCATCATTTACTGCAGGTTTAAATGAAAATTGTTGCCATGTAAGATTTGTACCTACATTTAGTATGTTATATAAACCCTTATCATAATTGAAGTATGCATAACAATCATCAGTCGTCATTTGTCCTCCATAATTATCATAAGCAGCAGCTATTATTATCTTTCTTACTTCATTAAGGCTTTCATCAAAAATATGAATTTCACCAGAGTAGGCCGCAACAAACCTCGTTCCTAAATGATTGCCATAAAGCTCGTATTTGTATATACCCTTGTTTGCATAAGCGTTTCCTTCGGCAGTAGTTATATCAACTTTTTCTAGTTTTGAAATATCTAAAGTACTAGGAATATAAAATTGATCTTTTACATATGAATAGTTAAACTTATAATTGGCACTCTCACCTGTTTTAATTTTAGAGCTTATTGTTTTATAATTATGTACATTGTTTTTATAATCATAAGGATATATTTCTATAAAAAATTCTTGATCTATACCAAGTAAACATTTAGCTCTAAATGAACTCTCAAATCCAGTAAAAATGTAATGTTGCCAAGCGTTGCCATAATAAGCTTTATAATAAAGTTTTAATGGACTTTTTGTCCACGAAACTAAAGCACTATCAAGCCCCAAAGGAGTGATTTTTAATTCTGGAAAAGGATAATTAGGAATCATTGTTTTTTGGTATATAACTCGATTATTGAGAATAAGTCGTAGTGTATAGTCTTTTGAAGTCCCGCCATAATAGGTTGAGTCAGCAAAGAATGTTGTATCACCTACAATTTTAGAAATATGAGGATGAATTGTAGCATACGTATTTATATCACTTTCAATAGTGGGTAAAAAAGAGGGTTTAATCCAAAATAATTCCAGAAAACCATCCTTATTGATGCGATATTGAGCCTGAAAATCATATTTAGTCAAATCCATAAAACATACTTTCCATGTTTTGGAACCTATATAGTTTTCAGCTCTAAACTTATCTGCAATACTTCCAGAACCGGTACCGAGATAAAAATTTGATTTTAAATCAAACCAACCGGTAATACTAAAATCAGGAGTAATGTTAAATATCCCAGCAGAACTATATTGATTGGTAATTTTAGTATTTAAGTATTCCAGTTCTATGCCATTGCATTGTAACCCAAATGAATTTACAGAATATTGGATATCAGTTGGTTCAAATATCACAATAGAATCCATATCTTTTGAAAGTGTAATAGAAGCTTCGTGTGAATTGGCCGGCTTTTTAATATCACTATTAAACTCTCCCGAAAGTTCATATTCACAACTGGCAAACAATAGTAAAACTAAGAATGAGAATAAGATTATTTTTAAACATTGTATCATAACAATATATTTGTTTCTATTTATAGCGTTAGAGTTAAACCTATTCCGTTTTGGGTGAATCCTAATCGCATATCTAATTTGTTGATGCTGCCGGTAGATTTTAATGTTGCATTATAGGCATCGACAGCTATTTTAAGATTGTTTTTATGAGCTATTGAAATAGGAATGGATATTATTATCAATCCACATCCTACTGCTATTATTGTTTTGTTAAAATAGCCGGTTGATATTCCATGACCTATCTGATATCCAATCAGACCTCCTCCACAACCCGATACTATATTGGAGAGAACATTCAATGTTTTGGTTTTTTTTAGGTAAATAGTAGCAGTTTTATTTTGATTCAAAATAAATTCCAGATCTTGGATTTTAAGAACTTTTCCTGATTGCGTATATTGTGTACCACTGAATCCTTTAACTGCTTGTATGCTGTCAGTGTAATTTTGTCCAGATGCGGAAAAGAATAAAGGCAACATAAATAAAACGATAAAAACATTTTTAAGCATAATGAGTGATATGTTGGTGAATAGAGTTGATTTGTAAATTATCATTTTATCCATAGAACTTGTTATTTTTATTTATGTATTCAGTATATCAACAACATTTTATCAAGTGTAAATCATCTCGAAAACCACTCTTAAGCCCCTTCAGGGGTTTGGGGTGGATTCTGTTTTAGATACATTCTAATCTTTTCCACAACACCATCAATATCATAAAGTACTTCTTCATTAGTAAATCTGATGACCGTAAGGTCGAAACGTTCTAACTCTGCTGTACGACCTTCATCATAATCCTTTTGTGATAAATGTATTTTTCCATCTATTTCTATTACTAACCGATGTGGATGACAATAAAAGTCTGCTATGAAAATATCTATAGGATGTTGTGCTTTGAAACGCACTCCAAGTTGATTTTTACATAACCGCTCCCAAAGTCGTTTCTCAGGCAATGTCATGTTCTTGCGTAACAAAGCTGCATTCTGAAATATAGTACGCTTTGCACCATAAAACATATTGGGTAGTTCTGTTCGTTGCATAATATCTTCTTTCTTTCTTTCTTTCTTTCTTTCTTTCTTTCTTTCTTTCTTTCTTTCTTTC
>JAFLKK010000019.1:0-275485 GCA_019163375.1 Paludibacter sp.
CCGGGAAACAAACTTTCAAGCCGGGGATTTGCGTTACCAACGAAGTCCAGTCCTGTGAGTGTTGCGCACCGTATTTTGAACCTACAGATACACGAAGCGTGATAGGCATTTTCAATACATTACCACTCATCGATTGCCATTTAGGCATTTGGTTGAATACCTCATCACCACAACGACCTAAGAAATCGCAATACATAATTTCAGGAACCACACGGCCACCACACATGGCGTAACCAATGGCTGTACCAACGATAGACGCTTCAGCGATAGGCGAGTTGAACAAACGGTGGTAAGGAAGTGCTTCGGTCATACCGCCATACACGGCAAACGCACCACCCCAATCGCGGTTTTCTTCGCCATAAGCTACCAACGATGCATCTTTGTAGAAACGATCCATCATAGCTTCGAAAATACCGTCGCGCAACTGATATTGTTTCATTTTGCTGAATGGTTTTCCGTCAGCATCAAAAGCAAAACGCTCTTTGGCCGCAATTTTCTTTACACGGGAATTATCAGCTAATGGCATCAAAACATCAGGTTTTGCAGTTGACATAGAATCAACCGAACCGTTCGAGAACATCATGTCGCCAATGATTTGGGCATTAGTCATACGTGGTGAAAGTTCATCGTCAATCGATTTCAGGAACATATCATACACCAATGCTTTCACATCAGTCCATGTTGCATCTAAATCGGCTTGCGTAGCTTCGCCCGCTTCGATTAATTGTTTTCCGAAAGAAGCAATACAATCTTGTGCTTCCCATGCTTCCACTTCTTCTTTGGTACGATACGAAGACGCATCAGAAGGTGAGTGACCGCTGTAACGGTATGTCAATACGTCCAATAAAACAGGACCTTTTTTCTCTTCAAGGATAACGCGTTTGCGTTTGTAAGCGTCGATAACGGCCAACGGATTGTAACCGTCGACACGCTCTGCATGCATTTGCTCAGGATTTACACCCGCACCAATACGAGCTGCAATATCATAACCCATAGTTTCGCCGGCAGTTTGTCCACCCATACCATATTGGTTGTTCATAATGTTGATGATAACAGGCAATCCACCTTGCATATCACCTTCCCACAACTGACGGAACTGATCCATAGAAGCGAAAGTAATACCTTCCCAAACCGGACCACAAGCCATAGAAGCATCACCAATATTGGCAACTACCAGTCCTTTTTGACGGTTGATTTTTTTGTACAATGCTGCACCAACGGCAATATCACCCGAACCACCAACCAGGGCGTTATTAGGATAAACTCCGAAAGGCGTAAAGAAAGCGTGCATAGAACCACCCAATCCGCGGTTGAAACCGGTTACACGAGCAAAGATCTCGGCCAATGTTCCGTAAACGAGGAAGCGACGGGCCAATTCTTTGGTTGTTCCAGTAAAGTCTTTTTTTACAACGTTTACTACAGCTCCATCGAAGAACGATTCCATTACAACAGTTAAATACTTATCGTCACATTTGTGGATAGCCGACATCCCTTTAGCAAGGATTTCGCCGTGTGAACGGTGGCTACCGAAAATATAGTCGTCAACGGTCAATGTCCAGGCCATACCAACTGCTGCCGATTCTTGTCCGATAGACAAGTGAGCAGGACCAGGGTGATTGTACGAAGTTCCGTTATATGCGCCAACCGTTTTAATCAGGTTGATCATGGTTTCGAACTCGCGAATCAACACCATATCGTGATAAATGGCTTTGAACTCTTCGTTGGTAAAATTACCTTTTTCGTCTTTGACGGTCTTTTGATATTGATTTACCGGAATCGGTTGAAATTCTACAAAACCCGGTTTGCGTGCTTCTACCGGATCAATGTGCTGTACTTTTGGCATTGTATAATGATTTATTAGTTATTTATGGTTATTTACGTAGCGTCCAGCCGATTTCCGGCTAGACGCGTTGATAATTAGATTAATCCGAACATCCCGATTTATCGGGATGTTCGGTTTTAAAACGCAAAGATTGTTTCTTTAAATATCTCGCTAACGGTTGGGTGTGGGAATACCACTTCTTCCATTTCCGCCAGTGTCATTTCTTGTTCGATGGCCATGCATGCTCCGTAAATCATTTCACTGCAAGGATTACCCAGCATGTGAACACCGATTACTTCGCCGTATTTTGCGCCTACCAACACTTTGCAAAGTCCTGAACCACCTTCGTTTTCGGCAATGAAACGTCCTGCATACGCCATTGGTAACTTGGCTACTTTGTAGTCAATACCTTTTGCTTTTGCTGATTCTTCCGTTTCGCCAACACCGGCTACTTCAGGGTTGGTGTAAACTACGCCCGGGATAGCGTTGTAACGCATTACATCAGCTCTTCCTGTGAGATTGTTTACCACCACTTCGCCTTCGCGACTGGCTGTGTGGGCTAATAACGAGAATCCTGTAACATCGCCGGCCGCAAATACATTCGGTACGTTGGTGCGCATTTTTTCGTCTACTTTGATACCGCCTTTGAACAATTCCACGTTCAGATTTTCTAATCCAAACCCTTTTGTTATTGCACGGCGACCAACGCTGACCAAAATTTTATCACCTTCGATAGTTTCCGTTTTTCCGTCTTTTTCAAAAATAACTTTGTTACCCTCGATTTTTACTACTTTGGCATTCAGGTTATATTCAATTCCTTTTTTGCTGTAAATATCGCGTAGCATGGCTGAGATTTCGAAATCGTTGTTTCCCAAAATTTCAGGAAGCATTTCCACGATTGTGACTTTTGTGCCTAAACTGTTGAAAAAACTTGCAAACTCCATCCCGATAACTCCACCACCGATAACTACCAATGACTTTGGTTGTTCTTTCAAATCCAGAATTTCACGATTAGTTAGGATAATGTCACCTGCTTCGGCCAATCCCGGAATCGGTGGAACGAATGCTTCGGAACCTGTACAAATTAATAAGTTTGTACCAAGATAAGTTTCGCCACCACAAGTCACTTCAACGCCTTTCGGACTGCGACCAACAATCGTGGCTTCACCTTTTACAACGGTTACATGGTGCATTTTCATTTTGCTTTCAACGCCGGCAACCAGTTTGCGAACCACTTTATTTTTGCGGTTTACAATTTTGGCATAGTCGAAACGGATGTTGTCACCGTAAACGCCATATTTATCACCGTGCAAAGCATTTTCGTATGTTTTTGCACTGTAAAGCATGGTTTTAGTTGGGATGCAACCTTCGTTGAGACATACTCCACCCATTGCTTTCTTTTCGAATAAAATAACTGAAAGTCCTTTATGTCCTGCACGTTCTGCAGCCACATATCCGGCCGGACCACCGCCGATTATAATTAAGTCGTACATAATAATTAGTTGACCCCCAACCCCCAATGGGGGCTTTGCGGAGTATGCTTTTGAAGTTTATATTAAATAAACAAAGGTATCAATTTTAATTCAATCAGTATCCGATACTTTCATCAAATACGAGCATTATGGATTCCCCCATTTGGGGGACAGGGGGTCTCAGAATATATCCAATTCCAATGTTTCAATTTCAATGGCAATCTGTTTCAAAAAGCGTGTTGCTTCGCCACCGTCTAATGCGCGGTGGTCGTAGGTTAAGCTAAGTCCGATGTAAGGCACAAAACCATATACGCCATCACCCAAATCTTTCGGACGGGGAACAATAGTGTTCACACCCAAAATAGCTACTTGTGGCAGATTGATAACCGGTGTAAACATTTCCACACCGTAGGCTCCAAGGTTAGAAACCGTAAATGTAGCTGCTTCCGAAGATAGTAATTCCGGTGAAATTGCACCTTTTTTACAACTGTTGGCAACTTCTTTCAGTTGATTAGCTAAACCAATAATGGATAAATCATCAGCGTTACGAACAGCAGGAACCATCAAGCCACGTTCGGTGTCAACAGCCAGTCCGAGATGAACTTTGTTGAACAGACGCATCGATTCGCCTAAGAAATGTGAGTTGGCATTCGGGAATTTCTTTAATGCTTTTACTACTGCAAAGCATACGAAATCGTTTATCGTAAGATTCGCTGATAAAGTTCCAGCTTCAAAAGCTTTCTTGGCTTTCTTGCGTAAGTTTTGAATATTACGTGCATCGGCTCCCAGATGGTGAGTAAGTTGTGCTGAGTTTTGTAACGAAGAATGCATTGCTTTTGCAATCAACTTACGCATATTCGAAAGTTTTTTGTCTTCATAATCCACTCCGTAAATTGCATTTACAGGTGCAGCCAAATCGGTTGACTTCGCAGTTCCGGCAAGACCGGAACCTGTGCCTTGTGGTTGAATACCTTCTTCAGATGCAATTTTTTTAGCCAATGGAGTTAATTTAGGGCGGCTTTCCAAGGCGACTAATACATCTTTTTCAATCACACGTCCTTTTGGTCCTGAGCCGGCTAATTCGCTTGCGTTCAACGCTTCTTTTTCAGCTAAGTTTTTAGCGCGTGGGCTGATAAAAGTTGATTGGTTAATTGGTTGATTGGCTGATTGGTTAATTGGTTGATTAGTTTCAACAACCTTTGCAGGTTCAGCATCTTGGTTCTTGGCTCTTGGCTCTTGGCTCTCAGTTGCTGCTGGGCTTCCACCTTGCAATAATGCTGCATAATCATCACCAGGCTGTCCGATAACCATCATGTCCAACAATACAGGCACTTCGTCACCGTCGTTGTAAAAACATTCAAGTACCACACCATCAGAAGGCGATTCTTCTTCGAACGAAGCTTTGTCGGTTTCGTACGAGAACAGTATTTCTCCTTTTTTTACAGTGTCTCCTTTTTTCTTTTTTATCTCGGTAATGATACAACTCTCAACCGATTGCCCTTGTTTAGGCAGAATAACTACTAAAGCCATATTAGATTTTATTTTTTTTAAGGTGTAATTAGCAATTTTTTAAAGCTTTGTTATAGCTAAGAATTTCTTGTAAGCTTCTGCCCATATTTCAGGGTTTTCTGGAATAAATTCATCAATATGAACCGATTCGGCTATGATCTGACGCATTTCCAACAGCGAATCAACGCAACCTGCCGCTTTGGCCTGAAGCATAATGTTTCCGATAGCTGTTGCTTCCGAAGGTCCTGCAGCTACAGGTATACCAATAGAGTTGGCGGTCCATTGATTTAATAAAGGGTTTTTTGAACCACCACCAATAACGTGAAGTTTTTCAATAGGGAATGGAGCCAGACCTTTCAATAAATCAAGAATATAACGATATTTTAGCGAAAGACTCTCGAAGATACAACGAACAAATTCGGGGTGAGTTTGCGGTACTTTTTGTCCGGATGCTACGCAGTAATCCTGGATAGCTTTGGTCATACAACCGGGGCAGGCGAACGAAGTGTGATCAGTGTCAATCAATGATTGGAATGGTTCAACGGTATCGGCCATTTGCACAATTTTTTCGTATGCATAGGTGATACCTTCTTTTTTCCACTCTTTCATACATTGTTCCAAAATCCACATTCCGGTAATGTTCTTCAGGAAACGGGTTGTTCCTTCTACACCACCTTCGTTGGTGAAGTTATATTTCGAAGTTTCTTCATTGATAATGGCATCTTTTACTTCAATGCCCATTAATGACCAGGTGCCGGAACTCAGATAGGCAAAGTTTTCGTTTGCTGCTGGAACAGCTGCAACGGCTGCACCTGTATCATGTCCGGCAACTGCCACAACATTGATTTTTCCCAATTCGCTTTCTTCTGCTAAATCATCTCTCAATGTTCCAATCAAGTGACCGGGCATAACTATTTCGCCAAGTATAGATGGCGATACTCCTGCTTTTTCGAGTAATTCGGCTTCGAATTTTTTGGTACGTGGATTTAATATCTGTGAAGTAGAAGCAATAGTATATTCAACTACTTTATTTCCGGTGAGTAAATATGCCAATGCATCCGGCATAAATAAAATTTCTTTGGTGGCTTTCAATAATGAATTGTTAGCCTGACTTAATGCAAAAAGTTGATATAAACTATTGAAATTCATCACCTGAATTCCGGTGAGGTCGTATACTTTTTCGCGGGAAACGATTTCAAAATATTTTTCGGGCGCACCGATTGTGTGTGGGTCGCGGTAAGCGTAAGGAGCCCCAAGAATAGAACCATCTTCGGCCAACATGGCGAAGTCAACACCCCATGTATCAATACCAATAGAGCTTATTTCAATGCCTTCATTTTTAGCAGCTACCAATCCTGCTTTCAGATGTTCAAATAAAGAATAGATGTTCCAGTGAAAATGATCTCCAATTTGAAGAATCTGATTTGGAAAACGGGTAAGTTCCTTCATTTGAAGGCGTCCGTTTTCGATTGTGCCAAGAATAGAACGACCACTTGTGGCACCTAGGTCGAATGCTAAGAATGATTTGTTTTTCATGAAATTTTAAAAATGTAGGCACAAAGATATTGATACATCCCTTATTTTTCGTGTGAAATTTGATATTATAACTTCACTTTTTGATATACGAATTTTAGTAACAAATTACGAGTTACGACTTATGATAGTTTTTAGCATTTAGCATACAACCGAACAGCCGCTTCGTGCGGCTTGTCGGATGTAATTGATAATGGTTAGAACATAATGTCGTATTTCTCAGAAAGAATAGTCCAATGTTTTTACAAACATTGGGACTCTTCTCAATCCGAACATTCCGATAAATTCGGGATGTTCGGATTTTAATTATTCACTACGCGTCAAGCCGTAAAAGAAACGGCTAGACGCTCTGTAACTCGCAATTCTAGTCCTGTAATTATTTATACAATGCGCCGTAAGTTTGACAAGCACGATAATCTGCGCCTTCCACATTCATGCCATACGCTGCCCATGCACTTGGACGGAATATTTTTGCTTCGTCGACATTGTGCATGCATACCGGAATGCGTAACATGGAAGCCAGTGTAATCAAATCGGCACCGATATGTCCATAGCTGAATGCACCGTGATTAGCCCCCCAGTTATTCATTACCGAATACACATCGCGGAAATTGCCTTCGCCGGTTAAGCGTGGAGCAAACCAGGTGGTAGGCCATGTTTTGTTGGTTCGGTCGTCCAATACCTGATGAACCTCAGCAGGAAGTTCGGCTGTCCAGCCTTCGGCAATCTGAAGCACCGGTCCGAGACCTTTAACGAGGTTGATACGCGACATGGTTACCGGCATTCCTCCTTTTGAAATGAATTTTGAAGAGAAGCCACCACCACGGAAGTAACCGCAGTCGGCCGGATACCAGGTTGTTGCATCTAATGTTTTTTGTACTTCTTCTTCACTGATTTCCCAGAATGGTTTCATGGCGGGTTTACCATCGATGGTTTGTTGTCCGCTTCCGTCCAATGCAGCCGAGCCGGAGTTGATGAGATGAATCAAACCGTTAGCGGCTAGTCCTTCCATTTTATGTCCGGTGACGCGCTCAACAGCTTCGGGACTCCAGTAGGTACGTACGTCGGCAAATACCTGAGCAGTGTTCGTAACCAGTTTCCCGAACAGCATCGCTACGCCGTTCAACGAGTCGTTTTCAGTTGCCATAACGAATGCTTCGCGAATACCGTTCCAGTCGAACGAGGTATTCAGTATTGCTTCGGCAAAGTCACCGTTTGGCATAAAGTCGGTCCACTGGCGTTGTCCCTGAAATCCTCCCGCAATGGCGTTATGTCCCAATGCTTCTTCCAGAAAACCTAGATCGCGAAGTTTCGGATTTCCAATCATCAGGTCGCGCATAATAATGGTCATTTTTACAACAAATTCCCATTCTTTATCAAGCTGCTCGCGCGATTTCTTTTTGTTGGCTTCGTTGGTATCTTCACCTTCGTTCGATTTGCAATTCTTCTCAGTCCATTCGATTGCTTTTTTGAATTCTTCCGGATCAAAAATATCCAACTGTACGCGGCGGTTGATTTCACTCATGTCGACATATTCATTGCGCATGCCCAGGTATTCCTGAAAGAAATCAGCATTAACGATAGAACCTGCAATTCCCATCGAAACAGATCCGATGGATAGGTATGACTTACCTTTCATGGAAGCAACTGCAATAGCAGCTTTGGTGAAGCGTAACAGTTTTTCCTGAACGTCGGCAGGTATAGAAGTGTCACCGCCATCCAGTACATCGTGACCATAAATACCAAATGCGGGCAAGCCTTTTTGGTTGTGCCCTGCCAATGCAGCTGCCAGATAAACTGCGCCCGGACGTTCGGTGCCATTGAAACCCCAAACTGCCTTTACTGTGTGTGGATCCATATCAATGGTTTCGCTGCCGTAGCACCAGCATGGCGTCACGGTAATGGTAATGCTTACACCTTCTTTTTTGAATTTTTCAGCACAAGCAGCGGCTTCGTCCACTCGACCAATGGTCGTGTCGGCAATTACGCATTCTACCGGAGTACCGTCGCTGTATTTTAGCGATGTAGATAGAAAATTGGCCAGACTGTTCGCCATGGTCATGGTTTGTTCTTCGAGTGATTCGCGTACGCCACCCTGACGGCCGTCGATAGTAGGGCGAATGCCGATTTTGGGATTATCGCCCTGAAGTCTTCCCGTTTTAATTTTGCGTTGTTGGGTAGTTCCGGTTGCCGGAAATTCACCCGATAATGATCCTGCTTTCATGATTGTTTTAAGTGTTTATGTAATTGTTATTATGAATTTTTTATTGTGCTGAACTGTGCTGATTTTGATTCAAAAAAAATAAATATTTATTATTCCCCTTTACGGAATAGGAGTTATTTAAAGTGAATTTCTTAGTATCAACTCAGTAGGTAAATATTCTTGAATGGGTTTTTTATTGGTCACAAAATGAGCGGCTTTTTCGCCTAACAATCCAAAGTCGATACTAATGGCTGAGATACCATTCTTGATGACCTCCAATACAGGATCGTCGTTATATGCCAAAAGGCCGATATCTTTTCCTATCTCGAGTTTTTTGGCGTCGGCATCTTTAATGATCTTCACCAAATCTTCAGGTGTGATGCAAAAATAAGCTGTTGCCGGTTCTACACCTTTCCAGTTGGCTTCGCTTCTGATAATTTCGTGGCTGAAATGATGGTCGTTGGAGAATTTTGTGAAGTAGTGAAGCGCACTTGCCGGGTGACAAACCTCTTCCGGAAAGACGAAAACTAACTTTTTGTACTTGTTTAGCAGTTCTTTCCCCTGAACCAAACATTGGTAAAAGGATTCGTCAAAATCCTGACAGATATACGAGAAATCGGATTTTTCAAAGTTGCCAAAATCCAGCAACAGTAGTTTGCTAGCCGGAATGGTCTTTAATGTGTCGGAAAACTGGTCGTTCGAAAAATTCATGACCACATACATGCTGTATTTTCCAATACTTTCGCGGACAATGGTCTCGAAAAGATGTTCGTTGTATTGATGGAAAATTAAATCGACTTTGAAGTTCTCGGGCAAGTTGGCTGCAAACCGGTGATAGAGGTTTTGTTTGAAGGAGGAATAAGTATCAAGAAGCAACAATATGTGGTTCACTTCGCCGGTGACAAAATACCCTTTTGTGGGCGTCGAGTCAATCAGTCCACGTCTTTTGAGCTCATTGTAGGCTTTGAAAACCGTATCGCGCGAAACTTTATGCAATGCGCTGGCTTCGTTTATGGATGGCAAATTATCGCCCGCTTTTAAATTTCCCTGCATGATGGACAAACTTATGCCATCGGCCAGGGATTTTATTTTAGAAGTGGAGTGCGAAAACTTGATGTCTTTCATAATGTACTGCTGTGCTGAACTGTGCTGTAAAAATAGGCACAATTTATCACACGGCAGCTTGTTGGTTTTATGTTTAAAAGCAGTTTTCGGATCATTTATCCCCTCAAATTATTCATCCTCCGATTTTATATCTGCATTGCACCGATATTCGCTGGGAGTGAATCCGGTTCTTTTTTTGAAAAAAACAGGAAAATAATCGAGGTTGTCGAAATTGAGCGTGTTGGCAATTTGCTTTACCGATTGCGAGGTGGTAGACAGCAGTAGTTTGGCTTCATTGAGTTTCAATTCTACCATATATTTGGAGGGCGAAGTTCCCGTAAATTCTTTAAATGCCCGTCTGAAGCCCGAATAGCAAATATTTAGCGACTTGGCAATCTCCTCTGCTGTTATGTTTTTATATACCGATTCGCGCATCACCACTTTTGCTTTGTTTATTTTGTTGATGAGTTCTTCGTCTTCAAAATCGCGCGTTTTGTCGCGGTAATACATGAGTCCCAAAATGTGCATCACTATTCCCGAAAGTGCCTGCTGGTAGCCGGCGCGTTCTTCGTTGGCTATTTCTATTGCCTTCATGTACAGGTCGATGATTCGCTCGTTCAGTCCGATATTAAATACCGGTGCTCTGTTCAGAAAGAATCCTTCGGTAACTATTTTCTCAATAATATCGCCCTTGAAGCCAATCCAGTATTCGTTCCAACCCGAGTTTTCGAGCGGCTTGTAGGTGTGCCATACACCGGGCATTAGGAAAAACATTTTCCCTTCGGTGATTAAACACGACTGTTTGTTATTGCCAAATGTGAAAACACCGTTACCGTTGGTAATGTACAATAGTTGATATTCATTCAATATGCGTCCCTTATCCACATTGAAATAGTACCCAAGCGGATGGTCTTTTGGAGGATAGGTGATGTTTTCAGCAATTTTCTGATGGCCTACCGTAGTAACAGTAAGACCCCAAAGTTCATCCTCTTCGGAGGTGACCATGTAATTGATGCTTCTCTTTAACTCATTGTTGGGCATAGGGCTTGTGATTATTTATATTGATAGACGCTATTGTAAGGTTATTGTAATGCAAATATATGGAATATTCGTTGCGATAGTTTCTATTTTGGGAAATATAAACCGCTATTTATTTATCTTCAACTTAATTTTATAGCTATTCATTAAAGCAAACATGAGGGTACATCAAATGTATCCTCATGTTTTTAGTGTAAATCTTTTTTAGCGTTAAACTAAATCTACATTGAATTTCCTATACCGACTAATACTACTGACAGCATGATAACAGCAATTCCGGTAGTAAATGTCCATTTTGTTTTGGTTGAAACGCCTTTCCATTCTTTTCGAACTATACCCCACATGTTGGCGGTAAGAATTATTGTCGACATGTGTAGAATCCATGAGCTGGCTCCGTTTCCTAGTTTGCTTTCGCCCATTCCGTAGAAGAAAAATTGCAAAAACCATGTTGTTCCGGCCAACGCGCAAAACAATATATTGTTGAATCTTGGCGTAGTTTTGTTCGTAAAATCGCGGTACGACTTATTTTTCAGGCTCAAAATAGTAGTCCAGATAAAGTTGGTTGTTAGTCCTCCCCAAAGGATAATGATATAGCTGACATTATTTTGATACAAAAATTCGCCCTGCCCTGGATTCAACGCTTTCCATGCATCGTTTGCTACATTGGCCATTGGTTTTGCTGCTTCAATTCCAAAATTGAAAAAAGAGCTGAGAATACCCGATATTACGGCAATAATTAGTCCTTTTGTAAGATTGAATTCGGCAACACTAGCCGCTTGTTGTTCTTTAGAAAGTTCATTTTCCTTCATCATTCCCGCTTTGCCCGAGATGGCAATTCCGGTAAGACAAACCACAACGCCCAGCAAAACCAGTTGTCCTCCGGGATTAGAGATCATGTCGGTGAAAGATACTTTTCCGGCTGCCGGATAGATAGAGTAATAAATAGAGGGAACCACGGCTCCGAATGCAGCGCAAAATCCTAATACTACGGAATTGCCAAGTGACATTCCAAGATAGCGAACTCCCAGTCCGTAGGTTAAACCGCCGATTCCCCAAAGTAATCCCATTATGAAAGTAATAGTAAGAATTTGTGGTGCGCAGTTGGCAATAATGGCTCCAAAGTGAGGGATGGTTAACCAGGCGGCAAGTGGTGGTACGATAAGCCACGAAAAAAGACCTCCAATGATCCAGAAGCTTTCCCAAGCCCATCCTTTGACTTTATTGTAAGGCATGTAAAAACTGCCGGAAGCAACTCCGCCCAGCGAGTGAAAAAGAATTCCTAAAAGTGCGTTCATGTTTTTTAGATTTGTATTAGTAGAATATAAGGTAATCGCAATAACAGTTGAATTGGTAAACGAAAACTATGAACACCAGAGTTGTAAGAAATCAGGATTTTTCTTTATTCTTATCAACTCCGGTGTTGTTATTTACATCAACCTATTGAAATATTATCGTTTTGACGTAACGTCTTTTTCGTATTGTTGAATGTTAGCAATGTATGCTTCGCCGGCAATAACACCTTTTTTAGCACAGTAGTAGTTGTACACTGCACCCCAGGGCATCGATTTTGCTTCTTCCAATAGAGCCATACGTTCGAAGTTTTGTCCGTTAGCTTCGAACTCACGCAGTTTTGCAATTGGTTCCAATAGCGCTTGTAACAATGCTTTTTGAGTAGCGCGAACGCCAACTACGTATGCACCGATACGGTTGATAGACGCATCGAAATAATCCAAACCTACATGAACTCTGTCCAGCGCATCAGCCCGAACAATTTCCTGTGCAATAGCCACTAATTCTTCGTTCAGAATTACTACGTGGTCACTATCCCAACGGATGCTGCGGGTTACGTGCAACATGATTTCTTCAGAAAACAACAACAAAGAAGAAATCTTGTCAGAAATGATTTCAGTTGGGTGAAAGTGACCTGAGTCAAGTGTAATTGGAATATTGTTTTTAATTCCGTATCCCATGTAAAACTCGTGTGAGCCTACTGTAAAGTTTTCTAATCCGATACCAAACACTTTACTTTCGATACAGTCTTTCATGTATTCGTCGTTTGTTTTGTATTCGAAAATTTTGTCTAACGATTCTTTTAAGTTAGCGCGGTATTGAAGACGGTTTACAGTCACATCTTTAGAACCATCCGGAATCCAGATATTATGCATACATTTTGAGCCTAATTGACGACCCATTTCTTCAGCAATTTTACGACAACGGATAACGTGTTCTACCCAGAATGCACGGATAGCAGGATCGGGATGAGAAAGTGTCAGACCATCAGCTGATTTTGGGTGAGAAAAACAAGTGGCGTTGAAATCCAGTTTGTAGTTTTTTTCTTTTGCCCATTCAATCCAGCTTTGGAAATGCTTTGGTTCAATTTGGTTACGATCAACCGCTTCACCTCCGAAATCGCCGTAGAAAGCGTGAATGTTTACGCGGTGATTACCGGGAATCAGTTCCATTGCTTTGTCGATGTCAGCACGAAGTTCATCGATAGAACGAGCTTTGCCCGGGTAGTTGCCTGTTGCCTGAATACCACCGGTAAGCGCTCCATCCGTTTTTTCGAAACCGGTAACGTCATCTGCCTGCCAGCAGTGAAGTGAGATAGGAAGATTGTCTATTTGTTCGATAGCTTTGTTTACATCAACACCGATAGTAGCATATTCAGCCACTGCTAAATCATAGGATTTTTGAATTTGTTCGTTTGTCATCTTTTTTGTTTTATTCTTTTTGATATTTGATAAAGGAATGTCACTTTTTCCTTCATAGATGTTTTATCTTATTTATTGTTCTAATTAGCAAGGCAAAGATATTTATAGGTTCAATATTATTATTGCGAAATTTGACATTAAAACTATACTTTTTGATAATGTCGATTTCTTTTAATAAAAGTGGAAGGTTAATTGATTCCGATGCGGACTGAAAGGGTCTGAAGCGAAAGGATAAATGTTATTCCGAAGAGCAGGTATTGAGGAGGATGTACTAGCCGGTTATTCCGGTTTTACATTTCATTTGTAGAGATAGGTTGGGAGTAAGTTCTGTTGCCCAGCCCCAATTGGGCTGAGCCCGCCGAAAGCTGGTTGGTTAAAGCCCAATTTGGGCTTTAACCAACCAGCTTCAGTTCATGCTTTCCCAAGTTGGGCTTTAACCAACCAGTTTTCCGGCAGCCTTTCCCAAATTGGGCTTTAACCAATCGGATTTCCGTAGCCCTTTCCCAAGTTGGGACGGGGCAAAATCATTTTCGGCTGGCTTTCCCAACTTGGGACAGGCCTGTTTTTTTTGGGGAATTGATAAATTTCTGAGGTTTACTAGACAAAAAATGCGCTTCCCGATACATCTCGAAAAGCGCATTCTTAATTATGCATTATGCATTATAAATTATGCATTGCTTTTAATCCATTCGTCCATCGATTTAGCAGCACGTCTTCCATCGCCCATGGCAAGGATAACCGTTGCACCACCGCGTACAATATCGCCACCGGCAAAAATGATAGGCACTGCCGATTGCATGGTGTCATTGTTTACTACCACAGTTCCCCATTTGGTAACTTCCAGGCCTTCCACCGACTGTGGAATAAGCGGATTGGGCGATACACCCACACTTACTACCACTTCGTCTACCTCTATCAATTCCGTTTTTCCGGGAATTTCAACCGGTGAGCGGCGGCCTGAAGCATCAGGTTCGCCCAGTTGCATTACCTGGAGCAACATGTGAGTCACACGTCCTTGTTCGTTGCCAATATATTCGATAGGGTTGTGCAGTGTAAGGAAATCGATACCTTCTTCTTTCGCATGTTTTACTTCTTCCAAACGAGCCGGCATTTCTTCTTCCGAGCGGCGGTAAACAATCATGGCACGTTCAGCACCCAGGCGGCGAGCTGTACGAACAGAGTCCATAGCTGTATTTCCACCACCAATGATAGCTACCTTTTTTCCTTTGAAAACAGGAGTATCCGAATCCGGATTGGCAGCATCCATAAGGTTTACGCGGGTCAGGTATTCGTTCGACGACATTACGCCTACTAAATTCTCTCCTTTGATGTCCATAAAACGGGGAAGTCCGGCACCACTGGCTACAAAAATTCCTTTGAATCCATCGTCTTCCAAATCTTTGATCGTAATTGTTTTTCCTACCACGCAGTTGGTTACAAAATGCACACCCATCGATTGCAGGTTTTGAATTTCCACATCCACAATTTCGTTTGGCAAACGGAATTCGGGGATACCATATTTCAATACGCCGCCAATTTCGTGTAATGCTTCAAAAACCACCACTTCGTAGCCCAGTTTGGCCATGTCACCGGCAAAAGCCAGTCCGGCAGGACCGGAACCAACGGCTGCAATTTTTATATTATTGGCTTCTGCTACCTGAGGTACGGAGATGTTGCCACTTTCGCGTTCGTAGTCGGCCGCAAAACGCTCCAAATGTCCTACTGCAACAGCTTCTTTTTTCATTTTTAAATGAATACATTGACCTTCGCATTGCTTTTCCTGCGGACAAACACGACCGCAAACGGCCGGTAGGGCAGAAGTTTCTTTCAATGTTTTGGCAGCTTCCTGAAAATCGCCCCGCTCAATGTTTTTCACAAAGCGCGGAATGTCAATTCCCACCGGGCAACCCAGCATACAAGTTGGGTTAGCGCAATCCAGACAGCGTTTAGCTTCATTCATGGCTTGCTCGGCCGATAAACCTAAGTTTACTTCTTCTAATCTGCTATGACTGCGATATTCTGCGTTCAATTCAGGCATGTGAACCCGTGGTATATCGGTACGTTCTTTGGCTTTCATTGCTTTACGCAACTCTTCACGCCATGCAAGGGCTCTTTCTTCGCTATGATTCATTATATTGTATTGTTTACTCGGTTACTATTTGTTCAATGTTGATTGGTACTGCTCGTTCTCTTCACGTTCAATATCTTTGTATCCTCCAAGACGCATAAGCATCTCGTCGAAATCCACTTTGTGAGCATCAAATTCAGGACCATCAACGCAAACAAATTTAGTTTTTCCACCTACACTCACACGGCAGGCACCACACATTCCTGTTCCGTCTACCATTATCGTGTTGAGCGATGCAAGCGTTGGAACTTCATATTTTTTTGTCAATTGGCTCACAAATTTCATCATAATTGCCGGGCCAATGGTAACACATAAATCTACTTTCTCGCGGTTAATGACCGACTCAACGCCATTGGTAACCAATCCTTTTGTACCATACGAACCATCATCTGTCATTACCATCACCTCGTCGGAGTGCAAACGCATTTGTTCTTCCAGGATAATTAAATCCTTGGTGCGGGCGGCAATCACGGTGATAACACGGTTTCCCGCTTTTTTTAATGCTGCCACGATAGGAAGCATAGGAGCAGTTCCTACACCACCGCAGGCGCAAACCACTGTCCCAAAATTCTCGATATGAGTAGCTTTTCCCAGTGGGCCAACCATGTCAGTAATATATTCGCCGGCTTCCAAAGCGCAAAGTTTCGACGACGATACGCCCATCTTTTGTACAACTAAAGTGATTGTGCCTTTCTGCAAATCTGCATCGGCAATCGTTAGCGGAATGCGTTCTCCTTTTAAACCAACTTTTACCATCACAAAGTGTCCGGCTTTCCTCGATTTTGCAATCAAAGGTGCTTCAACTTCAAACTTTATTACGTTAGCCGAAAAATATTCTTTACTGACAATTTTATTCATTTCTGACAGGTTTTTTTTGTTCAAGGCGCAAATTTACAAAATAATTAGTACAATTCGACATAAAAAAGCGGCTTTTAAGTACAAATAAATAGCAGAAAGTATTAAATAATACTAAATAAATTTTATCTCCTCTAAAACAAAGGGGTGTAACTTGTTGTTGTAGCTTTTCTGGATACCAGTAAGTATACATATATTATGACTTTGGAAGTCTGTATTCAACGTTTTTCATCTTTTTGATAGGTGAATTAGAGTGCAATTTCACAACCGACTTTAGGTTGGTCATTCACTGTGCTGAATCAAAATTCAAGCATGTTGTTTGATAAATTGAAATAATTTCGAACTTTTTATTGTCAATTTGGTTGTATTTATTAGAAATTATATTACTTTTGCACCGTCTAAATAAACGACAGCACTTTATGATCAATCGATTTTTTACATATTTCTTTTTTTACTTTTACTTTAGTAAGTGAGAGCAGGAATTCTTTATGTAAAAAACAAACACTATATCAATAGAAAATACATGAAAATCCTGCTCTACAACGAGCGGGATTTTTTTTTACCACAAATTAAGAACAAATGAAAAAAGTAGCCATTCAGGGTGTAAGTGGAGCTTTCCACGAGATTGCAGCAAGAGAGTTTTTTCAAGGTGAGGAAATTGACATACTTCCATGTACTACCTTTAAAGAATTGTTTCAATCGCTGGCCGATGATGATTCGTTGCTGGGTATTGTTGCTATCGAAAATACCATTGCCGGTAGTTTGTTGCAAAACCACAATTTGCTTCGCGAAAGTGGCTGTATGATTATAGGTGAACATAAATTACGTATCGAACATAATCTGGCGGTATTGCCGGGGCAGAAAATTGAAGATATCGATGAGGTATACTCGCACCCGATAGCTTTAATGCAATGCGAGGATTTTTTGGATGGACACAGACATATTAAAGCAATCGAAAGTGAAGATACGGCTTTGTCGGCAAAAGATATTGCTGATAATAAATTAACTCGCCGTGGTGCTATTTGTAGTGCGTTGGCTGCCGAAAAATACGGCTTGGAAATTATTGCAAAAGGAATTGAAACGAACAAGCGCAATTTTACCCGTTTTCTGATTATTGCCGAACCTAAGTTGGCCGAAGAATTGACCAATGGGGTGGAATTGAATAAATCATCTTTGGTCTTCACCCTGCCTCACGAAGAGGGAAGCTTGGCTAAGGTGCTTTCCATTTTGTCCTTTTATCATGTCAATCTGACAAAAATCCAATCATTGCCGATCATTGGCGAAGAGTGGAAATATCAATTTTATATCAATCTGACATTTAATGATTATACCCGATACCGTCAATCGTTGGAAGCCATTATCCCATTGACCAAAGATTTCCAAATACTTGGCGAATACAAAGAAGCGCCAACGCCTGTCGCTTAATTGAAGAAGTAAATAATACGAACTGAAAATGAATATACAACCAGCCAATCGCCTGAATTCCGTATCGGAATACTATTTCTCTGCCAAGTTGCGCGAGGTAGGCGAAATGAATGCAGCAGGCAAGAATGTTATCAATCTGGGTATTGGTAATCCTGATTTGCCGCCATCCGAACAAACTATTGCAGCGCTTGCTGCCGAAGCTCAAAAACCAAATACCCATGGCTATCAAAGCTATGTTGGTATTCCCGAACTACGCAATGGATTTGCTCAATGGTACAAAAAATGGTACGATGTGGAGCTGAATCCTGCCACTGAAATACAACCTTTAATCGGGTCTAAAGAGGGTATTTTGCATATTACTCTGGCTTTTGTCAATCCCGGCGATAGTGTTTTAGTGCCAAACCCGGGTTATCCTACTTATACTTCGGCAAGCCGCATTTGCGAAGCCAATATTGTTTCGTACGATTTAGACGAGAACAATAACTGGGAACCGGATTTCGAGGCCTTAGAACAAATGGACCTGAGCAGCGTTAAACTTATGTGGGTCAATTATCCAAACATGCCGACTGGTGCTAATGCTTCAATAGAATTATATGAAAAATTGGTGGCCTTTGGAAAAAAACACAGCATCGTAATTTGTAACGATAATCCATATAGTTTTATTCTGAATGATGAAAAACTGAGTATTTTATCGGTTGAAGGTGCTAAAGATATTTGTATTGAAATGAACTCCATGAGCAAATCGCACAATATGGCAGGTTGGCGTATGGCTATGCTGGCCACTAATACTGAGTTTGTGCAGTGGATATTGAAAGTGAAATCGAATGTCGATTCGGGTATGTTTCGACCAATGATGGTGGCAGCTGTAGCAGCTCTTCAAAACTCCGAAGAGTGGCACGCTGAAATGAATAAAGTGTATACTCGTCGTAGAGTGTTGGCATGTAAAATAATGGATGCGCTCAATTGTGTATACGATACCAAACAGGTAGGTATGTTTCTCTGGGCAAAAATCCCTGACAGGTATAAAGATTCAGGCGAATTGGCCGATGAAATCCTTTACGGCAAAAACGTATTTATCACTCCCGGATTTATTTTTGGCGACAAAGGAAACCGTTATGTGCGCATTTCGCTTTGCTGTCCGGAACCAATGTTAGAAGAAGCATTGAATAGAATATAACAAAACAATAAATAGAATAAGAAATATAATAAATAAAAATAGTTTACTGATAATAGTCTTTCTAAGTCTTTATCTGACAACTGATAACTAAAAAAATATGGAACTCGAATCAATTTTATTACCCGGAGTTGACACAAAACGTCCTCTGGTGATAGCTGGCCCGTGTAGTGCGGAAACCGAAGAACAAGTAATGCAAACAGCGAAAGAACTTGCTGCTCGTGGAATTAAGATTTTCCGTGCAGGAATTTGGAAACCGCGTACCAAGCCGGGTGGTTTCGAAGGCGTTGGAGCTGAAGGTTTACCTTGGTTGCAACGGGTGCAAAAGGAATTTGGTATGTATACTGCCGTAGAAGTTGCTACTGCAAAACACGTTCGCGAATGTTTGGCTCACAATGTAGATATTCTTTGGATCGGTGCCCGTACTTCGGCAAATCCCTTTGCTGTACAGGAAATTGCTGATGCTTTGGAAGGAATTGATATTCCGGTATTGATTAAAAACCCTGTAAATCCTGATTTGGATTTGTGGATTGGTGCAATCGAGCGTATTTATAATGCAGGTATTCGTCGCATTGGTGCTATTCACCGTGGTTTTAGTACTTCCGATAAAAAGATTTATCGCAATTTGCCACAATGGCATCTTCCTATCGAGTTGCACCGTCAATTGCCTAACTTGCCTATAATTTGCGATCCAAGTCATATTGGTGGAAAACGCGAATTGATTGCACCTCTTTGTCAGCAAGCCATGGACTTGAACTTTGACGGGTTGATTATCGAATCGCACTGTCATCCTGAAAAAGCCTGGAGTGATGCAGCACAACAAGTTACACCGGCTGTTCTTGATTTTATCCTGAATACCATCGTTATTCGCGATATGACGCAAAGCACAGAAAGTCTGACTGCTTTACGTCGTCAAATTGACGAGTTGGATGATAGCTTGTTGGAGTTATTAGCTCGTCGTATGCGTATATCTAACGAAATAGGTACTTACAAAAAAGAACATAACATGCCTATTTTACAAGCGCAACGATATGATGAAATCTTGCAACACCGCGTTTCGCAAGCAGAAAAAATGGGCATGGATGGTGAGTTTATGAAAACGGTACTGGTGGCTATTCACGAAGAATCGGTTCGTCATCAACAAGAAATAATGAAACAATAGTATATTGCTCAGCACAAAAAAATCCCACCGGTCTTTCGATCTGTGGGATTTTTTTTTTGTAACGGTTGCTCGTCTTTTATTTTGCAACAGGAGGTTTTGGTGCGTGTTCCGGCGCATGTTCGCGTCTTTGTTTCATTTTCTCAAAACGTTCAGCACGTGTTGCCTGAAGTTTCTGGAACTTTTCGGCTCCAATGATTTTTTGCAGTTCGGCATCCTGTGATTTTCGTTCGGCTTCAAATTTCGCCTTCATTTCTTCACGCGCTTTTTTCATTTCAGCTTTCTTTTTCAGGCGGTTGGCATCTTGCGATTCAAACAATGTTTTCACTTTTGCTTTTTCGGCATCGGTCAAATTCAGTTGTTTTGCCAGTCGGTCTGCTCTCATTTCGGCAGTAGGTTGCGGTCTGTCGCCCCGACGAAATTCTTTTTTCGGACCTCTTTCGCCTTTTGGCGGCATTTGATCCTGGGCGATTGCGCTTAGACTAAGCATAAATGCAAAAGCCACTACTAACATTCCATACTTTTTCATTTGTTCTTTATTTAATTGTTATTCATTCTCTTCTGGCGGCGTTCCGCTTGTAGTTTTTGGAAGGCTTCAAATTTTTCTTTTCCAATAACTGCTAATAAATCTGCATCTTGTGCATCGCGTAGCGCTTTGAATTTTTCTCTGAAATCGGGGCTGTCTCTGCTTACTTCTGTTCTGAATTTAGTGAAGATGGTGTCATTTTTTGCGTAAACTGCTTCTACTTTTGCTTTGTCAGCATCCGTTAAACTTACATCCTTTGCCAAATTTTCAGCTCGTTCCTTGGCCGAAAGCTGTTGTCTCATTCCAAATTGTCCCTGAGGTGGCGTTTGTTGTTGTGCCGTAGCAGTCATGCTGAAGATGAATACTGAAGCTAAAATTAATTTTAAATACTTTTTCATGCTGTTTTTTTTAAGGTGAATATTTTTTTTTTGTTTTTACTATGCTTCTTTGACTGCGCTGGTTGCAAAGAGTTTAATTCTATGACAAATAAATCTAATAAATTAACTAGAAGAGGATTATTGTGATGCTACAAGCGGATGGCAGTAATTAGTTGGAAATGTTTGAAACAAAAAATTCCTATATTGAAACTTCATGAAAAGAAGTTTCAATATAGGAATCCGTATTCTGTAACGAGTATAAGCGAGCGTTTATTTTTTCAATAAAACGTCTGTTATTGCTTGTTTAAATGCATCTTTAGGTAAAGCTCCCTGCGCCATTTGCGGTGCACCGGTCATAGGGCAAAATAAAATGGAAGGAATGCTTCGAATGCCAAATGCTGCGGCCAGCTCTTGTTCTTCTTCCGTGTTTATTTTATAAATGTAGATTTGGCCATCGTACTCTTTGGCTAAATCTTCCAAAATAGGTGCAATCGTTTTACAAGGGCCGCACCATGAAGCGTAAAAATCGATAATACAAGGTTTGTCGCCCAGGTATTTCCATTCTGTAGGGTTGGCTTCGTAATTTGCTACTTTTGATAAAAATTCTGCTTTGGTTAAGTGAATTGTTCCCATTTTTTTTACTTCTTTTTGTTGATTTATTTCTTCTGATTTCTTTTCGCTATTTTTTTCGGCGCATGCCGAGAGTGCAAAGGCAAGCAATATACTTGCAAAAACGATCTTTTTCATATAATGTTTTTGAATGTTTTATATTTTATAATTTTTTTAGAGAGCACAGCCCCAAATTGAAGGGTCGTCATGGCTTGTTTCCTGAATAATTTCAGGCTGCGAAAAACCCAGATCAACCAGGGTTTTTGAAATAGCTTCCCGCGTAACTTCATCGGTGTGCGAAACCACTATTTTGCCATCTATTCTATTCATTTCGGCTCCAAATATACCTTGTAGACCACCCAATGTTTTGAGTACCTCGTTGTTGCAAGTGCTGCATTCCGAAGTGGATACTAAAAATGTACTTTCCATCTTAATCTTGTTTTTTAGGTTCGTATTTTTCTGTTTTAATTACCGGACTGTCCGTTTTTTCATAATTGGTTGAGCAACTTCCACCCGGGCAGCTAATGTTGAATATGGCCTGAATCGATAACACTAATGTGCCGAATAAATAGATCGATTCTCTGTTGTAGTAGTACGATATCCCCAGGAAAATAGCCAAAGCGATCCTGATTGTTCGAGCGATATTCCAGTCCGAAAAGAATTTTTTAATCAATTTCATGTTTTTTCTTTTTAAAAATGTCTGAGAATAAGTAGCCGAGTACCGCGCCATAAATAACGCTTATATATGGATTGGAGGTGATAGGGCAGGTGCCACTTGCGCAGCCGATAAAATAGTAATAGCTAAAACCCCCGGCGCCACCCACTAAGATGGCTATAATTTTGACGATATATTTTCTAGCAAACTCTTTCATGTTGGTTTCTTTTTTAAACACAATTACAAGTGCGTATGCACTCTATAATTTGTACTATTTGTTTGTTTCTGAGCGAATAGTAACAATTTTTACCCTCTCTTCTGCAATTTAAAATTCCTTTTGCCCGCATGTCGGTAAGGTGATGCGATAGTAGCGATTGCTCGCATTGCAGCTGTTCAACCAGTTGCGATACATTTAGTTCTTCTTGTTCCGATAATATAGAAATTACGCACAAACGCGTGCCGTTCGAAATTGCTCTGAGGGTGTACGCTGCTTCGTCCATTTTATTTATATCCATTTCTTTCTGTGCGTTTTAAAAACTTGTGCAAATATATGAACATATATTCATATATGCAAAATAATTAATATTTTTTAACAAGATAGACTTGTAAAAATGAAATGTGGAAAAAATAGGACATATTCCAGTCGATATTAGCGTCAGTTTTTGAAGAATTAAGTATCTTTGTGTGCAAAAAAATAAAACGATGAGTCATTCGATTACAAAGATATGTGAGGATTTTATTTCGGAATTAAATTTAGCCATTGGTGAGCGACCGGCGGATAGTATTTTTATTCTAACTGATGAAACAACCCGTAAGCTCTGTTTTCCTAAATTAATGGGCTTGGAAAAACTAAGGAAATGTCGCATTGTTAGTATTCCCAGTGGCGATAAAACGAAAAATATTGACTCGGCTGTTGTGATTTGGAAATTTTTGAGCGAAAATGGTGCTACCCGTAAATCGCTGTTGATTAATGTTGGAGGGGGAGTAGTGACCGATATTGGCGGTTTTGCAGCATCCACATTTAAACGTGGAATTTCGTATATCAATGTTTCTACCACATTGCTAGGTGCAGTTGATGCTGCCACCGGTGGAAAAACGGGGATTAATTTTCTTGGTTTGAAAAATGAAATAGGTATTTTTGCACCGGCCGAAGCGGTACTTATCGATGTGGATTTCTTTAAAACGCTTGATGCTGAGAATCTTCGATCGGGATATGCTGAAATGGTAAAACATGCGCTTATCGACACTAAAGAGGAGTGGGCAAGCGTGTTGAAATACGATATTGATAAATTTGATTTGGACGAGTTACGTCCTTTGCTTTTGAATAGTTTTAGGATAAAAGAGCGTATTGTGGAGCTGGACCCGCACGAAGCTAATATTCGTAAGGCCTTGAATTTGGGACATACCTTTGGTCACGCGTTCGAAAGTTGGTCGTACAAAATTGAAAGTCCTGTTCTGCATGGATATGCTGTGATGTGGGGGCTGTTGTGCGAATTATATCTATCGCATATAAAACTGGGTTTTCCAAAAGAGGAATTACTTCGGTTAAAGTATTTGATAAAAGAATACTACGGTTCGTTTGAGTTTCATTGCCAGCAATATGACCACTTGTTTGAACTGATGACGCACGATAAGAAAAACGATTCGAAAGAGATAAACTTCACTCTTTTGGCCGATGTGGGTGATATTCGCATTAATCAAACAGCCACTAAGGATGAAATTTTCGAGTGTTTCGATTGGTTTCGAGAAGGATGATGGTTAATTTAAAATATAAGATATAGTAAGTCGACTTTAAAAAACAGGCGTAAAAAATAATTATGAAAAAAACTTTGATAATTGGAGCGAGCAGCAATCCCGAGCGTTATTCGTATTTGGCTGCCGAAAAACTATTGGCGTACGGACATGATATTGAAATGATAGGAAGACGTGCCGAAGTGGTTTTTGGAAAAACGATAGATACAGAGATGAAGGAGTTTGAGGATATTGATACCGTAACAATGTACGTTTCTGATAAATTTCAATCGGAATATTATAAATATATAATTGCTTTAAATCCCAATCGTGTCATTTTTAATCCAGGTACTGAAAATCCTGAATTTGAAGAATTATTGATACAGAACGATATTCACGTTGAAGAGGCATGTACCTTGGTTTTGTTGAGTACGGGACAATATTGATAAGAATATATTTTAAATGCGCCAGTATAAAAGTGAATTGGTGTTTTTTGAATGATAAGAATAAAATTACTAAAGTGCTTGCCGGTATCGGCTTGTAGCTTGTAACTTGTAACTGAATGAAAATAGCTTTAATAGGATATGGCAAGATGGGTAAAACCATCGAGCGAATTGCATTGGAACGTGGACATGAAATTGTGTCGGTGATTGATGTTGATAATTTAGATGATTTCGAATCGGCAGCATTTAAAAGTGCTGATGTAGCCATCGAATTTACAGTTCCGCAGGTGGCATTGAGTAATTACCGCAGAGCATTTGCTTCGGGAGTGGCTGTGGTGTCGGGCACAACGGGTTGGTTGGATGAACTTCCTGCATTGAAGAAAGAGATTGAAGAGGGTGGAAAAACTTTGTTTTGGTCGTCAAATTTCAGCATTGGTGTGAATATATTCATGGCTGTAAATAAACATTTGGCTGCCATCATGAATCAATTCCCTAATTACAATGTGGAAATGACCGAAGTGCATCATACTCAAAAACTGGATGCACCAAGTGGTACTGCTATTACCCTGGCTGAAGGCATTTTGGAGAATTTGGATCGGAAATCGGCTTGGGCTAAGGAAACCGAAACTAAACCAACGGAAATGGCAATAAAATCAATTCGCGAAGGACAGGTGCCGGGTATTCATACCATTCGTTATGAGTCGGAAGTGGATTCGATTGAAATTACGCACGATGCCAAAAGCCGCGAAGGTTTTGCGTTGGGTGCTGTTGTTGCTGCCGAATTTACTGCGGGTAAGAAAGGCTTTTTGGGAATGCAGCATTTGCTAAAGTTTTAATATTGATACTATTATCCTGTTTTATTTTGCTTCAAAACAGAATTTTGTTGTTTGTGGGCTTAAATGGATAAATATATTAAATATACACAACAATTATAAAATCCAGTACTATGTATTGCATAGTACTGGATTCATTGCTATATTTGTGCCGTTAACAAGAAATTGACTTCACAGTTTATATTAAAAAAAATGGATACAGAAAAAGACTTCTCGCGTTTCAATAAACCTCTCAAACAATGGATTAAGGCCGGCATATGGAGCCTGATTTATATTTTGTTCGTAGTATGGGTAGGTAATTTTTGGTGGCTATTGCTTTTGCCAGTCATCTTTGATGCGTTTATAACTCACTTTATTCCATGGACTTGGTGGAAGAAAACGAAGAATAAATCATTGCTGGCATTTTTTGGCTGGGTGGATGCGATTGTTTTTGCTTTGGTGGCGGTTTATTTTATAAATACCTTTTTGTTCCAGAATTACCAAATTCCAAGCTCTTCGCTCGAAAAAAGTTTGTTGGTGGGTGATTTCTTGTTTGTGAGCAAAGCCAGCTATGGTCCGCGGGTTCCCAATACTCCACTTTCGTTTCCATTGGTGCAACATACTTTTCCGCTGCTTAACTGCAAGTCGTTTATAGAAAATCCTCAATGGGCTTATCATCGTTTGGCAGGAATGGATACCATTAAACATAATGATATTGTGGTGTTTAACTTTCCGGCTGGTGATACGGTCGCTGTGAATGTGCAGAATCCCGATTACTATACCAGTTGTTATATGTACGGAAGAGACGCTGTGAATAATAATAAGAGTCAATATGGAGAAATTATTTACCGTCCTGTAGATCGTCGTGAAAACTATGTGAAGCGTTGTGTAGCCTTAGCCGGTGATTGGATGCAAATAAAAGACAATCAGGTATATATAAATGATAAACCACAGTCGAAAATTCCCGGTATTCAGTTTAATTATTATGTGCAGACCGATGGAACTCGTTTGACCGAAGATTTGTTAGATAAATTGAACATAAGTGTTGACGACAGAAATTTGTTGGATATTCAACAGAATAATGATTTTACAGCTCTTCTTGGTCTTGATGGGACTTTGCCGATCTACCATTTTCCGTTGAATGAAGAAACATATTCAAAATTGAAACAGGTAAAAGGTGTGCTGAAAATGATTGTTGAACCGGCAATTTTAGCAGGAGATGTTTTCCCATTGGGCAAACGAAAAAATTGGAACAGAGATAATTATGGTCCTATCTGGGTGCCCAGAAAGGGAGCCAAGTTGCTGTTGAATACCTATAATTTGCCAATTTATGAACGTATAATTTCTGTCTACGAACAAAATAAGCTGGAAGTGAAGGGCGATGTGATTTATATCAACGGTAAACCGGCAACGACTTATCAATTTAAAATGGACTATTACTGGATGATGGGTGATAACCGTCATAATTCAGCCGATTCGCGTTTTTGGGGTTTTGTGCCCGAGGATCACGTAGTAGGTCGTCCGGTAATGGTTTGGTTGTCGTTGGATAAAGATAAGGGATGGTTTAGTGGAAAAATTCGTTGGAGCAGGTTTTTTACAAATGCAGAACGATAACTATTCGGATCTCAGAGCTAAGAAGTAAGGGGTAAGAGCTAAGAATGGGAAATATTTGTTTGACTTCGGCATATTTAGCCCCCGTAGAGTATTATTCTGCGTTGGCAAAAGCTGATACCGTTTTTCTGGAGCATTGCGAGTTCTACGAGAAGCAATCGTATCGCAACCGATGCAATATTGCCGGTGCAAATGGGCAGTTAGCACTGACTATTCCGGTTGAAAAATCGAAAGGGTCGCGAATGTTGACCCGTGATGTTCGCATTTCGGAACACAGCGACTGGCAACTGCAACATTGGCGTTCGATAGAGTCGGCGTATAATTCGACCCCTTTTTTCGAATATTACAAAGATGATTTATTGCCTTTTTACGAAAAGGACTGGATGTTTTTGTGGGATTTTAATGCTGAGATCCAATCCAAAGTGCTCGAATTATTAGACTTGCAGGTCGATATTCAATTGACCAAAGAATATAAGGTCGATTTTGACGAAAATGTGTTGGATGCTAGAAATAGCATTCACCCTAAGAAGGAAACTGATACCGGATCATTGAAGAGCTATTATCAGGTTTTCGAACAACGATTTGGTTTTATTCCCAATCTGAGTAGTCTAGATTTGCTCTTTAATATGGGAAATGAATCAATTTTGGTTTTGATATAATACAAATGAAATAATAAAACTCTATAATATGGAACAAATAGATTGGGGAAACATAGGATTCGGTTACATGAAGACCGATTTCAACATCCGTTGTACTTATAGCAATGGAGCATGGGGTCAATTGGAAGTTCACGAAAGCGAATTTTTGAGTTTACATATGGCTGCTACCAGTTTACATTATGGTCAGGAATCGTTCGAAGGCCTGAAAGCTTTTCGCGGCAAGGATGGGAAAATTCGAGTTTTTCGAATGAAAGACAATGCTTTGCGTATGCAGGATTCCAGCGAAGGTACTTTAATGGCTAAAGTTCCTGTCGAAGTATTTGAAGAAGCAGTGTTGAAAGCTGTGAAATTGAATGAACGTTTTGTGCCCCCTTACGAGTCGGGTGCGTCTCTCTATATTCGTCCGGTGCTTTTTGGTAGCGGTCCACAGGTAGGAGTAAAACCTTCTGAGGAATACATGTTTATTGTTTTTGTAACTCCTGTAGGCCCTTATTTTAAAGGCGGATTTCAGACTACTCCGTTTGTTATTATGCGTGAGTACGATCGCTCTGCACCTCTTGGTATGGGAAAATACAAAGTAGGTGGAAATTATGCAGCTAGCTTGGTGGCCGGACAAAAGGCACATGAGTTGGGTTATTCGAATATATTTTATCTTGATGCAAGAGAGAAAAAATACATTGATGAGTGTGGTGCAGCTAATTTTTTTGGAATAAAAGAGAACACCTACGTAACTCCAAAGTCCACATCCATATTGCCTTCAATCACCAACAAAAGTTTGATGGTTTTGGCTACAGATTTAGGTCTGAAAGTAGAACAAAGAGCTATTCCTGTTGAAGAACTGGCCACTTTCGAGGAAGCCGGAGCTTGTGGAACAGCGGCCGTTATAAGTCCGATAGAACGAATTGACGATTATGATATGAAAATATCATATATGTTTTCGCCTGATGGTAAGCCGGGTCCGATATCCGATAAGTTGTATCATAAATTGCGCGGTATTCAGTACGGCGATGAGCCTGATACGCACGGTTGGGTTACGATAGTTGAGTAAGGGACGGAATTTCGTGATTAGCTATTGCATAATTATTTTATAAAAACTTACAATGTCAGCACGAAAGAAGGAGAAAAACAATATTTTTGTACAAATGCATCCTCTCACTCGTTTGGGTATTAGTGTAGGGTTGGCTGTTTTTGCTTATTTCATATTAAAAAATGGCGATATAAGCATTTTGCTTCGTGCAATGGTGTCATGGATAGTGTTTTCGCTTACATTCTTGATTTGTAGTTGGATTGTAATAGATCAACGAACTGTTTCTCAAATAAGAAAAAAAGCCACTGAAGATGATGGAAGCGTTGCTTTCGTGTTTTTTATGGTCCTGCTATCTTCATTGTCCGGACTGCTTGCCGTATTATTAATTGTTATTTCAAAGGATTCTACCATCAGGGAAAGTGTATTATTTCTTCCGTCCTGCACTTTAGGGATACTCCTTTCGTGGGGAATGGTGCATACTATTTATGTGTTTCATTATGCGCATGAGTATTACGATTCGAGAGATGAGGATGGTAACAAATATGTTGGAGGTTTGGTGTTCCCTGAAGAAAATGAGCCCGATTATCTCGATTTTGCTTATTACTCTTTCGGCTTGGGATGTACTTTTCAGGTTTCGGATATAAATGTGACTTCGCGAAAAATACGAAGGATTACCTTGTTTCACAGCTTGTTGTCCTTTGTTTTAAATACCTTTGTAGTCGCTTTGACTATTAATCTGATTGCAGGTTTAAATTAGCTTCTCTATGGGAGTACCGCTGTTCAATAATTAATTACATCAATAGAAAAAATAGAATTCAATGATATTAAAATCCGATATTTTCCCAATAGGACAAGTTAATAAACCACATGGTATAAATGGTGAAATGTCGTTTTCATTCTCTTCGGATGTATTTGACAGAGAGGATGTTCCGTTTTTCATTTTTGAGATTCAGGGAATTTTTGTGCCTTTTTTCTTAGATGAATATCGATTTAAAGGCAGCACAACAGGCCTTTTGAAGCTAGAAGGTGTGATAAACGAAGAGCAAGCCCGATCATTTATGGGATTGACCATTTATTTGCCAAAATCCTTTCTGGAAAAAGTGGAAGATGAGGAAATTGAGCTCGACTATTTTGCAGGTTTTAGCCTGATTGATGTTGAAGCCGGATTGATAGGAATAATATCGGAGGTGGATAAAACGACCGAGAACATTCTTTTTGTAATCCCCAAAAAGAATGATGAGCTATTGATACCTGCCGGTGAGGAATATATTCAAGAGATAGATCATGATAAAAAAATTATCTATGTAAAGCTTCCTGAAGGTTTGCTGGATTTGTAGATGTAAAATAGAGAAGGCTGTTTCATTGAAACAGCCTTCTCTATTTTCATGTTATTTTTTCTCCATTTGATATACAATTTCTTTTACCCAGTCTGCCCAATTCGATAAGCTCGACGATTTGTCGAATGTTTGCCAGGGGATAGGTTTGCCTATTCGTATAGTGAAATGTTTGCCTTTTTGTTTAAACATTTCGTCGGCAAGGTACATCATTTCGATATTGAACTTTATTCCTAGAAATTTGCGAACGTTTGCCAGGTTGTAAAAGAAATTAGAGTTTCGACCTTCAAAATAGATTGGCACTATATCGCGTTGGTATTCAACGGCTTTACTAATAAAGTTTTTCTTCCATTCCAGATCAATTATTTTTCCATCTATTTTTCTCGAACACATACCGGCTGGGTAGGTAATCAGATGATTGTCAGATTCATATAGCTCCTGCATTTTTGCAGCATGCCCTTTACCCTGCGATCCTGTTTTGTTTACCGGCACAAACATTTCGTTTAAAGGCTCTAGGCTCATCATTAAGTCGTTCGAAAAGAAACGTACTTTTCCATCGTATTCTTTCCCTATTAAATAGCCGGTAGCGATGCCATCGAGACCGCCCAGTGGGTGGTTGCTGGCAAAAATATATCTACCCCCTTTTGGAGGCAGGTTTTCACGGCCTTCTATGCTGATGGTAACCTCCAGGTACTTTAGGCCTGCTTCGATAAAATCTAAATTACGGAGTGTGGGGTTATTTTTAAAAAAAATATTAAACTCCTTTTCGTGTACAATTTTTCGAAGGTAATTGACAATAAATTTGGGGACTTTTGTGTTTGGTGCTTTTTGTTTTAGCACTTTTGCAATGTCTATATTGATTACGCCTTTATCGTTCATTGGTGATACGGTTTGTTTAGACTACAAATGTACAAAAAATGCTTAAATCTCAAACAGTCATTCATTAGAAACTGTATTCGAACAAATTACTTGTTTGAGAAATGTTTATTCCTTCGTCTAAATTTTGCCCCACTTTAACTATTTTTTGTTTTTGCCCATTCTTATGTTCTTAATTTGTTGGAATGTAATAGTATACGTGTTATTTGATTATTGTCAGTAAGGTTGATAAACTGTTGATAAGTTGTTTAAATGCTGTATTTGTCCCTTGACAAATTGTTCATAATTATTTTGTGGGGAATAGTGGGGTATATGAAATTTATTCTTTACTTTTACCGTTGAAAAAATGAACCCGATTCAATATGTCAACATTTATAGGTAAATACGATGCGAAAGCCGATGTAAAGGGGCGAATCTTTATTCCATCTGCATATCGAAAGATATTGCGGGAGGGTGAAAAGGATCGCATCGTGATGCGCAAGGATGCCGAGAATGATTGTGTGATTCTTTTTCCTGAGTCGGTTTGGAATGAAAAAGTACAGGCTTTTAAATCGAAGCTTGACGAATGGAATCCGACAGATCAATTGTTGTTAATGCAATTTGTTTCGGATGCCGAGTGGTTGGATATTGATTCGCAAGGAAGAGTTTTGATTTCGAAGAAGAATTTACAGGCGATAGGCGTAGAAAATGCCGAGGTGCTTTTCGTCGGAATGGTCGATCGCTTTGCAGTTTGGAGTAAGTCGCGTTACGAGCAAATAAAGATGTCGCCGGTAGATTTTGCTGCGTTGCTCAAAGAAAGAATGATGAATAAACAGTAGCAATTTATTCCTGAATTAATTGGTCGTAAGTGCTTGCAGCTGACTAATTTTTGAGTATTTTTGTAGACGAAATACTCAAAACTATAAACCTCACAAAATGAACGAAATAGCTTATCATATACCCGCATTATTAAACGAAACCATAGAGGGGTTGAACATTGATCCGGATGGTGTTTATGTAGATGTAACTTTTGGTGGCGGTGGTCATTCAACTGAGATATTATCGCACTTGAGTTACAAGGGCAAATTGCTGGGGTTTGATCAGGATGAAGACGCGATTAAAAATGCCTTGGACGATCCTCGTTTTATTTTTGTGCGAAGTAATTTTAAATACCTCAAAAACTTTCTTCGTTACCATAATATCGAAAAAGTAGATGGCATTCTGGCTGATTTAGGCGTGTCGTCGCATCATTTTGATGAAGCTGAACGTGGATTCTCTTTCCGGTTTGACGGGGCGTTGGATATGCGTATGAATACCAAATCGCCGCTTACGGCTGCTGTAATACTAAATACTTATGGCGAGGAAGAGTTGGCGAATGTGTTTTACCTGTATGGCGAACTGCATAACTCCCGCAAAATAGCAAAAACGATAGTGGCTGCACGCTCCAAAGCCCCTTTCGACAAAATATTTCCATTTATTGAAGTGTTGAAGCCTTTTTTTGGAAGAGAGAAGGAGAAAAAAGATATGGCGCGGGTTTTTCAGGCTTTGCGTATTGAGGTGAATAAAGAAATGGAGGTGCTACGTTCCCTGTTGGAACAGAGTTTTGATGTTTTGAAACCTGAAGGTCGTTTGGTAGTGCTGACCTATCATTCGCTTGAAGACAGATTAGTGAAAAATTATTTCAGAAGTGGAAATTTTGAAGGAAAGCTGGAAAAAGATTTTTTTGGTAACATTCTTTCTCCATTGAAAGCGATTAATAATAAGGTGATTATTGCAACGGATGAAGAAGTGGAACGGAATCCACGGGCCAGAAGTGCAAAATTGCGAATTGCAGAAAAAAAATAAAAAGTATGTCGTGGTTTAAGAAAATGGCTGAAGCCATAAAGGGTAGCGAAGATTTCTCGGATATTAAATCGAGTACGGTTCGTGACATCCTAAACGGTGATATATTTTCGAAAAAGATATTCAAGAAGCAAACTAAACTGATGATAATGATTGCTTTGTTGATGTTTGCATATGTTGATAACCGATTTTCGTGCGAAAGGCAACTTGCTACAGAGATTGAATTGAAAAAGAAAATCCAGGATGTGAAGTACGAGTCGCTGACTATTTCGGCTGAGTTAATGAAAATAAGTCGCCAAACCAGTGTGCTGAACATGATAAATACGCGTGGAGTAGATTTAGTGCAAACATCTACACCGCCAATTGTAATTGCTGATTCTGTAGAAGAGAAATAATGGCAGATATTCGAAAAAATATAGTCCTCAGATTTGGTGTTGTATATGTAATTATATGCTTGTCTTTTCTGCTGGTTATATATAAAATAATTGTAATACAGACTGTTGAGCGACGCAATTGGTTGGCTTTGGCGTCCAAAAATGTGAAGGCTGATATTGTGGTGAAGCCAAACAGGGGCAATATTTACGCTTGCGATGGTCGGTTGATGGCCAGTTCTATTCCTACCTATTACATCTACATGGATACAAGGGTGCCGGCTTTGCATGAAAAAGAAGGTAAATTGTTTAAAAGTAACGTCGATTCATTAGCCATCTATCTATCCAGTTTTTTTCACGATAAAACGCCCCTGGAATATCGCAAAATGTTGAAAAATGCGTACCGCAATAAGGTTGGTGAACTTCAACTGTATCCAAAGCGGATTTCGTATGCGGAGCTTAAGCAGCTCAAAAAATTGCCACTTTTCCGCCTCGGACGGAATAAAAGCGGACTTATTACCAAAGAACTTTTTACCCGTGTAAAACCGTTCGGATCGTTGGCTTCGCGCACCATTGGCGATATTTATGCTGATGAATCGATGGGCGGAAAAAATGGTATCGAAAAGCGATTTAATACCTATCTGTTGGGTACTCCGGGTATTTCTATCCGTCAGAAGGTCGCAAATACCTATATGGAAACTGTTCAGGTAGAGCCAATTGATGGAATGGATATTACCACCACTATCGATATTGATTTGCAGGATATTGCCGAAAAGGCTCTGATTGACAGTTTACGATCTTTTGATGCCGGTTCCGGCTACGCTATTTTGATGGAAGTTCATTCCGGTGAGGTTAAGGCTATCGTGAATATGCAACAGAATGCCGATAAGAGCTATACCGAAAACAAAAATGGAGCTGTCTCGGATATGGTCGAGCCGGGTTCTACATTCAAAGTGGCATCTCTGATGGTAGCATTGGATGCCGGCAAGGTGAAAATAACCGATTATATCGAAACCGGAAACGGTATTTACCCGTTTGCCAATAGATTGATGAAAGATCACAATGCCAATAAAGGTGGATTCGGCAGAATTACACTTGCTGAAGCGATTCATGGGTCTTCAAATATCGGAATTTCGAGGGCGATAGTGAACGCTTACGGACAAAATCCATCAGAATTTGTAGAAGGATTGTATGATATGAAATTAAACGAGCCGCTAAATCTGGAAATTCCCGGCGCTGCTTCCCCTCGTATTCGTCACCCACACGATAAATCGGCCTATTGGTCGGCTACCACATTGCCTTGGATGTCAATTGGATACGAATCTCAGATACCGCCTATCTATACTTTGGCGTTTTACAATGCTATCGCCAATAATGGAAAATACATTCGCCCGTTTTTTGTAAAGTCGATAACCAAGAACGGACAGGTAGTGAAAGCATTTGAAACAGAAACGATAAAGGCATCGATTTGTAAACCAACTACACTAAATGATATTAAAAATGTTTTGTTGGGTGTAATGGAAGCGCCAAAGGGAACAGCACATAATGTACGTTCGAAATATGTTCGGATTGCAGGAAAAACGGGTACCGCGCAGATTTCAAAAGGAGCATTGGGGTATAAGGGTGGTGGAACTACTCACCAGGTTTCGTTCTGTGGTTACTTCCCTGCCGATGATCCTCAATATACCTGTATAGTAGTTATTCGTGAGCCTCGCAAGGGTTATCCATCGGGTGGAAAAATGGCAGGTTCGATATTTAAAAATGTGGCGGAAAGAACCATGGCGTTAAAATCGCATCGCAAAGCATTGACATATGAAAGAGATACCGTTACAAATTTCCCGATGAAGCCATTTGTAAAAGTTGGATACTATAAAGCATTGCTTACTGTTATGACTGATTTACAATTACCGATTAGTGTAAATTCATCGGATTGGGTGAAATCATTTTCGGACGACCACCAAATTCGGGTTGAATCGGTTTCGGTACCTATAAATGTTGTTCCTGATTTGATGGGAATGGGAGCAAAAGATGCTGTTTATTTGGCAGAAAGACTTGGATTAAATGTTCAGGTAGAGGGTAGGGGGAAAGTAGTTTCGCAAACCATTAAACCGGGCACTTTGGTACAAAAAGGAAGTCGGATACTGATCCGTTTTCAATAGAATAACAATGCTGACTGTCTTCGTTCTTAGGATCGGAGCCGGTTGGAAAACTAAAAAATACGAGCATGATTTTAGATGATCTACTTCAGGGTATTGTTCTGCTAAAAACAGTAGGAAGTGCCGATATGCAGATTGAAAATATTCAATTTGATTCTCGAAAAGTGGAAGCCGGAAGTCTCTTTGTTGCGACTAAAGGTACTGCTGCCGATGGTCATCAATATATAACCACCGCTATCGAAAAAGGTGCTGTAGCCGTTGTGTGTGAGGACTTACCCGCTGATCAAACTCCGAATGTAACTTACATAAAAGTTGAAAACAGTTCGGATGCGTTGGGAAAAATGGCTTCGGCGTGGTATGGATTTCCTTCTTCAAAAATGACTTTGGTAGGCGTAACCGGTACGAATGGTAAAACAACCATAGCTACCTTGCTCTATCAGCTTTTTCGTAAATTGGGACATAAATCGGGACTGCTGTCCACGGTTTGCAATTATGTAGATGAGGTGGCTGTAGAGGCAACGCATACTACACCCGACGCATTGGCGTTAAATGAGCTATTGGCACAAATGGTGGATGCCGGTTGCGAGTATGCATTTATGGAAGTAAGTTCACATTCCGTAGATCAACGCCGCATAGCCGGATTGCAATTTGATGGTGGTATTTTTACCAATATTACACGCGATCACATTGATTATCACCTTACTTTCGAAAATTATTTGAAAGCTAAAAAGCAATTTTTCGACGATCTTTCGTCAGAAGCTTTTGCTTTGACGAATGCCGATGACAAAAATGGATTAGTAATGCTTCAAAATTCGAAAGCAAAAAAATATACCTATTCGCTTCGTTCGATGGCTGATTTTAAGACACGCATTTTAGAGCATGGTTTTGAAGGAATGTTGTTGGATATGAATGATAGAGAAGTAAATGTTTCATTTATAGGTAAATTTAATGCCAGCAATCTTTCTGCTGTGTTTGGTGCTGCTGTTTTGCTTGGACAAGATGAATTGGAAGTGTTACGGATAATCAGCTCTCTGAATTCTGTTTCGGGACGTTTTGAAACCTTGCATTCTCCGGCCGGTTTTACGGCCATTGTGGATTATGCTCATACACCGGATGCACTTACCAATGTGATTGATACAATAAATCAAATTCTTCAGGGAAATGGTCGACTCATTACCGTTGTTGGTTGTGGTGGTAATCGCGATAAAGGGAAACGCCCTATGATGGCTCGTGAAGCTGTGAATGGTAGCTGGAAAGCTATTTTGACCTCCGATAATCCGCGTTTTGAAGAACCGCAGGATATTCTAAACGATATGTTGGCGGGGCTTGACGTGGTTGATAAAGCTAAAAGCCTGACCATAGTTGATCGTCGCGAAGCTATTCGCACTGCTTGTGCGCTGGCTCAACCGGGCGATGTGGTACTTGTGGCCGGAAAAGGACACGAGGACTATCAAATAATAAAAGGTGTGAAGCACCATTTTGACGACAAAGAGGTGGTTCGCGAATGTTTTTAAAATGTCCCTAACAGGGAGTCTAATTGTAAATTATTAATTATTAATTGTAAATTAATATGCTGTATCACTTATTCCATTATTTAGATCAGGTTTTTGATATTCCGGGAGGACGATTGTTTAACTTTATATCATTCCGAACTGGATTGGCATTTATCTTAGCATTGCTACTTTCAACCATGTTTGGGCGACGGATTATCGACTATTTGCAAAAAAAGCAAATCGGAGAAACGATTCGCGATCTCGGTTTGGAAGGTCAAATGAGCAAAAAGGGAACACCAACTATGGGTGGAGTCATCATTATTATTGCTATTTTGGTGCCTACGCTTTTGTTGGCTGATATAACCAATATATATGTTTTGTTAATGATTGTCACCACCGTATGGATGGGACTCATCGGTTTTTTGGATGATTATATTAAAGTTTTTCGCAAAAATAAAGAGGGATTAAAAGGCCGATTTAAGATTGTAGGACAGATAGGACTGGGATTAATCGTTGGTTTAACGATGTACTTTAGTCCGAGTATGGTGATTCGCGAGAATATTGAGGTGAAAGGTGCAACTCAACGTGTTGAGAATGTACTTTATTCAAAGCACAATGTGAAATCTACTAAAACAACAATTCCTTTTGTAAAGAACAATAACTTCAATTATGCTGATGCGTTTAAGTCGGTAGGAGAGAAGGCACAAGATTATGGTTGGATTTTATTTGTTGTCGTTACCATTTTTATTGTAACGGCAGTTTCGAATGGTGCGAATCTAACTGATGGGTTGGATGGTTTAGCAACCGGATCTTCAGCTATTATGGGGGTCATACTTGGTATACTGGCCTATGTGTCCGGTAATATAAATTATGCCGGGTATCTGAATATCATGTATTTACCAGGTACCGGTGAGCTTTTGGTTTTTGCCGGTGCGTTCATTGGTGCTACTATTGGCTTTTTGTGGTACAATTCTTTTCCAGCTCAAATATTCATGGGAGATACCGGAAGTTTGACATTGGGAGGAATTATCGCCGTTTTTGCCATTCTTACCCGCAAAGAATTATTGATTCCAATATTGTGTGGAGTATTTTTTGTAGAAAGTTTGTCGGTAATTTTGCAAGTTGGATTCTTTAAATTTACAAAAAAACGATTTGGAGAGGGGAAACGGATTTTCAAGATGACGCCACTGCATCATCATTATCAAAAGCAGGGAAATGCCGGCATTCAGGCAATTTTCCAACGCCCGATACAGGCCATGCCCGAATCGAAAATCGTTATTCGTTTTTGGATTGTTGGGATTATTTTGGCAGCAATTACTATTATTACATTGAAAATTAGATAAATTGGCTCGAAAGATGAAGAGAATTGTAATATTGGGAGCAGGCGAGAGTGGAGCGGGAGCTGCTGTTTTGGCCAAAAAAGAAGGTTTTGATGTATTTGTTTCGGACATGTCGGAAATAAAAACGCAATATAAATCTATGCTCAACGAATATGGAATTGTGTGGGAGGAAAAACAGCATACAGAAAGCTTAATTTTAAATGCTGACGAAGTGATTAAAAGTCCGGGAATCCCTGATAAAGCACCCATCGTTAAAAAGCTTCTTGCTCAAAACACATCTGTTATTTCCGAGATCGAATTTGCAGGTCGGTATACAAATGCAAAAATGATTTGTATAACCGGTAGCAATGGAAAAACCACCACTACCATGTTGGTTTATCATATTTTGAAAAGTGCTGGGTTAAAAGTTGGTTTGGCCGGGAATGTTGGTAATAGTCTGGCATTTCAGGTTGCTACCGCTTCGTTCGATTATTATGTAGTGGAGTTAAGCAGTTTTCAGTTGGATGGAATGACCGAATTTAAAGCGGATATCGCAATCTTATTGAATATAACTCCCGATCATTTAGATCGTTATGATTATAATTTTCAAAACTATGTTGATTCTAAGTTTAAAATTACTCAGAACCAAACCGAACAGGATGCTTTTATTTTCTGGGAAAATGACCCGATAATTAAGGCAGAATTAGAAAAACGCAATATTCAATCAGCAATGTATCCATTTGCCATTGAGCGAAGCGAAAAAACAAAAGCATTTATTGAGCAAGAAGATTTGATTATTAAATCACTTAAAACTCTATTTACTATGCCAACATCAGATTTAGCATTGCAGGGAATGCACAATACTTACAACTCGATGGCAGCAGGATTAGCGGCTTCGATTGTTGATGTGCGAAAAGACAATATACGTCAGTCTCTTCAGGATTTCCAGGGAGTTGAACACCGCTTGGAGTATGTTGCGACGGTGAAAAATATTCGGTTTATAAATGACTCGAAGGCTACAAATGTGAATTCGTGTTGGTATGCATTGCAAAGCATGAAAACACCCGTTGTGCTGATTTTAGGTGGTACAGATAAAGGAAATGACTACTCGGAAATTGAAGCTCTGGTAAAAGAGAAGGTAAAAACCTTAATTTTTATGGGGTTGGATAATAAAGCATTGCATGCATTTTTCGATGGGAAAGTGGATACGATTATTGACGTTCAATCGATGGAAGCTGCCGTAACTGAAGCTTATAAAGCGGCAAATGGAGGTGATACTGTATTGTTGTCGCCATGCTGTGCCAGCTTTGACTTATTTAAGAACTACGAAGACCGGGGTAAGCAGTTTAAAAACGTTGTCCGAAATTTGTAATTGAGCTTGTCGGGACGAAGCCGCAAGGAGTAAGAATATCGAATCTTTCAAATTCCAAACATGGAAAATCTATTCAGTAAATATCTAAAAGGCGATCCGATTTTGTGGATTGTATTTTTTGTCATGTGCATAATTTCAGCTATTGAAATGTACAGTGCATCAAGTACTCTGGCTTATGGCGCCGACAATTATGCTGGTCCAATGCTTCGTCACGTTGGTTTTCTTTTTGGTGGTGCTATTATTGCCATTGTAGTGCATCTTATTCCGGTTCGATATATAAGAATGATGGCTTATTTGGTGCTGTTAATATCGGTATTACTCCTGGTCTGGGTACTTTTCAGGGGTGTAAGCGAAAATGGCGCTTCGCGTTGGTTGGTGATTATGGGAATTAAATTTCAACCGTCTGAATTTGCCAAGCTATCCGTTATTATAGTAGCAGCCGATATGATTTCCAGAATCAGAGATGCCAAAAAAGATGAGTGGAAGTATTTTCGTAATACGCTCATAATGTTGGCAATCATTTGCACCTTGATATTGTTTGATAACTTCTCAACCGCCTTTATTCTCTTTATGGTGGTGGTCATCATGATGTTTATCGGTCGTGTTTCTTTGGTGAAATTAGGTATTTTGGTTGGAGGACTATTGCTTGCTATTGTATTCTGTTTTGCCTTGGTAAAAACAGTTCCTGAGAAATCGATGCCTAAAATGTTTGATAGAGCCTATACTTGGGTGGGACGTATCGATCGTTTTAAAACGGAGAAAAAGGATGAAAAGAGCAAATATGTAATTACCGACGATAATCGTCAGGTTCAGCACGGAAGAATTGCCATTGCCCGTGGTGGGGCAGTAGGTGTTTTCCCCGGCAATAGTATTGAGCGCGACTACTTACCTCAAGCTTATTCCGATTTTATATATGCCATAATTGTGGAGGAAATGGGTTTGTTTGGTGGTATATTTGTTATTCTTCTCTATTTGGTGCTCCTTTTTCGAGCGGGTAGAATTGCAACTAAATGTGCAACGGTTTTTCCGGCTTTGTTAGTTATCGGGCTGTCGTTGATGATTGTTATTCAGGCATTTATTAGTATGTCGGTTGCTACGAGTTTAGGTCCGGTAACCGGTCAACCTTTACCGTTGATTAGTAGGGGAGGGACTTCTATATTAATTACCTGTATTTACTTCGGTATTATTTTTGGGGTAAACCGACAGATAAAAGAAGAATACCAGGCACCCATTGAAGAAGATATACCGGTTGAACCGGAAGAAGAACTTTCTGTGGTTGATTTAGAAAATTTGTAATTGAATCGATAATATTCCAAATATACAAACTCATTAACCGTTGTATTCATTTGAATTGCATTTTTTTGTGTAATTTGCGTTCAGAAATTTATAGCTATGAAACATAAATTTATTATTAGTGGTGGTGGCACTGGTGGACATATTTTTCCCGCTATCAGCATTGCCAATGCGTTGAAAAAACGATTACCTGATGCTGAAATACTATTTGTAGGTGCTATCGGACGCATGGAAATGGAACGGGTGCCGGCTGCGGGCTATCCTATCGAAGGCCTGCCGGTAAGTGGTCTGGACAGAAAAAATATGTTCAGCAATATAAAAGTAGTCTTAAATCTGGTACGCAGTTTGGTGTTAGCCCGTAGAATTATTCGTAACTTCAAACCGGAAGTAGTCATTGGCGTTGGAGGATATGCAAGCGCACCTACTTTGCGTGCCGCTTCGGGTTGTGGTGTGCCAACGCTTATTCAGGAGCAAAATTCGTATGCCGGAGTTACTAATAAATTGTTGGCGAAGAAAGCGGCTAAGATTTGTGTTGCGTACGAAGGAATGGAAAAATTTTTCCCAAAAGATAAAATAATACTAACGGGTAATCCTGTTCGACAAGATTTGTTCTCTATTGCTCCCAAAACCGCCGAAGCATATGGTTTCTTTGGTTTTGATCCGGCTAAGAAAACGATTTTAGTCGTTGGTGGTAGTCTGGGTGCCCGCACGATCAATCAAAGTATAATTGCCAAATTGGAACAGTTGTCGCAAGCCGATGTGCAGGTTATTTGGCAAACAGGTAAATTTTATATCGATGCAGCCCGCAAGGCAGCCGAACCTTTTGCATCGGCACGGTTGTTGGTAACTGATTTTGTCTCGCGTATGGATTTGGCATACTCGATAGCTGATTTGGTGGTGTCGCGCGCAGGAGCCAGTTCCATTTCCGAATTGTGCTTATTGGCTAAACCCGTTATTTTGGTACCGTCGCCCAATGTTGCCGAGGATCATCAAACGCAGAATGCTTTGGCCTTGGTTCGGAAAAATGCAGCAGTGATGATTAAAGATGTTGAAGCTGTAGGGCAATTGGTGGATAAAGCACTGGAAATGATACAAGATGCTGATGCTTTAAAAGAGCTAAGTGACAATATATTAAAGATGGCCGAGAAAGATTCGGCTGATAGAATTGCAGAGGAAGTGATTAAGTTAATTAACTAGCCGGTTGATGTAGCAGAATGAGATAATTGATAATTATGGAAAAGTTTAGCAAATATTATTTTTTAGGAATAGGTGGTATCGGGATGAGTGCTTTAGCACGTTATTTTCGTACAAAAGGATATGAAATAGCAGGTTACGACCGTACCCCAACGAAACTTACCTCTGATTTGCAATCGGAAGGAATAGCGGTTTGTTTCGATGAAAATGTAGATCAAATTCCGGATAAATTCACGCAGGCAAAAAACACCCTGGTGATTATTACCCCGGCAATTCCTCACAATCACCCACAACTGTTGTATTTTCAGGAAAATAATTTCACGATTCAAAAGCGATCTCAGGTGCTGGGTGATATTACCCGTAAAAGCAAAGGTATTTGTATTGCCGGGACTCACGGTAAGACCACTACATCCACTATTGCAGCACACTTATTGTATCAGTCGCAAGTGTCGTGTAACGCTTTTTTAGGAGGTATTGCCAATAATTATAACACCAATCTGTTGCTTTCGAACGAAAGTAATCTGGTGGTCATTGAAGCTGATGAGTATGATCGTTCGTTTCATCAACTTTCGCCTTACATGGCTGTGATTACCTCTGCCGATCCCGATCATTTGGATATTTATGAAACAGCTGCTGCTTTTCGCGAAAGTTTTGAGCACTTTACTTCACTCATCAGAACTGGTGGCGTGTTGATAATGCGAAAAGGGATTGATATTGAACCCCAATTGCAAAAGGGGGTGAAACTTTACACCTACTCGATGGAAGAGGGAGGTGATTTTCATGCCGAAAATATTAAAACCGTGAAGGGCGAGATACACTTTGATTTTGTAACGCCTACCGATCGAATTAACGATGTTCGTCTTGGAGTTCCGGCTAAAATAAATGTGGAAAATAGTGTGGCCGCGATGGCGATAGCCTGGCTAAATGGAGTGTCGGTCGAAGAACTTCGTGCCGGAATATCCTCTTTCTCTGGGATTTATCGTAGGTTTAATGTGGTGTATAAGTCCGACAAAGTGATTTATATGGACGATTATGCACACCATCCAAGCGAGTTGAACGCAAGCATATCATCTATTCGTAATTTATATCCCGATCGTAAAATAACCGGTATCTTCCAACCTCATTTGTACACGCGTACCCGCGACTTTGCTTCTGATTTTGCAGCCGCCTTATCGAAGTTGGATGAGTTGATTTTATTGGATATTTATCCGGCGCGTGAGTTACCCATCGAAGGTGTTACTTCTGAACTTATTTTAAGCGAAGTTAAACTTAAAAATAAAATATTGTGCTCCACCGAAAATCTACTACCTTTGCTAAAAGATAAAGAGTTAGACGTTTTGGTTACTTTTGGAGCGGGCGACATTGACAAGTTAGTGCCAAAGATTAAAGCACAACTAAGTAAATAAGTATTCAATTTATGAAACCCACTTTAAAATATATTCTGATTGCCATATTCACCATGCTTGTCTTGGGGTATATGGTTTTCTCATTGTTTTACTTTTCGGGTAATAATAAAGAAATTGTTTGTCGTAAACTCGAAATTATTCTTGCAGACAGCTCTAATATACAGTTGATTACTCAAAAAGATATTGCTGTAATGCTGGCTGAAAGTAATCTCAATCCGATAGGAAAAACGATTTATCATATTCGCACCGAAGCAATTGAAGCTGCATTACGAAAAAACGCAATGATAAAGCAAGTGGAGTGTTACAAAACACCCTCCGGTATTGTAAATATACGCGTTTTTCAGCGTAGTCCTAAATTCAGGGTGGTGGGTTTCGCCAGTTATTACATGGATATCGATAGAAAACCGATGCCCGTCTCTACAAATTATGCGGCCTATGTTCCGGTAGTTTCCGGACGGGTAACCATATCGATGGCATCCGGTAAACTGTTTGATTTTGTGGGATTCGTAGCAGATGATCCTTTTTGGAACGCGCAAATAGAACAAATTAATGTGCGCGATGATTTGAAAATAGAACTTGTTCCGCGCGTAGGCGATGCGATTATTATGCTTGGAACCTTGGATAATTATGCATCAAAACTTGAAAAATTAAAAAAACTGTATGCAAGGGGCTTTAATGTTATTGGTTGGAACCGATATAAAATGATTGATTTGCAATACAAAGATCAAATTGTTTGTGATAAGATGGGTGAACAGCCGGCACATAAGGTTGAACCTATTGTTGAAAAAATGGATAGTATTATTGAAAGTAAATTATGAATTCAAATAAACAATTTATAGCCATTGATTTGGGAAGTTCCTCCATTTCTGCCATGGCAGCTGAAATGCAAGCAGATGGAGCATTAAGAATATTGGGTTTGGAGTCTAAGATTTCGGATGATGTAAAGCATGGTATCGTAGAACAACGTACCGGCGCTTCTTCTAAAGTTATTGAATTAAAGAAATTACTTCAAAATAGCTCTAAAATTCAGGATATATCAATGGTATCGGTTGGTGTAGGAGCCAAATCGATGAAATTAATGCCATTTTCGGTAACGCGCTTTATTCTTAATCCTAATTATGTGACAGATATTCTGTTGGAAGAAATGTTGGAAGAATGCAAACGCAATTTTCAACTTTCCAACTTAGCTGTTTTTGATATAATCCCTGTTTCCTATTACCTCGATGGAGTTTGTATGGATGAACCGGCCGGACAAGCAGGCTCGCAGATAAAAGGAAATTATAATGTGGTGGTAGGCAATCCACTTGTAAAGGAAAATCTGGGTGGCTTTATCGATAGAACCGGTCTTGTACTCGAGTACAGTCCACTGGCGGTAGAAGCCTTGTCTACGGTGCTGCTCGATGATAAAGAGCGTGAGGATGGTTGTGCGTTGATTAATTTAGGTGGAACAACTACTACTCTGGCTGTTTTTAGTGAAGGTGTCATGCAACAATTGTTGGTAGTGCCTCTCGGAGCTAAAAATATAACCAAAGATATTCAGGAGTTGGGTATTTCGGAAGCCAATGCCGAACGCTTAAAATGTTTGAAAGGTACTGCGTTGGAGTCCTTGGTAGAAGATCCGATTTATGTTCAGATACCTTCAACTTTAGAAGCGCAGCAACCGGTAAAAATTTCAACTAAGTTTTTGGCTACTATTATCGAAGCCCGATTAGATGAAACTCTCCAGCCGATATTTGATGTGATTAATAAGCTTCCGTTTGAATTGGAGGCTGGAATTGTCATTACGGGTGGTGGATCCAAACTGAACAATATGGTTGATTATATGAATGAAAAAACCAATATTTATACTCGATTTGGTGATCATTCCGACTGGCTTGCCGATCATACCGATGAGAAATATTTTGACCCCTGCTATGCTCAATTAGTTGGTACTGTATTGCTAACTGACGAATATAGAAAAGAGCATCCTATTGAGGAAACGGTAAACGAGCCGGAGAAGAAACCGAAATTGCCAAAAAAGAAAATTAGTGAAAAAATAACGCAACGCGTATTTAATTTTTTCAATGATGAGAATAAACTGAATTAGTAAGCTGTTTGTAGTTACAGTTATAAATAAGATATTTAATTTCCAAATAATATAGATATGGGATATTTAGATGAGAGTTTGCCTTTAGAATTGAAACTGGTTGACAGTTCTTATATAAAAGTAATCGGCGTAGGTGGCGGTGGCGGAAATGCTGTAAACCACATGTATCGTCAGGGAATTACTGATGTGTCTTTTGTTGTTTGTAATACAGACAATCAGGCATTAGTAAAATCGCCAGTGCCAATTAAAATACAACTTGGGGTTGATACAACTGAAGGACTGGGAGCAGGCGGTAAACCTGAAGTTGCCCGTAGAGCTGCTGAGGAATCGATAGAAAAAATTCAGGGCTTGTTGAAAGATAACACTAAAATGGTTTTTATCACTGCCGGAATGGGTGGTGGAACCGGTACCGGTGCATCGCCTGTAGTGGCTCAGGCTGCTCATGATTTGGGTATATTAACTGTCGCGATTGTCACTATCCCGTTTGCCTTCGAAGGAAATCTGAAAATCAGACAAGCGCTTGAAGGTGTGGCGGCTTTGAGCGAACATGTTGATGCTATTTTGGTTATCAATAACGAGAAACTAAAGGAAATTTATCCTGATTTGAATCTTTCGAATGCGTTTGCCAAAGCGGATGATGTGCTGACAAATGCAGCCAAAGCAATTGCAGAAATTATTACGGTTCCGGGTTATATCAACACCGACTTTGCCGATGTGTACAGCATCATGAAAGATGGAAACGTGGCTATTATGAACACTGGTTATGCTACCGGCGAAAATCGGATTACTAATGCTATTGCCGATGCGCTTAATTCACCATTACTCAATACAAATGATGTAAGTGGTGCCAGCAAAATTCTGTTGAGTCTATATTGCTCTACTACCGATCAAATCAGAATGGAGGAAGTGGATCAGATTCATCAGTTTATGAATAAAATGGGCGATAATGTTCAGGTTATCTGGGGTGCAAGTTTTGATGATACACTGGGTGCTAATGTGAAGATCACACTTATTGCAACTGGATTTGATGTTAGCGATATTCCGGGCATGCCAGCCACAGTAGCTAAGCCGGCTGCACAAAAAATAATTCATAGCTGGGAGTCGGCAAAGATTCAAGAGTCGGCCAAACCGGAGACGAAGTCAGAAACACTTTCGTTTGATGAAGAATTGGAAACCGCAAAGAAACCGGATACCGACAAAGCATTTGAGCAATATTATGGAAAAGCCACAGAACCGGAAGTAGAGCCGGATCTTCCAACATTTACGCTCGACGATTTCGAAGATGATACTACTTTGAAAACGGTAGAGAATATTCCTGCGTGGAAACGTAGATTGATGAAGTAAATAAGGTTTTGACAATAAATAATTGAAAACTAAAAAATATGGACGAACTATTTGATAAAGTAAGTGGCGATATAAAAGCTGCCATGATAGCCCGTGATAAAGTAGCTTTAGAGGCTTTACGCGGCATAAAAAAAGAGTTTATTGAGGCCAAAACAGCTAAAGGAGGTGATGGCACCATGTCTGACGAAGTGGGAGTGAAGATACTTCAAAAAATGATTAAACAACGCAAAGAATCGGCACAGATTTATACAGAGCAAAACAGACCCGAATTGGCGGAAAATGAGCTGGCTGAAGCTGCAGTTATTGAAAAATACCTGCCAACGCAAATGACCGATGGCGAATTGGAAACTGCTGTTGCTGCCGTAATAGCGCAAGTAGGGGCTACAGGACCACAAGATATGGGCAAGGTAATGGGTGTGGCGAGCAAACAGCTGGCTGGAAAAACTGAAGGCCGATTGATATCAGAAAAGGTAAAAGCACTATTGTCCCGATAATTTCAATGTACTGCACAATATTAAATCTCCATGAATATTTTATTCATGGAGATTTTTTTATTGGGGTAAAATTTACATTTTGCCAGCTATATTTCGCACATTTCAATTATAAGTGTGCAAACGCTGAAAGATTAATATAAAAACGGCATTTTTATTTCCAAAAACGTACATAATTACTTTTAAAGTGTTGGTACAAACATCAAAAAAAGCTTACTTTTGTAGTACCATTTTACTTGATGGTTATTATTCAACGTATTTCTATGATGAAACCAATTATTGCCCCTGTTGACAAAGAAATTTTAAAACGAGAGCTTACCAAGGACTTGTTTCTTCGTCCTACCAACAAAGCCCACAACGATATTTACGTAGTCACTGCCCACAATGCACCAAATGTAATGCGGGAAATTGGACGGTTACGTGAAATGTCATTTCGGTCGGGTGGTGGTGGAACCGGTGAGGAAATTGACACAGACGAGTATGATTATATGGAAAAACCATATTATCAACTAATTGTTTGGGATCCTATCGCGTTAGAAATAATAGGTGGTTATCGTTATCTGCCGGGCGTAGAGGTTGACTTTTATGAGAATGGACAGCCTAAGTTTGTAATGTCGCACTTGTTTCATTTTAGCGATCAGTTTATAAAAGAATTTTTACCCTACACTATTGAATTGGGGCGTGCGTTTGTTCAACCGGATTATCAGACCTCCAAGATGGGCACCAAAAGCCTTTTTGCACTCGATAATTTGTGGGATGGGCTGGGTGCTTTGATTCATTCGGTAGAGGATGCTCGTTATTTTATCGGAAAGGTGACGATTTACAATAATTTCCCGGTTGTGGCTCGTGAGTTGATTTACGAATATATGTTCCGTTATTTTCCGGATCCTGATAAACTTATTTTGCCTCACAAAGAAGTTCAGGTGAGTGCAAAGAGTAAAGCTTTAGCAAAAAAGGTTTTTGTAGAGAAAGATTCTACCCATAACTTCAAAGCACTTCAAAAGGCGGTGCGTGCCGAGGGCGAAACAATTCCTTCGATGTTTAATGCCTATATTGGTTTAACCGATACCATGCGTGTGTTTGGTTCTATCTTCGATGCTGATTTTGGCTCGGTTTACGAAACCGGAATTATGATAACGATGAATGATCTGCTTGAAACTAAAAAAATGCGTTACATAGTTCCCTATATCGAATACGTAAAAAAGGTGATGGAAGAACGGAAACAAGCGTTGAAATTAGCAAGAGAAAAGAAAGCTGCAGAGAAACTTGCAAAAGCAGCTTTGAAAAAATAATAAAGGGATACTATTTGAAAAAACGGCACAAAGAACAAAAGCAGTTCTATGTGCCGTTTTTTATTCGGAATATTCTGGTTAACTATCCGGAACTACTATTTGAAAGCCCCGGTTTAGAAATCGTTTTGATTTCTAAACCGGGGCTTTTCGGTTATATAGATAGTACTATTTTTACTTCTTCATTGGAAGAAATAAATTGCTTTCGTTTAAGCTAGGCGCTGCTTTACCTGCTGAAGTAAACTTTGGAGCGATAGCATTGCTCATGATCGTCGAAACGACTCCGTTGCCTTCTTTGCTGTTTCTTCGCGCTACACGAAGTAAGTCTCCCCAACGTTGCCCCTCGAATCCACACTCTAAAGCAGCTTCTTTTATCAACGATTGTTCAATCCACTGAATGGAGTCGTTGTGGTCGTTGCCAATACCATCATGTACATAGGCCGGCGTGCTGATATTGTTCAGAAATGCACGACCTCGAATACCACCATTATCTCTCCATGGAGAACGTAAATAGGCATAAGGAGCATCATTTTGACGGGCATCTAAATAAAATGGTGCTGGATATGGTTTTGCAGGGTCAGTATCATTAGCCGGTGCAAAACTACTGTATTGAACACCTTCTTTATCACTTCGGTAGTCGCCATTTGCTTTTTTCCAGTCGAAGTTTGCTTTAACACCATTGTTTAACAAGGCATAAGCAAGTCTTGGATAGCCGGCTCTGTTGGCAGCTTCGGCATAACGCAAATGTAATAGTGCTGCGCGGTATAAAAACCATTTGCCGGGTTTAGAATACTGATTGGTAATGTTGTTATAACTCAGATGAATAGTTTTATTTGCATCGGTAGTTGTTGAGTTGTAGTAATCGTACAGATACTTCAATATAACGGGTTGTCCGTTTATATTGTCGAACGAAGACTCACGGCCACGACCGTCGAAAACAAAACCATTTGATTGTTGCACCTGCGTTTCCCAAAGGCTGTCAATAGCGTAAGCCGATGGTTTTATTTGGTACTTGCCTTCGCCATTATTCGCAAATAGTTTGACAAAAGGGCTTACCGAATTTGCAGAACCGCTATAACTAAACATCCAGATCATTTCATCTTGTACTCCTATTGATCCGGAACTGGCATTGTCGGTAGAAGGACGACTGAACATTTCTTTCCACATATTTCGGTAAGAACTTACATCCTGCTCTTTGTAACGTTGGTAACAGATCTGAAAACGTGGCTCATTGGTACCGGCCCAAACCCAGGTACTTACTTTATTTTTAATATTTGTTTTGCTTGATGTTGCATCGGCAGCATCCATATAGGCTTTGTACTGGGTTGCCGACTCAACATACTGATTGTTCCATAGATACAGGTCACCCATTAGGATATGTTTATCAATAAATTGCAAATTAAGATAGAATGATTTATTGTTATCCAGAATCGTTTTGCCATAGTAGGATGAAAGCGTATTGGTTTCCAATGTTGGGACATGTTCCATATCGGATACTAATTGTGGAATCAGTTCATCGATTGATTTCTTAGGCAAATTAGCAGTGTCATTCAATGCATCTATCGACAACAAGGGGTCGGTCACATATACCACATCTTTGAAATGTATTCCTAACTGTAAATAGGTCCAGCTACGCACGGCCATCACATCCGAATATCTTGGATCATAATCTTCTTTCGATATTTTTTTGTTTGCCAACATTTTATCGAAATTAGCAAGAATGTCGTTAGCATTAAGAATAACTTCGTAAAAAGGCTTTATATCGCAGTACGAATTGTTTTCTGTTTCGGTATGATTATTAAGGCTTACCTGATCGACAGTCGCATTTGGTGTAACATCCATAAGGTCGGCACGAAGCTCATTCAGCACAACCACATTTTCCGCCAAATTAGATACTTTGCCGTACAAGCCCCAGATAGCGTTGTCGGCATCATACACATTTTGGAAATTGTTAGCACTTTCCACTACTTCCTTAGGGTTGGTGTCTAAAATATCCTGGCATGAGGTCAAGCTCAATAATAAAAGAGCATATATCGATACACCAGTTATTATATTTATATATTTCATAAGTAAATTATTATTTGTTGATATTAATTTCAAATTATTACAGTCCAATTTTAACTCCGAATAATATAGTTCGGGGCTGAGGAGATATACCATTGTCTACTCCATAACTTAATGGATTTGAACTTGAACTGAATTCAGGATCATACCCTAAGTATTTTGTAAATGTCAGCAAATTATTGCCTGTAACATACATTTGAAAACCATTGATAAAACCTGCTTTGATTTTGAAGTCATAAGCCAATGTTACACTTTTCAGGCGGATATAAGAACCATCTTCTATCCAACGGTCAGAGAAACGTGCATTGCCCATTGGATCTCCCCAAACTGCTTTTGGCGTATTGGTCAACTGTCCATCGGTTTTCCAACGATAGATTGCTGCAATGGTTTGATTGTCTGTGTTTGAAAGCGACTCCAGATTCGAGCGGAGCGCATTGTAAACATCATTGCCAACCGAAAACGTGAATAATGCATCCAAGGTGAAACGTCTCCATTGAATTTTATTGGTGATAGCACCGTAGTAGTCGGGATTTGGATCTCCAATCACTACCATGTCATCTTCGTCAATAATGCCATCTTTTACACCGTTTACACTTTGGTCAACAAATTTTACATCGCCTGCAGTGAATGGAAGTGTGCTTCCATCCGTGTTTTTGATAATCAGGTTGGCTGCTGTAGCTTCTGATTGAGATCTGAAAATACCATTTGTCTGGTAGCCGTAGAACTGACCTAGTGGCGAACCAACTTTAGTTCTGATGATTGCACCGCTAATGGCAGTAAATGACTCAGCGTTTGATCTTGACAATAGTTTGTTTTTGTAGGTAGAAACGTTCACTCCCATATCCCATTTCAAATTCGGGCGATTAATGATTCGACCGCTAATGTTTAAATCAATTCCATTATTTCGGAGTGAACCATCGTTCGAGATTGAAACGCCAAGGCCTGAAGTTGCATCAATGTTTTTGACATTGATCAGATTTTCTGTTTTGCTTGTGTACAAGTCCATACTAACATTCAATCTTTCTTTTAAGAATGAAGCATCAATACCAAAATTAGCTTTTTTGTTGGTTTCCCATTGCAATTGCGAATTGGGGATATTGCCTCTGACCAAACCGGAAGCTCCTAAAAGTCCTTGTGGGATGTAATAGCCTCTTGCTGAATAATTACCAATATCATCGTTTCCGGTAATAGAGAATCCTGATCTTAATTTCAATACATCAAAAACGTGTTGATTTTTCATAAAGTTTTCGGAACTTACTAACCAAGCACCATCAATAGATGGGAACAATCCGAATTTACCATTAAACAATTCAAACCCGGCTGCATCTTTTCCAAAGCGGGATGAACCATCCAATGCTGCATTAACGGATAGGAAGTAACGATTCAGGTAACTGTAATCTGCACTGACATAATTGGAAAGCGTTTTCCATGTACCCAACGAACCTCCGATTTGAGCAAGGGTGTTTAGTCCGTATCCCAATGCTTTCATCTCATCGCTCGAGCTATTGTAGGCTTTCCCCCAGTCCAGTTCAGCGTTGTTCGATTGAAAACGCGAACCTAAACGGATGGCCACATCATGTACGTAATCGAAAGTATGCGTGTAGGTCAATCGGGTGTCGGTATTTACCTGAAGAAAGTGGTTTCTCAACTGTTGTGACTCATTTATAATTATGGCATTGGGCAGTGGAGTGTGATAAATCCCTGCTTGTGGCATAAACACTTTTTCGGTTACTTTATCCGTTGTTAGTCCAATCAATACACTTGCATTAATATCTTTCGAAAGAGTAATTATTCCATTCATGTTTCCCGTAAAACGGAATCTATTGTTTGCAGCAGTAGCATTATCGATGATGGCTCTTGGATTTGAGACATTGAAAATATCTGCATTTTCAAGATTAGGTGTCACTTCGCCGGCAACATTGTATACATTGGCAGATTCAAACGGAGCTTTGATTAAACCCGCATATAAAGGATTGAAATTACGGTTCAGGCCTTCGTATGCCAATGATCTTTCGGAATACACAAAACTCATGTTTGCATTCAATTTGAACCATTCGGTCATTTTGATTTTAGCATTTACACGGGTGGTGTAACGTGAAAGTGACGTTTTATCTACTAAACCGCCATGTCCTAAATATCCGAACGAAATGGCATACAAGGCTGCAGCATTACCACCGGTAATGTTTAGGTGGTAATTTTGGTTGATAGAATTATTGAATACTTCGTCTTGCCAGTTGGTGGTTTGATTGTAGCGATAATAATCTTTATTGCCGGATACACCCCAATTTTCAACAACAGGTTTTTCTGTATTGATATAAGGTAAAGCCTGAATCTCATTGGTTGACATTCCTTTGCTCGACGACATATCGGTCAGATAGTTTTTATAATTAAAACCATCCATCATTTTGTATTTGGTGTTTGGCTCAAAATTCACACCGGTATAGGCGAAAAAATTGATACGGGTCGAAGGATCTTTTGCTTGCGTAGTATTGATTAATATCACTCCATTTGCAGCTTTAGACCCATAGAAAGATGCACCGCTTTTTAATACCGTTACATTCTCAATATCTTTTACATCAATATCGGAAAGAGTTGAAACATTGTTTCCACCCACCAGTGAATAGAGGGTTTGGTTTTCGTACTGAACGCCATCAACAATAATCAATGGTTGTGTATTTGCATTCAAAGAACTGAACCCATTGATAAACATATTAGCCCCGCTACCCGGTGCTCCTGAACGCGAAACGGTATTTATCCCGTTTAAATTTCCTTGTAGCACGGTTTCAATTGTAGCAGCTCCCAGTTTATAATCATCTCTGTTTTCGTGTGATGAAATAGCGCCGGTTGTTTTTGCAGCGTTTTTCAACTCAAAAGGAGTTGCCACGTTTTCGTATTTACCTTTGAACGACTCATCGTGAAGCCAAATCTTTAAAGACTTGCCTTCAACGGCAGGAATCAGTTTTGTGGCAAAGCCCGGGGCATATACCTCCAGTGAAGCTCCCTTGATTGTTTTTTTGAGCTCGAAAGTTCCACTATCGCTTGTAATGACCGAAGTTACTCCAAGAATGGAGACTTTAGCACCAGGAAGTGGTTTACCGGTAGCCGATTCGTATACCGTACCTGATATTTTAGCCGCGAAAACTCCTTTTTGAGCATAAACCGAATGGCTTAACCCCACAATTAAGGCTATAGTCGCTATGTAATATTTAATTTGATTCATAGATTTTCTGAAAAATGGTTACTATTATTCGTTAATTCTTGGTACTAATACAATATAATCAAGGAATAATAGTCCCTGACGGCTTGCAGCATTGCTTAGCGTTGTATTGCACAACCACATGGTCAATTTCCCGGTGGTAGGTACGGTTAAAACATCTGCTCCCGGAGTAGTTACCGGAGTAGAAACCAGTTGAGAAATAGCTGCCAGATTATATCGGGAAAGCTTTGTTAATTCCTTGACGCCTGCTCTACCTTGTCCGACAAAGCATATATTTTCACCCGAAAAATTATTTGCAACGCCACGATTACTGGTAGAGGTTCCAAATTTTAATGGAGTAGCACCAGGCAATGACATAAATAATTTTTGCACAACTTTGAACGGGAAAGATGTATACGCCGGATCATAATCAGCTACTGCATCATCATATGCAACGTAGTAAACATCATAATTCGATGAGTTTACCTGCGCCTTGTATTCTATGTGGAAATTCGCCGCATTAGCCACCAGTCCGCTATTAATAAAGAATGTATGGTATACCAAACTGTCTTTAAGACCAGTTGTTGTTCGGGTGATGAGGTCACTTTGATAGTCCCCACACGATAGTACAACATCTCTTTCACCTCGGGCCCAGCGTTTGTAACGTGTAAAAACATAGTAGGGGTCAGTTGCTCCTGTATAGGCTTCACCTTCAATAAACACGGGTTTGATTTTTTCTTTCAACTTGATGTTAGACTCGTTAATCACATAAACACGTCCGTTTGAAGTGGTATAGGATTTTGAAACCACCACCTCTTTGAACGGAACTTTTACGCCATCAACATTGGTAAGGGTATCAAATTTTGTAATATCCACTATGCCCTTGAAAACAAAATCCTGACACACATTGAAACGTGTAAGCGAATCTGTTTTAGCAGGAGTTGACAAATTGAAGTAGCTTTTGTATTTGTTATACAAAAGATCAAAACCACTGTTTTCAACTACTACATAGGTATACACTGAGTCTTCATTATCCAACGGATATTTCTTCAGAAAATCATTGGTGTTTGTCCACACGGTATCGTACTTTGTTTTGCCGGTTGAGGCTTCGACCCCTACAGCGACACTTTTCTCAATATCCATCACTTTTGTATTGAGACTATTGATATAAGTGTATTGAGAGTAGGCGGTGTTCTCGGACAGATATTCCCAAATATTATTCTTCCGTTCTACAATTTTATCCATAATTTGGATGATACCGTTCGAAACATTTATGTCTGCCGTTACTATTTTGGCACCATTAAAAGTTTGCGTTTCGTTATCATAAAAAATGTTTTTACCATTGACCGATTTTACCGATTTGTATAATTGATCGTCTTTTGTTGTGTACGATTTCATCACAATTAAAGAGCCAATTAATTTTCGAACCTGATCCACATTGGTGGTGTCAGTGCCTGCCCATGCAGTGTTTGTAGGGGCTAAAACAGTATAACTGTTTCCTTGGGACAATACCTGATCGTATCCTGTTTTTTTCAGGAGCGAAGCAAATGTTGATAATTCAGCTTTCTTAGCAATAGCTTCCATAAGGTTGCTATCGGATAATTTATCTTTTCCAACATGATCTTCCCACATTGTTTCATAACATCCTGTCATAAGCAAGCTTACGGCTAGTAGTGGAAGTATGAAAATGCTTTTAAATATAGAGTTGCAATTCATAATTAAATTGTATTATTTACGATAAGTATTTTTTTCTAGTTACAAATAGTAGTTTGTTCATAAGGCGCAATTTTATCACATGCTGTACCCGGATAAATGGCATTACCTGCTACATCAAAACGTGGCCAGAGTTGATCTTGCTCTACCGGGATAAACTGAATCATGTCGATTGGTATTTCTTGATTTTTACCTCCTACCGCATCCATTCTGAATATATGTCGTCCAGTATAATCTACTTTTATAGCTCCACAAAGTCGGCTACAAACAACACTGGTTCCAACTTTTGCATTGTATCGCTTCATACCGGTATTAAGATTAACCTCAGGAGTATTTGTGGTTGAAAAGTACTCGGCAAAGTCAATAATATTTGGCAATATCTGATCATCTTTACCATCCTGTTTAAAGGATGATTTGAAGGTTTGACCGGCACTTCCCATTCTTCTCCAACAAATCCATACATTGTAAACTCCTTCCGTTAATACAGGCGTTTTTATTTCCATCCATTGAACGATACTAGGATAGAACTTAACACCAAGATAATCGTAATTAACATACTGGCCGCCGTTGCTGTTGTATGCACTTATATGACCGTAAACAACTGTTGGACTATTTTTTCCGCCAAAGTTAAGCTCAGAGAGTTCTCCTGGTTTGAAGGTTACAGCCGCAGCTCCCGGTACACGATAGCTGGCTAATTTTTTAATTTCCGGCTGATCGGTAATTTCCCAATAAACTGCCTGAGGACCACGTTTTACAGGTTGAATATAGCCATCCATATCAATCATTACTCCATTACTACAGCTCATGTCTGTCCATTCTGAATTTTTATTAACGGTAACTCCTTTTTCGAAAGTGGTAACCGACTGATATTCATTGATGATTAATGAGTCTTTTTTTGATTTTAGAGTGATAACCTGATTTTTAGCACGGGTCAATTCGGCGCTTGATACAGCTAAATCAGCTGCATAAGCCAATCGGTTTACTACATGATATTGTGCGTATAATTCCATTAATTTTACAGGATTATCTGCATAATCGGGTTGTGCCGTTTTCATTTTTTGCAATAAGCCCTCTTTGTCTGTTATGTTTTGCGTTGCAAATGATTCGTTGCTTTGCAAGAAAACGGTATACCATACATCTTTCCCAATATTTATAGTAAGTGTGTCGGTCATTGCGGTTTCTTTCATGATCGATTTGAATAGCGAATAGTTATCCGGCAATTGCTCTATCATTTCACCCACTGTTTTAGGGTTGGGAGTCAGGATATAATCTATCTTGTGAATAATACCATTAGCCACATTGATATCTTTTTCCAAGATATTGGCCTGACGATTTACGCGGATAACAGTTTCTGATGCTCCATCTTGTATTGTTCTTGTAGTTAGGAATTTACCCAACATAGTGGCTTTCTTTAAGCGTCCGTCAATAAAATCGGCCGACTTAACAGAGTCCCTTACAATATGGAATTTGATAAGTTTTTCCAAATCCTCAACCGGCAATGTTTCCAACGATGGGATGTTCATTCGCTGACAATAGACCTTAATAGCTTCATTTGTAGGAATAAAACAGGTGTTGGTGCCGTAAGCATGTAGCATTCCTCTAAATCCTGCTTTATCGGCAACCTTAAGAAATACCGACATGCTGGTGTCTTTCTGCTCAATATATTCATCTATCATTCTTGCGTCTGATACTAAGAATGTTTTCCCTTCCATATAGTCCTTACAAGAACTAAATATGGTCAACGCAATGCAAAATAATACTATGTATTTTATTTTGCTCCCTAAATTAATACTTTGTGTTTTCATAATCGATTCAATTTATTTGGCGTAAAACTCATTTTGTTTTAACTCCTTATTGGTCTCAATCTCGGTATCGTATATTGGCCAATAATGACTGTTGTGTTTTGGATCTCTGTACTTAGCCTGTAAACTTGCCTGTTTATCGGGTGATGCACTGCTTATTGCCAATTCGGTGAGATACTGAAGATTGGTACCTCCATAATTGTTACGTTTTGCATAACGCAGCACATCGTACCAGCGTTTACCTTCGAAAGCAAATTCACGAGCCCGTTCAGCGAGTATTGATTTTTCTAACGTTATTCCACTGATTTCAGGAGCGCTATAATCATATTCATTTGTTTTTACAGCGTTTCGTGCCGACCTAACTATGTCCATTGTAGCTGCTGCTTCCCGGTAATAAGTTTGGGCGGCCTCACCACTAGCTTGTAATCCAAGCTGATTCAATGCTTCGGCTTTCATAAGTAATACATCAGCGTATTTGTATACAATCCAGGGTGCAGTGTAATTGGTCGATAATCGTGTGGCACTACTTCTGTTTGTTCCTACATATTTCCATATCACACCCACTTTATACGAACAGTCTGCACCTCTGATATCTGTTGCTGCTCTACCGGCTCCTGTCCAACGTGTGTCAGGGAATATTCCTCCTTCCACAACCTCATCTTTCGATTTTAGATAGGTATAGCTAGGGCTTAAAATGCCATAAAACGTGTTTTGTTTTTGAGTGGTAAAGGGGATTTCAAAAATTGATTCTACGCTAGCTCCTTCCACGTAGCTTTGAATAAACATCTTTTCAGCATCCGATTCATTGGGAACCGTTACGGTATCAACATTAACTCCACCAACAGTTATAGGTAAAGGAGATTTATCAACATAAATCATACTGTATTTGCCCGAACCAATAACTTCCTGACAAAGTGCGTTACATTCGGCATATTTTTCTTGCCATAAGTAAATATCGGCCAATAGTGTTTTAGCTGTGTACGCAGTAATTCTGCTTTTGTTTTTAGCATTATTTCCACCGTAGCTTAATGGTGCATTGGCACTCGCAATCTTTAAATCGCGTACCAGGCTGTCCAAAATTTCAGTTCCGGGTGTTTTTGCAATCGAATAATTTTGATCATCAGTAACAGATGCATTCAGTACCAGAGGAACATCTTTGAATGAACGTACCAGATAGAAATACATCATGGCGCGAAGTGTAAGAGCTTCTGCTTCGTATTCTTTTAGCATTTTGTCGGAGAATGTTCCATCCTTCTTTTGTACATCAGGTGCGAATTTCAATACCGTATTACAATTGTTTATGACAGAATAAAAGCTTCCCCAGTCCACTATAGGGTTTGAGGCCGAAATTTCGCCATCAATGACTTGCGAAAAATCCGATCTGATCATTAAACCATTATCAACCATATCGGCACGCAGTTCACCCCATAAAAACATTTTTTCTACCGGACCGTTTAATAATGCGCTATAACAACCGATAACGGCTGAGTTTACGTGTTCTTTGGTCTGCCAGAATTCTTCTCTGGTAACACCGTCTTCGGGTGCCAGTGTTAACCAATCCGAGCAGGCTGTAGAGCCCACTGCCAGAATTGCTATCAATAGTATTTTTATATATTTTTTCATAAATGTGTTCAATTTGATTGTTAGAATGAAACAGTTAGTCCAAGTGAATAATCTTGTGGTTTTCCTGATCTTGAATTATCTTTACCTACATCATTGATTTTATTTTTCAATGAGATTTCAGGATCCATACCCGTGTAATTTGTCCATAAGTAGATATTCTGCATGGTTCCCCATACTTTCAAAGAACTGAATCCAAATTTCTTTGCCAACTTTTTATCGAAATTGTAACTAATGTTTAATGACTTGAAACGAAGGAAAGAACCATCTTCAACGTATCTGTCTGAGCCTAACCAGTTATAACCTTTCGCTCTTAAAGCACGTGGCAACAAATCCTCAGGAGCAGTACCATCTTCGTACGGATGTGTCCATCTTCTCAGTACCGCTGTACTTTGGTTATCAAACCCGGTCATGTTTTCCATGCTCATTCTGGTTTCGTTGATTACCTCTCCACCATAGCGGAAGTAGAAATAAGCAGTAAGGCTTAGTGCATTTTTCCAACGAAGTGTTGGTCCGAAACCTCCGGTTAATAATGGGTTGATGTCTCCTAAGTAAACGATGTCCTGTGAGTTGATGTTTCCGTCGTGGTTGATGTCTTTGTATTTGGCATCACCGGCTTGAAATTCGTAACTTACAGATGGATACCAGAATTTCATTTTTACTGCTTCTTTCGAACCATCTTCATTATAAGTATAAATAGGACTGCCATTTACATCCTTCGCTATCGTTTGAGCATCGTTAAGGTATACGCCTTCGTATTTATAACCGTAGAACGAGCCTAATGGATTCCCTATTTCGATACTTGTAGGGTATTTGCCGTTTGCAGCAGTAAGGGTTGATTGAAGTGCAATGTTATCTGACAATGCAATTACCTCATTTTGTGAGGTTGCAAAGTTGAAGTTGAAATCCAGTTGGAAATCTTTAGTCTTTATAAGCTGTGTGTTAATACTCAACTCCCAGCCTCTGTTGTCCATCGTTCCTACGTTCATCCCGATACCACTGAATCCGGAGGTGCTGGCAATGTCAACATCTTCAAAATATAAATCGTTTGTACGTTTTTTATACCAGTTGAAGTCAGCGTTTATACGATTGTCGAACATGATTAAGTTTGCACCAAGGTTAATATCGGTTACTTTTTCCCAACGCAGGTTGGATAATTGGAGTCCGGTTGAATAAATACCTTGTTCACCTAAATAGCTATAGCTGTAGCTTCCGTAGTTGTTATAATATAAGTAGTTTTTCTTTACAGGGTTACCACTTACACCGGTTGATGCACGTAAACTGAAGTCATTTACTATCTTAACGTTTTTCATAAACGGTTCACCCGAAACTCTCCAACGAACCGATGCACTCGGGAAGATGCCGTAGCGTTCTTTTTCACTGTACTTTGAGTCACCATCTCTACGAACGGTACCGGTTACAATATAACGATCGAGCAGGCTATAGTTAGCCATTGCTAACAATGATACCGAGCGAGACTGAGAAACTCCGGAATTCAATCCTAATCCTGTACCAATAATGTTAGATGGTACAGAGGGGTCTTGTAAATAGGTAGAGGCACTCAAAGAACTAACGCCCTGATATGATGTCCAACGACCATCGTATGTACTTAACTGTGCTACAGCCGACAATGAATGATTTTTACCTAATCTGGGAGTAAACATCAGCTTGTTGAATGTTTGTACAACGAATCCCTCGGATGCACCATCGGTGGCTCTGTTCACATTTATTTCCGGCCATATTCTACCGGTTGCACTTTGAGGTAAAAAGCGCATGTCTTTCGAAGTATTGATATCGAAAGCTAAATCGCCCTGGTATCTCAATACTTCAGGGATAATCAGGTATTGAATATTGAATTTAGGAAGAATACGCTCGCTCTTGACTTTCCAAAATCCCAGTTTTGCCATAGCTACCGGATTATAAATGCCACGTGTTGCTTTCGAATAGTCAAAGGATAAAAATGATCCCTGTGGTGTTTGCATTGGAGAATAATAATTGGGTGTGAGTTCTCCCAAAGTATTGTACTCATAAATCGATTGGTTTGGCATTTTTGTAAATGCTGCTCCCAATAGATCCGTAGCGTAATTTCTGTTTTGATTTCCATTTGAATAAGCAATATTAACCTGGAATCTTAATTTATCAGAAACATTATAGTCTAAATTTAATTGTCCGGTTATACGACTTAAAGATTGTCCAATCACAGTACCGGTTTGATTCAGATACCCAAGCGAAGTACGGTAGGTTGCTTTCTCGCCCCCTCCCGAAACAGATACATTATGATCTTGTGTGAATCCATTGCTGGTCAAAGCACCGTACCAATCGGTATTTTTGTTATAGTTGTAAAAATAGGCAGGATTGTTTGGATCCTGAAACAATTCAGGATAAGCAATTGCACTAAGTGGCGTACCAGCATTTTGAAACTCTTCCTGAATCAAAGTTCTGTATTGATCGCCGTTTAATGTTTTGATGGGAGTAGCCGGAGTACTCATACTTCCTTTAAAGGTGTAGGATACTACAGGTTTACTAAAGGCACCACGTTTGGTTTTGATTAATAATACACCATTACCACCACGGTTACCATACAAGGCACAAGCTGCAGCATCTTTCAAAACAGTTATTTCCTGAATATCAGAAGGGGAGATGTTTAGCAATTGCGCATAATTATCTTCGTCAGCAGTTGCAAAGTCAAAATCTGATCCGATAGATGTGTCGTATGGAATTCCATCGACTACGATTAGCGGATCGGAACCATTGTTGATAGAAGTAGTACCACGGATTCTTATCGACATACCTGCACCCGGCTCGCCACTACTGGCTACAATATCCACACCGGCCATACGCCCTTGTAATGCTTCATCGATAGATGCAACTTGCAGTCCTTCCAAATCTTTCGTTTCAATTCTACTCACGGCAAAAGTCATATCACGTTCGGCAATGTTTCCAATGCCCGTGTTGACTTGTTTTTTTCCGGTTACAACGAGATCCTTGATAGCCAGGGCAGCATCTTCCATGCTCACATTAATGACTCCTGAATTGTCGGTTTTTTTCTTAACCGATTTGTAGCTAATGTATGAGAATGAGATTATTGTACCTTCTCCACCGCTGATTTTTAGGGTGTAGTTACCATCTATATCGGTAATTACACCATTCAGTATACGGTTATTCTTATCATATTCAGCTACCGACACACCAATTAATGGTTGTTTGTCCACTGCTGATATTACCTTTCCTCTAATTATGGTCTTTGTTTGTGCCATCAGAGAGAAAGACATTAACAATGACACAAAGACCAATAAAAATTTTATATTAATTCTGTTTTTCATATTCATCATATTAATCATTTTACCGTTACTGAACTCTTTGATAAACAAAATAACTATCTATCTCGTGTAGAACTGCTCTTCCCCCAAAGAAATTACTTCTGGTAAGACCTCTTACTACTTTAGCTGTTTTTACAGACATAGATAACTTTGTTCCGGTACTTAATACCTTTGTCGATACTTTTAAAGCACCTGTTTCATCTTTGCTTACAGCTAAGAACGTATTTTCAACAACATCTTTCAAAATAGTGCTATATGTCATTTCGGTAATTTTCTCCTGATTTGGCATAATGTATTTCAATCCGTCATCAACAAACTGTTTTTCTCTTACAATATGATACATAACAAAAGCTCTTGCTTTGTTTTTTGCAATTACATCTCCGGCATTAACAAGTGTTAGCGTAGGCAAGTCACCATTGGCTACCGCTTTATCTATCTCTGTGTTTGTAGGCATAAAGAATGTGAGTATCATATCGTTTGATAAGCCAAGCAAGTCGTTACCTCCTGTATTCATACTTGCAGTCAGATACGACACAAATTTGCTGACGTTTGGATTGGTAACAGCCATACTCTTGATATATACCAATAAGTCCTGAGATTTAAAGCTTGCTGGAGCTGTAGGAAGAGTGTTTCTTTTTGAATATTGGAGCATTTTGTCGATGGTGAATACCTGACCGTTCATAAAGGTCTTAACGGGAGTAGCTGTTACCCAGTCGTTTTCATCGTAATTTCCTACCATTTGAAGTTTCCCGTCTTTGTAACGAATCATATCTCCATAATCGTTTACTGCATACGAATAACCTCCATAAGCACTTGCAAAAGAGGGATCGGTAGTGAAATCCGTAATTGCACAGTTCACTTCATCGTTTTTGATTCGTTTGAAAATATGAGAGCGAACTAAGCGGCTCGCGCGGGCGGCTACATCAAATGCCCCCACTGTGGCTTGTGTATGTGAAAATCCATATTTACCCGAGCCAGCAAGCCAGACCCAGCTGAAACCTTCTGCTGCCAATTGGGCATCTGTTGGTAAAAGAATAGTGTAATTTTCCTGAATATATCCATTCAATTCACATTTAAGTAAATCGTCTTTTAATGAGGAATACTCTGTAAACGCATTGTTCAGCATACTGTAAGCCGGGTTCAACAGTATTTCTGTAAATACTGTTTCGAAATATCTACTTTTGATGTAGTTGTCAGAACCATAGAAAAGTCCGTTGCTGGCAGGTACTATTTTGGTGTAGTTGGCTTTGTTGAAACCATCTCCTGTTGCCCCTTTCGCATTCAGGAATTCACCCCAAACATTCATGCTCGATTTGAAGTCATTTGCCCAAACCATATCGCTCGACATTTGTGCATTAAGGAAATAGGTAAGTATCTCTTTCGGAGCTTTATCAATTCCTCCCGGATAGTAACCCTCTAATTTGTCCTTATAAAATTTGGTAACAGCTGTGTTGGATGGAGCAAAAAGTGTATAGCCACCTTGTTGAGCCTCTTTCTCGGTACCTCCATATCTTTCACTGTTTAAGTTGATGAAAGTGGTGTAGTACTTAGCATAAACTTCTGAAATGTTTTTGGTGGGCATTGCCTTAGACCACATGTCGGTTAGCGTCTTATCGTATTTATATACAATGAAGTATGGCTCACCGGTAGATCCTTTTAAATTAATCACTTTTTTGAATTCGGAATAGTTAGGATCCTCCAATAGTTTTTCAAATGTCGGAAGCGGTTCAAGTACCTGATCTACTTCATGTGCCACACCGTTTTCAGCTAACAAATCTTTGCTAACAATCGTGGCACTTTGCACATTGCTGCCCGTGTATGGTGTAGAGTAGAAATAGCCGTAATCTTCAGCAGCCTGAGCAGCTGTACGGTTTTTTTCGAATGATTTGCTTAAATAGAAAGGTATATACTTGTAGTTCTGATCACCAGGAGTAAAAACAGATGAGTTATAGGGAATATTCCATACCCATATAGATTTGTTTTGATAATTTTCCTGATGGATGGTTTCATAATAGGCCGTTTTCTTTTTGATACTGGTTAGCGTATCCCAGCCGGCACTTAGAACATCGGTCAGACGATCGAATGAATAGTTATTGTAAACAATAGAGTAGCTTACAATCTGATTAACCAAAGTATCCGGTATGTCTGCCACCGAAGCAAAACCTTTAGCACTGAGATATTTTTTAAAAGCTTCGTCGTTTGGTGCAAAAACGGTATAAAGTCCACTTGCTTTAAGTGTACCGGCGTACAATGTTTTGTCAACACATTTCAGGTAATTGGTAAATTTTCCTTGTTTTTCCAATACTTGATAGATGGGTGGCTCCAGCCAACCCGGCCTGTCGAAATAAGTGTCTTTCTCGTTCGAACAACGAACAAAAGAGAACATAACAATCGATAGTAAAATCGCGATTTTTAAATAGTTTCTCATGAAGCGTATTAATTTAAGATATACTAATTTTATTTTTTGCCAGCAAAATCCACTGAACAATATATAGCTGCGAAAGTAATGTATAGACTGTATATGAGAACTGTCATTTTGTACATATGTATAGAATTTTATACTAAACTTAGGAATTCAGCCCCGAAAGATTAATTTTTGTTTTGTATCTTATTGTATGTGTTTCGGTATGAGTTGTAATAGACTTCTGTGAATAGATTATTGTTTAATTATCAGTCTTATAATGTTTTATGTGTTATTTGTTGTTCTTCTTTTGGTATGATATAGCTTGCCATTTTGTATCGGAAATACAAATTTGTCCACCTGTTTTATTGTACATTCGGTAATTTATAAATCAAAAACGATACACATGGAATACGAATGAATGTTATTTCATTCAAAGGTTTTAGTAACTTTGTCTGGAGAAATCAGGAGTGTGTTTTACTTCATTTAGTATGCTTTTCATCTTCTTTTTTTGTTGCTTTAAAACACATTTTGGTCAACTGGCAAGTACTATATATAACTTTAAATATCATTCGTATGAAAAAATGCTTTTTTATCATCTTTCTTCTTCTCAGTTTTTATGTCGAAAATACTTCTGCACAATCTGGACTAAATGATTCTGCAACGAAGTCTTTAAATGCCGATTCAAATACATCTGCCAGGCTACAAGAAAAAAGTTATTATGTTTTTTCTTATTTCAAAAATAACGGACTCGATGGATTGCATTTGGCAGGTAGCAGGGATGGGTTGAACTGGACGGCTTTTAAAAATGATCAATCATTCTTAACTCCAATGGTTGCCCAAGATAAGTTGATGCGTGACCCTTGCGTGATCAAAGGATTTGATGGAAAATATCATATGGTGTGGACAGTGAGTTGGACGGATAAAGGAATTGGATATGCCAGTTCCGACGATTTGGTAAAATGGTCGGAACAAGTGTATGTTCCGGTGATGCAAAAGCAGGACAGTGCAAGGAATTGTTGGGCACCTGAAATTACCTGCGATTGGGCTACGAAAACATATATGATTTATTGGGCTACGACCATCAAAGGCAAATTTAAAGCATCAGCATCTAAACTGGAATCCGGGTACAATCATCGTATTTATTACGTCACCACTAAGGACTTTAAAAAATTCAGCAAAACAAAGTTGCTTTACGACAAAGGTTTCAATGTTATCGATGCATCGATAGTAAACGATGGAAACCGGTTTGTTATGTTTTTGAAGGATGAAACCCGAGAGCCGGCACAGAAGAACATAAAAATAGCTTATGCTAAAAAACTGACCGGTCCATATTCAGCTCCCGGTGCGGCAATTACCGGTAACTATTGGGCAGAAGGCCCTACTGCGTTGCGTGTAGATAAGCAATGGATTGTTTATTTTGATAAATATACGCAACATAAATATGGTGCTATTACTTCAACGAATTTAATTGATTGGTCTGATGTGTCGGATCAGATTTCACTTCCTGCCGGTATTCGCCACGGAACAATAGTGAAGGTGACGAAAGATGAATATGAGTTGCTGGAAAAACAATAATGTATTGTGCGCAGGATGTCATTCGTAGTCTATTGAAAATATAAGTACACAATTTCTTCTAAACTGCTTTATTAAACCTATAAATCGTTCATTAAACCCTGTATGATTATGCAGGATTAATGAACGATTTTCTATTTATTGTCAAGTTTAAATGATTTCCTTTGTATGCTAATTTATTCCAATAACTCTTTCTCTCAGGTTGTAAAATATCAAGTCGGTTTATTTCGATAAAGAGGGTTGGGCAACCCTTGAACAAACAAAATATTATTCGCAAATTAAATCTAACTAAATTGAAGAAATGAAGATTAAACAGAACAGCAGAACATTATTCATTATTTCAGCGATGGTGCTAATTATTGGGATGAATGTGAGTGCCCAAAAACCCACAAATGCATCCACTCTCTGGTACACACAACCCGCCAAAGTATGGGACGAAGCTCTGCCCATTGGAAATGGCCGATTGGGTGCTATGATTTTTGGACGTGTAACCGAGGAAACCCTGCAACTCAACGAACAATCACTTTGGACTGGAGGTCCGGTGAACCCAAATCCAAACCCCGAAGCTCCGGGATATTTACCTATCGTAAGAAAAGCACTTTTTGAGGGAAATTATGGAGATGCAGTGAAGAGTATGCGCAAGATGCAAGGTGATAACTGCCAAATGTATCAACCGCTTGGCGATTTGATTATCAAACAACCTTTTGCGGGTAAGATTAGTAATCAATACCGCGATTTGGATTTGACAAATGCTATTGCTACAACAAGTTTTACGGTTGACGGAGTAAATTATACCCGAGAAATGTTTTCGTCGGCACCCGATCAGGTAATGGTGCTCCGATTAAAAGCCAGTGTCAAAGGCAAGTTGAATTGTAGTCTTATCTCTCGTCACGAATTAAGTTTTAAACGCGAATTTGCGTCTAATCGCGAGATGGTTTTGAAAGGGAAAGCCAGAATCACTTCCGATAGTCGTCGTGCTCCCAAACCTATTATTTTTGAGGATGAAGCAAATTGCAAAGGCATGCGTTTTCAGTTTAGGGTGAAAGTGATTTCCACCGATGGTAAAGTGACTAACGACAGTGCAATCAATATCTCGAATGCTACGGAAGCAGTGGTGCTTATTTCAGCAGCAACAAGTTTCAATGGTTTTGATAAATGCCCTGTTACTGATGGTAAAAATGAGAACGCAATTGCCCTAAATTATCTCAATGCAGCTTCGAAAAAGACGTTTTCAGAATTGAAAGTGTCGCATATCACTGATTTTCAAAAATTCTACAACCGTGTGCAGTTATCAATAACCGATAACCCAACTAATAATAAGCCAACTGATCAACGCTTAGCCGATTATAAGAATGGAGCTGATGATCCTTCTTTGGAAATGTTGTATTTTAATTTTGGTCGCTATTTGTTGATTTCGTCAAGTCGTCCAGGAGGGCTTCCCGCTAATTTGCAAGGAATATGGAATGGTAATATTCGTCCGTCGTGGGGAAGTAATTATACCACCAACATCAATTTGCAAATGAACTATTGGCCGGCAGAAATTCTGAATTTATCAGAATGTGCCACGCCGCTTTTTGACCAAATAGAACGCTTATCCATTAATGGTAAGGCTATTGCTAAGAACTTTTATAATTGCAGTGGTTGGGCTGTGCATCATAATTCTGATATCTGGGCCTTAGCAAATCCTGTAGGTGAAGGCGTTGGTGATCCTAAATGGGCCAACTGGGCATTGGGAAGTCCGTGGTTGTGTCAGCATTTATTCGAACATTATCGTTACACCGGAGATAAGAAATTCTTGAAAGAAAAAGCCTATCCATTGATGAAAGGTGCTGCTGATTTTTGTATGGACTGGTTGGTTGAGCATGATGGCAAATTGGTAACGGCTCCATCAACTTCGCCCGAAAATGATTATTATCTTCCGAACGGAACAAAGACTGCGGTAACCATTGCTTCTACCATGGATATGGAAATTATTTGGGATTTATTTACCAATATGATTGAGGCTTCAGAAATACTTGGAATTGATGCCGATTACCGAAAAAAGTTGATAGAAAAACGAGCAAAATTGAATCCTTTGCACATTGGCAAAAAAGGTAATTTGCAGGAATGGTATGGCGATTATCAGGATGTTGATTCATTGCACCGACATGTATCACATTTATTTGGTTTGCACCCGGGACGTGAAATTTCGCCCTTGTTGGATACTAAATTTGCGGATGCTTGTCGTAAAACGCTAGAGATACGTGGCGATGGTGGAACCGGTTGGAGCAAGGCATGGAAAATCAATTTCTGGGAGCGACTACTCGACGGTGATCATGCCTACAAAATGTATCAGGAGCTGTTGAAACAATCGACCTACGACAATCTTTTTGATGCACATAAACCGTTTCAGATTGATGGTAATTTTGGATCTATTGCCGGTATAGCTGAGATGTTTGTACAAAGTCATTTGGATGCTATCCAATTGCTGCCTGCCTTGCCTTCGAAATGGGAAACGGGCTTTGTAAAAGGATTGCGTGCCCGTGGAGGATTCGAAGTAGATATCGATTGGCAAAAGGGGAAACTCAAGACGGCCACGATTAAATCATCCATTGGTGGTCAGTGCGTGTTGCGTACAAATGTGCCAGTCGAAATTGCGGGTGTAAAGACAGAAACCAAAATAGTCCCTTTTTACAATCAAACAAATTATATCACTAGCTTTGAATCAAAAGCCGGTGAAAAGTATAGTGTTATTGCTAAATAGGCTGAACCACTGAAAGGTATTCAGGAGTAAATTACAAGTATTTCTCCGGTTTTATTTCAATAGCTGTAGATAGAACAGAATGTAGGAAATTATATTTCCAGGATAAATCGTTCATTAAACCCTGTATGATTATACAGAAGTAATGAACGATTTTCTATTTATTATCAAGTCGAAATGATTTACTTTGTATGTTGATTTATTCTAATAACTCTGTTTATGAACAAACACAGACTTCTGATTTTTGTATTTATACTTACTAATTTGTTTTCTTATAGCCAATCTGTTGATTTAAAATGGATAGGCGAAACACCAAAAATGAAAACCGGTGTTAGCTGGGGTGTGCCTTTTGCTAAAGGAACGGTAAAAAAGGAGCAGGCTTTTGTGCTTACTGCCACTGCAAATAATGTTATTCCTGTTCAAACATGGCCATTGGCTTACTGGCCGGACGGATCAATAAAATGGATGGGATGTGCCGCTGTTACTGAACCTCAGCAGAGTTACACATTAAATCCTGTAGCAAAAACATCCAGGATCAACGGTTTGACTGTTTCGAAAGTGCAGGATGTTATTCAGGTAAAAACAGGTTTGTTGAATTGCGAAATCAACGCGCATGGGAATATTTTGGTGAAGCAGTTGAGTGTGAATGGAAAGGTGGTGGCTAACAACGGCCGACTGGTTTGTACGCTTGAGAATAGAGAAAAGTGGAGTGAGCAAACGCTCAGTTACGAAGATTATCAAAGTGAGGTGAAAGAGGTGATTGTTGAGCAATCGGGACCTGTTCGCGGAGTGATCAAGATAACCGGTGTTCATAAATCGGTGAAGAACGGCCGTGAGATTTTTCCTTTTACCGTTCGGCTTTATTTCTATGCCGGTTCGCCAACTGTTCGTGTTGTTCATTCTTTTGTTTATGATGGCGACCAGCAAAAAGATTTTATTAAAGAACTTGGATTGGTTTTCGATGTGCCGATGCGTGAAAGTGATCATAACCGTCACGTTGGCTTTTCGGGTAGTAACGGTGGCTTCTGGAGTGAGGCCGTAAAACCGCTTATCGGTCGCTATCCATTTACGTATAAAAGTGATAATAGCTTTCCTGCAAAGCAAGTGGCAGGTGATCGCATTCCGGAGATTACCACATCCGATTCGGTGGCATTTGGTTATTATACCGACTTTCCTTCGTGGAACAGTTACAAACTCACTCAAACCACTTCCGACGCATTTACCATTAGCAAACGTACCAACAACCAAAGTTCATGGCTGTTTGCAAACTCAGGAAGTCGCTCGTCGGGTCTGGCATTTGTGGGTGATGTATCCGGTGGACTGGCTGTGTCGTTGAAGAACTTTTGGCAATCTTACCCCACTTCTTTAGAAATAGACAATGCGCGAAGCAATGTGGCGCAATTGAAAGTCTGCCTATGGTCCAAAGAGGCGGAAGCCATGGATTTGCGACATTACGACACGATTCCTCATGGTTTATTAGCCACGTATGAAGATGTGCAACCGGGTTTAAGTACACCGTTGGGAGTAGCGCGCACCAGCGAGTTGACCTTATTTCCTTTCGACCAATTGCCGGATAGACAACAGATAAGTGCAATGGCTAATCAGGGAACTGCTCCTAATCAGCTGATTTGTACGCCCGAATATCTTCACGCTCAGAAAGCTTTTGGAACATGGAGCTTGCCCGATCGGTCGAACGACACAAAGGTATGGATTGAGAACCAATTGGATAGTTCGGTTTTAGTTTATAAACGAGCCATTGAGGAGCATCATTGGTACGGTTACTGGAATTATGGTGATGTGATGCACACGTACGATCCGGTTCGTCACATGTGGCGCTATGATATTGGCGGTTTTGCATGGGATAATACCGAACTTGCACCCGGAAACTGGCTATGGTATAGTTTCCTGCGTACCGGTGATGCCGATATTTATAAAATGGCAGAAGCTATGACTCGTCATACTTCGGAAGTGGATTGTTACCACATGGGTGAATTTAAAGGTATGGGTAGCAGGCACAATGTGTCGCATTGGGGATGTGGAGCCAAAGAAGGACGCATCGGACAAGCAGCCTGGAAGCGGGAATATTATTACCTCACTACCGACGAACGTTCGGGCGATTTAATGCGCGAATCGTTGGATGCCGAGAAAGCCATGTGCAAGTACGATCCGTTGCGAATAGCGCAACCCCGCGAGAAATATCCTTACAGCACACCAGCCCGTTTGCGTTGGGGACCGGACTGGATAGCGCTTGTAGGCAACTGGATGACAGAGTGGGAGCGAACCGGTGATAAGAAATATTACACAAAGATCTTAGCCGGAATGGAAAGCCTTACTAAACTGCCGTCCGGTTTATTCACAGGTCCTAATGGCTTAGGATACGATCCTGCAACAGGTAAGCTTAGCTACGAAGGTAATCCCACTATTACCAATAAAAATCACCTGGCAACCATTATGGGCGGGTATGAAGTATTGATGGAGTTGTTCGAAATGATAGACTATCCGGCATTCCGCAAAACATGGACGGACTACTGCAAATATTATTCAATGCCTCGTAATGATGAGCAACGAACCGCACAAACGGCCAATTGGGGCAACAATACCTTTATCACGCCCCGTCTTACCGCCTTTGCAGCTAAAGAGTTCAATGATTCGAAGATGGCTGAACGTGCTTGGGAGGAATTGTTAGGGCGAAAAACGGATGCGAAAGGAACGCTCAGGAGTTTATATGATGCTAAACTAATTTCGGAAAACGACGCTTTGAACCCGATTCACGAAAATGCCATGGTAAGTACCAATAGTACCGCTCAATGGGGCTTGAATGCCATTGTACTGCTCGAACTTATTGGCGATAAACTACCGGATGCAAAAACGGCAGAAGAGCGAAAATCATTCGAAACACTTCAAAAACTGGACTGGAAACCAACGTTTGCCGATGATTTTAAAAAGTCGTGGAACAATAACTGGTTTCTGGATGGACAAAAAGCTCAATTGAAAACGACTAAAAATGGCTTGCTTTATAGCGCTGGTACAACCGGGGCAAGCGATGCCGATCATGCTGTACTCTGGACAAAACAAGAGTTTGAAGGTGATGTGCGTATTGAGTTCGACTTTACCAAGCGGGATGCTTCCACTAAATTTGTAAATATCATTTATCTCTTTGCACAAGGGAGCGGAGTGGGAGCGTACGATAAGGATATTGCCAAATGGACCAATCTCCGCGCCATTCCGGCAATGAAAACCTACTTTGATCACATGAATGCTTATCATATCAGTTTTGCAGCATTCGAAAATGATAACAGTAATCCTTCGGAAGATTATATTCGAGCCCGACGCTATTTGCCGGAACAAGGGAAAGGATTGAAAGGTACCGAACTAAAGCCCGAATATCTCCGCACAGGATTATTCAAGACCGGTGTACCGCATCATATCACCATTATTCGTTGTGGTGAGGATATTTATATGAAGATTCAAAATACAGAAAAAGATCAAATTTGTCATTGGAAAACCAATGAATTTCCTGCTCTTAATTCAGGCAGAATAGGACTCCGGTTAATGGGCTATCGAGTGTCGGAGTTTGGTGATTTTAAGGTGTTTGGCTTGAAAAAATAACTGAACTAACGTATGTTTAGACCTGCCCTTTTCTTTTTTGGATGGCTCCAAACACTTTTTGTATGGCAACAAAAATCATTATGATGGCTCCAAACAATTTTTGGAAGGCAACAAAAATAATTATGATGGCTCCAAATATTTTTTGTATGGCAACAAAAATCATTATAAAGGGGGTCTATTCAATAAACTGTGTCAGTTGCTACCAAATTAAACTGTAAATTTCATCTTATAATTTATGAAAAAACTTCTTTCTTTATCACTCTTCATGCTCGTTTTCTGTACTCTTCATGCAGAAATAATACTACCCAAAGTAATAACCAACAATATGGTTCTTCAGCGTGGGAAACCGGTGGCAATATGGGGCAAAGCTTCAGCCGGTGAAAAGGTAACCGTTTCGTTTGCTAACCAAACAAAAACGATAGTAACCGATGCTGCCGGAAACTGGCAGGTAAAACTGGATGCATTAAAGGCCTCTGCCGTACCCCGTAAAATGATAATTGTCGGTTCTAACAAGATTGAGCTTGAAAATGTAGTGGTGGGCGAAGTATGGCTTTGTTCGGGGCAATCGAATATGGAATATCCGCTGGATAGAAAATTGAAAAAATATGCAGCTTCCAAGCGGGGTGAGGATCTTGCTGAGCAGGAACTAAAGAGTGTGAGAAATCCGCTTATTAGAGTTTTGTATGTGGAGCGAAAATTACAAGCCGAACTTCCTACCAAAGGTTGGGCTGAAAGCAAGGATACAATCGTGCGATATGTTTCGGCAGCGGGTTATTTCTTTGCAAAAGAACTTGCCAGCAAATTAAAAGTTCCGGTAGGTATTATTTCTACTTCGTGGGGTGGAACCCGCGTGGAGCAATGGACGCCACCCACCGCTTACGAACAATCACCCTTATTTAAAGACACTATTGCAGGTAAACCCAACTTCAAGATTGATGGAATGGTGCCGGGCAAAATGTTTGAAAGTATGTTATTGCCCATCATTCCGTATACCATAAAAGGATTTCTGTGGTATCAGGGCGAATCGAACCTAATGGTGCATGATACGACCAGTTTTGTTGCTAAAACCCGCCTGTTACTCGACACCTGGCGTGGACTTTGGAACGACAAAACACTACCGTTTTATTATGTGCAAATAGCACCACATTATTACTCCAAACGATTGAAAGATAGGTTTCCACACGGAACGGATTTGTTACCTTATTATTGGGAAGCGCAAGCTAACTGTCTTGATTTTTCAAACTCAGGAATGGTGGTAACAACAGATTTAGTGGATGATTTAAGCAATATCCATCCCGGATATAAATGGGAAGTTGGTCGCCGGTTATCACTTTGGGCATTGGCAAAAGACTATGGCAAAAAGCTGGTGTATTCAGGTCCGCTTTATAGTAGCATGAAAGTGAATGGGAACTGCATTGAACTTTCATTTACCCAAACGGCTAGTGGATTGATAAGTTCCGACGGACAAGCGCTCAGTTGGTTTACCGTTGCCGGAGCAGATCATAAATTCGTACCGGCGCAAGCTGTTATTAAAGGCAATAAAGTAATCGTGAACTCAACGGCTGTTCAACAACCGGTTGCAGTACGCTTTGCGTGGGACGAAACCGCTATGCCTAATCTTTGCAACAAAGAAAAGCTACCTGCTTCGCCTTTCAGAACGGATAGTTGGAGATAAGTGATTTGAATGATTTGAAAAGCGAATGCTCTATATAGAACAGAATGCAAATTACGCAAATTGAGATATACGAACATTAGATGTTTAATGCCACCTGTGATTACTTAGTGCACACAATTTACTTGTAAATATCATACTTCGATTCTTTGAAAGTGCCATTTCTCATATCATTTATTATTCTGATATTAGTCAACTTAACAAGGTAGGTGAAATCAGATGCTTTACTGTTTTTGGTGTTATATGGATCATTCTCAACGACTAAAATCCAAGTTGCTATTTCCTACTATAAGAAACAAGATAAAGAATAATGATACACTAAGAATAAGTGTTTTTGGAGTAGTTTTCATAAGCTATGTTTATTATTTAACGAGCCAAATGCCAGAGATGCTACTCATATAATTACTGATTCACTCGGTTCGATTAATTTTCTTTTGGTAATGTTCAATCCGTAAAAATACAGAAGCGTTGGCAATGCAATTGTACACACAATTCCTATCATATTTTGAAGATTTCGATTAGTATCATTTGACCAAGATAACATGCACAAGCATATCGTTAGAAATACACTAACGATTATTGCCAACTTCATATTTATAAAGTCATATTTATTATTTAATGAGCAAAATACCCAATGGATAAGAAACATAACAGGTAATATAAAGAAATAGAATATGCCCATAAACATATGGGTGGCACGAGTTGAAGAATCGTCAATTAATCCGGTTTTATACATTTGTTCGAAACCCCCATAAACAATAAAGTCGTAGAGCCAATCTATGCACCAACTAACTCCTAGAATGAGTAATGGAAGTAGTATTCTGGCAATTGTTTTTAATTTAGTCATGTAATATCAGTTTTTAATTCAGTAATTATAATCCCTTGTTATCTTATCCAAATTACATCCGACCCGATAGGTTCGATGTTTTCGCTCCATGTTTTTTCACCCGCTTTCATTTTCAATAATGTTTCGGTAAAACCTTTCAGATCCTTTTCAGCAGCAAAGCGCAAAGCTTCTTCCTCCTTAGTAATAGCTTCTTCTTTTTGTCCAAGTTTATAAAGTAAATTAGCATAGGTATCTAATCTACATGGGTTATTTATTAATAATTCAAGCGAGCGACCCGACCAACGAAGGGCACTCTTTAATGTATCGGTATCAGATACTCTTTTGAATACTTCCCATGCAAAGCTGTTTAATTTATCTCCAATTCTATCTCTGGTCATGTGTTGTGAACGACTTATTGCCTCTTCCATTCCTTTGGAAATATCTTCTGAATAAGTCACTGAATTTAAAAATTGTTTATCAAGGGTTTTTACAAACAGTTGGTCTGTTTTATCTATCGAATCGGTAGACAGCTTCATAAGATAATTGTCGCAAAAATGAGTTGCGTATTTCAGGTACTGATTCGTTTCTCTTGTAAGGAAATAATAATCTATATAAATCTCATCCCTTTGTGCTCTAACAGTATTTTTAGGCAATTGATCGTATGCTTCAACGGCTAAAGCGAGTAATTCCTCATTTTTAGATTTGGATCTTACGTCATTCCACATCGTCTGTTTGGCCGTTTGATAAAGATAGTCGTTAAAGGAATTGTTATGTTTTCCAATGAATTTAGCTTTATTCTTTAGCAGATATTCAACTGCAAAGCTGTGTTCATTTAGCGAATGAACCACCTTTTTATACACTCCCAGTACCGGATCTGAAGTTCGTTCTTCTTCAGGAGTAAGCTTTAGATATTCATCAAACAACGTTGCAACAGGCAATGAAAGTCTTGAGCGTTTATTGATATATGCTAATAAGAATGTCGTATCATTTTTCTTTTCAAGATATTCCTTCTCCCATACTGTAATCGGGATAGTGTCATTCATGGCAAAAAATGCAGACGTTGAAAGTGCAATGAAATTCTTTGTTTCCATTGTTCCAACTGAATTGAAGAAACTTTTTTCATTTCCATTGATAAAAAGGTAAGTAGGATACATCTTTATATTGTACTTTTTGGCAATTTCCATCCCTTCACCTTTTTCGGCATCTAACTGATAACAAATGAAGTTTGCATTGTAGACATTACCAACTTCAGCCAATGGAAAGACTTCATTATTCATCCTTTTGCAGGGGACACTCCACGATTGATGAACATTTAGAAAGATGGGTTTATTAGTTTGTCGTGCTTTTTCAAGCACTTCTTTCCATGATCCGTGTTCAAACCTAATTCCTTGTGAAAGTCCCAAGATAGAGATAAGTAATGCTGAAATAATAATTGAATGTTTTTTCATTGTTTTATGTATTTTTTAATGATTGACGCTGATGGCATCTGTTGCTTTTTTTATTTAGAACTGTATCCTCTTTCCTCACTAACAACACACCGATTACAAATCGGCGCGAGCGAGAAGTGCAAATACAAGCCTTTCATAATCAGTTATTCTTTAAATATTCTGCGGCAACTTTCAAGGGAGGAAGCGTGTAATTATCCAAATCAAATATAAAATGCTTGAATATCTTAAGAATATCTTGCCTATTCATCATATTCTCTTTTCCAATATATGAGTCCATCGGAAATTTGTAATTGTACAATAAAAATGCCTTTAAAGAGGTGTTTTTATTGTCAAGCTCTCTTTTGATACAACTTATACATGTACTTTTATTTAACTTTATAACCATTATCTTCTCCGTATATTTTTTAAAGGAAACTGCCGGTTCCTCCACAACAATTTTATATAAAGAATCCATTTTTAATGCGGATTTAATATGAAACGGCGCCAAAGTCTCTTTTTTTTGTTGATACATTACAGAAGCTTCGTAATTATGTTTTAATTTAAAGACGTTATAAACCTCTGCCATTAAAGAATCGCAATTACTACCGGCAAAGGCAGAATGAGATAATAAGCTAAATAAAAAAACAAGAAATGTTACTTTGATTTTCATAATAATATTGTTTTAAAAATTTATATGATAAACACTTAGATTGAAAATTTACCCATCAATGATTAACTTTTCTTTAAATATTCTACCGCATCCTGTAAAGATGGAAGATCAGACATATTTAATTCAAAAAGACTATGTCTAATTATTCTTAGGAAGTCAATGTATGTCATTTTATTACTTTTGCGCACATGAAATAGTTCATAATTATATAAAATATATTTTTTATTTAGCAATGAGTTATTTTCTTTATTTAACTCTTTGTCAATAAACAAGAATATATTTTTATTGGATTTTATACCGGAAATGGCATTCTCATAATTTGAGAAAGCAATAATGGTATTTTTACACTTTGTTTTATTTGTTAGAAACACATCATTATATGGCTTGCTCTGAGAACTAAGATTTATTACATTAGGATTTAAAGAAACCTCATAGCAGTGTTTTTTATCTAATAAATCAAGAATTACTGTCATCACAGAATCTCTATTAGTTGCAAATGTTTTCATTGAACAAACAAAGAGCAAAGGAATTAGCAAGAAAAATTTAATATGTTTCATTGTGTTGATTATTTTAATAAACCCCGTTATCTATAGCGTAAACTTTCTGTACCCGATGTTCGACATTGCCCTGGCTATGTCGAAGCAAAAAGGAAGTCTTCTGACTTCTATATTTATTTCCTTATGCCAGCCGAAGGTTGGCTTTTAGCCCGACAAAGTTTGGAAACTTCGCCGAACATGGGAGCTAAAGCAACAGACAATTCATAACTAACATGGCACTAGTTAACGATAGTCCATAGGCAATTTAATTGTTCGGTTTTGCATTTTTTCAAGTTCTTTTTCCAACTGATTGGAATCGTACCCTGCGTTTTTTCGAGCTTCAACAGCCTTTTTCTCCCAACTTATGGCTTCGTCAAACTGATTCATTTTGTATAACAAATGGGCATAGGTGTCTAGAAAAGCAGAATTGTCGTTATTTCTTGGTTTACAAACTTCCGAATTAATTTCAAGAGCACGTTTCACCCATTTTAATGCTTTAGCCAGATTCTCAAAGTCTGATGTCATTTCGTAATAACTCCATGCTATGTTATTTAATTGAGAAGCATATTCGCAACTTACTTTACTATATCGTCTTACTTCTCTATTCGAAGAAGCCGAAAGCTGCTGCTCTTTCATATCCCATTCTGCTAAAGTCTCGTTGGACACATACATCAAAGAAAAAATCCAATTATTAGCTACCACGAAATATTGTTTTGAGTCTTTAATAGATTTGTAAAAGTTCAACAGCATTCGGTTAGAATAAAAATTCGCTTTAAGGTAATCTTTTCCATATGTCTCTCTAATAAAAATTGAGAGTTGCCTTGCCAGATTTTCATTTTTGGTTCGGATAGCTATTGATTCTGTCAAAGCAATAACTCTACTATTAATAGCTATTCTTTTACTTAAATCGATTGTATTCCAAATACTATCAATATCACGTTGAGGATTAGCACTTCTAATTAATTGTGAAGCATGGGTGCTCAGCGGCAAACCTTGCTCCAATATCAATCGAATAATACTCTTATTATAAATGGAGTCTATTGGCAATTGACGAAAATAATCTTCTACTGCAAAGTCTACGTTTCTATCAAATTCTTTCGATATACTAATATACTTTCTGATAAATTCGGGAGATTTTACTTTAGTGTTTTTGTATTCTTTTTCAATCGAAAGTAGTTCATTCATCTTACCCGAACGTTTAATGGCCAAGTCTGCCAGTTCAAGATATTTGTATGGAGAATCAGTTGTAGAATTGTATCGCAATAACAAGTCACCATTGCTATTAAAATATAAAGAGCCCATTGCCGATTTGAATAAAGCAGAGTCTTTAACGGACGTAAAGAAATTCAGACTCGGTTTAATCTTCGCAGAAATAAAGTTGGCATTGTATTTTTCTTTGAGTAACGAATTACTCAAACTCTTATCAGCCAGCTCATCGCATTGCTGACAATTATCAGAATAGCTTTGAACAAAGATTAATTTTGATTCCTTTGCAGCCTTTTTCTTCATAGGGTCAAATGAATCAAAGTTTTCAAACTTGACTTGTGCATTGACCGCCATTGTACAAATTAAGAATAGCACACAAAAAAACAACTGATTAATACAAAAGGGAATGGACTTATTCTCTTTACTGTTTTTCATAGACGATTACTTTAAGTTGTGGATTATAGATTGGTTAAATGGTTTTAGGATTTTCCTTTTTGTTCTTTTTTTAAGACATATTTCATGTGAATGCTAGTAACTATAAAGAAAAGGGCTGCGATTACAAGGCCTACACGTATAGTTTTAAACCAATTTATTTCTTTATGGTATAAGAGAGCTTCAAATACGCTTATCATTATTATTTGTGTCGCAGTAAATAAAGATGCGCTAAGTGCTATTCTCCTCTGCTTTGCATTAAATTCCTTAGCAAATATGGTATTTTGTCGTTCCAGAGATATTTGAATATAATAAAAAGAAAAAGTAGCTAAAAGTAACGCTCGGGAAAAAGAGGATAGAAAATGTTCTCTACTATCATGATAATGGAGATAGTTAAACAAAAGGGTAAATGCAAATACCCCCATAATTAGTTTGAAGTTTGAAAGTGGAGTTTTTGTTTTTTCCATAAAATAGTAACTGAAAGTTTATCTGTATAAAATAGTGATAGTATAATTAAATTGAAAAGCGTTTTTGAGTCTGTTCGGCATATAGTTCTAGCCTATGCCTCAGTAAAAATTTGTCAGGCAACCACCGGTTGAAAAACTCCGCTTTCCATATTATATTTCAATATGGAAGGCTGGAGATTTCTTTCTCGTTTGAGCGAAGTTTGGAGACTTCGCTCAATATACTGCACTAACTCAACTACGGAGAAATGAGCTTACTACCTACACTTTTATTTGTTGTATGCCGGTATTATTTTCCCCAATTCGGTTTCAAAGTTCCACATACTAAAATTGCTATTTATCACATCCCCATTTTTGTCTATCACTACATAACGTGGTATACCATTGAATTTGAACAACTGACGTAGCTGATTAAAGTCGTCGGTAGAAATGCGGTTGATGTTTTTCAACTCCTGATCCTTCACAAAGTCATTGTAATCCTTTTCGGGCGAACTTCTCTGGTCGGTGATGAAGATAAAGTCGAAGTCGGGGTTTGCAGCATATTTTGCGCGCGTAGCTTTCATTTGCTTAATGCCCGACACACACGGACCGCAGGTAGTAGCCCAAAAATCAATGAACAATACTTTCCCCTTGAACGGATTGATTATTTTCCGGAAAATATCTGCACCCGCATTGTTGGGCAGTGCCTGCGATACAACTTTTGTATCAGGAAAAGCCTTAACCAACATCTCTTGACCTGTTTGGATTAAATATGGGGTTTTAATGCCTTCTTTCAAGCTGTTCCACAGATCAGCAGCGTTCTCTTTCGAACTTGCATTTTTAAGCAAGAAATCAAGTGAGCGTACTTTGGTAATTTCATACACAAGGTTCTGACTCAGATCTAATTCGTTTTGCAGCGTACGATCTTTTAGCTTCCAAATCTCTATTTCGTGGTTGCTAATATTGTTTTCCGGCTTCGGTTGATTTGCATACAGATCAATATAATATTGCCTCTGCAATTTTGAGAACAAATCATTATATTCGAAGCGATTGATAAACTCGCTAAACTCGTTGCAAACCAATAAACTTGGATCGTTGAGCGGCATTTGTTTCAGAAAATCATAAAAATAAACAGGGACAGGCGTTTTCAGTATTTTGTTGGTGCTGTCCTGCCGGGCGTAATAATCGCGGCTCATTGTATAATTGAAAAGATTATTGGCATTTGCAATCATGATTTTGTTGCGGAGTATTGTTTTTGCCTTTTCCGACAAACGATTCTTTTGGATATACTCCTTGTATTGTGCCATCCTGTTGTCGTATTCTTTCAGTTGGTCGGCTTTAAAGTCGAGCGGAGCCATAGTTTTTCTTTTTTTGTCGAATACCTTATAATCAAAGCTATTGGTAGGGGCAACCAGCAATTCTTTGTTGAGCGATGCGAGCGCTCCCCGGTATTCGATATTGCTGAATGTGTATCGGATATTGCGCTTGCGGTCGGCGGTAAGAAACTCATCCCAGTCGAGAATCATACAAAGCGTCTGACCGGGTTCCAGGTAAAAGGGAACAGGTGATTGTTCGTTGAAAACGACCCATGTGTATCCGGGCATGATCATCGGAATTTCAGCCTCGAAGCGTCCATCAGGTTCTATCTTGACCACAATTGGGTAATCTTCACGGGTAACCGTATTGTTGCCGTAAATAATCCCCGTTGTAAAGCCCAAGCGGGTATCGTAACCTTTTATACAACCAATCAGTCTACTCTGTTTTTCGTTGAAAAAAGAGGGGAGTTCATAATTCGCTAATGTGTTTTTAGGGGCTTTATTCAGTTGTTCTTTTATCCATTTGTCGATAGAGGGTAATATTCCGGCAGGTTTACGAGTGCCTACCAACGCCGGACTGAGTGAAATACCCAAAATCTGTTTATTATAGTCGATCTTTTTTACCGATGCCGGTAATGGCGGAAACACCAGCACAACGGTACTATCGCCCGAGTCAGGCATCCAAATGTATTTGTTAAATTCTCCGCCTATTAGTTTTTTTACCTTGTATTCGGTGCCGGTAGCGCAGTCGCGGATTACTTCCGTACTGTCGTAGGTTGTCCACCAGTGAGGCACAAAAGTAATGTGCATCGTAAGCAGAGTGGCTGTATCGGTCAGCTCAATTTTAGCTACATTGCCGATTCCTGTGTTTTTTACTTCGTAAGCAGGATTTACGATTATTCGCTTTTGCGCTACTCCACCAATTGCAATAAGACTTAGTAGAAAAAAAATAAGATTTGTTCGTTTCATTTTAAATAGATTTATAGGATTGTTTAATGGTTATGTTGTCGGTGTTAACGTGTTCTTTGTATAGTGCTAGTATTTGTCTTTCTAAAAGTAGTGTTTAGGGTTAATAAAATTCCTTCGGCAAACAATATTACAAGTAAGAAGATCAAAGAGGTCAACCAAAGTCTTTTGTTTTTTTTGACAATACCAATAAATAATGCAACTAAAAAGATAACTGGCAAAGCAATTAGAAAAAAGGAAGTAATTGTAAGTGAGTCCATAATTAATCAAATTTTAAAAGATAAGTATTCAATGCTATTTATTGATATGTTTTTTAAGCAATAGTCGGAGGAACATACTTGTAACTCGTAACTATTTACTTGTAACTGCTGATATTGTATAGTTTTTACCTATTCTTTTGGTAATTTTTGTTTCCGACCTATGGTAACATATAAAATTGGGCCAATTATAGGTACTAAAAAGATGACAAAGAACCAAATCAATTTATCTGTTGCCGTTTCAAATCTATTTTTTAAAATATCTATAATAGTAAATAAAAATAACATTAGTTGACCAAGGCACAATATTAAATATATAAATGGTATATACATAGGCCATTCTGGTCCGGAAGATATCGACACATTGTAACTTGGGTGAATATGCTGAGCATCCAATTTGTCTCTCAATTTATCGAATGAGATTTGAAATGATCCAACCGATTCTATAGGCAAAATATAAGTTTTGTTTTTTTCGCCAAATGGTTTAATCCTGATTCGGGCTACTTTGTCATTATTGTGTAAGTTGACAGATTGAATGGAATCATGCGCAAATAGCCGTTCGAATTCAACTTGAGTAATCTTTTTGTCATTTAGACCGCATGATATTAAACCCAGAGAAATAATTAAATAAATAATAAGTCGTTTCATATTGTATTGATTTTTATAGTTCATTATAATCTTTTCTATTTCATTCTTTAATAAAGCTATTGATAAAAAATAAAATAGATAAAGTAAGTTTATTCATGTGTTGTGATTTTTAGTTCATACTATACAACTCAATTAAAAAGGAATAATAGCAACTGATAAAATTGCGAATATTCTCTCCACTCAAATATTTATCGCGAACAGATTCTAAAAAGTCACTACAATTTAGAGATAATTATTTTTTTTATTTAAGTTAAGTTGCAGCAAAGATATAGTTAATGCCTCTTCGCTATACATGATTTTAGATATTTAAGTTCTAATTATGGATAATATTTAAATGTCTAAAACGAATCGTGTGTTTAACGTGCTGTAAAAGTACGCAGGATAGTTTTAAATTAAAAAATCTTAATCTATCAAAATGATTTCAGGATGTATCATATACATTTTAAACTGCTTCATTGGTTATGTTGATGTTGTGAATTGTTTTCTGTGCGTTACATAGCTTGATTAATGTTCTTTGTTGTACAGTAATCGATAGTTTCGAGCTACTATCTATAATTGTTGTAAGTGGGAAAAGTCTAAATGCCTTACTACCAGATGGGAATATTTTGTGATATTGATTAAGCCGAGAGTGATCATCAATAAAAAAGGGGCGTAAATACATCAGTATTTACACCCCTTTATTAAGTCAGTTTATTTGTTTTACTTCCAAACCGCCACTCCTGCCGGAGTTAGTTCTTTTGATCCGAAAAGGATAGTGGCATTTTGTGGAATGTCTACGGTAACGTTTACTGATGAGTAATTTATCGCTACCCAGAACCCGTCGCGCCAGTTAAGCATTACGCCTTCGGGCAATTCTTTTACGCCAATTCCGGCCGATTCGTACACTTTTTTCAACACGTCTTTTTCCAGTTTGCCATCGTCTGTGTCGGTGCCAATATAGGTTACGGTTCCTTTGCCCAGTTTGCGGTGCACCACGGATGCTTTGCCTGCATAAAATTGATCGGCGTATGTTGCCCAGGTATCGGTGCCTGCCATTGGGTCGAGCATATCGCCCCAGTTGTTCCAGAGATAAGTGTTGCCATTAAAGCTTACTTTAGCATTCATTTTAGCTCCCAGCATATCGTTCAGTGCTATTTTAGCTCCAATCAAATTGACGATAGCATCTGCCCACTGAGCTTCGAAGAAATGTCCATCGCGGTCCTTCAACCCTGTGCGACACGAAAGTACCAGATTACCTCCATTTTCAACATATTTTGTCCATTTGGCTACCAATGCACGGTCTACCATTTGGTACGCCGGTGCAACAACTACCGGGTAGGAACTCAAATCACGATCTTCGCCTATAATATCAACAGGTGCAGAAAGTGTTTTTATTGCCGAATAGTATTTGGTAACATGCGTAATTTGGTTCCATTGGAATGTTTGTGGTTGTTGGGTTGTTTCCCATACATTATCAGCATTGTACAAAATAGCTGTTTTTCTGGCTGCATATTCTTTTGGCATTTGTGCGTTGGGAGTATATGCTTTTCTCAGATCGCGTATTTCTGTCATAAACTGACTGTATTGTTTGCCTCCAATTGATTCGGTAACGCCGTCGGTTCCCACCATGCCGTAGTGAAACTGCTCACCACCATACAGCGGTTGACGGAAACGGTACGAGCAAATAAAGTCGAGTCCACCGGCAAAAGCATTCCACAACCATGCTCTGATGACTCCCGGATAGGGTTGAGGATTAAACGATCCCCAGTTTACCTGACCGGGCTGTAACTCCATCACTCCTGTAACGCCGTTTAACGGACGGAAGAAATCATTGGCATAAGAAATGCGCCATGGATCGCCCATTCTGAACCCTTGCTCGCCCACACCATCGGAATAGCCGGCTACCGGATACATGGTGTAGCAAATAAAGTCAAGGTCTTTGTTTCTCCATGGATCCACATCGGTATGTCCGTGCATAAAGTTAGAAGTCACAAATTGCGACTTAGAAACGATGGAATGCAAAGTGTTGTTTTGTAGCGACACATAGTCTGCACACTCATCGGCATTAAAGCGTTTGAAATCTACAAACGAAGTTGGACTTGCATTACCCGAATATTGTCGGCCGGCATTTGGTATTTCTATTTGGCTGAAGTCGGTGTAAATACCCGACCAGAAAGGAGTTCCCCATGCTTTGTTCAGCGCATCGATGGTTTTGTATTTCTTTTTGAGCCATACTTTGAAGCTTGCCTGAGCTGCCGGACTGTAATCCAAGGTGCCATAATGTGATGGCTCATTGTCTATTTGCCATCCCCAGATGCGTTTGTCGTTACCATAGCGTTTGGCCATTACTTCCACTACTTTTGTGGTCAATTCACGGTATTTAGGGCTCGACCACGAGTATTGTTCACGTGTTCCGTGCTGTGCTGCTTGTCCGTTTGACATTTCTACCAATACTTCGGGATATTTTCTGACAAGCCATACCGGTGGTGTGGCCGAAGGAGTACACATGATCACTTTCAAATTGTGTTTGGCGGCCAATTCCAGCGCTTTATCCAACCATTTGAAATCGTAAACACCTTCGCTGGGTTCAATTTGTGCCCATGCAAATTCGGCCATGTGGGTAAATTCAAAACCCATGTCTGCCATTTTCTTGAAATCACGATCCCATTGTTCGGGATTCCATGCTTCGGGATAGTAGTAAACACCTGTTTCTACCATTTTTTCCGCTTTGAAAAATTGTTTTTGCGCATACGACATCGTGAAACATGCCATTGCTAATCCGATTAAAAGTAGTTTCTTCATTTTTGTCTAAAAAGGTTTGTGAAAATCTTATATCTTTGTTCTAATGTCTTTGCTCTTTGTTCTTTTCCATCGCAAAGTTAGCAAATTACTTCTTACCTGTAGCATTTCTCTAATCTATAATCCTCAAATTTTTATTCAGCCAATTGCTTTTAAAAACAAAACAACTAAAGGATTTATAATTTGTAGTACCTTTGCATAAAAATTCAAAAAAACAATACGCTAAATATGCTCTCAATACAAGAACGCTCGGAAATAATAACCCTGATAAAACAGGAAGTCATTCCGGCAATAGGTTGCACCGAACCGGTAGCAGTAGCATTGGCAGTAGCCAGGGCTAAGGAAGTACTGGGTGCTATTCCCGATAAAATAGAAGTATCGCTTAGTTCCAATATGCTCAAAAATGCCATGGGTGTAGGTATACCGGGTACAGGTATGGTGGGTTTGCCCATTGCCATTGCGCTGGGTGCGCTTATTGGTAAATCGGAATACGGGCTCGAAGTGCTTAAAGACCTCAGCCCTGAAGCATTGGAGCAGGGTAAAAAAATGATTGACGATAAGGTGATGACTGTTTATTTAAAACAGAAAATCACGGAGAAACTCTATATCGAAGTGCAGGTTTCAAATGGAAATGATACGGCGCAAGTGATTATTAGTCGCAATCATACACGCTTTTCACATATTCAGAGAAACGAAGAAATACTTTTGCAATTGGATGATGAAACCAATGGTGATATTTCAACAGAAAAAAGTGTAAATTTGTCGTTCAATAAAGTTTGTGATTTTGCGCTGGAAAGTCCGGTTGAAGACCTGAAGTTTATTTTAGATGCGTCTGTGATGAATCGGGCTGCCTCCAACGAATCGATGAAAGGCGAGTATGGCCACAGTGTTGCCCAAACGGTGACGAATGGTAGCCAGCAAAGAGTGATGGGAAATACCATTTTTACCCGTATGTTGTCGGTCACTGCTGCTGCTTGCGATGCTCGTATGGCCGGAGCTATGTTTCCGGTAATGAGTAATTCGGGTAGTGGTAATCAGGGAATTGCAGCCACACTGCCGGTATCGGTATTTGCCGAAGAAACCGGTAAGTCGGAAGATGAATTGGCACGAGCGTTGGTGTTGAGCCATTTAATGACCATTTACATTAAGCAAAGTCTCGGACGGTTGTCGGGTTTATGCGGTGCCATTGTTGCTGCTACCGGATCGGCTTGCGGTATTACTTACCTGATGGGAGGTAGCCGTGATCAGATTGCCTATTCTATTAAGAATATGATTGGTAATATTACCGGAATAATTTGCGACGGGGCAAAACCCAGTTGTGCACTCAAAGTATCCAACGGTGTTTCTACTGCCACCTTGTCGGCATTGATGGCTATGGATAATAAGGTGGTCACTTCTATCGAAGGTATCACCGACGAGGACGTTGACAAAACAATTCTTAATCTTACTAAAATCGGTTCGGAAGGGATGAACGAAACAGATCGTATGGTGTTAGAAATCATGACTCATAAAGGAGAATAAAAAAATAAAATATCAGATATTTATTATGACTAAAAAAATTGTTTTATCGTTTCTGTTTTTGTGTTGTGCACTTGGCATGTCGGCTCAGATACTGAAACCTGCTACATGGAGCTTTTCTAATAAGCAAGTCTCTGACACCGAATTTGATCTTGTTCTTACTGCCAACATTGACAACGGTTGGCATTTATATTCTCAGTTTATTGGTGATGGTGGGCCGGTGGCAACATCGTTCAAGTTTAAACCATCGTCCGACTATGAGTTGGTGGGTAAGGTGGGCGAATCGCCAAAACCTAAAAAGATTTACGAAAAGGCATTTGAAATGGAAGTGGCTTTTTTTGAAAAGAAAGCCGTCTTTACTCAAAAAATAAAAATGAAAGTCCCCGCTGCGAAGATTAAAGGGATTCTTGAGTTTATGTTGTGCGACGATAGTCAATGCCTGCCTCCCGAAGAACTCGACTTCTCGTTTGATGTAAAAGGAGCAAAGGTTGCTGCTGCGGATGCAAAAGTACTGACTCCGGTTGCTGCCACTGCTGCTGATACAGCCCAAACTGCTGTAACTCCGACACCAACTGTTGCCAATGATTCGGCGGTTTCGGTAGTGAAAACACAAGCACTGGCTGTTACTCCAACATCTACTGAAAAACAATCTTTGTGGACCATTTTTTTTCTGGGTTTGTTAGGTGGTTTCACTGCGTTTGTGATGCCTTGCATTTTCCCAATGGTGCCAATGACGGTTAGTTATTTTACCAAAAAAGAAGTTACAAAACGCAAAGGAGTCATTAACGCGCTGATTTACGGCTTATCAATTATAGTTATCTATGTTGTATTAGGATTACTCATTACGGTTATTTTTGGAGCTGATGCGTTGAATGTTCTGTCAACGAATGGTGTGTTTAACTTCTTCTTTTTCTTATTATTGGTTGCTTTTGCACTATCCTTTCTGGGCGCTTTCGAACTGGTATTACCATCTTCCTGGGTAAATAAAATGGATAGTAATTCCGATAAAGGGGGCTTGGGAGGTTTGTTTTTCATGGCGGGCACCCTGGCTTTGGTTTCATTTTCATGCACCGGGCCAATTGTAGGCACCTTATTGGTGCAAGCAGCTACTATGGGTCAATTACTCGGTCCTGCTATCGGCATGCTTGGCTTTGCCATTGCACTTGCCATTCCGTTTGTGCTGTTTGCCATGTTCCCGGCCTGGATGAAGGCTATGCCAAAATCGGGTGGCTGGTTGAATAGCGTGAAAGTAGTGTTGGGATTCCTCGAACTGGCTTTCGCTTTCAAATTCCTTTCAAATGTAGATTTAGCCTATCACTGGAATTGGTTTGATCGTGAGATATTCCTTTCGTTGTGGATAGTTATTTCTGCTTTGATGGGTGTCTATTTATTGGGAAAACTGAAGTTGCCTAACGACAGCGATGTAAAACATGTGTCTACTACGCGTTTGGTATTGGCCATTATTACCTTGTCATTTACGGTGTACATGATTCCCGGACTTTGGGGTGCACCGCTTAAATCTATATCAGCGTTCTTACCGCCAATGAGCACACAGGATTTTGTGATGTCTGCAAACAATACAGCCGCAGTTGCACACAATTCGGGTACTCACAAATATGGTGACATTTTCCATGCACCGCTTGGATTGGATGTATTCTTCGATTATGATGAAGGATTAGCTTATGCCAAAAAAGTAAACAAACCGGTATTTATCGACTTTACAGGTCATGCTTGCGTCAACTGTCGAAAAATGGAAGCTTCGGTTTGGCCGGATAAAGAAGTGCTCTCGCGCTTGTCCAATGACTATGTTGTAATTCAACTTTATGTGGATGATAAAACCGATTTGGATGCCGCTGAACAAACGGTATCAACATACAGTGGAAAAGAAATAGAGACTATTGGTAACAAATGGAGTGACCTGCAAGCTTCCCGGTTTAACGCCAATTCTCAACCGTTTTATGTGTTACTTGATACCAAAGGCGACTTGTTAGTTCAACCTAAAGGTGCCGATTATGATCCGAAGTCTTTTACCGGTTACCTGGATAGCGGACTTGATACTTTTAAGAAAAACCTGCAATAGTTCTTTTTATCAGATACTTTCCCCTTTTGAAATCTAATTTTCAAAAGGGGATTTTTTATCGCTTTTCATATTCTACGAAATTAAATAGATCTTCTCCCTTATTTCCATTTTCATCTTCAACATTTTTTTTGTTACTTTGTTACTTTATTTATCATTCTAACTTACAATTATGGACAAAAAACTCACACGTTCGAAAAACCAAATGATTGGTGGTGTTTGCGCAGGTGTTGCGGAATATTTTGATTGGGATCCAACGCTTGTCAGGGCTGCCTATGCCATTATGTTTTTTCTTGGAGGAGTAGGGCTTTTGCTTTATTTAGTTCTTTGGATCGTTATGCCGATGTCATCAGACCAATAATGTTTAATTATTGAACTGTTTAATCATAAAACTGTTTGATAAAAAACTCCTTATTGTTCACTGATAAGTAAAACATCGTGCCTTTTAAACTTACTTCCCCATTTAGTCCTACCGGCGATCAACCCGAAGCTATCAAGCAATTGGTGGAGGGCTTGCGTGCGGACATTCCGTATCAAACCTTGCTTGGTGTAACCGGTTCAGGTAAAACATTTTCGATAGCCAACGTGGTGCAACAAATTCAACGCCCCACGCTTATCCTGAGCCACAATAAAACCTTAGCAGCTCAATTGTACGGCGAGTTCAAAGCCTTTTTCCCGGAAAATGCGGTGGAGTATTTTGTTTCGTACTACGATTATTACCAACCGGAGGCTTATTTGCCTGTATCCGATACATACATTGAAAAAGATTTGGCTATCAATCAGGAGATTGAAAAGTTACGTCTGGCTACCACTTCGGCTTTGCTGTCGGGGAGGAGGGATGTGTTGGTCGTGTCGTCGGTTTCGTGCATTTATGGTATGGGTAACCCCGACGATTTCACGAGTAATGTGATAGATATTCATCGTGGTCAACAAATTGTACGCAATGCATTTCTTCATACCCTTGTGGATAGTTTGTATACCCGCAATGAGATAGAACTCAACCGTGGGAACTTTCGTGTGAAGGGCGACACCGTTGATATATTCCTTGCCTATGCCGATTTTGTGTTGCGAGTGGTGTTTTGGGGCGACGAAATTGAAGAAATTCAAACGGTTGATCCGGTCAATTTTCATGTGATCGAAACGGTTGATTCGTATAAAATTTATCCTGCCAGTATTTTTGTTACCACAAAAGAAGCTACTGCCAGAGCCATTCAGCACATTGAGATTGATATGGCAAAACAGGTAGATTATTTCCGCTCCATTGGAAAGAATTATGAAGCAAAACGCATCTACGAACGGGTGAATTACGACATTGAAATGATGAAGGAACTCGGCTACTGTTCAGGTATTGAGAATTACTCACGCTACTTCGATGGTCGCGAAGCGGGTAGTCGGCCTTTCTGTTTGCTCGATTATTTCCCCAAGGATTTTTTAATGGTGATTGACGAAAGTCACGTTTCTATTTCTCAAATTCGTGCCATGTACGGTGGCGATTCGGCTCGTAAGCAAAACCTGGTGGACTATGGTTTCCGCTTACCTTCTGCCAAAGATAACCGCCCCCTGAAATTCGAAGAATTTGAGGAACTGGCGCCACAAACCATTTATGTGAGTGCTACTCCGGCCGATTATGAACTGGAAAAATGCCAGGGTGTAGTTGTCGATCAATTAATCCGACCCACCGGATTACTCGATCCTATTATCGATGTGCGTCCGAGTCTGAATCAGATTGACGATTTACTGGAAGAAATTACGGTTCGAACCGAAAAGAATGAACGTACGCTTGTTACCACGCTTACCAAACGTATGGCCGAAGAACTAACTGATTATCTGACCAAAATGAACGTACGGTGTAACTATATTCACTCCGATGTGGATACGCTGGATCGTGTGCAGATTATGGAAGATTTGCGTCGTGGTATTTATGATGTGCTGGTAGGTGTAAACTTGTTGCGTGAAGGTCTGGATTTACCCGAAGTATCGTTGGTAGCTATTCTGGATGCCGATAAAGAAGGATTTTTACGATCGCATCGGTCTCTTACTCAAACTGCCGGTCGTGCTGCCCGTAACCTCAATGGTCGCGTAATTATGTATGCCGATAAGATAACGGATAGCATGGCTAAAACAATTTCGGAAACCAATCGACGACGCGAAAAACAATTGGCTTATAACGAAATGCACGGCATTACTCCAACGGCTATTATCAAAGGTGAACGAAACTCGTTTAGCAAAGCTGAACCCAACGCATATATTGAACCTGAATCAATGCAAGGAATTGCAGCCGATCCTGTGGTGCAATACATGTCGAAAACGGCTTTGGAAAAGACCATTGCCAAAACCAAAAAAGCCATGCAGGACGCTGCCAAGAAACTCGATTTCCTCGAAGCTGCTCAATATAGGGATGAGTTGATTAAACTGGAAGATCTCCTGAAAGGGAAATAATGGTTAATGGTTAATGGTTAATTGTTAATGATAAATGAAACTTGGTCTTGTAATTTATCATTAACCATTTATCATTAATAATTTCATTAGAATCGCTGACTGATGTTGACAAATATTCTGGTGTCTCTATTTTTGTCATTATCAAAGGTGGTCTCAAAATCGGCCGATAGCATTAATTTCTTCGCAATTCTCCACGACAAGCTTAACTCAGCAATATTCTGTATTGTTTTGAGTTGAGAATTACTGTAATTGAATGTTGCCTTTCTGTATTCTCCTTCCAAATTAAACTTTCCCGAGAAAAAATCGCGGTTTAAAGATATTCCATATACATTTCCATTCGTGTACCCCGATTTGAAGGTCGTAGCCGTCAAAGTTGTTGATAGTTGAAACGGCAGATTAGAGTAACTCATAAATGCATTTGCATTTTGTGTTGCAAGCGTGTCGGCTTTAATTTTGGTTGGTAATCGGTAACCCGCAGTTCCGCCTACAGAGAAGTACCGGAACGGGCGGACAGTGGTTTGAAAGCGGAAACCCTGACGTGTTGCCTTGTCCAATGTACTATCGATTCGATTCTTGTAGGTTTCGTAGTAGTAAATGTTTTTACGTGCATCGTACGATAATGACATGGATAACTGTCTCCACGGACTGTATCGCAAAGAAGCGTACACACTCGTCAAATCAAATGTATTTTTCGGAAGGCTGTCTTTTTTGGCATAAAGATCCATTTCTACCGAGCAAAAGAGATCTACGTTTTTCAGTAAGGAATTACTGTGTTGAAAGTAGACAAATCTACGGTCGGTTTTGAGCTTATTCATCTGGTTAAATGCAGCCAGCGAAGTTTGTGCTGTCCCCACTTTGTTTTGGTGATTGTGAGCTATAAATGCTCCGAATTGTAGCAAGTCGGGGTTGAGGTAGTACGTGTATGTGTCAGGTCGTGAACCGGCTACTGCACCGTATGAGAAATGTTTTCCATCATTCTCAAATTGCAATCCATCCACTGCGCCCACATTTGCCATGTAGTTATTTATTTTTCTACCCAGTGTAATGTGTGCAGTCTTACCAATGTCGTATTTCAAGGCTAAATTATAGACTTTCAGGTCTTTGTATTTTTCAGTAGAATCGTTAAGTTTGTGCGTAAATGAGATGTAACTTTCTAATGATAATTTAGAATTGCCGATATGCTCGGCATTCATTGTGAGATTATATCTTAAGCGGTTATTTGAAGGATAATTTGTTGAAATATTCGAGTAGGAGGAGATGGACATGCGACCGTCAAATCGTTGTTTTGTATTACTGTCTTTTCCCTTTTTAGCTGTCGATTTAATGGCCTGATCATTTACCGATATGGATTCAATTGATTTCTCGGCCACCACTTCTAATGGTTTTTCCTCCACTTTCTTTCTCGCCGCTATCGGGTTAGTGACATTAAGCGTAACATTGTTTATAGGGGTACCAACACACGATATAGAAGATAAACTGCTAACGATTAATGCAGGCAGCTTTTTGCTATTCTGAACAAGAAAAAGGGTGTCGCCAACGTGAACTCCTTCGGTGCTGACAAATCGAACATAAACATGTTGCGAACTGATATAGGAAACATTTCCGGTAACCATATCGTCGGATGTTTGTCCGTAAGTATGTATACTTACACAAGCTAAAATAATCAGAAATAGATATTTCATTTTCTTCTTTAGTTTACAATTCACGATTAGAAAATCTCACACATTATTATCAACACCCTATCTATCGAAATCGTGACAATTTCTGCAATTGGCTTTATAAGTTGCGTCGTTGTTGTGGCAATCGGTACATTTAGACCATTTGCCTTTGTGCTTCCCTGAATAAATGCCAAACCAGCTATCGTGTAGTTTGAAACGAACCCCGGCTGCCCATCCTTGCGTACTATGGCAATCACCACAGGAATATTTCAGGTATTTTGTTTGATGCGCCGGTATCGGATTATTGTTAGCTACTCCGTGACACGTACTGCATTCTCTCGAAAGTTTCACAGAATAATTATTGTCAATATGACATTCATCGCAAGCCCGGTTATGACCTCCGGTAAGAGGGAAAAATCCATGATCAAATCCTCTGCCTGTAGCCGACCAGTCTCTTCCACTCATGGTGTGACAACGCGCGCAATCGGTATCAAAGCCGGCCGTTTTATGATTTGGGGACGTAGTGGCATTATATTTTGCTTTATGGCAGCTGTAACAATCCGTGCTCATAGGATCGAATCGGAGCATAGACGCAGATTTATGACAACTATTACAATCTGCTGTTGCATGTGAACCCACGAGTGCAAATCCTACCTGTCGGTGTAGTTGTTTCACTTTAGTTACTATCCATGAGTTTGAATTATGACAGCGCTCGCAATCATTTCCCACTGTACCCTGATGAACGTCTGTATGACAAGCCGAACAATTTGTTTTTGCTTTCGAAAATTCAAGGGTGGTATGACATTTTTTACAACTCACCGTTTTGTGTTGCCCGACTAACGGAAAATGAGTTTTATTGTGGTTGAACTCACCCGTTTTAATTTTACTCCAATCGGCAGTGCTATGACAAACGCCGCACTCCATCTTAAACCCTGCACCGTGTGGGGATTTAATAGCCGAAGCTGTTGTAGCTAGTACAATGAATATGAATAGAATTAGTTGGCGCATATCTCAGATTGATAGTTGGTTGTTGATAAAGAGGAATAAATTAAAACATATTAACGATAAATTCGATTTTCCTAAGCATGACATTTTGAACAAGAAATGTTATCGAACTTATATTGTATATAGGTTCCTTTTTCGTTTGTTACCGGCTTGTGACATTCTTCGCACTTCACATCTTTATGTTGACCGTCAATTTTGAAGCGAGAATTGTTATGGTCGAATTTAGAATCTTTCCACGCATTAAAACTATGGCAGCGGGTACAGTCTGTTTTCCCATTTACAGCAAATTGTCCGGCATGCGAATCCTTGTGACAGCTGGAGCAATCTTTAGGTGTTCCATCAAAACGTTGAGTTCTGACTCCATTTTCATCTTTGCGGTAGTGACAAGCTGAACATGCAGCTTTCGCATGCTCGCCTTCGAGCTTAAATCCGGTCTTATTGTGATCAAACTTCACCGATTTCCAATTTGTAACGTTATGGCAAGCCAGACAATTCTGATTTGGATAGAATCGATCAGGAATAAAGCCTTTGTGTACATCTTTATGACAATCCACACACTTGCTTCCCATAGTTCTGAATGTCCAGTCTTTTTGCTTTTTATGACAGGCCGCGCAGGAAGTAGCTAAGTGCGCTCCTTCCAGTTTGAACTTGGTCATGTTGTGTTTCTCAATAGTGAACGTACTTGGCGAGAAACCGCTGTTGGTATGGCAGGTATTGCAATCGGGTGAAACACCGTTGACTGCAAATTCTTTTTTGTGATAATCACTGTGGCAGTCGGAGCAACGACTGTGCTTTAACGGAGCGGTAAGGCTTGTTTTATGACATTCCTTGCAGGCTACCTGTTGATGTTTCCCAATTAATTTAAAGTCGGTTTTATTGTGATCGAAACTTTTTATTCCCTTAACGAAGTGGAAAGATTCTTCGGTGTGACATTGTTTACAGTTTTGTCCGAACTTATTCTCATGCACATCTTTATGGCAAGCAGTACAATTGGCAAATTGCAATCCTTTAAATTTCTGAACCGGTTTCCCGTTTACCATTTCAGTTTTGTGACATTCTATACACGCCACATTTTTATGTTTTCCAAGCAATGGAAAACGAGTGGTGCTGTGGTCAAATCCGGTAGCGTTTTTAAAACTGTTGAAATTGTGGCAAGTAGCACATTTGTTTGATAATTTACCTTGATGATAATCGGCATGACAGCCTAAACAGTCCTGACTCAGCCCCAGAAACGTACCTGGTTTTTTTCTAATCTCAGGATTCTTGATAAATGCCGGTTTATGGCAGGCAACACATGCTTGTTTGGAATGTTCTCCCTTCAACTCAAAGCCGGTTTTTCGGTGGTCGAAAGTCTTTTTATCGAAACGGATGATTTGGAAGTTTCGTCCGTGATGTTCGTTGTGACAAACAAAACAGTCTTTATTCCCCACTTCGGCCGAAGCATGAAAACCTTTTTTTGCCACAATACTAGCCTTAATCTCTTTGTGACAGGCCAGACATTTTTCACGAGTCACTTTATTTCCCACATCATGGCATTTGGTACAATTGCTGATACCTTCCAGACCAGCATGTGCCTTGCTCAAATCTCCCGGAGAAATTTGTGCAGATACATTGTATCCTAAAAGAATGAATATGCCCAATAGGGGTAGTAACTTGCTTAATTTCATGTTGAATGTCTACTATTTAGTTAGATAATTCGTTTTTCCTTTTTTATTGTCAACGGTCAGCAGACAAAAACACACCGTTATATTTCTGTGCGATTGTTCTTTTGGGGAGTAACAATTTGTTACGGCTTACTGATAACTGTTTACTGATAACTGAACGTTATCTGGGTTTCAAAACCACATCTCCGAACTTGGTAGTTACTTTTATGCCTATTTTCTTTAAAAACTGAGTGGGCAATTCACCGCCGGCAAATATGTATATCAGGTCGTTTTCTAACTTCAAGATTTCTTTCGATTCATTCTCGGTATAGTGAATCACCTTTGGTTCTATTGAAACGACGTTCGAATTAAATTTTACATCGATTAATTGGTCGTCAATTGCCTTTTTTATTTTCTCGGCATTTTTTGGCTTTAATCGGGTAAAAGCAGCACCCCGGTAGGAGAGTGTTACTTTGTTTTCATCAGCCAGTAATAATGCCGACTCTACAGCCGAATCGCCACCACCAACAATAACTATTTTTTTACCGTTAATATCTTCCGGTTCCAACAATCTGTACGCTACATTTTCAGAATCCTCGCCTATAACATTCAGTCTTCGCGGTGTTCCTCTACGGCCGATAGTGAGTAGTACCGTTTTTGTTGTGTATTTTTCACCCGAAATGGTTATCACATTAAACAGATTATCTTCGGGTATTATTGTATCAACCTTTGAATTTTCTTTGATGCTGATATTGTTTTTTGCTAAAACCGACTGCCATAGTTTCAGCAGTTCGGGTTTAGAGGTTTCTTTTAATTTTACTTTTCCGTGCAATGGTAAGTCCATTGGATGCGTCATTACAATTTTTGACCGTGGAAATGTGAATACCGTGCCACCCAGCGTGCCTTGTTCCAGCGTCAATACTTTCAGGTTGGCTTTGGTAGCAGCCAGAGTTGCAGAGATTCCCGCCGGACCTGCACCAACCACTATTAAATCATACTCGGCAGTACCTCCTTTTTTTATTGTTTTTACAATATTCTCTACCGCTTCAGCTCCTTGTTTTACGGCATTTCTAATCAATCCCATGCCACCCAGTTCGCCGGCAATAAAAATTCCGGGCACATTTGTTTCGAAAGTTGCACTGATATGAGGCAATTCCACACCACGCTTCTCGGTTCCAATCCATAAGCTGATAGCCTCTACCGGACAGGCACGTAAACAAGCACCGTGACCAATGCAATGCGAGGCATTTATAGTTGTTGCTTTACCATTTCTGATTCCTAAAATATCGTCTTCGGGGCAAGCCGAAATACAAGCTCCACTCTTGATACATCTGTCGGGGTCCACCACCGGATATAGCGAAACCGGTTCATGCAAACCATCTTCTTTGGCCTGTGCTATTTTTTCATCTACCTCGTTCGACTCTCTTTTTTGCTTCTTTAAATAGATAATCATCACGACTATCACCAGTAAAGCCACAACGGCATATATTAAATATTCAAGTATAGTATCACTCATTCGTCCATTATTAGAAAATCCATTTATACCCAAAAAACAACACTACCGATACGTGTATTATCATTATAATAAGCATTATAAGTGCAAACGGTAAATGCGCCACGTGCCAATATTTAAACATGCTTTGCATAAAAGCCAGTCGCTTGATTCGCTTTTCTATTTTTCGTTCATCCCGAATCAGTGCTTTCACTTTTTTATAATCCTTTCCGGATATATTTTTTGATAAAAGCTTCAGCCTCAATTGTGAGAACTTGGTTGTTCTGATTTCCGAAAAATCGATATCGTACTTGTTTTTTAATCTTAAGTCCAGTTCATCTTTAAAGTCTTTCACCTCCTGAAGACTTAATTCACGTCCTTCGATGGTGCGTGGAATTTGAAGATAAATAAATCGACCAATAACACCGCTCGCCCACACGATGGCTAAACTCCAAAAGCCTACAGATACTATTCCTCCAAACTTAAAGGAGGTATGATAAAGCACAAAAACACTACCCAATGTGGTCATGAAAATATGTAATTCAAGCCAGTATTTTAATACACCGATGCGCGAAAATACTTTCATTCGCTTACGAGCCATGTAGCCGAAAAGTCCCACCACAATGAGTAAAGTGCCAACAATTCCTAATCCATGCCCGATGTAACCACTCGGTTTTAGTAACTCGTGTAAACCGCTGAAATAGCGTTCTTCTATTGGTAAATTGTAGTACGACATCCCAAAATAGGTCAGTACTCCAACTGCCACCAGAACAATAATGAAATAAACAGCTAAGGATAGTCTGTGAATAAATAGAGTCATTAACGAATGTTTTTTTGTTTGAAATCTATATGAATATCATTAGATTTTACACATTTTAACCAATGTTGTGAGTAATTCTTTATCAAAAATAACTACAAATCGTTGTAATTATTTCATTTTTTGATTTTTATAGACTAATTTAAATTCAATCTTAATAGTGAGCGCGTTAATTCATTAGTTATCTCACTGTAATTGCTATATAACTAGTCTGTTACTAAAAGAATACTTTTGCAATTAACTTGAAATTATTTTTGATGCTTTTTATCTGCATTGTAAGCAAGTCCAACGAGTGCAAAGATACCGACCAAGGCTATATAAACGCCCATAGGAATTGGAGGAGGTGTACCCTGGCCGTAAGAATGCATACCCGAAAGATAATAATTCACTCCGACAAAGGTCATAATTACCGAACCGAAACCGAGTACCGAAACCGTGTTTAATATCAGTAAGCTATTTGTTTTCGGGATGGTACGTAAGTGAAGTATGGCCGAATAAACCAATACGCTTACCAATGCCCAGGTTTCTTTTGAGTCCCAGCCCCAATAGCGTCCCCACGATTCGTTGGCCCAAATACCTCCAAGGAATGTACCCACTGTCAGCATGAAAAGTCCAATGGTTAGTGCCAGTTCGATGATATAGCTAAACTCCTGAACGCTCTCGTTGAGACGTACTTTGTTTTTTTCGGTGCGGGCGGTCATTAAGCACAAGTTGAATACTCCCAACATGGCCGCCATGGCAAAGAATCCATAACTGGAGGTGATAACAGCCACGTGAACTACTAACCAATACGATTTTAGTACCGGAACTAAATTGGTTATTTCGGGATTCATCCAGCTCATGCCGGCTACTGATAGGGCTATAGCTGATAACAATGAAGTTATGGCCAAGGTAACCGGCGATCGTCCGGCAAATGCCAAACCGGCCAAACTAGCTCCCCAACCTACAAAAATCATGGCCTCATAACCATTGCTCCAGGGTGCATGTCCGGAGATATACCACCGCATGATTAAGCCCGCAGTATATAATACAAACATGAGCATGAGTGGGTAAATACTTTTATTGAGGTATTTCTCAATCTTGGGGTTGTATTTGAGTATGTTGATAATGTGCAATCCAATAAGTAGCACACCAAGCAAACCGTATAGTATGGCTAGTGTAAGAAATATGCTCAGGTTATTGTAGAAAACTTCGAATTTTACTTTATTTTTTGACGGCAGCTGAACGCCACCGTTCAGGAACTGATAGTTTTTGAGGCTCAACAGAGCGCTGTTTGCAAAACTCCAATCACCTGATTCTTCGGCATGCAAAACGGCAGAAAAATAAGCATTAAGTAATGCTTCCGGCCCGGTTGATGGGTCTGAGCCCATCATTCCATCCATTGCCATGCCACCGGGCATGCTTTGCATGCTGCCTTCCATAGGGCTGGATGTGTCTGTCTTTTCGGTCATTCCACCCATTCCACTCATTGCTGCCTCATCCAGTTTACCGGCTTTACCGGTTTGCCCGGTCACCGGACATTTATCGCCCATTCCTTTGCCCATTTCTTCACCACCCATCGACTCTCCATTTGCAGGCATATCGGTCATCCCGGTTTTCCCCGACATAGGGCAAACGGCTCCTTTGGCACTGCTCATCGCAGGCTCAGCAGCAGTTTCGGCACTGAAATTGACGGCTGTCCATTTTTCGGTATCATGACCGGCAATAGGAAAGATGTTCAAAATGCGTCCTGTGAAGATGCTGTTCATAATATTTAAGCGCTCGTCAACATTGATCAGCTCTTTTTCGTATTGATTACGTGCCGATGGATCTTTTTGATAGGCTGTTTCTACCTTTTCGCCCAGTTTGTACTGTCCTTTGTTATCAAATAGTTGTTGAATGCTTACATAATCAGTTGCCGATCCAAGCTCTTTGGCCATTTCCTCGTGCGCCACTTTTATCACGGGCTCGTTTTGCCATTTTTCGGGATTTGTACACATTCCCAATACCACTTCAACGGCCGATTGGTTATTGTAGCTTGTCTTTTTAGTGATTTTACGAACCAGATCCGACGCGTAGGTGCTCAGCGGTTCCACTCTTCCCTGCACTTCGTCCTGAATGAGTAAGCTACTCAAAGCTTCGAGGTGTGCCTTTTTGGTGTTAGGTGTTTTGGCCGCAAATACAGAGCCCGAAGCTATCAGCAATCCAGCAAGCAGAAGTGTTTTGGAAGCTTTGCGCTTTTGTTGCAGTGCGTTGCTGAGTTTTATAACCGTGAAGAAGTGGCTGTTTTTGTTGAACAGCGTAAGAATCATACCTATCAACATAAAGAAATAGCCTACGTAAGTAACCATGGTACCCCAATAGTCGTGGTTTACCGATAAAACAGTGCCTTGCTCATCGGGATCGTAGGATGATTGGAAGAAACGATACCCCCGATAGTTGAGAATATTGTTCATGTAAATGCGGAAAGGTTGTTGCGTTTTCAATTCCTTATCGATAAGCGTAATTTCGCTGGCGTAGGACGACGGGCTGTTCGAGCCGGGATAACGGTCCAACTGGAACTGGCGCAGCGTGATGCTAAACGGCAATTTCTGAGGCAGATTGCCATAGCTGATACTTACTTTTACATCATTTAGCAGGCAGATGCCGGGATGTAGAGTTTGGCCTTCGGCAGAGAGTACATTTACTTTTTTAGATAGTTCGCCATCTGCGACCTTGAAGATAATGGCATTTTTAGGTTGTATCATTACGCCCGATTTATTCATGTCGGGGTTAAATTGCGTCACGCTCTTTTTTGCATGCGTCATAAATTTTTTCAGTACAAAAACCAGATTGCCCGATTTGTAAATGGTTCTTTCCTGAGCAGGTAGGAGTGTTCCGGCAGGTATGCTGACTTCGCTACTTTCCATCATACTCATTTTAGCTACCGGTGCATTGGCTTGCATAAAGAGTTGGTCGCCATTCATCGTAAAGTGTACGTCGGCCTTAACGGTGCTATCGGCAAAGGCAAACTGTATTCCACCACTTTCGGTGCTTTCGCCGGCAGCAAGGATGATGTCCTGCCCCTGACTGTTCTGATTCATTACAAAAAGGTCGAAAGCCGGTTCGCCTTTATCGTCGGCTTCGAGCGTTTCGATGGAGTTGGGGATATAAAGCTCGTTTTCTATATTGATTGTTTTTCCTCCAATTTCAATAGATTGAGAGAAATCGTTCGAGCTTGTTTCGGAGAAACTGACCGGAAATGATTTTTCCACTTTTTCGCCCTTGTATTCGGCTACCACCAGCACTGAACTTTTGTCGGAAGTAATTTCGTTGCTGGTTTGCCCCTGGCGTAAATGCATGATTCCTTCCGAACCAAAATAGCGGGTAATACCGGCACCGATAAGAATAATGATAAAAGACAGGTGGAAGAGCAGTACGCTGAACTTGCGCTTGTTGGTCATTTTGTAGCGAATGGCACTGCCCAGCATGTTTACAATCAGGAATACAAGCAGTAGTTCGAACCATTTGGCATTATAAACAATTTCTTTGGCATATTCTGTTCCCGAACTATTCTCGGCGAAGGTGGCGTAGCCTATACTTGTAGCAAAAATTACGAGAAGCACGATGGTGGTAGTCATCGAGAAGAGAATATTATTTAGTTTCTTCATAAATCATTTTTGGTTATTAGTCGTCGATGCGGGGAGTTTTTAAGTTGGAATATAAACTCGCGAAAGTGCAAAGATATTGCATTTTTGATGGAATTTTCAAATTTATTATCATTTATTTAGAAATTTGGAATGATTACAAATAAGGGTTTATTCAAACTTCAGCTATTAAAGTTTATTTTGTGAATAAAATTGAACAGTTATCAGTGACACAGTTATCAGTCCCGATAGATAGGGATGTCGCAAGCTCCATAAACAGTAACCAGTGATTAGTGATCAACTGCGGGTTGCATTAAAAAATATATCGCCAAATATTTCGATTCAGTTCTATTGTAATGGAAATGTCTTACTGGTGGAAATTTGTGTGCTTTTAAGCTGATATTACTGACTCTTATCTTCATTTGTAAGTGATCGCACGAATTATATATGTGCGTGTCTGTGATGCAAGTCAGGGTCGTGAGGATGTTCGTGGGTTACTGCTTGGTGCTTATGCAGATGCGAATGCCACTTGCCTGCTTGCACCGTTTCACCATCATGCTCGTGTTGGTGATGCCCGTCGGTATGTTGATGGTAATGTATATGCTGCATTGATGTGTGCGTATGTAGATGTTTGTGTGTTAATACGTTTGTGATAATTACCGCCAATGCTAAAAGAAGTATTGAAATAAGGTGTACCCACTGAAATGATTCGTGAGCAAAAATATATGACAACATGATGCCCCACAATGGCGCAGTAGAAAACAGTATTTGACTTCGGGTAGCTCCAATGTTTTGCGCCGAAGTAACATACAAAACGATACTCAAGCCATATGAGAAAACGCCCACCAACAGGGCTGGAGCAATGCCTCCAAACTGGATAGGTTGAGTGGCTATGATACAGCCGATGAATAAATTGACCGACCCGGCCACAATGCCTTTTACAAAAGTAACTGTTTGAGGTGAAGCTCCATCGGTGATGGCTGTTAAATGATTGTCAATACCCCAACAGATGCAGGCTGCAGTAATCAATAAGCCGGAGGCGATACCACTGAAACCTTCGCCCAAAGAAGTAATAATACCAGCCACAATAGTCAGGAATACGCCAATCCATGTGTTTCTGTCAAGACCATCTTTAAAAATCAAAACGCCTAAAATGGCCGTCGCTACAAGCTCCATGTTCAACCAAATGGATACTGAAGCTGCGTTAGCTGTTTTTAAACCGGCCAGTAAAAGCAAAGGCCCCATAAACCCGCCAAAGAAGATGATGCCTGCTGTTTTAGCTCTGCTGCCCGATTGGAAAAGGAGTTTGATATGACTGTTTTTCTTAAATATATACGGAAACATAGCCAGCCCTGCCCCCAAATATAGTAAACCTGCCAATTGGAAAGAGTTTAAATTCGCCAATAGCAGTTTACTGAATGGAGTGGCAATACCAAACAAGAATCCGGAAAGTATCCCGGTTATAATGGCCAATCGTTTCATGAAGAGTTTAATTTAAATAGACCCAAAGTTACGTAATTATTACAATATAACTCTAGCAATTGCTAAATCAATCATCTCAAAGCTGAACTTTGGTACTATACACTCAACTCATAGAATCTACTCCTCACACTTCTCGCACGAGCATGCTTTGCCTTTCGCCTTTTCGAAGGCTTCCTTGCCTTCTACTACCGAAAAGTAAATCAAACCCGCCGTACCTATGATATCGGCATAAGCAAATCCGGTGTACTCGTAAATCACGCTCGAGGCCAGCAACACAAGCGACATGTACACACATACCTTCGTGCAATTGCTATCGGCAATGATGGCGGCCGAATGCAATCGCTTGCCCACACTTTTTTTGCTGTTCATCAGCCATACCATAACCACGATAGACGTGATGGAGATAATCATGCCCCACAGGGTGGTTTCGGGTTTATGATGGTTGATCAGGTTGACGATAATCCCTGCCAGTAGTCCCACGGCGAGCAGATAAAAGGCTATTCCGGTTATTTTCAGGGCTTTTATTTCGAACGGAGTTTTCGAGCTCTCGGGATTGTTTTTTATGCGCAATATCATCACGGCAATGCCCATGCCCGATAGCACTTCAATAAAGCTATCCACTCCAAAGCCAAACAGGGTGAGTGTCTCGTCCTGATAGCCCATAACCATCGACACCAGGCCTTCCAGCACATTGTAGATGATGGTGAACAGGCTTAATTGATAGGCTTGTTTGTATAATTGTTCTTCTGTTTTCGACATATTGGTTGTTTTTTATTACAAAAGTAAAGCATTTAGAGTTGCGATGCAATCACTATAAATGGGTAATTTTATTAATTCATAATTCATAATTCATAATTCATAATTCATAATTCATAGTTCATAATTCATAGGACTTGGTTATAGGAGACGATTATGACCCCAAACCCCTAAAGGGGCTTTAAGAGTGCTCTTCGAGGTGATGTACACTTAATTAATTGAGAAAAAGATAAAATGCCATAATTGACAAAATATTCACAGGACTTGGTTATAGGAGACGGAACTAACTATAAGTCCCCTTTAGGGGATTTAGGGGCGGATTATCAAGAAATAAACCCTTCGGGTACTTCTTTCTGATTTTTCTTATACTATTCATCCTAGCCGACAAACCGCCTGGAGCGGTTGCTCCACTTACTCCCTCACATACCCAAACGTTCCGTTGTTCCAGTCGTCGTACGCATCCACTATTTCCTGCTTGCTGTTAATCACATATGGGCCGTAGGGTTCTATCGGTGACTGCATCGGTTCGCCGCTCAGGATAAGTACGATGGTTTCTTTGGTAGCTTCCATGTAAATGTCCGTGCCGTCGTTGGCAAGCAGTACGAAGTGATTGGCAGTAGCCGTCTGTTCGTTCACCGTTACCGCCCCTTCAATAATCATAAAGCCGGTATTGTAATTTTCGGGGAACGAGAAATGCACCTTAGCCCCTTTTTTCAGGCGTGCGTTATATATTTCGATAGGGCTAAAAGGCCTGCGCTGCCCCGGCGACTGATTGAAATTGCCGGCAATAATTTCCAGCGCCCCTTTGCCGTCGGGCAAAATCACTTGTCCCGGTTCTTCGGGGCGGATGGATTGATGTTTCGATACATGCTTCTTATAGTTCAACGGCAGTTGCACGCACAGTTGCACCATCTGAAATTCACCGCCCGCTTTTTCGGCCTCCGCTTCGTAATACTTCTTATGCAAAATGTCCCCTTCAGCAGTCAGCCACTGCAGCTCTCCCTTTTCTATCACTTCCGGATGCGCTGCACCGGTGTGTAGTGCCACTTTGCCATGATAGGCTATGGTTACCGTTTCTAGTCCCTGATGCGGATACACGCCCACACGGCGGGGACTTTCCACCGGTGCCGATGCAGCTTTAGAACCGTAATCCAGCAGAAAGAACGGGCTCATGCGTTCCCGATGCATTTCCCATGCATCGGGGAATATCGTGTGCACGCTAAAATCGGTACCTACCAGATGAGGTGCCGACGGTGCAATGATTTGCTCTATAGATCTTATCTTGTTCATAGCGTTGGTGTTTTTTAGGAGTAAACAACTGAGCAGAGATTTGGTTCTGAAAAACGTGGCTTCTAGTGATTTATGAAGTTAGCTCTGTGAATTTATTTATGCTGTAAAACATAAGAATTTATGTAAAAATAATGAATGGAATGTTTGCAAATATGGAATAAAGCCATTATATTTAGAACAGAATTCACTTAATGCTTAACTTTTTTTATGAATAATGCCGTCAGCTACGATAAAATGGGCTGTTTTACTCGCTTCGAATGGCTAACTGATGCAGAAAATAGTCGGTAGAAAGGTGGAAAAGTGAATTCAACCCTCTACAAATTGTATAGACCCCAAGAATGCTCAATTCAACCTTCTACAATTTGTATAGCCTTGATGCATGCTCTATTTAGGTCTGTACAATTTGTACAGGCAAGAATGAAGCACAATTCTACCTTCTACAAATTGTACAGACATGGATGATGCTTTCTTCGGGTTTCTACAAATTGTATAGACATTTTTGTTAAAAATATTGATTAAAACAACAAGAACCAATTATATATAAATTTTCAAGTATCCATTTTAAAATCTGTTTATTATGAATTACGTTTCGTTTTCACCGTTGTATGTCAATCATTTGACAATTTCAGGAGTTTTTTCGTTGAATAAATCGACTATCGAATTAGCCAAACCTTTAGTGCCCGATCTCGGAAGCATCCCGGTGGCTGCACTCGGTCAATTGGAACTAGCCCAGCAAGAGTTGGGGACGGGTATGAACCAGGCGCAGAAAAGTGCCCTTAGTGATGCTGTAAAAACTCTCGACAAAGAGCGGGATGCTTTTATAGCTGAAATTTTCAGAGTTACGGGCTCGTATCTGCGAAGTAGCAATGCCGACAAGAAATCGGCCGCTTCAACGCTGCATCTCTTTTTAGTGCCTTACCGGAAAGTGGCTAAACAGCCGGTGAATATCGAAACCGGTACGGTGACCGATATGGTGGCAAAATACCGTGCCCAAACCGATTTGCGGACTGCTGCTCAAACCCTAGGGATAAACAATCTGTTTGATGAGTTGGATTCGAAAAACATGGAGTTGAACAGTTTCTACAGTAACCGCACCACCGAGTATGCCGAACGCGACGAAGCTGCGAGTTTATTTAAACCTGCTGCTGTAGGTGCTTACATACAGTTTTGCACTTCAGTGGAGCAAGCCTTCAATTTTTCGCCGAATGAAACCATCACTGCTTTGTTCAACAAAATGGACGAATACCGTAAAAAGTATCATGCCCTCGAAACCGGCAAGGGCAGCACGCCGTCAACCAATGAACCGGTAAAGTAAATAACCCTATCGGGAGCGCGAACAACAGTTCGCGCTCTTTTTTTATGTAAATAACAAAATTATTTTACATAAATAGAGCAGAATCAAAAACATGTATTAACTTTGGTGCTGAAAAAATTAAGACACTGTTTATCGATGAATATAATTAATCAGGATCTTTTAATGGATTTCCTTACGACTATTAATGAGCTAATGCATGATGTTGAAAAACGTGATGGTTTTAGTTACAGCAAAAATAATTATCATCTATTTAGTTTGAGGGAAAAGTATTACATGGATATATTTAATTTATATACTCGTATAAATGACTTGAAAAAAGATTTAGAACGTATTGAAGTTTTTTTGAGAGTTTACCCAAATGCAAAATATTTGACTAAACATAATATTGATAAACTTGAATACATAAAATACCACACAGAGGTTTTCTTCCATAAAATACACACTATTGTTGAAGTTCAAAAATTATTGTTGAATCAAGTTTACGTGCTTGGATTATCGGAAAAACAATGTTCATGGGATAAGATAAAGAAAAAATTAGGAGATGTAAATATAAGGGCTTTGGATGTAGTTGAGAAGTATTATGTCGCATTTGAGCATATTATAGAAGCAAGGCATAAAAATACACATAGAGCAATTTATAATGATAAAGATACTGTTGATTTTTGCGGTGGTTTATTTGTTTATAAGACATTTGAACAGATGAATAAAGAAGTTGATGATAACTTCAAAAAGATAGCTCCAAAATATTTTTTGGAATATGAATTAAAGATGTATCGGAAAGAAAGAGTTAATTTTATAAAGCAATCTAGAATAGCTGCTGAAAGCTATATTGATGCATTGATCAATTATGTTCTAATTGATGCGAAAGAGATATACGATGTGGTGTAATCTAAATTCACTTTCACGTTATTTGATAATTTGATATTGTGAATTTAAGTTCATGTTTCCCGAATTTGAATGTCCTGTTTTTCAGATTTATATAAACTTTAGCTGTGTGGAATATAAATGATAATTATAAAACAATTAAATGATAGAAAATTCAAATACATCAATTGAAAGCAGTCTTGATGAATATAAATCATACTCATTCCTTTTTGATGCCGATGCTTCAGAATTGAGCTATGGCTATGGTTCAAAATGTAATCAATTATTGTTAGAATGTTTCCAAAATATAGGTGTCTTAGATAAATTAGACTCGTGGTTTTTTATTGGTGATGTGATAATATCTAAGTATTGTGAAAATATAAATAGCGTTAGTAAAAAAGGATCGACAATGTCTATGTCCTATTCTTACAATAAAGACATGGGTAATTTAATAGTTGCTGAATTGATTAATTCTTTGCATGATAATTTCCATACCTTCAATATTAGAAGACTGACAAGTACTTTTTTCACAAATAATATTTATTGTATTACGCTAAGTTCATTTAATAAGAGATTAATTGAAATGCTTAATTCTAAATTGAAGGAGGAAGATTATTATTTAGGGTTACTTGAACCTGATTTTAGACACCCACTTCATCGAGCTCTATTTATAAATTTGAAAAATTATTATTTCAAAGCAGGGATATTATTTTATAAAGAGTTTTATGGGTGCGAGATGGCTGCATATCCTGATTGGGGAGAGAAATCAGGGATTCAAATATTAGGTGTAAATGAGTTTGAAATGGAATCTAGATTCAATAAAATTCAATTTTCAACTGAAATTTCAGAGTTAGGAGAGAAGTTTCAAAATAAAATTAAACAAAAAGGCGAACTAAATCATAGGAAACAGTTAGCAACTGAATTATTTTTTTCAAAATTATCTGAAGACTTCGAATTTATAACTGACAATGGAGTATCTATAAAAGATGCAGAAGTTTCTAAATCTAAGTTGTACAATTATGCTTTAAATCCTGAACATTTAAGGGGAAAAGAGAAAGCAAAACTTTTTAAAGAGTTATTAGGAATAGAAAGAGAACATTGGAAATATCTTGCAGCACAATTAATAGAAGGAATTTCTAAAGGCGAAATAGAGGGATTGAAAATTGATGAGTATGGAATTAAATATCATATATTAATTCCCATAAAAGGGTTAAATGGTCAAAGTAAAATTGTTCGAACAGCTTGGATTGCAAGAGATGATAAAATTATTTCTCTTACTTCAGCATACATTGAAGATAAAAAAAAACAAAATTCTAAAGTTGGTTCTTATCCACCAGTAGTTACAGATCATTTGAATACTCCTCTTTATTGGAAGTCTCTGTATGATTTAGCTAATAAGGTGGCTGAAAGAGCTGCATCGAGTTATATTTCAATACCTAGATTTATATCAGGGTTTGATGAGCCATTTGAAGATCATGAGTTTGGTTTTTCTCAAGTTGTTGTTAATGACGCAAGAACTGAATTTTCGAGATGGCTAAAAGTAAATAATATTGGTAGAAAAAATTCCAAGTCTGGTTGGTGTATCATAAGCCCATCAAGTTTGAGCTATCACAGAGCAAAAGTGTATGCAGAAGAATTTGCAAAAGTGTTAGATTATAATGAAGTAAGTTGTTCTGTGGAATCTTTTCTAGACTAAATGAAATTAGTGCTTGTAATGCATGTTACAATCATATCCGTTTTTAGCCTAGTTCGGCCCTAGTTGACAGTAGTTTGGCGAAGCTTTGCTGTCAGGGGTCACAACCCTAGTTGACTGTAGGTTGGCGAGCATTGTTCAGCGAATGGCTTTGCAAGTGATAATGCACACAAAGAAAGTAATCTGTCGAAGGTAGCTAATCTGTGGTAGAGAAGGTAAAAATCGTATATAAACATCAATTGAATTACATATGAAAAATATTTTAGTTGCTTTAATGTTTCTTTTATCAATCAATATGGTAGCACAAACAAACAATATGATAATACGTATTTCGGAGATTGAAATTGATTCAAGTTATCTTCAAGAATACAAGAATATTCTACAAATAGAAGCTAAGGCATCTGTGCAAAAAGAATCGGGCGTTGTTGCTATTTTTCCAATGTATCAGAAAGAAAACCCGGCACAAATTCGTATTTTAGAAATCTATTCGAATAAATCTGCGTACGAGAATCATATAAAATCTCCTCACTTTTTAAAATATAAAGCGAGCACCCTTAAAATGGTGAAGTCTTTGAGATTAATTGATATGAACGGTATTGATACAGAAACGATGAAGGATATATTCTGCAAATTAAATCGTAGTTATAAAAAATAATAACCCATCTAATCATCTAAATTATGAAACAATTTATCAAGACATTTTTGCTTCTGGTTGTAATAAGTAGTTTTAGTTCCGTCAGTGCACAAACACCTGTAGTGCGCAAGACAGTAGTTAATACAACCGAAAGTTTCAGTACTAAAAAAGATTCAACAGGAACGCACTATATTACCACTATTCAAAAAGATTCCATTTTTGCAGATAGTATCTACCAAACAAAAATAATTAAGGATAAAATAGTGGTATATAAAGGAGGCTCAAAAGTAACTACCGAAAAGACAAATACTACACTCGTAAAGTTGAAAAATTATTAGGGACTTGGTTGAGCGAGGGATAGCGAGTGTTGACAAACTATCTATACCCGGACGTTGAAAAGATATAAATTTGAAGAACATGAAAACAACTTGAAATAAAAAAAATGAATAAAGTATTTCGGCTTAAAAACGGTGAAATATCATTTGAAGAAAATAAGATTATAATTTCGGATAATGCAAGAATATATAAGTATATTATGCTGGTTTGTAACCTGTTTTGTATAGTATGTATTGCCAATATCCGATTCAATTTTGAACGGTCAGGGGATACATCTTATAGTACGTATTTTCTCGTATTGATTATAGTAGTTCTAATTGTTTTTGTAATCACACTCTTAAAGTCAACAAAGAATACCGTGCTATTAGACGATGTGAAATCTATAAAAGTAAAACAACCGTTTAACAATACAGTACTTAATATAACACTTAAAAACAACCTACAAAGGCAAGTAACAGGGTTTCGGAATGCCGAAGAACTCAAAAATTATATCAACAAGAGCTTCAACGTAAATTAAAAAGAGGTAGAGTAGGGGATAAATCAAAGCAGATTGGTTTGAACTATCCAGCATTTAGAGGTTTGCGAATTTTGACAAATAGTAGATATAATAAGAAATATGAAAGGAACTTGGAAAGGAACTTACAAATACGTTACAGAACTCAACACTAAGGTAAGCAAAATAGAAACTTTGTTTACTATTATCATCGCAGAATATGATGGGTTGAATTTCAAGGGTACGGTAACTGATGATCTTGAAAGTGGAGGCACAAGAGGTGAAGGAGTAATAAAAGGAAAATTGAAAGAAGGCAAAATAGAATTTGTAAAACAAATGCCTATAGCAACATTTTTTACAAAAGAAGCAGTGCAAATTGAAATTTCCAAAAAGCACAAACCGATTTATTACTCAGGAATTTTAAATAATGGAGCTTTCGAAGGAAAATGGAAGATTAAAGGCGGAATTTTATTCCATAAATCTGTTTTGAGATTCTCATTTGGAACGTTCGGTGAATGGAAAATGCATAAAATTTCAGATTTGTAATATCGGTATTTGATTGAGCAATAGCCTCCTTTAACATCAACCGTCGAACATCATCAGCCTCAGTTCGTTGACTATAATAAGATGTAATTGATTTCCACACCGAGAGAGCAATATGCATTTTGATAGCATAAAAATAGAATAAATACATTAAACAGAACAGGATTTATAAATTAAAAACAAAGTAAGTTATGAAAACAAAAGCATTTCTTTTAGTGATTTTCAGTTTGACTTTATCCTTTAGTTCTTTTGCTCAAAACTCAGGGAAGAAGTATTATATTACCGGCCAGGTGCTTGATGTGAACAACAAACCGGTATCCGGCGCTACGGTGCTAATTGACAATAAAAGCACCGATGTTAGCACCGACGAGAATGGTATGTATAAGGTTAAAGTAAAGGCCGATGCAGTGCTCATCTCTATTTTCAATCTGGCAAGCGGTGTAGTGAACGCAGAAATTAATGGCAGAACGGTCATCAATTTCAAACTCGAAAATGTGGTATCTCCCACAAACGCGGTGAATCAAGATAATACCGATAACGAAGAGGTAAATATCGGCTATGGAACGGCTTCGAAAAAAGACCTGACAACCAACGTAGGTACCGTTGATGGAAAAAAAAATAAATATGCAACCTATCAAAATGTGTTTGAACTGATTCGGGGAGAGGTTCCGGGAGTTGAGGTGAACGGGAATAAAATAAGAGTCAGAGGGGTAGGTACCATCAATGGTTTAAGCGATCCATTGATACTGGTTAATAACGTTGAGGTATCGATCGAGTCTATTGGATCTATCGATCCTCGTATGGTTAAATCAATAAATATTCTTAAAGGTTCCGATGCTTCCATTTATGGCTCGCGGGGAGGAAACGGAGTAATATTGATCACTATGATCAGTAAATAACCATTATCTACCTTAGTTGAATGTGTGCCGCCGAGCGATGTTCGGCGGTAAACGTTTAGAAACAGACAAATACAATTTGAATCAGCATTCCCGCGGATTTCAGTATAAAACAATAGTATCGTATGAAACACAGATTTTTCCAATTCCTGATTGTTTTCTCAGGATTATGCGTTGCAAGTAACACCATTGCACAAGAAACAAAAGTAGCTACACCTGCTGCAACCGGTACCTTTATTGTTCCTAAACTCACCAAAGCCACTAAATTCAAAGAGAAAGATTTGTCGGGCTATTTGTTGGTGTATTTTAAGGATCAGTCTCAATCTGCTTATTTTGCCATCAGCTCCGATGGTTATACTTTTACGGATGTAAATGGAGGTCAACCGGTGTTTATTGGTGCTGAACTGGCTGAGCAAAAGGGTGTGCGCGATCCACACATTACCCGTGGACCTGATGGTGCATTTTACCTGGCAATGACAGATTTACATGTGTTTGGTAAACGTGCCGGTTTTCGCGATACTGAATTTGAACGACCTGCCGAAAAGTATGGCTGGGGTAATAACCGCGCCATTGTACTTATGAAATCGTATGACCTGATTCATTGGACTCATTCTGATTTCAGGGTGGATAAAGCGTTTCCCGAACTGGGCGATATTGATTGTGCCTGGGCTCCTGAAACGATTTACGATCCGGTTATGAAAAAGATGATGGTGTATTTTACAATACGCTATAACAACAAAGAGTGTCATCTCTATTCTTCTTATACCGATACTAATTTTACCCGATTGGAAACCAAACCTGAGCGCATCACCGGTGTGGATGGTCTTGATGGCGATATTACTAAAGTGGGTAATGAGTATCAACTATTTTATGTGTCTGATGCCAAGGTGTGGCATGCCGTTTCGGACAAAATTAATCAGGGCTACAAAGCAGAAACCAAACGGATAGATCCGGAAAAGGTTTCTACCGAAGCACCTAACCTTTTTAAGCGAATGGGTACCGATGCCTATGTGCTTATGTATGATGTTTATGGTGCGCGTCCGAGCAACATGGGATTCAGCGAAACAACCGACTTTGTGACCTATAAAAACCTTGGACATTTCAATGAAGGTGTTATGAAAGCCACTAACTTCACCAGCCCAAAACACGGAGCGGTTACTTATTTGACTAAAAAAGAAATGAAAGCCATTGCTGAACATTGGAAGATGAATATCAAACTGGATTAAAATGCAAGTTTGCTTCAATACATACTACATCCTATTATGTGATGAATAATGAACTCAGACCTTTTTGGAATCGTTTTTTCGATTTTAATTGGAAATTCGGACTTTTTCTGATTCTACTAATCTGTATTCCCAGATTTATTTTAGTGTTGAACGCAAATGCCACGGGCAATTACGGCTCTATTGGTTTGATTATGGCGATTTCTGCAATTGCACCGTTCATTTTTTTAAGCAAGACTGGACGGAGAAAGATTGGAATGACAAAACCAAAAAAACACAGTTGGATTTTAATTGCTGTTGTTTTGGGATTGCTGGCGAGTATTCTTCTTTACCTTTTAGGGGAAGCCTTATACGGCAATTCATACGAGAATTGGTATCACTATATTGCTAAATCGTACAATATTCCCAAAGGTATAAACGCTAACGACAAAAGTATTTTATTTACAATAATGGCACTTACTGGAATGACTTTTAGTCCAATTGGAGAGGAGTTGTTTTTTAGAGGTATAGTACATGCTAGTTTTGAAAAATCATTTGGCGAGAAAAAAGCATCTATTGTTGATAGCTCGGCTTTTGCATTGACTCATATCTCACATTTTGGGTTGGTGTTTATCAATAAGAATTGGTCATTCTATCCAGTTCCTGCGATAATTTGGGTTTTGAGTATGTTTTTAGTAAGCTTGCTGTTTTTCAGAATGAGAAAGCATACCGATTCCATTATAGGTGCAATGGTCTGTCACTCTGCGTTTAATCTGGGAATGATTTACAGTATATTTTATTTGTTGTAATGCCTGGTTGACCTTAGGCTGGCAGTATTAGCTTTGGCGAAGGCGCTATAGCAAACAGTTGTAGCAGACGATTAATGCTACGACGAACAAGAAAATAACACATAAACAGTAGTAGAGCAATTAGAACGGTTGTATGGATTGACTTTGGGTTCGGTGCGCTGCACCTTTGTAACCTTCTTTTATTATGCCCTACAAATAGTTCGGTGCGCTGCACCTCCAACTTAGGTGCACCCCACCGAACCATTTCAGCTTCACTTCCCTTTCGCCAACAGCCGGCTTTTGTCGAAGCGAATCTGTTTCACGCTTTTATTGCGAAACAGCAATGCACTGATGGAAATCCCCACGGCAAGCGTAAACAACAACGAAAAAGTAAGTACGGCATTATGCGCTATTGACGGGATAATATTAGGGTCTTTTTCTAGTATTGCCTGATCGCTGAGTTTAATTCCTGCCAACATCGAACGATAGGCGTACAGTCCGGGTATCATGGTGATACAGGCCGGCATGGTAATCACCACCGGAGGATTGTGTACCTTATGCGCTGCATAAATTCCCAATAATCCTATGGTTACCGAAGCGATAAGCGTGGCGGATATCAACCCGAAGTCCGAATGCAACAGGATAAAACGAATGCCATGACCTAAGCCACCCAGCAAGCCGGCCATTAGCAGTGCTTTGACGGGTGTCCCGAATAAAATTCCCCAGCAAAAAGCCACACAAAAAGCCAGTATAAAATCGAAAAATATAGCTGTTAGTAGTTCCATAATTCTAAAAGTAATTTATTCCCAATAACATAATACTCAGGGTCATTCCCACTGCTATGCACGATACGATGGATGCCGCGAAAAGTGAGCGGGCAATGGAGGCCGAAAAATAGCCTTCCAATAAGTCGATCACACTGTTGATAAGGGGTACTCCCGGGATAAGGTAGAGTACCGAAGTGGCGAGCGTCATCTCCGGAGCTTTGCCCAACGCAAAAACAGTATCTGTACCGGCAATGAGAGTAGTAATAGCCGAAGCGATGATAAACGAGAGGAACTGGTTGAATTGTTTCTTCAGAATGAAGTGTCGCGCTGCCGAACCCGCCGCAGCCCCGCAAAAAGCCAATGCTGCATCCACCGGACTTCCACCTGCCAATGTACAAAGGCATCCGCACGATATGCCTACCGCCAGTGCTACTAACCAAAAGGGATAACGTGCTTTGTTTTTAATTGCTTCAAGTTTACGGCATGCGTCGTCATAGTCAGTTTTGCCGTCGGCTATCTCCCACGACAGATGACTGATTTGTGTAAGGGTTTCTAAATGAACACTGTTTTGTGGTGCAGTTTTGTAGCGTGTAACTGCATTTTCGCTGTTTTTGTCGTCCCACACGCTTACCATTATACCGGTAAATGTCGGATTGAAATTCATATGATAGCCCCAATGGTCTGCCATGCGCTTGCAATTGCGCCACACTCTGCCCGAATGAGCTCCCGAAGCCATCAGAAACACGCCGGCATCGAGGATAAACTCAGCCACCTCGTTGGCTTTAATCTTCTTTTGGGCTTTGTCTTTATTTTCCATCATCTTCTCCTTATTTCATGCGTCGGTTTTATTGATGATGCAAAATTAGTTATTTATAAAGATAAATAAGTGTATTTGTTTCCAAAGAAATAGTTTGGTAGAGAAATAAGGGTATTTGGAAAGATAAATTGGCAGTTTACAAAGCGGGCATCCAGGTAAAGCAGATACATGTAATCAATACCAAAATCATGCAGGTAGCCTCTGTCGCGAGTTTGTGAAGCGACAAAAAAATATATGAATGGGAGAATTTTTAGCCGTAACTATTTTATGTGGCGCAAAATATTTAGGCAAGACAGGTTTTTATTCTTCACTTTCACGTCGCTTTGTTTCATTTTCTATATCGTCTTCGGCATTAAACGACTTCATTACTTCTTTTTCGTCCTTTTTGTTACGTACGATTAAATAGATAATCAACGCAAGAGCGCCAACCAAAACTGCTGCCAGAATAATCCAATTTGTTTCCATTGTATTTGTTTGATTAGAATTATACAGAATCGTTTGTGTTACAAACATACTACAGAAACAGCTAAACCGTACATAAATGATGTTACATTTGTGTGAAATTGTCACTGCAAAAGGATGCCTGTAACGAAACTTCAGTACGATACTATACGCCTCAGCCGATAAACTACTTAGAGCGGTTGTTCGGGATCTCTTGCTTAAATTTGCGGCAATCGTCGTTTGTAAAAGTTTTAAACTTAATGAAATATCAACGTTTTTTCAGTTTTGATTTGGAAACTTTAACCTATTAGTGGAGCTTTCTGTATCCTTTTTATTTTACTTTTGCCCAACTATTTGTATCCTTGTTTGTTTTAAGCACAAATGAAAAAACTTTTCTCCATATTATTCGTAGCGTTGATACTCCTTTCGGGGATGCATCTTTCGCTTGCAACGCATTTGTGTGGAGGAGAAATATCGGCTGTAAAGCTTTCATTTGCACATGAAAAGGCTAGTTGTGGAATGTGCGCTGAAGAGCTAACTCCTGCAACGGAGATGAGCATAGAAAGTGAAAGTTGTTGTAAAGACGAGATGTCTTTTTTTGCAGTCGACAGCAATTACAGTCCATCAACATTCCAAATAAATCAACCTACCCATCCACTTTTACAGGTTTTTGTTATCCCCAAAACGATAGGATTTCAATTCAATCATACGAATTCTACAACTAACACAAATGTCCAGCCACCCGGTAACTATATTGCCAGTGCTGTCAGCCTCCCTGACATTTGTGTATTCCGCATTTGATTTTTTATCACCACTAAGACACCGAGAACACTAAGTTTCACTAAGAAGCAATGTTCTTAGACTTGTCGCATCTCATTCATTCTTTCTTTTGACACATAGTTTCGTTTAGCTTTCACATAATAACACATAGTTATTTTGAAAGTAAGACATAGGAACACATATCAAAAATCATTTACATGATTTTTAAAACAGGTTTTACTAGTGTCATTTATATTTCCAAAACTAAAATATTAATTTGCGTGAATTTGCGCTGTTTGCGTAATTTGCGTTCTAATAAGAAATCAAAATGAAAACTCTAAAATTCTTCATAGCCATAGTGGCTCTTACCATCTCTACAGTAACATTTGCAGCGGGTGCAACAAAAACCGAAACAATCAAAGTTTCCGGAGTTTGCGAAATGTGTGAAGCAAAAATTGAAAAAGCAGCTAAAGTTCCAGGGGTTACAAAGGCCGATTGGAACGAAAAAACGAAAATCCTTACGTTGGTGTATGATGCTTCGAAAGTAAAAAGCCTCGATATTCAAAAAAAGATTGCTGCGGTTGGGTATGATACTCCTAAATTCAAAGCCACTGCTGCTGTTTACAATGCGCTACCGGGTTGTTGTAAATACAGATAATTTTACCTGCCCGTTCGGTATCATCCGAAAGGGTGAGTAATTTAAGCTGTATGTTCAATAAATTCTATACTGTGATAACGCTTTGTAGCTACACCTTTTGTTTCAGTTTTTTGTCCAATTAAATAATCAGTTTGTCATGAAATTCTACGTAAAAAATATGGTTTGTCCCCGCTGCATAAGTGCTGTGGAAAAAGTACTGTCCGATATGGAACTAAAGCCATTGCAGGTACTACTGGGCGAAGTAACGATAGACGGAGCGTTAGACAATGAACAAACGGAGCAATTGAAACAAAAACTGGAAGGGTTGGGTTTCGAATTACTGGATGATGCTTACAAGCAGCAAATAGAAAAAATAAAATTGATTATCATCAATCATATTCATCATTTGAATGATAGTCGGTTTGTTTTTTCGGAAATGATTGCTGCAGAGCTTCATAAAGAATACTCCCAACTCAGCAAGCTGTTTTCGGCCACCGAAGGCATTACCATTGAGCACTTTGTCATTCTGCAAAAAACGGAGAAGGCGAAAGAACTGTTGGCGTATAACCAGATGAACCTGAGTGAGATTGCAGATGTGTTGGGCTATAGCAGCGTAGCACATCTCTCTGCTCAGTTTAAGAAAACAACAGGTCTTACGCCCACTCAGTTCAAAGCACAAGGCATCCACCTACGAAAGACCCTGGACGGTTTATAATTGTCAACAGGATGTAAATTGTTCCCATAATTATATAACAGCACTTTGGCTGTTTGTTCGGATCTTTGTATCATAAAATGAAACGTTATGATAAAGTCAGAAAACAATCAGGTTTACTTGCCACTGGAACATGTGGAAAGTGAGCATTGTGCTTTAATTGTGGATAATGGGTTAGGCAAAGTCGATGGTATGTCGACCCACAAAGTGGAACTCAATAACAATCGTGCCCTGATATCGGGGGATGATTTGGCAGCGCTTATCCCAAAAGCTGTTGAGCAAATTCGTAGTCTGGGTTACAACGTCACTTCACTAAAAAAAAGCTATCCGGTATTAAACATGTCCTGTGCTTCTTGTGCGAATAGTTCGCAGGAGATTCTTCGGATGCAAGTCGGGATGCTTTCTGCATCAGTGAATTATGCTAATGGTGTAGCCAATATTGAATACATTCCTACTCTTACCAATGCACAGAAGCTAAAAGCAGCATTGCAAGCGGTGGGATATGATTTGATGATAGACGAAAGCGAAGAGGCCAGGGATTCATTGGAAGAAATTCATACTCAAAACTTCAAGAGACTAAAATACAGAACTATGGGTGCTTTGGCTATCTCTATTCCGTTGCTGATTATTGCTATGACGCAGGGGTTGATGGATATGCCGTATGCAAATTACATCATGTGGGCATTGGCAACACCTGTGGTTGTATGGTTTGGAAAACAGTTCTTTATCGGGGCTTACAAACAAACGCTACACCGATCGGCCAATATGGATACCCTGGTGGCGTTAAGTACAGGAGTGACTTATTTGTTCAGCGTGTTTAATACCTTGTTTCCCGAATACTGGCACAGCAAAGGGCTTCATGCACATGTGTATTTTGAGACTTCGGCAGTGGTTATTGCCTTTATTCTTCTCGGTAAATTGTTGGAAGAGAAAGCAAAAGGAAATACCTCGTCGGCACTGAAAAAACTGATTGGCTTACAGCCTAAAACGGTTACAGTAGTGCAAACCGACGGACAGCAAATGGAAATGCCCATAGCCGGTTTGCAAGTGGGTGATGTGATGCTGGTAAAACCGGGTGAGAAAATAGCCGTTGATGGGGTGGTCGTAACCGGTAGCTCGTTTGTCGACGAGAGCATGATTAGCGGTGAACCTATACCGGTGGAGAAAGCAAATGACAGTAAAGTATTTGCCGGAACCATCAATCAGAAAGGCAGTTTTCAGTTTAGAGCCGAAAAGGTTGGAAGTGATACACTTTTGTCTCAGATTATAAAAATGGTTCAGGATGCGCAGGGCAGTAAAGCGCCGGTTCAAAAACTGGTGGATAAGATTGCCGGGATATTTGTTCCTGTGGTTATAGGTGTTGCGCTGTTCAGTTTGTTGCTTTGGATCATTTTTGGAGGCGAAAACGGATTTACGCAGGGATTGTTGGCTATGGTTACTGTACTGGTTATTGCTTGCCCGTGTGCATTGGGTCTGGCTACTCCCACAGCCATTATGGTTGGGGTGGGAAAAGGAGCAGGGCAGGGCATTCTAATTAAAGATGCCGAAAGTCTGGAACTGTCTAAAAATATAGATGTTATTGTTTTGGACAAAACGGGAACAATAACCGAAGGAAAGCCAACGGTTGCTGCATCAAAATGGTTCGAACCTGAAACAAGCGAAACAGCCAATATTCTATACAGTATCGAAAAATCATCCGAACATCCATTAGCCGATGCAATTGTGCATTACATGGGTGGAAATGTTTCATTTATTGATGCCATCAATATTGAAAATAAAAGCGGTCAAGGGATTCTTGGAGTATATCAGAATAAGAAATACTATGTTGGAAATTTGTCGCTGATAAATGAAAATGCAGTGGGGATAACTGATGAAGTGAATGCCTGGTTAAATGAAAAGTTGGAAGAAGCGAATACGGTTGTATTGTTTAGCGATGAAACCAGCGTGTTGGCTGCAATGGCTATTTCCGATAAGATAAAAGATAGCTCAGTTGATGCTATTCGGCAATTGCGCGAAAACGGGATTGACGTTTACATGCTTACCGGCGATAATGAGCAGACGGCAAAAGCAATAGCCCGACAAGTAGGTATTGACCATTATAAAGCGGGTGTGTTGCCGGCTCAGAAATCTGACTTTGTCAAAAAGTTGCAAGCCGGCGGAAAAGTGGTAGCTATGGTGGGCGACGGCATTAATGATAGCAGTGCATTGGCGCAGGCCGATGTAAGTATTGCTATGGGAAAAGGAAGTGATATAGCTATGGATGTGGCCAAAATGACCATTATCTCGAGCGACTTGCTCAAAATTGTCAGCGCTATCCGACTCTCAAAACAAACTGTTGTTACCATAAAACAAAATCTGTTCTGGGCATTTATCTACAATGTTATTGGCATTCCTATCGCTGCCGGAATCTTGTATCCGTTTACAGGATTTCTATTAAACCCCATGATAGCCGGAGCTGCTATGGCTTTAAGTAGTGTCAGTGTAGTATCAAACAGTTTACGTTTAAAACTAAAATAAATCAAGAAAAAAAGAATGTGAATACGGTAAAATTTAAAACGAATTTAATTGTGGCTGCTGCTTAGCTTAAATTACCACATTATCACATCAACACATTATCATATTAAATTATGTTCAACAAACTCGTCAAATATTTTCTCGAGCACAGGTTGATCACCTTTATTTTTCTGATTGCCTTCGTGGTGATGGGAATTACGTATTCGCCTTTCAATTGGAAAACGGGGATGATTCCGCGCGATCCGATTCCGGTGGATGCCATTCCGGATATCGGTGATAATCAGCAAATCGTTTCTACCGAATGGATGGGTCGCTCGCCCAAAGATATTCAGGATCAGATTAGTTATCCGCTCACATCAGCACTGCTTGGCATTCCGGGGGTGAAAACCATTCGGAGTACGTCCATGTTCGGCATGTCGTTTATCTACATTATTTTCAAAGATAATGTGGAATTCTACTGGAGCCGGTCGCGTATTCTGGAAAAACTGAATTCGTTGCCTGCAGGAACATTACCGCAAGGTGTTCAACCATCTTTAGGACCCGATGCTACTGCACTTGGTCAGATATTTTGGTACACGCTCGAAGGGCGCGACCCCAAAACAGGTAAGCCAAATGGAGGCTGGAATCCGCAGGAATTGCGTACCATTCAGGATTTCTATGTAAAATACAGTCTATCGGCTGCCGAAGGTGTTTCGGAAGTAGCTTCGGTGGGCGGTTTTACTAAAGAATATCAGGTGGATGTAAACCCCGAAGCGTTGAAAGCTTTTGGTGTTTCGGTGATGGATGTGATGAATGCCGTCCGCAAAAGTAACCTGGATATTGGTGCAGAAACGGTGGAACTGAATAATGTGGAATACATTATCCGTGGACTCGGCTACGTGAAGAGTCTTGAAGACTTGGATAACTCAGTTGTTTCGGTGAGGAATAATATTCCGGTGCGCATCAAAGATGTTGCGCGGACTTCCTTTGGGCCTGCTACCCGTCGCGGTGGATTGGACAAAGCCGGAAGCGAAGCAGTAGGAGCAGTGGTCGTAGCCCGTTACGGTTCTAACCCAATGGAAGTGATTGGCAATGTAAAAGCCAAGATAAAAGAAATTGAAGCCGGATTGCCGCAAAAGAAACTGGCGGATGGTAGCATTTCCAAAGTTACCGTTGTGCCTTTTTACGACCGAACCGGTCTGATTAAAGAAACGATTGGAACACTCGAATCGGCTCTTTCGCACGAAATTCTGATTAGCATTATCGTTATAATAGTTTTGGTACTTAATCTTCGGGCTTCGGTGATTGTTGCCGGATTACTGCCGTTGGGCGTACTGATGACATTTATTCTGATGCATTTTTTCCATGTGGATGCCAATATTGTGGCGTTGTCCGGTATTGCTATTGCCATTGGGGTGATGGTGGATATTGGGATTGTGGATGTGGAAAATATTCTGCGACATCTCGAAATGCCCGAGAACAAAGGTATTCGGGGTAAAGAACTGATGAATGTAATTTATAATGCCACTACCGAAGTCCGTGATGCAGTGGTGACTTCTATCGCTACCACTATTGTCAGCTTCTTACCGGTGTTTGCCATGGAAGCAGCCGAAGGAAAACTCTTTCACCCGCTGGCTTTTACCAAAACATTCGCACTGTTGTCGGCCTTTATCCTTGGTATCGTCGTGTTGCCAACGTTGGTGCACATTGTTTTTGATATACGGATAGATACGAAGAAGCTTCGCCGCTATTTTAATGGTGGATTAATCATTGCCGGGCTATTGTTCATAGCTATCTGGCAGGTTTGGCCGGCACTGGCATTGGTGGCTGTGGGAATCAATAACCTGCAGGATTACCGTTGGCCGAAGGAGCGAAAAGAATTTCCAAACTATATCAATATTGCCATAACTGTTTTGGTGGCGTTGTATTATTTGTCCATGGAGTGGCTACCACTGGGTGCTCACAACAGTTTATTCGTCAACTTCCTGTTTGTCGCTGGAATCGTTGCGGTTATTCTGGGTGCATTGATGACGATGGTGCATTTCTACGAACCGATTTTGCGTTGGGCATTGATTCATAAATGGAAATTCCTGATATTGCCTGCTTTTACCTTGTTCTTCGGATTGTTGGTTTGGCAAGGGTTCGATAAACTGTTCGGACCAGTGGCGACCGGTATTGAAAAGATAGGGTGGAAGGCACCTGCAAAAGCATTTCCCGGAACGGGCAAAGAGTTTATGCCGTCGCTTAACGAAGGTTCGTATCTACTGATGCCAACCAGTATGCCGCATTCGAGCATCGAAAAGAACCTGCAATATATCGAAACACTCGATAAACGGTTGGCTTCTATTCCCGAAGTGGAAGTAGCGGTGGGCAAATGGGGACGTGTGAATTCAGCGCTTGATCCTGCTCCGGTGCAGATGTTTGAGAATACGATTAATTATCGTCCCGAATATATTCTGAACGAAGAAGGGCATCGCGAACGCTTCAAGGTGGATAAAGAGGGTGCTTTTCTGTTGAAAAATGGAAAGACTTTCAATGCTGAAAAAGAAACTTTCCGCGCCATTCCTGCTGATAGTTTAATTGTTTCTGCAAAAGGAGAATACTTCCGTCAATGGCGGTCGCAGATCAAAAAGCCGAACGATATTTGGAATGAAATTGTGAAAGTGACCGATATTCCCGGCTTGACTTCTGCACCAAAACTCCAGCCGATTGAAACCCGATTGGTGATGCTTTCTACTGGAATGCGCGCGCCTATGGGCTTGAAAGTCTACGGACCGGATTTGGAATCGATAGAAAAAGCGGGTATGCAGTTCGAAAAAGCCTTGAAGCATGTTCCGTCAGTCAAAGGTTCGTCGGTGTTTTACGACCGTGCTGTAGGTGCGCCTTATCTGGAAATAAAGCTGAACCGCGAAAATATGGCGCGTTACGGAATGACAGTAAGTGATGTGCAGGAAATTCTACAGGTGGCTATGGGTGGTATGGCGTTGAGTACTTCAGTGGAAGGGCGCGAACGTTTCCCAATGCGTGTCCGCTATGCCCGTGAGTTGCGTGATAACCCAGAAGATATTAAACGGATTCTGATTCCGGCGATGAACGGAACGCAAATTCCATTGAGTGAACTGGCCGATGTCAATTATACACGCGGTGCGCAAATGATTAAAACCGAGAATACGTTTTTGGTGGGTTATGTCATTTTCGACAAGGTGGAAAGTAAAGCCGAAGTAGATGTGGTGAACGAAGCATCCGATATTCTGAAGAAAAAGTTGGATTCGGGCGAATTGAAATTACCTACTGGTGTGACCTATAAATTTGCCGGAAACTACGAGAATGAGATTCGGGCTACCGAGCGTTTGTCCATTGTGATTCCGATCAGTTTATTGCTGATTTTGCTCTTGTTGTACTTCCAATTCAAAACAGTGACAGCCTCGTTTATTCATTTCTCAGGTGTGTTTGTGGCATTTGCAGGTGGATTTATCATGTTGTGGCTCTACGGACAGGATTGGTTTCTGAACTTCTCCATTGCCGGAATGAATCTGCGCGATCTGTTCCAAATGCATCCGATAAATTTGAGTGTGGCGGTCTGGGTTGGTTTTATTGCCCTGTTTGGAATTGCTACCAACGATGGTGTGATCATGGGAACATATATTCATCAAGTATTCGAAGATAAGAAACCCAAAACGGTACATGAAGTACGTGAAGCGGTGATTGAAGCCGGCAAAAAGCGGGTTCGTCCGGCCATGATGACTACGGCTGTGGCGGTAATTGCCCTGTTGCCGGTACTTACTTCCATCGGAAAGGGTGCGGATATTATGGTGCCAATGGCTATCCCTACTTTTGGAGGAATGATTATTCAGGTAATGACCATTTTTGTGGTACCGCTGTTTCAGGCGATGTGGAGAGAGAATGCTGTAAAAAAAGATTTAAAGCGTATAAAAGTATGAGAAAACTAATATTATATATCGGCTTATTGGCTTTCAGTATGCCCGGTTATTCGCAGGATTCGCTCATGCATTATCTTGAGCTGGCTACAAAAAATAACCCGACTGTTTTGCAGCGATACAATGAATATCAGGCATCATTGCAAAAAGTTCCGCAGGTAGGCAGTTTACCCGATCCTCAATTGGAAATGGGCGTTTTTCTGAGTCCGATGGAATTGATTAGTGGTAATCAGGTGGCGGATATCAAGCTGATGCAAATGTTTCCGTGGTTTGGTGTCATCAAAAATGCCAAGGATGAAATGAGTCTGATGGCAAAAATGAAGTTCGAAGCCTTCAGAGATGCCAAGTTGCAGGTTTACTATGATGTACAGCGTGCCTGGTTCGACTTGTATAAAGTCCGTCAGAATATTCGCATTTCGGAGAAAAACGTGGAGCTCCTGAAAACCATTGAGCGACTCACGCTGGTAAAGTTTCGATCCGGTTCATCGGGTGGCGGCTCTGCTGTTTCTGGTGGAAATATGTCGGGTAGTGCTTTTCCAACAACCACTTCGGGATCTTCAGGTATGAATACTATGGGTGGTTCAGGAACTTCAACAGCTTCTCGTCCTGCAACTTCATCGGGTTCTGCTTCTATGAGTTCTGCAACGGGTGCTTCCGGTTTGTCGGAAGTGTACCAGATTCAGATTGAAACGGCAAGTTTGGAAGATAATATTGCATCGTTGAAAAATGAAGAACTGGCTGCAGTGGCACGTTTCAATAGTTTGCTGAATCGTCAGCAGAAAACCCCTGTTGCAGCCGTTGAGTTGTTGCCTATCGAACCATTGGATATCGCTTATTTGTCGGTTACTGATTCGATGTTTACTCGCAATCCGATGTTGGGCATGTTGGCGTATGAGCAACAATCGCTCATGGCGCGTACCAAAATGCAGAAGCAAATGGGACTTCCCATGGTAGGAGTGGGGCTGAATTACACGGTTATCAACAAAAGCGAAATGTCCACTTCGGCCATGAACGGGCAGGATATGATTATGCCTATGCTCACAGTGACTTTGCCCATTTACCGCAAGAAATACAAAGCCATGCAAACGGAAACTAACTTTTTGAAAACGGCTTCGGAGCAGAACTATCAGGCAACATCCAATATGCTGCAAACACAGTATTACGAAGCATTGCAGCAGTACAACGATGCCGCACGACGCATGAAATTGTACGACAGTCAAAGTCAGCTGGCGAAAAAGTCGCTGGACATTTCCATTAAAACCTTTTCATCGTCGGCTTCCGGCTTAAGCGATATTCTGCGTATTCGCCAGCAATTACTCGACTATGAATTGAAACAAGTTGAATCTGTGGTGGAATATAATAAGACGGAAGTGTTAATAAAACGATTGGTAACGACCCCAAATACAACCCCAAACCCCTGAAGGGGCTTAAAGACCAAGCTTCTGATTTAGGGTTAAATAAAACAATACTAATATCTCTTGTTCCCCTTTAGGGGCTAGGGGTTTTCTCTCAAGCCCCCATTTGGGGGTTGGGGGTCAAAAGATAAATAATATGAAAACAATATTTTCAAACATATATGTCCGTTCTGCCTTGCTAATGCTGGCAGGATTATTCTTAGGCTGGTTATTTTTCCATTCGCCAAAGATGGTGAAAGACGAGCACGACCATTCAAAAGAAGAAGGTAAGCACGATATATGGACGTGCTCCATGGATCCACAGGTGCGGAAAGATGCACCGGGGAAATGTCCTATCTGTGGTATGGATCTGATATTGCTAAATCAAAGTAGTTCGGCAATACTCGATTCAAATGCCATTCATTTTTCGGCTGATGCAGCGGCATTGGCTAATGTTGCTACGTCTGTTGTCAGCCGGCAACAACCGGTTAAAGAAGTGCGGCTATATGGAAAAGTGCAAGCTGACGAACGGCTGCTGCAGAATCAGGTGGCGCATATCGGCGGTCGGATTGATAAACTGTTGGTGAATTTTACGGGCGAATCGGTTCGCAAAGGACAGTTGCTGGCTATGATTTATTCGCCCGACTTGATTACGGCTCAACAGGAATTGATTGAGGCAGCCAAAAGCAAACAAACGCAACCTGAAATTTACCATGCGGCTATGGAGAAACTGATGCAATGGATGCTGACGGATCGACAAATTGCTCAAATAGAGAAATCGGGAAAGGTAAAGACGAACTTTGAAGTATATTCCAATACATCGGGAATTGTAACTGCCCGACGCGTCAATACCGGCGATCATGTGTCGGAAGGCAGCGTGTTGTACGACATTGCCAACCTTTCGAGCATTTGGGTGCTGTTTGATGCCTACGAAAGCGATTTGCCTTTTCTTAAAGTAGGTAATACCATTTCATTTACGTTACAGGCATTGCCCGGAACTAACTTTTCGGCAAAAATACAGTTTATCGATCCGGTGATTGATCCGGTGAACCGTGTTGCCAAAGTGCGTGTGGAAGTGAGTAATGGTGGTGGAAAGTTGAAACCCGAAATGTTTGCTACCGGTGTGGTAAAAGCCAATCTGAACGAGTTCAAAGATAAGCTGGTTATTCCACGTTCAGCAGTATTGTGGACCGGTAAACGCTCTATTGTGTATGTGAAACAGCCCGATACACAGGAAGTCAACTTCAAAATGCGCGAAATAGACCTGGGTCCTATGCTCGGCAATAGTTATGTAGTGCTTGGTGGCTTGACGGATGGCGAAGAAATAGTAACCGATGGTACTTTCAGTGTAGATGCTGCGGCTCAACTGGCGGGGAAGCCGAGTATGATGAATAGGTAAACTGAGCGTTAAGCGGCTTTGGTCTGCTTGACGCGTTAAAGAACAGGCTTTAGCTAAATGAGCATTTGTCATTTGGCTAAAGCCTGTTCTTTTTCTTATTTCCAAGGTATTACTTGCCGATACAGAAAGTGTAACTTTTATCATATCAGCATTCTATGTGTATTGAGGTACAAATAGTGTCTGATATTATCGAAATGCTGTCATTTTATATTCTTTTGATTTGTAATTTCAACATTATAGCATTGCTTTTTTATCTCCAAATAAAACAATCAAATCATGAATCTTTCAAAATATTATTTAGAAAGATCTGACTAATAGCTATTTGTTATTTAGCTTAATTTCAAAGTTCGTGCATGTTTGCTTTTATAATGATATTGTGCAAATGTTGAGCTATTATATTGAAAAACAATAGTGTATTATAAAATGAAATTTTTGTCAATACTAAAACCTACTTCCTCTCCATACTTCATATATCCTAATTGATTGGTGAGTAATTGAGTTTCCCCTATTTCAAAGTCAGATGTATGACGGTAAATTTGATAATTAATTCGACCTTATTATTCATAGACTTTAAAATATTTTAATAAAAAAGAACTTTATCAAAATATTTTCATAAAGGGGTCATCAATTTTCTTTCTGATTTCTTTTAGTTTCTTCATGAAGTCTTTGTTTGCACGAGTGGTATGTATATCGTATCTTGTTTGCAGATTTATGAGCATCTCAGCTTCCAATCCTAAAGCTGCTTCAACCCGCAATGCAAATTCCACGTTTACTGGACGTTTTAGATTCAGTATCCCGTTTAAAACGGAGTAAGAAACACCCATTTGCGCAGCAAGTTTGCATTGAGATATTTTCAAAAATTCAATTTCATCTTTTAAAACTTCTCCCGGGTGTGTCGGCGAGAACGGTATTATATTATTGGCAAACGCTTTCATAATGTTTTATTTGGAGTGTTTTACAAACAGAAATGATGAATTTTGACTCTATGTATGTAGATACAAATATATACAAAAGAATTGTGTATTCGCAGATTTGGAAATGCACTTTTCAAGACATAAGTTTGGTTTGCTCTTTCTTTCATTTGAACAGTGATTGTTTTCATGCTTCTATTGTCATAGTTTACAGAACTGTTCCAACTTGCTGCAAATGTGCGTAGAATGCAAAAACTGAGACAGAAAAAAAACAATGAAGCATGGATTTTTGGCGGCTGGGAATTGCCCTGCGGCACTGCCCGTAATTATCTTTCAGGCTTGCCTGACCGCTATCTTAATTATAATATTATTCAACAGTTGAATGAAAGTATTTTATGTTTAGGCTGCCTCAAAGACGGGAACTTAATTTTTGAATTTATTTTTAAATGCCATTATAAAATGTTCCGATTGATTATAATTTCACAATTCCGAAATAATAAACTCATACATCACTCTAGCACTTGTATATGAGGCATATGGCTGAAAGCTATCTTTCTTGTCTGTATTAGCGAAATCTGAAATAGACTTCAATGCAATAGCAATTGGCTTTGGATTGCTACAATTATTAGCACTATAATACATACCATATGCTTCCATTTCCAAACCTAATAGCTTTCTGTCTTTTATTTTGAGGTCGTTAATTACAGCTTGGTTTTCAATAACACCAGCAACTGAGGCAACTGAACCAATATGTATCGCTAATTCCGTATTAGGTGCTGCACCTGGTTTCCAATTATCTTTTATTTTCCGCAAAAGTTCTGAATTGTCTTTTAGAAATCTTAGTTTTTCAGAAATATCTCTATTTAGTCTTAAGTTGTTCGCTGTTGGAAGAAAGATATTTGAACCATCATTAGATTGAGTTATTTTACCTGCTCCACCATCCCATGATTCGTCAATAACTATTACATCACCGTACCCATGTGAATCAGTATCTTTAATTGAAGCTGCAATTCCAGTCATAAATAGGTATTTGGGACGGAAATTTTGGATTAATTTCATTGACAATACTGCGCTAGCATTCATACCCATTTGAGGAGCACAAGCGGCAACTACTCTAAATTTTTTTCCATTTTCGTTGAATTCCGTCTCATAATATGGTGAAGGATCAGAAGAAACAGCAACTTTTTTCCAATTGAGACTTAATGCTTTTACTGCTTGAAATTCAACTTCCACAGCATTAATAATTGCTATATCATAATCGTAGGTCTGTTCTGTTAAATATGAAGATAATTTAGACGAAATCCTTTGCTCAACGCCATTAAGTAACTGGGCTTGCCATTCAATGTCAGTTAGACTATATTGTATTACGGATAACACTTGTGATCCAAATTCTGCTGCTGCCTTAGTAATAATATCTTCACGAGCTGTGAGTCCAATTATATGAGCTGGAATTTTATATTTATCGCGAACAAGAATTTCATGTAATAATTTAATACCACCCTCTAAATCAACTATCTCTGATTTTCTATTTGGAATAGCAATATCTAAAATAAGCAAATCATAGTAAGTGTTCTTTAATCTCTTTTTTGCGCTAAATGAATCCAATTCATGATCAATGTCATCAGAGTTAATTCCTGGGATAGAATCAAGAATAATTGATATATTCCTTAATTTATCAGCTTCGTCTTCGATTATCAATATTTTAAACATGATTTGTTTATATTTGATTTAGTAGTTTGATTTTTTCTAAAAGTGAGTTTTTCCACCCCGTGTAAGTTATACTATATTGAATAGCCCCTAAATAATTGTCAGGAAACTGTTCAAATAGCCGAATGTCTAAATCTTTAAGAGTTATTTCTTCATCTCCTTTACCAAAAATATCAAACTGAGTTACTACAATAACTTTAGACATTATATTTTTTCTAAGCATTTCATAAAGCAGCATCTCGCCACCAAATGCTAATGTTCGACCACCACTATCATATGGTGTTTTGTCAAAAGTTGGCATAGTCATATCTAACAGAATTAAATCAAAAACATCATTTTTAATGGCTTTTAATCCACTTTGAAATGATCTAACTTCTGAATAATTTTCGCTTAGAAATTCCTCAATAAATGCAATCAACTGTTCGCGTTTATCTTCATCGTCTTCAACAAGAAGTGTTTTCATATTTAATTAAATTAATTTGTTTCAGTTGAATTCTCTAAATCTAGAATAATCATACGAAAAGGTACACTCAAACTAATTTGAAATTCATTATTTTCAACTCCAAAATCCATCGTTGGTTTGACGTCAAATTCGACTAAGTTGAAATCCATTATACTTTTATGTATTTTAAATAATCCCGAGTTGCCTTCAGTTGCTAAGAATTGCGAATATGATTCAGTCTTAAGTAATGCCTTTTTACGTTTTAAATTTGAATCTAATAATTTTATATCAATATCTGAGCCTAATTTATTAATAATTTTAATATGAATTATTATTAGATCATCAATCGTATTATCAGAACACAATTGAATTATTGCTTCAGGAGTATTAATCCCAGATCTTTTTACAACATTTTCAAATACGTTTGTAAAGATATCAACAAAGATAGGCAAATGCCCATGAATTGAGACAGAACTAACTTCATCTGATTCGACTTTAATTTTAAAATGTGGATTTTCTTCTTTGATAATTGCCTCAGCAACCACAATTGCATCTTCAATGATATAAGGACTTGAATTGCTAGAAGAAGAGGGTACGAACCAATCAATAACCTTATCAAATTGAGCTTGTATTTCAGTTCTTGCTTGATTAATTTGACCATGTAATTCAATTGTAATTGAACAATTTTCTGTTAATGTGTTTTCTTGCAATTTATTTAATAGCTTTTTTGCTTGAGATTTAGCATTTGTATTAAGAACTTCTCTAATATGTAACAAACAAATAATTAATGCAGAATCAAATGCACGGATTACTAAATCTATAAATTCATCAAGTGTAGTATCTACATTAATAGATTTGGCAATATCACTTGTATCATTAATTGTAAAGTCAAAAAGGCCTTTCGGTTTATTCTCCCTTTTTATCTGTAAAAATTCATTCTTTAGAGAATAAATTAAATTGTCATAAGATTCTGAAAACTCAGAAAATGCACGTTCATGGAACTTTGATAAATGAAGTGAATTATCAATGATTTTATTTAGCCAATAATCATTGCGTAAGTAATTACCGTTCTTAGATTCCTTTTTAGTGATTAAATTATGATTTTGTATAGGGCTTCTTAAACTTCTTTCAAGATCACCGTGCCTAATACGTGTGCTAATAAACCTATCTAAACCTATTTCTGGAGATAAATAAATATCCCTTACTTCTTCAATCATGAATTTCAACAATGAATTTACTTCATTATCAGGAGTGTTGAAGTTTTCATTGTTTGGTAAATTTATTCTCGTTGAATTATTTTCTATCTCAACTGTATTTAAACCAGACTTCAAATATGAGATATATCTTTCAAAATTTTCTTTTATTTCTGATTCTGCTTGATCTTTTACGCTTTGAATATCAACATAAATTCTACTTTGATCAACTTCTTTTCTTCTGCTTGCAATAACTTGACGTCTAAGCAAGTCTTTTATTTCTACTTTATAAATCTCCTCATTGTTTGTGTCAATTTCAACAAGTAATCTACAAATTGCGAGTCTTTCATCAAGCACTTCTTGACTGCCATTTTCAAAAGCATCAGAAGTGTCCATTGTTGATTCAATACAAATATATCTTAAATAATAAATTATTTTATCTCTATCAAAACTATCAATTTTACTAGATAACTCTGAAGGTTTATTTGCTCCATTATTTGTCAAAAAGTCTTCGTATGCAAATCTTCTCTGATTCTCATATTTATTATCAACATACTTCACACAAGCATCGTAAACAATGGATAAATCAATAAATGAATTTACTAAATTCCACTCTTTCGAACCTGTCTTTATTATGGAAATAATTTCATTTAATGGAAGAAACGAGTAAAATGATCTACTGTTTATTAAACAATCTGACATGTATTTACAAGCCAAAACCAAATTATTTATTCCAATATATGAACGTGTTACAATACCATACCCTCTTCTTCTAAAATAACCATTCTCAGACATTATTAAAAGTTCACCACTCTTTATAGCCTCATCATAGTTTTCAGATTTAAGCTTAATTAATCCATTGAGCAATTCAAATTGATTTGAAGACAGGTTACTTTTTTTTGATATTGGATTTAATGAATTCAATGAATCATAATAATCAGCAACTTCAGTATTACCATAAATTTTGAAACATAAATCCAAATATAATTTTGAAATAGAAGCATCAACAAATAAATCAGTTAATACTGGGTGTATTTGATTGAATTTTAATGCTGTGATTAGTGATTCTTTCTTTTTATCAGCAAAAATAGAATTTTCTTTTAAAACAAATAAATTAAATGCGGAAACCCATTGAAAGCATGAGAAGTTTAAAGCTATCTTGCTAAGTTCATTAAAACTTTTGGAAGAACCAACAAAACCCTTTTCAATTATCTCAGACAAACTGTTAATTAATATTGATTTAATTGGAAGTACAGTTTCACCCGTTTGAAAAGAATTGTCTGCAAAATCATTATTTTTCTTCTCAATCATTGATTTAGCAAATGCACACACATAAAGAAGTATGGGATTGTCTGGATAAAGAGCTAAATACTTTTCCGCTAATAGAAATGTATTATCATAATCTCCGGTCAAAAATTTTTTAAATGATAGTATTGCAGGATCATTATCAATTTTTGTAACACCTAATATACCTGTTATTTGCTTTAATAATTCTAGCCTCTGGTCGCTAATAGTAAACTTATCATTAATTAAAATAATTAAAGCTCTGGATTTGAGTACTTTTGATTCGTCAAAAGTAATGACTCTAATGACATTTACAAATGCTTCATAGTAATCAATTAATGAACATGAATATTCTAAACGTAAAATTTGAATAATCTCTTCGGGATCTAACGAGTCATGTGCTAATATGTGATATTTACAATACTCCTTATACCCAAAATGATTTTTTGGATTAAGTTTATTTAGATTTGATTCGATTTGAATAGTAAACTTACTAATTGAAGTTTGATTTTCGTTCCTAATGCTCACCCAATGAGTTATAAACCTTATTAAACTACCATTTTTAAATTCATTCTTTATGTTTTGAGTATATTTTTTCTGAGCTTCTAAACCTTCTGTTAATTGAAGAAAAGCAATTTTATTTTTAATTAGCCATAATGACATACCAAATGAATCTTCAATTTCAGACAAAATTAAACTCGCTTCTTTATATTGACCAAAAAGTAGCTTCTCTGAATAGTTTTTGGACAATTTAAGAAACTTATTTATTGAAGATATATTACGTATTAATATATTTTTGGCCCAAGATAGTTCTGAATCAAAGTCAATATAAGCAATATGTTTCGTATCTAATTCTTTTGTTTTCTTTTTTACATTAGAGGAAAGGAGGTTTGATAAAGAGTATGGATATTTCTCAATTTCAGTTATTAGATTTGAATAGTATTCATGTGTGAAAGACCCTCTAATAATAGATAAGTATTCACTTGAATCTGTTTTTTTTATGGGAAAATACTTACCCTGTATTGGTCTGTTTAACAAATCGGTAGATTGAATACTAACTTGCTTTTTATTAGATACTTTGTGTTTTCTCATATTTCAGTAAAATAAATCAGAGTTCAATTGCCTAAATAATAAAGTCATAGTCTGCTCCTATGGCTTCAAAGTGTTTGCGACCACATTTGATTTTGTCGGCTTCGGAATTGCGAAGCTTTTCAAAATCTTTTTATTTCGGTTCGGCTGCAACTAAATTATCATGTCTGTTATTGAGATTGTATGTTTTTGCATCGTTCAATTCGTTTGCCAAAAGCTTAGCTTGTTCAATCACAGTTTCTGTTGCTTTGAGTTCCATGTCGGGTGGATAGCCGTGTTTGCGGAGTATCTTTTTTACCGCAATTCTCATTTTAGCTTGTACATTTTCACGAACTGTCCAATCTATGCTTGTGTTGCTCCTGACTGTATCGACTAATTCCCGGGCAATATGTCTTAATACTTCATCACCTAAAACTGCTACTGCGCTGTCGTTTACTTCTAAAGCTGAATAAAAGGCGAATTCTCTAAAATCCAATCCTAATTCTTCCCCTTTGCGGTCGGCTGCTTTAATGTCTTTTGCAAGCCGTATCATTTCATCAATTATTTCTGCCGAGGATATCAAGTTGTTTTGGTAATTCCTAACGGCTTGATCTAACATTTCTGAGAATTTCTTTGATTGTACGAGATTTGTTGTTTTCCGTGATTTGATTTCGTCATTCAACAATTTTTTAAGCAATTCAAATGCAAGATTTTTAAGCTTCATTCCTTTTATTTCTGCCATAAATTCATCTGACAGAATAGAAATATCAGGCTTTTTAATACCGGCTGCATCAAAAATATCTACTACTTCGTCTGATACTATGGCATCTGATAAAATTTGCTTAATAGCTGTCTCTATTTCTTCATCTGATTTACCGCCTTTTGTACTCTCAGTAACTTTTACAATACGTGCTTTAATAGCTTGAAACAAGCCTACTTCGTCACGGATTTCAAGTGTGTAAGGGTGTGGTACAGAAATAGCAAATGATTTTGTAAGCGTCGTTACACTGTTAATAAAACGGTCTTTACCATTCTCTAACCCCAAAATATAGTTAGCTGCCTGAATGGGATAATATAGTTTTTGCTTTGGTGATAACTCAAAGAATGATTTATAATCGAAACCTTTAGGTTGAGATTTATCTGTGGGTTGCTCGGAAAACAATTGAGCAACAATTTCATATTTCCCCATCATTACTGAGGCAGCTTCTTCCTGGTCGAAAGTTGGGCTTCCTTTTCCTCCGTTATCCGTGTAAACGGATAATGCTTTCTTAAGCTCGGTAGCAATACCAATATAATCAACAATCAATCCGCCCTCTTTATCTTTATAGACACGGTTTACCCGTGCTATTGCTTGCATAAGGTTATGCCCTTGCATTGGTTTATCAATGTAAAGCGTATGCATAGCCGGAGCATCAAAACCAGTCAGCCACATATCACGAACAATGGCTAATTTTAGTTTGTCTTTTGGGTCTTTTAGCCTTTCGCCTATTGCTTTTCGCTTGGGTTTATTACGAACATGGGGTTGAAAACTCAGAGGGTCGGAGGAAGAGCCTGTCATTACGACTTTAATTGCTCCCTCTGAATCATCGTCGCTGTGCCAATCGGGTCTGAGTTTTACTATCTCATTATACAACTCAACACAAATACGACGGCTCATGCAAACAATCATTGCTTTGCCGTCAAGAATAGCATTTCTTTCCTCAAAGTGTTTTACGATATCAGCTGCAATAAGCTGTAAGCGGTGTTCGTTGCCAACAATAGCTTCAAGTCTTGCCCATTTGGCTTTTAATTGTTGGCTACTTGTTATTTCTTCACCCTCTGTCAGTTCTTCAAATTCTGCATCTACACGTGGTTTTTCTTCCTCTTTGAGATTGATTTTTGCTAACCGATTTTCGTAGAATATACGGACAGTTGCGCCATCTTCAACGGCTTGTTGAATGTCGTACACATCAATATAATCGCCAAAAACGGCTTGTGTATTCTTGTCTGTATTTTCTATTGGCGTACCTGTAAAACCGATAAAAGAAGCATTTGGCAACGCATCGCGCATGTGTTTGGCAAAGCCGTCCATGAAATCATATTGGCTACGGTGTGCCTCGTCGGCAATAACTACTATATTTCTTCGGTCGGATAATTCATCAAACTGACCTTTTATGTTTTTGAATTTGCCATCGGCTAATTCTATTCTCTCTTCAATTTCGGGCAAAAACTTTTGTATTGTTGTGAAAACTATTCCTCCGGAAGAAACACTTAACAAGCTTTTTAAATGATCTCTGTTTTCGGCTTGTACAGGTGTTTGACGAAGTAAATCCTGACTGGAAGTGAATGTGTCGAAAAGTTGGTCATCTAAATCGTTTCGGTCAGTTAAGACCACTAAAGTAGGGTTGTTTAATGCTAACACTAATTTTCCTGCATAAAAAACCATACTCAAACTTTTTCCGCTGCCTTGCGTATGCCAAATAACACCTGCACGTTGGTCACCGTTTACCGCTGTAGCTTTCTTTGTAGTTTCAACAGCTTTATTGACTGCGAAGTATTGGTGATAGCGAGGTACTATTTTAGTGAGTTGGTCTTTATTTTGGTGGAAAACAATGTAATGACGGATAAGGTCGAGCAACACTTTTTTATTCAACATCCCTTTTGCCATTACTTCCATTTGTGGCATATCTACATCTGCTACCATGTTGCCGTCAATAGATTTCCATGGTACAAAAAACTGTTTGGGAGCGGTAAGCGAACCATACAGGGCATCCCAACCATCGGAAACAATCAATAAAGCGTTGTAATGAAAGAGTGAGGGAATAGCTTGTTTGTAGGTTTGTAGTTGATTAAATGCAGTTTTAATTGTGGCGTTTTCGTCGGCAGCATTTTTAAGTTCAATAACGACTAATGGCAACCCGTTTACAAAAAGGATAATATCAGGGCGTTTGTTGATATTGCCTTCAATAATGGTAAATTGATTCACAGCTAAGAACTCGTTATTTTCGGGTTTTTCGTAATCAATCAACCATACTTTATCCCCTGCTATTCTATCCCCTTTCCGATATTCAATGTCAACACCATCAGTGAGGTATTTATGAAATTGATAGTTGTTATGAAATAAATTTGGACTATCGGAACGGAGTACTTTTCGCAAGGCTTCTTCCTGAGCATCTGCTGGAACGGTAGGATTAATCCGTGCAATGGCATTTTGAAGCCTTGACTTCAAAACCACTTCGTTGTATTCTCTTTCTTGTGAATGACCATCGGGAGAAATATCAGCACCATTGAGGTAATGATAACCCAATTCAACAAATTCCTGAATTACTACCTGCTCTATATGGTCCTCTGATATAACTGCCATCTTTTTACATGATTAGTTTTCCAAATTCTACCCTGATTTTTAATCTATTCAATCTGAAATCGTTGTATTCTACTTTGCCTTCACGTTGAATTTGAGATACAATAATGGAAGGATTTATCTTGTATTTCTGACTAAACATTTTAATTAATTCAGTAGGATAATTGGTATTCCGAAACAACTCATTTCTTTCTTTCTCGGATAACAACATACGCGCTGCAAAATCATCTGCTTGTTTCTCTTTTTCTTCGTCAGGATTTATTTCCCCTAAGCCTTCAATAAAAATATCTTTTTTATTGTGAAGCAAAATATGAGCCAATTCGTGATAGAAAGTAAACCAAAACGCATTATAATCCTTTTGACGGTCGGTAATCTGGATTAATGGTTTGGAGCTATTTCTAATCCATCTCGAAGCCCCGTAAATTGGAGCCTTAGAGATACAAGGTGTGTACACTAAAGCGATACCACATTCACTGCAAATTTGCTGTAAAGCCTCTTTCCAATTTTCAGGATTCCGGAAACACAGATCCTGAATTTCATCAAGTCGCTCACGTATTAATTTTTTATCAAATTCGACTGTTTGGATTTTTTCAGCTTGTAACTCACCCAAACGCAACCATACAGAAATAGCCTGAGGTTCAGTGGTATGATTGAGGTTTATTTTAAATGCCAATTCGTTATTTGTATATAAACTTGACCATTGAACAGGTGAGGCCACTCTGAAAAACTTCAGCAAGCTTTCGACCAACACTATATTTTCATTTGTATTTGGTAATAGCCCAAATTTTTTCATTGCAGTAACAGGGAATGCCTTTAGCCATTCAATGCATTGCTCAAGGAACTCCATTTGCTCAATTTCCAGTAGTTCGTCCTGGTAGCTACGTTCCAAATTGAGCCAAAAGTTTGCCGGAATCCCTAATACATATTCGAGCTTAGTGGCTGTTTCTTTCGTTATGGGTGCTTTTCCCTTTATCAGTTCGTTCAGTTTGGGCACAGACCTGCCGATACGCTCAGCCAGTTCGGCTTGCGACATACCTATTTCGTCTATTGTTTCTTGAATTGTATCACCCGGGCAGGATAAGAGTGATTTTTTGGCTTCTAAATCAGTCATGACTTTCGTTTTTTTTAATGAGGGTCTTCTACTGAAACTACTTCAATGGCTGTAATCAAAAGGAGATTAACGCCTCCGTCTTCATGTTTGGGTATTGGGTCTTGGGCTATTTCAAAGATTATGCGCCAGTTTTCTTTGATATCAATAGACCATTCACCAATTCTGTTACCTTTATAAGGGTGTAAGCGTAATGCGGGAAGCTGAGAAATAACGAGTAAGCTATCTGCTTCCGTCAACTCCTTTACACGCTGCTTTATCTTCTTTGCCAACTCACCATAAGTCTTGATAAGTTCCTTATCATCAGTGAGTGATTTCTCCAGTTTTTTATTCTTGTATGTTATTTCCACTGCAAAGATACAAAATTATTTACGAATCGGGTTAATGATTTTTCGATTTTATGAAATATTATACTTCAATCGAATTATTGGTGACTTTTAATTCACCAGAGATAAGTTTTGGGAGCAGGGTGTCTCTCAAGTTTACTAAAAAGCTTGTTTCCGATATATTGTTTTGCTCAACATCAAAGAACCCCGAAAACATATCGTTGAACGCTTTTAAAGTATTAAGTTCCGGAATTATTGTTTTATACTCACAAATACGAGAAGGAGAGGTGTGTTTCACCGTTGTACCACTCGCACCACTTAAAACAAACGAACGATAACTTATTGAGCGCATAAGCCAATATAAATAGAATTTATAGTCTGGAGTTTGTTTAAAAAGTATTTTTCCAATTCGCTGATTGTGGTGTAGCCGTTTGTCATTGATATTGGGGACTAAAGCAGGATAACCTAATGTATCACCTTCTTTGCTTAGATCTGTCATAGTGACAATCAAATCTCCCTTTTCAAGAATGTAATTGGCAGGGCAAATACCGTTGTAAAATTTAAACTTATTTAAATTGAAACCACCGCCTATTTTAAAGTTTCCCGGAGTAACAAGTATTTCGGAGGTTTCAATATCACTGAAAAATTCACCTTTATATGCATATCCATGACTAATTTCGATAATCTCGGATAAACTTCCTGTATTCCATCCTTTTGGAATTTCGCCAAATTCACTATCCACCATTTCTCCGCCTGAGGAACGATAAGGTTCTCCGTTTTCATTAGGGAACTCGAAGTCGATAAACCACTGCTTAAATAAGGCTTGTGCAAGGGCTTCCAAGTCTTTATTGATTTGGTTATTGAGTTCTATCTTGTCGTCGAGGGAGGATAGGATTTCGGCAATGGCGGTTTGGACTTTATAATTAGGTGCTGAAACAAGTACTTCTTTTAATTCTGAGGACTTAATCCCTGTAACCGTCGTGCCTGTTTCTCTCTCTTTTAATCGAGCCTGACCTATATTTGATTGTAAGAAATACTTTAAATATCCAGAGTTAAGTAAACCTTCTTTACCTCTCATCGTAATAATCCTTTGTGCCAAAGCAAAACTCGCATCTTTAATTTGTGCGACTTCACCCAATGGAGCTTCCGTTGTCATTACAACATCACCAACCTGGGGAAATCCACGAGTCATCCATCCTTTATAATCTTCAAAAGAAATAAATTCAGTAGGTTCTTGTATGACACCATTTTTTACAATCTTTGCAGTAATCAAAGGAACGCCAAATGTTTTTTTATTTGGCGTTTTTCCTCTGTAGTCTATAAAAGAAACTACTTCTTTTAATTTATATTCTTTCCACTCACTCATAGTTCTTGCTCTCCATTAATAAAATAAGTGATATGGGTGTTTGTGTAAGTTGAATTTAAATCAACAAATGCACCTAAACCGTATTGATAATCGTTTCTCTGTTGGTGTGTAAATTCTATGAGTTTACGAATGTCTGAATTTCTACCAGCCCTATCATTATTCCAACCACCTTTAAACTCAATAACAAGTATATTGATATCATTATAACCTCTATGGTGTAATATTACATCTGGAAAAACTCCATGTATAGGGTGGAAACCTTCCATAAGTTTTGCATTTTCACCATTGCGATTGTAATCAAAATCTACTGTAATATCATCACCTGCGAAGCTTGAAGTAGGAAGAAACGACGCGAAGTACAAACCAAAACGAAATGCAATTGAACGTTCATGCGCATGACGTTCAATTAATGAACTGTCAGTATCGTAGAGCTTTTGCAATGCTCTATCAATCATGTCTTTGAGTTCTGTAATTTGTTCGGGTGTAAGTGTCATATACTTTTTAGTGGTCTATAGTTTTGTACAGTAATAAATGTATTGTGCAAGTGGTCAAAATCACTATCAGCTGTTATTAATTCTGCATCTAACACTTTAGCTGTCGCAGCAATCCACAAGTCATTTTTCCCCATTGTTCTGGCATTACCTTGAAGCAAATTACCGAATGAATCTGTTGTTTTTCTTTTGCTGAAAGCATCAATCTCAGAATATGCAGTTTGTAAATCATTATCAGCAAAACTAACATCTATGCTGTTTATTTTATTCAATAGATTGTTCAGTCTTGTAATTCTATCATTTCCCCATTTTCTTTGTTTAGCAAACGATATCAACTCACCTTTCGTAACAGAAGAAATTATTGGAATTATCTCTGAAGAAGTAATTTCAAGTTCTTTTTCAATTTTTTTTGCCAAAGGAGACTCCTGCAAAAAATGCACTAAAATACAAGTGTCTAATACATATGTTTTCATCAGTCTATATCGTTTAATATTTCATCAATACTTTCAGTTCCAGGCCACTCACCAATAAGTGAGCTTAGCAAATTGGTTCCTTTGTTTTCTTTAACATGAAATAGCATCTGTTGCTTTGCAGACATAGCAGAAGGCACTTTGGATAAGTAGTTATCTTTAGATTGAGGTTCGCGGAATTCTTGAATTTCGATAAATGACAAAGCTCCACCGGGCTTATAATGTGCCATGCCTGTAATAACTAATTCATGACCAAAAAATTCCTTAATACTTTCAATTATACTTTCATCTTTTGCATTTGCGTTTATTCTTTTTCCATCGACTACAATTACTATACTTTGTTTGGAGTGTTTTAATTCATCTAATTTACCACACACACTCACTTTATTTGGTTCTGGTGTGTTTTCAACTAATAATTCAATCTTTCTAAAGTCAACTTTTTTAATTTCGATAGCTGGAATTGAATTTCGATTTGAAAAATAGAAAGTTTCATTGTCATTTACAAAATTCTTTTTGAACTGGATTAATGACTTCAATAAGGGTTTGTCAAGAGAGTTCTTATCAGAGTTTTCATTAATTGCGTTTGAGAAAGCAGTTATTAAAAGTGCCATAGGTGTAAGCGTCTTTAATTCATCTACTAACTCAGGCTTAAAGGCATCTGTTTGGAAATTTCTAAGCTGGGAAGCAAGGGGGTTACAATCCAATAATAAATTTGTACCAATTTTTGAATCACCATAAACTTTTTCAAGCTGAACATCTAATGCATTGACCCATTGAGAAGGTAATTTTACATCGCTATAACCAAATATTTTTAAAGCTAAGCTGCGAGTGATTACATCACTTGAAGATTTAGCTAAAACACCCATACGAGATAATGCTATTTTACCATTATCGCAAGGATCACCTTGTATTTTTATATCGTAATTCATTGGTGTAAGTTTAAATATTTATACCTACTTTAAATAAATTGTTTTTAATGCGCTCTTGCAATTCAATAGACCTTTCGAAATGACTTTTCAGACTTTCAGAAAGTGCATTTACTTTTTCTTCAAAAGAAATTCCATCGTCTTCTATTTCCTCCGTACCAACGTATCTGCCCGGTGTAAGAACATAATTATTGGCTTCTACTTCCGCATGAGTAGCAGCTTTGCAGAACCCCTGTATATCTTCATAATTACCCCCAATGCGTCGCCAGTTGTGGTATACTTCTGAGATTTTGGCAATGTCTTCGTCGGAAAAAGCTTTGTTTTTTCGGCTGGTCATTGAGCCGATTTTTCGAGCATCAATGAATAAGATTTCATTGCTACGTTCTCTCAGGTTGTGGTTTTGGCGATTACGAGCTAAAAACCACAAACAAGCTGGAATTTGTGTATTAAAGAATAGTTGAGTGGGTAGAGCAACCATACAATCAACTAAACCTTCGGTTATGAGTTGTTTTCTTATTTCACCCTCGGTGGCGGTGTTTGTTGTCATTGAGCCATTAGCCAATACAATGCCAGCCGTACCATTAGGGCTAAGTTTGTTGATAAAAAGTTGAAGCCATGCATAGTTGGCATTACCAACAGGTGGAACACCATACTTCCACAGGTGGCTGTCTTGTAATTGTTCACCTCCCCAATCAGAAATGTTGAATGGTGGATTTGCAAGAATATAATCCGCTTTCAGGTCTTTGTGTTTATCGTTGTGAAAAGTATCGCCTAATTCAATTTTAGCATCTATACCACGAATGGCTAAATTCATTTTAGCCAATCGGTAAGTGGTTGGGTTGCTCTCTTGTCCGTAAACCGCAATATCTCCAATTTTGCCACCGTGTGCCTGTAAGAACTTTTCACTTTGAACAAACATACCGCCACTACCACAGCATCCATCATAAATACGGCCGTTGTACGGTTCGAGCATTTCGACTAATAGTTTTACAATGCTTTCTGGTGTATAGAATTGCCCTCCACGTTTACCCTCTGCATCGGCAAACATACCTAAGAAGTATTCGTAAACACGACCTAATAAGTCTTTGCTGTTGTGACCGGGTTGATTGAAACCTACATTCCCCACCAAATCGACTAATTCCCCCAAACGTTTTTTGTCTAATGCAGGTCGCGCATAATCTTTTGGCAATACTCCTTTTAGAGAAGGATTGTCTTTTTCGATTGCATCCATTGCATCATCAATGTCTTTGCCTATAGTGGGAAGTTTTGCTCTTTGGTGTTGTAAGTAATTCCAACGAGCTGAAGGTGGAACATAGAAAACATTTTCAGCGAGATATTCATCTTTATCTTCGGGGTCGGAAAGCTTGTCTTCTTTAAGTTTATCGTATAATTGTTCGAAGCTATCAGATATGTATTTCAGGAAGATTAAGCCTAATACAATGTGTTTGTATTCAGCTGCATCCATATTATTACGAAGTTTGTCAGCGGTTGCCCAAAGGGTTTTTTCGAGTTCTTGATCCATAGTTTAATTATTGAAGCTCAAAGATAGAGAAAATGAATCATTTTTTTGCAAATACAATCCGGAATATGTTAGAACTTAAAAAAATAGATTAATTTAATTTTGTGGACTGAAATTGTTCACATGATTACACCTCGATTAAATCCAATCCATTTATAAGGATATTAAGTAATGGGTTAATCTCAATCATTGATTGAAGATCAGGAGAGGAACAACTATGAATTTGTGATTGATTAGTTTTATTTTTCAATTCTTCAATCATGTAATCAGCAATATCAAGCCCTTTAGCCCTTTGTTCTGGAGTGGCTATGTTTTCAAGTATCGTTGAAATTTTGATTTTACACTCAACAAGGAGCACGATTTCATCAGCTTTTATACACCATTTGTCATAACTGCCAAAATCAGGGAATAAAATAATAGTACTTCCTTTCAAAGCCTTTGCTTTTTCGATTGATAAACCGTTGAGTTGACCAGTTGCCAGCCCAATAGATTCAGGAATTATTGTACTGGCAACAATGGCTGATTTTTCACTTTCGACAATCGCCACTGTTTTGTCTGGGTAGAGTGTCAGTAAGTGTTCTCCAAAGAAACTTTGCTGCAAATTATAGTCTTCGGGCAATGTGCATGATTTCTTTAGTTTGTTATGAAACCAATCAATCAAACCACTTTCGTGTTTAATTCTTCTTCCAGTCTCTGGGTTGTATTGCATGATTTTACCTGTGCGGACTTTTCCATTCATATCAATTTATCAAATGATTACTTCTTGGTTTTTGGTAGCTCCTATGTCATAATGCTCTCCGATGAATGTATTTGTTCGTCGGTTAGGATTTCGCAAAGGAAGCGGACGAAGTTGCTGCGGTATGAGGTGAAATTTTAGACGTAGGAAAAAGGAATAGACCCTACCCTACCTCCCGAAAGGGAGGAGTAAGAGACCGCGCGCCAGCTCCTCTGACCTCAATCCGCCTTCGGGTTCTTTCTCCAAGTGGAGAGAGAAAATGGATTTTTTGAGGATTATTAGGAATCAGTTCTATGCTTGGGTAATACACTAATGTGTTTTTATATGAATGTAATATTATGTTTTTATAATAATATGTTTTTATGTGAATGTAATATTATGCTTTTGTAATAATATGTTTTAATGTGATTAAGTACTACACGCTAATTAGTTTTTATTATGGTTTTGTTTTTGTTCTTTGAAATACAATGACTTAAATCGTTTGTGGAAGTATAAACAACTTTCGAGTATGTACTTATAATATTATACTTTTATGTGAATGTGTTTTTATGATATTATAATATTCCTACTTTCATATAATATACGAATGTGTTTTTATAATATTATTACTTTCACATAAAAGTACATTTAGACAAAAGTCTATTTATTAATGTTTAGTTAACAATAATAGATTGAAGGCCAGGGATGATGATAAAAGAAAACCTAAAGTAGATATCAACCAAAAGACTTTAGAAGATTTTAGATCTAGCGTATGAATATGTTTCACTTCTTTTTTGTCTTTCAAAGTTTCCAATATTCTTTTTTGCTCCTTGGCAAGCTCAGTATATACATAGTTTATACTGACTTGTGTTGCTTTTAGTCCGGTTATAAATTCTTCATTTATGGTCGTTGAAATAGGTTTACTATTAGGGTTAAGTTTCTTATTTATCTGATTCAGGATTTCTTTTATTTCCTCAAACATAGCTGCTTGTATTTCCGATTGTCTCATTGTGACTTAAATTTGTTTATTCCTTTTCTTTTTTCTTGTATTGCTATTTTCACCTCCAGTAAATCCATTGTAATAGCTAGGTAGTTCGACTGCAAAACTTTGTTTTTGTTGTTCATTCGTTTTGCTGTCTTGGTCATTATTGTAGTCATGGCTTATTTCAATAGCTTGATTATTATTGATTAATTGTGCATTGATTTTAGAATAACTACACTCTCGATCTACTTTTGAACCATTGAATGAGAATGTGTTTTTAGAAAAAATAACCCCTTGAATGACATCACTATTTCCTTTATATTTAAATTCTAAACTGATGCCTCGTTGCAGCAAATTTGATTGTAGTTCCAGCCAATTTGCAGATTGAGGTATCAAATCTTTGAGTGCGTGATAAATCTCATACTTACTTTTATCGGGTTCTTTGAGTCGATGTGCTTTGACTTTTTCTTTCCCTGAAGCATAATATAATCCATTACTAACTGTGAGCTCTTTGCAAATCTTCTCACTTCGATAACGATCATTTTTATTTGTTATTGATTTCCCGTTATTGTCAATTCTGTTGATACATAGATGAATATGTGGGTGCTCTTTGTCATAATGACGAACAACAATGTATTGAGTGTCATTTATATTCATCTTTTTCATATAATCCCGGGCTATCACTTTCATTTTCTCATTTGTGAGATTATTTAAGTCTTGTGCTGAGAAATCCAATGAGATATGATATACTGGTTTAGAAATATTGGGATTCAATTCTAACTGAGTATTAAAGCTATTGATGATGCTGTTATTGTCCTTTAATCTAATGCCATAGCTATCAATTATTTCAGCATTTTTTCCCTTGTCAAGTATGTAATTTATAGCACCATTGAAATTACTTCCTGTTACAATCTTAGCAATCATGTTTAATGGAGTTGATTAGAATATCTATATTATCGGCAAGATATAGATATTCATTTCTAATATCTTCATATCCAACTTGATTTGCTCTCTTTGCTATTTGGTTGAGATTGTTTGCCATTCCACTAAGTTTTCTGATACAGTCGTTCACTTCAGGTGTAAGCCGTTGTTTTACCACGCTGTTTTGAATAGAATTGCGAACAAAGTCGTTGATCGGTAATGCAGCTTCATTTGCTCGGGCTTTGAGGGTGAAATACTCTTCGGTCATAAGTTTTATATTGACCTGATATTTCCGTTTTCTATGTATTTCTTTGGAAGGCCTGCCTCCTTTTATATTTTCATTCATTTTTGTTTTTATTTAACGAGACCAACGGGATATTTTAAAAGGTTTCGAGTACTCGAAACATAAACTTGCTATTCTGATTTTTGAACCATTTTGGGCAATTCATAAACTTAAGGGAAAAATGAACTTGAATTCATATCAATCTCTAAATCTAAATCCTCGATCAAATATTGAAGTATTGGATTGCTTTCAATTAAGGTTTGAATAATTGCTTCTTGTGGCTTAATCTGCAATAAAAAATCGGCGATGTCGTATCCCTCCTTTATTTGTTCTTCAGTAGCATTACATTCTAAATAATCAAAAATTATAATTTCAATTCCGAGTTCCTGCATTTGCTCTGCTTTTAATTTCCACAGTTCAATTGCTCCAAGATCAGGAAAAAGTACAACCTTACGTCCAATGAAATTTTCAAAATTCTCAGTATTGAAACAACCATGTTTACCACCGGTTGCTATCCATAAGTATTGAGGAAGATAGCATGAAGCAATAATTGCACTTTTCTCACTTTCGACAATAGCTATAGGTAAGGAGGTGTCACTTTTTAGTAAATGCTCGCCAAAGAAACATTGTTTTAAATTGTATCTTTCTTTGTGCAATATGGAGTGTACCCAAGTGATATGATTGTGTGGATGCTTTACTCTTCGGCCTGTTGTCGGATTGTACAGCATAATTTTTCCAGTTCGAACTTTGTCAAGTTCGTCTATCTGCCAGAAGACTGTTGCCCCTTTCCAAAAATTAGCAGTCCCTACTTGATATTTTGCAAAAACATTTAGGGTAATAATACTTCCAAACTGAGATCTCATGTATTGAAATAAGTAGTTTTTATCGTAGTATTTAAGGCTTTCTTTAACAGTGGTCTTTGGTAGGTGATCAATTGGTAATCGGGTTTCAAGTTTTCTATTGAGCATGTGATTTTGTGTTGTTGTATTGTCTAATGGGTTTTGCTCAAAGTATTGTTTTGGAGTAAAATGATACCCGCATTTTTCTTCCCTATTGCATCGACCAATATAATCAGGAAAACTAATTATACCTTCACTGTCTATATACCTTACAAAACATCTTTTTTGTTTGCATTCCGGGCAAATATGCCTGCATGATGAGGTGTATTTTTCTAATGTAAATCTATATGTTTTCATTTTGTTTGTTTTTGAATTGTTCTATTCCCGAATTATCCCAATTTTCCGCATTTTCAAATTTACGTCTCTATTGTTCAGTGTGTTATGGGTATTTTAAAATGCGGTCAAAATGCAACTTTCCGCATTTTGAGTACGAAAACTCATTTGAAAATGCGGAAAATGCGGAAAATACCGCATTTTGACATTCCTGATAGTCAATTAGATGAGTCTCAAAATGCGGAAAATTGGGATGTTTGAGGGTGGACTAAATATACTTTTTATATCGACCATGTCTGTAGTTATCCAGCAATCCATTTTTTGCTTCGTTAAGGAATCTGTTGAAGCCGTCTTTTGTGAATGACAAAGCTCCTGCTATTTTAGCGCCTTCTGCAGTAGCGAAGTCTGTGGGGAGTGCTTCATAGAGCTTTATCTTATCTGATGTCATATTTTCCAGAACCATAGTTGAGTTTAGGATCAACTGAACATTTTTAGCACTTGTCCGAAAATATTCAGTAAGTTCAATGGCACTTTCCACACTTTGCAGGTCAATACACTCTTTATCAGCTTCTTTGCATACCCATCTGATAATTTGAATTATCAAGCAGAACCTTATGGCATAGATTTCTAGCTTACTATACATTCCAACAAGTTTTTCATTTGGTTCCTTGTTGCACAAGTCTGTATTGTGCCTCTGCCATTCATAAAGTTTTTTCTTAGCTTGACTTTCAAAAGGAAGTTCTAGTGGAACAGGGTCATCGTTTTGGTCGACAGCAAAATTCAACTTTATCATTTCATTCATGATATTACTCCATAAAGGAGTTATGTGTGATGGCAAGTCTTGCAAACTCCAATACTTTTTTCTTAAGTCTCGAGGAATGACGAATAGAATACGGTCAAGAAATCCACTATCGCTACGATCACCTTTTGCCAGATCCTTAAGGAGTCCGTGTTGTATGCTGCCTATAACTCCTATGAAGGATCTTTTTATTGATACTGAATTTGTAAATCCGCGTCTGTCAATAATGATGGGCTTGCCGCTAAAAACGGATAACCAAAACTGTTCTTCAGAACCTTTAGCGTAGCGGTTGAAATTATTGATCCAGCTCTTAAGCTCATCGACGTACAAGCAGATTCCTCGCTTATTCTGCTCATGAATATAGCTAAGGCTTTCCTGTGTTATATCAGATACGATAAACTTCTTTTGAATAGGTTGGTCTGATGTTTCGAATATCCCTCTCTCTTCACGTTCTTTTTTTGATAAAGAAATAGTGTCTTGATATGTTTTAAATAATTCTTTGAATTTTCGGCTTTCGTTCGCATCGTGGTCTAAAAGCGGTTTCATTGCAAAACTGAGAGGATGGCTTTTATTCGTGCCTGCTTTCCCCACTATTGCAACGTAGAGAATGGCACATTCACTCCATCCATCTTTTATTTTTACGGTATGGGTATTCCCAATTGCTACGGACATTGCAAAGCAGAGTGAAGAAGATATGAAATCTAAAGGATAACCTAGACATTCACTCGTAACTCTTGCAATTTCTTGTATTTTTATTGGAAGAACCCAGATTGGAAATTCTGACCCTGACAGTTTATCACTAAGACATTTTGCTTGATTGATGACATTTTGAGCCGTTATATTATTTTCCATAATTATCACGTCTCAGTATCTTCTTGTTGGTCGCTTTGTTTTGTTTGTCTTTGTTTCGGCTTCTATTTCTGCCTTAAGCTCTGCGGTTGTTTTTCGCTTACCAGCATCTATCCAGGAAATAAGTTGATCTTCAAAAAAATATAATTTCCCATGTGTCTTTGAACAAGGGATATGACCTTTTCTAGCAAGAGCATATATCGTTGGTTTCGCTTTTTTAACAAGAGCGCAAACCTCGTCAATATCCATTGGTTTTCGTTTCTCTGTTGGTTTTCGATCTTTTTCTACAAGATCTCTTATTTTAGATACTTCACTAAGAATGGTTGCAATAGCCTCAGGCATTCTCTCAAACGTAATTTCATTTTTATTCATACTCTTATTGTTTAAATGATTAGAGCACAAAAGTGATTGATTTTCATCAAGTATTTTGTATACTATATGTATACTATATAATGCTTTTGTTGTAATTTTAATTTTTGTTAACCTTGGCTTCTATTATATTGCTTAGTGTAGTGAATATTTTTAGATTCGTATCCATTTTACATTTATCGAGACCTTGTAAATTGCTGTTGTACTTGTCAAAATGGTCTCCTATTACGTCTCCGAAAATTAACATGACATCTTTTTTTGTGTTATTTTTAAAAAAATGAGCATGCATAGCTTCTATTACTCTTAAATAGTCAATTTTGTTTCCGATAAATGTAAGTCTTGATGCTTTTAGTTCTGAACGTAATGTTTTTTCAATGAGATCTAATTGATGTATGCGGATTTTTTTGAATATTAAACCGGCATTAATTTGGGAATTAAGTTCTCTCTCTTTTTCTGATAGCCATATAGTATTTAGACTGTTTTCTTTAAATTGGTTGTCAAAATTTGTTTGTAGAATAGTCCCTTGTCTTTGAAAGACAATAATGATAAAAACTATCAAAATAAAAATGATTGAAATTATTCCAAAGTATATACTGTTATCTTTTAGTGTAAATGTTAATATTGGAAATAATAATGTGATTAGTGCTATTACATATATTGTCGAAAATGATTTCATACATTGGTATTGTTTATTGTGGGTACTTTTATGTTTATGTTTCTCGGTTTTTGCTCGTTTGATTTACATTGTTATGATAATGTTATCGCGTTGGCCGCCTCAATTTTCTTTTCATCCGATGGATTAGCATATAACTGAGTTGTTTTGATATTTTTATGAGCAAGCATGGATCGAATGGTTAGAATGTCTACTCCTAATGCAGCTAATAGCGTTGCATTTGTATTTCTAAAGCAATGAAAAGTTATGTGCTTAGTTATTCCAATTTCTTTAAGCCATTTTTTCAAAGGTGCATTAATCATAGTTCTTTTTAATCCTTTAAAAACAATTCCGGTCTCACGTTTACCACAAAGTGCTAATGTTTCGGTACTGATTGGGATTGTTTCTTCTCTTTTACTTTTTTGTATTCGTTTTCTAATGCAAAATCCATTTAATGGGGAAGGTGTTATGTGTTCCCATTCAAGACTTATTACATCGCTAATACGTAATCCAGTAAGGCATGAGAATAGTGCAGCTGATTTAAGTACTGGAAATTCACATTGAGATTCCGCCATTATTTTTATTTCCGCTAGGGTAAGATATTCTTTTTTTACATCAGTTTCTTTTATGCTTTCTAAAAAGTCATTGATGTTTTCTCTAAGATATCTATCTTGATATGCTTTTTTTAAAACAGCTCTAAATGTTCTAAAATAAGCGGAGGCTGAATTTTGAGATAACTTATAGTCTTTGTTCTTTAACTGATTGGCGTTTATTAGATATTCCCTGAATTTATCACATAAATCGGACGTTAAATCACCAAAGCTACATTTATCATTTGAAAAATTAACGAAATGGGAGTAGACCATAATCCATTTATCACCTTTAACTTTTGCTAAATCATAGAAATAATCTAAAAAGCACATTTTAAAGCGTGTCTTATCAATGAAATCATATTTCTCATTGATAATTTGTAGCTCTCTTAATCCTTTCATAGCTTCAGCTTTGGCCTTTTTCTCTTTGACTAACTCCTTTTCGGCTGATGTTACTGGTTTAGATTGAATATAAATACTAAGAAACTCACGTCTCGTTAGTTTCCCGGTTTGAGGGTTTTTGATTGCAGGATAAAAATCTAAATACAATGACTGTTCTTTCCCTCCTTTAATTGGTTTTTGTCTAAGTGTTACACTCATGTGATATTTTTTTACGAGGTGGATTTTTCTTGAAATAATTATCTATATGTTTCTGACTGATATATGTTTTCTTGCCTAGTTTTTGAGTTGGTATATTTTTTTCTTTTATTATATCCCAAATACGACGTGTCTTCAATCCATATTTAGAAGTGATATTTTCTAGAGTATAGAAATCTGTAATCGGTTTTGGATCGGTTTTTTGTTGTGGTTCGTAGGGTATTGATATTTCCAAAAGTTCATCAATATCCTTTCTACGAATTATAGTGATGCGACTTGTAATTCGCACTGCTCTAAGTTTTTTATTGTAAATTAGATTATATACTGTTTTTCTACATACGCCTAATAATTTCGCCGCTTGTGTGCAATTCAAAAAATCCCTGTCTTTGAAGTCTGCTATAGGTTGATTCCTGATTATTTCATCAGTTGTTTTCTCAATCCGAGTCTTTGTTTGGATTCGTTTATTCGCTTTGTATGCCCTACTGTTACAGGTATGTGTGCAATATCGTGTGTTTTGTTTTTTAGCTATAAAAACGCTTCCACACCATTGACATACTTTATGTATTTCTACAAATTTACTACTCATAATTTCGCCCATTTTTGTATACTATTGTGTAACATCGTGTACTATTGTGTAAAAATGTGCACTAAAGTGTGCATTAATTCGAATATTTTCTGATTTTATATTTTCGAGGTACAACAAAGGTACAAAAAAGAAAGTAATATCAACTTGTTTTGATTAAATTTGATTATTTGACGACATAAAAAAAGCCTTGAAAAACAAGGCTTTTATGATTATTTTGATTAAAAATAATCGCTCTTAATGGTTAATTATTTCCCGATACAGAATTTCCCAAATATATTCCCCAATATCTCGTCGTTCGATATCTGACCTGTGATCTCGCCCAAGAAATGCATGCACTCGCGGATATCTTGCGACAAGAAATCGCCTGAAATTCCGATTTCTATTCCGTCAATCACACGGCAAATTGCAGAATGAGCATTTTGCAATGCTTCGTAATGGCGGATGTTGCTCACTACCACATCGGCGGAAGTTATCTCGGGAAGTTGAGCCGCTTGGATCAATGCTTTTTTAAGTCCTTCTGTATTGATACGTTCGCGGGCAGAAATATAAATTCGTTCGCCTTCAAATTGCTCAAAAAGTAGATTAAGAACATCGCGTTCCTCTTCGGCAATTTTGTCTATTTTGTTAAATACCAATATCACTTTTTTGCCTGCCGAACGTTTCGCAATTCGCTCGGTAAGCCATTCGATATGTTCAGTCACTTGCGTACAATCCAGTATCCAAAGCACTATCGATGCTTGTTCTATTTTCTGATAAGTACGTTCAATGCCCATACTTTCAATCTTATCTTTCGTGTCGCGTATCCCTGCCGTATCAATAAACCGGAAGGTGACGCCATTGATAATCACCGAGTCTTCTATCACGTCGCGCGTGGTGCCGTGAATGTCCGATACGATGGCTTTTTCTTCGTTTAGCAATACGTTCAGCAAAGTGGATTTTCCCACGTTTGTTTCGCCAACCAATGCTACCGGAATTCCATTTTTCAACGCATTACCGACTTTAAAACTGTCCGAAAGCTTATCAATAACCTGTTCGATGTCAGTGGCCAGTGTTTTCAGCTGATTGCGGTCTGCAAATTCCACATCTTCTTCGTTGAAGTCCAGTTCCAGTTCCACCAACGATACAAAGTTGAGCAACTGCGTGCGAAGTTTTATTAGTTCTGTAGAGAATCCACCCCGCATTTGGTTCATAGCCATGCGATGCGAAGCTGCTGAAGTGGATGCAATCAAATCGGCCACTGCTTCAGCTTGCGATAAATCCATTTTGCCATTCAAAAAGGCACGTTGGGTAAATTCACCGGGCTGCGCCAACAAACAACCATTTTCGAGCAACAGATGCAAAATTTGTTGTTGAACAAACACCGAACCATGACACGAAATCTCCACCACATCTTCGCCTGTGAATGAATGTGGTGCGCGAAAAATAGCTACGAGTACCTCATCTATCGTTTCCTCTTTTGCATTGACAATACTCCCAAAACTGATGGTGTTGGCTGCTTGCTCCAATAGCGAAAATGATTTCTTTTTCGGCCTGAAAATATGATTGCTGTTACTTATCGCATCCTTTCCCGATACCCTGATGACAGCAATGCCTCCCCCTCCGGGAGCTGTTGATATGGCGGTGATGGTAGTAGTTGAGTTCATTTTAGTTTAGTGTTATAAAGTTTTTGGGATAAACGCCACTCTCGACAGACGATTTTTCTGAAATGATTTTGGCAGGAATGCCACCGACCGTTACATTGTCGGGTATATTTTTATTTACTACTGCATTAGCTCCGATTGCCACATTGTTTCCAACTGTAATGTCGCCAAATATCTTTGCTCCGGGACCAATATAAACATTGTTCCCGAGCGTTGGAGCGCCGTTATACTCACCTATCGAAGTGGAAGGATGAATCCGACAATTATCTCCAATTTTGGCTTTTGGACTAACCACTATGGTTCCATAGTGAACAATGCAGAGCCCGGCACCAAATACATTCTTAGGGATAGATAAGCCCAGCCGTGTAGCCAACCGATGATTGATAATTTCAAGCAAAAAAAGTTCTATTTTGCAAAAAGGATTACCGTGGCAAGCATTGTAAAGATATTCAATCCTCCGAAGTCGACGCTGAAAACGCAAACAGTCCATCCGCCAATAGTTGTAAAACGATAAATGCTTAAGTTGGTAAGCCATCAAATCTCGTTCCAAAAAATAGCGATAGCTGGTTTTGTCGGTTATCATTTTCTAAATTCTATCCAAAACCGTTGTTACAAGTTTTTCGATATAAGGTTTGTAATCAGTATTGGCAGCCTCCACGCGGCGGTTGGCTATAATGCAGCAAACCGTCATAGCCTTGTGCCCCATTAGTTTAGAAAGCCCTGCAATGGCTGAACCCTCCATTTCGTAGTTGGTAATTTTGTATTTTCCGAAGCGGAAGTTCTCAATTTTATCATTAATTTTCATATCGGCGAGGTCTATTCTTAACACACGTCCTTGAGGTCCGTAAAACCCGTTTGCCGATATCGTTGTGCCAAGAAGCATGTCGTTTTTCCCGATTCGTTTCACCAGTTCCTCGTCAGCATCTACCACATAGGGTGCCGCCCATTGTGGATTCCAGTCTAACTGTTCTTTCATCGATTCTTCAAACGCCAAATCGCTCACCGAGTCGCGTCCGGCATAAAAATTCAGCATACCATCAAACCCAATCGATTTTTCAGAAATAAGGAAGCTACCCAGTGGAATCTCCGGTTGCATACCTCCAGAAGTGCCGATGCGAATGATGGTTAGCTGTCGGAACGCTTTCTTTTCAGTGCGTGTTTCTAAGTCGATGTTGGACAATGCATCCAATTCATTCATTACAATATCGATGTTGTCGGTACCAATTCCAGTAGAAATCACCGAGATGCGTTTGCCTTTGTAAGTACCGGTTATGGTGTTAAATTCACGGCTGGAAACAGAGCATTCCTGCGTGTCAAAGTAAGCAGCAACCAAAGCCACTCTGCCCGGATCACCAACCAGAATTACATTGTCAGCAAGTTGTTCCGGTTTTAAATGCAGGTGGAAAATACTTCCATCGCTATTAATAATCAATTCTGATGCAGGGAAATGTTTCATAATAATCAGCGTGTTAATGTATTTGTTTTGTAAACAGGGAAAGAAAGCAAATATACACTTTTTTAATGCATTCTGCAACTTAGAAAAATGATATGGAAGAAAATCTGTAGTTGGAGTAATTAAATTTTGGAATTCGTTCTGCTTATATATTTTATCAGAATATTTTAATCTTTCAATTCGTCTATGCATTTTTTCACAAAGTCGAATCTTTCGTAATCTTTGTGCACTATATGTTCGTTCCAGATAATTAAATCAATGTCGATAGGAATGACCCCTTTTGTTTTACTTTCCGGACTACGGCCCATTTCTTTTTCGATATCTTTGAAAATCAGTTTGGTTTCCTCCGCGGTTTCTTCCGATAGTATTCTGAGGGCCAGATTTTGAAAGTTGCCGATGTAGTGTTTGCCATGCGGTTTCGTTTCAACCAACAAACTTTGCTTCTCAATTTCAAAGTATTGAGATAGCTTCTCTATTGCCAGTTCTATATTTTGTTCAGGATGACTATTACTCCCCAACATTACCAGTGCAGTATTCATAAAGTATGTTTTTTTTGATATAACATTTTTTGGCGTGCTAAGTTGAGTGTCTTTTAATTGACTTAGATGTAATCTAGCACAAAATTAAACAAAAAAGCCGAAGGGTTGAGCTTCGGCTTTTAAATTTTATGTATTATAATTTCTTAGTAACGGTAGTCTTTCAATTGTTCTTGAAGTCTTTTGCGAGCCAGGAAAATACGGCTTTTTACAGTTCCTATTGGCAAGTTCATTGTTTGCGCAATTTCCTCGTACTTAAATCCTTGAATATGCATAGTGAAAGGAACGCGATATTCGTCGGTAAAAGCAGCAATACTGTTGGTAATTTCACCAATCGCGTAAGAGCCTTCAGGACTGTCGAAGCCTGAATTTTGTGGAAGATTTAAGTGATGTAAATCTTCTGTTCTGTCAACAACTGTTTGGTTGCGTACAATTTTGCGATAGTTGTTAATGAAGATATTCTTCATAATGGTCAACACCCAACCTTTAAAGTTTACGTTGTCGACAAATTTTTCTTGGTTGTCTAATACCTTCAGTGTAGTTTCTTGTAATAAGTCTTCTGCGTCGTCACGATTTAACGTTAGCGAGAATGCGAAATTTCGCATATTACTTTGTAGCGCTACCAATTCATTTTCAAAGTGAACGTTTTTCATACCTTATTGTTTTATGTGTGAATTAATAAAACCTAGCGAACGACACTAGGCGTGTTACCTACTAAAACGAATTCTGTTGAAAAATATTTCTGAAATAGAAACGAGTAAATGATTGTCAGTTGTCTATACTGAAGAATGAAAAACAAAGATCTCTATCTAAATATTTAGTTCTAGATTTCACTTGCAAATATAGTGGATATTTTGAAATAACAAACTATTGAACCGCTATTTTATTAACAATTACACCATTATTTATATATCTTTCACATTTGTAATCATTACAAATGAAATAAACTCCCTTTCATTCCTAAGTTTTACTTAATTTACAAATTAAAATAGTGCTAATAAATATTTTTCATTGATATGAAAATATAACATTTGAACGTAATAAAAAAGTCGACAACAAAATTTATCATTTTGTTGTCGACTTTTCGTTTTGATATGTTTAAAATTCTTTCCCAATATGCGGGTTATACTTCCATACTTTTACACATGATTTTCGGCACAATAAGACGATCTTACAAGTGGAGCACTTTCTACAATCCTGAATCCTTTCTTCAAACCAATTTGTTTGTATTCTTCAAATTTTGAGGGAGTTATATACTCCTTTACGGATATGTTATGACGGGACGGCTGCATATATTGTCCGATGGTCAATACGCTACAGCCACTCTTTAATGCATCGTCCATCAGGGTTAGTATTTCTTCCTCAGTTTCACCTAGTCCGAGCATGATCCCTGTTTTTGCTACTACAGATTTTGTAGCAATATGCGCTAATACGCTAAGACTTGTGTCGTATTGAGCCTTAGTACGAATTCCGGTGGTTAATCTTCGAACAGTCTCTAAATTATGAGAAATAATATTTGGTTTTTCTGCAATAATTATATCAATCAGTTCTGTTTTTCCATCAAAGTCAGGTATCAAAACCTCCAGAGTAGTGTTCGGATTTACTGTTTTTATAGCTCGTATGGTTGCACCCCAATGTGCTGCTCCACCATCGGGTAAATCATCACGGTCGACTGATGTTACAACGGCATGTTTAAGGTTCATCAATTTGATTGACTCGGCTACTTTTAAAGGTTCAGCCGGATCAACTGCCAATGGACGTCCACTGATTACATTGCAGAAGGCACAGGAGCGGGTACAGATTTCTCCCAAAATCATAAAGGTAGCTGTTCCTTTGTTCCAGCATTCGCTCATGTTAGGGCATTTGCCACTTGTGCAAATGGTATGTAAGCCATGTTCTTTGACGATATTGTGAACATGCACAAACTGGGGATTTGTTTGTAGTTTAGTTTTCAACCATTCTGGTTTGCGGAGATATGTCATTTTTGTTGTTTTTATAATTAGAGATGCAAAGGTAGTAAGAAGATTTAAGTTGATAAGAATGTTTTAAACAAAAACCCGCTGCAAGATTTACTTGCAGCGGGTTTTGATAGTCAGTTGACTAATTATGTGTCGTTTTATATTCCGAAACTGAATACGGCTATTTGACTGTAGATAGTGCTAATCAATCCAACTACCAAAATACCAACAGTACAAAGTACAAAGCTGATTTTAGCAGGTACATCGCTGGTTACAGTCTCGATAGGAGTTTCGTTGGCATTTATAAACATAGCTTTCACCACCAATAAATAGTAGTAAAGTGAAATAATAGTATTCAATAAAGCAATGAAAACTAAAACGTAAAATCCTTGTTGTACTGCAGCGGAGAAGATAAAGAACTTGCTGAAGAATCCTGCGAATGGAGGAATACCTGCCAATGAGAACAATGCGATCATCATCACAAAGCTCAATTTTGGATTTGTTTGGTACAAACCATTATAGTCCGACATCAAAATCTTTTTGCTCTTTTGTTCAATAACCGAAATTACACCAAAGGCAGCAAGGTTGGAGAACATGTACACAAGTACAAAATAAACCAATGAAGCCATACCTAAAGCAGTTCCGCTTATGATAGCCAGAAGTATATAACCGGCTTGTGATATAGATGAGAATGCAAGGAATCGTTTCAGGTTTTGTTGACGAATAGCAAATAAGTTGGCCACAGTGATACTTACCACAGCAAGTCCGTACAAAATTGGTTGCCAGTCGGCGATAATGTGTACAAATACTTTCACCAACAGCGTGAACAATACAAATACAGCCGCACCTTTTGAAATAACTGAAAGGTAAGAGGTGATATTTGTTTGAGCACCTTCGTAAACGTCCGGAGTCCAGAGATGGAAAGGAACCAATGATATTTTAAAGAACAACCCTACTGAGAAAAGTACAAATGCCAATAGTTGAAGTGGAGTTCCTGTAAAAAGTACTGCAATATCATTGAAGTACAATGTACCAGTTGTCCCGTAAATCAAGGACATACCAAACAATGATATACTTGAAGCAAATACCGCCGATAAGATATATTTAGCACCCGCTTCGGCTGATTTTTTATTGTATTTGTCAAAAGCAACTAATGTAGCCATTGGGATAGAAGCTGTTTCAAGTCCAATGAAGAACATCAGGAAGTTGCCGGCAGAAATCATGAAATACATTCCTAACAAGGTAGAGAAAGTAAGGAAATAGAATTCACCACGTTTGATACGGTTAGTGTCTTCATTCAGAAACTTGTGTGCCTGAAGTAATACAATCAAGGTACCAACATTCAGAATGGTTTTTACGTACGTTTGCATGGGTACATATTGAAACATGCCACCGGCCACTTCGAATGCTTCACGGGGTACGCAGTTGAGCAAAGTGTGTGCTGCAAACAATACCAAAGCTATTGGTTGAAAATACCGAAGTGCTTTTTCACTGGCAAATATATCGTAAACCAAAAGGAAAACCATCACTGCCAAGAGCGAAAACTCTTCTTTCATTTGTAAAAAACTACTGTAATCCATATTTTTGTCTTTAGTCTACAGTCTCTTGTCTCCAGTCAACTGTCTTATGTGAATTTATTTTTTATAAACTTGGTTCAAGTCCCCTTTAGGGGATTTAGGGGTCTTTACTTAGCTAATTGTGTAATAACAGGCATCACACTATCGCTGATCATGCTCGAAATCCAGAATGGAGCTGACCCAACTGCGAAAATAGCTACAATAAGTGTTACTACCGAAAGGCGTTCGTACCATGTAGCAGGATCTAAATGTTCATGATGTTTGTCTTGAACAGCACCATATAAAATTTTACCTACCACACGTAAAATGTACACTGCAGTAATTACAATTGAGGTACACGCTACGATAGTCAATACACGGTGGAAAGTATCTGTTTCCTGGAATGAACCAACAAAAATCGTCATTTCAGCAACGAAACCACTTAAGCTAGGTAAACCCAATGAAGCCAAACCGGCAATAACGTAACTCACACCAAAGAATGGAATAATTTTCATTAACCCACCCATCTCGGTGATAAGACGTGTATGTGTTCTTCCGTAAATCATACCAATCAAAGCAAAGAAAAGTGCTGTCATCAAACCGTGAGATAACATTTGCATTACTGCACCTGTCATAGCTGTTTGGTTCAACATTAAAATTGCAAAGAGTACCAATCCACAGTGACTTACTGAAGAATAAGCATTGATATATTTCAAGTCAGTTTGAACAATGGCAGAGAAAGCTCCGTAAACTACACTAATACCGGTAAGGATAAGGAAAATCCATGATAATTCGTGAGCTGCTTGTGGCATTAAATAAATAGCAACACGGAAACAACCGTAACCACCCAATTTCATCAATACTCCTGCGTGAAGCATAGATACTGCAGTAGGAGCGGAGGCATGACCATCAGGAGACCATGTATGGAAAGGGAACATAGCACCAAGTACACCAAATCCCATAAACGTAAGTGGAAAGAGATAGTATTGTGCCTGAATAGGAATGTTTGTTTTACATATTTCTAAAATATTCATACTTGTAGCCCCCGATTGGTAGTAAATACCCAGGATTCCCACAAGTAAAAGAGCCGAACCACCCATAAGCATAAGGGTAAGTTTCATAGCACCGTATTCTTTTTTACCGCTACCCCAAACACCAATAAGCAAATACATTGGAATCAGAGCTATTTCGTAGTACATAAACATGGTAAATAAATCCACAGAGATAAAGAAACCATATACTCCGATAGATAAAAGGCTGTACCATAAGAAAAATTCTTTTGGTAGCGGATCAATTTTCCATGAAGCAAATACACCTGTGAAAACAATGATAGACGAAAGTAACAACATGGCTACCGAAATTCCATCTATACCAACGGAATAGTGAATGTTGAAAGGAGCATACCAAACGGTGTCAGCTGTAAAAAGCATAGTAGCCAAATTACCTGCAGCACGCTCAGTAAGATACATATAGGTTACTGCGGCTGACATGATTACCAAAAGAATAGCTCCTGTAGCCATGACAAACTGGATTTGCTTCCTGTTTTTGGAAACAAATAAGCCCATCATCATTAAAGCTGGTATGAGAACGAATAAGGATAAAAAGTTCATATCTGAATATTTAATAAATCGTTGAACTGTTGAATTGTGTTAAGTAATCTGAGTTGTCTACTCGTTTAATGAATAAAGTAAACCAATGCTGCAATAAAAAGTGTTCCTAATAAGAATACATAGGCGTATTGTTGTACCTGACCCGATTGGAAACTTTTAATTCTTGATGAAGTCCATTGCGTAACTCCACCAAAACCATCCATGGTAGCATCGATAATGTGACGGTCGAACCAGGCGATAGGCGTTGATATCAAATTGAAAATAATTTTCTTAGTGATAAAAATATATACTTCATCAACATAGAAACGACTGCTTGCAGCTTTGTGCAATCCTGCAAAAGTAGTAGCCAGTTTCTTTGGAACTTCACTTTCTTTGCGGTACATGATAGTAGCTAGTGCGATAGACAAAATAGCTACACCAACACTAATTCCAGCAACGGTATAATCTAAATGGATATCATAATTAGCCAAATCACTGGTAACAAAGTGGCCAAAAGGAATAAATCCAGCTACAACTGTTACACATGCTAAGAAAACCAATGGGAAGGCCATTGCAAAAGGTGATTCGTGTGGAGTATGAGCATGTTTGTGTTCTTTACCCCAGAATATATTGAAATATAGACGGAACATATAAAATGCAGTCAAACCGGCAATGAAAGTCATAACCCCTCCCATGTATGGGCTAAATTCATAGCAAGCCGAAAGAATTTCGTCCTTACTGAAGAATCCTGAGAATGGAGGGATACCTGCAATAGCCAAACATGCAATAAGGAATGTCCAGTTGGTGATAGGCATATATTTGCGAAGTCCGCCCATATGGTTCATTTCATTGCTATGTACAGCATGAATAACCGAACCGGCTCCAAGGAACAACAAGGCTTTGAACATGGCGTGTGTAAACAAGTGGAACATAGAAGCCATATATCCTAGTCCTTCGTGACTACCGTAACCCGATACTCCAAGTGCCACCATCATGAAACCAATTTGAGAAATGGTTGAGAACGCTAATACACGTTTAATATCTGTTTGAACGCAAGCAATAACCGCTGCAAAAAGTGAAGTAAATGCACCTACGTAAGCAATTCCATGTAAAACATCAGGTGCGTAAACTTCGTAAACCGGAAATAGACGAGCAACTAAGTAAACCCCTGCCACAACCATAGTTGCGGCATGGATCAATGCCGAAACCGGAGTAGGACCTTCCATTGCATCCGGTAACCAAATATGTAAAGGGAACATGGCCGATTTACCTGCACCTCCGATAAAAATTAGACCCATTGCCCAACTCATTACCGATAGACCCATAAATGATACGCCTGTTGTACTGGCAAAAACACTTGCATTGCCCGAAGTCAGAACACCGAAATCGAACGTTTTAGTGTAGAACGAAAGGAATAAAATACCTACAAGGAAGCCTAAATCGGCAAAACGGGTAACAATAAATGCTTTTTTTGATGCAGCTACTGCCGAAGGTTTTGTGTAATAAAATCCAATTAATAAGTATGATGAAACACCTACTAATTCCCAGAAGAGATACATTTGAAAGATATTAGTAGCTACTACCAATCCCAACATTGAAAAAGTGAAGAGAGAAAGGAACGCATAGTAACGTTGAAATCCTTTTTCGCCATGCATGTAGCTCAAACTGTAGATGTTTACCATCAACGAAACCGTGGTAATTACCACCAACATCATCACTGAAATCGGGTCAAGTAAAATACCCAGGTCAATGTGTAGATACTGAGTGAAACGAATCCATTCTACATGCATTGGAATCAATTTTTCGTAAACACCATTGATTTTGTGGAACGAAAAATATTCGAAAGCTGTGATATACGAAAGTAGGGTGATAATACCCAAAACAGTAGCTCCGATAATTCCGGCAACTTGCGGCTTCCATTTCGAATCCATTAATCCCAAAACAATGAAACTAATGAGGGGAAGTAAAACTATTAATAATGTATATTGCATATTCTCTAATTATAAATTGTGAATTATTAATTATCAATTAATAAAACTATTCTTTCATCTCGTCCAATTCACCTACTTCAACACTGGTCAAATTACGGTAAATGTTGATAATAATGGCAATTGCTACGGCTGTTTCACAAGCTGCAATCGCAATGGCAAAAAGCGTGAAGAAGAAACCTTCCATTTGCCCCGGATACAGGTAGCGATTGAAAACTACGAAGTTGATGTCTGCAGCATTTAGCATTAATTCTATTGATACTAAAATCATCAGTAAGCTTTTTCGTGACAAAAAGCCATACACTCCAGCAAAAAACATAATTAGACTTACACCTAAGTACGCTTCCATTGGCACTGGATTTGAAAAAAAGTTTATAAATAAATCACCCATATATTTTTAGTTGATAGTTATTAGTTGACAGTTGACAGCAGTCAACTCGTTTACTTTTCTACTTGTTTACTAGTTTTTATCGTTTACGTGCAATCATAATAGCACCCACAATACAAGCCAACAGCAATACACTGATAAACTCGAATGGAAGCAGGTATTGGTATTTATCTGTCCCCATCAGGGTAAGTCCAATGTCCTGGATTTTTTGTTCGGCAGGTACCACAAGTGTATACATTTTGTTCACGTTCCAGTAAATGATGTGTCCGCAAAATGCCAAACCTGCCAGCGAAGTGATACCTGCTGCGATGCGTCGGTCTTTACGTTCCGTTTTTACGTTTTCACCCGGACGGTTGGTAAGAAGGATCGCGAAAATGAACAACACCATTACCCCACCGGCATATACTGCTATTTGAACGGCGAAGAGATAATGATATCCTAACAATAAATACAATCCTGCAGTGCCCAATAATACGAAGAGTAAATAGGTTGCTGAACGAATAATGCGTTTTGAAGTAACTGCCAGTACAGAGAAAACAGCAATCATTGCCGCTAAAATGAAAAATATGATTTGTTGTGCCATAATCTTATGTCGCCGGTCAACAGTCTAATGACTCCGGACTTGTTTTATTTTAATTATGAAATCTGCTTTATCTATTAAGCATTCGTTTCTGCGGGTTTCACGTCTTTCTTTTTATCTCTCAATTTCGATCCTTCGTGATTCAATGTTTGAACCAGTTTGCTACGGGTAAATACTGCATTTTCAAACTGATTATTGAATTTGATGGCATCCGAAGGACATGTGATTACACAAAGATTACAGAAGGTACACATACCCAAATCCCAAGTGTAAGTATCAAGAATCTTTTTCTTTTTGCCATCTTCTGTTTCAATCATTTTCGAAAGAACTGAAATAGTGCCGTTAGGGCAATTCATTTGGCAAATACCACAAGCTGTACAAGCGTGCTCGTTATTATCGTCGTGTGGCATGGTCAATTCGCAACGAAAGCGATCAGAGATAACCAATGTGTCACGATTTTCAGGATATTGCTGTGTCACTTTCTTAGTCCACAACTCTTTCCAGGTAACGCTCATTCCGAAGAGCAATGACTTGATACCAGTGAATAAACCTTTAAAATATTTTAATATAGATTCCATTTTATATAATGTCTTTTCAATGTGATAATATGCAAATTGCTTATTTCTTAGCTTTACTTATTAGAATAAACTTGGAAATAAATCGGTCAATGTTAGTCCGGATAAAACAAGTATGACCATCACCAGAATGTTTACCAGATTAATTGGCAACAGGTATTTCCATTCGAGGTTCAACAGTTGGTCGATACGTAAACGTGGGAATGACCAACGAACCCACAAGCTCAGGAAGATTAAAACTGCTGTTTTTCCAAAGAACCATACATATGAAGGAATATACCACATGAATTGGTTAAAAATGTCTAAACCATGAATTTGAATTGGCATCCAACCACCCAAAAATACCGTAGTGGCAATAGAAGCAATGATAAACATGTTTAAGTATTCAGCCAGGTAGAAGAATCCAAATTGAAGACCTGAGTATTCGGTATGATAACCTGCTGTTAATTCCGATTCTGCTTCCGGTAAATCGAAAGGTCCACGGTTCGTTTCAGCATGTCCTGAAATCAGATAGATAACAAATGCTACAATCGAAGAAATATGACCGTTGAAAATGTTCCAGCAAAATTCCTGTTTAGCAATCATTTCCGAAAATGACATTGTACCTGTTAGAACAACGATGGTCATCAATGCAAAACCGGCAGATAACTCGTAGCTTACAAATTGAGCTCCACTTCGCATAGCACCAATCATTGAGTATTTGTTATTACTCGACCATCCGGCCAAAAGCACACCAATAATACCAAGCGAAGATACCGCAGTAACGTAAAGTACGCCAATGTTGAAATCAACAGCATGCAACATTTTTCCAAAAGGAATAGCTCCAAAAGTAAGCATCGAAGCCACAATCATAAAGAATGGCGCTGCGTAGAAAAGGAACTTATCAACATTGTTGATATGAATAATCTCTTTTAATAAGATTTTGATCATATCGGCAACACTTTGGAAAATACCGTATTTACCTACACGATTCGGACCAAAACGCGCTTGGAAAAAAGCTGTAATTTTACGCTCGGCATAAATAAGAATCAACGCAATTACTGCATAAGCAGTCAAAAAGGCAACGGCCACAATAACAAACTCGATTAAATTTGCCCAAACTTCAGGCATATTAGCTTTAAGAGTTGTGTCTAACCAGCCTAAGAGCTTTGTAAATTCTAATGGTTGTGAATAATTTGACAACATATATTTTGTTTTCTAATGTCACCGACTTCCAGTTTAGTGTAATCGGCCTTGATTTTATATAGTTTTCTGTTCTGAAATCTTTCGTTTTTAGCCTTGGGGCTGAATAACCGTTTATCTGTCGATATCCGGAATTACGTAGTCCATAGAACCACCAATACCAATAAAGTCGGATATTTTTTCGTTTTTACAAATCAGTGGCATTGCCGAAACTAACGCCATTGAAGGTGAACGGAATTTCATGCGGTAAGGTGTTTTGTCACCACGGCTTTCGATATATACACCAAATTCACCTCTACATGCTTCAATACGTTGGAAGTATTCTCCTTCGGGAAGTTTGATAATTGCTTTTGTTTTAGCAAGTACTTCGCCTTCAGGGATATTGTCAATCAATTGTTCGATAATATGCAATGACTCTTCAATTTCGTCCAAACGGTTCATATAACGGGCATACGAATCACCCTCAGTGCGGATTACTTCTTTGAAGTCAACTTTGCTGTACATTGAATAAGGTTGGTGTTTACGAATATCGCACGACCAGCCTGAACCACGACCGGCAGGACCGGTTACAGCATAAGAGATAGCATCTTCTTTCGACATTACACCAATACCAACCATACGTCCCAATGCAATTACGTTGTGTGAGAAGAAACGGTCGTACTCAACCAGTTTCTCACGCATATAAGGAATAAATGATTTTACATCTTTTTGGAAATCAGCATAAATGTCGAACATTACACCACCAATCACATTTTGATTGATAATTAAACGTCCACCACAAGTCTTTTCAAAAATGTGCAGAATGATTTCACGTTCACGCATTCCGTAGATAAAGGCAGTTGTTGCACCCAAATCGTTGGTTTGACAAGCCCATGCCAACAAGTGAGAGTCGATACGATTCAACTCGTCCATGATGGTACGGATATATTGTGCGCGTTCTGGAACTTCAATCTCAGCCGCTTTTTCAACACACATACACAATGCATGGCGATTGATATTTGCCGAAAGATAATCTAAACGATCGGTGAAGTGAAGTATTTGTGGGTAAGTAAGATTTTCGCTCAGTTTTTCAATTCCACGGTGAATATATCCACTGTGAACATCGATTTTCCTCACTATTTCACCGTCCAATGATGTACGGAAGTGCATTACACCGTGAGTAGAAGGGTGTTGAGGTCCGATATTGATAATGTAATCATCTTCAGCAAATATATTTACAGTCTCTTCCACCAACTTGCCATCAACTTCCATGATGCGTGGTGCAATGTCAATTATATCTTTACTTTCCAACGATAGTTTGTTCAACTCCGGATTAGCATCGTAATCTTTACGCAATGGATAACCTACCCAATCGCTGTTCAGGAAGAACTTACGCATATCAGGATTGTTGATAAACCGGATACCCAACAAGGCATAAACTTCGCGCTCGTTGAAATGCGCTGTTTCGAATAAATCGGTAACTGTGTACAACAAAGGATTTTCTCTGTCAGCAGTTCCTGTTTTCAAAACGATTTCTTTCGAAAGGTCTGTTGACGAAGCAAGTAGGTAAATAACACCCAGTTTTTCGCCCCAATCCATTCCAATCAATTTTACCAACATGTCAAAAGGCAATGCGGTGTTGTCGCGCAATGCTTTAGCTAATTGGTGCAGTTTGTTTGGTTCTACTGTAACCGTAAGAATTTTTTTATCCTCAATTACGGCTTCAGGTACAGTATTTAGAATTACCTTTTTTATGTTTTCCATTTCTTTTATAAAGTCACCAGTCGAAGGACAACAGTCACAAGTCCCGGTTTTATTTAAAGTGTCTATAAATATCTATTAGGTGTTGAAAATCAAAGTTATCAGCCTGCATCTGCAGACTGGCGACTGTCGTCTTATCTTTTTTTATTCCCTAAGAATTTTTCCAATTTAATTTTGCGTTGCAATTGCATCAAGCCGTAAAATAGCGACTCAGGGCGGGGAGGGCAACCGGGAATATAAACATCAACCGGAATAATTTGATCAACGCCATTTACCACGTGGTATGAGTTTACAAACGGACCACCCGAAATAGCACATGCACCCATAGCAATCACATACTTAGGTTCAGCCATTTGGTCGTAAACACGTTTAATAAGTGGAGCCATTTTATGAACCATAGTTCCGGCCACAATCATTAAATCGGCTTGACGTGGACTGTTACGGGTAACCTCCATACCAAAACGCGAAATGTCGTGGTGAGCAGCAGCGGTTGACATAAATTCAATACCACAACAGCTGGTAGCATAAATTAACGGCCATATAGAATTAGAACGTCCCCAATTGATCATGTCGTCCAATTTACTTAGAACAACATTGACGCCGTTGGCTTCGAGTTCTTTCACATAATTTTCAAGGTATTCATTGTCGTTAAATTCAGACGACGGAATTCCTTTTATATCGATATTTTTTACATCCATTTCAATACTCCTTTCTTCCATGCATAGGCTAAACCTAAACCAAGAATAACTATGAAAAATACAATACTATACAATCCCTGAACTCCTAAATCGCGAACGACTGTAGACCAAGGAAATAGGAAAATTGCTTCCACATCAAACATCAGATAAAGGATAGCATAAAGGTAATATCCTACCTTAAACTGCATCCATGATGTACCATGTGTTGGAATTCCACATTCGTATGGTTCACCTTTTTGGAGATTGAATGATGATGGTGCTAATAAAATAGCTATGCCTAAACCGGCAATAACCAACGTTAGTCCTGTTAGTAGAACTACTAGAAATAGCGATAAACTGCTCATATATAATGAATGAATTTAATTTGCCTAAAAAACCGTGCAAAGGAACAACTTTTTTTTCTAACTACAGACTTTTTTCGGGTTAAAATCCATTCAGAAGCCGGTCTGCGTATTTTTGTAATCTCGAGGTTGCAATTCGATTAAAATGAAGAAAATCAGTTGACTATAATTTTCAGTTTCAATTAATGTTAATTGAAATTATGATATATTATAGTATATTAATGTTTTTGCGTGAACTTTTTATCGACTATGCTTCCAAGAATGCGCTTTAAGCCCGTTGAAAAGGGAGAATCCGAATGTGAGGAAAAGGATAGAGCTAAACAGTAATTGCCAATAAATGACATTCGTTGTTTAGCTCTATCTTAAAAAGTGTATCTGATAATTATACTGTTTCAAACTGTTCGGCTTGCTGTTCGGCTGATTTGCTACTCTTTTTTATTTGCCAGTGATAAGCCCAACAGGTAGTGCCAAAATAGACAATGGACTGAATCCACAGACTGAAGTATTCGAAGGATATATGATGCAAATCTGCCCCAAGCGTATTTATTTTTATATAGCCCTGAACGCCCGAAGTGGATGGGAATATCCAGGCAAAGGCTCTCCAAAATCCATTGATGTTGGATTGTGGCCACGATACTCCGCTTAAAAACAGAAGTATAAGGGTCATAAACATAAAGATGACCATGCCTGTTTCTCTGTGTGGAAGAAATACCGATACAGTCATAGAGAAAAAAATCGTCGCTAAGAGAAATGGAACCATAAGCATCATAACATCAGCCGGAATTCCGATATGTGGCAAGTTAAACAGTCGGGGGATGATGGATAAAATGAAAAAAGACCAGGCTGCATACATCACAAAATAACAAATACTCTTACCAATAATTACTCTCAATGTTCCTCCTCTGTGAACTGATGAACTTACAAGAACATGAAAACGGTTTTCTCCTCTCGATGTTCCTGCTATCATCCCGATACCAAGAAAAAGCGTTTGAAAGATGATAAGAATAAGAATGGCAGGCATTAGAAAACTGGCAAAACCCGCTCCTTCATTGTAGAGTATCACGCCATTGTAGGGAATCGGACTGGAAATAATAGTAGCGGCTTGTCCTGTTATACCATTGGCATTCAGTCTTTCTATTTGAACCTGATTGCTCATTGCCAGTATGCAATTGCTACAAGCTTGATTGATAATTCGGTAGTACATAAAACTACTAATGTCGCAGTAGATCGAAACTGTTGTTTGCTCGCCGGCAGCTAATTTTTTGCTGAAATCGGCAGGGATATACACAACACCATGCACTTTTTTGTCATTATAAGCCTCTTTTGCTTCCGCTAATGTGCTGAACCTGCTTTCAATTTCAACGTTTTGCGTGGCATCGATATGTCTTAGCAGCTCTCTCGACTCCTGACTGCGTGAACAATCCACTGCAGCAATCGGTACATCTATCAATGTCTCATTTTTATAAAGGCTGCAATAAAGTATAGGGTAGGCGAGGGGTGCCAATACCAGCATGATAACCACACCACGATCTTTAAATAACGTGCGGAACTCTATTTTTAGCACGTTTAATGTATCTTTAAGTATGGAGATAAATTTTCGGTGCTTGGACATTTTATTTGGAGTACTCATTCTGTAACTTATTTAGTTGGGTAATTTTGACTGATGGCCGCATTTTTAAGTCGGAAAAAGACGAACAACGGTAAAATCATAAATGAAAGCATGGCAATATAGGAAATAAACGAATGATGAATTTCAACTCCATTCAGGGCCTGATCTACATATATATTGAAATAATGATGGATCGGAAATAAATCACTCAATATTCGTGTAGCGGCTGGCATTTGCTCGATAGGAAATGTAGATCCGGCAAATGTAATTCCCAGCGTCCCAAAAAGTCCTGCAAAAGTAACTCCGTCACGAAGTACCGGCGTAATTCCGATAAACAATATCCCAATAGCTTGCGATGATAGAACCAAAAAGAAAGTGGTCAGAAACATCCAACCGATACCGGAATTCAGCGGATAGTGCATATATTTGTAAAGCAGTATATTGCCAATTACTCCCAGGATAGTGAAAATGATGGTGTAAGGCAATAATTTCCCCACTAATGCCGGAAGCATAGCATTACCGGAGCCATCGAGCCATTCGCGCGTAGTGCGTTCTTTGTATTCCACACCAATGGGGAAAACGGTCATCATTAAAACCATTATTTGTAGCATTCCCGGTAAAATTACATTTAGTAGATAGGTTCCGTAATTTGCCCACGGATTTCCAATCAGGTGTGTGTCCATCGCTATCGGTTGAATAATTCCTTTTATTCGGGCTTCGTCTATTCCCTTTGCTCTTAATATTTTTCGTTGCATCCCAATGGAAGTAGCCGCACTCATATAGGTTATGTCCTTTGCTATGAGCGAACCGGCTATCAAATAACCATCGTTTATATAAAATGTAATGGGCGGTCTCCTGTTGGAGATGACATCATTGGCAAAATGGTGCTTTATCTCCACGAATGCGTAAATGTTACCCAGTTGCATTTCTTCGCGTGCTTCTTTGTGACTGTTGAGGTGCATCACAATTTTAACCTGCTGTGTCGATTCCAGATTTCGTGCAAACTGACGCGACAAGGATGAATTATCCAAATCTACCACTCCGATAGGCATTTTGTTAGGTTGCCCTTCGTTGAAAAAGGTCAGGAAGAAAACATAGCAAAACGTCATAATAACGAAAGTTGAAATGAAATAAATAGGTCGACTGACCATTCGTTTCAGTTCCCGCTTTAGCGTAGATGCAAATGCTATAGAAAAGTTGTTTGACATGTTGTTTTAGTTAACTCTCCTTTTGTTGAAGAAGATGTGTTCGTTTTTATTTTACTGTTTCTTCAAACAATGCTGTCATTCCCGGACGGAGGTTTGCTACTTTCGCCGTTGGTCGTGCTCTTACTTCGAATGTTTTTACGTCAAATTGTCCGGTTGTTTTCGTTGCTTTCCAGGTTGCATACGATGCAAGTGCTTTGATATAAGTCACTTTTACCTCCACAATCTGATTCTCCAATGCAGGAACTTTTATCTTGAATGTTTTTCCCATTTTAAGTTCGCCGAGTAAATCTTCGCGAACATTAAATGTAAACCAAATATCGTTTAGGTCTACAATGCTCATTATGGGGGCACCCGCTCCAACCAGTTCACCCCGTTTTGGATATACATCGGTTACTTCTCCGTTGATAGGCGATGTAAGGGTTATTTCTTTGAAATACGATTTCACTTCGTTTACAGCTCCTTTTGCTCTGTCAACTAGTGCTAGTGCTGCTTCTTTATCTTCACTTTCGGCACCATTTTTCGCCATGTCATATTGCGATTTTGCAGCATTAGCAGTTGCCACTGCAGCTTTGTATTGTGCTTCTGCTTCGTCACGTTTTTGAGCAGTAACCACTCCCTTGTCGAATAAGCGTTGAACGCGATCGTACGATTTTTTGGAAATATCAACACCTACCTGAGCTTTTTGCCACATTTCAAAAGCACCCATAATCTGTTCTTTACGTGCTCCCTTTATCGCTTTTTTATTTTGGGCCTGCGCAGCGTTTTCAGCAGCATTGGCTTGTTCCAGTTTGGCCGATAGTTCAGGGCTGTCAATTATTACCAAAGTGTCGCCCAACTGTACTTGCGAACCTTCTTCTACATTAAATTGGTTGATACGTCCGGTTATTTTGCCCGCGATGCGTATTTCCGAAGCATCTGCTTCACCCTGAATGATGATGGGTTCCGGTCTGTTTATAATTAAGCCAACGATGAATATTAAAATCACAACTATTATCAATGCAATTAGTCCGGTTCTTAAATCTTTATTCTTCTTTTTCATTGTGGTGTATTTGTTTATGAGTTTACTTGCTTATATTATTTAATGTAGGTGCTTTCAATGTTCCGAGCGATTTTTCGAGGTATAGATTGCATAGTTTTACATCTATGCTTGCATCTATGTTTTCCGATTTTGCCGATAACCAAGCGGTTTGTGCGCCAAGCAAATCGGTGGAAGTGATGACTCCTGCTTCAAAACCTTCTGTGGCATAGCGAAGATTTTCTTCGGCTTGTTCAATGTTGCGTTGTGTGGCACTTCTTTTTTTCTGACTTTCAATAACTTTGTATGAAGTCTGTTTTATCTGAAGTTGCATTTTCTCTTTTGTTTCTTCCAGTTTTAATGTTGCTATTTTGTGTTGCGACTTGGCAGCATTTAATGTGTGAAACCTGTCACCAAAATGGAACAAAGGTATATTGGCAACAATCCCGAAGCTAAACATACCACCAATTTTATTTTGGTATCCATTATATACGTTAGGGTTCGATAATAAATAATTACCAGCAAGACCTATGTTTGGCATAAAGCGCGATAGCATTATTTTTTCATTCGAAATAGCCATGTTTTCTACTTGTTTTAGTGCCGCCATTTCAGGTCGATTCGAAATGGCTTCCTCTATCGGAATTATTTTGGCTATTGTTGTTTCATTTAACACATCTGTGTCACTTAATTTATATACTTCTTCCAATGGAATTCCGCATAGTTCGTTCAATACCATTCGCGATAAGTTTAAACCATCCTCGGCTTTTGTCATTGCAATGTCTGCTTCGTTGAGTTTTACTTTTATTTTCAGCGCTTCCGACTTTGTAGCAACTCCCTCCTCAATCATGATAGCAACGTTCGAATCTACTTTTGCAATCAGGTTGCGATATTCGCGGGCCAACGCCACCTTGTTTTCCACGGATACTACCCGCCAATAGGCCTCATCCACTTCCAATAGTAATTCGGTTACTTTGGTTTCTTTTTGTGCTACTGCAAGGTTTTCTCCATATTTTGCCAAATGATAAAGTTCCAATATTTTCCCGCCCATAAATATCGGTTGTACAAAACCGATCGATCCGACGAAAATGTTCTTTACATCAAATTCTAGCGCTTCTTTGGGTAGAAGTGCATAGCTTTTCCACTGAATTTTCTCGGGATTTGTTTTCGGGTTGAATGGTTGATTGTTGGCATCAAGTGGCGTAGCTTGTCCGTTCACCGTTGTCCAACCGTTAGAAACCTGACTCTGCGAAAAACCGAAACTGCCATCTGCCATCTTTGTTCCAACCGGTAGTAGTGCATCTTCGGCCAACATAGATATATTCTTTTGATTCCATGTATATGCTCCATTTGCCGAGAAATTTGGAAGAAACTGTGTAAATGCAGCTTTCTTCATTTCCCGTGCAGCTATTATGCTCTCTTGAGCCATTTGTAAACTCTTATTGTGAGTCAGTGCCATTTGTCTGCATTCTTCTAGTTGTAATACTTTCTGCGAAAATGCCGAAAAGCACACAATAAAGCTTAATGCGGTTAATAATTTTTTTTTCATCCCTTTTGTATTTTTGTTTGTATTATGTTGATTGGACAATAGTTGTGTATGCAACTATATAAGTAAAAAAATCAATCTAAGTTCACAATGATTTTTTTTAGTACATTCCTTACCGTATTTAATTCTTCAGACGATATATTATTCAATGTTTTCGATGCAATGGTGTTTACAATCTCTGTTGCTTTCATCTCCAGAGCATTGCCGGTTTCTGTGAGGTGAATGAGGTTTATTCTTCTGTCGTAATGGTCCGAAACGCGTGTCACCAGATTTGCTTTTTCTAATTTATCGATAAGCCGGGTCATGCTTGGCTTGTCTTTTGATGTTAACTTGCATAGTGCTTGTTGAGTTACTTTATCTTTTTGCCACAAGCAGGCAAGGACAGACCATTGCTCGGTGGTAATCTCTATCCCCTGATTTGTAAATGCACGGAGGAATGTTCTATTGATGGCAGAAGATATTTTGCCTGTCAATATATTAAAAACTTCATCGTTATGTAATTCGGTCATAATGGTTCGCTTGTATATAGTTGTTTAAACAACGGTGCAAAATTAAAACTAATATTTCAGATTTGATCCTATTTTCCATAAGTTTAACTAAACAATATGTTGTTTGTATTTATTTATCTGATTATCATTATGTTGTGTCGCATTGTCGGCTCTATCTTTGTGCCGGTTCTGTGTTTAAATTTCAACATCGTTTTATTCATAAATCCTAATTAAGTTTTTTTATTGATTAAGTATATGTTAAATGGCTTGAATTTGTGAATGAATTGATTATATTTGTGGTCAGTAAGAATAAAAATGAAATATTATTACGTAAATTAATACAAAATCCAAATTAATTCGATCATATAGGTGTTGATAACTAGGTGTTTGGTTTAATTTCAAAATAAAAATTGCAAAAACGATAGTAAATTATTTTTTTGTTGCTATTTTTGCACTCGTTTTTGTAAAATGATACGAAAAGTGAATAAATATAAGCACAAATATTTTCGCTATAATTAAGATAAATATCCAATAAATTTAAATAATCTGCGTTTTAAACATTGTAGATATTAAATCGATGTAGTTTAAAGCCTGTAATTTGAAAAGAAATAAATATTGAATTATTAAATCAAAAAATCAAATAATCAAAAATTAAAAAAAACGTTATGGAAAACAAACAAAAACAACCGAAAAAAAGTAAACAATTTACTGGTATTAAATCATCAGGTTTAGTTATTGCAGCGTGTCTTGTAATTGCTGTATGTATTTACAAATTTGTGTTAGGTAACCCTGCTAACTTCGTTAACGGAGATCCAAACAATCACCCACTTGAAGGAAACTTCTTTGGTTTGATTTACAAAGGTGGTGTTATCGTACCAATCATTCAAACTTTGTTACTTACAGTAATGGCGTTGAGCGTTGAGCGTTTCTTTGCAATCAAATCTGCTCAGGGAAAAGGTAAATTAGTAAAATTTGTTGCTGATGTAAAAGCTTCTTTGTCTAAAGGTGACATTAAAGGTGCTTCTGTATTGTGCGAAAAACAACAAGGTTCTGTTGCTAATGTATTAGGATCTACTTTGATCAAATATGCTGAAGTAGAAGAAGACAAAACTTTATCTAAAGAACAACAAATTCTAGCTATCCAAAAAGAAGTTGAAGAAGCTACTGCATTAGAATTGCCAATGTTGAGCCAAAACCTACCAATCATCGCAACTATTGTAACATTAGGTACTTTGATGGGTCTTCTTGGTACTGTAATTGGTATGATCAAATCATTTGCTTCTTTGGCAGGTGCTGGTGGTACTGACTCTGTAGCTCTTTCTGCAGGTATTTCTGAGGCTTTGATTAACACTGCTTTTGGTATTGCAACTGGTGCTTTAGCTGTAGTTTCTTATAATTATTTCACAAGTAAAATTGACGCAATTACGTATTGTATTGACGAAGTAGGTTTCTCTATCGTTCAAACATTTGCAGCATCTCACAAGTAATCATTCCTAAAACATAAAATGCTATGTCGAAAGTAAAAGTAGCAAGGAAGAGTACTCTTATTGATATGACCGCGATGAGTGATGTTACTGTACTACTGCTTACTTTTTTCATGTTAACGTCTACGTTCGTGAAAAAAGAACCAGTTGAAGTAACTACCCCGGGGTCTGTATCCGAAATCAAAATACCTGATACTAATATCTTACAGATATTGATTGATCCTACGGGAAAGGTATTTATGAGTATGGATAAACAAGAAGATATGGTAAATACCTTGAATAAAGTGGGCGAGGATCTTGGAGTAACGTTTACTCCAGATGAAATAAAAAAGTTTAAAATTCAAAAAACTTTTGGCGTCCCAATGAAAAGTATGAAAGCTTATTTGGCTCTACCAGGCGATAAGCAAGATGCTATTCTAAAAGATTATGGTATTCCGACTGATAGTACAGATAATCAATTTAAAGTTTGGATTAAAGCTGCGAGAGCTACAAATGAAGAATTGAGAATTGCTATCAAAGCGGACTCTAACACGCCTTACAAAGTAATTAAGGATGTAATGACTTCTCTTCAGGATTTAAGAGAAAATAGATATAACCTGATAACATCTTTAAAAGTTGAATCTGCTAAATAAAATATAAAAGTATGGCTGAATTACAAACAAACGAAGGTGGCGGAAAGAAAAAAGGCGGAAGTAAACAAAAGAAAATAAGTGTTCACGTGGATTTTACTCCCATGGTGGATATGAACATGTTGTTGATTACTTTCTTTATGTTGTGTACCTCATTGAGCAAGCCTCAAACGATGGAAATCAATATGCCGAGTAATGACCCTAAAGTCACTCAAGATGATAAAGTAAAGGTTAAGGCTTCAGAAGCAATAACCTTGGTTCTTTCAGGTGGCGATTCAATTTTCTACTATACAGGATTACCTGATTACAAAGATTACAATTCTTTGAAATTAACGTCTTATAAAGCAGATGGAATCAGATCGCTATTATTGAAAAGAAATGCAGAAGCTGTTGCACAGATAGCTGTGTTAAAACAGAAAAAGCTTGAACTTAAAATTTCTCAAGAGGATTTTAAGACTCAGGTTTCTAAAATTAAGGAAGGTAAAGGTACACCCGTTGTTATTATTAAAGCATCGGATAGAGCTACCTACAAAAATCTTATTGATGCTCTTGACGAAATGCAAATTTGCAGTGTAGGAAAGTATGTTATCGATAAGATTACTCCGGGAGAATTGTTCTTGTTGAAAAATCGCGAGAGCAAAGGTGCACTTTCTCAAAACAGTGCTAATTAGTTAAATCCTAAAAAACAAAGAAATGTCAAAAATTGATTTAACATCATTAGAATGGCGCGAGCTAGTATTTCAAGGTAAGAACAAGGCATATGGTGCATATCAATTGCGCGGTGAGTCAGATAAACGTCACAATAGAGCGATGCTTATCGTTACACTTGTTGCAGTTATTGGTTTCAGCATGCCTAAGCTTATTGAAATGGCAACACCTGAACAGAAAGAGGTAAACGAAACAGTAACTGAACTATCGCAACTTGAAAAAGCTGAGGTAAAGAATGATATCAAAAAAGCTGCTGAAGTTGCTCCTCCTCCACCGCTTAAAAGCACTATTAAATTCGTTGCTCCGGTAATTGCAAAAGATGAAGAGGTAAGTGAAGAAGACGAAATGAAAAGTCAGGAAGAACTTACCAATGCAAATGTGCAAATTTCTGTTGCCGACGTAAAAGGTGTAACCGGTGGTACTGTAGATATTGCTGACGTAAAACAAGCAGTAACTGAGGTTGCAGAACCGGAAAAAATTTGGGATGTCATTGAACAAATGCCTTCTTTCCCAGGTGGTGACGGTGAATTAATGGCTACGTTAAGTAAGAACATTAAATACCCTGTTATTGCTCAGGAAAATGGAATACAAGGTAAAGTAATTTTGGGATTCGTTGTTACCAAATCAGGTGCAATTTCCGATGTTACTGTTTTACGATCACTGGACCCTTCTTGCGATAAAGAAGCTATCAGAGTTGTAAAATTACTACCAAAATGGATTCCCGGTAAACAGAACGGTGAAAATGTAAATGTTAGATACACATTACCAGTTGTATTTAAATTGCAAGAATAGTATGAAAAATTTAAAGTTTCTATCTCTGGTTATATTGGCACTGTTTTTGTTTTCTTGTGAAACAAAGAACAAGGATGGTAAAACTGATACCCTGACATCCGGTGTGATAAAGATTGCAGTGGATGAAAGTTTTCAACCGATCATTCAAGAAGAGTTGGATGTGTTTGAAGCTCAGTTTCCGAAAGCAGGTATTATTCCGATATATACAAACGAGGTAGAGGCGATAAATAGCTTATTGAAAGATAGTGTGCGGGTAAGTATTGTTACTCGCCCACTCTCTTCAAAAGAAGAAAACTCTTTAAAGAGTCGAAAATTCGCCCCTCGCTTTTACAAAATTGCAGTTGATGGTATTGCTTTGATTGTAAACAATCAAAATCCGGATTCTATGATTTGTGTGAGTGATATACGTAAAATTCTTACAGGTGAGGTGACTAATTGGAAAGATGTTTATCCAAAATCAAAATTAGGAAAATTTACTGTTGTATTTGATAACCGAAATTCCAGTACTATTCGGTATGCAATCGATTCTATCTGTAATGGAGCTCCATTGTCAAAGAGTCTGAACGCGCAAGCCACGAATTTAGAAGTTATCGATTTTGTTTCCAGAACTCCCAATGCAATCGGAGTGATTGGAGTAAATTGGTTGGGTGATCGTAAAGATACAGCTAATTTGTCTTTCAAAAGTGAAATTAAGGTAATGTCAGTAAGTAGAGGTACTTCTGCAACCACTGAAAATAGTTATAAACCATTTCAGGCTTATTTATTCTATGAATATTATCCGCTTACGAGAAGTGTTTATTTAATATTAAATGATCCGAGAGGTAGTTTACCAACAGGTTTGACTTCTTTCTTGACTTCAGATCGCGGTCAACGCATAATACTAAAATCGGGTTTGGTTCCCGCTACTCAACCAATACGGATCGTCAACGTAAAGGACGAACAGTAATTAATGATTTATAAATTCATGCCACGATGAAACGTATCTTTTATTCCCTATCAATTATTTTCACTATGTGTTTTGTAGTAAATGTCTCTTCTGTAAGAGCTGCTACAACACATGGAATTGCATATTATAATGCAGGTTTTCCACAGGTTGCCAAATCTTTGTTGCTTGATGAACTAAACACAAGTAAGGAAAATCAAGCAGATGTGTGTTTTTATTTAGGTAATATCTATTTCGAGGAAAATAAACTCGATTCAGCTGCTTTCTATTTTAATAAAGGTTTGGTTGCTAATCCACTAAACTCTTTAAATACCGTAGGTTTGGCAATGCTTAAAATAAAATCCAACCCACAGGCTGCTGAACTGGAAATTAATAGTGCGTTAAAAATCAAAACTAATAAAGGTAATGTTGACCTTGTTATTGCTGCAGGACGCGCATTTCTTGTAAATGGTGTGCTTCCTAAAGCTTTGGTGTATCAGGAACAAGCAAAAAAACTCAAACCTAAATATGCACCTGTTTATGTGCTTTTAGGTGATATAGAGTTAGCTAAGGCTAATACAGGTGGTGCATGTAGCAATTATGAAATGGCCATCTATTATGATGATGCCTGCAAAGAAGCTTATATCAAATATGCTCGCGCCTATAAAAACGTTAATACACCTTTAGCTATCGAAAAGTTAGGTGTGTTGAAACAAAAAGATCCATCATTCCTATTAGTAGATAAAGAGTTAGCGGATATTTATTATTCGACAGATGATTTTGCAAAAGCTGCAGAGCTTTATGGAAACTACTTGAAATCAGGAAATTCAAACGTACTTGATTTGACAAAATATGCAACAACATTATTTTTTAAAGGAGATAATGTAAAGTCTTTAGAAGTTGTAAAATTAGGTTTGGTAAAGGCCCCTAAAAACCCTGCTTTTAATAGATTGGCGATGTATAACAATGTTGCTTTGAAAAATTACGATGAAGCCTTGCTTGCTGCCGATTTATTCTTCAATAAATCGGATAAACCAGATGTTTCATATTATGATTATACATATTACGGACAAGCGCTGCGTGCTACTAAACAGTATGATTTAGCAATTGTGCAATTTGAAAAGGCTATAAAATTTGACTCTACTCAAATTGGTGTATGGAAAGATATTTCTGATATGTATGTTGATAAAGGTGACAATGAGAAAGCTGCAAGTGCGTATCAAAATTATGTGAACTTGTTACCTGCCGATAAACCAAACGCGGATGCAATGGTGCAACTGGGTAAATTATACTATACCTATGGAAATGAGGCTACAACTACTCCTGAGATTAAGAAAGATGTTCTGGTTAAGGCCGATTCATTGTTCTCCAAAGTTGCCGCACTTGAACCTGCGAACTATAGAGGTAACTTCTGGCGTGCTAGAACAAACTTCTCACTGGAAACAGAAACTACTCCTGCTTTAGGTAAACCATACTATGAACAAACTCTGTCTTTAGTAGAATCAAAAGCTGATGCCAGATTTAATTCGGTTATTATTGAATGCTCAAGATACTTAGGTTACTATTATTACATGAAGTCTGATTATCCGCAATCGAAAATTTATTGGAATAAGATATTGGCTATTGAACCAACAAATCCATTGGCTATTCAAGCAATTGATGGTATGAATAAGCCAGCTAAGCCAGCAAAAAAATAATAGAATAAATTGAAACTTTACCCTATAATTTAAAGAAGTAGAATAATTGTTCTACTTCTTTTTTTTGTTTGGTACTCATTTCATGTTTTATTACTAATTTTGTCAGAGTTTTAATGCCATAATTACAGTTTTGTTATTTTTATCTTATGCAACACTCAGAAATACAATCAGTAAAGCAACGGTTCGGTATAATTGGAACATCCGAATTGCTGAATAGGGCAATTGATATTGCTGTTCAAGTAGCTCCTACCGATCTTTCGGTGCTGATAACAGGTGAAAGTGGAGTAGGCAAGGAGAATTTTCCGCAGATTATCCATCAATATAGTCATCGGAAACATGGTCCATATATTGCTGTAAACTGCGGTGCAATACCCGAAGGAACCATCGACTCAGAATTGTTTGGACACGAAAAAGGTTCATTTACCGGTGCAACAGCTGATAGAAAAGGATATTTTGAAGTGGCCGATGGTGGCACTATTTTCTTAGATGAGGTAGGTGAGTTGCCGCTTTCTACTCAGGTAAGATTGTTGCGCGTGTTGGAAGCCGGCGAATTTATTAAAGTGGGCTCTTCTAAGACACAAAAGACGAATGTAAGAGTAGTGGCTGCAACGAATTTAAATATGGTGCAAGCAACACGAGACGGTAAGTTTAGAGAGGATCTTTTTTATCGATTGAATACCGTTCCGATTGCAGTACCTGCTCTTCGTGAAAGGAAGGATGATATTGTACTTTTGTTCAGAAAATTTGCATCTGATTTTGCCGAGAAGTATCGGATGCCGTCTATAAAGCTAACCGATGATGCCAAAATATTATTGTCGAACTATTATTGGAACGGCAATGTTCGTCAGTTGAAAAATATCACTGAGCAAATATCTGTAATAGAACAACAGCGAGAAATATCGGCACAGATTCTTCGTTCTTATTTACCAAAGGATGATATGGAACGATTGCCTGCTTTGTTCTCAGGTTCGGGACGCGAACATAAATCATTTAATAGCGAGCGGGAAATACTCTACCAGGTGTTGTTTGATATGAAAAAGGACATGAACGATTTGAAGAAACTTGTTCATGAAATAATGAACGGTCAGCATGCAGAAATTCATAAAGATGATGTTTTGTATCCTTCCAATATATTTGCGCATAATGATACCAGAATAACGCCAGCAGTAGCCGGTGTTGACTATAAATCCGATATGTCGACCAAAGAAACAAAGAAGTATAATGAGATGGATGATGAAGAGTCTTTTCAAGTGGCTGAAGAATACCATGATGTGGACTCACAAACTCCTCTAACGTTAGAAGATATGGAGCGGCAGATGATTAAAAAGACGCTTGAAAAGCACAGAGGTAAGCGTAAAGCAGCTGCTGATGAACTGGAAATCTCGGAACGAACTCTTTATCGTAAAATTAAAGAGTATGGAATTGAATAATAAACTGATGTTTGGTATGTGTAAAATTGGATATAACTTAATGAATAATAACAAAATAGCTAGGCCTAAAATAAAGATTTTAGTATCATTGATAATGCTATCATTCATTGTTGTTTCTTGTTCAATATCGTACAAGTTTAATGGTGCATCGATTGATTATACGAAGACTAAAACTATTTCTATTGTCGATTTCCCGAATACAGCTGAGTTGGTATATCCTCCATTAACACAGGTGTTTGGCGAAGGTTTGCGGGATGTGTACTCTAAACAGACCAGACTGCAATTGCTGAAGAAGGGTGGCGACTTGCATATTGAAGGAGAGATTACCGGATATCAATTGACCCCAATGGCTATAGGAACTGACTCGTATGCTGCTGAAACAAAACTTACAATGACTGTAAAGGTGCGTTTTACCAACAACAAAAGCCCCGAAGACGATTTTGAGAAAACGTATTCGGCGTCTCAGATTTTTCCTAGTACCACTATGCTGACTTCCGTTCAGGCTGATTTGGCAAAACTCATGGTTGCAGATATTGTTGACAATATTTACAATGATACGGTTGCGAAGTGGTAAGTTCTGATTAAAAGTATATATAAAATATTCCCGTTATTCGATTTTCAACCTATGACTCAAGAAGAATTCATTTCTCTTGTTAAGCAACCCGAAAGTGTAGCTGCTCAACATGTATCCGACTTGAAGGAAATGGTTGAGCGATTCCCTTATTTTGTACCTTCACGCATACTATTGACAAAATCTTTACAATTATCAAATAGTATTTATTTTGAAGCTAATTTGAAAACCACTATTGTATTTATACCAAGTCGTCGTTGGTTGTATTATTATCTTTATCCGGAAAAGTTGCTCTCGGCAGAACCCTATCGAAGAGACAAAAATGCAAAATCCGGGGGTGATTATTTCGATATGCTGAAAGTTGTTGAGACAGGTGGTGGAGATACCCGACAATCGCTCAAAAATCTGGCAGATAAACTCAAATCGGCTCGTTCGTTGGTGAATATTCCAACCGTGCCGCTGAATATTCATAACGATAAAGTTTCAAAAAGTAGAGATGTAGAAATCTCTGTTGATGAAATAAATAGCAAATATGTTGGCGATATTGAAGTAACTCAGGTTAATGGCTCTATTCTACATATTTCCGAAATTTCGGAGGCTAATGCCAAAAAATTAATTTCTGAGAGACAATACAGCGAAGCGATTGTCATTTTGAGGGAATTAAATTTGAATAATCCGAAAAAAAGTGTTTACTTTGCAGACCAAATTCGATTTTTGGAAAAAGTTGTATCAAAATCAAAAAAATAAAAACTTATTATGTACGTTCTACTTACTATTTTAATTGTCATTGCTTCAGTATTGCTCACTTTATTAGTGTTGGTTCAAAACTCAAAGGGTGGAGGATTATCAGCCGGTTTTTCTTCTACGAACCAAATTATGGGCGTTCGCAAAACCACCGATTTTCTTGAAAAAGCTACTTGGGGATTGGTTGCTTTTGTAGTTGTTCTTTCAGTTGCTACAGTTGCTTTCAATAACAAAAAAGATGCTGCAACAGATCAATCGGAAATCAGAGATGAAGCTCAACAAGCTAAAGAGGTAGAACCAGGTGTAGTGGCACCTAATTTTGATGAAACGCCGGAAGCCGAAAAAGCTCCTGCAACTCCAGCAAAAAAATAGTTTTTTGAAAATATAAATGGAGCGTATCAAAGTTATATTTGATACGCTTTCTTTTTTTATAGTGTTTTGTTCAAATTTAGTGCAAAATGAACTTTATTGATTTAATCGATTATGCGGGGACATTTGCGTTTGCCATCAGTGGTATTCGCTTGGCTTCTGCTAAACGTTTCGATTGGTTTGGGGCTTACGTTGTAGGTCTGGTCACTGCCATTGGTGGCGGAACGTTAAGAGACTTGCTGTTGGATGTTACCCCGTTTTGGATGTTGCAACCTTCATACCTCGTTGTTACCGGGTTTGCGCTATTATTTGTGATCCTGCTCGGAAAACAAGTGATTCGGCTGACGAACACTTTTTTTATTTTTGATGCCATCGGTTTAGGCCTGTTTGTAGTAGTGGGTATCGAAAAAAGTCTGGCAGCGCATTTCCCTTTTTGGGTGGCTATAATGATGGGGATGATTACCGGTTCGGCCGGTGGAGTTACCCGTGATATATTTATAAACGAGGAACCGCTTATATTCCGAAAGGATATTTACGCTTTGGCGTGTGTAGTTGGAGGGTTGGTTTATCTGTTGTGTTTTAAAATGGGGATGATGCCCGTGTTGATGCAAATATTGTCTGCAGCATCGGTAATTGTAACGAGGGTATTGGCCGTTAAGTATCATATCAGTTTGCCGGTACTGAAAGGGCATGATGATCAGACACCTTCAAAAATTTTGTAATTAGAATTGTAAAAAATAAATTAGATATGCTTCAAATAGATGATACTATAATAAGTTTGGATTTGCTGGATCAACGCTTTGTTTGTGATTTAGATACATGCAAAGGAATCTGTTGTGTTGAAGGTGATGATGGAGCTCCGCTTGAAGAAGAGGAGGTGAAAATTATTGAGGATTTACTTCCGATAATATGGGATGATCTGACCGAGGTGTCGAAAGCCCTGATTAAGAAACAGGGAGTTTCATATATTGACTCGGATGGTGAGCCTGTAACTTCGATTGTAAATGGTGAGGAATGTGTTTTTACTTACACCGACGATCAAGGACAATGTAAATGTGCCATTGAAAAGGCTTACCGCGAAGGGAAGACAGATTTTTACAAGCCAATATCTTGCCATTTATACCCGGTGAGGTTGCAAAAATACGAAGAGTATACAGCCGTAAATTATCACCAATGGAGTGTGTGTAATTGCGCCCGCAAATTGGGTGGCAAATTAGGAGTGCCGGTGTATCAGTTTTTGAAAGAACCATTAATCCGTAAGTTTGGCAAGGAGTGGTTTGAACAATTGGAAATAGCGGATGCTGAATTGAAAAATAGAAAATAATATGACAACTATCAAAAGTGTAAAGGTAGAAATTATTACCATAGGCGACGAGATTCTGATTGGCCAAATTGTTGATACGAACTCGGCTTGGATGGCTACAGAATTGAATACTGCCGGTTTTGAGCTTGCTCAGATAACATCGGTACACGATGATGCAAATCATATTATTGAAGCGCTAGAAATGGCTTTGAAGCGCGCTGACGTGGTTCTTTTTACCGGTGGTATCGGGCCAACGAATGATGATATAACAAAACAAACCTTGTGTTCTTATTTTGATACTAAGCTTGTGTTTAATGATGCTGTCTATCAAAATATTGAACGATTGTTTGCAAACCGACCAAATTACAAAATGAATGAGTTGACCAAAGCGCAGGCGATGGTTCCCGAGAAATGCACGGTCATTCAGAACGAAGTTGGTACGGCACCGGTAACATGGTTTGATAAGGCAGGAAAAGTGGTGGTGTCGATGCCCGGCGTGCCGTATGAAATGAAGCGTGCTATGAGTGTTGAAATCATACCACGTCTTCAAAAGCAGTTTGAAACGCCTGTAATTATTCATAAAACGGTGCAGGTATATGGGTATACGGAGTCAGCATTGGCATTGAAAATTGCCGAATGGGAAAGTAATTTGCCGGAATACACTCATTTGGCATATTTGCCGAACTCGGGTGTGGTGAAGTTGAGATTGAGCGGTTTTTTGGAAAATGTACTGGCGTTGGAATTTGTAATGAATCAGCAGATGGATTTGTTGAGTCAATTGCTCGGCAATGCCATTGTTGCTGCCGAAGACATTCCCATTGAACAGTTGCTGGGAAATTTGTTGATGGTAGGTGGTAAAACTGTTTCGACGGCCGAAAGTTGTACCGGCGGAAATATTGCACATGTTTTCACTTCGCTACCCGGTAGCTCTGCTTTTTTTAAAGGTTCAGTGGTAGCTTATGCCAATGAGGTGAAAGAAAATGTATTGCAAGTTAATTCTGCTGATATAGAGATTTTTGGAGCAGTAAGTCAGCAGGTGGTAGAGCAAATGGCTGTTGGGGTGCGTAAGTTGCTGAAAACAGATGTAGCCATTGCAACATCCGGTATAGCAGGTCCTACTGGTGGTAGTGATGAAAAGCCTATTGGAACTACCTGGATAGCAGTGTGTTCGGATGAGCAGGTTTTAAGTCGTGAATTTAGATTTGGGAAATTGCGCGAGCAAAATATCCTCCGTGCTACACAGGCTGCACTACTCCTGTTGAAAGAAATTGTATAGTGTAAATATAAGGCAGTCAGTAGTTTGTGCTGTGTTTTTGAATTGACGAGTGTTATTATTAGAATTTAAAGAAATAAATCCTTGTGTAATTCAAAAAGATAGTGTACTTTTGCACACTGTTTTTGAGAAAAAATGTAAACAATAAAAAGATATAGAAATGTCAAAGATTTGTCAAATTACCGGGAAAAAAGCTATGGTAGGAAACAACGTATCACACTCAAAACGTCGTACTAAAAGAACATTTGAGGTGAACTTGTTTACAAAAAAATTCTATTGGGTTGAACAAGATACTTGGGTTAGCTTAAAAGTTTCTGCTAATGGTTTACGTACCATTAACAAAGTTGGATTAGATGCTGCCATTAAAAAAGCGTCTGAAAAAGGGTATTTATACGCATAATTTAGGAGGAAAACTACAATGGCAAAAAAATCAAAAGAAGCAAGAGTCCAAGTGATTTTGGAATGCACAGAGCATAAAGAAAGCGGTATGCCTGGTACATCGCGTTATATTACTGTGAAAAACAGAAAAAACACACCAGCACGTATGGAATTGAAAAAATACAATTCTATTCTTAAAAAAGTAACTGTTCATAAAGAAATTAAATAAGATCTGAGTCATGGCTAAAAAAGCGGTAGCATCTCTCCAAAAAGGAGAAGGTCGTTCATTTGCAAAGGTTATCAAGATGGTGAAATCACCTAAAACCGGTGCATTTATGTTCCAAGAAGAAATTGTACACAACGATAAAGTGAAAGATTATTTCGCAAAATAAAAAATATCGTTCTTGAAAAATTCGAAAAATCCTCTCATTTATAAAATGAGAGGATTTTTTTTGCGGTAAACTCAGAAAAAAAACTTAATTTTGTGAGAGTATTGTTTATGTGCAAAGTGCTAATATCCATTGTGGTAATTGTGAATTATTAATCGTGAATTATTAATTGAAAAATATGGGATTTTTTAATCTATTTAGTAAAGAAAAAAAGGAAACACTCGATCAGGGGTTGTCTAAAACCAAAGAGAGTGTGTTTTCTAAATTAACGCGTGCTGTTGCCGGAAAATCGAAGGTTGATGATGAGGTGCTTGATAATCTGGAAGAGGTGCTGATAACTTCGGATGTGGGTGTTGAAACTACCTTGCGTATTATAGAACGTATCGAAAAAAGGGTGGCGCAGGATAAGTATATAAATACATCGGAGCTGAATGTGATTTTGAAAGAAGAGATCGCAGGCTTGCTCTCCGAAACAAATTCCGACTCGCCGGCTGATTTTGACGCGCAATTGCCTGCTTCGCCTTATGTAATCATGGTGGTAGGTGTAAATGGCGTGGGCAAAACGACCACTATTGGGAAGCTGGCTTACCAATTTACCAAAGCCGGTAAAAAAGTGTATCTTGGAGCTGCTGATACCTTCCGTGCTGCAGCGGTGGATCAATTGGTTATTTGGGGTGAGCGTACCGGTGTGCCGGTTGTAAAACAGAAAATGGGTGCCGATCCTGCAGCGGTGGCATACGATACTATAGCTTCGGCCAAAGCAAACAATGCCGATGTGGTAATTATAGATACAGCAGGTCGTTTACACAATAAAATCAACTTAATGAATGAGTTGACTAAAATTAAAAACGTAATGCAAAAAGTGGTTCCTGATGCACCACACGAAGTATTGTTGGTGTTGGACGGTTCGACGGGTCAAAATGCCTTTGAGCAAGCCAAGCAATTTACAAAGGCTACGGATGTAACTGCATTGGCCATCACCAAACTGGATGGAACAGCTAAAGGTGGGGTAGTGATTGGCATCTCCGATCAGTTTAAAATTCCGGTGAAATACATTGGATTAGGCGAGGGAATGGAACATTTACAGATTTTTGACAGAGAAAAATTTGTTGAAACTTTGTTTGAATAGTCTTCAAGATATGAAGAAGTCCTGAAGAATTTGCATATTAAGATAATAGAAAATAAATTGGAAAATAGTATAAATAAAGGAATAGTCGACGTTATCACACTCGGTTGTTCAAAAAACCTCGTTGATTCGGAACAATTGATGCGTCAATTCGATGTGTTAGGCTATACGGTGAGGCATGATGCCGAACATCCTGATGGTGATATCGTGATTATCAATACCTGCGGATTTATTGGTGATGCCAAAGAAGAAAGTATCAATACCATTTTGCAGTTTGCTGATTTACGCAAGCAACAAAAGATTCAGAAACTGTTTGTTATGGGTTGTTTGTCTGAGCGCTATTTGAAAGAATTACGTTCTGAAATGCCCGAAGTAGATAAATTTTATGGCAAATTTAATTATAATGATATTCTGACGGATTTAGGGCAGGATTATCGCGCTGATTTACGTTTGGAGCGCACGCTTACAACGCCTAATCATTACGCATATATCAAAATTTCTGAAGGTTGTAACCGTACTTGTTCGTATTGTGCCATCCCGATTATTACCGGAAAGCATCGTTCGCGGACGATGGAAGATATTGAGAATGAAGTAAAAGGCCTTGTGTCGAATGGTGTGAAGGAATTTCAACTGATAGCGCAGGATTTGTCGTATTACGGTCAGGATCGCTATAAAGCATCCAAATTGGCAGAGTTAACTCAACGGCTTTCTGATATTCAGGGCGTGGAATGGTTGCGATTGCATTATGCTTATCCGGCTCATTTTCCTTACGATTTATTGAAAGTGATGCGTGAACGTGATAATGTGTGTAACTATCTGGACATTGCATTGCAGCATGTAAGCGATAATATGTTGACTAAAATGCGTCGCAACATAACTTCGGCACAAACCTACGAGTTGATTGACAGGATACGCACCGAAGTGCCGGACATTCATTTGAGAACCACTTTGTTGCTCGGTCACCCGGGCGAAACGGAAGATGATGTGGAGGAATTGAAAACTTTTATTCGTAAAGCGCGTTTTGAACGATTAGGAGCATTTGCTTTCTCGAACGAAGAAGGAACTTACGCTTACAAAACGTTTAAAGATGATATTCCGGAGGAGGTGAAGCACAGACGGGTTGATGAAATTATGTCTATTCAACAAGAAATTTCGGCTGAAATAAATCAAGCCAAAATAGGGAAAACCCTCAAAGTTATGATTGATAGGGTAGAGGATGAATATTTCGTGGGAAGAACAGAATATGACTCTCCGGAGGTTGACCCTGAAGTTTTAATACCTGTCGCGACACAGGGAGTGAATAAAGGATCGTTTTATAACGCGAAGATTGTCGGATCCACCGATTTTGATTTGTATGGCGAATAGTGATCGATCAACTTATTGATGTACAATTAAATGATTTTTGACGTGCTCTGTGTACTTGTATATCATCACATTGTTTACTGTTTTTGTTGTAACTAAAATCTTGTAACGAATTATGAATCACAAAGAATTAATTGCCAGCATGGCAGAAAAAATGAATTCTCCCAAATCCATTGTGGCTGATTTGTTAGAGAAAACCATTGAAACCTGCACTGAACTGTTGGCTGATGATAAAACAATCGGTTTTCAGAGTTTTGGTAATTTTGAAGTGCGAAAAAAGGAAGAGCGTCTTTCGGTTCATCCTTCTACGCAAATCCGTACATTAATTCCGCCTAAATTGGTGGTGAATTTTAAGCAAAGTAACATTTTAAAAGAAAAACTTAAAGACCTTCCGCACCATGATTAAGGATAAAATATCGTCTCAAGAGATTATTGACCTCGTTTCTTCGAAAGCGTCGGTTAGTAAGCGTGCTGCAGAAGAATTCCTGAAAGTGATGATCGCATCTATCGAAGAGGCTTTAATGGCCGGCGAAGTAGTGAAGATAAAAAACTTTGGTACGTTCAAACTTCAATGGAATGAACCGCGTAAAAGTGTAAATGTCCATACCGGTGAGGATATTATTATTCCCGGATATTCTAAAGTGACATTTGTGCCTGATGTGGTGTTGAAAAATGTGGTGAATGAGCCATTCGCACACCTTGAACCGGTAGTTTTGGATGGGGATGATGAAGATTCGGATGAAATGCCTGTTGATGAAGTTGCTTTGGATCCGTTGCGCGTGTTGAATGAGCAGGCGGCTGATATAAAAGGGCTTCTAGCTGATATTCAAGCGTTGTCGCCGAAGAAAAAACAACTGGCGGCTGAAGAGTTATCGGCAGAGAGTGTATATTCGGAGCCGGATCGCGTTGAAATACAGGATTATGACCTGACCACTTTGGATGACATTGAAGTGCAAAAAGAGAAAAGCGCTGTTGATGAACATAAATTTGAAATAAATCAGGTAGAAGAAGTAATTATTCCTGAGGTAGTTGAGAATGTGGAGCCTAAAGCTGCTCCTGCAAATGATACCAAAATAGTATACCCGGCAGCAGCAACTGAAAAAGTGGAGGCTGAATCGGTAATCGATTATGGTATTCCTAAATACGATGATGATGATATTGAGATCACTGAACCGGTTGTTTCGGAAGAATATGTTCCGAATCCTTTTTTAGACAATAAGAAAGTTTCGAAGAAAAAGAAGTGGTGGTTAGGACTTGCCGGTTTGTTGGCATTATTGGTGGTGCTATTTGGAGTCTATTTTTTAGTATCTCCTGTTCGAAATTCTGTCGACAGGTCACTTACTTCGCTCAAGAATGCCACAACTGATGCTAAACAAAACTTCTCTATGACCGAGATGTTTAATACGGTATCAAAATGGGTTGAGCCAAAGAAGGCAGTGCCTGAAGTGGTGGTAGTGCCAAAGATAAAGCAACCGGTTGATTCAATTGGTGATACGATTGAAAAACCGCTTATCAAGTCGGTGGGCAAGTCAGTTTCTGTCAAGAAATCGGTTGATAGTCTTCAACTAATGTTTGATGGTCCACGGGTTTACAAAAAGTTTATCGGAAGTGAACGGATTACTTCAGGTAGCAGATTAACCCTCATGTCGAAGAAGTATTATAAGAATCCGGATTTTTGGGTTTATATTTACGAGGCGAATAAAGCCAGCATTCCAAATCCGGATAATATTGCTGCCGGCACATTGATTCATATTCCAAAACTGGATGCTCGGTTAATTGATACCTCGAATCCAAAATGTATGAAAAAAGCGTTGGAGTTACACGATTTATATGTAAAAAAGCGGCAATAGAATTTGAGATACCTACAAATATAGGTTTTGAATCTTGAATAATGAAAAAGTTCTGAAAAAATGATAATTTCGGAACTTTTTTTTGTTCAAAAAATGTATAAATTTCCTAGAAAAATAGGGCGTTTGACGTCGGAATATTTATTAAACTAAAATCAGGTTAATAGATATTAAATGAGGGTATTAACACATTTTTTAATGCTATATTTGCTACATAAATAAAAAGCAAAACTAATAAAAAATAATATGATTCAATCTGTTGATATTCGGGAGCTTAATGAACGCATAGAAAAACAAAGTTCTTTTGTTGATGCGTTAACCATGGGAATGGATAAGGTTATTGTAGGCCAAAAGCATTTGGTAGAGTCTTTATTGATCGGATTACTATCTGATGGACATATCTTGTTAGAAGGTGTGCCCGGTTTGGCTAAAACACTGGCAATAAAAACATTATCGGACTTAATTAAAGCCGATTTTAGTCGTATTCAATTTACACCGGATCTTTTACCGGCCGATGTTATTGGTACGATGATTTATAGTCAGAAGAAAGAAGAGTTCAGCATTAGAAAAGGACCTATTTTCGCAAATTTAGTGTTGGCAGACGAAATTAACCGTGCGCCGGCTAAAGTACAGAGTGCTTTGTTGGAAGCCATGCAGGAACGTCAGGTTACAATCGGTCAAAATACATATTCGTTGGAAGAGCCGTTTTTGGTACTGGCAACTCAAAATCCTATTGAGCAAGAAGGAACATATCCACTTCCCGAAGCGCAAGTTGACCGTTTTATGTTGAAAGTAATTATTAATTACCCAAACAAAGAGGAGGAGAAATTGATTATACGCCAAAACCTGTTGAAACATAAACCGGAAATTCTTCCGATTCTTTCTCCAAAAGATATTATCGAGGCGCGCGATGTGGTTCGTCAGGTGTATATCGACGAGAAAATTGAACGTTATATTGTAGATATCGTATTTGCAACTCGTTTTCCTCAAGATTATGGTTTGGATGCGTTGAAAGAAATGATTTCATTTGGAGCTTCTCCACGTGCTTCTATCAATTTGGCTTTGGCTGCCCGTGCGTACGCATTTATCAAACGTAGAGGGTATGTAATTCCTGAAGATATTCGTGCCGTATGTTATGATGTACTTCGTCACCGTATTGGTTTGAGCTACGAAGCTGAAGCCAACAATATGACTTCCGATGAAATTATTACTGAAATTTTAAATACAGTTGAAGTGCCTTAATTAATTCACAATTAATAATTCATAATTGATAATTAGAATTTATGGAAACGAGTGAGTTAATAAAAAAAGTACGGAGAATTGAAATAAAGACGCGTGGTCTGTCGAAGAATATCTTCGCAGGCGAGTACCACTCGGCTTTTAAAGGTCGGGGTATGACTTTTGCCGAAGTGCGCGAATACCAATACGGCGACGATATTCGTTCGGTAGACTGGAACGTTACTGCACGTTTCGGACACCCTTACATTAAGGTGTTTGAAGAAGAGCGTGAACTGACAGTGATGTTGCTAATTGACGTTTCGGGTAGCCGGGAGTTTGGTACAGTAACTCAATTAAAAAAAGATATATTTACCGAAGTGGCTGCAACTTTGGCCTTCTCCACTATTCAGAATAACGACAAAATTGGTGTCATCTTTTTTTCGGATAAAATCGAAAAATTTATTCCCCCTAAAAAAGGGAAAAAGCATGTTCTGCATATTATCAGAGAATTGCTGAACTTTCAGCCCGAAAGTACTAAAACTGATATTGCCGGTGCTTTGCGCTATTTTACCAATGCCATTAAAAAGAGCTCTACAGCTTTTGTTATATCCGATTTTATCGATACTAATTTTGAAAAAGATTTGACCATTGCCAATCGGAAACATGATATTGTGGCTTTGCAGGTGTTTGATATCCGCGAAACCGAATTACCCAATGTGGGACTTGTGAAGCTTAAAGATGCTGAAACCGGTGAGCGTATCTGGGTGGATACCTCGGACAAACGACTTCGAACCAGCTATAAGCATGCATGGGGCGAAGGTCAGTTGGCATTGCAGAAGACTTTCGTGAAATCAGGAGTTGATTCAGTGTCAATGAGTACATCCGAAGATTATGTGCGAGCTTTGATGAAATTGTTCAAAATGAGAGCTTAAATCATAGTTGACAATTTACAATTGAAAATTAGTATGAGAAAATTTCTATTATTGTTCCTAAGTATATTGTTTTTTGCGCATTCTACTGTGTTTGCACAAAAAATAACGGTAAATGCGCGTCTCGATTCTACTGTAATGTGGATTGGTAATCAGGCGCATTTGTCGTTTGAGGTAACGCAACAGCCCAAACAAAAAGTGATAATGCCACTTTTTTCGGATAGCATTGTAAAAGGGTTGGATTTAGTGGAACAAGCCAAAACAGATACTGTAAACTCAGAAAATGGGAGCGTAAAAGTGACTCAACATTATGTTGTAACAGCCTTTAAAGACTCAATTCTAACTGTTCGCCCGTTTCCATTTGTGATAAACGGCGATACTGTTTGGTCTAACTCTCTTACTCTTAAAGTAGTTCAACCTTTTAAGGTTGACACGGCTGCAAGTTCTGTTGCTGATATAAAACCGGTTTATGAACCTAAGTTCGACTGGGTGGGTCTTATTCAGACTATCCTTTTGATATTGGTTATTCTTGCTTTATTAGTAGTTTTGTATATATACATTCGCAAGTACTGGCAGAAAAAACCCATTTTCGAAAAGGCACCGGAACCGGCTTTACCACCACATATTATTGCTTTAAATCATTTGGATAAAATAAAGGAGAATAAACCATGGCAACAAGGCAGATCAAAAGAATATCATACCGAACTTACGGATGTTATTCGAGAATATATTGAGCTTGTGTTTGGGATGAAGAGTATGGAGATGACTTCCGAGGAGATTTTATATCAACTTCGCACGATGCGTAAGAGTGATAAAACAAGTTATCTGGGATTACAACAAATTTTGCAACTGGCCGATTTGGTTAAATTCGCTAAATGGAATCCACTTCCGGATGAACATGAATTGAGTTTAAAGAATGCTTATTTGTTTGTGAACCAAACCAAAAAGGTAGAGGAAGTAGTTCCTACGGAAGATAAACAAAAGGAAGTAAAAAGTGAATAACGAAAGCAATTGGCTTTCAATCTCAACTAAATCATTGAGATTAATTTCTAAAATCATTAAATTACGGCGATGACCTTTCATAACCCAGAATATTTGTTTTTACTGCTACTTTTACTGCCAATGATTTTTTGGTATGTACGGGAAATGCACAAATCGGATGCTAGTTTACAAATATCATCACTTCAAAAACTAGCTCAATTTCCTAAAAGCAAGCGAATAAAATTACGCCATGTTCCATTTATTCTCAGAACGCTGGCTGTACTGTTTATTGTTATTGCTTTGGCGCGTCCACAGGCGTCAAATAGTTGGCGCAGTGAAAATACCGAAGGAATTGATATTATGATGGCATTGGATTTATCGAGCACAATGTTAACAGAAGATTTGAAGCCGAACAGAATTGAGGCTTCGAAAGCTGTTGCTTCGGAATTTATTCTTTCACGTCCGAATGATAATATTGGTTTGGTTGTTTTTGCTGGTGAGAGTTTTACTCAATGTCCGTTGACCAATGATCATGCAGTTTTGATAAACCTGTTCAACGGAGTAAAATATGGATTAATAGAAGACGGAACGGCCATAGGCTTAGGTATGGCAAATGCTATAAATAGAATAAAAGATAGCAAAGCAAAGTCGAAAGTTATCATTCTGTTGACGGATGGATCCAATAACAGGGGGGATATTGCTCCGGTTACGGCTGCTGAAATTGCCAAAACATTTGGTATAAGAGTGTATGCTATCGGGGTAGGTTCACACGGTATTGTAAATATGCCTGTACAAACGCCAATGGGTATTCAGTATCAGCAAATGCAATCGGAATTTGATGAGAAAACCCTACAGGAAATTGCCTCTGTTACCGGTGGAAAATACTTTAGAGCAATCGATAATTCTAAGCTTCGTAAGATTTACCAGGAAATAGATCAGCTCGAAAAAACAAAAATCAATGTACGCGAATATAGCAAGAAAAACGAGCAATTTTTCGTATTTTGTTTGTTAGCTTTTCTTTTGTTATTCATAGAAGTTCTACTTCGTAATACCTTGCTAAGAAAGATTCCATAAAGAGTGGCGCATTTTTTATCTGCTTTGAAATAAAGCGTGTAGTGTTCTAATTTTAGTTTCAAAACTGTTTAGATCATCAACCATTTCAACTAATTATTATGTTTCGATTTGCACATCCAGAATATCTCTTTTTATTCTTACTAGTTCCAATATTAGTAGGTGTATTTATTTATACGAGCATTCAAAAACGCCGAAATTTAAAGCAATTTGGTAATGCCGAATTATTGGCCGGATTGATGCCCAATGTTTCGTTTGTTCGTCCTCAGGTAAAGTTTTATTTGCAATTTGCTGCTATTGTTTTGTTGATAATTGTTCTAGCTCAGCCACAGTTTGGTACTAAGGTAGAAAACGTGAAGCGCCAGGGAATTGAAGTAATGATAGCCATGGACGTTTCCAACTCTATGATGGCGCAGGATGTTCAGCCAAGCAGATTGGAAAATGCGAAACAAATTCTATCGAAACTGGTCGATAATATGACCAACGATAAGGTAGGTTTGGTGGTTTTTGCCGGTGATGCTTACACCCAATTGCCAATAACGGTCGATTATGTATCTGCAAAGATGTTTTTATCGTCTATTTCTCCACAATTGGTTCCACGTCAGGGAACGGCTATTGGTAGTGCCATCGACTTAGCCATAAAGTCATTCGGAACAAAAGATAATAAAGCCGGAAGAGCAATAATCGTTATTACAGATGGCGAAAATCACGAGGATGATGCTGTTGGTGCAGCTAAGTTAGCGGCCGAAAATAATATAGCGGTTCACGTTATTGGAATGGGAAAACCGGAAGGTTCACCAATTCCGGTGCCGGGAACCATCAGTTTTTGGAAAGATAAGGATGGGAATGTAGTAGTTTCCAAACTTAACGAGGATATGTGTAAAAAAATTGCCGAAGCCGGAAAAGGAGTTTATGTTAGAGCTGATAATACAAGTAATGCATACCGGCTTGTAAACAAAGAGCTTGATACGCTGGCCAAATCGGATATAAAAACGAGTATTTTTTCCGATTATAATGAGCAATTTCAATCTTTTGCCATGTTGGCATTACTACTTTTAGTTCTCGACTTTTTTGTATTCGATCGGATTAATAAACGATTGAGCAGGTACAAAATATTCGATTTGAAAGACAAAGTAATTAAGAATAAATAATCTACAACTTACATTTCAATTGATGAAAAAAATAGAATATATAGTGTTGATGTTGTTAGTTTCGCTCTCTGCGGTGGCACAAAAGGAAAGTGCCAATGTGCGGGAAGGGAATAAATTGTATAAGTCTTCTAAATATACAGATGCCGAGATTGCTTATCGCAAAGGGCTTTTGCAAAATCCAAAGTCGTTCGAAGCCAACTTTAATCTGGGTAACGCTTTGTTTCGACAAAAGAAGTACCCCGAAGCGCTAGAGCAATACAGTAACACTGCAGCTTTGCAACCCAAAGAGAAAGGAAAAATTGCGGCAGCATTCCATAATATCGGGAATTCATTTCTTTCGGATAAAAAATATGAAGACGCAATAAAATCATACGAAAAGGCGTTGAAGAATAACCCGAAAGATAACGATACGCGCTATAATTTGGCTTATGCGCAAGCTCAGCTTAAAAAGCAACAAGAAAAAGATAAGAATAAAGATAAAAATAAGAAAGACGATAAACAAGATCAAAATAAACCTGACCCAAAACCAAAGGAACAGCCTCAGCAGCCAAAACCACAGCCACAACAACCTCAAATGTCGAAGCAAAATGCCCAGCAAATATTAGATGCTTTGCAACAGGATGAGAAAAATGCGCAGGATAAGGCTAAAAAACAGCAAGCTAGAGGCACGATAAAATCAGATATAGATTGGTAGGCTAAGAAAATTTACTCACAACAAATAGATTTCAAGAAAATATATGAGACGCAGATTTATCATTTTGTCATTTTTACTTTTGGCTCTTAATACCTGGCTGCTTCGGGCTGCTGAACCGGTGCGATTCACTGCACAGGCACCTTCGGCGGTTGCCATGGATAACCCATTTCAGTTAGTTTATTCTGTCAATGCTTCGGGTAAAGACTTGCGTGTTCCCGAAATAACAAATTTTGAAGTTTTAGCCGGTCCTTTTGAATCGCACAGTTCCAGTTATCAAGTAATAAACGGACGACAAACATCCTCTGTTTCAATATCCTATACATATACCCTACAAGCAAAAAAAACAGGTACATTTGTTATCCCGGCAGCCAGTATGCTGGTCGACAATAAACGGGTTACTTCCAATGCTGTAGCTATTAAAGTATTGCCAGCCGACGCTAATACCAACTCCGGGAAATCGCAGTCTAGCTCTTCTTCAAAGGGGCAGTCTATTTCCAATGAGAATATATTTGTGCGGGTAATTCTTTCGAAACCATCTGTATATGAGCAAGAAGCCGTATTGGTTACCTATAAATTGTATACAACACTTGATGTAATTCAATGTCCACCCACGAAATTTCCCGATTTCAACGGTTTTATGAAACAAGAAATAGATCAACCTAAGAATAGTCAATTTACGCTCGAAAACTATAACGGAAAGAATTATCCTACAGTTGTTCTTTTTCAATACCTCCTTTATCCACAGAAATCAGGTGTTATTACCATTGATAAAGCTGAATTTGAAGCGGTTATTCAGATGAGAAATCGTGCTGCAGCCCGTAGTATTTTTGATGATTTTTTTGAATCGACAACTAATGTGTCTAAAAAGATTTATGCTCCGGCAACTAAGATTAATGTCAGTGCGTTGCCGGCCAATAAACCGACGTCGTTTAGTGGTACAGTAGGACGATTTAGCATAGATTCTAAAATTTCGACTACGCGAATTAAAGCTAATGAGGCTGTAACTCTTAGAATCGGTATTGCCGGTGCGGGCAATATGAAATTGATCAAAAATCCGGAAATAAAGTTCCCTGATGGTTTTGAACTATATGACCCCAAAGTAACCAATAATTTTAAAACAACGAATTCTGGCGTAAGCGGAAGTAAAACTATAGAATTCATGTTTATACCTCGTCATTCGGGGAATTATGAAATTCCGTCAGCGGAATTTTCGTACTTTGATGTGAACGAGAGAACATATAAAATCTTACGTACTCCGGTTTATAAATTGGAGGTATTAAAAGGCTCAGGGGCTGAAAATCAGACAGTAGTTGGGAATTATGTTGATAAAGAAGATGTAAAACAACTCGGGAAAGATATTCGATATATTCAAACAGAAGATATTGAATTATCAAAAGAAGAAACACCGATTTATGGTAGCCTGACTTGTTGGCTAATGTATCTTCTCCCTCTGCTTATTTCCCTGGTTTTATTTATATTCTTCCGTAAGAAAGCTTTAGAAAATGCTGATTTGGATTTAGTGAAAAACAAGAAAGCGAATAAAATAGCTCAAAAGCGCTTGAAATTAGCTCAACGATTATTGAAGGAAGGCAAGAAGGACTCTTTCTACGAAGAAATTCTGAAGGCGGTATGGGACTATTTAAGTGATAAATTGTCAATTCCTGTGGCTTTGCTTACAAAGGAAAAAGTAGCCGATGAATTATCGAAAAGAGCAGTTGAAGCACCGCTTTTAAATCAACTAAATCAGATTCTAAGCACGTGTGAATTTGCGCGTTATGCGCCAAATTCAGGACAGCAAGAGATGGGGAATCTTTACGATGACAGCATTCGGGTAATAAGTGAATTGGAAGAAGTTATCAAAAAATCATAAACACAATATTCAGTCAAAATATATGAAACGTATAGCATTGTTTTTATTTTTAGTTTTGTGTTTTTTTACTTCTGCTTTTGCTCAAAGTGGCGCGCTGAAAACGGCCAATGATTTATATGTGAAAGGCAATTTTGCAGAAGCCGCAAAACAATACGAAATGATTCTTTCGACAGAAGGTGTCGCACCCGAACTGTATTATAATTTAGGTAATTCATATTTCAAATCGAATGAATTGGGAATGTCAATTTTAAATTATGAGCGGGCTTTACGCTTGGCTCCGGGATTCGATGATGCCCGTTTTAATTTGGAAATGGCACAATTAAAAGTAGTTGATAATATTCTACAAACTCCTACATTCTTTTTAGGTCGTTGGATTACTAATTTTATTAAGCTTTTTACATCTAATGGTTGGATAATAATGAGTGTAATCACCTTTATTATTTGCCTGATAGCCGGATTCTTGTTCATTTTAGGGCCTACGCGATATGTACGCAAAAGTTCGTTCTATTTTGGAACAATACTCTTAGGAGTTAGTATACTTACTTTAGTTTTTGCGGGAATAAGGAATGACCAAATGAAGAAACACAACGAAGCGATTATAATGTCCGGCGTTGTAACGGTTAAAAGTTCACCGGATAAAAGTGGTACAGATTTATTCCAACTGCACGAAGGAACAAAAGTAAGCTTAAAAAGTACATTAGGTAACTGGACTGAAATAAAACTGGGAAATGGAAGTGTCGGTTGGGTAGAAAAAGATAATATTGTGAAGATATAAGCCCGACTTACTTTCGAAACACCGTTTTATATCTCAAACAATTACACACTACTGTTAATGAATCTATTTGAATCGCTTTTACTTTTGGACAAAAATTTGTTCCTGGCCATCAACGGGTTTCATTCGTCATTTTGGGATGGGGTTATGTTTGGCATAAGTGCTAAATTTACTTGGGTTCCTCTCTATGTTGCAGTTTTGATTGTTATAGTTAAAAATTGGAAGCGGGAATCAATATGGTTAGTAATAGCACTTGTAGGTTGTATCGTTATCTCCGATCAGATTTCTTCCGGTTTAATAAAAGAGCAGGTACAAAGACTTCGCCCTTCTCATGCTTCCGAGCTGAAGAATATGGTTCATTTGGTGAATGGGTATAGTGGAGGTCAGTTTGGATTTGTATCGTCGCATGCCGCCAATTCGTTTGGATTTGCATTCCTGTCATCCACTCTTTTCAGGAATAGAAAATATACGAGCCTTATTTTTTGTTGGGCAGTGTTAGTTTCTTATTCGCGGATGTATTTAGGCGTTCATTATCCGTTGGATATTCTTGGCGGTGCATTAGTTGGCGTACTGGCTGCGTTAGCATGTTATTACGCTATCATTAAACTGCGTCCCTCGCTTCTTATTCCTCACAATGACTACTCGGTAGTTGGAAGACCCAAAATAGCTCTTCCGCTGTTCGTTTTCGGGCTTTGTATCGTTGGAGTTGTAATTTATAGTTTAGTTCTTTTTTGAGCAGTAGTCTGCTTTAAAATTCGAAATCGTTTTAGGGTTGAAAACTCCAGAAGTCGTTCAAAACCTTCGTATCGTTATCCCCATATCCAATATAGCCTTTACCATTGATAGTAAATGAAATGGAATTTTCACGTCCTTCGGCCGGGAGATTTCCTCTTTCGTACCACACATTTCGGGCAATGTCATATTCCAGTATATCCGACTTTACATTTCCACCTGTTTCCGGACCTCCGAAATGTCTACCGGTGGCCACAAATATTCGTTTGTTTATAGCTAAACTCACCGCATTTTCGCGGCCGTCATCGGGCATTGATCTCAATTTCTTCCACGAATCATTTATTGGAAAGTATTCCCACCAATCTGTTTCGCTCAGGGTTCTGTAACCTGTGCCAAAGAAAATATGCTCGCCGTTTGAACATGCAACAGCACAAGCTCTGTGCGCACCTTCAAAATCCTTCAAGGCTACCCATTTATTTTGTGAGGGGATATATTTCCAGAATTCTCTCGAAAAATAAGAGTTGTCGAAACCTGAACCGACATAAATGCAATTGTTGTAAGTGAAACTCACACAGGCGTTTGATGCTTTGCTGGGTAAATCCGCTTTTCTTGTCCAGCTATCGTTTTTTGCGTCGTACATCCAAAAATCAGTTAAAACACCGCCGGTGTAAGCTCCGGTATTTCTTCTGAAGCCAAGGCCAACGTATGCTGTATCGTTGAGTACAGTAGCCATTGCTTTTACGCGCCCAATACCTGGGAATGGTGCTTTTTTCGTCCAATTGTCGTTGTTTGGATCATATTGCCAGCAATCCTTTAAAGAGTCGCTGTACTCAGCGTTTCTGCCCAACGTAACGTACGCTTTTCCATCAATAACAAAAGCCACAGATGATGCTCTGCCAATTCCCGGCATGGGCGTTTTTTTTTCGAAAGTAATGGTTGGATAGGGCGAATCGGCAGCATTATTACAGCTGATCAATACAAACAGAAGAGATAGGAAGGCAATAGGTTTTGTGAAATGCATATGATTATGTGTGAAGTTGCTTGACGACTGGTTATCTTAAATTCTTACTTCTACACCCTTTTCCTTCAAAAAAGACTTTAATTCGGGAATTCCAATTTCTTTGTAGTGAAAAATGCTGGCAGCCAATGCAGCATCAGCTTTTCCTTCGGCAAATACATCTACAAAATGTTCCATCGTTCCTGCACCACCACTGGCAATAACAGGTACGTTTACCGCTTCTGAAACGGCACGGGTAATATCAAGCGCGAAACCATCTTTGGTGCCATCGTTATTCATAGAGGTAAGGAGAATTTCTCCTGCACCTAGCGATACGGCTTGTTTAGCCCATTCTACCGTACGAATATCGGTTGGGATACGGCCGCCGTTGAGAAACACAAACCATTCTCCATCAATGTATTTGGTGTCGATAGCTAGAACAACGCATTGACTCCCAAACTGACTGGCCAAATCGCTGATAAGTTGTGGATTGCGAACAGCCGAAGTATTTACTGAAATTTTATCAGCACCGCAAGCTAGTAAAACTGATACATCTTCCACACTTGAAATGCCACCACCCACGGTAAATGGTATATTAATGTGTTTCGCAATACGTGTAACCAGCTCCGACAACGTTTTTCGTTTTTCGTTGGTAGCAGTAATGTCAAGGAAAACCAGTTCATCGGCTCCCATTTGCGCGTACAAAGCTCCAAGTTCTACCGGATCACCCACATCGGTGATGTTCTCAAAATTAATTCCTTTTACAGTTTGTCCGTTTTTGATATCCAAACAGGGTATGATTCGTTTAGCTAACATCTTGTTTATAGATTTATTTGTTGATATTTTAAAGGTTGGACGCTTTAAGAGCCGATTTTTCTTCGTTCCACTCGCCAAACGACACCGATTGTATAGTGTTCACCAATGATTTTTCAAAAGGTCTTTCAACACGTATGTAGTTGTTGGTAAAGCCCACCATATTATCATCCTTTTGTCGGCTTTCCCAAAGTACAAGTCCGGTTTTACCTATTTGCTTTTCGTAAAACTGCTTTGTTTTTTCATCAGATAATACATGCAATACATCACTTCGTCGTTTACGTTCCGTAATTGACACCGTGTGTTCTATTTCAAGCATTTTAGTGCCTGCACGCTCGGAATAGCTAAAAACATGAAGCTGAGATATATCTAAACTTTGAATAAATGCTTTTGCCTGTTCAAACAATTCGTCGGTTTCACCCTTCACACCTACAATCACATCCACGCCTATAAATGCATCGGGCATTCGGTTTTTGATGGTGGATACTTTATTGGAAAAAAGTTCGGTAGTATAACGGCGTTTCATCAGTTGCAACACTTCGTTCGATCCCGATTGTAACGGGATATGGAAATGCGGCATAAAATGATTGCTTTTCGATACGAATTCAATCAATTCATCGGTCAATAAATTTGGTTCGATGGACGAAATGCGAAAACGAATTTCGTGGGGAAGTGCATCCAGTACTTTCACCAGATCGAAGAAGGTTTCGCCGGTTGATTTACCGAAATCTCCTGTGTTGATTCCGGTAAGAACAATCTCTTTCGCACCTTCTTCTATGGCTTGAACAGCCATAGCCACAGTGTCTTTAACTGTTGCGTTGCGACTTCTACCGCGCGCAAAGGGAATAGTGCAATAGGTACAATAATAATCGCAACCGTCTTGCACTTTTAAGAAATAGCGCGTTCTGTCATCACGTGAACACGAAGGCTTAAAATCTTTTACGTCCTGAATGCGAATGCGATGTATTTCTCCATTCTTTTCGTTATCCAGTTTAGTCAGATATTCGAGAATACTGAATTTTTCGTTTGCTCCGAGCACTAAGTCAACGCCTTGTATTGCAGCAATCTCATCAGGCTTTAGTTGTGCATAACAACCCGTAACCACCATTATGGCATCGGGATGCTGGCGATTTAGCCTGTTGATGGCCTGACGGCATTTGTGATCGGCAGTATCAGTTACCGAGCAGGTATTTATTATGCAGACATCGGCTTGCTCGCCGGCTTTAGCTTTTACAAATCCTTCATCACTCAATTGTTTGCCAATGGCCGACGTTTCGGCAAAATTCAACTTACAACCCAGGGTGTGAAAGGCTACTTTTTTATTATTAAATAATGTATTATCAATCATTTTAGAGGGGACAAATTTACTTGTACAAAGGTAGTAAAAAAAAAGAATAACCGATTTAATGGTATTTTTTGTTGCAGCAATAAACGCATAGAGATGAGTAGATGTTTATTTTACTCCTAAATTTATGTGTTTAAAAATTGAATGCCAACTTATTGGTTTTTTATTTTGGTGAGGAATGCAACTTATTTGGGAGAAATGATTGCAAATCTAAAATAATTAACTATTTTTGTAGGCGCAAATACTATGTTTCTACATAAACATAAAATCAGTATCTTGCGATTGAAATTTTTATAGTAAATAAACTGAATAAATGATGAGAACCTGTTTTTTGAAAATTTACATTTTACTTTTCTTTTTCCTTGTTTCAATGTCTGTTTTAGCTCAAGATGAACGAGCGCAAATTCCACCAATTTTGCAAAAAGCCTATTTCGAAGTTAATATAGGTTCTATCGATTATGATTTTACTCAGTTTCAACCGGAAGCAGGTTTTTCGTTTCAGTCGCTGAAAGTGCCTCATCCTGCTGTACGTCTGGTTTTGTTTGGTTATGAGTTTAATAAATATTTATCAGCTCAATTAACCTATATGCGTCCGGTTACCTGGGTAAAATATAAATACAAAACGGATGCTACAGGCGCAATTGGTCAAAGAACAATATGGATGAATGTGGGTGGTTTAACTCTGAAACCTCAATTGCCTATTACTGATCGCTTTTCTGTATATGGGGAAGCTGGTCTGGGCATTATTACCCGGAGTGGATTTAATGACTATGTTACAGGAGAGACTGTAATATCCAACGCTAATTATGCTACATTTTTGTTTGGTGGAGGGTTAAAATACGCTATTAACAAAAGTATGGCATTACAATTGAGTACTGCTTATTCTCCGGCTCAAGCATCCGAAAAGCAACCTTCTACATCTTTTGTAGCTGCAGGTTTTTCATATAAACTTCAAAAGGTGTCGGAAAAGAAGATTGCAGAGGCTGCTGAAGTTGGGTATATTCACCCAAAACATATGTTGCAAATCGGATATTCGAGCAATGTGCTGGGTTATGGAGTGAATAATTTTGTTTCGAGCGATAAATTTCCTATTTTTTGGGGAGGTGAAGCAGAAGTTTATCAAGGTGTATCGCTTACCTATCAGCGAAATATATTTCACACGGCAAGAGTTTTCTCGCTCGATTGGGGGGTAAGTACGTCATATTGGCAAAGCAAGGGCATTGGCACCGGTTTAAGTAACCCAAACAAGCAGGATTTCTTCACATTGTCTGTTTTTCCGGTTGCTCGTTTCACCGTTTTGCATACAAAGCCTCTTGATGCTTATTTCTATTATTCGGTTGCCGGGCCAACGTATATATCTAAAATTATGATTGATGGTGAAAATACAGGTAAACATTTCACTTTTCAGGATAATATGGGAGTAGGAATCTATTTTGGAGAGAAGAGAAATCTGAATGCTGAGATCATGCTTGGGCACTATTCAAACGGAAATTTATTCCCGAATAACGATGCTGTAAAAGTTCCATTGACACTAAAAGTCGGGTATAATCTGAATTGACCGACGCCAAAATAAATCTATTTCACCTTAAATCGCTAAACTATGCTAGTAAAAACCTTTGGAGCGGCAGTTCAAGGAATTAACGCTACTATTGTTACCATCGAAGTAAATGTAAGTCAGGGAATACGGTTTATGCATGTGGGATTGCCCGATAATGCGGTGAAAGAGAGTCATGAACGAATAGCTTCAGCATTAGAGTATACTGGGAATAAATTGCCGCGTAAGCAGATTGTTATCAATATGGCGCCTGCTGATATTCGTAAAGAAGGTTCGGCATATGATTTAGCATTGGCTATTGGCATAATGGCAGCTTCCGACAGTCTCAAGTCGGATGAGTTGGAGAACTATGTGATTATGGGCGAATTGTCATTGGATGGAGGCTTGCAGCCTATCAAAGGTGTTTTGCCTATTGCCATCAAGGCACGTGAAGACGGTTTTAAAGGTTTTATTCTCCCTAAACAGAATGCGCGCGAAGCTGCTGTAGTTAATAATCTTGATGTGTACGGAGTTGAAAATATTACGGAAGTCATTGACTTTTTTAATGATCAGTCCACACTTGAACCCACGATTGTAAATACTCGCGAAGAATTTTTCAGTAACCTCAATCATTTGGAGATTAATTTTTCTGACGTAAAAGGCCAGGAAAGCGTAAAGCGTGCCCTTGAGGTATCTGCTGCCGGTGGGCACAATATAATTATGGTTGGCCCTCCTGGGGCCGGAAAGTCTATGCTAGCCAAACGTTTGCCGACCATTTTACCGCCATTGTCGTTGCAAGAAGCATTAGAGACTACCAAAATTCATTCCGTGGCCGGTAATATCGATAGTAATACATCGCTTATTTCGCAACGTCCGTTTCGGAGCCCACATCATACGATTTCCGACGTAGCCCTGGTAGGAGGTGGGGCATTTCCTCAGCCCGGTGAAATATCATTGGCACATAATGGAGTACTGTTTCTTGATGAGCTTCCTGAATTCAAAAGGACAGTGTTGGAGGTGATGCGTCAACCGCTTGAAGACCGAAAAATATGTATTTCGCGTGCTAAATTTTCAATCGAGTATCCCGCAAGTTTTATGTTGGTAGCTTCTATGAATCCCTGTCCGTGTGGGTATTACAATCATCCCGATCGCGCATGCGTGTGCGGGCCCGGTATGGTTCAAAAATACCTGAGTCGTATATCAGGACCTTTGCTCGATCGAATTGATATTCATATTGAGATAGTGCCTGTTCCTTTCGAAAAATTGGCTGAGATGAAAGATTCCGAAACCAGTGAATCGGTTCGTGAACGGGTTATCCGGGCTCGCGAAATTCAAGAACAACGGTTTAAAGATATCGATGGTGTGTATTGCAATGCTCAAATGTCCTCTAAGCAGCAACGTACCTTTGCACTACCCGATAATGCAGGCTCTGAATTGCTTAAAAATGCGATGCAGCGTCTCAACTTATCTGCACGTGCCTACGATCGGATCATTAAAGTGGCTCGAACAATTGCCGATTTAGATGATTCCGAACTTGTACTTTCCAACCATATCGCTGAAGCCATCAACTATAGAAACCTGGATAGAGAAGGCTGGGCCGGTTGAAAAATGTTTTTTAATTAACAATAAATTTTCTGTTTGAATTTGATACAGGATGATCAATTAGATTTTCTTCCATGCAATCTTATGCTTATAAATAGTTTTTTTTGGGTTAAATGCAAACGATTTCTATATACTTATCTATTATTTTATCACAAATTATTCAAAATTGGTATTTATTTAATTATATTTGCAGAGTTTTATTTAACGTGAGATAACATAGTTTGTGGGAATATTGATGAATTTGTAGTAATTATTGCTACAAATTTATAGAATGGCACGGGTTTTGTAAAGAACGTGAACAAAAATAAACTATTGTTGTTTTATTTTCGTTATTCAAAGAAATTATGTTGCTAAATGTATCTATGTAGGTTCTGCTACTAAAATAATGTTAGAATAGTTTATCTCAATTTATTAATATTTAAATTAAAAACAAATGAAAAAAAAGAGTCTATTATTAGTTGGCTTATTGTCAATGGTCTTGTTTGTTGGTGCTCAAACGGCTGATCAGAAAGTTGCCGTTGGTTTGTACGCAGGTAAAAATGAATACGAAGGGGATTTGGGAAATGCAATCTTTAATTATTCTCAAGTGCCGTATGTATTTGGTGGTGTGTCTATCGCAACTTACATTTCACCTTCTTTCGATCTAAGTCTTCAAGGTAATTATGGTGATTATGGATTTTTCCGTAATAATCTGGTTAATGGTACTATTAGTAACGAAGGTAATCTTAGTGGCAGAATGTTTGGTACAAAGTACGATGGAACTTTGTCTTTGCATTATAAATTTAATAATGGCTATTTTTTAAGTAAGGATGCCAAGCTTTCTCCGTTTTTGGAAGCTGGTTTTGGTTTGGCGGGTTATTCCGTTAAAGATCAAGGCGGTGTTTCTAACGCAACAAGAATGAATACTACAGGAACTGATTTTATCGTACCACTTGGCGCAGGTTTTAAATATCAGTTTACTAAGAATTTTGCGTTGCAATATAAATTTGTTTATAATATCACAAATCAAGACAAACGTGATTTTATTGTCAGAGACGAAAACAATGAGTCGTTTGTTGAACAATCTCTAGGTGTTATTTTTTCTTTTGGATCTCCAAAAGATGCTGACAAAGATGGTGTGCCTGATAAATTGGATAAATGTCCTGATACCCCAAAAGGTGTAGCTGTTGATGCATTGGGTTGCCCAATTGATACCGATGGTGATGGCGTTGCTGATTATTTGGATAAATGTGCAGATACTCCTGCCGGCGCAAAAGTTGATGCAATGGGTTGTCCTGTAGATACAGATGGTGACGGTGTAGCTGATTATTTAGATAAATGTCCTTCTACTCCTGCTGGTGTAAAAGTTGATGCTGCCGGTTGCCCAATCGATTCAGATGGTGATGGCGTTGCTGATTATCTTGATAAATGTCCGGGTACTGCAAAAGGAACAAAAGTAAATGCTGCCGGATGTCCATTAGATACAGATGGAGATGGTGTGGCTGATGCGCAAGATAAATGTTCTGATACCCCTAAAGGTGTAAAAGTAGATGCAAGCGGTTGTCCACTTGATAAAGATGGTGATGGTGTTGCTGATTATTTGGATAAATGCCCAGATGTAGCCGGTATTGCTGCAAACAAAGGATGTCCTGAAGTAAAAGCAGAAACTAAGAAAATCTTTGCTCAGGCTTTACAAGGTATTCAATTTGAATCGGGCAAAAATGTCATCAAGAAATCTTCTAACTCTATCCTTGATAAAGTTGTGAAAGTAATGAAAGAAAATCCTTCATATAATTTGGAAATCAACGGACATACTGACAGTCAGGGTGCTGCTGCAACAAATCTTGAATTGTCACAAAAACGTTCGGATGCAGTTCAAGCCTATTTGACTAAGGGTGGGGTTGAAGCCTCTAGACTTTCTGCAAAAGGATTTGGTGAAACTATGCCGGTTGCTGACAATGCAACTGCTGCTGGAAAAGCTAAAAACAGACGAGTAGAGTTTAAAGTAAACTTCTAATCTTTATTGCATAAATTTAAGTCCCCATTCATTCAACAGAATGAATGGGGACTTTTTTTGTACTTATACACACGGTTTACCGAAAAAAACAAAGGCTATTTCATTTTGTTGAAATAGCCTTTATTATATAATGAATTGAGTGTTTGTTTATTCCCAGTCGCTTGTTGGTTGGCAAGTGCATACCAGGTTGCGATCACCAAAGGCATTGTCAACACGTGCCACATTTACCCAGAACTTGTTTTCAGCTACCCATTTCGTAGGATAAGCCGCTTTGGCTCTGCTGTAAGGATGATTCCAATCGTCAGATACAATTGAATATTCAGGGTGTGGAGAGTTTAATAATACATTGTCGGTGGCATCTGCAACTCCTGTTTCAATCTCTTTTATCTCGGCAAAAATTTGCAACATTGCTTCCGCAAATCTATCCAATTCAGCCAGCGATTCACTTTCTGTCGGTTCAATCATTAGCGTGCCATGCACAGGGAATGATAGGGTAGGAGCGTGGAATCCATAATCCATCAATCGTTTGGCGATATCGCCTTCTGTTACGCCCGATGTAGCTTTAAAGTTGCGCGCTTCCAAAATTAATTCGTGTCCGACACGTCCGTTTTCGCCGGTATAAAGTACTCCGTAACTATCTTTTAATTTTGCAGCCAGGTAATTGGCATTTAAGATAGCAATTTTTGTAGCCTGAGTCAATCCTTTTTCGCCCAACATGCGGATGTATCCGTAAGTGATGGGTAAAACACTTGCACTACCGTTTGGAGCAGAAGAAACAGTGTTTTCTCCGTTGTTCTTACTTGGTAAAAATGGGATTAAATGTTTTGCAACACATATCGGACCAACACCGGGGCCACCACCACCATGAGGGATGGCAAATGTTTTGTGTAAGTTTAAGTGGCATACATCGGCACCTATCGTTCCCGGATTGGTCAGACCTACCTGTGCATTCATATTTGCACCATCAAGGTAAACCTGTCCACCGTTGGTGTGAATGATTTCGCACATATCTTTAATGTGTGCTTCGAAAATACCGTGTGTAGAAGGATAGGTAATCATACAGCCGGCTAACTTTTCTTTGTTTGCTTCTGCTTTTTCTTTCCAGTCGGCTAGGTCGGTGTTACCTCCTTCGTCGCATTTTACCACTACTATTTGAAATCCTGCCTGATGAGCCGAAGCAGGGTTGGTTCCGTGTGCCGAAGCAGGAATCAGAACCGTGTTTCGTTGTGTTTCATTGCGCGATTTGAAATACGAACGTAAAGTCATTAGCCCTGCATATTCACCGGCTGCACCTGAGTTAGGTTGCAGGCTGCAAGCAGCAAAGCCTGTTATTGCACTTAGGTATTTTTCTAATTCTTCAATCAATTCATTGTAGCCTTCGGTTTGGTCGGTCGGTGCAAGTGGGTGCATTCCTCCGAATTCGGCACGACTAAGTGGTAGTAACTCTGAAGCAGCATTCAACTTCATGGTACACGAGCCTAACGAAATCATTGAATGGGTCAACGAAATATCTCTGCGCTCCAGTTTCTTGATATAGCGCATCATTTCTGTTTCGCTATGATATTTTGAAAAAACTTCGCTTGTCAGGTAGTCCGAAGTTCGTTCCAGACTTTCGTCAAACGATTTCAATTCTTCCAGATCTTCTTCATCTGCATATACAGGAGCATTGTCAGCAGCTGTGGCAAATATTTCAATCAGTGTGTTTACATCATCGATATCGGTTGTTTCGTCAATGCTGAGTCCGATTTCCCCAGTTTCGAAATAGCGGAAATTTACTTCGTATTCCAACGCAATAGACTTAATTGTTTCTGCTGAAACTTCTTCGGGCAAACTGATTTTCAAGGTATCGAAGAAGTTATCATTTTCTTGCGAATAACCGTATACCGGCAAAATTTCATTAATGTAAGTGGCAATGGCGTGGATACGTTGCGTGATTGCTTTTATGCCCAGAGCGCCATGGTAAACGGTATAACAACCGGCCATGGATGCTAATAAAGCCTGTGCGGTACAGATATTTGAAGTTGCTTTTTCGCGTTTGATATGTTGTTCGCGGGTTTGTAGTGCCATGCGCAGTGCAGGTTTACCATTCACATCCTTGCTGATACCAATAATCCTGCCGGGTAGCTCGCGTTTAAATTCTTCGCGTGTGGCAAAATAAGCTGCCGACGGACCGCCAAATCCCATTGGGATGCCCCAACGTTGTGTTGATCCAAAAGCAATGTCAGCTCCCCATTCGCCGGGAGGTGTGAGTAGTGCCAGACTTAGAATGTCTGCTGCCACCGCCACTTTGCAACCTACAGCGTGAGCCTCGGTTACAAATTCGGTGTAGTCTTCGATATTGCCATTAGAGTTAGGATATTGAATAATAGCGCCGTAATGTTTTTCGGTAAAACGAAGCGTTGAATAGTCGCCAATTTCCAATTGGATGCCTTGCGCTTCGGCGCGTGTATGAAGCACAGCCAATGTTGATGCAAATACATTTTTATCAACAAAAAGAATGTTGGCAGTAGCTTTTACCTGGTCACGACTGCGAAGATTAAGCATCATGGTAGCGGCTTCAGCAGCTGCAGTAGCTTCGTCCAGCAGTGATGCGTTGGCCAGTGGTAATCCGGTAAAATCGCTTACTGCTGTTTGGAAATTCAATAATGCTTCCAACCGGCCCTGAGAAATCTCGGCCTGGTAAGGTGTGTAAGAAGTATACCACGATGGGTTTTCGAACACGTTGCGTTGGATAACCGCAGGTGTGCAGGTATCGTACCAACCCTGACCAATATATGTAGTGAATAATTGATTTTTAGAGGCAATTTCTGCAATATGCTCGGCATATTGACGCTCGGTAAGTGCTTCGGGTAATTCGATATTGTTCGTTAAGCGAATGGCTGACGGAATAGTTTGTTCTATTAGTTCATCCAGCGTATTAACGCCAATAATTTGAAGCATTTGAGCTTCGTCTTGTTCTGAAATGCCGATGTGGCGGGCTTGCAGCAAGTTTATCATGTCGAAAATTGTTTTGTTTTTTTGTGCCCCAAAAGTACTGCAATCTTTTGTAAAATGACTAATAATCAGCGAAAAGATATCAACAAATAGTTAGTTTTTTCTGTTGGTTTCAACCTGTTACTTTTCAATGAAATAAGTGATAATTAATTGCTAAATGCACTTGGATTTAATCAGTTTTTAAAACTGTTTTTAAACCAATTGAATACTTGATTGTTTATAACGATATAAATTTTAAACCAATTGCTATGCTTCGTGATATTCGTAAACAATATGAATTCTCTGCTTTGAATGAAGAAAACTGTCAGTCGAATCCTTTCGATCAATTTAAAATGTGGATGCAGGAGGCCATTAAAAGTGAACAATTGGAGCCTACTGCCACGATACTTTCTACCGTTGACCGACACTTGCAAGTACATTCGCGTGTAGTTTTACTTAAAGAATTCAGTACCGTTGGTTTTACTTTTTATACCAATTACGAAGGGCATAAAGCACAACAAATAGAACAAAACAAGAGCGTTTCATTGTTGTTCTTTTGGCCGACACTGGAGCGTCAGATACGGATTGAGGGAGTGGTTGAAAAAATAGATGAAAAATCATCCAGTGACTATTTTAAGTCGCGTCCACTGGATAGTCAGTTGGGGGCGTGGGCTTCGCCTCAGAGTAAAGTGATTCCGTCGCACGATTTTTTAGACGAACAATTTCAGGCTTATCAGTTGAAATTTGGAAACGATGTTCCTAAACCACCACATTGGGGCGGTTTTATTGTGAAGCCAACTACTTTTGAATTTTGGCAGGGACGCGCTAATCGTTTGCACGACAGGTTGTTTTATCATTTTGAAGAAGGTGTGTGGATAATTTCGAGATTAGCACCCTGACTTCATTGGTAACAGTCAGAATCAGTGGTCAATAGGCGGGCAATTTAGAATGAAAATGTAGTTTAATGTTTATTGGCAATTAAAGAGTATCTTTGCACCGCTTATTAAACTGACAATAAAAATGAATTTTACGGAATTAAATCTCAATGCACCTTTGGTCAATGCGTTGAATGACTTAGGTATAACTGAAACTACAACCATACAGGAAAAAGCTTATCCCGTTATCATGTCCGGCAAGGATGTGGTTGGAGTTGCTCAAACAGGTACCGGTAAAACAATAGCGTATCTCCTTCCATGCTTGCGTCAATGGAAATTTACAAAAGAAAGACACCCTCAAATTTTAGTTGTTGTTCCTACCCGCGAACTTGTGGTTCAGGTAGTGGAGCAGGTTGAGAAACTTACTACTTACATGAATGTACGTGTTGTAGGTGTTTTTGGTGGTGTGAATATGATTCGCCAAACTCCCTTGCTTATGGAAGGTGTTGACGTATTGGTTGCCACTCCCGGTCGCTTGTTGGATTTTGCGTTGAATGGTACATTGAAATTGAAATCGATCAAACGTTTTATTATCGATGAAGTTGATGAGATGTTGAATCTCGGTTTTCGTCCTCAGCTTATTCGTGTTATCGACTTATTGCCAACAAAACGTCAGAATCTGATGTTCTCGGCTACTATTTCCGAGGAATTGAAAGACCTGGTTCACGACTTCTTCGTCGAACCGATTGAAATAGAAGCTGCTCCAACTGGAACTCCATTGGAAAAGATCAAGCAAATTGGATTTAAAGTGCCGAACTTCTTTACGAAAGTAAACCTGTTGGAATTTTTGATGGAAACCACTCCGGAATTCTCCAAGGTGCTTGTTTTTACCTCAACAAAAAAACTGGCCGATGCGCTTTACGAGCAATTAGAACCTAAATTTGTTGGCCAAATAGGATTAATTCACTCCAACAAATCTCAGAATAATCGTTTCGAATCGTTGAATAATTTCAAATCCGGATTAAACAGAATGCTCATTGCCACGGATATTGTGGCGCGTGGGTTGGACATCTCGGATGTGTCGCACGTGCTTAACTTTGATGTCCCCGAAGTGGCCGAAAACTATATGCACCGCATTGGACGTACCGGTAGAGCGGATAAAAACGGTGTAGCCATAACCTTTATCACCAAAGCAGATGCCGAATTCAGAGCAAGTATTGAAGCTTTGATGAACCGTAAAATTCCTATCGTCAAGATGCCTTTGGAGGTTGAGGTTTCAGTCGTATTGACCGACGATGAATTACCACAGGTAAAAATGAAAAATACGCTTGTAACCCTACCTAAGAAAGAAGAAGGCGGTGCTGCATTTCATGAGAAAAAAGGCAAAAACCTGAAAGTAAATATGAAGGTCAGACGTCCGGAAGCCATGAAGCTGAAATACAAGAAACCTAAAACAAGAGGGCAAAAGAAAACAAAATAATTCAATTGTTGCTTTCTGAGCAAAACAGGGGAGAATACACATCAAAATGTATTTTCCCCTGTTTTGTTTTTACCTAATTCCATTGTAGGCCTATTTGCATATTTGAACATTTATTCGCATCTATTGTTTTATGAATTAAAGTCTTATTTGCCCATATAGCCTAACTATTAGCTGTTTGGAGTGGAAGATAGAAACTAAAATATCAACTTAAAAGCAATGGATATGAAAAAAAAATTACTTAGTTTTATACTGGTGTTTTGTACAGTAGTATTTGTCTCTGCTCAGGAGGTGGTTGCAAAAGCACCTGTACAAGGTGAAGTGATTCCCAATTCGCATTGGTCTGTTTCTCTTAAAGCCGGAGGGAGTTATTTCCGAACCGGTGGAATGCAGTATAATTATGCTCTTCCTTTTTTTACCAGAAGCAGGCTCGATTTTACAAGTGTGGTAGGTGGTACTGTTGAGTACACCTTTACACCGGTCTTTGGACTCGGTCTCGACTTGACCTATACCGGGTATAGCCGGTGGAATGACCTTAACGAGGATAGAGTCAGAGACAATTATTTGAATGGTAACACAAAAGATGTTGCTTTGTTTGGATCATTCAACCTGTCAAACATTATCGCTCCCAAAAGAACCGGTTTTTGGGAAAAGCTGAGCCTATATGCCAATGTAGGGACAGGAATTGCATTTTATAAGTATGATGTTGCGGGACATGTTGCCAATCCGAGTTCATTTTTAGCTCTTGGTGGGCTGAATTTGGAGTATAATATTAGTAAATCGTTTGCTATTGGAGGAGAGTTGCAATATCGTTATTATGCTAAAGATGACATGGGCTATTATGCCAATTATCAGCCTACAGGGTTCTGCGATGCAGCTCTAGCTACTTTGAATGTGCGGTATAAAATTAATGCTACCGGAGCGAAGAAGCACGTGCGAAATATTAATGCACTGGAATATGTTCCGTTGGACGGTGATAACGACGGTGTAAGCGACTTAAAGGATAAATGTCCCGGAACTCCAGCCGGAGTACCGGTCGATTCACTTGGCTGTCCGGTTGATACGGATGCCGATGGTGTGGCCGATTATCTGGATAAGTGTCTGGATACCCCGGCTGGTGTAAGTGTCGATTCAGTAGGTTGTCCGGTTGATACGGATGCTGATGGCGTAGCCGATTATCTCGATAAATGTCCGGCAACCCCTGCAGGCGTTAAAGTCAATGTGCAAGGTTGTCCGATTGATACGGATGGTGACGGTATTCCTGATTATCTTGATAAATGCCCTACTGTTGCGGGAGTAGCAGCTAATCAAGGGTGTCCTGAAGAAGTGGCTGCATTACCACCGTTCCCCGAAATGGGAGTGTCAAACTTTAGGATAGGATCGGCCGAAATTAAACCTGCTTTTATTCCGGTATTGAATAATCTTGTCGACTATTTGAAAGCAAATGAAACAGCAGTTGTAGATTTGCAAGGTAATACTGATAGTACCGGTGGTGATGATCTGAATCAAAGATTATCCGTTAAACGTGCTAAATCATGTGCCGGTTATTTGATTAAGAAGGGTGTACCTTCAAATAAAATAACTACTCAGGGATTTGGTGAGAAAAAACCGATTACTACTAACGCAACTGTTGAAGGTAGAGCTAAAAACAGACGGTGCGATTTTGTAATTAGCCGTAAATAATCAAACATATTCATATAAAAAAGGGTTGCCGTTCACATTGGCAACCCTTTTTTTGTAGAAATGTTTGTTCTTAATTTCTTAGTCGTTTCCTCCTCTGAAGCCACCTCTGAAGCCACCTCCGTCACCACCACCTCTTGGGTGATCTCCTCCCGGAGGAGGCCCAAATCGTTCCATTGGGTTTGTTTCGGCAGGGTTGCTTTTTGATCCGGCAAATTTGTTAATTTTCATTGTAAAGCTCAACATAAAGTAAGAGGTAAGCGTGTTGTACTTGTTGAAAGAAATATTGTTATCGCCAATTGTTTGACGTATGTTCAGTTGTTGGTGAAGGATGTCATATACCTTCAGCGCAATCACGCCTTTGCTTTTGAAAACAGTTTTATCAATAGTAGCATTCCATATTAATTGATTTTGATCAAAATCACCGTAGCCCTGACGCATTGTGTAGTTTAAGTCAGTTCCTATATTAATGTTGTACGGTAAATGTGCAACAATGTTACCTGCTCCTGTCCAATCGGTAACCTCGGTTGTCATCTTGTTAAGGTTATTTACAGAATTGGTATATCTAACACCTCCTCTTACTCCAATTTCGAATAAATCCTGGGTAAAGGTTAATGATATGTTCTCGCCTAAATTGTATGATGGGGTGTTGCTCATATCACCTTTGACGAAATTATCAACATCTATTAGTTCGTTATTCATACCTTTAGATGAATAACCAATTGATCTGCTGTATCCTGCAGATGTAGCAGTGTTGAATTGTAGCCTTTTTTTGATAAGTGGTGTGTTGAACATTATATTACCAAACAAATTGAATGGCATTACATCGGCGTTAACGGTTTGGCTGTACTGTTTACCGGTATTATCGTAAATACTATTTGTTACCAACGCATCTTTTGTGAAATTCGCATTGATGAACGTGTTGATCGAAGAGAACGTTTGGTCGTTAAAACTGCTGTACATTATTCTCAATGATTGGTTAAATGCAGGATTTAAATTAGGATTTCCAACTGTTTCGTTCATTAGGTTCGAATTGTTCTTTACCGGTTGCATTTGGTTGATGTCCGGTTGATTCGTTTGTCCACGATAATCAAGACGTGCAAACTTCTTTTTCCCGAAATTATATTGTAGTCGGGCAGTAGGTGAAAAGTTAAATACGTTTCTTGAAATAGGGATTGATGTTCCATTATTGTAAAGACGCGAGCTATTGGTTTGTGAAGGCTCTCCTCTCATCCCGAACATCAGGTTGTATTTCTTATCAACATAGCGATAATTCAACTCTAATGACTCTTTATTAAATCTATTGTTGTAGTCGTTGCTATATTCGTTGTTAATAGTAGTAAAATTACCGTTTGCATCACCGTTATATTGAACTTTGTTAGAAGAACTATAACTATCGCTAAAAGACACCGCAGTTTCCAAAAAGTTTTTTAAGTTCCAGAGTGGTTCCACAAACGACATACGCAAGCTAACATTGTAACGATTTGATTTATTAGTAGTTCGTTGATTAATAGTGGTATCAGACGCTGTCAGGAAGTTGTATTTGTATGAATAATTAAAACTCTCATTGTCGCTTTGTGAAATGCTGGTTTGGAAGTTCGCAGTCAGTGTTCTTCCTTTTTTAGAAGCGAATTTACGATTGTAAATGATTCCTATCCCTCCGTTTAAAGATGTTCCGTTTCCATCGTTTACGGTTGTTCCTCTACTCGTACTATCCGCTCCGCTTATGTAGGAATAGGCTCTGTTGCTATCGGAATAGCTTTGATTGTATCCTAAGTTGGGTTGGAAAATAATAGTATTTAAGCTGTCCATTTTCCATTCCATTTCCAGTCGCATATTGGCCGAATAGTTTTCATTGTGGGCAATGTTTTTGGAATTGTTTGTATTGTTCTCGTCTTTAAGGAAAGTGGTTTGATTATTTTCATTTATAGTTTCGTTACTCGAATGGTTGAGCGACGCATCACCTCCGACTTTCAATTTTTCATTGATTGCTGAACTATTGTTTACTCCAATGTTTTGAGTAGTATTGATACCACTACTGATACCACCAAAGCCACCACCGTTTCTACCACGACTACTTCTGGAAGTATTTGCGTTGTTTCCACCACCCGTTAAAGTGGTTTGTGTTTCGCCATCAATCATATTCAAGAAAATATTACCATCATAGCGAAGTTTATCTTCAGTGTCCGAACCAGCACCGGCGGTAATGTTGCCAAAAGTACCTCTTTTACGGTTTGACTTGAAGGTAAGGTTGATAATGCGCTCTGTGTCATTATCTTCAAATCCGGTTAGTAATGCCATGTCCGATTTTTGATCCAAAACCTGAATTTTATCAATCATTTCGGCAGGAATATTTTTGGTGGTCATTTCAACATCGTCGCCAAAAAACTTTTTGCCATTTACTCGAATTTTCTTTATTTCTTCACCGTTTATTCTTATTTTTCCATCAGATGTTACCTCCGCACCCGGCAATCGCTTTAATAAATCCTCTACCACTGCATTTTCGGTTGTTCTAAAAGCGGTTGCATTGTATTCCAAGGTGTCGCCTTTAACCACCATTTGCGCGGCTGTGCCTCTAACCTCCACTTCTTTTAATAAATGAGCGTTTTCTGTTAGCTGTATGCCTTTTAGAATCAGGTCTTTTTGTGCTAAGACAATATCCTTGTAGTATTTTAGATAACCTATGGAGCTAATAGATAAAATATAATTTCCGGGTTTTACTTTACTAAGTATAAAGCTGCCTTTTAAATCGGTGCTGCAACCCTGAACCAAAGTAGAATCGGATTGTCGTAGAAGGCGAACTGTACCTAATTCAATGGGTTGTCCGTTTTTGGAGTCAAAGACTGTACTTTGAATACTGTGCTGTGCATAAGCAGATATGCTTAGGGTGAGAGCCAGAATGACTGTTAGAGAAAATTGCTTCATATAATTTAGTGTTGAATATATTTGTTGTACTTGTTTTATTTCGAATCTGTATGTATTGACTTACATTTGTGTAAAAGGTTTAATCAGTATCTCCAAATGAGTGAATTTTGGTCAGCTATTTAATATTACATTATTGTGTGTTAAGATAACAGGAGTAAAAACTCTTGTATAAATATTTTGTATCGTAACTTTTTAGATTTCTTTGAATTACAAAATATTTGCTTTAAAATGAAGAATTCTATGAACAATTCTTTCAAAATTTACATTGTAATGAGTAATAAACACATGTGTATTTCTTTTGAATATGTTCTAAATTTGAAATTATTTCAATTAAATATGGCTAAATAGATGGTTTATCTATGTGAAATTAAATTTTTATTCTATATTTGCATCGAACATAGGACGTGAAAGTTTCTAAAGGAACAACTTTTACATTGACTAAACAAATGCTGGTTCAATTTGAGAGAGCAATTTGTTTCAATACGGACGAGCATGTGTTTTTCTAACAATTAATCTATATTTACTAATACTAAAATTGCAGTCAGAATGAGTGAACAAGACGAAAAACCCAAAAAAAATTCAAGAAGAAAGTTCTTACAAGAATTAGGTATTGTAGGCATAGGTTCAGTCTTAGGGGGTTCTGCAATTTTGGCCGGTATTAATTACGATAAAAAAAAGACTGCCGGTCAGCGTGTTCGGGTACTTACAGCCGAAAATGAATTACTGGAAATCGAAAAAAGCGATACTACAAAAGTAGCTAAAACAACATACGAAAACCTTACTTATCTGCAAAAACAAGGTCGCGATGGACTTGCAGGCAAGAGATTTGTAATGGTAATCGACCTTTCCAAGTGCAGAAATGCCCGTAAATGTATGGCCGCATGTCAAAATGCGCATCATCTCCGTCCCGAACAGCACCATATCAACGTGCTGAAAATGGAAGAAACCGAAAATACTCCGGCATTTTACATGCCAAAACCTTGTCAGCACTGCGACAATCCTCCTTGCGTAGCCGTTTGTCCGGTAGATGCTACCTTTAAACGTCCCGATGGAATTGTTTTGATTGATAACGAACGCTGCATTGGTTGTCGTTTTTGCATTGCTGCATGTCCGTACAGCGCCCGTGTTTTCAACTGGTCGGAGCCTCTGAATGCACAGGCTGATAAAGACTTGACGTATAACGTTGAACTGAATGTTCCACAGCGTAAAGGTACCATAAGTAAATGTTTATTCAGCGCCGATAGATTGCGTGAAGGTAAATTGCCATATTGTGTTGGAGCTTGTCCAAATGGTGTTTATTACTTTGGTGACGAAAACGAAGATGCAGTTACAAACGGAACTACAAAAGAAACTGTGCGTTTCAAAAAATTACTTGAAGATAATGGAGGCTATACATTAATGCCTGAGCTTGGGACTCACCCAAGGGTTTATTATTTGCCGGCAAAAGGAAAAGAATATCCATTCCAGGATAAAGATAAACCCGAAGCTTTAGAGCATTTGCACGGATAATACAGCCATACAGCAGCATAAATCCCATATTTATTCTTTGGCATTTGCATTCAATTGTGGATTATTAATTGAGAATTATTAATTGAAAGACATGTTAGGACAATCAACAACAGACAAAATTACATCCGATTTACTTCGACCAATCAGACTTACCAAAGGGTTTATGGCTTGGATGGGCTTTTTAGGTGTTTCACTAGTGGTGTGTTTAGGTGCATACGTTATACAATTAAAAGATGGTTTGGTTGTAACCGGCTTGGGCGATTACGTATCGTGGGGAATGTATATTTCCAACTTTGTGTTTTTTGTAGCTACCAGCCTCATCGGTATGTTGATAAGCGCTGTTTTGGGACTTTCGGGTGCTAAATGGGCTTCGCCGCTGGCCAGAATTGCCGAAATAATTGCACTTGCATTTGCAGCTGTGGCCGGATTGGTTATTGTTTCGGATATGGGACACCCCGAACGATTGTTGAATGTCTTTATTCACGGTCGTATTCAATCGCCTATTCTTTGGGACGTTACGGTGGTAACTATTTATGTGTTGATTAGCGCATTGTTTCTCTATATTCCGCTTATTCCCGATTTGAAAATATGCCATGATAAATTAGATAAACTACCTCCTTTTGCACGTAATATTTATAAAGTATTATCACTTAACTGGACCGGATCGCATGAACAGGAAAAAATTGTAAAACAACTGACTCGTGCTATTGCTATTTTTATTATTCCGGTGGCTTTGGCCATTCACACGGTGACATCATGGTTGTTTGCAAGTACATCAAGGGTGGGCTGGGATTCAACTATTTTTGGACCCTATTTCGTTACCGGAGCTTTTGTTTCGGGATCGGCGGCTGTTATCATTGCCATGTACTTTTACCGTAAAAACTATAAACTGGAAGATTATATTACACTTTCGCATTTTGATAAAATGGGAAAACTGTTGGTCCTCGTTTCGTTGGTTTATCTCTATTTTAATTTGAACGAATACATGGTGCCCGCTTATAAAATGAAAAAATTTGATGCCATTCATATACAATCCCTGTTTGCCGGAACACATGCTCTGATGTTTTGGTCGATACAGATTTTCGGTCTGGTTTTACCTATCATTTTATTAGTTTTTAATAAGATGCGCAAACCATTACCTATGCTGATAATTGCTTCTTTTGTGCTGGTTGGTGCGTGGTTTAAACGTTATATCATTGTTGTTCCAACTCAGGAACACCCTTTTCTTCCTATTCAAAATGTACCTTTGAACTTCAAAGTATATTCGCCTACATTAATTGAAACACTCGTCACTATTGCTCCGTTTATATTGGTTTTACTTATCATTACCATTTTGTCGAAGGTAATTCCAATTGTTTCTATACACGAAACGATTGAAGAATTGGAACAAAAAAATAAATAATGCAGAGCCGATTAATCTACTAAATTATGCTTAGAAAAAATATTAAATTGAAAGTCGTATTTACAGTATTACTTACTGCATTGTTTTATTTGCAATCTGCAGCACAGCAGGGTTGGGATGTACCTGCCGACAAGAAGGTAAAAAATAGTTATATAAAATTCGATGCTGCTTCTGCCAAGGAGGGTGAAGCTATTTATACCAAAAACTGCTTGTCTTGTCACGGTAATCCTACCAAAGACAATAGCATGAAGTCGCTAAAACCCGTTCCGCCCGATTTGTCAGGTGCAAAAACACAACAGCTTACCGATGGAGAATTGTTTTATATCCTAAATACCGGCCGGGGTTTAATGCCTTCGTTTAGTAATGTGCTGTCGGAATCAGATCGTTGGAAAACAATAGCATATATGCGTAGTTTTAATAGTAGCTATGTTCAGGTACTTTCTAAAACCGATCCAACGAAGAGTAAACTTGTAAAAATAAATATGGATTACGATTCGCTGAAAAGTGTCGTTCGTGTTCATGTTACTGCTGCCGAAAAGAATGGGGTAGTAGTGCTGAAAAATGCTGAAGTGACACTTTTTGCTGCTCGTTATTTTGGTAGACTTCAAGTAGACAAAACCATGCGTACAGATAACAATGGTATGGCTACATTTGGTTTCAATAAGACTTTGCCGGGCGACAAGCAAGGGTATGTAAATATGATTGTGAAAGTAAATGATGATAATTATGGCGAAATAGAATCGCAAAGTAAACTTAAAATAGGTGTGCCAACCGACAAACCAAGCTTGACCGAAAAAAGAGCTATTTGGAATGTTTTAGCAAAAGCACCTATTTGGCTGATAGTTCTTTATACAACAGGTGTTTTGGTTTTTGGTGCGTTTTTACTCTTTATACTATATAGTTTATTTAGAATTAAGAAATCAGGTAAAAATTAAAAAATTGAAATCATGAAAAAATTAGCAATCATTGGACGTATTCTTTTTGCATTACCATTTGGGATTCTTGGACTCAACCATTTTTTGATGACAGACGTTTTCCTGGGTATGATGTCTTCCTTTATTCCCGGCGGTGCTTACACTATTTTGGTTACAGGAGCTTTACTAATTGCAGCAAGTATTAGTATTATTCTAAACAAATACATTAAAATTGCATGCTTTGGGTTGGCCGGTTTACTTTTCATTTTTATTGTCTCAATTCATATTCCCGGTTTGGTCAGTCTGGATCCTAAGATTGCGCAATTTGCGTTAATTGAACTTCTGAAAGATACCGGATTAATGGGTGGCGCATTGATGATAGCCATTTATTATGATTGTATTAAAATTGAAAATAAACATTGATCGAAGGACAATAAATTTGACGAAAATGAAAAAAATAGCTGTTTATCTTTTTATTACACTTTTCTCCTTAACTGGGAGACTAACTGCACAAGTTGATCAGTCGCCGGAAGTGGCTGTTATTGAACACTTGGGGACTACTATTCCTTTAGACTTGAATTTCTTGAATGATAAAGCTGAGAAAGTCACGTTGCGACAGTTGATTACTAAGCCAACCATTTTGTCTTTCGTGTATTTTGATTGTCCGGGCCTTTGTAGTCCGCTTTTAGAAGGAGTGGGTGATGTAATCAGAAAAACAGATTTTGTTCTAGGAAAAGATTATCAGGTAATAACCATAAGTTTTAATTTTAGAGATACACCCCAAAAAGCGAAGCAAAAGAAAGATCGATTTGTAGAGCGGTATTCGAAAGGAAAAGGCGATGGTTGGATATTTCTGACGACCGACAGCACTACTATTTTTAAAATTACAGATGCTACCGGTTTTAAAACGAAAGCGGTAGGGCTGGATTTTGTACACCCATCGGCAATAATAGCTGTGAGTCCGCAAGGAATGATTACACGCTACTTGTATGGTATTACTTTTCTGCCGATAGACTTTAAAATGGCTATTATTGAAGCAAATAAAGAGCAACCCAGAACATCTATTCAAAAAATAATGATGATCTGTTATACCTATGATGCAGAAAACAAACGTTTTGCATTGGATGTAACAAAAATAACCGGGTCGATTATTATTTTCTTTCTCCTCGTGTTTATAGTGGTGTTTTTGTTGAAACCAAAAAAGAAATAAATAAAATAATAAATAGATAATGAGTAATAGTACGGAAAAAATAGAATATGTAAGTTATCTGGATTATCAGGGGAAGTATAAAGGATTCCTTTCATGGATAATGGCTACTGATCATAAAAGAATAGGGCTGCTTTATATGTACTCTATCATGACGTTTTTCTTTATCGGAGCTTTTTTTGGTCTGCTAATGAAAATTGAGATGTTATCACCGGGTGAAACGATTATGAAACCACAAACCTACAATGGAGTGTTTACGCTTCACGGTATTTTGATGATTTTTATGGTGGTGATACCCGGCTTGTCAGCTGTGTTTGGGAATTTCTTTCTGCCGATTTTAATTGGTGCCAAAGATGTGGCCTTCCCTAAGTTGAATCGCTTCTCGTGGTGGATTTTTATTGTAGGAAGCATTATGGCGGTTGCCTCTCAATTGTTGAAAGATGGACCTCCTGATACAGGTTGGACTTTTTATGCTCCTTATAGTTCACAAACGGGTACTAATGTTATTATGGCTACCGCTGCAGCTTTTGTGCTCGGTTTTTCGTCTATTCTTACCGGACTGAACTTTATTGTTACTATTCATCAAATGCGTGCGCCGGGTATGCGCTTTTTCAATATGCCATTGTTTCCTTGGGCATTGTATGCTACTGCCTGGATTCAATTGCTAGCTACACCCATTATTGGTATCACGCTTTTGATGCTTATAGCCGAAAGGATGTTTCAGATTGGGTTCTTTGATCCTGCTTTGGGTGGTGATCCGTTATTGTTCCAACACTTGTTTTGGATTTATTCGCACCCTGCCGTTTATGTAATGATGTTGCCGGCCATGGGAGTGATTACTGAAATTATCCCAACTTTCTGCCAACGTCAGATTTACGGTTACAAAGCAGTTGCTATTTCAAGTTTAGCCATTGCCGGTGTAGGATTCCTTGTTTGGGGTCACCACATGTACACTTCGGGCATGAGCGATCAGGCACGGTGGTTTTTCTCGTTGCTCACATTTATTGTTGCGGTGCCGAGTGCTATCAAGGTCTTTAACTGGATAACAACCATGTATAATGGCTCTATCGATGTGAAACCGCCGTTTCTTTATGCATTGGCGTTTATATTTTTATTCATTATCGGTGGTACTACCGGACTTCTGTTAGGATCTGTAGCAACGAATGTTCAGGTACATGATACCTCTTTCGTGGTTGCACACTTCCATTATATTATTTTTGGTGGTATGGGCTTTGCGTTTTTTGCCGCTATACATTATTGGTTACCAAAAATGTATGGTAGAATGTATAATTTCAAAATAGCTAATATTGCGTTGGTGATTAATTTTATTGGTTTTAATCTGTTGTATTTTCCTCAATTTATTATTGGTGTTGAAGGTATGCCAAGAAGGTATTTTGATTATCCAGCGCAGTTTCAACCCATGCAGGTTATTTCATCGATAGGGGGTTTTATTCTGGTTGCCGGGTTAATACTTATGGTGTTTAATCTGGTAAAAGGGGCTAAGTCGGGACCTGTTGCTCCGTCAAATCCATGGAATGGATCGACCCTTGAATGGACTTTACCGGCTACTCCATCGTTAGAAAACTTTGACGAAGAACCTGTAATTAAAGAAAATCCATACGATTACAAATAAAAAGAGGCAAGAGCTAAGAAGTAAAAGGCAAGGTAATTTGCTTAGATTAATAGATAATTGAAAAACATATGAGCGAAAAAGCAATACATGTGGAAGAACATAGAGACGACGAGGCATCTAAACTTGGGATGTGGCTCTTTATTTTTACGGAACTACTTCTTTTTGGAGGATTATTTTTGGTATACTCTATTTTTAGAGCACAATACCCAACCGAATTTCACCAAAGTAGTTTAGAATTAAGTGTAACCATTGGTGCGATAAATACAGTTGTGCTTCTTTTTAGTAGTATGACGGTGGCAATGGCTTTAACGGCTATTCAAAAGAACGACCAGAAACGAGCACTCATATTTATCGGTATAACCCTGTTTTGTGCTGCAGCGTTTCTTTTTAACAAGTATTTTGAATGGGGACATAAAATTGAACACGGTCTTTATCCCGGTTCGGACTTGATGCCGCTTTTGGATAGAGGTCATTTGTTGTACTTCAGTCTTTACTTTTTCATGACTGGCTTGCACGCATTGCACATCATTATCGGGATGACACTTTTGATAGTATGCTATTTTAAAGTGAAAAGCAAGAATATAAACGATCATGACTATGTTTTGTTGGAAAACGGAGCGCTTTATTGGCACCTTGTGGATTTAATCTGGATCTTCCTTTTCCCGCTAATGTATTTGATTTCTTGATGGGGAAAAAATAATATATTTCCTGATTATGAATTATGAATTAAAAATTATGAATTAATCATTCGTTATGGCAAATAATACAACACACACAATAGAGTACAGAACATTATCAAAGATTTTGTTGGTGCTTTTGTTTCTAACTTTTGTCACCATAGGTGTCACATCATTTCACCTTGGACCTTTTACGGTAACTGTAGCGTTGCTTATTGCCGGATTAAAATCCTTTCTGGTTCTGTCTAATTTTATGCATTTAAAGTACGAAAGTTTGCTGCTAAGAATTCTGGTAGCAATGGTTTTTGTTCTGTTTGTTGTAATTGTCCTCATCACATTTATCGATTATGCATATCGATAAATCATTGGGCTGTCTTAATTTTGTAACTCGTAACTATTAATTCGTAACTATATTATGTTTAGTAATGCATCAAATTTTGTGAACGGAGTAGATTCCGCATTCCTCATTATAACAGGGATATCGGTCTTTTTTCTTGTTGCACTTACTGCAGCGATGATTTATTTCGTTGTAAAATACAACCGAAAAAAAGGCAAACCTGCCGTTCAGATAAAAGATAATTCTCTGCTCGAAATCACTTGGATCGTTATCCCAATGCTTTTGGTTCTTTATATGTTTTATATTGGTTGGGAGGGTTTTTTACCAATGCGTGAGGTTCCGAAGGATGCCATTGAAATAACGGCTGTCGGTTCGATGTGGAAATATGAATTTATTTATCCCGGCAATAAATCATCCGATACCTTAATGGTTCCTTTGAATAAGGCTGTGAAAGTGAACCTGGCATCCAAAGATGTTTTACATGGTTTCTCCGTGCCCGGATTTAGAATTAAAGAAGATATGGTGCCACAAAAAAATAATTATTCGTGGTTTACCGCCGGCGAGCTGGGCGACTTTGATGTGTACTGTACTGTTTATTGCGGTGTGAGCCACTCGTATATGAATTCTATTATTCGCGTAGTGACTCCCGCCGATTATGATAAATGGCTAAAGGCATTGCCGGTGAAGAAAGCCGATAATTCTTTGGGTTTAAAAGTGCTGGAGAAAAACGGATGTATAGCTTGTCACACTCTGGATGGAACAAAATCGGTAGGTCCTACGTTTAAGGGTTTGCATGGAGCAACCATTGATGTTACAACTGCCGGTGCAAATAGAAAATTGACGGTTGACGATGCGTACTTAGAATCATCCATCACCGATCCGAATAAGGACATTGTAACCGGATATCCGCCGGGAGTGATGAAATCATACAAGGGTATTATCAAGGATAAAGATATTAAATTGATAAATGAATACCTGAAAACGTTGAAATAAGAATGAGGAATTATTTTCAAATAGTACTGGCCCTGATAAAATACAAGGTCTCAATAGCAGTAACTTTTACGGCTATCACAGGGTATATTGTTTTCTCGGGTCAGTTCGATGTACAGATACTGACATTGGTGCTGGGTGTGTTTTTTCTTGCCGGAGGGTCGAGTGCGCTGAATGAATGTCAGGAAAGTACCTACGATGCCAAAATGCCAAGGACAATGAACCGTCCGATACCAACCGGCAGAATATCGCTTGTTGAGGCTACTCTGGTTTCGATACTGTTTTTAGTAGTAGGTACTGCCATTTTATATCTTGCTTTTGGAGCAGTAACTGCTCTGTTGGGCTTGCTCAATATTGTTTGGTACAATGGTATTTATACTTACCTGAAACGTGTCACTCCCTTTGCTGTAGTGCCGGGCTCGTTGGTGGGTGCTATACCTGCATTGATGGGCTGGACGGCTGCCGGTGGCTATGTGTTTGAACCAACCATTGTTTTTATTGCTTTTTTCTTGTTTATATGGCAAATACCACACTTCTGGCTGTTGATGCTCAAGTACGGCAAAGAATATGAAGATGCCGGATTTAGAACCATTAATCAGGCAGTACAACCGCAAAATCTGAAACTGCTTATCTTTTCGTGGGTGGTGGCTACGTCCTTTTCATCCATTATTATACCGCTATTTTTGGTCAATATCTCTCTGCCTTTTTTCCTTGTTATCTTTGCATTAAACCTGGCTTTTATAGGCATTTTTGTGAAACTATCGTTTGGCAATGTGGCCGAACTGAATTTCCGAAAATCGTTTATCAGTATTAATCTTTATATGATGGTTTTTATGATGCTGCTGATTGTCTTTCACCTGGTGGTAGCGTAAAAGGTATTGCTTTAAAATAAAAAAACTCCCCGACACATTAATTTGTGCCGGGGAGTTGTGTATTATCTTTTATCTTTTGTCTTTGTTCTTTTGTCTCAGACCTATTTGTTCCTGTTTAGGTTATTTCTTCGTCCCATACCAATACCATTTCCTCTGCTACCATTCCGTTCGTGAATAACCATAAGATTAAGTCCGTTTGCTCTGGATTGTGGTGTCATGTTTCTTCTGTACGCATCTTTAATCTTCACCCAGTTGGTAATTTTCACCTTCTTACCTCCGGTTAAGGCACCTTGGCCTATCCCGGCAATTAATTTGAATAACGACATAATTTGAAATTAAAAGTTAGACTTATTGAATAAATACTTTCTCTGCCTACAACAAATCATATTTCAAATTAGTTGCAGAATTATTCATATTAAACATTTCTTTCATCCTTTTCGCTTAAATTAAGTCGTGAAGTGTTGCTGTCTCCTTTGCTTGTGTCTCGATTTTTCCCAATACCAATGCTTTATTTGTCTGCACTTAGATCATTCTTAAATTATTGTAAATTCAGTTAATTGAACGCCTCGAAAATGCAATTTATTTAGAAACTATTTTTACATTTGGACGTGTTGAATGATGAAAGCTATCACTGACCTGTCAACTGCCTTAAAGGCTATAAATATATCCAGTTATTTACACATAAATTCTACTACTATGGCGCAAGAAAATCAAATTTCGACCATGATACCAGCAGAAACACTGACTGATATCCTCGCTAAAGTAAACGCATTAAATGCATCTTTAGCTAATTACTTACTCTTTAATCTTACCCCAACCGATCGATTGGAACTTAGTAAGATGGGTGATAAAACAATAGCATTTGTTCAAAAATCATTAGAGTATGCTGAGAATAATCCTTCTTTAGTACCCGTTTATCTCGACATTCCGGAGGCTAAAAAAGATTTTGCACTTTCGCAGGATTTGAATAGTGTATTGAAACAAGTATCAACCCTTCAACGTGCCATCGAGGACACAATGATGGTGGCAGGTAGCGAAGCATATAACGCAGCACTTGTGTTTTACAACTCAGTAAAAGGTGCAAGCCGCGTAAATGTGCCGGGCTCCGAAGCGGTATACAGCGACTTACAACAACGCTTTGCGATGAAACGCAAAAAAGCGGAAATTAAATAAAACCTGAGACGACAGTTTTCAGGTAAAACGAACGCCATTCCTTTTCGGGGGAGTGGCGTTCTTCTGTTGTAGTTTTAGTGAGGGGTGACTTTTAGTGAGGGGGTGACTTTGAGTCACCCCCTCACTTATGGGTCTTTTTGAACTAAGATGGAATATCAATTAATTATCCTTTCTGACACAGTTTATTGAATAGACCCTCTAAAACATCCGTTATCCTATCTTTTACATCCTCCAACGGATGTTTTAGAGGGTGTAACCTATCTTTTAGAAGGTATATCGTATCTTTTAGAGCGTATATCCTATCTAAAAGATACGATTTCGAATGTTTTACAAGGTATAACCTATGTTTTAGAGCCTGTATCGGATGTTTTAGAGGGTATGACCTTGTAAAAGATAGGATGGGGGATGTTTTAGAGCCTGTATCGGATGTTTTAGAGGGTCTGACCTCATAAAAGATAGGATGGGGGATGTTTTAGAGGAATATTCTGAGAAACCCTTCGCCCTTCGGGCACTTCCCTCAAAAAGGGAAGAACATCTGATGACGCAAACTCGTGCAAAATAGAATCAGAAGTTTGTAAGGTTGTGGTTACTTATATCCTTATCGGCAGTATCGAATCTCGAACTTCTCGAATGTCCCCTTTTAAGGGGACGAGCGTAGCGGAGGGGTTTTGACGAATTATTTTATACTGGTTTATAACGCAAAACTATTCAATCGTTGCTTTATTTGTTTGACCGTGAATTTAATTGAATGAGTTTGAAAGAATTTCTCTTTGATGCGTTCAATTGTGGCATTTAGAAACTCCACTTCGTCTAATTTCCCTTTATTGACCTCAATAAACTCTTTCAACTTCAAGCAAACTTCGTTGAAGTTTTGTTCTGATTGTATTGCTAAATAATAAATACCTTCGAGAACAATTGATAGCATTCCATTTAAAATATTGCCGATCTTGATCTCTGTATCATATCCTAATTCAAGTAGTCTTAAGAATAAAGGTAATGAATCCAATGTTTCAAAATAAACCAATCTTTGTTCATGCTGACTGAAAGGCGATACTTTATATTTTTCAATCCAATTGATACTGAATTTTAGTCCATCGATATTTTTACATGAAATAAGGAGATTGTTTATTGTCTTTTCAGTTTCTTCATCTAAGCCCTCTTTATGTAAATTCAATAATTTTGTTGTTGAGTATTCCAAATCATCATTTTTTACTAGCCATCTCAAAGTTAGAATTTGGCATTCAAAATCTAATCTACTAAAAATATCTTTTATCGGATCTGTATTTAAATTGTACTTGAAAAATAGATCTATTATGCTAAATTTGTCATGCTTATCGAAAATAATTTCTATTAAATCTTCAAATACATTTGAATACACTTCGTATATCCTATTTTTAAAAATAAATTCGGCGTGTTTTACATATATGTGGTCATTGAGAATTGATTTATCCTTAATGTTTTTGACTATGCGAGATTTAATTTTTTCGATTGCAATTTTACTCTCAATAAATCCGAGAGCGAGTTGATTACTTCCAACATTCGAAAATGATAGCATATCCAAAAGAATATCCTCATCACATTCAAATCCAAATTTATTAATAAAACTTATGCAGGATATTCCAAATAAGTTGCTCCCTGAGATAGATGTAAAATCAATTTCTGTGATAGTCTTATTAAACCAATTATTAATATATTCAATTTGTTCATTTGAAATTATAATATCTGAATTACGATCTGACAAATAGAAATATATACGGTTGATTATAAAATAGGTAATATTATCTAACGACTCGAACCAGTTTAAAACAGTTTCAATATAAATGACATCTTTGTTGTCACTTTTTAGTGTTACTAACAATTCAGTTACACAGATAGGAATATAATTAGTGTATTTTGAAGATTGATTTCTTTTATATGATAGAATCTCGTCTTTGAAAAGTATTACCTTGTCCCCAAAAACATTCAAACACTCTTTTTTTAATAATTGAATATCAAAAAGTAAGTCAAAACTCCTTTGCGCTCTCTCTTTTCTTATTTTATCAAAATCGGTTGTAATTGGAAATTCAATAACACTTCCTGTATTTTCATATATAACTTGTTTTAGCTTATTAGATAAGACTTTATTTGTAAAATTTAGATTATAACAAATATCATTCATCAACTGGGGGGAAATTTGTTGTTGTTTGAATAAGTCTATTAATTCAACTATGTTTATATCATCGATTATTTGACAAATTAAAGTAAGGTATAGATAATTTTTTTCAGAGTTTTTACTTAATAAAGAGTAAGTGTGAATAAGTGCTTTATCTTTAGTGTTGGTTTTGTCGAAGAATAAATGTGTTTTAGGTTGTTGAGAGTAATATGATGTATATTCTATTTCTATAATTAACAGACTGTAAGCATAGTTGAAAATTCGTTTTTCGGTTTCATAAATAGCAATGCAATTTTTTATTAGTTGCTCATAATTATTAGTAAACTCAAATTCGTTTTCTAATAATGAATAGTTTAAAAGGTAGAAATCAATGAATTTAGAGATTCCAGTATAAGTTTTCAATTTAAAAATCCCATCAAATAAAGCTGCATCCTCTTTTATATTATCTATTTCCCTATCATCTGAGCTGTTATTTTTGTTTATGTAAATTTTAATTCCATCTATATAATAGTCTACATAATCATCAACATAATTACTCATGTTAATTAAGGCATACATTGCACTACGAATATATTTAGAATGTCTTTCACCTAAGACGTCTAACAAATCATTTAAAGTTTGTTTATCTATACAGCCAATATATTTAAGACAAAAGATTACATTGTTTATAAACTCTGCGTTAAGCTTTTCTGCAACTATTAATGCCAAGAGTTTCTGTTTTATATCATTTCTAATTTGATTCTCTCTGATTGAAAAGCTGCCTATTATTGACAATGCATTAAGTCTTATTCTTCTAGTGTTTTTCGGATTTTTAGCCTCGTTGAGTAAATATTTAATTGTTTCTTTAGATTGTCCAAAGTTTGCCAAATCAAAATAAGAAAAGTTGTTGGAATTTATCCATATATTTAACCCTTTGTAATACTCGAAGATATTAATAAAAATTTCGTTTCGTATTTGTTGAGGAATCCTTTCCTTTTCTACTTTTACTAGAATTTCTGGATCATAACATATGATCCAGTCAACTAAAGGATGAAACAGTGTATCATTTTCGTCTAATAAGCTAATCAAAAACGAAACAGTATTTGTCCAAGAGGGTTGTATTTTGTTATGTCCTTTAAAGCTAATCAATTCAATTACGGTTTCAAAGGGTAAGTCGGCTAGCATTTCAGCACAGAGTATTTCCTGAAAGTTATTATGCTCAAATTTCCATTCTTCAAAGCCTTCTACTTTATTGAAAACGGTACAACGTTTGATTAACTCAAAGTCAGGCTTATCTGATATAAGAGTTCTTAAATCCTTTATACTAATATTTCGAGAACCTAACATTTCCATGGCAACTGAAACCTTACGAAGCAATTCTAAAGCCTTTGATTCCTCATCGTTCAGATTGAAACTAGTTGCGAAATGCTCTTTATCCCAACTTAATCTTTCCTTGATAAATTTCTGGAATAGTTGAGTTCTATTGCCTGAGAATGCATTGTTTTGTTTAAAATCAGGAATAAGGATTTGGAGAAAGAATGGATTGTAGACTAAATCATCGAATTGTCTGTGATATACAGCGTTCATAAACGATTGACCATCTAAATCATGCTTGTTGGTTACATGATTGACAACATCAGCGTATGTAAGCTGTTGTAAATAATAAGCGTTGAATCCGCTTAATGTTTCAGGATTTCCATTAATAGCCAAATGATAGAAATTAGTCCGACACGAAACAACAATGATTATCTTAGGGTGATTCTCGACAAATGAGATAAGTTTTCGTTGAATGATATTAATTTGATTGTCTATTAATTCATCAAAGCCATCAAGCAACAAGACTAATTGTTCTTGAGGTACATTTATCCATGTCTTAGGCAAATAATCAACTATATCTTTGTCCGCAGTAAAATTTGAGAAAGAGATTAATATTGGATATTTTGATTCTCTATTTGCTAGCGTAATTGCAGTTTGTTTTAGTTCTTCCGTTTTACCCATTCCGGCACTGGCGAGTACAACAATATTAGTCCTTACATTTTTCTCAATTAATGAAATCAGATCATTATTAGATTTTATTTCATTATTTCCCTGAACACTCTGGATCTTGCGTGGAATGTGGTATTGGTTCGGAGTGATCTTAGTTATAAAATGATTGAATGGAAAGTTTATATATAATTGAGATTTTTGTGGCTTTATGTATGAAAGTATTTCCTGTGTTGTTTGATTAAGTTTTGCTAAATCACTCTCGTTTTTATCCCAGCGTAGTTCGGCGAGAAAGTGATACGCTATTGAGTCATTCATTAACTCAACTCTGAATAAATCTAATAAACTTTGAGTTTCTTCATTAATATCTAGTGGGTTTGTTGTTTTATCAATTTGTTCTTTGAGAAGAAGAATCTTTTCATCAAGCGTTTTCATTTCTGTTTCTCTTAATTCTTCATCCGGCGTCCACTTTTTAAGAGCCTCAGTAAATGCCTCAGATATTTTATCTGATATATGCTCAGGAAATTTTGATTTTAAAGAAGTTCTAATGACATCATATGCTGCACTGCATAAAAGACTAAATAAGAATGCTGATAATGGATCCATGAGTAAGAATTTGTTTATTATACAAACATACAAAAAAATATCATGTCTTAACATAACATCTTGCAAACTTATTGATAAGATACGAATTACCTTAGATTTTGGCAATGTCTTCTTTCAAGCTGGTGAGAGAGGAGTTAAAGTTACAAACAAAAAAAACTCCCCGATACGCATCAGCATATCGGGGAGTTTTCTATTGTCTTTGTTCTTTGCTCTTTTGTCTCAGAACTTATTTTGCCATTTCAATAGCTACAGCCACTTGAACAGTAGCTCCAACCATTGGGTTGTTACCCATACCCAGGAATCCCATCATTTCCACGTGAGCTGGAACTGAAGAAGAGCCTGCGAATTGAGCATCGCCGTGCATACGTCCCATAGTATCAGTCATACCGTAAGAAGCAGGACCAGCACCCATGTTGTCAGGGTGAAGGGTACGTCCGGTACCACCACCTGAAGCAACAGAGAAGTATTTTTTACCTTGCTCAAGACATTCTTTTTTGTATGTACCTGCTACAGGATGTTGGAAACGTGTTGGGTTAGTTGAGTTACCTGTGATAGATACGTCAACACCTTCAGAAGCCATGATAGCTACACCTTCGCGAACATCATCAGCACCGTAACATTTTACTGCAGCACGAGGACCGTCAGAATATGCTTTGGTACGAACTACTTTCAATTCGCTTGTGTAGTAATCAAATTCAGTTTGTACATATGTAAAACCGTTGATACGAGAGATAATCATTGCAGCATCTTTACCCAATCCGTTAAGGATAACGCGTAAAGGTTCGTTACGAACTTTGTTAGCTGACAAAGCGATACCGATAGCACCTTCAGCAGCAGCAAATGATTCGTGTCCTGCAAGGAAAGCAAAACATTTAGTTTCGTTGCGAAGCAACATAGCAGCCAGGTTACCATGACCGATACCTACTTTGCGGTCTTCGGCTACTGAACCCGGGATACAGAATGCCTGCAAACCAATACCGATAGCTTCAGCAGCTTCAGCAGCGTTTTTAGCACCTTTTTTGATAGCAATAGCTGCACCTACAACGTAAGCCCATTTTGCGTTCTCAAACGCGATATTTTGAATACTTTCGCAGATTGCGTAAGGATCAATGCCTTTAGCAGTACAAATTGCTTTGGCTTCGTCGATATCTTTGATATCGTATGTATTAAGTGCCGCGTTAACTTTATCGATACGACGGTCATAACTTTCAAATAACATAATATTTTTGTTTAATTGATAATTAATAATTCATAATGCATAATAACACAATTTACAATGGATAATTCATAATAAAATTAGCTTATTTCGGAATCTTTACTTGAATTTAGAATTGCAGTCAGAATTTTTATTAATTCAATGCAATCATCATTCATGCTTAGAAATTGCTTCTCAGAAATGTACTCTGTTTCATAAAGTAATTCGAGCCAATATTCTGTTTCGCTAGCTTCTTTAAGGGCAATGCCCAATTTAAAACGAAAATCTTTTTTGCTAAATCCTCTTATTGCTTCTTTTACATTGGCTCCAATACTGGTTCCACTTCTAAGAAGTTGTTTGGATAAAGTGTATTCTTTCTTCTCGTTTTGAAGGAACTGATACAAACGAATAATTCTAACCGCAAACGCTTTGCTTTTTACAACTATTTTATTGTCTTGTCCCATAATTATGAATTATGAATTGTGAACTATGAATTGACACTATTCGTGTCTTGGATCGATATATTTTGCTGCATTGTCAAAACGACCGTATTTGCTGGTCGATTTTTTCAATGCTTCGTTAGCATCTACACCTTTTTTGATTAAGTCCATCATCGGACCGAAACGTACGAATTCGTATCCGCAAGCTTCACCGTCTTCGTCCAACGCCATACGGTTGATATAACCTTCGGCCATTTCCAAATAACGTACACCTTTTTTGTTTGTGCTGAACATAGTTCCAACTTGTGAACGTAAGCCTTTTCCTAAATCTTCAAGACCTGCACCGATTGGAAGTCCACCTTCAGAGAAAGCAGATTGTGTGCGACCGTAAACAATTTGAAGAAATAATTCACGCATTGCTACGTTTATAGCATCACATACTAAGTCTGTGTTCAAAGCTTCAAGGATAGTTTTACCGGTAAGAATTTCGGCAGCCATAGCAGCAGAGTGAGTCATACCTGAGCAACCGATGGTTTCAACCAAAGCTTCTTCGATGATACCCTCTTTTACGTTCAATGTTAGTTTACATGCACCTTGTTGTGGAGCACACCAACCCACACCGTGAGTTAAACCTGAAATATCTTTTATTTCTTTCGATTTTACCCATTTACCTTCTTCAGGTATGGGTGCAGGACCGTGGTTAGGACCTTTTTTTACAACACACATGTGTTCTACTTCGTGCGAATAAATCATACTTTTGTTATTTAGTTAGTATAAAAAATAGTTTGATACTGGATATTCTTAATTCGACCACAAAAGTACGTTTTTTTTACCGTTTTGCCATCGTGTAAATAGACAATTTTCAGGCTTTAATGAACATTTATTTGAGATTATTGTTTGCAATAAACGTAAAGATTGTTACAGCGTATAAATTATCAATAAATATAAATAAAATGCTCGATTTCTATCGTATAATTAATGTTTATGACCCCATGTTCAGCCGTTTGTACAATCTGTACACAGCCTCATTCCCTCATCCTGAGCGCAGAAGCTGGGATGGGTTGGTTCATGAATTAATATACGAAAAACGATTCTTTTCGAATGCGCTGTTGCAAGAGAATGAATTTGTTGGATTTCTGAATTATTGGAAATTTGAGCAGTTTTATTATATCGAGCACTTTGCTGTGTTGGAAAAAATGCGTGGAAAAAACATTGGGAGTGACGCTGTTGAAATGCTGAAGAAGCAGTCGAAGGTGCCTATCGTTTTTGAAGTGGAGTTGCCGGTTGATGAGGCTACACGCAATCGTGTACACTTTTATGAGCGTCTGGGTTTTACGCTTTTATTACAGGAATATGCACAGCCGGCCTACATCGACGATGAATTGCAGGTGCCGATGAAACTGATGTGTAACGATGAGCTTTTTGGGAATGAAAAATTTGAAGCGATAAAATCCACTTTATATAGCGAGGTGTATGAGGTGCTCTAACACGCCATTTCAACTGATTTTAGTCCCTCATAAATTTCCACGCCAGCCACGCCATTCCACCCGCTCCGGTTTCCAAAGCTTTTTCGTCAATCTGAAACGTAGAGCTATGAAGTCCACCCGTATGGGCATTGATTTCTCCTTTTACCCCAAAGCGATAAAATGAACTTGGATATTTTTGAGTGAAGAACCCAAAATCTTCCGATGTCATGCGCATTTCCAAGGTGCGGATATTTTCTTCGCCAATCCAATCCACAGCAAACTCACGTGCTTTCGAAGTGACAGCCTCATCGTTCACCACGCACGGATAACCGTCCGGCATCTCAATTTCTGCCGTGCAACCATGTGCGGCGCAGGTTTCGGTAATAATTCTGCGCACATGATTTTTAGCTTCTTCCCGCCATGTTTCATCTACTGTACGCATGGTACCTGCTAGCGTTACTTCGTGCGGAATTACATTGGTAGCTCCGTCGGCTATCAGTTTTCCAAAAGTCAGTACCATTGGCGTAAGCGGATGACAAAGTCGGCTGCTCACTTGTTGCAACGAAACGATGCATTGCGAAGCTGCCAATACGGTGTCGTTTACCAAATGTGGTAAAGCGCCATGACCGCCTTTTCCGTGTATTTTTACATGTATTTCGTCGGCCGAAGCCATAATCATTCCCGGTCGAAAGCCCATTGTGCCGGTTGGATAATCTACCGAAACATGCTGTGCCAGTATCATTTCCGGTTCGATGTCAGCAAATAATCCATCTTCGAGCATAAGACGGGCACCACCCGGTGCTTTTTCCTCTCCGGGTTGGAAAATGAGTAGTATCGTTCCTTCAAAATCATTTTTCAGTTCGTTCAGTATTTTGGCAGCACCCAGCAGGCAGGTGGTATGTGCATCGTGTCCGCAGGCATGCATTACGTTTTCAACGGTCGATTTACAGGCAATGTCCACAGCCTCACAAACCGGCAAGGCATCCATGTCGGCGCGCAATGCAATTATTTTCTTTGCCGGATTTTTCCCTTCAATCCGTCCCAAAATACCGTTTCCGCCAATTTCAGCCCGGTAAGATATGCCCATAGTGCTGAGCTCATGCTGGATAAATCGTGCGGTTTCAAATTCCTGGAACGATAGTTCGGGATGAGCGTGAAGATGATGATAGCAATCGGTGAAATACCGACTGTTTTGCGCGACGAGTTGTTGGATTACTGCTTTCATAATTCTTGTGACCTTGAACATTAACGACATGAAGCTTGTTCAATTTTCGTGAGATGTTGTGTTTGTGCAAAGGTAGTTATTTTCAATTGGTCTCCAATGATTGATATTTGAGTTGTAATTTATGGCAGGTTTTTTGCTAGGTCTATCGCAACTTGCCAATAATGCCAAATTTAGGTACTGTTTAACGAAATTTAAGCAGATATTTCAGCTATTTCGGAGCGAGCAATCACTTTTTTTAATACTTTTGCATGTCTTATTGTAAAGACATTTATTTATATTTAAATAATTCAATAAAAATTTTAGTCGTATGAAGAAGTTAAGTTTTCTAATTGTTTGTATAGTGCTTTCTCTCACTGCTGTAATGGCTCAAAAAGCAGTTGCGAATTTTGAAATAAAAGAACATGATTTTGGTAAAATCAAAGAAGCAGATGGTAATGTTACCTATAAGTTCGAATTTGTAAATAAAGGGAATGCACCTCTTGTAATTAACAGAGTACAGGCAACTTGTGGTTGTACTACTCCAACATGGACTAAAGAGCCTATCGAAGCAGGCAAAAAGGGATCTATTACCGTTACGTATGCTGCTCCGGGTCGTCCGGGTGCTTTCACCAAAACCATTACCGTTTATAGTAACGCTGCTGATGAACAAACCTTGTTGGTAATAAAAGGAGAGGTTATTCCAAAATAATTCTGGTTGAGAATAATGGATTATTTCGACTGAATAGGAATATCTGATTTTTATTTAAAACATTTTGTATGAAGAAATATAGTTATCTGCTCATTTGTTTGTTGTTGAGTGTTTCTGCAATGGCTCAAAAAGCTGTTTTGAATTTTGATGTAAAAGAGCACGATTTCGGCAAGATAAACGAAGAGGTCGGTAAGATTACGTATGAGTTTGAATTTGTAAACAAGGGTACCTCGCCTTTAGTGGTAAACAGGGTGCAGGCCTCGTGCGGATGTACAACTCCTGTATGGACTAAAGAGCCGATTGAGCCGGGGAAAAGAGGATCTATTACAGTAACTTATTCTACTACGGGACGCCCGGGCGCATTTGCCAAAAGTATTATAGTGTACAGTAATGCTATTGACGAACAAATGATGTTGCTTATAAAAGGTGACGTTATTCCAAAACAAAATGCCGACAGGGCTTCCTATTATCCCGTAAATCTGGGTGGGTTGATGTCTAAAGCTAAGTTTATTCAGATGAATAATATCGTCAAAGGCGATAAGCAGACCCGGGTGCTGGAAGTTCAAAACTCCGGTAAAGTGAGCGTGAAACCTACTTTCGAGGGGCTTCCATTATATGTTACAGCTACTGTTTCGCCTGAAACATTGAAACCAAATGAAGAAGGTAAGATTACTTTTACGCTAAACTCGAAGAATGCTACCTCTTGGGGACCAACGTCGGATGAGTTCTACGTGGTTTTGAATGGAAAAAGACAGTTCTCAGAAGATTTCAAATTGACTCTTGTGAGTAATTTTGTTGAAGATTTCAATAGAATGACCTTGGATCAAAAACGAAAGGCTCCTATTTTGGATTTACCCGTAAGAGCCCTGAATTTTGGAACATTAAAGGCCGGCTCAAAACGGGTAGGCAAATTCAAAATAAGCAATCGCGGTCAAAACCCATTAGAAATACGACGCGTTATCAATAATAACAAGGAAATTGTGAGCCGTCAACAGCAATTGACAGTGGGAAGTGGTAAATCGGCTGATATTGTGCTGAATCTGAATGCAAAAAATCTGTCGGAAGGAGAATATAAAAAATCGATAATGATACAAACGAATGATCCGGATAATAGCTTTATGATTTTAGTATTAAGCTGGACCGTGTTGAAGTAATAATTAATTTTGACTCAATACAATAGAATTTTTAATGAAAGCCAAGATTTTTGTAAAATAAATTCTTGGCTTTTGCTTATCCTGCAAATCAATTTCTTTAGAATATGCATCATACAAAAAATATATATCACGAAAACGACCCTGCTTATAAGGGACTTGCTGTAAATCAAGGTGTAGAAGATGTTCCTACAGTCAATCCGTACCGTACAGCAAAGCGTCATCGTAAAAATTACACAGCTTCCGAATTTGTAGAAGGAATTCTGAAGGGTGATATTACAATGTTGAGTCAGGCGGTAACATTGGTGGAGAGCTCGCTGCCTGAGCACCAACTTATTGCTCAGGAGGTTATTGAGAAATGTCTGCCTCATGCCGGAAAAGCGGTGAGGTTAGGGATTACAGGTGTTCCGGGAGCCGGAAAGAGTACCTTTATCGAAGCACTCGGAATGCATCTTATACGTGGCGGACACAAGCTGGCAGTACTTGCCATTGATCCCAGTAGTGAACGTTCAAAAGGAAGTATTCTAGGGGATAAAACGCGTATGGAAGACCTTTCGGTAGCTAAAAATGCATTTATCCGACCTTCGCCATCGTCAGGTTCATTAGGTGGTGTGGCGCGTAAAACTCGTGAAAGCATTGTGTTGTGCGAAGCTGCCGGTTTTGATACGATATTTGTTGAAACAGTGGGGGTGGGGCAGTCGGAAACTGCAGTGCATTCTATGGTGGATTTCTTTTTGCTGATACAACTAACCGGAGCGGGTGATGAATTACAGGGTATCAAACGTGGTATTATGGAAATGGCCGATGGTATTGCCATTAATAAATGCGATGGCGCTAATATTGACAGGGCAAAAGTTGCCAAAGCTCAATATCAGAATGCGCTCCATCTCTTTCCTCCTCACGAATCGGGTTGGTCGCCGGAGGCAATTACTTGTTCGTCGGTAGAGAAAAATGGTATTCCGGAAGTCTGGGATATGGTAGAGCGTTACGTTCAATACGTGAAAGCCAATCATTTTTTTGAACAAAAGCGTAACTCGCAATCAAAATATTGGATGTACGAAACGATTAATGAGCAATTGAAAGCTCATTTTTATCAGAATGAAGAAATAAAACAGTTGTTGGAGCTTAGTGAAAAACAAGTTCTTTCGAATGAATTAAGTTCATTTATAGCTGCTAAGAAAATGCTCGACAATTATTTTGGAGAGAAGCCTGAATAATCACAAGTTTACTGAATGTACCTTGATCTATTTATCATCACATTAGCCAATCACCCCCAAACGAAATGGAATTAAATGTAATTTATCATCAATCATGTCTCGAAGGATTGAAACAATTGCCGGATGCATGTGTTGATTTGATTTTTACTGATCCGCCTTATTATCAGTACCGTGCGCAGAATGTGCTGGGACTGAAAAATCACAAGGATGTGGTTACTGAATTCGATTTTGATGGTTTTACTTCCGAAGAGGAGTATTTGAAGTTTTTGGAGAGTGTATTGGTGGAATGTTTTAGGGTCTGCAAGCCGGGTGCAAGCGGTTACTTATGGTGTGGCGACGATTTTGTTTCTTATCTAAACAGAATGGTGGAACGCGTAGGCTTTCAGTTTCGGAAGGTTATCCACTGGCATAAGATCAATCCGTTTCCGGCCATTCATACTCGTAAAATGTATGCGAACAGCATGGAGTTGATGATTCATTTTGCAAAAGGGAAACCCAATGCATGGAATCATAAGCCTGTGAATGAGATGCATAATTTTATTCAAACGCCCCTTTGCATGGGCAAGGAACGCACCAAGCATAAAACTCAAAAACCTCTGAGAGTGTGCCTGCCTTTTATCGAAATTAGCAGCAATGAAGGCGATGTAGTGCTCGATCCGTTTATGGGCTCCGGAAGTACAGCGGTAGCCTCAAAAATGCTTAAGCGAAACTTTATTGGCTTTGAACTGAGCGAAGAATTTGTAAAAATAGCGAATAAGAGGCTGGAAGCATTGTAAGTCAAATAAATAATACAAAAAGGACCGGGCTAATTAAAGTTCGGTCCTTTTTTGTATAAATAGTTGCTAATGGTTGACTAAAACAGCTGACTGGATTAATATCCCCATTTCAAATAAATTGCTCCCCAGGTAAAACCTGCACCAAAAGCAGTGAGGATAATATTATCGCCTTTCTTGAAATTTTTCTCAGCTTCCCAAATTCCCAGTGGAATACTTGCGGCTGAGGTGTTTCCAAAGCGTTCGATATTGATAATTACTTTCTCGTATTCAACTCCGGTACGTTGTACAACGGCGTCGATAATACGCAAGTTAGCTTGATGAGGCACCAACCACGAAATATCGTCTTTCGTCAGATTGTTCTTTTCCATGATGTCAGCCGAAACTTCAGCCATATTTGTAACAGCGTATTTGTATACGTTTGTTCCTTCCTGGTAGGTATAATGAAGACGTTTATCAATGGTTTCCTGTGTAGAAGGCATTGCCGATCCACCTGCTTTGATGTGTAAGTGCTTCATTCCTACACCGTCGGTGAAAATCAATGAATCCATAACACCCAATTCTTCGGTGGTAGGTTCAACCAATACTACTGCAGCACCATCACCAAAAAGAGGAGCGGTGGTACGATCGGTATAATCGGTTATTGCCGACATTTTTTCGGCCCCCAATACCAATACTTTTTTGTATTTGCCCGATTCGATAAAGCTGGCTGCGGTACTAAGTGAAACGATAAATCCGGAACACGCGGCTTGTAAATCAAACGCCAATGCATTTTTGATGCCTACTTTTTCGGCAGCCATCGAAGCACATGAAGGATAAATATGGTCGGGTGTGGTAGTTCCACAAATTACTAAATCAATTTCTTCCGGTTTAGTGCCTGTTTTAGCAAACAAATCTTCAATAGCCTTAGCAGCTAAATAAGATGTTCCCAGGTTTTCGCCCTTCAAAATACGACGCTCTTTAATACCAACTCGTGAGGTAATCCACTCGTCGTTAGTATCCATCATGGTACTGAGTTCTTGATTATTTAATACATAATCAGGTACATATCCTCCAACACCTGTAATAACTGCGCGAATTTTAGACATAAATTGCAATATTAAGTACTTAAAAATTGAGCCCTAAAGCATTTGTACTTAGGGCTCAACAATTTATTTATTATTTAAAGTAAATGGATTACCGGTATTAAGCGGTAGCCATTTTCTCGATAGCTAATTTGCCTCTGTAGTATCCACATTCTCCACAAACTGTGTGGTAGATGTGAGCTGCACCGCAATTAGAGCAATTTGCTAGTGTTTGAGGTATAGCTTTATAATGCGTTCTTCTCTTACGTGCTCTTTGTTTCGAAATTTTTCTCTTAGGATGTGCCATCTTAGTTGTTTATTTAATTGTTTTCTTTTATGTTCTGCAAACCGTCCCATCTCGGGTCTATCTGTGTTTCGTTTACTGTAAAATCGTCGTCGTCATCAAAATCCAACACGCTGTTGTCGTCATCATCATCGTCATCATCACTTTTTTGACGGGTAATGTGTTTCTTAAGTTTTCCGACCATCATTTTATTACATTCGCCGGCTGCATGTACATGCTTCATTGGAATATTTAAAACGATAAATTCGTATAAGAACCAGGCAATGTTTATTGCTCCTTCCGATTCCGGTACGATAACTATTTCGTCTTCTTCGGAAAATGAATCTCCGAATTTGACAAGAAGTTTGTCTTTATAGTGAATGGCTTGTTCCATGTTGTCGAGACAACGGTCGCATGGAATAACAATAGTGCCATTAACGTCAAATTTCAGCTCGTAAGCATCCATCTTTTTTTGAATACTCACTTTGGCTTTTACATTTCCTATCTGTACTTCGGGACTGTCAATCTTTTTGAAATACGCATTATCCAAGTCGTATTCGACTACGCGAGTTTCATCGGTAAGATCCTTAAGTACTATATTGTATTGTTCGAATTTCGACATTATTCACTTGACTTTTAAAACCGCGCAAAGGTACGAAAATATGTTCTATTATTAAATAGTTTCTATTCTATTTTATCGAAATTAATTCTAAATCTTATGGAACCTACTGTATATAAGTGAATTAATGTTTGCTTTTCCTGCGAATTTGGTAATAAATTTTACTCGTTAGGAATTGTAATTCTGCTTTAAAACGATACGAAACACGGTTCCAACATTCAAATCGGATTGTTTAACGAAAATTTTTCCACCATGATACTCTTCGATGATACGTTTAGCAAGCGAAAGCCCTAATCCCCAACCTCTTTTCTTTGTTGTGAATCCGGGAGTAAATATTACTTTGAATTTGCGTTTCTCAATGCCTTTTCCCGTGTCTTTTACATCGATGATCAGCTCATCGTCTTCCGTATCTACAAAAATATCTATTTTCCCAATTCCATCCATGGCATCGATAGCATTTTTGCACAAATTTTCAATTACCCATTCAAATAGCGGTACGTTTAATTTGATAAACAGATGTTCATCAGAAGAAAAGTGGCACGAAATGGTCACTTTTTGCGAAGAACGGTTGCTCATGTATTGTACGGCATTGAACAGAGTTTCGTTGATGCTTACCAATTGCAAGTCGGGCTTTGAACCTATTTTGGAGAATCGTTCGGCTATGATTCGGAGTCGGTTTACATCTTTCTCCATTTCTCCAATCAAATTGTCTTCTTTGTGCCGCATTTTTAGCAAATCTACCCATGCCAGAAGCGACGAAATGGGAGTGCCAAGCTGGTGAGCAGTTTCTTTGGATAGCCCCACCCAAACCTGATTTTGTTCCGCTTTTTTTGTTCCTGAGAATGCGAAAAATGCTACCAGTAAAAAAATGACTATGACGGCGAACTGCACATATGGGAAATAATACAATTGCTTGAGAAACAATGAATCGTCGTAATATAAGTATTGAGTAGTGTCGTCTAATTTTAATTCAATGCCCGGTCTTAAAGCTTTTAAACGCATAATCTCATTCAAATAGAACTCATAAACATGCGTTTTAGGTTCTACCATGTTGCGCGAGAAAAGCATGTTGTCGTTGGCATCGGCAATAATCATTGGAATGCTGGTGCTGTTTTCGATGATGGTGGTGATGAAATTGATGTCTGTTGTTTCATCTGCATTGAGCAATTGACGGGTAGCTTCGGCCCAAAGAACTACTTTTTTCTGCTCCTCAGCCGCCAGCGATTTGGCCAGCTGATTGGTAAAAAGAGTGGACACAACTACAATGCCTACAGCAACAACAATGAAAACCAGTTTTAATCGTTGTGAGATTTCATATAATTTATTGATATGTGGCATGTAATCAATTTTCAGTTATCTGAATAAATAGGTCCGGTTCGAATTTGAAACGTCAAATATACCAAAAAAGTATGAATTGACCTTTCGATTTTTCATCTGCATAAATTATCGTATCTTTGTAGCAAAAATGGAGTGAACAGTGATTTTGTATAGGTCTTAACGGATCGATGACTAATGGCTGATAACTGATAACTGAAAAAAAATGCATAAATCAGGTTTTGTAAATATTGTTGGAAATCCCAATGTAGGTAAATCTACTTTAATGAATGCCCTAGTTGGTGAGCGAATCTCTATCATCACTTCTAAAGCTCAGACTACGCGTCATCGTATTTTGGGTATTGTAAATGGTGAGGACTTCCAAATTGTGTATTCAGATACTCCCGGAGTGTTGAAACCTAACTACCGTCTGCAGGAATCTATGCTTAATTTTTCGCGTTCTGCATTGACCGATGCTGATGTGTTGTTGTATGTAACAGATGTATTTGATACTTACGAGAAAAATGAAGACTTCGTAGAAAAGGTAAAACTGAACCCTGCGCCACTATTGCTTATTATCAACAAAATAGATCTTATTGATCAGGAAAAACTGGAAGTATTGGTTGATAAATGGAAGGCTTTATTGCCTCGAGCCGAGATCTATCCTGTTTCTGCTATCGAAAAATTCAATGTAGATACGTTGTTTAGTCGTATTAAGGCTTTGTTACCCGAATCGCCGGCATTCTTCGATAAAGATCAATTGACGGATAAACCTGCACGTTTTTTCGTAACTGAAATTATTCGTGAAAAGATTTTGATGAATTATGATAAGGAGATTCCTTATTCGGTTGAAGTAGAGGTAGAGCAATTTGAAGAAGATGACAGACTCATCCGTATTAATGCCGTTATCTATGCCGAGCGCGATTCACAAAAAGGAATCTTGATTGGTCATGGTGGTAAGTCGCTCAAAAAAGTGGGTACCGAAGCGCGTAAAGACATGGAAGTGTTTTTCGACAAGAAAGTGTTTCTGGAATTATTCGTAAAAGTGGAAAAAGACTGGCGAAACAAAGACCTGAAATTGAAAGGTTTCGGCTACAATTTGGACTAACTAAGACAGTCTAAATCCATTTCATAACTGAAATTTAATTTCCATTTCGGAATTTAAAATTGAAATAATAAAACTCCCGCAAGATGTTGAAGGTACTGTTGTATTTTTGAGCTTAGCGGGATTTTTTGTTTCGTATCGTATATCAATCAGAATATATAAATGTTTATCTCAATATATGGAAAGCATAAAATCTATTTTTCGTATCGGTCATGGTCCTTCGAGTAGTCACACCATGGGCCCGAAACTGGCAGCAGAACAATTCAAATCAGAAACCCCTACTGCCGCATTTTATCGTGTTAGCTTGTACGGAAGTCTGGCTGCCACGGGTAAAGGACACTTTACGGATAAAGCCATTACTGATGCATTGCTACCCTTATCCGTTCAATTTCAATGGTTTCCTGAGATTGTATTGCCGTTTCATACCAACGGGATGAAGTTCGAAGCGTTGGATGCGAATGCTGAATTGATCAAAGATTGGATAGTGTACAGCGTTGGTGGTGGTAAGATAAGTGACGAAAATTCGCATTTAGTCGAGCGGCATGTTTACGAACATCATACCATGTCGGAAATTTTGCCGTGGGTAGAAAATCGTGGGAAGACCTATTGGGAATATGTGCAGGATCATGAAGAGTCGGACTTGTGGGATTATCTGAATGAGGTTTGGAAAACCATGCAGCAGTCTATTCAGGAGGGACTGGACAACGATGGCGTTTTACCGGGTGAACTCAACCTTCGACGTAAAGCTGCATCGTATTGGGTAAAGGCCAAAAGTTATAAGGTAAGTTTGCAGAATAGATGCTTGATAATGGCCTATGCATTAGCTGTATCGGAACAAAATGCGAGTGGCGGTAAGGTTGTTACTGCTCCAACGTGCGGTTCGGCAGGCGTATTGCCGGCCATTATGTTTCATTTAAAAACCAACCATCAATTTTCCGATAAAAACATTCTTCAGGCTTTGGCTACAGCGGGTTTGTTTGGTGGGGTGATTAAAAACAATGCCTCCATTTCCGGGGCTGAGGTGGGTTGTCAGGGTGAAATAGGTTCGGCTTGTGCAATGGCTGCTGCAGCAGCTAATCAGGTGTTTGGAGGCAGTCCGCAACAAATTGAGTACGCTGCCGAAATGGGACTGGAACACCATCTGGGGTTAACCTGCGATCCTGTTTGCGGTTTGGTGCAAATCCCCTGTATTGAGCGCAACTCATTTGCTGCTTTGCGTGCGCTAGATGCTAATCTGGCGTCGATGCTTTCGGATGGTAAGCATATTATAAGCTTTGATAAAGTAGTTGAAACCATGAGAATTACAGGCCATGACTTGCCAAGTCTTTACAAAGAAACGGCCGAAGGTGGATTGGCAATTGTAGGTAGACCCAAAATGGATATTTGCTGATACGATATTGATGAGATTAACTTGAAAATAATGTGTGTTTGAAGGTTTATATTCGGTTAATTATTCCTACTTTTACAAATAATATTAGGGATAAATAAGAACCTTATTAATGCTCAATTGTTTTAATCTCAGTCATTCATCTATAAATATATAAAATCATGAAAAATCCTGTCGGTCTTTTGGCAGCCTTTTTAGGAGGCGCAGTAATTGGTGGTGCTCTAGGTTTACTTTTTGCCCCCGAAAGTGGAGAAGAAACACGTAAGAAAATTGCAGAAGCACTCGAAAAAAGAGGCATTAAGCTTAGCAAAAGTGAAATGGAAGATTTGGTTGACGAAATCAAATCTGAAATGAGTCCCGAAGCAAAATGATTTTTTAAACTATCCAGGCATGACTAATAATCAAGATCCCTCAACAAATTTTCAACAACTGTATGATGATGTCAAGAAATATGTTGAGTTACAAACCGAATATATCAAGGTTGATTTTGTAGAAAAGTTGACGATTCTTTTGTCGGCTTTGTTGATAATCACCCTGATACTCGTTTTGGCGATAGGGGCACTTTTCTACCTGTTTTTTTCCCTGGCTTATGTACTTGAGCCTGTTTTGGGGAGTTTGGCGCTTAGCTTTGGCATTATTTCAGGCATTTATGTTGTGTTAATAGTGTTTTTTGTCTTGTTGCGCAGGCAAATCGTAATCAATCCGTTGGTGAAGTTTCTTACCAACCTGTTTTTGACAAAACCCAATAAATAAACGTATGGAAATAGTACCAACTTCAACTCAGCAGAAAAAAGTGAACGGTTTGGATGAGTTGTCTCTTCGAAAAATAGAATTGAAAGAGCAGATTCAACATCAGAAAATAATAATTGTCGATTCGTCTCAGCAGCTACTTTCACCAACGTCAGTAGCATCATATATTTTTGGACGATTTACCAAGGGTCTGAATATGTTAGATGGAGTAATGATAGGTTTTAAAATGATTCGCTCCTTACGACGTGTTTTCAGAAAATAAGGTCGTTAAGCTATAAAACAACAAAAGCGCGTTTCCCGATATGGAAGACGCGCTTTTTTGTCGGATTTCGATTCGCAGGTATATGTCTAGAACTCGTATTCGGTCAAATCTTCGCCTAAAACTGTATTCTCAAAAACGGCTGTTGCTTCGGCCAATAGCTCATTTTGATGAATGTAGCGTGCTGAATAATGACCAATGATTAGTTTTTTTACCTTCGCCTTTTTTGCAATTTCAGCGGCCTGTCGCGCTGTGGAATGTTGGGTGTTTTTAGCCCGAACCAATTCGTCGTCCATAAAAGTGGCTTCGTGAAACAAGCAGTCAACACCTTCAATTATCGGAATTATTTTTTCGGAATAGGCAGTGTCCGAGCAATATGCAAATCGTTTCGGAGGTTCGCACTCGGTGGTCAGCAGCGAGTTTGACACGATTTCACCCTCTTCTGTTTCAAAGTCTTCACCTTGTTTTATTTTGGGGATTCGCCAGGTAGGTATTTTGTAAAAATCAATCATGCTGCGGATAATATGTCTGTCTTTTGGTTTCTCTTCGAACAGAAAACCACAACAAGGGACTCTGTGTTTCAGAGGTATGGAGAATACTTTCACCGATCTGTCCTCAAAAATTAATTCGTTTTTGCGGGGGTTAATGGCATGGAAAATGATTTTGAAAGGAAGGTCGGCACAAAAATAATTCAATTGCGGTTGCATGAGGATTTCTAGGTCGGCCTGAGCGTGAATATGTAAATCGGCTGTGCGATTGAGCATTCCAAAGCTTGAAATAAGACCTATTAATCCAAAACAATGATCACCATGCAGGTGCGAAATGAAAACATGCCCCAGTCGGTTTGTTTTTACTCCCATTTGACGCATGCGAATCTGAGTTCCCTCGCCACAATCGATCAGAAACTGTTTGTCGCGCATTTCCAGTATTTGTGCCGTAGGGAAATTTTTCCGCGTGGGAAGTGCCGACCCGCAACCTAAAATTGAAATTGATGCTTTTTGCATGGAGAATAATTACTTAAAACAGCTTTATAACTGTGGGATGAATTTTTTGTTGACTTAAACGTGTGAAGCTTTATGTTGATCTTCTTTCAGTAAACTAAATACTTTCAAATCAACAAACCCGTTGGAATGAAGTTCACCATCACGTTCAATTCCTTCCACGGTAAATCCCAGTCTTTGTGCCACAGCCTGACTTTTTAAATTTTTTGTTGCTGCTTTTAATTGAATCCGATGTAAGTTCATGTCGTTAAATGCAAACTCTATTAAAGCTGTGCACGAACGTGTAATTATGCCTTTGTGTTGAAATTTTTCAGAAAGCCAGTAGCCAATCTCGGTTTTTCTATTGCCCAAGTCGGTATCTTTCAGTCCTATAATTCCTACAAATTGATTTTGATAGGATATGGTAAAAGTAAGGTCATGCGAGTGGGTGGCAATCGTGTTTTCGATAAATGTTTTGGTGTAGGCTATATCGTGCGTTTCTTCCACAAAAGGTAGCCACTCTTTCAGGTACTCTCGTTCGTTATCAATGGTATTGAAAATTGGCTCGGCATCCTCCGGTTCTACAACTTTAAGCCGAATGTCTTTGTCTACAATTATTTCAGTTTTATTGATATTCTGTGCCTCCATTTTTGTGTAAAATTTATTTAGTCTTTATGTATAAAAAAACCTGTGGCATGTTTAAAAAACAAGACACAGGTTGATTTTGTATTGCGTAGGCTTTTATAATCCAATAAGGCCTTTCAACTTACCGAAAATTCCGCTGGTATCACCACCTGTCAATGCGCCAAGGATGCCTTGTAAATCGAAACTGTTGTCGTTAGGGTCATTTGTTTTTGACGTAAGTTGCCCAATAACCGTAGGGATTAGTGATTGAACGATTCCGTTCGCAGCGCTGTTTCCCAAGCCGAACTTTTTCATTAGTTCGCCGGCTACATTGCCCGAAATTTCGTTTACTGTTGAGCCCTGAGCTGCACCATTGTTGCCGAGTAACTGAGTAACACTTTCCAGTCCGCCATTGCCGACCATGTTTTTTAAACTGTCAAAAATCGAAGTTGCGGCTGTTTCACAAGCTGCATCATTTTGTTCGTTTGGAATGGCCGGATTATCGATAATGGCCTCTTTTGCGTTTTCCTTTACCAGACTGATTAGATTTTCTAACATAGTAATTAATTTTATTGGTTTATATTTGTTTTGACAAAAAATGCAGTTCAATAATCTTGCCAAAATTTTGATAACAATATAAGCCTATAATTGTTTGAAATATGCTATGTTGAGTGTCCGACTAGATTCTGGTTTTCTTTTTCAACTCAAAGTCTCGTCCCAGGTATTTCTCACGTACCACTGGGTTATCGGCAAGTTCATGCGATGTTCCCTGGAATAAAATTCGTCCTTCGAAAAGTAGATAAGCTCTGTCGGTAATTGTAAGCGTTTCGTCCACATTGTGGTCGGTTATAAGTATGCCGATATTTTTATCTTTCAGCTTCCATACAATGTCCTGAATGTCCTGAACCGCGATTGGATCCACACCTGCAAATGGTTCGTCGAGCATGATAAAGCGGGGCTCGATAGCCAGACAGCGGGCAATTTCAGTTCTACGACGCTCACCTCCCGACAATCTGTCACCAATATTTTTGCGAACGTGATCCAGATTAAATTCTGAAATAAGTATCTCCAGCTTTTCCTTCTGCTGCGCTTTGGTGAATTTCGTCATTTCCAATACCGATTTGATATTGTCTTCGACGGTCATTTTCCTGAATACGGAAGCCTCCTGGGCTAAATATCCGATTCCGCTTTGTGCGCGTTTGTATACCGGATAATTTGTAATCTCAACATCGTTCAGAAATATCTTACCCGAATTTGGTGTTACCAAGCCGGTAGTCATGTAAAAAGTAGTGGTTTTTCCGGCACCGTTGGGTCCTAGTAATCCAACAATTTCTCCCTGCTTTACATTGATCGAAACGTCGTTTACTACCGTTCGTTTGCCGTATTTTTTAAATAAATTCTCGGTGCGAAGCACCATGCTGTCCTGTGTCATAAGCTTTGAATAGAAGCACAAAAGTACACTTTTTTGTAACGATACACAAAAATGATTTAGGAAATTAATAACGACGCTTGTTTTTGTATTTTTCTACCCTGTTTATGGTATATAAAATACGCATAAAATGGTATTTCATAGCCACTTTATACCCTGTATCTTTGCACTGTACAAATCAAATACTTCAATATAAAAATAGAAATTATGAAAACATATGCCATTTGCCCCATTTCCAACCAAAAAATCAATGAAACAGTTGCTCGTTTTAATGGATTGTTCACAGTGCTATTTCTAATCGCTTTTGCATTGACAAGTAACTTGTTTATCATAAGCTCTTTGTTGGTTGACTTTTTATTGAGAGCCACCAATAATTCTAAATACAGCGCATTTACCATTCTTTCAAAAATTCTGGTGAAACGATTTGCATTGAAAGAGCGCTTTATTAATGCCGGACCAAAAGTTTTTGCGGCACGTATTGGACTCGTATTTAGTGTTTCGATTTTAGTGAGTAGTCTTTTCGGATTTGAGACTACCTCGTACGCATTGACAGCTGTGTTCGGGGTTTGTGCGTTTCTCGAATCAGCTTTCGGATTATGTATTGCCTGCGAAATTTATCCATTGATATATAAATTTACCTATCGCTCAAAATTGTCATAACAATATAAGTAGTTACAGGTTACAAGTCTGTTCCTCTTATTACTTCTTATGAATTGAATCCATATTTATTAAATGGATGAAAAATTAGTTTTGTTGTTAGTTTAAAATTAGTAGGAAAGGTCGTCTCCACAAGAGATGACCTTTTTTCATCTATGTAGGCGATACATTCCAATTTTATTTGAATTTTTATTCAAATTATCTGCAAATAATTTACTACATTTGTTTCACCGAAACGGACAAGATACGCGCATAAAGTTCGTGTTTTCCGAAGGGATAAATGCTTATTAAGAATTATTAAATAACTAAACTATGTATCAGGAATTTAAATTACATTTGCAAACAGAGCTGACCAATATAGAACAGGCCGGATTATACAAAAATGAACGCATTATAGTATCTCCGCAAGGTGCTGTGATTCGCGTAGCCGATGGAAAAGAGGTGCTGAATTTTTGTGCCAATAATTATTTGGGATTGTCCAATAACCCTTCGTTGATAGAGGCGGCCAAAAAGGGACTGGATACTCACGGGTACGGCGTTTCGTCGGTGCGGTTTATTTGTGGAACGCAGGATATTCATAAAGAGCTTGAAGCATCCATTGCCCGCTTTTTCGGAACGGAAGATACCATTTTGTATGCTGCCTGCTTTGATGCAAATGGTGGTGTTTTTGAGCCGCTGTTGACCGAAGAGGATGCCATTATTTCGGATGCGCTTAATCATGCTTCGATTATTGACGGTGTGCGACTTTGCAAAGCGCAACGCTATCGCTATGCTAATGCTGATATGCAAGACCTGGAAGAGCAGTTGAAAGCGGCTCAGGCACAACGTTTCAGACTGATAGTAACTGACGGTGTTTTCTCGATGGATGGTAATGTGGCTCCACTGGATAAGATAGTGGCACTGGCCGAAAAATACAATGCCATGGTGATGGTGGACGAGTCACACTCGGCAGGTGTGGTGGGCGAAACGGGTAGGGGAGTGACCGAACGTTACCAACTTCGCGGGAAGGTGGAAATTATTACCGGAACATTAGGCAAAGCTTTTGGTGGTGCGATAGGTGGATTTACTACCGGGAAGAAAGAAATTATCGATTTGCTTCGTCAACGTTCGCGCCCGTATTTATTTTCCAATTCCATTCCACCAATGGTGGCTGCTGCGGGCATCAGAATGTTCGAAATGATGGATGAAACCAATGAATTACAGGACAAATTGCACAAAAATACTGCCTACTTTGTTGAACGAATGAAAGCGGCAGGTTTTGATATTAAGCCTACAGAATCGGCTATTTGTGCGGTGATGTTGTACGATGCTAAATTATCGCAGGATATGGCTACCCGCTTGCTCGACGAAGGCATTTATGTAACCGGATTTTATTTTCCCGTTGTACCGAAGGGACAAGCGCGTATTCGCGTTCAGATTTCTGCAGCACATGAACCGGCGCATTTGGATAAATGTATTGCTGCGTTTACCAAGGTAGGGAAAGAGATGAAGGTGATTTAACTCGCTACGCTCGTGATATTTGCTTCGCGTTATTATTATTTAAATTAGTTCAACTAACCAACTAATTAAGCAATTAACCAATCAACAATAATATGAAAGCCCTCGTAAAACTTCGTCCCGAGAAAGGGATTTGGATGGAAGACGTGCCCATGCCGCATATGGGTGTAAACGATGTATTGATAAAAATAAAAAAAACTGCTATTTGTGGTACCGATCTTCATATTTATAAATGGGACGATTGGTCGCAGCGCACGATTAAAACGCCTATGACCATTGGTCACGAATATGTGGGTGTGGTGGTGGATAAGGGTCATGGAGTGCGAAATATTCGTATTGGTGACCGTGTAACCGGCGAAGGCCATATTGCTTGCGGACACTGCCGAAATTGTAGGCGTGGTAAGTTGCACGTGTGCGAAAATACGGTTGGGATAGGCGTGAACCGCGATGGTGCTTTTGCCGAATACCTGTCGTTGCCGGCTCAGAATGTGGTGCATTTGGATGCCCGCGTATCTGACGAAGTGGCCTCTATCATGGATCCGTTTGGTAATGCCACGCATACTGCTTTGTCGTTTCCAATGATTGGAGAAGATGTGCTGATTACAGGTGCCGGACTTATCGGCACTATGGCAACAGCAATCTGTAAATTTGCGGGAGCACGCAATATCGTAGTTTCAGATTTGAGCGACTACCGCCTGGAAATCGCAAAGAAAATGGGAGCAACCCTCACTATCAATCCTCTCAAAGGAGAGACCATAGAAGGTGCTATCAAAAGTCTGAACATGCACGGTTTTGATATAGGGCTGGAGATGTCGGGTTCACCTGTTGCTTTCCAAAGCATGATAGAGAATATGTACAATGGATCTAAAATAGCACTTTTGGGTATTTTACCCAACACTACCACGGTGCAGTGGGATAAGATTATTTTCAAAGCACTGACTTTGAAAGGTATTTATGGGCGTGAAATGTGGGAAACATGGTATCAAATGGAGCAAATGCTCATCACCGGTATAGACCTTACGCCTGTTATTACTCACCGTTTTGAGATTGATGATTTCCAAAAAGGTTTTGATGTGATGGAGAGTGGTGAGTGCGGGAAAGTGATATTAAATTGGGAATAACAGGGGTGACATTTTTTCAGATTCTCTGCTGTTTTAAAAAAACTCATTCTCGATAGTATCAAATTGAGAATGAGTTTTTTTTGTGCTTTGGAAGAACTATTTTGCTATTAATATGTTGATATATAGCTGTCTGATTGTCATATTTGTTGTTTGAATTCTGACATTTTTTCATCGAATATGGGCTGGCACAGCTTTTGATTTTTTCGGGTTATAATCATTCATTTAATGTTTAATTTAAAAATTAGGAGGACACAATTATGTCACTTGTAAGATTTTCTAATCAAGTTCCATCGGTGTTTGACCGTCTTTTTGAAGGAGATTTATTCGATTGGTCAAACCGCAATTTTTCACCAACTAACACTACTTTACCATCGGTAAATATAAAAGAAACATCCGATGCTTATGAAGTAGAAGTTGCTGCACCCGGTTTTGATAAAAGTGATTTCAAACTGGAATTAAATCATGAAATGCTGACCATTTTGTCGGAAAAGAAAACGGAGAACGAAACAAAAGAAGGGGAACAGTATACCAAACGGGAGTTTAGCTATCAATCGTTCAGTCGATCGTTTACTTTGCCGCAAACGGCGGATGGCGAACGTATCTCGGCAAACTACGAAAACGGCATTTTGAGGGTTAGTATTCCGAAAAAAGAAGAAGCTAAACCAAAACCAATGCGAGTGATTGAGATTAATTGAAATTTGGCAGAACTGTAGAGACGCACAGCTGTGCGTCTCTGTCTGTATATATGTCAATGGAGACGCACGGCTGTGCGTCTCTACGTTTATACAACTGGGATTGTTTCAGTCACCAGTTTGTTCCCGGCTTTGTCGTAATAGGTGCAGGTCATTTCCTGCATGTCAACCGTCCATTTTTCCACACCGGCGTCTGCAGCATCCCGGCAGAAGGTAGCGTAGTCCGTTTTGCCTTGTTGATGCATTTTTAATTTGTTTCTGAATGCTTCCGTGTTGCTGCTGTCGACAATGTTTAATGTCGTGTAACCGGCAGCAGACCGGATACTGTAATTTTTCTCACCCTGATATTCGCCATGCCCATCTGTCACAAAGATATCATAACTTTTTACGCCTAACCAAATTAAATCCTGAACGTAAGCAGGAAAATCTGCACCACCTTTTACCTTGGCGTGGGCTGCCTTTACTTGTTCGATAGTAAACATATTGGATTATTCCCCGAACATTTTAATTGTATAGTCGAGTAAGGAGTGAGGACCATACGCACCGTGTCCGGGAATAATTATAACAGCATTTGGAAATTTTTGTTTTACATTCCGTACCGATTTAGCCCAGGTAGTTACATTGGCTTCTGCCAGGTTACCTTTGCCCGAACCCAGCGCTTTGATGATGCAACCACCAAAGAGTACTTTCACGGAGGGGATATAACTCACAATATTGTCGCGGGTATGTCCTTCGCCGGGGAAGTAGTTGATAATACTTGTTCCCCCTATCTTTAGTATCAGTTCTTTCGTAAAACCATGCTGTGGCACGACGGGTTTATTGATGGTGTCGTTACGCGAAAATGTTTGCGTTTGTTTAGAGGAATAGGATGGAATGCCGGCTGTATGAAAAACGCCCAGCCCACCCAAGCAATCTTCGTGTGAATGATTGACCACAATGGCTTTTATACGGCTGTGAGTATGTGCTTTTATCCACGAAATAAGTTCTGCACTAACCGAATCGGTTGCGGGGGTGTCGAACACTACCGACTCACCCTTGTTGACATAAACGGCTCCGTTACAGGCCACTTTTCCCCACTCTTTGGTACTCAGGTAGGTGCGGTGCACATAGGTGCCGGGCGCTATGGAGTCAATTTCGAGCTTGGCGGTTTTGTATATGGTTGGATTTTGTCCTGTTGCCATAAGGGTGCAGGTGCAAAGTATCAGGAGCAGGTAGGTTTTCATATTGTTGTGCTAGAATGAATAAATGTGTATTTCTAATTGCCTCCTGCTTTAATTGCCTCCTGCTTTAGCTGGAGGGTATAAAAAAGGAGGTTCTGATATTGGCTTTAGCCAAATTCTAAATGCAATTTGGCTAAAGCCGATATTTTTGATGATTCTCAACCGTCCCATAAATGGGACGGCTATTGATATAAATGAAACCGGATTATGTTGTCTTTTTCTTTTTCAAACTATTGAAATCGATATAGTACAGTACTTTTACCGATATACTGTTCGATTGGTTGAGCCAGGTATTGCGCAGGTTGCTCCAATAGTTGGTTTCCACTCTGTTTTGATCGGCAAAGGCTGCATTTTTCCATGCCATCACAAGTTCCGACCCCGGAGCAAAGTTCCATTTCAGCATCATATCCACTGTAAAAGCATTGTAGTTCTGATCCATATTTTGGGTATAGGTAGGATCCTCCAATAAGCTGCCATCTTGCTGTAATTGGTAGTATATATTGTTTTTAGCACTCGACCAGTAATGACGGGCTCTTAGATTTATGCTCGCTTTATTGCTCAAAGCATAGGACGTGGAAATTACATTTTCCAGACTGCTCACATTTCGTTTGGCAAACGTGATAGAGGTTTCCGAGTCGTTTTTATCTACGTATCCCACACCGTTGATGGTATTGCTTATGCTAAACAGATAATCGAATTGCAGACGTTGTCCGAGGCGCATGGTGGCCTGAAAATCTCCGGAATTCTGGTATTGGTCGCTGGTAGGCTGTTTGGCATATCCATAATGGAAATAAAGACTCAGCGGCTTGCGGCTATCTGTACTTAAGTTCAGATTGTACGAATAAAAGTGTGCAAACTTGTAAAAGCGACCTTTCACGCGTGTTTCGTAATAATCGTACCGATCCATATTATAATAACCATTGAAATTGAAATTATAATTATTTTTGAACGTAATGTTCAAATTTCCACCGGTTATGTTGTCATACAAGGTGTTGGGGTTGTACATTCTGTTGTGATCTCCCCAAATATTTCCGTTACACTCTCTAATAATCCAGAATGGTTCGATAATCTGATAGTAAATCCATGCCTCAGTGGTCATTTGGTTGTTGCGTTGCAGGTATCCCAGGTCGTTCGGGTTGTATGTATCGGTAATCATGTTTTGCGAAATCCCATATTGCAGTTTGCCCTTGTTTTTCTCCACGCCTAGTTTGGCATAGTAGCCCGTTTTGTAGGTGCTATCGCCACGGAAGCTGATGGCACCTTTTCCGGTGAGGGCATAGGTTTTTGATTTGTTGCGAATCTGAAACTCGGTGGCGGTAACGTTGGCACGGAACGGATTGCCAAACATGGTGACATTGGAATTGATAAGGCTCACATAAGAGTTGTTTTTCAGCGATTTGTCCACCACCGTCACGTTGTAGTTGGTAAACGGTTGCACCGACACATTGCGCTCTTTGCCCGTGAGCGTGTCTTTCACCTCCGCGTTAGAACCGAGCGACATGGCATTGAGCACGCCTATTCCCCAGCCTTTGTTCGTTCGTCCCGAAATTTTTGTGGCATTGATCAGCTGCGTTTCACTCGGACTGTAATCAATCACTTCGTTTTCTCTGAGTGAGTTGTCGGCCGAGAATTTTGGCGATGAGCCTATCCTGCGTGAATAGAAAATACCGCCACGGTTGAAGAGTTCTGTGCCTTCGGTGAAGAACTGTCGTTTTTCGCTGTAATACAATTCGTAGGGCGAGAGGTTCAGCTTTTTGTCGTCCGACTGTATCTGGCCAAAGTCGGGAATCAGCATCATGTCCAGCGTAAAGCTCTCGTTTATGCCGTATTTCAAATCCAATCCACCCTTGTACAGAAAGTCCGCTTTGCTCCCTTTTTTCGATTCCAGATAGGTAGATAAATACGGACTAAACGACAATCGAACCGGCGGTTTTATATCTTTTATACCTTCCAGTTGCCCTTCCTGATGAATAAAACCCGATACATTTCTATCTATTAGGTTCCACGAATTATTGGAGTTGTAGCGTCTGATGTTCCTAAACATGTTGAGTCCCCATGTTTTATTTGCTTTTTCAGAGAAACGCAAGGCCGAAAACGGAATACGCATTTCCACTACCCAGCCTTTGTCAGTCATTTTGGTTTTACTTTCCCACACCGCGTTCCAGTTGCCATCTTCGTTGTCGCCATCGCTTTTCACTGCCTTTACATCCACTTGTACACCTGCAGGTGTCACAAAAAATCCGTAGGCCAACTGTCCCTGATTGTAAGGGTCGATATACACTCCGAAATAGTCGGCCATGCCCGTGTTATCGCGCTCGGTCATATAGTTGAAAATACTATCCGGAGCACTGTCGTGGAGCATAGCACCCACGTAAATGGCCGATTGATCGTAAAAATAATAAGCTTCGGTAGGCTGCATGGCCGGTTTCCCATTGCGTGGTTGCAGCTGTACAAAGTCTATGGCCGGAGTAGCCAGTTTATATGCAGGTTCATCCAATATCCCATCGATGGTTAGAGGGGTGCTGATATTGAGTGCTTGAACAGTTTTTTTTGTTTGTCCAACTAGCGACAGTGAAAGTCCGACCGCGATGAATAGTAGCTGTAAGCGTTTCATGATAAGGCTAAAAAAAATAGTTAGGAGTCTGATTTTTGTTGTTTAAGAGGCATCTAAGATTTTATTTTGCAAATATATGCAATTTATTTGTTTCAAAAGCGAATATTTATAAACACAGATATTTTCGTGTGTGGATAACACTAAGAGCGGCATTCATTTTCTTTATTTAAGTTGTAGGATTCAATCTTAGACGGTGTTTTTCTTGAAATTCAGTAAGTTCATGAATAATGAAAGATGGAGTTATCTCTAATCTATATTTCCACAAATTATTTTGCGCTCTTCCTCTCCCTAAAAACCAATGAATGATGTAAGTTTTATAAAGAAAAGTGTAACAAAGGAGGTCGTTTTGTGCCGTATTTTTGTAAACAGAGAAAGAAGCAATTTTTATTGAATGATAAACTAAAACCGAATGATGAATGGATATGATGATAGTGCGGTGATGGGAGTAGGGTATTGGTTGGGTTGGCTAGTGGGCCTTGTTCTTTTGGCTATAATTATTGTATTAGTAGTGAGAATTATAGTCCATAACCACAAGCTAAAGAAATCAGAAAAAAAAAGAAATCCCGAAGCTGATAATTCTGAGTGGTAGCCTTAAAATAGCAATAGGCCAACTCCGTGAAGTCAGCCTATTGAATTGCTCATAAAATGAGAAGTGGATTTATTTTTTTGAAGCGCTGGCTCTTTGCAAAGCACCTCCCAGCATGACGGTAGGTAATACCGATGCGGTAACGTTCGAGTCGTGACGATTTGTACTCCAACCGGTCACTGTTCCACAGTTTTTGGCATTCCACATATTGTTCAAAACACCTTTATTGTTGGTGAAGTTAACGGCATTGTTCGAAATAGTAATATTGTAAGTAGGGATATTGTATTGTTTATAAGCAGAAAGTCCGATGTTGCTAAAAGGCAGTTTTTGCGAATAAATCTTGTTGTTAGTTATGGTAATATCATGTCCGCTCGCAACAGTTAAGCCATATTGACCTGGATTCACAAGGATATTGTCTTTTACCAGTACATACGAGCCACCCATATCACCTGACATAATGCCACCACCCGAACCAGAAGGACCACCTCCACGTATTTTATTCCCAACCACTTGGATTGGGCTACCTGCTGTACCGTTTGATTTGTAAAGACTTATTGCATCTTCAGGATGACTTTGTCCCAAAATATTTTCTCCAACGTTATAACTTATGCTGCTTCCTGCTCCATTTACGTTTCCAAATTGTACTAATTGTCCTCTTGGCATTGGGCCTTGAACGTTTTTAATATCATTGTAAAGAACTTTAATGGCACTACCAACGTCTGCTACTACACCACTTTCCACGTATTCCATAGAGCAATCTCTTACTGTAATATTTGTACATTTGTATAGGAAAACTCCTTCGCCTTTTGATGGGCCTAACTTGCAATACTGAATCGTTATGTTTGAGCAGTTTACTAATTTAATGCAGTGTCCTCTAGGATTAGTTATTTCCAGATAGCTGATTGTCATGTCTTTTTTCCCTTCGTACACTATTGGGGTTGAAAGAGTGTAAGGCGATGCGTTTGTAGCTGCTGCCTGCGTGATAGTAACTTTCTGGTCAGTTGTATAATAACCGGAGACTGTTATCACTGCAGATCTGGGGGCTTTGAGTGTGTTTGGAGCCGCTGTTAGAGTAATTTCAGCATTCTTGGAGCCAGTAGCTTTACTTACTGTTAACCAGGGTTGATCATTTTTAACTGTCCAGCGTGTATTGGAGCTTATATTAAAGCTAGCTGTGTTTGCTTGTTTTGCAGCTATGTTTAGCGCACTTGTTGAAATAGTTAATGTTGCACGTCTCCTTGCCAATTGAATGCCAGTAGAATCGGCAATAGAATCGGCAATAAAATAGGCAATTGAATCGGCAGATACATCCATTGTTTTAGGAGGATCTATGTTTTCAACACTGCTGCAAGATAAGCTCAATATTGAAAATACAATGCTTGTTGTTGATGTGTTAATTTTGTTCATAATTTACTTTTATTTGATTTATAAAAAAACTAATTCCCAATGAGGTATTTTTCATTGACGATTTACTGAATCAAAGTAACGGACAAAATCGTAGAGAATTGTGTGTTGATTTTTCGTGGTAAATAATACTATTATTATAATAATTGATTTTTATTGATCGATGGTTTTAAATTATAGGTAAGAATGGATTTGAATTGTAAATTATTTTCTATTGTACTGTTTGTGTGGTTGTAAATACTTGTATTAGAAAGTTGTACGGTATTTTTGTGTTGATAATCTTTTTAGATTATAGTCGCAAAAATATTGATTGTGAGGCCGTTTTTGTGTGTCAATAAATGCTACAATGCTATTTTTTCAAATATTAATTGGGCTTATTTACAATATTGAATTGATTCCAATTTTGCTTAATGGTCATTTATATTATATATTATTCACGTATTATTCTATTTTTATTAATAAATATTAACGCATTTGAAAACCTTTTTTTCGAATAACATTCATTTGTTGTATGTATTATGACAAATGAATTTATAAATGTAATGTTTTATAATAATATCACTCACATAAAAATTATTTAAAATGCAATATTTTAGATAATTAGTAATTTGAATAGATATGAATTGAAATCCAAAAAGGATTTTTTATTTTCCCTGGATTAGAATTTTAACAGTAGTTTAACTTTTATGAAGTTCAATGCTGCAACGATTATTAACTTAAGATAATGTAATCCATTCAATTTTCAACTTGATGTAATAAAAGATGCCCGGTTCATAGATTATCTATGAGCCGGGCATTGCATTTGTTGAGAGTTGATTATCTCGAATTTGTTTTATTTTTAAAAGTCGATACAACCACCACATCCTGATTGTCGTTATCGAAAGTAATGGCTACGCTGTCGCCAATAGCTGTTACCGGATAATCGTTGGGTAGTTGTGACGAGCCGATAAATACTTTTTGTAAATTACGCAGCATTTCTTCTAGCTATTTATTCATAATCAGTAAAATAGTCAATTAAACAGAATGCACTCTATCTCTAACTTACAAATCATTTTACCCTCCTCTCTCCCAAAAAACCAATGAATGATGTAAGTTTTATAAAGAAAAATGTAACAATGGAGGTCGTTTTGTGCCGTATTTTTGTAAACATAGAAAGAAGCACTTTTTATCGAATGATAAACTAAAACCGAATGATGGATGGATATGATGATAGTGCGGTGATGGGATTCGGATACTGGTTGGGCTGGCTAGTAGGTCTTATCTTCTTGGCAATAATTATTGTATTAATCGTAAGAATTATAACGCAAAAGTATAAACTGAAGAAATCGGACAAGAAAGGAAGTTCGCTAGCTGACAATTCTGAGCGAAAGGCCTAAAAGCAACAATAGACCAACTTCGTGAAGTCAGCCTATTGATTGCTCATAAATGAGAAGAGGATTTATTTTTTCGAAGCGATGGCTCTTTGTAGTGCACCACCCATCATAACGGTAGGTAATACAGATGCAGTAAGGTTCGAATCGTGAAAATTGGTACTCCAACCAACTACTGTGCCACAGTTATTGGCATTCCACATATCGTTCAGCACGCCGTTTTTATTGGTGAAGTTTACTGCGTTGTTCGAAATTGTGATATTGTAGGTAGAAATATCGTATTGTTTGTAAGCCGAAAGACCTACATTGCTAAACGGTAATTTAGCCGAATAAATTTTGTTGTTACTTATTTCGATGTCATGTCCGCTCGAAACCGTTAGTCCGTATTGACCGGGGTTGACCAAAATATTATCTTTTACAAGTACATATGAACCACCTAAATCGCCCGACATAATGCCACCGCCTGAACCAGAAGGACCACCGCCACGTATCTTGTTACCGATAATTTGGATAGGACTGCCTGCGGCACCGTTCGATCTGCAAAGGCTGATCGCATCTTCAGGATAACTTTGTCCTAAAATATTTTCGCCTACGTTGTAGCTAATGCTGGAGCCTGCACCTTTGACATCTCCAAATTGTACCAATTGTCCGCGTGGCATTGGTCCCTGAACATTTTTAATATCGTTGTATAGCACTTTAATGGCACTACCAATGTCGGCTACTACGCCGCTTTCTACATATTCCATCGAGCAATCTCTAACAGTGATGTTGGTACAATTCGATAGAAAAACACCTTCGCCTTTCGATGGGCCTAATTTGCAATATTGGATGGTGATGTTTGAACAATTGGACAGCTTAATACAATGCCCGGTAGGGTTTGTGATTTCAAGGTAGCTGATGGTCATATTGCTTTTGCCATCTAACGAGACTGGAGCCGAAACTGTGTAAGGCGATGCACTTATTGCGGCTGAGACTGGTGCTGCTGCTTGTGTGATGGTAACTTTCTGAGCTGTGGCGTACGTTGCCGAAACGGTTACTACTGCCGAGCGTGTTACGTTTTGAGTATTGGCGGCTGCCTTTACGGTCATAGTACCGTTGTTCGAACCGGATGGGCTACTTACTGTTAGCCATGTTTGATCGCTGCTTACGGCCCAACTTGTATTGGAACTGATGTTGAAGCTGGCTGTGGCAGCTGCTGTTTCTGCGATATTTAGTGTGCTTGTTGAAACAGTTAATGTTGTTGCGCGTCTTCTTGCTAGTTGCAGCGCAGTTGAATCCTCTGAAACACTCATTGCCGGTTCGGGAATTGTTGAATCCTTACATGAGAAGCCTAAGATGGATAGAAGGACGATTGTTGTTAATAAAAGAAATTTGTTCATACTTGTTTTTTGTTTTGAAAGATAGTGAAGCAGATTCCAAAATATGGAAAAATCCATTGTTGTTTTGTCTGAGTCAAAGTAACGGACAAAATTGTAGGGAATTGTGGAGTGATTTTGTGTGGCAATTAGTGTGTCTTTTGTAGTGATAAGTACTACGAAAGTATTTCTGTGTTCGGAAGTCAAATACAGGTGTGGGTTTTAAAGTATATGTTGGAGTTTTACGTTAGTCGTAATTGTAAGTATCATGTTCTGAATTATTTATTGGTGGTGTATGCTTCGTAATTTTCGAAATGAATTGTAAATTATTGAAGCGATTCGTTTGTATAACAGAAATATAATGTGGCAAAAAATGCTACAATATTGTTTGATGTGAGAGTAAATTGATGCACTTTACAATAATGGATTAATTACAATTTCACTTAATCGACGACATATTTAAATATTATTCACACTAAAATACACATATATTAGTATTTTTTAGCTAAATCAGAAAAACTTTTTTAATGTGTCTGTTTTGAATTTGGATAAACTATGACAAATGAATTTTAAAATTAAACATTATGTCATAAATATATCAACATAAAAATTACTTAAAGCGCAATATTTTAGATAATTAGCAAATTTAATACGAGAAAATAATTTTCTATGCAGTGTTTTTTGTGCCCGGAAATTGTTGTTTCCGTCTCCCCAAAGTAGATATGAAGTTGAGCTTAAAATATGAATAATTGATAAAATCGTAAACGAATTATGATTTTTGTTGGTTGTTTTTTTTGGAATTTTGGAGTATAATGAGGGATGGATTAGCCGGAATATTTTGCTTCTATATCTTATACCAACTGTACATATAAAATGGCCCAAAGTCATTTTTTATGTCTACTGTTGTTAATGCCGATTGAAAATTCCGCTTGCGGAAGGTCTACAAACAAATAGAACAATGAGACTTTGTCGAAATTGGGCTATATTGTTTCTATAATCTGTATTAAATGATAGTTATTGCCCGATAGAAATTCAGATAAAAAAACGCCCAACTTCAGGATAATCCTAAAGTTGGGCGCACTACTATATGAAGTTCGTAATTATCTGGAAACTGTTTTGTTCTTAAAAGTAGACACATCCACTACATCCTGATTATCGTTATCGAAGGTAATGGCTACGCTGTCGCCAATAGCAGTTACCGGAAAATCGTTGGATATTTGTGACGAGCCGATAAATACTTTAGGTAAATTGCGCAGCGTGAAATAATAGTAAGTATTACCATTTTTTACGTCGCCATTGATACGGGTAACCACCGATTGGATTATCTTTTTCTCGGTTTTGCTTTTGGCATTGATCTTATTTCCCGACATATTAAAGGCGTTTTTGTATGCCATTAATGCTTCACGCAGGGTATTGCCCACTCCTACTATTGTATAATCTTCTATGGCCACCATGGCGTACATTTTCACCAGTCCGCCGTTGTCTTTCAGTGTGATAACATAGGTTGGGATGTTGTTGATGTTGTAGGGGATTGGTAATGAAGCCGAGAAGCCTTTTTCCTGTACTTTGCCGGTGGCCGATTTTTGTGCTGCAAATTCGGTAGCGCCACTTTGCTTGTACCAAATGGCTTTCTTAGTGCGCGTGTTTACCAATACAAACCCAACAGTGGACTCGTCGGCACCTACCGAAGTAAGTCCGGTGTACCAATACGCCTCATTGTCGTCGCCGTATACCAACGAAACCGGTTCGGTGATTTGCAGTTTATTTTCGTTCGAGAAGTTCCAGTAGCCTTTTACAAATTCGCCCCAGTCGTTAAGCTGTTTTTCAACAAAGCTGGCCGGTTGCACGCGATCCACCCATTTGGGTACGCTGTTCAGGGAATATTCTTTGATGTCACCGGTTTCAGCATTTACAATCACAACGCCTTGTGCTTCTTCACCACCAAAACCAATGGTCTTTTTGTATTTTGTAACCACCCAGAATGGAATTCCGGCATCGTCAATTTCGAACGAATAATCGGTCAACCCAACATTCCAATAGCCATGGAAGTATAGATAGCGTTCCAGATTATCGAAGAAATAAGCTTCCGATTGGTATTTTACGCGTATGCTTTTGCCACCTACTTCTTGCACCAACTTCACATCGCGCTCATTGCAGGCATTTACCATTACATAGCCTGGAGCTCCTTCAATGTTTTTTTGCCATTTAAAGAACCCGGAGTGCAGGAGTGGAGCCACCCAATAAAGATCATTGCCCACTTTCTGGATGTTGAAAGTACCTAGTCTTACCTGGCTGCCCAAAGCGGATTGCGAACCAAGTACTTTGTCGCCCAATAGCTCGGCAAGTGATTGATCTACCACACGAATTTTTTCGATGGAGATAGGCAACATATGGCTCGAAAGTTCTTTGCCTGTTTCAATATTGCCAATCAGACTGCGGTATTTCTCCGTTCTGAAAACGGCCCAGGTGGTAACTGCCGGCACAACGGTAATGTATAAAAACAAGATGCCCAAAAGCACTGCAGGTATCTTAGCTGATTTAAGTTTTGGGAGTTGTTGCTGACCGTTAACCTGATTACCCAATGTTTGAATGCTAGCAAGGTTGTCGAGCACTATCCACACCACTATCAGGAACATGATAAGTATAGGGAAACTCAAAAAACGAAAATTCAGCACCGGCATGTACATATAAACAATTACAACTGCTGCCAAAAGTAATACCAAGATATTTTTAATTTTACTCATAAGGGAATGTTTAAAATGTTTATAATTCAATTTGTGTTTTAAGTAATCGCTTGTATTTCTATTGGTCTAATAATAACCAATAAACCATTTCCCAATTAACTAATTCTAAAATTCCGAAGTGAAATGGAATCGTATTTTTTTGAAATCGTTTTGAGCCATTTGTAACACGTAACCCGAGTCGGCAAGAAACACGTCGCGTCCCTCTTTGTCTTTCGCCATATATTGCGCCTTGCGTTTCTTGAAATTTTCCAGTTCTTCGGCATCGTCGCTCTCTATCCAACAAGCTTTGTACAATGAGATAGGATCCCAACGACATTGAGCGTTGTATTCGTGTAGCAGGCGATATTGAATTACTTCAAACTGAAGTTGACCTACCGTTCCGATAATTTTACGACCGTTGTACTGATTGGTAAATAGCTGTGCTACACCTTCGTCCATTAGTTGGTTTACACCTTTTTCCAATTGTTTTGTTTTCATTGGATCGGCGTTTTCAATGTATTTAAACATCTCGGGCGAGAAGCTTGGAATGCCTTTGAAATGCAGCATTTCGCCGCCGGTCAGTGTATCGCCGATTTTGAAGTTTCCTGTGTCGGGGAGACCTACAATATCGCCGGCATATGCTTCGTCGACCGTTTCTTTTTTCTGCGCCATAAAAGCCGTAGGGCTTGAGAAACGCATCATTTTACCATGACGAACATGCTTGTAGTTGACGTTACGTTCAAATTTACCGGAGCATATTTTTACAAAAGCAATACAGCTGCGGTGGTTTGGATCCATATTGGCATGGATTTTAAAGATAAAGCCCGAGAAAGCCTCTTCGTATGGATCAATCTCACGTTCTTGCGTGTGTATTGGTCGGGGAGAAGGAGCAATTTCTACAAAGCAGTCGAGCAGCTCTCTCACTCCAAAGTTATTCAGCGCACTACCAAAAAATACGGGTGCCAGTTGACCGGCAAGGTATTTTTGGATGTCAAACTCAGAATAAACGCCGTTGATCAACTCCATGTCCTCACGAAGTTTTTCGGCATCATGTTTACCCACGTAGTTTTCCAATTCGGGACTATTAATGTCCGAAAATGCAACCGATTCGCTGATGGATTGTTTGCTGGGTGTGAAAAGATCCAGACTTTGTTTGTGAATGTTGTACACTCCTTTGAACGAGAATCCCTGATTGATCGGCCAGCTAAGCGGGCGTACATTGATGCCCAGTTCAGCTTCCAGTTCGTCCAGCAAATCAAAAGCATCTTTCCCTTCGCGGTCCATTTTGTTTACGAAAATCATTACCGGCGTGTTGCGCATGCGACATACTTCCATCAGTTTTCGCGTTTGGGCTTCCACCCCTTTGGCAGTATCCACCACGATGATTACGCTGTCAACAGCCGTAAGTGTGCGGTAGGTGTCTTCGGCAAAATCCTGGTGACCGGGCGTGTCCAGAATGTTTATTTTATAATCGCGGTATTCGAAACCCATTACCGATGTTGCCACCGAAATACCACGTTGTTTCTCAATCTCCATCCAGTCGGATGTAGCTGTTTTTTTTATTTTGTTCGATTTTACGGCACCGGCCACATGAATTGCACCACCAAAAAGCAAAAGTTTTTCGGTAAGGGTTGTTTTTCCCGCATCGGGGTGACTGATAATGGCAAATGTACGGCGACGTTTAATTTCGGAATGTAAGCTCATTTGTTGTAGGTGGTGAGTAATCTGTAGTTATTATTTGAGGTGCAAAGGTACATTTTTTGAGCCGAATAGCCAATAGTTGAACTAAGCTTGTGAAAATGTACCGAACTGCTGTTTCGTAAATAATAAAAGCCGACTGTTTAGTCGGCCTTTATGGGTAGAAACAAGGGGTAAAATGTTATTCTATAGTTTGTAACCAAACGAAACCACAATGTTGTTTACTGATGTTTTTACGGTTCCTGCAGTGTTCTTGTTCGATAAGTCATTGTCGTTATACGGATAGAATGTTTCGCTCAGATTTTTATTGGTAAATGCTATGTCCACCGACCATTTGCTGGTATGGTAACCGGCACCAACCGATTCGTACATAGTTCCACTGCCAATGAAGTATTGTGTGTCTATTCTTTTAGTGTTTTGTCTCAAAAATTCAGTTGCATCTTTGTCGGTCGATCTGGTAGTGTAGGCAAGTCCGGCACGTACAGTAACGTTTTCGTTGATATTGAACTCTCCTCCGATTTTGAACCGAAGGATATTTTTCAAATTGTCTTTTATCGCCTGATTTTCGTCCATGTAATAAAGTGCATCTCCCGCCTGGTTTTTAAGACGTGCGCGCGAATTGAGCGCATAGTCAACAGCACCGCTAACAAAGCCTTTTTCGCCGTAGATGTAAGCTGCACTGATACCGAATTGCACCATTTTTTGTAGTTTGTAATCCACAATGGCCAGTGGTGTGCTGAATGAGCCGGGTATTCCTCTGTCGATGCTAATTTGTCCGTTTGAGTTGTCTTTCAATGCGTAAACAGTAGGCGATTGAACGGATATTCCGACATTAAAATTCTCGTTTGGACAAACAATAGCGCCTAATTTGAAGTTGATGCCGGTTCCTTTGGTGCTGATACTGTCTTTTAAATCCATTGTTCCGCCAAATTCCAGCGCCTCCGAATATTTACCAACACAAGAATAATTCAGGGTTTGGATGTTGGCAGTCAGGCCTAGGTGAATGAAATTGTTGTAGCTACCCGCCCAACCCAACGAGAACTCATTCAAAGATCCTTTTTCCGAAGCGTAGTAAGATGGAGTTATTTTTTCGGCATTGCCGAGCGAAGATACCCATGTGCTTTCGTTGGCGCCTGGAATTTCTGTTATAAGTCCGGCTTTGTTTGCCAGTGCCGATATCCATGGTGCGTTGTCGTTTTGATAAGCGCTACTGCTTCCTAAGTCAGTGCCTTTTATATTGCCCGTGTTGTAGGCAATATAGTCGCTAATAGATGTTTGAGTAGCGTTGTCATTACTGCCAATAAACAACTTGCGATTGAAATTTGCTAGTTTGTTGTAGCTTAGCGAAAAACTTTGCGTGAACATACTTTCCCGTTTTCTCTTTTTCTCTTTTTTGTCCTTGCTTTGTTTCTTCAGCGATGACGGCACCAACACGAATGAGAAGCTGTTGAGTCCCATGTTGGATTGCGAGAAAAAGCCGGTGCCGCTGTACCAGTTGGCTTTGGATTTTTGAAGTTGCATATTTCCGGTGGCCATAAACTCGGAATTTTTGTAAAGACCAATTCCCGCCGGATTGTCTTTGATAGCTGTGGCGTCGCCTCCAACCGCACTCAGGGAGCCTGCCATGCCCATATATCTTGCGGTTCCGTAAATGTCTGATTGCAGAAATCGCGATGCGTCAAATTCGGTTTGAGCCATTGACGATGCGCTGTAAATAATTACAGCCAAAATGGTTATATACTTTCTCATATTCGGTGTTTAAAATTGCATAGAATGCAAAATTAAACAAAAAACTTTGTTTAACCAAATGATGTTCTGTATGGCTCAAAAAAAAGCCTCCGGTTCAAAGAACGGAGGCTTTAGCTTTAAAATTTAAATCCTAATGTGACCAATATATTGTTGGTTTTTGTAGTCATTGTGGCGGGTGTTACAGCCAAATTGCTTGATAGTAAATTTGAGTTGTACGGCATGAATGTCTGATCCAGATTTTTGTGAACATAAGCACAATCGATAAACCAACCGGCTTCTCTATATCCAAAGCCTGCAGTCAGGTAATTTGTACCGTTGTGTAATAAGTATTCTGTATCGGTGCGTGTTGTGTTCAGAACCATTATTTTTCCACCATCTGCTTTTGTAGCACTGCTTGAGTTTGCAAATCCGGCACGAAGTGAGAAGTTATCCGTTACTTTGTATTCTCCACCAACTTTTATGGTGTGAACGTTATTTAAAGTATTTGGTATTCTTGCATTATCCTCGGTGTAGATTTGTGTACTTCCTTCTTCATCCATAAACTTCGTTCCGGTATAATTACTGAAGTCGTATTCTACACTAATAATACCTTTTTTATCAATTACAGCGGCAGCACTAGCATTAATTTGCATTGGTCCCTGAATTTTGAAGTTGTTGTACCCATCGGTTGGAGTGGATACTGAACCTCTATTTTGAGTGTCGAAGTTTAATGTAGACTGGTAATTGTCTTCCAATGAATACATTGTGGGCGTATGTACTGCCAATCCGAAGCGTAAGTAGTCGGTTGGGCGAACGATAGCACCAATTTTTAAGTTGAATCCAGATCCTGTTGTAGATATTGTGTTGTTTAAGCTCATACCTCCTAAGCCACTGAATTCTTCGCCATATTGACTGAACATCGAATAATCGACACGTAATAAATTCAGCGTTGTTCCAAGGTAGAATACGTTACTAAAGTTACCTGCCCAGCCTAATGAGTATTCGTCTACAAATCCCTGTTCGCTCAACGTAAAGGATGGTTTTACAGTTTCTCCGGGCGCTAATAATGACTCCCAAGAGTTTGCTGCGCTTCCCGGATTAATCAAATAGCCTTCGTAAGCTAAAACAGAAATCCATGGAACGTCAATGTTGTCGTAAGCGCTACCGCTTTGCATGTTTGTTCCGGATAAATCGGCTTCGCTGAGTCCATTTGAGAAGTACGACAAGAAGTCGGTCATGGACGAAGCAGACGATCCGCTTTTGATAGTTGCGGTGCGGTTGTAATTTTTTAATCTGTTGAACGAAAATGCCCAGTTGGAACTTAATAAACCGCTTGCGCCTGATTCATTTCTCCAGGTAGGGCTTGCAAATACAAGCGAAAAGTTGTTGAATCCAATTTTGAACGGGTCGGTTGCATTGCCAAATGAGTTTTTTGTTACGCCACCTTCGTTATACTTCCAGTTCGAATTGGTGCTTTGCATGGTTATATTCATGGTTCCGGTCAATTCCGATTTCCGATAAATACCCAGTCCTGCAGGATTATCCTTGATAGCAGATGGATCGCCGCCCAATGCTCCAAAAGCACCTGCCATGCCCATGTAACGGGCTGTTCCTGTAATCTCATTTTGCGTGTATTTTAACGCATCGTATTCTGTTTGAGCAATTATGTTTGAACAGCTTAGTATTACCGCCACTGCTACTATTATCTTTTTCATATGTTGAATTTTATTTGTTTTCAATACGTAAACAATTTATCTCTAGTCGCTTTATTCAATATGTTATCTTCTGCTGCCACTTGATGAGCTACCACTCGAACTGCCACCTGAGCTGCGAGAGCCTCCACTGCTACTGCTACTGCTCGAACTTGAAGAGCTTCCACTGCTGTAACTGCTACTACTTGGAGTAGAGTAAGAGCTTGGAGAAGAAGAGCGTGAGCCGGAATAGCTCGAAGAAGTGCTGTAGGAGCTGCTTCGTGTCGGTGATCCGGTTGAATAGCTACTACTGCGTGTAGATGTTCCTGTAGAATAACTGCTGCGTGAAGGTGCTTGATTTGAATAACCTGAACGTGTTGAGCTGTTTGTTGTATTGTAATTCAATTGATTCGAATTTCGGGAAGTACGTGGTTGAGTGTTAATGTATGATCCTGTGCCGTAGCTTGATCCGTTAGCTCTCGATGTGTAGTTGTTGTTGTTGATAACACTTCTTGATCCGGTGCTGTTTCTCACTGCTCCTATACCATTTCCACGACTATAACTTGATCTTGTTCCGTTATAATCTGCTGTAGCACTGCGTGATCCGTTGCTTGTTGAGCGAACGCCCTGTGCCGATGTACCTGTTGTTGATTGTGCACGTGAACCTGTTCCACTGATAGTTGTGTACGGATTGCCGGATGCTCCGTTGTAGCCACCACTCATTACTCTCGATGAACTTCCGGAATTGTTTAATCGGCTTGAACCCACAGATGAATTTGCACGTCTGTTAGCCTCGTTATGAGCAGAGTTTCGTTGAGTATAGCCGTATCCACCACCGTAGTATCCTCCGTAGTAACCACCACCGTATCCGTAGTATGGATAGTCCCAGTAACCACCGTAACCACCGTATCCATAGTATCCGCCGTATCCGTATCCCATGCCAAAACCAAATCCACCATATCCATATCCGTATCCACCCCAACCGTAGTAGTTGTTGAAACTCCATGGGTAATTGTTCCAGCCATAGTATCCACCGTATCCACCCCAGTTGCCCCAACCCCAGCTGCTATACGGGCTGTAATTATAGTTCCACCAGTATGGATTTGTCCATGTAGGTGTTACATAAGCATATGTGCCATCAACGTATACGTTCCAGTCGCTATTGTTTAGGAAGTATATGTCGTTGTAATTTGGATCTCCAATATAGATTGTATATCTGGGGTTGTGAAAACGGCGAATGCGTTCCGCGTATTCCAAATCGGATTGCGAGCCGTTGAAACCATTTAGATACTCACCTTGTTGGTCGTAATTTTCAATGCTGTCGTTAGCTTCCGCCAGGACATAAGTAGTATCGGGTGTTATGATTTTATTGCTCTCGCGGTCGATATAAATAATTTCTTTTGCACCGTTTTTGTAATTGGGCGCTTCGTTATTTTTACGGGCTTTCTGAACAATTTTCGCATCACTCGGTTTGAAGTATATGTCGTCAGTAACGGAAGATGGACTTTGACCCATCCCGACCAGCGGAACCAGTAAAGTCAGAGCGATAATAAATGTGGTTCGTTTCATGATATAACCTCCTGTTTTTTTTTAGTGCTTATTTGGTGTTTTTGCATTAATATTCAACAATAATCGTGCCATTATTAAGTCTTTTTCAGCTAATTATACATTAAAATTCGAATATATTTATCAATATGAAAATGTCTCAGAAAAAATGTACCTTTGTAGTTGAATTAATATCACAATAAAATCTAGTAACGCCTCTAAAACTTTATTGTTTATGGAATTGGAGAATAAGATTTTTTATTCATGATATAGATATATGAAATTATTAATTATTAAATATCAATTGCTTACATGGACTACATTGAAGTAAATTTTATTATCGAACCTTTTGAAGAATATATTTCGGATGTATTAGCTTCCGAATTAGGTGAAATCGGGTTCGACAGTTTCGTTCCAAGTGAAGTGGGTATGGATGCTTACATTCTTCAATCTAAATTTGATGAGTCGGAGTTAAAAAATCTATTGTCGGACTTTCCATTCGAAGCATCTATCGACTACAAGATTACGCCTATTAAATCGAAAAACTGGAACGAAGAATGGGAGAAACATTACTTTGAACCTATTGTAATAGGTAATGATTGTGTGATTCACAGCTCGTTTCATAAGGATGTGCCAAAGGCAAAATATGACATTGTGATCGACCCTAAAATGGCTTTTGGTACCGGACATCACGAAACGACTAGTTTGGTTATCGGACAATTGTTGCTTATGGATTTGGAAGGTAAAACATTGCTCGATATGGGTTGTGGCACAGCTGTACTTGCAATTTTGGCAGCCATGCGGGGGGCTAAAGATATTGTGGCTATTGATATCGATACCTGGTGTACCGAAAATTCGATAGAAAATATCTCTATCAACAATATTTCGGGTATCGATGTGCGACTTGGGGGTGCTGAGCTGCTTGCCGGATTGCATTTTGATATTGTACTGGCCAACATTAACCGCAATATCTTACTGGCGGATATGGAACAATATGTTGCTTGTTTGTCGAGCGGTGGTGAGTTGTATATGAGTGGTTTTTACAAAGAGGATATACCGTTGATTGAAGCTGAAGCTAACCGACTTGGACTACAACTGGTTGATTTTAAAGAGAAAAATAACTGGGTGGTGGTGAAAACGGTGAAGGGTTGAAAAAGAATAAAGACAAAAGAATAAAGACAAAAGAATAAAGACAAAAGAATAAAGACAAAAGAATAAAGA
>JAFLKK010000019.1:275585-372729 GCA_019163375.1 Paludibacter sp.
CGGTAGACAACTGTCAACAGAGTCTGGATAAAAAGAAACGCTGCAAAATTTAATTTGCAGCGTTTCTTTTTGTGCTTCTAGTCAACCCAATAAACTACTCAACTTTCTTGATTAGTGCCATTCCAATCTGGATGGCTTTTTCATTCATCGGGATTAAGTGATGGTGTCTATCTGGAAGTGATTTTTTAAGTCCTTTTAAAACATTTGCAACCTGCACAATGGGGCGCACTTTCAACAATCCACCCAAAATAATCATATTCATTGTTTTGGATTCGTTGTTGGCCATTGCATATTCTGTAGCATCAATACGGTAAATATTAATGTCGGTGCGTGTCGGAAATTTTTTAAACCCGTTACCGTCGAAAATCAACGTTCCGCCGGGCTTTACTTTGCTTTCGAATTTTTCCAACGAGGGTTGGTTTAGCACAATGGCTGTGTCGTACGTACTTAGAACCGGTGAGCTAATGCGTTCGTCGCTAAGAATCACGGTCACATTGGCAGTTCCGCCACGTTGTTCAGGACCATACGATGGTATCCAGCTCACTTCTTGTCCTTGCATTAAACCTGAGTAAGCCAGGATTTTTCCCATTGACAGAACTCCCTGTCCACCAAATCCGGCAATTATTATTTCTTCTTTCATGTGTTCATTCTATAAATCGTAAATAATAAAATCGTAAATCATTAAATGTCCTTCAAATCGCCAAGCGGATAAGCAGGGAACATGTTTTCAACCATCCAGGTGTTAGAATCGGCAGGAGATAATTTCCAACCCGAGTTACAGGTAGAAACAACTTCTACTATCGATGTTCCTTTGCCTAACATGCTGTTTTCAAATGCTTTTTGGATGGCTTTTTTCGTTTTACGAACCGAGGCTACTGTGTGAGCACTTTGTCGTGTCACGTAGCAAGTTCCGTCCAATTGAGCCAATAACTTGGTAATATCTAGCGGATATCCGTTCAATGGTACAGTTCTTCCGTTAGGTGAAGTAGATGATTTCATTCCATGCAGGGTAGTTGGTGCCATTTGACCACCGGTCATACCATAAATACCATTATTGATAAAGATAATAGCAATATTCTCACCGCGGTTGCAGGCGTGAATTGTTTCTGCAGTACCGATAGCTGCTAAGTCGCCATCACCCTGGTAAGTGAATACCAGGCGATCGGGAAGCAACCGTTTTACAGCAGTTGCCAATGCCGGTGCACGTCCGTGTGCAGCTTGTTGCCAGTCGATATCAAGATATTTATAGGCAAAAACGGCGCAACCCACCGGTGCAATACCGATTGTTTTTTCTTGAAAGCCCATTTCGCCAATGATTTCGCCAATAAGTTTGTGAATCACGCCATGCGTACAGCCGGGACAGTAGTGCATTGGAACATCGTTCAGTACACTTGGTTTAGCGTAGACAAGGTTGGCGGGGTTAATTATATCATTTGTTGTCATAATATTTTTGTTGTCAGTAAAAAGTTATCGGTGGATTGTGAAATAATATACTTCCACAAAACTACCGGATCAATATTTTATTTTACTATTAATTTTTTCAATGCTTCAAATACATCATCCGGCGAAGGCACAATACCACCCATGCGACCGTAAAACTCAACAGGTACACGACCGTTTACTGCCAAACGAACATCTTCTACCATTTGTCCGGCACTCATTTCCACTGTAAGCATACCTTTTGTTTGGTTCGCGTAGTGGCTGATTTGTTCGGTAGGGAATGGGAAAAGTGTGATAGGGCGTAATAATCCCGCTTTAATACCTTGGGCACGAGCCATTTCTACCGCTTTTTGGCAAACACGGGCACTTGTTCCGAATGCAACGATTAAATATTCTGCATCTTCGCAATCAAATTCTTCAAAAAGAACCTCGTTTTTTTCAATTGTGCGATAACGCGATTGGAGTCTTAAATTCAAATCTTCCATTTCTTCTGCTTCCAGTTGAAGAGAATAGATGTAATTTGGTTTGCGATTGGCAGGTTTGCCCAACGTTGCCCATGGGCATTTTATTTTAATTTCTTCTTCTGTCAAGCGAGGTTGGAATGGAGGAAGAACTACTTTTTCCATCATTTGACCAATAACACCATCAGCCAAAATCATTACCGGAGTAAGATATTTAAAGGCCAGATCGAAAGCCATAACGGTATGATCGGCCATTTCCTGAACAGAAGCAGGAGCAAGGGTAATCATTTTGTAATCGCCATGACCACCACCTTTTACGGTTTGAAAATAATCGGCCTGGCTGGGTTGGATAGTTCCTAAACCGGGACCACCACGCATAACGTTTACGATTACAGCGGGAAGTTCAGCACCGGCAAGGTACGAAATCCCTTCCTGCATAAGACTCACTCCCGGGCTCGACGAACTGGTCATTGATTTTTTACCACAACCGGCACCGCCGTAAACCATATTGATAGACGCTGTTTCACTTTCGGCCTGAAGTACTACCATACCGGTAGTATTCCACGGTTCAAGTTCCATAAGCGTTTCCATTATTTCTGATTGAGGAGTGATTGGATAGCCAAAATATCCATCGCAACCACAGCGGATGGCAGCGTGGGCAATGGCTTCATTCCCCTTCATTAATCTGACTTCTTCTGTATCTTTCTTTTTATTGTTCATGTTGTTGATTTTAAAAAATGATAGGCTCTGATGTTTTAGAGCTTAACTCTGTAAACTGTGATGCAAGCATCCGGACAAACATATGCACAGGCCGAACAACCAACACAGGAGTCGGGATCGGCCATGTAAGAATAATTGTAACCTTTTGAATTTGCTTCGTTATTTAGTAACAATACTTTAGATGGACAAGCCACCACACATAGGTTGCAGCCTTTACATCGTTCTACGTTTACTACTATCGCTCCTTTTACTTTAGCCATTATGTATTTTATTTAAAATTGACACGCAAATGTAACTAAAATTCATTAGATAGAATTTCCAAAAACAGTTTTTTATAGTTTTTTTATTCTTGAAAATTTCTTTGAAATTTAGTTTCGCAGCATCAAAACCCCAAATTTATTTCGGGATTTTATGATTTGTTTTTCCCAATTACGTATTACTGTTAGTTGTCTTTGATTTAACGTCGTTTTGTTTCGAATGCAAAGTAAGCACTCCTGAATAATTATCACAAATGATTGGGAGAATTATTTTGATATTGGTACGAAAAAACTGAATTTGGGATAGAAAAGAATATATTGGGGTGAAATTAATGCTCATGTTCGGTTAATCTATCCTTTTTTTGAATTTAAAGCTCTTGTTTTTGGATTTTTATTCTTAGTTTATTCTTTAATGGGCTGTCTGATTGTGTAAATAGTCGCCTGTAATGTTTGATTATACATTTATTCATTAGTTTGCAAAGTAAATATTACCGATTGCAAACACCTACATAGGCACAATATTGGCATACTTTTACATTTTCGGTTTGAGTGAATGCCACTTCAGTATTGAAAATTTCCTCCAGACAAACGGTTAGATGTTCTTTGAACTCATCTTCGTAAACATTAAAGTCGGTCACCGTGTCATTTACGTTTTTTTCGGGTCTGTAATGCAATTCGGTATCAAAACCATCTTTAAATACATCGCGCATATAATAAATGCCCGGTGTCATTATTTTACCTTCCGCTTTTTGTTTGTACAAAATGCCGTAAAGAAATGTCTGCAACACAAATTTAGGACGCTTGTCTTTGTTTTTCTCGAATACTTCGTCCAGACTTTTGAATTCCAACGAGCCACTTCCGGTTTTATAATCGAGGATGCGCAGTCGCCCTTCTTTCTCATCTATACGGTCGATAAAACCTTTGATGTTTACTTTCTTACTACCGTTTAATATTGGGTATTCAATCTTATTTCTGTCCTCAGAATTAATGTACCGAAACGGTGCATGTTGCTTGTCGGTTTTGAGGACCTGCAAAATATATTTACGAATAACAGTTGCAATCAAGAGGTTGTTGCCTTCGAGTTGTACCACCGTTTTGTTTTTCTTTTTGAAATATTTCGACGAAAATGCTTGAGCAATTTGTTGGTCGATATACAAAGTGTTTTTAAGTAATTCATCGAAATCGCTCGCCTGAATCATTTTTCCTTTGAATGGTTCATACAGATTTTCCATTACGTTGTGGAAAAGCGTACCAAACATATCAGCTTCGATCGTTTCTTTTACTTCGTCGGCTTGTTCCACCTCTTCTACTTTGGTAAGATAGAACTGCAACGGACAGTCGATGTAGGTGTTGATAGAACTTGCCGAGAGTGCCGGCGCTTTTTCGGCATCGGACGCAAAGCGCTCAATTTTTTCCATTACGGCAGGCGTTTTCTCTATCTGTATGGCTTGCGGACTACCAAAGCCAATATCGAACGAAATGTTTTTTCGTTGATAGTTGACACCATAATGATAATATAATTGATGCATAAAGCGGCTTACTTCACCAGTCTGGCCGGACTCTGAACGAGAATCGTACATCAGATAAATGCGTTTGGCGCGGTGTATCAACCGGTAAAAATTGTAGGCTGTGATAGCATCCTGATGTTCGGTGGTGGGCAAGTCGAAACCTTTGCGCAGGTTGTATGGAATAAAGCTGTTGGTGCTGCTTTTTTGTGGAAAAATGCCCTCGTTGAATGACGTGATAATCAGGTTGTCGAAGTCCAGTCCACGTGTTTCGAGCACCCCCATCACCTGCAATCCGTCCAACGGCTCACCCACAAACGGGATGGTGATACCGGAAGTGAGTTGGCGGGTAAGGCGTACCAAGGTGTCAATCGTCATATCCACTTCCACCGGTTTGTCCTTCATAATGTCGGACATTCGATTGATAGTAACATAGTATTGATACAGAAAATCGCATTCCAATTGGTAATTGTGCGTTTCGTTAGAGGCTTGTTGCCAGCCATTTTGTAAACTACGCAGAATGTGTAGCAAGTAGGGCAGAAAATGTTGTGTGTCGGTTTGCGGAGCGAATATGGAAGCCAGTAGTTCGTTCTTTTTCAGTTCTTCGGCATCGATGTAAATCCAGTTATTCCCGGCCATCTGGCGCAAAATGTGCTGAGCTTCATCGCCACATAGCATGGCAATATATTGATGGTTCAGAATGTTCGAGACATTGAGATGATAAAAGGATATTTTATCGCCTGAGGTGCGCATGCGCTTTTGTAACTCGAAAATGTGCTCTATCAGTCCCGAAACAGGAGTGGCTTTAAGCGGAAAACCCATGGTGACATTTACCTTTCCTATTTGTTCAGGTAAGGAATGGAGTAGGGGAACGAGCAAACTCTCATCGGGCAACACCACGGCAGTACGTATCCAGCTCATGTTGGGCACTTCGGGAGGAAAGAGTTTGTTGAGAATGGCATACGCTTGTTTGGCTTGCCCCACAGCCGAGGGAACTACGATAAGTTCAATCTCTTTTTCCTGCAGCGATTCAACAATGGTTTCAATCGGATATTTCGATGGAAAAAGATGAATGTTCTCGGCATAGAAACGCGATGCCTGATTGTCGCTGTCGCGCAATTCGGCCGCATCGTAATCCCAGTAAAAGTCAGCTTGTCCGCGTCGTTGAAGCTCGGCAAACAATGTTCGCTCGCAGGGATTCAGTGCGTTGAAACCAATAAATACAAATTGTTTGTTTTCAAATTCGGGAATCAGTTCTTTGGCTTTCAGTCTGTCGGCCACATTTCGGCAAATCATGCCTTCTGTGGCAGTATTGTCGGCTATTAACTCGGCACGAAATAGCTCGTAGATGGGCAAAAGAATTTTCCATGTGGCAATAAAATCTTCCTGCGATTTACCTTCAACAACTGGCACAAAGTTATTCCAGAACTGTCGGATGGCTTCCACCTGTCGATCGGAGAAAACGTTGAACAGTTGGTCGATTTGTTTTAGTTCGGTGATGTTGGTGAACAGTTGTTTAGCATCCACACGGTATTTGTCTACATCTTCAAAATCGGATAGCAGCATTTCGCCCCAGAACGCAAACGAATCGAAACTCTCGTCGCTGCCACTCTGCGCTTTGTAGATGCGATACAGACGAAAAAGCATGCTCAGCCGGTCGGCCGTTTGCCAGGTGGAAGCAGCCGAAAAGCACTCGTTGATGGTTACAATCTCCGGCGAAAAGACCGGCTTTTGAGCCACTTCGGCAATGTATCGCTGAAAGAACAACCCCGCGCGACGGTTAGGAAAAACAAAGGTAAAGTTGCTTATATCCGATTGCTTTTGTGCGTAATAGGTTTGTGCTATGCGATAGAGAAATGAATTCATGTTTGTTTATTTGATATTTGGGTCGATAAATAAAGTAGGAATAGAACCTGCCTTTCATCGACTCTCTTTTTTTTGTTTGCTTTTCCGAGTGCTAAATTACACAATTTTAATCAATGGAGCTTAATCTAAGCTTATTTTGTTATTTTTGTAAGCGAAAATTTAATTTACTTATTTACGCTATTTCAAACACCCTCTATGATTGGAACACTTGTCAATGCAGCAGCCGTAATAGCCGGCGGAATAGTTGGTTTACTGTTGAAAAAGAGTATGCCCAAGCGCGTTACCACTATTTATTTTCAGGCTGTAGGTTTGTTTACCGTTGCCATCGGTATTAGTATGGTGTACAATATGCAACATATTCTTATTGTGGTGAGTAGTTTAGCCATAGGCTCACTTTTAGGGGAGTGGTGGAACCTCGAAACCGGAGCCGAGAAGCTCAGTTTATACCTCAAGCGTAAGTTCCGGATTGGTAGCGATAAGTTTTCCGAAGGTTTGGTAACAGCTTTTTTGTTGTATTGCATTGGTTCAATGACTATTCTTGGAGCTATACAGGAAGGAACCAGCGGCTCGTCCGACTTGCTGCTCACTAAATCGCTCATGGATGGTTTTTCTTCTATCATTTTAGCTTCCGCTTTTGGAGTAGGCGTTATTGTTTCAGCTATTCCACTGCTTGTTTTTCAGGGAGGAATCACTTTGTTGGCCATGTATGCCAGTACCTTTTTTACTCCCGAAATAGTACATGGTCTTACCAGTGTAGGTGGTATTTTGCTTATAGGGCTTGGCATTAATATCCTCGAAATAAAAAAACTGCGCATCATTAATATGTTGCCTTCGCTTTTAGTGGTAGCCTTGCTGCTGTGGTGGTTTGTTTGATAAGTATTTTTTGTTTGTATTTTCTCCCGAACGTTTAGGAATATGTGCATTCTAATAGAAATATCATTCGTATACAATGATATTTCTAATTTTTCATGCTTTATACAACCTTAAATCCAACCTTATACACTATCATTTCTCCACCATTTTATCACTCCGCACTGTTAAACTAACTGTAAAACTTTAAAATTTGACCCGTTTATTGCACATTTAGTCTACTTTTGTAGGCTTTTTTTAAATATGGTTTTTTAATTGAACGAAATTAAAGCTTAGTTGTTAGAATAAGGTTAAACAACATTCGGATATACATGATAAATAAAAATGAAGTATTTGAACAGCGCCTCAAAGCGTTGCAAGAAATGGAAAACAATGCTGCGCAAAGGCAGCATTTAAAAGGTAAACTTACTGCTCGCGAACGAATAAACATTCTTTTTGATGAAGGTACATTCTACGAATTTGATGCTTTTGTATCGCCTTCGCAAACGCCAATGAGCAGCAAACAATCTAATTTTGGTGATGGTGTAGTGGTAGGACGTGGTATGGTTCAGGGTAGAAGCGTGTTTGCATATGCCCAGGATTTCACGGTATTGGGTGGCTCTCTTGGTTTTGCACATGGTATGAAAATAGCCAAAGTGCAGGAAATGGCCCTCAAGCTTGGTGCTCCCATTGTTGGACTAATGGATTCGGGTGGTGCCCGTATTCAGGAAGGAGTGAAGAGTCTATCGGCTTATGCTACCATTTTTCGTAACAATGTTCAATCGTCGGGCATTATTCCTCAAATTTCGGCCATCTTGGGGCCGGCAGCCGGTGGAGCTGTTTACTCACCTGCACTTACCGATTTTATTTTTATGACCAATCAAACATCGTATATGTTTGTTACCGGTCCGGATGTGGTAAAAGAGGTCCTGAATGAAGACATAGACATGGAAGGCCTCGGTGGCGGAAATGTACATGCCAGCAAAAGTGGTGTGGCGCATTTTGTGTCGGACGATGAGGAGCATACCATTATGCTTATTCGTAAGTTATTGTCGTATATTCCTTCCAATAATTACGAATCGTTGCCGGTATCAAATCTGGTAAGTTCGTATAAATCACGTCAGGAGTTTTTGGATCGTATTATCCCTGATGATCCGAACCGTCCGTATGATATGAAAGAAATCATCAATATCATTGTGGACAAAGATTCGTTTTTTGAAGTACACGAAAAATTCGCACAAAATATCCTGGTTGGCTTTGCCCGTTTGAACGGAAAGTCAATAGGTATTGTAGCCAATCAACCGAAAGTGATGGCCGGAACACTGGACATTAACGCCAGTGTGAAAGGTGCTCGTTTTGTGCGTTTTTGCGATGCTTTTAATATTCCATTACTGATTTTGGAAGATGTCCCCGGATTCTTACCAGGTCTTGAACAAGAGCACAATGGTATTATCCGTAATGGAGCTAAACTGCTATATGCATTTTGTGAAGCTACGGTGCCTAAAATAACCGTTATTACCCGTAAAGCCTATGGCGGTGCGTATATTGTGATGAGTAGTAAAAATACAGGCGGTGATTTTAATTTTGCATGGCCTACTGCCGAAATAGCCGTTATGGGACCTGCAGGTGCTATCAAAATTGTGAATAAACACGAACTGGCAAAAGCGGAGAACAGAGCCGAAATGGAAAAAATGCTTGTTGATAAATACAAAGACGAAACAGCAAATCCATATAAAGCCGAAGAATTAGGATTGATAGATGAAGTAATCAGCCCGTCGAGAACGCGTGATCTTCTTATCACTTCGTTTGAAATTTTGTCCAACAAACAATATCATAAACCGGCTCGTAAACACGGAAGTATTCCTTTATAATTTAGTCAATAGGTTGATTTAGTTTTTTAGTTTTTTGGTTTGGTATGTTCATTTGTTATCACCCAATCAACTAAACTCTAATGACCAAATTGCCGTTTAATTATTATCCAATCAACCAAACATAAATGAAGAAAAGACTTTTAATTGCTAACAGAAGCGAGATTGCGATTCGCATCATTCGCTCGGCTCATAAATTGGGCATGTTAGCTGTGGTTTTTCAAAGTGATAAAGAGCCTGATGCTCTTTATTTGAAATATGCCGACGAAATTATTCCGGCCAGAGATGCCACTACCGAAAAACCTATTTTTTTGGATGCTGAGCGCATTGTAAATCTGGCTTTGGAACATAATATTGATTTAATCCATCCCGGTTATGGCTTTTTGTCCGAAAATCCAGATTTCGCTGCACTTTGCACCGAGAATGGTATCAATTTTATCGGACCATCCGCTACCTTAATTCGCGAGATGGGACTGAAAACAGTTGCTAAAAGCATGGCTATCGAAGCGGGCTTACCCTTGGTTCCCGGTAGCGATGGTGCTATAAATGATGCTGAAGCAGCAAAAGTGTATGCCGAAAAAATTGGCTACCCTGTATTGCTAAAGGCTTCGGCCGGAGGTGGTGGACGCGGTATGCGTATCGTTGAAAAACCCGAAACAATAGAGCGACATTTTAAATCGGCATCCGACGAGGCGTTGGCTGCGTTCGATAATGGCGATATGTTTATTGAAAAATACCTTCAGAACCCAAAGCATATTGAGTTTCAGATTTTGGGTGATAAACATGGCAATGTGATTCACCTCGGCGAGCGTGAATGTTCGTTGCAACGCAAGCACCAAAAATTACTCGAAGAAGCCCCTTCGGCCAGTCTTACTCCCGAAATGAGGAAAGATATGGGCGACATGGCGGTTCGATTCGCCAAAAAGATTGGTTATTTCTCTGCTGGTACTATTGAGTATATTCTGGACGAAGATGGTTCGTTCTATTTTATGGAAATGAACACCCGTATTCAGGTGGAGCACCCTGTTACCGAGATGGTTTCGGGCGTGGATTTGGTGGATTGGCAGATAAGGATTGCACTGGGCGAAGTGTTGACATTGAAACAAGAAGATATCAAACTGAATGGTTGGGCTATCGAATGCCGTGTAAATACGGAGGATCCACAAAACCGTTTCAGTCCGCAAACCGGCTTTATCGACAAAATTCATTTTCCACACAGCAACGATATTCGTATCGAGAGTGGTGTGCAGAGCGGTTCGGTGGTAACACCTTATTTCGACTCTATGATTGCCAAGATCATCGTGCATGGCAGCAATCGTCAGGAAACAATTGAGAAAACGTTGGCTGCATTGTACGAATTCAGTTTAATTGGTTTAAAAACCACCGTCCCATTTTGCCGTGCGGTATTACAACACCCGGAATTTGTGGATGCAACCTATACCACGCGTTGGGTAGATCAGGTGTATACACCCGAGATGCTCGAAAATGCGGATGATGAAATGATAGGTGCATTGGCTGCTACGATTATGTATGCTTCGGAATACCTTCAATTATCTTCCGACCTGCCTTCTTATAAAAACGACTCGTTGAATGTTTGGGTATTAAACAAACGACTTAATTATTGATACATGGGAACTTCATATATTTATAAACGTGATGCTTCACGATTGTTTATTGCGTTGCGCGATAATGGTAAACGCTATAAAATTTATATTCCAAAAGAATCGGAACCGGTAATTGACGGCGAGGAATACGACATTGATTTTGTGGAACAAGAAGATTTTCACTATGCATTCGATTGGAAAGGCAAACGCTTTCATTGCGAACTCGTGTCGCGCGATCAAAACAAGGCGGTGGTAAAAGTGAATGGGGTGGAGTATAAATTCAGTCTCGAATCACTTTTCTCATACATTCGTCATGGAATGATTGGCAAAGATGATAAATCGATAGATGAGAACAATATCACTTCACCCATGCCGGGCAAGATTGTGGATATATTCTTAGCCGAAGGCGATTTGGTGAACGAAGGTGAACCTATTCTGAGTCTTGAAGCCATGAAAATGCAAAATGAAATTACGGCTACCTGTAATGGCGTTATCCGCAAAATTCATGTGGTACAAGGTCAATCGGTAATGAAAGATGATTTGATGGTGGAAGTTACTTCGATAGACGTTTAATCTGCGGCTGGACGATAATAGCTACTGAATAAAAATAATTATTCAATATTTGTGTGCGAGTTAACTTCTTATTGGAGTTAACTCGCAACTATTTATTAATTATCGATGCAAAGTTTTGAATCGATTGTTTTTTTATCTACTTTTGAAACCTCAAAAATGGAAATTTATAAACTTATTATTCATCTTAAATAACTTCTATGCTAGAAAAGCTCTTCAAATTAAAAGAAAACCGAACGAATGTTCGTACCGAAATTATTGCAGGTATAACCACGTTTATGACTATGGCTTATATCCTGTTTCTTAACCCAAGTATTCTTAGCGCGACAGGTATGGATACCAACGCGGTATTCTTTGCTACAGCCATTTCGGCAGGTTTTGTAACTATTGCTATGGGTTTGGTTGCTAATTTTCCAATTGCATTGGCACCGGGTATGGGACTTAATGCCCTTTTTGCAACGGTGGCTTTGGCTGGAGTTGGTATGCCTTGGCGGGTAGCATTAGGTGCTGTGTTTATTTCAGGACTTATCTTTATTTTGCTTACCGTGACTAAAATTCGTCAGATTTTGGTGGTTGCGGTTCCACATTCCTTGAAAAAATCGATTACTGTAGGTATTGGGTTGTTTATAACCATTATCGGATTTAAATTGTCAGAAATTATGGTGGTTACTGCCAATGTTATTCCTCCAACTTTAGCTACATTGAATAAGGCTGTTGGCCCTACTGTTCTAAAATCTTTCGAATGGAACATTGGTATGGGAAGTTTCTCGAATCATTCCATGGTGCTTTGTTTGATTGGATTGGGAATTACCGCTATTCTTATGGCTATGCGTGTAAAAGGATCTTTGCTTATTGGTATCGTGTCTGCAACGCTTATCGGTATTCCAATGGGTGTTACTATCATACCCGAAAACTTTAGAGTATTCAGTTTGCCTGATTTGAGCAAACTGGCAGTTGGTGAATTGGATATCAGAGGTGCTTTAAATATGGGGCTATGGACAGTTGTATTTACCTTTACTTTTGTTGAGTTGTTTGATACTTTTGGAACTTTGGTGGGTACAGCCGAAAAGGCGGGATTTGTTGACAAAGAAGGCAATTCTCCGAGAATTGGAAAGGCTATGTTGGTGGATGCATTTGGAGTTTCATTCGGAGCCTTGATGGGTACAAGTACCATAACAGCTTATGTTGAAAGTGCGGCCGGAATCGGCGAAGGTGGACGCACCGGTTTAACAGCAGTTACTACAGGTCTTTTATTCTTATTGGCTCTGGTACTTGCTCCTTTGGCATTGATTATCCCGAGTGCAGCAACTGCTCCCGCATTGATTATCGTAGGTGTATTAATGGTCTCTGCCGTCTTGGATATTGACTTTAATGACTTTACTGAAGGTTTTCCTGCATTTATTACCTTTATCCTTATGCCACTGACTTACAGTATTGCTAATGGTATTTGTGGTGGTATTGTTGCGTATACAATCTTAAAAGTAGTAACCGGTAAAGGCAAACAAATACATTGGATGATGTATCTGCTATTTGTTTTGGTAGTTGCCCGCTACATTTTCCTTGCAGAATAAATTTATTCTTTCAACAATATGAAAACCGTTTTCCATTATGGGAGGCGGTTTTTTTTTGATTTCTGTTTCAGAAATCTTAATTTTTGCTTATCAGACGAAACAAAAATAGTATCTTTGCACGTCCAAAAAAACTAAAACTACGGCTTTATATGTACAAGAATTATTTCAGGTTCATAGCATTGTTTGTTTTGCTTCTGCTATTCCCTTATGGCCTATTTTCTGCTTCGTCGTTTAAGTTTGCTTTCTTCACGGATATACATATTTCGCAAACCAGCAAGGAGCCTGCCGAAGATCTTCAAAAGGCAGTAGATGAGGTCAATCGTTTTAAAGATTTGGATTTTGTAATTGTTTCGGGCGATATTACTCAAAAAGGTGATTCCAACTCACTCACCGAAGCGAAACGAATTCTTCAACAGCTAACCATTCCCTTTTACATTGTAGCCGGCAATCACGATTTTAATTGGTTGACGACTGGTCCTTCCCTTTTTAAAAATATTTTTGGTAACGATAAATTTTCATTTATACACAAAGGATATAAATTCATCGGCTTTACCACCACCCCTCAGAACAATCAGGGGAATGGCTATATAATGAAGCAAGATGTGGATTGGATGGCGTCGGAATTGAAAAGAACAGGTACACGGATGCCGGTTTTTGTTGTTACTCACTACCCACTACTAACCGGTGATGTGGATAACTGGAAAGATATGACCAATCTACTCAAGAAGTTTAATATTCAATCTATGTTGGGAGGACATTATCACCGCAATACGTTTTTGAATTATGATGGTATTCCCGGCATCATTCATCGCTCTACCCTGCGAGGAAAGCAAGCGGTGGGTGGCTATTCCATTTTATGTGTTGCCGATACGCTAACGGTTAGCGAAAAAGTAATCGGGCAAGAGGAACAGGAATGGCTTAAACTACCATTGAACAAAAAGAAAATTAAACAAAAAAAATAATATTTAAAACAAGGAGTTATGGATAACTTTTATGAAATTTCGAAAGAACAAGAGATTGCCGAAACCAAACGTTTCTTTGTAAGGGTGTATGGCTGGATGTCAATGGCTTTGATTATAACCGGGCTGATGGCATTTAAAACGGCAAATTCACCTGAGCTTATTGAGTTTATATTCGGACAACGGTTTGTGTTTTTCGGTTTAATGATTGCCGAATTGTTGCTCGTGGGTTTCTTGTCAGGTGCTATTCATAAAATGTCGGCCATGACTGCCACCATTATTTTTTGTCTTTACTCCATTCTGAACGGATTGACTCTTTCGTGCATCTTTTTTGTGTTTACTGCCGATTCCATAGCGTCGGTGTTTTTTATTACTGCCGGAACCTTTGCTGCAATGAGTGCCTACGGTTTTTTTACGAAGAAAGACCTCACCAAAATGGGAAATATCCTTTTTATGGCTTTGATAGGGTTGATAATTGCTTCGTTGGTAAATATGTTCCTCAAGAGTGAAATGCTTTACTGGATTTCGTCGTACGTGGGCGTGCTGATATTTGTCGGGCTGATTGCTTACGATACGCAAAAGCTGAAAAAACTAAATGTAATAGGCAATGAAGGTACAGATGATGATAGAAAAGAAGCTATTATCGGGGCATTGACCTTGTATCTTGATTTTATAAATTTATTTCTTTATCTGTTAAGAATTTTTGGAAAACGAAGATAGTATTTTAATTTTCAATTATCAGTGAACAGTAATTTCTCAATGATAACTGATAGCTACTAACAAAATAAACAATGAAACTAACTAAAATAGCCCGGTTGATAGGTGCGAGCGAGAACAAAATACCTACTATTGAAATTAATTGGCTATTGACAGACAGTCGCTCTTTATCTTTTCCTACAGAAAGTTTGTTTTTTGCCATTCGCACTTTACGCAACAACGGTCATAACTATATTTTGGAGTTGTACCAGCAAAATCTTCGCTATTTTGTGGTCAGTGAAATGCAACCGGAATATGAAAACCTGCCCGATGCGGTATTTCTGGTTGTAAAAGATACTTTGCTGGCTTTGCAAACCCTTGCCGCTACTCATAGGGCTTCGTTCCACATTCCGGTGATTGGCATCACAGGTAGCAATGGTAAAACGGTGGTGAAAGAATGGCTCTACCAGCTTTTGCACACCGACTATCGCATTACCCGTTCACCACGCAGTTATAATTCGCAGATCGGCGTTCCGCTTTCGGTTTGGGCGATGAATGAAAACACGCAATTGGGTATTTTTGAAGCCGGTATTTCGGAAATGCACGAGATGGAACACCTGCAACCGATTATTCAACCAACGATTGGAATTTTTACTAATTTGGGTGAAGCGCATCAGGAGAATTTTACCGGCCTGAAACAGAAATGTGAGGAAAAACTTCAACTGTTTAAAGATGCGGAAGTGCTTATTTATTGTTCCGACAGTAAATTAGTGGAAATATCCATCGCGCAATCGGGCTTCAGGGGCAAGCTGTTTGCATGGGGAAAAAGTGATAAAGCGCAGGTACAGGTTTTGAAACTAGAAAAAACGGTCAGTGCCACTCAAGCTCTGTTGAAATACGGAAGTGCTGATATCAGTATCGCTATTCCATTTACCGACGCAGCATCCATCGAAAATGCCCTTCAATGTGTGGTGGTGATGCTTTATTTGGGTGTGAAAGCAGATGAAATAGCCAAACGTATTTTGTTGTTGGAGTCGGTTGCTATGCGACTGGAAGTAAAAGAAGGTGTACGCGATTGCCTGATCATAAACGATAGTTACAACTCCGATTTAAATTCGTTGAGCATCGCGCTCGATTTTTTAAATCAACAGGCTACAGCCAAGAATCTATCGAAGACGCTCATACTTTCGGATATTCTGCAAACCGGACAAACACCCGATGAGCTTTACAAAACCGTGGCGGAACTGGTGAAAAATAAAAACGTTCAGCGCATTATCGGCATTGGTTCAGAAATTGGGAAACAGGCTGATAAGTTTGATGCTATCAATACCGTTTTCTTTGAACATACCGACGACTTTTTAAAATCAGCATCACTGCGTGATTTTCAAAAAGAAATTATACTTTTAAAAGGTTCGCGTTCTTTCCATTTCGAAGATATATCGGAGAAACTGGAATTGGTAACCCACGAAACGACCTTGGAGGTAAACCTCAATGCGTTGGTGGATAACCTGAACTATTTCCGTTCCAAGCTTCGTCACGAAACAAAAATGATGTGTATGGTCAAAGCGTTTGCCTACGGAAGCGGTGCTGTGGAAGTGGCTCGCACGCTGCAACACCATCGATGCGATTATCTGGCCGTTGCGGTAGCGGATGAAGGAGCAGAGTTGCGTCGCGAGGGTATTCGTATTCCTATTGTGGTTATGAATCCGGAGAAAGGCAGCTTTGGAATGATTTTCGACAATAAACTGGAACCTGAGATTTACAGTTTTCGCTTGCTCGATGCTTTTATTGCTTCGGCCGAGAAACTGGGATTGACGGATTATCCGATTCATGTAAAGATTGATAGCGGTATGCATCGTCTTGGTTTTGAACCGCAGGATATGGAGCAATTACTTGCACGACTGAAAGGGCAAAACCAGGTGAAAGTGCGCTCGGTATTCTCTCATTTGTCGGGTTCCGATGATGCTAAATTTGATGATTTTACAAAACAGCAGATAGCTGCATTCACCGCTTGTGCCGATCAACTATCGGCTACATTCTCGCACCACATTATGCGCCATATCCTCAATTCGGCAGGCATTGAACGCTTTCCCGAATATCAGTTCGATATGGTACGCCTGGGCATCGGACACTATGGTATCAGCTCATTGCCCGAAGTAAATCTAAAACAAGTATGTGCTTTGAAAACGGTTATTCTACAGATTAAAACGGTAAAAGCGGGCGAAACGGTCGGCTATAGTCGCAAGGGAATTGTAAATGCCGATAAACGCATTGCTATTATCCCCATTGGTTACGCCGATGGCTTTGACCGCAAGCTTGGAAATGGAGTGGGTGAGGTACTCGTCAACGGACAACGCGCCAAGGTAATTGGTAATGTATGTATGGACTTAGCCATGATTGATGTTACGACCCTGGAAGCCAAAGAAGGTGATATGGTGGAAATTTTCGGTGATAACCTCACTGTTTCCGAAGTAGCCGGATGGTTGAAAACCATTTCGTATGAAGTGCTTACAAGCGTTTCGAGACGGGTAAAGAGGGTGTATTTTCAGGAGTAAGCAAGACGAAAGACAAAAGACAAAAGACAAAAGACAAAAGAAGAGCTTATTAAGTGAATGCAATTTATTAATTCACTAGCTTATCAACTCATTATCACATCATCATATCATCACATCAACTATGGTTTTAGCGCTTATATACAATCCCGATACTGCACAAACACTACTCAAAAGTGCTGCAACGCTGGCTACTCAACTCGCAAAAGAGTTCGGGGTGTTGAGCCTTGTGGATAGCGCTGAACAGATAGCTAGCAGAGAGAAGGAGTTGAAGGAGCTATTGCCGAAAACAACGATTTGGGTACGAGATTCCAAAACTACTCAACTCGAAGCCGTTTGCGAGGAGCTGGACGCTTCGTTTTTGTTTATTCAGCTTTCTGATGCAAGCTCTATTCGCAGCCATTTGAAAGCTTGTCGCGATTTGCGGATTCCGTATATTTTGTTCAAAGATGCATTTGCTGAAATGGATTTGACAAAAGTAATCCTGCCGATTGGCTTTTTGGAAGAAGAACTCGAAAAAGCACAGTTTGCCGCCGCTTTCGGTCGGTTTTGCGGCTCGGAGATAAAGATGCTATTGGCCAACGATTATGGCTCGAAAGCGGCTACCAACGCTGAAAGAATGCAAAGTTTATTTGATAAGTTTGATTTTAAATACACATTAGAGAAAGCTACCAAAGACAGTTTTAAAGTAGAAAAAGAGGCTGTTCAGGTGGCAGAAGTCCTGCATGCCGGAATGATTATCGTTTCCGCTTCGCGTGATTATGGTTTGGACGATATTCTTTTTGGCCCGAAGGAATACCATGTGCTGAAAAAGGCGGCTATCCCTGTTTTACTGGTCAATCCGCGTGGCGATTTGTACGCTTTGTGCGATTGATATGAAATGAAACTATTTATCTAAAAGAATACTATGAGACTACGGTCAAGATTAAGAATCCTGATGTTAAGAGAACTGCTGGTTCCTTTGTTGGCATTGCTTACAATAATAATTGTAGGCTTTGTGGGCTTTATGGTGATTGAAGGGTTTAGTCCGCTTCAGTCGCTTTACGTAATGGTTATTACCTTTGCTACCATTGGGTATGGCGATATTGTTCCGGTAACGGATACGGGAAAAATATTTACGATTTGTCTTATCATCTCCGGCTTTACGGTGGGGGTATATGCCATTGGTAAAATTTCTGCTTTTTTTGTAGAAGGTGAATTGTCGAAATTATTAAAACTAAGAAAAATGAACAAGGTGTTAGACAACATGAAGAATCACTACATTGTATGTGGTTACGGAAAAACCGGAAAAAGTGTACTGGAAGATTTGCTCGAAAAAGGATTTGAAGTGGTAATGATTGAAAGCAATGCTGAACGAAACGAAAAGTTGAAGGAAGTATACGGCCAGAAGTTTATACATATTGATGGCGATGCTACCGACGACGCAGTACTTATTCAGGCCGGAGTAGAACGGGCAAAAATCCTTATTTCGGTACTTTCTACCGATGCCGAGAACCTTTTTGTGACGCTTAGTGCCAAGGATTTGAATAAAGACGTAAAGGTGATTACACGTGTTGCCGAAACAAATTCTACCGAAAAATTTCGTAAGGCAGGTGCCGATTTTATTGTTTCGCCTATCGAAATAGCCAAAGACCGCATCATTTCTATTGCCACCACCAGTGCCGATTTCTTTAGTTTTGTGGAATTTTCGGGAGCTAAAGAAGAACTCAAAAGCTATAAATTCGGGCTAGTAGAAATTCATGAAGGAAGCGATTTGATTAATAAAAGCTATCGCGACGCCAATATACCTCAACGCACCAATTTGGTAGTGATTGGGTACTACTCGTCGCAAAGTGAATTGCAGATAAATCCCAAAGCCGACAATATTATTCAACTTGGCGACCGACTTTTAGTGTTCGGAAACGAACCACAAATCGTTGCTTTGAAAAAAATAGCGCATCATAATTAAAAAATAAGGATAAAACTTAGAATGACAAAAATTGGAACAACACTCTCGCCTGTTGGCAAAAAAGCCGTTTTGTGCGGATCGGGAGAACTAGGAAAAGAAGTTGCTATCGAATTGCAACGTTATGGTATCGAGGTAGTGGCGTTGGACAAATACCCCAACGCACCGGCTATGCAAGTGGCACATCGGTCGCACGTGCTTTCGATGCTTGATGGCAAAAAGCTTCGCGAAATTATTGAAACAGAAAAACCGGACTATATCATCCCCGAGATTGAAGCTATTGCTACCGATACTTTGGTAGAATTGGAAAAAGAGGGCTTTAATGTAATTCCTACTGCCAAAGCTGCTTTCCTGACTATGAACCGAGAAGGCATTCGCCGGCTGGCAGCCGAAGAGTTGAGCATTGCCAGCTCGCCGTATCGTTTTGCTTCAAGCAAAGAAGAATTTGAACTTGCGGTGGCTGCCATTGGTATTCCCTGTGTGGTGAAACCAATTATGAGCTCGTCGGGTCACGGACAAAGCGTGATCAAAACTGCCGGCGATATTGAAAAAGCGTGGAAGATAGCGCAAGAGGGTGGTCGAGCCGGAGCGGGACGCGTAATCGTGGAAGCATTTGTAAAGTTCGATTACGAAATTACCTTGCTTACCGTACGTCACTCGGGCGGAACTACTTTTCTACAACCGATCGGACATTATCAGGAAGATGGTGATTATCGCGAATCGTGGCAACCTCAACCTATGCAGGAAAGCGTGCTGGAAAAGGCACAGAAGATCGCAAATGCGGTAACCGATGCGTTGGGTGGTTATGGTATCTTCGGCGTGGAATTATTTGTTTGTGGCAACGATGTTTTGTTCAGCGAAGTATCGCCCCGTCCGCACGACACCGGCATGGTAACCATGATTTCGCAGGACTTATCACAGTTTGCATTGCATGCACGCGCCGTTTTAGGCTTGCCTGTACCTTTGGTTCGTTTTTACCGTCCTTCGGCCTCTAAAGCCGTTGTGGTGGAAGGCGACAGCGACAAAGTGGTGTTTGATAATCTGGAAGAAGTATTGTCGGAAGCCGATGTTCAGTTGCGTATTTTCGGGAAACCGGAAGTAGTTGGACACAGACGCCTTGCGGTGATTTTGGCAAGTGGCGATACGATCGAAGAAGCACGCGCGAAAGCGAATCGGGCCTACGATAAATTGAAGATTGAAGTGCTGGCGAGATAAGCTTGATTTCGGCGAGATAGAGGAGATTCTTTTTTCAGAAAGAGTAAAACACTAGTAGGGAACGTTTCGGAATTTCCGAAAGGACTAAAACGGTATAAATGCCAAAAATGGTTGGTGAGAATCTCTAAAACCAGCTATAAATCTGCGTATAAAAAAAGTTTATTGAAATTCGTTTCAATATACTTTTTTTATACGCAAAAATAAGGATAAATCGGGTTTAAAAACACTAAAACTGATTTTCAGAAACCCAAAACCCATGTTTTTTATTACCCAAGTAGCTTCCGCCACAGTCTCACAATAAGATATTCATTTATACGCATTATATGATCAAATCTACCAATAGTGCGCTGTAGAATATCTCTTTCAAGCCAGACTTGCCTGTTCCAATATGCTTTCTACATCTTCTTTCGTTATTTTCTCGAAATGAGCCTCGATAGGGGTGATAAAGATGCCGCACATCTCCACTGTTGCAGGACTAACGAGCAATTGTTGCTCGCCTTCGGCGCTATATTGCCATGGACGGAAGGTTTTACGCGGAAGAACGAATGTAAACCATTTGCCATCCTTGAAAGTACAGACGATGTTGAGCATGGGTTCGACCTCACCCCCGACCTCTATTTCTCCCCTCTCCTCAAGGAGAGGGGCAGAGGGTGAGGTGAAATATGTATACAACTTTTCGAACGCATCTTTAGCACTCTCCACGTCGGTCGACTCAATGCAATAAACGGTACGCAGGTAGCCATTGAAGTTGAATAGCTGGAAGTTTTCAGACTCAACCAACAACTGAGCATGTGTATCTTTCAGCCGTTTATAGTCGTTTACTAAGGGTAGAAAATCCTTTGTTCCAGCCTGAAAATGCATGTGGTCGGGAGCTGAAGCGCCACAACGCGGTCCGTTGTAGAAAATCAGATAATCGTCCAAAGCCTCAGCCAGTTCGAGCATATCCGAAAAGTAAAGTTTTATTTGCTGGTCGACATGTTCTTTGCGTGGAATGGTAAAATGCTCGGGGAAGATAGGGAAGGGGTTGACCAAAACCAGGTAGTCGTCCGCATCCACAGAATTCTGCTCTGCAGGACGATTTTCGGTACATAGAAAACACTTGCGCTCGGCAATTGTCTTGGCATCCACCTTAGCACCCGATGAAACAATGCGCGCCGGATTAAACTGTACCTTTACTTCAAAATCGCCAAAATCAAACGATTTAGTGCGAACCGTTTTCAGTCCTTCAAAATTGGTACGAGCAAGTTCCCAGTTGGAAAGTTGCTCGTGCAATAATTCTGTAATTTTAGAATTGAGTTTATTCATATTTTCTCTATACCCAAGCGATTGCTCGAGCCATTAAAAGAATGAGTATTTTAGTGCAACCGAAAAACCGGTACCCAATTGATTGCTGTTTGCTTTATATGAACTACTTCTATAATTAGAATAATTATTATAAATAGATGTATTCCCAGAAAGACTTAGCTGCGGAGAAACATAATATACTGCGCTAAATCTAAGAGTAGTAACTGAATTAAATGAATCGTTCCAGAAAGTGTTTGTTACTTGATCATTGAAATTTCTATAAAAGTTTTGGGATATACCGACCGATAAGTTCGTGCGTGTGCTTGGATAGTAGCCAATACGATAATTACCATTCAGAGTTATATTCCTTACGTTGATTTTGTAAAGGGACTCTTGACTACTTTCATCTGACAGTCTTTGCTGTTCACGGGTTGTTGAACCACTGAGCGTTACATAGGCCGTTTTTTCCCAATTTAAATTAATCTGTTTTGCATAATTGTAATTGAATGCCAGACTAGCACCATAATTCTTGTCATTTTGTTTGCTCCATGTGTCTGAACTTGGATTCGATATTTTTGATTCGCTTTTCTGATTATTCCAATTTACATCTGGTGACAGTCTCATCTCAAAGGACTGTCCTGAAGTACGTTCGAAGTTAGCACTGTTTTCCCAATTGTCATAAAGAGTGGTAAAATAACTAGCATCCGATTTGGTTAGCAAGTTGTTCTTTACCAGAAAAGAATCAACGGTAGATATTTCATCAATTTTATGTAATCTGTAGTCAAGAAATCGTTTGTTTTTTACTTGCGAAATGACTTGCGAGAATTTGAATATTTCATCGTCCGATAAATGTCGGGTTAAAACACCTCGCTTAGACAAGTCTTCCAAAATATAAATGGCTTGGCGGGCATCTTTTACCGACTCAATCCTTCCAATACCAATTCCGATAAAAGGTCTGATTTTAGCTTGAAAGCTTTTGGTAGTATTTTCAGTTGTCGAACTAGTGACTTCATTATTTGTGTAGCTAGTTGATGGATTTAAAGAAGAAAAGAGACCAAAGGAGAAAAACTTTTTATTCGCGCCGTACATTTTTTTACTGTAATTGAGGCCAATGTACTCTGTTGAATTTGAAGTATGTGTTTTTTGATTGGTTAGCCCCCAAGCTTTATTATTAGAGAAATGGCCGTTTACATCTAAGTTTAGTTGTAATAAAGATTCTGTTTTACGTGTATTTTTAAATTGTGTAAACCCTGAATTAAATTGACCACTTAAATTGTTGGATTTTATTGTGTTATAATTATACGTATTATTCGGATTATTATACGTATTACCAAATCCCCCACTGGAGTTCAAGTTCAGATCTAAACTGTTTCGCACTATATCAGGAGTATAGTACTTGTTTAAATCATATTTGTACTCTTGGGCAGAAACTTTATTAGCCCATAATGTAATAAAAGAACAGAAAATAATACTGAAGATGAATGTCTTTTTCATATTGTGCAATTTTAGAATTTAAGATTTTTTATGCAGCAAAATTCATTCCGTTAATTATAACAATTAAATAATTAGTAGAAAATTAATCTTTGTTGTTTTTGATAGCCTTAAATTAATCTTTTTTGGCAAAAGAGACTTTTCTCGCTTTCAATTCAATCGTTCTGATTTTATCCTTGTACAAATTATGTCCATTCATTTTCACTACATCCAGCGAAGCATCCGAATTCTCATCCCAACGGCGACAAAGGTAAAGTGAAGTGTAGATGCGTCCTATTTGATACTCGCGGCTAATGCGTAGACCAAGCGCGTAATCTTCTCCATAACTGGTGTTTGGTACTTTTATGTCGCGCAAAACGGGTGTGTAGAATGCACGTGGAGCACCGAGCCCGTTGATGCGCAGTGCATTGTTACGACCGTTTTTGGGTGTCCATTCTTTGTGGTCAATAAGTCCGGGAGCGATGGTTTCCATGGCAAAGTTGGTCATGGTATATGAGCCAATCACCATGGCGCAGTTTTGCTCGTAAAAAGCATCAACAATGGTTTGCAGCGTATTTTCATCCTGATATACATCGTCGCTATCCAGTTGCACGGCAAATTTTCCACATAACACATTATCAACTCCTGCATTCCAGCACCCACCGATACCTAAATCTGTACGTTCAGGAATGACGTGAATCACGCGAGGGTCTAGTTTGGCATAGTTGGAAATCAATTCCGAAGTGCCATCGGTAGAAAAATTATCAACAATAATCAGGTTAAACTCAAAGCCTGTTTTCTGAATCAGTACCGATTTGATAGCGTCTTCCACTGTCTTTACTCGGTTTTTAATAGGGATAATCACCGTGGCTTCTACCGGAAAATTACTTTCGTTGAATTCAATTTTTTTGAACACAGGAGCCAGATAACCACCGATGTTCTTCAGATGATCGGTGCAGGCAGCTTCCATTTCCAGTTGCACGGCACGGTTTTTCGGATCCACATAATCGAATTGTTTCTCTCCACTCTTTCGTGTGTCGTGTTCCACTTCCGAATATAAATATTCGTTTATATGAAGCAATTCGGCTTGTTGCGATACCTTCAGACGAAGGTTGTATAGCCCTGCAAACTGGTAGTCGGTGGCTGTTTCTGCAACGGCTTTTTTCAGATTCGCAGCATTGTAGAACAACACAGAGCCAAAGTTGAAGTCGTCGCGCAAGCTACCTTCCTGGTAATCGATGACCGGTGAGTTAGAGCGAACGCCGTTGGCTATTTGGTAATAATCGGCGTAAACCAGTCCTGCTTTCGTGCTTTCGGCAATGTGAAAGAAACGTTCCAACGCATATTGTCCCAGCTCGAGCGTAGTGTCTTTGGTGTAAATAAGTGAGTAAAGTGTGTCCGATTTTTCGGCAATCAGTTGGATGGTTTTACTGCTTTGAATGGAATCAATTTCCAGTGTTTGGCAATCCTTTAATTGTATGTTAGCACCTTTTTTTACAAGGAGATAGACGTTTTTTACGAGTGGTGACTGAATGATTTGTTGAACTGTTTTTTCAGTTTGTGCAATTTCGTTACAAGCAACGAAGCAGTTTATTTGTTTCATTTTGTTTAATTGTTGTTTTGGGTTGTCAAAAATACGACTAAATTTTCAATTTTCCATTGAAAAAGGAATCCTGTTCTTTTGAAAATATATCCTATCTTTGTATTTGTTATTTTTTAAAATTTGAGCTTGTAACTTGTAACTAAATTCTTGTAACTGAATTATGATATTAATAGCCGATAGTGGTTCAACCAAAACACATTGGTGTTTGGTGCAGAGTGGGAGTGTGGTGCGTGAGGTTTTTACGGATGGTATTAATCCGTTCTACCAAACCGATATGGAAATCATTGCTTTGCTGGATACTCAATTGATCCCCAAGCTGGGCAATGTTGACATCGAGCAAATCTATTTTTATGGTGCTGGTTGTTCGTTCCCTGATAAAAAGATATTGGTGAGCAGAGCGTTGGTTCGTTTCTTCAACAATGCTATGATAGAGATTCAAAGCGATCTGCTGGGTGCAGCCCGTTCGCTTTTTCAACACGAAAAGGGAATCGCCTGTATTCTTGGAACCGGATCTAATTCCTGTTATTACAATGGTGTTGACATCGTTGAAAATGTATCGCCACTTGGTTTTATTTTGGGCGATGAAGGTAGCGGTGCTGTGCTTGGAAAGCTCTTTGTGGCTGATTGTTTGAAAAATCAATTGCCTGAAGAATTGAAAGAGAAATTTTTCGCTCAATATGAACTCACGCCTGCTATCATTATGGATAGTGTTTACAAGAAGCCCTTTCCTAATCGGTTTTTGTCTAAATTTACTCCATTTTTACTCGAAAATATTGAAGAACCGTCCATCTTTAATTTGGTATTCGATAGTTTTGATGCGTTTTTTGTTCGCAATGTGATGCAGTATCCGTTGGAAGATATGCAGGTTGGATTTGTTGGCTCCATTGCTCATTATTTCCGCGATACATTGGAAATTGTGGCTTTTGAAAGAGGAATACAAGTGTCAGAAGTGGTACAAAGTCCGATGGAGGGATTGGTGAAATATCACACAAATTGATAGTTGACAGTTGATAGTTGAAAAAAGCAAAAAAACAGTACTAAATTATTTCACAAGTCTCATGACATTTCAAAAAATTACTGAACAATCTTCTCTCCATGCCAACCTCGACGTAAAATCGGTAGGTCAACTTCTTATGGAGATGAATGAAGAAGATCAAAAGGTGGCATTGGCAGTTCACAAAGCGATTCCTCAGATAGAGGAGTTGGTGGAAAAAATTGTGGAGCGAATGAATCGGGGTGGTCGGATTTTTTATGTAGGAGCAGGTACCAGCGGACGATTGGGTGTGTTGGATGCCTCGGAGATTCCACCTACCTTCGGAATGCCATCGCACATGGTGATTGGGTTGATTGCCGGAGGCGAAAAGGCCTTGCGTAATCCGGTGGAAAATGCGGAGGATGATTTGACCAAAGCCTGGGAGGAACTGCAAAGCTATCAGATAAATGCTACTGATACGGTTATAGGCATAGCTGCTTCGGGAACAACGCCTTACGTAGTAGGAGCATTGAGAAATGCGAAAGCTAATGGTGTACTGACGGCTTCCATTGCCTGTAATTCCGATTCGCCCATTGCCCGTGAAGCTGATATTCGCATTGAAGTGATTGTCGGGCCGGAATTTGTTACCGGAAGTACGCGATTGAAAGCTGGAACAGCTCAAAAGCTTGTACTCAATATGATCTCAACGGTTACGATGATAAAACTCGGCAGAGTGAAAGGCAATAAAATGGTGAACATGCAACTCAGCAACGCCAAGTTGATCGACCGCGGAACAAGAATGCTCATGGAAGAACTCGACCTGGATTATGAACATGCAAAGAATGCCTTGCTTGTTCATGGCTCTGTAAAGAAGGCTATTGAAGCCTTTTTAAAATAGTTGAACGCAAATTACGCAGATACCGCAAATTTTCGCAAAAAGATTTATTCTGCGTTTATTTGCGTTTGAATTTGCGTAATTTGCGTTCAAAAAGAAATGTATCAATTTTTTTTATGATAGCTCAATACAGCCCAGGTATTGAAGAATACGGCAAAACCTACAAGCGCCATTAATTGATTCATCAGTTGTAACGGATTGCTTCCCTTTAAATAAATCGATCGCATCACGATCATAAAATGTTTCAGCGGATTGAAGGCAGCTATCCACTTTGCCCACTCCGGCATACTGTCGATAGGCGTGTATAAACCGCTCAGCATAATAAACAGCATCATAAAGAAAAAGACGATGAACATGGCTTGCTGCAAGGTGGCTGCATAGTTGGATATAACCAGACCCAGACCCGAAATAGCCAAAATGTAGATAGCGGCAAACAAATAAATGGATGCAAAATATCCGGCTGGAATTAAGCCATACACTGCCCACGCCACAAGGAAACCTATACTGATAACAATAAATCCGATGATCCAGTATGGAATCAACTTTGCCAGAATAAACATCGATTTTGAAACCGGGCTTACATTAATTTGCTCCATGGTTCCCCGCTCTTTTTCAGTAACGATGGATACGGCAGGCAGAAAGCCACACAGCAAAGTAAGAATCATTACCATCAGTGCCGGCACCATGAAAACACGGTAATTGAGATGCGGATTAAAACGATACTGTGAATTGATTTGAATGGTAGGAGTGGAGTTGGTTCCCGCGCCGGTTGGCATCAAGTCCTGAACCACCTGCCCGTTGTAATCGCTTATGATGCTCGAGAGATAGGTCATGCCGATACTACCTTTCATGCCGTTTACCGCATTGGCCGAAATCATGATTTTACCACCTTGACGATTTACCAAATCTTTTTCGAAATGGGGCGGAATCTCAAGAATAATATCGGACTCTCCTTTTTCTATGCTTTTCAGTGCCTTGTTGTAATTTGGCGACACGTCGGTAAGTTTGAAATAATTGGATGAAATTATTTTCTGAGTAAGCTGTTGTGAATATGTGCTGTGGTCGTTATCGATCACGCTCAGGTTCAGATTTTTTATTTCGTAACTGGCCGCCCATGGAAAAATGAGCAGCACATTGAGCGGAAATATAAAAATCATCTTCGGAAGAAACCCATTCCGAAGTATTTGTTTGAATTCTTTTCTAAGAAGATATTTTATCATACTATTTTCTATTTTTTTTCTTACCTCTTACTCCTTACCTCTTGCTTCTGTTCTACTCCAACCTCACTTTAAATTTTTTCAGACTGATGGTGACCAAAACGATACCCATAAGGCAAAGTACCCCAACTTCTTTGAGTACAGAAGTAATGCCTAATCCTTCAATCATAATGGCTTTCACGGCTCTAATATACCATTTTGCGGGAACGATATTAGATATAAATTGGAGTGGAAGTGGCATATTTTCTATTGGGAACATCATGCCCGAAAGAAGCATTACCGGAATCATGAGTCCCATTCCGGACACCAACATGGCGGCTTGTTGCGAGTGTGTTATGGTGGAAACGAGTAGACCGAACGATAGCGAAACAAAAATATACAGTAGCGAAACGGCGACTAAACTCATAAAACTCCCCGCAATAGGCACACCCAATACAAATACCGAAAGCACCATGATGGTGGCAAAATTCACACACGAAAGCACAAAATAAGGAGTGATTTTGGACAAGATGATGTAGATAGGCTTCATGGGTGAAACCAGTAATATCTCCATTGTTCCCATTTCTTTTTCACGAACAATGGCGATGGAGGTCATCATGGCGCATATCAGGAGCATAATCATACCTAAAACGCCCGGTACGAAATTAAATGAACTTTTCATTTGAGGATTAAAAAGCATTTTTACTTCGGGGGTAATTTGATAGGGATTTTTATTTTCTCCCATCAATTCTTGTTGGTACGAGTTGATAATATTGCTGGCGTAAAAGGTAAATGATGTTGCTGCATTAGGATCGGTGGCATCGGCCAGAAGTTGGATATGCGCTGTGCCGTTGTGCCGAAGTTTCTCTCCAAAATGATCTTCGAAAACAACCACCAGTTTGGCTTTGGCATCTCTGAAAACAGGTTGAATTTCATCGGTAGTGTGAATTCTCGCTACCACATCGAAGTAAGCACTGGCATTCAACTTGTCGATAATGCGACTACTAGCTTCGTCGTTGGTTGGAACGAGAACTGCTACCTGTGTGTCTTTCACCTCAGTCGTCAGCGCAAAACCAAATAAAATGATTTGAATGATAGGCATCAAGAGCAAAATCATCATGGTGGTTTTGTCGCGAAGGATATGATAAAATTCTTTTCGTATAAAAGAAATCAACTGTTTCATAATTAGCTAAAGCCCCCTAAATCCCCCGAGGGGGACTTTTAGGTATGTTTGTATAAATTAATAATCTGTTTTAGTGTAGTTCATTTTATATGGTGTTTTTTAAGTCCCCCTTGGGGGATTTAGGGGGCTAATCTCCTCTCTTAGCTTTTCGTGCCAGTTGTTGAAATACTTCATCCATGCTGTTGGCATTAAATTGTTTTTTGAGATTTTTTGGTGAGTCCAATGCTTCTATTTTTCCGTCTACCATGACAGAAACACGGTTGCAATATTCGGCTTCGTCCATATAATGTGTCGTGACAAACACGGTTATTCCGCGCGAAGTAGCATCGTAAATCAGTTCCCAAAACTGACGGCGTGTAATCGGGTCGACACCTCCGGTTGGTTCATCCAAAAACACCACTTGCGGATTATGAAAGATGGAAACCGAAAAAGCCAGTTTTTGTTTGAACCCTAATGGTAGTGAACCAACCAATTTATTCCGTTCACTTTCAAAATCCAAGGCGCGCATCAACTCGTCTGTTTTCTCCTTTATTTCCTGGTCTTTCATTCCATAAATTCCACCGAAAAGTTCGATGTTTTCCCACACCTTGAGGTCATCATAAAGTGAGAATTTCTGACTCATGTAGCCTATATTTTTTTTGACAAGTTCGGTCTGTTTACCAATGTCGTAACCAGCCACCAGCCCTTTTCCACCGGTGGGAATGCTGAGTCCGCAAAGCATACGCATGGCAGTGGTTTTTCCGGCACCATTGGCTCCCAAAAAGCCGAAAATTTCACCTCGTTCCACTTCAAACGAGATATTATCCACTGCTTTGAAATTGCCGAATCTCTTGGTTAGATTTTCGGCAATAATTACTTTGTTGGAATTATGTTGAATTGTTTTTTCCATTTTCTTTCTTACTTCTTACCTCTTATTTCTGGGAGAGTTGCATAAAACAGTCTTCAATCGTTGGTTCTATTTCTCTGATTTCAATATTTGTATGACCTAACTTATCCAATGTCTCTTTCAAGTTGTTTATTGATAACTGTTCACTGCTCACTGAAACATGATGTTTGTCTCCAAAAGCAAAACAGTTACTCGTAAGCTCACTGGCCCGCAAATCGTTCAATAGTTTGTACATATTGTCGCTTTGAACTGCCAAGAGCTTGTTTTCGTATTGACTGACAATATTTTTCGGGGTGTCGATTTTCAGGAACTGTCCGTTTTGAATCAACGCTATGCGATCGCACAAACTTGCTTCGTCCATGTAAGGTGTGGAAACCAAAATAGTAATACCTTGCGCCTTCAGGTTTTTGAGCATTCCCCAAAATTCTTTTCGCGATACCGGATCGACACCCGTAGTCGGTTCGTCCAGAAAGAGTACACTTGGCTTGTGAATCAACGCGCAACTTAGTGCCAGTTTTTGCTTCATTCCACCCGAAAGTTTCCCGGCTCTACGATTTTTGAAGGGCTCAATCTGTTGATAAATATCCTTTATTAACTCGTAATTTTCTTCGATAGTGGTATTGAAAACGGTAGCAAAAAAGTTCAGGTTTTCCTCCACTGTCAGATCCTGATAGAGCGAGAATTTTCCAGGCATATAACCAACCCGTTTGCGAATCTCTTTGTAATCGTTCACTACATCAAATCCATCAACTGAGGCTGTTCCGCTATCGGCTAAGATGAGGGTTGTCAGAATTCTGAAGAGCGTCGTTTTTCCAGCTCCATCAGGTCCGATAATTCCGAAAATCTCACCTCTCTCAACTTCGAAGTCAACTCCTTTGAGAGCTTCAATTGCATCGTATGTTTTGTTGATTGATTTGCAACTAATAGCCGATTCAGATTGAATATTTTGTTTGTCCATTAGATTGTATATTTGGGAAGTCTAAGAAATAATTATCAACTGTCAACTAAAACGATACTTCTCCGTACATCCCTATTTTCAATAAACCATTGTTCTTGACGTTTATTTTTACTGCATAAACCAAATTTGCACGTTCATCGCGGGTCTGAATAGTTTTGGGTGTGAATTCCGATTTGCTTGAAATCCATGCCAATGTGCCGGTGTATTCTTTGGTGTCATCTTTCCCAAAATCGGTTGTTACTTTTACTTTCTGACCAATTTTCAGTTTAGTCAGTTGATCGGCAGTAACATAAGCACGCAGAATCATGTTGTCGGTATCCGCTATTTTGAAAAGTGCTTTGCCCAGTGCAGCTACTTCGCCCATTTCGGCATATTTTACCAGAACGGTTCCGGCTATCGGACTTGTAATATTGCATTTTTTCAACTGGTCGTCTAATTGCGATACTTGTAGCGAAATGCCTTCACTATCGTTGTTGATGCCTTGATTACCGGTTACTAAAGTGGTTTTTTGTGCGTCAAGTTGCTTTTCCAGTAGGGCAATTTGTGCATTTATATCATCCAATTGTTTTTGATTGGCAGCATTTGCTTTCACGAGATTTTGATATCTGTTGTGCTCGGTTTTGGCTGTCGCAATTTGTTGTTCGACAGCGGCAATTTGCTTTTTGATATCGGGGCGACGACTCAATAATGCTTTTTTACTGCTGGCAATCTGTTGTTTGCGTAGATAAAGCTGAGTGCTGTCGATTGCGCCAAGAAGTTGATTGGCAGTTAGCACCTGTCCTTCTTCTACGTTGAACGAAAGAATTTTGCCGGTTGCTTCAGCAGAAACAATTACTTCTGTTGCTTCGAAAGTACCGAAAGCATCTGCGTCACTTTTTGATTTACCGCACGAGGTAACTAATATTGAAATAATAGATAATCCGAATAAGACTTTACGTTTTGAAGAAGGGGTAATAGAGTTTGTTTTCATATCGTAAGTATTTAAAATTCCGTCGGCCGGACGGATATGGGGTTTAATTGTTGATATTATTTTTAAGTTGATATACATTCATTATCAGCTGAATTTCATGCAAGGACTTGAGTTGTTTTGCCTGATCTTCAGCGTTTATTTCGCGAATCAAGTCAGTGATGGATAGCGTTCCGTTGTCAACTTTTGCTGTTGCCGATTTTTTTATATTTCCTCTTAAACGAATAATTTCATCATCGTTGGACAGTGTTGATTGTAACTTTTCAATTTCTGTTTGTTGTTGCCTGGTTTTCAAATCAGAATTGAATAGAAATGTTTCCTTTTGAACATCCGTTGCTTTTTTGCTGATCTCTATTTTATTGAGATTATTTTTCTGAGTATAAAAACCACTTAAATTCCACGATAAACGAATACCACCGATATAAAAATCAGAAAAGGCATTTGTTAGCATGTTTAGTCCTGGTTTGCCGTATCCACCCTGAACGAAGGCGCCAATCTTAGGACGATTACCAGCATTTAGCAATTCTTTTTGGCTCTCCAGTAATTTATTTTGTGCATCAAATAGCCCAATCTCCGGACGATGATTGGTAGTTGCATTCAGATTTGCGAGATTTATTTCGGGTTTTATCAATTCAGTTTTGGCATCAATGACTAAGCCGGTTAAAGCTGAGAGCATGATAAAGTACGATTTTTGAGTACTTTTCAACTCAGTTTCTCGTTGCTGAGTATTGATTTGTTCCACTTTGAGAGCATCTAAATCCGACTGATTGGCCACCCCATTTTGTTTGTAACTAGCTATTCGATTGTAGTTCGTTTGTAGTTCATTTTGCAAAATGTCATTTTGTCGTAGCTGTTCATTTATGAGTAAAATGCCAAAGTACAATTGATTTACCCGTTCATTTAGCGTGTATAAATCAACTTCAAGTTTTTGTTTCTCTACTTCTGTGTTGGCATTGGTTATTTTCTTCTGAGCCGAAATAGCTCCCCCATCCCATATCACCTGATTAGCCTCTACTACAGCTTGATACTGATCTTTGCTTAGTCCCGGAATTGTTACATTAGGGATGGTGATAGGCAGTTTTGTTACCTGCGACTGGTAAGTGCCTTTGGCCGAAAGTGTTAGTTGTGGTAAGTAACCTTTGTTGGCATTACTAATGTTGTACTGAGCTGTTTGCTCGATAAGTCCGTATTGTTGTACCAGCGGATAATTGGCTTTGGCTTTTTCCTGACAAACTTCAACTGTCAACTGAGCCATACTACTCAGTTGACAGATGATAGACAGTAAGATGACTAAAAATTGTTTTCTCATATTTTCTTGTAAATAGTTGATATATTGTAATCTATGTACTTGAAGTGATAGTTGTTTTATTATTTTTTTTCGTCGGAATTTCCTGAGTTTTTTAAAACATCCAGCAATTCCTGAAGATCAACGGTGGCATATGAAGATGAATGATCCGACATTGCATAGGGAATTACTAAATCGTTGTTATGAACTAGCGAACCACAGGAGTAAATCACATTTGGTACATAACCTTCTCTTTCCGATTCATTTGGAACCATTAACGGACTGCTTAACCTACCTATCTCTTTCTCAGGATTATCAAGTTCGTACAATGAAGCTCCCAACGTGTATTCACGCATTGACCCAACGGCGTGTGTTATAATCAGCCAACCGTCTTTTGTTTCAATTGGAGAGCCAGCATTGCCAATTTGCACCAATTCCCATGGGTATTTGGGCTGCTGAATGATTTTTGCGCTACTCCAGATATTAATATTGTCGGAGTAAGCAATGTAATTATTTACGCCGTCAATCCTGCACAACATGGCATATTTCCCGTTTATTTTTCTTGGGAAGAGTGCCATTCCTTTGTTTTGAGCAATTTCGCCGTTAATTGGTAAGATTCTAAAATCATAGAAATCTTTTGTGCTGATTAATTTAGGTAAAATGGCTATTCCGTCGTAAGCTGTGTAGGTGGCATAATAGGTGATTTCACCATTGTCATCCGTGAATTTGACGAAACGTGCATCTTCAATTCCTTTTTGTTCGGTTGCTGAAATTGGGAAAATGACCCTTTCGGAAATGGCCGAATCAATTGAAAAATGAATTTCGTAATGTGACGAAGCCAGCCACGTCATGTCATTGATGATTTTTATCTGCTCCTCTGTAACATTCTCATCTTTCCGTGCAATAGCAAGGTTTCTCATCAACTCGCCATAGGTAAAGTTATTTCCAAGCTTGTCTAAAATAAATGCCGGTGAAACTACATTCACCTCTGCTTTCACTTCCTTGTCTTGATTGTCAACAATTACAGGTGCTAGTGAATTTTCGACTTCTTGTATTCCTTCAATTTTCTCAATGATAACCGGCGAAATAGAGTTCCCTTGTTCTTGCATTTCCATCAATTTTTTCTGGAAAATCTCTTTTTCGTAGATGTTTCGTTTAATTACATCTGCTTCGGCCAACATTTTTCCAACTGGTTCAAGACTCAGATTATTGTTTTTATCAAGAGTTCCGGACCGGAAAACAATAGAGGAGATATGTCCCTCACCTGTGGCACGAAAACTAAAAATGACTCTTTTCTCATTCGTACCTATCTCCGACTGATCGGGGTGTTCAATGATAGATGGATTAAAGAATGCTGCAGATTCAATGGAGTATTCCATTGTGAAATAGGATCCTATCAAAGCCTTTTGTGCCGAACTAAGATCTTCTTTATTTACTTCTATGTTGTCAAATATTGGAGTAAGTTTATCAAAATGTTTTTCGAATATTCGAGATATATTTCTGTGACGCCGGGAGAAACCTCTCAACAATTGGCTCATGGCAATATTCACTTCTTTTTCCGGCATTGCCAGTACTTTTCGGATTATATCTGCTGATCTATCATCATTTACGTATAAAAAACGTGGGATAATTCTTGAAGGATCAGGCGAGAAAATAAACTTTTTTCTGTTTACGGCTACTTGCATTTTTTTTGTTTTTAAAACGATTTAATCTTTAAATTCAATATTCTAAATTTAAAATTATACCTCAGGGCATTTAGAACTCTATTTAACACCTGAGTCTTTTTTTTGCAAGAAATATTTTTTTATCTGTTTTTTTAGTTTCTTGTTTAAGTTTGGTGTTTATATACTGTTTTTTAGAACAATAAATAAATTGGTTTAATTTTATGGTTTTATATAGTTTAAAATTACTTGTACATTCTCATTACGTCTGTGTGCTAATAGTTCCTTGGTGTGTTCTTCATCAAGTTGTAAAATGCCATTGGCTATGGGTAACAACATAAAAAGTCCTGCATTGAGGGTAACCATTGTAATGATTATATCTATAAGCTCAATTTTGCGGGCACGTCCTTCGTCTATTTCTTGCTGAAGTTCATTGTTTAGTCTTGTAAACAGCTCAAAAGGAACCGCCTGTAGTTTATTGCGTAAATTTTTAAGATTTTCTGGCAGTCGGGATAGTTCAGTGGCTACTAATAGTGGCAATTTTGGATTGTTTGTCAGTAAGTCGAAGTGCGACTCTACTGCATGTCTTACTTTTTCTGAGAAAGAGATATTCCCAAAATTCTGTGATGCATATAGATGTTCGAAAAGCATTCTGAATTTTTTCTCAAAAATAGTGTTGAACAAGTTATCTTTTGTCCGGAAATAGTAATGGACTAAGGCTTGATTACAGCCGGCCACTCTAGCTATCTCAGTAGTGGAAGTCGACGTAAATCCTTTTTCGAGAAATAGTTTCTCGGCAACTTCCAAAATCGTCTGTTCCATTGACAGGTCATTCTTAATGTCCATATTTAATTGTTATATTTAATAGCTCTATTAATTGGCTACAAAGGAATACTTTTTTATTGAATAATGGTTCAATAAATCAATATAAATTTCAATAATTTGCAATAATTAACGGTCAGTGGATTGATGTCGAATTGTACGCTTTTCCGATATTTTCTATAATGTCACCGGCAATAAGCGACTCAGTTGATTGGTTTTTTAATGCCAGGTCACCAGCAAGTCCGTGAAGGTAAACGCCAACTTTAGCAGCATCTACAGGAGCATAAGCTTGTGCCATTAATCCTGCTAGCATTCCTGTGAGTACATCGCCCGATCCTGCTGTTGCCATGCCCGAGTTGCCGGTACTGTTGAAATACAGCTTCCCATTCGGAGTTGCGATAAGCGTATTTGCACCCTTCAAAATAATGATTATTTGAAGTTCTCGGGCATATTCCGAGGCTTTTATCATTCGGTCGTAGCCTGAGTTGCACTTTCCGAAAAGTCGTTCAAATTCTTTTGGGTGAGGAGTTATGATGCTGTTTTTGGGTATAAGTGGAAGTAATTCTTTATTTTGAGAAATAATGTTTAGAGCATCTGCATCTAAAATACACGGTTTGTTATAATTTTTCAGAAAATGGTGTAACATTTCCACCGTTTCTGCATTTTTGCCAATTCCGGGTCCTATAGCAACAGCATTGTAAGTTTCCAATGTTTCTATTTCTGTTATGAAATTGTCGACCTTGTCCGACTGAAAAATAGCTTCTGGAACAACCGATTGGACGATAATTCTATTTGCGGCTGCACTATGAACAGTAACCAATCCTGCTCCACTACGCAAGGCAGCTCTTGCCGATAAAACAGCAGCCCCAGCCATGTCTAAGCTTCCGGCTGCAATAAAGGCGTGACCAAATGTGCCTTTGTGCGAAAATTTATTCCGTTCTTTTAAGAGCGAAAGAATATCGTTTTGCTCCAGATAAAACAAATTACTTTCGGTCATTTCAATTGCTTTCGGATGTAATTCAATGGCAACCGTCCTCCAGTTTCCAACATACTTTGCATTTTCGGGAAGAAGAAATGATAATTTTGGAAATTGGATGCTGAGTGTATAATCAGCCCTGACAATTATTGAAGAATCCTCAATTGTATTTTCTTCGCCATGAAGTCCCGACGGAATATCAATTGCCACTACTTTACAACCACTGCTGTTCATCCATTCAACTGCCTGAGCGTAACTGCCGGTTAGTGGTCGGCTCAATCCGGAACCAAAGAGGCCATCAATCAGAATGGAGTCTTCGTTAATAGAAGGAGCAATGAATTCATTTCCTAATTCGGTCAAAGCTGTAGGGTATCTTTCCAGTAGCCGTTTCCTATTTGTCTCACAGTCAACAGAAAGAGCGCCTGTGTGCAATAAATAGGAAGAAACGGGATAACCCAACTGCAGTAACATTCTAGCCATTGCCAGCGCATCTCCACCATTATTTCCCGGGCCAGCAAGAACGCAAATAGTTTGTAAATATGGGAATTGTCCAACAAACTCCCAATAAAGAGCATCGGCAGCCCGCTCCATTAAATCGATAGATGCAATGGGTTCGTGCTCAATAGTGTACTGATCAAGCTGTTTGATTTGAGTAGTGCTGAAGAATTTCATTGTCAGAGGTGTTGGTAGTTATATGTGCTGACAAATATATGCAAAATAGGACAAATACTATTTGTTTCTAAAATTTTTGCTGTCTCTTTTTCTTTTGTAGGTAGAAAAAAGTGTTCGAATTATTAATTTATGCATATCTTTGAACTAGCTTTTTGATCCCAACTTCAATTTGAAAGATGTTTACAATGGAAACTAAAAAATATATCACCGAAAGCAAAGTAGAAGACTATTTCGAAAAGCAATTCAAGAATCCGGACATCAAAAAATCGGATGAAAAAATCAAGGTTGTTGTGGTTGATAATTATATCAATCTGGGTCAAATCACAGCTCTGCGTTTTTTGGAATGGGTAGCACTCAACCCGGGTGGAGTAGTAGCACTTCCAACTGGAAAAACGCCGGAATTTTTCATTAAATGGATGAAATATTACCTCGAGAACTGGGATGCGGAGATGAAGACAGGATTACTGCATAAAATAGGATTGGATGTAACATTAAGGCCTGATTTCAAGTCGCTTTATTTTGTAATGATTGACGAGTTTTTCCCGCTCGATCCATTGCACGAACGCTCGTTCAATTACTTTGTGAAGCGTTTTTATATTGAAGGATTTGGATTTGATGAAAAAAAGGCACTTTTCATTGATACTTTCAATATACCTGAAGCCGATCAGGCTTATCTGGATGGCTGTAAGAATATTGCTGAAATTTTCCCCGAAGGAATTATTGACCTGAGTCTGCGCATCAATCATCCCGACAACGAAAGAGCGGCATTGCAAAAGAAAACCATTAAATACTTCGACCAATTCTGCGAAAATTATGAAGAAAAGATACGAGAAATGGGTGGGATTGGATTCTTTCTTGGTGGCATTGGTCCAGATGGTCATATAGCGTTCGATGTAAAAGGGTCGAGTCATCATTCACATACCCGACTAACTAATATCAACTACGAAACACAGGCCGCTGCGGCTGTCGATCTTGGCGGTATTGAATCGGTGCGTAAAAAAGCAGTTATCACCATTGGGTTGAATACCATCACGCATAATCCGGACGTAGTGGCCATTATTATTGCCGCCGGCGAATCGAAATCTCAGTTGATTGCCTCGGCTATCGAGTCGCAACCTTCGTTGGAATACCCCGGCAGTGCGCTTCAGAAGCTGGAAAACTCACGGTTTTATCTGACGAAAGGAGCCGCTATAAAACTCCATGAACGCAAAAGAATTGCGATCCTTGAGCAACCCAATCCGGATACGAAAACCCTTGATAAATTGATTGTTGACGGGGCTTTGGAAGAAAATGTTACGTTGCAGGAAATGACTTCCGAAAATTTTAAAACCACCAATCAGTATTTGCTTTTAGCTCAACAAGTGAGTGGCGAATCGTTGGCTTCATTGGCACAAGCCACTCATAAACGCATTGTAGAAAAGCTCAAAAAAGGTCTTAATCCGCCTATTCAAAGTAAGATATTACACACAGCTCCTCATCACGATGATATTGAGTTGGCTTATTTCCCTTTATTGCACCATTTGGTACGGTCGGAACACAACGACAATCATTTTGTGTATTGCACAAGTGGTTTTACATCGGTTACTAACGAGTATATCAATAGTAATCTGATAGCACTGAGGAATTTGATTGCCAGCGGGAAAATTGAGAAATACCTTGATAACAAACGCCTTTTTGAACAAGATGGCTTCTGGGACGATATCACCGGAACATTGAACGCCATTGCCAATAAAAATAGCGAAGAACAAAGCGTTTACATTGCTTGCCGGTTGGCTCGCCATTTGGTTCGTTGGTTGAAGGTAAAGACTTTGAAAGAGCTTTTGCCTACGCTAAATGAAACCATTCAACATCTTTCAACCATTGATCCGGGAACGAAGGAAACGGAAATAGCGCAGGTCATTAAAGGCTGGACGCGTGAGTTTGAAGCAGAACTGGTTTGGGAACATTTTGGTATCGGACTGGATCATGTTTCGCACCTTGGATTGCAATTTTATACCAGCGATATTTTTGTGGAATATCCTGATCCCGACCGCGATGTAAAACCGATTTTAGATTTGCTCGAAAAGGTTCGTCCTAACATTGTATCCTTGGCGTTGGATCCCGAAGGTAGTGGTCCCGACACGCATTTTAAAACGCTGATAGCCATTTCTAATGCTTTGGAAAAATATGTAGAGAAATATCACGTCACCGATTTAAAAATCTGGGGATATCGGAATATCTGGTCGAAATTCCATATCAGCGATGTGAGCATGATTGTTCCTGTTTCGCTGAATTCGTTTGCAGTGCTCAGCAGTATGTTCAACAATTGTTTTGTAAGTCAGAAATCGGCCTCTTTCCCGAGTTATGAATACGAAGGTCCATTCAGCGATCTTGCACAGCGCATTTGGGTGGAGCAACATCACCAATTGACGACACTCTTTGGACGCGATTTCTTTTATGATAGCAAATTGCCATTACTAAAGCGTTCGTACGGAGCTATTTATCTTAAGGAAATGACTTATAAAGAGTTTTGCAGCGAAATAGAATTTATAAAAGGTATGATTGATACCAAAAAAGGATTAAAAGAGTTGAAATAAGTTTTTTTGTGGGGACAAACAAAACGAGCTAAGGAGTTTCTTATTCCTTAGCTCGTTATAATGTGTTCTAAATCAAAATGCATTCCACCTTGTGCTTCTCCAACCATTTTGTTGGTCTTCTTTTAAAAATGTCCACGCCACAATGCGGCTGGATTTTGTTCCCTGGCTCATTTCGATTGTTTTTACTTCAACGGCACTTACATTTTGGAGTGCTTCATAGACACTCTTCAGTAATGATTTTCTCGATATTTGTGTTGTAAACCAAAAACAGTTGGACCCAAACTGCTTGCTTTGGCGTATCATGGTGCGCACAAAACGCTCCTCACCACCTTCGCACCAAAGTTCGTTGCTCTGACCGCCAAAATTCATTACCGGCGTGGTTATCTTTTTGTGGTTCAAGCTACTCATTTTGCTTAATGTTGCCTTCTGGGCTTCTTCCATCGAAGTATGAAACGGAGGATTACAGATGGTAATATCTATCGGTTCGTTTCGGAGCATGATGCCGTGGAAAATATCATTTGGATTTTCTTGCAATGAAAGAGTAATCTGATTGGCCAGTTTCGGATTGTTATTGCAAATTTTTCGAGCCGATTCGAGGGCTGTCGCATCAATGTCAGATCCTACAAATGTCCAACCGTATTCTTTGTTGCCAATAATTGGGAAAACACAACTGGCACCAACACCAATATCCATGCATTTTACTTTGCCTCCAACAGGAATTTTACCTCCATTGGAACTGCCTAGCAAATCGGCAATGTGATGAATGTAATCCGCACGTCCCGGTATGGGCGGGCATAAATAGCCACTGGGGATATCCCAATAGCCGACAGAATAATACTGTTTCAACAAGGCTTTGTTCAGCCATTTTACCGCTTTTGGATTTGCAAAATCAATCGATTCATCACCGTATTCATTCAACTTTACATATTTGGCCAGTTCAGGGCAAGTGATTATCAATTGCTTAAAATCATAACGTTCCCGATGTTTATTGCGAGGATGTAAGACGGTTTTTTCAGCGGGGTGTACTTTTTTAATATCGGCCATTTCAATTGTATTTGAGAAGTTTGTATTTGCTTGCAAAGGTACGGATTATTGAGTGTAATGGTGCAGAAATAAGAAAATGATTATTTGACAGAGCCAGCAAATCGAGAACCGGTTTTAGGAACAATGGAAATGTGTCTGTTTTGAATGTAAAATAAGCTTTTTTCTACTTTGTTTAGATTTTGTATTGAAAATGTAATTTTATTAGTTGCATATGTCAATCATTATTCGTTCCTTTGCATAAAATTTAATATCTGAAAATGGAAATAGTAAAAATGCCTTTAGGAATGGTCGTTATTAAAATGTTGAAACCAATGTTTTGTGTATTGGAAATGCGTGCCGCTAAGCAGACAGATCTAAAGCTTACGATGCCTCAGTTTGTTTTACTTTTTACAATAAATGAGGAAAAGGAAGAGGTAATTTTGAAAGATATGGCCGAGAAATTGGGCAAAGATAAGTCAGCAATATTGAGAATGATTGACTTATTAGAAAAGAAAGAACTTGTACGTAGGGTAGTTGATCAAAATGACAGACGGAAAAACCAACTAATGGTTACCAAAAAGGGTGAACGTCTTATTGCTGAATTTCGCAAAATAGAATCGGAATTGAATAGTGAGCTTTTGGAAGGACTTTCGGAAGCCGATATGGAGACTTTTTATAAAGTTGCGAATCACATACAAATCAAATCAGAACAATTAAAAATCGCCTCGACAATATGATTGACATAGTCAATCATATTCAATATAGGTAAAGAAATACAAAGGAACTCCATTCTTTCTGACGAAAACAAACTCGGTTAAACCAACCAAGTGGACGTGGGTGGAGTTATCAATTCTTTGTTTTAAAAGTAATCATATCTATTATAATTAATTATTATCAAAGTTGTAAAGTTAAGTGTATGAAATCAAGAAAAATTTTAGTTGGAAGTATAGCACTGCTATTGTGCATCACTTCGTGTAAGAACAAGAAAGCCGAAGCAAATCCTGCAGATCAGGTGAAAGCTTTTCCTGTTGCCACCATGGCTATTCAGGATGTGGAATTGCAGGCAAGCTATCCTGCCGTGCTCAAAGGTCAGCAAGATATCGACATCAAGGCTCGCGTTGAGGGATATATTGATGCTATTTATGTTGACGAAGGTGCAACCGTACGAAAAGGGCAGCCATTGTTTAAAATTAATTCTCCTTCGTCGGTTCAATTAATTGAAAATGCGAAGGCCAATTATAATACTGCTAAACTGGATGTGGAACGCATTCGTCCACTGGCCGAAAAAGGAATTCTTAGTCAGGTTAAGCTTTCGGCATACGAAAATGTGCTTGCTTCGGCAAAAGCTACACTTGATCAGGCAAGGGCAGCGTTAGGCTGGACAACCGTTACAAGCCCGGTAAATGGGGTGGTTGGTGCAATTGCTTTCCGTCAGGGGAGTTTAGCTACTAATACTACAGTATTAACAACGGTATCGAATATATCCAATGTTGTTGCCTATTTTTCGGTTAACGAAAAGGAATTGTTGTTATTATTGAAGGAATTTAAAGGTACTACTCAGGCCGAAAAGATTAAAAATATGCCGGCAGTAAAGTTGTTGCTTTCTGATGGTACCGAATATGAAGAGACCGGACGTATCGAAACGATTTCGGGTGTGGTTGATGCAACATCGGGTTCAGTAAGCTTTCGCGCTTTGTTCCCAAACAAGCATGGTTTGTTGCGCAGTGGTTCCAGTGCTAAGGTTATAATTCCAAGTGAACACAAAGGAGCGATTGTTATTCCTCAAAAAGCCACATTTGCTCAACAAGATAAGATACTTGTATATAAATTCCAGGGCGATTCGGTGATTCAAAAAGTAGTTCGCGTGAAAACAACTCCTGATGGTCAGGGTTATGTAGTTACCGAAGGTTTGACAGTTGGCGACAAAATAGTTACCGATGGTATTGCCACTTTGACGAACGGTCAGAAGATCAAAGAACAAAAGTAAATTAAGTCGTTACAAGTATTTAGTTACGAGCCTGCCTGTGATAGGAAGGTTACAAGACTTATTCTCTGAATGTTATTTCAGAATAACATATCAGTAATTATTTTTTATTACTTACTCAAATCAAATAGAAAAATGCTAAAAACTTTTATAGAAAGACCCGTTTTATCCACGGTTATTTCCATTCTTTTTGTGGTGTTGGGGATCATCGGAATTTTCACATTGCCGATTGAACAATACCCAAACATTGCTCCCCCTACTGTGAGGGTCTCGACCAATTACAGTGGTGCGAGTGCCGATGCCGTATTAAAAAGTGTAATCGTACCTCTCGAAGAGCAAATCAATGGTGTGGAAGGGATGACCTACATAACATCGTCTGCTGCAAATGGTGGGTCAGCTTCCATTAATGTTTATTTTAAACAAGGTATAAATCCCGATATGGCTGCTGTAAACGTGCAAAACCGGGTTTCACAAGCATCTGCTTTGCTTCCATCGGAAGTAACCCGAAATGGTGTGACGGTTCAAAAACAACAAAGCAGCACGGTGTTGATGATTATGCTAAAATCAACAAATTCGAATTATGATGATAAATTTCTTCAGAACTATACGAACATCAACATCCTGCCACAAGTAAAACGTGTGATGGGTGTGGGTGATGCTACTGTGTATGGTGCTAAGGATTATACCATGCGTGTGTGGTTGAAACCCGACGTAATGAAATCCTATAATATCACTCCGAGCGAAGTAACTGCCGCATTACAGGATCAGAATATTGAAGCCGCTCCGGGTGAGTTGGGGGCTAACAGCAATCAGTCTTTTCAGTATGCTTTAAAATATTCCGGTCGACTAAAAAATGCAGAAGAGTTTGAGAATATTATCATTCGTTCAAAAAATGCACAGGTGCTACGCCTAAAGGATGTGGCAACAGTAGAGCTTGGTGCTGCGAGTTATTCTATTTCTACCACTAATAATAATGCCGAAGCGGTAATTATGGCCATCAATCAAACTGCTGGTTCAAACGCTCAGGATATTATCAAGGAAGTAAAAAGTGTAATGGAGAAAGAGTCCAGGAAATTTCCTAAAGGAATCAGTTACGAATATCAAATGGATGCAAGTGAGTTCCTCAATGCCTCCATCGAGAAGGTTCTTCATACTTTGTTGGAAGCATTTATCCTGGTATTTATAGTCGTATTCTTGTTTTTACAAAATTTCCGTTCTACTCTAATCCCGGCCATTGCCGTGCCGGTGGCTATTGTCGGAACGTTCTTTTTCTTACTCTTGTTTGGCTTTTCTATCAATCTGCTTACGCTCTTTGCATTGGTGTTGGCTATTGGTATTGTAGTGGATGATGCCATTGTGGTAGTAGAAGCCGTGCATGCCAAGATGGATGCAGGTATGACGGATGCCAAAGAGGCTTCGATAGCTGCGATGACTGAAATAGCTCCGGCTATTATTTCTATTACGCTGGTTATGGCTGCTGTATTCGTACCGGTAAGTTTTATTGGTGGAACTAGTGGGGTATTCTTTAAGCAATTTGGACTCACATTGGCAATAGCCATTCTTATTTCGGCTGTAAATGCGCTTACACTTAGTCCGGCCTTGTGTGCTCTTTTCTTAAAAACTGAGCATAATCCGGATGTTCATGACAAGAGTTTTATTCGTCGATTTTATTATTATTTCAATGTAGGATTCCTTGCAGTAACAGCCAAATACAAAAAAACACTTGAATTTTTGGGGAAAAAGACGCATCGCTGGATTACCGTGAGCATTATTGTAGCGTTTACTGCTATTTTGGTTGTGCTAATGGGAATGGTACCCTCAGGATTCGTACCAAATGAAGATAGTGGAAATGTGATGGGTATGATTAGTCTTGCACCCGGTTCTTCGCTTGAACGTACCGCTCAAGTTAGCCGTGAAGTGACTGAGATAGCCCAATCCATCCCGCATGCGCACAATACCATTAACCTTACAGGACTCAGCTTCCTAGCAGGTTCCGGTAGTTCGTACGCTTCTATGATTATGAAAATGGATCCATGGGATGAACGTGATATTCTGACATCCGATGTCGCTGCCATGTTGAAACAGCGAACGGATACGATCAAAGATGCTACCTTCATGTTCTTCGGAACGCCTACTCTTCAGGGGTTTGGTATGAGTAGTGGTGTGGAATTGAAGATGCAGGATAAAACAGGTGGCGATATAAATAAATTCTATGGTGTAACCACCGATTTTCTGGATAAACTGCGTAAGCGTCCTGAAGTGATGATGGTTATGAATTCATTTGACCCGCGTTTTCCACAAAAACAAATTCAAGCCAATATAGCGAAGATTAAAGATGCCGGACTGACCCTGAATGAAGTAATGGGTACCTTGCAGACCTTTGTAGGAAGTATGTATGTGTCTAATTTCAATTCGTATGGTAAACAATACCGTGTGGTGGTACAAGCTGCACCTCAATACAGAGCTAAGCTGGATGATTTGAGCGGATTGATGGTGAAAACTTCGAATGGAGTAATGGCACCTATTAGCGAGTTTATTACTGTTACGGATGTAACCGGTCCTCAGGCCTTAACGCGTTTCAATTTGTTCTCGTCTATGGATGTTACCGTTATCCCTAACTATATGAAAGGATATACATCGGGTGATGTATTGAAAGCTTTGAAGGAAATTAAACTCCCTGAAGGATATGGTTATGATTTTGGAGGAATGACTCGTGAAGAAGCAAACAGCAGCAATCAAACTATTTTGATTTTTGGTTTGTGTATCATCTTTGTCTATCTGTTGTTGGCGGCTTTGTACGAAAGTTACATTCTTCCGTTTGCCGTTTTGCTTTCGTTGCCTATTGGTTTGGCAGGTGTGTTTGTATTCGTCTTCGTGTCGTTGATGAGTGGTAGTGGTATTGTAAATAATATCTATGTACAAATCTCACTCATCATGCTTATTGGTCTGTTGGCAAAAAATGCCATTCTGATCGTGGAATATGCATTGCAACGTCGTCATCAGGGAATGAGCATTGTAAAATCAGCGGTTGAAGGTGCTACGGCTCGTTTACGTCCGATCTTAATGACTTCATTGGCCTTTATTTTTGGATTACTTCCGTTGGCACTTGCTACAGGTGCCGGTGCGGTGGGTAACAAATCAATTGGTATCAGTGCTATTGGAGGTATGTTATTCGGTACTGTATTCGGAATATTAGTTATTCCGTCGCTCTTTATCATTTTCCAGAATTTGCACGAGCATTTCAGTAAAACGAAAATTGTAACCATAGACGAACATCACGAGAAATAAAGATAATCACAAAAATATTGATATGTATATACAACATAAAAAAATAAGCATACGAGTTTTGATGGTGATGATAATTGCCGTTGGGTTCGTGTCGTGTCGGAACTATAAGGAACTTACCAAAGTACCTCAACCCGATACAAAAAATCTGGTGCGTGATGCTGTTGAGAATAGCACCGACACCACTTCTCTGGCCAATATTCCTTGGAAGACATATTTCCCTGACGCAAAGCTTCAGACACTCATTGCCGAAGGACTTGAGCGTGGCTACAACATGCAGGTGGCCATGACCCGTATTCAGCAAGCCGAAGCAGGCTTGTATATGTCTAAATCGGCTCTTTTGCCCTCGGTAGCTGCTGCGGCCAGAGTTGATTATACACGCATGAGTTCGGGTAACAGGGGCACAGATGTATTCGGATATACTTCTAACATAAATACCTTGGGAGTTACTGCCAGTTGGGAAGCCGATTTATGGGGAAAGCTAAATAGCCAAACCAAGTCGAAATATGCTGCTTACCTGAATACGCTTGAATACAGAAAGCTGATTCAAACAACGCTCATTTCATCTATTGCCAAGAGTTATTATAGCTTAATGGCTCTGGACGAACAGTTGCGTACTACCAAAGAAACCATAGTTTTGTTGCAAAAAAGTACTGAAACATTACAGGCTTTGAAAGATGCAGGTCAGATTACTGCTGCTGGTGTTGAACAAAGCAAAGCGTTACTTTACAGCACTCAACTCTCGGTTTTTGATTTGGAAAGCAGAATGCGTCAACAGGAGAATGCCATTTGTGTACTTATCGGTCGTACACCCGGTGCTATTGATCGTGCTTCTATCAACGATCAGATCATACCGTCCACAATGAATGGTAATGTGTCGATACGCACGCTGGCCAATCGTCCGGATGTGAAACAGGCCGAACTTTCGTTGCAATCGGCCTACGCACTTACCGATGCTGCGAAAGCGGCTTTTTATCCGTCGTTTAGCATCAACACGCTTTCGCTGGGATTTGCTGCCGGTGGAGTTTCCAATTTCTTTTCGCCGTCTAATTTAGCTGCTGAAATAATTGCCGGAATTACTCAACCGATCTTTTCGAGAGGACAGCTGAAAGGGAATCTGAAAATAACCAAAGCTCAACAAGATGAAGCATTGCTAACATTTTCAAATACCCTATTGGTAGCAGGACAAGAAGTGTCGGATATTTTGTATAGTTACAAATCCTTGGTCAATAAAAACGAGTGGAGAGATAAACAAGTGGAGTCGTTAATGAAATCGGTGGACTACACGCAGGAATTACTCAAAGCCGGCGAAGCCAACTATACCGAAGTACTCTCAGCACAACAAAACCTGCTTTCGGCTCAGCTTAGCAAGGTAAATGACAAGCTCGATCAGCTAACTCAGAGTGTGAGTCTTTACAAAGCACTTGGAGGCGGCGTTCAATAAGAAATTATCCTTTTATTAGTTTATATGTGAATCAGCCCAACTTAATGTTGAATTAAGTTGGGCTGATTTTATTTTACCTTACCAGGATTTATTCCGTTGCGTCGGAAGAGGGTAGGGGTTTGTTTAGTAATTTACGTCTTTTTATGTCGTACAAATCCAGTCTTCTATCCTTGAGATTTTTTACCGTCCCAAAATTATGCAGTTCCCGTATTAAATCTAAATCCACATCTGCTATTAAAATCATTTCGGTGTTTGGCGTTGCTTCCGATTTGACACCGGTGGTAGGAAATGCAAAATCGCTCGGCGTAAATACCATCGATTGCGCATACTGAATATCCATATTATGAACCTTGGGTAGATTACCCACACTTCCGGCAATGGCCACGTAACACTCATTTTCGATAGCTCTGGCTTGCGCGCAATATCGAACGCGCGAATAACCGTTTTGGGTATCGGTGAGAAATGGTACGAATAAAATATCCATCCCCTCGTCGGCCAACAGGCGGCTTAGTTCCGGAAATTCTACATCATAACAAATTAAAATACCTATTTTCCCGCAGTCGGTATCGAAAGTTTGTAAGGTGTTTCCACCCTTCATCCCCCAACTTTTTAGCTCATCGGGTGTAATATGGAGTTTTTCATAGCGCTCCACTGTACCATTGCGTTTGCATAAATACCCCACATTATAAAGCGTATCGCCCACAATTTCAGGCATGCTTCCGGTAATGATATTGATGTTGTAGGAAATGGATAGCTTCGAAAATTCCTCCACAATAAGTTTGGTATAGTCTGCCAGTTTACGGATGGCTTCCGCCTCACCAAGTTTGTTGAACTCAGCCATCAAAGGAGCATTAAAGAATTCGGGAAATAAGGCAAAGTCGCTGTGATATGCGCTCAGCGTATCCACAAAATATTCTGCTTGTTGCATCAACTCGGTGATGTCTTTGTACGGGCGCATCTGCCATTGAACCAACCCCAAACGAACAATTTTCTTTATCTCGAGAGCCCTTTTCGATGGTTTTTCGTAATAGATATTATCCCATTTCAGTAAAACGGCATAGTCGCTCGACGCTTTATCGCCTTCCAGGTATCCTTTCAGCACCCTCACCGGATAAAAATCGTTCGATAACTGAAAGTTCAGCACCGGGTCAGATATCTCTCTCGATTTTACTTTTTCGATATATTGTTTGGCGCTCAATTCCGATTCGTATTTGTGATAATTCGGAATGCGTCCGCCAAATTCAATTCCTTTTAAATTTAGCTTTTCGCAAAGCTCTTTCCGGTAATCGTACAATCGGCGCCCCAGCCGGAGGCCTCTGAATTCAGGTTTTATAAACACATCGATGCCGTACAAAGTATCACCAATTTTACTGTGCGTGTTGAACGTGTAGTTACCGGTTATTCTTTTATAGGTGTGTAGTTCTTCAAACTGCTCATGGTCAATAATAATCGATAGCGCACATCCGGCAATATGACCATCCGCTTTAATGGCTATTTGACCCTCGGGAAATTTGGTAAGTAAGGTTTTTATCTGGTGCTCTTCCCAATATGGGTTGGGGATGGCGTGATAAGCTATAATCATAGCTTGCTTTAGCTCCTGATAATCATCAATAGTCAAGAAGTCAAGCTCTATTTTTTCAATTTTATGTGCCATAATATCTATTTGTTGATGAGTTTTTTATGAAAATCCAGTTCGTTTTTCGTGTGATACAAAGTTACAACATTCTCAGTGGGGAATACGTTTATTAAAGAATCAATTATTAAATTATTCTTTTAATTAAATGGCATCGCCTTTAAACGGGCGCTGCCTTTTGTTTTCGACACGTGCATCAATCAGAGTTCTACAAGCTAATATCACCGATTATCCCAATCAACAAGGTGTATACAGGAATGTAAGTCCTTTTTATTTGTGTGTTTTTTTATGTCAGAAATACGAATAATGAAAGAAATTGTGAAATCCAGATAAATTGCGTATCTTTGTACCCGAAAGAAAATGTATTTTTTCGTTTGTTTATTTCCGACTCCTATCTTTTGATTAGAATTTGTCATACCTTCGTTTCTCTACTTCTCTTTTATTACAATTAATTTTTTATATTTATGAACATTTACGTAGGTAACTTAAGTTACAATGTTAGAGAAAACGACCTTCAAGAAGCAATTGCAGAATACGGTCAGGTAGATTCATGTAAACTTATCATCGATCGCGAGACTCGCAGATCTAAAGGGTTTGCATTTGTAGAAATGTCAGATGACGAAGCTGCTAAGAAAGTCATTTCTGAACTAAACGGAGCTGAATTTGATGGTCGCCCAATGGTTGTCAAAGAAGCACTTCCAAAAAACTAAAATCAGTTTTTCTGAAAACACAATAAGAACTTCTGTTATCGAAAGATAGCAGAAGTTTTTTTTATGTCCTAACTTGTGATACAAAATAAAACCGCCCAACTTGAATTTTATCAAGTTGGGCGGTTTCTTATTATCCGGTAGGCTTGTGTTTCAGATCTTTCGAGATAAATGAAAAATTAAAATCGAAGGATTTATCACTTGAAAAATGTCTCAATTCTTTCAAATGCCAGTTTAGAACTTATAATTGCCATTGGAAGTCCGGCACCTGGTATAGTTGAAGCTCCAACATAAAATGCGTTTTTAAACTTTTCATCAAAATTTGAAGGTCTGAATGCTCCAATTTGGTTCATACTGTGCGACAAACCTAAACCACTTCCCCTGTGTAAATTGAACTGACTTTCCCATTCTTTGGGTGTGTAAATTGTTTTTGATATTATTTCGGGGGCTATGTTTTTATCTATCCTTTTCGAAAAATCGGCAATAATACTATCCACAATTGCATCTCTATCATCCCAATTGAGTTTGTTGAGCAAGTTGGGAACCGGGCATACAAAAAACAAGCTTTCGCAACCTTCAGGTGCACACTCTAAGTTATATTTGGACAATACGTTGACATAATAATATGGCTTCTGTAGCGTATCCGGATTTTGCATTATATTGTTGGCATATTCTTCGAAATTTGCACCTAAATAATAGTTGTGATGGTTCACTTTTGGGAGTTTACATTTTAAACCAATATAAAATGTGAGGTAACCCATCGTCCAGTTCATTTTATCGAGCTTCTCTAACGAATATTTTTCACGTTTAAATACCCTGCTTCTGAATACAGCAGCATCTCCATTTATCAATACTGCGTCAGCGCTCCATTTATTTCCATTGCTATCTAATAAGTATTCCAGTTTTTTGCCTTTCCCAACATAATCAACGATTTCGGTATTGTATGTGATTTTTACATTTTCTTTTTTTAATTCCTCAACAATTCCTTCAACAATTTTATACATTCCACCTTCCACATTGTAATAACCATCGTGCTTAAATTCGGTGTATGAAAGCAGGGTATAAATTGCCATGGTATCGAAAGGGGTTCGTCCCAAGAAAAATGCTACCAGCGATACAATTTGTTGTGCTTCTTTCGAAGTGAAATTTCGCTTCACCTCTTGCCAGAAACTACGGAACAACACCGGTATATGCGTTGGGTTTACGCGCATTAAAGTGATGATGTACGCAAAAATAGAATCGAAATTGTTTTTGATAACTAAATCAACCGTATCGTTAAATAAAGCACCTGATTTAGCAAGATACTTCGTCATTTTTTCTTCAAAATCAGGTTCTATGTCTTTGAATTGTTCTGACAGTTTTTTTATGTCCTTATACAGATAGAAAGTTTTGGGATTGTCGCTAAAGTTTACAGTATACAAAGGGTCTAGCTCTACATATTTAAACGGAAGCTGAATGTTACAATCCTTAGCAAACTCCTTAAATTCAAATGACATACTAAAGAAACTGGGGCCTGTGTCAAACGTAAACCCATCTTTCTTAATTTGATTTAAACGACCACCTGCTTGACTGTTTTTTTCAATAATCTCCACTTTGAAGCCTTTTTTTGCCAATCGTAAAGCTGTTGCTAAACCACCCAGACCGGCACCCACTATCAATACATTCTTATTCATAGATTTTATTTTATCTTTTTTAGTAAATCGGGATATAACTCGTTTTTCACCCATAAAAAATCTGGTTCAATTTTTAGAATTTTTTCGTAGCATAATTTAGCTTGATTGAAATTTTTCAATTCCGTATAAGTTTTTGCTATCATAGATAACAAGCTCAAATAATTCCAATCTTGAATTATCTTTTGATGATTTATTTCCATCAAATTTTTAGCTTTAGTATAATAATCTAAAGCAATTTTTTTAGAACCGCCAAAAACAGCTGGCATATAAAATTGAGAATTGGCATATTGGATATACCCGTACGGATTGTTGGCATCTTGTTTCATTGCCATTTTGGCACACTCCACGCTCTTTGGTCCGATAAATGGTGCTTTTAGTTTATTAAGTCCAATTTTATATCCATAAAAAGCTGATTTGTATGAATTAACGAACGAAGCATAACCATTCGTTTTTTCGAGCACTTGAATGTTCTTTTCGCCTAATTCAATGTAACTTTCAGCGGTTTCACTCTTTTTATTACCAATACACCAAGCTATGTAACCATATTGATAATTGAGCAATTCTAATCTAACATCATTGCTTTTCGATTTTTGTTGATCCATTTCGTCTATTGTCTTTTTCCACAGATTCATATCATTGCTAATATAAGCCTTGTATATTTCGGTTTTATTGGAAGCATATATACTCAAAAAACCAAACAAAAGTAAAATAGTCAATGTCAGATAGTTCTTCCTTTCCATTTCAATTGTTTGTTGAATTTGTAAATTATTGCTTTATAAATAAGAAATCCGAGGATAACTTGTTGTGGTACGAGTAATATTAAGTTTAGAAAAATATTTTGCTTGCTGATAAATGAAACTACTACTCTGGTAGCTAAAACTATAATTAAAAATGTGTATAACAGGACTGTAGATAATTCGCTTAAAATAACTAAGAAGCCGAATGTAGTTACTACCCAAAATAAGATGGCTGTAAAAAAAGAATTACCAAAAAAGGTTACCACATTTTTCGAAAAACCATTCACCGCTTCATTAAAACCATTGTACATGCGGCACTCAATTGTATCATCGCCCAGCGTACAAACGACAGGAATATTTTTTTGTTTAAAATAACGGGCGATTTCAATGTCTTCAACCTTATTGTTCTTGAATCTTTCATGAGGCAAAGTTTCTAAATATTTCGCACTTTCGAATAACATAAACTGCCCATTAGCAGCAGCCATTGATGCGAATTTTGATTTTAAAACCAATACCAAAGGCAATAGCGTCAACAAAATATAGTTCATAATAGGTACTGTCAGATACTCACCCAGGCTTGCCATCTTTTGTTTTGGAAATATAGAAAGCAAGCCTGTTTCATGCTTTTCGGCCAGTGAAATTGAGTTTGAAATAATCCCATTTTTAATGCGAACATCAGCATCTAAAAACAATAGATATTCCCCCTTTGCTATGTTTGATAAACTGTGGCAGGCATAATTTTTGCCCAACCAACCTTCGGGCAAACCTTCGGAATTTAGCAATTGAATTCTTTTATCGGTTTTGGCAATTTGAGATATTATTTCTTTTGTTCTATCAGTCGAAAGATCATTAAAAACTAATATCTCAATGTTATAGTAATCCTGGGTTTGTAAGTCCGATAACAAATTGGCTATGTTGCTCTCTTCGTTACGAGCAGGTATTAAAACTGAAACCAGCCCATTGAAATTACAAATGCCTGATTTTGGCAGTTGAATATACACCGAATTAATTATTGCAACTATCAGTTGAATAAGTGAGAATGTGAATATAGTATAAGCCAGATAAATCATTGATTATTGATTGAAAGTCATTTGTTTACCCACCGAATCTGCGTAAAATTCAGTATAGTGTTGCTGAATAGATTTTAGGTCGAAAGCCCCTTCGGTATATTCCCTAATATGAAAATAGATACCCGGTTTTGGATTTGAGAAATAATCAATCAAATTCACTAAAAATACCACTTGTACTGCGTTTTCCTTGTTTCTCAGAATGCGTTCCAATCCTCTTTCAAACTGTATGCTCTGATTATGCAGACTTTGTATTTCCCCCTGCGGGAAAATGAGCACCATATTTTCCTTATCTGTCAGTAAGCCAGAAGTATAATTCAAAGTTTCCACAATGCTTTTTGTACTCTTATTCACCGAAAAACCACCCGTAAAGTTGAAGAACCAATACTTGCGAAGTTGTTCTTCAAGCATCATAAAATGGAACTTACGATGCAGCACATTCTGATTGATATACATTGCCCAAAAGCCATCCCACCAGCTTATGTGATTAGAAATAAGTAAAACAGGAAGGCTTCTGTCCTTAAATTCTCCTATTATTTTCACAGTGCTATTGTGCCTCCTAATTAGAAAACCGGCATACCACTTGAAAAATGGATATACGATGAAATTATGTTTTGCTTTTAGTATCATTGTGTTAGCTTAAACAAGATATATAATGATAAGAAAAATAGGAATTGACACCCCAGTATTTGTAAGGCTAATTTATTTTGAGTTTTGATATTTAATATTTTAAGTACGGAATGGAAAATCAGCGCCAAAGCAAACCAGGCCATGTAGTTCTGAAAAGGAATGATTTCGTTTTTCCAATGCCACATATCTAGTTTGGGTGCTACTTGTTCCAAAACGAGGTCGTACAACAACATAATTGAAGCAGCTACTATTATTTTGAAAACGCTGTGAAGCTTCCACCTTTCAACCACTGCCGAAGTGGTATAAAGCATAAAAAGCCAGTTTACGCCAATAATGAATGGCGTTTCAAATAATTTAAGGCCTAAACCGTTCCCGTAACTGTAGTAACCAAATATTTGTCCTGTGGTTACGCCAATTGCCTCAACTGTAAAGCTTATAACGTATATTGACAAGAAAAACAATATTGTTTTCAAATCAATTTTACCTGAGTGGAAGAACATGAGTGCTACAAAACTTAAGATGAGTGCAAAGGGAATTAGTTTTATAAACAGTGGAAATGTAAACGGTAAAGCCATACCGATAACGCCTACAGTATAAAAAATGACGAAAAATATACTTATTGCTTTATACCTCATGCTAATATCTTCAAAATTATTATGCTCGTAAGCCAACACTAAAAATTTTCAGTTTGTCTCTTAATAATAGGCTGAATAAAATAAGACTAAATGCATAGCCAAAATCTTCAATAGGGATTGTTAGAATACGTATCCCCAGGTTTTCAGTGTTATCGTACCACACAACAGGTTCGGCTATAAAACTGCCGGTTAAAATAGCATTTACAAGTATAAATGGAATAAGTATCACCAGAAATGTGCAGTAATAATTATTCATCATGTTGCTTTTGTCGAAAAATGAGAACAAGAGGACCAGAATTACCAACGAGAAAATATATGTTGTGTAGGATTTTTCAAGATTAAATATTACTATACTGAAAGACAGCAAAATCAAACCGACAGAAAGATAGGTTGTCAATCTATTCCTAATTCGAAATTGGCTAAAATACAAAACAATAGCATCGTGTAAAAAAATACTTGCATAAGGAATAATAATAAAAAACAACCATTCTTCTATTGGTAATTTAAAGAATACGATAGTTGAATGATAACGCGGATTAAACCCCCATACTCCCAATTTGGTGAAATAAATATCAAATGTAATATAAAACAATGCTACGATAATCAATGACGGAAATAGATATTTCCATTGCTTGTAAAATTGAAGTTTTTTGTCAAAACTCAAAGTCAAAGGGACTAAAATGGAGGAAAGTAATAATATTGAATATAACGGCATATCTCAACTTTTAAAATATCTGAATGGAAAAACCAATAGGCCATAATTATGAAAATCTTTCTTGTTCTTGGGCCAATGGTGAGCGGTGTGTGCTTTGATAATTGCTCTGATATAAAAATTCGGATTCTTTCTTAAAAATGGAATCTGTAATCGATTATGAATAATTATATCGTGAATAATAAAATAGGTGAAACCATATAAAGTAATGCCAATGCTTATATAAACCAAAGGAAATAACTGAAATGAAAACCCGATAATCATTAGTAAAATGGCTGGTATGGCATATATTAAAAAGAACAAGTCGTTTTTTTCAAATCGTTTATCTTCGGTTTTTACTGGCAAAGTATGCTGGTGGTCTTTTCGGTGATGATCCTTATGCCATTTCCACAAAAAACCATGCATTATGTATTTATGGTTCGACCATGCCACAAATTCCATAAAGAAATAAGAAATGATTAGTAATAGGATGTTTATCATGTGTTATTCTCTTTTAATTAAGTAGATAGTAGCTTAAATTGAGCATGGAGGCAAAGCTTACCCATAATAAATATGGAATATTGATATATGCTGTTATTGGTTTGATTTTGTAAAACCTAATCATCATTAGCACAATGCTCAGCCATAATAAGACAATTTCGGCAAATGCAAAACCAATTTTATTGAAATAGAAAAAAATAAAACTCCATGCAAAGTTTAAAGCAAGCTGAATGAGAAAAGTCAGCATCGCAAAATTTCGTTCTTTGCTTTTTTCTTGTTTCCAAATTAGATAAAAGGAAATTCCCATAAGTATGTAAAGGGTTGTCCAAACAGGTCCAAATAGCCAATTGGGCGGATTGAACGATGGCCTATTAAGCGTTGCGTACCACCCCGGAATAGCTTCTGATGTGAACATTCCTGCGAAAGCTCCTATGCTCAAAGGCAATATGAGAGACAATATAAGTTTGATAATGTTAGATTTTGTCATTAGATTTATTCATTTATTTCCCACCAGTTTACATCGTCTATTCCCAATACTAATTGATATGCAGCAACTTTAATCCGAAAGATCGCACAATCTTTTGATGATAGAAAAGTGCGTTGTTCAGGATGTTTAAACACGTGCGATTCAAATGCCGGTTCAAATGCTTCATTGTTTAGCTCTTCGGCATTACCAAAAGCTGTTAATACAGTTATGTCTTGTTGTCTTATATTGTTAGCACATCTGTTTTCGAACAAAACAGCAACCTTTCCATTTTTTGTCAGGTTATTATATTTGCGGGTACTTCGGTATGTTGCAAAAATAAGCTCTTTGAAATCATCTGACGGAGTGATAGCAACCAAACTCGCGTGAGGTTGTCCTTCGCCCTCTGTGGCCAAAACTGCGAATGTACAGGATTGAAGTGCTTCTTGCACATAAGTCTCAATAGTAACCGATTTATTCATGTGTACTTCTTTAATGTCCGCTATCACTATCGTACGAATGCATTAATTTGTCAGCATAAGCCAAAAGAACTGCCGATATATGAAAAACGATATGAATTCCAATTTGCAGCAATGCATCTTGCAGCGGAATGTTATGTATATCAACAAATGTTTTTAAAAGATGCAAGATACTTACTAACCATATTGATAAAAACACCATTAGTTATCAATTTGTTTTTGTAATTAAATCGCTTACACGTTCAATTATTTTTTTAAACCAGACAGTATAGTTGTTTGGATTCTTTTGAATGTCCCGGATTAAATCGTCGCAGCTAATATATTTATATTCTGCTACTTCATCGGAGTTGATATTGGGGATTAGATCTGTTGTTCCTATAAAAACATGATCGAGTTCATGTTCGGTAAGCTCGTTATCCAACGCCTCTTTGTATGTGAAACTAAACAACTCTTTTAATGCACAGTGCATTCCCATTTCTTCTTTCAAACGGCGGTTTGCCGCATCTATATTGCTTTCGTTGGGGAACGGATGCGTGCAGCAAGCATTTGTCCACAACCCACCAGAGTGATACTTGTTAAATGCTCTGCGTTGCAACAGCCATTCACCAGCCGAATTAAAAATAAACACTGAAATGGCTCTATGTAATAATGCTTTTTTATGGGCTTCTGTTTTAGCCATTAATCCGATTTCATTATCCTTTTCATCAACTAATATAACATTTTCTTCCATTTGCGTATTCTTTTAAATAATATTGAGTTGGAATTTTAAATATGCTTTACAGAGTAACATTAGTTTGGTTGAGTCTGAAACCCGAATCCGTTTTTCCAGTAATTCATTGGCCGGAATAATCTTCAAATTTTGCAATAATTTTGTATAATAAATAAAGGCTATATAAACGGCAAGTTTTGATTTTCCGGGTAACCTGTTGATGCCTTCTTTTGCTTCTTTAAAATCATTTTCAATATCTATAATTAAATCATTTTTTATGTCTTCATTAAAGCTATTTGTATTAAATTGAGGGAAGTACGTTCTGTCTAAATCTTCAATATCTGCTTTCAAATCGCGCAAGAAATTTACTTTCTGGAAAGCAGATCCCAATTTCATAGCCGGTTTTTCTAATTCATTGTAAAGTTGTGTATTCCCATTTACAAATACCATTAAACACATTAGACCAACAACATCTGCCGATCCATAAATGTATTCTTTTAATTCAGAATTATTCCTATAAATTTGCTTGTTCAAATCTGTTTTCATGCTTTTTAAAAAAGAGTCAATCAGATGAGTGGGTATGTTGTATTTTTTTACCGTAATAGAAAAAGAATGTAATACAGGGTTCATGCTGATTTCATTGGCCATAGCATCATAAAAATCACGCTCAAAATTAGCCAAAACCAGTTTTTGATTTATGGAATGAAATGAATCTACAATTTCATCGGCTAACCTTACAAAACCATATATACTATAAATTGCTTGTCGCATTTCCTGAGGCAAAAAGCTTACAGCTATAGAAAATGAAGTGCTATACCTTTGGGTAATTATCTTGCTCGTTTTAAAAGATATTTCAGTGTATAAATCCATTGTCATTTGTTTAATTGTTCGATAATTAAAAACACGATGAAGGTTACTTATTTTACATTTCGATTCGTTTAGCTGTTTTTTCTCTTCTGATATAGGCTGTTTTTTGAGTGTTTCCTAATTTATTACTGCAATTTTATTTATTATTCCTTTGAATATGAATCCACGAAACAGAAGTGCCGAGTACCAATACAATCTGCCGAATAAGCTTGGTGGTCAAAAGCTTACTGTCTGTATAAGACAATTATCTTCGTCAATTTGAAATTCCAACCATGCTTCTCCGGGTAGTTACATTTCTGTATATAATCGTAATATTTTAAGTTTAAGTTTTGCCAATTACCGCAACTATGGGTTCATATTATATTTTAGCCAACGCGATGCAATCATAAAAGGTAATTTCTTGATTAAATCGCTAATGATTTCAAACGAAACACTTCCTGAACCGACTATTATCGCAGCCTTTGTTGTAGTGAGTGCAAAATTAGAATCCGACAAAAGAGTTTCCACTTTTTTTCTCGATGCCAAATGTCTTGATAAATCATTGGCATTGCTGATCCCACTAAGGAAAATAACCTGTTTGAGACTTGTTTGTTTAATACGTTTTTTTAAATTAGAAGTCCATATTTCTTCCATATTTTCAAAGTCGCCGTTTTGTGTTGACATAGAATGGATAAGGTAATATTTGCATTATAAACAAATATCTGTTGGATTAGATTTTTTAAAATATTTAATTTACAAACTTACAAAATTTTGTTGATAAAATTTTAAAAATAATGTTTTGTGATAAAAAAAATAGAGAATCAATTCACGCAATCTAACCAACTTATTCTAAGACTGAAAGCATGAAGCATCTATGCATATTTAAATTGCTGCTCCTTAGTAAAGTTTTTTTGTAGGTTATTCTTCCTTTATTCTGTCAACGCGCTAGCTGTTTTTTTTTCTGATAAAAATCAAAAAAATATATTTAGGTACTGCAATATCAAAACAAAACCGCCCCATCTGAAATCTCAGATGGGGCGGTTTCTATCTTATTCCTCTCTCCTTGAGGAGAGGGGTTAGGGGTGAGGTCTATTATTTCACTTCTTCGAAGTCAACATCAGTTACATCACCTTCTTTGTTGCCTTGGCTTTGTTGTCCGCCGGCGTTAGGTTGTGCCTGACCTTCTTGTGCATTTTGAGCATTGTACATCTCCTGGCTTGCAGCTTGGAACGCAGTGTTTACTTCGTTAGTTGCGGCGTCGATAGCATCAATGTCTTGTGCCTGGTGAGCAGCTTTTAATTTTGTCAAAGCATCTTCGATCGGGCCTTTTTTGTCAGCTGGGATTTTATCTCCAATTTCAGAAAGTTGTTTTTCTGTTTGGAAAATCAAGCTGTCAGCATGGTTTAATTTGTCGATTTTTTCTTTTTCTTTAGCATCGCTGTCAGCATTAGCAGCAGCTTCGTCTTTCATACGTTTGATTTCTGCATCGCTCAAACCAGATGATGCTTCGATACGAATACGTTGTTCTTTGCCGGTTGCTTTATCTTTAGCCGAAACGTGTAAGATCCCGTTAGCATCAATATCAAAAGTTACTTCAATTTGTGGTTCACCACGACGAGAAGGCATGATACCATCCAAGTGGAAACGACCGATTGATTTATTTTGATTAGCCATTGGACGCTCACCTTGTAGGATATGAATTTCTACAGAAGGTTGATTGTCGGCAGCAGTTGTAAATGTTTCCGATTTTTTAGTTGGAATAGTTGTGTTCGACTCGATTAAACGTGTCATTACACTTCCCATAGTTTCGATACCCAACGAAAGTGGAGTAACATCAAGCAACAATACATCGGTTACTTCACCTGTCAATACACCACCTTGAATAGCAGCACCTACAGCAACAACTTCGTCAGGGTTAACACCTTTTGAAGCCGCTTTTCCGAAGAATTTCTCAACAGCTGTCTGGATAGCAGGGATACGTGTTGAACCACCTACTAAAATAATTTCGTCAATATCGCTGATGCTCAAACCTGCATTTTTCAATGCTGTTTTACAAGGGTCGATAGTACGTTGAATCAAATCGTCAATTAATTGCTCGAATTTAGCACGGGTTAATGTACGTACCAAGTGACGTGGCACACCATCAACAGGCATAATATATGGCAAGTTGATTTCTGAAGAAGTTGTATTCGATAATTCGATTTTTGCTTTTTCAGCAGCTTCTTTCAAACGTTGCAAAGCCATTGGGTCTTTGCTAAGGTCGATATTGCTGTTTTCGTTTTTGAATTCTTGTACCAACCAGTCGATAATACGGTGGTCAAAGTCATCACCACCAAGGTGAGTATCACCATCGGTCGATTTTACTTCAAATACACCATCGCCAAGCTCAAGTACAGAAACGTCATGAGTACCACCACCGCAGTCGAAGACCACGATTTTCATGTCTTTGTTTGTTTTGTCCAAACCATAAGCCAAAGCAGCAGCAGTTGGTTCGTTTACAATACGACGAACATTCAAACCTGCAATTTCGCCGGCCTCTTTAGTTGCCTGACGTTGAGCATCGTTAAAGTAAGCAGGTACAGTGATAACTGCATCGGTTACTTCAGTTCCAAGATAATCTTCAGCTGTTTTTTTCATTTTTTGAAGAATGATAGCCGAAATTTCCTGAGCAGAATACATACGTCCGTCGATGTCAACACGAGCAGTGTTGTTGTCGCCTTTTACTACTTTAAATGGCACACGTCCGATTTCTTTCGTCAAACGGTCATAGGTTTCACCCATAAAACGTTTGATAGAAAATACAGTTTTAGTTGGGTTGGTAATGGCTTGACGTTTTGCAGGATCACCCACTTTACGTTCGCCACCTTCAATAAATCCTACTACGGAAGGAGTGGTACGTTTTCCTTCGCTGTTTGAGATAACGATAGGTTCGTTACCCTCCATTACAGAAACACACGAGTTGGTGGTTCCTAAGTCAATTCCAATAATTTTTCCCATAATCTTTTTTATTATTTTATTTTTTCAGTTATTTCTGATATGTTTTTTAGTACGCTTCACATTTTACAAAGGATGTGCCAACTACAAATTGGTGGTCAGAAATCTGAATTTGTCAGAAAAAGTCAGAATAGGGGAGATGTTTAGTCAGAAAATGCTGACAAAAGGGCAGGATATGGCAGGAAATGTAGGAGCAAGAGGTCAGAGGCAAGAAGTAAGTATTGGGAATAATATGATTGTAGGGTAGGGAAGGCATAACTTTGCTTGTAGGTATAAGTTTTTAATCACTGACACATTCCTTACCTCTAACTTCTTGTCTCTTACTCCTAAAAGACTTACCTTTGCACCAAACTTCACTTTATGGCATTAGTATATCTGGGTCTTGGTACAAATTTGGGCGAAAAGGAGCGTAATCTGAACGATGCAATAATTTTTTTGTCGCAGGAGGTAGGATTTGTAATTCGGTCATCAACATTTTATACGTCTAAACCCTGGGGTTTTGAGTCGGATAATGACTTCCTGAATGCGGTGGTATTAATTGATACAAATCTTACACCTTTTGATGTGCTGAGCAAAACGCAGGAGATTGAAAAAAGTCTCGGGCGTACTGCTAAGACAATAAGCGGATATTCCGATAGGTTGATTGATATTGATATTCTGTTGTACGATAATTTAATTATCGACCAGCCAACATTAAAAATCCCGCATCCACTTATCGCAGAACGGGATTTTGTAATTATTCCTTTGACCGAAATAGCACCTGAGCTGGTACATCCTGTTTTCGGCAGAAAAATGGTAGAACTATTGAATCGGTGAAGAACTCAATTGTCAATAGAATTTTTGTAGTCTTCCAGTATTTTGATGGCTTCTTCGAAATCTTTCTCAAAAACAACAATTCTCAATCCGTCGTTAATCTCACCAAACATTGGCAATAACTCCACCGAATCTTCATTGTTGATAGAACTGTCGATGTTGTTTTCTTTCAATAATTCCTGATCGAACAAGGCTTCCACCATTGTTTCGTAATTTTTTAATGTTATAAGCTTGTCTTCCATAGTGATTAAAATTGAAAATTATTAATTGAGAATTATTAATTACAAAGATAGTTGTATTGTTGAGAATGTAATGACAATTTCAATCTTTATTTAATAATAAAACAGTTGACAATGAACTTTGTTTTTGCGTGGAAGCACATTTATTTACGGGCAATTTATTATATTTGTATGTGCATTAGCAGGATTGAAAAGCACTGAATTCGTGCCGATAAGTGGATATTTTTTGCTACTTTTGCAACTGTTTATTAATTTTTATACCGAAAATGGATTTAGACCAACTCCCCGATCATATAGTTTACAGCAAAAACGTCATCGAATTTGTCACCGTAGCCGCCGAAACATGTTTGTTTCTGGAGCACGCTACCGATTTTTCGCGTGAAGATTTTGTCGTTAAATCCGTAAAATTATTTCCGCTTCTCTATTTAAAAGCCTCGCTCATAGATATTCCCGCAAGTGTATTCGACAAAGGCGCCGAGCGTTTTGTGACCGAAGAAGATTACTTATTTGTGCGTGAACAAGTGGAGCAATTGTTGGGAGCTGACGACTCGTACCTGGAGGTTTTTCATCCCGATATGTCCTTGAGCGATACCCCGATTGCAGCTTTTGTGTCGGAAAACATTGCTGATATTTATCAGGAATTGAAAGATTTCGCAGCCAATTTTCAGCTGGGCGAAGTAGATATAATGAACGATGCTTTGGTGGTTTGTCTCGAAGCATTCGGTCAGCATTGGGGACAAAAACTGCTGAATGCCATGAGGGCTTTACATGCTTTACGCTTCAGCGATGGATTTGGAGTCGAAGAAGCGGATGAAAAAGAGGCTTCTGCAAAAAAAATAGATAGAAACTCGTTTCTGAATTTTCTTCACGATGATGAAGAGGATGAATTTGGTAACATATTGTAATGCAATTGTATGTTTAAAACAAAAATAACAAAGGAAGAGGTAAATACCTTGCCGGTAGTGATTTTCGAAGGTAAGATAACTTTGGTTGATGATTTGTCCAAAGTAAATCCGGCCATCGAAGAGCTTCGTAAAAGCAATGTTGTGGGTCTTGATACAGAGACAAAACCGTCGTTTACCCGAGGCACACATCACAAAGTATCGTTGGTGCAAATCTCTACCCTGGATCATTGTTTTTTGTTTCGACTCAATTTAATCGACTTTCCTGCTGCTTTGGCTGAGTTTTTGGCCGATCAGAAAATTCAAAAAATTGGTCTTTCGCTACGCGATGATTTGATTGGTTTGAATAAGCGACATACTTTTAAACCGGCCGGCTTTATTGATATACAAACCATTGCCCAGCATTATGGCATAATGGAGTTGAGCTTACAGAAAGTCTATGCCATTATTTTTGGAAAAAAAATCTCAAAATCTCAACGACTGACAAACTGGGAAAATCCAGAACTGAGCGATCAACAACAACGATACGCTGCAACGGATGCCTGGGCCAGCTTGCAAATATACCTGCAACTAATGAATGAAAAGAAGCTGAGCAAAAAGCAACTGGATCAAATATTATTGGAACAGGCTGAGGAACAACGTGAATTGCGTGAGCAACAGATTCAAAACCGACTCGCTGAATCGGCCATGAGTGATGCTAACCCCTCAATTTAATTCAACTTCTCAAATTTAACTTGTTACTAAAAACTCGCCACTACAAAAATGATTATCATACAACTCAAACCAAAGAAAGAAGAAAGTTTAAAACGTTTTCACCCATGGGTTTTTTCCGGTGCAATTCAGAAAATTGAAGGAAAACCTGCCGAAGGTGATTTGGTGGAAGTACTGGATAATCAGCGCAATTTTTTGGCCATCGGTCATTATCAAATTGGCAGTATAGCCGTACGTGTTGTTTCTTTCGACAAGTTGGATGTTGACGATAGTTTTTGGAGCCGCAAAATACAATTAGCCTATGCCATGCGTGTGTCATTGGGATTGGTTGATCCGAAGAAAAACAATACATATCGCTTGGTTCATGGCGAAGGCGATTCACTGCCGGGTCTTATTGTGGATGTGTACGATGAAACGGCTGTGATGCAGGCACACTCGGTAGGTATGCACGAAACGCGTGAAATACTGGCTAAAGCCATTGTTGAAAATGTTCCGCAAGTAAAACATGTGTATTACAAGTCGGCAACAACACTGCCATTTAATGCGCCAATTACACCCGAAGATGGCTATCTGATTGGTGAAGAGACTCCCTCACTTTCGGCAATTGAGAATGGGCTGGAATTTCATGTTGACTGGCTACGAGGTCAGAAAACCGGATTTTTTGTCGATCAACGCGAAAATCGTTCGTTGTTGGAGCGCTATTCAAAAGGGAAATCGGTCCTAAATATGTTTTGCTATACCGGAGGTTTCTCGGTGTATGCATTACGTGGTGGAGCTGAAGTGGTTCATTCCGTGGATAGTTCCACGAAGGCCATTGCTTTGACTGACAAAAATGTGGAGCTGAACTATCCAAATGATTCACGTCATAAATCGTTTGACGAAGATGCATTTAAGTATTTGAATAATCTTCATACCTTCGAACAAAAATATGATTTGATTATTCTCGACCCGCCTGCATTTGCCAAACACCGTGAAGCATTGCGTAACGCACTCAAAGGATACAAACGGTTGAACGCAAAAGCATTTGAGCAAATTAAACCAGGTGGCATTGTTTTTACATTTTCATGTTCACAGGTTGTGTCTAAAGAGCAGTTCCGTTTGGCTGTTTTTAGTGCTGCTGCCGAGAGTAAACGCAACGTGCGCATCTTACATCAGTTAAGTCAACCTGCCGATCACCCTATCAATATTTATCATCCCGAAGGAGAATATTTGAAAGGTTTAGTGCTTTGGGTGGAGTAAAATTCACCCAAAAATGTCATTTTGTGCAAAAAAATGGCTCTTAATTGCAAATATTTTCTCAAAAAGTTTTTTCTTTTCAATACAATCGCTATATTTGCAGTGCAAACAACCTCAATAATCATTAAAATTTAAACGCCTATTGCCCAATATTACTTTATAATTTTAAAAATAAAAGTAATGAAGACTCTAAATCAGTTAGCCGATGACAAATTGGTTAAATTGTATGAAGGTGGTAATAACAAAGCGTTTGAAATTTTATTGTTGCGATACAAATCGAAAGCATATACCTATATATACTTGATCGTTCGCAATCGGGAACTCGCCGAAGATATTTTTCAAGACACCTTTATTAAAGCAATTGCAACCATACAACAAGGTCGCTATGTTGAATCGGGCAAATTTTTGCCCTGGGTTAACCGCATCGCGCACAATCTGATCATCGATCATTTCAGACGCGAGAAAAATGAGAATACATTTTCCGCTGATGCCGTTGATTACGATATTGTAAACAACTCAAAACTTGCCGAAAAAAGCTTTGAAGACACAATTTCGAATGAACAAGTGTTGAATGATGTGGTGCATTTGATTAATTTCCTGCCTCCAACTCAGCAAAAGGTAATTCGTATGCGCTATTTTGAGGATCTAAGCTTCAAGGAAATAGCAGAAAAAACCGATGTGAGCATTAATACTGCTCTCGGACGCATGCGTTATGCATTATTGAACATGCGTCGCATTGCAGCAGAAAAAGATGTTTATTTGGAAATAAAATAATTTATCGACTTGTTCGCTTAGATTTTATTGTAAACATTTATATTACAGTTATTTGTATTTGTGTATTTTGCTTTTTTATTGTTTAGATTGTTGATATTGAATTTATTTTAATGGCGTATATACTTTTTTGATTGCCCATACGTTTTAGTTGTATTATAAACAAAAACTGAAATGTTGCCTATGCAAAAAATGATTACTCCATTAAACAAAACTGATTTAATCCAACAAGAGAAGAACGCTGAAAATCAACTACAAATGCAACCAAAACAAGCAACTTTAAATAAGATTCTTCAATTTGCGGCCACATACAGGGCTGAGAAAATAGCCGAAAATCAGTTCGTTGAATTGTTTTTAAACTAATAAAAAGAGACTTCCAACTACATGGAAGTCTTTTTTTTATTACATTTGCATAGGAAATTACAGGAGCAACAAAGCTCGAATTTTTCCTTTCAAATTTGAATTGTAATTATGACTAAAATTATATCACCATCCTTATTATCAGCCGATTTTGGCAATTTAGAAGCAGCGTGCAAAATGATTAATGCAAGTGAAGCCGAGTGGTTGCACATCGATGTGATGGATGGTGTTTTTGTGCCGAACATATCTTTTGGCTTTCCTGTGTTGGAAGCTGTAAATAAATATTGTAATAAACCCTTGGATGTGCATTTGATGATTGTCCATCCCGAAAAATACATCACCCGATTTGCAAAAGCCGGTGCCGATATTCTGACTTTTCATTACGAAACTGTTGAAAACCCTTTGGAAATAATTGAACTGATTAAATCAGAAGGTATAAAAGTGGGTATTACCATCAACCCGGACGTGCCGGTGAGTGTTCTTGAACCTTATGTTGATACGGTTGATCTAGTGCTACTTATGACTGTTTTTGCAGGCTATGGCGGTCAGCAGTTTATTGAAGATAGCTATGCCCGAATTGCTGAATTACGCGAAATGATTGAACGTAAAAATGCTCATTGTGTGATTGAAGTGGATGGTGGGGTGAATGTTCAGAATGCACAACAACTTTTCGATAGTGGTGTAAATGTGTTGGTTGCAGGCAGTGCTGTTTTTAATGCCAACAATCCAATCGAAACAATTCATAATATGCTTAAAGGTTAGTCTATGGATTTTTTGCAACGAACTCCTTTTTTTCGATTGCTGCTACCATTGATATTGGGTATAATAGTTTATCAATATGTGGATTTTCAGCAGTGGGGTTTGTATGCAATGTTTTTCCTATCCATAATTCTTTTGGTTCTACCGTTTGTGATTCGTATTCCCAAACGGCAATTTCAATTCCGTTGGCTTTTTGGCTTCGGAATTTTTTTGTTTCTATTTGTCCTGATCTATTTTTTGAGTGGTGAGCGTGAAAAAGAGAATGTCTTTCAACGATTAAATAGTAAGGGTATTTATCGCGTAGAACTTAGTGCTGCTCCTATCGAAAAAGCGAAATCATATCTCTGTAAAGTGGATGTTATTCAGTGTTTTGACTCAACTGGCTGGGTAACTACTCGCGGAAAAGCAATCTTGTATTTGCAAAAAGATAGTGCTGCTTCAAAGCTTTTGTTTGGCGACAGGTTGATGCTTGAAGCTAAATTCTCACCTCCCGAAAGAGCATTAAATCCGGATGGTTTTGATTATGCGGCGTACCTTAAACGTCAGGGTGTGGGTGCAGTTTGCTATGTTCCGTCGGGTACTTGGCGTATGACTGACAGAGATAAGGCCTTTTCGATTCAACATCAGGCCGATATTTGTCGGAATTATTTGCTGAATATTTATCGGGAGTTTCATATTGAAGGCGATGAATTTGCCGTTTTAGCCGCATTGACGCTTGGTTACACCGATGCGTTGCAGCCCGATTTGCGCGCAAGTTACAGCGCGACGGGTGCGATGCATATTTTGTCGGTGAGTGGTATGCATGTTGGTGTGGTGTATGTGGTGATGGCATTTTTATTGTCATTTCTGAATAAAAATCAACGTCAGAAAGTTATTAAAACAATATTTATATCACTGTTTTTGTGGGGGTATGCATTTCTGAGTGGATTATCGCCGGCAGTAGTGAGAGCCACACTCATGTTTTCGTTTGTGGCTATTGCTACTTGCTTCGAACGGAAATCTCAAATTTACAACACCATTTTCATGTCGGCATTTTTCATGCTGCTGTATAATCCGAATTTTCTGTTTGATGTTGGCTTTCAACTAAGTTATTCGGCGGTATTAAGTATTATTTTCTTTCAACCCATCATCGGTAAATTATATATTGCGAATAATAAATATTCTAAAGCTGTTTGGGATTTGTTTTCAGTGTCGTTAGCTGCACAGTTGGGTACTATGCCTTTTACACTTTATTATTTTCAGCAATTTCCCAACTATTTTTTACTGACAAATTTTGTAGCTATTCCACTCTCAACTATCGTTATTTACCTGGCAATGGCGTTGTTGATGACTTCTTTTGTGCCGTATTTGTCAGCGGGTGTGGCTTTTTTACTCAAATGGTCGCTCTGGCTGTTGAATTTTCTGATTGTGTGGGTTCAGAATTTACCTTACTCACTGTCGCATATCTCCCTGGATATACGACAGACTATTGTTGTCTTTTTGGCTATTTTTTGTTTCTCGGCCTATTTCTTCTATAAAAAGTTCTCTGCATTGGTCGTTGGATTATCAGCTGTTTTATTGGCGTGCGTGTTTAATCTGCAAACAAATTATCAAACCATGACATCAAAAAGGATGATTGTGTTTGCCGGACAAAAAAATACGCATGTAAACTTTATTGATCGTAATCGAAATTATGTATTTACAACAGATTCAGTAGAAATGGAGCGAATTGCAAAAGCATTCTGGCAAAATCAAAAACTTGAGAAGCCGCACTATATCCATCAAAACGAATGGTTCTCGGATGGCGTTAGTGGTTTCGCAGGTTCACGAATTCTTATTCTGAGCAACGATTTTCTGAGAAAACAGACCTTTTCTGAACCCCTAAAGTTAGATTATTTGATAATTGGAAGAGGAATGAAACCCAAAATAGAGCAAGTGTTGGAGTGTTTGCACCCACGTAAAATTATTGTAGATAAAACAATTTCCGATTGGTACAGGCAAAGCATAAAGAGGGCTTGCCAATCAAGAAATATTGCTTTTTATTCAGTGGCAGAGGAAGGTGCTTACGTGTTGAATTTTACAGATTAACTTTCAAGGGCGGTATATCCACTAAAAATCCTTTTTTTTTTGCTACTTTTGTATTCAAATTAAAACCTGTTGTATGATTTCTAAAATTATTGCCGAGGATCTTATCACCAAAGTAAAAAAGGCCATTGATGGCGTTGATAAGATTGTAATTGTAGCTCATGTTGGACCTGATGGCGATGCAATGGGATCGACTTTGGCTTTGTGGCATTATTTGATGACGATTGAAAAAGAACCTGTGGTGATTGTACCAACGGCTTTTCCTACTTTCTTTAATTGGATGCCGGGTGCAGAGCAAGTATTGATATATGAAGATAGTAAAGAGAAGGCAGACGAACTTTTTGGGGAAGCTGAACTCATTTTCACGCTCGATTTTAATACGCCAAGCCGTATGGCAAAAATGGCTGATGCTGTTTTGGCTTCACCTGCTGATAAAATATTGGTAGATCATCATTTACACCCTGCTGATTTTGCAAAAGTTGCTGTTTCTTATCCTCAGATATCTTCCACCAGCGAATTGATTTTTAGATTAATTTGCCGAATGGGCGATTTCTCGAAAATAAATCTGGCTTGTGCCGAATGTATTTATACGGGTATGATGACTGATACTGGTGGGTTTACCTACAATTCTAATAGTCAGGAAATTTATATCATTATTGCAGAGCTGATAAAATTAGGCGTTGATAAGGATGATTTATACCGCAAGGTGTTTAATACCTATTCGGCTGATAGATTGCGACTAATGGGTTTTTGCTTGTATGAGAAAATGAAAATTTATCCCGAATATCGTGCCGCATTGATAACTGTTTCTGCTGACGAATTAAAACAATTCAACTTTGTAAATGGTGATGCTGAAGGTTTTGTAAATATTCCACTTTCCGTACATGGAGTTGATTTTTCGGTCTTTATGCGTGAGGATACTGATAAGATAAAAATATCACTTCGTTCGCAAGGAACATTCCCTGCAAACAAAGTAGCTACTGATTTGTTTAACGGCGGAGGTCACCTCAATGCTGCCGGCGGAGAGAGCTATTTATCATTAGCCGAAACGCAACAGAAATTTGAAGATGCTCTTCCCAATTACAGGGATTTTTTGGAGTAGAAGTAACGTAATAATAAAAAATAAGTAACCTAATCCTCAGGGTTAGGTGTTGAGAATATGAAATACTTAATAATACTTGGCGATGGTATGGCGGATGAGCCGATGGCATCGCTTGGAAACAAAACCTGTCTGCAGGTTGCCAATATACCCAATATCGACAAAGTTGCGGCTTTGGGACGAAATGGAATGTTAGATACTATTCCTGTTGGTTTCGCTCCCGGCAGTGAAATCGCGAATCTTACTGTACTTGGGTACGATGTTAACAAAGTTTTTGAAGGACGTGGTTCGTTGGAAGCGGCGAGTATGGGTGTGGCTATCGAGCCGAACGAGATGGCCATGCGTTGCAACCTGATTTGCATAGCGGATAAAAAAATAAAGAATCACTCAGCGGGACACATCAGCAATGAAGAGGCCACAGAGTTGATTCTTTTTTTGGAAAAAGAATTGGGTACTGATCTGGTGAGTTTTTATCCGGGGGTTTCGTACCGTCACTTGTTTAAATTGAAAGGTGGAAATAAACATCTGAAATGCACTCCTCCTCACGATGTACCCGGAACTCCGTTTGCCGATGTGATGATACAGGCTGAGAGTGCTGAAGCACAAGCCACCGCTGATTTATTGAATGAACTGACATTGCGTTCACAAGCTTTGTTGGAAAACCATCCGGTGAATATGAAACGTGCAGCTGCAGGTAAAGATAAAGCAAATAGTATTTGGTTGTGGTCGCCGGGTTATAAGCCGGAGATGAAAACCTTATTGGAAACCTATAATTTGAAAAGCGGAGCCGTGATTTCGGCTGTCGATTTGATTAAGGGAATTGGTGTTTATGCCGGGCTGGATGTGATTGAAGTGGAAGGTGCCACCGGTCTTTACGACACGAATTACGAAGGAAAAGCTCAAGCAGCCATTGATGCGTTACGTCAAAAAGATTTTGTATATTTGCATATTGAGGCAAGTGATGAGGCTGGTCACGAGGGTGATGCAGCATTGAAAATAAAAACAATAGAGTACCTGGATGCTCGAGTGGTGAAGCCAATTTTGGAGGAAGTCTCAACTTGGGATGAACCGGTAACTATCGCCATTTTGCCAGATCATCCAACACCTTGTGCTATTAAAACGCACACTATTTCTCCAATTCCGTTTATTATTTATCGACCAGGCGAAAGTGCTGATGATGTGATGGTTTACGATGAATTTGCTCAACAAACAGGTAGTTACGGTTTGTTGAAAGGTGCAGAATTTATGCACGAGTTGATTAAATAATTTCCCGATCTGTTTACAATTAATTTCCTAGAATATGAACCTTATTAAGATGTACTATGAGTCACAAAAACAAATTCTGCCAAAGTTGCGGAATGCCAATGAAAAAAGATACCGAGGGAAGTGGTAGAAATGCAGATGGAACACGCAATTATTTGTATTGCAGTTATTGCTATCAATACGGAAGTTTCCTTTTTAAAGGAACTGTAGAAGAAATGCAAGAGTTTTGCCAGGTTAAAATGATGGAACAAGGAATGCCGAAGTTTTTAGCATGGCTTTTTACACGAAATATGAAGCGCTTAGAACGCTGGAAACAATAAATTTGCCGTATTGGAAAAGATAGGGCTTTAAAGAAAATCATGAAATATTACAGTACCAATAAAAAAGTGGAGGGCGTTAGTTTAGAGGACGCGGTAGTAAAGGGATTGGCCGAAGATAAAGGCTTGTTTATGCCCAACAGTATCAAAGCATTACCACAGACGTTTTTCGATACAATTGAAACCTTGTCGTTTCAGGAAATTGCTTACACAGTGGGCGATGCATTTTTTGGCGAAGATGTGGAAGCTGAAGCGTTGAAGAAGATTGTTTACGAAACGCTGAATTTTGATACGCCAATTGTACCTGTTGCGGATAATATTTACAGCTTAGAACTGTATCATGGACCGACTTTGGCTTTCAAAGATGTTGGTGGACGCTTTATGTCTCGTTTGTTGGGTTATTTTATTCAAAAACAAGCTAAAACAAAAGTAAATGTACTTGTTGCAACTTCCGGTGATACGGGTAGTGCAGTGGCAAATGGTTTTCTGGGCGTAGAAGGCATTCATGTATACGTGCTTTATCCAAAAGGATTGGTGAGCCCGATTCAGGAGTGTCAGTTTACTACTCTTGGTCAGAATATTACTGCTCTGGAAGTAGATGGTACCTTCGACGATTGTCAGGCTTTGGTGAAATCTGCTTTTATGGATGCAGAGTTGAATGCGCACATGAAGCTCACTTCGGCTAATTCAATTAATGTAGCACGCTTTTTACCGCAATCGTTCTATTATTTTTATGCTTATGCTCAACTGAAAAAGTTGAATAAAAATAAGGAAGTGGTTATGTGTGTTCCAAGTGGAAATTTTGGTAATATCACTGCCGGACTTTTTGCAAAACGAATGGGCTTGCCTATTAAACGATTTATTGCTGCAAATAATCGCAACGATATTTTCCTGCAATATTTACAAACAGGCCAATACAATCCTCGTCCATCTATTTCAACAATCGCTAACGCAATGGATGTGGGTGATCCAAGTAATTTTGCACGTGTGCTCGATTTATACGAAAACTCCCACGAGGCAATTAAAGCCGAGATTAGTGGTGTAAGTTATGATGATGAGCAAATTGCAGTCGCTCTGAAGACTTGTTTTGAAGAAACTGACTATCTGCTCGATCCACATGGAGCGTGCGGTTATCAGGCTTTAAAAGATGGTTTGCGTTTGAATGAAACCGGTGTGTTCCTCGAAACAGCACATCCGGCTAAGTTCCTCGAAACGGTTGAGCGTATCATTGGTCAAAAAGTAGATATTCCTCAGAAATTGCAAGAGTTTATGAAAGGCGAGAAGCAAAGTCTTGAATTATCGAAAGATTTTGCCGGCTTCAAAAAATACCTGTTGAGTCTTTAATTATAGCTCAGATATAGAACAAAAAAAATACGATGTTTTCACATCGTATTTTTTTATCAAATTGTTTTTGTTTCTAATAAACAAAATCAGACGAGGGTTAAATGTCTTAAGCGTTTTTCGCTTTTGTTACAATAGCTTTGAAAGCTTCAGGGTGGTTCATAGCTAAATCAGCTAATACTTTGCGGTTCATTTCGATACCGGCTTTGTGTAAAGCACCCATTAATTTCGAGTACGACATACCTTCTAAACGTGCGGCAGCGTTGATACGTTGAATCCACAAGCCACGGAATGTGCGTTTTTTGTTTTTACGGTCACGGTAAGCATATTGCAAACCTTTTTCCCATGTATTTTTTGCTACGGTCCACACATTGCGGCGACCTCCAAAATAACCTCTTGTGAGGCTTAAAATTCTTTTTCTTCTTTTACGTGAAGCGACGTGGTTTACTGATCTTGGCATAATTAAATGATTTGTGAATGTTAGCGTCACATTTTATTGTGAACTTGAGGCTAAGGCATTCGAATTTAGACTGAGAAAATGTGTTTGGAAAAGTACAAAAAGACTATTATCTCAAACAAAGCATTGCTTTAACGTTGTTCATGTCTGTCTTGTGAACAAGAGCAGTGTGAGTCAAGTTACGTTTTTGCTTTGTTGTCTTTTTAGTCAAAATGTGGCTTTTAAAAGCATGTTTTCTTTTGATCTTTCCTGTTCCGGTAAGGGCGAACCTTTTTTTAGCACCGGAGTTAGTTTTCATTTTTGGCATTGTTACTATATTTTAGTTGTAAAAATCCGAGTTTAATGACTATTTGCTTTTTTGTTTAGGCGACATCATGATAATCATGCGCTTACCTTCTAATTTTGGCAATTGGTCTACTTTAGCATATTCTTCCAGTTCATTTGCAAAACGAAGGAGTAAAATTTCTCCTTGTTCTTTAAAAAGGATAGAACGTCCTTTGAAAAATACATATGCTTTCAGCTTGCAACCTTCTTTCAAAAATCCGATTGCGTGTTTAAGTTTGAAATTGTAATCGTGTTCATCTGTTTGTGGACCGAAACGAATTTCTTTCAAGATAACTTTGGCTGTTTTAGCTTTAGCTTCTTTCTCACGTTTTTTTAGTTGGTACAAAAACTTTTGATAATCCACAATTCTACAAACCGGCGGTTCCGCATTTGGTGAAATTTCTACCAAATCCAATTCGAGTTGATCTGCAAGACGAATGGCTTCCTCGTACGAGAAAACGCCTTGTTCTACATTATCACCTACTAAACGAACTTCTTTTAGACCCTTGATCTTTTCGTTTATCCGGTTGGGTTGTTCTTTCACCCGTCCTCGTTGAGGCCTGATGGTTAATTGCTTAGCTATTGTTTGTTTCCTCCTTAAATTAAAAAATGTGACTTAAATATTACTTCTCTTTTAGAGCCCGCAAATATAATACTTTTTTTTGGATTAGAAACTGTAAAGCGGAATATATTATATGAATCAATTTACTTGCGGCTGACTAACAGCCATTAGGCTTGCAGATTAGGACTGTAAGTTAAGTAAATATCGTTCCATTCGATCCATTGCCTCCCGAATATTTTCTATTGAGTTGGCATACGAAAAACGCACAAAGCCTTCGCCGCCAGTGCCAAAGTCTACGCCGGGCGTAATGCCTACATGTGCTTTCTCCAATACGTCGAAGGCAAACCGGTACGAGTCGTTGGTGAATTTTCGTGCGTCGCAAAAAATATAAAATGCTCCCTGAGGCTCAGTGTAAATGACGAATCCGATTTCTCTCAGGCGTCTAATCATGAATATTCTTCGTTCGTTGTAAATGTTACGCATCGTCTCTACGTCGGGATTAGCTTCGCGAAGAGCTGTTATGCCTGCCTTTTGAGCTGTGCTTGGTGCGCAAATAAATAGATTTTGCTGTAATATTTGCAAGGCTCTCATGTGTTTTTTTGGAGCAATTAAATAGCCGAGGCGTAATCCGGTCATGGCAAAACGTTTGGAAAAACCGTTGACAATAAATGCATTGTCGGTAAATTCCAGAATGGTTGATGGTTTACCTTCGTAGACTAATCCGTGGTAAATCTCGTCCGATATAATCGGGATATTTAGTGTTGCCAACTCTTTGTATACTTCGTCGCTTACCAGAGTTCCCGTTGGATTCATGGGCGAATTGACGAAAATGGCTTTTGTTCGGTCGGTTATTTTGGCTTTTATATCATTTATATTGTACTGAAAGTCGCATTCGGCGTGCAATGGAACGCACACAGGCTCGGCATGACACGCTAAAGCAAAATTGCGATAGCAGGGATAGCCCGGATTTGACATGATGACCTCGTCGCCCACCTGACATAGAAGCATCAGAGCCATAAGTATGGCAGGGGAGGAGCCGGACGTGACAACTATGCACTCAGGGTCTACAATGACATTGTATTCCTGCTTGTAAAATCCGCTAATGGCTTCACGCAGTTGAGGATCGCCCAATGAATGTGTATAGTGTGTTGCTCCGTTTTTATGCGCTTCAATAGCGGCTTGGGCAATACATTCGGGCATATCGAAGTCGGGTTCACCCACTTCAAGATGAATAACATCAATTCCTTCACGTTGTAATTCGTTAGCTCGTTCAAGCACATCCATTACAATGAAAGAAGTCATACGTTCTATAGTATCGTTCATTATGACATTTTTTAGAGCTGCAAAAGTACTTAATTTTACATATTCCAACCGCATTTTAATCTCATTATTATTGCTCAAAAGTCTTTCTCTAATAAGTATTTGTCCTAAATAAAACTAATTAGTTGTTTTTTGTAATTCAGATATTGCGCATTTCTAAAAAAAGCACTACTTTTGTACCACTTTTTTGAAAAAGAAAGTGTGATGGGAAATTAAGCGACTAATCACTTAAATATAAAACGCTTAAATTTTGAGTAACACATAAATAAACAGAATGAAAACATTTGAATTGAACGGTACAGCAAGAACTGGCCTTGGAAAAAAAGCAACAAAAGCTGATCGCGTATCTGAAAACGTACCTTGCGTACTTTACGGTGTAGCTGACAATGTACACTTTACAGCTACTAAAAGTGACTTGCGTAAATTAATTTATACTCCTGAAGTATTTATTGTAGATTTGACTATTGATGGCAACAAATCAAAAGCTATCATGAAAGCATTGCAATTTCACCCGGTAACTGACAATGTATTGCATATTGACTTTTATCAGGTAACAGAAACTAAACCAGTAGTGGTTGAAATTCCTGTTAAACTTGAAGGATTGGCCGAAGGTGTGAAAGCCGGGGGTAAATTGGCATTAGAAATGCGTAAATTGAAAGTTAAAGGTCTTTATACTCAACTTCCAGAAAATATTGTTATCGATGTTACTGAGCTAGGATTAGGAAAATCTATCCAGGTTGCTAAAGTATCTGTTGATAAATTAGAAATTTTAAATGCAAAAAATGCTGTTGTTTGTCAAGTTAAATTGACTAGAGCTGCACGTGGTGCTGCTGCAGCTGCAGGAAAATAAATTGAAACATGAAGTACTTAATTGTCGGACTGGGCAATATTGGTAACGAATACCAGGATACCCGCCACAACATAGGTTTTACAATATTGGACGCTTTTGCTAAGGCGTCCAATGTTTTTTTTACTGAAAACCGTTACGGTGCAACTTGCGAAGTAAAAGTTAAGGGACGCACTCTTATTTTACTAAAGCCGGCCACGTTTATGAATTTAAGTGGTAATGCTTTGCGTTATTGGATGCAGAAGGAGAAAATTGCCATTGAGAATGTGTTGGTAGTGGTGGATGATATTGCTTTGCCTTTTGGTACACTTCGATTGAAACCACAAGGATCGGATGCGGGTCATAATGGACTTAAAAATATACAGGAAATACTTGGTCATAATAATTATCCCCGTTTGCGATTTGGCATTGGAAGTGATTTTTCTAAAGGTCGCCAGGTGGAATATGTGCTTGGAAAATGGACTGCTGAACAAACTGCGGCAATACCTGAACGTGCGGAGCGTTGTGCGGAAATAATTCAGAGCTTCTGCTTGGCCGGTATGCAATTGACCATGACTCAGTTTAATGGGAAGTAGATAATTGGTTAATTGGTTAACTGGTTAGTTAGTTAGTTAGTTAGTTAGTTAGTTAGTTAGTTAGTTAGTTAGTTAGTTTTCGACTGTTTTTTTATAATTATATGATATTTAAATCAATACCCCGATGAATCTATTGGGCAGCTAACCATTCACCCAATTAACCAGTCATCCAATTAACGAATCAACGAATCAACTAATTAACCAGTCACCCAGTCACCCAAATGAAAACAGAAGTTCGTATCGATAAATGGCTTTGGGCAGTACGATTGTTCAAAACCCGTACGTTGGCTGCCGATGCTTGTAAAAAAGGCAAAGTTATTATTCAAAATGTACAGGTAAAACCATCACGGAATGTAAAAGTAGGAGATGTAGTTTCTATTAAGCGCAATCCGTTTTTGTTTTCATTTAAAGTGTTGGCACTTTCCGAAAACAGGATGAACGCTAAATTGGTTGCCGACTTTATGCTCAATGTAACTACTAAGGATCAACTGGAGCTTATCGAATTGGCTAAATTAGCCGGAAATACAGGACGAGACAGAGGAGCGGGACGACCCACCAAAAAGGAACGACGCGATTTGGACGATTTTATAGAACCTGATTTTGCCGACGAAGATGGCGATTGGGATTTCTAATCCGGTTGAATCGCAAAACTGTTGAATCGGTGAACTAATAACTTTTACTGATAACTGAAACTATGTTTATAGCTCAAAAACTTAAGAAAGAAAATATCTGTGAATACTTGCTGTATATGTGGCAGGTAGAGAATTTAATTCGTGCATTCAAGCTCGATTTGGAAGCTATCAACACTAATATTATAGCTCCGTATCCGGTGGAGGATACCGAAAAAAAGACATTATACGAGTGGTACGAAAGTCTGATTGAAATGATGCGATTGGAAAATGTTCAGGAAAATGGTCATTTACAATTGAATACCAATGTTATTTTAGAACTGGATGAACTACATACTTTGTTGCTAAAATCCGGTAAAGAGGTGGGTTATAACTCAAAGTTTTATCACGTGCTTCCATTTATTTCGCAGCTTCGATCTCAACAAACTGATCCTCAGATTACTGATGTGGAACTTTGTTTTAATTTTCAGTATGGAATAATGCTTTTGCGCATGAAAAAAGCTGAGATTTCACCCGAAACACTTCAGGCCCAAACTGAAATCAGTAAATTTATGGTGTTACTGGCCAGAAATTACCAATTATATAAATCAGGCGAGTTGGATTTAGAAAACTAAACTAATACTCTGATTGTTCTTCTATTTTACATATTATTGTTATTTTTGGAGTCAAAATAAGATTTCTACTTATAAATACTAAAACTAAGCATATATGAAGGGAATTGTTCTAGCCGGTGGGTCTGGCACACGTTTATATCCGATTACAAAAAGTATCTCGAAACAAATCATTCCGGTGTATGATAAACCAATGATATACTATCCGTTGTCGGTATTGATGCTGGCCGGAATACGCGAAATACTTATTATTTCTACACCTCACGATATTCATTTATATGAAAATTTGTTGGGAAATGGCGATGATTTAGGAATCAAATTAGAATATGCCATTCAACCTTCGCCCGATGGTTTGGCACAAGCATTTATTATTGGCGAGCAATTTATTGGCAACGACAGCGTATGTATGGTGCTGGGTGATAATATCTTCTATGGTTTTGATTTTTCCCGTACGCTTCGCGAAGCAGCTACTTTGAAAGATGGAGCTACCGTTTTTGGTTACTATGTGAACGATCCTGAGCGTTACGGAGTGGCTGATTTTGATGAGAATGGAAAGGTGCTGAGCCTGGAAGAAAAACCATTGCACCCCAAATCGAACTATGCTGTAACAGGTTTGTATTTTTATAGCAATGATGTCGTAGAAAAATCGAAAAATTTAAAACCGTCGAAACGTGGAGAATTGGAGATTACCGATTTGAACCGATTGTATTTGGAGGAAGAGCGACTTAGCATGAAAATGATGGGACGTGGAATGGCGTGGCTCGATACCGGTACGCATGATAGTTTGTTGGAGGCTTCAAATTTTATTGCTACCATCGAAAATCGTCAGGGTTTGAAAGTGGCTTGTTTAGAGGAAATTGCCTTCCGTTATGGTTATATCAATCGCGAGCAATTGCTAAAATTGGCTGAGCCTTTGAAGAAAAATCATTATGGTGAATATCTGATAAAGATAGCTAACGAAAAGCAAGTTCATACTATTGATTAAAGGAAAATGGAAATAATAAAAACACCAATTGCTGATTTACTCATTATTAAGCCCCGCGTATTTGAAGATCCTCGTGGCTATTTTTGTGAAACGTATAATGCCGGTCGATTTAAAGAATTGGGCATAGATATAAACTTTTGTCAGGATAATCAATCAAAATCATCGTATGGAGTAATACGTGGACTGCATTATCAACTCAACCCGCAAAGTCAGTCGAAGTTAGTTTCGGCAGCACAAGGTTCGGTGTGGGATGTAGCAGTTGATTTACGTGCAGGATCACCTACTTTCGGACAATGGTACGGAGTGGAACTGTCGGAAGAGAATCACTTGCAATTTCTTATTCCACAGGGTTTTGCACATGGTTTTTCGGTACTATCCGAAACTGCATTGTTTACCTATAAATGTGATAATTTTTATAGTCCCACTCTTGAACGTGGCATTTTGTATAATGATGTGGATTTGGCTGTCGACTGGAAAATTCCTGCTGATAAGGCAGTTATCTCAGAAAAAGATACAAAACATCCATTGTTCAAAAATGCAGAATTGAATTTTTAAAACAGAAACAGAATGACTACAATACTAATTACGGGATCTAACGGTCAGCTAGGCAACGAAATGCAACAAGCTGCTGTGCGTTTCCCCGATTTCAATTATATATACACTGATGTTGCCGAACTTGATATTTGCGATAAAGGTGCTTTGGATGCATTTGTAAAGGCAAACAATGTGAACGTTATAGTGAATTGTGCAGCCTATACTGCTGTGGATAAAGCTGAAGACGATGTTGAATTGTGTTACAAAATTAATCGAGATGCTGTTCGGAATATTGCCGAAGTGGCGACTGAAAACAAGGTGAAGGTAGTACATGTTTCTACTGATTACGTTTTTGACGGAACTAACTATTTGCCATACACCGAGGATATGCCGGTTTGTCCTGCTACTGTTTATGGAAAATCGAAACTGGAAGGTGAGCAGGTACTTTTGGAGAATTGCAGGGAATCAGTGATTTTACGCACTGCCTGGTTGTATTCTTCCTTTGGCAATAACTTCGTGAAAACGATGATAAAGCTTGGTACCGAGCGCGACTCTCTGGGTGTAATTTTCGATCAGGTAGGCACACCAACTTATGCTGCTGACCTTGCAGATGCAATTTTACAATTGCTTAGCAATAAGACTTTTGTTCCCGGAATTTACCATTTCTCAGACGAAGGTGTTTGTAGTTGGTATGATTTTACGAAGACGATTCACCGCATGGCAAATATTACCTGCGATGTAAAACCTATTGAAACGAAGGACTATCCGGCACGTACGCCGCGTCCTCATTTTAGTGTGTTGAACAAAGGCAAGATAAAATCGACCTACGGAATAAGTATTCCTCATTGGGAGGTGAGTTTGGAAAAATGCATTGGTTTATTGCATAATTCATAAGGCATAATTTTATTTAGATATTACCGGATAGAACAAGATAGCTATAAAATAAAAAACTCATCAGCATTGTAAGTTGATGAGTTTTTTGTGAAATCAGAGTCATATTTTATTTCTTCATTATACATTTTTTATTTATACATTTTCTTCATGTTATCAGTTGACGCACTTACCGTAGAGTTTGGAGGACAGCCTCTTTTTCAGGATATATCTTTTGTAATAAACGAAGGCGATCGTATTGCTCTTATGGGCAAGAACGGTGCGGGGAAGTCTACTTTGCTCAAAATTCTATCGGGCACGCGCGAACCAACCCGAGGTTCAATTTCTTACCCAAAGGAGCTGGTGGTGGCTTATCTGCCTCAACATTTGCTAACCGAAGATACACGAACTGTATTTGAAGAAACTGCTACGGCTTTTTCGGCCATCACCGAAATGGAATCGAAGATTGCGGAGCTTAATGAGCAACTGACCATAAGAACCGATTACGAGTCGGATAGTTACATGGAGCTGATAGAACAAGTTTCGGCATTGAGCGAACAGTTTTACAGCATTGAGGAGATAAATTACGATGCAGATATTGAAAAAACCTTGTTGGGATTAGGTTTCGAACGTAAGGATTTCACACGCAAAACATCCGAACTAAGTGGTGGATGGCGAATGCGTATTGAATTGGCCAAAATTTTGCTTCGTCGCCCTGATGTAATTCTACTCGATGAGCCTACCAATCACCTGGATATTGAATCTATTCAATGGTTGGAAGAATTTTTGATTAATTCGGCTAAAGCGGTGGTGGTTATTTCGCACGACAGGGCATTTGTAGACAATATTACCACGCGAACCATAGAAGTAACTATGGGACGAATTTATGACTATAAAGCCAAGTATTCGCACTATTTGGAGTTACGCAAGGAACGTCGAGAACAACAACAAAAACAATACGACGAACAACAAAAGTTTATTGCCGAAACGACCGATTTTATAGAACGCTTTAAAGGAACCTATTCCAAAACGAATCAGGTACAATCGCGTGTGAAAATGTTGGAGAAACTACCACTTTTGGAAGTGGACGAAGAAGATTCGTCTGCTTTGCGTTTAAAGTTTCCACCGTCACCACGCTCGGGAAATTATCCTGTAACTGCCGAGAATGTTGGTAAAATATACGGAGAAAAGCGCATTTTTGAGAATGCCAATTTTATGATTGAGCGTGGTGAAAAGATTGCTTTTGTAGGTAAAAACGGTGAAGGTAAATCTACCCTGGTGAAATGTATTATGCAGGAGATTGAGCACGAAGGAGTGCTGACGCTTGGTCATAATGTGAAGATTGGCTATTTTGCTCAAAATCAAGCTTCTTTGTTGGAAGAGAATCTTACCGTTTTCCAAACTATCGACGATGTGGCTGTGGGAGATATCCGCAATAATATCAAGAACCTGTTGGGTGCATTTATGTTTGGTGGAGATGCTTCTTTCAAGAAAGTGAAAGTGCTTTCGGGTGGTGAACGTACACGTTTGGCAATGATAAAACTGCTGCTTGAACCTGTCAACCTGCTTATTCTCGATGAGCCTACCAATCACCTTGATATGAAAACAAAGGATATTCTGAAACAAGCTTTGGTTGATTTCGACGGCACCATTATCGTTGTGTCGCACGACCGTGATTTTCTTGACGGACTGGTGACAAAGGTGTACGAATTCGGCAACCAAAAAGTAACTGAGCACTTAGAAGATATTTACGGTTTCCTTGCCAAAAAGAAAATGGAAAATCTGAGAGAAATTGAACGCAAATAATGTTGATCAAATAGAGTATTGAGCATAGCCCCAACCGATAAGGAAGGGGCTATGTTTTTATAGAGTTGAAATTTGCATACTTTACAACGCATTGCGCCTGAAAATCAGAAGATTTAGGCGCAATGCTCGTTTTAGTGGAGCTGGCACAGTATGTCTCCGTTTGTCCTATATGCAGATCTCGTACAATTGAGAACATAAATTAATTTTGCGCTACCATTTTAAAGCTTAATTCTATAAATCTCTATGCAGTTGATATGGCTAGTTTAGCGACACAATATAATGTCTTATTTCTTATTCAAATATATTGGTGTCCTACGCAGCTTTCTTGTTCTCAAATAACAATTGAATCTACCTCTCGAGATAGTTGTAGGTAATCGCCACTTCAGAAATCGGAATGTATCATCTGTCGGTATGGCTGGTATGCAGTACCGATATTATTGGAAAATTTCAAGAATTGTGGCAAAAGCATTATGGGACATGTAAGGGGATCACTGTATCGAAATAATTGTAGAAATATTTAAAGAGACTGAGGAGATAAAAAAAAAGTAAAAAGAGATGAAAAGATATGCTAAAGAGGTTCAGTTATCCGATTTTGTTATTAGTTTTGCATATGTAACACCTTCTGATTGATATTCAGAATACAACCAATTAATTAGCAGAAAGGTGAACGTAAAAGCTAAAATAACGAATTTGTTCGCGTTAAAAAAGGAATAATAATGAAAAAACTAATTTTTCTGCTGTTTGTCGTTTGTACCACAAATGTATTTGCACAAACTACTGTAAAAGAGCTCAACTCTTGGAAATTTTCGAAAGGCGAAAATACTGCGGCTTCTGCCGTTCGTTTTAATGATACTGCTTGGGAGACAGTTACTGTGCCGCACGACTGGGCAATCTATGGTCCATTCGACAAAGAGATAGATAAGCAAGTGGTGAAGATTGAGCAAAACAACGAGCAATCGGCTACCGAAAAAACCGGACGAACAGGTGCACTGCCTTTTATTGGTGTGGGTTGGTACCGAACCAAAGTGACTTTGCCTGAATTCACCACCGATAAGCAGGTGATTCTCGCGTTTGACGGTGCTATGAGCAATGCACAGGTATTTGTCAATGGCGAGAAAGTAGGCAGTCGACCTTACGGATACAGTTATTTTTATTTTGATATTAGTTCTTATCTCAATTCAGGGGCGGAAAATAGCATTGCGGTTCGTTTGGAGAATCATTCATTTTCGTCTCGTTGGTATCCGGGTGCCGGTTTGTACCGAAAGGTAAAATTAATTGTGAAAAACAATACGAGTTTTAAACAATGGGGGCAATACATTACTACTCCTTACGTGTCGGATCAACTGGCAAAAGTAAATATTCGTTCGCAGGTGCAGGGCGAAAACCTTACTATTAAAACCATTATTCGTGATGCAGAGGGCAAAGTGGTAGCAGAGAATAAGATAGTTGATCGGTTTGCCGATGAGCTGGAACAAAACCTAGGCGTAAAAAATCCTCGTTTATGGAGTCCGGAAACACCTTACCTCTATACAGCTGAGCTGCAACTTTATCAGGGAGACATGCTGAAAGATACCGAAATAGTCCGTTTTGGAATTCGGACCATAAAATACAGCGCTGATAAAGGCTTTGAACTCAACGGTAAAACCACAAAGTTTAAGGGGGTATGTCTACATCATGATTTAGGTCCTATCGGAACAGCGGTAAATAGAGCAGCACTTCGTCGTCAGTTAACGATTCTGAAGGATTTGGGTTGCAATGCCATCCGTTCTTCGCATAATATGCCATCGTTCGAGCAATTAGAGCTTTGCGACGAAATGGGATTTCTTTTTCTTGCCGAAAGTTTTGATGAATGGAAGAAACCAAAGGTAAAAAACGGTTACAATCTGTATTTTGATGAATGGGCTGAAAAGGATATGGTTAATCTTGTGCATGCTACCCGCAATCACCCCTGTATTGTGATGTGGAGTTCGGGGAATGAAGTTCCCGATCAGTGGGGCGAGGCAGGTGTAAAACGTGCCAAATGGCTGCAGGATATTTTTCATCGCGAAGACCCTACACGACCCGTCACCGTGGGAATGGATCAGGTAAAAGCAACAATGGCTTCAGGTTTCGGAGCCTTACTGGATGTTCCCGGATTGAATTATCGTGTTCATTTGTACGAAGAAGCCTATAAATCGTTTCCTCAGGGATTTATTTTGGGCTCTGAAACGGCATCTACTGTCAGTTCACGCGGTGTGTATAAGTTTCCGGTTGTGAAACAGGCCGAGAAAACCTACAATGATTTGCAATGTTCTTCGTATGATATGGAGTGCTGTAATTGGTCAAACCTTCCCGATGATGATTTTGTGATGCAGGATGATAAGCCCTGGGTGATTGGCGAATTTGTGTGGACCGGATTTGATTACCTGGGCGAACCAACGCCTTATGATAATTTCTGGCCTTCACGCAGCTCCTATTTTGGGATGTGCGATTTGGGCGGCCTTCCTAAAGACAGGTATTATCTTTATCGCAGTCGTTGGAACACGAAAGACGAGACACTACACATTTTGCCACACTGGACATGGCCGGGTCGCGAAGGTGAAGTAACACCGGTTTTTGTTTATACCAATTACAACAGTGCTGAACTCTTTGTAAATGGAAAAAGTCAGGGTATTCAGAAAAAAAACAATGATACCAAACAGAATCGTTACCGATTGATGTGGATGAACGTGAAGTATGAACCGGGGGTGGTAAAAGTTGTGGCTTATGACGATGCAGGAAAAGCAGTAGCCGAAAAATCGGTCACTACTGCCGGCAAACCTTACGGAATCCGGCTGGAGTCCGACCAAAAAACAATTAATGCAAATGGTGCAGACCTGTGTTACGTTACTGCCACCATCGTAGATAAAAATGGAATCCCTTGTCCAACAGCTTCTAATCAGTTACAGTTTAGAACGAATGGCGCAGGCACATTTAGAGCTGCCTGTAATGGTGATGCCACCTCATTAGAACAGTTTCATTTACCGACCATGAAAGCTTTCAGTGGTAAAGTAGTCGTATTGGTTCAGTCAACAACTATTGCCGGCAATATAGAACTTACGGTCTCGGGTACAGGATTAAAAACAGAAAAGATAGCGTTATATTCCAGATAATAAGCTCTGCTTCTATTTTTTGAAAGAAAGGATATTTTATAATCCGAGGAACAGAAAAACATAAAAGCCCGCGAATCAATGATTTTGCGGGCTTTTATTTTAATTGAAATGGTTTTAGTGGAGCTGGAGGGAGTCGAACCCTCGTCCAAACAAGGAAATAATAAGCTTTCTACATGTTTATCTTCGCTTAAGTTTTCGAGTGTAGGCAAGACCGAAGCCACCAACCTGCACCTTATCCTTTTTATTTCATCGCGCCTCCAAGGCTAAGCGCAACTATCCCCGATTTAGCTGCATCTCCATATCAAATTGCCTCGAGGCGAGGGCATTTGGGAAATGTCTCGTTCTAGTACCTAGTACCAGAATTAAGCTTATCTACTGTGATTCGATTAAGCAGCAAGAGCGTAGTTATTTTCGCCAGTTATAAGTTTGTGTTCCGAGATTTACGAGCCAGCTTCACAACGCTCGACATGCTTACATATCAGTTCTACCTGCTGTCAAAACCAAACAGCCCCTAGACTTATCTATCTAATTGATTATCAATTGAACTTGATTTTAAATTAGTTCTTGGGTAGTCAAACTAGTAGTCAAAGACATTTTGTTGTCTTTATTTATTTCTTCCGCAAAGGTAATGCTATTTTTTCAAAATTGTACCTTTTGCAATTTTAAAACAAGAGAAATGCTTAAATAACTTGATAATTCAACTTAGTGACAAATTAATCTATTATGTTTTGCAAACAAAATGTTACCATCATCTGCTAATACCAATAAACGTCCAGCATCCTGTTGATTTGTTTTCATACCTTGCTCCATTTGAGCAAGGTTAGTTTCAACATACGATGAAAGAGAATTATCGCCAGCCATGTAAACCAAGACTGTTTTTTGCACTTGCTCATTGAGTTCATCTTCCCTGCAACTATTAAAACAAAAGCTTAATATGAATATAAAAAGATAGATAAAATAAGACTTTGATATCTTCATCAATGTTTATTTTAAATCATTTCAATGTGATAAAAAAAACTTAAAACATCACCCCAACACCTAAAGACAACGAATGACGTACACTTGTGACAGATATTAAATTCCATGATTGACTATCCGATATGGATACATAAAGAGGAGTTTCATTAATTTGCTTAAGATTATATCCCAGTTGAAAGTTTAATCCAAAACGGCGACCAAACATTTTTTTATACCCTACTCCTGCATCAAACATTAATCCTGAATTTGCATAAGAATTTTTTATTCCAAACCCTAAATTTGTAAATAAATATGTTCTTGGATGAGTTATCACAAAAGGAGTATAATGCAACGATGCAAAAACGGGCAGGGTATTAAATCCCGGATTTTCGTATCTGTCGGCACCTATACCGACACCTGCCGAGATGGATTTACTAAAATCATACAAACTCGTAAGGTGGAGCGATTTTCCGTATAGGTTTACATCCTTACGTTTAAGAGTCAGGTAACTAGTCGTTGATGACAAACCGTAGAGATAATGAATATCTGTTACGAAGTGGATTTTTGACTGAGCACTGACTTGATAACTACCAATAAAACATTGTGCAATTACCGCTAAAATAATAATTCTTTTTTTCATATTCTTTTTTTTTGTAAATTTAGAGATAGCCTCTTAAGCCTATAAATATTGAGTTATATAGTTTTGTTTTTGAAGGTAAATGTTCATCTAATGAAACTCCATCTACTATCACCGAACGACGTTTTGAATAAACATCCTGATTGGAAAGTTCAAAGCCTACAAAGATGCCACCAGCACCAGCTCTCGACCCGCACTGAATAGCAAACTTATTTTGCCAGTAAAATCTAGCAAGTTTGAAGTCACCTTTGGCTCTGTCCGTCCAAACGGTTTGCCCTTTGTATGGCTTCTGTGTGGCCTGATAAACAACATCAAACACCTCATAAGTTAATGGTTGAATCATTATTCCGGGTTCAATATATAAACTCCAAAATCTATTATTCTCTTTTAGAATAGGAAGTGAAAAACGCACCGATGGGGTAAGCAAAAAGTTTAATAAATCAATATCATCAATCCACCATTTGTAGTCTTTATTGGAGTCACCATAGTATCCTCCGGTTCTAATTGTTTGAAATCGATAGTTTAATGATATAGTCAAATGACGATTTAATTTGTACCCTGTTTCAACATCAATCTGGTCGCCTTTACTGTTTATACCACCGCTAAAGCCATAAACTTTTTTTTGAGAAAATGCACTCGTGCTTAAAAACAGGAATAAAACAATAATCTTTGTTTTCATAAAGGTTTATGCGTTCTTATTTAAAAAGGTATAACCAAATCTTAAATGCAGATTTAACGCTACTTCGCTCTTGTTATCAACATATCCGGCACGTTTCGCAAACAGATATCTATATCCCAGGCCGATTCCCGTTTCAAAATTAATGTGTTCTCCAATATGTCTTCTAATTCCCCAGGTAGGAATTATTGAAATATCACTAACTATTGATACATTATCGAAATTTGAAATGGTAAACCAATCGGGGTGAAAACTGGTTTTGAGAGATAGGAAGTTACCTGTGTTATTCTCAGTTTTCCGTTTCTTTGAATTTCTTTTTTCCAGATTGTAGTAAAGTCGGGGCTCCAGTGTCAAAACAGGAGCCATTACGAATCCTGTTGTATTGTTATATGAACTACCCCATATTCCACTATCAAATCCAATCTCACTTCTGAGTGCGATAGTGTTTGTAAGTTTTGTTTCATTGTTAGCCCAAATGCCAAATAATCCGACCTGAACTCCATACACGGATTTCTCAACACTTGCGTTCTGGGCTTTACCCAAAAATGATACGCAAATAAATACGACTGCTAAATAATATTTCATAAAAATTGTGTTTGTTTATATTTTAAAGAATTATGTGTAGAGTAATGGACGTATCAATATCAAGTACTTGATCTTTGAAACGATAATTTATTGTTGAGAGTTTACTGTTCATTAAATTGGTAATGTCTAAGGATGAGTATCCAAGTGCAGCAGATAGTTTCAACTTATCGGTAATTGGAACAGCCGCTCCAACTCTAATCGAATAGTAGTTGTTATCAAGCGTTTTGGTTGGATTCCATGTTTTTTGCTCAGCAAAATATGTTTCGCCAGACATACGTGCAATTCCCATTTCTGTATCTAAAAATAGATCTAAATCGTTTGGTAAACGATAGTAGAAACGTGGGCAAATTCCAAGCATACAATAATTCCCTGTATAGTTCCACTCTTTATTTGGCGATCTTTGGTATAATCCATTTCCTGCTATTTTACCTAACCCCAAACGAGCTTCTATAGCAAGAAAATGAATTTTTGGAATAGCTAACTCATAACCCAAATGAATATCTCCAGCCAAAGGACTTGAATCTGTAACCCCTAAGACTGTAATACCTACATTTAAACTACTCTTTTGTGAAAAAGCTGAACTAGTAATTAGAACTACACAGCTCAACAATAAATATCGTTTCATTAATTTTGTAAAAATTATCTTTTTGATCTTTAACACGTGCGGCAGCTATTATTTACAATTGAATATTAAAATTTATACCTTAGTCCCCAAGAGCTTTGCATAATTGTGGAATGCTCTGTATCAAATGTTGGTTGCAATTCAATATGTAACGAAAAATTATTGAACTTTTCGAAGGGAGTAAATTGAATACCAATCGGGACAATAAGTCCATTGTAATAATTAGCAACCACACCTACTCCTGCATAGATATTATATTTGTCTTTATTTACGAAGTTGTAACACAAGACTAATTCCGGTGTCAAATCATCAGCTACAGTATTACTATACAATCTCAATTCGCTCCACACCTTTCCCGAGAAATTGTAACTTAATCCAATTTTAGAAAGACTCGAAGAATAATACGAAACGCTAATTTGTGAAGATACTTTGCTACTCATAAAGGTGATTACACCTAATAGAAATAAAATTTTAATAGATCGTGTCATAAAAGTTTTTTTATAAATTATTTGTATTTGTCGTAAAAATGCGATTCATTGAACCGTGTAAGCATTGTCTAATCACCTGCGCTAGCCTGAAGACAATCACAGCTAAAATAATCATCATCTTTTTATTTAGAAATAGCCTCTTAAGCCTATAAATATTGAGTTGCATAATTTTGTTCTCGTGGGCAAATAATTGTTTAACGAAACTCCATCTACTATCACCGAACGACGTTTTGAATACACATCCTGATTGGAAAGTTCATAACCTCCAAAGAGCGCAACATCTTTCGACCGGAACTGAATCGCAAATTTATTTTGCCAGTAAAAGCGAGCAAGTTTAAAGTCACCTTTGGCTCTATCTGTCCAAACAGTTTGCCCTTTGTATGGCTTCTGTATGGCCTGATAAGTAACATCAAATGCCTCATATGTAAAGGGCTGAATCATTATTCCGGGTTCAATATATAAACTCCAGACTGTATTATTCTTTTTTAGAATAGGAAGTGAAAAACGCACTGAAGGAATAAGTAAAATATTGTTTACATCAATATCATCAATCCTCCATTCATAGTTTTTATTGGAATCTCCATAGTGTCCTCCATCAGTCACAATTGTTTGAAACCGGCAAGCTAGAGAAGCCGTAAAAAAACAATTTATTTTACACCCCATCTCAACTCCCATCTGATAGCCAAGTTTGTTTACACACCCGCCAAAGCCAAAAACGGTTTCTTGAGAAGATGCAATCGCACTAAAAAAGAATAGCGATAAAACAATGATCTTTGTTTTCATAAAGGTTTATGCGTTCTTATTTTAAAAGGTATAACCAAATCTTAAATGCAGATTTAATGCTACTTCGCTCTTGTTATCAACATATCCGGCACGTTTTGCAAAGAGGTATCTATATCCTAGCCCGATTCCCGTTTCAAAATTAATATGCTCTCCTATATGTCTTCTAATTCCCCAAGTAGGAATTATTGAAATATCGCTAATTATTGATACATTATCGTAATTTGAAATGGTAAACCAATCGGGGTGAAAACTAGTTTGAAGAGACAGGAAGTTACCTGTATTATTTTCAGTTTTCCGCTTCTTTGAATTTCTTTTTTCCAGATTGTAGTAAAGTCGGGGCTCCAGCGTCAAAACAGGAGCCATTACGAATCCTGTTGTATTGTTATATGAACTACCCCATATTCCACTATCAAATCCAATCTCGCTTCTAAGTGCTATGGTGTTTGTAAGTTTTGTCTCATTGTTAGCCCAAATGCCTAATAATCCCGCTTGAACTCCATACACGGATTTCTCAACACTTGTGTTCTGGGCTTTACCCAAAAATGATACGCAAATAAATGCGATTGCCAAATAATGTTTCATAAAAATTAAGTTTGTGTTTGTTTATATTTTAAAGAATTATACGTAGTGTGATAGACGTGTCAATATCACGTAATTTATTTTATATAAATTCTCTTATTATTTTTTCACAATTTTCATACCTTTCCATTCTGTACTGTATTAATCACTCTTTCACGAATACTTTTCTTTCACTAACAGCAGACGTTCTAAAAAAACCTAAAGCATTACCCGATAGGTTAGATGGAGGACTTGTTGGACTGGGCGTGTAGGCACCTCCATCATTTTCGAACTGCGAGATGACTGATTTGTAAAAATTATATGCGCCGGGCGAGAGCGAAAGTAGCCTTATGGTAGCCATAGATCCTGCTGAAGGATAATAGAAGTCTTCGTCGCTCACAGGACTAATTCCATCATCAATGTTTAATCCGTTTACATAAGCGGGTAAATATTCATCGTCAAGAATAGAAAAACTCCAGACTCTGCTTGCATCTGATATAAGACCATTAATGTCATCATCCCCAAAATCCATCATATAGTAATTCTTTTCATTACGTGGTTCTTTAAAATAAATATAGGGTGCTAAAAAATGATCTCCATCTTTGGATAGTGTCCTTGTTAGAAACTTAACAGAGTCAATGATTGCTACATTTGGCATACTATCGGTTGCCATCACTATTTTATCCTTATACTTAACGTGTAATGTATACTTATTACCCGGAGTTCCTTTGATTTTGGTTGTATAATAAACTCCCCGAAAATCACTCGAATATGAACTAGAACTATTAATTGTATCTACAACTCCTGAGTATTTCTTTATCGTAAAGTATTCAAAAAACCATTTTGGATGAACCTCTATAGTCGGACTAAAAGCTTTTAGTGTATCGACACACCCTTTGTTATCTGAAATTATAACCAAAGCATCTGCAATACCAGTATTAGCAGAAACTTTATTACCACTAGGAGTACTTAAACTTACCCTGACAAAATAGGGTCCCTCCTCATTGGTTATTGCTCCCGCAAAAACGATACGGGCATCGCTATCCTCTGTTTTAATTGTAAAATTATCGGTACATGAAAAAAGTAGTAGTGCGCTGATGAATATAAAAAACAATTTGTTCATACTTATTTGTTATTAAAATGAGAAATTATAGGTTACAGAGGGTAAAACACCATATAGATATAGCATTGAGGTTTTTGCTTTGGTGAGGTCATACTTATCCGCACGAGTATAAATAGAGAATACATTATGTCTGCTATAAACATTGTTTATTGAGAATATCCATTCCGATTTCCATTTATGTTTATTAGATGAATGGCGTGTAAGTGAAAGATTTAATTCATGAAAAGGTGGTGTCTTATATCCGTTTCGTTCGGTATAATAATTGAAAGATGCACCGTAATACTGAAAAGATCCTAAAGGAACTGTCAGATTACTACCTGAAATATAGGCGAATGAGCTAGACAGTGTATATCTCGAATTTAAATCGGTGTACATCATAAGTTTCAGATTATGGCGTTTATCATAGGCTGCAGGGTATGATTGATTATTATTTATACCTTCAATTTTGTTCCATGTTTTTGAAAGCGTATAACTTAACCACCCCTTCACCTTACCAGTCTTCTTTTTGATAAATAATTCCATTCCGTACGACTTTGCCACTCCTGATTTTATTTGTGACGAAATTGCATCATTCATAAAAACATTGGCATTGTCGATAAAATCAATTACCCCATCCATTTTCTTGTAATAAACCTCAGCAAAGGTTTCAAACATATTATCTGTACTGTTATGATAATAACCGGCACTAAACTGATCTGAGGATTCAGGAGTTATATTCCTGTCGACAGATGCCCAAATATCCGTAGGCATACCTATATTGGAATTCGACAACAAATGGATATTCTGGTGCATTTTGCTATAGGACAGTTTGACTGCAGAAATATCTGATAATTTAAAGTTTAGCAACAAGCGCGGTTCCGGCTGTAAATATGTTTTTGTAACTTGTCTCGCTGAATATACTGTAGAATCGACCGGCTGCTTGTTGCCTTGGTTATAGGTATAGGTAGTCAATGGTCCCAATGAACTAAAAGCCACCAGCCTGCAACCTCCTTTTATATTAAGTATCGGACTAATGTTAAGCTCTGTCTCCCAATAAACTGCCGATTCAATGGAATTTCGGTTTTGCATAGAGGCAGCAGTAATAACAGACTGCTCATTAATAGGTGTGATGGTTCCAGGCGAATTGTGTAAATATCCAAATGATAGACCATACTTCATTGCCACATTGTCCGACAATGTATGTTCGATATCATTTTTAAATTGTAAGTTACTCATGTTTGCTTTCCAAAGAAAATTGCGCACATCCGATTTAAGGTAGTAACTATACGAATAGTGGCTATACGCCAATGTGGTATTGGAAAAAATCGTTGGAGACAGAATATTGTTTAAGCGTATCGTAGCAGCATTATTTCCCCAGTCCAGACTATAATTATCGCTGAAGTTTTTTAAATAAAAATGATCTTTCCCTGAGTAAGCAGAAACGTACAACCTGCTGTAATTACTCAGTCTGAAATTAGTTTTTGCATTCAAATCATAAAAACTAACTTCATTCCCTTTTTTAAAATCATTTAGTGCCGGAATTATCGAATTAAGGTTTGCTGCCATATTTGCAATGCTTCCTGCATTACTATACCGACCTGATACTATAAATGATGATTCTCCTTTTTTCAACGGACCTTCTACCGATAAGCGTGAAGATATAAGCCCAACGCCACCGTTAACTTTATATTCCTGATTATTGCCTTCGCGCATTCGAATGTCAACTATGGATGACAATCTACCGCCATATTGAGCAGGAAAAGCACTTTTGATTATTTCGGCACTTTGCACAGCATCAGGGTTAAACGTAGACACAAACGAAAGAGCATGGTTAGGGTTATAGAGCACTGCTTCATCGAGTATAATCAGGTTTTGATCATACGACCCACCTCTTACCGAAAAACTATTGGTACCTTCGTTGGCCACAGCAATTCCGGGAAGCGACTGTAAGGAGCGTAATACATCCACCTCGCCTGCTAATGCGGGTAGCCTTTTGATTTCAGCTATAGAGATTCTCTGAGTTCCCATAACGTTTGCCGATATATTTTTATTCATATCACCTGTTACAATTACCTCCTTTAAACTGATGTTTAAGGGTGACAACATAACATTAATAACCGTATCGGCATGTAAATCAACATCAATCACCTTCATTTCAAACCCCACACATGAATAATTGAGTGTTGCTTTACGTTCTTTTATGGTGGCGGTATAAAACCCATAGGAGTTCGATACCACACCACTACTCCCCCCCAATACCCCTACACCGGGTAGCTTTTCCCCGGTTTTGGAATCACAAATAATACCCGACACGGTATATCCGCTAGCTGATAACGAGCTAGACAACAACAATATGAATACTGTTGATTTAATTATGCTTTGATATTTCAATTTCAATAGCTTTTTCGATTTGATTTTGAGAAAATACATCTAAAATAATGTGTTTATTGACAACAATTGAAGGAACACCCCAAAACCCTTTGTCATGTAGTTGATTAATATTGTTGATAATTGAATGACATGTAGTTGAATCCTTATAGTCATTCACGAATTTTTCTTTGTTTAGCCCTATTTTAGTAGCAATAGTGAGAATATCATTACCCGATGGTTTACCGTTAATCATTGAAAGTTGATTATACATTTCCCAAAATCGATTTTGTTTTTTTGCACATTCCAAAGCAGTTGCAGAATGTGTTATATCTCCCGAAAAGTTGATATATGCAAACCGAATTTCTTTGTTGTATTTCTTATATAAGTTTTCAAATACAGAATTGGTTGCTTTACAGTTATTGTTTTCCAAATCAGTCAGAATCCATACTGTAATTTTTGATTTGTTATTACCCTTAAATGCTGCTTTTACATCAGATAGATCTACTAAAGGAGGATCAGGAGGTGTTAGATTTGATTTTATCTGATATTTTTTCTTGTTCTTCTCAATATAGTTTTCCAGTAAAAACTGCTTATACTTATCTTTTAATAGCATTTGTCCTCTGGCAGAATTCACGTCAAAATATTCAAATGTATTATTTATAACCGGTATCCCTGTTTTATCGTATTTACACTTTTGAGCAAACTTTTGCAAATTTTTAGCATTTACATCTTTATACACAACTGTATTCAAAAAAACATCCGGAGTCAATTGCTCCTTAGCTGCTTCGTTTTCAATGATTTTCTGATTTATCTTTTCCTCAATTGCATTTTTCCTCATCAAATACACTTGAAAAAGAATATCATACAATTTTTTATTTATCCCTTTATCAATTTCCGACATGTATATTTTGTCATCGTTAACAACGGCAATTGGTTCATCTAATGAATTTGCGTACGAATTCTTTTCTTTTTTACATGAGAGAAATGATATTACAATGATAAGAGTAACGAGGGTTGTCCAATATTTACATTTCATATTTTTATTGTTTAAAAAGTAGACGAGAAATAAAACTTTTTTCTCGTCTACTTACTTATTTATCTTGCTCTAAACATATGTATTTTAGTGTTTTGACCGGGCTCAATTATACTTTTAGCATCTTCTAGCCAACCAGAAGCATCTGCTCTTGCAAGATTATTCCAATTATACCAGCATTGATTGGCATTCTTACTGTCCTCATCATCTATAGAAATCCACCCTTTCCCTCTACTATTTTCAGCTGTACTCCCAAAAACACCGTATTGTATCCCTAAATCCGGAAAGGATTCCATCCCATTTTTGATGTCTTGATCATAAACATAAAAACATAATGTCGTGTTTTTATTTTGAGTAATTCCACCACCTAGTTTCGTCCTTATTTTATCTTGGTTTATTACTTCTCCCTTTAATATAATCTTATTTTGATTGTTACTGTCTTCATTATCAAAGAATCTCTCTATCATATTATCCCAACCATAATCGAGTGATAATACAGCATATCTTGTATACTTATAGCTGCTGAACAATGATTTAGGGACTAGACATAGTTTTAATGTTACATTTCTATCTACTGTATTGCCTCCAGTCCATCCTTCTGTACCATTTGCATTTCTAGTATCTTCACAATCCATAAATATTTCTAAAACATCGTAAGATGCAGTAGGTGCATAAGTACCTGCAATAACACCAACTTGCTTTCCTACTAAACTGCTAACAGCCGAGACGTTCTTCCTCAATCCATTAGGAGTGTCACCTATTTTTTTGATTGTTGCCAGATATTCATCCGAAGCCCGGAACTCTATTTTTGGAGCAGAATCGGTTGAATCGGTTTCTATCTTTAGATTTCCATCTACATAAGCATACTCCAACTTATTAATTGATGTGGTAGCATCTTTTTGACTACTTTCTATCAATTCATTGTTTTTTTCGGTACAACCTATCATTACAATGATAGACATTATTGCAATTGTAATTTTTTTCATTTTTTTATCATGAATTAAAATATTCCCTACTCTCTCAAAGCTTTTCAGGGTTGTCGCTCTTTTTTTCACGAAACCTGCCTGCAATATGCAAGACAAGATTCGCCAATCATGTCTGTAAACCATGTCAGACTTATTGGAGTTCAAATTAATTTATACCTTTACGGCGCCTTCTTGTAGTGTTAGTGAGTAATCAAGTTAATTGGTTTTAAAAGCTGCGAACTTTTCATTAGCCTTGCAAGAAGGCTCTTTCGTATTTATATAGGTGGCGAGCCTCGTATAAATACTGTATTATTTTACTCAGCTAATAACCTCGGGTCATTAAATAAGTATGTTTCTTTATTTTACGTACAACTTTAAATAGCATAAGTCCAGAGACTTGTACTAGCGTGAAAGCAATTCAATAACCGGCTCCGCCTTTTGTTATGCTCTATTGTAGAATCAACTACTATGCAATAAGGTAGCAAAAAATTGACTAGCTAAAGCCAGACTAGCTACAAAGCGTATTCAAAGATTATAAAATAGCACTAATCAATTTGATTTGATTGGTGTATTTTATAATTGAATGCATCTCTATACTCCTCCTGTTTCCATTCCTGTGCACACAGGAATTTGAAATTACGATGCGGATTCTACTCAGGGTACTTATCCGCACAATCATGAAAAGATGCACCGATTGTTGTTGCTAAGTGATAAAAATAGTTAGTGCATTTTACCTTTTATTATTAGCTATTTATCCTATTTTTAATCCACTAATTTTCAAATATACTAATATGCAACGATATAGGCAAACTCATTAAGTGAATTATTGATGCAAAAAAGCAATTTTTGTATTATT
>JAFLKK010000005.1:0-13573 GCA_019163375.1 Paludibacter sp.
AGCGCACCTGCTTTGGGAGCAGGGGGTCGTGGGTTCGAATCCCGCTACCCCGACAAGATTAAATGACTTGAATATAAACTACTTACGGTTTAAATTCAGGTCTTTTTTTTGTGCCAAATTTTAAGAAAATACCATAACATTTCGCATAGAAACGCATAAAAAAGCATACAAATGAAGTAATGTTTCGAAAATGTTTCGAAATGAAAATACAGCAGTAAGATGTTTCGAAATGAAAATTGAATAATAAAAAAAAATATAAAGTCATGGCTACACTAAAGATCGTTTTAGACAAATCTCACCCTACAGAAGATGGGCTTTACTCGGTAAGACTGAGGTTTAGCGCAAGTAGGAAGTATTCAGATTACACCCCCAACGTGTATGTCAAGTTGGAAGATTGGGACGATGAAAACAAAACAGTACTCCCGGGCGACCCTAAGTTCAAATCAAAAAACAAGGTACTAGAAAAGTATTTCGAAGCAGCAGAAGATTATATCGAAGATTTGGTGAAGAAAGAACGTAACGTTTCGGATGCAAAGGAGCTTCGGGATAATTTCTTTGTAGAGGAGAAAACAGTAATGTTCTTTGACGTAATGATTGAGTTCTCAGAAACAGTAACCGGGAAAACGAGGGAATGTTACGACTGGACTTATAGAGCCTTAGAAACGTACACGAATGGCAAAAAACTATACTTTGATGATATTACACCTGCATGGTTAGAAAAATTTGATTCTTATTGCATGTTGCTAGGAAATAAAGTCAATACAAGGGGCATTCACTTCAGAAACATACGAAAGGTTTTCAACTTTGCAATTGACGATCGAAAGATCAGTGCTGATCTATACCCATTCAGGAGATTTAAAATATCAACTGAGGAAACAGCAAGCCGGAGCCTGACACTTTACGAGTTTAAAACAATTATGACATACAGGGGCATTCTACAGGAAGATTGGGCTAGAGATATATTTCTGCTTAGTTTTTACCTGATCGGAATAAACATGAAAGATTTGTTCGGCCTTAATGATATACTTGAACAGAAAATTGAGTACCGGAGGTATAAAACACAAAAGCTATTCAACGTAACGATTGAGCCGGAAGCCTTAGAGATCATAGAAAGATACCGGGGTGATGAATCGCTTTTAAAGTTCTCTGATGATTTTATGCACCATGAGAATTTCAGGAAGAAAGTAAACCGGTACCTTAAGCAAATGACCGGGAAGATAAACAAGAAAATAATAAAAGAGAATGCTAAACCTGGCGCAGTAAAAAAAGAGCTCGTCCGTGAATTTACGAGTTACTGGGCACGGCATACGTGGGGAACCTTTGCCGGTGAAATAAATATACCTGAAAAGGTTATTTCTATGGGACTAGGCCATGAATCAGAGGGAAACAAAACTACTAAGATTTACACAAAATTCAATCACAAAAAGATTGTGAAGGCCAATAGAGCCGTTATTGACTACGTGCATGGAGTGAAGAAGTCAGAAATAAAAAAAGAAATAGCCACACTTAACAGCATGACTATTTCAATTGATGATGATTACGGTATCTAAATAGATTTTATCAGAACTATAGCGGAAAGAATTACTATTGCCGTTTTATCCACAAACCGGATAAAACGGCTTTTCTTTATCTGCTTACCCTGATCGTTGATAACTTTCTTGTTTCTCTCGTTTTCATTAATCAGGAGTTCGTTCTTTACATCCTTCTGTACATTGATCTCTTTCTGATCTTGTAGAGCCTGTGAATACTCTGTAGCTTCCGTTTCAGTATGTTTTATAACACTGTCCTTTTCTGCGATCTCAATGTTCTTACTTTGCAGTAAACTGTCGCACCCGGGTAGCGTTGGGTTAGCTTCATATTTGGCCGTTAATGTGTCGGACGTAAGTTTCTGCTTACTTGACTTAGTTTTGTGTTCTACGGCCTTTATTTTGCTTGCCTGTGCCTTTCCTTCGTGTAGCTTTGATAGGCTGTCATATTGAGCGATAAGGGCGTTAGCGTTTTCATTCTTCATACTATCAATAGCATGATTTACCGCAATCTTTGTGTATTTATCACTCTTATTACCGGATTCGGGTGCGAATACTATCACAATTACCAATGCGATCAGAATTAGCAACCAATTATTTTTTAAAAAATCCATTATTGTTTTCATGCTGCTACCGGTGTAAAAAATAAATCTGCATCCTCTTTTCTTCTCGTTACAAGCCCGGAAACGACTTTCCCTTTCGAGTGAACCCATTTCATAAATTCATCCCGGATTGTTTTATCGTTCGGGTTTTTTAAAATCTTTTTGAGTAGGTAACTGTCGCCTAAACCTTCCGGGATATTGTCAATGTCAATATCTGAACCCAAATTATAGGCAAAATCAACAAGTGCATCAAACTGATTTTGATTTAATTTAATTGACTTCGTAAGGAAAGTTACATCTTTCTCAAATTGAGCTACATCATACAAAAGCATTTCAATTGCCTTGTCTAAGGAAATAGGTTTATCTCTTAGCGATACACGCACCCCATTGGGGTAACGTGTACTGCCAAATCCTATCGTTGGCACTCCGGCCGGGCATAAATAAGGTTTAGGTATAAATCCTTCATACCGCTTTAGTCTGTTGATTAGGTTCTGACTTGCTTTCATGCTATTTCTTTAGGAATTTGAGGGCTTCGGTTAGTTTCTCTTCTCCGTACGCTCCGATAAGGTCTGATACAAGATCAACTGTTTTCTTTGGAATGATCGGTGAACCTTTTTTCTTCTCTATATTCTCTTTTACCGATATGTACTCGGTTACAAGAATAAATATAAGCATACCCAAAGAGCATAATGGAACCTTGAAAAGTCCAAACAGTCCAACAAGATCACTGATACTCGTTAGGTAGCTAAGTGAGAAGTCAAGCAGAAAGGCAATAAACATCATTGCCATGTACTCCATATCTTTGCGGAGTGTCTGTCGTAGGCCACTGGACGTAGTTTTAAATTCGCCTTTTGCCTTACTGGCTGCAATTCCAGTTCTAAGATCAATAAACGAAGCTACGAAAACTAAAACCCAAAAAACAGCTATCAATGACAGCTTAATGAAAAACGTACGGTAATCACCGTCCAATAGTGAAGGTATAAATAATAGGTGCATGATGTGTGCTTTATTTGGTCATGAATTGAGTGAATCGGAATCTTATTTTCGGTAGTAACTTGTACTCTTTCAGCAAAGCTCTGTCGAATGAAACTAGCTTAATATCTCTCTCTTTTTGAAGATCAATAATGTGTTTTTCAACAAGCTTGTCATGCTCCAGTTTTTCTTTTTCAGAAAGAAGCGATTTACCTAACTCAAAATTGAACTCTTTCAGTTTATTTTCAAGTTCATCTCCGGTTAGTTTTACTTCTGATTGCTCATTAGCATCCGTAAACTCTTTCCTTTTTGCGTTCGCTAAATCCCAAATTGTTTGGTTTAGTTGGGTTAGTCTTTTACCGATAAGTTTTTTTATCTTCTCTATTTCGGGTTCAAGAACTTCCAAGTTGTCAAATAATGCATATTGAATGTCTGCATTATCGATACTTCTATCCTCGCAAATTTGCAATAATTCCTGAACGTTATCGTATGCGTTCTGTATTTCAAATAGTTTCATTATACTGCTTCGTTTAAAGTTAGTGTTACGTTATTTAAAATCATTTCAACGTCTGCAATGATAGATTGCTTGTCAGTAAGAGTGGCGTTTGAGTTGAAATTGAAATTAGTATTAGTAATCACGCCTGAAAAGTCATTCATACTAAAACTACCTAGTTGGATTCCTTTTTTGTTTACTTGCCCTGTTAGACTTACTAATTTGTTTTCTTGCGTTCCGTAATTGAACGAGTAGCTAATTTCACCGTTAGTTGTTGTTGCACTAACATTTACTGTTTGATTTGTTTTTGTAATTTCCATGATTTTTGTTGTTTTTATTAATAATTTTAAGTTCCCATTTTATTATATTGCCAATATGTACCATCCCATAATAAAACATGTAAATAAGCAGCTCCAATACCTATCTGTGTATGAGTAACAGAACTAAATATGGTTTTACCATTACCGGCTAGTACTATACTCCCTGTCATTATTTTGATCATAATCATCATTCCTTGTTCAGGACTTGGTGGGAGATTAACTATAAATCCTGCCGAGCAGTTATTAATTGTTATTATGAAGTTAGTATTATTCAAAGTTGTTGAAGCTGTTTGATTAACGATATATCGTGCATGTAATTTAGCTCCTGTACTACTACTTATATTACTAAGTAATGTACTTGCTGAATATCCTCCTACTGTTGCTGCATCACCCGCATTATAGGCGTAGGCCACATACAGATCATTATTGCTTCTATAACCTCCCCTGTAATTATCATAGAGTGTTCTAGCTCCCTCAATATAAACTGAACCGTCTGTATTGTGTACAGCATATCCATCATGTGAGTGACCTGCATTAGATTTGTAGTCAGGATTAAAGTTATCACTAGTCCACATTTTATATTCAGTACCATAAGCACCACTATCCCATCTTCTAAAATAAATTGAATTATCCCACATTCGTTGGTATATCTGCCATCCGTATGATTGATCTCCCGGGTGCGACCCCATGGTGATACCGTTACAATATCCCATACCTTCATTATTCCAACTGTAGAATGACTGGATGCCGTAGCCGTTACGTGAAGCTATACTACCTACAGGATAAAGGAAGTTTGAGTAGTTTGCACTTCCCGCACTTCCTGCGCTATTTGCATAATTAACAGAGAAATTTGATGGATTGTATACATACGCATCAGTTGAGTTACCTCCCCACAACCAAGTAGGTTGACCACCTTGCCCTAAGTAGTGAAAACGCATATTTGCTGATTCATTATAAACATACCCTGCTGCTAATGATGTTGCAGTTCCAGTAAGCCCTGTACCATTACCATTAAATTGTCCACTACACCAAATATTTGTAGATATTGCAGCCATTGTAGTTCCAGCTTGCATAACAAGTAATCCATGTGAACTTAAATTTACTGCTTGTCCTCCTGCATTTGGATGTGACCAAGCTAAACCATAATGATTTCCACCACTTGTTCCATCAGCAGGTAATTTATAAGCATCACCCATTGCAAAAATACCTTGCAATCTATCTGATGTATAAGTTCCAACTAAAGTTCTACCATAGTTGTTATTTATATATACATTACCACCAACAGTTAAGTCACCAGTACTTTGAATATTTCCTCCCGAAATAAAATTAGCACCGTTGTATGTTCTTACATTTCCACCATCATTAGCATATATACCAACCCCATAAGTTTCATTATACCATCCAGTAGCTCCATCACTTCTCCACCAACCATCATTACCATTTGTATGTGCTGAGCCATTTAATTTATTTGCTGTTGTTGCATAATTTACGCTTTGACTTCCAATATTGCTAGAATCAATAATCCTCAACCAACTTGACCAAGAACCATTATTTCTACCTCTAGCATACATGTAACCATTCCTATAGTCTTGGTATATTTGAGAACCCCAAGTGTCTGCACCACCATAATAAGAAGAAGCAATTAAAGTCCCATCAGCACTACCTGATGGAGCAGGTGTTGACCCACCATTACAATAGAATATACCATTAAGTCCTGATTGGTCAGGAGTACCCATGTTCTGTCTAACTAAATTGTTAGCATACCCCACAGTTTGACTAGCAGCATTATATGTGGTTAATAATTCATAAGCCGTACCATAAGAGGTTGCAGTACTTCCTTGTGTACTAATATACATTCTTGGCTGCCCATTTCTTAGAAAATGTAATGCACACATATCAGGTACATCACTTCCCTCATATCCATTTATCCATAATGTATCAGCCCACACTTGTGGAAATGCTGTCATTGCAACTTTAAGTCCAGTTCCTGCACCAAAATAAGTTTGAGGATTTAATTGTTGTCCTCCTGCATAGGCACCTCTCAAGTATCTTGCCCAGTTAGTATTATCAGAAGAACCTGAGCTTGTAGCATAATTAACAGATTGCGACCCAATAATACTAGTATCAATAATTCTATTACCTGCCCAATATAAATTAGCATCAGTTTGCATGTATAGCATTTTACCTACAACCCCACTAATATGAAATGCAATACCAGTTGATGTACCACCAAAAGATTGAGTCCATAATGGAGCTGTTGTATAATCACCACTCTGATTACCTTGTGTTTTTAATACATTAGTATAGATATTTGCATTACCATAAATATGCCCGGGAACTATTGTATTACCATTACCATCTAGCAATGTCAAAGTTCTAAGTAAATTAGTAAAAGCACCTGTATATTGTCTAACATAAATAGGTTCTGTTCCATCATCAGCTGTTGCTATTTCTGCCCATCCTTGATTAGTAGCATCTCCACCTACTCTAAGTCTAAAATAATCATTATCAGCTATTAAAGAATAAAGTAAATCTCCACTATTAGCACCAGTAAAATCCTTTCTTACATAAGTAGATGTACCTGCATTTGTAGCATAAGAAACACTTTGACTTCCAATATTAGAAGTATTTATTGCTGTTGCAGCTAATTGATAAGGAGATAAAGCTGATGCAGTTATCCACGAACCGTAATTTCCTAGATCATTCACAAACTGTGAAAGGTTGGTCGGATGGCTACCAATTTCAGTCCATGAGTAACTAGGTTTTGAAGCCTGTTTTGCCCATGAGTAGACATCTGATGCAATTCTAGCATCACTTAATCTTGAATCGGTAGTATTTACAGGAGTGTACCCTAACACATCCTGTTTAGATGCAGGGTTGAAATTATTACTTCTCCATACATCTGCTAAATTGTAAATCTTAGTCCCATTTGAGTAATATCCTGTAGTTCCATCACTTTCTCCATTAAATCCAGTATCGTAATCTCCAATTGCTAATGATATAGTTGGTGAAACTAAACCACCTCCATAAAGCAGATTAACCCCTAATTTAGTAGCAGTAATATTACTTCTTCCGGTAACGCTTGCAAATGTGTCTGTTTCAGTATAACCGGTTATCCAACCTCCATAGTTCCCGAGGTTGTTTGTAAACTGGCTGAGCAAAGTTGGAAAATCGCTGATCTGCGACTTAGTTATACTTATGCCTGTAGATTTGTTCCAAGCCGTGAAAACCGGGTCTGTTTCCGTAAAACTTGAAAGATAGTTATGTGTGTGTGATGATATTTGTCCAGTTAGAACTGCTTCGACTTGCGCTTTTGTGATAGCAGTAAGATAGCCTGCGCTTGTCCAAGGTGTCCCGGTTACAAATCCACCATAATTGCCAAGATCGTTTAAAAACTGGCTTAATTTGGTAGGAGTTCCACCGATTTCAGAATAGTTGTAGGTTGGTTTGTTTGCATCCTTAGCCCATGCGTACACGTCCGATGCAGGCATTGAAGTTGGGAAGTCTGTTATTTGTGATTTTGAAATAAGTATTCCTGTTTTCTTATCCCACGCCATAAATACCGGGTCGGTTTCTGTAAAAGATTTCAAGTACCCGGCTTCGGCATGGTTTCCCCAATTGTATGCGGAGTTCCAGTTTGATCGTTCGGTTGTAGTGATGTGTTTTGTTGTATCGGATATGTGATCTGACAATAGATAACCTAGAGCGTTCACAAGCTGTGCAGCAACACCGGCCATTTCCGGTGTGAACCCCAAAGCATCTTGTTTTGATCTGAACAGGTTTATTTCTTCAAGAGTTATAAGCCTGTCAGTTCCATTCTTCTCAACATACTGGCTTAGTTCTAAATTAGTCCAAGCCCCATTTCTACGCACATAGATCAAGTTAGTGAACGGTGCATCTTCGATACCACCGACCCTCCATTTAATGCCCGCATACTTCACACCATAGGTACGAACAACACTGTTGTTCACAACGGTGTATCTTCTTACTGTTTGATTAAGTGTGGCTTTAAATTGTTGCATTTTGCTTGATACTAAATTTTTACTTTGTATTTCTTTATGCTAGTTCTGTTTAGAACTACTTTGAACTTTTCCATTATCGTATAGTTGTAGGTTTAAGTATTTCCCATACGCCCGAAGCAACGCCATTGTAAGGGTCGCCATTTGGCATGATTATCGAAAAGTCGAATTTGTACGTCCCGGCCTTTAAAGTCGGAATGTGAGAAGGTATAATGATTCCTTCGTTACTAATCTGAAGTGTATTGTCTATTGTCTTGTAGGTAGCATGAATAGTTCCATCAATTGTCATTTGCATTACAATATCGGCTCCTGTCAAATCTACCGGTTGATCTACATCCTCGATCGTTTCCGAAATTCCAATTATACAACCTAAATACTTCGAACCTTCGAAAATAGGTTCAAGTGCTATATCTTCAATCATAGTTCTGATTTTATAAATTCGTCAACTTCTTGCATCATCACTCTTTGTTGTTCGCTTCCAAATATTCTAAGTACTTTAGCTGCGATCAGGGCGCAAAGTGGGTCAACGAGTTTTTGATTTATTTCAATGTTACTTGTGGTATTTACACGCTGAACATACTTTGCTATAACTGGCGTACTGTCGGTGTCAAAAGTGTATATTTCCAATTTGTCGGAATTTCTAACTATTACCGGTTTTGCGTTTCCACCTCGTCCCCAACGCACAAATTGATCTTGATACTGCGGATTTTCTATGCTTATAGGTCTAGTTACAACACGTTCCCAATTTGACATTTTGAAAGAGTGTAACCTAAGAAAACCGTCCGGCAATACCAGTGTTCCAATTTTTCTGCCGTAACTCAATACGGTAGGTAGTGTAACCGGAGTAGTCAAATGAAGCGGGCATATCATTAGCAATTCATCTAATGCGGGTTGTATGTTCTCTTCAATGTAATTCGTTATCGGTTTTACATCGGACGACAATACAGCAAGCCCCTCGTCAAATGGAGTAACTTCCTCCATCTTCACCTTTACTAAGTCTATAAGTCGCTTCCTTGTTATCATGCCAAAATGTATTTAAGTTTTAAGTCCTTAATCAGTTTTTTAGCTTGCATTACATTTTTTACCTGATCGGGAGAAACTCCGTGCTTTTCAATAAGAAGTGCTTTCACCTCTTTGTAACCAAGTTTTATAGATTCTTCGACTACAACTTCTTTGTTACTGTCTGTCGCTAAATCTTCGGTTACTACCACCTCAGTATTTACAGTTTGCACCTGATCGCCATAGACAGCCTGTCCATTCGCACCGATTGTATCTGACAAGTAAATTTGATGTGTGAGTATTGAGCCGAAATCCTTATGCGATTCAATACCTTTTTGTATATCCTCGTCAGAAGTGGCATATTGTCCATGGTAATTATTTGCAGCCGAACCGCCTTTAAATTCAATTCTTGTGGCAATTCCCTTTTTTAGAACAAGCATACTTTTGCTCATTCGTTTTACTCTATAGATTTTCAACATTGTTTTGTGTGTGTATTAAAAAAAAGGGCAGCAGGTTAATTGCTGCCCTTTTCAAATTATTACTTCTTATCTCTTATCAGGCTACAGTAACCATACAACCAACTGTATATTTACCATCTTCTGTTGAAGCGGAAATATAAGCGATTCCGGCTGCTAAACCTGTTACAACACCACTTGCATTTACAGAAGCCTTAGTAGGTTCAGAACTTACATAAGTAACTGCCTTGTTAGTTGCGTTAGCAGGTGCAATTGTGTTAGTAGCTGCAAAGTCGTAAGTATCTCCAACGGCAAGATCATGAACTGCAGCTGTAGTTGTGATACCTGTTACTTTTTCAGTTTCAACGATTCTCAAACGACAGTGAGCGTTACGGTAACGAATACAGATAGAGCTTGCTTCGGTAGTTACGTTTACATCACCATCGAATAAACCTGCATCTTTCAATCCTGTCAAGTCTTTTGAACCGAAAGGAATCAAAGTCCATTTATCCAAGTATTCAGGGTCAATTACAATCGCTTCGTTCGAACGTCCCATTACATTCAACATATCGTAAGGCATTGCTGCAAACTCACCAAAGTTGGTTGTAATCATACTCCAAGTTAAACCCCAGTGCATTTGAGTTTCTTTAGCTGCTTGCTGTTTTACAACTCCCGGAATTTTAGAGAAGGCTGCATTGAACTTAGAACCCATCAACAAGATTTTACGGTTTGAACCTGATTGGCCGGTGAACACGTATTCTGACATATCAATAAGATCGTCATTAGTTGGGTTCTCAGGCAATTCAAATTCTTTGTCAATATCCCAGTAGATACCTTGTGTGGTGTAAACAGGCGATTTTTTGTTTGGAACTGGTGTTTTTCCTTTGATACCGAACACGCTCGAACGTTCAATAGATGCACGTAACTTATCAATTGCCAATTCGATTTGATCATCCAATCCCCAGTCAACTTCTTTTAGCGACATTTGCGCAATTGTAGTTTCACCGACTTCCATTTTATAGATTTGGATGTAACCAGTTTCAGGAGTTGGCAAAGATGCATTTGTGTACGATCTTACATCACCCTCAACGGCAGCAGTTCCCAATAGGAAAATTTCAGTATCAGCCGGAATGGTTGGAACAGTAATTTTATTACCTACCATTTTACCATTGATAGGAGTTACCCACAATTTAGCCGGAGAGTCAGACGATTTGCCATTTACATAAAGCATCAAATCGTTATCCGTTACTGCTGTACCTGCTGCATTATATCCTTTAACTCCTGATACAGTGATAGTATCGGTTTCATTGAATAAGTCAGGGTTAGATACAGAGATGTAAACGTGCGTTGATGCTCCATTTTCGGTGTAGAGTGCCGACATAACATCAGAGATTGGCGCAATGTCAATACTGTAATGTTTGTACTCCATTCCGTGAGCGGTCATTTTACGACCAACTTTACGAGCGATCTGATCTACTGGATTTTTGTAGGGGCTGATTTTAGTAATACGATCGTCTACATCCGGCAAAATCAAATCCGGGGAGTTCTGTTTGGTGATTTCTGTACTGAGTGCATCACCTGTGATGTGTTTACCTGCTCCGTCTGTACCTTCTACTACGGTAGGGTCGGCAGTTAGGTGCGAAACATCAAAACCGCAAGATAATACCATCACTACAGAGAGCAATAGCATCAATACGCTTTTCTTTTTCAAAAATTCATACGCTTTTTTCATTCTTTTTTTTGTTTAAAATTTGACTTGTTTTTGTTTAATGGTTATTTACTTACCCCAAACAGTTTCTCTAGGTTTGAAACTAGCCATCATGTTTGGTTTTCCGTTTTCTGTTTTTTGTTCAGGTTTTGGTGTAGCAGTTGCAGGTTTTGCATCTTCTTCATTTGTAATTTCTACAAATAGTCCTTTACCCTTGTTTCGTGAAGGTCGGTGTTGCTGTCCTTCTAAAAGATTATCATCAATAGCAATTCTGTTTGCATCCTGTAAGGTTGCATATTCCTTTTGATAGTCTTTTTCGTTGAGTTCGGTAACATTACCGCTTTCATCTCTTCGTCCGTATTTTCTTTTTTCAGGCATAATTTATTGTTTACGTCCCCAAATATCCCCACGGTCATAGCGGGAATTTTGTCGGACTGGTTGTTGTGGTTTCTTTACCTCTGTTGAAGATGTCCGGATGCTTGGAAGTCCATCACCTTTTAATCTCAATTGTTCGGCTTCATGTTTCTTGTTACGTTCTTTAACGCTACCTCTTTCCTCGGCATCTGCCATGTCGCTTTCATAGTTTCGGCCATACCAAGTAATTTTCAATAACTCTTTATTCAATTTTCCGGATAAAAGATCATTTACCATGCCTATAACTGTTTCGATATGGTCTTCGAACTCACTTTCAGAAAGTTGTTTTTCTTTGCAGAACTCCTCAACGTCTGCCTGACTGTTCAGTAAGTTTTGTTCGTACTCTTCTTGCAATTGTTTTCTACCTTCTGCATCTGCAATTCTTTCACGCTCGGCAGTAATAAGAGCTTCGTAGTTTTCATCATCTTCATTTACTTCCAATTCTTCAGTGGAGTAATAGCGCTTAATTGCTACAGCCGGATGTTTGCCATCCATAATATCACCTAGCATTAATGCTGCTTTTGGGTTTTCTGTAAGTTTCTTTTGTAGTTCAGCATGTGCCGAGCTTACTCTGTCAACTTCATCTAGTTTTTTAAGGTGATTTCCGTACTGTTCATCCTCGTCTAGATCGGGGAAGTCTTTCGAAAGTCTGTGTCCAAACAGTTCTCTGTTTGTTTTTTTGACTTCTTCGGCTTTTATGCCGTCTTCGATTACCTCTTTGGTGTCGTCTTTAATTTCAGCCATTGATTAATAAATTAGTTTTTCACAATTCAGTAGATGTGTTTATTACTTGAAGTACAAAAAAACCATGTTTATGAATCTTTTTTTCGTTGAAAATACATTTTCATTTGTTCGTTTTCACTTTTATGTGATATATTTGTAGGAGTATGATTACTGAATTAGTGTACTATGAGAGAAGACGAGTGTAAAAGAAATGAATTTGTAGACGATTTAAGATCAGCCTTTGACTTATCTGTCAGGGATGCAGGATATTACGCACGGTATACAAAAAAAATGACTTTGATCGAAAATGCACTTAGTAAACCGGCTAAGAGTTTCTATGTGTCATTCGAGGAAGGAGCTAGGAGAATTAATGCAATTGAGAAAACCGGAGATTGTGGAAAAATAAAGGATTTGAATGCTCAGAAGTATAAAGACCTTCACCGTGAGTTTGTGAAGTTGAGAGAGAAGAATCCAAACATTCCAACTCTAGCACTTATACAGATGGCTATTAATCGACCGGCACCACGTTTTTACATAAAACCTCAAACGGCTGCATTAATTTTAAATAGAAACATAAAATGAACAAGGTTATGAAAGAAAAATACATTTTTATTGTACCGTGTATAATTGTATTCTTAATGCAGTCTATAGGATTGGATAAACAGTACATCGGATTTTCACTATCATCATCCTTTTACTCACATTTTACATTCATGTTAGTACATAGAAATTTGTATCACTTATTTATGAATATGCTAGTGTATTATCAATTGTACAATGTCGTTGGAAAGAAAGTTGGTTCAGATGCAGCATTTGTAATACCGTTCTTTATCTCGTTTGTAGCTTCGTTTATGTGCGAATATAGTTTACCTACAATTGGTGCCAGTGGTCTTGTTTATACACTTATGGGTATGTTCTTTATACTTTATAGACTTGAAACTAAAACGTACATATTTAATGCAGTTATACTAAGCATTTCGGGTACTGTTGGGTATTTTACTCATGTAAATGTAAAGTTGCATTTAATATGCTTTGTATTTGGAATTTTATCAGGTGTAGTCCTGAATGAAAATATATTTGGAAGGTTACTCAAGTGGTTTAAGAGGTCAGTTTGCTAAACTGGTAGGCCGGTAAAACGGTGCGAGGGTTCGAATCCCTTGCCTTCCGCAAATTTTTGGTTTTATATTATTTTGTTATTCATTGTTTTTAAACTTCTAAAGTGGCCGTCTGTGAAGATATACCACTTTAACCGGGTCATTAGCTCAGTTGGTAGATCATTCGTTCCGGCCAAAGAACGAAAGTGCGCAGGTTCGAGTCCTGTATGACCCTCGACTTTTTTGTG
>JAFLKK010000005.1:13583-35500 GCA_019163375.1 Paludibacter sp.
CTTATATTTTTTAGATTAATCAAGGACTGTTCCCGGCTGTGAAGTTAGGACAGTCCGAAAATCGGGGTAATAGGCGTTAAACTTGCAGAGAGGGTTTCGTAATTGGTCATGCGGGTTCGAATCCCGCTTACTCCACGACTTTTATTTAGTTCATTTTAATTCTAATAATCAAGGGTTACTTCCGGCTGTGAAGTTAGAGTAACCCGAAAACTGCCTAAATAGCTCAGTTGGTAGAGTAGCTCATTTGTAATGAGAAGGTGGCCGGTTCGATTCCGGCTTTAGGCTCAATAACCCAATGGAGAGAGCTTCCTACGGTGATGTATTTATAGATAGTTGCGAAAGAACGGTTATTCGATAATGACGAAACAGAGAATACGATATGAAGTCGAATTATAGCGCAATGAATGATAAGTATGGAGTAGGAAGCAAAGTTGAAATCATTTTTAAAACAAATATATTATGAATTGTAAGACTGCAATTAAATTTAAAAACGTCATTAAGAAAATTATTGATGCTTTGACTATTAAGATTTGGAACTTTAAAGTTAGAACAGCAGATAAGCTATTAAATGGCACTGGAATGTACATTACAGACGTGAATGGGCTTATTCAATTTGCTAAGTCTGTTGTCAGTCACATAGCACCCAATAGCGGGTTAGATGTAGAAGAAAAGAAAAGGTTACATCAATTCTTCGTTGATTTTCTTGCTTCGTATAAAGTTACTAAAGCTCAACAAGTAGAATTGGAAAGTTATTTAAGAATTAGACTGTCAATGTCAGAAAAGAGTATTTCTGAAAAATTCAAGCAACAACTTGAAGAGTATTTGGAAAAAGTTGTTATCACTCACACTGTTAAGCAAAGATACAAGTTAGGTAATTGATTTAATGACCAAAGAACAACTACTCAAAGAAAACGAACTTCGAAAAGTAGAACCACCTTACAACCCACGAACCGGGCAAGGTGCTTACGGAACAAGAAAAGAAGTTAATGTCGAAGAGTTCGGCACAATGTGGCTTCCTGTCGATTTTTTAAAAATAAAATGGATAAAGAAGGTCGTTGAGTTTGGTAGTGTTCATGCTTATTGTCAGACGCATGACAGCTTAAAAGGTAATGATAAGGAAGTAATTAAACGCTTCATACAAACAAGGAGTTTTTACGATTGCGAATACTGGATGTCCACGTTTGCAAACATAAAGATCAAAAACAAGCCGAAGGACGATAAACTTATTCCTGAAAAAGCACAAAGAGTTGTGTTGTATGAAATTTTGGACGATTGGTATGCAGGTGTTCCGGTTCGATTGATTATTGTAAAGTGTAGACAGGCCTTTATAACCACGTTGTCGGCTGTTTTCTTTATGTGGGTTCAGTTAGTAGTATTGAAGTCGTGGAACTCGCTTATTTGCGGTGATATTGAAAATCAGGCAACAAATGTTAGGGGTATTCAGGATAAGGTTGCAAAGAATATACCTTCTATTTTTACTGAAAAAGGTACTAAGTTCGAAATGTTGCCTTACGAGGGTTCAAACAAGACACGAACAATTGCACAAAGGGAATGCCGGTTTTCAACTGGTTCTATGCAAAAGCCTGAAAACGTCCGTTCTGCCGATAATACCTTAGTCCATTTGACAGAGGTCGGTTTATGGAAAACAACTCTCGGGAAAACACCGGAAGATTTAATTCAGGCTATTCGTGGGGGTATGGATGATATTGAACAAACAGTATTCGTTCTAGAGTCTTCACCAAAGGGAACAGGTAATTACTTTTATCGGCAATGGATTGAAGCCAAAAACGGTAGAAGTGATTTAAAGCCTGTTTTCCTTCCGTGGTTTTACGTGAAGCGTTATTCTGTTCAAATCAGAAATCAGGCTCAATTTTTCGATGCCTTTTTCTATGGTAAGGATAAAGATTACTTACAATACTTATGGAGTGCAGGCGCAACATTAGAACAGATCAACTGGTATATCAATAAGCTCAAAACTATGGAGCATTGGCGTATACAAAGTGAGTTCCCATCAAATGACGTTGAAGCATTCCAAAGTACCGGAAGTCGTGTATTTACATTGAACGATGTCAATAAGCGTAGAAAAGAGTGTTTACCTCCTGTATTTGTAGGTGAAATTTACGGAAAGGAAAGCAAAGGAGCAGACGCATTAGTAAATATCAATACTGAGAAGAGAAATTCATTTTTCAAAATATGGGCTTATCCTGATAAAGACGAAAATGTATCAGACAGGTATTTAGTAGTAGTCGATATTGGAAAGGGTAAGAGTACAAAGGCCGACTTTTCAGTTATTACAGTTTTCGATCGTTACGAATTGATGTTCGGTGGTAAACTTGAAATTGTAGCAGAGTGGAAAGGTAAGATCGATATTGACTTACTGGCATGGAAGGCTGCACAGATAGCTACAATGTACAATAATGCTCTTTACGTAATTGAAAAGAACACAATTGATACAATCACTGATTACAGCAAAGTACTTCTAGCTGAGATAAACGATTACTACGATAACCTTTATTGTACTATCACTATAGACAAGAAAACAGAGGTTGTAACAAAAACACTCGGTTTTCATACTAATTCAAGTACTAAGCCATTGGTTATCGAAACTCTTCAAGGTGGTACACGTGATGATCTTTATTACGAAAGAAACGATGAAGCGTGTGTTGAGATGGACACGTACGAATTAAAAGAAGATGGTAAATTCGGAGCTGCTGATGGTTGCCATGATGATTTAGTTATGACGAGGGCGATAGGTCTTTATGTTAGTACAAAAATGCCAATGCCAAAAATAATTACTGCTAGTAACTATGTAGCTAAAAAGAAAATCGTTGGCTATTCAAGTATGTAGAACATGAAGTAAAACAACTAACCAATAAAAATATTTCGATATGAAAAAGAAATTAATTGCAGTTATTCCAACTGCCGTAAAAAACCGTTTTAATGACCTTGTGTTCCGTATTGAATGGAAGTTGAGGAAAGACATACGCAAGGAGTGGGAGAATGCTGTTGCGTACGCCATGGAAGCCTATAAGCGTTGTCGCACTGCAGGTACATTATTCTATGTTTTACCGGATGAAAATAGAGTGTTGAGAGTGTACAATGCTTTTTATATTCGAGAACTGATAAGAAAAAATCAGATGTCGAATAAGGCCAAGCCTAAAGTTGTAAAATCTGAATGTTTTTTCTATACTCCTGAGAACTCTAGTGGATATAGACGAATTTCACCGGAGGAAGTGAAATTGAAACAAAAAATGTGGCTTGCGTATGCTAAAAAGTGGAACCTTCATAAAAAGTCGAAAAATGGGAAAACAAAATGAACCAATGTTTCTTGAAGTCGGAGAAAGGGGAACTGTAAACAGCAAAAATGTAAAAGCCGTATTGTCGGATGGTGGGTGTGGCCGGTGTAAGTTTATTTATACCTGTGACCCAAACAATAAACATGAACGCCCGACCTGTTTCGCACATGAAAGGCCGGATAAAAAATCAATAATTTACGTGTAATATGAAAAAGAAATTAGCAATAACATTCCTAGCAGACGACAAAAAGGTTCGTTCAGCTGTAGCACTTCTAACAGGAGAATGTCTTACTGATGCAGAGTTAGAGGAAAAGTACTTTTCCAATAATATAGAAGTGGATTTAGAAGAAGAATTAGAAGAAGCCGGCTTGGAAATGATAGTCGCTTTCACTGCATTAATTACAGATAAAAAGACAGTTGAAGAGTAGCTGTAAATAAATGTAACGCACGTAATTAATTGTAATAAAAAAGGGGAGCTAAATTAGCTCCCCTTTTTCTATGCTGCTTGTGCAGGTGTCTGCATTGCTTGTGTCAACTGCTGTACAGCGTTCGGGTCTTGGCCTTCTGAAATTTGCTGTTGCATTTCCGGTGGTATTCCGGTTTGTATCTGCCCGGACTGTTGAAGTTCCTTTTCTTGCTGATCGAGAATTTCAAGTAACTTATCTCCAAATGGGAAACTACCTGCCTTAAGTACTTCTTTTATTCCAATTGCGTTAGCTTTGAAGAAGTCTAGCAATAGGCTGTTGTTGATTTGTATAAATGTCGGAGTGCTTGCGCTTTCTTTGATCTCTAAATCAAAACTGCTATTTCTGATCTTCTCAGGATTCCACCATCTCGATTGTTCGTTGTAGCTCGAACCAGTAACACCCATGTATTTTGGAGTTCTCCAGTACTGCTGTATCACTTGCATAAGGGTTATGTCCCTGTCTTGCCTGAATGACTTGAATGTTTCGAACAAATCTAACAAGTTTATGCTTGACTGTTGGCTCTCTTGTGCGTATTGTGCTGCCGGAGTACCTGCGCTCGGTGATTTGCCCTGTAAAGCTCCGTAAACGCCCGAAGCATCTTTCATGGAGTTCATGTATAGCTGTAGTAACTCGTATGCTCCTACGTTCGTTGCGTTTTGACTTACGGTGTACGGAAGTTGTTCTTTGGTTAGTCCCTTTGTTTTGATAACTACAACTCCACCCGGTGCCTGATACTGGTCGATTATTTCTTCTTTGTTCATTAAGCCTATCGCTTCCTCAGGAATAATGAAAGTACCTTTAGGGCTTGAACTGATAATGAAGTCTACCATTGTCGAAAGTCTATTGATACCACGGTTAAGCTCGATAAGATCATCTACAAACGAATAGTTCTCACCGTCAAACATTGAAATTTTGATAACGTATGGAGGACGTTTGTGTGTGTATGGGGTTTCAGATTCGTATAATACTTCACCTGTTGGGGTTAGGTATCGAACATACCAAAAACGCTCTAAATGCCATTCGTAAGTCATAATAGGCACATCCTCTTGTGCTACACCTTGTTTTCTTGCATCGCTTATACGTTGCTTATTCATAGCTTCGATAATACCCGCTTCCTCGATCTTTGCAATGAAAGGTTTTCCGGTTAGGTAATCATGTCCTTTTAAAACTTCCCGGCTCTCTTTCTCCCAGGCGCAAATAACACGACATTTCGAACGATCAGTAGGAATAAAGAAAGAAAGATCATTTATCTTTTTTCTCGATAAGGCTTGATATGAAGTGACGATCGAGTGTTCATCAATGTTGTTGTAAATTTTTGATATTTCAAGTGCCTTTTGTCGATTTCCACCGCAAAGTTTTGAGATTATATCAGATAGGCTCCAGTCTAAAATTTCACCCATAACGGTAAAATCTCCACCTCTAGGGTCTTCTATGTTACCATTGAAGAAAAAACGAGGAAGAGTTACCATGTCTATGTTTTCTGTCATGTCTTGCTTTTCATCGCTCCACGAATAGCCAACTTTCTGAATTGCTGTTCCTGAATGTAGAAACTCGTGCATAGTACGTGCATCAAGCTCCCAAAGTTTGTTCGTTTGATAAGCGTATTGCATGGCGATCGACATCATTTCGCCTAGTTTAGCTTCGTCCCTGTCCCGGGAAACACACGAAGGCTCTGTTTGGTTAGCTCTAAACTGGCCGATAACGGTTTTTACCTGACCCAAAATAAGGTTATTAGCAATAGGAACCTTACCCTGTTGCATGATATGTTGGCCTTCTGTCATTTTACGGCCATGCTCGTCAGTTATAATGTCCGAGTACTGATCTCCGAAAGAGTACGATACGGCTCGTTTTCTTCTCTTTCTTGCATGGTCTAAATCATTCCATAGTCGAGAGTACTTGAATATACGAGCCATATTATCCGATTTGTCTATAGAATCGAATTTACGAAGTTCTTTAGCCCCTGTCGAACTATTGTCGACAAGGGTTTTTAGGTTTAGTTTTCTGTAATCTGTTTGCTTCATGGCAATTTATTAATTAATTTGATTGCTTGGTTTTCAAGTTCGCTTTTTTCTTGCGGTGTTTTTGCATCTTCCATTCTCTTTTGGAGTTTTTCTATTTTAGCGTGTAAAGTAGTGGCGTGTGGTGCAACTCCCGAAGGTGGTCTTTGGTAAAGAATGCGTGTAAGTTTATCTAATTCGGGGTCTGCATCTACAATCCTCAATGCTCGTTTAGCTTTGTATTCCTGAGCTTGTTTAACTTTACTATTGTATTTTGCTTCTACCTCGAAATATGAATCTGTTTTCACTTCTTTACCATCCTGTAAATTAACCACATTTTCTTTTAAATCAGATATAATATTTTCTGTTTTAACTTGTTCTGATTTGCCTAACTCCGGTAATTTCTTTTGAAGATCATCAATTGTTTTTTGCAATCCCTGAATTTCATAATAATTGCCGTTTTCCAGTTCCTTTACTTTGCTATCTATATCACCTTTTTTACTGGCGTACTCTTCCGGTGTAATTTGTTTATTGTCCAAATCACCTTTCAGGCTTTTAAGTTCCTTGTTGTACTGATTGATATAGTAAGTAGTTGACTTAGCTTCGTCTTTAGCTTCGTAAAACTTCTCATTAAGGCCACTGTTTGAAGCATGAATATCATCTGCGCTCTTCCATAATGCCCGGGGAGTAAATTCTTTAATCAAAGAACCTTCTTTATCGCTAAGCAAGCCTTCCATTATAGTCAATGGCTGTTCGTATATTCCGGCAAAATATCCACCTAGAAGATGATCTGCAATGTCAGGGTTAAATCCTATAAGTCCCGCTTTCACTCCATCACCACCGGTTGCGTGATCTAATGCTTTAGCAAACTTCACAAGTACTTCCGGTGCGTATGCATCACCTCGTTTGTTTGTTCTTACTTTCAAGTAATCAGGTTTCTCGTCAGATTGATTTTCCTTAGTTATGGGGCTACCTAACCAGTTCTTATTTTCTTGAAGTTCTGCAAATGGAGTTAGCACATCAATCGAGCCTACAAGAGCAGAAACAGGGTTTGTACTGTTTCTCTGAACCATTGATTCAATTGGATTGTATGGAACCAGTGAGCTAAGTCCTTTTACAAGATTTACGGCTGTTTCTGTAGCTGATACTTTCCCATTTATGCCCATTAGCATATCCATACCTAAGCCGTGAAACATTCTGAACTCCTGACCCAATGGAATTTTTATAAATCCTTTAGGTGTCCAAATAAGGAAGTTTGCGTTTCTTTCGAATGAACTTAGTTTTGCTGCTTCAGTCAACCATTTGTCCTCATCATCTCCGTACAGTTTTCCGAGTGCTGCATTTAGACCGGCCACAAGTAATGCACCGCTTAGTACATTTGCTGCGATCGCTATAGCTGCTCTCTGTTTTGTTTTGTCGTTCTGTGTTGATTTTGTATAAATGTTATCCAACGCCTGAAATCCAACATTAATAAATGCTACAGCACTTTTCAACTCTCTTAGTCCGTTGCGTCCGTTACCTTTTCTGTCAAAATTCAATGTAGCTTCCTTAGCCATAGATGTAGCTTTCATTGATGAATAACCTTTCTCCATTGCTGTAATGTAAACGGCTAAGCGCATTTGATTTTCAGTAATATCACTTATGGTATGATAAAGGCTAAATACAGATTTTACAGGGCTTGATTTTGTTTTGAGCTGTTTCTGTATTTCTACCTGAATTTGTTTTATCTCCATTATTTTAGAAATACCTGTTTTACCTCCATTTAGAAGGTAGTCATTAAGCATCTTGTCATACTTGTTGTTTAGATCGGATTTACCAATTGATCGTTTCGACAACGCTACAACTGCATGTGCAAAGTTTTTAATTACGTTCCCGGTAAATGCTGCTCCCTCGTCAATGTAAGCAAGGTTTAAGCCTGCGTGAATATCTCTTAGCGGGTTAGTGATCAAAATAAATGCAGGTCGCCAAAGTGTTTTAAATCCGGCCATCGCCCGGGTAGCTGTTCCGATCGTTTCAAGTGTTTTTCCAAATGCACCATCGTAGTAGCGCATATTGGTACCGTTTATCGATTGAGCAATACGAGGTGATGTGTGTATGCGAACTGTAAATGATTCTCCGTTACGCTTAACTATTATCTCATGTTCTCTCTCATTGGTTGGTTTTATCCAAACACCGAGTTTTAATTTTTCACTATTACTTCCACTTTGGTACGCTTCACCTTTCTCCTTTAAATCAAGCATCTTTTTATTGAATGCTATAACTTTTTCATCGTAGCTTTCCTGTGTATCATCAGCAGTAAAAGGAACTTCATCGGCTACTTTGTATTCAGGTTTTCCGTTTTCATCTTCTCCAACTTTTACAAACCATGTTTTACTAACAGACATTGACCCTGTTTGATCAGCCTGTGCAAGTCTAAGTACAGTTTGAAGCAATAAGTTTTGTTCTGCTGCTCCAATCGCACTTCTAACAGTTGATTCCATTACTGAGAATGGGTCGTCTGATTCAGATTTACGTCCTTTCCCTTTTATAACTGCGCTAAAGAAGAAATCTCCATGTTCTGCTGAGTAGTCCCACAAGTCCTCTGCCGTTGTATCTCTATGTCCTTTTAATGGAACGTAGTATTCAAACATGTTTTTTATACCATCGGCCGATTCTCTAGTTCTCATTCCACCTCTTACCTCTTCGTTTAGGGCATAGTGCGAAACTTCTTTAGATTGTTTCCAAAATTTGTCAATAAGCTCACCGTTTTTTTCTTCAAAGTTTTGAATATAATCGTCAGCTTTTTGTCCAATACGATCTTCGATAGCTCGTTTACCGGCAAAGTCTGCAAAAACTTCATCAATATTTTTATCTCTAAGATTATTTATTGATTTAATTTTTTCTTTGTATTCGGGGTTTTTATCATCAAGGTTTAGTATTCTTTTTTCTGCCCATTCTTCCCAATATTTCTGTACAATATCCTTAGATTGTGTTGTTTGAACATTGTAAAGATTTATCCTGTTGTCATTCCATTTTCTTTCTTTTATTTTTTCTCTTATTACATGCTCTGTGTACTCGTCAGCGTGTTTTAGCTTTGCGTACGTGGTTATATCGTCATAACTGAACCCATTCTTCTCCATTGCTTTCAGAATAGCTATAAACGGCTCCATTGTATCTTCTTTGAATTGATTAAAACGATATTCAATTCTACTTGGGACTTGTGTAAACCTCATGTAGTAATTGTCGTTATCCGAAATAACCATTCCATTACTTTGCAAAAACTCTTGAAACTTCTTTACTGGTTTTGCAGCATCAGCCCAACCTTCCCACAATTTTGCATTTATCCTGTTCAGACTTCTGTTCAGTTCGCTAATTGTAGAGTGCGATAGACTTTCACCGTTGTTTTGTGCTACAGTTTCAATTTGTCCATTTTGCCACTCCTGTAGAGCATTATAATAATCTCTTTCCTTTCTGATCTTGTCAATAGCTGTATCGGTAGAAAGAATAACCGGTGGTTTAGGTGCTGTATCATCGTCAGTAACACGTTTGTAAGAAACCGTTTCCTCTTCCGGTGCAACCTCCGTTGGCTTGCTTGTATCTTCAAGGCGTTTTGTAACCTCTTTTAGCTCATTTACAGTACTTTGAAGTTCGCTTTCTTTGTCCCAATTCTCACCTTTATCAATAATTTCCTGATATGATACAATATCTTTGTTTGCTTTCGTAAGTTTAGATTCTTGAAGGCTCAAAGTGTTTGGAAGGCTATCAATAGTCTTTTGTATGTTGCTAAACAAGATATGAGGAGTTTCGCTAAAGTTAGTTGAGTACGATTCGCCTGCAGGTGTAGTTACAGAAAGTAGTTTCTTATTGATTTCAAAGTATGAATTTTCATTGTCAACTCTGTAACCTGCTACCTTTATACCTCCAATAGAAAACAAATCGGTCAATTTTCCGGCAGAAACACGGCTCAATTTATCGTTTGTGATCTCAATAGCTGCCTTCATGTAGTCGGCTCGTTCTGCGGGTTTTTTCTTTTCGCCTTTCAGAACTTTTCCGTTTATGTCGTTCACTATTATTTTACCGTTTTCATCCTTCTGAACATTGTCGTCAAAATAAGCAATACTTTGTTTTGTCTTTTCAATGTTCTTTTCAATAACCGGGATATTTTCTTTGATCGAAACGATTTTCTTTTGTGCTTCGTAAAGTTCACCTAAGAAGTTACGTTTTGACTTTTTCAGTTTGTTGATCTTTTGTTCCAGTTTTGATTTAGTAAGAATGTCAGTATTCCCGGAGGTGATCGCTGCAAGTTCAGCAAGGCCAACCTCACCATCTCCACTGGCTTCTGTTATCGACCTATCTTCTGTGTTTCCTGACTTAACCTGATTTAAGAAGTGTTGCTTCATTTGTAGCAAGCTGTATTTGTATGCATCTAACGTTCTTTCGGTAGCGTAAGCAAATACAGGAAGCTCGTTGTTTAGGTGTTTCTTTGCAGCCCAGTTTCCTTGTCTTAGACCTCTACCGTTACGTTGTTCCATACTTGCCGGTGTCCATGGCACATCAATATGATGGATTGCGCTAAGTCTATCTTGAACGTTTACACCGGTACCTAGCTTTTGTGTAGAACCTAACACTATTCTTATTTCACCACTGTTTACCTGTTTGAATAGTTTTTCTTTAGCTCTTTGGCTATTGTAGTCGTGAATGTATGCGATCTGCTCTTCGGGAACTCCATTTTCGATAAGTCGTTTTTTCAATTCATCGTAAACATTGAACCCACCTGCTGAGCTTTCAGAATCGCTAATCATACCCTCTATTTCATTTTCAGAAAGTTCGAGTACTGATTTTAGTTTATCGATTACAGTTGTAAGGCTAGGAAATTTGTAATTTCCAGTGTTAGGGTCGCCAAATATTTCATTAAGCGTGTCTAGGTTGGTACCCAGTTCATCTTCCATGTAGTCCCTTAGGAGTGAACTTCTGTTAGTTTTATTCTTTGGTGTTCCTAAGTCAGAGAAGATCAATTGTGTTCCTTTGAAATCTTCTGTTTCTTTATAGATACGAGCTACATTTTCCGCACATTTAGCTATCTTTCCGTTAGCGTCATAGCTTGCACTTGTATCGATCATACGCATGTCAATAGCCATCTTGCTGCTAAGGTTGGTAGCTATAAGCATTGCAGCAGATTTTTTGTTCTCTGTCATTACTATGCCAATATGCTGACCGTCTTTAGTTCTTGCAAACTCCATTAATCGCTGTGAATAGTCCACCTGCTCATCATTCATTTGAATAGGAACAGCAGTATATCCACCACCTTTCATTGTTGGTTTGTCTAGTTTAAGGTTAGCATCTGTACGAATATCAGCAATCTCTCTATAAAGCATAGACAATTCAGGAACGTTTATAAATTCGCGGAAGCGTGTTTTCGCTTTAAAATCTCCGGTAACTGTAAACTCAATATCTGAACTTGGACTGGCGAATGTTGTCGCCCAGGCATCGAAAGAATTAAAACCGAGTTCGGCCATTTTATTTGGTCGTAGGTATTTCAATAATAGGTACATTTCTACCATTGAATTTGAAATAGGAGTACCCGAAAGGAAAGTAGTTCCTTTATCTTCTCCGTACTTATCTTGCAAGTATCTAACACCTACATACAAGTTAAATGCTCTTTTACTTCCTTCGGGTTTGCTCAATCCGGCTACACCTCTTTGTTTAGTTACATAAGATAGGTTCTTAAACATTTGGCTTTCATCTACCATAATATGATCAATACCCATTTGTTGAAATGTTAGGGAATTGTCTTTATCGAGTGATGAAATTTTTTCAAGTCTTGCTTCGAGATTTTTAATTCTTATTTCAAGTCCTTTAAGAGCTTGTTTTTCTCCGGCATTTTCCAACTCAGCACGTTCGGAGTTTATTTGGTCGATTTCATCTTCTATGAATTTCTTTTGAATATCATCTTCATGTGGTATCTTTCCGTAATTGTCGTGCGACATAATGATACAATCCCATTCGTTGTTAGCGATCTGAGAGAACAACTTTTTACGATTTTCTTTCTTGAAGTCCTTTTCAGCGGGAGCCAATATCTTAGCCATTGGGTACGCCTGTCTGTAGCTTTCAACAATCTGAGGAATGGTTGATTTAAGAGCTATGATCATTGGTTTCTTTGCAATGCCTGTTCTTCTCATTTCCATTGTTCCGGCTACCATTACATAGGTTTTACCCGCACCAACTAAGTGATCGATAATACCACCATTGTTTTGAAGTAACATCCAAATTGCATCCTTTTGGTGTTTACGCAATTCTACACCGTTGATACCTGCAATATTCAGGTGATCTCCATTGTATGTGCGTTCTACAGTAGTGTTGTACTTTTCGTTGTATATTCCGCTTAGAAGTGTCCTTCTATCATCTGTTTTGTAAACCCAGTCTTCAAACTGTGAGCGTATATCTTCGTATTTCTCAACGGCCTTTGCTGTTTCATCTACGTTTAATACTCTTTTGTCCTGTCCTAAGTCCCTGACAGTATCAAAAATCTTCGGAGGATTGATCAGAAGAGCATCTACAAGAATATCCATTCCATTTCTACGATTAGTACCGTATTTGGTTGTAGCTTCTACAGTGTCAACTCTTCCACTTGATGAATAGTCGTCCGTGCTTCGTGTGTAAACGATCTTAGCATTTTTAGAATTGAATAGGTGTTGTGCAAACTCAGTATAAACCTCTGACGGAATCCACCGTGTTCCTAAGCGAGCTTCAATACTTAGTGCGGGAATGTCTGCCGGGATAACTGCTGTTAGCTCTTCGACATTCTGTGTGAAGTTTGAATAACCTTCCGATACGGCTTTTTGAGCTTGTTTTAGCTTTGATTTTACGTTCCCTGATAAGTATTCGTCCCTTGTGGAGAAACCGCCTGTAGGCTCTTCGAAAATAAGCCCTTTGGCCTGTTCTATTGCTTCGGGTACTGTTATGCTTAGAAGTTCTGCAATTCTTTCAATGTCAACATTCGCATTTTCGTACAAAGAAATAACTATCGCTTCATTTATGTTTTCAGCATGGTTCTTGCTTTGGATAGGTTGTATTGTCCGCTTAGAGAAAATATCAGCCTTCTGTCCCTTGTTTTCAAGTGATAGAACATTGTAGCCGTCTGCATCTAGTTTAGCGATCTTTACAATGGATTTTTCAAGTTTTCCGTACTTCTTTACAAAGTTGTCGTACTCAATGTTTAGTTGCTCCCGGTTTAAATCAAGTTCATTATCCTGTTTTCCTAAGTATTCGGAATAGATAAGGTTCATGAGTTGATTTCTTAGCTTGATGTACGCTTCGATCTTTGCTATTGGCTCATTTATCGAAACGTCAACCAATATGCCTTCTTGTTTTTGTACAAGTCGACCGTTTATGTGTTCGATATTTCCTTCTTTCACGCTGTCGATCAGTTCTTGACTATCGTTAGCCTGTAGGCCGATCGCACTTGTAGTCTTTTGATACACGGATTCGGGAAGCATAGATTTGAGTGCTTTCGCAATGTCTGTCTTTTGTCCTTTACGCTCTACTACGGTGTAATCATCACGGCTGTACAAACCACCGGCAACAATTTCACCGAGCATATTCTCCGGGTGTTGAACAAAGTAGTTGTTCACTGTTACCATTTGCTGTTCACCGTCCTTGTGTGTAGCTTCAACTTCTTTTGTGTTTATGAAGTCGTAGTTATTTTTCACACCGGTTGTATTTTTCTTCAAGAAGATAATATCTGTTACAACTTCGGTGTTAGCATTTTTTTTGAATGCGTTGTTTGGAAGTCTTACGGCTCCTAAAAACTCTGCATTGTTGCTCAGGTACTTTCTTAATGATTCATTTCCTTTTGCATCCAATACACCTTTGCTTGTAACAAATGCAATAATACCGCCTTCCCTTGCCATATCAATTGATTTTGCAAAGAAATAGTTATGAATACGGTTTTGAAATTCGGCCTTTTCTCCGTTGAATGATCTATCGAATACTTTGTAAGCACCAAAAGGAACATTTGAAATGATAAGGTCTTGTGAGTTATTTGGAATGTTTGCATCCTGAATGCCGGAAACTCTGACTGTAACATCATCGTGTAGGTATTTCAATACTGTTCCGGTAAGATTATCAAGCTCTACGGCTGTAATGCGTGATTTTGATTTGATCTTGTTTGGCATGTAGGTAATGAAGTTTCCAGTACCGGCACTTGGCTCTAATACTGTACCGCCTTTGAACCCTAGTTTATCAATTCCCTGATAGATCGCTTTGATCATTGAGGAAGATGTAAAGTGAGCATTAAGGATTGAACCCCTAATGCTACCCAATGAATCTGACTTACTGGTTAGTCCGTCAAATTCTTTCGAAAGTTCTATGATACGTTTTACCTGTTGTCGGTACTTTTCATTGGAAGTACCCCAACCGTTTGCAAGTTCAGGATTTAAAAGAATGTCTTTAAGTCCTCCAAAACCAACATACTTGGAAAGAATTTCCTTTTCCTGTGCTGTAGCCTTGCGATTTTCTTTTACTAGAGTATTCAACGTTTCAAGTGTTGCTATATTATCAGCATACTTGCGTGTAGGATTGAACGAATTGGTATCGTTATCCTCTGCGTTGAACTCTACTAAAGCAGGTTCTAAAACGTCAGCATTTCCTGATAATACAGTTCTTTTTCGTCCTGTGGATTGCTGCTCTGTTCCATTTGATTCAGAAACCGTTCTGTTCTGTAGTTCACCACCTCTTCCAGTTCCCCGGATTCCGTCAGTTCCTTGTGCAGATTCTTGTGGTTCGCTTTCAGGTAATCGATTACTATTTGATTGTAATAGGCTTGATTTTCCATCGTTGGTGTTGTTTGATGTATTTTGTTCTTTGGTTATATTATCGTCTTGTAAAGATACATCATCTTTAGAATCTGCAATACTACCTGTGGTTAATTTCTCTTTTTGGTTATCTGTTTCTGAACCAAACAATGAGGTTTGGCCATCTTCTGACTGTGTTTGTTTTGGTTTAGTGGTATTAGATTTTTTCTTAGTTGGTTTAGGTGGTTCAGGCTTTATGTTTTCAAGATCATAACTTGCAACTTCTTCGGGTGTAGACATATTCTCTACGCCTTCCATTCCAGGTGTATAGCGTGTGAGTTCATAAAAACCTTTCAAATATGGTTTTACTTCCTCACCGACACCCTCGATCATTTGTCTTGCGTAATCGTGAAACTTCACATCTCCATCCTCGAAGATCATTTCTGATAGATCAAGAGCAATAGAGTTTAGTTCAGGGTCTATTTGTATGCGTTTGTAGTCAACTTCACCATCTCTTTTGTATTGAGGGTTGTTTTTGTTGATACGTTCCTTAGCTTTAGCGAAAAGGGCTTCTTTCTTTTCTCTACGTGCTTTCTGCTCGGCTGTTTCTATTCCCGGATTTTGTTCAGCAATTTGATCTGTTCCATCATTGTTGGATTGACTAACTCCTTTTTCTGTTCCTGAAACGTTTTCGCTTGTTGTGGTGTTACGTCCACTGTTGTCGAACTCTTGCTGTCCGATAATACCAATTTTACCATTTGTAAGTATGTTTAATGATTTGCTTAATGCGTGTTGTAGTTGAATAGGGAACTCAGACAGATTTACATTTCCTCTTTGAATGTCGGTAATGTCGGTTCCTTTTAGAATTTGTTCCGTAGCGAATGAGATAACCTCATTCATTTTTTCGGATTTGCTTTCTTGCTCGTATCCTACAGGAATGAACTGTTCAATGTTTGGAACATAGTTGTACAATATTTCAAGTTCAGGCTTAGTAAACGCTTTGCTTGTTGCAATGTGTGTTTGTTCGTGTAGCCATGTGCTTACTAGATCAGAGAATGTTTTTTCCATTGAAGAATCAATCCAAATTTTATCTCCAAATCTGATTGCGTGAACTCCACCGGCTTTTACATACTGCTCAAAATCTTTGTAGTCGCTTTCGGACAAAACTTCTTTTACTGCTGACAGGAAATGTTCTTTTCCGTCTACGATAATTGTCTGATTTTTTAATCCAAAACGGTTTTTAAGATCAAATAGAATTTCACCTGCAATATGACTCTTGGCTACGCTGTAAACCTCATTGTTGTATTTCTCAGCTAATTGTTGTAGCTTAGTTTGTTGTGCATGAGGTTCTATGATTGTAGGCTTAGGAGTATCTACATAACTGAAGAATGGTTTGCGTTGTTTTGCTCCATCGTACAACCAGTTTTGGAAGTGTTCTAAGGTAGTTTCAGTAATAGCTTTAAAACCTTTCCAGTTCTTTTCATAGTTTTTCATGTAGCCGTGTTTGGCTAACAATGGGGAAGTGTAGCCTAACATTACTTTTGATTCGTCAAACTCGCCTGTTTTCGGGTTGATCTGATCTACAACAAAAATCTTTTTGCTATCCTCGTTATCACCAATAAAGCAGTCGATCGGGTCGCCATCATAACCGGATGTTCCGTCAAACTCTCCATAGTGGGCATACATTTGATTGCTCCATACTTTGCCGTTTTCATCTTTTCCGCTTCTTACTGAACCTTTGGCATTTTCTACAGTTATAGGCATGCCGAAATAGGAAACGTGCGCTTTGTCGTAGTCGCCTGTTTCCTTTTGGTCTTCTGTGGGGTTTTCCTCAATGTGTTGTACTGAGATTTGTTCTGTAACTGTAGGGGTAGACAATTCGCTTGCGGGTACATCTTCGTGTACGTTATCACCTTCCGTGTTGTCTAAGTCGTAGAACTGGCCGTCTGTTGTTACGCCATTTACGATATACTGTTTACCTTGATAGGTAACAGCATCGCCATTTTTGTAGACTACTCTTTCAGTTTGTCCTTCATTTTCTGAAATAGATTCGCTTTGCGCATTGATCTCAGGGCTAGTTTCCGGGCTTGTTCCCTCTGTTCCTGTGTCAGTTCTATGTTCAGGTTCAATTGCTGTTTGTTCTGCTTCATAATCGTTTGTTATTTGTTCGTCCCAATTATCTACGAACTGGTTTAATGTATCTAATTGTTCAGGTGTAAAGTTACTAAATCCTAAGAAACTTGCCAAAATATCATCTGAAATATTATCAAGAATATACGTTTCGGTTGCACTCTCAGGAGCTTCCATGTATTCTGCGTATTGTTCCTCCGACATTTTGTTTTCAAGTAGCATTCTGTTGTGTTCTGCCTTTTCGAGTGCACCTGTAGCGTTCTGAACGGAACCAACGGTTTCAAGTACCGCATTGTACACGTCCTGATAATCTCCCATGGAAGGTATTCTTCCTTCGTTGCGATCTTCTCCGTATTCGTCCCAAATATAGTTTGCCAATTGTTGAGGAGTAACACCATCATTGGAAAGAATTGATTTTCGCCAGTCCTTTTCGTCCTTGCTGTTATGAAATCCTAGTTCCTCTCCAAGTCCTTTTGTAGCTTCTTTTCCGTTCCAACTAAATTTCATACCTCCGGCCACTGATCTTAGGATATAGTCTTCTATAGAATTGTAGTCGCCTAAGTCGTTCATTCGTCTTGTGAATGGGTCTACAGTATTTCGTTTTGGCTTTTCCCTAACCTCTACCATTTCGTTTGGTTGCACGAATTGGTCTTGTGATTCGGGTGTTTCTTGAACTTCATCTATAACGACATTATCGCGAGGGTCAATGTTCTGATTATCTGCAACTTGTAAATCTATATCTGATTCATCGTTAACCAGTTCGCGGACTTGATCTACCTCGATATTTTGAGTAGGAATTAAAGAGTTCAAAGAATTGATCTTTTCATCCAAAGAAATTCTTTCGGTTTCGATCTTTGCTTTCTCCGCTTCCAGTTTAGCTTCGATCTTTGCTTCTTCTTGCATCGAATTGGCTTTTCCTAAGCGTTTGTACCAATTATCTTGCAGTGTACGCATAGCTTTATCATTTGCCTGAATTGAAGCCTGTGTGCGCTTAATCTGACGTTTTGTAGCTTCTACGGCATCCTGTTCGCCTTTTGTTTCTTTTCTGTAGTCGAAGAATTGCTGATCGTTCATTTTGTCAATGTCCGGTGTGCCATCTTCCAGTACAGGGTATGCAGGTATCGAGGTTTCCTCGGTAACTGGTTCCTGAGTTTGTTCCGCTTGCTGATCTTGTACGGCTATAGGAAGTTGTTTACCGCTTATCTGTGCATATTCTTCATCAGTGATCGGGTAGGGGCTGTCAACCTCAAAACCATTGTCGTCAATCTGCTGAGCCATTATGTTGCCTGATTCAGCATCAGGGAAAGTAACTACATTGCTATCTCTCCATTCTTCCGCTTCGGTTGGATAGAAATTGTCGATCTCGTCTTGAATAGCTACCTGATCTATTTGTTCGCTAGCTTCGGCCTGCGCTTGATCTAGCAGTTTTTCTCCTACAAACTTATCAATATTCTCAGGGGAAAGTACCTGAACGTTGCCTTCCTGATCTCTATAGTAGAGCATTTCAGAAGAATTTTCAATGTCTACATTGCCGAGTTCGTCAAATGATACGTTGCTATCACCAATAAGCTGTATTTCGCTTTGGTCTTTCAGTCTTACAGTTTGTATAGTGCCAGTTGTGTTGTTTGCCATTCCGGCCAACTGTTGTGCTGCTTCATCCTTTTGCTGTTGTAGGATTGATTGCGACTGTTGCTCCTGACTAAGTGTTTCGGCTTGTACCTGTTTGTCGAATTTACCGCTTGTAGCTTGAAGATTATCTGCCGATACAAAGAAGTTTGTAAATACATTGCTTATTTCGGAGTTGAACTGTGTTTTACCGTCAACTTGTTTGATAGCATCGGGCATTACTCCTGAAATAGCAACTACAATTTTGTTGCGATCTTCCGGTTTAGCAGTCAATAGGCTTTGTTTGATCTCTTCGGCTTCTTGTTTTGTGTAACCATTACGGCTAAGCATTGCAGTCATTGAGGTGTCAGCCTGTTTGAACTCTTTTTTTGACTGTACGTTTTGTGCTACCTGCATACCACCACCCGCTACAGAGAACCCGGCACCTGCACCCATACCATAAACACCCGCTTCAAATGCTCCGTCAAAAGGATTCCAGTCTTTCCTTGCACCGGTTATGTAGTCAGTAATGTTTGTGCCGATCTGCGCTGCAACCTCTTCCAGTCCTTCACCTACAGGTGGGAAAAGAAGTCCGGCTTTCTTTACAGATTGTCCAATCCAACCCTTTAAACCTTGTCCTACGGCTTCACCAACTGCCTTAGCTGATGTTCTTGTAGCTATTCCTTTCAGCATATTACCAATGGGAACATCACCAAGAAACTCAGAGGCTACCTGTATAGTTCCATTAAGCATAGAGTTTATGCGCTTAGAGTCTTCGGACATTGTTTTGTTGTTTCGCAATTTGTCATACTGTTGTGTCATTGCAGACGCACCAGTAGTAAGAAGACCCGCTCCACCACCAAACATGGCAAGAAGTGAACCCGGCAATGACTCTGCACCGGCTAAAGCAATATCACCTGCAGCACCTAATTCATCACCATCTTTCCAAATTTGCTTGAAATCTTTTCCTTTGTATCTGTCGGCTTTTCTGCGAACATATTCAGCTACCTCGTTTGCTGCTATTTGCACTTCGGTTTTTTCGGGTGTTGGAAGTCCGAGTACCATTGACGGAAAGTTATTGATTGCTCCGAACGTATTACCGAACATGTCGATTGCACCCGCTTCGAACTTTTCGATTGCATCACCGGCACCAGTACTCATAAAACCAGTTTCTTGCGGTTTAGAGGATAATATATCCATGTACTCTCCGTTTTGCTCCGGCTGATCTACAATCGTTTCTACTTTTAGTGGTTTTAAATCACTGTTTACACTATTTGATGGAACAGTTACTTCGGGTTGTTCGATTTGGCTTGCCTGTTGTTGGTAGTTTTTACCAATAGGAAGTATTGAAACATCACCGATTTTTGTAGTTCCTGGCATTTGTCCGTAGATAACCTGATTTGCTTCTTTAGGAGATAACGGTTTTTGTGTTGCCACTGGTTTATCCATCTTTATCTCAGGAGTGATAGCGTAGTTCTTTTCTTGTGGCCTAGCCATAGGTATAGGACTAACGAACGAAAGGAAGTCGTTTTCGCTTCCTATCTGATCTGCTGTGAGTACTGTTGACAGATTGCCATACACTCGTTTTGCAGTGTCCGGGCTTTGTAGAGCCTTTGTAAACTGTTCAGGTGTACCAACATCTATCTTGTCGCCTGCAAGCTCTTTTATGTTGTTGTATAGTCTGTTTATATCTGCCATATTAATCGTAAATTGATTTTGGTTTGTTGCCTTGTATTAAGCTATGTGCTCCATTTGGTTTGTATTGAGGTTTCACCGACTGTTGTACTTGTCTTGCGGGTTGCCTTTGTTGTGTCGGCTTTGCTGATTGTTGAGCCTTTGGTACAAATTGTCCGTTACTGTAATTGTAGTAGCGTTTATAGTTAGCAATGAAGTTGTCAATAGGAAATCTTTCTGTTGAGCCGTCTACATTATCCTGTTTAGCTCTACCCGAAACGTCATTGACTAAGTATGTAGGAACTTTTACAGGCTGACCGTTTATGATTACCGTGTGTAACTTTTCATCTCCTTTTGCGTCTGCACCTTTGTTATTTGCTGCTGTACGTTGTATAGCTACGCTTTGCGCCTTTAAATTCAGGTTTTTGCCGTCAATATCTTTCTTGTAGTCGAAGTACTGTTTGTCGTGTTCCCTCTTGTATTCCAAATTGGCATTATCACGACTATCTCTTGATTTATCGTTGCTCACCTGACGATCATAACTAGCCTGCCAGTTGTCTTGGGCTTGTTTCTGTTCTGCAATTCTCCGGGCTTCTTGCACTGCTGCTGCTTCCCGGCTACGTTTATCCCTTTCATCGGCCATCATGTATTGGAATTTACCCTGATTGTGTCCTTGTACTTGCTGTTTGTACATATCATTCAATCTTTGAAGGGAAGCATTGAGAACAGGTGCATCGCTATTCCGGGCTATTGGTGTACCTCCATTGCTAGTTGTTACGCCTTCACCGGCCAGTTTGATAATATCAGCGAGGACAGAAAGATTTGCATTGTCTTTCATTGCGTTTGCTCTCTTCTTATCGTACTTTGGCTTTTGAATAGCTTCATTGTACATGTCAAGAAAACTTCGTCCTGATTCTACTGATTCCTTGAATACACTTGCTGCATCCTTTTTGGTTTCAACAGTTGGTTGTTCAGGTTTTGGCTGTTCCTCAGCGTTAGCAGTTATCAATCCACGCCTTTGGTACATCTCGGGAACTCTGTCTTTATTCGCATTGTATGTTGACGTAATGAAGTTTTGAACCTTTGCAGGGCTATTCATGTCAATTTTAGCGTTCGGAGCAAACTCCTCTTGATACATCTTTGCGATACGTTGGTTTACGGCTGCATTCCTGTATTTCTGACCTGCATCGGGCTGAATGTGTCCAAGTGTACCGTTCATGTCGATAACTCCAAATTTCGAACCCTCGTCAGTAACCTTGAAGTTTGGAACTCTGTTTGCCTGATATGGTTGATTTGCTGCCTTTACCTCTGTTGTCTGAACCGGTGCCTGTTTTTGTACAGGTGTAGTTACAAGTTCCGGTACAGAGGTAGCCTGTGCCGGAACTTGTAATGTTGAAGAAGGCTTTGCAACCTCTTTGGTTTGGTTGGTGGTTGTTTTCTTAGCCATTATGCAAAGTTTGGAGTTTCTTCAACTATTGTTCCTGTATCTATAAGTGGTTTTGTTTCTTCTGCAAGTGGTGAGCTTGTATTACTCAACGCACCTGAACCTAATCTTGAAGCGTTACCCATAAAAGTACCCCAAGCATTTTTCTTTGATTCGTAGATACCGTTCTGTGCGCCTACCAATGCTGAACGTCTTGCACCGTAACGAGCTAACGCCTGATCTTTTCTTTGTGAAGCGACACCGGCCATTTTGTTGACTGCGTTTGCATAGACAGAACCTGCATTCTTTGATTGTGTTGCAGTTGCTTCGGGTGTTGCTCCGGTAATTGCTGCCGTGCGCTGAGCCTTCACGTTGTTTTCGTTCTGATTGTTCTGTAGCTGTCGAAGATAAGAAGCGTTCTCAGATCGGTTTAATTCCTCCTGATAGTACTCTTTGTTGAAAAGACTTTCGCTGTAGGCCTTTTCGTTGTCCAGTGATTGTTGTTGTTTCTTAGCTATTTCAGCAGTCTTTATGTTACCGACAATATTTCCGAC
>JAFLKK010000005.1:35510-351078 GCA_019163375.1 Paludibacter sp.
CCGACAACACTAGCTCCTAAACCTGCTATTCCTAATACACTCATAATTGTAAAGTTTTCACGAAGAAAGGAAATTTCTACGTGTGGTTTATGTTGAAAATAAGTTATTTTTGATTGTCGAGGATTTGTTGAATTATATCGTCTGAGTTGCCTTCCTCTACTTTTACTGATGCAAGCGTAGGCATTACATATTTGACTAGAGAGAAATATACTTTCACTTTGTCTGCGCCTTCCATTTTATCAAATTCCTTTATGACTACAGGTAATTTATCTTGCATGAATTTTGCTATAAGCTCCTTTGTCTGCTTTGTGGTTTTGTTTGGAACTCCTTTGCGATTACTTCTTCCCTTGTTGACTTCATGTCCTTTTGGTAGTGCCATTATCTTTCTTTTTTTGATAGTATTGATTGTTTTCCTGTTATTTCGATATAGTCGATTGTAGAATCGAGCGATAGATTACCGACAAAGCCTACACGGAAGTATTTACAGCTAGTTTTCTCGGTAATGGTTCCAATGTCCCTTCGTTCACCCTTTAGCTCTGTACCTCCTAGAAATTGCCAACGCTGACAGTCGTACGAGCCGAATACATAAAGGCCTGTGTATCTTTCATAGTCAAGTGTAAGCGCATCTCCTACCAATTTAAAGGCATTCTCAGGCTTGAAATGTCCATGAAGTATACAAGTGAGCATCTGTTTGAAGTTCTGATCTCCTAGTTTAAGTGGACGTGTCAGGAACATTGTTTCGTTTCCTGTACCTGTTTCGCTGCTTAGGTCGATAAGATCACCTGAGCTAAGAAGGTATTGTTTAGGGTAGTCGTTTATAAACTCCTGTCCTGTTTGCTTTACCTTGTGCCATATTCCATGGGCGAAAACGTATGAGTAGGACTTAGAAGGGTTAGTGAACCAAAGTTCCTTGTAGTCGCCTTTCTTATTGTATCCAACAATAGACGAAGCTATGTATTCAAGTATGCTTTCGGCTGTGATCTCCGGTGTAAGTTGTACGAGTGCTTTATGATCTACGGCCTTTTGGAATAGCTCTGTTTTGGCTATGTCGAAGTAATCACCACGTAATACCTCGCTAATGTCATTCACTTGCGCCCCTGCAATTACTTTTATTCCTTCGTCTGTGGTAAATAGAACTCCACTGTCAACAGGTTTGATCGAAAGAGCGTTATTGCACACCTCTCGACTGATTGGCCGGGAAGAAGCATAGTTCACCTCTGCACCGCCAATATACAAGGCGTAGATACCATCCGTACAAAAAATGTATACCGGGAACTGTCCGGCCTGTCCTGTTGATAATGCAATAGTGTTTGTTGCAAAACCAATTATCTGACCATTACCAATAGGGTATGTGTTCTCTATAGGGAATACGAAAGGGTTGTTTACCTCAGATACTTTGCATACGTTCGAATAAGACTGTTCTCGCTGTGTTTCGTTGGGAACTGCAAAGGGTATTGCAGCAGAATCATTGGAAATTGGTTTCAGGTCATTCGATATGTGATACGCATAGTTCTGCGTTTTGTGAGCCGTTAGCTTGTATTCCTTTTCCCAACCCTTCCAACCGTCAGCAATAGAGTAGTACTCGCAATGAATCTTCATGCTTGTGGCTCTAGCATCAGGATAAGACAAGAATGCAGATAAATTCGACTGATACGCTTCTTGAATGGCTTTATCCTTGTAGCGAACTACCTTAGAATCTCCGTTGTTTGTCTTGATCGTTACTTCAATCCAGTAAGCAAGCCCGGGAGTGGCTGAGTAATTGCTATTGAACTGTGCAATCCCTGACTTACAGAAGAAACTCGACAAAGGGAATCCACGAGAAAGAATGTTCTTGTACTTTCCAATGTGTAGCTTTGAGTTGTATACGAATTGAACCTCCGGCAATAACTGGTGGTGTGAGAAGTTATCGTAAGTCAATACCTCTTGTGCTGTTATGTTTTCGAGTATACCGTTAGACATATCAATGGTAACCCACCCTTCATTGTCTGCTGTTGTCTTTATATCGTCAAAGTCAATTGTCTTTACCTTGTAGAAGGTTGACAGTTCAGATAATTCAGCAATAACCTCTTTGTCGGTTTTTATAACTCCGATATAGTTTGCATGCCATTCATCGAAGTATATCATTCTTCCTACATACTTGACTTCATCTTTGTACATGCTGACCTGCCGGGTTGTGAATACTGATATAGACTTAATGATCGGTCGCAAATCCTCGCTGATATTTGAGTTTACTTTGTACTTCAGTATGTTTGAATGCGCATAGAGGGCAGTCTTTTGTGTGCTGTGGAAGTTTATACCCAACATGTTTGGAGTATAGAGTGAAAGAGCACCATTTACCCACGTTTGACCTTCCAAATCTGCTGCACCCTTCAAAGCATTTCTACCGCCTAGTTCACCATAGAGAGCGTATTCCCACCAGTTCTCTATCTCTTTGTAACCTTTTGTCAAATCGGGGTTATAAGTAGGACTCATGAAAGGGTCGGCTATAATGGCCTTGTAGCTATCATAGTTGATATTATTCGTAGTTCGTATAGTTTTGTTCAGGTATCTTGTTTCAGAATCACCTGCCTGACCTAGCAAAATAGGATTAGAATGCATTATGTATGAACCATCGTACAACTCAATAGCCGTACATGCTAGGCAATAGCCACTAAGAAGGCCGTCTTTAGTCAGACTAGCCAATGCTTTTGCGTGTAGTCCCGCATAACCATCTGATTTTAGTTTAATGCTTTCTGCATCTATGCCTACAGGAAATGTTGAATCTGTCAAGTATCTTCGTGTAATCGGGTTCATGTCCACCTTTAGATCAACCTTTGCGAACATTGCTGTATCTGTAGCATTGCCGTCAAAATTCGAGTTAATCAGTTTGTATGAGTTGTCGTACCAAATAGCATGTTTAAGGCCGTCAGAATCGAGCATGTTCACTACGTTGCCTATCTGTGTGAATGTAACGGTACCACTGATAGCACAAATTAGAACCGGGGTAACTTTCTGTTCAATATTATGTCCGGGAACTTCATCAGCAAAGTAATACAGGTTATTGTTTGACACACCTAAGAAGTGTTTAAACCCGCTGTTTGTGTGAATATAGATATTCGTGTGTACTACGTTCGATAATGCCTTAGATCGCAAAGGAACTGGTCTGAACGTACCATCTTTGAAGTGTACGTTCACCAGTTCTTCTAATTCACCATCAGGACAGATCGCACCGGAAGTATTACGGACAATTCCTTTCAGTTGAATTTTCATAGTTAGTTAGGGAAGGTGAATTTGCGTTTGTACTGATTTGAAGTGTTCAGGGTTCCGCTGATCTGCATTAGCTTGTTTGCGTACATAGCTTCATACGCCTGAGCTTGCCCGGGAAGAGTTATCACAAACCATTTAGCCATAATTCCTAGAACAATGGCTTCAAAAATGTTTGTGTCTGCTGTAGGGATTGAATTAGCGTTCATCCATGGGTAGCACTCAGCAAATAAAACAAGTTTGTCGTCCGTGTAGATTTCGTCTGCCAACTCTACGAACGAGGAAGCAATGTCTGTGAGAGGTGTAGCGGAGATAGTAACGGCCACTGTACAACGATAAACTTTATCACCATAGAATCCTTTGGCGTCTACAGCGAATACAGCGTCTTTCTTTATTTCTGCTGCACCTGACGGAGCACGATCTAAATAAGCGGGGGAAATGTTACGAGTGAATGGACTAAGGCGTTCTAAGACTTCGGTTGTAGTCTGACGGTAGAAAGGGTCGAATAACTCTTTGTCGTCTTGCGTTAGGGCGATAACACCCATCATGCGCTCTTCTTGTGCTTTGTCAGCTTGCATCTTTGCAATGTAGTAGGTACGTTTGCGAACTTCATCGAAAAGATCTTCTTCTTTGTATGCAAAACGCATGAAGTTTACATCTCTGTTTGCAATGCTAGTGTACTGATAAAGAGTAAGATCACTTTCTTTCATTAGCCCAATTGCTATAGAAAGAGCAAAGAAATACGATTGTTTTGTGATTAATGGAGTAACCATGTTTTTGATTTTAAGCAGTTTATAAATAAATTGCAAATAAAATCATATTACTTTCATTTGAAATGTTTAAAATACAGTTTGATTTGTTTGAAATAACTTTTCTCAAACATGGACATAAAAAAAGCCGTCCAAACTAATGAACGGCTTCTTATTCTATCTATACTATTATTTCTTTGTTTGTTCTTTGTGCTTTAGGAACTCTATACCGGTCAAAAAACCTTTTGAGAAAACCCCATGCAATATTGGTTCCTCTTCTTCACTGTAAAACTGATCTGCACACATCATAGAGTCTAGTTCGTATTCGTTATATGTGCATGTTGCAACGTCAGTACCTATAACGAAAGTAGGTGTTTGCAAAATTTGATTTACGATACCATTTGCTTTTGCTTTTACCTCTTCTCCGTACTTAGTTCCTGAATACCTTTTTATGTACTCTTCCTCCGTGATCTCTTGCTTTGTGTCCCTGTCGTAGAACTTTGTGTCCCATGGCTGCAATACGTCTGCATAGTCAAGCTCTGCGCCTAGTGCTGTCCCTATCTTGTTTAGAATGTCTAACCCTACGTTGAACTTACCATTCTCAATGCGATTGATCGTTACCCGGTCAAGGCCTGCCTTTAGTGCCAGTTCCTCCTGTGTGAGTTTCATTTGTTTTCTCTTTCGAGCTAATCTCTTCCCGAAAGCAATTCTTCCTGTGCTGTCCTCTTTCATGCTGTGCGTATTAAGTGTAGTTGATAATCATTCAAGTGCCTGAGCAACGTTCTAACCTCTCTAAGAGTTCTTATAAGCGTTTGCTTGCTTATGTTGTTTTTCCTCTTCTTTGTAAAAACGAATGCTTCTAAAACGTAAAATTCAATTTTGCTGCATCTGCTTACAGGTTCCAATCCTGTTGAAGTGTCCTGAAACAAATTAATTCGATACTCTTTAATCTCTTCGTTGTACTCTAAATTGTAACTGTCATCCATATTCGAAATACCCACTTTATAGAAACACTAACGAGTGGGGTTTACTCGTTAGTGTCTTTTGCTATGATTTATCATTTATTTTGCAAAAGTATTATTATAAAGCGAATACTAACAAAACATTAAGTTATATTACTAAATAATTTGCTGACATTTTAAGAATGTAGTAGTTATTATTAGCGGTGTAGTAAATAATCTATGTAGTTTTCAAGAGCAAACTAATGCCTAAAATGATAATAAAAACTATGTTCGACCAGTTGAAAAACTGAACATTATTGTACCACGAAGTATCTCTTACGAAGTTATAACCACCATTGAAGTATCTGTACGGAAAATAGGATAACAGTACGAACGTTACTACCAGTATGTTTACTAAAACCATTATCGTTGGCATTGTAACTCTATTCAACCCCCAAAGCCTTTTCTTTCCCTTGTACACCCGGAAGAGTGTGTTTAAATCCAAAATAGATAATACCTGATAAATGTAGTATTTATTCTCGTTGTCGTCTATTCTTATCACTCTCCAAGTGTTATTCATAAATGAAAGGCCACACGCTGTCTTTTGTCTGTTTTTAAATCTTTTCATTGGATAATTATTTTGTAAGTTTTGATTTAATCATTCTGTAGGCTTTCGCATCGTCTGAATTGATATACCGTTTCCATTTATTTTTATACTTCCACCAATTAATCGATTCTAAGATCGTTTCAATTGACTTTCCGGTTTCTCCTTGAAGCATTAGCGCAAATTGCTGCTCCTTCTCCTGTTCTACAACTAACAGTTTTCTAATGTTCTTTAGAATTGGCATCATAGAAAGATAGTTCTTTCTGTTTACTCTATCCTTTAGGTAATAGTCGATCATATTCATATCTAGTTGGTCGTAATTAAATACGAATGAATCATGTGTATAAATAACAAAAGTAAGCCTATTCTTTCGCTCTGTAGCATACTTACCCCAACTGTAAACTTCACCACCCGGCTGATACTTTATGCATAAGCATTTTGATTTATCTTTCCATGAGTTTGGGTTATAATCTGTAGTTCCAACCGTATAAATGTCAGTACTTGGCATATCGGGAACACTCCATTCGCTTGAATAATATCTTACGAGCCTGTCCTGATAACCCTTCTTTGAATATGGATTTACTACAAGCACACGGCTACCCTCACATATCAATTCAGATGTTTGTTTTTTCCAATCAGAAAAAGAGATCATTCCATTTGTAAGTACATTATCTGCATCGTATAGAAATTTTATAAATCCGTTCGAATTATCAACATCAAAAATAGAAACACCTAACGGAATAGGACTGAAAATTTCTGTACGATCTAAAATTCCCTGTAGAAATATACCTATACGCATGTATTGATATGTAAATTCTTCTTGCGCTTCTTGTTCGTATTTTTTAAAGTTAGATTCATCAATCTTTGATTGTATTTTCTGAGCTTCGTCCTTACTAGGTATTAATTGGTCGATAATGTACAAATAGTCTGTTTGAACACAATAGATATTATCCCCATTACGCATGTAGATAAAGCACATCTTATTATACAATTCCATTTGTGCCGTCATTCTTGCATCTGCATACTCTTTCCTGTATCTTCTTGGCCTGAATGATACAACACACTTATCATTTGGTAAAAGCTCTTTATAGGCGTCTGAAATAAGCCATTCGTTGAACTTGTCAATATCATTAACATCAATCCCACCGTCAGAGTAGTCGGCATACTCTTCATCCATGTAGATTGTCATTTGACGGATATAAATTGGAGCGTCATCCGGGGCGTTGGCTCCTTCCTTAAGACAAACTAACTCCTCTGATATTCCGGCATACAGTTCTATCATACCAATAACACGACCAATACGTTTCATTTGCTTTTGAATAACTGCTAACTGTGTTTCAAACTGTCGTCTGATAACATCCATTTCGTTTTTCTTTTGCTCAATTTTCATTTGAACAGCCCTTTGTATGTTTCTAACCTTAGCTTCGGCAATCTCAGCACTGATTTTCATTCCCTCTAAGTTAGCTTTGCTTTTAGTCGAAACGAGTGCGAACTCATTGTTCTCAGAAACGTCTGCAACAGATTCCATGTATTCGGATAATACATTCTCTCCATTCATAGAGCGATCAGCTAGATCATTCAACAACTCTTCATCTTCGAATACAATCTTTAATAGTTTGTTTTTATAGCAATTTTCAATTACAAATTCATTACCGCTATAGTTATAGCTATGTAATTTAGTAGCTTTTATGTCCTCGTATAAAGTTCCAACTAAGCCACGTGGTTCAGTTCTATCATAAACAAATACGATTGTTGAGCTACCACTATAATAAAAGAATTTTTCGCCTTTATAGTAGCCATCATCTACCTGCTCAGCAACATTATTTTTTGTCTTTTCTAAATTCATTTTTTAAATTCTTTGAAGGCCAACCGGTACACATCAAACCGTATTCCGATAACATGGAACACTATCAATGCGCCCTGATCGCCTGTGTTGTTTATTGTAAGTGTTTTGAATGGTTCGCCATCTGAAAGTACAATCGTGCCGTTGGCCTTGAAATGATCGTCAAGCGACTTAATTAAACCATTGAGCACCTCAACCCCTTTTGGATTGAAATGCTCAACGATCTTTTTTTTGTTCCTTAGTGCGTATCTCATTTCAGAGTAGCTTGTTTTATCTCATATTTAATCTCTTCTGTTATTTCGTCTGACGTTTCAATAGGAATGCCGGCTTCTATTGTTTTAAGTACTTTTTTAAGTACAGATAATAATCTAGGTGAAGCAGTCATTACCCTTGCCCTAGATTTAGCTTCATCTACTATTCCTTCCGGGGCGTATACCTCAGCAAAACTACCTTCTTTCTCACTACCTATAAAAATGCGATCACCTATTTTCAAGAACCCCCAACTTTCCAATGAAGATATAGTATCATTCTTATTCTCAACTTCTATTCTTATTTTACATTCTAGTTGCAACCCTCTTTCGCATGCTTCAAATGCCGTCTTAAATACTCCTTCGACATCTACAACAACTCCTGTTTCTTTGTCCTTTACATAAAGAGCAAAAGGGTTAGTCGGTTCAAAAGTTCTTTTGATTAAATAATTATCACTACTCCAGTTCTCGCACCTTTCGTCTAAAATAGCATCTAACTCCTCTAACTCTTTCTCATAACTTAGATTGTCTGAATCATCACCAACTAGATTTACAGACATCATTAAAGAAGCATAACGACAATATTCTTCTTCTGAAAAAATTGTTTGATAAACGTTGAAATGCTTGTCTTGATTAATCGGCAGTTCAATACACGCACTTTTGTTATCATTTAAACTGACTTTAAAATCATAAAAGTGTGTATATTGATGATAACAAACTGTTATCATGTTACACGCACTTTTTGTTTTGTCGTTGTGCCTCCATCTGGTATCCGCTTAAAGCCTTTATTACTGGGCATTTCTCAATCAAACTATCCAGTCATTTGGTAGTGTTTTACCAGTGCCCTGTATCAAGTCGCTTTTGTAACTTCCTGTTTAATAAGGTTTTTGTGTTTGTTGCAAATATGTCTATATTGTACTGCCCCTCAATCTTGTTTCTCTTTAAATGTTTTCATGTTACTTTCTTTTATTTACTTTATCTATGATCTCGTCTACCTCTTTATCCTTTAGCTCTTCGGTCGTTTTGTAACCAACCTGATTGGCGTATTCTAAGACGGCTTTCACCTGCTCTTTGGTCATTGGCTTACCTCTGTGTTCAAAAGCTTTCCAACTGGTCTGTATTTGCGCCAGTGCGCCTTTTATATTTGCGTGCATAATACTTTACTTTTCGAATAGGTTATAATCACGGTTTACACAATTTGCAGGCAATTCTTCACGGCTTATACATGCTTGTTTAAGCAATGAATCTTTGAAGTAAATAGGATATTCAATGTTCTCTGTAAGCATTTTTACAAAATACTTCACATCTAATCTTTTGTATTGTTTTCCACTTTCAAGTCCAACCTTATACAAATCACAAAATCCTCTAGTTTCTTTCATTATTTCATAACTAATCGAAAAATCTATTACCGGTTCAATACTTGCAAAAGTTTTAAATCCACCTTCGTGTAATATCTTCATTGCCTTAATACGTTCAGTATTTGTACTTGCACCCGGTTCAAGTTCATCATGTCCTGTAAGGGAAAAACCAAATGCAACATAAGACTTATTTTGTTCGTAAAGAATTGTTTCTTTTATTGGGCTACCGCTAAGAAGCCGTTTAAAGAACTTTTCGTAAAAATCTGCACGTTTAGTGAGTACCTTAACCGGAATAGAATTTTGTATACAAATATCAATAGCCTTTATAGTAAGATCGATTGTTTCCGGTAGAAATGGGTCGCTTGTAAAAGTAAAGAATAACCCATGCTTGCGTAATTCTATAAGGTTTAAGAAAATCTCGTTTTGGAAGATTCGCAATGCGTCTTCTTCATCTTTGAAACACTTTTTCAGTGTTGGTACTTCTCCACCCATTACGTGGCCTAGTACGCCTTTCTTTAGGTAGCAGTATGTACAGCAATTGGAACAGCCTGTATAAAAATTACATGCCCAGTACGAGTACTCTCCGGCCTTTCCCGAAGGGTTATAAATAGATTTCCCGTTGAATTTTTCCATCTTTATTGTTTTTATACGTGGTTAGTTTTTCTAAAATTTGATTGAGGAACATGTCCAATTCTCTTTTCAAACTTCTGTCTGATCTCTTCATCCGAAAGGATAGGGAGTACAAGCATGGATAATGTGCTACTTGGATAGCCGAAATTCTTTGCCGACACGCTCCGGGTTCTTTCATCGGGAACTAGCTTTTGTTTGCTTAGTTTTTCATTGGCCGATCTTACACCTCGCTTTGGTACGATCTGATCTAACAGTTCATCCTTAGTTATTGCGGGGGTATTTGCTGTTTTGCGTTTTATATTTCTCATTGTGTTTAAAATAATCTTGTGTAAAGTCCTGTAACCTCTGTAAAAACCTTTTGTAAGTCCTCTGCGTAAACGTTGTCTATCTCTCTGATAGTTTCAACGTATTGAGCATACTTTTTTCCTGACAGCTTAGTGAACGTCATTTTGTATGTGTCCATTACTGTGAGTTCAATTCTTAGATACTTTGCTTTTGATCTATTTTGGACGAGGTGCATTGAAAGGTAGTTGTTTTGCATTTCTGAATAGGCAAGGTGTTTGGAGCCTGTCATTGTCAAAAACTTTCTACCTCCTAGTTGTTCGAGGATGATTGCATGTACAGGTGTTATTTTTACCTGTACATTGAAATCGAATTGTAGTTGGAGTGCTGCGCTTTGCATAGCTGTGTTACCGTATTTACCCTGTTGTCGCCAGTTCTTATGTTTAATTACTTAACCCAGTACTTTGAATCTTCAATTACAATTCCTAATTTCTCAACTGCAGCTCTCGTTATGATCTTTACAGTCTTTTTGTCGAAATCATCGAACCAGTCGGCTAGATCATTGAAGAAATAGTATTCTTTGTCTAATTTCAAATCTTCTTTGTCATACCCTTTGTAGTCCCAACCCGACAAAATGAGGTTAGTTTCTTTGTTTACAGCAAAGTGCGTATAGCCTTTACCTAGAACAAATTTTCTTTTTCTTGTTTTTAATTTGCTGATTGTCATTGTCTTATTACCGTATTGTTAACAGTTGTCGCCTGCTTTAGTTGTTTATTGAGTGCAAACATAATCATTTTATTTGAAATGTATATCAATTCATATACATTTGTAGCAATTATTAACGATAAATGTATATTGATTGATATACATTTATCGTTTTGTTTATTCACTAACTCTTAACTTAGCTCTTTGATATACAGACAATGAAGATTCTATACTTTTTTCTAAAGTGTAAATACTTGTTTTTATAGCTCTATAATCATCCGCTAACTTTTCATCAAGTGGATTTTTTTCCATAAGATCAATTGTTTTATCTAATAGCGCATATTGATCTTCAAGTCTATTCTCAGGTGAAGAAACCCTACACGTTTTTACTTTCTCAACTTCCATGTTTATCTTCTTGTGGTTTAAATTCAATTTGTCTAAAACTCTCTACAGTTTCGTAACATCTCACATAGGAGCTACCTTGGCCGTTTACATCAAAACCATCAAACTCTAAGAAGTGATCTCCTGCTTTTTGACCCCGGAACATTCTTCCGCTAGTCGTTTGCATAATTACATCTTCAGTTGAAGTCAGTGTGTTGATCGGTTCCCATTCAGTCGCCCAGGATAATGTATTTTTTATTGCAAGTTTTAGCAAATGCTTAAGTTTATTATCCTGATCTTTCCCCGGGGTTTTACCCATTGTATCGGAGTAACGTATTCTATCTTCAAATTTTTTCATACTTCCACTATTTTGATTCCATGAATAAATAACATTAGTTTCTTTTTAATTCGATACACTTCTGTTTTCATGCCTTTAGCATCAACAACGACTAATTTTCCATTCTCGTAGTAAACAAAATCAGCCTTGTATGTACAAGGCTGTTCAACTGTTCTCAACTTTTCTACGATCTTAGTTTTCTTTTGAATCTCGATCGTTTCTGTCTGCTTAGGAAGTAACTCAAATACTTTCTGCTCATCTAAGCCTAGTATCTCTCCGGCTTTCTCACGTAGCTTTAAAATTACTGAGTGTTCGTACTCACGCTTTGAATCGTAACCTTTATACTTCGTTGCGTTATATTTATTCTTTGCCATCTTCTTGTTTCTTTTTGGGTGGAACTATCATTTTTAATCTATACTCAAATATTGCATCGTCTATTTCGTCATCGCTTAACGGCTCTATATTTATTACCGTGTAATTCTCTTGATCTCTATCTCTATTTGAATCTATTAGCAGATGAATCAGGGCGTTATTAAATGCTTTCTCTTTTTCGCAAATACGAATCAGCCACTTTCTAATAAACCTAGACGTTGAAGTATCTAACAATGTCCTTTGCTTATAAGAACTCAGGATACGGGTTACCTCATCTCTTGTAAGCTTACTTGAAACCATTACTTTACTTATATTGTCTATTTCATCTAACAGTAACCTATTGAACTGTTCATAAGTATAGTTTAGTCCAAGTCGTTTTAGTTCATTTTCAATGACAACTTTATTTAATTCTAAAAAATCTTCAATACTCATTTCTATTTCACTTGATTTTAGGATATCGTTTGTAACCCGGGTCTTTCTCTCTTCCTTTCACCTTATCAATGGCCATGTCTAGCATCTGTTCTGAACATAGTCCTAGCATGTTTGATATGTGTATGTCAACTGTATGTAGATCGCTCTTCTCGTCTTTTAGGTGAGCTAGGTTTTCAGGTGTAGGATTGTTCATAAATTCTTCCAATGCTTCTTTGAACTCTATGAACTCTTCTTGTAGCTTTAGAAATCTACTTGCTAAATCTCTGCCGTATTTTTCGTCAAATAGCTTCACGGCCTTAGCTTCTGTAATGTCGATTGTGTACTGTTTTTTGTTACTCATAAATTTTAATTTCTTTTGTTCTTATTAAACTTATCATTGCATTTATTGAAAATTTTCCTTTGGCCGGTTTCCATGGTCTACCGTTGAACAATCCATGTTTTTCAGTATATTCATCAATGTTACATTGCTTATAATTAACTGTAAACTTTTCAAAGTTTATGTGAGTTATTTTTGCTACAATATCCTTATTGCTACCTTGAAACTTTTGTCCCTTGTTTATGTATTTTTCATAAATCTCCTTAGCTTCGTTGTAGTCAATGCGTTTTGCTTCAATTTCCTTTTCTGTTGGTTCACAAAGCCTTATAGAAGCTAACTGTTGAAGTCCAACTGCATTGTTTCCATGACCCCAACATATTACTTTTTGGTAGGGAATATGAGTGAAATCTAATTTCTTATTTTTCTCCATCTTTCTTTTTTATTACATACGGTTTGTTATACGTTTTGCAATTAACCTGAGAATGTGTTCCATGACCCAAATAGGGACAGTAGAACACATTCTCATAAACTTCCTTCCCTGCATTTATACAGGTTCGGCAATATCTAACTATAGCACTACTCTGCTTCGATGCCATTGTCCAGTAATTTTATAAGCCTATCTATGTATAGTTTATTCCAGTGGTAGCAATAAACACCTCCCATTTTCGGCATTCTGTTTTCTTTCTTCATTCCTAGCATTTCAGCATATTTGTCCCACTGTACAGAAGGAACTCTTCTTTTACCTGATTGCTTCATTCTGTTAGCAAGCTGTCCGCTTGTCCATTCTTCATTCTCAGATATGTTCATCTCTTTTTATTATTAGGCCTACTACGGTAATTCAGATACCAAAAAACAAATAGTAAGAAGTAAAACACTAATACGAATTTCCATGCATTGAATGGGTTAATCAGGAAGTCTATTATTATTTTCATTTCGATAATCTTTCTTTAAGTAATTCCCTGAGTTTAATTTTGAACTCATTTATAATCTCTTTGCCTTCACTGTCAGATATTTTACATACCGATCGGCTAAGCCTTTCAAGTTCCTCGACACGTTCTAACCCTTTTATCTTGATTAGCTCTTCCCGGAACTTCTTGTCTTTGTTTTCAGTTCCCCGGTTGCACTCTATACATTGAGGTCTGCAGTTGTCCTCTTCGTAGCGTGTAGCATGGTTACCTCTTTTGCAGAAGTGTCCGTTATCTATCTCGCTGATCGGGAATGTTCGCTTACAGGTAATGCAGGTGCAAATACCATTTACTGAGTTCAGGTTTCTGATATAAATACTGAAAACTCGATCGGCTTCTTTTTCTATTTTTGCATTCATTTTACTCAAACATTAATATTTTAATAACTTCATTGAATTTTATAAGCAGGTCTTTGTCTATCTCGTATAGGTCTGCACTAGATTTAAGGGCGTTTGCAAGGTCTTTTTGGTAGAAGTCAAAGTGTGGGTCTTTCGATCGGAAAACTTCTTCCATTTGGCGGGAAAGTCGATATATCTTTTCGCAAATTATTGGAAAGAGTTTGTCTTTACTTGATAGAGGTAGTAAGTGTTCAGCAACATGATCTGACCAATCCCCAAAACTTTCGGCTGATTGCTCGCTTGTACCCTTTACCTGTTCTCGTAGCTTTACTGCTATGTTGTAAATATCTTCTTTCCCGCCTAAATCCAGTGTTAAGCCTTCAAGTATCATTGACAAGGCATAGATCATATTCACCTTTGGAGCTTGTTTCTGATTTATGATCTTTTCTTGTTTCTTAGTAAGTTTGGGTTTAATTATTCGTTTGGGTTGTGGTCTGTCAATCTCTCGAAAGAACTGCGACATCCCTCTTGTGCCAATTGTTATCATCTTCTTGATTCTCCTTTCATTTCTATAAAATTAAATATCTCGAAACAGCGATCATGTATGTGGGTTCCATACATTTTTTCTATTATTCCGGGGTCTATGTTTGTTGTTACATGAGTTTTCAACTTTAGATCATATCGTATTTGAATTACATGTTGCATTATATTCAGTTCATTACCGAAGTACTTTGCCGGTATAGTTTCCCTACCTAGTTCATCGAATGCTCTTTCTACTGGCAGTGAACCGTAAGCCCCCTCGTTCCATGTACTTTCATTGAGTGCAGCAATTCCATGAGTAGAAAACTGTGCTGCCAACATTGCACAATTGACACACTTGAATCCTTTATCGTAAATTCGTTGATATTCTCCAAGAATTTTCATCAATGTACTTTTACCAGTTCCCACATCTCCATAGAGCCAAATCCCTTTGTTTGGGTCTAGTTTACCTTCACCATGGACATAAAAAAACAGCTCATTAAGGATTTCCTTATTTGAACTGTCTACTTCGAAATTGGGGCATACTTTATAAACAACTTGTTTAAATAGCTGACTTGATTTCTCTTTTTTGGGTAACCCCCCTGAAGTTGGCGGATTCTTCATTAATTCCTTTGCTTGATCTATTAGCTCTTGTTCCATTCTTTTGATTATTATACCAGTTATAAAAATGACTTTTTGATTCATTCAGTGATTTTGTTTCTTCACCTCTTCCGATTAGTGTTTTGACAAACTCTTCAATTTTTTCATCTAGTTTCTCTATTGTGATTTTATTCTGCATGCAAATTGATTCTTTCCACACCTGTTCAGATTTTAGAAATTCTTCAACTTCTAAAATATCAAGTTTAAACCTTTGGGAAAATGGGGGAATTTCTTCTTTTATCTTTTCTTTATCATTATAGTTATCTTTATTATTATCTTTATCTTTATAGCTAGGGTTTTGCTGTGGCTTTGTTGTAGCAATGCTAGAGTTTTGCTTCTTCTTCTTACCACCCTTAGAGCCAGCACTTTGACGCTTTTTTCGTGCTTCTGACAAACTATCAAACTGTTCATTTAAGAATGAAATTGTAATGAAATCAGTGTCCTCGTTATGTTGAAAAATCTCCAAACTAAAGCACTGTTCTATCAATTCTAAATCATGTCTATAGCGTTTCTGTAGCATTGCTAGAGTTATGCTACAATCCGAAATCCAATAGTAGCAACACACTTGCAAGAAAAACCCCTGCAAATTGTAATCTTCTAAGGATATTTTACCGTTTTGCCATTCAGAAGGTGTAAACCTAAAATATGGTAGTTCTTTCATTTATTTGATTTTATAATGTTACATTTTTGACAAAGAACTTGAATATTAGAAAGAGAATTTTTCCCACCTTTTGAAACTGCAATTATGTGGTCAGGTTGGAGTTTGTCTTTTGAACCACATTTTACACACACATCCATTTTTAGAAGTCCTGATTTCTTTATATCCCGATTGTATAGGTTAGCGTACATTCTAATCCTTTGCTTAGCATCTCTTCTAGCTTCTCTTTCATTTCCATTGAAAAGATGAATAACCTCTTCAAATAAGTACTGCTCATCTTTGTCGTAGTAGAATCTAAATCCTGTCATATTATTTCGTATTTGGTATTTAATTAGCTCCTATAGTCCCGATCAAAGGACTATAGGTTTATTCGTCTTTCCGAAAGTCATTTATTTTACTGCTCGATTATCACGATATTTGGAGCAATTTCACGTATTTGTGCTAACTCCTCGTCAATAACCTTATCACGAAGTGTTTCAAATATTTCATTTGCACCTGGCGAAACTAATTGAAGAGAAACTTCACGGCCACTTACTGTAGAGTAAAATTCAACATCAATTAATTCACGTTCTGTGCCTTTAAATATTGGAAGGCTTACGCTGAACGATTCAGGAAGGTTTGAGCTTACAACTGCGCTAAAATTGTCTTTTTCCTACATTTATGTCATCTATTTTAAAGCTACCTTGATCTTCTTTCTGTTTCTCAATAGTTTGATCTACTTTTGCAAAGAAATTTTTCAAGTCCGCTACAAGTTGCATGTTCTTTGATTTGTCCGGGAAAAATGCACGATTCATCTTCAAGAACTGACCTAGTGCGTTAGGTTCCCATGTCTTTTTGCTGTCGTTTATACCGAACTCGACAAACTTGGGGTGAAGTGTGAGTATTCCTTTTACAGTCCCTCTCTTGTATTCATCGTGTTCGTCTATAATCAGCGTTATAGAAACGTTTTCACGATCTACCAGCACATGTAAGCGGGTTGGGTCGAAGTGAGCATCTATGAGTACAGGCTCATACGCATAAGCTGCAGTAAAGTTGTGAGGAAATCTTCTTCTCAGAAATTCAACCGGTGAACCGATATTTCCAATAATAGCAATTTTTACTGGCGGTTTTACATCTGAAATGTTTTTTGCTTTACCTTCTCTGATAACTAATTCTGTTTGTCCTTCGTTAAGGACAACTTGCAATTTTTCGTTTTCCATAAATTTTAATTTGTTTGAGTGAATTAATTGTTTGTACCTGTTTGTCTATCCATTGAATAGATTGTCGCCTGTGCTTCGTCAGGTGTCATTGGTCGTGCATTTACCAACTCGCCTTCTGAGTTATAAAACCCGGTCATTCTAGCATCATGATCTACGAACTTGTAACATCTTTCATTTACTAGCTCGGCTTTCTCTTTGATGTTTTTCAAAAGTTCAGTCTTTTGTTTTTTGAGAGGTTTCAACTGATCTGAGAATGCCTTAGCAGTTTCTTTTTTGTCAATTTCAACATCGTTGATAATGATAGAAAGATCAGAAAGATCATTCTTTAAAAGAGTAACCTTTTCGGGGTCAAACCGCTTCATGTATTCAAGCGATTCAATTCCGTCAGCATTCGCTCTCAAATAGTTCTCTCTTTCGTTTAGGTCTGCAATTTCTTGGCCTAATGCCTTGTCTAATGAATTTTTCTTTGCCATTTTTTTTTGATTTATTTAGTGCCTTACGGCTGTTTGTTATTCTTTGTAAAATGCTTGAAATCTAGTCACGGAAAGGTATTCGGGCGACTTTATAAGTCCATCACCTCTTCCGTTAAGGGCTTCTGCTCCCGGTTCGTCAATTACTACAATTGAATCAATATCCTTTGGAACTCTAAAGCATATTTGAACAGGGAAATTCACCTTAGCGTCTCCGGTGATTACTTTTGTGGACGCTCTTTGTGTTGCTGCGATAATACGGAACCCGGACGAACGGCCTTTCTGCAAAAGCACACGAAGATTTTCTTCAAGTGGTTTGTCTACGCTTATACATTCTCTTCTTGTCTTTTCCCTTCCATCCTTGTAATGTCCGTAAACTACATCTTCGTAATTTTTCAATTCATTTCCTTTTCTTGAATTGGCCACTGCATCTGCGAACTCGTCAAATATCACAAGTGTTTTTACAGATATTTGAGATTTTACACGTATCTCCATTTCTTCTACGAGCTTTTTCATCTCTCGTTCAATGTCCTCAATGTCGTTTATTACGTCCACACCCTGAATCCTTGCGTACTGTGTAAATTCAAACTTAGGGTCGAAGATCACAACCTTTCCGAATACTCCTTGAAGTCCGTATTCCAGTGTAGATTTTATCCATACTGATTTACCTGAACCGGTAGCACCACAAACAAGGGCATGAGGTGTAGAGTGGTTGTCTGTGTCCCATATCAATGTTTGGCCGAAGTTGTCAACTCCAATCGGTATTTTGTTGCCGATCAGTTTTGTTTTATCCCAAAACAGCGTTGAAGTGCTTTTCTTTCCTGATTCAATTGTGAGGTAAGATTTTCCTCCATAAACTAAAAGGTCTTTCTGAATGCGGACGTTTGGAACGTTCAGGGCATTTGCAATATCAAGTTTATACTTGCTTATAGCACTTATAGAAGTACCGGCATTTATTGCTAGTAAGTATGAAGAGCTTGAATAGCCGTCAAATGTGTGTTGCACTTCGGTAACGATACCGAACGATCGCAAAACGTGTTCTATTTTTTGTTGATTTGTCATGTCTTTGTTTGATAGATCATACGGAATGAATTGTTCCGCATATTTTTTGAAGTTTTTAATAACAGTAGGAGTGATGCTGCCTAGTGAAGCATCCCTGATCTTTCGAAGTCGGGCTTCGATAAGAGGTTTTTTATTTTCCGGCACATTGAAACTTTCAATTTCGGCCAACATTGTTTTAGCCCAAAACTCGTACATCTCGGCCTTGTCTATGAAGTTATCGCTATCATTGATAAGGTAGACGTAATCGGGGTCATTGACTGCTGTAATCATTCTCTTAAGTGGTTCATACAGCAATGCTTCATAGAGCCTTCTTGTGCTTTTATCCATTATAGATTTAAAGCATAGTAATTGCGGTGATCTATCCTTATTCTTTGGCAGTTTGTTTTCGATAAACCAAACTTCGTCAACTGTGTTTCCTGTTTCTGATTCGTAGCCTAGAACATAGGTTACGGCCTGTTTTCCGATAGAGAAACGCAATTCTGATTCGTCCGTAAATCTGCTCCTGGACTTGTGATCTATAATCACACGTTTATCATCATTTGTGATTATCACTAAGTCAATAACTAGGTAGCATGGTAGTGGAATATCTACACCGTTGACCCTTACCCATGATTTCATTTTTACTTCGGAATGAACAACTTCTTTGATCTCTGAAAGGTACACCTGTGCTTCTGACATAAAGTTGTTTATAAGTGTGGAAGTGTTCTTGATTGCACTTTGTATGCAGTCGTCTACGGTTGGGTTCGTTTTTTGTATCTTCCATGTGTCTGCCGGTTTTTCGTCAATGTATGCGAATGCGATCTGTTCCAGTTCCACAATATCTGTGGACATTCCAACCTTAAGATTATTGAAAAACAAGTCTAAGGCTTTGTGATAGGCTTGCCCGGCTACAGTGGTTGCAGACGATTTCCCTTTGTGTCCATACACGTATGACATTTCAAATCCTTTTTCATTACGTGAGAAAGAATCTACCCGGGAATATGACCAATAATCAATAAGGTAGTTTGACAATAACTCCTCAATCTGTTCGTGCGTTAGGTTTTTGTATCTACTCATGGCATTTCGGGTGGGGTGGTTATTTTCTTGCTAGAAGTAGCCTGTTTCTTTTTAAGGGTTACTTTCTTTACTTCCGGTGTGGGTTTTACAGTATTTCTCTTTAGTAAATCTTCTACTGTAAATTCCTTGTCCTTTAGAGATTGTAAATATCCTTGCAAGTCTGCTATATTTTCAGCAGTTACAGCTTCCTTTGTATTCAGGCCTATACATTTTATCACATCTTGTTCAGACATAGCGTAGGTGTTCTTGAACACGTTGAAAATTCTGTTTCTCTCTTTGAGTAGCATTGCATTATCAGAAAGATCACCGTAGGCAAATTTGAATGCTTCAGCATACACTATGTCGATGATTGACTTAGGTATAATTTTAAATATAGCATTACGCTCAGCTATTGCCATTACGGCCATAGCGTTAGTTTCTATAGTAGAATCATCGTATCTTGTTCCATCCCTCTTAATGATAGATCGCCTTGCTTCTACACATACAGCGTAGTTTGTTTCCAAGTCGAATGCTACTGCTTCTGCAACTATAACTTTATGTTCAATAGACTTAATTCTCTGTTGAACTCGTATGTTTCCGTATTGCTGACAAATTATCCGGGCTAAGTGAACACTGGCACCGTTTATGGTTTTAGTTCCAACAGGCTTAGCATATCTGCAAGTTAGAGCAGTTTCTTTATTGAATGTTGCTATCACAATACTTTCATTTAGTACTCTTTTCAAAGTACGTGGAAACTTCCTAGCTGTCGCTATCTGAGAATTTATCGATGCACGCTCTTGCGCTTCGAAAATGTCTACTCCAGTCGTTTCAATAACCTCTATATCTTCATCTTGAATTGTTACTTCTTTTGGCATAGTTCATTTTGTATAATGGGTGAATCTCTCGCACCCTTGTTTTGCTTTATTTACTTTAGGGTCATGTTCTTTGCATGACTTCTCAAATTTGCAATACCCGCACCCAATTTGAGTGCGGGTAACATCATTGTCAACCATTTACTTTTTTGTTTTAGGTTCCGTGTAAGTCCAACCATTAAGCCTGTAGGTTTCTTTTCGAGCTTCTTCAAAGGTCAAATCACCCGAAGCCTTCTCACCGTGTTCGGCATTTTCGAAATATTCCATTTTCCACACGTACCACCAGTGGCCACACCGGTCGTATTTGTATGGTGGTTTACTTCTCGACATTGGTTTCCTTATCGTTTAATTTGTAAATCTCAACGAACTGGCGTATATTAATTTCAGGAAGATCATATTCTTTGAAAAATTTTTCTTCATCCGTATATCTGACTAAGTGTCTTTCAGTATAAACAAATAGGAATAATGGATGATCTTCAAAAATTACAGTATTGAAATTACAACCAAAATCAATTGAGTGTTTTAAAAGTGTTCTCTGAATAAGGATTGTATTCTCTATGCTTACAGTTTTAATCTTGAAATTATCTCCAATTTTAAATGCATTTGTTTCTCCCTCCAATTCTGCCAACTTTTCTTCAAGCCTTTTTATTCTTTTAGCTTGATTTATTGAAAGTCGTTCAAGCATTTTGATTCTTACTGTTTTGAATACGCTATCTAATCCAGTGTAAAACAACTCTGATTCGATGCGATTTAATTTTTTAGAACTAACTACGTGATAATTAAAAAATAAGATTTTCATTTTGTTTTGTTTTTAAATGTTTATAATAAAAATAAATTTGAAAAGAGAGGGGGTGTCGAACCGCCCAACCTTGTTACAGGTACGCCTGTTTATCTCTTCCTAAAACTTCATACTACCATATTGGATAGCTGCTGTTTCTATGTTTGCTTCCTCGTCCATTAGAGGAACTCGAACTAATATGTCAATGATCGCTTTATTGTAGGTAGTGAGGTTCGATCAGGAACACTCACCCGGGTTTTATTTGTAAATCTTTTCGTAGATTGTCATTCCTAAGAATTTTACTACGACTGATTTATTTTCATTCTTAGTAGATCGGTTTTTATTGCTAGCAGGTTGTCTGATTATTTTTGAGCCTGTATTACTTGGCTTATGAGTTGGGTTTGTTGATTCCATAATCTCAGGAAATTCGATCTCCTTCATTTATTCGGAATTTCCAACGATCACTATTGATTTATTTTGAGAATATCTTTCTCTGTACTTATCCTTATAGGTTTCTAGGGCTAGTCTGACTTCGTATCTGTCAACATTTGTAAAGTCTGTGTATATCGGATATCTTCTAGTTCCTGAATTTTTAAAGAACCCTGCTTTATTCAGGTTCCTGAAAATTGAATAGTATGGGTCGGCATTTGCACTGTTTGATTTAATGAACTGGTACATGTTTACAAGTCCTTCGTTTTCCTCGCATTCCTTTTGAAATGCTGTAAGTAAAATCAATGCTTCGGATATGATTTCGATCTCTTTTTTTGTGCTACTTGTCAATGTAGCCGTTGCTTGTTCTGTCATTTTGTGATTACTTGTTTGATATTGTTGTGAAAAATACTACTATTGCTGTGGCGATTAGAAAGCCGATTATTACTTTTACGGTGTTATGACCTTTTTTGTCTTCTACAAATTCAAATACTTTTGATTCTAATTTGCTGCGAAATTCTATAGCACTGGTTATTGTTTCTTTCAAAAATCTCTTTGCTGTAGGCCAAATGCACTCTGTCAATTCGCTTGTATTGTATTCAAGTTCTCTTTCGTTTACATCGATCGTACATTTGTCGCAACCAATCTGAACTATTTTGCCCTGAATGAGTGTGTTTTTTACTCTTACTTTAGTCCCATTTGTGATATTCATTCTTATTTCCTCCTTCTATTTTTAGGTTTTATTATGGCAGGTGTAATCTCTAATTTCCTTTTATTCCAGTCTAGTACATCGTTTGGAGTGTATAGTATCTTTCTTCCCCTTTTATAATATGTTATCTCTCGATCGGCTCTAGCCCCTTGGAGAACTCTTATACAGCATACAGCCAACTTTGCAGCTTCTTTTTCATCGATATAGGGTTTTGTTGCTATATCATCTACTATCGAGATATTTCCGTTGTATTTGTTTTTTTCAATCATACGTCAATTAGATTTTAGATTGTGGAAATAGTGAGTGTATAAATTGTCGGCCTTTTTCAGTCCATACAGTTTGTGTATTTGTTCCGGTTTCACCGTTAGATTTGGTGTATGTAGTAGTGTGGGATTTAGTATATCCGTTTCCTACATATTGTCTGTATAGCATCCATTGTCCGTCAACTTTTCGCTGAACTCTCATTTCAGCTAGTTTTCTGTTCATAGCTACTGCGCTAACACCAAGTTCCTGTGCAATACGAGTTATGACATAAGTTTCAGTGCTTTGAAGTACAGTGTCGAAATATTCAGCTTTTGGGGCTATAGTGGCAATCTCACGCTGTTGTAGTACGTTTTGATTCAATAGCCGTTGCTTTTCTTCTCTTTCAACTTTTAATGCTGTGAGGGCATTAATCATGGCATCAGGATTTGTAAGCATTTGCTCCATCATCTGATTTGTAGTCGTTACTCCATGGCGAAGTAGTTCTTTTATGCGATCGTTTGCCCAAATTGCAAATGATGGGGATAGCCAACGTGCAAACTCAATCGCAACATCTTCTTGCATCCATGTTCCATCATTCAATCCACCTTTTCTAATGCTCACTAATTCAGCCGAAGTACAATTTCTCACTTCGGATAGCTCGTTTATGAAATTTTGAGCACTTTGAGTTCTCAAAAAGTCTACAGGTCTTTTACCAAACTGTTGCGCCATTTCAGTTGCTGAAATAAAAACTACTCCGTTTTCATTTTTGAAAGTTACCGGAGCATTGTTGTAGCTGAATATTTGCATTGCTTCCATTATCGTGTCCTTTTGATCGTGAAGTATGTATCAAATCGTTTACAAGAAAACTTCTTTGATGAAGTATCCTTTAGTCTTTGTATGGTTCCATTAGCTGAAACTCTTTGAAAATTAGGCGCTTTAATAACTGCATTTAATCGTAAGGTTTCCAGTGCAGTTGTCATACTTTCTATCGGGGTAATTTTTTCCTTTAAATTATCGCTCATTTTAAGTTTTTATAAAAGTTTATTTTGTATATTTGCTGTCTACTATCAATTGTGTGTATGTGTAATTGTGTGTATCAATTACGATGCAAAAGTAGGTAATTATAATTACCTATGAAATAGAATAGGTAATTATAATAACCCATTTAACTTCTTTTAACGATGGATTTTAAAACTACTTTGAGTAAAGTGCTTGAATTAAAGCAAATTACTCCTTACAGGATAGGTAAGGATACTAGTGTTTCAAAGCAATCTGTTATGAATTACATGTCAGGTAAATCAATTCCAAGTGGAGATGCTTTAAAAGAATTGGCAGATTATTTAAATGTTACAACTGATTATTTGATAGGAAATAGTAGTTCTAATGACGTAGATTCTAGTATGTCTTTTATGGAAAAAAACAATGCATTTCCATCTAAACCACATGTAGATTCTACTTATGCAGATTGTGGAAAGCCGGGTGGTTTTAGTTTATGTGTAAAAAAAGAAGAGTGTGAGATGATTTCGTTACCATTTTTGAAAGATTATGATTTCTCTATTACGGCTTCAGGCCAAAGTATGATAAATAGAACTGATACCAGTAGATCAATTAGAAGTGGAGATATTGTAGCTTGTAAATTGGTAAAATCAAGAACTCATGTAAGGTTTGGAGAAGTGTATGCTTTGTCAACTGTTGATGGGTTTACAATTAAAAAGGTAGTCGAATCAAATATGGAAGGTTGCATTAGATGTGAATCTTTTAATGTGGAGGATGGCTTTACACCTTTCGATATTCCAACTAATGAAATATTTGATTGGGCTTTTGTTATTGGTGTTGCAAGTATAAATAAATGGTAAGATTATGAATATTACAATAAGTATAATTTTGACGGTTGTAATTTTATTTTTTATAAACAGTTGGTTTTTTAAAAAGAAGTTAAACCCAATAAATTCTATACGATTTGATGGCTGTATGGGTTTTAGAATAGGTGATAGTCGTAGTCTTGTGATGTCTCGATTGAATCATTTGAATATGTTGTCAGAAGATGAAAAGGGAGATATTGAAATAAGTAATAGATTTAAACTTAGTGTAGATTCCATAACTACTTCAACTGGATTGTTCAACAATATAAAAAGTGTAAATTTTACTTTTGAAGATGAGTGTTTGAAGTCGATTTTTATACCAATAAATTCAGAACAATCAGATAGCAGTACTGTGGTTAATTATTTATTAAAACTAATGTCTAGTAGGCTAGGAAAATGTACATTTGAATTTGAAAATAATACTGTTTGGAGAGTTAAAAATAGAACTATCTCTTTGACTAAAAACATGGCAGATGCCTACATAAGCATTAATTAACATATTGTTGTTTCGAAATTGTTTCGAAACAAAGTATTGTTATGTCGTAATAGTTTATAAATAAGTCCTTTAAATGTGTTGTGCACCTGCTTTGGGAGCAGGGGGTCGTGGGTTCGAATCCCGCTACCCCGACAGAAAAAGGATTTACCGTTTATTCGGTAGATCCTTTTTTCTTTTTTAAGAAAAAAAAACATTCATATAAAGAGAGTGTTCAAAAATTAATCTATCTTTGAACAATAAATACGGTTAGCACAGAAACAAACTAAAAAATATACATTATGAAAACTCAAGAAGACGATTTGTTAGAATATGACGAAGATGATGCAGTTGCATTTATTCTCGATTTCATCCCTGCGGAGGCAAAAGAAAGAATCTCTGATGATAAGATTGAATATGTACTCGACGTGGTTTATGAGTATTATGATGAAAAAGGTTTGATTGATGAAGATTCGACCGAAGAGGCTAGTATCGACGAAGAAGATATGTTTAAATACATTCTGAAATGTTCGAAAAAGGACAAAATGGATATTCAGGAAGAAGATGTTCAACTTATCTTAGATGGTGAGTTTGAGTATGGTAAATCATTGGGAATTTATCGCGACGAAGAAGAAGAATAGGACTTCTTGTATTTACGTAACTGAATAATTTAAATAAAAAACACCAAGCTTGTACATTATTGCGTGGTGTTTTTTATTTGTAATATATAACAAGAGTGATCTATGTTATTGCATATTAAAGATATATATGACTACAGCTATTGTTATTCTTAATTGGAATGGAGAAAAATATCTTCAGCAATTTCTTCCAATTCTGACTAAATATACCCCTGATACAGATGTTGAAATAATTGTTGCAGACAATGCATCAACCGATTCGTCGTTGCAGGTAATGAAGGACTATTTTCCTGCTATACGAACCATCGTGTTGGATAGAAATTATGGTTTTGCCGGAGGTTATAACAAGGCGTTGGAACAAGTTGAGGCGGATTATTTTGTTTTGTTGAACTCGGATGTTGAGGTAACTGACAATTGGTTGTCGCCTTTGCTGAATTTCATGAACGAAAATGAAAATGTCGCTGCATGTCAGCCTAAAATTCGTTCGTATTTTAATAGAACTTCTTTTGAGCATGCGGGGGCAAGTGGTGGTTTTATCGATCAATATGGATTTCCGTTTTGCAGAGGAAGAGTATTCGGTGTTGTGGAGGAAGATAAAGGTCAATATGAAGATAATATCGATGTTTTTTGGGCTACAGGTGCATGCTTGATGGTGAGGTCAAAGGTGTTTTGGAAAGTGGGAGCTCTTGATAATGAATTTTTTGCTCACATGGAAGAAATTGACTTATGCTGGCGACTGAAAAGTAGAGGCTATAGAGTGATGTGCGTACCCGGAAGTATTGTTTATCACATTGGTGGAGGAACCTTACATGTTGATAGTCCACATAAAATTTATCTCAACTTCAGAAATAATTTATTGCTGTTGTATAAAAATTTGCCAACGGATTTGTTGAGAAGGACGATGTTTTGGCGTCGTTTTTTTGATTATTCTGCTGCTTTTCAATTTATTTTGACGGGTAAATTTCAAAATGCGAAAAGTATATTTCGGGCAAGGAGTGATTATAAGAAAATGCTACCGGATTTTTTCGAAAAAAGGAATGAAAATATACTTTATTCTACCAATCTCAATATTGCAGAAATATATCTTGACAGTATTGTTTTTAGTTACTTTCTTAAGAATAAAAGAACGTATAACTCTTTAAAAAATAAATGATAATTAAAATATAGAAACACAAAAAATGCGAATCAGCAATGATTCGCATTTTTTGTGTTTAAGAGTGCTTATAATTATCCACAACGTGAATATCCGCAGTTTTTACAAGATAAACAACCTTCTTGGTACACCAAGGTTTTTTGACCGCATTCAGGACAAGGTTTTTCATTGATCTGAGTTCCATCAGGGATGTATTTCTTCAATGCACGTTCAACTCCTACTTTCCATGTATTGATAGATTCGTTGTCGAGCTGAAGTCCGGAAACTAATTTTATTACCTGATCAATTGGCATTCCATAACGCAATACTCCCGAAATTAATTTGGCATAGTTCCAGAATTCCTTATCGAATTTATGCGAAAGACCTTCTACAGTAGTTTTATAACCGCGTTTATTTGCAAATTGGAAGTCATAACGTTTATTTCCGTTTTCATCGGACGTTTTAATGATTTTTCCTTCGGTAACTGTTTTTGGAAGCAGGATCCCTTCTTCATCATCGGCCAATCCGGTGAAAATTTCGTAAGGACGACCGTTTGATAATCCTACAAATGCAATCCATTTATCTTTAGCATTTTGGAATCGAACCACATCACATTCCAGCTCTTTTGGACGTGTAAGGTAATTTTCTTCGTAGCAGAAGCAATTTTCTTTTTTCTTTTCTTCTTTTTCTTCTTTTTTCTCCTCAACGGCAATCAATACGCCGGCACGTGAACCATCGCGATATACCGTTACGCCTTTACAGCCACAACGCCATGCTTCTTCGTATAGCTTACCTACAAGTTCCTCAGTGGCATCGCTAGGTAGATTGATGGTTACGCTAATGGAGTGGTCCACCCATTTCTGGATACGTCCTTGCATTTGCACTTTTTTCAACCAGTCTACATCGTTCGCAGTTGCTTTGTAGTAAGGCGATTTAGTAACCATCTCGTCAACTTCTTCCTTCGTGTATTTTACATCAATAGGATAGCCGTTGGCTGTCATCCATGTTTCGAATTTATGGTGGAAAACAATGTATTCTTCCCATGAATCACCATTCTCATCTACGAAATCAACGCGAACGTTCTTGTCGTTAGGGTTAACCTTGCGTCTTCGCGTATAAACAGGCATAAATACCGGTTCAACACCCGAAGTTGTTTGGGTCATGATGCTGGTGGTTCCGGTAGGAGCGATGGTTAAACAGGCGATGTTTCGACGGCCATATTTCACCATGTCATCGTACAATTTAGGATCTGCTTCGCGTAAACGTTGGATATACGGATTGTTTTCTTCGCGTTTTGCATCGTATACATTGAAAGCTCCACGTTCTTTAGCCATAGTTACCGATGAACGGTAAGCAGCTAAAGCAACAGCTTTGTGTACTTTCTCTGAAAAGTCAGTAGCTTCATCGGTACCGTAACGGAATCCCATACCGGCTAACATGTCGCCTTCGGCTGTGGTACCAACACCTGTACGACGTCCTTGTGAAGTTTTGATCTTGATTTTCTCCCAAAGTTGGAATTCGGTTCTTTTGATTACGTCATCTTCTGGGTCAGTTTGGATTTTTTCAATAATCTTCTCGATTTTTTCCATTTCCAGGTCGATGATATCGTCCATGATACGTTGAGCCAGACCAACATGTTTTTCGAACAATTCGAAATCAAAGCTTGCTTCCGGTGTAAATGGATTGTTGATATACGAATAAAGATTGATGGCCAATAAACGACAACTATCGTAAGGACAAAGTGGAATTTCGCCGCAAGGGTTTGTTGAAACCGTTTTGTAACCTAAGTCGGCATAGCAATCCGGAACAGATTCACGAATGATAGTGTCCCAGAACAGGATACCAGGCTCAGCCGACTTCCATGCGTTGTGCACGATTTTTTTCCAGATAGAATTGGCGTCAACCTGCTTTGTGTACCAAGGCTCATTAGAATTGATAGGATATTGTTGAGTAAATGGCTCATTATTTATGGCCGCACTCATAAAGTCATCGTGCAGTTTAACAGAGACGTTTGCGCCTGTCACTTTTCCCGATTCCATTTTAGCATCAATAAATGATTCTGAATCAGGATGTTTTATAGATACACTTAGCATTAATGCACCACGACGACCGTCCTGAGCTACTTCGCGGGTAGAATTTGAATATCGCTCCATAAACGGAACAATACCGGTAGACGTCAGGGCTGAGTTTTTTACAGGTGATCCTTTTGGACGAATGTGTGACAAATCATGTCCAACACCACCACGACGTTTCATAAGTTGTACTTGTTCTTCGTCAATTTTTATGATAGCACCGTATGAATCTGAATCGGAGTCGAATCCAATAACAAAGCAATTTGAAAGCGATGCTACTTGAAAGCTGTTGCCAATTCCAGTCATAGGACTTCCTTGGGGTACGATATATTTAAATCCTTTGAATAGATCAAATAGTTCGTCCTCGCTCAGAGGATTTGGATATTTCTTTTCAATTCGGGCGATTTCACTCGCCAAACGGCGATGCATATCGTCGGGAGTTAGTTCATACGTGTTACCGTACGAATCTTTTAATGCGTATTTGGTTGCCCAAACTTTGGTGGCTAAATCGTCACCTTTGAAATACTCCAATGAAGCTTTCTTTATCTCTTCCGGAGTGTAGGTTTTAGTTTCTTTTTCAAATAAATCCATAATAAGATTAAAATAAGTAAATTAAGTTAGTGAGTGCTTCTCAAATATTAGACTACAATGTTAGGTATTTATTATTTAATTACCAATTATATTTTATAGTTTTTGATAATAAATATATAAAGTTTTCCAAAATAATTTATAAATATCTATCAATTAGATAGATAATTTTTTCATTATGGGAAAAAGTTTTCCAAAATGATTTTTGTAATTTAGAAAGGGTTGATGTTAATGGGAAATTGTCAGGTGCTTTGTAAGAAAGCTAGTGCGTGGATATAAACAACAAAATGAAAGGAGTTATTGCGATATTTCTCCATTTTCGACCTTGAAAATGGTTGCGTTCTGTCCTAATTGTTCAAGAATTAAATCTAAATGCTCACGGTTGGTGTCAGTAATAAAAATTTGTCCGAAAGTTTCGCCCGAAACTAATTCTACAATTTGCTTCACTCTGTTCGAATCTAGTTTATCAAAAATGTCATCGAGCAATAGTAATGGTGAGATTTCGTGTGTCCGTTGTAGAAAATTGAATTGAGCCAATTTTAGCGAAATAAGATAGGTTTTGTTTTGACCTTGTGATCCGACGCGTTTAATTGGATAACCGTCGAGGAGCATTTCCAGCTCATCTTTATGAATACCCTGGGTAGTGTAACCGAGCATTTTATCGCGGTCGCGAGTGGCAAGCATTCTGTCTTTAATATTATGCTCATCATGCTGAGAATGGTAGCTCAGACTTATTTGCTCATTCCCACCGGATATTTTTGCATAAAAATTTTGGAAGATGGGAATAAATTCGTCAATAAATAGTTTGCGTTGTTCATATATATAATTGCCATGCGAAGCCATTTGCTCTTCCCAAATATCAAATAATGAGTCGTCAACAGGAGTTTCAAGTTTTAATAATGCATTTCGTTGTTTCAATGCATTATTATATTGTAATAGCTGATTGAGGTAGCTTTTATTGTATTGAGAAATAACACCATCGATGAATTTTCTGCGCTCTTCGCTTCCTTCCGAAATAAGTACCGAGTCATCGGGTGAAACAAGAACCAGCGGCAGTAGGCCAATATGATCAGATAAGCGTTCGTATTCTTTTTTATTCCGCTTGAATTGCTTTTTCTGTCTGTGTTTCATTCCGCAATAGATTTCTTCCAGCGAATCGCCGACTTCATACTTGCCCTGAATTAAAAAGAATTCGGAATGATGAAGTATGTTCTGCGAATCGATAGAGTTAGAATGACTCTTGCAAAATGAGAGGTAATAGATGGCATCCAAAATATTTGTCTTCCCCATACCATTATTCCCAATAAAGCAATTGATTTTTGGCGAAAAAACCAAATTTGCTTCACGAATATTTTTGTAATTAAGTATGGATAGGGAATTTAGGCGCATGAAATCGAAGTTTTTGTTCTATTGCAAATGTACGGATAAGCCGTGAATAATTGACAATGAAAATTATAAAATTATTATTAAATTGATATTTAGATGTTTAAGTGTGAATTTGGCTTAGATTGTTCGAAACCCGATTTTTGAAATGTGTAAATATATTTATTTTACATTCGTTTGAGTTAAACAAAGTGATGGAGGCAAAAATAATGCGATTTATGCTATGAAATCCTTTTTCTTAATTGTAACTTTGTAGCTATTCAATTGGTAAAAACCTCATTTTGTATGTAGAGTGTTTTTAGAATTTGACAAGTCGATTATTCTGAATGATAAGTATTTTCTGTTGAGCTTCACTTTGGTGCTTAAGACTGGGATATCTGCGATTCAGAAACGCTATAACTGCCTTATTTGTATTTTTGTTTGATTTATCATTCCTTTAAGTATTTATGAACAAGTGTTTTGTTGGTCTCGTGTTACTAATGTTTGGTGTGTTGTATTCTTGTAATTCGCCGAAAAAAGATACTAAGGTTGTTCCAAGCGAGGCAAAACAGAAAGTGATTGTAGACTGTGATTATACTTTTGAAGAAGCATTAGCGGGTACAAAGGCACCTAAATCGATACAAAAAGAGCTGACGTTGTTGGATGTGGAGTATTATTCTACCGACGGCAAAGTTCATTCGGGTCAGGTGCTGACGAATAAAAAGATAGCGAAGGATGTGAAAAGGATGTTTCGTTTCATGTTTAAAGCCCGTTTTCCGATTGCAAAGGTAATTCCGGCGGTGAAGTACCACTGGAATGATGATTTGTCGATGCAGGACAATAATACATACAGTTTTTGCTATAGGGATGCCAGTTATTCAAAGCATGCTTTAGGAATGGCTATTGACATAAATCCCTTTTTTAATCCGGTACGTTGGAAAACAGGTTACGAGAATCGAAAAAACAAACCTGTAGGAGCAAAATATAATACGTCTGTAAATGGTACATTTTACGCTTTACATCCTGTAGTAGTGGAGTTTAGGAGGCGTGGATTTCGTTGGGGTCATACCTTTACACGTAACTTTGATGATCATCATTTTGAAAAATGATAATTATATTGAAAAAATAGGAATAAATCTTTCATATTGATATATTTTTTTGTAAATTTGCGACAATTCCCCGAAATTGAACTTATCTAACTTACAATTTATATTTAATACTAAAATTATGGCAAAACTAACCAGAGAGGATGCTCTTCTCTATCACTCACAAGGAAAGCCTGGAAAAATCGAGGTTATCCCAACCAAACCCTACAGTTCGCAACGCGATTTATCATTGGCTTATTCTCCTGGTGTTGCAGAGCCGTGTTTAGAAATTGAAAAAGATCCGAATACTGCCTATGAGTATACCGCAAAAGGTAATTTGGTAGCAGTAATCTCAAATGGTACAGCCGTTTTGGGACTTGGTGATATTGGCGCAATGGCCGGTAAACCGGTTATGGAAGGTAAAGGCTTGCTATTTAAAATTTTTGCTGGTATCGATGTGTTTGATATTGAAGTTGATGAAAAAGATCCGGAAAAATTTATTCAAATTGTAAAAGCTATTGCTCCAACCTTTGGTGGAATTAATCTGGAAGATATCAAAGCTCCTGAGTGTTTTGAAATTGAAGAACGATTGAAGGCAGAATTGGATATTCCTTTAATGCATGATGATCAACATGGTACGGCTATTATTTCGTCGGCAGGTTTGCTAAATGCATTGGAAATAGTTGGAAAAAAAATAGAAGATGTAAGAATTGTGGTGAATGGTGCAGGTGCTGCAGCTAATTCATGTACACAACTTTATATGATGTTGGGTGCTAAATTGGAAAACATCGTAATGGTGGATTCGAAAGGGGTTATCAACAAACAACGTACGGACTTGAATTCGCGAAAAAAACCATTTGCAACCGATAGAACCATTACTACACTTGCCGAAGCTGTAAAAGACGCCGATGTGTTCCTGGGATTGTCTATTGCGAATGTATTGAGTAAAGATATGGTACGTTCAATGAATGTAAATCCGATTGTATTCGGTTTAGCGAATCCAAATCCTGAAATCTCATACGAAGATGCCATGTCTGCTCGTCAGGATATTATTTTTGCAACCGGACGTTCCGATCATCCTAACCAAATCAATAATGTATTGGGCTTCCCATACATTTTCCGCGGGGCATTGGATGTACGTGCAAAATGTATTAACGAGGAAATGAAACTGGCTGCTGTATTGGCCATTGCTGAATTGACAAAAGAACCGGTTCCGGATGTGGTGAATGCAGCTTATGACCTCAAACGCTTGAGTTTTGGTCGCGATTATATTATCCCAAAACCGCTCGATCCACGTTTGTTGACAATCGTTGCGCCGGCTGTGGCAAAAGCGGCTATTAAATCGGGAGTTGCCCGCAAAGAAATTACCGACTGGGAAGGTTATAACGATAGGTTGCGTGAGTTAATGGGTAGCGATAATAAGATGATACGTCACTTCTACGATATGGCTCGTCAGAATCCAAAACGTGTGGTGTTCTCTGAGTCCAACCATAAAAATATGATTAAAGCTGCCGAATCGGCTCTTGCAGAAGGTATTTGTCACCCAATTTTACTTGGAAACGAGGAGAAAATTGCCAATATTGCTGCTGAGAACGACATTGATTTGACAGGTATTGAAATTATCAATTTGCGTCACGACCGTGAAGAAAAACGCAGAATTGGATTTGCTCATAAATTGGCAGAAAAACGAAGTCGCGAAGGTATGACGTTCGACGAAGCGTACGAAAAAATGTATGAGCGCAACTATTTCGGTATGATGATGGTAGAAATGGGAGAAGCAGATGCTTTGATCACAGGTGTTTATACTAAATATGCCGATTCTGTACAGGCTGCAAAAGATGTAATTGGTATCCGTGAAGGAACGAAACATATTGCTGCATTACACATTATGAATACCAAAAAAGGTACATATTTTCTGGCCGATACTTTGTTCAATCGTCACCCATGCACCGATGCATTGGTAGATATTGCCAAGTTGACACATGATACTGTAAAATTCTTTGCTCATGAGCCAGTGATGGCGATGCTTTCGTATTCTAACTTCGGTTCGGATAAAAACGGTAGCCCGGCAAGTGTACATCAGGTGGTGGAAACATTGCACAGCAGATACCCTGATATGACTGTGGATGGTGAAATGCAGGTAACTTTTGCGTTGAACAAGGAATTACGCGATAAAAAATATCCGTTTTCCAAGTTAGCCGGAAAGAACGTAAATACGCTTATCTTCCCTAACTTAAGTTCCGCAAATACTGCCTACAAAATGTTGATTGAAATGGGCCTAGCTGAAACAATCGGACCTATTCAAATGGGATTAAACAAGCCGGTTCATATTCTGGATGTAGAAAGTTCGGTTCGCGACATTGTAAATATGACTGCTATAGCGGTTCTTGATGCAATTGTTGAGGAACAAATCAGAACTAATAATTTGGAAAGAATTGGAAAAGTCGCAGAAACCACTAGCAAAGATGCAACCTCGTTGTGTTAGTATTCTTCTGAACAAATAAGCTTTTTATAAATAATAAGCCTCTTCATGTAAAATGAAGAGGCTTATTTTATATTCGATACCAGGGTGTTATACCAACAAATCTCTCAATCTCTTGGTATCCATAATGGTAAATTCCTTTTTATTGATGCTAATAATTCCATCCTGAACCATTTCCGATAGACTTCGGGCCAACGATGGACGTGCCACACCGAAAAAATCGGCCATTTCAGTCTGATTACGGTTGAGTGTAAATGTTTTTCGGTTATCAATTACTTGTTCCAGTAAAAAATGTGCCAACTTGCCTTTAATTGTTTTGATAGAAAGCAATTGAAGACGATTGGTAAGGAACTGTGTACGATTTGAATTGTGCGTCAAGAACTGCTTCATAAAGTCAGGATTGGTCATCATGAGTCGCATAATTTCCTCCTTGGGAATACGCATGATTTCCACTTCCTCCAATGTGGTGACATCTACCGGAAAATGATTATTATCGGAAAATAAGAATGCAGGAGCCAGCGGGCGGGGAGCCTTAATAATCTCAATACCCAATAAACTTCCGTTTTCTGTTATCATTTCTGTTTTTACCGAACCTGACATTAGCATATATAATGCATCACAGACATCCCCCTGCCTGATAATCAGCTCATTTTTAGGATATGCTTTGATGGTACATTTTAAATCCAAAAGAAAGTCTTCCTGATTTTCAATTTTCAACGTACTACATATCGGACAGGCCGACAAATCGATATCTTTCATCTTATCATTTTTATTTTCCACAAAAATACAAATTAAGTTCGGGAGTGTAACAACTGTTACACTTTTATTGTTCCAGTAGCTATACTTTTGCATCGTAATTAAAAACAACAAATAATATGAGCGACTTCAAATTAGCACCTAAAAAGGAAAATAAAGCATTTCCAACCGCTGAGAAATTCAGCATGACAGATAAAGTGGCTTATGCCGAAGGTTCGGTTGTAAGTAAAATAATTATTCGCAACGAGCGTGGCAACGTAACATTGTTTGCTTTCGATAAAGGCGAATTTCTTAGTGAACATACTGCCCCTTACGACGCTATTGTGCAAGTACTTGATGGAAAAGGTGAAGTAGTGATTGATGGTAAAGTTTTTGAATTGAACGTAGGCGAAAGTATTATCATGCCCGCCAACGTTCGTCATGCAGTGGTAGCCATTGAGCAATTTAAAATGCTGCTTACGATGATTAAATAAAGACAAAAGATAAAAGACGAAGGGAAATAAGCAAGACACTTGACTATAGACTTTAGACACTAGACAAAAAAATGAAACGAACAATAATAAAAATAGACGAAGAACTTTGCAATGGTTGCGAAGCGTGTGTAAGTGGCTGCCATGAAGGTGCACTTCAGATGATAGATGGTAAAGCCCGTATGGTCAGCGAATTGTTTTGCGATGGACTGGGTGCCTGTATCGGTGATTGTCCGGTAGGAGCTATTACTCTCGAAGAACGTGAAGCAGAACCGTACGACGAAATTGCAACGATCGAACGCATGATACCAAAAGGGGAAGCCACCATTATTGCTCACCTGAAGCATTTGAAAGATCATGGTGAGATAGATTATCTGAAACAAGGTGTCGGCTATCTGAGAGCCAATGGTGTTCAAATTGATTTTGCACAAGTTCACAACCATGGTGGTGCAGGATGTGCAAAACCGGTTGAAGCTCCACAACATGCACATACCGGGGGTAGTTGCCCCGGAAGTCGCGAGATGTCATTTGCTCCGGCAGCAACTCCTTCGTTCAAAATGGCTACTCCAACTGCTACAGGAGGTGCATCACAACTTCGCCAGTGGCCTGTGCAGTTGCATTTACTGAATCCGCAAGCCGGTTATTTTCGTGGAGCAGATGTGGTGCTGGCAGCCGACTGTGTGGCTTTTAGTTTTGCGGATTTTCACAACCGTTTTCTTGCCGGAAAGATATTGGCCATTGCTTGTCCAAAGCTCGATTCGAATAAAGAATCGTATGTTGAAAAGCTTAAAGACATGATTCAACTATCTTCTATCAACACACTTACCGTTATTATCATGGAAGTGCCTTGCTGTGGTGGATTGCTCCAATTAGCCAGTAAAGCAGTAGCCGAGTCGGGTCGAAAAATCCCATTGAAACTGGTTATTATCGGTACTCAGGGCGATGTGCTCAGAGAAGAGTGGGTCTAAAATAATGGTGAATGATTAATGCTAAATTATAAATGCCTTTTACTATTTACCATTAATTATTTACCATTTACCATTTACCATTAATAATTTATCATTCACAATTAATCATTATATTATATGAACATGTTTTGTTATCAATGTCAGGAAGCCTCAAAAGGAACAGGCTGTACACTCGTTGGAGTATGTGGAAAAACACCGGAAGTGTCTAGTCTGCAAGATTTACTCATTTATCAATTAAAAGGTATTTCTCAATTCAGCACTCGTTTACGTGCTTTGAATATTGAAATGCCTGAAGTAAACAAATTCGTTACTGATAGTTTGTTTATGACGATCACTAATGCCAATTTCGATTATGATCGCTTTGTAAATAAGATAATTGAAGGATTTGAATTGCGCGATAAAGCCAAAAGTCTGTTGATCGAAAATGGGGGTGAAGTGCCTGTATCTGCCTGTGACTGCCTTACATGGAAAACTACCGACGCCAAAGAAATGGAAGCAAAAGCTGCGACTGTTGGTGTGCTTTCAACCGAAAATGAAGATATTCGTTCGTTGCGTGAACTGGTTATTTATGGTTTGAAGGGAATTGCTGCTTATGGTGAGCACTCTTTTAACTTGGGATACATAGACAATGAAGTAGATGCATTTATGCAACGTGCTTTGGCTGCTACTACCGATGATAGTTTGACAGGAGACGAACTGACTGCCTTGGTACTTGAAACCGGTAAAATGGGCGTACAAGTAATGGCTATGCTTGATAAAGCAAATACTACTGCTTATGGCAACCCTGAGATAACGACTGTAAGCCTTGGTGTGAAAAACAATCCGGGTATTTTGATTAGCGGTCACGATTTGAAAGACATGGAAGAATTACTAAAACAGACCGAAGGCACAGGCGTAGATGTGTATACTCACAGCGAAATGCTACCGGCTAATTATTATCCTGCTTTCAAAAAATACAAACATTTTGTGGGTAACTACGGTGGCGCATGGTGGAGTCAGGTAACCGATTTCGAAACATTTAATGGTGTTGTGCTATTCACTACCAACTGTATTGTTCCACCCCGTAAATCAGCAACTTATGTGGATCGTGTTTATACCACCGGTGCTTCTGGTTATCCTGCATTCAAACATATAGACGATCGCGAAGGCGGTAACCCCAAAGATTTTTCGGCAATGATCGCACATGCAAAAACCTTTGCAGCGCCAACTGAGATTGAGACGGGTGAGATTGTAGGTGGCTTTGCTCATGCACAGGTATTTGCTTTGGCCGACAAGGTAGTTGATGCGGTGAAATCGGGTGCAATACGTAAATTCTTTGTTATGGCAGGTTGTGATGGACGCATGAAAGACCGTAGTTATTACACCGAATTTGCCGAAAAACTACCCACAGATACTGTCATTCTAACAGCGGGTTGTGCTAAATATCGTTACAACAAATTGCCATTGGGCGACATAGGTGGTATTCCACGTGTATTGGATGCCGGACAGTGTAACGACAGTTATTCATTGGTAGTAATTGCTTTGAAACTGGCTGAAATTTTTAAATTAAATGACGTAAACGAACTACCGATAGCTTATAACATAGCCTGGTACGAACAAAAAGCTGTAATTGTACTGTTAGCCTTGCTTAGCCTGGGTGTGAAGAATATCCACCTCGGACCAACATTGCCTGCCTTCCTTTCGCCAAACGTAGCCAAAGTATTGGTTGATAATTTCGGAATTGCACCTATCGGAAGTGTTGATGAAGATATGAAGTTGTTTTTGAATTAAGATCTTGTCTCTATTACTGATATGATGACTTCAAATTATCATAACAGTATTGCAAAAGCAAAATCCTATTAAATAAAGAGACTGAACTTTTGAAATTACTTCAAAGGCTCAGTCTCTATTTATTGATACAACTTACAACCGTTTTTACTTTTCTCCGCAATCAAACATCCATCTCACTCCAAATTTATCGGTTAAGCTGCCATATAAATCGCCCCAAAACATTACTTGCAACTCTTGTTCAACAATTCCTCCTTCGGACAGTGCGGCAAATATGCTTTTGGTCTCTTCCTTTGTATCAGGTTCAAGCATGATATAATTATTGTTGCCAAAAGTGATTTTGAATGGCATCGATTCAGGTGCATCGCTTCCCATTAAAATATGTCCACCCAGGATGGGCAATTGGGCATGCATAACAAGTTTGCCATCTGCTTCGGATAGGGCTTCACATCCTTCCTGAGCTGGCATTTCCGAAAATCGCATTATTCCACCTTCAAAATCGGTGTTGAAAACTGTTTTGTAGAAATTAAAAGCTGCTTCTGTTTCTCTCACAAAATTGAGATAAGTACTTACTCGTGCCATGTTAATTGATTTTTAATGGTGACTGTTTCTGTAAATGACTACCCGAATAAATTCTTTCGTTTTTTCGGGTTTGTAGCTATCAGTAAACAGAATAAGGCTCAAAATAGTTCAATACTGATTGTTGATAATAATGAGCCATACCAGTCGGAGTATAAAGGTTACATCCAAAAATCGATTTAGTTAGCACAACGGATAATCATATTAAATAAAAAGAATAAAACACCCGATATTTGGTAATAACGAAAAACATCACGAACTTTGCATTCTATTAAAAGAAAACAATTATAAACAAAGAATAATGAAAACAGCAAAAATTATCACCGAAAAAGGAGAGATGCAGGTTGAGTTTTACGAGCAAGATGCTCCTAAAGCAGTAGCAAACTTTATTAAACTAGCTACCAGTGGATTTTACGATGGATTGACTTTTCACCGTGTCATCCCTGATTTCGTTATTCAGGGCGGATGTCCAAACGGGACAGGTGCCGGTGGTCCGGGTTATACTATTCCTTGCGAATTAGATGGTGGCAATCAGTACCATGACAGAGGTGTATTGTCTATGGCTCATGCCGGACGTAATACCGGTGGTTCACAGTTTTTTATCTGCCATTCACGCAATAACACTTCTCACTTGGATCGTCAACATACCTGCTTTGGTAAAGTAGTTGAAGGTCTGGAAGTGATTGATGCTATTCGTGCAGGTGATAAAATTTTGAAAATTGAAGTAGCTGAATAAGCTTTCGTTAAACTCAAAACGGTCGAAAAGAATTATTCTTTTCGACCGTTTTTGTTTTTTAGAACTTCGAGAATCATGGTTTAGACAATTTTCCTACCGATCCTTCACTGCCCGTCACCAATTCAAAAATCATATCCGGTCGTAAATCATGTTCATCGCGATGCGAAACATACAGGATAGCTATCTTTTTCTCCAAAGCAATTGCATTTACCATTTCGATAAACAGACTGCTATTTTCATCGTCAAGTTCGATTGTTGGTTCGTCTAAAATAAGGAGCGGAGGATGTTTCACCATAGCCCTGGCTACCATCACCATGCGTTGTTGGCCGATGGAAAGTCGCTGAAACGATTTATTGCGATATGAAGCGCCAAGCATTTCTATCCAGCTTTTAGCAATATCTTTCTGCATATCACTTGGTTTGCTATACAAACCTATCGAATCCATTAAACCCGAAACAATCATATTTTCCACTGTATCATCATGCGTAAATTGTTCTATCATTGATGGCGTGAAATAACCAATCTGTCGTTTTATATCCCAAATCGATTCACCCGAGCCTTTCTTACGGCCAAAAAGAATCATATCCTGACCATAGCCGCGGGGATTATCGCCCGTAATCAACGACAGAATAGTACTTTTTCCCGAACCATTTGGGCCAACCAGTTGCCAGAATTCGCCACTTTTGATGGTCCAGTTTACTTTATTGAGCACTTTCTTTTCACCGTACTTTACAGAAACATTGTTCAATTGTACCAATGGATTTATGTCTATGTGGTTTTCGTCGTACTGTTTTGGTAATCTGAAACGATGTACAGGTTTCTCTGCCTCTGCACCCGACTGTTGAAATGCTTCTGCCAATTGCTCGTTCACAATGACATTGTTTTCGTCAACCGAATACACTTTCCCGATGCAGGGTAACATATCTCGTTTACGGAAAAACACCTGAATGAGCAAAGTTGTTTCGGCTAATTGTCTCAAAGTAGTTGTAATGGATTCCTGGGTGGCTTTATCGATATTGCTATACACATCGTCAAGTACCATATATTGCGGCTTTTGAGCTATCAGATAGTCGAGTAAGGCCTTTTTTTGTTGCCCGCTGGACATAGAACCCAAACTTGAATTCTCAGCGGTCTGAATCAAATACCGATCGTGACGCAACTCATTATCTACAAATCGGTTGATGGTTATAGCCGAATGCAAAGCACCTTGCAATACACTCAAATCAATGTATTCCCGCAAAAAATGATTATTCATAATTTGCTCCAGAATCAGATTTTTATTCGAACTATTTGAAAGATAAAGTCCTAATGAAGTATGTTGAGTCATTTTTTTTGTTATTGTAATTTTAAATCGGAAAGCAGTTACTTTTTTTTCTTTTTTGCTTCCGCTTTTTGGGTATTTTCAGTTGCTCTAAACTGTACTATTTTACTAATTAAATCAATAGGAAGTGCCTTATCCAAAGGAAATTGAACAGTACCTTTTGATGTTTTATAGCCTTTCAAATCTTCAGCGAAAGCCACGACACCTGATGCACCGGGATAAAACCCAATATGATGTTGATAAGCAGCAAAGTAAACCAACATACCAAACAGTTTAAATGCCGGCATCTGATAGCTGATTGCTTCAACAGCATCCGGAGCAGCGCTTTTGATTGTTGCTCTCAGTACTTCCAACAAAGCTTGTGTCGTAGCCGGAAAGGCGTCTATATATTCGTCTATGTTCTTTGGTGCTGCTACAGTTGTTTTCATATCATTGACATTGATTTAGTTAGTGTATTTCTACTTTAAAGAAACATAAGTCGATATTTTAGTGCAAAGTTAGGATTAAAATTGCCAAAACAAAAATCAGCATTCAATTTTCGTTGAATGCTGATTTTTGTTTTCGACTAATTTACCATTTGATATTTTTATCAATAAATTCGATTAAATCGTCTGCCATAGCTTTTTGTTCAGCTACTTTTGGGTGTCCGGGAGTATCTTTATACGGAAAGAAATGAGTATAGATTTTAGCATCATTCAACTCTTTCGCTGCTTTTTCAATATATTCCGGCCAAGCTGAACCAACTCTGGTGGCGTCCATATTGCCTAATGCACAAATAATCGATGAATTCGGATATTTTGCACGAATACTTTTGATGAAATTTTGGTAAGATTTAATGATGAATGCTTCTGATGGTTTTGCGGTTCCAAAACGTGCAATAAATTGTGCGTTCTGTGGATTGTTGACTATCCATGAGTCGTTTTGAAATAGATTAATAACCACTATGTCAGGTGTATATTTAGAAAAGTTCCATTTGCTGGTCGAATCGGCAGGATTTAATCTATCATACACTTCGGGCATAATTTCAGGAAACCAGCTAACCATAATTCCAATTCCACTACGGGCAATGCACGAATATTGTGCGTTGAAATGGCGCGCTGTACGAGCCGCATAGGTCCAATAATTATTAAAATAATAGGGACTTCCGGAGTCATCATGTCCGGGCAAAACATCCACACCATGCCCTGCGGTGATAGAGTTACCATAAAACTCAATTTTTCGTTGAGGGAGTGGAGTTGCTTTTAGTATTTTTGAACCTTTGGCCAATTCAAAACCATAGAAATACGTGTAAGCAGTATTATTCGAAAGCTTAAATAACTGAACCGTATGTTTGGCGTTTTTCAATCCTTCAGCCAGCAGAATGCTAGATTTAATAGTGTCGGCTTTTATTTTTCGGGCTTCATTTTCTTTACCGTCTACAATAACATAGAAATAGCCTTCCTCGTATCCGTTTTTTAAAACAGCTTTTAATTCGGTTCCCTTAAAATTAATCGTAACCGATGTGCCCGGCCAATAGAACTTTGCATACTGGTTTTGAACGTTTTCAACTCTACCCATATAGCTTAGTTTTTTTTGATTAAATGGCACTAAAACGCCACTATAACTGAACGTTATAGCCATGAATAATAACAGGGAGACAAAACAAATTTTGCGCATAATATGATTATTAAATGTATTAAATGTAATTTAGTTGCAAATTTACTATTTTTATTTGAATGCTTGTGAATGATATTTTTTAAACTAATGTGGATACACGATATTTTATGTACTCAAAGCACCTAATAAATAAAAATAAATATTTATACATTAATTAAACATTAATTGCTCTTTTTCGTTTTAAAATCAGATAGCTCTTTTCTCAATCTTTAAGATGTCACCAATGCATTTAAACGTAAAAAATGAAACCTCAACACTTAAAACAGTGGTGTTAGGACAAGCCGGCTCAATAGGCAATGTGCCCACTTTGGACAAAACTTTTGATGCCAAGTCTTATGAAACCATTCTCAAGGGTGTTTATCCTAAAGAGGAAGCTATCTCTAAAGAAATGAGTGCTTTCGAGAACGTGCTGTTGAAATATAACGTACAGGTTTTTCGTCCGTGGACATTGGAAAATTGCAATCAGGTATTTGCACGTGATGTGGGTTTTGTCATCGACGATAAAATTATTAACTCTAATATTATCCCCGATAGAGAGGACGAAAAAGAAGCGTACGAAGTTATTTACGATCAGATATCCTACAATAAAATTTATAATTTGCCCGAAAAGGCACATGTCGAAGGAGGGGATGTAGTGTTGTTAAATGATACTGTTTTTGTTGGGTTGTATACCGGTGCCGATTATTCTCAGTTGAAAACGGCGCGTACCAATTTATATGCATTTCATTTTTTGGAAGAACTTTTTCCGGATAAAACGCTTGTTCCTTTGGAGTTACGAAAACATGATAGTGACCCTCGTCAATGTGTGCTACATTTAGACTGTACATTTATGCCAGTTTCTGATGATAAAGTTATATTGTATAAGGATGGTTTTCTTAATCTATCAGACTATGAAATGTTGGTTGAAAGGTTTGGGAAAGAGAATGTTTTTGAAATAACACAGGAAGAAATGTATTTTATGAATGCCAATATTTTCTCCATTTCTCCAACAGTTGTTGTATCCGAAAATCGTTTCACGCGCTTAAACAATCATATGGAAAACGAATGGGGATTAACTGTCGAACGTATTCCTTATTTCGAAATTTCAAAAATGGGAGGTCTCTTACGTTGCTCCACTTTACCATTGGTAAGGGAGAGTTAAAAGCCATTTTTATGTTGGCTATTGTGCTGATTAATAGATCTATTATTCATTGGTATTTAAATTGATTAAAATGTAATTAAGATGAACTCCTCCAAGATCATACCAAAAAATTCTCAATTGGAGAATACGGTAACAAAGCAAACAACAAATACTATTTTGATGATTGAACCTGTGGCTTTTGGATTTAATAATCAAACGGCAGTAAATAATCATTTCCAGCAAAAGGAGCAAGGTGCTGAAAAAGAGATTCAGACAAAAGCCTACGCTGAATTCGGGAATATGGTCAAAAAAATACGTGCGAGTGGAGTGAATGTATTGGTTGTTAAGGATACTGAGCAGCCACATACGCCCGATTCGATTTTTCCAAATAACTGGATTTCGTTTCATGAGGGTGGTCAGGTAGTCCTGTACCCAATGTTTGCCAAAAATCGACGGAGAGAACGTCGCAACGATATTATTCAACTAATTGAAAATAAAGGTTCTATTGTCAATAACGTTGATGATTTTACATTCTGGGAAGAGCAAAATAAATTTTTGGAAGGAACCGGAAGTATGGTTTTTGATCGCATTCATCGCATTGCTTATGCAGCCTTGTCGGACAGAACCAATAAAGCAGTATTTTTACAATTTTGTAAAGTATTCGATTTAAAACCGGTTTATTTTTCGGCTAATCAAACTGTTGACAAAAAACGCTTGCCTATTTATCATACCAATGTAATGATGTGTATAGCCAACGAATATGCTGTAATTTGTTTAGAATCAATTGATAACGAGAAAGAGTATAAATCTGTTGTTAATTCGTTAATTGCTTCGGGCAAGGAGATTATTACAATTTCTGAAAAACAAATGCATAACTTTGCCGGTAATATGTTGCAGATTGAAAATACGAAAGGTAAACAGTTTTTAGTCATGTCGCAGTCTGCTTACGATTCACTAAATCAGTTTCAGATTTATCGATTAAATACTTATAATGAACTTATTGTAGTCGAAATACCAACTATCGAAAAGATAGGAGGAGGTAGTGTGCGATGCATGATGGCCGAAATTTTCTAAAACCAGCATATCAGAATAAGCGAAAAATATTACATAATACAAACTAATATTCTAATTATCTGTCAGTTGTCGGATATATAAGGGGCTAATACTATTTTTTATGATAAATCCAAAACTCAGTGCTTCGGAATTGATGGAGCTCGAAAATAAATATGGTGCGCACAACTATCATCCACTTCCTGTTGTCCTCGAAAAGGGTGAAGGAGTTTTTGTATGGGATGTGGAAGGAAAAAAATATTTTGATTTTCTATCAGCGTATTCTGCTGTCAATCAAGGTCATTGTCATCCCAAAATTATTGATACCTTAGTTCAACAAGCTTCAAAACTAACACTCACTTCGCGGGCGTTTTACAACAGTCAGCTTGGACGGTACGAGGAATTTGTAACGCAATATTTCGGTTATGAAAAAGTATTGCCTATGAACACAGGAGCCGAAGCTGTTGAGACAGCCATCAAACTTTGTCGGAAATGGGCGTACGAGAAGAAAGGATTGTCAGATAATACAGCACAAATTATTGTTTGCGAAAATAATTTTCACGGTCGCACTACGACTATTGTTTCATTTTCTGTCGATGCGGATGCTTTTCATCATTATGGCCCATTTACCCCGGGATTCATAGTTATTCCTTACAACGATGCTGACGCGCTCGAAAAAATTTTAAAGGAAAATGAAAATATTGCAGGTTTCCTGGTTGAACCCATTCAGGGTGAAGCAGGCGCCTATGTACCTAATGATGGTTATCTGAAAAAATGTTATGATCTTTGTAGTCAGCATAATGTGTTATTCATAGCCGACGAAGTTCAGACTGGAATTGCACGAACGGGAAAATTATTGGCCTGCGATTATGAAAATGTGCACCCCGATATTTTAATTCTTGGAAAGGCTTTGTCGGGAGGAGTTTATCCTGTTTCGGCTGTTTTGGCGTGCAGCGAAATTATGGATGTGATACACCCGGGACAGCACGGTTCTACTTTTGGTGGAAATCCAATTGCAGCTGCTGTTGCCATTTCCGCTTTGGAAGTAATTCGGGATGAAAAATTAGCAGAGAATGCATTCGTTTTGGGTGAAATCTTTAGATCCGAAATGGAGAAAATTTGCGTGAATTCCGGTATTGCTTCCTTTGTTCGGGGTAAAGGTTTGCTCAATGCTTTGGTAATCAATAATGAAGGCCACAAAAACTTAGCCTGGGATATTTGTCTTCAGCTTCTAGAAAATGGTCTTTTAGCTAAGCCAACCCATACCAACATTATTCGTTTTGCACCGCCATTGGTTATAACCGAATCACAATTGTTTGAATGCGTGGAAATTATAAAGCGTACAATTCAAAGTTTTGAACAGTAAATGCAAAATAGTTATCTAAATCCTAACAATTGTATAAAAAACGATGTTATTCCTCCAACTAATTCAGATATGTGAAGAATATTGATGTTCAAATTACTTTCAGCTAAGATAATTGCCAATAAAACTAATGTACCGTATTTATACATATTCATCATTAGTTTTGGATTAATATCCTTTAAATAAGTGAGATACAAATGTGAACCGTCGAGTGGGGGAATAGGAATTAGGTTAAAAATAAAGAGACTGAAGTTAATAACTCCCCAAGTCATAATAAGATTTATAACTTGTAAACCAAATTCGCTGTTGAAAAAATCGATAGAATAAAGCACTCGGGCCAGCACAAAGAAAAGGCTGGCAATCACAAAATTGGAAATTGGTCCGGCAATGGATATCAAAATTTCATCGCGGTGCTTATTTTTTAAATTATTCGGATTAAAGCTTACCGGCTTGGCCCAGCCAAATCCCGCAATGATAATCAGGAAAAACCCTAGCCAATCAATATGTTTCAGTGGGTTAAGTGTCAAACGTCCGTCATCTTTCGCAGTATTATCACCCAGTCTATAAGCTGTGTAAGCATGTGCAAATTCATGAACGGTAAGTCCAATTACTGCAGCAGGAGCAATTTTCAAAATATCAGTTAAATCTAATCCCATTTTTATCGAGTATTGTTTTATTAATTCGGATACAAATATATCTATAAATGCTTAACAAATCAATCAGTTCAACAAGATTTATAGAAAATAAAGGTTTTACGGGATACCGATAAGTATTGATTAACTGTTTTGCCATTATCTTTCTTTTTTAGTACTTTTGTTCCTCTTTTCGGATGCCTTATTTTTAAGAGGCAATTCGTAATTTGTAACCAGTAACTCCTGAATAAAAGTGATAGAAATTATACCCGCCATCGACTTAATTGATGGAAAATGTGTTCGCTTGTCGCAGGGCGATTATGCTCAAAAAACAGTCTATAACGAAAATCCGCTAGAAGTAGCAAAAATGTTTGCCGATGCAGGAATTCGTCGTTTACATTTAGTTGATTTGGACGGTGCTAAAGCGCACCATATTGTGAACCACAAGGTGTTGGAAAGAATAACTTCAGGAACAGACTTGGTGGTTGATTTTGGCGGTGGCTTAAAATCGGACGATGATTTGCGCATAGCCTTCGAATGTGGAGCCAGCATGGTAACCGGTGGGAGTATAGCCGTTAAAAATACGGATGTGTTTTCTTCGTGGATTTCTAAATTCGGAGCCGAAAGAATTATTTTAGGAGCCGATGTAAAAGACGAAAAAATAGCAGTTGGAGGGTGGTTGGAAACTACCGAACTGGAATTATTGCCATTCATTAAAAACTATATCCAACAGGGTATTACAAAAATAATTTGTACTGATATCAGCAAAGATGGCATGTTACAAGGGCCGGCTTTAGAACTTTATAAAAAAATGCTTGCCGCTCAGCCCGATATGTACCTAATTGCCAGTGGAGGCGTAAGCTCTATTCGCGATATTGAACTATTGCACGAAGCTGCAGTTCCGGCCGTTATAACCGGAAAAGCGATTTACGAAGGACGAATTACTTTGAAAGAACTTAGTCGATTTATCGTTAATTTATAAAGCACAGTATAATACAGAAAATATTGCCGCGTTAAATACTGGTACTATTTTTGTTGAATAAAACACACACTCATTAAAATATTTAAATATAATTCAGTCATTCGCAATTTGTTTTGGATAATGAATTATGCATCATTAATTAACAAGAAATTATGTTGAAAGAAATTCTCTCCATCCCTGGTAAACCGGGACTTTTCAAACTTGTATCACAAGGAAAAAATATGTTAATCGTAGAGTCATTAATCGATGGTAAACGTGTTCCTACTTACACGAAGGATAAAGCTGTGTCATTGGGCGATATCGCAATATTTACCGAAGATGCTGAAATTCCATTGGGACAGGTTTTCGAAAGCGTAAAAGCAAAAGAAAACGGTGCAGCTTGTTCTACCGATCCAAAAGCAGATAACGATACCTTACGCAAATTCATGGGTGAGGTTCTGCCTGACTACGATCGCGACCGCGTTTATCCAAGCGATATTCGTAAATTAATCACTTGGTATAATATCCTTATTAAAAGCGACATCACTACTTTTGTAGCTGTTGAAGAAGCAGTTGAAGCTGCAAAGTAATTCGTAATTACCATTGATAGCTAATATGTTATGACTGTAAAATCTATTTGTGAACTTATCGAAGAAGTAGCTCCGTTGGCATTGCAAGAAAGCTATGACAACGCCGGACTTCTTGTGGGTGACTCGCAAATGGAAGTTACATCTGTACTGGTTTGCATTGATATTACCGAGGAAGTATTGGCGGAAGCTATTCAGAAAAAGTGTAACCTGATTATTTCGCATCATCCGCTTATTTTCAGCGGGTTGAAACGGCTGGTTGGGCACAACGATGTACAACGTTGTGTAATCACGGCTGTTAAAAATGATATTGCTATCTACGCAGCTCATACCAATCTGGATAACGTGTTGGAAGGCGTAAATGGTAAAATTGCTGATAAAATAGGACTTGTCAACAGACGTATCCTTCAACCCAAGCAGGAAGCTTTACTCAAATTAGTTACTTACGTACCTCAACTTCATTCGTACGCGGTGCGTCAGGCTATTTTTGAAGCAGGAGCAGGGCAAATAGGTAATTATGATGCGTGTAGCTTCAATAGCGAAGGCATAGGAACTTTTAGAGCCAATGATGAAGCTCAACCTTTTGTAGGTGAGATAAATAAAATGCATTCAGAATCCGAAACCCGTGTTGAAGTAGTTTTACCCGAATACTTGAAATACAAAGTGCTCGAAGCTTTGCTGAAAGCACATCCTTATGAGGAACCGGCATATGACTTTATCCCACTCAAAAATGTATGGAATACGGTAGGAACCGGCATCGTTGGTGAACTGGAGATAGAGGAAGATGAACTCGATTTTTTGAATCGGATAAAAGTCCTGTTTAATCAACCCAGTATACGGTATACCAAGTTGTTAGGAAAAAAAATTAAACGAGTGGCTGTATGTGGTGGCTCGGGAAGTTCGTTTTTATCGGACGCCTTGAGAGTGAATGCTGATGTATATATTTCGGGCGATTTTAAGTATCATGAGTTTTTTGATGCCCAAAATCGGATACTTATTGCCGATATTGGACATTTTGAAAGCGAACAGTTCACAAAAGACATTTTTTTGGAGATAATTTCAAAAAAAATGCCTACATTTGCAGTCCAAATTTCAGATATTAAAACAAATCCCATAAATTATTTGTAATCAATATGGCTACAGAATTAAAAGCAGAAAAAGAAATCACCGTTGAAGAAAAATTAAAGGCTCTTTATGAACTTCAAAAAGCGGTTTCAAAAATAGATGAAATTAAAATCTTGCGTGGCGAACTTCCATTAGAAGTTCAGGATTTAGAAGACGAGATTATTGGTTTGAATACACGTATGGACAATTTCGAAACTGAAATTGCTGACTCAATAGCTGTTATTGCAAGTAAAAAAATCGAGATTGAAGAATCTCGTATGAAAATTGCAAAATACAAAGAGCAACAAGAAAATGTGCGTAATAACCGTGAATACGACAATCTTTCGAAAGAAATCGAGTTCCAAACACTGGAAATTGAGCTATGCGAAAAACGTATTCGTGAATTTACTGCTGCTCACGAAACAAAAAAGGCAGATCAAAAAAATACAGCTGATAAATTATCAGAACGTAAACTTGACCTGGAACAAAAGAAAGGTGAGTTGAACGAAATCGTTTCGGAAACTAAGCACGAAGAAGAAAGACTTCGCGAGCATGCTAAGCAAATTGAATCGCTTATCGAACCCCGTTTACTAACTGCGTTTAAACGTATCCGCAAAAATGCACGCAACGGTTTAGCTGTAGTATATGTTCAACGTGATGCATGCGGTGGATGCTTTAATAAAATCCCGGCACAACGTCAATTGGATATTCGTCTTCGCAAAAAAATTATAGTATGTGAATATTGCGGTCGTATCTTAGTCGATCAGGAATTAGCAGGTGTAGCTCCGGTAATCGAAGATTAATAACCTATCAAACAAAATAAATCAAAGAGTTCGAAATTAATTTTTCGAACTCTTTTTTTTATGCCTGTCATTCAAATTTTCGTGTATAAATTCCCAGGAGCAAATAAATATTTAATTCTCAGAAGCTCAAAATTAATCCAATTACCTCTATGTGTGCACATTATACCGTATTTTTACTAGTATAAAATTTACACAACTAGAATATTGCCTTCAATTTGTCTGTTTTTATCCCATTTTCCTCATTTATATATCCTCATCAGCTATTAAAATCCACTTTTTCATTTAAGGCAGGAGTGGTTGTATATTTATCTCATGCCAACGGTAAATCTACATTTGCTCTATCTTGATTTTATAATCTCAATACACTCTCCATGCCGGTAAATTGATGTGAGTCGAAGTCGGCCATATTTGCTAAGCTCAACTGAAAATCTTGATTCATCCCCAAAACTGAATTTTAAATCAAATTACAAATGAGCATTCCAATACTATAGAATACATTTGTAACTTCACATAAATGCTAAGTACAAAAGTAAATAATTACACATGTATTAGTTAAAGTATTTTCACACATTCACAAAGATACAACACAATTCTCACAAATATATTGCCCCATATAGTATGGGTATATATTTATGTGAATACCAATTATACTAGTCACATAATACACATAAACTACTATAAACCAACAAAATAGATAATATATATACAAGTATAATTTAAGTGTATATTCATTTTTGTGATAATACTGGCATTATACCTTAAATAATATAAACTTATAACATTAAATCACTGATAACTAATACACTTACGTGTTTATATATAATAAATCACTTTATTTAATAGTATACTTTATAAATTGGCTATAAAGCCTTTTAAACAAAGGGTTTTATATCTATATGATCATTTTACTTTTCCATTTCTATGTATTACAAATGTATTCATACAAATGTATCAGATTACAAATGTGTAAGATTTGCATATGTAAACTAATTCACATATCTTTGTAACGTGATTACAAACATACACTTTACATTTATACTGTAAATTATGGACGAAAAAGACAGAATTGAAAAGGTTATGCTTACCGAGGGAATGAATTCGGCCCAGTTTGCTGCCGAGATTGGCATTCAAGGTTCTACTCTCTCCCATATTTTGAACGGACGAAATAATCCGAGTTTGGATGTGCTAAAGAAAGTGCTCAATCGGTTCCGTACGGTGAGCTCAGATTGGCTTATTTTGGGCGTTGGATCGATGTATCGTTCAGAAAAGCAATCTCAGACGCCTACATTGTTCGATTCTATTAATGAAAATAGCTCTAAATCAGCAATTTCAGAACCGAAAACAGTCGAAAAATTAGTGTCGCTATCTGATGTCATCCAGCAAAATACTCCGCAAATTCCCGATGTGGCTGTTCAGTCGACCTCAGAAGCTCGTTCTATTATTCATTCTGTAATTGATGCTCCGGCAAAATCCGTTCGAAAAATAATTGTCTACTATACCGACAATACTTTTCAGGAATTTGAAACGAAATGATAATTTATAAAATTTCGACTCCCCTCTTTCTGCTTTTTTGAAACTAAGTGGAATGTTATAGTATTGTTAATAATTTATCCTGACTCGATAAAGCGCTAAAAAGTCAAAGTCACGATATTACATCTTTCCTGTTATTTTATTGGATAGAAATCAAAATAACAATTCTTGTTTTATTTCACGGGAGACATTCTCAATTATGCTTTATTTTATCCTTGTCATTTCGAGATAATTGTGTAATTTTGCAGCCAGTATAAACTGTTATTAATTACAAAATCATATTATTGTATGTAATTGATATATAACAATATAGATTAAATGAAGAAATTCATGCTCGATTTGATTGTAAAGAAAAATGAAGCGCTGAACAATCAATACTCTCTTTTAGTACTTACATCGCCTGACAAGCTTCCCGAAATGTTGCCGGGACAATTTGCCGAAGTGCGGGTCGACAATTCTCCTTCCACGTTTTTACGTCGTCCTATTTCCATTAATTATGTTGATTATGAGGCTAACGAGCTTTGGCTTTTAGTGCAAATTGTGGGTGAAGGAACCCGTAAGATGTGTGAGCTTAAGGTTGGCGAAGTGGTAAATTTGCTTTTCCCATTGGGAAATAGCTTTACATTGCCCGAAAGCAAGGATGCGAAGCTCCTTTTAGTAGGTGGTGGTGTGGGTATAGCTCCATTGTTGTTTTGGGGTTCATACCTCAAAGAACGGGGTTACAAGTGTAATTTCTTGCTGGGCGGACGATCAAAGGACAATTTATTACAGCTTTGTGAATTTGAGCAGTTCGGCGATGTATATACAACTACCGAAGATGGTACGCATGGAGAAAAGGGTTTTGTTACCCAGCATTCGCTATTGCAAGGCTCAAATTTCGATTATGTTTATACGTGTGGACCAACTCCAATGATGAAAGCTGTAGCCGCTTACGCAGCCAAAACAGAGGCTATTTGCGAAGTTTCGCTCGAGAATACTATGGCGTGTGGTTTTGGGACTTGTTTATGTTGTGTAACCGATACAATCAAAGGGCATGTTTGCGTGTGTACCGAAGGACCTGTATTTAATATTACAAAGTTGAAATGGCAAATTTAGACATCAAAATAGGAAAATTACAATTGAAAAACCCGGTGATGACTGCATCGGGTACATTCGGTTATGGAACAGAGTATTCCGACTTCATGGACATATCGCGAATTGGCGGTATAATTGTGAAGGGAACTACACTTCGCGACCGTCAGGGCAATCAATATCCACGTATGGCAGAGACTCCATCAGGTATGCTAAACGCTGTGGGACTGCAGAATAAGGGTGTAGATTACTTTATTAATCATATTTATCCGACACTGAAGGATATCGATACAAATATACTTGTGAATTTATCAGGTTCAACCATCGAAGACTATGTAGAGGCGGCTGAGAGGCTAAATGAACTGGAAAAAATCCCCGGAATTGAATTAAACATCTCTTGCCCTAATGTAAAAGAAGGTGGAATGGCCTTTGGAACAAGCTGTTTGTCTGCTGCACAAGTAGTTAGAGAAGTGCGAAGAGTGTATAAAAATGACATGATGGTGAAGCTTTCGCCGAATGTAACCGATATTTCGGAGATTGCGCTGGCTGTTGAGGCCGAGGGAGCCGACTCTGTTTCGCTTATAAACACTCTGTTGGGTATGGCCATAAATGCAGAGACAAGAAAGCCTTATTTGTCTACCATCACCGGTGGACTTTCAGGTCCTGCTGTAAAGCCTGTGGCATTGCGTATGGTGTGGCAAGTGGCTAACGCGGTAAAAATACCTGTTGTAGGAATGGGTGGTATTATGAATACTGCCGACGCTATAGAGTTTATCCTTGCCGGAGCCTCTGCCATTCAAATAGGCACAGCCAATTTTATAGATCCTACGATTACCGGTAAAGTAATTGACGGTATTGATGATTATTTAAACCGCCATGGATATTCATCAATTAATGATATTATCGGAGCAATGGAAGTTTAATTGTATTTGTAAGCTTTTAATTCTACATTTTGTATGTAGAATTTTTATAGTTGAACTGCACAAAAGAATATTTCTATTTCTTTTGTGCAGTTTTTATTTATAAGGTATTAAAGATTAAAACGAGTACTTATTTTATTATTGATTAGACGTATATGGATATAGAATTTGTTATTGAAGAATTGAAATTGCTATCAACGCCTGAGCATTTTGCTAAATTGTCGCACTTTGGTATAGAAGATTCTAAAGCTTTAGGAGTAAAGATTCCATTATTGAGAAATCTGGCTAAAACTATCGGCACTAATCATACATTAGCTTTAGAACTTTGGGATACGGAAATACACGAAGCGAGGATATTGGCCTCAATGATTGAAGATGGTAGAATGGTGACTGAAAATCAGGTAAATAAATGGGTGAGTAGCTTTAATTCCTGGGATATGTGTGATTCCTGCTGTGATTTGATCGCAACAATGGAATTTGTTCGCAGTAAAATTGAAGAATACGCCACTGATGAGCGCGAGTTTGTGAAACGAACAGCCTTTACTTTGATGTGTAAACTCGCTTTTCATGATAAAAAAGCGAGTGATTTATCTTTTGACCGATTTTTTGATATTATTGAACGGGAAGCGTGGGATGAACGTAATTTTGTGAGAAAGGCTGTGAACTGGGCATTACGCCAGATTGGAAAGCGGAATGAGTATTTACGTATCAGGGCTATTGAAGTGGCTGAGCGAATTAAATGTCAGGGAACTAAGTCGGCAGTATGGATTGCAACCGATGCGTTGAGAGAATTGAACGATGAGAAGGTGGTGGCAAGGGTAAATCGAACAAAAAAGAGATTATAATACAATAAAAGAGGGTGTTACAAAACATGTAACACCCTCTTTTATATTTAAATACAATGTATTCAGGTCAGATTTATAAACCTGCAATAAATGTATCGTTATTGTTGTTATAAACAGATACATTGATAAGTACAAGGTACTTTTTGTATTGTTCTTCGCTTAATACCGATTTTACATTTCCTAAGTTGAAATACATTGCTTTCTCTGCAGCAACTTCGTCATCACCTTTCAATGCAGATTTCATTTTCTTTTCTGTCATTGTGAATACTAACTCCAATTGTTCGGCTTGATCGTAATCAGCCTCTAAATAACGTACCAAGCCATTGAAAGTACTTGCGTTATTCATCTTGTTAAACACTTCGTATTTGTTTGTATCAACAGCAAATACACTAGTTGTGCTGGCAACTAAAACTAAAACAGCAACTAAAATCTTTTTCATAACCTTAACTTTTAAATATACCTTTTTCTTTTTACCTTACTTATTTGTTCTCTGAGAACATAGCGAAATTATTGTCGTTATTCAAATAAACATTTACAAAAACTAAATACTTTTTGTATTGTTCTTCCGATAGAATACATTTTGCATTTCGCAAATTGTAATTAACTACATTCTCAGCAGCAGCAATATTTTCTTTTTTTGCCGCATTTGACAATTCTTCTTCCGTAACTTTAAATACACGTTGTAAGAAAGCAGCTTGCTCTTGGTCAGCATCTATATATCCAACCAAGCCTGTGAAGGTTGCTTTGTTGTTCAACTTGTAAAAGCTCTTGTAATCACTGGGATTAAATGCAAAGGTTGATACCGAATATCCGATACAAACCGCAATTAGAACTAAAATCTTTTTCATAACCAAACTTTTTAAATTTATACCTTATACCTTTTAAAAAAAAACAAAGAATTCCCATGTGATTTTTTACCTGGGCATTCTTTGTATTAGATTTGTCATATCAAATTATCTTTGATTGACGATGCAAAATTATATGTTTTACAACATAAAAATCGCATATTACATGTTAAATATTAGAAGTTGCCTAAAACTTTAACTGTTAAGCTTCTGTGTCACATTGCTTAATTTGTTGATATTTAGACTATTAGTTGTTGTTTTTGTGTATGCAGAATTTGATTGAAAAATTAAGGCCAAAAACAATGTTTTACAACATGTTTTTGGCCTTAATTAATGAATGATTGTGTATTTATTTGTTATATAGTGGTTTATGCGTTTTTGGTGACGATCTGGTTAAAATCAGGAATTTCAGGAAAAAACTCATATCGCGCAGTTTCGAGGTTCACTTTGCAGCAAAAATGTTCAATTCCGTTGCTAATTATAAAAAAATCAACCTTTAATTTGGCATTATACACTGCTACCTGGTCGAAAGTGGCTTGTGAAATGGCAACATTGGGAGCCTTTAGTTCAATAATAAGAAATGGTAGCGCATGTTCATTATACAGTATAGCATCGCAACGTTTTTTCATTCCATTCATATTCAACTGTTTTTCGATAGCAAGATAGGCTGCCGGGTATCCTTTTTCTTCGATTAAAAAGCGGATGAAATTCTGACGAACCCATTCTTCGGGAGTGAGTACCACATATCTTTTTCGTTGCGAGTCGAAAATTACAAGCTTTTCATTCTGTTTTTTTATTCTAAAACTATACTGGGGGAGGTTAAGTTGCAACATTTTTTTAGTATTTTTGTTTCCACTTTAAAATTGAAGGCCGAATTATTTGAATAAATAGTAATTTATTGATATTCAATTGAAGTGTTCGCAGATATGATGGTAAACGATAGAATTTGATTTCAATTCATTGTGAAAATCGTATGTTTTGCGAAGATACAAAAACAAACTATAATTATTGATGGTTATGAAAACAAAAAAAGAAATTGTAGAGAATTGGTTGCCCAGGTATACTAAACGACCTTTAAATGAATTTACTGACCACATATTGCTAACCAACTTCAATAATTATGTAGAGCTTTTTGCCGAATGGTTTAATGTGCCTGTTGTGGGCCGTGATGGGAATATGCCCAATGCTTGTGCCAATGGGATAACCATTATTAATTTTGGAATGGGTAGTCCGAATGCGGCAATCATTATGGATATTCTGTCTGCAATTCAACCTAAAGCAGTGCTTTTTCTAGGAAAATGCGGAGGGTTGAGAGATAAGAACAAACTGGGCGACTATATTTTACCAAGTGCTGCCATACGTGGTGAAGGAACTTCGAACGACTATTTTCCACCTGAAATACCAGCTTTGCCTGCTTTTAGTTTGCAACGTGCTGTTTCTTCAAACATTCGTGATTTTGGAAAAGATTACTGGACTGGAACTGTTTATACAACTAACAGGCGTGTGTGGGAGCATGATGAGAAATTTAAAGAATACCTTCGTGCTAGTCGCGCTTTGGCGATAGATATGGAGACAGCCACGCTTTTTATTGCCGGTTTTTCCAATAGTATTCCTATTGGAGCATTATTATTGGTTTCGGATATGCCATTGCACGAAGATGGAATCAAAACTTCTGAGAGTGACAAAAAAGTGACAGCCAGTTTTGTAGAAGAGCATTTAAAGATTGGGGTAAAATCCTTGACCTCATTATTGAATAATAGTAAGACTATTAAGCATTTACGCTTCGAATAATAGATTGTTTCTGTATTTTATTTTCTGATATATAATTAAAGTGGCTAAACAAGATTCCGTCTCGTACGATCAAATATTTACCGATTTACGCAAAAAGCAGTATTCACCCATTTATTTTTTAATGGGTGAAGAGCCCTATTACATCGATTTAATTTCCGATTTTATTCAAAATAATGTACTTGGTGATGCCGAAAAGGAGTTTGACCAAACTATTTTGTATGGAAAAGATGTGGAAATCAGTACGGTAATAAATGCTGCTAAACGTTACCCGATGATGGGTACTCATCAGGTATTGATCGTTAAGGAAGCGCAACTGATTAAGGCTTGGGATGATTTGGTTCATTATCTTTCAAACCCATTAAAGTCCACTATACTAGTATTTTGCTATAAATACGGAACTCCGGATAAGCGTAAAAAATGGTTTCAGGAGGTTGGAAAGATAGGTGTTACTTTTGAATCGACTAAATTGCGCGATTATGAAATAGCTTCCTGGATTACTAAATTTGCGAAGACGAAAAATGTAGCTATTGAAGATAAAGCGGTGGCTATGTTGGCTGAATATTTAGGAACTGACCTAAGTAAGCTGGTGAACGAGATGGATAAGCTTATTCTGACGAAACCGGCTGATATGAGAAGTATTACGCCCGAACTGATTGAGAAAAACATTGGAATTAGTAAAGATTTTAATGTTTTTGAGTTGCAGGCTGCTTTAATAAATCGGGATGTATTGAAAGCCAACAGAATAATTCGTTATTTCGCTGAAAACAAGAAGGCAAATCCGATGGTGCTGGTACTTGCTCAGCTTTTTAAATTTTTCAGTGATTTGATGATATTTCACTATTTACCGGACAAAAGTCAGGGAGCAGCAGCTTCCGAACTGAAAGTAAATCCCTATTTTATAAAAGATTATCTAAAAGCTTCTCAGGTTTTCGGGGCATGGAAAACGATGAATATTATTACTTATATCAGGGAAACTGATGCCCGATATAAAGGGATAGATAATCCGAGTACCGACGAAGGAGAATTGATGAAAGAATTGATATTCAAAATATTGCATTAATTTATTCCGGTTTATTATTTCACTTTCTCAATGAATATTTCGGGTAGTTTTATATCTGCCCTTATACAAACTTCACAATTTTATTTTCAAATGTCTACAGATAATTCAACAATACCGGCGAAATTCATTTCGCTGATAGCTTCAGCTCTACACTTAACCGAAAAACAAATCAGAAACGCTATTCAATTATTTATTGAAGGAGCTACTATCCCTTTTATTAGTCGGTATCGGAAAGAAATGACCGATGGCATGGATGAAGTGCAGCTTGGCGATACAAAAGAACAGTACGATAAACTATGCGAATTGGCAAAACGTAAGTTGGCCGTATTGAAATCAATTGAAGAGCAGGATAAACTGACCGATGAATTAAAGTCCAGAATAGATAATTGTTGGAATATCACAGAATTAGAGGATATATATATGCCCTATAAGCCCAAACGACGTACGCGTGCAGAAATAGCTCGCGAAAAAGGACTGGAACCACTCGCTAAAATGCTGATGAAGCAGCAGTCGGATGATATTGAAAGAATGGCGCTTAATTTTGTGAAAGGCGATGTGGTTGATGCAGATGATGCGTTGAAAGGTGCGCGGGATATTATCGCTGAATGGGTGAATGAGAGTGAGGCTGCCAGGAATGCAATTCGTACCATTTTTGCGCGCGAAGCTGTTATTTCCTCAAAATTGGTAAAAGGAAAAGAGGAAGAAGCTCAGAAGTATCGCGATTATTTTGATATGAGTGAAAAATTGGCGCGTTGCTCATCGCATCGTTTATTAGCAATGCGAAGAGGTGAAACTGAAGGGTTCTTACGTGTTAATATCACACCTGAAGATGAAAATTGTTTGGATCGATTGGATCGGATTTTTGTAAAAGGAAAAAGCGGGTCGTCTATTCAAGTGTCTGAAGCTGTAAATGATGCATATAAACGATTATTAAAACCAAGCATCGAAACTGAGTTTGCTTCCGAAAGTAAGGCAAAAGCGGATACCGAAGCTATTCGGGTTTTTGCCGAAAACCTTCGTCAGCTATTATTGGCGCCACCATTAGGACAAAAACGTGTTTTAGGAATAGATCCGGGATTCAGAACCGGTTGTAAGATAGTCTGTTTGGATGCACAAGGTAACTTGTTGCACAATGAAACTATTTATCCTCATGCACCTCAACACGAGACTTCGCAAGCCATGCGAAAAGTACAAAAAATGGTGGAGGCGTATAAAATTCAAGCCATTGCCATTGGAAATGGTACTGCAAGCCGTGAAACGGAGCAATTTATCCAAAATACTGGTTTTGATAGAGAGGTTCAGGTTTTTGTGGTGAGCGAGAACGGTGCGTCTATTTACTCAGCATCAAAAATAGCCCGCGATGAGTTTCCTGATTATGATGTCACCGTACGTGGTTCGGTTTCTATTGGTCGCAGGTTGATGGATCCATTGGCTGAACTGGTGAAAATAGATCCAAAATCGATAGGGGTTGGTCAGTATCAACACGATGTGGATCAAACTCAGCTTAAAAAATCACTTGACCAAACGGTTGAGAATGCTGTGAATAAAGTAGGAGTGAACCTGAATACTGCCAGCAAGCATTTACTGACGTATATTTCGGGGTTGGGGCCACAGCTAGCGCAAAATATTGTTGATTTTAGAAGTGAAAATGGTGCTTTTAAAAGCAGAAATCAACTGATGAAAGTGCCTAAAATGGGTGCTAAAACTTTTGAGCAATGTGCCGGTTTCCTGCGTATTCCGGATAGTGAAAATCCATTGGACAATTCTGCTGTTCACCCCGAAAGCTACGGAATAGTAGAAGCGATGGCCAAGGATTTAAAATCAACTGTTGCTGAACTGATTCAAAATAAAGAACTCAAGAAAAGTATTGATTTACAAAAGTATATCGGTCAAAAAGTTGGTTTGCCAACCTTAAATGATATCTTACAGGAATTGGAAAAACCCGGACGCGATCCCCGAAGTGGAATACAGGTCTTCGAATTTGATCCGAATGTAAAAACGATTGGTGATTTACGTACTGGAATGGAATTGCCTGGTATTGTGACGAATATAACCAATTTTGGTGCATTTGTAGATGTTGGTATCAAAGAAAACGGCTTGATTCATGTATCTAATATGGCCGATCGGTATATTAGCAATCCTGCTGAAGTCGTTTCTGTGCATCAGCATGTAAAAGTACGTGTTATTGAGGTTGATGCGGTTAGAAAACGAGTTCAATTGAAGTTGCTATAGACTCATTTTTGTAATATTTGGCATAAAAATTGGAAGTATTTATCACAGATAGCTTACATAGTTTAAATAATTTAGGTAAATATGAAAAATAAAATTGTAATCATTGTTGTAATTTGCTTATTTACAGCTGGTGTGCGAAATATAAAGGCAGAGGATAGTTTTAAAAGACAATTATTTAAAAACATCAATATAGGTTGGGATGTGAATAAGACCTATGATTATAGATGGAGTAATTTTAGTCTGGGCACTGCCTATGGTCAAAAATTTGAATTTGATCCACAGGCATCCTGGCAGGTCGGATTAAATTATAATTGGAGCAAATATACTTTGTATGGTGATGGGAATTATGCATTAAGTGCATCAGATGAGGTGTTTAGAACTCAGTCATTAACTATCCCGCTAACAGTTGAATATAAGCTATTTAATTCGTTTTTCAGTGGTATGAAAGTCTACACCGGACCTGTTTACGAGCTGATTCTAGCTTCAAGCCTGAATAGAAATTATTATCCCGGTGTGAGTAGCAACCAATTTGGTTGGACATTAGGGACCAAAATTCGATTTTTTGCCATTTTAAATGCTCGTCTGGCGTATAATTATTACCCGACAGGATTATTCAGTAATGGCAATTTAAACCGTTCTGCAGTAAGTTTTTCGGTCGGATTTTAAATATCCGAAGAGATATATCAAAAGGGGAAACGGTTAGTTCTGTTTTCCCTTTTCACAGTCAATAATTACTTTCTCTTCGTTGGCAAGTGTACAGGCAAATAAATACGTTTCGCCACCATCTTTAATTTTCAGTTTTTTGCGTAATTCGTCTACACTAATCGGATAATTTCGGGTAGATATATTTGCTTTCGGGTGTTCTGTTGTAAGTTGTTTTAATGACGATTTGGAGTTTTCCCACACTTTATTCACGTTGAAAATTCGTCCCGGGAATTCAAGTAATAATTCATTTCCTGTATATAAATGGGTATTATCATGCAGTTTACTTAGGCCAAAATAATTTCCGATTAGTTTGAAGCCACCGCTTTTCATCACAGCCGCATTGGGTTCGTACAGGTATTTTCCTACTTCCGAACTTAGTTTTGAAGTTGCATTTGATTCCTCGTGTGCATCAAATCTGAATAACTGTTGATGGTCGTTTTTTCCAAAATTGATTGTAAATACTTGCAAAAACTTTTCAATATTCTTTCTGAGAATAAGAAGAACTTCTTTGCACTCATTTTCAACTGCCACAATATGAACCTCTGTTGTCTGTGGTAAATCGCGCAGCGCTGCAGATATGTCCATCATTGGAGATAATTTTATCATTACATTCGCTGCTTTTTCCAATAAAAGTGCTGAGAGTGCTGATACATCCGGTTCGCAGTCTGAAAGTAAAACTACCTTCTTTCCACTGGTAGCACGACGTGCCGGATCAATAAAAATCCAATCAACAGTTTGCATTTCAGGCAAAAAAGTTTCTGTATCCTGATTAAAAATCTCTATGTGATTTCGACCCAATACTTTGAAATTATGGCTTGCGAGCTCACACAATTCGGATTGACGTTCTACATAGCTAACATGCTTAAAATGAGCCGACATAAAACAGCAATCTATTCCGAATCCACCTGTTAAATCAGTTAATGAGTTTCCTTCGCAAAGTGTTGACTTGTAAGTTGCTGTTGATTGAGACGATGATTGTTCGAGCGAAAGTTGGGCCGGATAAAGAATTTCGTCGGTAGTATAAAAGAGTGGAACTTTGTTTTTTATTTTTTGCATTCCATTAATCTGACGTATTGCCAGAGCTATATCAACCAGTGGAAAGCGACCGGCTTGAAGCGCTAGTTGATGCACATCAGCGTTAAGATGAGTGCTAATAAATTCTTTCGTTTCGGAGTTCATTTCTTTCTGCAAATTTGAATCAAAAATACATCAAATTATTCATTCTACGAAGCAGAGCTTACTCATTGTAGGATGATGAAAAACGCGTTATTTGATTTTACTCAAACAACGCGTCCTAATTATCTATAAATTAAAATATTACCACATAAGAACTATTCTGAAATTCATTGTTTCCGGTGGGTCGCTCATAAAATCCGAATTGGTAACATAAATATTAACGCCTCCTTTTAAATAGTCGAAATCAACGGTACGTGTCCACATGATGCCATTGCTGTTTTCAAAATGGCGGACGTAGGGTAGAGCTTGTTGCCTGTCATCCAGTTCAATATATCCCACAACTGCACCATTATTATAAATATTTGAATTTATCTCGTTAATGGGAAAGTGATAGGAATAAAATCTGTTTAATCCGGCATTATCGGTATTTTCAACCCAATCGGCGCTATTTACCTTTAAACTGATAATTTGTTTAGTGTCTAATTCGTCCGAAACCGAATCTCTACACGAGATAAACGTTAAAGCGACTGCTAAAATCAAGAATAATTTTTTCATTTTAATAGGTGTTATAATTAATAATTAATGAATGAACGTAAAAATTGAATATAAATTATCAATTTACAAAGTTTGTGCCACAAATTTGATGGACACCATCATCGTTTTTTAGAAAATAAATCTATTTATTCAGGTTATTCATCGGATAATCGGGTTCTTTACTTCCTGAATTAATTATTTTGAAAAAAATATTTCGCAATAGTTTTCTGAGAATGAATACTGTAGGGCATTTCCGAAAAAAATATCGTATAAATGTTTTGCAGATTAACTCAAAAGTACTACTTTTGTCGTCGGGTAAGTCCTGCACGACATGCTCCTTTTGAATTCCCCCAGGGCTTGATCGCAGCAAGGGTAGAAGGTTGTAGCGGTGCGATGCAGGGTGCTTACCCACTTGCCTCTTTAGCTCAGTTGGCCAGAGCACGTGATTTGTAATCTCGGGGTCGTTGGTTCGAATCCGACAAGAGGCTCACTAAAAAAGCCGTTTCCAACATTGGAAGCGGCTTTTTTCATCTTTCACCATCAATTTTAGATGTCTTTTACCAATATATGATTGGTTTGTTCAATCGATTGTTTTTTTATCTCCAGCGTTTTTTGCCAAAACGAATCCAATAACTCATTTTTGCTGGTCAAAAAAAGCTCAGCTCCATTCTTTTCCAGCTTTTCAAATACAAGATTCACAGTCATTTGATTAATGTCAATAGCCGGTTGGTAGGTTTTTGATTTTGAGCTGTCGTGGTATACTTCAATCAGAATAGCAACCTCAGTTAATTGATTTAGAATTTGGTTTACTAACCTGATAGGGAGTTTATAGTTCGTTGCAATCTGCTCTGATGATAAAGGTGGCTTTTGCTCTTCAAATTGTTTTACCACCATGTGAGTGATAAAAAGAGTCAGAAAGTTTTTGTATCTGGAGCTGATATTCTTTGTGTCAACTTCGTAATCGAAGTTTTTAATATTTTGCGAAGCATACGATATTTCTGCTCCAAGTAAAATAATTAAACAGGATATTTGCAACCAGAGTAAAAGTAAAGGAATGGCCGCAAAACTTCCATATACCACGTTGAAACGCGATAAATAGACCTGACCATTGATATACAGTATTTGAAATAATTGGAAGGCTGAACCGGCAAGTATGCCTGCCAGCATCGCATTATAGAAGCGAACGCGTGTGTTCGGAATGACCATATACATTATGGTAAATACAATCCAATTGATAATGTAGGGTATAAATTTTACGCCAAAACGTAGCACCGGACTCAGTACATTGAAGAAATAGCTGTGTGAAAGTATGGTGTTGATATATATTGAAAAACCGCTTGATAAAACGATTAATAGCGGGATAATTAAAATAGCCGAGAAATAAGTGGTAAACTGGTGAATAAGTGAACGTGATTTTTTTACTTGCCATATACTGTTAAATGCATTTTCGACTTGCATAAAAAAATTCATTACCGATCCGAAAAGGATGGCAATACCAATTCCGATAAATAAACCACCTTGCGTAGACTCCAGATAGCGCTGTACGAACCCCATTACCGTAGGAACAAGATTGGCTTGCCCAATAAAAGTACCCTGAAGTGAATTTTCAATCAGTTTATCTACTCCAAATCCCTTGGCTATGGCAATAATTAGCGCAAACAAAGGTATCATGGCAAACAAAATGGAGTAGGTGAGGGCTGATGCTCTTACATTTAAGTTGTCAACTACAAAACCCCGAGTAGCGAGTATTATTGTTTTCACCACACGATAGAAATAACGACGCGATTTTGTTAGTTCATACTCAGTAATCCGCCAAATGTCAAAACGGATAAAATTATATATTCCTTCAATGAATGCAATAAGTTTAAACATAAGTATTTATGAATTAATGTGGTACAATTGAACCCACTACTAAACCGAATGGTTTGAAGCGGTATTCTTGTCAAAAAATATTTGGTAGTTGATGTTTGGTAGTTGAAAAAAAATAGTAGGTCTATAAGCCGGGTTTTGTACTCTGCTTGCGCAAAGTGTCTGTCATTTATCTCGAACAAATGTCGCCATTTGCCTTTAGCAATCTACCCCCCGACATCGGGCGAGCAACCCTACTGCGTCGGTATACATGATCTTGCAACCCATAAGACGTACGGCTTCGAATGTTGCCATCCGAACCGGTGAGCTCTTACCTCACCTTTTCACCCTTTCCATACACCTCTCCCGCCCATAGGGCACCCTCTCCAATGGAGAGGGAAAATGGAAAAGGTCAATTATGGTGGTTATTTTCTGTTACGCTACTCTGCCCTCACAAACAGCTTCCCGTTAGGAAATATGGTGCTCTGCGTTGCCCGGACTTTCCTCCATTCCCGAGGGAAAAGCGACAAACCGACCTACTATTTTGATGCAAAGATACAGATAATATTTTATATAATATTTGATGATTTTATTGTATTGATAAACAGATGTCTATAATAAAACTAAATTTTAATTAGAGAAAAATTTCTTTATTTGTCAACAATTATCTATTCTGCTTGTTTATAGTCTGTAGTATATAAAGGAATAAAAAAAAGAAAAGAAGATGGATGGTTTAAGTTTCAAAAAAGGTGATAAATTAGTTATTATTGGAGGGGGTTTTGCTGGTCTACAATTGGCCAAATCATTACAAAACAAAGATTTAAAGATTTTATTGGTAGATAAACAAAATCATCACCAATTTCAACCATTACTATATCAAATTGCAAGTGCACGATTGGAGCCTGCCAGTATTTCCTTTCCATTTCGAAAAGTTTTTCAGAAATATAATAATATAGATTTTAGAATGGCTGATGTTTTGAAAATTCTGCCGGCATCAAAAAAGATTCTAACTTCATCCGGTCAAATCACTTACGATCATTTGGTTATTGCAACAGGTTGTAAAACAAATTATTTCGGAAATGAGCAAATGAGTCAGCATGCACTTTCGATGAAGACAACTCAGGAGGCCATCAAGATCCGAAATAAGATTTTAATTAGTTTTGAGCAAGAAATTTTTGCAACGGAAGAGGAAAAAACGGCGATTAACAACATTGTTATAGTAGGTGCCGGACCAACCGGCGTGGAGCTTTCGGGTGCATTTGCAGAACTAAAAAACAATATCCTTCCAAAAGATTACCCCAGTCTGGATTTCTCAAAATTAAACATAATTCTGGTTGAAGGTAGCAAAAATACACTTAATAACATGAGCGATGCAGCCAAGATTGCTTCGCGAAAGTTCCTTGAAGAGCTTGGTGTACAAATCAGAACTGAAACAATAATAAATACTTACGATGGAAACATTGCCACCCTGAGTACCGGAGAACAAATTCCAACGCGAAACCTTATTTGGGCGGCAGGAGTGACCGGGAATATTGTTTCCGGACTTCAACCCGAAGATATTATTCGTAACAGATACATAGTGGATAGATACAACAGATTAAAAAACTATTCGAATATCTATGCGCTTGGCGATATTGCCTATATGGAGACTCCAAAGTACAAAACAGGACATCCTCAAGTGGCTAATGTGGCTATAAATCAGGCTAAAAACCTTGGACATAATATTGTAAACACGCTAAAAGGAAAATCGCCTAACGAATATGAATATCGTGATTTAGGACTAATGGCAACCATTGGTAAGCATAAAGCTGTTGTTGATTTACCATTTTTAAGATTCAGTGGCGTAATTGCCTGGTATATTTGGATGTTTCTTCATTTAATGCTTATTCTTAGCGTGCGCAACAAGCTGATAGTGTTTTTTAATTGGGCATGGAGCTATATTACCAAAGATACTTCACTTCGATTAATTCTCATCTCGGATAAGAAAAAGAAAAATTAGTAAAATACTGCGTACAAAAAAAGGAAGACTGATCATCTTCCTTTTTTTTGTAGGTAATCTACTGGTTATATTCTTAATACTAAACCAGATGTTCCAGTTGACTTACGTTTTTTTCGATTTCTTCATTTGATAATGAATAGTTTACCAAATCACCGGCCAAATATTGATCGTATGCAGCCATATCCACTAATCCATGTCCTGAAAGATTAAATAAAATTGTTTTAGTTGTTCCCTCTTCTTTGCATTTAAGTGCTTCATTGATAGTAGCTGCAATAGCGTGAGCCGATTCCGGTGCCGGTATAATTCCCTCGGTTTGAGCAAATAATACGCCCGCGTTAAACGAATCTAACTGTTCAATATCAACAGCTTCCATTAACCCATCCTTCATCAATTGACTAACAATAGTTCCGGCACCATGGTAACGAAGCCCACCTGCATGAATGTGTGCGGGAGCAAAATTGTGACCAAGTGTGAACATTGGCAATAGTGGTGTATAACCGGCTTCATCGCCAAAATCATATTCAAATTTACCACGGGTCAATTTCGGGCAAGATGACGGTTCGGCAGCAATGAAGCGTGTTTGTTTGCCTTCTTTGATATTATGACGCATAAATGGAAAGGAAATACCCGAGAAGTTTGATCCTCCTCCAAAACAACCAATTACGACATCAGGGTATTCACCGGTCATTTCCATTTGTTTTTCGGCTTCCAGACCGATAATGGTTTGGTGTAATGAAACGTGGTTAAGCACGCTACCCAATGTATATTTACAATTTGGTGTTTGCATAGCCAGTTCGATAGCTTCTGAAATGGCTGTACCCAAACTGCCTTGATAATTAGGATGTTTTGTCAGGATATCACGTCCTGCTTTGGTCGACATACTTGGAGACGGGATTACTTGCGCACCCCAGGTTTGCATTAATGAGCGGCGATATGGTTTTTGCTCGTAGCTGATTTTCACCATATAAACTGCCAGTTCCAGTCCGAATGCCTTGGCTGCAAATGATAATGCTGTTCCCCACTGGCCGGCACCGGTTTCGGTGGTGATATTGGTAGTACCTTCTTTCTTGCAATAATAGGCTTGCGCCAAAGCCGAATTCAGTTTGTGCGAACCAACGGGGCTCACGCTTTCATTTTTAAAGTAAATATGAGCCGGAGTGTCCAACGCTTTTTCTAGATTGTAGGCACGAACAAGTGGAGTAGGGCGATATATTTTTAGTTTCTCGCGTACTTCTTCGGGAATATCAATCCATGGATCGGTTTGATTAAGCTCTTGATGAGCCAGCTCTTTTGCGAATAATGGATATAAATCTTCTTCTTTCAATGCTTGTTTTGTGCCCGGGTGCAACATTGGCATTGGTTTGGTTTCCATATCGGCCACAATATTGTACCATTTGGTAGGTAACTCTTTTTCAGCCAACAGAAACTTTTTCGTTTTTTCCATGATGTAGTAAAATTATCAGTAAATATTTATTTTATGTATTTCTTAACTAATACAGCCTGTTGCTTCGTTAAACAACAGGCTGTTATGGTATTACTCATATTATTACGGCAACAAAAACCTTATTGTTTAAAATAAAAGTTTTGCCAACGCCAGTATTTAATCGGGTAAAAAGTGTGCATTATTTTTTGATTTTTAAGATAGACAAAGATAAAAACAATTTTGTAAAATTGAAATATCCGGGTAGTTATTTATGATATTTTGGAATTTAAATGACCATTTTACAATAAAATATATAGTGTTCGGTATAAAATCGCTACTTTAAAATAAAAGTAGTATTTTTGTAATCAAGTAGAAATTTATATAATAAATCAATAAAAATGATACAATCGATGACCGGCTTTGGTAAAGCCACTTGCGAATACGGAAACAAAAAGATAGTAGTTGAAATTAAATCGTTAAATAGCAAACAATTAGATGTCTCAACTCGTATTTCGGGATTGTATCGCGAAAAGGATATTGAAATACGCAACGAACTTTCTCAGAAACTGGAACGTGGAAAGATCGATTTTTCATTATATGTTGACAATTCGGGAAAAGAGTCGGTTTCGCAGATTAATCAATCGGTTGTAGAAGCTTATTATCAACAAATTAAAGCATTATCCGACAAAATTGGTATTGATGTTCCTTCAAATTGGTTCGAAGTGTTATTGCGCTTACCGGATACCATGAAAACGGAAACGGTAGAATTGGATGAAAACGAGTGGTTGGAGATTCGTAAAACAATTGCTGTTGCTATCGAACAGTTCAATGCTTTCAGAGTGCAGGAAGGTAAATCATTGGAAGCGGTATTTGTAAATAAAATTGCTCATATCAGCCAATTACTCGATGAAGTGGCACCTTTTGAAGCCGAGCGGGTTGAGAAGATAAAAGCTCGATTAGAGGAAAATCTACAGGCTTTATCCGATAAAATCGACTATGATAAAAACCGTTTGGAACAGGAGTTGATATTTTATATCGAAAAGCTCGATGTCAACGAGGAAAAGGTTCGCTTACGCAATCATTTAGAGTACTTTATCGAAACAATGCAACACGAAAAATCACCTGGTAAGAAACTTGGTTTTATTGCGCAAGAGATTGGTCGTGAAGTAAATACACTTGGATCAAAATCGAATAATAGCGAAATGCAAAAAATAGTCGTTTTAATGAAGGATGACTTGGAGCAAATCAAAGAACAAGTATTAAACGTATTATAAGTAAATAGTTTGTTATTTTAAGTCAGTGTACTTTTTCGAACTACCAACTATCAACTACCAACTACCTACTAAAAGACATGTCCGGCAAATTAATTATATTTTCAGCTCCGTCGGGGGCAGGTAAAAGTACCTTAGTACAGCACTTATTAGGCTGTGGATTTAATATGGAGTTTTCTATTTCGGCTACCAGTCGTGCTCCACGTGGAGCTGAGCAAAATGGCGTTGATTATTACTACCTTACAGTCGAAGAATTCAAAAATAAGATAGAAAAAGGAGAATTTCTTGAGTGCGAAGAAGTTTATTCCGGCTGCTTTTACGGAACACTTCGCAGTGAAGTTGATCGCATTACAAGCAAAGGAAACAACATTGTTTTCGATGTAGATGTAGTAGGTGGTCTAAATATAAAAAAAGAATTTGGAGACCGGGCTTTGTCGCTTTTTGTTGCGCCTCCAAGTATTGAAATACTGCACAAACGCTTAAAAAACCGTGGGACTGATTCCGATGAAATGATCGCGAAGCGGATTGGCAAGGCAGACCTTGAAATGACTTTTGCCCCACAGTTTGATAAAGTAGTGGTAAATGATGATTTAGAGATGGCCAAAGAAGAAGCAGAAAGAATTATTCGTGAGTTTTTGAGTAAATAATTTGATATCATCCGATGAAATCAGGTCAAAATACTGATAGTGAGAAAAAAAAACGAATAGGAATTTACTCCGGCTCGTTTAACCCCATTCATCTCGGACATACCAAACTGGCCGAATATCTGATTGATACCAAGCTTGTTGACGAAGTATGGTTTGTAGTTTCGCCATGCAATCCACTAAAAAACCAATCGGAGTTGTTGGATGAATATATTCGCCTGGATATGTTGATTCTGGCTATTATGAAACACCCCAATTTCAAAGCATCGGATGTGGAATTTTGTATGCCAATACCATCCTATAGTATTGATACACTTGAATTTTTATCCTACCAATTTGCTGATTGTCAGTTTAGTTTGGTTATTGGAAGTGATAATGCATTGGTTTTTGATCAATGGAAGGAGTACACAGAACTGCTCAAAAACTATCCCATACTAGTTTATCCAAGAACAGGTTCAGACTTTGATCTAGTAGCTGATCAATATCCCGAAATGAAACTACTTGATAGTCCTGTTTATGATATTTCTTCTACCCAAATCCGCAATTCCATCGCACAAAAAAAGGATGTAAGCAAATGGTTACATCCTTCTGTCTCTCAATTTATTATTGAGAACAATTTATATCAATAATTTACAAGTACGGGTTGTTCTTTTTCTCGTAACCAATGGTAGTGCTGGGACCATGACCACAATAAACCACGGTGGAGTCGGGGAGAACCAATAATTTCTTAGTGATGGCTAAGATTAAACTTGCATAATCACCCTTCGGTAAATCTGTTCTGCCAATTGAACCTTGAAAAAGTACATCTCCTGCAAACATGACTCCATCTTTTTCAGAATACAAAACCATACTTCCCGGCGAATGACCCGGTGCATGAATGGCTTTTAAGCTCGAATTCCCAAAAGTTAGTTCTTGATTTTCAGTTATGTAAGCGCCTAATGGCTGTGCTTCTTCAGTAACCGGAAAACCGTATGAACGAGCCTGAGCCACAACATTCTCCAACAAAAATTCATCTTCTACACAAGCTTCGGGAGCAATTCCATAGGTGTCGAATAAGAATTTATTGCCAAATTGATGGTCGAGGTGTAAGTGTGTATTTAATACTCGTTTGAGAGTTAGTTTATTGTCTTCAATAAAGCGGGAGAGTGCTTGTTTTTCAGCAGTTTGTAAGCAACCTGCATCGATGATTACCGCTTCGTTAGTCTCGTCAAAAACCAGGTATGTATTTTCCTGAAAAGGATTGAATGTAAATGTTTTAATTGTCATATTTGAAAAAGTTATTCATTGATGCTAAAAATCGAAATAACGCTGTGAGCTAATCATAATTAACAAAACGAAATAGTGCAACAGGGATAATATTGATTATAACGGTACGTAAACCGCTTTTTTTGTTTTGAAAAACTCTTCTTTAAAGTAATCGCTCACCTCATATAGCTCTGCAATGTTCTTGTACGGAAGTATTTCGTGATGTAACTCACCTCCTTTTAGGCAAATAAGTCCATTTGGGAGTGCATTTTTATGTTTCTTACTGACATTTTTTTGCACCAACTTTACCAAATCGCCCAGCGGCATTACAGCACGACTTACTACAAAGTCGTACTTTGCTTTTTCTTCCTGAACCCGTAGATGCTTTAAAGTTATGTTTTTTAATCCGATAGCTGTCGAAACTTCAGTTCCAACTTTAATCTTTTTGCCGATGGAATCAATTAAAACGAAGGTTGATTCAGGAAAAAGGATTGCAAGCGGAATACCCGGAAAACCACCTCCTGTGCCTACATCCAAAATAGATGTATCGGGCTGAAATTTAATTATTTCGGCAATGGCCAATGAATGCAAAACATGATGCTCGTAAAGGTTTTCGATGTCTTTGCGCGAAATGACATTTATTTTTTCGTTCCATTCAATGTATAGAGCATAAAGAGCTTCAAATTGAGCTATTTGCGTTTTACTTAGGTTTGGAAAGTACTTTAAAATTAGTTCCATGGAGTTATTATTTTGTTGCAAAGTTAGTTGTTTTAATTAGAAATATAAAGAGTTTGGGGTTGTGAACCTGAATAATATGAAAATCTTTAGCATCTTGCTTGTTAAATCAAAATATATTTTTATTTTTGTCAATCGCTGTTAACTTCACAAATTAAGTCAGAGTTTATTATGTGGAAAAATTTCTTCTATTTTTCGAAAGGGCAAAGGATAGGGATCATCGTTTTGATATCCCTGATTATCATCGTTTTGATCGCGAACGTTGCTTTACCACTCTTTTTTCCAAGAGAAGAGATGCCTAAAAATGCTTTTTTGAGTGAAGTTAAGGCATTCAAAAAGACGCTTGTATCGCGTGATAGCGTTCGTCAGGCTATGTGGCAACAGAAGTACGCAGACAGATACAAGCAGTATCAGAATTATCAGAATCCTACTTCTGCTAAGCACGAACTATCTTATTCCCTTTTTACTTTCGACCCAAATACTATTGATTCGGCCGGTTTTACTCGTTTGGGTTTAAAGCCTTATATGGCATCAAATATCTTAAAATACAGGAACAAAGGTGGTAAATTCAGAACCTCGGCCGATTTTAGTAAAGTATACGGTATTACTCCCGATAAATTTAAGGAGTTGGAACCCTATATTGCTATAAAAGAAGTATCTAAACCCAAGGTTGATACGATAGTAGCTCCAAAAAAGGCATTTAAGCAAGATGTATTTGTAGATTTAAATTCAGCAGACACCACTTTGTTGATGCAAGTAAAAGGAATTGGCCGTGGTTATGCGAAGGGAATTGTGAGATTTAGAAAAGAAACCGGTGGATTTACGTCGGTAGATCAGCTGCACGAGCTATATGGTATGCGACCTGAGAATTTTGATAGAATTCGTCCGTTTTGTACGGTGAATACGGCTTTAATTCAACGGATTAAAGTAAATACAGCCAGTGTGGAACGTCTAAATGCACATCTTTATATCAATTTTTATCAAGCAAAAGCTTTATTCGAATTAAGAAGAAGTAAAGGTAAACTAAAAGAAATGAGTGATTTAAAAATTTTACAAGAATTTTCATCGGAAGATTTGAATAAATTGAAACCTTATTTGAGTTTTGAGTAGTTATCCTTGAAATAAGATTTACAATAACCGGAGTACAGGCTTTCTTAAAGATTTGATTTTTATTGTTTTTGATTTTAATTTGTATTTTTATGCGATAATTTCGGAAATCAGTCGAACAATTTCAGTACTTTTGTTCTTAGATATAAAAATTATAGACGTAAATATAATAGGATAAACTATGAAAAGTATTTCAGGACAAATTGTAGATGTAATAAATAAAACGATAATAAAAGGCATTATTCAAATTGAAGGTGATAAAATTATTCGCATTATTCCAACAGATGCTGTTGATAATCAATTCATTATTCCGGGTTTAATTGATGCACATATTCATATCGAGAGTTCGATGATGTTGCCATCGGAGTTTGCGCGTTACAGCGTTACCCATGGCACGGTGGCTTGTGTGTGCGATCCGCATGAGATAGCCAACGTTTCGGGTGTGGATGGTATTGATTATATGATTGAAAATGCCAGTCATTCGCCTATGAAGTTTTATTTTGGAGCCCCATCCTGTGTTCCTTCTACTGCTTTCGAAACTGCCGGAGCCATTTTAGATGCCTCAGCCGTTGAAAAACTATTGAAACGAGATGATATTTATTTTTTGGCTGAAATGATGAATTATCCCGGGGTGATTCATAAAAATAAAGAAGTACATTCAAAGCTATTGGCAGCTCAAACGATAGGAAAGCCTGTTGACGGTCATGCTCCCGGGCTTATGGGGAACGATTTAAAGGCATATGCGGCCGGTGGAATCACAACTGATCATGAGTGCATGACATTGGCTGAGGCGAAGGAAAAAATGGCATTAGGAATGAAGGTATTGATCCGAGAAGGAAGTGCCGCTAAGAATTTTGACGATTTATTGCCCTTAATGACCGATTATGCCGGGAATATTATGTTTTGCTCGGATGATAAGCATCCGGATGATTTAATTAAAAATGGACATATCGATGCTTTGGTACGCCGAGCAGTTGCTAAAGGATATGATCCTATGGATATTTTGCGTGTTTGCTCGTTAAATCCCATTGCACATTATAAATTGGATATCGGATTGCTGCAGGTCAATGATTATGCCGATTTTGTTGTTGTAGACAACCTTTCTAATTTTGAAATAAAAGCAACGTATATTCGTGGGGAAAAAGTGGCTGAAAATGGTTTAACGTGTTATCCCCGCTTTGAACCTACAGAATTAATAAATCATTTTAACGCCCGTAAAATTACTGAAGATCAATTGATTGTTCGTTCCACAGGTGAGTATCTGAAAGTGATAATAGTGGATGATGGGCAATTGCTGACTCAATCAATGCTTTATCAGCCTAAAATGGAGAATGACAATGTGGTTTCCGATATAGAGAATGACATTTTAAAGCTGGTGGTTTATAACCGATATAAGCCCTCAACGCCTTCTGTTGCTTTTATCAAAAATATTGGTTTGAAGCGGGGCGCATTAGCTTCAACAGTATCGCACGACAGTCATAATATTGTTGCTGTGGGTACTTCGGATGCCGAGATTACGTTGGCTATCAATAAGATTATTGACAGCAAAGGTGGTATTTTGGCAAGTGAAGGTGATAGAACCTGTTTGCTGTCGCTACCTGTTGGTGGCTTGATGTCGGAGCGCGAAGGAGCTTTAATTGCCCTAAAATATGAAGAGGTGGATGCCATGGCCAAAGAACTGGGCTCAACGCTCAGAGCACCATTTATGACAGTGGCTTTTATGTCGCTATTGGTTATTCCTGAATTGAAATTGGGGGATATAGGATTGTTTGATGGCAAACTATTTGCATTTACCGATTTGATGGAATAACAGAATTTATTACCGAACTTATATTTGGGTATTTTATAAATACAAAGAAAAGTTTATTGAAACGAATTTCAATAAACTTTTCTTTTAGCAATTCCAATAGGGATTTCAGCCGTTTTCACCAACTATTTTTGATTATTAGACTAATAAATCAGATACGTTTAATGTTGGCACCCAAAGCATTTAATCGCTTTTCAATATCCTGATACCCACGATCAATCTGATCGATATTATGAATTGTACTTGTGCCCTCGGCGCAAAGAGCAGCAATTAGCAGGGCAATGCCGGCACGTATATCGGGCGAACTCATAGTTGATGCTCTGAGATGCAATTGATTACCCTGCCCGATTACTGTGGCGCGGTGCGGATCGCACAAAATGATTTGCGCCCCCATATCAATCAGTTTATCGACGAAAAATAAGCGGCTCTCGAACATTTTTTGATGAATCAGTACACTTCCTTTCGCTTTTGCAGCAACCACCAAAAATACACTTAGTAAGTCGGGGGTAAGCCCCGGCCATGGTGCATCAGCAATGGTCATAATGGAGCCATCGATAAATGACTCAATAGTATAACTATCTTGTTGGGGAATGAAAATATCATCACCACGTTGTTCCAACTGGATACCTAATCGGCGGAAGCTATCGGGAATAATTCCTAATTCGTCATACGCCACATCCTTAATCGTTATTTCGGATGAAGTCATGGCGGCCATTCCAATAAAACTACCAACCTCAATCATGTCGGGCAGAATACGGTGATTGCAGCCGTTCAGTACTTTAACGCCTTCAACAATCAATAAATTGGATCCTAGTCCGCTGATTTTTGCGCCCATCGCGTTGAGCATTTTGCAAAGTTGTTGCAAATAGGGTTCACATGCAGCGTTATAAATGGTAGTTTTGCCTTCGGCCATAACTGCCGCCATCAAAATATTTGCCGTTCCGGTTACAGATGCTTCATCTAGCAACATATAACAACCGATAAGCTTCTTAGCCTCTATTTCATAGCGCTTTGCGTTAGGATCGTAATGAAACTCGGCACCTAGCTTTTGAATGCCTACGAAGTGCGTATCCAATCGACGTCGACCTATTTTATCGCCTCCCGGTTTCGGAATAATGGCTTTGCCAAAACGTGCTACCAATGGACCAACTATCATTACTGATCCGCGGAGTGAGGCACTTTTATTATAAAAATCTTCAGTCTGAAGATAATCCATATTCACATTTTCGGCTTTAAACGTGTAAGTATCACTACTTATACGATTTACTTCTACACACATGTCTGCCAACAAACTTATCAGGTTATTGACATCCAAAATATCGGGTATATTGCTGATAGTGACTGTTTCGGGAGTTAGCAAAACAGCGCAAATTACTTGTAATGCTTCGTTTTTTGCCCCTTGAGGCGTAATAGAGCCGGACAGACGACGTCCGCCTTCTATTTGAAATGATGCCATAGATGTTGTTTTTTTATCGACAGGATTTCTGGAAAATGAATACTTGTTGCAATTTAGAATTAATTGCTTTTTTTATTGATGCGAGGTGCTACCTTTTGTTCTTTCCTTTTGTTCTTTTTGTTGTACAATACATCTTTCGATTCTACCAGTTTGAAGAAATCTTCAGATATATTGATTTTGCCTTTAGAAAGTTCGCGTAAATCGTCAAAAATTTTGCGGTCGTCAACTACTTCTTTGTTCCAGGTAAGGAAACATTTTTTCATCTGATTGGCAATGAGTCTGATAAGTTCGTTTTTTTCGTCGCCTTCTTCATATCCGGCTACTTTTTCAATCATTTCTTCCAATGTACGTCCGTAATGTTGATAACGTATACGCGATTTTTTGTACGGAATGATTTCAGGACGTGTGTACAGATTTTCAGCCAAAAGTATTTCGTATGGAAAGTCGATATCTAATTTAAAATCGGACATAATAGCTACGTGATCCCAAAGTTTATGTTTGAAGTCGTTTACGTCGCGTAAATACGGGAAAAGATTTCCCATTATGTTGATAATTGTTTGCACGCAACGAGTCCGCTCTTCACGATCCTCGATGGTCTGAGCAAAAGCAACTAACTGCTGTATATTACGCCCATATTCGGGCATGATTAATTTTCCTTGTAATGTTGGATATTCCATTTTATTTATAAATATGTTGTAAGGATACAAAAGTAACCTTTTTTTTTGTAAAAAGGATATTTTGAAGGTAAGTTCTTATTTGCATCTGGTCAGCGGAGTTTATCAGGATGACCAAATATACGAACAAACTAATTATCTTTCGATGTTTCTTCAATGATTAAACTGGCATCCTCCCAATCCATGAACTCTTTGTAAAACTTAATGGCTTTGTCCATTATTTCTTCCAGTTGCGAATCATCGATAAGTGTAAAATGCAAGACTATCAAATGTGTTTCAGTTTCGCCCCATATATTATTGAAAGTAAATATTTTACTTTTTACAGTCGGATCTTCTTCAATCGTCTCCTCATCGTCCAACAAAAAGAGTTCAAAGATGGTATGACTGAGATTATGTTGCAGTATATCACGACCTTCCAGCGTATTGCCGAGATGTGAACTTCCATTCAGAAAAGCCCATTCCGGTAGTTCCAGGTTTAGTTCCATGTCCATAATATTGGCCCAGATACGCTTGGGCATGCATTTGTTTATTCATTCTAAAAATCAAAACCAAACAATATAGAAAACCAATAATCGACTTTCTTAATTGAATGAATACAAAGTTAGAAAAATATATGGAATATTATGTGTGGATTGGCTAATTGTAAGGTATAATCTTTAAAACAAAATGGAAAAGTGATTGACGGTTTTAAAAATCAGTCTCTTGTTGCATTTTTACTAATTCTTTAGTAGAAAGTAGTCCACAAGCCGCAAATATATCCTGTCCGCGAGATGCACGAATGGTGACTGTTAAGCCCTTGGCTTTAAGTCGATTTTGAAACTCAACAATACCTGCTTCGGAAGTTCCTTCGAGCGGAGTATCGGGGATAGGGTGGAAGCGGATGAGGTTAACGCGACATTTTATGCCGTTGAGCAATCGTACCAGTTCATTTGCATGCCTTGCCGTATCATTTACATCTTTAAACATTATGTATTCGAACGAGATACGGCGTTGACGCCCTAACTCCCAACGGCGGATTTCGGCTATCACTTCGGTAATGGGATATACACTTTGAATAGGCATAATCTCCTGACGTTCACTATCAAAAGGTGAATGCAAACTCACTGCCAAATGTGCCTGGCTTTTTTCGAGAAATGTAATCATAGCCGGAATAATGCCAATGGTTGAGACCGTTATTCGTTTCGGACTCCAGCCGTACCCTTTTTCGGAAGTCATAATTTCAATACTGTCCAATACCGCATCTACATTGTCCAATGGCTCTCCCATACCCATGTAAACAATATTGGTCAGTTTCTCAAATTCGGGTAATGACTGTATTTGATTCAGTATTTCACCGGCCGAAAGATTGCCCTGAAAGCCTTGCTTGCCGGTCATACAAAACAAGCAGCCCATTTTACAACCGATCTGCGTTGAAACACAGAGTGTTGCTCTATCAGAATCGGGAATATATGCCGCTTCGATAAATTTTGCCGTTTGAGTCGGGTAGAGGTATTTTTTAGTACCATCTGTCGAAATTTGCACTTTGGTAGATGGAATCAGTTGAACAGTATATTCGGTCTCAAGTTTCTCACGTGCTTGTTTGGACAAATTAGTCATATCGGCAAAGCTTACAACTTGCTTTTTATACATCCATTCCACAAGTTGTGTAGCTGTAAAAGTTGGCAAACCGAGAGAGCTGACAACCGCTTTTAGTTTTGATGGTGTAAGACCGAAAAGATTGGTTTTCATATAAGTAGACGTGTAATTTAAAAATAAGTTTCAGAAACAATGTTATGAAATAGAATTCCCTTTTCGATCAATATGTCGCGAACCTGAACCACCATTTCGGGACTTCCGCATAGATAGTACTGACAGTTGGTGGGTAAGTTCTGGTTGTCTACGAGCCACGCTGTCAATCTGCCTTTGTAGTTTTGAGTATCTTGCTGCTGCGAACAACAGCGCACATAACCATCTGTCATTAAGTCTGTCAACACATCCGAAAAATAAAAATTCTCGTCCAATCGCCCGCCGTGTACCAATGTTTTATCAACCGCCAATCCCGAACGTGCCATCGATACAAATGGTGCTACGCCTGTTCCTGAAGCTATCCAGAAAGCTTTTCCACCGGCGCTGGTAAATGTTCCAAACGGTTCGGAAACGTAGATTGTAGCGCCACTATTTAGTTTGGAAAGAAAAGGAGTGAGGTTGCCGTCGGGTTTTTCGTCAAAGAGTATATCAACATATTTTTCATTTTCACCACTTGCAATGCTGTACAATCGCGGTTGTCCGTCCGGCACAAGGTCAATGGCCACTACCTGCCCGGCATTGAATTTAAAATTGCGTAAAAAAGAAATTATGAAAACGCCATCGGCGATATTCCGAAGTGAGTGAACTTTTGTTTTGTGTAAGGTGCGTTTAATCGACAAAATAAACAACTGATTAGTGAGCAAATAGCAACGATATGCTTTAAATTCTGCCCTCTAAACAAGAATAATTGGGAATTTGTTCATTTTTGTAAGAGGAGTATGTCCAGGGTTTGAGCGATACGTTCCACTTTTTGGTCGTCACGTTTTGCAGCGTATATCCAATCTATCATGGTTTTCTGTTCGCTTTCGGATAATTGTTGGAATTTTTGATAAGCTACAGGCTCATCTTGCAGACAAAGCAGAAAATCATCGGGAACAACGGTTGGTAGTTCTTGCGAATAAAGTGTAACATGTACCCAATCGCCTTCCTTTTTGCCTATTTTCTTGCGTATTTCGGCTTTTACGGATAAAAATAGTTGTCCATTACCCATTGGCATTAAATGATAGTTGGCTATTTCATAGTCGTCAATTGTACCCCTGACTTTAACCCAACCAAAATAGGCATGTTTATCCTGCACAATTTCAGGGATGGCCGCATAAGTCCACCCACCTTTTCCCTCCATTTTATGCAGAAGGTAGTCCTGATCTACCAATGGTTTTTCATTAGAAGTTGCATCCATAATCAAGAAATAATTATAAACTATGAAATAGTGAATTGAAAAACATCCTTTGTTTCGTCAGTCACCCGGTATCTGTTATCCATTCGTTGCCCAACCACCCACACGATTTCGTCGCCCGAAAGTAACAACCAACTTTGTTCTTTTTCTATAATACTCAACTTGTTATCTATAAAAAAGTCACTTATTTTCTTGCGTTTGTTCATTCCAAATGGAAAAAATGAATCACCTTCGCTCCAACGACGCAGGTGTAAAGGAAAACTTAATCTGGAAGCATCAACGTGAATGCAGTATTTTTGCTTCGAAACCAAAAAATCCGAACTGATTTTTATTTTGCTTATTTTCAATGGGAAAGGAATATTTATTTCGGTTTGGCTATCGGAAATAAAATATTCTTCGCTCGATATTTGTTCATTATTGCTGATAATCAAATATTCACGGTCTTTCAACAATCGATGCGTATCGGAATAAAACAGTTTGCCGGATTCTCCTTCCAAATGTATGGCAATTTGTTCCATCACAGCTTTTCCAAAACCATAGGGTTGCAGTAGTTCATAAAGCACAGTAGGCACATCTACTTGCTTTAAAAGCTCCTCAATATTCAGTTTAATCAGCTCATTTTCAACCTGTAAAATCTTTTCTTTTATGTGGGTAATGGCCTGATCATAAATGGCCAAGGTTCCTTCAAAGCGTTCCAGTGAATTATACAAAGTTTGGCGTACAGACGGATTAATTTCTTCCAACAATGGGAGAACTACATTTCTAAACTTATTACGCTGGTAATCCAAAGTGGCATTGGTCGAATCGGTGATGTTTTCCAGGTCGTGCCTAATGATATAGGTTTCAATTTCTTCGCGGGTACAGCAGAGTAGGGGACGAATCACTTTTTCATTGCGTGCCGCGATGCCGGTCAAGCCTCTTAATCCAGTGCCACGGACCAAATTCATAAGCATTGTTTCGATACTGTCATCCGCATGATGAGCAACAGCAATAGCTTGTGCATCAAGTTTTTCGACTAATTGATAGAACCATTCATAACGTAAATCCCGCGCAGCCATTTCGATAGACTTATGATGTTCCTTGGCATATTTAGTTGTTTCAAAATCAATACTATAGAATGACAAATGAAGCGATTTTGAAAGATTGCGAACGAATACCTCGTCGCGATTAGACTCCTCCATTCTCAAATGAAAATTACAATGCGCTATCACACAGTCATATCCCAGTGAAAGTAAAATATGCAATAATGCCACCGAGTCGGCACCACCGCTTACACCTACAATTACACGCGCATTTGGCGTTAGTAATTTGTGTTGTTGAATGTAATTTTGAACTTTAGCTAGCATTTTCAAGTTGTATTTGGGTATCTTTGTAGTCGAGATTGTTACGTACAAAGATATTCATTTTTTTGAAATAACTTTTCTGAAGCACAAATCGCCGAAAATTTTTCTAAACACGAAAAACGAATCATATGAAGACATTTTTAGAATTAGTTCAAAATCGTCAAAGCGACAGAGCCTTTTTCGACACGCCCGTTGAAAAAGAAAAGATTGAACGTATACTTGAAGCAGCGCGTTTGGCACCTTCGGCCTGTAATTCTCAACCCTGGAAATTCGTAGTGGTTACTAACGCCGAAAAACGGACATTGGTGGCCGACGCAACAGCCAGTAAAGTGCTTTCGATGAATCATTTTACCAAACAAGCTCCAGTGCAACTGGTGTTGATTGAAGAAAACTCGAATTTCACCTCAAATATTGGTGGAATGCTCGCAAATAAACACTATCCGCATATCGATTTGGGAATAGCAGCTTCGCATATCAGCCTGGCAGCTACCGACGAAGGATTAGGTTCCTGTATTGTGGGTTGGTGCAACGAGAAAAAAGTGAGAAAAGCGCTGGATATTCCCAGAAATAAAAGGGTATTATTAGTGATTTTTTTAGGCTATTCAAATCAACCATCGCGTACCAAAACCCGTAAAACGATAGAAGAAATCGTTAGTTGGGAAAAATACTAATCAATTGTCAATTATAAATGATCAATGGTAAATTATTTATCATTGTACACTGATTATAAATCATCTGTGTTTAAAATTGACCATTAATAATTTATCATTAATCATTATAATGACTTATACCGATACACTCCAATATCTGTACGATCGTCTGCCTGTTTTTCATCATGTGGGTGGTGCAGCCTATAAACCGGGTTTAAACAATACTATTCAATTAATGGATGCATTGGATAATCCTCAAACAAAATATCGCTGCATTCACATTGCCGGAACCAATGGGAAAGGTTCTGTATCGAATATGCTGGCTGCCGTTTTGCAAACAGCCGGTTACAAGGTTGGACTTTATACTTCGCCTCACTTAGTTGATTTTGGTGAGCGAATTCGGGTGAATGGGCAAATGATTAACCAGCAATATGTGATTGATTTTGTTGAGAATAACAAGGATGTATTCAATACCATCGAACCTTCTTTTTTCGAAGCAACAATGGCTATGGCTTTCAATTATTTTGCCGACAGTAAGGTAGATGTTGCTATTATCGAAGTCGGACTGGGCGGTAGATTGGATAGCACTAACATTATTCAGCCTGATTTGTCGGTCATTACCAATATCAGCTTTGATCATGTCGGTTTTTTGGGAGATACCTTGGAGAAAATAGCTTTCGAAAAAGCAGGGATAATAAAACCTGCTACTCCGGTAGTTATTGGTGAGTCAGTAACCGAAACACAACCGGTATTTGTTCAAAAAGCCGGAAAAGAGAATGCGCCACTTTATTTCGCTGAAGAACGGTTTAAGGTCACTTTTAAGGAGTATTCTGATGCAAAGATGCTTGTTGAAATAAACGGTAAGTCGCAAATAAAATGCGGATTATGTGGAAATTATCAATTGAAAAACATTTCCACTGCGCTTACAGCAATCGAACAACTCATAGCATTGAATTATTCAATATTAGAGAGTGATATACTGAATGGTTTTGAAAATATTACTGAAATAACGGGCTTGCAAGGGCGTTGGCAGACATTAAGAAGCAATCCGACCGTGGTGTGCGATACGGGTCATAATGTGGGTGGTATTCAGTTTGTAGTGGAACAACTCAAAGCTCAGAGTTATAAAAAATTGCGAATAGTGATCGGAATGGTAAACGATAAAGATATTAGTGCAGTACTGAATTTACTACCTAAAGATGCTGTTTATTACTTCACGCAAGCCAATATTATTCGAGCTCTATCCTGTGACGAATTAAAATTAAAAGCTGAAACCTTTAGTCTAAATGGCGATGTTTATAAAACTGTAAAACAAGCTGTTGATAAAGCTGTAAATGATTCTGATCCGAACGATCTTGTTTTTATTGGAGGTAGTAACTTCATTGTTGGCGATGCATTGCCATTGTTCTGAGGCACAAAAAAAGAGAGGTAAAATACCTCTCTTACTTTCTTATTTCTAACTGAAAAGTTACGCTTTTTTTACTTTGTAGTCGCAACTTGTTTTTCCTTTTACAATGTTTGTCAATCGTGATTTAAGTAATTGGCGACGAATAGGTGAAACGCGATCCGTGAAAAGATGACCTTCGAGGTGATCATATTCATGTTGAACAACACGTGCCTTAAAACCTTCAAATTCTTCTATATATTCCTTAAAATCAGCATCCTGATATTTTATTTTGATACGTTCGGCACGAAGTACACTTTCATGAATACCAGGGATACTCAAACAACCTTCCTCGGCAGAAACTTCTTCTTCGCTACGTTCCAAAATGGTTGGATTTATCATTGCCACTTTAAAAGCTCCCAGCTCAGGATTATCTTCTTTGTAGGCCACTAAATCAATCACTAGCAGGCGAATAGCCAAGCCAATCTGAGGTGCGGCCAAACCCACACCTTCGGCTTTGTACATAGTGTCGTACATATTGGTAATCAGAGTATTTAACTCAGGATAGTCTGCTGCAATTGGCTCCGCTTGTTTTCGCAACACTGCGTTGCCATAGGTGTAAATTGGTAAAATCATTGTTTGTTATAGTTGTCTGTAAATGGTTATCAATTGCATTGCAAAAGAATAACCGGATATTATTTTATGAATTAGTATTTATGAATTGACTCCATATAGCTTTGCAAAATTATAGTTGCCGAAATTTTATCCACCAGTTCTTTATTTTGCCTGTCTTTCTTCTTTAAACCACCGTCTAACATAGCTTTATGTGCCAAAACGGATGTAAAACGTTCATCCATATAAACAAGTTCAATATCAGGAAATTTTCTTTGCAACCCAACAACAAACGGACGGATATATTGCATTGAATCAGAGTCTTGTCCGTTCATTTGCTTGGGTAATCCGATAACAAATTTCTCAACGGGCTCTTTGGCAATATATTTTTCAAGATAGTCCAGTACTTCGTGTACTAACACTGTATCCAAACCATTGGCAGTAATATGAAGCATGTCGGTAACTGCTAGACCCACACGCTTTTGTCCGTAATCAATGGCTAAAATTCGTCCCATAGTTGAATGTTTATAGGCTACAAAGGTACTAAAATCAGTTTGTTCTGTAAAATCCAGAATTTAAATCAGAAAAAATGAATTGATAAAGTTCCAAATTTAACGATATAAGTATTTTATCGAGTTCAGTTTTTAATAAGATTTGACTATCTTTGTAATCGTTGGTTCAAAAACAGGGACTTAAATTAAACTACTCATTTTTAAAAGAATATACTTATGTTGAATTGGTTCGAGTGCAAAATTAAATACGAAAAAACTGCTGAAGAAGGAAAAATAGTAAAAGTAAACGAAGCTTATTTGGTCGATGCCTTGTCGTTTACCGAAGCTGAAGCTAGAATTAATGAAGAGATGAAACCATTTATCAGTGGTGAATTTATCGTATCAAACATTCGCAGAGCACGTATCAATGAGCTTTTTGCCAATGAAAATGGTGATAAATGGTACCGAAGCAAGGTTTACTTTATTTCGCTCGACGAAGAAAAAGGAATTGAAAAACGCACCGCCTGCACCATGATGGTACAAGCCAACAATGTAAAAGAAGCTTGGGACGGTCTACAGGAAGGTATGAAAGGCACAATGGCCGATTACGAAGTAGCGTCGATTACCGAAACAACAATTTTGGACGTATTTGCATTCGGAGTAAAAGAGTAGGACGTAAAATGTAAGTAGAATAACGCAAAGTACTTGTGCGTTATTTCATTTTTTCATCTCTCATTTCTTGATTAATTTAAGATGTCAATCACAACCAATATACAATCTATACGTACACATATCCCGGGGCATGTGCGCCTGGTGTGTGTATCTAAATTTAATCCGAATGAATCAATCGAAGAAGCTTACGCTAGTGGTGAGCGCATTTTTGGTGAAAGCAAAGTACAGGAGCTATGTGGCAAATATGAAACGCTCCCAAAAGATATATCTTGGCACTTTATTGGTCATCTTCAAAGCAATAAAATTAAGTTTATTGTTCCTTTTGTTTCGCTGATTCATGGAGTAGACTCCTACAAACTACTTACTGAAATCAACAAACAGGCCGAGAAACAAGGGAAAATAGTCAATTGCTTGCTTCAGGTTCATATTGCAAACGAAGAAACCAAGTTTGGCTTTTCGCCCGATGAGTTATTAGCAACATTGGCTTTGCCGGATTGGAAAATACTCGAAAACGTACAGATTTGTGGGTTAATGGGTATGGCTACGTTTACAGATAACAGGGAGCAAATTCGCTCAGAATTCAAAATACTGAAAACCCTTTTTGAAAAAGTAAAGAGTGATTTTTTTAGTTCAAGTGATTCATTCACTGAACTTTCTATGGGTATGTCTGACGATTTTCTGATAGCGATTGAAGAAGGAAGTACACTAGTACGCGTGGGCAGTTCAATATTCGGAAGCAGAAATTACTAACGAACAAAAAAAGTAAAGATTCTTGCCCGTGGCAAAATCGGTTTTTAGCTTTAATTCAAAATAGTGAGGGTATTTGCGCTCATAATTAGGATTTTAATTCGTAAAAACACTATATTTGTTGCCATATTCTAATTTAATCTCAACACACCTTGTCATGGCTCAATTTTTATTCTATACAATAATTGTCATTCTTGTTGCCGATTTTGGACTGGAGCGATACCTGGCTTATTTAAATATTCAGCATTCAAAATTGCCATTACCGACCATTCTTAGTGATATTTATAATCCCGAAAAGTACGATAAACAGCAAGATTACTTCCGAACAAACTCAAGATTCGGCATGTTAACCAGTGCATTTAGTTTTATTATTACGCTATTAATGTACAGCTTAGGTGGATTTTCATGGGTTGATAATTTGATTCAAAGCTATACACAAAGTCCTATTCTAACTCCCATTCTGTTTTTTGCAGTACTTTACTTTGCCAACGATATTATTGGCATTCCGTTCGAAATCTATGATACCTTTGTGATTGAACAAAAATTCGGGTTTAATAAAGTCACTCCAACGTTATTCCTAATCGATAAACTGAAAGGCTACGGAATGACCATTGTTCTTGGTGGTGGTATTTTATCGGCCATCGTTTGGATTTATACGGTTACTCCCGAGTATTTCTGGCTACTGGCATGGGCTGTGATAACTGCATTTAGTCTTTTTATGACCATGTTTTATTCTGAAATTATTGTTCCTTTATTCAATAAACAAACGCCACTGGAAGCCGGTGAATTACGCACCGAAATCGAAAAATTTGCGATCAAATCGGGCTTTAACCTTACTAATATATTCGTTATCGATGGTTCAAAACGCTCCACCAAAGCAAATGCTTATTTTAGTGGATTAGGAAGCAAAAAACGTATTGTACTGTACGACACGTTGATGGACTCCATGAGCACGCAAGAAATAGTGGCTGTTTTGGCACACGAGGTTGGGCACTATAAACACAAGCACACTTTGATAAATCTTCTTATCTCAATGCCATCAACTTTGCTGCTTTTCTTCGTTTTCGGGTTGATTCTGAAGAGTGATGATATGGCACAGGCCTTAGGCGGACAGCACGCATCATTCCATCTTAATGCATTGGCATTTAGCATACTATATTCGCCGATATCGTTAGTGCTGGATATTGCTACCAATGTGCTTTCGCGGAAGTTTGAATATCAGGCTGACGCATTTGCGGCTAAATATGGCTTTGCCGAACAGTTAGAGTCCGGCTTAAAAAAACTATCGGCTACTTCGTTGAGCAATTTGATGCCACACCCGTTGTATGTATTTTTTCATTATTCGCATCCGACGCTTTATCAAAGAATTACGAAAATAGCTCAATGATAATTTTCAGACAATAATTTTTATATTGAAAATGAAGATTTTGCTTGATGTTTATATCAAAACTACATAAGAAATTTTAAACATTCCCACTTTTGGGAACAAGAAGGAGGTTGATATGTTACTGGGAATCATGGGTGCTATGCCCGAAGAAATGGATAAAATAATTGCAACTATTACCGATAAAGAAATTTTAGAAAGCGGTAGTCGCATTTATTATAAAGGAAGATTGTACGGTCAGGACGTCGTGGCTGTATTTTCTCGCTGGGGAAAAGTCGCAGCAGCTACCACTGTCACCAATATGATTCTGGAGTTCAATGTGGATCGTATCGTATTTACCGGTGTAGCTGGTGCCATTTCGCCCGAATTGAATGTAGGTGATGTGGTTATCGGGCAACGTTTGTTTCAACACGATATGGATGCGCGACCACTAATGCGTCGGTTCGAAATTCCACTTACCGGCCGCACTTCCTACGAAACTCCACAACAGAATGTGGATACCATGTCACAAGCAGTACATAACTTTCTGAAAAACGATAAAGATTTTCGCAAAGTGCTGGCCGAACAAGATATAACCAATCCTAAAATGCTGATTGGTGACATTGCGAGTGGTGATTTGTTTATCTCCAGCAAGGAAATGAAAAACGCTTTGATTAAAAACTTGCCATCAGTTGTTTGTGCCGAAATGGAAGGGGCAGCCGTGGCACAAGTTTGCGATGATTATGGAGTTCCATTAGTAGTTGTGCGGGTTATCTCCGATTCGGCCGATGAAGAAGCTCATATCACTGCTATTGGCTTTGTGAATCAACATGCAAGTGACTACTCTTTATCCATTTTAAGAGAGTATATAGAACTTATAAATAAGTGATTGAGAAAACAGAATCCCGGGTTTGGCTACGTGCTAATCCGGGATTTTTGTTTAGCATAAATTGGACGAGTCATTTTAATTGACTACTTTTGTGGGGGATGGGGGGAAGTTGTCAAATAGCTTTAAAAACGCTATAAATATCCCTGCGACATCTAACTTTATCGTAAGTAATTTGTTTTACTAAGAACGCTAAATTATATATAACAATTAAATAATAGAATTATGGGTAAAATTTCAGATGTAGTTAAACCGGGTGTGGTTACAGGAACTGACTTGCAGTTTATCTTTCAAGTTGCTAAAGAAAATGGTTTTGCAATTCCGGCAGTAAACGTTGTAGGTTCTTCGACCGTAAACGCTATTTTGGAAGCTGCAAAAGTTGCTAATGCTCCGGTAATGATTCAGTTCTCTAATGGAGGTGCTGCTTTCAATGCTGGTAAAGGTTTAAAATTGGAAGGTCAACAAGCAGCTATCTTAGGTGCTATTGCTGGTGCTAAACACATTCATACACTGGCTGAAGCTTATGGTGTACGTGTTGTATTGCATACCGACCATGCTGCTAAAAAATTACTTCCTTGGATTGACGGTTTGTTGGATGCAAGCGAAAAAAACTTTGCTGAAACAGGCAAACCACTTTTCAGTTCGCACATGCTTGATCTTTCTGAAGAACCTCTTGATGAAAACATCGAAATCTGCGAAAAATACTTAACTCGTATGAGTAAAATGGGTATGACCTTGGAAATGGAATTGGGTATCACCGGTGGGGAAGAAGATGGTGTTGACAACAGCGATGTTGACAATAGCTTGCTTTACACTCAACCAGAAGATGTGTACAAAGTATATGCTGCTTTAAGCAAAATTTCTCCAAACTTTACAGTTGCTGCTTCTTTTGGTAACGTACATGGTGTTTACAAACCGGGTAATGTAAAATTGACCCCTGTAATTTTGAAAAATTCTCAGGAATATATCAGAGCTAAAGCGGGAATTTCAGATGCACATCCTGTAAACTTTGTATTCCACGGAGGATCGGGTTCTTCACACGAAGAAATTCGCGAAGCAATCAGCTATGGTGTTATTAAGATGAATATCGACACTGATACTCAATGGGCTTTCTGGGATGGCGTACGTGGCTTTGAAGCTAAAAATCGTGAGTACTTGCAAGGTCAGATCGGAAATCCTGAAGGAGCTGAAAAACCGAACAAAAAATACTATGACCCACGTGTATGGTTACGCAAAGGTGAAGAAGCTCTTATTGCTCGTTTGCAAGTAGCTTTCGAAGATTTGAATGCTATCAACAGTCTTTAAATTGAAATACTATTGATAAGAACTTGTCAATAAAAATTAAGCCGTTTTGGAATCTCCAAAACGGCTTTTTTTGTTTTAAACAGGCTGGGAGTAAAGCTCCTAAGAATCATTTTTTGAACGTAGAAATATACAACTCCTCCACCTTGGTTCTTGCCCATTGCGTTTTGCGTAAAAATTTCAAACTCGAGTTTATACTGGGGTTTTCGTGAAAACAATTGATGCGAATCAATCTATCCAACTCTTCCCAACCGTACTGTTTGAGTAATTGTTCCAAAATAGCTTTTAGAGTCAAACCATGTAACGGATCATTTGATTGTGTATTCATTTTTTTGTGGCTATTGGATAAAAGAAAGTGCTCTAAACAAAAATTTCCCACTTTTCAGTGGGAAATTTTATAGATTGGGGCAGTATCAAACTACTCCTAAATGATTATTTCAATCACTAATTAAGTAGTGATCATTTTGTAACCTTTACCATGAATGTTGATAATGATTACTTTTTGGTCATCTTTAAGAAGTTTACGCAATTTGCAGATATAAACATCCATGCTTCTTGCATTGTAATGGTTATCATCTTTCCAAATTGTTTTCAAAGCATATTTACGATCAAGGAATTCGTTAATGTTAGCAGCAAACAAAATAAGCAAGCTTAATTCTTTGTTGGTAAGTTTTGTAGGCTCACCTCCAGCTAAAGTTAATTGTTTCTTTGGTACATCGATTGAATAAGCTCCAATGGTGTAAGTTGGTTGTTTTAACAACATGCTTAAGTCATCGTTTTCTTCGCCCTGAGCGACTTTGTCTTTTTCAGTTTTCATTTTTTTTGATTTTTAGAGAGTTAGTATTGTGATAGTGATTTCTTAATTTTTATTGACATTTAAAAACCTTTTTTGTAACAAAACATAGATAAATATATCTTAATGTGGTTGCTCGTAAGATTGTTATATTTAAACACCAAAACTACAAAAAAAGTTTGATAAAATTGCAATTTAGGTTAATCTATTTTCCACCAAATTGCACTTTTTTTTACTTCGTTTAATCAATATGGGGTCGAAAGATAATTCAAAAACTCCATTGATAAAGCAAAATCTTTATTTTTATTAAATTTTATTTTTGTTTGCAAAATAATTTCAATATTTTGATATTTTACAACATTTAACTTACATTAATGGTCAATGTCGGTATTATCGTTCGAAAACCAAACAACTAATTATAAAATAGTAGAATATTGAAATTAAAAATGGTCCCTTCTTAACAGATTTTCAGGCCTTGGTTTTCAATTCACAAAGTAAATAGTTTTATTTGAATTAACCAAGAAAGAATTAAATTATTATTGATTTTTTTTCTAAAAAAATCAATAAACTCATCAAAAAAGCTTCATTTGTACAAATTCCAAATTTCCCAAATTTAAAATTCACGAAAACTGAGATTATGGTTGAGAAATCGTAATCTTATTTTAGATATTGTGTGACATAAAAAAGACTGCCCAAATTTGAGCAGTCTTCTTTAGAATATATGAATTATCAATTAAAATTGACGTTCAGCCATACGTTTGTAACCTTCGTAACGCCATTTAGCATTAACTTCGGCTGCAGTAAACAGTTCTTGCGCTTCTGTTGGGAATTGTTTCATCAACGAAGTGTAACGTACTTCACCTTTCAAGAAATTCTGGAATTTATCCCATTGAGGTTCTTTCGAATCTAAAATCATTGGGTTCTTTCCTTCAGCTTCTAAGTCCGGATTGAAACGATACAAGTGCCAGTATCCACATTCAACGGCACGTTGTTGTTCGTCTTGAGCTTTACCCATTCCGGCAAGTAATCCGTGGCTGATACATGGAGAATAAGCTATGATAACCGATGGTCCGTCAAATGCTTCCGCTTCACGAATTGCTTTCAAAGTTTGTGCTTGGTTTGCACCCATTGCGATTTGCGCAACGTAAACATAACCATAAGTAGCAGCAATCATTCCTAAGTCTTTTTTGCGAACACGTTTACCTGAGGCAGCAAATTTAGCAACTGCACCAACCGGAGTCGATTTAGAAGCTTGACCACCTGTGTTAGAATAGATCTCGGTATCCAAAACAAGGATATTTACGTTTTTACCTGAAGCAATTACGTGATCTAATCCCCCGAAACCGATATCATACGCCCATCCGTCACCACCGATAATCCATTGCGATTTTTTGACAATATACTGAGTCAAATCAACAATTTGTTTTACTAATGCACTTTCAGATGCTTTTACTAACGGTGTAATTTTCTTTTCAAGAATTACAGTTTCGTCAGCAATTTCGCGTTTTTCAATCCATTCAGCAAACAAAGCTTTCAACTCGTCAGAAACAGTAGCATCAGATTGAGCAGCAGTAAACAAACGAACCAAACGCTCACGCATGTTGTCGTTTGCGAATACCATACCTAAACCAAATTCTGCGTTGTCTTCAAACAAAGAGTTAGCAAAAGCTGGTCCACGACCTTCTTCGTTTACTGTATATGGAGTAGAAGGAGCAGAGGCAGAGTAAATAGAGCTACAACCGGTTGCATTAGCAATTAATTGACGGCTACCGAAAAGTTGAGAAACTAATTTTACATAAGGAGTTTCACCACAACCAGCACAAGCACCAGAGAACTCGAACAACGGCGTAGCCAATTGAGAGTTTTTCACGTTGCCTTTAATATCCACTAAGTGTTGTTTGCTTTTTACTTCAGTTGCACAATAATCCCAGTTATCCTGGTTTGGATATTGAGTATCGATAGGCACTAACTCCAATGCTTTGTTACCCTTATTACCCGGACAAACATCCACACAGTTGTTACAACCCATACAGTCAAGTACGTCGACTTGAATGCGGAATGCGGTATCAACAAATTGCTTTCCGTTCGTTTTAAGCATATCGGTAAACGGTGCATTTGCTTGTTCGGCTTGATCTAGGATAAATGGACGAATAGCAGCGTGAGGACAAACATAAGCACATTGGTTACATTGAATACAGTTTGAAGAATTCCAAACAGGTACAAATGCAGCTACACCACGTTTTTCATGTTTACTGGTACTATTTTCCCAGGTACCATCTTCGCGACCTTTAAATGCAGAAACAGGAAGGCTATCACCATCTTGTGCATTAATAGGACGAACGATATCACCAATAAATACTGGTACAATATCAGTGATTGCTTCAGTTCCATCAACTAAGTTAGCCCATTCTGCAGGAATTTCCACTTTTGTGTACTCTCCACCACGATCAACAGCTGCGTAGTTTTTGTTTACAATACTTTCACCTTTTTTACCGTATGATTTATTGATAGCATATTTCATTTTTTCCACTGCCAATTCGTAAGGAACAACATTGGTAATTTTGAAGAATGCTGATTGAAGAATAGTATTGGTACGATTTCCTAAACCAATTTGCTCTGCAATGTTTGTTGCATCGATAATATAAAGGCTGATGTTATTAGCAGCTAAATATTTTTTTACTTTGGTAGGTAAGTTTTTCTTTACTTCTTCTTCGTTCCAAATTGTATTCAATAAGAAAGTACCATTTTTCTTCAATCCTTTGGTCACATCATACAACTTCAAATAAGCCTGAACGTGACAAGCCACGAAGTTAGGAGTAGTAACCAAATAGGTCGAACGAATTGGAGTTTCGCCAAAACGTAAGTGAGAACAAGTAAAACCACCTGATTTTTTTGAATCGTATGCAAAATATGCCTGGCAATATTTATCTGTGTTGTCACCAATAATCTTGATAGAGTTTTTGTTAGCACCTACAGTACCATCAGCACCTAAACCATAGAATTTTGCTTCGATAGTTCCGGCTCCACCCAATGCAATCTCTTCTTTCAATGGAAGTGAAGTGAATGTAACATCATCAACAATACCTACTGTGAAGTGATTTTTTGGTTCTGGTAATGCAAGGTTTTCGTAAACCGAAAGTACTTGAGCTGGCGTAAAGTCTTTTGAAGACAAACCATAACGACCACCAACTACGATTGGTTGTTCCGGAGTACCATACAATACGTCTTTTACATCAAGATACAATGGTTCGCCACCAGCACCAGGTTCTTTTGTACGATCTAAAACGCAAATACGTTTTGCTGTTTTAGGTAATACTGACAAGAAGTGTTTAGCTGAGAACGGACGATATAAGTGAACAGATACCAAACCTACTTTTTCGCCATTTTCAATTAAGTGGTCGATACCTTCGCGGATAGCTTCGGTAGAAGAACCCATAGCAATAATTACGCGATCTGCATCTTCAGCACCGTAATAATCAAACAAACCGTATTTACGTCCGGTTAATTTGTTCATTTCGTTCATATAATGCTCAACTACTTCAGGAATTGCATCGTAGAAAGGGTTACAAGCTTCGCGAGCCTGGAAATAAATATCTGGATTTTGAGCAGTACCACGAACAACTGGGTTCTCATTGTTCAATGCACGTTCACGGAAACCTTTAAGGGCTTCTTGGTCAACAAGTGGAGCCAAGTCTTCCTGGTCCAGTTGCTCAATTTTTTGAATTTCGTGTGAAGTACGGAAACCGTCGAAAAAGTGTACAAATGGTACGCGGGTTTTGATAGAAGCTAAGTGAGCCACAGCGGCCAAATCCATAACTTCTTGTACAGAACCGGTTGCTAACATTGCGCATCCAACCTGACGTACAGCCATCACATCTTGGTGGTCACCAAAGATTGATAGTGCATGTGAAGCCAAAGCACGAGCCGAAACGTGATAAACACCCGGAAGTAATTCTCCGGCTACTTTATACATGTTCGGGATCATTAGCAACAAACCTTGAGAAGCTGTGAAAGTAGTAGTCAAAGCTCCAGCTTGTAGTGCTCCGTGCATAGCGGCAGCAGCACCTGCTTCCGATTGCATTTCTTGTACTTGTACTTTTTCGCCGAAAATGTTTTTACGACCTGTTGATGCCCATTCATCTACATATTCAGCCATTGTAGTGGATGGTGTGATAGGATAAATAGCAGAAACTTCGGTGAACATATATGCGATATGTGCCGCAGCTTGATTTCCATCACAGGTTAAAAATTTTTTAGATTTAGCCATTTTGTTAGAAATTTATTAATAATTATTTGAGTTATTTTTTGTGTTATTAAAGAATCTCTTGTTCCTGAAGCGGAGGTTGAGATTAGTATCGTATATGTTCCCTTGTATAAATGTGCCAAAAGGGCTTGGCTTTGTTTAATGTCTTGTTAGTATAAGAATCCAAATAACCACAATGGAATTACACTTTTATTCCCTACTTCAATATCATCAACCGCGTACAATGCTTTCGAATATAGCTTACCACCTTCGGGTTTGCTCTCACATCTGAAATGGTATTTGAGATCAATACAAAAATCAAGGTGATATTTGCAGATATTCACCTTGTGGCAGGCATGTAATGCATTGTAAAAGAATGTCTTGCGCTCAGCTACTTTATCCACATTTCCCGGGCTTATCACATACATCAGATTGGTGTTGTGAACGTAAACCTGATTCGGCTTTTTTGGATATTCATCCCCTTCGGCGTAGAGCATATTCAGCAATCGTGCGTCTTTGAGGTACTTTAAGTAATTCATGATGGTAGCACGTGAAACACCAATATCTTTACTCATCTGGCTAACGTTAGGTGCCGAAGGTGCACTTTTCATTATCTGATAAAGTAATTTTCTTATTTTTGATAAATACTTCAATTCTATCTGTTTAATTAACAGAATATCTACTTCCAACATCATATTCATGGTTTTTAGCAGATTCTCGGAGAAATTTCGTTCCTCTAAAAAGAATGGATAATATCCATGATGTAAATAAGCCTGAAAGTATTCGAGAGGTTGAACTTGTTTGCAAATATCCTGCGCTATTTGCACATGATTTTGCATGATTTCGCTCAAAGTATATGAAGGAAACGATGTTCCTGATTGTAGATTTAAGAATTCGCGGAATGAAAAACCCCGCAAGTTATAGGAGGCAACGATACCTTGAAGATCTTCATTATCTTCAATCAACCGCATTACCGAAGAGCCTGAAAAAACAATGTGTAATTGTGGAAAACGATCGTAACACTCACGCAATTCTTTCGACCAGTTTTCGTACTTAAATGTTTGGTCAATCAAAAGGGTCTTTCCACCTTGCTTGCAAAACGCTTCAGCAAACTCTACCAGGCTGTGTTCCGAAAAATAGAAATGATTGAAGCTAATATACAGGCAACTTCTGTCTGTTCCAAAATTTTCCTTGGCGTATTGCAACAAAAATGAGGTTTTGCCTACACCACGACTGCCCTTTATACCAATCAGGCGATGAGTCCAGTCGATTTCGTCCATCAACAAACGCCTTACCGGTAACTGTATGTGATCAACTAAATACTTGTGTGTTTTGAAAAACGCCTCCATTTGCATTTATTTTGATACAAAAGTAAGGAAAAAATTCTATTTTGCAATGCAGAGATAGCAAAATTAGTATCTTTTACACTGAAGGGCATTGAAAAACTCAAGTTACTAGGAGAATACGAAGAAAAAATGAATAATTATTTAATCTATAGTCATATTTCTAATTCTATACAGTTTTTCAAATTATATTATAGATAAATAATTGATTTGCAATGTAAAATTGAGTGATTAAAAATTCATTTCTTGTTTGATGCTATCTGTAATTTTCAAATAAAACGACTTATTTTATATCACTTATAGCTTTAAAGATAACTCCTTCATATTTGGCCAGCGTATTGCATTTCTTTATATTTTTAAATATTTTTCGTCCATCTTCGAATGCTTCGGAATGATAAGCCCAAAGCTCAACAAATCGTCTAAGCAAATGTAAATCGCCCGAATATTTTTTCTTACAATACTCAATAACAGACAAATGAAAGTCGCGTATCATTCTCACCCTTTGATCATGTGTAAGTTCTTGTCCACGTATTTCGGACAATAAAAAGGGTTGTTGAAGTATACCACGCCCAATCATAAACCGATGGACCATTGGAGATAATGTTCGAATCTTTTCTATTTCAGCAATGCTTGTGATATCACCATTGTAGCACACCGGATGTTTTAAAAGAGGAGCATAGCGCACAAATTCATCAACATACACCTCACCCTTGTACATTTGCTTACCAAGCCGGGGATGAATAATTACTTCTTCGAGCGGATAGTTATTGAATATTGGAATGAGTTCTTCAAATTCAGAAGTTTCATCTTGACCCAATCTGCATTTAATTGAAATTTTAAGCTTTGTGGTTGAGAAAATTCCATCTAACATTTCAGCAATACGAGCAGGTTGCGACAACAATCCTGCCCCCATACTTTTATCAACTACTCTTGAAAATGGGCAACCTAAGTTTATATTCACCTCGGTATATTGATGCTGATGGCAAAGTTCTTCGAATCGTTGAAACGCATCGGCTTTATTCCCAAGAAACTGTGGAACAGGTGTTTGAAATGTATTATTAGTAGGGAGAATATCGTTGCATTGACTTGGACGATAAAAATCGCCATTTTGCACTCTGATAAAAGGTGAAAAAGTTTTGTCAAACTTACCAATATGTTCGGTATAAGCTTCTCTGAAAATCCAATCAGTAAGTCCTTGTAAAGGAGCTAAATATATTTGCATGTTTTTCTGTTTTATGAAAAAGGAGTGCAAATATACGGAATTTTGAGGTAGGGTAGAGGGTTGAAACTTTATGTTGATTGAAATTCGAATTATTTAGCTTTCTTAGAACGCATTGCTTTTATTTTTTTTAAACTGATATTACTGCAATATTTTTTATAATCATCTGTTTCAAGACCAATAAGAGCTACTTTTCCTTGGTGATCGAAGTGAAATCCCCAACCATATCGTTTGGCCAACGCTGAAGAACGTAAACAAGCTTGACCCTTTAAGAAGAATTCTTTCTTTGCAATGGCGTAGTGAGATGCCGCTAAATCATTTCTTATGGCATAAACACGAAAGATAATTTCATCGGAAGTAAATGCATAAGGCTGTTGACTGATGAGTTCAAATTGAATTGTTGCCACTGATGGCGCACTTACATTTAAAGGTGGAATTTGCCCGGTGACAGCCGGACAGTCATCGGCCACTTCGATAAACGTGTCAAAATAATTCGTTGTATGAACAATCATAATAACATATCATTTAATTTGTTATGCCATAGATCTAAACTTATGCTTTATTACTTTGAGTTAGTGAGTTTACGACAATGTATCATTAAAAGAAACCATGCCGCAATCCAAACCGTACCACCAAATGGTGTAATAATTCCCAACGCTTTAATGCCTGTGATAGTCATAACATAGAGTGAACCTGAAAATAACAGTATTCCCAATACGAATAAATATCCCGACCATTTCAACGCTTTTGAAATATTGAAATGCATCAAAACACCTACCGCCAATAGAGTAAAAGTGTGATAAAACTGATATTGAACACCCGTTTTATAGACCTCAAGCATTTCCGGGCTAATCATTTTCTTCAATGCATGTGCCCCGAAAGCTCCGAGAACAACAGCCAACAGTCCACTTATAGCTGCTATCGTTAGTATTGATTTCATATAAAAGTCTTTTTGTTAGCTTTCTCTTTTTCCACTCATCAGTAAATCGACCGCTTCATCCATAGAACCGGCTTTGGTAACCGAGCCTGAATTGACAAAAAATATTTCATCGGCATTTTCTATCGTATTCAAGCGATGAGCAATGATAATGCGAATGGTACTTTTGGGAAGCCTCTTCAAAATATCGTCGAGCAATTGTTCGGTTACTGTATCGATATTGGCAGTGGCTTCGTCAAGAATAAGAAGTTCAGGCTTACGCAATACCGCACGAATAAATGCAATTAACTGCTTTTGTCCTAAACTAATACCATCCCCGGAAGACTTTATGTCTGCGGTAAGTCCGCCATCAAAGCGTTCGAGTAAACCATCCAAACCGGCTGCAGAAATAACTTCGGATAGGGCTTCGTTACTAATATCTTTGTATTGAACATTGCCATAAAGAATATTATCGCGCAAGGTACCGGTAAAGAGAAACGGTTCCTGAAGGATAAATCCAATTTTAGAAGTGCGCGTATCCAAATCCATCGAACGGATATCAACTCCATTGAGAATGATTTTTCCATCGGTAGGGTCGTACAATCGAGCCATCAAGGAAGCTGTTGTAGTCTTTCCACCGCCGGTTGGCCCAACAAAAGCATAGGTTTTACCACGTTCCAGACTAAAACTTACATTTTTCAATATTTCATTTCCGGGAGTATATGAAAATGAAACATTGCGGAACGCCAATACACAACAGGCTTCTTCCTTCTCCGAATCTTTTATAATTTTCAGATTATTCTCCATCTCCAATATGTGCGAAATGCGATCCCATCCGGCCAAAGCCACCTGAAAGTTAGCCCACAAAGCTGCAATCTGACGTAAAGGATTGTAAAACTGAGCAATATAAGCTAAAAAGCTAATCAATAGTCCAACCGAAAACTGTCCGACACTAATCAGATAAATTCCAAATGCCAGCACCACCATTTGACCAATGCTCGACGAGAAACCATACACCGGGGTAAACATATTATTAGCAATACCAGCTTTGATAGCTGTTTGATAATTTTCAGTATTTACCTCATCAAATCTCTTCCTAAAATAGTCGCGACGATTAAAAGCCACGATTACTTTGAAATTATTCATGCTTTCCTGAATTTCAGCACTTAAGCTTCCTGTACTTTTCAAGTTTTTTGCATTAGTGCTTTTTACCCATGGAGATATACCCCGTGTAAAAAACAATAATAGTACAGCCGGAGCCAATGCAGCAAGTCCTAATTTAAGATTGATCGAAAGAAGGAATATTCCAGCGCCGGTCATTGAAAAGATACTGCTCATAAACTGCACTAACGACTGCGAAAAGAACTGATTAATCTTGTCCGTATCATTGTTGACACGCGAAATCAAATCGCCGGCCTTATTTTGATTGAAAAAATCGATGGGTAAGTCCTGTAGTTTATTGAAAACCGTATTTCGAAGATTAAACAACATCCGTTGCCCTACACGTCCCATCAATTGCATTTGTGTGTAACCACTGACAAGCGCCATCGCAAAGACGCAAAATAAAATGATAGAGTATTTAATCACTCCATCGTATTGTTTCGTTACTACAAAAGTATCCACAGCATGTCCCATCAAATAGGGTCCGATAAGGTTCAGACCTGAATTGATAAGAATAAAAACCATGGCTATATAAAGGTTTTTCCGCTCCTGACCAACAAGTGCCATCAACCGCCGTATAGTAGTGGCTGTGCTAACATTCTCGTTTGCAGATAACCCTTTTTTAAAATTGAGATTATATTTCATAATGATTGGTACTGCGTTGTGAATTAAAAATTTGAACATATTCAGGACTCGACTCCATTAGCAGTTCGTGCGTTCCACTTGCCAGTATTTCGCCTTCTTCTAACAAAATTATTTGTCCGTAATGTTGCACCGAAGCAATTTTTTGAGTGACAGACAGTAAAGTTATTCCGGGATAATTTCGTTCGACATTGTCCAGGATTTTTTGCTCCGTTTGACCATCAACACGTGCCGTAAAGTCATCTAACAACAATATTTTGGGATTCAATGCCAATGCTCTGGCCAACATAATGCGCTGTTTCTGACCGCCTGAAAGACTTGTACCGCGTTCACTTACTATCGTTTCCAATCCATCTGGCAATGTGGCAATAAAATCGCCCAACTCAGCTGTTTCAATTGCCTTTTTCATCAATTCATCGGTTACTCTTTCGTTGAAAGCAATGTTTTCGCGCAGACTCATATTAAACATTACACTGTCCTGAAATACAAATCCTATTTGATGTTGGAACGTTTCTTTATTATAGTCGTTTATATTTACGCCATCGAAAAGAATGGCACCTTCTTTGGGCAGCATCAAACCGGTAAGCAGGTATAACAACTGTGTTTTTCCAGCTGCTGTAGGTCCAATCACTGCTGTTCGTGTACCTGGTTCAACAGTGAACGATACCTTTTTTAAAGCCGGCTTATCACCATACGTTACCGTAATGTCCTGCATTTCTATTTTCCCTGCCAGTGGAGTATTTACTGTTCCAAGATCTTCGGTTTCAACTGCATTCAAAACGGCACATATTCTACCATACGACACAGAGGCCTGAGCCACAAAGTTACTGATAAAACCAATAACCATAATGGGGAAGATGAGAATAACCAGGTACGAACTAAATGCGGCAAAGTCACCTAAACTCATGGCACCGGTAATCACGTAATGACCACCCAACGCCAGAATAATTAGTGAAGCCATATTACTCACGAACACCACGATAGGAATCAGAGTGGCAAAAAACCGGAGAATGGACATGCCTAAATCTCGGGCTTGTGTATTCGCATCAAGAAACTTGTTGTATTCAAGGGTTTGTGAATTGAGTACGCGCACCAAAGCAGCACCCATAATACTCTCATTGATAACCTTATTGAGCCAATCGATTACTTCGCGACTTTTCTTAAACAATGAACCCAATCTGCGAAACACAAACATAAATGCTCCGATAATGATAGGTATAATGGTCAATACCGATAAAGCCAGTTCCCAATTAATAGAAATCAACAAAATGCTTGCACCAATGATTATAAATAAAGATGATGCCAATGATACTACCGCCATGGATACAAACAGTTTGATAGAATCAATATCGGAAGTGAGGTTGGTAAGTAGCTTAGAGGGATTGGCTTCTTGAATAAATGCGTAACTCTGGCGGGAGATTTTATCTGCAAGTTTTGTCCTTAAATCTCGTGCAACACGCTCAGAAGCATAAGTTTGCAGAATTCCTTGTAAAAAAGTAAACACAAAAATGATAAGGGCTGCAATCAGGAATTCGATGATTAGTCGCTGGTACGAAAAATTTCCATTCGAAAAATCGTCAATACCACGCGAAATCAGTTTTGGGATGACTAAATTTACCGTATTACTCAACAATGCAAAGCCAATAAGGCTAAATATCATTAATTTATACGGCTTTAGTACTGCGAAGACAGTTGGTTTTGCCGGTTTGCCATCCGGTATGCGTTTGTTTTTTCTATTTGCCATTCATCTGATATAAGAATCATTTAATAAAAAAGATGCATGAAAACACTTCCTTTTTTTATTGCCTGAAATATTAGTTCTATTCTGTTTTATGTTGAAAATGTAGGTTAGTTATTTTACATTTTGTGTTCGCAAAGTTACTCAAAACAATTCTTCAGGTAGTATTGATAAGTTGAAAAATTATATGATTTCAAGTGAAAGATTGTAAATGGAGCTTTTTGATGGCTATTTTAAGTCTATGCATGTAGTACGCTATTTATTGCTGAATAAACATTTATAATAACAACCACTCAATAGTATTGTTTAGCCGTTGAGTCTATGTTTTGCAGAAGAATAATTCAATTCAATCAATCTGTCGAATAATCAAGAAATTATCATTTGTTGTACAATAAAACACGCCTTATTTAAAAACTACATAAAAAACAGGCTTGCTCCAAAAATACTTATGGCAGCACCAATCACTTGTTGAGGAGTTATTTTTTCCTTAAACATAATGGCTGAAGGTAAAATTATGAATACAGGCACCAATGCCATTAGGGTAGAAGCAATACCTGTTTTGGTTTGTTGAATGGCAAAAAGCGATAAGGCCACCCCAATGAAAGGGCCAAACAGAGACCCAACGGTAAGAAATTTCATGCTACTGGTGTGAGTAAACGAGTTGCCTACTTTTTTCCAACGGCGCAGAACGGTAATCAAAATTGCAAAACTAAGAATTCCAAACAGAGCACGTATTTGTGTAGCTGCAATCGGATCGTAGTGACCCATGCCTTTCTTGCTGAGAATCAACCCAACAGCTTGACCCAATGCTCCTCCAAATGCCAGTAAAAAGCCTTTAAACGGGATATTGAGTTTCATGCGACGATTGGATATAGCAATTATAATACCCGAGATACTCACCAGAATACCGGCTATGTTCATTCCCGACAGCTTTTCATTCAGAAAAAACCAACCGATAATTGCCGTAAGCATAGGTGCAAAGCTCATTATTAAAGCTGCTGTGCGTGAACCAATTACCATATAGGATTTAAACAAGAACATATCGCCCAGGAAGAAACCGACAAAGCCCGACAGACCAAGCCAAAACCATTGATAGGGTGTTGCATCGGTTGGAAAGAAAATGCCCCGCGTAAAATAGGTGGTTATCCCTATGAAAATGATAGCCATCAATAAACGAATGAAATTTACTGATAATGAACCGATTTTGTGTCCGGCCTTTTCGAATGTGAGGGCGCTTACTGTCCAGCAAATGGAAACACCTAAGCCGGCTATTTCGCCAATATGAGATTGAAACATTTGGTATTGGGTGATGGTGTGAAGGATAATTCAGTGACGAATTATTCTATGATTTCAAAAATGAATACAAAGATAATGTAACATATTCATACATTATAAATTTTTATACACAAATACTCAGATTGTTGATTAACAGATATTTGTGCAAATACTTTACAGATAGAGTGAAGAAATGCAATAATTTAGCTACCTTTGTAAACTGTTGTAAACTGATATTTTTATCATGCAACTATCAAATTTACAATAGTTTATAAAACAAAAGAACCGTAAGCCAGTGCCTAAAGAAGATTATTTATTAAAGTATTTGGAAAAACTAAGCAGAGTAATAGCAGCCATGCTGGGATTACGCGATAAAGGTTTTCCCGAGGATGCTTTGCGCTTAGCCGATGAAACCTACAAAGAAATGTTGGGTTTCGATGTGGAAGAACTGGCCATTATGCCGGTCGAAAAGTTTGTTGAGTTGGTACGCAAGCATGGGTATACTTCAAGTCATCTGGAGATTATGGCGCGATTGGCTCACGAAACAGCTAATGCTATGAATACACGGACTGACAATGAAAATTCCAATAGTTTTTACGAAAAAACATTGCAATTATACTATTTACTCAACGAAAAAGATAAAACATTCTCGTTCGAACGGGAAATGATTATTGACGAGCTGAAGCAGTTGACCGCAAAAGGTAAATAACCAAAAATAAAGTTCCATGAGTAATTCTCATTGAATTAATATAATTAGAAGCACATCTATCGCAAAGCAAATAACAATATAACCATGATAAATTATAACCACAAACAACGTCCTGAAAAGGACATGATCTTTGGCATACGTGCCGTAATTGAAGCCATTCAAGCCGGAAAAGAAATAGATAAGATATTGATGCGTCGCGATATGACCAGTGATTTGGCCCGCGAACTATTTGCAGCACTTAACGGCCTGGAAGTTCCGGTTCAAAAAGTGCCTATCGAAAAATTAAATAAAATTACGACCAAAAACCATCAAGGTGTGGTAGCATTTATATCGGCTGTAACCTATCAACGTATCGAGGATATTATCCCAACGATTTACGAAGAAGGACGCATGCCGTTTATTGTGGTTTTAGATGGTGTGACCGATGTGCGCAACTTTGGTGCAATTGCCAGAACATGTGAATGTGCGGGTGTTGATGCCATTGTTATCCCTACAAAAGGGGGTGCAGCCATTAATGCTGATGCTGTAAAGACATCAGCAGGAGCATTACTTTCTATCCCTGTTTGTCGTGAAGCAAGTTTGACTAACGTATTGAAATTCCTTGCCTCTTCGGGAATTAAAATTGTGGCTGCTACCGAAAAAGCGTCCATGAATTATACCGAAAGTTCGATGACTGAGCCTATCGCTATCGTAATGGGATCGGAAGATGAAGGTGTTGCACCGGAACATTTACGTATTTGCGATGACATGATACGCATTCCTTTGTTAGGCAGCATTGATTCGTTGAATGTATCTGTTGCTGCAGGTGTTTTGATTTATGAAGCGGTACGTCAACGTCAAATTAATGCATAATTTCTAATTCATAATGCATAATTATGACCTTACAATGATAGTTATGCAGTTATGCATATAAGCAATGTTCTGATTATGCATTTCCTTCCATTTTGAATTATGCATTATAAATTATGAATTAAACATGACAGTTCTTTACGAAGATAACCATATTATAGCCGTAAACAAAAGTTCTTCGGAAATTGTGCAGGGCGATAAAACGGGCGATCAACCGCTTTCGGAAACGATAAAACTCTATCTGAAAGAAAAGTATAATAAACCGGGTGATGTATTTCTGGGTGTAGTTCATCGTTTGGATCGACCAGTGAGCGGTGTGGTGCTGTTTGCAAAAACTAGTAAAGCTTTGACGCGTCTCAATGAGATGTTTCGCACTCAGGAGATAAAAAAAACCTATTGGGCTATTGTAAAAGAGAAACCCGAACAACCCGAAGGACGTCTGGAGCATTACCTAACGCGTAATGAAAAACAAAACAAATCGATGGCGTATGATAAACCGCGGTCTGATGCTAAAAAAGCTGCGTTAAGTTACAGAATGATAGCTCAATCGGATACCTATTATCTATTGGAAGTTCAACTGGAAACCGGTCGTCATCATCAAATCCGTTGTCAGTTGGCTAAAATGGGTTGCCCTATTAAAGGCGATTTGAAATATGGTTTTCCACGCTCAAACCCTAACGGTGGTATCAGTCTTCATGCCCGTTCGGTGGAGTTTATTCACCCTGTATCCAAAGAGTTTATACAACTTACAGCTCCACTTCCTACCGACGATAAACTTTGGCAGGCAATGGAACGAATAGCTAAATAACTATAAGTAGAGAATTGATGACTAACAATTAGTACTCTATATCATCTCTTTTTATTATCTTTGCGCTCTGTTTTGAAAAAAATAGTATCATAACAATAGACGTATATATAAGTAAATCAAACATATAAATACGTTTATCCTGAGGTTGAGTTATCGAATTAATACTAAATATATTTTTTACTTGAAACCGGTTTTACAATAATGTGCAAGCAATATGTAAATAATTAGTTTCAAATGAATTAAATTAAAAAAATTGAATAGATGAAAGCTTACGTTTTTCCCGGTCAAGGTGCTCAGTTCGTAGGAATGGGCAAAGATTTGTACGACAACTCACCTTTAGCAAAAGAGTATTTCGAAAAAGCGAACGATATTTTAGGATTTCGTATCACTGATTTGATGTTCGAAGGTACACCAGAAGATTTAAAACAAACACGTGTTACTCAACCTGCAGTTTTTCTTCACTCGGTAATTTCTGCCCTTGTACTAGGCGATGATTTTAAACCCGAAATGGTTGCAGGTCACTCATTAGGTGAATTTTCTGCTTTGGTAGCTTCAAAAGCATTATCATTCGAAGACGGGTTGAAATTGGTATATGCACGTGCTATGGCCATGCAAAAAGCATGTGAAATAGAACCTTCAACAATGGCTGCAGTTCTTGGACTTAGCGACGAAGCAGTTGAAGAAGTTTGCGAATCAATCAAAGGATTAATCGTTGTTCCGGCTAACTATAACTGCCCCGGACAATTGGTTATCTCAGGTTCTATCGAAGGAATTGACAAAGCATGTGAATTATTGAAAGAAAAAGGAGCAAAACGTGCATTGAAATTGCCAGTTGGTGGAGCATTCCACTCACCATTGATGCAACCGGCCAGCGAAGAGTTACAAGCAGCTATTAATGCTACTACTTTCAGCACGCCGATTTGTCCTGTTTATCAAAACGTAAATGCTTACCCACAAACTGAGGCTGAAGCAATTAAACAAAACCTGATCGATCAGTTAACTGCTCCGGTACGTTGGACACAAACTGTAAAAAACATGGTGACTGATGGTGCTACCGAATTCTTCGAATTAGGACCGGGCGATGTTTTGAAAGGTCTTGTGAAGAAAATTAGTCCTGAAGTAACAGTAGGATAATTCTCCGGAATTAATTCATAATGCACCACTTATAATGCATAATCTAAGATGCAAGGAAATTAGTTTCTTTGCATCTTCTTTTTGCTAATGTGCATAAAGATAGCTTTCTGATACAGATTTTTTTGTACTTTTGTTATTCCAAAAAATCAGAGAAACAATACTAACTCAAAATAAGCACAATTTATAGTTCTAATACAGAGATATTATATTCAAAGTAATAAATATCAATCATTTATGAATTATTCATTGTGAATTATCAATTATTAGATTATGTTTAGAACACACACTTGCGGCGAACTTCGCCAGGCTAATGTAGGGCAACAAACAACCTTGGCTGGTTGGGTGCAACGTACCAGAAGAATGGGCGGAATGACTTTCGTGGATATTCGCGACAGGTACGGAATAACACAATTGGTATTGAATCAGGATGTTAATGCCAACCTATTCGAAGCTGCCAACAAACTTGGTCGTGAATATGTGATTCAGGTAACCGGCGAAGTGGCTGAACGAAGCAACAAAAACCCAAATATGGAAACAGGTGATATTGAGATACTTGTTTCTGACTTGAAAACATTAAACGAATCGAAAACACCGCCCTTTACTATCGAAGACAATACCGATGGTGGCGATGATATTCGGATGAAATACCGTTATTTGGATTTACGTCGTAACTCAGTGCGTGCTAATCTTGAATTACGTCATGCTATGGCGTTCGAAACGCGTCGTTACCTGGACAATATGAACTTTTTGGAAGTAGAAACTCCCGTATTGATCGGTTCTACACCCGAAGGTGCACGTGATTTCGTGGTACCTTCACGCATGAGTCCGGGTCAGTTTTATGCTTTGCCACAATCTCCACAACTCTTCAAACAATTGTTGATGGTTTCGGGCTTCGATCGTTATTTCCAGATCGTTAAGTGCTTCCGTGACGAAGATTTACGTGCCGATCGTCAACCTGAGTTTACACAAATCGACTGCGAAATGTCGTTTGTCGATCAGGAAGATGTATTACAAATCTTCGAAGGAATGGTAAAACACCTGTTCAAATTTGTAAAAAACATCGACTTCAACGAAGCTTTTCCTCGTATGACATGGGCCGACGGAATGAAATACTATGGTTCTGATAAGCCGGACATTCGTTTCGATATGAAGTTTGTAGAACTGAAAGAAGCTGTTTCGGGTCGCGATTTTGTAGTATTTGATTCGGCTCTTTATGTAGGTGGCATCTGTGCTCCGGGATGTGCAAGCTATACCCGTAAACAATTAGACGAATTGACTGATTTTGTTAAACGTCCTCAAATAGGAGCGAAGGGAATGGTCTATATTCGTTGCGAAGCTGATGGTACCTTCAAGTCGTCTGTTGATAAATTCTACTCACAAGAGGACTTAAAAAATATAGCAACCCTTTGTAACGCTAATCCGGGTGACTTAATCCTTATGTTATCAGGTGATATGCGCAAAACTCAAAAAGCATTGTGCGAATTGCGTTTGGAAATGGGAGCGAGGTTAGGTCTTCGTGACAAGAATGTGTTTGCACCGCTTTGGATTATCGATTTTCCATTGTTCGAATACGATGAAGAAACAGATCGTTATTATGCTATGCATCACCCATTTACTTCTCCATTATTGGAAGACATACATTTGCTCAATACCGACAAAGGTTCGGTTCGTTCCAATGCTTATGATATGGTAGTGAATGGAGTAGAATTAGGAGGTGGATCTATACGTATTCACGACTCGGCAATACAACAAGAGATGTTCAAACATCTTGGATTTACACCCGAGAAAGCCGAAGAACAATTTGGATTCTTAATGAGTGCCTTCCAATATGGAGCGCCACCTCACGGAGGTTTGGCTTTCGGGTTGGATCGTTTTGTTTCCTTGTTTGCCGGATTGGATAGTATTCGTGACTGTATCGCGTTCCCTAAAAATAATTCGGGTCGCGATGTAATGATTGATGCTCCTTCATTTATTGATCAAACGCAATTGGATGAATTAAACCTGAAAATAGATTTGAAACCACAGACTCCAAAAGGCGTTTAAGAATTTATTTCCGATTTCAACCTATACAATAGAAAAGCCGCTAAGCAAAAATGTTTAGCGGCTTTCTTCATCTATGGGCTTCAGTTTTATCCAAAAGTAATGATGAAGTATTCTATGTTAATTCAATCATCTAACAATGGAGTAGGGGAGTTAATTAAAATAAAAGTCAAAACACTCTAATCTACCATATTTGTCAACTATCAATTATCAACTGTCAACTTGTAATTAGATCATCCCTTTTTGAGGAAGCAGGTTTTCAATACCAAGCTGGTACCATCTATTTTGCAATCAACTTCTTCGTGGTTGTCAGTAAGGCGAATGCTTTTTACTTTTGTGCCACGTTTCAGTACCAGGCTCGAGCCGCGTACTTTCAAATCTTTTATTAATGTTACGCTATCGCTGTCCATCAATTCTGTTCCGTTGCTATCTCGGGGAGTAGTGTCAACAATTTCTTCTGTAGAAGCTTCATTACTAAACTCATGGCTACAATCCGGACATACATACATCATTATTGACGAATCGTAGTAAGTGTTTTCCATTCCACACTTAGGACATTTTGGATCTTTGTTCATTTAATTCTTTTGGTTTTATTTTGGCGCAAAAGTACTAATAATTAACCGGATAGGCAAATTTGTTAGAAAAGCAATTTGCTTACGATACCCTAAATTATACCAACTATTGAGAGCTCCTGAGAATTGAATATTTGCGACGAGCCCTTAGTCTTATACGGAATAGGGCATTCTCATGCGATTTAAATCACATGAGATGTAACCATCTTTTTTATTATTTTCAGTGAGAATCAGAATTCCGATAATTCTATTTTACATAATATAAATTATAAGAAATTACTTGTACAAAATGAACAAGTACAATTAAAGTAATTAAATGACCTCGCATAATCTACTAAGCTAAAATGATGAATCCGAAATAAACGGAAAATAGTTGATGAAAACGAATATTGGAAAAATATAAACTATGGAAAGAATAACAGAGACCTGCACACATCAAAAAATGCACGATCAAAAAATAATCGTGCATTCATGTATAAGATGAAAACTGACATGCAAACTAAAATAGAAAAAACATTTCGCTCAATCAGGTAGAATTATTTATTTACAATGCTTTCCACTGGAGTCCACTTAACATAGTAATAATAGTCATACTCATGCTATTGGCATTCATCCATTTTAATAACTCAGAATTAGTTTGGTTAATAATAGCTACCTTACTTTCTGGATGTGGCAAACAGAAATAATAAGTTTTGAAATTGGTAAATTTAAGCCAGTAGCAGGCAATTGATTTATCGCCGGTTCTGATTAATTGTCCTAACTCCGCACGTTTCTGTCCACTATTAATTATATGAATTGATTTAAGTTCATAGCCTTTTTTCATATCCAGACCAGCATCAACCTGAATCTTCAACCCCTTTGTTACATAATTAAATTCTTCCTCAGTAGTTTGACAAAAAGTATAAGTACTTACAAACAATACAATTAGCAATAGTAAAATCTTTTTCATGTGCTTGATTTATGATTAGCGAAGATGTTCGCTAAACCTTCACAAACATAATACTTTTTCCCCGATTATTCACATTTTATATGATAAAAACGAAACACACTCAGAAGCTTTAACGGATCGAAATCCAATCTGTTTTTTGTCTTTCAAACACAGCTATTTTTGAAAAAAACGTCTCATTTTTTTATCGTAGCTCAAGCTGTTCGGATAAACTGCAAGCCATATTTATAGAATTTACATATAATTTGCTGTGAATATTTGCACAATGTTTTCGCACAGTTGTCTCTTCAATTTCGAATATATTTGCAATTTGTGCTTTGGTAAATCCCTTATCTACAAAATATAATATATCTTTTTCTTTCTTTGTTAGATGCGGAACTTCAAATTCCCACACTTTTTTAAATAAATGAATCTGACGGCCGGGATGAACTGAAAATAACTGATAGCGTTCATCATTTTCTGCATTAAAAATTTTACAAGGCTGCGAACTAATCATTATGAGCCATGGATTATCGTTTTCATCGCTCATAATAAGATTAATTTTGTGTATTTGACACTGGAAATCAACTTCGTTTAACATTATTCGCCGCTGATAAACCAATACAAATTCGTTCTGTTGTCTGGGGCTGAGTAACATTAAAAATCTATATGCCGCAATTTGCAATTTGAGTAAAAACATACGATCATCTACATGCGTCATCTCCCATATATAGTTTCCGTTACGCAGTGCACAAAGAGACAGATTCAATTTGTTTGCTACACTTTCTTTGGCTGATTGATGTGCGATAACTTGTCCTTTTTGAAAATCATAAATTGTATAAGATTTACCTTCAATCTGTGCCAAAGTTTTAATATTTTTTATCCAAATGTCCCTTTCTATTTCTTTTTGAGGACTGATAACATAGCTGTTATTTTGAAAATAATTTCTTAATTCTTGCTTCAAAGCTTCGAATTTATAATAATTGTTCATGGTTAAAAATAGTTAAGTTGTATCTGTTTATAGCAACTAAAGTTCTTAAATTTAATCAATTAAAATGTAAACATCATAATTCAGTCCTATATCTCGCAAGAGTGGACACTCCCCTACTCCACCTTCTGTTTAAATTTTAAGAGCATCTTATCACGACTCGACCTACTTTTAATTGATTATTTTTTAGCTGTGTTGTAAATATAGATTGCTCAATCCAAACCTGCAAGAAATTTTTTAATTTTCTTATAAAAAATACTCCGAAGGGAGTATTTTTTATAAGATTTATTTACTATTATTTTACAGTTATAATAATACAACCGGTTAGTAGAAACGAAAGATAATATAGTAAGCAGGAAACTAATATATCAACCAGCTATAACTTATCAACTAATTTCTATTAATGCTAAGGAATAAGCTATTACTAAGAAGTATTACTACATTCATGACAAGTAATAAGGCAATAATGGTTATGAATGCTTCATTACTGACCATTAATAGTCTATTCATGACAAGTAATATGCCATTAATGGTTATGAATGCTTCATTCCTAACAAGTAATGCTCTATTCATGACAAGTAATACCTTATTAATGGTCATGAATGCTTCATTCCTAACAAGTAATACTTTATTAATGATCATGAATAGAGCATTACTGATATAGAAAACTGCAGTGCAATACTAATTATTCATTGATTAACAGAAACTTATATATTTCTTAATCATAACAATAATCATTAAAATTTATCGAATTATGACAAAAGCAAAAGTAATTGTTGATTTTTCAGCAAATCGTTATTCCGACCTGGAGTTAAAGAACATAGCGGAAACTATCGGAGAAGATCTTTTAAACAGTACCACCTTTCAGTCACTGAATGAAATGGCAAATGCAATTAAAAGTCAGGCAACTGATTTTGGCTCGTGGCTAATTAAAATGCCCGAAGGCAACAAACAAGTTACCCTGTCTAAAAACCAGTCGAGGGGTCTGTTAGAAAATTCACTGAGCACTGCCGCCATCAAAGTGCAGGACTTAAGTAATGGTGATGAGAAACTTATCCTTAGTGCCGGTTTTGAAGTAAAGCGTAAACGGGCTCCGGTAGGCTTGCTCGATCGTCCTGAGAACGTGATTGCTAAAGCAGGACCTACGCGCGGTAGTTTGGAAATCAGTTGGAATGTAGTACCCAACGCGTATCTGTACGAAGTGCAATACACCGAAGCACCCGCTACTGTGGATAGCAAATGGTCACATACTTCGAGCACCAAGCATAAGATGGTCATCGACGGCTTAACCCGTGGCAAAGCGTACGTCATACAGGTAGCCGCTGCCGGTTCAGATCCCGGCCGTGTGTGGAGCGATGAGATGATCAGTTATGTGATGTAACTCTCCTCTCCCACTCATTATCAACAATAAACCGTAGAAACCAACCCGTTTCTACGGTTTTTGTTTAAGGACATCAAGTAAAATTTCAAATTGTTTAAATGTTTTTTAATAAACTGTATTAAGTAAATAATTATTTTCGTATTTTTGAGGTCGAAATTGTAGAAGATATTTTTTTGATTTGAAAAGGACTTATATACTAAATTATCACAATAACAAATTAATCAATGGCTATAATACATTCATTAAAAATATCAAACTTTCGAGGAATAAAAAGTTTTGAACAAATTTTTGAAGACCACGATTTTGTATGTATTGTTGGTCGAGGTGATACTGGAAAAACAACAATACTTGATGCAATCTCATATGTCTTATCTCCAAACTGGAATATAACATTCTACGATACTGATTTTAATAATTGTGACATAGATACTCCAATTGAAATAGAGATATCAATCTCAGATGTACCTTCAAGGTTGCTACAATTAGATAAGTTTGGTAGTTATATTCGTTTCTTAAATTTAAGTACAAAGGTAATACAAGATGATTATATAGATGATGCAATACCTATTTTGACAATACACTTAAAAGTTGAAAGGGATTTAGAACCAATATGGTACGTTTCAAGTTGCAAGGGTGAAACAAAAGAAATAAAATCAAATGATAGATCTAAATTAAATGTTTTTCTTGTTTCGGATTTTATAAATCAACATTTCTCATGGAATAAAGGAACCCCATTATATTCTTTACTTAAACAAGCAGATGGAACAACAGAAAATACTTCAATAGTTATTGATGCATTAAGAAATGCAAAGGAGAAAGTAAATGATGCAGACTTTACTCATTTAGATCCAGTTATTGATATTATAAAAACGATTGCTGCAAGCTTAGGTATTGATATAGCAAATACATTAACAAGTATTGATTTAAAGGATCTTTCAATAAAAGATGGGAGGATATGTCTCCATGATGAAAATATTCCGTTTAGATTAAAAGGTAAAGGATCAAAAAGATTAATTTCAATTGGAATTCAAATTGCATTAGCAAAACTGGGAGGAATTATATTAATCGATGAATTAGAACAAGGATTAGAACCTGATAGAGTAAAACATTTAATTAGAACTTTATATAACAATAACAAAAAAAACAAAACACAGATATTTATTACAACACACTCTCAGAATGTCGTTGAAGAACTTGAATGTGATAATTTATTTTTTTTGAATAATGACTCAGGTGTTCTTACAGGTAATTTTATACCTAGTGAAGACAAATATCAAAGTCTTATACGTTTTTGTCCATCAGCTATATATGCTAAAAAAATTATTGTTTGCGAAGGTAAAACTGAAATTGGTATTTGTAGGGCTTTAGATCAATATAGAATTAATACTGGTTCTTCAAGCTTTACAACAAATAATGTGGTTTATGTTGATGGAAGTGGATCTTCCTTTACTGATAGAGCTTTGAGATTAAAAAAACTTGAACTTGAAGTTTGTATTTTATCTGATTCCGATAGAGATGAAACATTAAACCCTACTAAGGATGAATTACTTGCTGCAGGAATAATAATTATTGACTGGGAAGCTGGGAAGTCAATAGAAAGACAAATATTTGATGATCTTCCTTGGAATGGGATTGTTAATCTAGTTGATTATCGCATTAAAGACAAAAAAGGTAATATTAAGTCTGTAATTGATTCAATCAATGAATTTTCAGTTATTCCATTGACTCCAAATTGGAAGGAAACCCCAACAGATGAAATAAGAGATTCAATTTATCAAGCATGCACAAAAAAAGTACCTAAACCAGATGAAGACAAATCATGGTTTAAAAGAATTGATCATGGAGAAGAATTAGGTAATATAATCTTTGATTATTTCGAAGAGATGAAAGGTAAAAGATTACATATAAAATTGCAAGAACTATCTAATTGGATTGGTTAATGGATATTGAAGATTTTATATTGCAACCTAAATCAATGTTGATTGCACCTGCAGGATATGGTAAAACATATACCATTGCATCTTGCTTGCATTATATTGAAGAACATAAACTAGGTAAGCATCTAATATTAACTCATACACATGCAGGAATTATCTCTATTAAAGAAAAACTGAATAAATTAAAAGTATCTACAAGTTTTTATTCAGTTGAAACTATAACAAGTTTTGCTCAAAAATTTGTTTTATCATTTTATAGAGGTGAAATATATAACCAAGAAGACAATGAACATTACTATTCTTTTATAATTGCAAAAGCAACAGAAATAATTAAAATCAAGCCAATTACTGAAATAATTAAAGAATCATATACAGGTCTATTTGTTGATGAATATCAAGATTGTACAATAGACCAACATGCATTAATTTTAGAAATTTCCAATTTATTAAAAACACATATACTAGGGGACCCATTACAAGGTATCTTTAGTTTTGCAGGGACACTTGTAAATTTAGAAAGTAATATTGATATGGGAGAATTTCTTCAGCATCAACAAATACTTGAAACTCCTTGGAGATGGAAAAATGGAAATAATGAGGAACTAGGTAAACAATTAGGAAATATTAGAACTGAATTAATTGACAACAAACAAATAAAAATTTCAAATCATAAAGCAATAGAAACTATAATAACTAATGACTACCTTAATGAGAAAAGGAAGATTTATGAAATAATAAAAAATAATGATAGTGTGCTATTCATTGATCCAGGTTCATACGATATTGACTCTAGAATAAAGTTTCTTCAACAATTTTCTAATATTCCTATATTGATTGAATCAATTGATGATAAGAATTTTTATTTATTAGCAAATAAAATTGATGAGATTACTGCTGTTAATGTTATTCATGTTTTAAAGGAAGTTTTAATAAAAATCTCAAATGAATCACTCGTAAAAAAATGGTTTAATGATAAAGACCTTATAAAGAAACAATCAATTGAAGATCAAGATGCATCGAAAGCGCTCTCAATTTCAATAAACAACTTTAAACTGACGTTATCAAAACATGAGATTAAAATTATGATTCAAGAATTTTTTAAATTACCTGATGCAAAATCCAAATGTTATAGAAAAGACTTATTTAATTCGTTAGTATCAACAATTGAAGATGCTGAAATTAATAAAATATCAGTATACGAAGCAATGGTAAAAAGAAGAAATAACATTAGAAGAATTGGCAGAAAGGTATATGGTAAATGTATAGGAACGACATTATTGACAAAGGGATTGGAATTTGATACAGTCATTGTTTTAAATGCACATAAGTTTAATGACATGAAAAACCTTTATGTTGCTTTGACACGTGCATCTAAAAATTTGATTGTGTTTACCGATAATCCGATTTTAAGTTTTATCCCTAAAAAAACACCTAAAGTAAGATCAGTGAAAGATTTTAGTCAGATGCAATTATTGTTTGAAGAATAGTTTACTTCACTTGTTCATAGTGTAATCATTTGTAGAATGGTCCTACCTCATCACTTTTAAAAGCTAGACTTTTTCTTTATTCGAATTTATTTAGAAAGAATCTGTTGGAATTATATAAGAATCTGAGATATTATCTTTTGATATAGCTATTCAACCACTCCGTGGTTGGTTGTTTTGTTTTCGTATTCAACCATGCATTGCATTCATGGATAATCATATTCAATTCCTTCGGAATTATAAGATAGAGATATGTGGGAAAAGATATATTTAAACTGTAAAAATAACATATAGAGTAATGACTAAAATCAGAATATTCATCATATTGTTTTTTATTGGGTTGATAGTATCGGGTATATATCCTCATGATTATTTCACCTGGATACTTGAAGTATTTCCCGGTATCATCGGCTTTATGGTATTAATGTTCAGCTTTAAGAAGTTTCGGTTTACAGACTTTACCTATATCTTTATACTGATTCATTGTTACATTCTGTTTATTGGCGGTCATTATACCTATGCCGAAGTACCGTTGTTTGATTGGATAAAAGAATTATTGCATCAAAGTCGGAATAATTATGATAAGGTAGGTCATTTTGCTCAGGGTTTTATTCCGGCTATGGTTGTTCGCGAATTGTTTGTGCGGCTCGAAATAGTAAAACGTGGAAAATGGTTGTCATTTCTTTGTGTTTGTGTCTGTTTTAGCATAAGTGGACTGTATGAACTGTTTGAATGGTTTGTAGCTGTTGCTTCAGGTCAATCGGCCGAAGCATTTCTGGGAACTCAAGGTTATGTTTGGGATACCCAATCGGATATGCTATTTGCTTTAATTGGTGCAGTTTGTATGGTTGTATTTGTGTCGGGTATTCAGGATGAGTATATCGATAAAATAAGTATTAAATATTAAATATCTAACTATGAAAAAGATAATTCTAGTTTTTGTTATCCAATTATTTATTAACCTTGGGTATAGCCAACATCATGCTTCTATAATCAGAGCCTATTCTGTAGATATAATGGGCGATACTATTGTAAAAGATGAGCATGGTAACAAGATAGAAGTAATTTCGAAAGATATTTTCGGAAACAAGGTAATTAAAGATGGAAACGGACAAACTATCAAGGTTATTTCGAAGGATATTTTTGGAAACACGATTGTAAAAGATGGTAATGGGCAAACTATCCAGACTATTTCGAAAGATATTTTTGGAAGCACGATTGTAAAAGATGGTGATGGACAAACTATCAAGACTATCTCGAAAGATATTTTTGGAAGCACGATTGTAAAAGATGGTGATGGGCAAACTATCAAGACTATCTCGAAGGATATTTTTGGAAGTACGATTGTAAAAGATGGTGATGGGCAAACTATCAAGACTATCTCGAAAGATATTTTTGGAAATACAGTTGTTAAAGAAGATAATGGGCATAAAGTTCTTAGCATAGAACAAAATATTTTTGATGATACGGTAATTAAGGACGAAAAAGGACAAACTATCAAAACTATTTCGAAAGACATTTTTGGCAGTACGATTGTAAAAGATGGTAATGGGCAAACTATTAAATCTATTTCGAAAGATATCTTTGGAAACACAGTTATTAAAGATGGTAATAGTAAGACTATCAATACTATCTCGAAAGATATATTTGGTAATACTGTGATAAAAAATGATAACGGAATAACAATTATCAGTATAGGAAAAAATATATTTGGTGATAAAGTGATTAAAGGTGAAAATGGACAGATTATCAAAACAATTTCGAAAGACATATTTGGCAATACAATAATAAAAGATGGCGATGGTCGAAAAGTTAGCAGTATAGAGAAGGATATATTTGGCAATACCCTGATTAAAGATGGAAATGGGCAGCTTATTAAAAGCTTTTCGAAAGATGCGTTTGGTGATTTGGTGGTGAAAACAGAGAACCCGGAACCGGAGTCTATGCATTCAACTAAAATAACCGTGGATTTATTACAATTTGATGATGATGGAAACTTGAGTGAAAACTCATTAATTAATTTTATTCTGGGAAATACAAAATAAGATTATTGCAAATGATTTTTAATCCAAAATAAATAATAATATTAAAACAATTATGGAGTTAGTATACAAAGGCAAAAGTCAGGGTTGGAAAAACATTCTGAAAATCATTATTCCTTATTTGGTTATAGTTGGTATATTTGAACTGATTGGAGGTCTTATCGTGGGTTTAGACTTTAGGCATATGCAACCGAATAGTCAAACAACAGCTCAGCGGTTTGTAACCTGTTTTATGGGAATGGTTGGAACCCTTGGTTTAGTATGGCTATTTACCACCAAAGTAGATAAAAAATCATTTACAAGCATTGGCCTTGATAAAACCAACATGGTCAAAGATATAGCATTAGGACTTGCCATGGGTTTTGTGATTATGTTGTCGGGGTTTTCTATTCTTGTGCTTACTCATCAACTTCAATTTGTTGACATTAAGTTCAATGCGTTGAATTTGGTGTATAGTGTTGGAATCTTTGTTTTTGTAGCCGTATCCGAAGAAGTATTTACCCGTGGTTATATTCTCAGAAACCTTGCCATTTCGTTTAATAAATATGTGGCATTGGTTGTTTCGGCTTTGATATTCAGTTTAATGCACCTGGGTAACCCCAATACCAATCTGGTTGGTTTATCTATCATCTTCCTTTCGGGAGTGGTACTGGGTCTTCCCTATTTGTATACCAGGAATCTTTGGTTTCCGATAGCACTACACTTTAGTTGGAATTTCTTTCAAGGTCCTATCTTTGGTTTCAATGTGAGTGGTCTGAATTTTTATAAACTTATTGAAACAAAATATGCTACACCCAATAACTGGAATGGTGGTGAGTTTGGTTTCGAAGGTTCAATAGTGGCTGTTTTCTTCCTGCTTGGTGCATTGGCTGTCATCTATTTTCTATTCAGGAATAGAAAAGCTATTGAAGAGCCTGAGGTAGATGAGTTGGAAGCTTATTCTCCCATTGCCCAAGGTTGAAACCTTGAGTAACAATATAGATCGTTCCTACGGAACTTATTTGATATGAAATGTATTTGTAGAAAAACGTATTAATTTATTACAATCCTATAAACTCTAAATGCAAATGAATAACCAAAACATCGTTGAGATTCGTAATCTCGAAAAAAGATACGGACAAAAGCAAGTTCTACACGGTATTAATTTAGAAATTACTGCCGGACAAATCATTGGATATATTGGGCCAAACGGTGCCGGGAAATCAACTACCGTAAAGATTCTTTGTGGTTTGATCAATGAATTTGATGGTGATATAAGCATTTTCGGAAAAGATCTTCGCACCAACACCCTGGAAATAAAAAAGCAGGTAGGTTATATTCCTGAAAATGCCGTTTTATACGAATCGCTTACTCCAATGGAATTTATGGAGTTTATTGGCGAAATGCGTGGTTTGGAAAATGAAGTAACCCGGTCGAAAGCAGAAGCATTGATGAATATCTTCGAAATGAAAGCAAATCTGAATCAACGAATTGCAACATTCTCGAAAGGTATGCGTCAGAAAGTAATGATTTGCTCGGCTTTATTGCATAATCCCGACCTTATATTTATGGACGAGCCTTTATCGGGGCTAGATGCTAATTCAGTCATCATGGTCAAAGAAATGCTTATCCATTTGGCCCGCGAAGGAAAAACGGTGTTCTATAGTTCACACCTCATGGACGTGGTGGAAAAAATATCCGATCGAATAATATTGATTGATCAGGGAAAAGTGATTGCCGACGGGTCGTTTGACGAACTGAACAAATTATCGAACGATGAAAATCTAGAGAAAATGTTCACTCGCTTGACAGGAAACACCAATCACAGCGAAAAAGCAGAAGCATTCATTAACGCATTCGAAAAATAAGCCTTATGATTCGATTTTTACTTTCGCTTTTTAAACCTTTTCGTTGGTTTATTGAAAAAATGGATGCCGATTATAATCAGTTTATCCGCATTCTTCAACTAAAGTTGACCATGGACGACCGACGAATGAAAGGATTGGGGAATAAATCAAAACAAGAAACTGAAAATGCATTGCTCAAACAATCCTTTATGCAGATTCTGTTTGGGATATTCTTTGCAACATTTTTATTGATGATTAAATCGCAGTTTACGTACTATTATTTTTCGCATACTTTCTTGATGGCCATGATGGCGATGATGATTATATCTGAATTCACCACCATATTGTTTGATACTTCCGAAAATGTTATCATTCAGCCGCTTCCTATTAAAGGAAACACCATTAGTTTGGCTCGTAATGCGCATGTATTCATATACCTGTCGTTAATGGCCTTTAATCTTTCGGTTATTTCAATCGCTGTTGCCGTTTTCAAGTTTGGAATTGCTTCAGCATTGATATTTTCGTTTACCATATTCATGAACGTGTTGTTTACCTTGTTTTTGGCCAACGTACTTTACTTGCTTATTATGCGACTTGCCAGTGGTGAGAAATTAAAGAACTTGCTGATGTACTTTCAGATAGTTATTGCTATTCTGTTTATGTTAGCCTATCAATTTGGTATAAATATGGTAGATAAGACGCATATCGAGAACATGATTCTACCGGTTTATTGGTATACTTATCTGGTTCCACCCGCTTTTTTTTCGGGTTTAATAGAAGCTTTGAGTTCCCGGATGTTTGATCAGCAACATCTTATTTTTATTGCTGAAGCATTAATTATTCCACCGATAGCTATTTATCTCACCGGTAAATATCTAACGCCTGTATTCAACCGTAAACTAATGGACTTGGAACAAGGTGACAGAGTGTCCAAAATAAAAACTGAGAATGGGCGTGAAAGCTTGTGGTACAGAATACTATCTGCTGTATTTATCCACCGTCAGGATGAAAAAGCGGCCTTTAAGCTGATATGGATTATGTCGGGGCGCGAGCGATTGTTTAAGCAAACCTTGCTACCGGCATTCGGGTATATTGTAATCATGATTATTGTTCCATTTTTCAACAAATCATTTAATTTTAATGAATTAAATCAAGGTTACAAATACTTACTAATTCTCTATGCTTTCGTTTTCATCGGTGCTTCTCTATCAGGTTCGTTGGTGAGCGGCAATAATCAACATGCCGCATGGGTTTTTAAAACGATGCCTCTCTCCTCACCTGCCTGTTATTTTAAAGGATTTATCAAAGCAGCTTTTGCACGCTTCTTTATTCCGTTTTATGCACTATTAGCCATCGTTGTTTGTTCCATTTGGGGACTAAAAGTACTACCCGATGTTATCATTGCTTTGTTGGCTATTTATCTGTTTACCATAGTATTCTACTATTATCAAAATGCAAATTTCCCCTTTGGGATGGAAAAAATAGCCACTCAGGGCGGAGCTGCATTTTTAAAAGTAATGGGATTAATACTGGTAGCTGTGCTACTTGGAGTCTCGCATTATTTTTTATTGAAATGGTTTTACCTTGCTAATTTATTGCTTATTCCGGTTTATCTGATGGCTATTTATTATGTAAACCGTATTTTTGTGTACAAAAAAATAACCTGGGAAAGAGTGGATAGTGTGAATAGCTATTCCTAACCATAAAATCGAGTGTTCCAATTATAAAACTGTATGAAAACTATTGAAATGATTCAGAAATTATCCATTTTGCATTGTCTGTATCAGATGATTGCCTCTGCTGATGGAGCTATTGATGACGAAAGAGATCAGGCGGCAATTGAAATTGCACTGTCTGAATTGGATTTACCCTCTAATTGCTGGGATAGAGCATTGCGACTGAACCCTCACGATTGCTTTATTCATGTATCCACTTTGAACGATGATGATAAGCAACAATTTAAAAACTTATTGCTTAAAATTGCGGACATGGGTGGCAATTCTTTTTTTAGAGTTAGTTGTGCGAACCATATTTTTCAACTTGCAAATATCTAAAAAAATATTTTTTTGATTTATTTTCTTTTAATAAAACATCTAAATAACATTGTCAGTTAGAATATTAAGATAAAAATAGCCCTAAATATGCGACTTTAAGACGGAATTGATATTATCCATTTTTATTTCAAAATTAAATATTATCTTTATCTCATAAAATAAAAAAATTACAAAAATAAAAATGACAGGAATATGAGTGACGACAATTTTAGAATTTTACTACTGGAAGAAAATGAGAATCTGGGTGTAATGATGAGTGATTTCTTAGTTCGCAAAAATTTTCGGGTTGACTTAATGTTAAATGCAAAAGCAGGTTTTGAAGCCTTTATCGAATACAAGCATAAAATGTGTATTATCGATATTGCATTGTTAGGAGAAGACGGTTTTAAGATGGTTGATGAAATACATCAATTAAATCCGGACACCTATGTAATTGTGCTTCTGCCTAAATTAATGAAGGTTGTGAGATTGAATATTGAAAATGAAATTCATCTCAACAAACCGTTTAGTATTGAAGATTTAGTGAGAATTATAAAATTCAAAAACAGGTCGAAAGTTAGTGGAATATCCAGCGCAAGAGCAAATAAGGATGTTTATGAACCATCGGAAGTAAAAACGTACAAAATAGGGAAATACATTTTTGAGGTTCACAGAAAACGATTGACACTAGATAATCAATCGACTTATCTTACCAAAAAAGAAGCCGGATTACTCGCAATAATTGTTGAAAATGCAAATGGCCTGGTACAACGTGAAACTATTCTTGAAAAAATATGGGCAAATGACAGTGAATCACACCGTAAAGCAAGAAGCATGGATGTATATATTTGCAAATTGAGAAAATTATTGGCTGCCGACCCTAACCTTTATTTAGTAAACCACCATAGTATTGGTTACCAAATGATTGGAGAGGTTTCAGAAATTGAAAATAACATTTAAAAACATCACATATAAAAATTTAAGCGGAATGCATCGGGCATTCAATGAATTTGAATTAAGTGTAACGATAAAAGAAAATATGAAGAGTAATAAATTGATGATTCTCACTATGTCCTTATTTCTAATTTTGGCTTACTCATGCATGAAAGATAACTCTGCAGAGATAGTTGCAAAATGGAAAACACAAAATGAAACTTATTTCGCAAATATGAAAGATAGCGCTGGTTATGTTTTGCATGAAATCCCATCTGCTCCTGCCGGATATAGTTACTACTATAAAATTAAAACACAAGGTGATCAAACTAGTGAGAGCCCAATATCTACCGACTCTGTTTATGTGAATTACAGAGGAAGAACAATTAGTGGAGCCGTATTTGATCAGACCTATTCAGGCACAACTCCGGTTGGTAATGCAACTGCTACACCACGTATGTTTAAATTGAATCAGCTCATCTCCGGGTGGACTTACAATCTGATGCAGATGAAAGTTGGCGAAATAAGAACCATTGTATTACCACAACAACTTGCGTATGGTGATGACTTCTTACCATCGATGCCCTACTCTACTCTTATATTTGATATTCAACTTGTATATTACAAAAGGTGATATACTAGTTATAAAGAACATTATACTTTTAAAAGCTGGCAAATCGTTTAGACTTGTCAGCTTTTTTTACTTTAAAAATGCGCTCTCGGGAACTTTCTATCGAGAGCGCATTTTAAATTTTATTTCTATGTGAATTACAAATTTCACTATTTCTTCATAATCCTGTTTTTATAGTTAATTGTATCACTATTTGTGTTTTTTGTAAATGCTTACCAGATAAGGTCTTTCCGAAATTATCTAAATATATTATAATACATAAACAATATATAACATATTTTAATAGCACTTTGTGTTTCACGTGTCGTATTTAGTTCTATATTTGCAGACGTACAATTAAGACAAATTATAATATATTATATATTATTATATCAATATTGTAATTATTACAACTTGTAGATCGTTATAAAAAATAACAATTACTATGCATAGAGCTTTACATAGCTCTAAAAAAGACCTATCGAAAGATACTATTTTGATTTATTGGCAACTCTTGATTAAAAAGTAACTAAACCCGGTTAGAATTTAATCATGAATCTATTTTGAGGGTTTTATTTCTGATATACATAGATTTAGGCATCTTTAGAAATCAAACCTGGCAGACCGCTCAACTCCTCACAACGAAACTATCTTATTAGTTTTAATTCATTTCGCATTTAATGTTCAAATATTTATGTGCTTTCTTTCAAAAGAGAGGCATACTTCAGCACCAACAGTTAAATATATTTAACTAAATATACATTAAGTGTAAAATAAATTTTTGTAGCAATTAATACAATCTTATGTCGTAGTATTTAAATTGCAATTTATCAGCTCAAATCCCCGAATATATCTGACTATTTATTTTTCTCTAAGAAATTTCTATCAGAATCATTTATATTAAACACAATAATCAGAGCATTATGAAGAATCAATTACTTAGCTGCGCCATGACTTTCATCCTTTCTGTTTTGATGAGCACAACTGTTTGGGGTCAGCAAAATGAACCAAGCAAAAGCAAAACAAATGAAAATTCCATAGTAGTAAAATTGGCGGCCGATACATCTCATTTTTCAATAAAAGTATCCGGCTCAACAAACTGTGTAAAGGTAAATGGAAAAATAATGACCTCAACTACCGATTCAACAAATACAAATAATAAAATTAGTGTTAGTGGCGAAAGAAATACAGTCTCAATAATTCAGAGTGATAGAAAATCGGATGTAAATATAAAACAAGAAGGAGCACATAATCAGGCAATTATATCTCAAAGAAAATAACCGGTATTATATAATAATCAAGATTTTTTAACGCAACAAAAAAAACAAATCTTATGAAAAAGTTAAGTTTTATTATCGCAGCTCTCCTATTGTTTGTAGGAGTATCATTGGGACAAACAAACGTAGCAAATGTCACAGAATCGGGTACTGGACAAAATGCTTCAATCGATCAAAACGGGATTTTAAATAAATCCTACGTTACTCAGTCTAACTTAGAAAACACGGCCAAAGTAACTCAAATTAATCACAATGCAGCATTTAGTACTCTTTCTGAGGTTAATCAATCGGGAGAAAAGAATTTATCGACCATCGAGCAAAACTCCAATGGATCGTTAACGACTAATCCTAATGTTGTTGGAGCTTTGAAAGCTGTTACAACTCAGTCTGGTAATCTGAACAAAGCGCTTCAAGTGCAGGGTCCAACATTGACAAATAATCAGCAGGGTAAATCACTTGCAGAAATTGTACAAAGTGGCAACGAAAATTATGCATCACAACATCAATTGAGATATGCCAATGATGCAAAAATAGTTCAATCGGGCCATAGAAATACAGCCATGCAAGCCCAAGATGCAAAAATACTTCCTGAAGAAGAAGGAAGTGCAAACATTGCCTATATCGAACAAGGAGGAAGCGATAATACAGCTACTCAAACTCAGGATGGTTGGGCTAATGATGTAAAAGCATATCAAGCAGGCAATGGAAATACTTCAACTCAAATTCAACAGGACTATTCCTGGAAGAGTAAAGCTGATGTACACCAATCAGGCAACTATAATAAAGCTGATCAATTGCAGGTCGGCAATTTAAATTCTGCTGGCATTAATCAGGAATCAGGTTATAATACAGCTAAGCAAACCCAAACTACCTTAGGAGCTTCTCGTGGAGGCACAAATTATGATCCTTACAACGAAGCATGTATCGGTCAAAAGGGTGGTGACGGTAATATTGCCGAACAAACTCAAACTTCACCTGGTGCAGGTGCAATAGAAAATTATGCACAAATTTGTCAGGATGGTGCTTTGAATTATGCAACACAAGTTCAGGTTGGTGGTGATAATTCAAGTATAATCTCTCAAGTTGGCAATGGAAACCATGCAGTTGTATCTCAAATGATGGTCCCATAAGTAGTGAGCGTTAAATAACTACAGAAGTTTTTATCAGGTAAGTATAGCTATGAATTTGAAGGTCAAATTTATATTAATTTAATAAAAAATGATATACACAAGATATACAAATTTAAAAGCTTAAATATTATACCGGTTATTACATTCCTGGAAAGTTTCTGTAACTATTTAAGATTAGAATCAAACAGGCATAAGGTTTAAAGCCCCAACTCGTCGAGAGTTGGGGTAATAAACTGAAATTTATCTTACATTCAATTTAACTAACCAGTACATTTAAAATAATCGTTATGAAAAAACTAAACTATATTATCGCAACTCTCCTATTGTTTACAGGAGGTATTTTCGCACAATCTAATATCGCAAATGTAACAGAATCCGGACAAGACCAAAATGCAACGATTGATCAAAAAGGGATTTTAAATCAATCGTATGTAAACCAATCAAATAAAGCAAATACGGCCTTAGTTACTCAGATAAATATGAATAAGAAAACAAATACTTATTCTGAGATAATTCAATCCGGAGAAACAAACAAAGCCAAGGTTGAGCAAACTTCAAATGCGAGATTCCCATTATCAGTTGGTAAGATTGAAGCATACATCACTCAATCGGGTAATCAGAATGAGGCAGTACAGGTTCAGGGACCACATTTACTTCAGGGAAGAACATTTGGAGAAATTATTCAAGGTGGCAATGAAAATTATGCTTCGCAACACCAGGTAAAAAATGGTAATGTAGCCAGAATCAATCAAGCTGGTAATAAAAACAATGCAAAACAAGGACAGGATATTGAATTACTAGAGGAAGAAGAAGGTAGCTTCAATATTGCCCTGATTGACCAAGCCGGTAATTTGAATACTGCAACCCAACGTCAAAACGGAGCAGCAAATGATGCCAAAATCAATCAATCGGGTAATGATAATAAAGCCGACCAGATTCAATACGGTGGTTTGAATATTGCCAAGGCAGATCAATCAGGATCGTCCAATGTATCCATGCAAAATCAAAAATTTATCGGGAATTTTGCAGATGCAGATCAATCCGGTGATTATAATACTTCAGAACAGATTCAGGATTTTGGTGGATTAAATATGGCCAGTGTAAATCAATCGGGTGATTTAAATACCTCTGTGCAAAAACAATTAGGCATAGAAAACAAAGCTCAGGTTGATCAATCAGGATTGGGAAATTCTGCAGATCAAAGTCAGGTAGGCATGATGAACAAGGCTAAAATAGATCAAGCTTCAACTGCCAGCAAAGCAATCCAAATTCAAAAATCGGGACTTTCTTGTGCCGATATTTCAAATAATGCAGAAATTGTTCAACTTGGTGGTTCTAATAATTATGCTCTTCAGGATCAAACTTCGTTGGGTGAAGCTGCATTGTTAAACAATGCAATGATCACTCAAGATGGATCTTCGAATTTTGCAACTCAAACACAAACCGGTGGCGATAATTCGAGCACTATATTGCAAACAAGCAATAGCAGCTATGCTGTTGTAACGCAAACAATGCCTTGATTTGGTCTGTCTGAAAGGACGACATAGAATCAAGCATTACAATTTAAGCTTTGTTCTTGATTCACTAAATTAGGATGAATAACTCCCCGACTCGCTTATGAGTCGGGGATAATTGAACAAAAATATGAAAAAGCTAATTTTCTATTTACTATTTCTTTTGTTGAGTATTATTTCCACGCATTCGCAAGAAATACTCAATAATACTGGAACAGATACGAATGAAGCGATTCAGCAGATTCGAACGCCGGGGATAGATAACATAATGATTTTTCAAACCTTGAATCAGGGAATTAGTAATTATGCTTTAACCCAGCAGATTGGTAACCAAAACAGGGCAGACATCAAACAACAAAACGATGCAAATTCTGAAATGAGCAATCAATCCTACACAGTTCAGTCAGGTAATTCCAATGAGTTAATTATTGGTCAGATTGGAAGTGGTAATTTATTGCTTGGCTTTCAATTGGGGTACATGGCTATGCTAACCGGCAATAATACGGAGTGCTCGGTTGGAACAGAGACAACTAATGCTTCGATAGCAGAAACGCCTGATGTTGGAAATGGGTATATTGTTGAAGGAGAACGTAACAAAATGACCATATCCCAAAATGGTAATAATAATGGGATTATGGCGGTTCAACAGGGTTCCGACAATACTATTTCGGCTGAACAAATAGGAAATAATAATTATTTACTGGCACTTCAAAAAGGGACTAATAATTCGATAACAGGTTATCGGCAAGAGAATGAAACCGATCAAGTTTTATTTGACAAAGTGATTCAGACAGGCGAAAACTTAACTCTGAAAACCGATGATGATTCCAGATCATCAATAACCGGTAATACATTTATCCAAACAGGAACCAATTTGTCGCTCCACGTGAATAATGATTTGCTAAACTCAGAAGGAGGAATTGAAATTAATCAAAAAGGCAATGATATGAAGGTAGTTATCGATCAATCATTTTTCTTATTTCCAATGAAATAGCATAATAAAATAGACGAATTTCAACTTCATATTGTCATTTACAACATAATTCTTATGAGCATGATTGTCGGTACCGTTTTGTCTGTTCTGCTTTCTATTTCAGCTGTAAGTCAAACAGATTCATTGAAATCAAAGCCATTACCTGCTTCTTTAAAAAAAATCATTCAGCAGGTAATATTAAAGCCTACCAATTCGAACGATGTTGAGATCGAGATTGATGGGTTGTTGGTGGATGATACAAAAACCAAAAGTGGCAAGGATTTTTATGACTTATTTTATGCCAATTGGGATGCTCCAAATGGATCGAAAAACTTCACGATCACAGTTTCAGAAAAACCCTTTCGATTAACATCTACCCTGATACAAGTTTCTATAAATGATAATGTTGTATATCAAGGCGTTCTTCAACCGAGACAAGATATTCTCGAGGCGCTCACCGAAGAAGCAGTAGCAACAACACAAAACTACTTGGCAAATTATGAAGAAATAACCCGACAGCTTAATGGAGAAGACTTAGCTGGATCTGGGATCTATTAATCATAAGTAAGGCATTCAACTCGCTGATTACTAACATATAAAATCTACACAATGAAAGCTATTTTACAAATTCTGTTTGTCTTGTGTTTCGTACTTACGGCAAAAACCTATGCACAAGACCTGGTTTATACTCCCAAAAATCCCGCATTTGGTGGAAATCCATACAATTACAGTTGGTTAATGAGCTCTGCGCAGGCACAGAATGACATCAAAGAAACCACTACCAGTAGCACCAGTAGCTACAAAACTGATCCATTAAAAGATTTTTCAGAAAGTTTGAACAGGCAAATTTTAAGTCAACTATCTCGACAAATCGTTTCACGTCAGTTTGGAGAAGATGCCTTAAGTGCCGGAACGTATGTACTCGGCGATTATCAGATAGAAATTGGTGATCAGTCATCTGGATTGAACATTACTATTGTTGACAACAAAAGTGGAAGTTCTACAACTGTTTCAGTCCCTTATTTTTGATTATTCATTCTCATAGCTAACTAATTATGCTACGAAAAACTATTCTGCCAAGAGTCATTTATCTGTTTAGCATAGTTCTTCTTGCGGCTGCTTGTGGTCCATATATGCGCCAATCATTGCAGTCCCGAAGAGCTGTTCTTGGACCCGAATCACCTGCTAAAAGAATATTGTTGGATTTACCTAAACCTCAGGAAAAAATTGTTACGGCTGTGTACAAATTTCGTGACCAGACCGGCCAATACAAACCATCCGAAAGTGGTGCCAGTTGGTCGACTGCAGTAACGCAAGGTGCTACTACTATCCTGATTCGTGCCTTGGAAGAATCGGGCTGGTTTATTCCTATAGAGCGCGAAAACATGGCTAACTTATTGAATGAAAGAAAGATTATCCGAACAAGTCGCGCACAATATGAAGGGAAAGATCAAAACAGCGAATCACTCCTACCCGCACTTTTATTTGCCGGTGTCATTCTTGAAGGCGGAATTATTTCGTACGAATCGAATATACTAACCGGTGGTGCCGGTATCAGATATTTCGGGGCGGACTTATCGGGGCAATATCGCGAAGATCGTATAAGTATATATATTCGCGCGGTATCAACTGCCAATGGCAAGGTTTTAAAAACCGTATACACCACAAAATCAATTCTTTCTCAAGAAGTATCGGTCGGATTATTCAGATACGTGAAAGCCAAAAGATTACTTGAAGCCGAGACCGGCTTTACGTACAATGAACCTTCTGAAATTTGCGTCACAGAGGCCATCGAAAAAGCCGTTGAGAGTCTGATTATTGAAGGTGTAAAAGATAAACTGTGGGGACTTGAAAATCCGAAAGATACTGCATCCGTCTCGTTTATGAATTATCAGGATGAGAAGCGAATTAACTACGAATCTGACAATGCTTTAAGCAGAAGATTAGATAAAAATAATCGCGGTTTACTGACGGTTGGACTTAATGCGGGAACCAACTCATATTCAGGAGATTATTCTAAAAGCGACATTAGAGCTAAGTCTTCATTAGTTGTTGGCTATGCCATCAATCCTTATCTTAACCTTGATCTTGAAGCCGGATACCGTGGCTTGATGGTGCAAAAAAAAGTAGATGATTATTCTTATTTTGGCAACATCTCATTGCGCTATGTTTTTTTACCCTTCGAAAAACTCACTCCGTTTTGCAGTTTAGGAGGTGGGTTTGATAGAAATCACCTGGGGGTGGGATTATCAGGGAAATACTACTTACCCAAGCTCAACGGACTATTTGGACTCGAATATATGATTAACCACAAATTGGGATTGTCTCTGTCAACTGGCTTAGATTATTATTTAAGCGACGATTTTGATGGAAGCAGTTCCGGTAGCTACAATGATATAGACTGGGGTATTTCACTTGGAATTAAAGTCTATTTTATAAAAACGAAACAAAAATAATTCTACAGATTATGAAAAGAACTATATTCTTTATTAGCGTACTTTGTTTAGTGTTAATCGTATCGTGCGAATCCGAAAAACTGGAAATAGTCAGTTATGGCTCTATCACAGGTGTGGTAATGGATGGAGAAACATTTCTGCCCATACAGGGAGCTCTTATAACTACAACACCTGCCAGTGTTTCAGTATTATCAGATATTAACGGAAAATTTACAATTCATAAAATCAAGGAAGGAGAAGTGGCTGTAAATATAAAGAAGAAAGATTATCTGACAAATTCTCTTTCAGTTGCTGTTTATGAGAATGATAGTACTCAAATGAATTGTGTAATTTTTAAAGATGATACCAATATAGGTAATGTATCCATATACGATCCTGTGCCTGGAAATGGAGCTGTAGATCAAAATCTATCCATCACTTTAAATTGGAAAGTGGAAGGTAACAAAACGGGTACAAAATTGACCTATAATATTTATCTATTTGAGTCTAACTCCACAGTACAACAATTACTAGGCGAGAATATTGAAGTGCAAGAAGTTACCACAAGTAATTTAAAATTAGGCACAACATATTTCTGGTATGTTGTGGCCAAATACGACGGCACTAAGGTCGCATTTAGTCCTACATGGTCGTTCAGAACAAGAGAGAAATAATTACATATCTGAAAAAAATGAGGCTATATCAAATTATCATTTTGATACAGCCTCATTTTTATACGTAATGCTTAATTCTTCACAAAAGATATTTTTTCATTTCCCTTTTTTATAATTTCATTGAAATAATATTTTATTTTTCCATAATCTACAGCGTTATAAACAGGAAGTTTAAAGTAATACGAAAAAGACACCACAACTTTATTATCATCAACTATAGCATTATAATCCATTTCAAATAGATCATTATCAATTCTGATTTTCTCAGGAACAAAATCAACCTTATATCCTTTGGGGGAGTTTATCACCGAATAGTAGGTTCTTTTTGTTGGATAAGTCATATCAATGGGATAAGTTCGGGTTGGCTGTTTCATAGGGTTATCCTTTATTATTTCATGTAAAAAAGGTGATACATAAATTTTCCCGTTTATAATTTCCGGAGTATCTACTGTTTTATATTTGAATTGATAAGGCGTTTTAGGTAAACTGCTTATGATTGAAAGGCTGGAATCAGGTAAATTATATCCTTTGTCTGTCAAACTTTTCTTTAATGCATTCAAATCCGATGCAAACTCATTCCTTGAGTTTAACGCATCCTGGTTTGTTTCCGATGTTTCAATACCGGCACTTTGACTCAAGTCCGACACGTCGATAACCAACTTACTAACCTTTTTTGATGCCAACAAAGGTTGTAGCATGATCCAGTTTACCTGATCTTTCTTTATCATCAATCCCTTATCATTCATACACTTTATAGAAATCTGGTCATTCGCTGCCTGAGGTTCGGTAGCATCAGCAAGTATATTTTTACCATCAATAGTTGCGAAGATGATGACATAATTGAAGAAACGGCTGAAAGGATAATCGTATTTAATCCGTCCATTCTTCCGGGTACTGACGATTACCGGAACTGCTTCAATACCAACTGCGTTTAGCAAACCTATTGTAAACAGATTAATATCTGCAGCATTTCCATACTTATCTTTTAAAAAATTCTTTGGAGTTTTTGAAGCGTACTTGCTACTCGTTTTATTCCAACTAAAGTTATTTTTCACCAAAGTAATTATACTATCAAATTTTTCTTGCGGAGTTTTAGCCGTAAAACTCTTTAAATCAAATTGTTTAGCAGCTATCTCACTACTCTTTTTGATATATCCGCCGAAACTTTCATCTTTCAAAAAGTCTGTTATCAATTCCGGCCAAGTGGTCATCACATTTTGAGAAATCCCTGTAATTTGTGTCACTTTCGACAACTGAAAATCAAGCTTAATTATATAGTCATCACTGGTGGTGATAAATTCTTCATCTTTAAATGCTGGAATATTTATCATTCCAAATTCTGAAATCGCTTCGTGATATTTGGCACCTCCAAAATTTTGCTCAGACGGATCAACACTGGAAGTTTGAGAATCAAATTTATTGGCTCCCTGTAATATCCACGCGTATTGGTAGAATGGATTTCTTCTGACTATGTACTTACTTGACAAGACCGGAATTTTCCATTGAAATTCCCAGTCGCGAAGATTAAATATATATTCAGATCTAATTCTATATCTATATTCGATCACTGAGCCCGGTTTTACATTTGGCATTGCAAATTTGGTTTGATTCCATGATTCATTGATCTTTTCGACATGACAATTCGCATAATCAAGATTTGATTTAATTAGTTTTCCATTTTGAAAATTATAAGTACTTGCTTCAATAAATTCAACTTGTTCATAAATATCGCCTTCCCGATAAAATGGGATTTCCACAGTAGCCCATTTCATTCCAGCTTCATTAAAGATCTTAATGCGGGTTACACGTTCGTAAACAACTTCAAAAGAATTTGGAGTTTGTTCAAAATGCGATTCCCCTACGTCTGAAAGTACAACAGCCTCAGCAGTTATATCAAACGGACAAGACTTATAATCAATGGATTCAAGTCCGACCTTACCATACTGTTTAAATTCATTTTGTGCATCAACTGTAATTATACTGCATAAAATTAGCAGCACGAGTAATAATTTTCTCATGTTTTAATCTTGTTTGTAACTAATTCTTCACAAAAGATATTTTTTCATTTCCCTTCTTTATAATTTCATTGAAGTAATATTTTATTTTTCCATAATCTACAGCGTTATAAACAGGAAGTTTAAAGTAATACGAAAAAGACACCACAACTTTATTATCATCAACTATAGCATTATAATCCATTTCAAATAGATCATTATCAATTCTGATTTTCTCAGGAACAAAATCAACCTTATATCCTTTGGGGGAGTTTATCACCGAATAGTAGGTTCTTTTTGTTGGATAAGTCATATCAATGGGATAAGTTCGGGTTGGCTGTTTCATAGGGTTATCCTTTATTATTTCATGTAAAAAAGGTGATACATAAATTTTCCCGTTTATAATTTCCGGAGTATCTACTGTTTTATATTTGAATTGATAAGGCGTTTTAGGTAAACTGCTTATGATTGAAAGGCTGGAATCAGGTAAATTATATCCTTTGTCTGTCAAACTTTTCTTTAATGCATTCAAATCCGATGCAAACTCATTCCTTGAGTTTAACGCATCCTGGTTTGTTTCCGATGTTTCAATACCGGCACTTTGACTCAAGTCCGACACGTCGATAACCAACTTACTAACCTTTTTTGATGCCAACAAAGGTTGTAGCATGATCCAGTTTACCTGATCTTTCTTTATCATCAATCCCTTATCATTCATACACTTTATAGAAATCTGGTCATTCGCTGCCTGAGGTTCGGTAGCATCAGCAAGTATATTTTTACCATCAATAGTTGCGAAGATGATGACATAATTGAAGAAACGGCTGAAAGGATAATCGTATTTAATCCGTCCATTCTTCCGGGTACTGACGATTACCGGAACTGCTTCAATACCAACTGCGTTTAGCAAACCTATTGTAAACAGATTAATATCTGCAGCATTTCCATACTTATCTTTTAAAAAATTCTTTGGAGATTTTGAAGCAAATTTACTATTCGTTTTATTCCAACTAAAGTTATTCTTCACCAAAGTCATAATACTGTCAAACTTCTCCTGCGGAGTTTTTTTTGCAAATTCACTTAAATCAAATTGTTTTGTTGCTATTTCACGACTCTTCTTTAAATAACCACCAAAACTTTCGTTCTTCAAAAATTCATTTACCAGCTCTGGCCATGTTGTCATAATATTTGTAGAAGTACCAGTAATTTGAATGACTTTTGATAATTGAAAATCAAGTTTTATTATATAATCATCACTCGTTGCGATAAATTCTTCATCCTTAAATGCAGGAAGATTCTTCATCTCATATTCAGAAATCACATCGTGATATTTGGCACCTCCAAAATTTTGTTCAAGACCTTGATCTACATTGGAAGTTTGGGAATCAAATTTACTGGCTTTTTGCAACAGCCACGAATATTGATAGAACGGTATCATCTTGACTATATATTTACTTGACAAGACTGGAATTTTCCATTGAAATTCCCAGTCGCGAAGATTAAACACATAATCCGATCTAATTTTATATTTATATTCGATGACTGAGCCAGGTTTTACATTTGGCATTGCAAATTTGGTTTGATTCCATGATTCATTGATTTTTTCGACATGACAATTTGCTAAATCAAGATTTGATTTTGTCAACACTCCATCTTGAAAATTATAGGTACACGCTTCCAAGTTCTCAACTTTCTCATAAACAGTACCTTCCCGATAAAATGGAATTTCCACTGTAGCCCATTTTATTCCGGCCTCGTTGAAAATTTTAATTCGGGTTATACGTTCGTAAACAACTTCAAAGGAATTTGAGGTTTGCACAAAGTATGATTCTCCAAGGTCTGAAAGTACAACAGCTTCAGCAGCTTTATCAAACGGACAAAACTTATAATCGATAGCCTCTAGCCCGACCTTACCATATTGTTTAAAATCATCTTGTGCATCTACTGTAATTTTACTGCATATAATTAGTAGTACGAGTAATAATTTTCTCATGTTTTAATCTTGTTTTTTTGTGACTATATAGCAATTAGATTCAATGTCCATTATCTTTTTTACAAATTCGTAAAACTCCTTATATTGTTCCAAAGGATAATTGCCGGAGTTTATATAGAAGTTTTTTACAACTTGGATTTGATGGTCTTTTTGTTCATATTTAGCACTATATCCGCCGTATATCGTATTGAAAGAAACGTTTTGGGGTATAGAGGAAATACTATATCCGGTAGGAATATCATACTCCAACGTATCCGAATTATTTATAGGATAATTTAATTGTACCGGAAATTTACGCACCTTTGAATTTTTAAAATTCGGAAGAGAAAATGGAATGACTTTAATCAATTGCTCATTTCCATAACTTTGAAATAGTCTCTCATTCGTAGCAGAATAATTTAGCGAAATATAATCCGAATCGCGATGATACGATTTTATTTTATAATCATTTATAGCGAAGCCTTTTTCAATTAAATGATTCACAATCACTTTCGATTTACTTGATTCATCAAGCGATTTTGAAACATCAGACAAAGCGTCAAAATACTCTCCTTTATAAGTATTCCTGAATTTTGTAATCATTTTGTTTGTTGAATCCTTCTGAATTTTAATATGTCTGGAAACCAACACATTTTCCTTTGATAGTCTGGGCGTATTTGTAAAGTAACTGTTGTTGTTTTCGACCAAAAAAGCTTCACGATTTTGCGTGAAAGTACCTAAATGATTGAATGGTCCATCGCTTGTACAATCTAACCATAGGCTATCGGACGATTGAAGCGGAACGCACAAAATAACATGATTGAATTGCTGAGAGGGAAACTTTAAATTTACTTTTCTGACTACATCCCCTGCGTATACTTTTGCATAAATGGAGTTAATTCCAACATAATTTAAAATTGCTTTAAAATAATTAGATAAGGCTTTGCAATCTCCATATTTATTTACTGCAACATACTCTGCAGAATAGGGTTTCATGCCGCCGGTCTCAATCGTTACGTTGACGTAGCGTGTCTCATCCTGTAAATAATGATATAAAATCCTCACCATCTCTTTTTTGTCAGTCACACCCGATACTAATGAATTGATTTTCATTTTCTCGCTTTCGGGCAACACATTAAGTCCTGCTAATAAGCTATATTGCCAATTACCATATTCCTTCCATGTTTTGAAAGAACCGGTCTTGTCATAATTAAATTTTTCGGGAACTATCAATACAGTAGGATAGTAATTACTTATGTCAGGCGAATAGATTTCCGGCTCAGGAAGTGTGGTGTATTTGGTGCGCCAAGTATATTGGATAGTATTCTCAAGTGTATCTGTCTTCAAACTATCAATATGCTGCGAATAATAATTTATTTTGTAATGTTTGGGAACTTCCAGTGATAATGTTGCATTTAAAGTTGGTACTTCCCTGTTTATAACCGGTGTCCAGTCGTCTATATACAAAAATGAACTTTGTTGTTCTTCATATTGATAACAAATAGTATAGGGGTGAACATTATGAAGAAGGGTAAATTCCTTTACATAGCTATCTTCATATAATGAAAAATCCTGCATCTCTGATCGTGCGGTAATTTCACTTGCTTTGAGCTTTTTGATAATTGTGCCATGTATGTCTTTTATAAATGCTTCTATGTTTGAAACCTTATTTAATTTTGAGTACGGGATACTCACTTTCGCATATTTATCACCATCCCTGTTATTTATCAGGATTTCATAACTCCGTAAAATAGTCAACTTTTCATTTTTTACTGATGCACTTGTGTGTTGTGTAGTAAGTATAGCTTCTGGAATTTGAGAATAACTCCTGGCAGATAAAAAAAGAAAAAGAACTAAACAAAAAACATGTGATTTGATATATATATTATTAGTCATTGTTTGCATTGCTGTATTTCTTGTATCTTCTTATTTATCTGAACTATACGTAATTTGAATTTATTTGAAACCAACCTGCAATGATATTTTTAGGTCACTTCCAATAACATTAATTATGTTAGATGACAAAACTAATAAAAACTATTGAATTAACAAGTTCAATCACGATTTAATTTTGTACTTTTGCATAATACATCGGTAAAAATAATTTTAAAATAAAAAAAGCATATTATGGCAAAAAGTCAAGACGCAAAAAAGACAGAGAAAAAAGAGCCTTTGAAAACCGCTAAGGAAAAGAAAGCTGAGAAAAGAGAGAAAAAACCGAAGTATTCATAGTGTTGTGTTTCACACAGTAAATACTTTTTTATATTGAGTTATATAATTCAATATTGATTAACTATACAATAAATTCAGGATGCTTAATTCATTTTCACAAACAATTATAGTAAATTCAGATCAAACGGCTGAACAATTAGGTTCAGGGTTATTACCCGTTTTTTCGACACCGGCAATGATTGCATTAATGGAAAATACGGCCATGAAATGTATCGATGATTTATCTGAGCAAGATTCAAGCGTAGGTATAGCAATTAATGTTAAACATCTAAAAGCGAGTGCAGTTGGATCCGAGATAAGCTGCGAAGCAAAAGTTGTAGCATTTGAAGGTCGCAACTATTCATTTCAATTAGTAGTTACAGATGCCACCGGCAGTGTGGTTGGCGAAGGTACGCACGACCGAGTAGTTATAAATATCGAAAAGTTTATGAGTAGACTATAATTACAACATCAAAATTTTCATTATATTCTGCAACAGTAGGATATTGTGGAAAGCAAAAAAGAGATACTAACCGAAGTTAATATCTCTTTTTTTGTTGGAGCGAAAGACGGGACTCAAACCCGCGACCCTCAGCTTGGAAGGCTAATGCTCTATCAACTGAGCTACTTTCGCAATTTGCTTTTGAAATGAAATTTTGACTTATCAAAATTTGTGGGCAGTGAAGGATTCGAACCTCCGAAGTCGAAAGACAGCTGAGTTACAGTCAGCCCCAGTTGGCCACTTTGGTAACTACCCGTTTTCCTTTCAAATGCAGTGCAAAGATAGGCATTTCAAACGAAACTACCAAATAATATTTGCCATTTTTATGGCAGTAATTGCAGCTTCTATGCCTTTATTTCCATGTATTCCGTCGGCTCTATCAAGTGCTTGTTGTAAGGTATTGGTTGTGAGTACTCCAAAAATAACAGGACAGCCATCGGCGCTTGTATTTAATTTTGCAATTCCATAAGTTACACCCTGACAAACATAGTCGAAGTGAGGCGTATCGCCTTGTATCACGCATCCAAGAACGATAACAGCAACATATTTGTGCACTTTTTTATTTTCAATCAGACAATAGTAGTCTTCTTGCAATTGCTTTGCAGCGTAGGTGAGTTCGAAAGTTCCCGGTACATGAATCACTTTTATCTGAGATTGTTTAACCCCGCCATCAACTAAAGTAGCTATAGCACCATTAAGCAATGTATGCGTTATTGTCGGATTCCAATCGGCTACAACAATTGCATATTGCTGTTCAGAGACCTTTGCTTTGTCCGGCATTGAATCGGCATCGTATTCCGATAGATTTTGATATTGAGTTGCCATAAAAATAAACGTTTTATTGTTTTTTGATTGTAATGAAGCTCAAAATAGAAGAGCAAAAAACTTTCGAAGTTATAGATAAACGAAAAAGCTACCTCTTTTCACGGAAGCAGCTTTTTATTTTCTTTGCCGTTACAAAATTTTACTTTTGTACTCGCGCCAGATATTTATCAATATCAGCTGCTTCCGGACTTTTAGGATATTTTTCTTTGATTTCGGTATAATTCTTTTCAGCTTTATCAAGTTGATTCAGCGATTCGTTTACCAAACCGGCTTTTTTCAAATAAACAGGACTCATTACCTGATTATTCAAATCAGCTGCTTTTTCAAAATAATCAAGTGCTTTAGAAGTTTCGTTTAATTCTACATAGCAATCACCGGTTAAACCAATTACTGAAACTGCAAAATAAGAATCATCACCATCAAAATTTGAAAGTGATTTAACAGCGTTGTCATATTGACCTAGTCTATAGTAACAGATACCTGCATATGCCGAAGCTAATTTACCGGAAGCTGTAAAGCCATATTCCGAAGCAATTTGTTTAAAGCCCATTGAATTAGGCTCGTTACCTTCTAAAGCTACGCGGAACGAATCGGCTGCAAAAAAAGCTTGTGATTTATACATTTCATTTTGGGCAGCAACTTCACGTGGCTCCAGGTAAAAGTTCCTAACAGACAGAGCTACCAGTACTACAAGAATAATTGCACCAACCCCAATGAAAATTTGTTTTTGGTATTTTTCAATAAACGCTTCAGAAGTCGTTAGAACGTGTTCTACATTTTCTAATTCGTCTTGTTTTTTCTCCACTTTTTTTGACATAAGATTTTATTATAATTAGTTCCTTTGTTAATCCGTTTTTTAGTATGGCAAAAGTAGATAATTTCTTTTAAATAGCGAAATTTTAGCTCAGATTTTTTTCATATATGTTGAGTTCTACCGACTTGCCATTAAATAAATCGACAATGCTCACATTTAACTAATTTTATTGCCATAAAATGCCCGCAGAATAAATAAAATACAGTACATTTGTAATAGAAAAAGACTACCGCATTGTTCTGAGATTGGAAAACTCAACGTTTAAAATTTAAACGAGAAATGTCTGGTTTTTAATGGCGGGCTGCGCCTTCGGGTATCCTCTATGGACGGCAGATTACAACGAAAACCAACACCTCAAATCCTATCATATAGGAGTTTTCTCAACTAACGGCAATGCGGTTTTCTCATCTTCCTACCTCAGTAAATATTTCCCAGGCTTTCTCTACCGTCTTTACATCCATAAATACTACCGAACGACGCATATTCCGCTCCCTAAGCTGGCATTTACGTGGATGAGTAGTCATATATTGTAACAAACGACCAAACGGTTCTGATTGATAATAAGGTGATTGAGGATTCGACACCAAAAATGCTGTCATTTGTTCGTTTTTGAGTACCAGTTTTTCTACGCCGTAACGCATTGCTAACCAACGCAGTTTTACTACCAACATAAGGCTTTGTCCTTCGGTAGGTATTTTCCCAAACCGGTCTTCCAGTCGTTTTTCAAACTCAATTAAACTAGCTTCATCCTGGATGCTATCCAATTCGCGATACAAACTAATACGTTCAGATACATTCTCTATATAGTCTGATGAAAACAGAACTTCCAAATCGGAATCAATCTGACAATCGGTTACAAAAATGGTTGAGCTCTCATTTTCAGCACGTTCATCGGCATAAAGTTCTGCAAATTCTTCATCTTTTAATTCATGAACGGCTTCGTTCAGAATTTTTTGATAGGTTTCGTATCCCAGATCGGCAATAAATCCACTCTGCTCCGCTCCCAGCATGTTTCCGGCACCACGTATATCAAGATCCTGCATTGCAATATTAAAACCACTCCCTAGCTCTGCGAATGTTTCAATAGCCTGCAATCTTCGACGAGCTTCAGGGGTAAGCAAACTCATTTCGGGAGCAAGCAAATAACAGAAAGCTTTTCGGTTACTTCGTCCTACCCTACCCCGCAATTGATGTAAATCACTCAATCCAAAATTATGAGCGCTATTTATAATAATAGTATTCGCATTCGAAATATCAATACCCGATTCGATAATGGTGGTAGCAACCAGCACATCGTACTCATAATCAATGAAATCAACAATAATCTCTTCTAATTTATCAGCCGGCATTTGTCCATGCCCCACTGCTACCCTACAACCCGGGATAAGTCGTTTTATCAGCGCTTCAATATTATAAATACTCTGAATACGATTATTTACAAAGAAAACTTGTCCATTTCTATTCATTTCCAGCTGAATAGCTTCACGAATAACATCTTCGTCAAATAAATGAATTTCGGTTTGTACCGGATAGCGATTGGGCGGTGGCGTATTGATAATGGACAAATCGCGCGCACCCATCAGCGAAAACTGCAAGGTGCGTGGAATTGGCGTAGCTGTCATGGTAAGTGTATCCACATTTACCTTCATCTCTTTTAGTTTTTCCTTTATCGACACGCCGAACTTTTGCTCTTCGTCAATAATCAATAATCCCAGGTCTTTGAACTTTACGCTTTTGCCAACTAATTTGTGTGTGCCGATAACAATATCCACCTCGCCTTTTTCCAGACGTTCCATTACTTCTTTCGATTCTTTGGCCGAGCGGGCACGGCTTAAATACTCAATGGTACATGGAAAATCTTCCAATCTACTTTTAAAAGTATTATAATGTTGCAAGGCTAGAACGGTAGTTGGCACCAATACGGCCACTTGCTTGCTATCGGTAACTGCCTTAAAAGCAGCACGAATAGCAATTTCAGTTTTACCAAACCCTACATCGCCACATACTAATCTATCCATGGGTAAAGTCGATTCCATATCTTTCTTTACATCGGCGGTCGATTTTATCTGGTCGGGAGTGTCTTCGTATATAAATGATGCTTCGAGTTCTTGTTGCAGGTAACTATCAGGCGAATATTGAAATCCCTGTTCCGCCTTGCGTTTTGCATACAGCTTAATGAGCTCACGAGCAATGTCTTTTACCTTCGATTTGGTGCGTTCTTTTAGTCGTTCCCATGCGCCTGAGCCAAGCTTGTTGATGCGTGGGGCTTCACCTTCTTTGCCTTTGTACTTAGAAATGCGGTGCAAAGCATGTATGCTTACAAATATGATGTCATCATCTTTGTAAATCAGTTTTACCATTTCCTGCATCTTTCCGTTCACATTGGTGCGCACCAATCCACCAAAAGTCCCTACTCCATGATCAACGTGCACCATAAAATCGCCTTGCTGAAATTGGTTTAACTCCTTAAGAGTCATCACCACTTTTCCTAAACGCGTTTTATCTGTTTTGAGTTGGAATTTATGAAAACGATCGAAAATTTGATGATCGGAATAGCACAGAAGTGATAAATCATGGTCGATAAATCCTTCGTGCAAGGTATTTTTTACCGGTTGAAAAGAAATAGCATCACCCCTATCGGAAAAAATGGCTGCAATACGGTCGGTTTGTTTGGTACTATCGCTCAGAATATAAATTTTATACCCATCGTTTGTCCATTTTTTCAGGTTGTCAGCCACCAGGTCGAAGTTCTTATGGAAAATCGGCTGTGGAGAAGTATTGAACGAAACAGTTGTTTTATGTTTAAAAACGGCCTTTTCACCCCATTCAATTTTACGAAACGGCTGTATCAATTCAATAAATTCATCGCCGGTAATCATTGTTTTATGCAAACCGGCCGTTTTATGATCGCCCGCATTGGCTTTTACCAGCGCTTCATCGTAAAGTTGATTGATCCTCTCTTTCACAAAATGCACACCGGAGAAAGTCAACCATGTATTGGAATCAATAAACTCAAAAAAAGAAACATGTGGCGAAGTTGTATCGCGATGCAAATCCGGAACGATGATAATCTCAGTTTTATGTTCCTGCGATAATTGCGTTTCGATATCAAAAACACGAATTGACTCTACCTCATCACCAAAGAAATCGCAACGATATGGCAATTCAAATGCAAACGAGAAAATATCGACAATACTACCTCTGACGGAAAACTGCCCCGGTTCGTATACAAAGTCTACGCGTTCAAATCCATAATCCAACAGCATTTCCACTATGAAATCAATGCTAAGCTTCTCGCCAACTCTCATTTTCAACATTTTGGATTGCATGCCATTTACCGAAATTACTTTCTGTATCAACGATTCGGGATAGCTTATTACCACGCAGGGCGATGCATTATTTGCCAAGCGGTTGAGCACTTCGGTTCGCAAAATTTCATTGGCAGCATCCAGTTGAGATAGTTTTATAGCTCGTTTAAAAGATGATGGAAAGAAAAATACGTCATCGGACGGGAGTATAAATTTCAAATCGTTATAAAGGTATGCAGCTTCGTCGGCATCATTCATTACCAAAATCTGGGTGTTGGGTTGAGATTTAAAGAGCGATGCTACCACCAGTGCCGATGAAGATCCACTCAAACCGCTAACTTTTACGTTTGGTTCGAGTGAAGAAGCCCAGTTGACAAGTGCCTTGACTTGTGGATGAAGGGCGTATAATTGTTGAAAATCAGAAAGAATCATTTTTATGGCTACGGACGACAGTCAACAGTCAACTGCTTTGCGTATTATTTTAAATTTGCTGTGTATGATGTTAGTAATTTAATATTCAACTTTATTTTCAGCATTTGCCCATACTTTAAAAGCTTCAATGGCCTCATCCGAAAGTAGTTGAGTCGTAATTAATCTTCGTTTCTCGGGCTTTAATTCTATTTCGTCATAAATAAACGAATCGTCGAATCCAATATCTTTGGCATCAGCTTTAGTATTGCCATAGTACATTTTGTCCAAATGAGCCCAATAAACAGCTCCCAGACACATGGGGCAAGGTTCACACGATGTATAGATGTCGCAACCGGCCAAATCGAATGTCCCTAATTTTTTGGAAGCTTTGCGAATGGCTGTTACTTCGGCGTGCGCAGTAGGGTCTGTGTTTCGGGTAACCCGGTTTACACCGGTGGCTATCACTTTTCCATCCTTTACTATAACAGCCCCGAAAGGACCACCGCCCTTTTCTATATTTTGGATTGACAAAGCTATTGCTTTGCGCATAAATTTCTTATTATATTCCATAAAATAGTTACAAGTAATTAGTTACAAGTTATAAGCCAGCCTTAGGAAAGCATTTGTCACTAATATTTTCTTTCGAAAAACATATTGATAATAATACTCTCTTTTAGTATACTCTAAATCTTATCAGGTAGCTTCAACATGAAACGAGCACGATGTTTAAATCATTTCACTAAAAAAATAGCGGGGTACAAAGATAGTCATTTTTTGAAAGACAAATATCCTGTTCACAATTATTGAATTATAGTTTTGAAAAGAGCATTTTATTACCAATATCTGGCTAATGAATATAAATGAGATATTTTTTTCATTAATTATTGAAATATGTGTTACAAAATAGTTTCAGTGAATCTTCCCCTTTTTCCAACACTCATAATTTCATATTCTAAATATTCAAAGTTCCTTTTGTAATAATTGGAACAAATTAAGAAAAATAGTTTCAAATTGAAAGTTTATAGTAATTTGCTAATAATAGAAATATGAAATTTAGGATATATATGAATGAATTGTTGATAAATATTCATTACTCTGTAATAACGCTTAACAAATTATGTATTATATTTGCACAAATTGAAAAATAAATTAAAAACAACGTCTAACAAATTAACAACTTTATGAGAAAAGTTATTTCATTTTTTGTTGTGATTATGATAGCTCAGCTTTCGTTTTCGCAAGGTTTGGTGAAAGGAGTAGTGGTTGATAAATCCACAAACGAACCTCTGGTAGGAGTAAGTGTTTATAATCCTGCTTCTGGTACGGGTGTGATATCTACTTTGGATGGTAGTTTCACTGTAAAGCTATCTTCCAATTCGGGAACTCTTACACTCACCTATGTAGGATACACAAGTAAAACGATTCAAATTTCGACGGGTGACCAAGATTTAGGAAAGATTGAAATGGAGAGCGAAAGTGTCGGATTAAAAGATGTAACTGTGACTTCTTCAGTTGCCATTCGTCGCAAAACTCCGGTTGCCCTTTCTGTTGTTACACCATTGCAAATTGAAAATAAATTAGGATCGCAAGAATTTCCTGAAATATTAAAATCAACTCCGGGGGTATATGCCACTAAACAAGGTGGTGGATTTGGAGATTCACGTATCAACTTGCGTGGTTTTGAGGCTGCCAACGTCGCTGTAATGATTAACGGTGTTCCTGTTAATGATATGGAATGGGGTGGTGTTTATTGGTCGAACTGGGCAGGTCTTTCTGATGTAACCCGCTCTATGCAGGTGCAACGCGGATTGGGAGCGTCGAAGGTAGCAGCTCCTTCATTAGGAGGTTCTATCAATATTGTAACACGCTCGACAGATCAAAAGAGAGGCGGATCGGCATCTTATGGTATAGGAAACGATGGTTATGAAAAAATTGGATTTGCAGTTTCTACCGGATTGACAAAAGACAACTGGGCAATTACTTTGTTGGGGTCAAGGACAAAAGGTAATGGATATGTTCAGGGGACACAATTTGAGTCATATTCATACTTCGTAAACATTTCAAAAATTATAAATGATGCTCATCAGTTATCTTTGACTGCATTTGCGGCGCCACAATGGCATAACCAACGTAATAGCAGCGACAAACTTTTAATTTCGGAATGGCAGAAACAACCAATGAAATATAAATATAATGCTTCATATGGTTTTGACATGAACGGACAACAAAGAGCTTCTTCATACAATTACTATAACAAACCTCAGATTTCATTGAACCATTTCTGGACTATAGATGAAAAATCTAGCTTGTCAACCGCCTTGTATGTATCCATAGGTGATGGTGGTGGTTATAGCGGTCAGGGTTACACTAGTGCTGACAGAAATAACTGGTTCGGAACAGCTTCAGGATCGGGTGTTCCTAATACAATCTTTAGAGCAGCCGACGGAACCTTTGACTATGGCGCAATTTACACTTTAAACAAAGCCAGCGAAACAGGTTCTAAAATGGTAATGTCGAGTAGTATTAATAACCATATTTGGTATGGTGCTTTGTCAACCTACACTACTAAAATAGGACAAGACATTGATGTTTATGGTGGAGTGGATTTACGTTACTATAAAGGTACACACACTAATAAAATTACAGACTTATACGGCGGTAACTTCTTTATTGACGCAACATCATTACGTCCATTGTTAAGCAATACTGATTGGAAAACCAAAAAAGTAGGTGTTGGTGATGTTGTTTATCGCGATTATGATGGTTATGTGGCCAGCGAAGGTGTTTTTGGTCAAGCTGAGTATAATAAAAACGGATTAAGTTCATTTATTTCTTTGTCAGCTTCCAATACATCACAATGGCGTTATGATCGTTTTTATTATGATGCTGCGAATGCGAAATCGAAAACAGCAAACAATATAGGTTATTCTGTAAAAGGTGGTGCTAACTACAACTTAAACGAGAATCATAATGTATTTGCCAATGTAGGTATAATTTCCCGTGCTCCTTATTTTTCGGGAGGTGCTTTCCTTCAATCAACGACAAGTAACACTTTAAACCCTAATGGAATTAACGAAAAAGCATTTACTGCCGAGGTTGGATACGGATATAAATCAAAATATCTTTCGGCAAATGTAAACGTTTATCGCACAAAATGGATGAATAAAACAATGGTGACAACGGATACAAAAGATCCGCTAAACATCACCGTTGCTAATTTGGAAGGAGTAGATGCATTACACCAAGGAGTAGAACTTGATTTTGTTGCCCGCCCTTTTGATCATCTTGAACTAAGAGGAATGGTATCAATTCAAGATAATACATGGCAAAGTAATGTTAGCGGATATATGTACGACACGCAAGGTCAACCTGTAAATGCCGCCCGTCAGGTGGTTGCATTGATGGGTCCTGATCACGCTAAGGTAAATGTAAATCTGAAAGGTATTCGTGTAGGTAACTCTGCTCAAACGACTGCCGCATTTACTTCTGATTATGAAATATTGAAAGGATTCTATGTTGGATTCGATGCTAATTACTACGGACGTAATTACGCTAGTTTCAAAATCAACTCCAATGTTGGGGACAATAATTTCCAACAACCTTGGCAAATTCCTGATGCAGTAACAGTTGATTTTAACGCAAGATACAATTTCAGAATTGGTGAATATCAAGCATCATTGGTTGGAAACATAAATAATTTGTTTGATAATGCATATATCATGGATGCAGCCGACGGAAGTGATCATACTTGGAAAACAGCTCAGGTATTCTATGGTTTTGGTCGTACATGGATGACCACTTTAAAAATTAGATTTTAATTCAGAGTCCATATTTATTAAAAGAGATAAACAATGAAAAAGATATATTTCATACTAAGCTTGGCAGTTATTGCCTTACTTTCTTCTTGTTCAGAAGATTACAACGAACACAATTTCAAGGGGTATAAAGATGCTTCAACTCCCACGAATTTGACCAGCTATACTTATACGTTACTTGATGCAGATTATACTACGATTAAAAATGCTGCCCTAAAAATAGCTGCAAATGCTACTGATTCAACTAATGCGAAAGCAATTGCAACAAACAAGTATTTTCAAAATGTAACACCTCCGGGCACTTTAATTCCATTATTGCTAAACACGAAATATGTTTATGCTGATGAGAAATCTGTTGCTAATGTAACCTATAATTACAGTGCTCCTTATGACACTCTAACTATTGTTGCAGCAAACAAATATGCATTAGTTGCACCAACAGATTATGCTGCTATGGGTACTGCTAGCGGTCAACCAGGTAAAAATAACAATTTTTCTTCATCTGTCTCCCCAGATTTATATATTCCGATTTGGCTTAAATTAGTAAAATATCCATATGCAAAGGCAGGTGATGTTAAGCTTATTCGATATAAGTATTATGTGAGCAGCACAGTTACCAATACTATTAATGACGTATTTGTTTATGATGGAACCAATTGGGCAAAATATAAAACCAATAATCCTGCAACTAAAACATTTGTGTATAAAGGCGGTAAATGGTTGGATATACTAATCTACAAGGGCTTAACCAGTGGATTTGGAGACTTTACAACATATAGCGTTAAAGGAACTCCGGTTTGGGCTTGGGATGCTGTTTATACTTGTGCTAAAATGTCGGGTTATTTGGTGACAAATCTCGAAAATGAAGATTGGCTGATTTCACCACAGATTGATTTAACTACCAAGTCTGCTGCAACACTTACATTTAACCACACAGGTAAATACTTTGGAACAACTACAAATGAGGCAACTCTGTGGGTTTCTGAAAATTACACCACAGGCGATCCTAGTGCTGCTACCTGGACACAAGTTACAATTCCAAATTACATGCCGAATGCGGATTATGTTTTTGTTTACTCAGGTTTAATAAATCTGAAAAGCTACGTAGGCAAGAAAATTACTTTAGGATTCAAGTATCTGAGTTCAACAGCTGCAGCTGGAACATGGGAAGTTCAAAATGTAACAGTAACAGAAGAGTAACATCTCTGTTTAAAATATAAACTAAAAATGGCTATCTCAATTCGAGATAGCCATTTTTTTATTGCTCAGAAATGGAATTCAGATTATCTAGATATAATTCACCTCAGCGCGTAGTTCAATGCCGAATTTGGATTTTACTGAGGCTTGGATTTGTTCGGCCAGGTAAACGATTTCCGCACCGGTGGCGCCGCCTTTGTTGACCAATACCAACGCTTGTTTGTCGTGAACGCCGGCATTGCCTATCTGCTTGCCTTTCCAACCGCACTGGTCGATAAGCCAACCTGCCGGCACTTTCTCTTCTGTGTCGGAAACAAAATAATGTGGCATCTGAGGGTATTGAACTAGTAATTCGTTGAAATGAGCTTTCGAGATCACCGGATTCATAAAGAAACTTCCTGCGTTCCCGAAAATCTTAGGGTCGGGCAACTTGCTTTCGCGAACGGCAATGATCGTTTTGCGAATGTTTTGAAGATTGATATCGCCATTTTTCAATACTTCGGCTTCCAAATGCTGATAATTGAGTTTAAAGTCAGGTTGTTTCTGTAGTTTAAATACAACCGAAGTAATGATATACCTTCCTTTCAGTTCCTTTTTGAAGATGCTTTCGCGGTAACCGTACTGACAGTCTTCGACCAAAAAATTTTTAGTTTCGCCCGTTTCTATCTCCACGGCATTCACTTCTGTAATCACATCCTGCACTTCCACACCGTATGCACCGATATTTTGCACAGCGGAGGCTCCTACTTCGCCCGGGATAAGCGAAAGGTTCTCCACTCCTCCCCAACCGTTTTCAACCGTGTAGGCCACAAAATCGTCCCAATTCACAACGGCCCCGGCTTCCAGCATAACGGTATCGGCATCTTCGCTCACCTTCTTTATGAAATTAATAGCCGAATGAAGTATCACGCCATTGAAATCTTTCATAAAAAGTAAATTGCTACCACCGCCAATATGAAGCAGGCGATTTGATTTGACAATTTCCGATTGTAAGGCCGTTTGGAGTTCTTCTACAGAACTGTATTCTATAAAATAATCGGCCTTGGCATCAATGCCAAAGGTATTGTATGAAAGAAGAGATATATTTTCTTTGATAATCATTATTACTATTATTTGAATTAGAATGTAATTCTGTTTGGGTTCCAGGAAATATTATCTATTGATACCCAATTACGATTTTTTTTATGAAACCAAACGACTTTCTCATTGAATTTTGTTTTCCAACCAAATTCTTTTATTCGTATATTCCTACCTTCTGGTTTTGGGAAATAAGTCAACAAGCCATATTGATATTCGTACGGATTTTCTGACAAAATAAATTCCTTTTGATAATTAGGTTTCCCTAGATAACTAATTACCCATTCAATTGATTTACCATCTATTGAGTCGTTTCTATTTACTTTATTTGAACAAGAAGTACAAATAAATGACACAATAAGTATTAGTGAAAATAATTTGAAAATATTCATGACATGATCATTTATATATTTTATTATTGACAAATTCGATAACTTCGTCTTCGTTTGTTGGTTCGAACCATTGTATTTCTTTGTCACGATTGAACCAGGTAAGCTGACGTTTAGCGTATCGACGGGAATCTTGCTTAATCATATTTACCGCAAAGTCGAGCGTCCAATTACCATTCATGTATTCATACAGTTCTTTGTAGCCCACAGTATTCAGGGTGTTGAGGTGTCGGTATTGAAAAAACTGTTCAGCTTCATGCAGCAAACCTTCGGTCATCATCTCTTCTACACGGGCGTTAATGCGGTCATACAATTCGGGGCGCGGTCGGTTCAAGCCTACTTTAAGGATATTGAAATTGCGTTGTTTGCGTTCACCGGTGCGTAAATCGGAATAGGGCTTTCCGGTCATGCTGCAGATTTCCAAAGCGTGCAAGATACGTTTAGGATTTTGCTGATCCACCTCTTCGAAATGTTTGTGGTCAAGACGTTTCAATTCATTTTGTATGAATTCTAAGCCATTCGCAGCAAACTGTTGTTGCCAGAAAGTGCGCGTTTCTGCATCCACCGTTGGAATATTATCCATACCGTTGCACACAGCATCGATATACATCATCGATCCACCTACCAACATGACCACATCGTGTACAAGAAATAACTCATCCAACAATTGAATAGCGTCCTGTTCATACTGACCGGCGTTATATTCGTCGAAAATGGAATGTGATCCAATGAAATAATGCTTTACGCGACTGAGTTCCTCATCGGTGGGTGCTGCAGTGCCAATTTTCAACTCGCGATAAAACTGTCGCGAATCGGAAGAAACGATAGGACATCCGAAATGCTCAGCTAATCGGAGACTAATATTTGTCTTCCCTACGCCTGTGGGGCCAAGAATAACGAGTAAAGTCTTATTTAGTTGATAGTTGATAGTTGATAGTTGACAGTTATCGCTGGTGTCCATTATTTTAAAAGGGTGTTATTGATTACAAAAAAGACAGAAAATAAACGAGCTTATTTTCTGTCTTTTATCAAATTTCTTGTACGTTATTTAGAACTTTGGATCTTCTGCAAAAAGACTGCTATCATCAAAATTCATTTCACCGAAACCTTCTTCGTCCAGTTCGTCCATTTCGAAATCCTGATCACCATAAAATTCTTCATCAATAACAGCTTTTGGTGGTGCAATAACAATTCCATCATCCTCCATTATTTGCTGTGGTGCATCGCCTTCGGCCGATTCACAAACTGCTTTTTTCAAATTTTTGAGTGGAATAATCTCGGTCAACTCCATGAAAAACACTCTATCGGACATCATATCAAAAACATAAAGCAGTTTTTGGTTTTCCTCCGACAATAATTCTTCCAAAGTAGTATCTTCCATGGTAAGATTATCGTATTCTGAACTCGACTCCATTTCCACTAAAGTAACCTCTTGCCCTTTTTCCCAATTATCAGAACAGATAAAAAAGGATGTCATCTCATTTTTCTCGTAATTCACCGAATCGAGAATAGCGTTGTGCAACTCGAAGAATTTGGCTTCCGAGTCGATCTTGATAACGCGTACAAAGTTATCCACTTCATCGGATAGCATTGTGAATTTATATACCATTGTGTGTTCGTTTTGATTTCGGTTGTAAAAATACTACATTTTTTTTATTGGCATCGAGTTTGGATAAAGAATTTTTCGAACAAATACTAATCTTTCGTGTTTTAGAAACGAATAAAACTTTAATTTACAATTAGATAATTCGTAACCGTTTCATGCTGTTTGACTTCTGAATCAATTGATTAAAATTGCAGTTCCTATAGATGAAATCAGTTACTTAACCAAACATTAGCTACAAATTGTGCTCCGCAGTTTTGAAACTTCAAATATCAAATTATCAAATATTATGCCTCATTTAAAACAAAGCATAAGTAAACGTTTTAAAATTATGCTATATCGTAAATAAATGGTATTATTTTGAAACCTTTGAAGCTAGTTTATTGTCCTTATTGTGCTATTGATTAAATTTGCAGACTATTTACAACTAATTTGACTAAAAAACAACCATCATAGAATATGAAATTCACCAAAATGCATGGAATCGGAAACGATTATATATACGTGAACGGTTTCGAAGAAAAAATTGAAGATCCTGCGAGCTTTGCTATCTGCTACAGCGATCGCCACAAAGGCATTGGTTCTGACGGATTGGTAATGATTTTACCTTCGGAGAACTCAGACTTTAAAATGCGTATGTTTAATGCCGACGGATCCGAATCGGAAATGTGCGGAAATGCTTCGCGCTGTATTGGCAAGTTTGTATACGACAAAGGATTAACCAACAAAAAGGAAGTGACGCTTGAAACATTGGCCGGTGTAAAAATTCTGAAACTGACAGTAGATACCGACAACAAAGTGGAAAGTGTAACCGTGGATATGGGTGAGCCGATATTAAATGGTGAGCTGATTCCTACCACTTTCAAACAAGATAGAGTTATAAACGAGGCGGTAACCTTTAGCCCGGAGATAAGCTATAACATTACCTGTGTTTCGATGGGAAATCCACACGCTGTGATATTTACCACCGGCATTAGCGAACTTGACTTACCAAAAGTGGGTCCGGTTATTGAAAATGCGGCTATATTTCCACGTCGCACCAACACCGAATTTATTGAAGTGCTTTCGAAAGATCGCCTAAAAATGCGTGTTTGGGAACGTGGTTCGGGCGAAACGCTGGCCTGCGGAACAGGAGCCTGTGCTTCGGTGGTGGCAGCAGTACTAAACGGACATACCGAACGGAAAACAACCGTGGAGCTATTGGGAGGCGAACTCACCATTGAGTGGAAGGCCGATGATAACCACGTTTACCTCACCGGTGGTGCAACTACGGTGTTTGAGGGAGAGGTATAATGTGCCTAATCTTCCAGATAATCAGAAGGTGATAGACTAATCGTAGCCCTTTGCCCTCAAAACTACAAAAGAGAAATAAAATAAACAATAACATAAATCGTAATAGTCGGCACTATCAACTGTCAACTATCAACTGTCAACTAAATTATGGCACAAATTAATGAGAATTTCATCAAGATTCCGGCAACTTATTTATTTTCGGAAATAGCAAAACGAGTAACACAACATAAAGAAGAGAATCCAACTGCTCCTATCATCCGCATGGGAATTGGCGATGTAAGTCTGCCCCTACCTGATGCAGCTGTGGATGCAATGATTAAAGCTGCTGACGAACAACGCAGTGCAGCCACTTTCAGAGGCTACGGTCCTGAGCAAGGATATGCTTTTTTACGTGAAGCTATCGTTGAAAATGATTTTGCAGCCCGGGGAATCACTATCGAAGCTGATGAGATCTTTGTAAGCGATGGAGCAAAAAGCGACACCGGAAATATCGGTGATATCTTTGATAAAAATAACCGCGTGGCTATTACCGATCCAAGCTATCCGGTATATGTAGATACCAATGCTATGGGCGGACGTGCGGGCGAACCTACTGCCAGCGGCGAATGGACTAATTTGGTGTATTTATCGTGCAACGCTGCCAACAACTTTGTACCTGCACTTCCAACCGAAAAAGTGGATTTGGTATACCTTTGTTATCCAAACAACCCTACCGGAACCACATTGACCAAAGAACAACTGACTGTGTGGGTAGAATACGCGAAAGCAAACAATGTGATTCTGCTTTTCGACGCGGCTTACGAAGCATTTATTACTGAAGAAAACGTACCTCATAGCATTTACGAAATTGAAGGTGCTGAGGATGTGGCCATCGAATTCCGCAGTTTCTCGAAAACAGCAGGATTTACAGGAACTCGTTGTGGATACACTGTTGTACCGAAACAATTGATGGGTTATTCGGAAAACGGTGAACCTGTATCGTTGAATAAACTTTGGAATCGTCGTCAATGTACTAAGTTTAATGGTACTTCGTACGTGGTACAACGTGCGGCAGAGGCCACTTATACACCAGAAGGAAAGAAACAAGTAAAAGCCCTTATCGATATTTACACCGAGAATGCCCGCATTATTCGCGACGGATTGACAAAAGCCGGATATGCCATTTTTGGTGGTGTAAATGCTCCTTATGTTTGGGCAAAAGCTCCGGAAGGAATGGGAAGCTGGGAATATTTCGATTACCTGTTGAAAGAGAAAAATATTGTAACTACTCCGGGTGCGGGCTTTGGTGCCAGTGGCGAGGGTTATGTTCGCTTCTCGGCATTCGGTAGCAGAGAAGCTACTATCGAAGCAATGGAAAGACTTTACAAATAGATGATAGATTAAAGAACAAAGACAAAAGATTAAGAACGCCCTGGAATTTTTCCAAGGCGTTCTTTTATTTTAGATTCTAGCAAAAAAGCAATTATAGAACACCTTGTGCAATCATTGCTTTTGCCACTTTCATAAAGCCGGCAATATTGGCACCTTTCACATAATTTACAAAGCCATCCTTTTCGGTGCCATATTCTGCGCACGAAGCGTGAATGCTATTCATGATGCTTTTGAGTTTTTCATCCACCTCTTCTTTAGTCCAGCTTAGCTTTATCGAATTTTGGGTCATTTCTAAACCGGAAACGGATACTCCACCCGCATTGGCGGCCTTACCGGGACCATACAAAATTTTGTGTTTCAAAAATATCTCTACAGCTTCGGGAGTAGAAGGCATATTAGCCCCCTCGGACACCGCTATGCAGCCATTATTCATCAGCATTTCAGCATCGTCTCCATTCAATTCGTTTTGTGTGGCCGAAGGCAAAGCGATTGTACATTTCTCGCTCCAGGGCCGACCACCTTCCACGTATTTACAACCGTATTTGTCGGCATATTCTTTAATACGTCCACGATAGAGATTTTTTAGTTCGAAAATATAGGCCAGTTTTTCGCTATCAATACCATCGGCATCGTAAATATATCCACTACTATCAGATAGCGTTACAACTTTTCCGCCCAACTCTATCACTTTTTCTGCGGTGTAGGTAGCTACATTGCCCGAGCCCGAAATTGCTACTACCTGTCCTTTTAGATCGGTAATCCCTTTATACTTCAACATATTCATCAAAAAATAGATGTTACCGTAACCGGTTGCTTCGGGACGGATCAACGATCCTCCAAATCCAAGACCTTTTCCGGTAAAGGTACCGGTGTTTTCGCGCGCCAGCTTCTTGTACATACCGTACATATAAGCCACTTCGCGTCCTCCAACCCCTATATCGCCTGCCGGTACGTCTGTTTCCGGACCGATATGATGCCAAAGCTCCAGCATAAATGCCTGACAGAAGCGCATTATTTCTTCGTTCGACTTTCCTTTGGGACTAAAGTCGGATCCACCTTTAGCACCTCCCATCGGCAATGTGGTGAGTGCATTCTTAAAGGTTTGCTCGAAGGCTAAGAATTTCAGAACCGAGGGACATACCGAAGCGTGAAATCGCATACCACCTTTGTAAGGGCCTATTGCGTTGTTGTGCTGAACGCGGTAGGCCATGTTTGTTTTTACATTACCCTTATCGTCGACCCAGGTAACACGGAAGGTGAAAATTCGTTCGGGGATGCAGATACGTTCAATTAAATTTTGTTTTTCAAACTCGGGATGTTCATTGTACACTTCTTCGATGGAATGTAATACCTCTTCTACAGCCTGATGATACTCCGGCTCATTTGGAAATCTGCCTTTCAAATTGTTGATGACTTGTTCTACTTTCATTGTAATACATTTTTTAGTTCTTATTGTTTGAATTCCAAAAATAGCATTATCCATCAGAACTATCAAAGTAAAACTATTAAAATAGCATAAATTATTGTTTGATTATATTGATAGTCATATAATTACAAATTAATAGATAAATATGAAGTTGTTAATTGCAAGTGATGATGAAAGAGCTATTCTGCTTACAAAATGTGTTCATTTGAGCGATAGTTTTAATCTATTTGATATTGGCAGCTAAATACAGGAGTAAAATCCCATCTATTTCGAAGGAAATAGATGGGGTTTTTACTCGTCATTTCTGTTAAATTGAAATTCTACTGCTCAAATTGACAATTTTTTGTGTTTTATAGCATATTTTTGCCAACAAAATCAATAAATATCGGACATAAATGTAATATGTATCAAAATAAAAATAAATGTAAATATAACGATATGAAAGTAATTTGTGTAATTTGATTACATATTGATATGAATGTAATGAATATTATATCATATTGGAATGCGTATTTTTAATTAAGCAACATTTTGGTAGTTTTTATTGTAGATGTGTGACATTTTGCTTAGTTTTGCAATGTATTAGAAACAATATGACAATAGAACTAAAACATTACTATCTTTTTTATTGAGTCAGCATATTATTAACTACAATATGATTTTTCTGAACAACAATAAATAAGAAAATGGATTGGAATAACGCAACAAACAGAAAAGCCTGTGAAATAATAGCAATAGGCTTTCAGAATACCCAATCGGAACTATCTGTTCATATTACTCTATAAAAGATATTAATTCAAAAATATAAACAAGTAACGGATTTTTAATTATTAAATTTTAAAAGTAAACAAAATGAGAAAGATTAAAGTTTTAGCAATCTGCGCGATTGCGGTTTTAGCAGTTTCAAACATTAAAGCTCAAGGTTTTTCAACAGGTGCTGACATTGTGAGTTCGTATGTATGGCGTGGTGTACCACAAGATGGTACTTCGTTAGGTGGAACTCCAAATATCCAACCTTATGCATCATTCACTACCGGCAAGTTAACTTTGGGTTCATGGGCTTCAGGTAGCTTTACCGGAGCAGTTAAAGAAGTAGATTTATACGCAACACTAGCCGTTTCAAGCAAATTTGCGATTACAGTTACCGATTATTACTACAATTTTGCAGGTCAACCAAACTATTTCAAATACAGCGGAGGTACCGGTCACGTTTTCGAAGGTACATTAGCTTACACAGGTTCAGCATTTAGTGCCTCTATCAACACTATGTTTGCAGGAGCCGACAAAAAAGTAAACGGCGACAACGCTTTATCAACATATGTTGAGTTGGGTTACCAAATTGCTCCGGTTGCTAAAATTTTCTTAGGCGGTTCACTTGGCGAAAGTCAAACTTATGGTACAACAGGCTTCGGTATCACCAACCTGGGTATTAAAGTGAGCAAATCGATTGCTATCACCGACAAATTCAGTCTTCCGGTTTATGCTATTGTTGGAGCAAACCCTTATGCTAAAAGCACATTCTTTGTTGCTGGCGTGACATTATAATCAAAAGCACAAGTTAAGCTACCCCTTTATGGGGTAGCTTTATACCAATATTCATTCATAAAATCAAAGGAACAATGAAAAAAATTGAAGCAATTATCCGCACTTCCAAATTTTCAGAAGTACAGGCAGCTTTACGAGAAGCTGGTATCGATTTCTTTACATATGCTGATGTAACCGGCGTAGGAAATGAGGTTGATAAAGGTGAACACAGCTACCGAGGTACTGTCTATGACACAACTTACATACCAAGACAATTATTAACAATAGTTGTGCGTGATGTGAATGCTGAGAAAACAATAGCTGCAGTTCTGAAAGCTGCTAAAACTGGCGAAATAGGAGATGGTAAAATCTTCATTTCAACTATTGACGATTCATATCGCATTAGAACCGGAGAAAACGGCGACACTTCACTATACAACAAAGAAGCTTAAGAAAGTAACTCAATTAAAATAGGAGAAAAGTATATGAAAAAGTATATATTATTGATATTATTAATGCTGGTGACTGCATCTGCATCTAGCTATTTGTACGCAGAGAAAGCAGCCGACCCAACAGGAGCAACGACTGGAACTGCCAGCGATATTGCCGCTGCTACTCCGGGTGCACCAACACTGGATGAAGTTGCAGCTCAAGCAGGTCATAACAAAGTGGCCATTAACATGGTATGGGTATTGGTTACCGGATTTATTGTAATGTTTATGCAGTTCGGTTTTGCTGCCGTAGAAGGTGGTATGACCCGTGCCAAAAATGCGTCCCACACCTTTGCTATGAACTTTTTGATTTATCCTTTGGGTATGATTGGGTTCTTTATATGTGGATTTGCATTTATGTTTGGTGGTGTAGGCGCACTTGGAACACTGGGTGGATACGACGGCTTAAACCAGGAATTCACTATTAACATAGCAGGACATGCATTTGGTTTAATTGGAACAAAAGGGTTCTTCCTTAGTGGCGTATACGACGTTTCTGTATTTGCTCTATTCTTATTCCAAATGGTATTTATGGATACAACTGCTACTATTCCTACTGGTTCTATGGCTGAAAGATGGAAATATTCTTCATTCTTTATTTATGGTCTTTTAGTAGGTTCAATCATCTATCCAATCTACGGAAACTGGGTATGGGGCGGTGGCTGGTTGTCACAACTTGGTAACATGTTTGGTTTTGGACACGGTCATGTTGATTTCGCAGGTTCATCTGTAGTTCACTTAAGTGGTGGTGTATTGGCATATGTTGGAGCAAAAATGCTTGGTCCACGTTTAGGAAAATACAACAAAAACGGATCTGCAAATGCAATTCCCGGACACAATCTTCCACTTGCAATCCTTGGTGCTTTCGTACTTGCATTCTGTTGGTTCTCTTTCAACGCCGGATCTTCATTAGCCGGTGGTGATCTAAGAATATCAATTGTTGCTGTAAATACAATGATTGCTTCTGCAACCGGCGCATTGGCTTCAACACTTTATATGTGGTTCTTTAAAACTAAAAAGCCAGATCCAACTATGATGATAAACGGTTTACTTGCCGGATTGGTTGCAATTACTGCACCTTGTGCTTTCGTAACTGTAGGTTCTGCTGCTTTGATTGGTTTAATTTCAGGTATTTTGGTAATTGAAGCCGCATTCTTTATTGAACTTAAACTTAAAATCGATGATCCTGTTGGTGCAATTGCAGTACACGGTGTAAACGGTGCATTTGGCTGTATAGCTCTTGGATTATTTGCAGACGGAACATACGGAGACGGATTAAACGGTGTTAAGGGCAATGTAACAGGTTTGTTTTACGGTGACGGAGGTCAGTTAATTGCTCAAACTATTGGAGTTGCCTCAAATATCATATATATTGGTTTAGTAGGCTGGGTAGTATTCAAATTAATTGATCTGGTTGTTGGAAATCGCGTTAGTGCTGAAGATGAACTCAGAGGTCTTGATATTCCTGAAATGGGCGTTGAAGCTTATTCAGGTATCAAAATGGACAAAAACTCTGAAACTCCGCTTTCAAGATAAATCATAAATTATTTTATCAAAGAGATTTCTGGTCAAACAGAATCTCTTTGATAAAATTTATTACTTTAAACCTCATAAAAAACTGAAACAAGATGACTAAAGAAGATAACACATTGAATTGCTACATAAAATTATTTCCCAAATGGATCGCTTATGTAGTTTTAGTTGCGGGCATAGCAGGCGCCTTTATTATACCTGTTACATCAGTCGCCTTTTATATATGGATTGGCTTATGTGGATTATTCATTGCAAAAACACTGACTCAAAAACCACAAATTGAACCGGTTATAGTTTTAGCAGAAACCGGAATTCAATTAAAAAATGAACAGTTTTATCCCTATAATGAAATCGAAAAAGTCATGGCATTCTCTGTCAAAAGACTAAGATTCAGAACAATAAATTTTAAATTATATTTAAAAAAAGGCAATCAAATTGAATTTAATGTTGATAATTTAAGTATCAAGCCTCAACATTTGCTTGATGTGATAAATGAAAAAATAAAATAGAACATAGTACTCTCCAAATATAATTAGAATTATTTAGACAGCAGAGTATTTTATTCTATTCTCTCTTTATATAGATATGTAGGTTGTGTTACACAATAGTATTTATGTAAATATTCCCCAAACACGGTGAAACTGCTTACAACTAATCGTGTGTTTTTTAGTTTTATTGTTTCAAACAGGCTATTTCGTGAGAAATGGCCTGTTTATTTATAGACCCTTTAGTACTTTACCTACAAGCTAACCACAACATTTGATTCGCATTTTTTTAAATTATAATACATATATTAACTGCCCAAGCCCATATTTGACAAATTATATGTAACTTTGGCGGGTGCAAAATAAAAAAAAACAAACCTCCTAGTGGGTTAAATTAAACAAGATAAGAATGAAAGATATTGCAATGATTCCTTTATGGTGCTCTATTCCATTTGTAGTAATGCTTCTGGCCATTGCCGTCGGACCGCTTATTGCCGAAAAGTGGTGGGGCGAAAACAAAAACAAACTACTTGTTTCTCTATTTCTAAGTATTCCGGTAACCATTTATATGTTGGTAAATGGTCTTTCCGAAAGCCTGATCGACACCGTAGCGTATGACTACATTCCGTTTATGGTTTTGCTCGGATCCTTATTTGTTATTACCGGGGGCATTCATTTGTCGGGTGATATTAAGGCCAGCCCGATTAACAACACACTATTTTTGGGTATAGGTTATGTGTTGGCATCTGTTATGGGTACCACCGGAGCCGCCATGCTGCTTATCCGTCCGGTAATCACTACTAACCAGGAGCGTAAATATACGACTCATACCATATTGTTTTTTATTGCCACGGTGGCCAACTGTGGCGGACTTTTAACCCCACTCGGCGATCCTCCCCTATTTATGCTTTACCTGCGTGGAGCTGAATTTACGTGGTTTCTCAATTTGTTTCCACAATGGATTTTTGCCGGAACCTTATTGCTTTTGATCTATTATTTTGTGGATCGGTATTATTACAAAAAAGAAGACTGGGTAGATATAGCCGAAGATTATATTCGGGTAGAACCAATTCGGGTATCCGGCAATATTAATTTCTTGTTTCTGATAGGTGTGGTTATCTCGGTTGCTTTTATCAACAAGGGAAACATTCCTCAGATGGGCGAAGAACATGCAGCTATCTGGCTGAAGTATCTTCGGGAAATCGTGCTCTTGGTTCTCACCGCTATGTCATTGTATTATACCAAAAAGGAAGTTCGCAACAGTAATAAATTTACATGGGAACCTATCATTGAAGTTGCTTATCTGTTTTTGGGTATTTTTGTAACCATGGCTCCTACATTACTTTGGTTGGCAAAAAATGCTGCAAGTTTTGGAGTAACCGAACCCTGGCAGTTTTTATATGCTTCGGGCACGCTAAGTTCATTTCTGGACAATACTCCTACCGCAGTTGCTTTTTATGATTTAGCACGCGGTTTAGTTTCCGGAGGATTACCGGCGACACTTTCGGGCTCAACAATGATAGCCGGAGTTCCTGAAATTATATTAAAAGCCATTTGTGTAGGAGCCGTATTTTTTGGATCCATGACCTATATTGGTAATGGTCCTAACTTTATGGTAAAATCTATTGCCGAAGAAAGTGGCATAAAAATGCCTGGTTTTTTTGCTTATATGTGGAAATTTTCGCTGATTGTACTATTGCCAGTCTATATCCTGGTTCAATTGATTTTCATATAGATTTTTATCGGCACAAAAAAAAATAAGTTGATTCGAATCGAATCAGTACAAAGCACAGCCAACTATTTTATTATAAATAGTTGGCTGTGCTTTTTTGTTGAATATACATCTGATACCAAAATGTAGTTTTTACTAAAAACGAGTATTTACAATAGAATCAGCCGTAAAATCCAACCTCAATGTCGCTATTTTGAGTTAAATAATACCTTTTTGTTGTTTTTTATATGGTTTTGTTGTCATTTTGCTTGTGTAATTCAAAACAAAGGTATACTTTTGCAATCAAATTATTCAAATATACTACTTTTTGACACAAATAAGGCATTTACACAAGTAAAATGACAAATATTTCATACATTTATGTAAGAAGTAACAATAAATAAAAACAAATAAAACACGATTTATGAAAAAAATTGAAGCAATTATCCGCAAATCAAAATTTGAAGATGTAAAAGAAGCACTTTATGATCAAGGCATCGAATGGTTCTCTTATTGGGATATTACCGGACTTGGTAAATCGACAGAAGAGCAAATTGTAAGAGGTCAGGTATTCCAATCGAGCTACATTCATCGCAGAATGTTATCCATCGTGGTTCGTGACATTAATCTCGAAAAAACAATAAATGCCATTCTGGACTCGGCATGGACCGGCGAAACCGGAGATGGAAAAATATTTGTTTACGATATTGAAGATACATTCCGTATTCGTAACCGTGAATCAGGCCCGGACGCATTGTTTAACAAAGAATAAGAGAAAGAGATAATACAAAAGTTTAAGCATTAAGAAGAAAAAAAGTTATGAAGAAAAATATTTTATCAATAATGGCTCTTTTAGCCTTATCAGTTTCTGCGCTATCGGCTCAAACGGCTGCGCCTGTTGCCCCCACTGTAGATGCCGGAGACACGGCATGGATGATTGTTGCCACTGCATTTGTGCTACTTATGTCTATTCCCGGATTGGCCTTATTTTATGGTGGTTTGGTTCGTCGCAAAAACGTACTGAACGTTTTCATGCAGGTATTTATCCTGGTAGCTGTTATCAGTGTAGAATGGGTGATAATTGGTTATAGCAATGCATTTGGATCCAACTCTATAGAAGCACTTAAACCGTATATTGGTGGATTTGATTGGGCATTTTTAAACAACATCGGCATTAATGATTTAAGCCCTTACTTTATTTCACACTCACAAGTTGGACTTGATGGTGCTGCTGTAGGAACTATACCGCATATCATATTTATCATGTTCCAATGTATGTTTGCGGTTATTACTCCTGCTTTAATTATTGGAGCATTTGCCGAACGTATTAATTTTAAAGGCTTTCTAATTTTCTCTGTCCTTTGGTCTTTATTTATCTACAATCCTGTAGCACACTGGGTTTGGGCTGGTGATGGTTGGTTATTTAAACTAGGAGCATTGGATTTTGCCGGAGGTACCGTAGTACACATCAATGCCGGTGTAGCTGCCATTGTTACAGCTATCATGCTTGGAAAACGTCGCGACTATAAAGGTCATGCTATACCTGCTCACAACATTACCTATGTGGTTATTGGTGCCGGTTTGCTATGGGTTGGTTGGTTTGGATTTAATGCAGGTAGTGGATTGGCTGCCGATGGATTAGCTGCTAATGCATTAATGGTTACACATATTGCTGCTGCTGCTGCCGCATTAACATGGGCTCTTTTGGACTGGATTATCGACAAACGCCCAACCATTGTAGGTATCAGTACCGGTGCAGTAGGCGGTTTGGTTGCTATTACCCCTGCAGCAGGATTTGTGGGAATTCCCGGAGCATTGGCTATTGGAGTATTGGTATCGTTGGTATGTTTTTGCATGGTAGCTTACGTAAAACCAAAATTAGGATACGACGATTCGCTCGATGCATTTGGTGTTCACGGTGTTGGTGGTATTTTAGGCGCACTTTTAACCGGAGTATTGGCATCACCTCTTATCCAATCGTCGTACAGTGGAGCTATTTACGGAAACTTCCACCAATTATGGATACAATTCCTGGCCGTGGGTGTAACAATAGTTTTCTCTGGTGTCGGTACATTTATACTGTTTAAGCTTGTCGATAAATTGGTCGGACTACGTGCTTCGGACAAACATGAAGCCATTGGTCTTGATGAAACTCAACATGGCGAAACAGCTTACAACAACTTTGATTAATCAAACACCCATACACGGTGAAATTGGCTACAACGAATCGTGTGTTTTTTAGTTTTATTGTTTAGGGCAGATCATCTCGTGAGAAATGATCTGCCTATAGACAAAAAACGGATGCATTTGTCTAAAAAACAATATATTTTAGAATATTTATTCATCATGCAACCGTAAATAGCCTGTTATATTCAATTGTTTTGTATCTTTGCTGCATATTCAATCTGTTTTATACAAAAAAGCATTCAAAACCACAAAATATTGATTTATCACTTTTATTGGCATTATAGTTTTAAATTGATATAAAAATAGATATTTTATTTTCAAATCAATATTAGTAAATCTTTTTTTTCAGAAATTGAGCATATTGTAGTGTAAAAACTATCATTTTAATTATTTTTGCACTGATTTAATATCATTACGAAAGAATAAGACCACAATTTAAAAATAAGAACCAAAAAATAACCCTCAAAAAATATAATTATGTCATCATTGAGATTTAACGCAGTAGAAGAAGCTTTTAAGAAAAAAGCCGTTGAAGTTATTGCCCCTTCAAAGTTTACTTCCGATTATTACGGAAAATATGTTTTCAATAAAGCCGCCATGGTAAAATATCTTTCAAAAGATACATTGAAAGCATTAAACAATGTAATTCAAAAAGGTGCAACACTTGATATCGCACTTGCAAACCAAGTTGCAGCAGGTATGAAACTTTGGGCTACAGAATTAGGAGCAACTCACTACACACACTGGTTTCAACCATTAACTGATGGTACTGCTGAGAAGCATGATTCATTTATTGACTATGCCGGTGCTCCGGGAGAATCTATTATCGAAGACTTTTCGGGAAAACTTCTTGCTCAACAAGAGCCTGATGCTTCTTCTTTCCCTAATGGTGGTATCCGTAGCACTTTCGAGGCGCGTGGTTATACTGCTTGGGATCCATCTTCACCTGCTTTCGTAGTAGATGATGCGTTGGTAATTCCTACAATCTTTATTTCATACACAGGTGAATCTCTTGACTTAAAAGCTCCTTTATTGAAAGCATTGGCAGCAATTGACAAAGCTGCTGTGGCAGTTTGTCAAATGTTTGACCCTAACGTAAAGAAAGTTGTTGCTTACTTAGGTTGGGAACAAGAATACTTCCTGGTTGATGAAGGTTTGTACGCAACTCGTCCTGACTTAGTATTGACAGGTCGCACATTGATGGGACATGATTCAGCTAAAAACCAACAATTGGACGATCACTATTTCGGATCAGTTCCAACACGTGTTGCTTCTTACATGAAAGATATTGAGTTCGAAGCTTACAAATATGGTATTCCTGCAAAAACCCGTCACAACGAGGTTGCTCCTAACCAATTTGAGCTTGCTCCTATCTACGGAGAATGTAATTTGGCAGTAGACCAAAACTTGTTGATGATGTCTATCATGAAACGTGTTGCCCGTCGTCACGGATTCCGTTTATTGTTACACGAAAAACCATTTGCAGGTATTAACGGTTCTGGTAAACACAATAACTGGTCACTAGGTACTGATACAGGTGTTGTTTTACACGCTCCAGGAAAAACTGCTGAAGAAAACTTACAATTTGTAACTTTCTTGGTAAATACATTGATGGCAGTTCACAAACACAACGGTCTTTTGAAAGCGTCGATTATGACAGCTCAAAATGCTCACCGTTTGGGTGCTAACGAAGCTCCTCCTGCAATTGTATCAGCATTCCTTGGAACTCAATTGACTGCTATTCTTGACAAATTAGAAAACAGCACAAGCGAAGATGCAATTATTATTGATGACAAAAAACAACTACATTTAGGAATACCTCGTATCCCTGAAGTATTCTTGGACAATACCGATCGTAACCGTACTTCTCCATTTGCATTCACCGGAAACCGTTTCGAGTTCCGTGCAGTTGGTTCTTCTGCAAACTGTTCTTCGGCCATGGCTGCTTTAAACACGGCAATGGCAGCTCAATTGTTTGAATTCAAAGCTGAAGTTGATGCTAAAATCGCTAGTGGAGTTACAAAAGAAAAAGCAATCTTCGATGTTATCAAATCATACATTAAAGAATGTAAAGCAATTCGTTTCGACGGTAACGGCTATAGCGATGAGTGGAAAGTTGAAGCAGCAAAACGTGGTTTGGATTGTGAAACAAGCGTTCCAAAAATCATCGAAGCTTACACTAGCAAAAGCAGCGTAGAATTGTTTGAAAAAATGGGCGTTCTTAACGAAAAAGAATTACACGCTCGTAACGAAGTGAAATGGGAAACATATACTAAGAAAATCCAAATCGAAGCCCGTGTTTTAGGCGATTTGGCTATCAACCATATTATTCCTGTAGCAACTCGTTACCAATCACTTCTTTTGGACAACGTATACAAAACAAAAGCAGTATTTAGTGCCGATAAAGCTGATAAAATAGCTTCACAAGACATGGCATTGATCGAAGAAATTGCAGAACGTATTTCTACTATCAAAGACAATGTTGAAGCAATGGTTGAAGCACGTAAAGCTGCAAATATTATTGAACACGAAGACAAAAAGGCAACTGCATATCACGATGTTGTACTACCATATTTCGATGTAATCCGTTACAATATCGACAAACTTGAATTAGTTGTAGATGACGAAATGTGGACATTGCCTAAATACAGAGAATTGTTATTTATCCGATAATTGAAGGGTAAAAACATCTTTCAAAAATAAAGATAGTGGGAAGCCCAGGATGGGTCTCCCACTATTTTGCAAAAAACAATAAAACAAATTAACACAGCAGATTAGCTAAAAGCAACAGTTTTTAAGCGTATAACAAAGAAAAGCTATGACAACTAACTATTTAAACTCACAACACACTGACGAATATGAGCAGAAATCGCTATATTCGCCTCAGAACGAACACGATGCCTGCGGTGTAGGATTAGTGTTGAATCTACATGGAGAGAAATCACATGAGATTGTAGAAAACGGGCTTCAGGTACTTGAAAACATGGTACACCGTGGAGCCGAAAGTGCTGATAACAAAACCGGTGATGGTGCCGGTATCTTATTGCAAATACCTCACGAATTTATACTGCTACAAGGCATTCCTGTACCTGCTAAGGGTAAATATGGAACTGGTCTTGTTTTCTTGCCTAAAGACAATAACAAAGCTGAACTTTGCTTGAACGTTATCAGAGAAAACCTCGAGAAAGAAGGCCTTACATTACTCGCTATCAGAGATGTACCTGTTAATAGCGATATTCTTGGAGCAATCTCCGCTTCGAATGAACCACAAACCAAACAAATATTCGTAACCGGATCTAACTCTCAGGAGGATCTGGAGCGTAAATTGTACATGGTTCGCAAAAAAATCGAAAATTCCATTTCAAAATCAAATATATCAAAAGAACGCAGTTTTTACATTGTAAGTTTATCTACTAAACAGATGATTTACAAAGGAATGCTAACGTCTTTGCAATTGCGCGAGTATTTCCCCGACTTATCTGATAAGAATTTCACCTCAGGTATTGCATTGGTTCACTCACGTTTTAGTACCAACACCTTCCCTACCTGGGATTTGGCACAACCATTCCGCATGATGGGTCATAACGGCGAAATCAACACAATCCGTGGTAACCGTCAATGGATGGAATCGCGCGAAAGTGTATTAAAATCGGATCAACTGGGTAATCTGAACGATTTATACCCTATTGTTCAACCGGGAATGAGTGATAGTGCTTCACTTGATAACGTATTGGAATTCTTAGTTATGTCCGGCAAAAGCTTACCACATGCAATGGCTATGTTGGTTCCTGAAAGCTGGAATAAAAAGAATCCTATTTCTGATAATTTAAGAGCATTCTACGAATACCACAGTACATTTATGGAACCATGGGATGGTCCCGCATGTTTACTTTTCAGTGATGGACGTTATGCAGGTGGTTTGCTCGACCGTAATGGTCTTCGTCCTGCCCGCTACCTTGTTACACATGATGATGTAATGATTATTGCGTCAGAAACAGGTACTGTAGAATTTGAACCTGCACGCATCAAAGCCAAAGGTCGTTTGAAACCGGGTAAAATGTTGATGGTGGATACTGAATTAGGTCAGATTTTCTACGATAACGAATTAAAAGAAGGTCTTGCAAAAGCATTCCCATACCGCGAATGGCTAGACAGAAACTGTGTTGATATTGACAATATCTCTTCGGGTAGAAACGTGCGTAATGATATGGATAATTACCAAACATTACTTCACGCTTATGCCTACTCTAAAGAAGACCTGGAAAGATTGATACTTCCAATGGCAAATGATGGCTTTGAACCAACTTCGTCGATGGGTAATGATGTGGCATTGTCGGTATTTTCTGATAAACCTCAGCGTTTGTTCAACTATTTCCGTCAACAGTTTGCACAGGTAACCAACCCGCCCATTGACCCGATTCGTGAAGAATTGGTTATGTCATTGACCGGATACATTGGTTCTGTACATCAAAATTTATTACAAGCTGCTCCTGAAATTTGTAAAATGGTGAAACTGAAAAGTCCTGTTCTTACAAACTCTCAGTTCGATATATTGAGCAATTTACAATATAAAGGATTCTACACTATTTCTTTACCTATGCTTTTCGACCCTAAAACGGGAGCTGCCGGTCTAGAAAAAGCCATTCAGGAACTTTGCTTATCGGTTGAGAAAGCGGTTGATGATGGAAAGAATTATATCGTATTGAGCGACCGTGGTGTTGACGCTACCCATGCACCAATACCTTCGTTGCTTGCTGTATCTGCAGTTCACTTGTATTTAGTTCAAAAACGCAAGAGAATGCAAATCGATATCGTTGTTGAATCGGCTGAACCACGTGAAGTAATGCACTTTGCCTTGTTGTTCGGATTTGGAGCTAACGCTGTAAATCCATATATGGTTTTTGCAGTTATCAACGACAGAATCAAAGCAGGAGAAATTCCAATGGATATGGAAACTGCTAAGAAACATTATATCAAAGCTGTAAACAAAGGCTTGATGAAAGTATTGTCGAAAATGGGTAACTCTACATTGCGTAGCTACCGTGGAGCACATATTTTCGAAGCTGTAGGTATTTCTTCTCCATTCCTGAAAAAATACTTCAAAGGTATTTCTTCGGCTATCGAAGGTATCGATATAGAAGATGTTGCAAACGAAGTATTGAAACCACATAACGAAGCGTTTTTCCCTGCCGAAGGAAGTGATCCTACCCAGTTGGAAAACTTAGGTCAATATGCATATCGCAATAACGGCGAAAAACATGCATGGAACCCTGAAACCATTGCACGTTTGCAAATTGCAACAAAAACCAATGACTACGCTAAGTTCAAAGAATATGTAAAAGCGGTAGATGAAAAACCGGCACCAATATTTATTCGTGATTTGATGGATTTCAAACGCAATCCTATCGACATCAACGAAGTTGAACCTGCCGAAAGCATCATGAAACGTTTTGTTACCGGTGCAATGTCTTACGGCTCCATCAGTCGTGAAGCTCACGAAGCAATGGCAATTGCCATGAACATTATTGGTGGACGAAGCAATACCGGTGAAGGTGGTGAAGATCCTGAACGTTATAAACCACGTGAAGACGGTTTAAGTACTCGTAGTGCCATTAAACAAGTTGCTTCCGGACGTTTCGGTGTAACATCTGAATATTTGGTAAATGCCGATGAAATTCAAATTAAAATGGCTCAGGGAGCTAAACCCGGAGAAGGTGGACAGTTACCTGGTCATAAAGTAGATAAAATCATTGCAAAAACCCGTCACTCTATACCGGGAATTTCATTGATTTCACCTCCACCCCACCATGATATTTATTCTATCGAAGATTTGGCTCAACTTATCTACGATTTGAAAAATATCAACCCTACAGCTACCATTAGTGTAAAACTGGTTTCAGAAACCGGAGTTGGAACAATTGCAGCGGGTGTGGCGAAAGCAAAAGCCGATCTTATTTTGATCAGTGGTGCCGAAGGTGGTACAGGTGCAAGTCCTTCAAGCTCTATCAAGCACGCAGGTTTACCTGTTGAGATTGGTTTAGCTGAAACTCAACAAACCTTGGTGATGAACAACTTGCGTGGTCAGGTTCGTTTGCAAACCGATGGTCAGTTGAAAACAGGACGCGACATCATTATCGCTTCATTATTAGGTGCTGAGGAATATGGTTTTGCAACTAGTGCATTGCTGATTCTTGGTTGTGTGATGATGCGTAAATGTCACTTAAATACTTGTCCGGTAGGTGTTGCTACGCAAGACGAAATATTGCGTAAGCATTTTACAGGTAAACATGAATACCTTGTAAACTTCTTTAATTTTATTGCACAAGATGTTCGCGAGCACTTAGCTGAAATGGGTTATCGCAAACTAGATGATATTATTGGTCATGCAGAATTACTGGAACGCAAAGTAATTGAAGGAAATTCTAAAATTAAAAAAGTAGATCTTTCTAAAATAATGTTTGCTCCAAAAAACATCGAAAATTTGGCTATTCGTCATATTTCTGAGCAAGATCACAAATTGGATGCAGTACTAGATCGTGAGTTGATTAAAAAATCGCTTCCTGCATTGGATCTGTGCATGCCTGTACAAATCAAATCGAGAATCAAAAATACCGACCGTACCGTGGGTGCAATGCTTTCGGGCGAAATTGCTAAACGTTATGGACAAACCGGCTTACCGACCGATACTATCAAAGCTTACTTTGAAGGATCAGCAGGTCAAAGTTTCGGAGCATTCCTTGGTAAAGGTGTTTATTTCCACCTTACCGGAGAAGCTAATGATTACGTAGGTAAAGGTCTTTCGGGTGGTAAAATTGTTATTGTAGCACCAAAAGAAAGCACATTCAAACCGGAAGATAATATCATTGCAGGAAATACCTTGTTATATGGTGCTACTTCGGGCGAATTATATGTAAATGGTGTGGTTGGTGAACGTTTCTGCGTTCGTAATTCAGGTGCTATTGCGGTTGTAGAAGGTGCCGGTGATCACTGTTGTGAGTACATGACCGGTGGACGTACCGTTGTTTTAGGACAAACCGGTCGTAACTTTGCTGCCGGTATGAGTGGTGGTGTAGCTTACGTGCTTGATGAGATTGGTAATTTTGATTTCTTCTGTAACATGGAGATGGTTGAGCTTTCGCTTATCGAAGACAGCATGGACAGTAAAGAAGTACAAGGTTTAATTTCTAATCACTACAAATATACAGGAAGCCAACGTGCTAAACACATTTTGGACAACTGGAGTAGTTATGTTGACAAATTCAAAAAAATCGTTCCTATTGAATACAAAAAAGTATTACAAGAAGAAAAGATGGAAGCCATCAACAAGAAAATTGCTCAAGTAGAACGCGATTATTAATATTAATTATTTAGTTTATCCAAAGTTTAATAGCTTTGGATAAACTTCAAAGATAAGACTAAAAACATCATGGGAAATCCAAAAGCATTTATAAATATACCCCGTAAGGACGCAGGTTATCGCCCTATAAACGAACGTATCTACGACTTCGGGGAAGTTGAACAGACATTAAACCGCGAAGACCGTAAACTTCAGGCTTCGCGTTGTATGGATTGTGGTATTCCTTTCTGTCACTGGGGTTGTCCACTGGGCAACAAAATGCCCGAATGGCAAGATCTTATATACAAAGGTCAATGGAAAGAAGCAGTAGAAAACTTGCACGAAACAAATAACTTTCCTGATTTTACAGGACGTATCTGCCCTGCTCCATGCGAGAAATCGTGTGTATTGGCATTGCACGACGCACCGGTAACTATTCGCGAAAATGAAGCTGCTGTTACAGAGGTTGCGTTTATCGAAGGAATGATCAAAGCTCGTCCACCAAAAACACGCACCGGTAAAAAAGTGGCTGTTATCGGTTCAGGTCCTGCCGGATTAGCTGCTGCGCAACAATTAAATCGTAAGGGACACCACGTAACCATTTTCGAAAAAGACAATGGATTTGGAGGATTGTTGAGATACGGTATTCCTAATTTCAAATTGAATAAAAACATTATCGACCGTCGTTTAGCTCAGCTGGAGGAAGAAGGTATTGAATTTAAACCAAATACTGAAGTTGGAAAAGATGTTTCGGGCAAAGAGATCATGAAAAATTTCGATGCGGTATGTTTAGCTGTTGGTGCAGGTCATCCACGCGACATTCAGCCCGAAGGTCGTGATTTGAAAGGTATTTACTTTGCCATGGACTTTTTAAGCCAACAAAATCAGCTTATCATGGGCGAAACGGTTGCTGACGAAGATATCATTTCAGCGAAAGACAAACATATACTTGTGATTGGTGGTGGTGATACCGGATCCGACTGTGTTGGAACATCAATTCGTCAGGGAGCTGTAAAAGTGACTCAAATTGAGATTTTACCTCAACCACCGGTAGGCAAAAACCCTGAAACTCCTTGGCCATTTTATCCAACTATCCTGAAAACATCAAGTTCACATCAAGAAGGTTGCGTACGTAAATGGGCTTTGAACACCAAACAATTTGTTGGTGTAAAAGGTCAACTTACTGAAGTAATTGTAGAAGAAGTTGAATGGTCGAAAGATGAAAGCGGACGCATGAATATGAAACCAACGGGCAAAACAGATACTATCAAAGCTGATTTGGTATTCCTGGCACTTGGATTTATTCACCCTGTTCACGAAGGTTTATTGACCGAACTGGGCGTTAACTTTGATGGTCGTGGAAACGTGGCTATCGACAAGGAAAACAAAAGCAATGTTGCTAAAGTATATGCTGCCGGTGATGCTGCCATGGGCGCCAGTTTAGTGGTTCGTGCTATTGCTTCCGGACGTAAAGTAGCTGAAGATATTCATAAATCCTTATAAATACAGTATGGAAAGGTCTAAAGTAACAGTGGTTATTCGGGAACTTTCATTCAGATTTAAACTAAAAAACATAACAACTGTTTACTTTTGACTGTCCGCACAAGTTAGGTCTTGTAAAAACAGTAATTGTAACTCGTAACTATTAAAACTATGTGTGGAATTGTATGTGCATTTGATATAAAACAACAAGCCCAGGCTTTGCGGCCACAGGTATTGAAAATGTCTAAACGTATTCGTCACCGTGGGCCGGACTGGTCGGGCGTTTACTCTGATGACAAAGCCATTTTGGCACACGAGCGCTTGTCGATTGTGGATCCTGAATCAGGTAAACAACCGTTGTTCAGTAAAGATGGAAAATTGGTGTTGGCTGTTAACGGTGAAATCTATAATCATGAGGATATCCGCAAACAATTTGAAGGAAAATATGAATTTCTGACTAAATCCGACTGTGAAGTAATTCTAGCGCTTTATCGCGAAAAAGGACCTAACTTCATGGAAGATCTGAACGGTATTTTCGCATTTGCGTTGTACGATATCGAGAAAGATATATTCATGATTGGTCGTGACCATATCGGTATTATTCCATTGTATCAGGGCTGGGACGAGGAAGGAACGTATTATGTAGGTTCTGAGTTGAAAGCACTGGAAGGATATTGTACTAAAATTGAAGAATTTTTGCCGGGACAATATTACTATAGTCCGGATGGCAAACCTACTCAATGGTACTCTCGCGACTGGATGGAGTTTGATGCAGTAAAAAATAATGAAACCAGCATTGAGGAATTACACGATGCGTTGGAAGCAGCTGTAGAACGTCAGTTAATGGCCGACGTACCTTATGGTGTATTGCTTTCGGGTGGTCTTGACTCTTCACTGATTTCTGCCGTTGCCATGAAAATTGCCGCTAAACAATCGGCAAGCTCAGGTTCAGCCTGGGGAAATCAACTTCACTCATTTGCTGTTGGTTTGGTGGGTTCTCCCGACTTGGCAGCAGCCCGTTTGGTAGCTGATCATATCGGTACAAAACACCACGAAATACATTTCACGGTTCAGGAAGGTCTTGACGCCATCCGCGACGTGATTTACCATATCGAAACTTATGATGTAACCACTATCCGCGCAAGTACTCCTATGTACTTGTTGGCTCGTGTTATCAAATCGATGGGTGTAAAAATGGTACTTTCGGGCGAAGGTGCCGACGAAATTTTCGGTGGTTACCTTTATTTCCACAAAGCACCAAGTGCAGAGGAATTCCATAAAGAAACAGTTCGTAAAATTGACAAGCTTCACCTTTACGACTGCTTACGTGCCAATAAATCATTGGCTTCGTGGGGAGTTGAAGGCCGCGTTCCATTTTTGGATAAAGAATTCATGGATATTGCCATGCGTTTAAATCCGAAAGATAAAATGTGCGGTAGAAACGGTGATGGAAAAATGGAAAAATGGATTTTGCGCAAGGCATTCGAAAGTTATTTACCGGAGAGTGTGGCATGGCGTCAAAAAGAACAATTTTCTGATGGTGTAGGCTATAACTGGATTGACACTTTGCGCGCGATGACTACCGACCTGGTTTCTGACGAGCAAATGGCTAAGGTAAATGAAACCTACCCTATCAATCCACCCATGAACAAAGAAGAATATTACTATCGTACTATTTTCACCGATTTCTTCCCATCGGAAGCAGCGTCGAAATGTGTACCTTCGGTTCCTTCGGTTGCTTGTAGTACTCCAATCGCATTGGAATGGGATGCTGCCTTCAAAAATTTGAACGATCCTTCAGGACGCTCGGTTACCAGCGTTCACGAAGATGGATACAAATGAGTTACAGTTGATAATTGACAGTTGACAGTTAATATAGAAAGGCTGATCTGAATTACTCAGGTCAGCCTTTTTTATTTGCAATTATCGGATTTACAACAGCGAAAGCAATTCTACAACAGTATAAGCCAACTTCAGAACCTAGAAACCAACTCTACAGTCATACAAGTCAACTTTACAACCGCGAAATCAACTCTACAACCGTATAAACCAACTTTACGACTGCGAAATCAACTCTACAACCGTATAAGCCAATTTTACAACTGCGGAGTCAACTCTGCAACCGTATAAACCAACTTTACAACTGCGGAATCAACTCTACAATCGTATAAGTCAATTTTACAACCGCGCAACCAACATTCCAGTACTAAGGTGCAGCGCACCGAGATATACATTCCCAAAACCAGGAGTAGGCTACAAAATGGATATTCATATTTCAAAACCCACACCACAAATGCCCCGACAATTCAATGAATTAAATTGTATTTTTTTAATATAATTCCAGTTGTCGTTCCAGATTATTATTTTTACTTTTACCACGTTTCTTTACATAAATAACTTATTTACCATTTTAATTCTAACTAAAATGAACAATTACCAAAAAGCAAGACTCAGCTCCAACAAGCAGATTGTGATCGAAGCTGAAAACCATGCAGCCGAAGTAGCTGTTATTCCAACTTTCGCAAAAGGCATTGAACAACTGAAAGTTATCAATAGTGAAATTGACCAACTATCCGTGATACAAAGTGAGGATCTGACCGGAATTACCGAAGACAAGAACGAAGTACTGCAAGAAGTCATCGATTATCTGATTGAAGTTTCAGGGGCTATCCACTCCTACGCCGGCCAACAAGGCAACAAAAGCCTGCAAGCACTGGTTAACTTCAAACCTTCAAAAGTAGAACATTTGGACCGGCACGAAATTATCAATGTGGCCACTACTGTGCTCAATGAAGCCCGCAAAATAGTACCTAGCGCTCTAATCAACGAAGGAATCACTCCCGATGAGATTACCCAATTCGACAATGTGCTTACCAAGCTAAAAAGCTACAGCAACACACGCCACACAGCAGGTATCGACCAAAAGGACGTCACCCGTCGCATTGCCAAGCTCTTTGCCCAAGCTACCGACATTAAGAAAAACACCCTCGAGCGTCTGGCTCCGCAGTACGAACGCAAAGCACCGGAGTTTTTCAACAAGTACAAAACAGCAGCTAACGTCATCAACCGCCGTGCTGCTAAGACAACTGACACAGCTACCCCAGAGGCAAAAGCGTAACAACATGAACTTTCCCAATCCGTCGGTACGGCAGATTGGGAAAGTTTTTTAATATTAAAACAAACATACACTGCCTCTAAAGTGGAAATATGCGAACAAGGAGTTCGCATAGCAGTTCGTTATGGGCTATAGTAATAAAGAACAAAAACAGACATGAAGTTTAAAACATTTGACTATTTTGCTTTTAATATGACTGACCCATTGTGGGAAGTTTATGAAGTCATAGACAACAAAAGTCATAATCAATACAATAATTTGATAAGCGACCTTGACAGTATTGATAGTTCTGACTTAGAAAAATTCGTAAAGGAGAAACATATTGATGATTTTTTAAATCGTCAAGAAAATAAAGACCTTGGAAGAAGGATTCATTACATGATTTACAAACTTCATAAGGAAATAACAAAAGAAAGAATCAGAATACTTATCGATTCTATGGATAGACCAGAACCTTACAATTCAGAGAACCTCTTAAATATAAAATTGGATAAGAATCATTTAGCAACAACAAATCAATTCAACACAAACTATTCGACTTTTTATTACGACAAATTTGTATATGAAATTTGTCCAATTACGGTAAGCTCAAATTCAAGCCATTGGATTTCCCAAGCTATTTTAATGTGTATTGCTAATTCTGGAGTTATTTTTAAAGTTAGGCTAGACCCATTTAGAGAAATCCGACCAGAAGACTACAATCCGATGATGTATAAAATGCTCGTTCATGGAACGCCTTTGGATTGGAATAAATTGCTTGAATTAAGAAACGAAGATTTTGGTCAATGGTTTAACGAGAGAGATAATAGCTTCACTGATTATGTTTGGACTCCAAAGGACGATGAGATTCATTTTACGTGTGAAGAATATCCAAACTTTAGTTATGATGGTTTCAATACAAGTCGATATTTCCATGCAATATTTAATAAAAAATCAGGTAGTATTAAACATTGCGATGGTGCACTAAGACTTTATAACGATTACGAAATATCTGAAAGAGGAAATTTCCACATAAGACAACCTGAAGTAAGAAAAGTTGGAGAGAGAATAAAAATTTTCCAGTTTGACAGTAAAGAAAATCTAAATAAAGAAATTAGTCAAGATGATTTTAGTCAGTTAGCTGTGAGCTTCTTTGTTTGGAATCAAGATGTTCTGAACTATTTTAATGCTTGACAACTTGAACATGGCTTTAAACTCAGGTTCGGCGTAGTCTCAGTTCAGCGTAGTGTATAAATGTTCGGCATAGCGTCTCGCTATGTCGAAGCTAGAAGCAAGGCTCTGCCTTGCATATTTAAATATACAATGAAAAGCAGGAGCTTTTCTTTTAGCCCGACGAAGCGGGACGCTTCGCCGAACGAGAGCGACTTTGTTGCTGAAAAATCTTTGACGAACTGTCCGCTTTCGTTTGGACTTTACGACTTATCGGCAACGACTGAATTTGCTGGCTTTCGGGATTTTGCTTGGCGGACAATTCCTCGCAGATTTTCTAGGGAAGAAAAAACAGAATAACTATTTATCATTTCGACTATTGAACATTACGACTGGAAACATATGAAATGGTTATTTTACCATTGGATTTTAAAACGTATTCGACAAAACAAGAAGCAACAATAAAATCAATCACAAGATAATCAACGAAATAGAAAGAAAGTCGGGGAAAAGTCGGGAGAAATACATAAAAAAATGAAGAGATATATTTAGTAAATATCATATTTTTGTCAAAAATTTTAAGTACAATGAAACAACCAGAATTAGGTAAGAAAATAATAGAACTTAGGAAGAGCAAAGGTTTGACCCAAGAAGAATTGGTTGAAAAATGTAATCTTAATGTAAGAACTTTACAACGAATTGAATCGGGCGAAGTAAATCCAAGAGATTACACAAAGAAAAGCATTTTTGCTGCACTTGACTATGATGCAAGCAAATTTTCTTCAAATACAGAAAATACGATTAAGACATATTTGGCAAAAACGATAAAAAAAACATATATACAACTTCAAAATTTCAATGAAATGAAAAACTTAAAAAAATTCACACACAATTTCTTCTTATCGACTGGAATTGTCTGGTTTCTATGTGCAACAGTAATAGTAATTTTCGAACTTAATTTCCAAGAAAGGGAAATACTCTTGACATTAATTTTTCCTTTGGCATACGCATTAATTAGACTATTTGATAAAAGTAACGCTTCAAAAACTACTCAAGACTAATCATATAGACTTTGCTTTTGACTATGAAAAACAAAACAAACTTTTCACAACCAAGCTGCTAGCACATAACACACGCTATGCGCTTTGGGCGGCTAATGTGCTTTTGGCAGTCTTTGCGCCCGCATTTCCTTTGTCGCTATTGCGACAGGAAATTCGCCCGCAGGCCGCCCAAGCCCATAGCCTCGGTCGTTATGGCCAAATTTAGGAAAAAAAATGATGGTAAAAATCAGATCAAAATTATTAGTTTATACTTAACGCAAATAAAAAATCAATACTCAGAATGAAAAGAATAATTATTTCATTATTATCAGTTTCTTTATCTTTTGGCGCATTTGCTCAAGGGGGAAAAAAATTTGTAATTAAAGGTACTCTTAAGAACGTCGAAGATGGTACGGTGTTTCAATTAATGAAACAAGAAGGTCGTCTAGGAATATCTGTTTGTTCGGACACAGTTCGGAATGGTAAATTTACACTTAAATGGACGGTTGTTGATGGAACAGAAAAATACTCATTATCTCCAGACACTAAAGAAATTGGATTTCCTCCAATGGGATTAGATATTTGGGTTAAATCAGGTTCTGTGATAGAAGTAACGGGAAAAAACAAATGGTTTTACACATGGGAGATAAAAAGTGACATTCCGGAACAAATAGAGCGAAACCGGTTTGTTGTAGCAAATGCAGCAAATTGGAATGAAATACAGGCACTGCTTGTAGAAAGTACAACTTTGTCTAAGAAAAATTTGACAATATCAGAAAAAAAGAATCTGACTGACTCCTTAAATCGATTAACACAAGTAACTCTCAAAAAAATATTTTTAAATGATATAGAATTGTTCAAACAAAAACCCATAACAACTAGTGCGGGGGTTGAAGTTTTAGGAATGGCTGTCTCGGTAATGAAAGAAGAAAACGAAACAACAAAACTTTCAGAGTTGAAACTTTGCTACAATCAGTTATCTAAATATCAAAAAGAGACTATTGAAGCAAATAATATTTATTCTATCCTTTATCCTTCTAAAAAAGTGAAAGTTGGAGACATTATGGCTGATGGAGAATTATTTGATTTAAGTGACAACAAACACAGTCTGTCTGAATATAAGGGGAAATATCTTCTTTTAGACTTTTGGTCTGACGGTTGCAGTGCTTGTATTCAGGCACTGCCAAAATTAGCCAAAATCTATGAAAAACAAAGAGATACACTCAATATCATTGGAATTAACATGAACACACCATCGGTTTGGAAAAAAAGAAACAAAATAAATCAAATATCGTGGGTTAATTTGAATGACAAAAAAGAATATTCGGGTCTTGCCACAAAATATGGATTGAGAGCAATGCCGCTCTACGTATTTATATCTCCCGAAGGAAAAATTCTTTTTTCAACATCTTATTGGGAAGAATTAGAAAATAAAATGAAAGAATATATAAATGATTGAAAGACAAAGAAAAAACCTAGCCCATAACACACTTTGAATAGCGCAGGTTTAGCGAAGCGTAACTTGTGCTGTGAATAAATCAGTCTATTGACTGATAACAGAAGTTGAAAACTTCCAAAATATGAGTCCAAAGCCTGTCCGACTACCGGCGGATCTCCGCTACGCCCGGACTTGAACTAACTAGTACAAAAAATAATTTAAATTGCACATTTCCATTAATTTATAAACGGTAAAATTTTCATTTATGAAACAAATTATTTTCGGACTGTTCTTCATCGCTTTTATACAGATGAGTTTTTCTCAAGTATCAAAAAATGATATTAAAATTGACTCTGTATCAATTACTAAAAAATATGTTTATTGCGAAATTGTAGGAAATGAAAGTCTATTAAGTTCTAAATTAAAAATCGATATCGACTATGGTCAAGATGTTAGTTTTTGGTACCAAGATAGAAGACTTAAAGACGAAAATGGTAAATCTATAAAATTCAATTCTATGGTCGATGCTCTTAATTATATGGGTGCATTGGGTTGGGAATTTGTTCAGGCTTACGTCGTTACTACGACGTATTCGGGAGGACAATATAATAATGTTCTTCATTGGCTCTTGAAAAGAGAATTGCAGAAACAGTAGTTTCTAATAAGCTATAAACAAGATTAAAATAGTCCTCCCGCTGGCGCGGTTCTGTGAATCGTGTCAAACATCATGAAAAGAAGCACAGGTAGCAGAACTGCACTAGCGATGGGATTTATATAGCACGACTGGAATACAATTTATCAAATAAAATTCAAATAAATTATGGAGAATAAATTTAGTTTAAAGTTCAAGTATGCTTTTATGATGCTGTTTGTGTTGGCATTGAACCCTTTCAGCCCTTCTGTAAAAGCAAGTAATCCATCACCATTAATCAAGTTGATATCAGAGAAAAATTATTTTAGCTGCTGGAATGGAGAAGATGCCGAAACTAAGATATTGACTTATCTTACTGATATGTATAATAATGAACATAAACCTGCACCTGAAGAAATTGCTGAAAAAGCTAGGGAGATTGGTTTCAATTATTCAATTTTAGGAAATAACTATTTAGCAACTTATTATTATACTTACGCTGTTCAATTAGTTCCAAAAAATGCCGATTATCATCTCGATTTAGCACTGGAATTATGGTGCACAGGAAAAACAGATCAGGCAAAAGATCAATTTGAGATTGGGTATAAATTAGATGCTAACAACTCATCTTTATTAAAGATGTATGGACACTTTAATTTCAGCCAAAACAAATTTCCTGAAGCCATTGAATTGTATAATAAGTCTTTGAAATGTAGTGATAGTGAACATAATTCAAACTATGAATACATAATGAAGCACATTGCACAATTATTGATTTCGCAAACAAAGAAGTCCACTAAAATAATATCAGAAAATCAGGAATGGCCTTATCAAATTGTTCAGTGTATAAATGGCGAAATCGATGAAGCTAAATTGGCTAAATATATTAAAGATCAGAATGATGAAGATCTGATTAGAGAACAATTATGTGAAGCCCTATATTATTTAGGCTATTACAAAATAGCAATTGGTGATACCTTTAATGGTGAATTAATGATAAAGCAATGCTTAAACACGCGATTGCCTGCTTTTATTGAATATAATTTGGCATTAAATCATGTACTTAAAAACAAATGATTTAAAAGAAATGACAACCGAAATTAATGCAGAGTTGAATAACTTGTCCTCGCAGATATATAACCATTACATACTTGCACAAAAGTGCGGGCTGGTCGGTGGGAACCAACGGTCAGCGTAGCTAATTTATTTTAATCCCACCTCTTTGTATTCTTTCCCGATAGCTATCGGGATTGTAATCTGCCCTTTTCTCAGGTTCGGTGCTACGCACCTTATAATTTGCTTTTTTTTAATTCTACAAATGGTTCGCAACTACGTTGCTATTAGGTGCGTAGCACCGTACTATTTGTAGAAAAGTGAAACACACAAAACAAAGGTGCGTAGCACCGAACATAAAATGTAGATTGAAATAAGAACGTGTATTTTAAAAAGTGAACCATAATTTTTCAAACCTCAGTTCAGCGTAGTGTATAAAAATGACAGATGCGGAGAATAAATCAACTAATATACGCACTTTATAAAGCAAATGAGAACGTTCTACCTAACTTATTCAAAAGGTCAGACAGTGTCTGACGAATTCAGATTGAGTTGGTCACATTATCTTATGTTAATGAGAATTGACGGAGTCGAAGAACACAAATTTTTTAAAGTGGTCGAATTTGACCACTTTAAATCGCAAACTGGAATAGCTAAGAGTATTTTACAAAAACGGTTGATCTGATTAATTCAGGTCAGCCGTTTATGTTTTTGGTGTCTTCTCCTATTTATAAGAACACTCAGTTCAACGTAGTTTGTTCGGCTCTACTCATTTATAGTTCAATAACGACTTTAGCCTAAACACTGCTGTAAATTTTCTTCGTGATTTTATGACAATAATATTACAATTTCTTTGATTAAATTGCTTTTTGATTTTGGTGTGTAACAAAAAAGCAGTATTTTTGGCCGATTTATCAGAAAAATGATAAAAATAAGCAACAATATGAGGAGTCGTTTTATAATATGAAGAAAGAGAATAAGATTACCACACTGAAGATGATGAATGGTAACGAAGCAGTTGCCAGAGGTGCCTTTGAAGCAGGCGTGAAAGTTGCTTCCGGTTTCCCGGGTACACCTTCCACCGAAGTAATGGATTATACCCAACAGCGATATCCTGATATCTATTGTGAATGGTCGACGAATGAGAAAGTGGGTTTAGAAGTAGCCATTGGAGCTTCATTTGCAGGCTATCGTAGCCTCGCAGTAATGAAAACAGTGGGTTTACATGTTGCAGCAGATGCATTGGGTGGAGCCGCCGGCAGTCAGATCAATGGTGGCCTGGTATTGGTGGTTGGCGATGATGTAGGCCGTATTGCGGGTGATGACTATAATGATGTTCGTCATTATGGGAACATGTTTAATATCCCGGTATTGGAGCCAAGTGACAGTCAGGAAGCCAAGGATCTTATGGTTAGAGCATTCGAGATTAGTGAAGAATACAGCACGCCGGTTATACTTAAAATCACATCAGTAATCTGCAAAACAACCAGTTCGGTTGCCATTGATGAAAACTATACTTACGAAGTAAAATGCAGAAAAAAATATCCGGTAAGTTTCAGCAAGGTTATCATGACCACCATGATGATGAATGCAAAAGGCTCCGAGCATCCTAAGTTGATCAAATGCTTTCAGGATTTTCCGGCACAAATGAAGCGCTTGGCTGCGGACAGCAACAACTTCGGTATTAATAAACTGGAGTTGAAGGGTAAAAAAATTGGGGTAATTACAGCAGGTACTCCTTACTTTTATACTAAAGAAGTTTTACCCGACGCCTCGATTTTAAAACTGGGTATGGTTATGCCACTTCCTGAAAAGCTGATTCGTGAATTGGCTGAACACGTAGAACAACTCTATGTGATTGAAGATGGTCATGATATTATGGAAAAGAATATCAAGGATCTTGGAATTTCGGTAATAGGGAAAGAACTATTCCCTAAATTCCCGGAAATGACGCGTTTTACTCCCGATATTATTGAGGAAAAACTCGTTCCGAACGCACCAAAAAGAACTCCTATGGAAGGCATTCCTTTCCGACTGCCGGTTAGTTGCGCCGGATGCTCTCATCTCTTTATTTCACAAATATTAAGAAACCATAAAATCAAGGCGGCTTCCGATGTTACTTGTGGACTAATAGGTTGCTTCCCTCACATGGAGGCTTATCAACTACAAAAATGCATGGGGTCGAGCATTGCGTTGGCTCATGGTTTCAACGTGGCAACCGATCACAAAGAAAAATTTGTGGGTATGATAGGCGATGGTGGCTTTTGGGCAACCGGAATCAATGGGCTAATGAATCTGATTTTCAATGACAGTCAGTCAACTACGATTATTGTCGACAATAGCTGTCTGGCCATGACCGGTGGTCAGCATGTGGCTTCCAGTGAGTTTGGGTTTAATTACAAACCGGAAAATAAACTGGAAATTGCCAAAGTATGCGAAGCCATTGGTGTAAAAGATATTGTAACCGTAGATGCTTATGAATTTGAAAATCTGGAAAAAGCTATTTTAAATGCAGTAAAAGCAAATACAAATTCGGTGGTTATTGTAGAAAAACCCTGTGTAACGAAATTTAAGCTGCCTAAAGGTGACGCTTATTCTATTGATCAAGATCTTTGTACGCAATGTCGCAAGTGTATAAAAATTGGTTGTTTAGCTATAGAGAGTAAAAAAGGCAAGGACGGAAAAGTTGAAATAGTTATTAACGAGGATCTTTGTGTAGGCTGTGGATTATGTTCTACGGCATGTAAGTTTGACGCCATAAAATCATAAAAATGCAGGACACAGGAAAAAATATTATCATAGCTGGTGTGGGAGGACAAGGAATTCTCCTTTTCAGCAACCTCTTAAGCAAGTATTACATGAAACTTGGTTACGAGTTAAAAATATCGGATGTAATTGGATTAGGCCAACGTGGTGGAGGTGTCGAAAGTCATTTCCGCTATTCAAATAAGCCGGTTTTATCGCCTTTTATCAAAGCCGGCGATGTGGATTACCTTTTATCATTTGAACAAACGGAAACACTCCGGTATTTGCATTGTTTGAAAGATGATGGCATCGTCTTTTCAAGCACGTTTGAGCTGTCCACTTCCAGCGTTAATACCCGCCTGGAAAAAGATATGCCTGAATCTAAAACCGAGCTAATAAAGAAATCGGGAAAGAAGACATTTATTGTAGATCCCGATGAGAACAAAAGTTCGGATTTTGATATCAGCAAAATGATGAATATTGTTATGCTTGCCTTCTATGCTGAATTTAGAGGCTACTCGCATGAGGAGATGATTCAAATAGTGAAGGAAAGCGTTCCTGGAAAGTTTGTTGAAGGAAATATAAAGGCATACGAAAAGGGAATATCGATTGCCCGCGCTAAACTTGCGTGATATAATAAGTTGACCCCCAAACCCCCAAATGGGGGCTTTAAGACATGGTCAATTAATTTTTGTAAAACGAGAACAATCTCTTATAAGAACTCTTTAGCCCCCATTTGGGGGTTGGGGGTCAAAAATAAACAAAATGGAATTACCTAAAGGTGTAATACTGCTGGATAGTTTAGGTGATTTACAACCTGACAATTCAAATCCAATTCTTGTCTGCGGATCCCATTGCGGTGACAATGGGATTTTTGCCCGAAAGCTAAAGAACTGTCATGTAAAAGCCGTTTTCCTCAACAATGCCGGTATAGGCAAAAATCTGGCAGGTATCAGTGGTCTCTCACATTATGAGGCTGAGAATATTCTTGCTTGTGCTGTTGATCACTACAGTGCCGAAATTGGTGTTGCCAACGATACCTGGGAAAGTGGAATTATAAGTCATACCAATACTCTGGCCGAAGATGCAGAAATCCAAATCGGTGACTCAGTGAAAGATGCCGTTGCCAAAATAATCAATCTGATGGATCTGCCTACTTCGACTCAAAAAAATAAGAATTTTGAATCTCCTATTAATGAAAAGAAAGAAAATAGTAGCAAGGTTGACCTAAAAAAACTAATTCAAACACAAATTGATGGAGTGAATATCACAGTAACAGACAGCATAACTTTCTTAAACGAGAGCAATGCCGGCGATATTGTTGTATGTGGCTCGCATGGTGGGGTAAGCGCTGGACATTATGCTCAGAAACATCGCCTTAAAGCCGTGTTTTTTAACGATGCCGGAATCGGAAAAAATAATGCAGGTATAAAAAGTCTTGAATCTCTAAGTGACGCAGGAATCCTTGCATGCACGGTTGACTGCATGAGTGCAGAAATTTTTAACGGACAAGACATACTTGATAATGGCATTGTCACTGTTTGTAATCAACTGGCAAAATCCAAAAACATCAAAGAAAAAATGACGGTTAAAGAGGCCATTAAATATTGCAACTTCACTTGTCGTTCTTAGAATTTGTTCGGCCATTGACGAAAGAAGTCTCCATACTTCCAGATATTGATAAATAAAAATGCAAGATATATATTGTAACTGAAAACGGCTGATCTGATTAATTCAGGTCAGCCGTTTATAATTGATGTGTCTTCACCTCAGTTCAGCGTAGTGTATAAAAATGACAGGTGCGAGAACAAATCGACTAATGTACGCACTTAATGCGGAGAATAAACCTTTGTTTGGGCAAGCGTCTTCACATGGTCGCTGCTAGAACTTGTCCTTCCATTGACGGAAGGAAGTCGGCGGACTTTCCTATTGATAAACAATAATACAAGGTCGAAGTTTGCATACTACGCCAAACAAGAGACATTGGCTTTTGAAGAAATGGGTTGATAGAGTATGCAATTTCGAAAAGCTTTATAACTTGTAGATAATTGAACACTTGATTGCCAAATTTGTTACAGTTAGAAATAATTTTCAAAGACTCCGACCTACAGGAATTTGAGAATTTATAGTATTGAATTAATGATATAAAAAGTAGCAATATGGCAAATAACACAGTAAATCTGCACCGGGTTTTTGCAGCTCCGGTAGAAAAAGTATTTAAAGCATTCACAGACGCCGATTCAATGGCTTCTTGGTTGCCACCATATGGATTTGTATGTAAAATACATAGTATGAATTTAAAAGTTGGAGGGACGTACAAAATGACGTTTACTAATTTTACCACAGGTAATGGACAAACATTTGGTGGCGAATATTTGGAAATTATCCCTAATGAGCTTTTAAAATATACCGACCAATTTGACGATCCCAATTTACCCGGACAAATGATTACAACAATTGAATTCAAAAAGGTTATATGTGGTACAGAAATTTTAGCAACACAGGAAGGAATACCCGATGCGATACCTACTGAAATGTGCTATTTAGGTTGGCAAGAATCATTAGACAAATTAAAGCGTTTGGTAGAACCGAATATCCCGGACGCATAAAGTTTCATCAAAAAATTAATAAAATGGCAAAACAAATATTTATCAATTTAGCAGTAAAAGACCTACAAAAATCCATGGACTTTTACACTGCCTTAGGATTTACAAACAATCCACAATTTTCGGACGACACAGGAAAATGTATGGTTTGGAGTGAAAATATTTTTGTGATGATATTGACTCATGAAAAGTTTGCCTCTTTTGCCACAAAACCATTAGCAGACACTAAATCAAATTTAGCCGGACTTTTTTCATTATCGTTAGACAGCATTGACGAAGTGAATAACATAATGACGAATGGACTAAATGCAGGTGGAACAGAACCAACCGAAATGAAAGATTATGGCTTTATGCAACTGCGAACTATTGAAGATTTTGACGGACATACCTGGGAGATTTTCTTTATGGATATTTCGAAACTTCCACAACAATCATAAAGATTGATTCTTATGGATAAAGAAGTTCTAGAGTATAATCGGTCATTTAGATAAATTAATATTGACTTTTCGGATATATTACCATAACCAAACATCTACCAATACACACCTATGCGATCCATCGTGACGAACGGTTTCGAGCGTTCACGTCGATGGATATATAAATAGCTTATAAAAACAGAAAATCCCGCATTAAAAGCCAATACTTTAATGCGGGATTCTTTTTATATCGGTAAAATTCAAAAAATCAATCTATACGTGCAACCACTTTTCCACTCGCTGCAACCATATGCCGTTTTACCTTTTAGAAGCGTTCCTTTGCCACAAAGCGGGCAAATGCTACCCACAAGTGGATCGGCATTATTGATAACTACAGGCTTGTCTCCTACCCTTCGGTTGTCGCATTTTACGTTGAATACAATTTGAGTAACCATGGCTTTCAATTCGTCCAAAAAGTCCTTTGCAGCGTACTCTCCACGTTCCACCTGACGAAGTTTCTTTTCCCAAAGTCCGGTTAGCTCTGCCGACTTCAGTAAATCCTCTTGAATAATCTGAATCAGTTCAACACCTGTGTTGGTAGCTATAAGATTTTTTCGCTCTTTGCGGATGTATTCTCGCTTAAACAAGGTCTCGATAATGGCGGCACGTGTTGATGGACGCCCAATACCATTTTCTTTCAATGCATCTCGCAGCTCGTCGTTATCAACCAATTTTCCGGCCGTTTCCATAGCTCGCAGCAAAGTAGCTTCTGTATGCGGTTTTGGTGGCGAGGTCCATTTTTCGGCTAATGTAGGCTCGTGCGGTCCGTTTTCGCCCTTTTCGAAAAGTGGCAACGTACGTTCATCGTCCTCCTCTCCTTCTTTATCATCAGCGCTTGCTTTTGCAAAAACTACCCGCCATCCCATATCCAGAATTTGCTTTCCGTTTACTTTAAATTCAACCTTTTCCACTTCACCCAAAACAGTGGTAGTGGCTATTTTACATTCAGGATAAAAATTGGCAATAAAGCGTCGTGCAACTAAATCAAAAACAGCCCTTTCGGTATCGGTAAGCGCTGTGGGATGTATACCGGTAGGAATAATGGCATGGTGATCGGTTACTTTTTTATTATCAAATACCTTCTTCGATTTAGGTAATTTTCCTTCCAATAAAGGTTTTGTAAGCAATTCGTAGTCTTTAATTCCTTTCAGAATTTCGGGCACTTTAGGGAAAATATCATCCGTCAGGTAAGTGGTATCCACGCGTGGATAGGTAGTCACTTTCTTTTCGTAAAGATTTTGAATAATCTTCAGTGTTTCGTCGGCCGAATAACCGAATTTCTTGTTACATTCAACCTGCAGTGAGGTCAAATCGAACAAGCGTGGAGCGGATTCAGTTCCTTTTTTAAGAATAATATCAGTCACAAAAAAATCGGCAGTGCGCACCGTGTCGAGAAAGTTAGTACCCTCTTCGACGCTCGAAAAACGACCACTTGATGCCGAAAAAACAGTATCACGATACACTGTTTTCAGCTCCCAATAGGCTTCGGGCTTGAAATTTTCAATTTCCAGTTGTCGATTAACAATCAATGCCAGCGTAGGTGTTTGCACACGACCTATGGAAAGTACCTGACGGTTCTTTCCGTATTTAAGGGTATAAAGTCGGGTTGCGTTCATTCCTAACAGCCAGTCGCCAATAGCACGCGAAAGTCCGGCTTCGTAGAGCGTCTGGAAAGCGCTTTGATCTTTAAGCTTCGCGAATCCTTCTCGGATAGCTTCTTCGGTTAGTGACGAAATCCACAACCGTTTCACTGGGCATTTGCACATAGCTTTTTGCATTACCCACCGTTGAATAAGCTCCCCTTCTTGCCCGGCATCACCGCAGTTCACAACTTCATCAGCATTGGCCATCAGTGTTTCAATCACTTTGAATTGCTTCTGAATACCACTATCGTTCATTACCTTTATGCCAAATCGTTGTGGAATCATAGGTAAATGGCTCAGTGCCCATGCTTTCCATTCGGGAGAATATTCGTGCGGTTCGAGCAAACCGCACAAGTGCCCGAAGGTCCACGTTACCTGATAACCGTTTCCTTCAATATATCCTTCTTTTCGGGTCTTAGCACCAAGTACTTCAGCAATATCGCGCGCCACACTGGGCTTTTCGGCAATGCAAACAATCATCTTTTTCTGTTATCAGTGAGCGGTTATGTGTGAACAATTGAACTTACGTCTTTCACTTCAATAAATCTATCTTCATGCAAAAGTACAGAAAAACTTTCAAAAGAAATAAATCTATCGAAACGAAAGATTGATATGAATTATTCAAACGAAGGGCTTATGATTCCCTAAAAAGTTCTGTATTATGCTAATTATGAATTGTAATTTATGCTTTATGAATAGATAGAATTGATTATCTTTGCAGTCAGAAAAAACAAACACATTGGTATAGGTGTTTTTATGGTATAATCTTTACAAATAAATAGCTTCATGTTTCAAAATCAAGAAATTGCAAAAGACATTTTTTATGTTGGTGTTAACGATCGCCAAAAACACAAATTTGAGAATATGCTTCCTCTCCCACTCGGGGTTTCGTACAATGCGTACATGATAATTGATGAAAAAACGGCACTTATCGATACCGTTGATATTGCAATGGGAGATCTTTTTATAGATAAAATTCAATCGCAGCTTAAAGGAAGAAAATTAGACTACCTTATTATCAACCACATGGAACCCGATCATTCTGGGTCTATAAAACTAATCAGAAAATATTATCCCGAAATGATCATCGTTGGCAATAGCAAAACATTGTCGATGGTGGAAGGTTTTTACGGCGTGGATAACAATATGTTGGAAATAAAAGATGAAGAAGTATTGTCATTAGGCAAACATAAATTACAATTTCATCTTACCCCGATGGTTCACTGGCCGGAAACAATGATGACTTTTGACCAGGGTGAAAAAGTTCTTTTCTCGGGCGATGCATTCGGCTGTTTTGGAACACTGGATGGTGCGGTAGTAGATTCCGATATGAATATCGATCGGTATTGGGATGAAATGACACGTTATTATGCCAATATTGTAGGTAAATATGGTGCAGCTGTACAAAAAGCACTGAAAAAACTCACACCCCTGGACTTCGAAATGATTTGCAGTACACACGGTCCGATTTGGAAAGAATATGTGAGTGAGGTTGTGGATAAATATGATCAATATAGCCGTTACGATAGCGAAGAAGGCGTTGTAATTGTATACGGTTCAATGTATGGTTTCACTGAGTTGATGGCTGAAACCGTAGCTCAGGGTTTAGCACAAAATGGTATCAAAACCATCATTATTCACAATGTATCGAAAAGTGATCCATCCGTTATTTTGCAAGACATCTTCAAATACAGAGGTTTAATTGTTGGAAGTCCTACTTATAGTAACGAACTATATCCCGAAGTTGAGTCATTGCTTCGCAAAATTGAAATTCGTGGTGTGAAACATCGTATTTTTGGTTGTTTCGGGTCGTTTACATGGGCCAGCGCTGCTGTAAAACGATTGAACAGCTTTGTGGAAACCATGAAATGGACAAAAGCAGAAATATCAGTTGACGAAAAACAAGGTTTAAAGGAAGATAATTATAAAGCTTGTTTAGAATTAGGTAGGCAAGTGGCCGAATTGGTGAAAATTCCAATTGAGATACCACAACATTGCGTTTAAGAATAACAAACACATCGAGTATCAATGAAATAACTGAAGTTGTAGCCGAAATAACGTTTATTACTCCAATATCTTACTTGTGTTGTTTCATTGATGTTATTTTTCTTGTAATCAATATCACGTAACTAATTATGAATAATGGTTTTGTACGTTTAGCAGCAGCTATACCCGAACTCAAAGTTGCCGATTGTGCTTTCAACATTGCCCGAACGGCCGAGTTGATTCTTAGCGCTGAAGCTGAAAAAGTGCAAGTTGTCTGTTTCCCCGAACTGTCGATTACAGGCTACACTTGTGCCGACCTGTTCTATCAACATCAGCTACTTTCGGATGCCGAAAATGCGCTACGCGATTTACAAAAACTTACATATTCTATTTCGGCAGTTATCATAGTTGGCATGCCTCTGCGCGTTCAGCATCAACTATTCAACGTTGCAGTAGTACTGCAGAGTGGCCGTATTTTGGGGATGGTTCCCAAAGTAAACCTGCCCAACAACAACGAGTTTTACGAAAAACGCTGGTTTACTTCAGGTGCCAATGTGCAAACACAAACCGTAACTTTAGCGGGCGAAAGTATTCCGTTTGGAACAGATTTACTATTCTCAAACGGAGAATTCTCTTTTGGCATTGAATTATGCGAAGACCTGTGGGTGCCCATTCCACCTAGTTCGCAACTGGCACTTCATGGTGCGGAGGTTATTTTCAACCTCTCGGCCAGCAACGAACTTATCGGAAAACATCACTACCTTCGTCAACTAATTGAACAACAATCTGCGCGTTGTATTGCTGGTTATGTCTATGCTTCGGCCGGTGCCGGAGAATCAACCACCGATGTAGTTTTTGCCGGAAATGGATTGATTGCTGAAAATGGTAAGTTTATTGCGACATCTGAGCGTTTTTCATTTGAGTCGCAACTTATTGTGAGCGATCTGGATATAGAAAGATTACAAGCCGACAGAATCAGAAATTCGAACTTTGGTAATGGCAGGTCTGATCAGCTGTACAGAACAATCGAATTTAAAGCGGTTTCGTCGAATGATCTACCATTAAAACGAACATACGATAAGCATCCGTTTGTACCACCATTGAGCAACCGTGACGAGAGTTGCGAAGAAATTTTCTCCATTCAGGTTGGAGGATTGGCCAAGCGCTGGCAACATACCCAGTCAGAGCATCTGGTTGTTGGCATTTCAGGTGGTTTGGATTCAACACTGGCTTTATTGGTCTGCGTAAAAACGGCTGATAAACTAGGTTTTGACCGCAAGCGTATTATTGGTATCACCATGCCCGGGTTTGGAACTACCGACCGAACCTATAATAATGCCATCAATTTAATGAAATCACTCGGCATTACAATGTTCGAAATCTCAATAAAAGATGCTTGCATTCAACATTTTGCGGATATAAATCATAATCCGAATCAGCATGATGTGACTTACGAAAACACACAGGCTCGTGAACGAACTCAAATATTGATGGATATTGCCAATAAACACAACGGATTGGTGATAGGCACAGGAGACTTATCGGAATTAGCGCTTGGTTGGGCTACCTACAATGGCGATCATATGTCAATGTACGCTGTAAATAACGGCATTCCTAAGACCTTGGTTCGTTACCTAGTCGATTGGGCTTCAAACCAACTCGATGCTGCCTCAAAAGACATTTTGCAAGATGTACTCAACACACCGGTTAGCCCCGAATTGCTTCCGGCTGATGAAAATGGCAACATCGCACAAAAAACCGAAGACATTGTTGGACCGTACGAATTGCACGATTTTTTTCTGTACTATTTTGTTCGTTTCGGCTTTACACCCTCTAAAATTCTATTTTTAGCACGTAATGCTTTTGCGGATACCTATTCTAATGAGGTAATAGAAAAATGGCTCAAAACTTTTCTTCGTCGCTTTTTTGCGCAACAATTTAAACGCTCCTGCATGCCTGACGGACCAAAGGTGGGTTCCATCAATCTATCGCCACGAGGCGACTGGCGCATGCCGAGTGACGCGGTGGCTTTTACGCTCCCATAAGTCAATTAAGTTTATAAATTAATTTCAATTTGGTTTTCATGACAGAACAACTTTTTTACGGAAATAGCTTTCACAATTGGTTAATTTCGTTCTTTATTATTGTAGGTGCACTTGTACTCAACAAAGTAATTGTATTATTGAATAAGTATGTAATTCAGAAACTTACATCCAAAACCAACAACAGACTTGACGATATCCTGTTTAAAATGCTGGAAGCGCCGGTTTTATTCGGCATTATGCTCTTTGCCATTTGGATAGCCGCAAAAAGGCTCGATTTAAATGCCAAGTTCGAGCATTTTATCTTCCTTTCTTACCAGATACTTATCGTCATTAATATAACCTGGTTTGTTGCCCGCCTAATAAATGCTTTGATTGAAGAGTATTGGATTCCCAAAACGGGAGATGTCGGACATAAAAAACTAGATTCGCACCTGATTTCCATCATCCGAAAAACGTTTCTATCCATTATCTGGTCGATAGGTGGAGTAATGGCGTTAAACAACATAGGCGTTGATGTACGGGCATTATTAGGCACTCTGGGTATTGGAGGTTTAGCTTTTGCGTTGGCAGCCCAGGATACCATTAAAAATATTTTTGGAGGTATTACGATTTTCACCGACCGCCCCTTTCGTATTGGCGATCGTGTAAAAGTAGATAAGTACGATGGATTTGTAGAAGATATCGGTATCAGAAGTACGCGTATCAGAACATTAGATAAACGGCTCGTGACCATTCCTAACTTCAAAATGGTAGATGCACCCATCGAAAATGTATCGGAGGAACCACAGCGCAGAATACTTATGAAACTTGGCCTGACATACAATACTACCCCCGAGAAAATGAACGAGGCCATGGAAATACTCAAAAACATGCCCGATAAAGTTCGTAATGTCGACAATAAAGAGATGACCGTTGCCTTTACCGACTTTACGGATTTTGCACTGATTATTACCTACATCTATTTTATTCGGAAAAATGCTGATGTAATGGAAACACCATCGCAAGTGAATACTGAGATTCTACGCTCTTTTAATGAAGCCGGATTATCATTTGCCTTCCCTACGCAAACGGTGTATTTAGAAAAACAAAACATAGACCCAATTTTGGCAACCTAAGTAATTCCGATCTGATTTACAGCAAAAGGCTAAGAATTGAATATTTTCAGTTCTTAGCCTTTTGTTATTTAAATTTCCCTGTATTTTAAATGCTAAACCAATGTGAGTTCGATAAAAGCGAATGCATGTTAAGCTAAGAATATTATTGCTTAAGTTCAACCAAAAATAAAAGAACCGATACACAAAATGTGCATCGGCTCTTTCCTGAGATTTTGAATTGAAATATTATTCAGCTACAACTTCGAAAGCAACATCGATAGTTACTTCTTTGTGCAATTTTAATGTAGCAGTGTAAGTTCCGATTTCTTTAACGGCATCTTTAAGTACGATTACTTTACGATCAACAGCATAACCTGCTTTTTCGAAAGCTTCAGCCAATTGGATAGGACCAACAGCTCCAAAGATTTTACCGGTAGTACTGGTTTTTGCACCTACAGTTAATGTAACGTCTTTCAATTTTTCAGCCAATTCTAAGCTTTCATTTTTGATACGTTCAATTTTGTGTGCACGTTGTTTCAAGTCTTCTGCCAACATTTTTTTAGCTGAAGTTGTTGCCAAAATCGCTTTTTTTGTTGGGATAAGGAAGTTACGACCGTAACCGTCCTTAACTTTCAAGATATCGCCTTTGTAACCTAAGTTGATTACATCTTCTTTTAATATAATTTCCATACTTTTTCCTCCTTGTTTATTATTTCATCATGTCGGTTACATAAGGAAGCAACGCAATATGACGTGCTCTTTTCACTGCTTGAGCTACTTTACGTTGAAATTTCAACGAAGTACCTGTAAGGCGACGTGGAAGGATTTTTCCTTGTTCGTTCAAGAATTTTTTCAAAAATTCTGCATCTTTGTAATCGATGTAACGAATACCGCTTTTTTTGAAGCGACAGTATTTTTTCTTTTTTACATCAACTGAAGGTGGAGTTAAGTATCTGATATCTCCGTTGTTTGCTGCCATGGTTTAGTTCTCCTTTACTTCTTTAGATTTAATACTTTTTCTTTTTTCAGCGTACTCGAACGCATATTTGTCCAAACGGAACGATAGGAAACGGAGTACACGCTCGTCACGACGGAATTGAGTTTCCAACGTAGCGATGATGGTAGGATCTGCATCAAATTGAAGCAATGAATAAAAACCTGACGATTTCTTTTGAATTGGGTATTGCAATTTCTTCAATCCCCAGTTTTCTTCGTTCGTGATAGTCGCGCCATTTTCTGTCAAAATGGTCTTAAATTTTTCTACCGCTTCCTTTGCCTGTACATCAGACAAAACGGGAGTTAGAATGAAAACGGTTTCATAATGATTTAACATACTGTTTGTTAGCTTATTAGTAATTAATACTTAGTTTTTCTTAAAGCGGGGCAAAGATACGAATAATTCTTTGATTGACAATACTATTTATTCAAAAAATCAATTATCAAATTGTAAAATTGACCTACTTAGACAATTATTTAGTCTGAAAATATAATCAAAGCACTGAACAATGCCACCTAAAAATATGTTTATATGTTAAACAAAAAAACTTATAAAACAGAATTTATGGCAATTAAAGTAGCATTTTTCGATTCAAAACCGTACGACGAAGCATCATTCAAGAAAGCCAACGAAAAGTATGGCTTCGATATTCGTTTTTACAAAGGACATTTAAACAAAGACAATGTATTGTTATCAAAAGGTGCAGACGTAGTTTGCATATTTGTAAATGCAGTAGTTGATGCCAATGTAATTGATGATTTAATTGAAAATGGTGTGAAACTAATAGCACTACGCTGCGCCGGATACAATAATGTGGATATAAAAGCTGCACACAACAGAATAAAAGTTGTGCGCGTCCCGGCTTATTCGCCCTACGCAGTAGCAGAGCACACTCTTGCTTTAATGCTGACTTTAAACCGAAAAACACATAAAGCCTATTCCAGAACCCGCGAAGGAAACTTCTCGCTAAATGGACTTTTGGGATTTGATATGCATGGAAAAACGGCCGGAATGATAGGTACCGGTAAAATTGCTAAAATTCTCATCCAAGCACTGAGTGGAATGGGGGTGAAAATAGTGGCGTATGATTTATATCCCGACAATGAATTTGCAAAGCAGTACAATGTTGAATATGTTTCGCTCGACGAACTGTACAGTCGCTCCGATATTATTTCACTTCATTGTCCATTAAACAAGGATACGGAATATATTATCAATACAGATTCAATCGCTAAAATGAAAGATGGTGTAATGATCATAAATACCGGACGCGGAAAATTAATTCACACACATGCACTTATAAAAGGACTCAAAAGTAAGAAAATTGGTGCGGCAGGTTTGGATGTATACGAGGAAGAAAGTGATTATTTCTTTGAAGACAGATCAAATATCGTGATGGATGATGATGTCTTGGCCCGCTTGCTTTCGTTCAACAATGTGATTGTTACTTCGCATCAGGCATTTTTTACTAAAGAAGCACTTGAAAACATTGCTGAAACTACTTTAGTGAATATTCAGGACTTTGTTGATGGTAAAACATTGATAAATGAAGTGACTATATAAAGTTATAAGATTTTAAACGAAAACGGCTTTGAATTTTTGAATTCAAAGCCGTTTTCGTTTAAAATAAAGCAATTTGTATTCAACTTTAGCACTTTATTATGCAAAAGCAAAATGCATATATATCTAAAATCATATCATTTTGACAATTAATATCATCAGTTTATGACAATTTGAATGGCAAAATTAAATTTTCCTACATTTTGGTAGGAAATATGGACATATTTATATACTTTTGCACCAAACTAAAAAACACCATTATGTTAGATGTAGGATTGACCACGTTTATGATCCTGGCCACCAGCCTTGTCATGCTCATGACGCCCGGATTAGCCTTCTTTTACGGAGGATTAGGCTGTAAAAAGAATATTTTAAGTATTATGATGCAGAGCTTTGTTTCTATGGGAATAGGCACTGTACTCTGGTTTGCATTCGGTTATTCAGTTTGCTTTAGCGGCAACATGCATTCCGGAACCGATTTTTTTGGAATTATCGGAAATTTCGACAAAGCGTTTTATCACGGTATAACGCCATCAACACTTTACTCGCCCGAAAAACGGTTTCCGGAGTACATTTTTATTGCTTACCAAATGATGTTTGCCATTATCACGCCAGCACTTATCACCGGAGCATTTATCAATAGGGTATCGTTTAAATCGTACATTGTTTTCCTTGTATTGTGGCAAATTTTTGTGTATTATCCTTTCGTTCACATGGTTTGGGGCGGTGGATTACTTGCTGAGTGGGGTGTATTTGATTTTGCCGGTGGTATTACTGTACACGCTACAGCAGGATTTGCAGCCTTAGCTTCGGTCTACTTCGTAGGTCGTCGTCAGGAGAAAACAGATCCGAACAACATTCCGTTGGTAGCTATCGGAACTGCTTTATTGTGGTTTGGTTGGTACGGATTTAATGCCGGAAGTGAATTGGCGGTTAACTCTGTCACAGTTTCGGCTTTTCTAAATACTGATACCGCGGCTTCGTTTGCAGCTGTAACCTGGTTGTTGATTGAATGGAACACAGGCAAAAAGAAACCTACTTTTATCGGATTGATGACAGGTGCTGTTGCCGGATTGGCCACTATCACTCCTGCTGCCGGATATGTAGATATTTATTCAGCAGCCATCATTGGCGTAATTGCTGCTATTGGATGTTTCTTAGCTGTAAAATTCAAAGAACACAAAGGTTGGGACGATGCGCTTGACGTATGGGGCGTTCACGGAATGGGTGGTGTAATTGGCACCATTTGTTTAGGGTTCTTTGCCAACAGTTCGATCAATGCAGCTATTCCTAATGGATTATTTTTTGGAGGAGATGGAATGTTATTACTAAAAGAATGTGTAGCCATTTTATTTGCAATAAGTTATGCATTTATCTTCACCGTATTGTTATTCAGAACCATCAATAAATTTATTCCGGTGCGCGTAACCGATGTTGAACAAACCGTAGGATTAGATTTAATTCATCACGGTGAAGTAGCCCGACAAAGCTAATTTCGACAAATAACATATTAATAAGGGCAGTATTCTTTGATCAGAAATACTGCCCTTGTTGCTAATATGCTACGAATACGCCTTTTAATCAAGCTTTTCAGATACTTTCGCCAATATTTTCATATCTTTCATTTCCAGTGTGTTTTTTGAATATCCTATTAAAGAAGCATTTATCATGGCTGCAGCCAGGTCTTTCAATGTTATCACAGAATTGGGGAAAATCACTTTCATTATTGATATCAGCCCTTTCATATATTTGTATGTTTTGTAATAGGTATGCGTGGGTTTCAATGGTAAAAACGGTTCTATGCCGCCCGGACGAAAATTATGCACCTGCTTGAACGGCAATTTCATTAAATCATTTTCAGTGCGCCCTTTCACGCGTGCCCACATGGTTCGTCCTTTCTCAGTACTATCGGTACCGGTACCCGAAATATAACAAAACGTCATATCTGGATTAAGAGTAGCAAGTGTGTTAGCAAAGTTTAGTGTCAATGTATAAGTCAGCTTGCTATATTCAGCTTCTTTCTTGCCCAATGAAGTAACCCCAAGACAGAAATAACACGCATTGTAACTTGTCAGTTTGTCATTCAAAGACGATAGATCAAAAAAATCTTTATGAATTATTTCAGTAAGTTTTGGATGTGAATACCCGCACGAAGTACGCGTTAATACCAATACCTTTTCCACTTCGGGGTGATGTAGACATTCATAAAGAACGCCTTCGCCAACCATCCCGGTTGCTCCTGTAATAATGACTCTTAGTTTATTCATTGGATGCATTTTTAAGAAAATTACTTCATCATGCTTAGAAACATCTTATCAAACATTCTATCCGAAAGAATTTTCCGCATAAACAATATTATTTTCGCTCCACCTCCCGTAGCATACCGAGTTTTTGGTCTCGTGGCCATAGCTGCTTTCACTATTGTTTTGGCCACGACTATTGGCTGAGAACCCATTTTATATGTCCTCTCAAACATTTTCACATGTTTGTGTGCCAATGTTTTGTAGGCGGTGTTTCCGGATGTTTTCAACAGATTATCGCTGGCAATTGAGCCCCACTCGGTAATTATTGCCCCTGGTTTTATAATAACCACATCTATTCCGAATTGTTTCAATTCCATCCGTAAACTATCGCTCAAGCCCTCAAGAGCATATTTAGTGGCATGATACCATGCCCCATGAGGTTCTCCTAAACTTCCGCCAATGGATGAAATATTGATAATTCTACCCGAATGTTGAACGCGCATGGTTGGCAAAACCAACTGTGTCAGTCGGGCTAAGCCAAAGATATTTACTTCAAACTGATATTTTGCTTCAGAAAGCGGCACATCTTCCAATGCGCCAAACGAACCATAGCCTGCATTGTTTACTAACAAATCAATGCGATTTTCGTTTTGGAGAATCTCATTTACTCCATTTACCAACGACGTTTCGTCAGTTACATCCATGGCAATGAGTTTGACTCCCTCTTTTACCAGATCAGCCATTTTTTCTACTCTGCGGGCTGCACCATAAACCGTGTATCCTTTTTGAACCAATAGTTTTGCGGTTTCTTTTCCTATGCCGGAGGAAGCTCCGGTTACTAATGCTACTTTTTTCATTATTTTCTAATTTTAAATATTCACAATCTATTTAGATTGACTAATCACTCCAAGTCTAAGCCAAATAAAAATCAGGTTATCATATCCCAAAGCAAATCGAAAGTATCGCTGATAACAGCATGTTGCTTTGGTTTTGAAAATTCATTTTTAATCAGATAATCATTTAGACCATAGATAAGACTACTGATGAGCATAACCAGATAATCAACTGGTAATGGTTTGATAACTCCAGCCTCGATACCCTTTTGCAGGAGTTCGCAGATCGGTTTATGAGCTTTTTCGATTTCCTCAGGTGCAATAAGTGAAAGAAATGGGGATGTTTTAAACTGCTGCACAAATCGAAATTCAATTTTATTATCGATAATCCAATAGAGAGAGGCAAAATAGAGTTCTTTGAAAGTATCTTTAAATGAGGTGGTTTCTTTCGAATTTTCTTCAACAAATTTGGACATACGCAATTCTATGTCGACAAATAACGCCACAATCAAATCGTCTTTCGTTTTGAATTTATTAAACAATGTACCGTTTGCTACACCGGCTTCTTGAGCTATTTTGCTGGTGGGCGTACCATGAAACCCATACTCTACAAAAAGCTTTAATGCAGCATCTAATATTTTATTTGTTTTCTCCATTTTTAAAATTGACTAATCAGTCAGCAAAAGTAATTCAATTATTTGAATCAGCAAATGATTATTCAAATAAAAACTGGATATTATGAGTTCTGAATCCGGTCAAAAGTTCAAAATAATTATACATTATTCATTCATAAATTCAATCATTTTATTACTTTTGTTCAATCACTTTCCAACAATGTCAATATTCAATTGAAATGAATTCTCCAAGCATAAAAAAACTATATTTCAAGGATACATCGTTTGCTAACCTAATGACACATCGCATTTACAACGTGCTGCTTTATGCCAGTAAGTACGATGCTTTTGTATTGGAAGAAGACGGACGTATTGACGAGCTAATTTTCAACGAATACACATCACTCAATCTTCGTTATCCACCCCGCTTTACGCTGGTTTCTAACGAAGAACAGGCCAATGCTTTGCTCCAGGAACGAACTTTCGAACTGATTATTTCGATGCCCAGTGGTGATAGTATCAACCCGTTTCAATGGGCAAAGAGCGTAAAACAGCGTTTCCCCGAAATTCCCATCGTGGTACTTACTCCATTTTCAAAATCGGTATCTAAGCGTATTGCCAATGAGGATTTAAGTGCTATTGATTATGTTTTCAGCTGGTTAGGAAACTCAGATTTACTATTAGCAATTATAAAGCTGATAGAAGATAAAATGAATGTTGAAGAAGATGTAGAATCAGTTGGTGTTCAGGTAATTCTTTTTGTGGAAGATGCTATTCATTTCTACTCGTCAATTGTTCCACATTTATATAAGTTTGTGTTTAAGCAAAGTAGATCGTTTATGACCGAAGCGCTGAACGAACACGAACAGATGTTACGCATGCGTGGTCGTCCCAAAATTCTACTGGCGCGAACTTATGAGGAAGGCCTGGCAATTTACGAAAAATTTAAAAACAATATGCTCGGGGTAATTACAGACGTAAGTTATCCTCAGAATGGTGTAAAAAATAAATTGGCAGGTATCAATTTATGCAATGAAATTCGGAAACAAGACAAGCATATTCCACTTATTATCGAATCGGCAGAAGAAGAAAATCACGGTCCTGCCGACAGCTTATCCGCTGCGTTTTTAAATAAAAATTCCAAAACTTTATTAATTGATTTACGCGAAAAGATTACCGACAACTTTGGTTTTGGCGATTTTGTATTTATCAATCCGCTCACCAACGAAGAAGAAGCCCGCGTTGAAAACCTGAAAGGATTACAGGAGATAATTTTCAAAATCAGTAATGAATCCTTGTATTTTCATGTTTCGAGGAATAATATTTCCCGTTGGCTCTACTCACGCGCCATGTTTCCATTGGCCGAGTTTCTGAAAAGCATTAATGTTGATAATTTTGCTTCCAGCGATTTAGCAAAAGTACGACAAATCATTTTTGATGCCATTGTTCATTACCGAAAGGTCAAAAACCGTGGTGTAGTAGCAGTTTTCCAACGCGACCGTTTTGATCAATACTCCAACTTTGCCCGTATTGGCGAAGGGTCCCTTGGTGGAAAAGGGCGTGGACTGGCCTTTATCGATGCCATGATTAAACGGAATGTGAGTTTCGAAAATTTCGAAAATACGCAAATCACCATCCCTAAAACGGTGGTATTGTGCGCCGATAATTTCTCCGAATTCATGGAGCTTAATCAACTATACCCCATAGCATTATCCGAATTATCAGACGATGAAATTCTGAAACATTTCCTGAAAGCGCGGATACCCAAACGTTTGATAGCCGATTTACATGCCTTTTTGAGGGCTATCGACTCACCTATAGCAGTTCGCTCATCCAGCTTACTTGAAGATTCGCATTATCAGCCATTTGCGGGAATTTACTCGACCTACATGGTGCCTTACAACGCCGAAAGCAAAACGCACATGCTGGAAATGGTTACTGAAGCCATCAAAGCGGTTTACGCATCCGTTTTTTATCACGATAGCAAAGCATACATGACTGCCACCAAAAACGTGATTGACGAAGAAAAAATGGCCATTGTACTTCAGGAAATCTGTGGAAATGCTTATGAAAATCGGTTTTATCCATCGTTTTCGGGGGTAGCACGTTCACTCAATTATTACCCCATAGGAGCTGAGAAACCGGAAGATGGCATTGCCAATATTGCGTTAGGTTTAGGTAAATACATCATGGATGGTGGCACGAGTTTACGCTTCTCCCCCGCCTACCCCAACAACATATTGCAAACGAGTACATTGGAATTTGCTTTACGTGAAACGCAGACCTATTTTAACGCACTGGATTTGTGCCAAACGCAGTTTGTTCCTCAAGTTGACGATGGATTTAACTTACTTAAGTTGAGGGTTTCAGATGCTGAAAAAGACGGTACATTGCGTTATATTGCATCCACCTTTAACCCTCAGGATCAAGTAATAAACGATAGTTTGTATGAAGGTGGACGAAAAATAATTACATTCGCTAATATACTGAAACACAATGTATTTCCATTAGCAGAAACTCTGAAGGAAGTGTTGCATATTGCGCAAGCAGAAATGGGACGACCCATTGAGATTGAGTTTGCTGTAAACCTCGATTATTCGCCTTTAAAGCAACACATTTTCTATTTACTGCAGATTCGCCCTATAGTCGATAGCAAAGAGATGGTCAATGAAAACATCGGGGCAATACCCGAAGAAAATGCCATCATTACCTGTAAAAGTGCTTTGGGTCACGGAATTACAAACGATATATACGACATTATATACGTAAAGCCGGAAGCATTTAATGCGGCTAAAAATCAACACATTGTAACAGAACTTGAGCGTATCAACCGTGAACTTATTAGTCAGAATCGACATTATGTGTTGGTAGGTCCGGGACGTTGGGGCTCTGCCGATGCCTGGTTAGGCATACCCGTTAAATGGTCGAACATCAGTAATGCACGACTTATCGTTGAGTGCGGATTATCCAATTACAGAGTTGATCCAAGTCAGGGAACTCACTTTTTCCAAAACCTGACTTCGTTTGGTGTGGCGTATTTCACCATTAATCCATTTCAGCAGGATGGTAGTTTCGATACCGAATTTCTGAATGCACAAACCGCTCAGTATGAATCGGAATACGTGCGCCATATACGTTTCGGGAAACCAATGATAATGAAAGTAGATGGACGAAAAAATAAAGGAGTGGTCATGAAACCATGATTTATTTTACAATTAAATCGTGATTTTTGTCAACTATCTGTATAAAAATTGAATATTCAGCTTTTATTATTATTTTTGCAATAAAGAAATAATTAATCATTTAAATTTAAAAATTCATGTTGAAAAATCATCCAAAGGGATTATTAGTTGCATTTTTTGCCAATATGGGAGAACGGTTTGGGTTCTATACCATGATGGCGATATTAGTTTTGTTTTTGCAGGTAAGGTTTGGACTTTCTGAAGAAGTAGCCGGTGATTATTACAGTTGGTTTTATTTTGGAATTTATGCATTGGCATTGATAGGTGGGATTTTAGCCGATTATTCCAAAAAATACAAACTTGTAATTCTTGTTGGTATTGTAGTCATGCTAACCGGATATGCCATGATGGCTATGCCAGGCGTAAGTTTAAATATTACATTGTTGAGCTTATTCGTTATTGCGCTTGGTAACGGCCTTTTCAAAGGAAATTTGCAAGCAGTGGTAGGGCAACTTTACGACAATGAAAGATACGGGAAACTGCGCGATTCGGCCTTTATGATTTTCTATATGGGAATCAATGTCGGGGCTTTTTTTGCACCATTTGCTGCCACAGGAGTAAGAGACTGGTGGTTAAAAACGAACGGATTCCTTCAGGATGGTAGTCTGCCGGCTCTATGCCACCAAATGCTGGATGGTAAATTGACCGATACGACTCAGTTTGCATCTTTAGCCAACAAAGTAAGTCTGACAGGACCTGTTACTGATTTAAATGCTTTTGCGACTGCTTATCTTGATGTTTTTTCAAGGGGTTATAATTATGCGTTTGGTATAGCAGCCATTGCGATGGTAATTTCCTTGCTTGTATATATTTTCTTCAATAAACATCTGCCAAACAAACAAGAAGTGGTAGCTGAAAAAATAGAAAAAACGAGTGCCGAAAATAAATCAAGCCTGATAACTATTGTTGTAGCGCTACTTGTTGGCGGTTTGGTTACGTTTTTAGTAAGTTTGCTTAAAGACTACAAAACAGGAATGGCAATTGGTCTTTTAGGTACCTTTGTAACCTGGATTATTATGTCCTCTACTAAAGAAGAAAAGGCGCGTGTTACATCTCTTATTTTGGTATTTTTTGTCGTTATTTTCTTCTGGATGTCATTTCACCAAAACGGACTCACACTTACTTTCTTTGCCCGTGATTATATTGTAAAACAAGTTGGTCCGTTCACAAACATCTTCTTTACATTGCCTTCCATCTTATCGTTTATTGCCGGTATTGGTGGTTTATTCTTAGCATTTGGAAAAAACAAACTTTCCAATCGTCTTATCGGAGCTGCAATGACAGTTTCGGGAGCTGCCCTGTGTTATTATTTTATTTCGAAAAGCTCCTCATTGAATTCCATTTCACCAGAAGTGTTCCAGTCATTTAATCCATTGTTTATTGTTTTCTTAACGCCAATGGTAATGGGAGTATTTGCGTGGTTGAATAAAATAGGTAAGGAACCATCAACACCACGAAAAATTGGGATCGGTATGATTATCGCTGCCATTGGATTTTTGGTAGTACTTGTGGGGTCGTTAAGTCTTCTTTCTCCTCATGATTTAAATGGTCAGGCTGTTCCTGATTCATCCAGAGTAAATCCATACTGGTTAATCAGCAGCTATTTGGTATTGACTATTGCCGAATTATTTTTAAGTCCAATGGGATTGTCGTTTGTATCAAAAGTGGCTCCACAACGTTTTCAGGGACTCATGCAAGGCGGTTGGTTATTGGCAACGGCTGTTGGTAACAAACTCTTATTTGTAGGAAGTTTCTTCTGGGGTAAATTGGATTTATGGCAATTATGGCTTATATTTATTGTTTGCTGTTTGCTATCAGCAAGTTTTATTTTCTCAATTATGAAACGACTTGAAAGAGTGACAAACTAATTCTGTTTTCACGAACATAAAAAAATCCGGTAGATAATTCATATCTACCGGATTTTTTTATCTAATTCAACAACTATCTGGTTGTTTTATTCTTACCCCAAAATCTGCTCATTGCACTTTGTGGTTTTTTAGGAGGTTCAATCGTTGAAGTTTCTTTTCTTCTTGGAGTAGCTTCCGGTCGTTTTGGTGCGTTTTCAGTTTTCCGTGGTGATAACTCAATTTTCTTTCCGTTAGCTTCCACTCTTGGTTCTCTCACAACATCCTTTTTGGTTGCCTGGGGACGTTTGTTTGGATTTACCGGACGTGCATGTGGTGCCGGTTTTTTCTTTTTCGGAGCACCTTCAACCGGGATATTTACTGCCAAAAATGGATGATCATTTACCACCGGAATTCGGATAGAAATCAGTTTTTGAATGTCGCGCAAAAATTCACGTTCCTCAGCATCGCAAAACGATACGGCTTTTCCATTCAGCCCTGCCCTACCCGTACGGCCTATGCGGTGAACATAAGTTTCAGGGATATTCGGAATTTCGTAGTTGATAACCAAATTAAGGTCATCAATATCAATACCACGTGCTGCAATATCGGTAGCAACCAATACGCGGGTGGTACGGTCTTTAAAATTGCGTAATGCATTCTGACGTGCATTCTGCGACTTATTACCATGTATAGCTTCCGCTTTGATGTGCGCTTTGGTCAGGAAACGTTGCACTTTATCTGCACCATGTTTAGTCCGTGTAAAAACTAAAGCAGTTACAATTGATTTGTCTTGCAGGACATGTATCAATAAGTCTTTCTTGTTTTCGGCATCTACAAAGTACATTTCCTGCTGAATGGTTTCGGCAGTTGTTGACGCAGGCGTAACTTCCACTTCTTCCGGATTGGTAAGAATTGTACTTGCCAATGTGCGAATTGAGTCAGGCATGGTAGCCGAAAAGAATAACGATTGACGCTTAGCCGGAATAATTTTAATTAATTTCCGAACATCATGTATAAAACCCATGTCGAGCATGCGGTCAGCTTCATCCAACACAAAAATAGAAAGCTCGTTTAACTTTACATATTTCTGATCTATTAAGTCGAGTAAACGACCCGGAGTAGCGATCAATATATCCACTCCCATTTTGAGCGGGTTTACTTGTTGACTTTGCGGAACACCACCAAATATTACGGTGTGACGCAAACCGGTATTGCAACCATAACTGGTAAAACTTTCGCCAATTTGAATGGCAAGTTCACGTGTTGGGGTCACTATCAGTGCTTTAATTTTGCGGGGTCCTTTATCATTTGCTTTCGCAAGATACAATTGTTGTATGATAGGAATAGCAAATGCAGCCGTTTTCCCGGTTCCGGTTTGAGCACAACCTAATAAATCACGACCTTTAAGTACTATTGGAATTGAGATTGCCTGGATGGGTGTTGGGGTGGTATAACCTTCTGATTTAAGAGCGTTTAAGATCGGCTCTACAAGATCTAATTTTTCAAATGACATATATAAGTTTCAACGCATCCGTTGTCTATCCACAGGTTCTAACAAAAACCTGACGGGATACGATTCGCTGCAAAGATACAGAAAATAAACGGAGGAGTCAAAAAACCATTATTTTGACTAAAACTCGCATTCCATTATCGTGCCCGCACACGGCTTTTTGCTCAAAAAATGTATATAAATTGAGATATAAATACTCTCACTGCACAAAAAATGGCAAAACGTGCTAATTTTAATGTTTTTTAAGCAATAAAACTGTCAAATTAAGTTGGTCGACCAATTTAATTGCCTATTTTTGCAATGTCGAAGTTACAAAACACAGCACAGTGTCACATTTTTGACACGATACTCGAGCGAATATATTCAGATATTAAATACTAGTTTAAATCATAATCTTGAATCACTTGAAATCACAACACGCCTTCCGTCCAACTCCACTCGACCTCCATCTTCGAGTCAAGATGAATATGTCTTCTTGACATATCCTCCAAGTTCAATTTTCTGCACACATTTCAACCAATAAAAATTTATTGGAAGCTTTTGTTCGCGCTCTTTTGTATAAGTTGATACACCTGAAATAAACTTGAACAGGCTACAACTAGTATATTCGAACTTCTTTAAACAATATCATAATCACAATTTAAATCAAAAGAATAATGAGTAATGTTAATTCCGTATCAACGGACATTTTAATTATTGGAGGTGGACCTTCAGGTCTGGCAACTTCAATTCATTTGGCTGACATCCTCAAACAAAAGGGCTTAAACAAGCGCATTTTGTTGATTGAAAAAGGGAGCTCAATCGGCAGCCATATTTTGTCAGGAGCTGTAATTAAACCTGAGGTGTTTAAAGAGTTATTGCCCGATGTGGACTTTAATGAAATTCCGTTCAACGCTAAAGTAGCTAAAGATTCAACAGTAATGCTGAGCGAAAACGGATCATTTAAATTGCCATTTCATGTTCCGTACATGAGCAATGCAGGTAACTATACCGCTTCATTGGGACAAATCTGTCGCTACCTGGCCACCAAAGCCGAAGAAAAAGGAGTGGAAATCTATGCCGGATTTGCCGTGGACGAAATTCTGTATAAAGATGGTAAAGTGACAGGTGCTAAAACCAAGGACACCGGTATTGATCATCATGGCAAACAAATGGAAAACTTTCAGCAAGGCTCTAGCATTGAGGCAAAGTTGACCATTTTTGCGGAAGGCACCCGTGGAAGTTTAGCAAAACAACTTATTCAAAAATTTGATTTAGAGAAAGATAAAAACTGCCAGATTTACTCACTGGGAGTAAAAGAAGTATGGAGCGTGCCGGAAGGAAACATCCAACCCGGCGAAGTATATCACACAATGGGATACCCGTTGAATTTGAAAGAATTTGGAGGTGGATTTGTGTATGGATTGAACGACAATAAAGTAGCTGTAGGATTGGTAGTAGGTTTGGAATACGAAGATCCTACTTTTGATGCTCACGATGCTTTTCAGGCATGGAAAACAAATCCGTTTATTTCAAAATTCCTAAAAGGCGGAAAATTAGTAGAATACGGTGCTAAAACATTGCCCGAAGGTGGCTATTACTCTATCCCTAAACTCTACACCGACAATGCATTGATAGTAGGCGATAGTGCAGGATTAGTGGCAATGCCGGCACTTAAAGGTGTGCATTTGGCCATTACTTCAGGGATGCTGGCAGCTAAAACGGCAGCTTTGGCTCTAGCGACTGATGACTATTCTGAAAAAGTATTAGCTGCATACGAATTGTCGATAAAAGACAGCTTAATCTACAAAGATTTATATCCGGTTCGTAACTTCCGCCAGGGATTTTCGAAAGGATTAATTGTGGGCGCACTGCACTTTGGAACACAACTAATTACGGGAGGAGCTGGATTTTGTGGTAGATTAAAATCTCATCCTGACAAAGATGCAACTAAAACATTAGCCGAGTTTAAAGGAAAACCTTTTAAAGAAAGGTTCAAAGACAAATTAGAATTTGATAAAGTATTAACCTTCGATAAAGTAACAGATGTTTATTTTTCGGGTGTAAATCACGATGAGCAACAAGTAGCTCACGTGAAAATAAATAACCCGGAATCATTCGCAGCCATTAATATCAAACAATATGGTGCTCCATGTCAGTTCTTTTGTTCGTCGGAAGTTTACGAACTTCATACTGACAAAAACGGACATCAAGAGTTGCGTATACATGCCGAAAACTGCATGCATTGCAAAACCTGCGATATAAAAACCCCTGGCGATGGTATCACATGGTCGGTACCCAATGGTGGTAATGGTCCGGAGTTTCAAAACATGTAGTTAATGCATAATTCCAAAATGCATAATTCACAATTATCAATTCTTAATTTATAATTTAAAATGGCACTAACGATAATAAGTTTAATTAAACAAGTTCCACTTCCAACAGAAATGCGCATGGGCGATGATGGTTTGATGGATAGAACAAAAGCTAAATCGATCATCAATATTGACTGTCAGTTTGGACTTGAAGCAGGATTACAATTAAAAAAACAATATCCCGATGCAAAACTAATCGTTTGCTCAATGGGACCTCAATCATTTGAAGTAGCATTAAAAACGGCTATTTCTATGGGCTACGACGAAGCCTATCTTTTGTCGGACAGAAAGCTGGGAGGCAGCGATACATATGCCACAGGATTAGCTATCGCCACCATGCTAAAACATTTGGGCTTTTCAAAAGATTCAAAAGAACCTTTTATTGTCCTTGCCGGTCGTCAAACCAGTGATGGTGACACTGCTCACGTACCATCGCAAGTAGCTGAAAACCTGGGAATACCACAAGCAACTTTTGTGGAAACAGTAAAAGCAGATGGCGAAGGAAATGTAATTGCGAAACGTATCATTGAAGGCGGTTATCAAATGATGAAACTGCCAATGCCATGTACTATCTCGCTTACTCCTACCGGTATTCCTCCACGTAAACCATCGTTGGTTGGTGCTATCAAAGCTCGAAGCACAAAAGTGACTGTATTTGGTATTGACGATATCGGATTAGGAACAGAGAAAATCGGACTTGGTGGTTCACCGACTATTGTTGCAGGAGTAGTAAATATTGTGAGCGAAAGAGCTCCGATTATTATGTCGGAAGGTCATAATGAAAATACACTTGTCAATAGTTTGGTTAGTAATTTTGGTAAAGGTGCCAATGTACTGGAGAAAAAAGAGGCCGCTGAAAAGAAAACTTCAGAAAAACCGGAGTTCCCACTTTATGATAACAGAAACGGCGCAAAAGGAATTATTACCTGGGCCGAGGTTACGAACGGAAGTATCTCGCGTCCATCCATCGAATTGCTTACTCCTGCACGCCATTTGGCCGATCAATTGGGTAATGATACCAAAATCATGACCGTTTTAATTGGCAAAAATATTCATAGTTTGACACAAACGCTTTTCGAACATGGATCGGATGAAGTAATTGTTGTTGATGATGCCAGACTGGAAGAATATTTAGTTTTGCCATTTTCATCCATCATTGCACAAATAATTAAAGAGCGAAAACCTGAAATAGCCTTATTTGCAGCAACTACAGCAGGACGTGAACTGGCACCACGTATTGGCGTAAAAACCGGAAGTGGTGTAACGGCCGATTGTACAGGTTTGGAAATTGGCGAATATGTAAACAGAAAAGACAAGGTCATCAACAAACCAATCCTACATTCGCGCCGTCCTACTTATGGCGAAAGTAAACTGGCTACAATTCTTGGATTTGTGTATCCTCAAATATCTACAGCTCGTGCAGGTACCTTCGAAGTTCCCGCAAAAGTTGAAGGACGCTCAGGTATTGTATCGGAATTTAAACCCACTATTGATAAAAAGGAATTCTCTGTTGAGATTCTGAAAACAGTGCGTGGAGAAGGAAATTCGGTTAACCTGTTTGATGCAGACATCATTATAGCCGGAGGTAGAGGTACCACGGGTGATGGATTAGAATTAATCAAAAAACTGGCTGAAACATTGAAAGAAAAAGGTGTGAAGGCTGAATGGGCTTGTAGCCGCGTGGTGGTTGATGAAGGTTTTTCTGAATATGCACGTCAAGTTGGACAAACCGGTAAAACTGTTCGTCCCAAAGTGTATGTTGGCGTAGGAATTTCAGGCGCGATACAACATATTGCAGGAATGAAAGAATCTGAGAAAATCATTGCTATTGATCGCAATCCAAAAGCTTCCATTTTCCATTTTGCCGATTTCGGTATTGTAGGTGAATATCAAGATATTTTACCGGAACTTATTGAACGGGTAAAAGGAGGTTTTACTTTCGGAATTGAGCCAAGTAAAAACTAATGCTTAATTAAACATTTAGGGTCTATTTGAAAACATGCTCTAAATATCATTATAAATGGAGTTGCACAGACATAAATCTTGTGCAACTCCATTTTAGTATTGAATAAGATTCATTTGATTATCATATTTAAATGAAAAAATTTTAATTGGAGCTAACTGACTTTTTGTATAGGCAAACACTCTAAATTCAGGATTCTCTAAACCTATCACTAGAGCTTGATAAATCTTTGTAATCATTGGCTCGTGCTTCACTATTTCTAAAGCTTTTTTTAAACTACCCCGATGAATATACGTTTCTTCCATATATTCTTTTGAAAGAAAGCAATCATCATATATTAAGTCATTAGCGAGAAAAACTGGGGAATTTTGATAGTGATCTTCTATTGGAGTCTCAATCAATTCATAGCTATTTGGCACAAAATCCATTTTGTAGTATCTTAGGTTTCTCCCTTTTAAACTAAACATGATTTTTTCCATATCTTCGGGAAGTATTCTTTTACCAAAATAAATAGCTGTAACTGCTCGAAAATCAATTTCTATTAAGCCCGACTCTTCAAAAATTAAACGTATCTCATCTTCATGTTTCCAAGATAAAGATTTGGTGCCAATTATAGTCTGTAAAAGTTTTTCATTATTGTGCATAAATAATTGACGAGAATTTTTTCGATTAATTTCAGGAATTTTGTTTTGATAATCAACTTCTACGAAATTAGTCAATGAAGCATATTGATTATAATTTAAGCATTTAGCTATAATGTCAATATCATATTCAACACAAAAGCCAGTATGACCACTTGCATAATAAGCCCACAGTAATTCACTCTTAAAAGTATTGCTTAATGAATAAATTCCATATTTTATCCCAATACTCAACTTCAAATCGTTGTAAATTTTTGAAATATCAGTACTATTGGGTATATCTTCATTAAGAAAATTAATAAAGTCAGAATCGACATATTGAGTTTCAGTAGGATCGTTCAATTTATCTTTGAGTGGGGCATAAATTTGATTTTCTACTAATGCTTCAATATCTCTCTTAAATAATGATTTGCCATCTTCATCATAAAAACCAGAACCGCTTCTATATTTATAACCTTTTCTCATAATTGTTATTGAATTAATCAATGAATCTAAAGTATGTATATTTCTATCGGCAAATATACATACTATAATTTAACTAGACATGTTTAAATTAGGAATAAATCAAAACAAGTCTAAGAGCAAATTAAATTACAAATATTATCTACCAATTGCTCTATACTGACTACAAGTCATAACACACTAATTTGTATCATTCTAAATTAAGCTATTACATCAAAATAACAGCTTCATATTGATGGCACAAGCATTTCTTTTGAGTATTTTTGACGAAAATTTATCTATCACTATTCATTATGATTCAGGAAAAAAAGAACGTTGCTTTAAACTCTGTTTTCGCAGCAGGTTTTATCACAAGTTTTAAATTGGTTGTGGGGCTACTCACGGGGAGTTTGGGTATTCTATCCGAAGCCTTACACTCGGCACTCGATATGGTGGCAGCTGTCATTACTTTCTTCTCGGTAAAAGTGTCTGACAAACCGGCTGACAGAGAGCACAATTACGGACATGGGAAAGTAGAAAACCTCTCAGCACTCATTGAAACTATTCTATTACTCGTTACTTGCGTATGGATTATTTACGAAGCAACGCACCGCATTATTTCTGGCAAAGGACTGGAACTAAACACTATTCAAACCATATTTAGCTTTATTGTAGTTATTACTTCCATTGTAATCGACGCATGGCGTTCGAAAATGTTATATGCTGTAGCTAAAAAGCACAACAGTCAGGCACTGGAAGCGGATGCGCTCCACTTTTCTACCGACATTTGGAGCTCGGCAGTGGTACTGCTCGGATTAGTTTGTGTAAAAATTTACGAATGGACTCACTGGCCTATTTTCTTTTATGCCGATTCGGTGGCTGCGCTTGTGGTAGCAGTCATTGTGTTGTTTGTATCATATCAATTGGGACGAAGAGCTATCGATGTACTATTGGATAAATCTCCTCAAAACACTACACAAATTGTACGCGACACCTTAAAGGAATTTCCGGAAGTGATTAAATATCACAGTTTAAAGGCTCGTACAGCCGGAGCAGATACGTTTATAAAGTTCAATGTTCACTTCGATCCCGAGTTAAGTCTGCGCGAAGTGCATAGCGTTTGCGATAAAATAGAGGCTAACATCCGGGCACTCGTACCTCGTAGCGAAGTCTATATCCATCCCGAACCGGAAGATGCCTGCCATCTTGAAAATGAAGTGGATGACTTATTGATGTAAGTAACAATCACCGTTTTTTATTAGCCCGTTTGTCAATGATTATTGACAAACGGGCTATTTTTTTATTTATCAACAAGCTCAATACTCAGTCATTGTAAACTCGTAACTACTATCACTTATTACCATCGTCACTTTCCGTATATTTAAGAAATTTCACACAACATCCTCTTTTAATTATTGTTATAAACGAGCTTTCAATATACTATAAATAATAAATGATAGTTTTAGTATGTACAAACTAAAATAATAATCTCTAAAAAATTAAGTGTATGAAGACAAAAGGTTTTTATGTAGCAATTACCCTTTTTGCTGTACTTACGTGGAGTTGCTCGAATCAGGACAATTCGAGCGATAAATCGCTTAAAAGTTCAATGGATCAGAGTGCACAACAATTATCCTCTGCTTTGGGGCAAATCACAACTAGTCCGGGTTATCAGGTATTAGCTGTTACAGGCACAGCAGCAGCGAGCAGTCCTTCACTGGTAAAAGCATCGGGTGGATCGATAGTGGTTGACTCAACTATTAATAGTATCGCTTTGGCTGATATTATGGGTGTGTATAATTATAAAGCGGTGAGCTTTAAAAAAGGCGGTTTATCATTGCTTCGCTATTTTACTAAAACGGCTGACAATACTCAAATGATTGTTCGTTTGCCCGAAAGTAAAGTAAAACATTTCGGTGGAATGTTGCATTATTCGCCTGCCGATACGCTATTGGCAAACGATTATGTTATCTCTGTTTCGAAGTACGACTACAAATTCAATCGTTTTCTGGGTTGGGATTATTCATTGGCATCAAACATTAACATCAAAGACGTAAATGCCGGCGATTTAAAAATTCAATCGTCAAACAACAAAACCACAGGTACTAATTTCTCATCCGAATTTGCTTTTGCAAATGGTTATTTGGCTAAATGTAGTTATTCGAATGGTGACACCGCAGTGTCGACCTATGCTATCACGCAGGGAACAAAGATTCTTTTCGAAGAAAAATACACTGCTGTTAAATCGGCAGTAACCAAAAGACATCGCGAAAAATCTTATTCATTGACCATTGGCGATGTTCAAATTATCAGAGCACAAGGAAAAAACAGTTTGGATAGCGCAAAAGTATATGTAGCAGGCGTATTGCAAACAAAATCGAAAGTAGAGATTGTAAATGTATCAACGGGTACGGTGGAAGACTCAACCAATGTTTGTGTTGCCAACCATAACCGCGAAATAAAAATCACGTTCGACGATGGTACAAGTTCTACGATTAGTCAATTGCTTGGAACTTCGGTCGACACCATTCGCACCTTGTTTATCTCCCTACGTCAAACCTATTTTGCAACAAACGTAGTGAACTGGATTGCCTGGGATATTTACACCAAAAAGCAATAATTTCAGATAAAATAGAAGCCGGAAGTTGAACCGTTCGTATTTTAAATGTGTTTGTACATTTAAAAGATTCAACTTCAACTAAATTTATAAAGTGAGGGGAAGTTTTTATGCTTCTTCTCACTTTTTTAATAATAGTTCTACTGATGCAGCAATTCAACTGTCATTTCGTTTTAATTCAAAACAAAATGCTTAACAAAAACTCATTTTAAAAGCAAAATCCGTATCTTTGCACAAAATTTATTGCGTATGTTTACAACAGAAATAGAAACTTTTATAAAAGATAGAAATTATCCCAGATTTGAACCAAAAGCTATTTTCTTTGACATGGATGGAGTACTTTTCGATTCGATGAAACATCATGCTTCATCGTGGGTAAAAGCCATGCTAAAAGTAGGATTGCCATTCACCGAACACGAAGCATTTATGAATGAAGGACGCACAGGAGCATCCACCATTGATGAAGTTTTCATTAAGATATATGGAAGAAATGCTACTGATGAGGAAAAACAACAAATATATCATTTGAAATCAGATTTTTTCGAGTCGTGTGGTAAACCGGAAAGGATGCCATTTGCCATGGAATTGCTGACAAAAGTGAAGTCGCAACATTTGGAAATTTTCGTTGTAACAGGCTCGGGCCAACCTACATTGATTGATAGTTTGGATGGTAATTTTCCGGGGATGTTTCACAAAGAAAAAATGGTCACTGCCTTTGATGTAAAACATGGTAAACCGCATCCGGAGCCTTATCTGATGGCTTTAAAAAAATCGGGACTGCAGCCCTGGGAAGTGCTCGTTATCGAAAATGCACCACTTGGAGTAGAATCGGCCGCCTCGGCAGGACTTTTTACCATAGCTGTAAATACAGGTCCATTGGATGCAGCTGTTTTAGCCAGCAGCGGAGCCGACATTGTGCTGGATGATATGGAAAATTTGTATGAAAAATGGGATCTATTTTCGAAAAAAGTTTCATCGTACAATCAACAATAGAATTTACAAAACACGAAATAAATTTGTATGGAAGTAATTAAATACCCGGCTCGTACCGAATGGGCATCACTCCTCACCCGCCCCACTTTCGATAGCACCTCGTTATTCGACACAGTACAAAAAATACTTGATGAAGTACGCACTTCGGGCGATAAAGCCGTGATGAAATTCACCAAACAATTCGATAAAGTAGAGCTTACGCATTTGGAAGTTACCAAAGAAGAAATGCTTGAAGCCGAATTGCAGGTATCGTCCAATCTGAAACAAGCCATAGAAATGGCTCGTCGCAATATTTGGAAGTTCCATTCCGAGCAACAACAGGATTTACCCGAGATTCAAACTTCACCGGGTGTATTTTGCTGGCAAAAAGCCATTGCTATCCAAAAAGTGGGACTATACGTACCGGGAGGCACAGCACCTTTATTTTCTACTGTTTTGATGCTGGGAATTCCTGCACAAATTGCCGAATGTCAGGAAATAGTATTGTGTACACCGCCCAATAAGGAGGGGAAAATACACCCTGCCGTGTTGTATGCGGCTAAAGTAGCCGGTATCCATCGTATTTTCAAAATTGGTGGTACTCAAGCTATTGCAGCTATGGCTTACGGAACAGAAACAGTTCCTAAAGTATATAAAATTTTTGGCCCGGGTAATCAATATGTCACTGCGGCCAAGCAATTGGTTTCGTTGCGCGACGTAGCAATCGACATGCCTGCCGGTCCATCGGAAGTAGAAGTGATAGCTGACGACTCGGCCAATCCTGCTTTTGTTGCTGCCGATTTACTCTCGCAAGCCGAACATGGTGTTGACAGTCAATCTATCCTGATCACTATCAGTGAAAAACTGGTAGATTTGGTGTTAGAACAGGTTGAATTGCAGGTAGAACAATTACCACGCAAAGAGCTGGCACGTAAATCGTTGAAAAACAGTAAAATTATCGTTGTAAAAACACTTGAAGAAGCGGTGGAAATGACCAACGAATATGCTCCAGAACACCTTATCATTTCTACCCGATATTACATGGGTGTAGCAGCAAATATTGTAAATGCAGGTTCAGTATTCCTAGGAAACTATACGCCCGAGAGTGCCGGTGACTATGCTTCGGGCACCAATCACACCTTACCAACCAACGGATATGCTAAAGCGTATAGCGGTGTGAATCTGGATAGTTTTATCCGCAAAGTTACTTTTCAGCAAATTACTCAGGAAGGTTTGACTAATTTGAGCAATGCCATCATTTTAATGGCCGAAAGCGAAGAATTACAAGCACACAGCAATGCGGTTAAAGTAAGATTGCAAGAAGAAAAGGAGGTTATTGAAACCTATAGCAGCCATAGACGTTGACAGTGATCAGTAAATAGTTATCAGTATCTACGAGTAACAGTTAATAACGTGAACGAAGTGAGTAAATAACACGAAGTAAAAAAATGAATTTAGACAAGCTTTTAAGAAATAATATCCGTTCCCTTCAACCCTACTCTTGCGCTCGTGACGAGTTCAAAGGGGAAGCGTCGGTTTACCTGGATGCGAACGAGAATCCCTACAATGCACCTTTTAATCGCTATCCCGATCCTTTACAATGGGAAGTGAAAGAACAGATCACCCGCGTGAAGGGTGTTCCCGCCGAAAACATCTTTTTGGGCAATGGAAGCGATGAACCGATCGACTTATTGTTTCGTGCCTTCTGCGAACCACGTATCGACAATGTGGTAGCTATTGAGCCAACGTATGGCATGTACAAAGTGAGTGCAAACATAAATGACGTGGAATACCGCAAGGTGATATTGGATGAAAACTTCCAGTTTTCGGCTGATAAGTTACTCGATGCAACAAATCTGTATACCAAGATTATATGGCTTTGCTCCCCTAATAATCCGACCGGTAATAGTTTAGACCGTAACGAAATTATAAAACTACTGACTTCGTTCGAAGGAATAGTGGTACTGGATGAAGCCTATATCGACTTTGCTGCTGAAGGTAGTTTCTCGGAAATGCTATCGCACTACCCAAATCTGGTGATTTTGCAAACATTCTCCAAAGCATGGGGAAGCGCTGCTATCCGTCTGGGAATGGCATTTGCCTCGACCGAAATAATAGCGGTGCTCAATAAAATAAAATACCCTTACAATATCAATATACTGACTCAAAAACAAGCCTTATTAGCTCTGAAAAACGATGCGCAGGTAAAACAATGGGTTAAAACATTGCTCGCCGAACGTGCCGTATTAGTTGAAGCGTTGCAACAATTACCGATTGTACAACACATATACCCTACAGATGCAAATTTTGTGTTGGTAAAAGTGGATGATGCAAATGCACTGTATCACTATTTAGTTGACAAGAGCATTATTGTTCGTAACCGCAATACGGTTTCGTTATGTTTGGGTTGTGTACGCATTACGGTTGGAACTCCCGAAGAGAATAGAATTCTATTGGAAGAGCTGAAAAAGTTCTAATTTCAATTTATTTTATACAAGTACGGCGTGTAGTTTTAAACTATACGCCGTACTTGTATTTTCTATTTCCGTTTTAATTGGCCAATAAAACAACTATCAAGGTGACAATAGCCGGTAGTGCCTGCACAAAGAATATCTTTTTATCGGCAGTTACAGCACCATAAATTCCGGCGATAGCAACGCAACTCAGAAAAAATACCGAGATATTTGTTTTCCAAATCATATCGGATATAAAAAATGTCCATATCAAACCGGCAGCTAAAAACCCATTGTACAAACCCTGATTAGCAGCTAATCCTTTTGTGGGCTTAAACAGTTCATCGGGTAATGACTTAAATGTCTTTTTTCCAGCCGACTCCCATGCAAACATTTCCATCCATAAAATATAGATATGCTCGAGTGCCACCAGTGCTATTAAAAGTGATGCTATTATTGCCATAAGTTATTGTTTGGTGTCTACTTAGTTACTATTATTTCGAAAGCTGTTTACACATTTTATAGTGAGGGATATTTATCTCCATAAACTCGTCACTGATGATTTCGTATCCGAGTTTGTCGTAAAATCCAATAGCAGCCTTTCGGGCATTGAGCAACATGGTTTTAAATCCTTTCATCTTAGACGATTCTTCTGCAAAAACAACCAATGCACGTCCAATATTCAACGATCTCCAATCCTCGTCAACTGCCACTTGTCTCATTTTTATTTCGTCGGCATTTAATTTGGTCAGTATAAGTACACCAACCATGTCATTATTTACAAATGCACCAATGTGAACGTCATCCTTTTCTGCATCCAGATTGGCATCATACAAACTCATTCCTAAGGGCTTTCTGAGCACTTTATCTCTCAAAACCAGTTCCTTTGTATAATCAGGAGTATTATAACTAATCTCTCTGATTTGTATTTTATCTCTGTTCTCAATCATCAGTACCTCCTTTCATAATTATTTCAAACTTACCATCTAACATTCTATGGTTTAGATAAGTTTTTTGTATTTCAAAATTCCTTCTGTAAGCGAATTCAATTTTGGCAAATATACAACTAGTTTTAATAAAATCAAAAAAATAATCTCATTGTATATATATCCATTTCAAAATGTTTGTATCTTTGAACATTAATTATATATAATTGTTTTTCAGACTTGGGAACATACTTTTTTGGATAGATATGCATCTTCGCTCTGCGAGATAAGCGAGATCTGCCGGAAATAAAAATATCTTTGGGATATCTCATTGAATATTTTCTCCCGCAAATTTCGCTTATATAAATAGTGATCAGACTAAAAATCCATTTTTTTCGCTAGATCAGCGTATTCTCTACGCGTTAAGCCGCAAAAATACGGTCAGACGCTACGCTTGACACCTGCAATGAAGCCTGCAAACTCTGCAATGGCCTCTTAGACTGTTACATTGTCAGTTATAAGGTCTGCAATGAGGTCTTTAGACTGTGCAATGACCTCTTTGACTGTTACAATGTCAGCTTTTAGCCCCGTAGAGGAATTTTGAACCATTGCAGAGGAGTTTTTGAACGCTGCAGAGCATAGTTGAACCGTTTCAGAGGATAGTTTATCAAACGCAAATAAACCATACCAACTATAACAAGACATTGAAATCAGCGCACAGCTTATTTATCTCTTTTAGGTAGAGAATAGCTTGTAATATCGGCTACCTTTTTAGTTGGATTTATAAAATGATTGGTCGACAAATGATTTGTATGTGCACTATTTGAAAAGTTATAATAATATTTATACGTATTTTTATCACTTTCGTCCCCCTTTTTTCTTTGGTTCACCGAGTTTAACAAAAAAATAAATATGAAATAGACTACTTTTGAACTATTGAAACGCTCATCAATTAAAAAAAATTTAAACCAATAATTATTTCACGCATGTTCAGAAAAAAGAAACAGATGCTACTGATGGTAGCTATGATCCTGGGAGGAACATTACTTTCCTTTGCTCAGGAAACCGAGAGACTAACGCTCGAGAAAGCCATACAAATGGCTTTAAAAAACAACACCAACATAATCAACTCAAAGATTGATCTTAAAATTGCCCAGAAGAAAATTTGGGAAACAACAGCTAAGGGTTTGCCACACGTTGATGTAAAATCGAGTTACCAACATCTCTTCTCGGTTCCGGTTATGAGTTTTCCGGGCACAGAATTGTCGAAAACCCATGTCCCGATGGATCCGGCTACCGGAATAGGAACCACGAGCGAAGTACAATTATCGACCGGCGAAAGCATATATATGAATAATGTTGCCGGAACTCCTATTGCCCTAGGTGTAAAAGATAATATAACTGCCGATCTTACGGTTTCGCAATTGATTTTTAGCGGATCGTATATTGTTGGATTGCAGGCTACTAAAGTATATTACAATTTTTCGAAGCAAACGGATGAGAAAACAAAACTCGATGTGGCTGAAACGGTTGTAAATACCTATCATATGTTGCAATTGGCCGAAGAGAGTCGAAAGATATTAACTCAGAATCTGGATAATATCAACAAAACGTTGTCGGAAATCACAGAGATGAATAAACAGGGATTTCTCGAAAAGACGGATGTTGACCAACTGGAGGTTACGGCCAATAATGTTCGAAACATGATGAACCAGATTGATAGTAATCTGGACTTAGGGTATCGGTTGCTGAAAATTCAACTAGGGTTACAGGAATCAACTAAGCTGGAACTTGCAGATGAAATGGAATCGGGCGACGCACTAATGAAATCAAGCATGTTACTTACAGCGGAACAATTCAATATAAACAGAAACGTGGATTATCAGCTTATTCAATCGGCTGAGAAAATTGCAAAACTGGATTTGAACCTTTCTAAAATGGTTTTTCTACCGACAATATCAGGCTTCTACAATCACAACGAACAATTAAACAGCACATCTTTCAATTTTTCCCCCAGAGATTTAGTTGGTATCAATCTTACGTTACCTATTTTTAGTAGTGGCGAACGATTGGCTGTTGTGTCGCAAAAACGCATGTCGTTGGAAAAAGCCCAGAACACAAGCAAATATGTATCCAGCAGTTTACAGATGCAGGCAAGCCAGTATCAGACCGATGTAAAACTGAAACTGGAAAGATACCTCAATCAGAAAAAAAACAAGGAACTTTCCGACGATATATATCAACGAACGATGGAGAAGTACAAACAGGGAATATCATCGAGCATGGATCTAATGACCAGCCAGAACCAATACCTGACCAACCTCACCAATTATTATCAAAGCATATATGATTTACAGGGTGCAAGATCCAAACTGGAAAAAATGTACAATATCAATCAAGACAGTTTAAATAAATAGATACTAAAACATAAACATAATTACAATGAGAAAAATTATTTATTATTCAGTACTCATCGTTTTTTTATCGTCGTGCTCATCCTCCGACAAAAAAGCTGAGCTAGCCAAACTAAAACTTCAACGTGATCAGCTAAACACCGAAATTTCAAAGCTCGAAAATGAAGTCAATCCCGGAAATAAAAATGACTCTAAATCTGTAACAGTGAGTGTTACCGATGCAGTTGAAACAGTATTTAATCATTATATTCAGGTTCAGGGCACCGTAGATGGTGATCAGAATATTGCTGTCAGCCCACAGATACCGGGTATTGTTACAGCCGTTTATGTAAAAGAAGGATCGAACGTGGGGAAAGGTCAGTTGTTGGCCGAACTCGATGGTCGGGTTTTGAAGCAATCGCTCGAAGAGGTGAAAACACAACTGGTACTTGCCAATAGTATCTTCCAAAAACAAAGCGCCCTTTGGGATAAAAAAATTGGCAGCGAGGTTCAATACCTTCAGGCTAAAACCAATAAAGAATCATTGGAACAACGTTTAGAAACAATGAGAGAGCAGCTTAAACAAGCCAGAATTGTGTCGCCCATTTCCGGAACCGTTGAAAGTGTGCCTTTACGCGTTGGACAAAGCGTATCGCCGGGCGTACCTACTTCTACCATTCGTGTTATCAATATGAGTGTGGCTAAAATTTCGGCTGATGTATCGGAAGCATACGCAAGCCGCATACACGATGGCAATTCGGTATTGGTAAACTTCCCGGATGTGGGCAAGGATATTGAAACAAAACTTACTTTTGCCGGTCGGTTTATCGACCCCACCAACCGTACTTTCAAAGTTGAATGTAAAGTTTCGTCGAAAGATTTGGTACTACGTGCCAATATGATTGCCTATATCAAGATTAAAGATTACAGCAACAATAAGGCTATCAGTTTGCCGGTGAACTATGTTCAGAACGACCAGAAAGGCAAGTTTATTTATGTAGCCAAACAAAAAGGTACCGGTTGGATAGCCGATAAAAGAACAATCAAAACCGGAAAAGATTACGATGGACTTGTTGAAGTCCTTGAAGGAATTAATACGGGTGAAAAGATTGTTTCGGCAGGCTTCCAAAATCTGAACGCCGGTTCAAGTATAGTTTTCTAATTTCCAAAAATGACCAATATGCCGAAAGAAAACAAGTTTAAGCAGTTTTTTGCAACGAACTGGGCCATCGATAACAGGACAAGTGTTTATGTGCTTGCCGTCCTGATTACGATTCTGGGGATGATGAATTATTACTCTATTCCCAAAGAACAGTTCCCGCAAGTAGTTATACCCTATATAGTTGTCAATACAGCATACCCCGGAACTTCACCCGAGGATATTGAAAATCTGGTGACCCGCCCTATCGAAAAACAACTGAAATCGATAGCGGATGTAAAGAAAATGACCAGTAGTTCGGTTCCTGACTTCTCGTCCATCATCGTTGAGTTTGATCCCGATCTGTCCATCGAAACCGCCAAACAACGGGTGCGCGATGCTGTGGATAAGTCAAAAAGCGATTTGCCTACCGACTTACCTACTCAACCCTCTATCATGGACATTGATATTTCTGAGATGCCCGTTATGTACCTCAATATTTCGGGTAATTATGACCTGGACAAACTGAAACATTATGCCAAAATAGCTCAGGATAAAATTGAAGGTCTGAAAGAGATTACCCGTGTGGATATTGTTGGAGCACTTGATCGCGAAATACAGATTAATGCCGATATTTTCAAAATGCAGGCTGCTAAAGTGACGTTTAGTGATATCGAACGGGCTGTAGCTATGGAAAATATGACCATTTCGGGAGGCTCGCTAACGAATAATGGTATCAGAAATTCGGTTCGTATCAAAGGACAGTTTGCCGATGTGGAAACATTGAAAAACATTGTGGTTCATTCGTCAAGCGGTGCCTATGTAAAGCTTACCGACATTGCCGAAGTGGAAGACAGTCATAAAGACCAGGAAAGTTTTGCACGTTTGGATGGTAAAAATGTAATCACCCTCAACGTGGTAAAAAAGAGTGGAGCTAACCTGCTCGATGCCTCCGACCAGATAAAAGATATTGTTGAAAATGAGCTGAAAGGGCATGAGTTTCCGAAGGATATGGAAATTACCATTACCGGCGATCAGAGTCGTTTTACGCGAAACACCCTCGAGGAACTGAACAACACCATTATCATCGGTTTTATTCTGGTTACCATCGTGTTGATGTTTTTTATGGGTTTCACCAACGCATTTTTTGTAGGATTATCTGTTCCGCTGTCCATATTTGTGGCCTATCTGGTTCTTCCGGGACTGGGATATACCATGAACATGATTGTAATGTTTGCCTTTATTTTCGCATTGGGAATTGTAGTGGACGATGCCATTGTGGTGATTGAAAATACCCATCGTCTGCATCGTAAACATCCCGACATCAATATAGCGGCAAAAATGGCTGCAGGTGAAGTATTTATGCCTATCTTTTCAGGAACACTTACCACCCTTGCTCCTTTCTTTCCGCTGGCTTTCTGGCCGGGTATAGTTGGGCAGTTTATGCATTATCTGCCGGTAACGCTTATAATTACACTGTTTGCATCGCTCTTTGTGGCCTACGTGTTCAATCCGGTGTTTGCTGTTTCGTTTATGAAACACGAATACGATAACAACGTACAATTCAAAGGAAGTGCATGGAAACGCTATAAAACGGTAATTATCGTTATGCTTTCTTTTGCAATCATCTTCTACCTCACTAAATCATACGGACTGGCTAACTTCCTGGTATTTGGTGTATTGATGCTACTGTTTTATCATTATGTTTTGGTAAAAGCCATTACTATATTTCAGGAGAAAATATGGCCTTACTTTATGGCTGTTTACGAACGTCAGCTTACAACTATTCTTAAAGGATCACGTCCGATGTGGATTTTGGGTGGAATGATCGGGCTATTCCTGGTCACCATTGTTATCACCGGAATGGTAAAACCAACAGTACTGTTCTTCCCCGAAAGTGATCCGAATAACATTTATGTTTACATCAAAATGCCGGGTGGTACCCATCAGAGTGTAACGGATAGTATTACAAGTATAGCCGAACAGCGGGTATATAAAGCATTGGGGAAAAATAATCCTGATATTGAATCCATCATTTCGAACGTTACCATTGGTGCCGAAGAAGAAGGATTTACCACTACAGGAACCCCATTTAATAAAGGAAAAGTTTCTATCAACTTTGTAGAGCATAAATTGCGGACTACCGGCATCTCATCTACCGAATATATGAATATTATTCGTAAAGAAGTAGCCGACATTCCCGGTGCCGAGATTACGGTTGACAAAAACCAAAATGGTCCGCCTACCGGAAAACCGATTAATATTGAGATTACCAGTGAAAACCTGGAAAATCTGGTATCAGATGCTTTCGCTTTCCAGACTTATCTTGATTCATTGAAAATTCCGGGAGTTGAAGATTTAAAAACCGACTTCGAAACAAATTCACCGGAAATAATCGTGAAAATAGATCGTGACCGGGCGCAGCGACTTGGTCTTTCAACCGGACAAATCGGCTTGGAAATACGGACTGCTCTGTACGGAAAAGAGATATCGAAACTAAAGCAGGATGAGGATGAATACCCCATTATGGTTCGGTACAACAAAATTACCCGCGAAAATATCAATGCATTGGTAAATCTGGAAATCACCTACAGGGACATGAATTCCGGTCAATTGCGAAGTATTCCATTGTCCACAGTGGCAACTATTAATTATACTTCGTCGTATGCAGGTATCAAACGGTTAGATCAAAAGCGGGTTATCACTGTCTTTTCAAATGTGCTGTCAGGTTATTCTGCCAACGATATCGTTCCGGTTATTAATCGCGAAGCAAAAAAGTTTAATTTCCACGAAGGAACAGTTGTAAAACTAACCGGCGAGCAAGAAGATCAGGCCGAAACCGCCAACTTCCTGATGATGGCTATGATTATTGCACTGGGTGCTATTTTCTTTATCCTTATCACGCAATTTGGGTCGGTAAGTAAATCGCTTATTATTCTAAGCGAAGTTATTTTCAGCATTATCGGGGTTTTGCTTGGTGTAATGATTTTCAATATGGATTTGGTGATTATGATGACCGGACTTGGAGTGGTGGCACTTGGAGGTATTGTTGTCCGAAACGGGATATTGATTGTTGAATTTATTGATGTCAAGAAAAAAGAAGGACTGCGTACACGTCGTGCCATTATCGAAGGAGGTAAAACACGTATCACACCCGTTATCCTTACCGCAACCGCAACAATGCTCGGACTTGTACCATTGGCAGTGGGAATGAATATCGACTTCACCACTATGTTTACGGAACTGAATCCGCACATTTACTTTGGGGGCGATAATGTTGCCTTCTGGGGGCCGTTGGCGTGGTCTATTATCTTTGGATTAAGCTTTGCCACTTTCCTTACCCTGATGTTCGTTCCGGCCTTATATGAGCTCGACTACACCATGAAGTTGAAAATGGCCAGACGTAAAAATCAGAAGCTTATCAAAAAATTGAATAAATAAAATTCCACCGTGAATTTTTTACTATAAAAAAAAGCAGGCTGTACTCAACTGAGTATAGCCTGCTTTTTTTTTGATTTAACGTGAGTTCGAAATAAGCAAACAACTTATAATCAGCCAAAAGTGGATTATAGAATCCTGAAAGGATTCAATTTTAATAGCCACGGGTGTAAACCCGTGGAATATGTATAAGATAATTCGAACCCCGAATGGGGTTCAATATCACACATTTATATATTGAACCCCATTCGGGGTTCGAATTCAGCTTCTGTCTTTTCCACCCCGATACATCGGGGCGGCTATTGGCTACGCCGATTTTCAATTCACATTCAAGTCCTTCGGACTTGTAAAAGAGTGAGATACAAATGAATCTTATCTATAAATCACCTTAATTTAGAGTTTGTTCTGTTTTTCACAAAAGCAATGATAAATGCTATACTCACAAAAGCAGTAAGCACCATAAAACTCAGATGTAAAGAATCAAATTCAGCAACAAAACCCAATAACACCGGTCCCACAAGAAAACCGATATTCGTTGTGGCAGCTATAAACGAAACACCATCAGCAGTCTTTACTCCTTCCACTTTCGAAGCCAGTCTGTATACTTCAGGTACGACTACCGAAAAGCCTATTCCCACAATAAAAAAGCCAAGAATAGAAACTACCGGATTGAGAATCAGAACCAGTAAAAAACCCACTATTCCTGTTAAGCTCGAATAGGTGATCAATTGCCACGAACCCAGTTTTTTGCTCAGCGAGTCACCCGTAAAGCGCCCAATCATCATGGCCGAGGAGAATGCGGCATAACCAAATCCTATGTATTTCATGTCCAACAGAATGATTTTCTTAAGATACAAAGCACTCCAGTCGGCAATGGCACCTTCCGAAACCATCATCACAAGTCCAAGCACTGCAACGAGATAAAGTGGCTTTAGATTTTTCTTTTTATGCTTCTCATTTATCAACTGCTCTCCAACGCGGGAATAATAATGGTGTTTTAATCTGAATTGAACCAGCAGAATAATGGCCACCAAAATAGAAATATGCGCGATAGGGTTATGTAATAAAACGGCAATAAAACTACCGGTGGCAGCACCTATCATCCCGCCAATACTCCAAAAAGCATGACTACGCGACATGATGTAAATCTCATCTTGTCTTTCGATAGTAGCTGTTAATGAGTTTAGTGATATGGCAAATGACGAACCGGCCATCCCAAAAAAGAACAAACTGATACACAAAGTATCGAAGCTATAGGCCACGAAGGGGCCATAGAAAGAAATACAATAAACAATCAATGAAAAAAAAGTGTACTTGCCAACTCCTACCCTATCTACAAAATGACGGCAGATACGAATCATGACAAATGCACCAAGCGCAGAGAAAAAGATGGCTTTACCTATCCCACCTTCCGTTATATCTAGTTTTTCTGCTATTTGTGGAATGTAAGTTACCCAGGTACTGAAAATAAGACTAAAGCATGAAAACAAAAAGGCAGAAGCAAAGTACTTTTTGTTGTAGTAGAAAAACTTAATTGAATTCATCCGGATGTTTGCATTTAAAGAACTGCAAAATTACCCTATTCCAATCAAACATACAAGTAATTAGCGTATTTAATACACTTTTAAATCTATTGAATGAAAGTTCGAGAAAAAAGGGTGCCTGAAATTGCTCAGATTAAAATAAAAAATTCGTAGTGTATTGTTGTTTAGCGCTTTTTTATTCCATTACGATTCGGACAAACCTTTCTGCATTCGTGACAGGCGTATATCTCAACGCCCCGTTTATTGGGTACCTCGGCATGTTCCCGGCATTTTTTCTGACATACTTCTGCGTTCGGTCCTATGGCTCCAACCGGACAACTGTCTATGCAAAGCGTACAGCTCTCTTTACACAAACTCTTTTCTATAAAAGGGTCAGCTACCAATTCGGCGTTGGTTATCAAAGCACCAAGCTTTATCAAATTGCCATATTCATCGTTGCAAAGCAAAGAGTTTTTACCAATATATCCGACACCGGCTTTATAACCCAGGTGCTTTAACGACAGTATCCCTTTTCCGGTCATGGTTTCAGCATTCCAGTAATCATAAGGCACAGAGGGTATCATGATAGCCTGAAATCCGCACTTTTCGAGATACAGCGTTAGCGATAAAGCAATCTGATTCACCTTAGCCAAAGCAATATCCTCTATGGCGGTATAAGGAGCCGGCGTATCTATATACATCGAACTTCCGGGAATGCGACAAGCAATGGAAATCACCGATTTAGTATTTTTATAAACATCCGTAGGATGAAAACCCGCAGGCGAATCATCAAATCTATCAATAGAAGCAATGCCGCATATATCGGCACCCAACTCCTTTGCCAGTTCTTTTATTTCGGTTGATGTTATCATGGTGAGTATTATTTATTGTTGCACATTTGTCTGAATCAGAATTTCCAGAATTTTAAAATTATCAGAATTAAGATGTAACTAATTAAGTCAATGTCTACGCTACGCTCAGAAATGAACTAATCAGTAAATAGACTTTAACGAAAGTGAGTTTGAGTTTCAAATTCTCAAACCATAAACAGGTATCATCCTGCCGGGTATTGACGATTTGGAGTCATATAAATACCTTGCACCCACCTTATCATAAAACCCCTTTGCATAAGGATCTACAAAGATCAATAAATCAGTAATGCCCAAGTCTCTTGATACTTGTTTTGCGTGATTAATCAACAAGGCACCAATTCCCAATTTATGATATTCGGGTTTAATAAACAGATGCTCTAACCAAAATCCTTTTTTTACAAATGTGCCACCACTGTAGAAATCTTCTTTATTCTCAGTAATTGAATAAAAACCTATAACAACGTCCATATATAAAGCTTTAAATACAATGTTCTGCAGTATATATTCCTTCGTTATGGTTAGCTCATCTCTCCATAAGTCATAATAACTGTCAGGATAATTCCAATGCTTCTTTGCTGCAAATGAAATATCAGTCAACACATCCGTATCACTGTTTTGGGCTTTACTAATTTGTATTTTATTCAATTCAATCATAATAGAGAACTTCTCTTATTCAATTATCTATTGCAAAAAATCACCATCAATAATCATAAGTTTCACACCGTTTTTTGTGATGGAGCGATGCGAGCTCAACTCATCTGAGACAACATAGGTCATTCCTTTTGTCAAGATAAATTCCTCTTCATTTTGTAATTCGCTTACAAATTCACCTTCCAAACAATGTACAATATGTCCTTTTTTACACCAATGGTCAGCCTTATACCCTTTTGAATACTCAACTATTCTTATTCTTAATCCTGGAAACTGAATAGTTTGCCAAAATGCAGTTCCACTTTCTCCAGTGTGTTCAGTCTTAGGAATTTTTATCCAATCAATGGTTTGAAATGGAATGTTTGAGTTTGGCATAATCTATTTAGATTTATTTTGATATGTAGAAATATCGCTTTACAATTGGCTAGATGTGAGTGAGGATATGAATAGTTATTACATGGTATTTCCTGTTTCTATTCAAACGTTCAAGTAATAGATTGATTTATAATCGAGAGCTTTAGCTCCAATCTTTTTATAAAAATCAATAGCTCCATGATTAGCATTATTCACATACCATTCCACTTTATTAGCACCCTGAACTTGCGCATAGTCTTTTATGTAATCAAAAAGCTGTTTCCCAATTCCTAAGTTTCTATATTCAGGAAAAACAAATAAATCTTCGATATAATAATTCGTCTTCGCCTTAAATGTGGAGAATGTTTTTAATATTAATGCAAAGCCACATATCTTATTCTCATCGTTTTCTACCACAAACACTTTAACGTGACTCTCTGAACTAAAAATGGACTCTTTTATAGCTTGCTCAGTTGCTGAAACCATATCTAATTGATCGACATGCTCAGCCAATCCACATATACAATCAAAAATAATTGCTGAGTCATTCTCAACCGCTTCTCTAATTTTTGTCATATTCAATTTATTATAAATAATCTATACGTATTCATGATAGCACATTTTCATTTAATTCCTCCGTAAACACTAAAGTTATAATACTTCCATATCACATCAACTGTTCTAAATCCTATTTCTTCCAGCCATTTTAGTTGGTCTATCAATTTGGCAGGTCTATCCTCTACTTTATAACTCGGAATCCATTTATTCTGAATTTCGTCCATTGATACACTTTTGTTCATGTAATCCATCCACCGATTCATATTTGTATCTTGTTGATAATCTGTTGTTGCCAAAACAACATCAGCATTTACAAACTGACCGGAATTAGCCAGAACATTAAAAATTTTAGTGTAAAATTCTTTTTTCTCGTTGTCTGTCTCTATATGGTGTAATGCCAACGAAGAAACAACTACATCAAATTGCTCTTTGAAGTCAATTTTGGAAAAGTCCCCAACGATAAACTCAGTATTCTTATGATCAAGCAATTTATACTTTGCAATTTCTATCATTTTTGAGGCTATATCCAAACAAACAATCTTTGAATTAGGAAATCTGTCTGCAAGTCGTTTTGCAATTGTGCCGGTTCCACAGCCCAAATCTATTATTCGAATACTATCAAATCTGTCAAATTGAATGGAGTCAATCAGCGCATTAATCATCTGATCGTAATACGGTATTAACTTCACAATTATGCTATCAAACTCGTGCGCTTCAGCCTCAAAATGCTCTTTTACTGTACTTGTTGTCATTTATATATGTTTGTTTACCCCAATGGATGTTGGTATATCAACTAATCGTGTGAGCCTTTATTTGTTCTTATTTTTGTCGTTGTAAGTCTATTATTATGTCATAAACCGATTTTACGTCCTCTATAAACTCCAGTCTTGGAGCTTGCTTTGTCCCTGAATAGGCCACTCCATTCATTGTCGAAAAAATCATGTCTGTTGGATCAAGTGTTATAGTTCCACTGTTATCACTTTTTTGATTGATTGTTATATCTGAAAGTGATTTAATGCTTAATGATTTAATTTCTGAGCTAAATAGACCCGATTTTATAATAATTCTGTCCGTAGTAATTCCATAAATAGTGTTTGCCCGTTTCTTAGCATCAATAAAGAAACGACCAATGGTAATGTATATGGCTGCTAACACAAAAGGAATCCCAAAAAGTTTAAAAAAGAGAGGGGCTTCAGTTGTCATAACACTTGTTTCCCAGAAAACCGCGAAACCGGCCCAAAGCAAACTAAATGGTATTAAAAAAGCATCAGAGCTTCTAAATATAATTCCTGTTTTGGGTTTTCCGGCCCAAATAAGCTTTTCACCCGAACTCAGGTTCGATCGTAATTCGTTTTCAACATCGTAATTTGTCATAAATGTGCTTTGTTTAGATAATGGAAGAATAGAGCAATAGGAAGCTAATACCGTTATTCAGATAATGAATTATTGTTGCTATCCAGATCGTTTTTGTTTTGTAAGTAATCAAACACATGATTGGGCCAAAAATAATTCCGGTGTAACAAATTTGCTTTAGTAGTTCAAAAGGATCAACAAAAAATATATTTTTAATGTGCCATAATCCAAAAAGTAAAGAAGAAAAAACGACAGCTTTTACTAATGAATAGTGCTTCAATAAAACACTCAGGATGACAGCTCTGAAAATGATTTCCTCGTAAATTGGTGCAAATAATGTCTCCAGGTAAAAGGTATCGGGTTTCCCAAACAACAATCCGGTTTTAACGACACAAAACTTGCCAAGTATAGCTATAGAAACGAGTAATATAGCCATAATTACTATTTGAACAAATGGTGTAAAAATCCATATCTTTTTAAATCGAAGATATTCCGTCATATTTTTATCGTTTAATTAATTCCAGATAAATCTTCGTCATTCTCCGTAATTGAATAAAATCCTATAACAACACCCAAATATAAAGCCTTAAATACGATGTTTTGCTGTATATAGTCCTTCGTTATGGTTAACTCATCTTTCCATAAGTCATAATAATGGTCAGGATAATTCCAATGCTTTTTTGCAGCAAATGAAATCTCAGTCAATACGTCATCATCACTATTTTGAGCTTTACTAATTTGTATTTTATTCTGTTCAATCATAATAGATCAACTTGTCATATTCAATTATCTATTGCAAGAAATCACCATCAATAATCATAAGTTTCACACCGTCTTTTGTGATGGAGCGATGTGAGCTCAATTCATCTGATACAACATAGGTCATTCCTTTTGTCAAGATAAATTCCTCACCATTTTGTAATTCGCTTACAAATTCACCTTCCAAACAGTGCACAATATGTCCTTTTTTACACCAATGGTCAGCCTTATATCCTTTTGAATACTCAACTATTCTTATTCTTAATCCGGAGAACTGAACTGTTTGCCAAAATGCGGTTCCACTTTCTCCTGCGTGTTCTGTTTTAGGGATTTTTGTCCAATCAATGGTTTGAAATGGAATGTTTGAGTTTGGCATATTCAATTTAGATTTATTTTATTGTGTAGAAATATTGCTTTGAAATTGATTTTTTCTTTTTGCTTCTTCCAATATTGCTTCTACATGCAGGTCAAGTGTGTTCACCAAATTTAACTCTGGGGCTGTCTGCTTATTGAAAAACACAGGAAGTCTCATACAACCAAGAATAATTCCATCAACTGAGTAATTTGATATAATCTTTAAAATATGGCTCTTTGAATCAGCATCAATATCTTGTCCATTTATTAATTTATTGAAAATAATATTGTTTAAAATATCTTGTTCCTCCGTGATAGGTGTAATCAAATCGATACCTGCGAGCCTAAATCTGTCTTGGTAAAAAGTAGATTGCATGGTAAATTTAATACCGAGCAAAAGTCCTTTTTTTATATTTAATCTTCGTGATTCTTTTAAAACAGATTCCACCGCACTTACTATTGGTATTTCAAATTTATTTTGAAGAATATCAAATACCCGATGGGGAGAATTGGCTGCTAATGCAATAACTTCCGCTCCGGCATTAATTAGTTTCTCTATCCCATAGCTGATATAATCTACATACTTATCTATTTGCTGATTGTCTTCATACTCTTTAAAAAGTCCGTGAGACAAACTATAAATTATTATTTCAGGATAATCTATATTTCCGTATTGAATTTTATATAAGTCCATTAAGCGATTATAATACTCAATTGTAGTATAATGACTTATTCCTCCAAGAATTCCTATTCTTTTCATAGATTATTTAGTTGAAAGCTTGTACTCATAAGTATGTGTAAGACATAATCAAACGTTCAAGAAATAGATTGATTTATAATCAAGCGATTTAGCTCCAATCTTTTTATAAAAATCAATAGCTCCATGATTTGCATTATTCACATACCATTCCACCTTATTAGCACCATTAATTTGTGCATAGTCTTTTATGTAATCAAAAAGCTGTTTTCCAACTCCACAGTTTCTATACTCAGGGAAAACAAATAAATCTTCAATATAATAATTCGTCTTCGCCTTAAATGTAGAGAATGTTTTTAAAATCAATGCAAAACCACATATCTTATTCTCGTCGTTTTCAGCCACAAACACTTTAACGTGACTATCTGAACTAAAAATGGAATCTTTTATAGCTTGCTCAGTTGCTGAAACCATATCTAATTGATTGACATGCTCAGCCAATCCACATATACAATCAAAAATAATTGCTGAGTCTTTTTCTACCGCTTCTCTAATTTTTGTCATATTCAATTTATATTTTCTTATTTTATTCGTTCATGTATTTCTGTTTGATTATTTTCGACGTATTTACAACTCGGTGTATTTCCGCACTTTCTGCATGATAAGTCCCAACCTGAATTTAGTGTCCCACATTGCGGACATTTATAATTTTCCAATGCTTCAGTATAGAAAATCTCGAATCCAACTTCTTTAATCCTGTCTAAATCTTTCCAAAGCTCAATTCTATGTGGCATTATTGATTGAAAATTTTCAAGTTCTTTGCATGGATATTGCCTGCATTCCGAGCAGAAGTTTATTCCTTTTTCTATCGTACACTTCAGCATAAAACACTTATTACAATTCGCATTTCTTTTCTGCGAACGACAACCTTCACAACGAGTTTTTTCAACTGTCAGGTTAAGAGACTCTGCTTGTCTTTCAAGTCTTTCTGTATCTTCATTACTCGCGATAAAAATTGCACATGAAGGACAAAAAAGCCCACAAGCAGCTATCAGAGTTTTATCAGGGTGGTTAAGTTTCAATGTCATTTATCTGTTCTTTTTAGACATGCCCATAGATTACGTTGCACTGAAATTCATTTTTCATTTAATTTTCCCCAAATCTGATCGACATTTTCGTCTCCTTTAAAATAATCGACCTGCGAACCTCTTTCAAAAATATCCATAAGCGGACCTATTATCATTTTGTTCGTATCAGGAAACTCTGCAACATCAAAATCGTTGTTTGTTCGTAAATCGAAATAGATACACGGTTCTGCTGTATGGTTATATAATTGGTGAGTACTTGTGTCACCCATTTCAAAAAACAGAATATCTCCTTTTTTTACAATTTCTAATCCCTCCTTTGTTCTTAAAGTTGCAGAACCTTCCAATATCAATAGAACCTCTTCTGCATTTCTATGAAAATGATATGGATATGAGTATTTGTTCGGATCCAATTTACGCATATTAAAGAATAAATCTTTTGATTTACCCAACTCGGACAACCTCGGACTTGAATACCACTCATATGGTTTCAAATTAGATTGCAACTCATTATATTCGATTTCTTCCTGTCTGAAAATTTTAGGCATAGTTTATTTCTCTTAAATTGTTAGCCATTATCATTATTTTTATTACACAAAAAACCGTCTTCGTTCAAAAGTTTCTATAATCATAATTCTAACTTGTATATAAACGACATTTAATCCTTCGTTATTTACGCTAGCTTTAATTTCTTATTTCGTTTTCTGTCTTCGTTCTAATAACTTCTCATTCATACTTATGCTAATAAAGTCAAAACAGTCAGGAATAACTTTCTCTGCTGCAATAATGGCAGATTCAGTCAGACCGCCCTTGTTTGCAACTTCTGATATTATCTTGTTCACTGATTTATCAGAATCAATCAAATAATTCATTGTACTGGCAATAGTATAATAAACCGCTTGTTTCTGTATGTCATCAGATATGTCAAATGAGGTCAATAGTTGTTCTACAATTTTTGTAAATAATCCAGGACCACAACTAGTCAACTTCCCCAACATATCAAACTCTTGGTCAGATTTCGCTTCAATCAGCTTAGTTATCCGAGTAAGAATATCTATAAGTTCCGTTAAATCAGTCGTTGAAACAGTTGAATTGCTTTGAAAGATTGTCGTACCCTGCTTAATCTGCCAGTTTATATTCGGTAAAAGTCTTACTATTTTCGTTTTTGGAAACAATTCGTTTAATTTGTCAATAGTCACAGAATTAGCACAACTAACAATCACTGAGTCACTTTTTAATAATGACGAAACAAAATCAGTCTCTAAAGCAACAATACCTGAAGTCGGAATAATTAAGAAAACAAATGAACTGTCACTACATAAGTCATTGTAATTGGCTACATAATTAACTCTAGGGTTATAAGTCTGAAGTTCCAGAACTTTATCAGCAGTTCGATTGTAAACTTTTATCGACTTGTCAGGAAAGATTTGTCTAAGTCCAGTTATCAAAGATTTAGTCAAATGTCCAGATCCGTATATGGAAAGTTGTCTCATTTTCTTTTTTTCTATTATGCCGTCTAACACTAGTATATGCCCAGTTGAAAAAATGGATATGCTACATTAAATGGACATATATCACATTTTACCTTCTGCCTCCTCAAATTTTATGTTTATTTTTCGCCCACAAACATACTAAAAACAATTAACATGAAGTATGTTTTTTGAAGAAAAATATTCAAACAATTAAAAATAATTACGGCATCTTATCAAATAAATAAAATGGAGCACAACTTACGCCGTGCTCCATTTTTTGGGTATGAGGGTGTCTCAAAAGTAAGATGAACGCAAAACTCGTCAGTCCACTGACGGATTAAGCTAATAACCGCAAATTCACAAATAACAAATAACTATACTTTAGCAATATACAGTAATCCAAAATAATGAAATTTGTGAAAATTCGCGTAATTCGCGTTCAAAAAACTCTTTTAATACATCCTCCTAAAATTGAAAGAAGAATAGAATCTATATATTTCAATATTAACGTTATTGCTACTACACCTGAAATCTCAAAATGGTTTTCAACTTCTCTGCTGCTGTCTTTCGGGCATCCGACAAGTAGATCTCGCGGTGCGTTTTGGACTTTCGCACCAAGCCACGACTTTCGGCAAAGGCTTCCATGGTTGCAAAACTCTGCGGTTCGTTATCATAACTGCCAAGGTGCAGGATTTGAACACAGTTGCCCTCTTCTATCGTCTCGAACCTGACTTTGTCCAACAAAGGATGGGGCTTTTTCATTTTTACCTGTTCGATAATAGCGGAAGCATAGTCGGTAGTCACAAAATCGGGTTGACGAATCATCAGGTTAAACACCAGTGCGTCTTTATCCAGCGTCTCCATCGGTTTTTGTTTTGCTTCGTCGGTAATATTCCACACTCCTTCGAGCGGATAAACGCTGTAATCGTAGTAGCCGACAGGTGCTCGCCCCGATTTAGGACTCATCTTTACCGCATACGATATAGAATACAACACAGCGATATATTCGGCGAAAGCGGGATGATTCGGATTTCCTTCGCCACGGATGCTAAAGAAATTCATAGCCGGAATAATTACTTGTTCGGGCTTACTTTTAGGAGCATAGAAAGCTTTCTCTTCTTTTTTCCAATCGTGTTTCATTACAGTCTTTTGAGAGGGATACAAATGTCCAGAATAAATTTACGTTCGGGGTGTTGAGTATGGTCGTTGTAGTATAACTCGTAGTTATACCCTTCGCCCGGCTCGTAACCACTTTCGGTAAGCCACAGGCACATGGTGTTCCAAGCCTGTTCGAACTGAGCTTCTACAATTTCAAAATGTCCGACGGCATATTTTCCTGCCGGAACGGTCATCTTTCCTATTTCACCTTCTACTTTCACATCGGAATTTACAATAAGGCAGGCACTTTGACGCATTTTATCCATTTCAGTCACCGAGGGATCGTCGTGATACACGGTAAGGGTCTTCGCGTTGGGCGAATTGAGCAATCCACGTGGACCGGCGAACTGCATTAACTTACCATACGCTTGTCCGATTTGATTAAACGCACCCGTGTGACGACAATAAATAACTTGCAGCTCGGGCATTTCTTTTACAATAACTTCTGTTTCCATAATAATGAGTTGTTTTAATTTGTTGGTACAAAATTCCTCATTTTGGATAACAAAGAGTTTACTTTTCTTGCTCAACTGTTGACCCATCTTGCTAAAGTAAATACCATCCTTTACCAGCAATGGTTTTTCCAACTGTCGGTATTCCTTGGCACTTACCCCAAAATGCTTCCGAAACGTGCGGCTAAACAACGACACACTGCTAAACCCGCAACTGTAAGCTATGTCGCCAATAACTTTGGATGGACTATCTTTTAGTTGTTGCGCTGCCTTTTCTATACGGATACGTTGCAGAAAATTAGCGGGGGTCTCTCCTACCACTACAGTAAAAATACGATGAAAATGGAATGGTGAGAAATGCGCTATCTGTGCCATAGCATAGAGATTGATCGGTTGGTCGATATGCTGCTCTATATACTCCATGATGCGGTTAATGCGCGCAATGTATTCTTGTTTACTTAGTTCTTGCGAGGTCATATTATCAATTGCTATAAGAGTGCAAACATAGTAATTTTATTTCTACCTTTATTTACTAATCTTGCTTTTTTCGAATCAATGCATCGTTCCGCAGGGTGACACAGTTTATTGAATAGACCCCCTTTCGATGACTATACTAGGCCTTTCGATGGCTACACTAGGCCTTTCGAAAGCTAAACTAGGCCTTTCGAAAGCTAAACTATGCCTTTCGAATGCTCTGCTAGGCCTTTCGAACTCTCTGCTAGGGCTTTCGAATGCTCTGCTATACCTTTCGAACGTTCTGCTAGGGCTTTCGATGAGTGCTTGTAAACTACTTTTTAGTCAGCCTAAATACATAATTATCATTACTATACATTCCATTTATTAGAAAACCTCCTTCCTCGGCTAAAAACACTCCGGTTACAATGGCAACAATATCCACCAGCACCCGCAGGAAAAAGGATCGGAACACTTCGAATACGGATACCTGAAAAATGACCGGAACCAAGAAGTTGTACAGTGCCCAGTTCAATCCGAACACCACCAATCCAAAAAGCAGGGCTTTTGCAAATGAATTATAGGCCGGAAAAGCATTGCGGTAGAACGAATAAAGAATCGCAATAAGCACGGCATTACCTCCGGTCCATAAAAAGGTGGCCAGCGGACTGTGCACATAAGCCGATTCGACTTCGATAACAATATATGCAAAGTAACGTCCAAAAAGGTACAACTCAACGATAGGAAACAGGGCAAACCAATAGGAGGCGTTTAATGTATGCGACAGTTTTCGGGTGGAATTGGTTCCGAAAAAGATCCCCGACAGTACACCCAGCAGCACGATGGGCAAGCCTTCGCTAATGCCGAAGATAATCTCAGCAGGCAGGGATGTTTGTTTTATTATCCCTGCTTCGAGCATGCCATAGGTCCACAAAAGGGCAAACAAGGTTCCGTAGATACAGCCCTTTTGCAATTTAGTGCCTGCCAGATTTTTCTGAACAACCAGAAACACGATTGCTAAAGCAAAATAGCAGATATAAAACATCCCTACAATCACCGGTTTGAAACCGATTGTTTTTACCAGCAGGCTGTAATCCATATTTTCTCCAATAGGATCCTCGCCCACCACAACTACTAACACGATACGAAATACGACTGCCAGGCTAATAATAAGAAACAGTTTCGGTACAAAATAAGGCTTGTTAGTAGCAGGTCTACTATAGTTATTCATTTCACGCATTGGATTTAAAATTTGACTGATACAGCAATATTACCGGCTAGAAAAACCGGTTCATCATTTTTGTAGTACGCATGAAAACTATCGGGTTTATACCCGCTTTCAATGCCTTTGCCCACTATAAACTGTGGCGTGATCATTAAACGCAGATGTTTTATTCCCAGTCCGAATTCAATATCATACCCTGTTCTGAACTCACCCCACAGTTCGGCACTGTTGTAGTATTTGCGTTCATTTTTCTCGTAAAAAAAGTTGTAAGCCGGCCAAAAAGCATACTCGGCACTCCATCCTTTCCACAAATAACGACGATACCCGATGATCAAAGCCGGAGCGTGTGTGGCTCCAAAATCATAGCGTGCATTTTCGTAAGCCAGTCCCAACATAATTTTGTTTTTCGGACTCAGGTCGTAAATATAAAGGGCACTGTAAAAATGTCCCACAAACTCCAATGCATTGAGTTGAATAGTGTGAGTGCGATGATAAGTGGAAACAGAATCGGTATTTTGTGCTCCCAAAGCAGCACTTGCACACACAGTAAACGCAATAATACAAAACATTTTTTTTACTGAAAATTGAATTGTTTTCATACGATAGAAATTGTTTATTTTTGAATTGTTGTGTGGAATTCATCGTCAATAATAACCGAATGGATTCCACTTGAATGATTGATTATTTTTTTTTTGACGGTGCAAAAGTAAAATAATAGATTAGGCGGAAGGTCTCACTTTAGGCAAAGTAGGTCTTACTAAATGGCAGAATTAGTATCAGGTTAAGTAAGACTTATCCTCCCGTGACAATACAGCAGATATATTTACAGTTCATCAACTTTCCTGATTCTGATTATCAACATTTTGATACAAAATAACTATATTTGCAAAAAAAAACAATAGCCGGGGTTTATGTATTACATTTTCAGTATAGGTATTTTCGAAGCCGTATTTCTTTTTTCACTTATCGCTACCAAAAGAAAAAAAAGTGTAGCCGACAGCCTCTTAGGTGGGGTATTTCTTTTGTTCGCTGTCAATATACTTTCGGCCTTTGTGGAGTTTTACAACCGTCAAAACGCTTATCCTTTCCCTGCCTTTATTAATACCACGCCACCTCTTATCCTGTTGCACGGCCCCATGCTGTGGTTTTATGTAAAGGCACAAACAGAACAAAACTTTCGGTTTAAGCCCCTTCATCTCATTCACTTCCTCCCTTTTACTTTTTCAATAGCACATTTTAGCTACTTCATTTATCTTCAACCTCAAGCAGTAAAAATAAGCCTCGACGCGCACGAAGGATTTAAACAATTGCCTACCTATGGGCTGTTAATGATGATGATTCTTTTTTCGGGTCCTTTGTACTATATCTGGGCACTGAATATCTTGCGGAAATATACGCAGCGCATCAAAAACTATTTCTCGGAAATTACACATATCGACCTGAAATGGTTGAGGGTGTTGTTGGTCTCATCGTTAGTAATGAGTTGTATTATCAACGGAACCTTCTTTGTCGACTTCTTTTATCCGCTTGCTTCTTTCGAAAAGCTGCAGGCGGCCAGTTATATTTTTGTATCGTTGTATGTGTTGTTTCTGGGCTTCTTCGGGCATAAACAGGAATCGTTATTCACCAAAGTACCGTTAGAACAAGTAGAAGCACCGGCCAAAGTTGCGACCAATATTAGTAAAGCGGACGAAAAATTTGTGTACACATTGATGGAAACAATGAAAGAAAAGAAACCGTACCTCCATCCCGATCTCACCTTATCGGCACTGAGCGAGGAAATGCAGGTATCGGAGGAATATCTTTCGGGTATACTCAACAACCAACTTCAGCGCAATTTCTTCGATTTTGTAAATCATTACCGGGTGGAAGATTTTAAAGTTCAATGTCAGGATGCAAAAAACAATCATCTCACCCTGATTGCCATTGCCTACGACTGTGGCTTCAATTCCAAAGCCACCTTCAACAGGGTATTTAAAAACATGACAAGCCTCACTCCTACTCAGTTTAAACAAAGCGCGCAAGGAAAGTGAGACTTCTTTTTTGCTCATTTTTTAGAAAGTGAGACCTCTTTCCGGCTTATTAAGACCTCCAGACTCCCCCTTTTCCATTTCTTTGCAGTGAATTTAAAAACCGCAGTAAAAAGAAATGAAAATGAAAACAGCCATTATCTATGCCACTCATCACGGAACAACCGAAACGGTGGCAAAACAAATTCAACAACAGTTGCTACCGCAGCAGGTAGAACTCATTAATCTGGCACACAACAAGCAACCCGACATTAGCACCTACGACAGAATTGTAGTAGGTAGTTCCATTCATGCGGGCAAAAATCAAACAGTGGTGCAGAAATTCTGCTCGAAAAATATGCCCGAACTGCTGCAAAAACAGATAGGCTTGTTTCTGTGCTGCCTCAACGAGAAAGAGTTTGAGCAAAGTATGGCAAACGCCTATCCCGAGATATTGCGTAACCATGCTTTCGACATTCAATTGATGGGCGGGGAATATAAAATGGACAGAATGAATTTTATCGAACGCTTTCTGGTTAAGAAAATAGCCGGAGTAACCCAGTCACAATCATTGATTAACTATAACAACATCAATAATTTTGTAAAAAGCCTACGAAAATAAAAAATCGTAACACCGAAATAGTATTTGAAATGAAGAATAAAATTTTAATAGTAACCATTTTAATAAGCGCATCTGTCTTCTCTTTTGGGCAGATCGCTAAAATTCCATTCCAATTGTTGGAAAGTAATTTCGTATTTATCAAACTCCAAATAAATAACAGCACCGACAGCCTGCTGTTTTACTTCGATACCGGTGCAGCTACAACACTTATCGACTCAAGCGTAGCTCAGAGAACAGGTTTAGTTTCCGATTACAAACTTAAAGTAGATGGTGCGGGAGGTGAGCGTAATTACTTGGTGGCTTTGAACCAGACCGTTCATCTATCCAACACCATAAAAATAGACAGCACACATATTGTGTTCGACGATTTATCCAGATTACAAGCCACTATGGGTGTGCATTTTGATGGCATCGTCGGGTATTCAATTCTGAAGCATTACAAAACCAAAGTCGACTTTGACAATAAGGTTATTGAACTCTATTCGTTCGAATCGGAATTAGATCTGAAGGAATACTCGGAATTACCATTTTCATTAAAGAAAGAAATCTGTGTCCCCCAATTTCCAATAACCGTTACATTGAAAAACGGAGAGCAATATACCGACACGGTTCTCTTCGACAGTGGCGCTGCTTTGTCGCTGTCTATCAACACACCGTACAAATCAAAACACAATATCAAAGAGAAAACAGGTAAAACAATTGTTAGCGAAAACAATAACCTCAGCACCACTTCTATTCAGGAAGAAGGGTTGATCCAATCGTTGCAAATTGGCAGGTTCAAATTCGAAAAAATGGCAATTTGTCTTTCCAACGATAAGAAAGGTGTCAGTTCCTACGAAGGCTATCTGGGAATTTTGGGAAATAAAATCATCAACAGGTTTAATTTCATTGCCGACTATCACAACAAGAAACTGTACCTTAAACCCAATGGTTATTTCAATTCTTGTTTCGAATTGCCAGCCAGCGGCATAAAACTGAAATTGGTCAACGGTCGGGTATTGGTGGCTAGTGTGATAAAAACAGCCGAGGCGTTTAAAAAAGGACTTCGTGAGAATTTCAGAATCATTGCCATCAACGGCATTAAAACAACCCAACTTGCTACTTATCGTAGTCTGCTTAAAAAAGAAAATACAAGCGTCAAAATTGTTTACGAGGGAAATAATGGAAGCATTCAAAAGTTGCATCTGGCAATAAAAAGCCTACTATAATGCTCCACACCATTGTTTTCAACGAAGTTTAAAGCAACTCAATCCGGGTCGTATCCACACAAAAAAACAAAACGCCTAGTTCAACTGCGCATCATCCTCCAAAAACTTGATGCGCAGTTGAATAGCATCTGCCCAACTTTCTTCCTCTTCGTTGTTCTTGACACCTATGCCTATCAGCCGTATCTTGGGCGTCAAATCAATCAGTTGCAACAGTTCGGCGCCGGTCTTGAACAATGTTTCGTAATCGGATACGTGCGTGGGGAATGTTTTGCTGCGACTAATCACTTTGAAATCTGAAAACTTTATCTTCAGGCTTACAGTGCGTCCTTTAAAACCCTTTTTAGCCACATAATCTATCACCTCGCGGGTGAGCTTTTCCAATTCGGGCAGTAGTTCCTCATAGTTGTCTGTATCGCTTTCGAAAGTTGTTTCGGAGCTTACCGATTTCCGGATACGTTGCCATTCCACCGGTCGGTTATCAATGGCGCGTGCATTCTGATAATAGCTATGACCGGCCTTGCCAAACTTCGTCACCAAATCCTGTTCCGACCATTGTTTTAAATCGGCTCCGGTCTTAATACCCAACCGATGCATTCGCTCCGCAGTTACCTTGCCCACCCCGTAGAACTGCTCAATAGAAAGCGTTTCAACAAACCGCTCAGCATCGTTGGGCTTTACCACAAACAGTCCGTTAGGCTTATTGTAATCTGAAGCTATCTTGGCCAAAAACTTATTAAACGACACGCCCGCCGAAGCCGTTAGCCCAGTGGTGTGCTGTATTTTTTGTTTTATCTCCTGCGCTATTTGTGTGGCCGAAGCCATTTGTTTATGATTCTCGGTAACATCCAGAAAAGCCTCATCCAACGACAGCGGTTCTACCAAATCGGTGTACTCGTGAAAAATATCCATTATCTGCCTCGATACCGACTTATAAACCTCAAAGCGTGGCATCACGAATATCAGATGAGGACATTTACGCAATGCCGTTGTTGAGGCCATAGCCGAACGAACACCATACCGACGGGCTTCGTAACTGGCAGCAGCTACCACTCCCCGCGCACCCGAATAGCCCACCGCCAAAGGCTTACCTTTATAGTCAGCATTATCGCGCTGCTCTATAGAAGCAAAAAAAGCATCCATGTCGATATGTATTATTTTACGCATAGTGAGTGGTACTACTATAATTTTATCGCTTTTTTATATGCATTGCATATCCATGACAAAACAATGAATACTTCGTGATTTTTGACTTCTATTCGGAAGTGATTTCCCTTTTGGCCGTTTTTTTTATTTACTTCACAAAGATAACCATTGTAGCCGTAATTAATCGTTCCCGGTATGGTGTAATACTGAATTGAAAAGCATTTGAAAAATACGCATATGAATTCTCCTAAAAAAGTAAGAGTCGCTTTTTTTACTGACATCCTGACAAAAGATCTTGATGGAGCCATAAAAACAATGTATCAACTCATTGACAGAATTCCGGAGGAAGAATTTGAATTTCTGTTTTTTTGCGGTACTCCTCCCAACCACAAAATAAAGCATCGGGTTATCAGCGTCCCGACAGTTACATTATTTTTCAACTGTACCTATAAAATAGCTGTTCCACTTCTAAGCGGAGCTAAACTAACAAAAGAGCTATCTGAGTTCAATCCGGACATTATTCACATCTCAACTCCTTCTTTTCTAGGATTTTTTGCTCTTAATTATGCTAACAAAAATCAGATTCCGGTATTAACTATTTACCACACGCATTTCATTTCGTACCTGAAATATTACCTGAAATTAATGCCTTTTCTAATAAAACCGGCAGAATTTATCGCCAAAAAATTATACCGAACATTTTATAATAAATGCAGTACAATTTATACTCCAACCATACAAATGGTAACAGAGCTGAAAGAGATGGGCATTTCTGGTAAACTATTAAAAGTTTGGCAGCGAGGAATTGACACCAACTTGTTTAATCCGTCAAAAAAAGACACTGGATTTATGAAAAGTATTGCCGGAAACGATAAACCCTGTATTTTATTCGCATCTCGACTGGTATGGGAAAAAAACATCGAAACGCTGTTTACTATTTACGATGAAGCACAAGCTCAGCAATTGGATGTAAACTTTATAGTTACCGGCGTGGGAGTAGCGGAGCAAGTAGCACGACAACGAATGAAAAAAGCTATATTTCTCGGGTTTATTGATCACAGTACCTTAGCCAAAATCTTTGCTTCAAGTGATATTTTTTTATTTCCTTCCATATCCGAAACCTATGGAAATGTGGTAGTGGAAGCAATGGCTTGTGGCTGCACACCTGTTATTGCCAGAGGTGGTGGTTCTCAATCGCTGGTTATGGATGGAAAAACCGGATTTTTGTGCGAACCCACCAATGCTAAAGAATATATCCGAAAAATCGATACAGTACTACAGGACAGTACTCTTAAAGAAAAAATGAAAATGTCCGGTTTGCAATACACTTCAACATTAAAATGGCAAACTTTAGCAAACAACTATTTTGAAGACATCATCTGTTTAGCCCTGAATTATCGTTATAAAAAGCATCTTATGCCGAGTTATCATGATTCGGCTGCTGTACAGTTTAAATCGAAAGTACTTTCTTACTTATTACAAAAATGAACATACCAGCTATTGTAACCAAATATCGATTTTATTTTATCGGAGCTTTATTGATAATAGTACTTGCTCTGGTTACCAGGTTTATATCCAACATCGACTTTTACACCCTGAAAGCATATTTATACGAGATGCCGGGAATGTTCCTGGCCATTATTTTTTCCTCTTTTATCGCATATCTCGCTTCATCCATGTCGTGGGTATTTTGCATGGGCAACGATGGGAAAAAATTTACATTGACAGAGATTTTCATTTACAGATTAATTGGCGAGATGCTGGCTGTTTTTAATCCTACAAGCATTGTAGCCGGCGATAGCCTAAAAACGTCTTACCTCTACAAAAAAGGAGTAACAAAACACAATGCGTTGAGCTCTGTATTGCTGTCGAGAGTACTCAATTTTTTATCTGCCATCTTTCTGGTCGTTATCGCTTCGGTTTACTTTATTGTTTTCAAAAACAAAGATCAAAAAAATATTTATATCATCCTGGCAGCAGTCTCTGTATTGATTATTCTGGGGTATATTTTGTCTAAACTTCTACTGGATAAAAATCTGTTTTTTAGTGTAATAATCAGAAAGATAAGTATCAAAACAAGGTGGAAGTTTCTCTCAGAAAACACATTGACTTCGTGTTACGAAATTAATGCAACCTTGTCTTGTTATTTTCACGAAGACAGAAGAAAATTTATGACCGCTTTCTTTTTATCCGTCATACACTGGATATTTGGAGCGTTGGAATTTTATATTATTCTCCGGGCACTGGACATTCATGTCTCCATCATTGACGTTATTTCTGTAGAAATGGGGGTTATGCTTTTTAAAACCGTAGGTTCCATCATCCCGGGTCAGCTTGGAGTCGAAGAATACGGTAATAAAGTAATGCTAAACTCAATTGGCATTATGAGCAACGAGATTTGGTTGGTTGTTTCTCTGGCAAGAAGAGCACGGCAGTTATTCTGGCTCGGCCTGTCGGGTATATTAGTAGTAGCAACAACCAGAAAAGTACACCTAAAACTACATAAATGACTGAAGTTCTTTTTATCACCCATAAATACCCACCTATGATTGGTGGTATGGAAAAGCAAAGTTTCCATTTGATTAAAGGAATGTCACACCACTATAAAACGCATGTAATTGCTTATCAAAATAACGGGAATAAACTGCTGTGGTTTATACGTTTAAAATCAAAAATTAAAGCCACACTAAAGGAAAATCCGGGTATCAAACTCATACATCTGAATGACGGTTTGATGGGTGTAGCCTGTCTGTGGTTGCAACGATACACCAGCATCCCGATAGTAGTGACCTATCATGGACTGGATATAACATTTCCACATTCGTTTTTCCAAAACAAACTGATACCCAAACTTACCGACTACAGTGGAGCAATATGTGTAAGCGAATCTACCCGCAATTTATGCATCAAAAGGGGATTTAATGAAAAACTCACTTTTACCGTCAGGAATGGTATCGACAATCAATTAGCTACCATTCAGCCGAATGAAAACATAAAAGAAAGGCTTCAAAATCTGTTTGGGATTGATATTTCGAACAAACGAATTATCGTTTCCACTGGCAGACTTGTAAAAAGAAAAGGATTTTCGTGGTTTTTGAAAAATGTTATGCCTTGTCTCGACAAAGATATTATTTTTCTGATGATGGGGCCGCTAAATAACAAGCCGACCTTTTTCGAAAAAATAGTTCAATGTTTACCTGAACAAACAAGCGGACATTTGCAACTCATGCTCGGACATGCAACCGATACAAAAGATATTATAAAATTAGTTGCAATGCAGGAATCTGTCTATCATTTAGGAAAAGTCTCAGACGATGATCTTTTTCAACTATTGCTGCTAGCCGATTTGTTTGTTATGCCCAACATAGCTGTAGAAGGAGATATCGAAGGATTTGGTTTGGTAGCACTCGAAGCCTGCATCAAAGGCACTTATGTCTTAGCATCAGGCATTGAAGGAATAACAGATGCAGTTATTAACGGGGAAAACGGTTGCCTTCTGCCAAGCGAAAATGCACAGGCCTGGACTAACAAAATTCATGAATTACTCAGCGACAGGCAAAAACTAAAAATGTTATCGCAACAGGGAAAAGAATACACCCGGAAACATTATTCGTGGGACATTATGGCCGATGGCTATAAAGATGTATTCGATAAATTAATATCCACTAAACAAATAAAGGAATAGAACTTGTCTACCCCAGACAGGTTCTATTCTTTTTATCAAATGAAATTTTGTATTCCGACTGTTGCGACAAAGGTATTCGACTATGAATAATCAGTGAAACAGTTATTTGTTACTGAGAAGTTCGGGCTTAGTTTCAACAACAGCCATTTCCTTGCTCCATTTATCCTAGATAAGACAAGTAGTTTTTGTTTCTTCATCAAAATAAAAACAATAATCGTCAAATAAGTGTATCGCTATTTCAACCTTCATTTCACATTTTTCATTTTTATTGAATACTTAATTAAAAAAATTCATACCTTTGTTTTTTAATTAAAAAAACCACACAACTATGTACGTTATTGTTCTAACTTACACCCATGGCTTCGCAAAAATTGAGGAACATTTGGTGGAACACCGCGCTTTCCTCGACAAGTACTACTCGCTCAACAAATTTGTTTGTTCGGGTGCACAAAACCCTCGCACCGGCGGTGTGATTCTTTGTAATGCCGACAGTTTGGAAGAAACCCAACGCATTATTTCCGAAGATCCGTTCAATATCCACAAAGCTGCCACCTATCAAGTAATAGAATTCGCTCCCACTAAGTTTGCTCCCGCCTTCGAACCGTTCCTTAAATAGAAGCAAGGAGTAAGAGGCAAGGAGTAAGTAAAAACAATCAACTACATTTTAAAAAATATGAAAAGCACTTTAGACACTTTTCAGAATGAAGCCCCCGAAGTAGCTAAGGCATTCGATGGGCTTATCGATTCATTGAAAGCCACCAACGGATTGGATGCCAAAACCAAACAACTGGTTTATATCGGTATAAAATCGTCCACCGGCGATAGTACTGCTGTTTTCTTTCACGTGAAAATGGCAAAGAAACTTGGAGCTACCCGCGACGAGATTAAAGATACCATTCTGATAACACTTACCGTTTGCGGACTGAAAGGTGTTTCTTCCTGCTTGCAAACAGCTTTAGATGCTTATGATAACGAATAATACATTGACTATGGTATCAGATTTATTGAAGCAACCCAATATTGGTAAAGATACTGCAACAAAGCTGATAGAAGTAGGTATAACTTCTTATGCAGAACTAAAAGATGCAGGAACTGAACAGGCTTTTTTGCGTTTACAAACACTCGATCCGGGGGCATGTATTCAGTTATTGTTCGGACTTGAAGGCGCTATAGAAGGTATTCCCTACACTCACTTATCCCCTCAGAAAAAACTGGAATTAAGAGAATTTCATCGAATGTCAAAGAAAATGATGAATAATAAGTAATAAATTGGAATTGATTAATTCTGAATTGTGCATTATAAATTATGAATTAAATGATTATTATGAGCGAAAAAACCAGACATGCTACTGAAAGATTCCGGAGCGGATTCAACTGCTCTCAATCTGTGATATCGGCATTTGCCGAAGATTTTGGATTATCGAAAGATAGTTGCCTCCGACTGGCAAGCCCTTTCGGATCGGGCATTGCCCGCATGCAGGAAACCTGTGGAGCCATTACAGGGGCTTTAATGGCTATCGGACTCAAATACGGCAAAGGCGAAAACGGTAGTGAAGACGATAAGGCATTAGCCTATAAACACTCGTTATTTCTTATCAATGAATTCAAAAGCCGGAACAACACAATTTGTTGCCGCCAGTTGCTGGATGAGCATGATATAAATTCACCCGAAGGAATGGCTAAAATTATGGAATTGGATTTATACTACACCCATTGTTTGAAATACATTCAGGATGCGGTTGAAATAACTGAGGCTGTCTTGTCTGACAAGGATACACATTAAAGAAAACGAATGATGTCCGGAGTAAATCACAGTAAACAATTACTGATAGCAGGCGCATTATTCACCTTGCATAATATTGAAGAGACGGTTGGATTGGTTCATTTTGTATATCCAACCCATTTACCTTTAGGTCTGCGTCCTCATAATTCCAATGCAGTGATCTTAGCCATTGGGTTGACGACTATCATTGCCTGGCTGCTTATTATGTGGGCCAATAGTCAACCAAAAGAATCGAACCGAAAAAACCTGCTGACCATATTGGTGTCGGTATTTATCGTCAATGCCGTGTTCCCGCATATTGTTGGAACAATTGTTCTACAACGTTATTTCCCGGCGGTGATCACATCGGTTGTGTTGTATCTTCCCTATTCGTTTTGGTTGATGCCAAAACTATATCGTTCGTATACATCACGCTTCGATTTTTATATCCTTATCACAGGAGGCTTGTGTCTGGCCCTTGTTTTAGTTTTAGTGCTCCATTTCTTTGTAAATATTTATTTACATTATCTGTAATTTCACGAAAGCGGTTATTCAATTATAAATTTTTCTGAATAATTGTTCTCTAAAATATGGATTTGCTATTTCATAAAAACTAAAATTTCAGTACATTTGTACTCAAATTAATAGAAACATCACTTTATATCTTCAGAAATTAAACGCTTCAGAAATAATGAGTAAAATTGTCATCAATAGCTTCGCCGAATTTGAAAAATTTATTGGTCAGGAATTAGGAGTATCAGATTATATAACGATTTCGCAAGATCAGATTAATTTGTTTGCTGATGCCACCCTGGATCACCAATGGATACATATCGACACCGAAAAAGCTAAAAATGAGAGCCCTTATAAAACAACCATCTCACATGGTTTTTTGAACATCTCAATAATGCCTTTTTTGTGGAATCAGATAGTAGAAGTAAATAACTCGAAACTAACTGTAAATTATGGTATCGAAAGTCTTCGTTTTAATCAACCGGTGTTGGTAAACAGCGAAGTGCGTCTGCGTGCTAAACTAAAATCCTTATTAAATTTGAGAGGAATTGCAAAAGCTGAAATTCAGGTATCACTCGAAATAAAAGACAATCGTAAAACTGCTTTGGACGCAACCATCGTATTTTTGTATCACTTTATGTAATTATTTTCGGGGATTAACTCCTCCTACCATTATACAAGTACCTATTCAGTCCACCCGTTTGTTGAAAAAAACTCAACAAATGGGTGGATTGTTTTGTTATATTGTTTTTAATCAACGAACTTCTAAACGAAACAAAAACGGCAGATTAGTAAGCATAACTTCCTGTTTTATATAAAATTATTACGTTTTGATTAAATAATCTTATCAACCAAAACCTTTTTCTTTTTCAACCGTTTTAGGCTGAAAAAGAACTTATGTATACTACTCAACACAAACATACTAATCCACTTATTCTGCAAAGCAGTCCGTACTTGCTGCAGCATGCTCATAACCCGGTAAACTGGTATCCATGGGGTGCCGAAGCATTGGAAAAAGCGAAGAAAGAAAATAAGTTGATACTCATCAGCATTGGTTATGCGGCTTGTCATTGGTGCCATGTAATGGAACACGAGAGTTTCGAAAACGAGCAGGTTGCCGATTTTATGAACGAGCATTTCGTATCCATAAAGGTAGACCGGGAAGAACGTCCCGACATTGATCAGGTATATATGAACGCTGTTCAGCTGCTAAGTGGTCGTGGAGGCTGGCCGCTCAACTGCATTGCCCTACCCGATGGGCGACCCATATACGGTGGTACTTATTTCCCCAAAGCAGAGTGGTTGGATATGCTGGCACAGGTTGCTAACTTTGTAACCAGCTATCCCGAAAAAGCTGAACTACAAGCCAAAACACTTACTGATGGTGTTCAGAATACCGAATTGATCTATAGTGCCAACTCAAAAAGCGAGCTAAGCATAAATGATTTGGATACGGTTTTTGAGAACTGGAAAAAAGACATCGATTTTGTGTGGGGTGCCACTAAAGCTGCTCCTAAATTTCCCTTGCCTGCGGGACATCAATTTCTGTTGCATTATCATCACCTCACCCACAACGCTGACGCACTAAAAGCAGTACTTGTAACGTTAGATAAAATGAGTGAAGGAGGTATTTACGACCAGATAGGTGGTGGTTTTTCGCGCTACTCGGTAGACGAGGTTTGGAAAGTGCCACATTTCGAAAAAATGCTGTACGACAATGCTCAATTGGTGAGCCTGTATTGTGCAGCCTATCAACAAACAAAGAATCCCGTCTACAAACAGACAGTGATTGAAACACTGGCATTTGTTCAACGCGAATTAACGTCACCGGAAGGTGGATTTTATGCCTCGTTGGATGCCGATAGTGAGGGTGTAGAGGGCAAATTCTATGTTTGGACTTACGATGAACTGAAAATGATGTTAGGCTCTTCAGCCAACATAATAGGTGATTATTACAGTGCTACACAAAAGGGAAATTGGGAAAAAGGACAGAATATTCTTCACCGAACTTCGTCCGACCGTGAAATTGCCCAAAAGTATTCTATTTCAGAAACTGAACTGAATAAACTAGTTTTGAAAGCAAAACAGATCGTCCTAAATGAACGTGCGAATCGCATTCGTCCGGGTTTGGATGATAAATTACTGACTTCGTGGAATGCACTAATGATAAAAGGATATGTTGATGCTTACCGTGTTTTTGATATACAGGAGTATTTGGATATTGCACTGAGGAACGCTGAGTTGATACTTTCCAACATCAAAACCACTGAATATTGCTTATCGCGAAATTTCAACATGGGCAATACAGCTATCAATGGCTTCTTAGACGATTATGGTTTCACAATTCAAGCATTTATCACTATCTACCAGGCCACCTTTGACGAAAAATGGTTGAATGAGGCGCAGCAATTGACTGCCTATGCTTTGGATCACTTTTATGATACGAAAAGTGGCATGTTTTATTACACATCCGATGTTGATCCTTCGTTGATAGCCCGCAAAATGGAATTGTCGGACAATGTGATTCCGTCTTCCAATTCCGAAATGGCTAAGAACCTGTTCATTTTGGGTCAATACCTGTACAATGACGACTATATTGAAAAAGCAACACAAATGCTCAACAATATAAAAGAAAACGCGATTGAACACGGCACCTATTACGCCAATTGGGACGTTCTGATGGCTTGGATGGCGAGTGCACCTTACGAGATAGCGATAGTTGGAAACGACTGTGAAGCAATGCGCAGGGAATTTGACAACCATTATCTACCCAATGTGTTTTTGTCGGGTGGAAAAACCGAAGGAAGCTTAGAAATGCTTAGTGGCAAGTTAGTAGAAGGCGAAACAACAATTTACGTGTGTAGAGACAAACAGTGTCAACGACCGGTGACAGAAGTGAGCGAAGCATTAAAACTAGTAAAATGATTTTGAGTGAATGAAATGAATAAAAACAACCCAACCTACAACAGACACAATGGAATACAAATCATTCAGGTTGAAAAAACAAACGCTACAAAGTAAAAAATCAATCATGTAAACCGTTGTGCTGCTGTGGTTATAACAATAAAACGATTCGAAATGAAAAATGTATTAATAATAAACGCCCATCCCGAGAAAGCATCTTTCTGTTCAAGTTTAAAAAACACAGCCCGAGAGTTTTTCTTAGCAAAGGGATATGAAGTAAAAGTGAGTGACCTGTATGCCATGAATTTCGATCCGGTTGGAGATAGATCTGATTTTAAATCGGTTGCCAATCCTGAGTTTTTCAAATATCAGGCCGAACAGTTGAGTTCTTATCGTAACAACGATTTTGTGGATGCTTTAAAGGATGAAATGGACAAACTGGAGTGGTGTGATTTATTGATTTTCAATTTTCCACTTTGGTGGTTTGGTTTACCTGCCATTTTGAAAGGGTGGGTCGACCGTGTTTTTGCCATGGGATTTGCTTATGGAGGTGGTAAAGGCATCTATGACAAAGGTATTTTTAAGGATAAAAATGTATTTATTACCATGACTACCGGCGGCCCGAAACATACTTACACTGACGATGGAAACAATGGAGATATCAATATGATATTATTCCCTATCCAACATGGTATATTTTATTTTACTGGCATGACAGTATTTCAACCGTTTATCAGTTGGGGTCCGGCTCGTGCCACAGAGCAAGAGTTGAAAGGTGAAATTGAACGTTACAAGGATTATCTGAATAACTTTGAGATGCAAAACCCTATATACACCAATAAAAAGGTAGAAATGAAGTACTACTTCTAACTAATTAATTGTATTTCAATAGTGAATAAATTGGCCGGATTTCTTAATTGATTTTCGGCCAATTTGTTGCTTAATAATACGTTCTATCGTTGTAATAGAGCAAAGTTTATGTTGAACAGAGGGAATCATGTAAAATAATGTTCATATCTTTGTAAACATAAATACGCATAATTGAGTAACCCGGTTTATCCGAAAAATAATAAGTAGTGAATAATCAAGAGGAATTCATTTATATCGAACCGAATCAAGATGTATCAGCGATAGTAAAAGTGTTGAACCTGTCTCACGGAACGATAGCCGGAGATTTTAATTTCACGAAAGAAGATAATCCCACAAACAATGCCTTCATCGACGAAAAAACGCTGAGAGAGCAATTAAACAATGGAATAGAGCTCTACGGGTTGAAGATGAATAACCATTTAGTAGGCTGCATAGCTATCGAAAAATCAAAACGAGAACCCGGCACCTATTATATCGAAAAAGTATCCGTATTACCGGAGTTTCGTCATCAGGGAATTGGCGTTCGATTAATGGATTTTGCGACAGCAAAGATTAAAGATGCAGGTGGTCAGATTATTTCCATCGCCCTTATTGACTCCAACACTAAGCTTAAAAAGTGGTATTTATCGCAAGGATTTATAGAAACCGGGTTTAAAGATTTTGAACATTTACCATTTAGAGTTTGCTTTATGCGTAAAGAATCTATTGTTCAATACTAAAATTGTCGAGTTATGTTTGAAGAGGAAGAAGATGAAGATGATTACAAAATGTCGGAATTAGAAAAATGGTACGACAATAATTTCGCCTATTTTAATCGAGCCTCTAAAACTGAGCCGGGGCTTGATCTGGACATTACGCTTTTTTACAACAACACTTATTGTCCGGTAATGAAAGAGTTTGCACCTGCTGTGCGTAAACTCATGTATAAACAGTATCCATTACTCGAAACGGAGTTCAGACCAATGGTGATGGATCATATCAACTGGATGGTTTCAAAGGCCGGACACCGACTTCTGTTGATGCTCAATATTTTAGTTCAGGATCAAAAAGAGGGAGTCAACCTTCGTGAAAAATATCCTGATTTTGAAAGTTGGATTGATTTTTACGCCCGACCGCCCGAACCACCTGCTCCCGATTACCATTTTCTGGATAATAATCCATTATTGTTTAATGCACTAACGGAGGAACAAATAAAAGAAATTGCGGAGGAAGAATGGGAATCTGACACTAAACATTTCAATAAAGTAGAAGGATTAAAAAAAGAGTATTATGATTTAATTCAGCCCCTTGTTCTCAAGTACTATCCGGCACTGCAAGATTTGGATTATGATGGGTGGATCATCTATGCCGTTGAAATACGCGAAGAGTATGAGGACTATAAACTTCGCTGTGAGCATGTCGACTCTTTTATTGAATATGAAATGGACGAAGAAGACATTCATCTGACTTACAAAGAATTTTATAAAAAATTCAGTCTTAAGTTTCATGAAAAATGGGAAAGAGATCATCCAACAACAGAACCTGAAAAATAATGACTACAAAACCATTCACCATGCAATTCGAACCAATAAGCTATCATGATCTGGAAGAAATACGGATTTTACAACCCCACGACTGGGCGGATATAGTCCCTGACATTGAGTTTTATATCCATTCATCGTTTTGTCACCCTATAAAAGCGGTAATCGACCATCGCATCGTTGGAACGGGGACATTGATTATTTTCGAAAACAGCTGTTGGATAGCCCATATCATTGTGGGTGACCGACACCGAAACAAAGGTATCGGCTCCGCCATTGTCAACGAATTGCTTATGACCATCCGCGATAAACCGATAGCCAGCTGTTCGCTTATTGCCACTGAACTTGGAAAGCCGGTGTATATAAAAGCCGGATACAGAACTGTGGCGAGCTATTCTTTTATGGAAAGAGAAAAGCCATGGATGCCTGATCTTATCTCGGAAAATATAATTCCATTTGAGGAAAAATACCGCGCTATGGTTTACGAACTGGATCGACAAATATCCGGCGAAAAACGTGACGGACTCTTGAATGACTTTTTGCCAAACACAATACTATACGTAGAAAACAACACCTTATTAGGATATTACGTGCCCGATCTAAAGGAAGGATTTATATTTGCAGACACAACCAAAGCAGGCTTAGCATTGATGCAACTTAAATATGCTGTGATTGATAAAGCTGTACTTCCTACTGAAAATACTGCCGGCGTTGAGTTTTTACGGAAAAACGGATTCGTAGAGCGACGAACCATGACGCGTATGATTCTTGGCGACGATCTCCCCTGGCAACCCCAAAAAGTATTTAGTAGAATTGGTGGAAATATGGGATAAGAAACGTTAGATTATGTACAATTAAAAAATAAAGCCATATGAGCCATCCACTAACAATAAGTAGTCAGACTGTTCCGCTAAATACGCAAACATTGTTTTTGCTATCTACATCGGGCAGCCAGTCGTCCATTGAGAAACACAACAAAGCCCTGCAGAAATTAGGTGCCAACATTGTTTACTTCACCTTTGGACATAAAATAACTGCCGAAAGCTATGCACATCTGCTTAGATCGCCCATCATGCTTGGTGGTGCCGTAACGGGACAAGGTTTAAAATCGAGCATTATACCTTATATCGATAAAATAGAGGAATTGGCAAAAAGCACCGGCGCTGTGAATACGGTAGTAAACATAGGCGGTAAGCTTTACGGATACAATACGGATGCTTTTGGTTTTGAAACGGCTTTGCAAAATCATTTCAAAAGTTCGGGTATCCACATCAAAACAGCTGTCATTTATGGCAATGGCGGCGTATCGGGTGTAGCGGCGCATGTACTTCGTAAGTTGGGCATAGATGTGACCATGACCGGTAGAAATGCCGAACGCGTAAAACCGAAAATGGAAGAGTTGCAGTTGAAGAAATTCGACGGACCTTATGATCTGGTCGTAAATGCCACTCAAGTGTCATCGACCGACATTGATAATGTGCCCAGTCTTCTGGATGTACTGTCGGGTTGTAAAATGGTTTTCGATCATAATATGCCCGAAAAAGATGAGCGAACCAATTATCTGAAGGAATATTGCGATAGCAATGGCATCTACTTTATTCCGGGAAAAAATATGTACGTTCCGCAAATGATTAAACAATGGAAACTGTTTCTGGATGGAGCCGATTGCAAAGGCTGTCAACTCAAGGTGACAGAAGAAAACATTGCCAAAACATGGGAACTGGAAGTGTAAAAGCAATAGTCAAAAAACGAATCGGGCTGAATTTCAACGAAGAAATTCAGCCCGATTTGTAAATTAATCAGTATAGCTGACTTGTAACTATCAACTATCAACTCATAACTATTCTCTATCTATCAAATAACTTCTTCAATAAATCCGGTCGTTTCAAGCGATTCAGGTCTTTTATAATCTGATTTTTGAATTCGCCTTTGTACCAGAAAAAGAACTTCCGTTGTTCCAGTTTTTCATCTTTTGTTTTGGCTGTAAACGTTGGTTCCAGCGTGTAGGGATGAAAACCCGAGTAATAGATTTCGGTAGCCAGCGTCATGGGTGTTGGCGTAAAATCCTGCACCTGTTCCAGTTTAAAGTCCAGCTTCTTCGTCTGAATAGCCAAATCAGCCATATCCTCGTTGTGACACCCCGGGTGACTGGAGATAAAATACGGAATCAATTGCTGATTCAGTCCTGCTTCCCGGTTTATCCTCTCGAATTGCTGCTTGAACTGTCCGAAATAAGCAAACGAAGGTTTGCGCATCAAATCCAGCACCGCATCCGACGTATGTTCGGGCGCCACCTTCAACCGTCCGGAAACGTGGTTCGTGATCAACTCGCGAATATATTCAATATGACTTTTATTAAACTCATTGTTTTTGGTGTTGCTCAACAGCATATCGTAGCGCACACCACTACCGATAAACGATTTCTTAATGCCCGGCACTTTATCCACCGACCGGTAAATGTCCAGCAACGGAGTATGATCGGTATTGAGATTAAAGCATACCTTCGGGAATATACACGACGGCTTACGGCATTGTCGGCAGATGTGCTTCTTGATACCCTTCATGCCGTACATGTTTGCCGATGGGCCGCCCAAGTCGCTTAGATAACCTTTAAAATCGGGCATGGCTGTTATATTTTCCACCTCCTTCAAAATTGATTCCTTGGAACGCGAAACAATGTGCTTGCCCTGATGCGCCGAGATAGTACAAAACGAGCAACCACCAAAGCAACCCCTGTGCAAATTCACCGAGAACTTAATCATTTCGTAAGCCGGAATGGTCTTGCCTTTATATTTCGGGTGAGGCACACGGGTGTAAGGCAAGTCATACGACGCATCCAGTTCGGCTGCGTTGAGCGGTTCGTAAGGTGGGTTCACCACTATCCAACGATTACCCGCCTTCTGAAGCAGACGTGCCGCATCATATTTATTCGATTCCTGCTCGATGTGCTTAAAGTTCGAAGCATATAGTTTTTTGTCGGTAAGGCACACATCGTGCGATACCAGCGTAATATCTTTCCATTTCGGGTGCTGAGGAATTTCCTTCGACGCAAATGAAGTCTGAGGAATATCCGTCATCTCGGCAAAGCTTTTACCTTCTTTGATCTGACGTACCAGTTCCACTACCGGCTTCTCTCCCATTCCGTAAATCAGCAAATCGGCTTTCGTATCCACCAATATGCTGGGCATTAATTTATCCGACCAATAGTCGTAATGCGTAAACCTACGCAGCGAAGCCTCAATACCCCCAATAAGCAAAGGTACTTCGGGATACAACTTTTTGATGATATTGGCATAGGTAATGGTGGCATAGTCGGGACGCATGCCCGATTTACCATCCGGTGTGTACGCATCGTCGGAACGCAGGCGTTTGTTGGCAGTATAATGATTCACCATCGAGTCCATGTTTCCGGCCGAGATGGCAAAAAACATACGAGGCTTTCCCATTTTCTTGAAATCGCGCAAGTCGTCGCGCCAGTTTGGTTGTGGTACGATGGCCACCTGTAATCCCTGCGCTTCGAGTATTCGACCAATTACTGCCGCACCAAAAGCAGGATGATCGATATAGGCATCACCGCTAAAAAGAACGACATCCACCTCACTCCACCCGCGTATTTCGAGTTCTTTTTTGGTAGTGGGAAGGAAATCGGTTAGTTGATATATTTTTGATTGCATAACTTTTTCTGTAAAAAACACTTCTGTCGACTTTTGGTTCAAAAGCGAACAACCGCTTCGAGCGGTTTGTCGCCTTTACGCCGACAGAATATTGATTTGTTTGTGATGGTGCAAAGGTACGGAAATAATCGGGTACCGTAAAGTGAGCGAAAGCGAACAACCGCTTCAGGCGGTTTGTCGCGTTTATCATGCGCTGGATAATAGATAACAAATGGGACTCGCTACTTTCAAGTCGCGTTTATTTATGTTGTAATATTCGCGACTTGGAAGTCGCGAGACCCATGCCAGAGCAAATAAATCTCAAAGACATTCACCGCCCCCGCCGCACTTAGCGACGGGGGCGGTTTTGTTTTTCGGGAGGATAAAAAGTCAGAACGTTAATATGCTATAATTGTTCAATTATTTTTCAGAAACACATACTTCACTATCATTAATTTCATATATTTGTAGCATTGCAAAACGATGCATATCCGCTCATATACAAATAGTTACACACAAAGCATATAACACTTTTTAAGAGTTTTTCCTTGTAACTACAGCGTTTACGCGGAGTGATATTTTGATCCACTTTAGCCATTCTATCGGGCAGAGAGCTGATAAAAGCACTTCGTCGGAAGAAAATATGTTGTAGCAATTTTGCTACAAGGCGTAATAGAAGGCTGAAATAGTGCCGCAAAACTGCGGGAACACTTCAGGCGTGCCTGAAGTGTTCCCGCAGTTTTGCGACAGGGCATCCGGTGTCCCTGAAACCTTCCCGCAGTTTTGCAACAGTGCTTCCGGCGTCCCTGAAAGCTTCCCGCAGTTTTGCGACAAGACATCCGGCGTCCCTGAAACCTTGCCGCAGTTTTGCATCAGTGCTTCCGGCGCGCCGGATGTGTTCACGCAGTTTTGCAACGCGTGAATACCTAGGCAGACTTGTAACGCGTAACTATTTTGTTACCCTTTGTTTCGAACCCTAATTATTAATTTTAAATAAAAATGTCTATGAAGAAAATTAAAACAGTGGATTTTTCTAATTTCCAAAACAATGAACATGGTCAGTTTCATTCGGCAATAAGAGATGAAATTACAGCCCAAACTCCCGAAAAGTTGGGAATTATCAAGTTTTTTCCGTCTTATGTGGCTAATGTGACTGCCGAACTAACCTGTATTGAAGTAGAACAAGGCAGCCAGCATACCAAAGGGATTGGAAAAGCGGATTTGTTCAGGGATCAGCTTTATAGGTCGTTTGTATTGCACATCCGCTCGGGTCTTATCGATTACGATCCTGCCATTCAGAGTGCTGCCGAACGTATTATCCGCATTGTCGATCAGATAGGCGATATGCGCAAAGAGCCGTACAACAAGGAAAGCGAAACGTTAAGCAGTTTTACAAATCAACTGAATAGCAATTATGCGGCTGATGTAGCTTTATGCTCGGCAAATGAAAAGTTGAATAAACTGATAGAGGCCAACACTTCATTTATAGCTAACTTTGGTACACGTACCGCCGAAGTAGCAGCACGCATAAGTGGAGATGTACGAGTGGCACGTGTTGCAACCGACGTTGACTACAAAAACATCGTCAGTGTAATAAATGCACTTGTTTTGCTCAATGGTGAAGCCGAATACAGTACATTTATCGATAAGGTAAACTATCAGATTGATTATTACAAAAACACTATCAACAACCGTCGCAGCAAAGGTACGGACAAAGCTGAAAGCACTCCGACAATGTAATGGACACAGTAAGTTGCTAATCTTCTTGGCTTACTGTTTCACTCCCGCAAATGACCCATACACCGGCAGACATTCTGCTTCAAGTTAGGGCATTTGCGGGAGTTTTTATTTAGAAAGCAAAAGCGAACAATCGCTTCAAGCGGTTTGTAGCGGATAGAATTATTTGATACAACCACCCCTAAATCCCCTGAAGGGGACTTATAGCTACTTTCGACTCCTATAAGCTCGGTCTATAGATGAGTAGCGTTTATTTAACTCAGATTTAATCAACACCTTTAATTAAAAGTAAATCATTTGGGGATACCATTCTTAAGCCCCTTCAGAGCTTGTCCGACTATTGGCGGAGGTTTGGGGTGAAAACTAAATTTCGCAATACACCTTTATCAAGTCAGCTCCAAACCTACTCGTACCACTCCCTTTTTATCTCTCCAATTAACCATAAACATTCTGTCAATAAAAAACGTTTAAAAAACGAATTTGTATACCATTTTTTGCGTATTTTTGTGTTCAATTATAAAAAACCATACCAATATGAATATCACCGAACGTTTTTTGAAATATGTGAGTTTCACTACCACTTCCGATGAGAATACCAATATGACACCCAGCACACCGGGTCAAATGATTTTTGCTAACTACCTGGTGGATGAGCTGAAGTCAATTGGGCTAACCGAAGTGGATGTAGATAAAAATGGCTATATAATGGCCACTTTGCCGGCTAATATCCAAAAAGAAGTACCTACTATAGGGTTTATTGCTCACATGGATACCAGTCCGGATATGAGTGGAAAAAACCCAAAACCGCGCATAGTTGCAAATTACGACGGAAACAATATCGTTCTTAACGAAGAAAAAGCCATAGTACTTGAAACTGCAAAATATCCGGAAATTCTGATGTATATTGGTCAGGATATCGTGGTAACCGATGGTAATACGCTACTTGGAGCTGATGACAAAGCGGGACTTGCCGAAATTGTAAGTGCCATGGAGTACCTGGTAGCACATCCCGAAATTAAACACGGAAAGATTCGCGTAGGCTTTACCCCCGACGAAGAAATCGGACAAGGTGCCGACCATTTCGATGTAGAGAAATTTGGAGCTGAATGGGCTTATACTATGGACGGTGGCGAAATAGGCGAGCTGGAATTTGAAAATTTCAACGCTGCTTCGGCAAAAGTAACCTTTAAAGGCGTAAACGTTCACCCGGGCTATGCTCGCCACAAAATGCTGAACTCTATGCGCGTGGCACATCAGTTTGCCAGCATGATTCCTCGTCACGAAACACCCGAACATACCGAAGGCTACGAAGGCTTCTTCCACCTTACCAATATGGAAGGAACGGTTGAAAAATCATCGCTCAGCTATATCATCCGCGACCACGACCGCGATCGTTTCGAACGTCGTAAAAAAGAATTTGCGCATTTGGTGAATAAAATCAATGCCGAGTTTGGCGATGGTACAGCCACGTTGGAGCTACGCGATCAATACTATAATATGCGCGAAAAAATTGAACCGGTAATGCACATTATCGACCTTGCCTTCAATGCCATGAATGATGTGGGTGTTACACCAAAAGTGAAACCAATACGTGGTGGAACCGATGGTTCACGTCTGTCGTACATGGGACTTCCTTGTCCGAACATTTTTGCGGGTGGTCATAATTTCCACGGTCGCTTCGAATTTGTACCCGTTCAATCGATGGAAAAAGCCATGCAGGTTATTGTCAAAATTGCCGAATCGGTTACACTAGATTAGTTCTATCAGAAAATACATATATTAAAAACTGTCATCATACAATCCGACTTTTAGAAATGAAAACAACTCCATTTACTGATCTTCACATTGCTTTAGGAGCGAAAATGCACGAATTTGCTGGTTATAATATGCCTATCGAATATCCAAGCGGAATAACCGACGAACATCTGACCGTACGCGGTGGCGTGGGAGTTTTTGATGTTTCGCACATGGGTGAGTTCTGGGTAAAAGGCCCTAATGCATTGGCTTTTCTTCAGAAAGTAACCTCGAATGATGTTTCTATTCTGCCTATCGGCAAAGCGCAATACTCTTGTTTCCCGAACGGAAAAGGCGGTATTGTGGACGACCTGCTGGTTTACCACTACGAAAGCAACAAGTACTTATTGGTGGTCAACGCTTCGAATATTGAAAAAGACTGGAACTGGTGCGTAGCTAACAATACCGAAGGGGCCGTTCTCGAAAATGCATCCTATCATATGGCACAATTGGCTGTTCAGGGACCAAAAGCCACTGAACTACTTCAAAAACTAACCAAAGTTGACCTCTCAAAAATACCATACTACGGCTTTGCTGTTGGCGATTTTGCTGGTGTATACGAAGTTATTCTTTCGAATACGGGTTATACCGGAGCAGGGGGATTTGAGTTGTATTTCTACAACGAATATGGTCCGAAAATTTGGGAAGCCCTTTTCACTGCAGGAGCTGAATTTGGTATTAAACCTATCGGACTGGGTGCGCGTGATTCATTGCGATTGGAAAAAGGTTATTGCTTATACGGCAATGATATCGACGATACCACTTCGCCGATTGAAGCAGGTTTAGGTTGGATCACTAAATTTGTGGACGGAAAAGATTTTATCGACCGCCCATTGCTCGAAAAACAAAAAGCCGAAGGTGTTACCCGCAAGTTGGTTCGCTTTGAACTGAAAGAGCGCGGAATTCCACGTCATGGCTACCAGATAGCAAATGAAAACGACGAAATCATTGGTGAAGTAAGTTCAGGTACCATGTTGCCCGATACAAAAGTAGGCATTGGTATGGGATATGTACAAGCTGCATACAGCAAACCGGGCTCAACGTTCTTTATCAAGATCAGAGCAAAAAATCTGGAAGCTACCGTAGTGAAATAATCACTCAGTTATACCATATAAAAAAGGCTGTCTCAACTAATTGAAACAGCCTTTTTTGTATCTATTCTGGTAGCTTAAACAATATACGTTGTAGAAGCAGTATCGCCACCGCGACCAGTCCAGTTGGTATGGAAAAATTCGCCACGTGGTTTATCAATGCGTTCGTAGGTATGAGCACCGAAGTAATCGCGTTGTGCCTGCAACAAGTTAGCAGGAAGTCTTTCGGTACGCAATCCGTCGAAGTAGCAAAGTGCTGAAGTCAATGCAGGAACAGGTATTCCGTTGGTAAGTGCAGCAGCACAAACACGACGCCAGCCGGCCTGAGCATTCTCAACAATGTCTTTGAAATGAGGATCCAGTAACAAGTTTTCGAGTGTTGGATTTTTATCAAATGCTTTTTTGATGTCGCCCAGGAACACCGAACGGATAATACATCCACCGCGCCACATCAACGCAATGCCACCGTAGTTTAGATTCCACTTGTATTCGTTGGCAGCTTCCATCATCAGGTTGTAACCTTGTGCATACGAAATGATTTTTGCAGCGAATAGTGCATCTTTTAAGTCGTCAATCAATTGCTTTTTGTCACCTGTAAAGTTAACTACAGGACCGCTGATCGATTTCGAAGCCAATACGCGCATGTCTTTTTGAGCAGACAAACAACGGGCAAATACTGATTCGCCAATCAAGGTCAAGGGGATACCAAAGTCGAGTGCCGAAACGGCTGTCCACTTACCGGTACCTTTTTGTCCGGCAGTATCCAGAATTTTTTCTACCAATGGTGTTCCATCTACATCTTTTACGGCTAAGATATCACGTGTAATTTCAATAAGATACGAATCCAAATCGCCTTTGTTCCATTCTTTGAATACTTCGTGCATTTCGTCGGCACTTAGTCCAAGTAAATCTTTCATCACCTGATATGCTTCGTTGATAATTTGCATATCACCGTATTCAATACCGTTGTGCACCATTTTTACAAAATGACCGGCACCGCCTTCGCCTACCCAGTCGCAACAAGGAGTACCATCTTCCACTTTGGCAGATACAGCCTGGAAAATCTCTTTTACAGCAGGCCATGCAGCAGGCGAACCTCCCGGCATCATCGATGGGCCGAGCAATGCACCTTCTTCGCCACCCGAAACACCGGTACCAACAAATAGAAGACCTTTACTTTCGACATATTTTGTTCTGCGGATCGTATCCGGAAAATGGGTATTTCCACCATCAATAATAATATCACCCGCTTCCAGATTCGGAATTAATTGCTCAATAAAATCATCTACAGCCTGACCTGCTTTTACAAGCATCATCACCTTACGCGGTTTTTCCAATGAGTCACAAAGCTCTTTGATAGAATGTGCACCAATAAAGTTTTTTCCGGCGCCACGTCCTGCAATAAATTTATCAACTTTGTCTACCGAACGATTAAATACACCAACAGTAAAACCTTTACTTTCCATGTTCAAGACCAGGTTTTCGCCCATTACGGCTAAACCGATTAATCCAATATCTGCTAGTTTTTTCATTTATAATTAATTTAATATTTTTATATATAAAATGAATGAATACATTTCTAATTAAATCCTAACTTTCTCAGTTTTTCAAGCACCAAAGCATCCACATTCTTTGCATGAATGGTAAATGCCGGAAACTCCCTGCGTACGGGATAGTCACCACGTTGTTGTTCAAAGCTTTCTGTATCATTTCTAAAAACACGATCATCATTGCGGATATCGTAAGTGGCAAGAATTGCTGTTGAGATAATTTCTTGTTCTGTCAAACCAGCACCGTCAATTTCAAGAGTTGGATGTATAGGTACTTCAACCCCTTTGGGCTGCCAATTGTTCAGTCCGAGATTAAAAAAATCGCTAATTGCTTTCACACTCATTTGCGTTCCGGTAGCCTTTCCGTCTTTGGAATAGCCGGCGATATGAGGAGTTGCAATGGTGGTCAAAGATAACAATTCCAAATCAATTGCCGGTTCATTTTCCCAGCAATCGCATACGAAATCAGAAAGCAGACCATTTTTCAGAGCCGACTTTACTGCATTTGTTTCAACCACCTCGCCTCTGCACGAATTCATCAGCACCGGTTTTTTCTTTAATTTTGAAAAGAAATCATCGTTTCCTAAATGAAAAGTAGCATCAGCACCTTTCATATTCAGCGGAACATGTAAGGTGATGATATCGGCCTGTTCCATTACTTGCTGCAGGCTCACAAACCCAGATGATCCTTCGGCCCGTTCGCGTGGAGGGTCATTGAGCAATACTTTCATGCCCAGTATCTGACACACATTGGCCACTTTACTGCCCACATTGCCTACTCCCACTACTCCGATACACAAATCTTTCAATTGTAGTTTCTTTGTTTCGGCCAGCACAAATAATGTTGAAGCAATATATTGTTCTACCGATTTTGAATTACAGCCAGGAGCATTTGTCCAGCTTATTCCGGCAGCCTGACAATAATCTGTATCGATATGATCATAACCAATGGTAGCGGTAGCAATGAATTTTACGCTTGAACCGGCCAATAATTTTTCGTTGCAAATGGTACGTGTTCTCGTCACAATAGCATCGGCATCTTTCACTACTTCGGAGGTAGTTTTAGCTCCCGGCAAATAAATCACCTCTGCTACTTCTTCGAAAGCTCCCTGAATATAAGGAATTTTATCGTCTATTATTATCTTCATTCTTTAGTAATCGTCAATATTTCTATTTACTATAATACGATTTTACAATCTCTTCTAACACGTAATTTGTTCTGGCTGCAGAATACATAGTACTCACACAGTCATTTTTGCCCTGCAAGGCTCCTACTAATTGTTGTACAAGAAGGAATGATATATTTTCAGGATTTGTAAAACTGAATTTTTGTGTTCCCTCTTTGGTCGTTAATTCTACGTTTCCCAAATCAAAGCAAGAAAACTTTATCTTACCAGTCGTTCCATGTATTTCGATACTGTCCTCTTCTGATTTTTCATCAACAACAAAACACCAACTTCCACTCCCCACTACACCTGAATCAAACGAAAAAGCTGCAGAAACAGTATCTTCAGCCTTGTAATAACCGGCAATATTACGGGCTACTCCATTCACTTTTGTAACAGGGCCAAATACAAAATCTAAAAAATCAAATTGATGTGAACCCAAATCATAGAAATGACCAGCTCCGGCAATTTCCGGGTTCACATGCCAACTTTGCTTATCAGGAAATTTATCCCGTTCACCAAAAGCTTTATAAAGTTTAATATTGACTGTAAGCGGTTTGCCTATACGTCCGTTATCAACAAGTTCTTTTACTTTCAGAAAAGTCGGAAGTGTGCGACGGTAATATGCGACATGTAACGGCATGTCTGTTTCTTCGGAAACACGTATCATTTCCATACATTCAGCATAATTCCGGGCCATCGGTTTTTCTACATAAACTGATTTTCCCGCCTTCATGGCCTCAATAGCATATAATGCATGTGAGTCGGGAGGTGTAGCTATGTAAACAGCATTAACCTCAGAGTCATTGATCAACTCGCTGGCATCTGAATAAAACTTCGAGACATTATGTCGTTGGGCATAATCCTGTGCTAAAGCAGCATTTCGACGCATTACAGCAACGAGTTTAGAATCTTCAACTTTATTGAATGCAGGTCCGCTTTTCAATTCAGTCACATTACCACAACCGATGATTCCCCATTTTATTTCCATCAACCTTTCAAAAATTTAATATTTAAACCTATCCTTAAATGCCCACAAGCCCAATGCAGGATTGGAAATATAGAATATCTCTTCGCCATCGGCCATAGTGTTATACCCATCGCGAAGGGTTTCAGGATTGTATTTTGCAGTTACTTCTTCAATATCGGCATAGTTGAAACCCACACTTTCAATTTCTTTTCGGGTAAGATTATCGGCTCCTTTTCCCGGACAATAAGTAATGTTGAAACGACCTTCGGACGAACCATGAATTAAATGCGCTGCCGCACTTAAATTGTCTCGAAGTTCTTCATTTTCATCACAGGCTTTCAGGGTTGCAGGTGTTCCAAAATAACCGTATTTCCGAATCAAACGATCAATCTCTTTATCTTCGCCAAATTCTTTCAATGCCGGGGCTAAAACGATCAATTCGCCTCCATTATCAATAGCCATACGGGTGCGGTAAATGGATTTATTGCCAAGCCAGGTGCTTTTAAATTCCGTTGGATCAAGATAAACAACCACTTTCGTAAGTGGTTTATCCAGCATTTCGAAGTTAACCAACAAAGCTAGCTTAGCTGCTTTATCAAACACTTCAAAATCATCTCCAATAAACAAGCCGCGACATTTTATTTTTCCATCCGTTTTATCCAACCCAACTACCGTTTGCACATAAACAATTGGCATATGGTTGGTAAAATGATCTGATGCATAATTAAAAATACGACGAACCGGCGTATCAGCATGTCCCATCATTCGTTCCATGCCATAAGCAGCACCCACAAAGTGACTTTTATTGATGCCTTCTACCCCACCGGTGCCAACAAAAACGTTCTTGTTATAATTGGCCATTCCCACCACTTCGTGAGGTACAACCTGCCCAATGGATAGAATTAAGTCAAAATTGCCATCCAAAAGTAGTTTATTTACCTGAGCCGGCCAAGGAAATTCGACAGCACCTTCCGAAACTTCTTTTACAAATTCGGCAGGAACAGTTCCTACTGTCACCACATCATTGCGCCAATCGTGTTCGCGAATAAGCGAGGCGGGTAGCGTTCCGAACATATGAGCTATTTGAGCATCGGTCATGGGACTGTGCGTACCCAAAGCAGGCAACACATCGGTTAAAGCGCTACCAAAGTACTGCCATGTGAATTCAGTAAGTTCACCCGCACGGCTGGGCAAGCGGGTATAATCAGGGGGGATAGCAAGAACTTTATGTATCTTACCAATTTTATCTAATGCTTCAAAAAGACCTTTTTTTAAATCTTCGGCATTCAGTTCGTGGTTTATTGAACCTATTTCGTAGTAAAGCATGATTTTGAGATTTACGATTTATTCATTTACGATTTACTATTTAAAACAAAAACGATTCATCTGTATGTAACAGAACCTGTTTTATTGCTGAATAGTCAAATCAATAACTAAAATGAAAATCGGACTTATTTGTTTACAGAATTCAGTTTTTTCTTCATTGTAATGATTGAACTAACAATAATTTTCAACAACTCTTGATTTTCATTCATCAAATCTTTGAGCAATTGCTCTTTGATTAAACCCGATTCTACAATTAGTTCTAACCAATAAAGTGTTTCATCCAATTCTTCTTCTACCATTTTCAACTTATTTAGGAAGTCTTTATCTGATTTACCTAAACAAGCTGAACGATAGTTTGCTCCGGGAGATGTTCCCGAGCGAATAATTTGGTTACCCAACGTTCGTCCGGTAACATTATTAGGTAAACTTTCTGAAAGCTTTATAATCCTCAGAGCGAATTCTTTCAATCTCCTTTTTAGTTCATCTGTTGTCATACCTAAAATAGTAAATCGTAAATGAAGAAATTGTCACTGAATTTTATCGCTTCACTCTCGCATTTCCGCCCCAAATACTCCATACTTGTTCTTCATCTGCAGGCTGTGCGTAGTCGGTTAGGAAAGTGGTGGCTAATGCACCCGAAGCCCAACCAAATTGAGCCCATTTTTCTGATTCCCAACCTTTCATAATGGCATAAAGCATACCACCCACAAAACCATCACCACCACCAATACGGTCGAGCACGTTTATTTTACGGGGTTCGATAACTGTCCAGGTTTCACCATCGAGCATAATAGCACCCCAGAGATGTTCATTGGTGCTGATCACCTGACGCAAAGTCGTGGCATAAACCGATGCATTGGGGAAAGCTTCTTTCACACGGCCAATCATGCCTTTGAATCCATCAATTTCAGCTTCTATACCTTTTCCGCCGGCTTCCGGTCCTTCAATTCCTAAGCAGAGTTGAAAATCTTCTTCATTGCCAATTAAAATATCAGAAACCGAAGCTATTTCAGTAAATATATCACGTAATTCCTGATCACGTCCTTTCCAGAACGAAGCGCGGTAATTTAAATCGAACGAGATGCGTGTTCCGTTTTTCTTTGCGAAACGGGCTAATTGCAGGCAAAATTCGCTTGTTTCGGGCGATAATGCTCCAATTAAACCGGATAAATGTAAAATTTGAACCCCTTCTTTTGCAAAGATACGATCCAAATCAAAATCTTTTACGTTCAATGTGCGTCCTACTTCACCGGCACGGTCGTTCAACACACGTGGACCGCGTGAACCGTAGCCACTATCGGCGATATTAAACTGATGACGATACCCCCATGGATCACCTTGCTCAACTTCAACACCTTCGTAGTCCAAATTACGACTACGTAAGTCACTTTTAATCATTTGTGCAATGGGGCTATCTTTTACGAAAGTAGTCAACACTTTTACGGGAAGTCCTAAATAAGAGGAAATACTTGCCACATTTGTTTCGGCACTCGAAACCTCCATTTGGAATAATTTGCTGCTATGAACAGGTTGTCCGTTTACGGGAGTAATGCGAACTCCCATGCTGGTAGCTACCAATAAAGAGTACGCACAATTTTGTTTTAATTCAATGCTCATGATATTAGATTTAAAGCACTCTATTTCCTCCATTGGCTAACGGAAGAAATAGAGTTGCCAGATTATAATTTTTATTCAAATACATTGTCTTAAAGTCCCCAAAAACAGGAGATTTAAAAGGACTAAAACAATGTTCTCGAGATACCTAATTCCAGACCTCTTAGTTCAGCCATTCCTCTAAGCATTCCGATACCGGAGTATCCCGGATTTGTTTTTTTGTGCAAATCGTCCAACATTTGATGTCCGTGATCGGGACGCATTGGAATATTGCGTTTATAAGTATACTGAACAACCAGCAAAGCTTTCATTGCTTCGTACATATCTACGTCGCCCTCCAGGTGATTGTCTTCGTAAAAATCACCATCCTCGTTGCGACGGGTGCTACGGAAATGAACATAATACAAACGTTCGCCAAATTCGCGTAACATCGACGTCAAATCATTTACCGACGAAACACCAAACGAACCGGTGCACAAACAAATTCCGTTAGATAAACTAGGAACAGCAGTAAAAAGTTTACGAACATCTTCGGCAGTACTCAAAATTCTTGGCAGTCCGAGGATAGAACGCGGAGGATCATCAGGGTGAATGGCCATTTGTACTCCCACCTCATCGGCTACCGTTGTAATTTCGTTGATAAAATAAAATAAGTTATTACGCAATTGATCATCGGTAATTCCATCGTAGGTGTCAAGAGCTTTTTGGAATTGCTCAATAGTAAAGCTTTCCTCAGCTCCCGGCAAACCGGCAATCATATTGCGAACAAGCGTTTCCTTTTCTTCTTCAGTCATGCCATCAAATCGGGCTTTGGCTTTAGAGATTTGCTCAACGGTGTAATCCTTTTCAGCATTTGGACGTTTCAATAAATATAAATCGAACGCCACAAAAGCCGCCATTTCAAAACGCAATGCTTTAGATCTGTCGGGCATGGTGTAAGCCAAATCGGTACGTGTCCAGTCGAGAATAGGCATAAAATTGTAGGTCACAATGAAAATACCACATTCAGCCAGGTTACGAACGGTTTGTTTGTAATTATCAATATACTGTTTGTAGTTCCCGGTGCGTTTTTTAATGTCCTCGTGTACCGGAACACTTTCCACCACCGACCAAATTAAGCCTGCTTCAGCAATTATTTTCTTCCGATACTTAATGGCTTCTATTGGCCATACTTCCCCGTTGGGGATCTGGTGTAATGCCGTAACAATGTCGGTTGCACCTGCTTGACGAATGTCCCAAAGTGATACAGGATCATTCGGCCCGTACCATCTCCATGATTGTTTACATAAATACATAATCTTATTTTCTATTTTTTAATTTACAATTTACTATTTGTGTAGTAAAAAAATACGAATACCTTTTATCTGTATTCTCTTGTCTTTATTCTTTTGTCTTTGCTCTTTTTTCTTAAATACAAAAAGCATCAAATCCACCATCAATAACCGTAAGTGTTCCGGTTACAAATTTAGATGCATCGCTGGCTAACCAGTGTAACGTCCCAAGCAATTCTTCAGGTTCGCCAAAACGACCGAAAGGTGTGTGTGCTAGAATAGTATTTCCTCTGGCGGTAAATGTTCCATCGGTATTGGTCAACAATGCACGGTTTTGCTCCGAAATAAAAAAGCCCGGTGCCATTGCATTTACACGCAAACCTTCTCCATATTTTGTTGCCAGTTCAATGGCTAAGTATTTGGTAAAATTAGTAACTGCCGCTTTAGCAGCACCGTAACCAACTACGCGGGTCAACGGGCGAAGTGCAGATTCTGAAGAGATATTGATAATGTTGCCTTGTTTTTGTTCTACCATCACTTTAGCAAAAACCATGGTAGGAATAACGGTACCAAACAAATTCAAATCAACTACTTTTTTAAAAGCATCAACATCTAAATCGAAAATTGTTTTATCCGGTCCGATGGTGGCGCCCGGCATATTTCCACCTGCTCCATTTACAAGTACATCGATGCGACCATATTTTGCCACAATATCAACAGCGTTTTGTTCCAACACGGCCTTGTCATTTACATCCGACTGTAAAAACAAAGCTTCATGTCCCTTCGCTTTTATATTTTCAACAAAACTTTCGCCGTGTTCTTTATTTCTGGCAAGCACAACCACTTTTGCACCTTGTTCAGCCATGTATTCAGCCATTTTTCCGCAAAGTACTCCGGTTCCTCCGGTAATAACTACCACTTTGTCTTTTATATCAAAAAGGTTTTTCATTTCACAGATTTTTTATATTCCCGGCCTCCATCAATTGACGAAGACCGGGGATTATATTTATAAATTAAACAAGCGTTTTAGATGACGATCGTAGATATTTTCTTCTACGCATGCTCCAACTACGTCAGCATATTTATCGAGCAAGCTGGTATAAGTTACACCTAGTTCGGCAGCAACTTTATAGGCCACGTGAATCAATTGACGGAAATTCGGATTATAATCAGGATGTCCAGGAATATGCCGCAATGTATTGGCGAACTTATCGCTACTCCAGCTGTTTACTTCAACTACCGAAGGAAGTTTTGATTCATCGATATCAATTACATCGGCGTAGGGTGCACATAACTCATCTTTCCTACCAAGTGAATTGGCATAAATCTGTTTTGCCAACACAAGTCCATCACCACCGGCAACAGCCAGTCCGATAACTTCTTCGAGCCAGGTGGTTCCTGCTGTTTTTACGTGTAATCCCTTGTCGTGTTTAAGAATGACAGCAGCCATTATCGGATAAATGGAGAATTTATCACTTCCGGAGTGTACGCTTAATTTAATTTCGGCAGGAAGCCCAAATTCTTTGACACAATAATCAAGCACCAATACATCTTCTTCAAATTCTTTGGCAAATTGATCTAAATCGCCGGTATAATCTACTCCTTTGTTGAAACGTCCTGTAAATTTTGGTGCAATTGTCTGAACGGGCACCCCTTTATCGGCTAACATTTTCAGAATAAATAATAACTCAACCGGAGTCTGCGGACTTTCAACCTCGTCCATCGAAACTTCAGTAACAAAATTTTCAGCGCCTTTTTCTTCTTTCAGAAAAGTATAAATTTCAGCAGCTTGTTTGGTGGCGGCTAAAAATTTAGAGGCAATTTTACGCAATAATTCATCAGTAACAACTAAAGGATGTCCAATTCCCGGAACTTTTAAGTCCCCGATATAGTTGGCACAAGAAGCCACAAAAGCGTTCACATCTTCCGGACTACTTTCCTTACCTATAAATGAAGCCACATCCAAAGTAAAGAAGTCAGCAGTGGCAACAAAAGGTGCCACTGTTGACAAATTTATATGATCGGCATCAACAAAATATTTTCCAACAAAACCCAATTTAGCTACTGCTGCATCGGCTTCTTTGCGGACATCCGCCGGATGAGAATGAACATAGATATGTTCACGATTCGATTTATTCCAAACGGGGCAAATATCCAAACCTGATTGGTTTGCTTTTACAATTGCCCTTAATTGCGCAACACCTTGATGAGAAAACCTGTCGCCAAGTCCAATACTGAATTTTCCTAATTTCATGATAAAAAAATTAATTGGTTAATATATAGCAGTTCAAATCATTTAAATCAAAAAAGTGTGTAAGCAATAGAACGTTTGAAAATAGTTAGTCGAAAAAGATACTCGTTATTATAATGTTACTCCAGTTTTAAAAATCGCTATTTCGCGATAATTTTTCTTCTCATTATTTACCAATTCACCACTTGCCACACTGACAATGTAATCAACAAAACGATCTTTAACTTGTTCAATCGATTCGTTTTCTACAATGGTTCCGGCATTAAAATCTATCCAGCCACGCTTCTTATTGTACAAAGCTGTGTTGGTAGAAATTTTCATTGTGGGTACAAAACTTCCGAATGGAGTACCACGACCGGTAGTAAACAACACAATCTGACAACCGCTTGACGCTAAAGCTGTAGCGGCCACTAAATCATTTCCGGGGGCACTTAACAAGTTCAATCCTTTCGTTTTCAGACGTTCGCTATACATAAGCACATCTTTCACCAGGGATTTTCCGCATTTCTGAGTGCAACCAAGCGATTTTTCTTCCAACGTTGAGATACCACCTGCTTTGTTTCCCGGAGATGGGTTTTCGTAAATAGGTTGATTGTTTTGTTCGAAGTAATGTTTGAAATCATTGATCAACAAAACTGTTTTATCAAACATATTTCTGTTCACACAACGGTTCATCAAAATGGTTTCGGCACCAAACATTTCAGGTACTTCCGTCAAAATGGTACTACCACCTTGAGCAATAAGAAAATCGGAGAAAACTCCCAACAAAGGATTTGCAGTAATTCCTGAGAAACCGTCGGAACCTCCACATTTCAACCCGATTTTTAGTTCAGAAATGGGTACATCCACGCGTTGATCTTTCGATACAACTTCATAAATTTCGCGCAACAACTCCATGCCTGTTTCGTCTTCGTCATCCACTTTTTGCGTTTCCATAAATTTGATACGCGATTCATCTATATCGCCCAGCATTTCGCGGAAAGCTTTTACCTGATTGTTTTCACAGCCTAAGCCTACGATTAATACACCACCGGCATTGGGATGCATCACCATGTCGCGAAGAATTTTGCGGGTATTCTCGTGATCATCGCCCAATTGTGAACAACCGTAATTATGCGGATAAGCAACGATTGCGTCCACACCTTTACCTTGAGTTTCAGCACGAAGCGTTTCAGCCAGCGAATTGATAGTACCGTTTACACAACCTACCGTTGGGATAACCCAGATTTCGTTCCTCACCCCTACTTCACCATTCGCACGTTTATAACCTTTGAAAGTAATGTCTTTTTTTGGTATATCCAACGAAACTTCATGTGGTTGATATTCATAATCAAGCACGCTATCCAGGTTTGTTTTAATCGTTTTTTCGTTTACCCAATCTCCCTGAGCAATGTCCTCACGAGCGTGTCCGATAGGATAACCGTATTTGATAATATGAGAATTAGCCGGCAACGCAGTCAGGGCAAATTTATGCCCGGCCGGTATGTCTGCATTAATCGTTATTTCTACTCCGTCGACCGTTATTTTCTCAGCTTTTTGCAAGTCTACCAAAGCCACAGCAACATTGTCGGAGACATTTATTTTTATATATTTCATTTTTATAAAGTAAACGAGTTTATGTGTAAACAGCTACACAGTCTATTATATTGTCAATAAGCATACAAGTAAACAGCCTGTTTTACTCGTATGCTTATACCAAATATGTATTTAAATAATTGCTTTTACAGTTTCGTACATACCTTTTTCCTGAATTGATGTCAAATTCTCAACTATTTTGGCAGTCAATCCTTCAACAAGATTCAAATCTTCGCCCCAGATAAAATCTGCAGCTAAAACGCCCTGAGCAACTTTTGCCACATCGCCGGTACTCCAAAGTTCTGTCAACAAGTCGGTAATGGCTTTGTCATCGTTAGGTACAATCTCTACATCGCCACGTTTACCTCCTTTGTAGTAAGTAATAATACCGGCCAAACCAAGCACTAATCCTTCAGGTAATTTACCCTGACGATCCAGATAAATTTTCAAACCAGGTAAATCGCGGGTTTTAAATTTAGGGAATGAATTAAGCATAATACTTGTGTAGAAATGCTTTACAAAAGGATTTTTGAAACGGTCAAGCACATCAGCACCAAATTTTTCGAGTTCTGCTTTTGGCAAATCAAGTGTTTCGAGCAATTCTTTGAACATTACTTTATCCACAAATTTTGCAATAACATCGTCTTTAAGACCTTCGCTAACAGTATCAATACCCGACAAATAAGCTACCGGAGACATTACAGTGTGAGGTCCGTTGAGTAAAGTTACTTTACGGTCGTGGTATGGTTTTTCACTTGGAACAAACAATACATTCAATCCGGCTTTATCAGCAGGGAATTCTTTTGCAACCGACTCCGGAGCTTCGATTACCCACAAGTGAAAGATTTCTGCTTTCACTACCATTTTGTCTTCCAACTGTACTTTTTCAAGAATTTCATTGATAGTATCGCGTGGATAACCAGGTACAATACGGTCTACCAACGTACAATAAACACCACAAGCCTTTTCGAACCATTGTGCAAACTCTTCGCCCAAATTCCAAAATGCGATATATTGTTCGATACATTTTTTCAATTCTGTTCCGTTATGGAAAATCAATTCGCAAGGCAACATTATCAGTCCCTTATCCATTGCACCATCGAAGGTTTTGAAACGGTGATAAAGCAATTGTGTTAGTTTACCGGGGAATGAACTGGCCGGTGCATCATCCAGTTTACATGATTCATCGAAAGCAATACCGGCTTCGGTAGTGTTCGAAATCACAAAACGCATGTCGGGGTTTTCGGCTAATTTTAAATAATCCTGAAATTGAGAATAAGGATTAAGACAACGACTTACAACGTCAATTAATTCAATACTATCAACAGCTTTTCCTTTGTCTAAGCCTTGTAGGTTAAGGTGATATAAACCATCCTGATCATTCAGCATGTCAATCATTCCATTCGCCAAAGGCTGAACAATAACTACACTTGAATTAAAATCTGCTTTGTTATTCATGTTGAACACAATCCAGTCGACAAATGCTCTTAAGAAATTACCTTCTCCAAACTGAATAATACGTTCCGGATAAGTCTTAGTTACATTGGCCGATTTTCTACTTAATTTTTCCATGAGAGAGAACTTTTTTTTATTTGTTTATATATTAATTAGTTGAACTTTATATTTATTGTGTATAGTTACGAGTTACTTTTATTCTTTAAATCTTGAATAATAATCGATATTCTCTTTCATCAAAACATCGATGGGAACGTAATTTATTGTTGAAACTTTCTGCTTAAAAATCAGCTCTTTACACATATCGCGAACCGTACAATAAGCCTGTTTCTCCGGACGTTGAGCAATTAAATAGGCAATCATGCCCTTTTTGAGGTAGTCCACATTTTGTTCCAACAAATCATACCCGATCAACTGCACATCCAATTTTTTCAATGTTTCCAAATGCATAGCCAACCGGTATGCTTTTGAATTAAAGGTGATAGCCGCTTTTATAGTAGTATGCGTTGCAAATACTTCGCGTAACACTTCCAGGTTCGCCATTTCATCATCATCCTTAAACTCCACATTTATCAATTCCAGCTTTTCAGCAAGACCATTATCATTAATGTATTGCATAAAACCACTATTCCGGTTCAGGGTTTGATTAGACATTGCTCCTTTTCGCTGCGTTCTGATAATCAAAATTTTATTATTCGCACAACCCGAATGAAGCAATAACTTGGCAGCAATGTACCCGCTTTGAAACGAATGCTGACCGTAATAGGTCACGAAGTCCGTTTCTTCAATCATAGAGTCGATATACGAAAACGGGATCTGAAGCTCTACTAATTTTGATGTAAATTGCAAGGTCTCATTTCTGAAGATAGGAGCAATAAATACCGCATCGGGTTTTGTTTCCAATATTTCATTGGAAGTAGCTATAAAAGTCTGCGCATCAAACTGATTAAAATACTTTTTCTCTATCTGAACATTATGGTGAAGAAATTCATCAGCTGCCATATTAAATCCATCATTTATACTTTGCCAATAATCAGTCGGTTGATGAGCCGGAAATAGACAAACAAAACGATAGTGTTTTTTAGAAGCCAACGATCGTGCCATCAAATTTGGCATATAGTTGATCTCTTCCAGCACTTTGTTTACTGCTTCGAGACTCTTTGCCGAAACATCACCACGCTGATGCAGTACGCGGTCAACCGTTCCCTCCGAGACACCTGCCAAAACGGCAATGTCTTTTATACGTATTTTTGACTTTATTTCTTTCATTTGGTCCCAATATTTCAAATCCGTGTTCGCACACAGAAAAATTTACTTGCAAAAGTAATACATATTTTCTAACTACAAAATGATTAATCAGAATGTCTTAGCGATTGAGTAAATATTTATTCCGATTCGTATAAACGATTGAATTAAATTGCAATGATGCAGTATAAATAAGGGCTCAGTTTCATTAAAAAAAAACTACATAACAGGGTGAAATTTCGTTTAGACTTTCTCTACACCCCATCTGATTGGTTTCATATATCAAGACGAATAACTGACTAATAATGTACCGTGGGTTCAATTAGCACGCAACGTAGATTCATGCAAATACATATAAATGCAATATACAACTGACATACAGAAAAATAGCAATAGCGAATAATAAATCAGTTTTCCCAATAATTCAAAAACATGTTGTACAACATAAAAATGAAGCCCTGTTATCATTTTTATTATTAGTAATTTTGGTCAACCAATTTTAAAGCAGTTTGAATAAACAATATTTAACTCACAACAGGTGTTCAGTTATCATTTTCATTCAGCAACTGTAATCAATTATCAAAATAAATAAAACAACTCAAAAATAAAAAAATGAAGACAAACTATGAGGTTCGCTATGCTTCTCATCCCGAAGATGCGAAAAAGTATGACACAGCACGTTTACGTAAAGAACATTTGATTGAAACAGTTTTTACAACAAATGAAGTAAACATGGTCTACACACTTTACGACAGATTAGTGGTAGGTGGTGCAATGCCTGTTAACGAAACGTTGAGTCTTGAAACCATCGACCCGTTGAAATCTGAATTTTTCCTATCGCGCCGCGAATTTGGAACGTTCAATGTAGGTGGAGCGGGTAAAATAACAGTAGATGGCGTTGTGTACGAATTGGGTTACAAAGAAGCATTATACATTGGTGCGGGCGATCGTGTTGTTACTTTCGAAAGCAATGATGCAGCTCATCCTGCTAAATTTTATTTCAACTCTGCCCCTGCTCACAAAACTTTCCCTGATAAAAAAATCACGAAAGCCGATGCGGTTGTTGCCGAAATGGGATCATTAGAAGGTTCAAATCACCGCAATATCAACAAAATGCTTGTTTGTCAGGTATTGGAAACATGTCAATTGCAAATGGGTATGACCGAACTGGCTCCGGGTAGCGTTTGGAACACCATGCCGGCGCATACACACAGCCGCAGAATGGAAGCATATTTCTATTTCGAAGTTCCCGAAGGACAAGCGGTTTGTCACTTTATGGGCGAACCTACCGAAACGCGTCACATTTGGATGAAAGGTGACGAAGCCGTAATTTCTCCTGAATGGTCTATTCACTCGGCTGCAGCCACCAGCAATTATACGTTTATTTGGGGTATGGCCGGCGAAAATCTTGATTACAGCGATCAAAATTTTTACAAACACACCGAATTACGCTAAGAATTTCAATTAAAATATACATTTAAAATTAAATAAGAATATGAGTCAATTTAGTTTAGAAGGAAAAGTTGCATTAATCACAGGTGCATCGTATGGTATTGGTTACGGACTGGCAACTGCTTATGCTGCTGCCGGAGCAACAATTGTATTTAATGATTTGAGCCAGGAAAGCGTTGATAAAGCAATTGCTGCTTACAAAGCCGATGGTATCACTGCTCACGGTTATGTGTGCGACGTTACCGACGAAGACGGTGTATATGCCATGGTTGAAAAAATCACCAAAGAAGTGGGTGTTATTGACATATTGGTTAACAATGCAGGAATTATCAAACGTATTCCGGCTATCGAAATGTCAGCTAAAGATTTCCGTCAGGTAATTGATATCGATTTGAATGGACCATTTATCGTTTCTAAAGCTGTAGCTCCGGGAATGATTGCAAAAGGTGCCGGAAAAATTATCAATATCTGCTCTATGATGAGCGAATTAGGACGCGAAACAGTTTCGGCCTATGCTGCTGCAAAAGGTGGTTTGAAAATGTTGACAAAAAATCTTGCCTGCGAATGGGCAGAATTCAACATCCAGGTAAACGGAATCGGACCTGGTTATATCGCCACTCCACAAACGGCTCCATTACGCGAAGATGGTCATCCTTTCAATACATTTATCATCGGACGTACTCCTGCAGCGCGTTGGGGAACACCAAAAGACCTTGAAGGGCCTGCAGTATTCTTAGCTTCAGAAGCTTCTGACTTCGTAAACGGACATATTTTGTACGTTGATGGTGGTATTTTAGCGTATATTGGAAAACAACCTAAATAAGTAGTTAGTTACGAGCTTGCCTGCACTAGGCAGGTTACAAGTCTTATTATCTTGAAGCTACTCTAAAATAATATCAATAATTATTTATTATTACTTCAATTAGCGCAATAAAAAAGTTATGAAAAAAATAACATTATCTATAATTGCTTCACTCCTGTTTATTTCTACCGTTGTTGGTCAACGCGCAATCGTACTCACTAACCCGTCGGGCAATGATAGAGCCGGCGAAATGGTGGAAGTAAATGCTTTGAAACTGAAAGCAAATTTCCAGTCGAAATCATACATTTTAAAAAATGACAAAAACGAAGAAATTGCTTATCAGCTCAGCTACAATGGCAAGAAAAAAGCACAATCGCTTATCTTTCAAGCCACTGTAAAGGCAAATTCTTCAACAACTTACACACTTACCGAAGGTAAACCGGCAACTGTAAAGCCCAAAACGGCTGCATTTTTTGTGCCGGAACGCAAAGACGATATGGCATGGGAAAATGACATTGCGGCTTACCGCATGTATGGACCGGCTTTAGCCAACGAAAATCCAAGTAACGGGGTGGATATGTGGGTAAAGAAAACCGATGAAGTATTTATGGCAAAAATGTATAATGACGAACTTCATAACAAATTATCGTATCATCTCGATCGAGGTCAGGGAATGGATTGTTATAAAGTGGGACATACCTTAGGTGCAGGAGGCGTGGCTCCTTACGCTGCCGATTCATTGTGGGTTGGAAATCAATTCAGCCGCTACAAGATATTGGAAGTAGGTCCGCTTCGTTCATCATTTACCCTTACCTACGATTCGGTAAAAGTGGGAACTGGTTATTACAAACAAGAAATCACCATTACCACCACAGCCGGTTCGATGTTGAACAAAGCTGTAGTGAAATTCACAGGACCATCTCAAAAAATGGAATTGGGAACCGGTATTTTCTTGCACGATGGAAAGGGTAACCTACAATTAAACGCTGCGAATGGGACTGTTGCATATGCAGAGGAAGCCATTTCGGAGTTTAAAATTCCCTCGGGACGCGATTATGTAGGCGTTTTTGTTCCTGTTCAGACCAATAAAGCTATTCGCAAGGGTGTACATGGTTTATTGCTCACAAATTACCGTGTTGGCGATAAATTTACCTACTATTTTGGAGCCGGTTGGAACAAATGGTTATTCCCAACCGACGAAGATTGGTTTAATGCGCTAAACAACTATCGCGAGTCGGTACTCAATCCGATAATCGTGAAATTGAAATAAAATTCTTTTTCTCCTTTCAAACAATCCTCGCTCACTTAACCGGAGCGGGGATTTGTTTTTTTCATTCGGCTAAAATGCGTAATTTTGTACCATTGTTCAACTTCTTAACCCGATTAAAATGATCATTCTACATATTGAAACATCAACCAACATATGTTCCATTGCCATAAGCGAGAACGGCCAGTGTATATTCACCAAATCCGATTCGGAAGGTATGAATCATGCAGCTTTACTCAGCGTTTTTATAGCCGAAGCTATGGAGTTTCTGAAAATATCGTCCCAAAAACCGGATGCCATTGCAGTGAGCAGTGGCCCCGGTTCATACACAGGTTTGCGAATTGGAGTATCAACAGCCAAAGGAATTTGCTATGGCTTAGACATTCCGTTAATCGCTGTCAGCACACTGGAGGTACTGACTGCAAATGCGTTTCAAATTACAGGAACAGCAACTAACTCACTGTTTTGCCCAATGATAGATGCCCGCAGAATGGAAGTATACGCTGCATTTTACAGTCAGGAAGGGATCATTCAACGTGAAATTTCGGCCGATGTCATCGACGAAAATTCGTACAGCGAGATACTTGAGAATCACAGTGTTTATTTCTTCGGAAACGGTGCTGAGAAATGCAAAACAACGCTCACCCACCCCAACGCAAAATTTATTGACGGCATGTACCCATTGGCCCAAAACATGATCGTATTGGCCGAAAAAGCGTATGCCGAAAAGAAATTTGTAGATGTAGCTTACTTTGAACCTTTTTATTTAAAAGAGTTTTATACCACTGCTGCTAAAATTTAAGTTTGCTGTCAGATTCAAAAACAAGCAGTTTGAAGTGGACGTAAATACCTATCGGATGTTTTTATAGGTACAACCCTCTAAAACATTCGACAAAGGATCTAAAAGATAGGATTTCGGATGTTTTTATAGGTACAACCTTCTAAAACATTCGACATAGGCTCTAAAAGATAGGATTTCGGATGTTTTTATGGGTATAACCTTCTAAAACACTCGGCATAGGCTCTAAAAGATAGGATTTCGGATGTTTTTATGGGTATAACCCTCTAAAACATTCGACATAGGGTCCAAAAGATAGGATTTCGAGTGATATATTGCAACTATACAAATACTTTCACAAGAAAAGAACTCGTTAGGACTATTTTTATCCCATTATCAAAATTGAGAATGAAAATGAGAAATGGTTGATGACTGAAATTACTTTAAAAGAAAACAAACATGATAAATAGGTTGCACTCAATAGATAAGAAATTGAAAAGTCTAACTATTATTCTGACTACATTGTTTATGTGTTTCATCAGTTTGAATTGTTTCGGACAAGAACAAGACACAACAATATATTTAAACCAGGACATTGAACCTGAGTTTAAATATGAAAACTGTTTAAACACGCCTGATGCTTGCAAGAATTTTTTTATCAAGAATTTCAAAATGCCCAAAATATTAGAAGCTAATGGTTATCATGGTGGAATTATAGTTTCGTTTATAGTCGAAAAGGACAGCTCAATAAGTCAAATTCGTTTGATTAGAGGAATGAGGGATGCTCTTGACAAATATGTCCTTGAAACAGTCAAAACAATGCGAAAATGGACTCCGGGATATATAAATGGAAAAAAAGTAAGAAGTCAAGTTATTTTACCTGTATCGCTTCGTTGGTTGTACGGCAACGGTGAGGAATAAACTAAAAAAAAGAATAATTTGGAATACTTGTCCTAGCGGAAATATAATCATTACTTTCACAAAAGTGATGGTTGGTCGGTGGGACCTGCCTGCCGCAGACGAGTTCTCAATCCCACCGACTTGTATTCTTAGTATTTTTAAAGGTGCAGACACTCAACATACTCGCATTTAGAGCTACGAAATAGCTACCCATATAATCTAGTTGATAGCTATACTGTTTGAGTAATACTAACCGCACCGGTCGCAAAACTGGGCGGTTTTTTTTTGTGGCCTTACACCTAGCTGGGATGCTAACTTAATGTAGAGAAGTTTGAAAACATTATTTTTAATTACAATTTAAAAAAACTGAATAAATAGTTGGATGTATTAACTAAAATGCTTATGTTTGTAAAATCAAAATAAAGACTTAAAGATTTCTGGTATATCCGTTTAAAAACGAGTACTAATAGCAAAAATACCAAAAAATAAAGTTTATATATGGTCACCAAGGTATAGATATAAGTTATTAACTGCCATTTTAAAACAGACAACCGATAGTGAGACAACAAAAGATTAGAGGATTTAATAGACGATTTCGAGACATAGAAATCTGGAGATTAGGGAATCTTGATTTGCGGCTTGATTTGATTGAAAGATACAATCGGGAATATGCAGAGATTAGCGTTCACCCGTGGTGTGACATTTCAACAATTAACAGTAAGATTCCAGAGCCAAAAGGGACAACAAAAAAATTAATGCTTAGTGGATTGCTTGATATTTATGAATCTTGGAAAGTTCGATTAGATAAATTAGGTAAACCTTATTACTTAAAGATTTGGCTCTTTGAACCAAGATTCTCTAAATCACAAGTTGTTTGTGCAGTTGCTGATAAAATTAATTTCTATGAAAATAATTTCTTTAAACCAGATATTAAAAAACAACTAAACCCAAGCAATTACGGACAATTAAGTGAGAGACTTCAAAAATTCGATTGGGATTACAGATTAGATGAGGACCATTATGACAATAATTTTATCGGAGAACCTGATTTATATGGTTCAAGACAGGATTATGATGATTCAATAATTTGGTTTAATAGACATTTAAAAAAAACTCATAGATTGATTAAGTTCGACGAACCGATTGGAGAAGCAACTGAATCATACTCTTTTAACCAAGGTGATTTATGGATTGGAGGACAAAAATAAAATAAAAACGCCAGCTACGCACGCCTCGTATGCGAATTGACTGGCTGACCCCGATAAATCGTGACAAGCTGTGCATTCCGCCAATTTTGCTCCTGCCTACCGCAAGCAAGCCAGCGTTTACTTTGTCGTTTCACGACAGCGAATTGAAAATCAGCGAAGCTAATGCTCCCTCCGTCAGCAAACCGCCAAATGCCCATAGCCTCGGTCGTTATGGGAAGGTGTAAAAAAAATGTAGTTTATATAGAATTAAAACAATATGAAAAGAAGAAAACCAATTTTATTGCTATTTTGCGTATTCCTTTTTACTTTAGGGCAAGCACAGGTCTCAAAAACCATAAATATTACAGCGGGAACTTTAGCAGGATCATTCACTCCGGCTGAGAATAAAACAATAACCAATCTTAAAGTAACAGGCACCTTAAACACGTCCGATTTCTTTTTTATTCGTGATAGTCTATCTGTTATTCAGATATTGGATTTGAGCGAAGCAAGGATTATTAGTCCGCTTGATACTATACCTGATAAGGCGTTTTACTATAAGAGAACGCTACAAAAAATATCTTTCCCAACCAATTTAGTCCGAATTGGATACGCAGCATTTTATAATTGTAGCGGATTGTTGTCGGTGGAAGTTCCGGCAACTGTTACTTCAATGGGAGCATCCGCATTTTCAAGTTGTGGTCTCAAATCTGTGATATTGCCTCCAACTAAGATTTCTTATTATGGATGGGCCTTTGACAATTGCGATTCTTTAGTTACTGCAACCACACCATATACAAATGATGGTGGTAACATATTTATGGGTAGTAATAACTTACGAACTATCATAGTGCCTGAAGGAGTAACGGCTATTAAGGCAAGTGCTTTTTATCAGTTATCGAGCATGACTAATATTAAACTTCCTTCAACATTAACTTCTATTGGAACTCAGGCTTTTTATAATTGTACAGCTCTTGATTCAATTACAATACCCGAAGGAGTTACTTCTATTGAGGATGGTGCATTTTGGGAATGCAATAAAATGAAATCGGTTAGGTTGCCCAAATCGTTAGTCACCATTAAAAGCACAGGGTTTGCACATTGCCGTTCGTTAACTTCAATTGAAATACCTTCAACCGCAACTGCTATTGAAAGTGAGGCTTTCAGAGCTTGTACAGGATTGGTCACTGTCACGGCAGCTTCGGGGACTGCCACTTACGGTGGAAATATATTCAGTTATTGTACAAATATAAAAAACATCATTATACCTGAAGGAACTTCGTCAATTAAGAACAATGCATTCAGCAGTAATTTTGGATCTGTAACTTCCATCAAAATACCTGTTTCGGTTAAAAGCATCGGCGATCAAGCTTTCTCGGGCTGTAGCGGTATTGTATCTATTTCTATACCTGATAGTGTAAGTTCTATCGGGGCGAATGCTTTTTCGGGTTGCACCGGATTAAAATCAGTAACAATACCGAATTTAGTTACAAAACTGGGAATTTATTCATTCCAGAATTGCAGTAATCTAAGTTCAGTAACCTTGCCTACGTCTTTGACAAGCATTGATGAAGGAGTCTTTTCGGGTTGTGTAAAGCTACCAACTGTCAGTTTTCCCAACTCACTGGTTTCTTTAGGTAATTCAGCTTTTTCAGGTTGTACTCTACTTGATTTAATCACTATTCCGTCTACAGTGAACTCTATAGGCCAATCTTGCTTTTCAGGTTGTATATCGTTAAAAGCTATTGTCATTCCGTCATTAGTAAGTACGATTAATACGACTGTATTTTCAGGATGTACCGGTTTGACTTCTGTTCAATTTCCGAGCTCCCTTACCTCAATAGCCTATCAGGCATTTTTAGGTTGTAACGCTCTTACTTCTATCACTATTCCTGCCAATACAACGATTAGCTATAACGCTTTTCAAAATTGTAAAGGACTTGTGCAGGCTACTACACCTTATGCTTATAATTCGGGGAATATCTTTGCCGGATGTGATAATCTGAAGACCATATTAATTCCTTCGGGAACAGTTTCAATATGTAGTAATGGATTTTATAATTGTAGCACGTTGGATTCAATTAGCATCCCTTCATCAGTTCAAACAATTGGTAATTATGCTTTTTACGGCTGCAGTAGTTTGAAGAAATTTAATCTGCCAAAGAATCTACTAACTATTGGCGACTATGGTTTGGCAAATTGCAGCAGTCTGACTTCGATAAGTTTACCTACAACAATTAGTGCTATTAATTCCAATGCATTTCAGGGATGTACAGGTTTAACTTCAATTTCAGTCAACAACTCTTTTCCTATAGACCTGACACAATCTACTTCAGTATTTAATAATGTAAACAAAACCATTTGTCAGTTGAATGTACCTTATGGAACAAAATTACGGTATAGTGCCACTAATCAATGGAGCGATTTCGCTAATATAGTTGAAAAATCAACCGGTATTTTTGTCAGTTCCAATAAAGCTGAACTTTCAGCTAACCCGGGCAGTACTATTACTGTTGATGTAAAAGCCAATGTAGCCTGGACAGCCAGTTCCAATCAAACATGGTTAACAGTGAGTCCTGCTTCCGGTACAAGTGATAACATACTTACTTTTACCTCGGATAATACTCAGATTACGACTGTCCGAAATGCAGTAGTCACAGTGTCTGCTCCCGGCTTCATTTCTCAAACTGTTGTAGTATACCAAAAACTAGCTCCAAAAACAATAAGTATTTCAGCAGGGGGACTTTCAGCCGCTTTGACAGCCAATGAGCTAAGTTCCCTTTCAACACTTATTGTTACCGGCACCATGGATGCACGTGATTTTAAAACTATGCGCGATAGTATGCCTCAGTTGACTGATTTAGATTTAACGGGAGTTTCAATTGCAGCTTATACCGGAATCAATGGTACTTATCCTAATTCGATAACTTATCCTGCCAATATTTTTCCAATATATGCTTTTTATAATGGCACTACAGCAATTGGGAAAACAACCTTGAAGACTGTAAAATTACCATCAACAATTACCTCAATAGGTTCTAATGCATTTGGAGGTTGTAGTGGGTTAACTACTACAATATCGATCCCTTCATCAGTGGTTTCAATAAGCAGTAATGCTTTTTATAATTGTACAGGGCTAAGCTCAATTACCATTCCCACATCGGTAAGTACCATTGGTAGTTATGCTTTTTACAACTGTACGGGATTGACTTCAATTATCGTGAATTCAAGCTATCCGATTGACATAACCAGCCCTACTTATGTGTTTTATAATATAAATAAAACGACCTGTTTATTATATGTGCCTTATGGATCAAAATCACTTTATGCTGCTTTAACCCAATGGAAAGACTTTGCTAACATAGTGGAAAATGCAACAGGTTTTATACTAAGTACAAATAAATTAAAATTACCTTATAATACAGGAAGTAGCGTTAATGTTGATTTAAAGTCCAATGTGGCCTGGACAGTCAGCTCTGACCAACCGTGGCTTACGGTGAATCCTGGTTCAGGCTCGGGGAACTACACACTGGTAGTCACTGCTAAGACAAATACTACTTCAACCACAAGAAAAGCGATTATCACTGTGTCAGCTCCCAGTTGTATCTCTCAAATAGTAGAAGTTACACAAAACATAGCCCCAAAAGCTATCGATATCACTGCAGGAGGATTATCTACAGTTCTCACAACTGAAGAGCTCGGTTCACTTTCATCGCTAACTCTAACAGGTACAATGGATGCCCGTGATTTTAAAACTTTACGGGATAAAATGCCTTTGTTGACCAATCTTGATTTTACTGGCACTTCAATCCTCGCTTATACGGGAACAGATGGTACATATCCGTCTTCAACTTCAACAATCTATCCTGCTAATACTATTCCACAATATGCATTTTACGGAAAAACAATTTTAAAATCGGTTGTAATACCATCAACAGTTACTGCTATTGGGAATTATGTATTTCAAAGTTGTAGCAGTTTGACTTCTTTTATCATTCCGTCAACCGTTAATTCAATAGGAGCCTATACTTTTTATGGTTGTACCGGTTTAACATCAATCTATTCAAACTCCTCTTATCCCATTGATTTAAGTAATTCCTATAGTGTGTTTTATAATGTAAATAAAACTACCTGTACTCTGAATGTGCCCTATAAAGCAAAAACACTTTATGCTGCTGCTTATCAATGGAGTGATTTTAACCAAATTGTCGAAAGTACGCAAGGGTTTATGACCGGTACAGATAAAGTGAAAATTGCTTATATGAAAGAATCAACCGGAACTGTTGATGTTGTAGCTAATGTGGGCTGGACAGTAACTTCAGACCAACCATGGCTTACCGTAAGCCCTGCTTTAGGTTCAGGCGATTCAAAGTTGACTTTTACAGCAGATAAAAATGATTCAACAGCCCGACGTTACGCTAAAGTAATTGTTACTTCTCCCGGTTATGGCTCTCAGATTATTACTGTTACCCAAACAGGCTCCCCGAAAACGATCAACATCATAGCAGGAAGTTTATCAAAAAGCTTAACTGCCGAAGAACTGAGTTCAATAGCCGACCTCAATATTACCGGGACAATGGATGCCCGCGATTTCAGAACTCTCAGAGACAAAATGCCTGAATTAGCCCGATTGGATATTAGTAAGGTTAGTATTGCTGCATTTAACGGTACTGGTGGAACGTATGATTTTAGTGCGGGATATTCAGCCAATGCTGTACCACCAAGTGCATTTTATACATACTCTCCGGAATGGTCAAAAACAAGTCTGATCTCCATTAAATTGCCATCAACATTAAAGTCTATTGGCTCTTCCGCTTTTCAGTGTTGTACAGGTTTGACTTCAGTTTATATTAACTCTGCTTATCCAATAGATTTTACTACCTCAGGCGATCCATTTTCTAAAACAAATAAAGCCGGTTGTACACTTTATGTACCTTATGCAACGAAACCTTACTTCTCAGCTGCCGCAGTATGGAAAGACTTTATGAATATAGTGGAAAATGCTCAGGGATTTTTAGTTAGTCAAAGGGCAATCAAATTTACTGCTTCTACTATAAGTAAAAGTATCTCAATTGCAGTTAAAAGCAATGTGGCATGGACGACACAATCAAATCAACCATGGTTGGTTACAAGTAGCAATGACAGCATAATAACACTTACTGCTGAAGCCAATCCTGCTGATACAATACGAGAAGCAACAGTTACAGTATCTTCACCGGGATTTGATTCACACTTTGTGCTTGTAACGCAAGCCGCTGCTCCCCGAAAAGTTACAGCCGGCGGGCTTTCATCTGTTTTGACTTCTACTGAACTAAGTACTGTAACTGATTTAGCGTTGATGGGAACAGTGGATGCTCGCGATTTTAAAACCATGCGGGATAATATGCCGGCATTAGCGAATATAGATTTGAGTGCAGTAAATGTAAGTGCTTATGAAGGTCCGAATTGTGATCTATGGGGAGATAGTGGTATAAAAAAATATCCTGCCAACGAAATCCCGCGTCAGGCATTTTATATGTCAAAAAAAATAAAATCAATGATAATGCCCCAAACGGTTACATCTGTTGGTGAATATGCTTTTGGTTATACTTCATTATCTTCTGTTTTATTTGCCAAGAGCATTAGGTCTATCGGAATTTATGCTTTTAGTGTTTGTACTGATTTAAATTCTGTTACTTTGCCTGATTCACTTATTTCTATAGGCGATGAGGCTTTTTCAGGAAGTGGTTTAAGTGGACAATTATATTTTCCTTCAACATTAAAGAAAATAGGTGCATCTGCATTTTATTATTGTTCTGGACTAACAGGTTTATTGACAATCCCTGCATCTGTAGATTCAATTGGTGGTTCTTCATTCAATAATTGCTATGGTTTATCCTCTTTAATTGTTAATTCTGTTGATCCAATTATCGGAACAAATGCATTTTCAAGTTGCTCAGGGTTGAAATCAATCACATTACCTACAACACTTACAACAATTGGTGAAGGTGCTTTTGGGTATTGTGTGAATTTGAAATCAATCACTCTACCACCATCATTAAAGCTTATCGGCTCAAAAGCATTTCAGGTTTGCATGGGAATTACTTCCATCGATTTTCCGGCATCTCTTACAACAATTGGTGATTATACTTTTACAAATTCCGGATTGATTAATCTAACCATACCTTCTACGCTAACTAATATTGGTACATATGCATTTTCATCATGTGCGAACCTGAACTCTGTTTCGTTTCCTTCAACACTAAAAAAGATAAGTAATGGACTGTTTTACAATTGCAAGAACTTAAATTCGATAACTTTTCCTTCTGGATTAGAAGCAATTGGAAATGATGTTTTTAACAACTGTACTGCTTTGACTAATATCGAACTTCCTATTTCGTTGACAAAAATTGGTGATTATGCTTTTCAGTATTGTACGGGTTTAAACTATATAAACTTGCCCATTAACCTAACTTCAATCGGATCCTGTTCATTTTCATCATGTACAGGATTGACTGGAATTGTAATCCCTAATTTAGTTAGTTCAGTAGGAAGTAGTGCTTTTAGTAATTGTACAGGATTACAAAACATAACTTTTGGAAATTCACTAATTGGAATTGCTGATTATACATTTAATAGTTGTTCGGCTCTGATCAATATTACGATTCCAAATACCATTAAATCTATTGGAGATGATGCATTTAATTCTTGTACCGGACTGACAACAATAACAATTCCGAATTCTGTAACTTCAATTGGCAATGAGGCATTCAAGTATTGCAATAGCCTGAACAAAGTGATAATTCCAAATTCAATTACGTCAATTAAATCAGGAACATTTAGTAATTGTACCGGATTGAAGAATATTGATATTCCTAATTCCATTCAAACAATTGGAAATTCTGCTTTTTCGCATTGTACGAGCTTAAATAATCTGACGATTCCTAATTCGGTTACTTATATTACTGATGCAGCATTTGAGTATTGTAGCTCACTTACAAGTGTTATTATACCGAACTTAATTACTACTTTAAAATATAATACATTTAGTCATTGCACAAAACTCAGTAGCGTTACAATACCGAATTCATTAAAAACAACAGAAGCTTCGGTTTTTGAATATTGTACCGCACTGACCAACATCAATCTTCCAGAATCCCTGACTAATATAGGTCACTATTTCTTTTCAAATTGTACGGCATTATCCAGTATTATAATTCCAAATTCAGTGACTGTAATAAATACAGGGGCATTTGAATACTGTAGTAGTCTTAAAAGTGTTACTATTGGAAATTCGGTAAAAAGTATTGAAGATGGAGTATTTAAAAACTGTAATTCCTTACCAAGTATCTCTATACCAGCATCTGTTACATCTTTAGGATCAGCTTCATTCTCCTGTTCTGGTTTAAACTCAATTTACGTTTATTCCCAAACTCCGATTCAGGTTTATAGTTGGATTTCAGTTTTTGAGAATGTAAATAAGAGTATATGTATGCTTTATGTACCGGTTGGTTCAAAGTCTCTTTATAAGTCAGCATATCTTTGGCAAGATTTTGTTAATATAATTGAATCGCCTACAGCAGTTCCAGCATTAAATGCAGAAAAAATTTGTATTTATCTAAATCCGGTTTCAGAATCATTAAGTATTCATGGAATAGAAGGAACAAGTACCATTTCAATTTATGACTTGAATGGTAGAGCTTTGCTTTGCAAACAAGTACAACTAGATGAAAATATCTCAATAAGTAATTTTCCAACAGGATTGTATATCGTTCGAATTATTACGAAGGAAGGAAGGATAGAAAAGAAAGTTTTGAAGAACTGACAATAGATGAATACATTGGAAGTCTTAAATTACAACTCTTTGTTAAAAAACGGGATGAACAGGAATCACTCATCGGGTGGTAAACAGAAATAAAGACAAATGAAGTAACTAATTTTTAATACAAATAATTTGGAATAACCATAGAATTCCTCGTTCATTGGCTGGCCGACCCCGATAAGTCGGGACAAGCTGTGCATTCCGTTGGTTTTGCTCCCGCAAACCGCCAAATGCCCATAGCCTCGGTCATTAGCGGTTATTGTAGAAAAAATGAAAAACCAATATTGTTCAACTAAAACAGATAAAATTATGAAAAGAGACTGGAAAAGAAAAATTATTGGAGGACTTTGTTTAACCTCAGTTGCATTTGTATTTCAAGCTTGCTATGGTACTCCACAAGACTTTGGGAATGACTTATTAGTTGAGGGATTAGTAAAATCAAAAAAGACTGGTCTTCCTATCAAAGGAATTAAGGTTTCGGTTGACGAAAGAGTACAATATGCGAATACTGATGAAAATGGGAAGTTCTCATTATACATTGATAAACTTCAACATGCAAATATCAAATTTAAAGATGTAGACTCTACCCAGAATATCTGGTTTTCCAATAAAGACACATTGATCACAATCAATGAATCGGTACTTACGAGTAAGCAACCTAAAGTCTATTTGAACATTGAACTGGAAAATAAGTAAATGGTTACAATGCTAAAACAAGCTTTATTTAGGGTATTCAGAAAATTAGAAACAAAACACCATGAACTCAATTATCTTTTTTGGGAATGTACAACAAGGTGTAATCTGAATTGTAGACATTGCGGAAGTGATTGTTCAAAAGATAGTTTTTATAAAGACATGCCTCTTGACGACTTTTTAAAAGCTCTTGATACGATTGAATCTCCTTCTGAGCACTTCACTGTAGTACTGACCGGAGGAGAACCTCTTTTGCGAAAAGATATTGAACTTTGCGGTCGGGAAATCAGAAAACGTGGCATGCGTTGGAGTATGGTTTCCAATGGTTATTTGTATAACAACGAGAAACATATATCTTTGCTGAATGCCGGACTTGGAGCACTTACAATAAGCATTGATGGTTTAGAAAGCTCGCATAACTGGCTAAGGAATAATGACAAGAGTTTTGAACGGGTTGATATTGCAATTGGTCTTGCTGCAAGTTCTTCACGACTTAACTTTGATGTGGTGACGTGCGTAAATAAACGCAACTTTCAAGAACTGGAAGAAATACGAACATATCTAATTCAGAAAGGAGTAAAAGCATGGCGACTATTTACAATCGTTCCCATTGGAAGAGCAAAAGAGGATGATGAAATGTTTTTGACAGATCATCAATTTAGAGAGTTGATGGACTTTATCAGTGAATCAAGAACAAGAAAAGATATTGACGTAAAATTTAGTTGTGAAGGTTTTGTTGGCGAGTACGAATCGAAAGTACGTGACTCGAATTTCTTCTGTCGTGCAGGTATAAATATTGGCTCGATATTAATTGACGGCTCAATTTCTGCTTGTCCGAACATTGACCGAACATTTTCACAAGGAAATATCTACAAAGACAATTTTTTTTCTGTTTGGCAGACAAAGTACGAGTTATTCAGAGACAGAAGTTGGACGAAAACTGGAAAGTGCACCGAATGTAAGGATTATAAAAACTGTCAGGGAAATGGATTTCATTACTGGCATGGCGAAAAGAAAAATGTACTCGTTTGTCATAACGAACGACTAAAGAAAACAACAAATTGCTAACAAACGCTTTGTTCATTGGCTGTCTGACTGACAAATGCCCATAGCCTCGGTTGTTAGCCGCATATTAGAAAAGAAACAGACAATGAAACAAGTACTTACGATAACTTTACTTTTAGTTTTAACGCTAGCAACTTTCGGGCAAACGAAGACAGCAAAAGACTATGGATTCATTCATTTACAGTTTGATTACAAATCAGATAAGGTGGACATTTTGATAAAATCAAAAAAAGGAGACGAAAACAAACGGAAACCATTGTTCTTTTTTTGTCAGGGAAGTTTACCTAAACCATTAATAAAATACGATGGAAAAGGTATTTACGGAGTCTTTTCATTTAATCCTGATAGTTTGGCAATTAAGTATCACTTAGTAATAGTTGGTAAGCCGTATATACCCTTAATTATGAACGTCAAAGAACTGAGCAAAAGCTTTGACTTCATTGACAGCACCGGACATTATCCAAAACAGTATTCTGATAGAAATCTGTTGAACTATTATGTTGACAGAAATCTGAAAATTATTAAATACCTACAAAGACTAAGTTGGGTTTCGAATAAACAACTTGTTGTATCCGGGCATTCTGAAGGAAGTACAGTAGCTGCAAAAATGGCAATTAGCTCCCATTTGGTGACTCATTTAATTTATTCTGGTGGTAATCCAATGGGGCGAATTATGTCAATTATACAACAAGACAGAGCTACTGAAAATGATAGTGTACAAAGTGCGGAAAATGACATTGAATACTGGCAAAATGTGGTTCAAAACAAAACGAATATGGATGCGACACACGGCGACAGCAATAAAGCTACCTATGAATTTTCGACCCCACCAATTGAGTATTTGAGGAAAATGAAAATCCCGGTACTTGTCTGTTATGGAACAAAAAATTGGTGCGCACCATTTGTCGACTTTATGAGAGTTGATTTTATACGAAAAGGAAAAACTAACTTTCAATTCAATCCATATATTGGAACTGAACATAATTATTTCCCATTGACGAAAGAAAACAAACCAAATTACGATTTGTTTAATTGGGATAAAGTTGCTAACGATTGGCTGAAATGGTTAAACGAGAAATAAAATCGTTGGCCTATTCCACCCTCTCGGACTTTTGCACCTGAGAGATACGTAAATAGAAAAAACTGATTTCACAAACATTTATTTTTAAAAACATGACTAAAAAGGTACTCTTATTTTTGGCTCAGGGGTTTGAAGCGTACGAAGCTAGCACCTTTACCGATGTATTTGGTTGGAGCAGGGAATCAGGGCTGGAATCTGTTGATATGATTACTACCGCCTTACGACCAACGATAAAATGCTATTGGAATCTGATTGTACAACCGGAAATGGCCTTCGATCAGATAAACGTTGATGACTTTGATGCGTTGGCTATTCCGGGTGGCGCGGGTGAAGCCGGCTTTTACGAAGATGCATATGACGAACGGTTTCTTGATCTGATAAGGGAATTCGATAAAAAGGGAAAGTGTATTGCTTCCATTTGTGTGGGAGCTTTACCCATTGGCAAAGCAGGTGTATTAAAAAACCGGAATGCTACTACCTGGGATTTGAATGAAGGGGCAAGACGAAAACAGTTAGCTGATTTCGGAGCAAATGTGCAGGATAAGCAAATGGTTGTCGACAAAAATATTATTACATCAACCGGTCCTGCCACCAGCATTGATGTGGCTTTTCAATTGCTTGAGATGCTAACGGATATTCAAAACGTAAATGAGATAAAAAGAAATATGCGCTTTATAGTGGATTGATATTGTTATCATTCTATGAATAGCAAAAAGAATAATAAGTACAAAATGGAGAAAATAAAAATATTTGTTGCCGGTTCGGGAAAGTTAGCCAATGCGATACTAAGTTCAGGTTTGTCGTTTCAATCGTGCGAAATACGAAAATGGGATACATACTACCAAACGCTTAATGAAAAGGCAATATTGGTGCACGCAGGTTCAGGGAGGCAACTAAAGGAATGTATGGAATTCTGCGCCAGAACAAAAACTATATTTATTGAACTGTCCACCGGCTTGGAAACAGAAACACTGAATGCTGATTTTCCGCTTATCATTTGTCCCAACACGTCCATCCTGGTGTTGAAAACATTAAATATGCTCAAAGCAAATGGTCGGAACTTTGAAAATTATTCGATTTCCATCACTGAATCTCATCAATCAACAAAAAAGACTGAACCCGGAACAGCCTATGCTTTTGCTAATGCGTTAAAATTTCCGGTCGACAAAATCGTATCAGTACGCAATCCTGAGATGCAACAAAACATGATAGGAATACCCGAAGAATACCTGGGAAAACATGCTTATCATAAAATTAGTATCAGTGATGGAAGCGACGAGCTAACACTAGAAACAAAGGTATTGGGACATGATTCTTACGCAAAAGGCGTTAAACTGATAATCGAAACGGCTTTGATTAATAATTTGGAAAATAAAAGATATACGGTGCTGGAGTTGATTGAGAAGAATATGCTGTGAAATGGCCTGCACTCAGGAGGCTTTGCTCCCACTTTCAGCTCGGTCTAAAGTTGTTGAGATAGTGGATGTAATCTTATTTTTATTAAATTTGCAGGCGCTATAAATAAACGCTATAGTTTGCTAACCCTAAATTATTTATAAAGATATGATTATGTCTCACAAAAGAATGCTCCTGACCACGGTCGTTTTTTTCTTCGGGTTGTTTCTGATAACTGCACATGCGCAAACAACAACCTACGGCGATACCATCTTTTTTGATGATTTTGGGCAACACATTACCCGTGTAACCACACCTTATATGCCCGGTGGAAGTTACGCGTTTGCCGATGCCAGCGGTAACAGCAACGAAAAGGAAATTCAGGACAATTATTACGCAGTTGTCGATCCACGACACATTGCAGATGCAGGTCAATCTTCCTATTTCTGGACTTCTACAAGTCCCACTGTCACCTTGCCCGGAGGTGCCAAATCCTATTATGCCACTGATCACACCGGCAATGCGGATGGTGCAGTAATGGTGATAAATGCAGGTACTACAGTGAATTACATATATAAACGTCCGGTAATTCTAAAAACAGGATTCCGCTATCAGTTTTCATTTTGGATATACGTGGTGGCACGCAGTTCGCAATTTTCCATGGAGGTGGTAAATCAAAACAACAATACAACCAAAACATTTGCTGGTCCTGTACTCGATGCCGAGGGTGTCTGGTCGAAATACACATTAGTCTTTCCGGTTCCATTATCGACAACAGCAACTTTAAATAATGTTACCGCCGGACTGCAAAATAAATTTTCGCTGGTGAATGGAAACGATTATTATATAGATGACATCTTATTAAGTACGCTGTATACCGATCCGGTGGCAATAACGGCTAGCAATATCAGTCCGGTGTGCCAGGGACAGCCCATTCAGTTTAACGCAGTTCCGAAAGGTGATGCCATACCATTTGTTTATGCATGGACAGGCCCAAACGGTTTCACGTCCACCGATCAGAATCCGGTACTCACCAATACCACTACTGCGGCAACGGGAACCTATACTGTTACTGTAACTGATGCACTCGGGCAAACAGCTATTGCTACCACTAACGCCATCGTAAATCCTGCTCCCAACAGCAATTTTACGGTTTCAGCCGAGACGATTGATCTCAGGCATAATTCAGTAACGCTTAGCATCACACCCGAAAAAAATGTTGTCTACGATTGGGATCTGGGTGATGGAACAACCGCTAATCAAACCACCATCAATTATGCCTATACAATTGCCGGAAACATACCCGAATACACGATCACACTGACGGCTAAGGACAGTATTGGTTGTAGCAGCACCAGCACAAAAAAAATTGAAGTAGTACCTTTTATCCCTAATGTTTTTTCTCCAAACGGAGATGGAGTGAACGATCTGTTTATGGCAGGATATGAAGTGCAGGTTTTTGACCGGAATGGTATAGTACTCTACAAGGGCAATGCCGGTTGGAATGGAACACACAAAGGCAAAAAAGTAGACAACGATACCTATTACTATTACCTGAATTTCAACGATATAAACAATAACGTTCAGACGCGTAAAGGATTTGTAACCTTGAAAAGATAAACAATCAAAATGATGAGAAGAAAGGATAGAGCAATAACAGAAGATGAAGCCATTGAAATACTGATAAAAGGTGAACACGGAATACTCTCGATGTGTACTCCGGAGAACGAAGGCTATGGAATACCGCTGAACTACGTTTTGGACAATCATCAAATTTACTTTCATTGTGCTGCTACAGGTTCGAAACTTGATTATTTACGCACCAACAATAAAGTTTCTTTTTGCGTGGTTGGAAATACGACCATAATACCCTCAGACTTTGGAACGCTCTACGAAAGCACTATTGTATCAGGCATAACATCAGAAGTGGATGGAAATGAAAAAAGGGATGCATTAATCAAAATCATTGAAAAATATTCTGTCGATTTCATCAAAGAAGGAAATGAATATATTGATAAATTATATGACAGAGTGTGCGTTATAAAACTTTCAATACAGTCTATTACCGGCAAAGCAAAGAGGCAATAGATTCTACGTGATTAACATTTTCAGACTATTGCTATTTCTATCAGGTTCACGTTAATTTATGATAAATAAGGCTATTAAGGCTAATTTTATTCGTATCAGTATTTGATAAGCAGAAGATAGGCACTACATTTGTACCATAAAATGGAATGGAAATACTGAAGTACAAAAATTGTATCATCGAAAATTATTTCCTGAAAAAGTAAGAAACTGTGAACAATGAAGAAAGTACTAACGCTTATATTAATCCTTTTATTTTCGAGTATTCTGAGCGATCAGGAAGGAAATAGTTCATCTGCGCTTGCCAAAAATAACATCCCCGCTCCTACTCTCTACTCGTCCGACGCTGTTGGGATGAGTTCTTCAACCTTATCCCGAATTGATTCTATAGTAAAAGCGGGCATCAAAGAAAGAGCTTTTCCGGGTTGTCAGGTTATGGTAATGAAAGAAGGTAAACCTGTTTATGACAAATGTTTTGGAAACTACACCTACGAATCGGCGCAAAATGTAAAGCCAACAACCCTGTACGATTTAGCTTCACTTTCCAAAACTACCGGAACATTGCTTGCCATCATGAAACTCTATGATGACAACAAGCTCAAAATTACCGATAAGGCATCCAACTATCTAACTTTCCTTCGGGGCACAAACAAGGAAAATATAACGATAAAAGAACTGTTGTTTCACGAATCGGGCTTGCCGGCTGGACTCCCATTCTATAAACTGACGATAGAGAAAAACAACACGCCTGCATTCTTAGCAGGAACCAAAGATACAATGCATACGGTAAGGTTGAATAGCAAAACTATGAAATACAAACCGGACTGGGTATCTAAAATTCAGGGTGCTGACTTCCAATTGCAAGTGTCGGACAGTTTTTATATTTCTAACCGCTTTCATAAAGCAGCCATGCAGATGATAGCAGATACGCGCCTGAACAGCAAAGCGTACGTTTACAGTTGCGTGAACTTTATTTTGCTGAAAGAAATTGTAGAAACCATCAGTGGCATACGGATGGACGAGTTTCTCAACAAAGAATTCTTCGTCCCAATGAAACTAAGCAGCATGACTTATTTGCCACTGCGCACTCACAACAAAGATGAAATAGCACCGACCTTGAAAAGGGATTTTTTGCGTAACGGAATAGTTCAGGGATATGTGCATGATCCCGATGCCGCTTTTTTGGGAGGTGTATCGGGTAATGCCGGATTGTTTGCTTGTGCCCGCGATGTGGCAACAGTGTATCAAATGCTACTGAACAAAGGAGAACTGGATGGAAAACGCTACCTGAGTGCGGAGACCTGCCACTTTTTTACTACTACTACCTCACCAAGCGGACGACGCGGTTTGGGCTACGATAAACCTGTACCAGCACCAAAGCCAAGTCCGTGCTGCACCACTGCTCCATCTACGGTTTACGGACATACAGGCTATACAGGAACATGTTGCTGGGTCGATCCGACAAACAATTTAATCTATGTTTTCCTGAGCAACCGCACTTATCCCAACGACGGTGTCAATAAGCTGGCCAGAACAGGCGTTAGAACAAAAATTCAGGAGGTGATTTATCAATCAATGAAATAAAAACCAATCTAACTCGTGCTTAAGTATCAATATGCTATTTTTAATTTATAACACATAATAGTATGATCAGAAAAGTTATTATTCCAGTTATTCTTGTTTTAATTGCATCAATTGCAATTGATATTGTTTTACAACAAACCATTGGTTATGTGCCCGTAGAGCTGGCACGTATAAAAATACTTGTACTGGCTTGTATTTATTTTATCTCATTTTTTTCTCAAAAACTCCGACCATTATCCGGTTTTTTGTTGATATTGCTAGCCATACTGACTATCAACATGCTCACCGGGTTTATCCAAACAACAAGTTTTTGGAAATCAGCCTTTAATACCGCTTCCTTTGCCGGAAATTTCGGAAGCTCCATCCTTCTGAAAATCATAGGTATACTACCAATTCTTACAATTCTGTTATTAATCTTTCGTTCGCGCAGCGAATTTTATCTTTGTATTGGAGATTTAAAACAAAAAGCCAGTAGAATTAACTGGTTGGGCATAAAAGAAAATCAAATTACCTGGGGAAAACTGGCTATTATCTCCGGCCTGCTTATTTCAACAGGAACGATATTGCTCACCATTATTACCGTAACCAATGTTTCTGAAATAAAAGGAATTGGAAATTGGTTGAATTATCTTCCATTGATTTTGGTACTGGCTTTGGCAAATTCTTTTTGCGAAGGACTTATATTTCGTTCGGCAATAATGGCAACTTTGAAGGATGAACTTCCTAAAAATCAACTTGTATTGGTTGCAGCACTATTTTTTGGCATTTCTCATTTCTACGGAGCACCCGGTGGTCCGCTAGGCGTGGTAATGAGCGGACTGTTGGGTTGGTACATGTGCCGAAGCATGTACGAAACAAAAGGATTTGTATCATCCTTGATGATTCATGCCATGCAGGATGTGGTTATTTTTTCCACCCTATTTCTGTTAGGAAATTTTGCAAGCTAAAGAAAACGAGCTCTTTTTAATCACAGATATGTGGGCAAACGATAAAAAATCAATTATTTATCATTTATTTTAGCTAATATGAATTAATAATTATGAACTTAGCCGATTTACCACTATCTTTGTAAAAACTACAGTTTTTTACACTAAAACTGCAAATAAATTAGAAACACGTAAAAACAAAAATAGATAAATGGCGAAATCGCAAGTAAGTAGTACAAAGAAAGAAAAAGAAACCAAACGTTTAAAAAAGATTAAAGACAAGCAACAAAGAAGTGAAGACCGCAAGAAAAATTCTGTTGGTGGTGCACTTGAGGATATGTTTGCCTATGTGGATGAGTATGGTAATTTAACAGATACTCCACCGGATCCGACTAAGAAAAAAATAGTTGTTGATGTTAACAGCATTGTACTTGGTGTTAGAAAAAGAGAAGATGAAGAAACCTCACCGATTAAAAAGGGAAAGGTAGAATTTTACAACGATTCAAAAGGATTTGGTTTTATTAAAGAACTGGATACTCAGGAAAAATATTTTGTACATGTCAACGGATTGATTGACCCAATCAAAGAAAACGACATGGTTACATTCGAACTGGAACGCGGATTAAAAGGCATGAATGCCGTAAGAGTAACCAAAGCGTAAACTCACACCGGTTTCCAACTAAAATAATAAATAGCACGGTACACTGTTACTTTTTTTAAAGACAGTGCTCCGTGCTATTTATGTCTAACAACACTACACATACATTTCGACCCCAAACAGTTAGAAGCCTAAAATATTATAAAACGTGGCAATTACATACTCGATATTTGGCATGTTCCTATTTGTTTTCACTATTTTTGCGTCAGATAACTAATCAGATATACCATAATGCAAACGCCTTCACCTTACTATCAACTAGCGCAAGATTTTGCCTTGCTTACCAATCGTTCCATTTTCCTTACCGGAAAGGCAGGAACGGGAAAGACAACTTTTCTGCATAATTTAAAAAAAGCAACTAAAAAACAAATGGCTGTTGTTGCGCCAACGGGTGTTGCTGCCATCAATGCAGGTGGCACTACCATGCACTCCTTCTTTCAATTGCCGTTCACTCCTTTTGTACCAACCGTAGAAGGACGTAAAAATCTGATTGAGAAGATGAAAATGCAGGGCAATCGTCGTAAGGTGCTGCAAGAGCTTGAACTGCTGGTTATCGACGAAATAAGTATGGTACGCGCCGATGTGCTCGATTCTGTCGATACTATCCTGCGTCACGTACGATACCGCAACAATGAGCCTTTTGGTGGCGTACAAGTCATTTTCATTGGTGATATGTTTCAATTGTCGCCGGTGGCTACGGATGAAGAATGGCGCTTGCTGAGCCAGTATTACTCCAGTCCCTATTTCTTTCATAGTCAGGCTATCCTGCAGCAGCAGCCGGTCTATATAGAACTGGACAAGATATTTCGTCAAAGCAATGTAGATTTTATCAGCGTACTCAACGAAGTTCGTAACAACCGTCTTTCGGATAAAGGATTGACATTACTTCAGAGTCGATACAATCCACTCTTTGTGCCACCAAGCGACGATACATTCATCACCCTCACAACGCACAACCGCAAAGCCGACCAGATAAACGCCGAAGAGCTGATGAAAGTAAAAGGTAAAACCTATACTTTTGATGCCGAAATACAAGGCGAATATCCCGAAAAAAGCTATCCGACGGAGAAAGAACTGGTATTGAAAATTGGTGCTAAAGTAATGTTCCTGAAAAACGATACAGAAACTCCTCGCCGCTTCTTTAATGGCAAAATTGGTGTGGTTGAAAGTGTAGAAGATGAATCGATAAGCATAAAATGCCCCGGAGACGATGAGACCATCGAGCTTAGCAAAGCTGTTTGGGAAAATATCCGCTATTCCACCAATCCTACCACCAAGCAGATCGAAGAGGATGAACTGGGTAAATTTATTCAGTACCCACTGCGATTGGCATGGGCTATTACCATTCATAAAAGCCAGGGCTTGACTTTTGATAAGGCGGTAATTGATGCCGGAGCGGCTTTTGCATCCGGTCAGGTATATGTTGCACTGAGCCGTTGCAGGTCGCTTGAAGGCATGGTTTTATTAAGCAAGATAAACCCGGGAAGTATTCAAAACGACCATCAGATTGTAGCGCACGAACGCAATAAACTTCCAATAGAAGAACTTGAAATACAGCTGAATGAATCACGAAATCTATATCGTAACTTTATCCTTATGCAACTCTTCGATTTCAAGAATGCTATAGGGCAAACGTCGCGTTTGATAAAAGAAACTACCGATGTAAAAAGCTCGTTTAATGAAGAAACATTTCCGTTTTTAGACGATGTATTGCGTCAAACACAAGCCCTGCAAGAAGTGGGTGCTAAATTCCAGGGACAATTGCAGCGTATCCTTCAGGAACGACCCGTTGAAGAAGAACATTTGCAAAGTCGCATCACGGCTGCCGCAGATTTTTTCAATGATAAGATGAATAATCTGATAGAGACCCTGCGTCAATCGCCGGCTACTACCGATAGCAAGCAAAATGCATCGGAATACAACGACATTATTCGCATGATTTTTTCCAACATTGCTCAGAAAAGCTTCTTAATGAGAGGTTTAAAAAGCAAATTTACAGTGGAAGATTATTTCATTCTGAAAAACACCTTTACCCTACCCGACTTTACCCTAAATGCCTATGCCAAAAACAGTTCCAACAAACCATTGGAAACGCGACAACCCAAACTGTTCAATCAATTATTGCATCTTCGCAATAAATTATGTGAACCTAAAGATCTGCCCATATATATTGTTGCAGGCAGCAAGACACTTATCGAAATGTCGGACTATTTACCTCAAAATGAAAAGGATCTATTGCATATAAATGGCTTTGGACCTGCCAAAGTAGAGAAATATGGCAAGGTATTTTTGGATGTAATTCTAGCCTATTGCAAAGAAAATAAGCTTTCATCCTTGATGCACGAAAAAGAAAAAGGGAAAGAGAAAAAGGAGAAAAAACCGGTTGGCGAAACGATGAGAACAAGCTTATCGATGTACAATCAGGGAATGTCCATTGAAGATATAGCAACCAGTCGCAATCTTGGTATTTCTACTATTGCCACTCACCTGGGTAAATATATCGGCACCGGCGAATTAGACATCAATAACTTTGTAACAAAAGAAAAACGCGATAAAGCTGTAAAAGTAATGGAAAACACAGCCGAAATCGGTTCTGTATACCAGATGCTAGGTGGAATAATGACTCAACCTGAAATTTCGATATTTATGGCTTGGTTAAGAAGCGGTCGGAAATAATGCTACTACATTGTTTCTGAAAACGATATCCAACCCAGCTTATTAAACAACATACATGTTCTGAGTATATATTTATCAAATAATTAATCATATTATGAATAAAATTGTAAAACGGGTTTTAATTGTAATTGGTACAGTACTGATTATTTTTCTCTTGATCATGGTTGGTTTTTACTTTAAATTTAAATCAGAAATATCGCAAATGCATGTCACCGAAACCAAAGAAGTGACTCACAATGTATATGCTATCAAGGACTCATTTGTAAATATGTTTCTGGTAAAAGATAGTGATAATTACATAGCCATTGATGCCGGAAATGACACAACTGTCATAGCTACTGAACTTAAAAAGATGAATATCAACGTTGATAAAGTAGTTGCAGTACTTCTCACGCATGGCGACGGTGATCATACAGCTTCGCTTCCATTATTCAGAAATGCTAAAGTATACCTCTCACGCCAGGAAGAGCAAATGATAAATGGTAAAACTGCTAAACTAATGTTCTTTCACAATAAGCTATCCACTAGTAATTACATATTGTTGGATGATCAACAAACGCTGAAAATTGGAAATATATCTATCAGAGGAATTGAAACACCGGGTCATACTCCCGGGTCGATGAGTTATTTGGTGAATAATCAGTATTTATTTGTTGGTGATGCCTTTGGGTTAAATAATGGAAAAATTGATAAGCCCAATAAATTCTTCAGTGGAGATATGGAAACCGCTATCAAATCGTTTGATAATATCTCAGATCTATCAGACGTTGAATACATTTTCACGGCACACAATGGCTACAGCGATAACTATAAAAATGCAGTCAGTGCTAAGTTGAAATAAATATATTAAGTATAATCGGGTTGATTTTTAATATAATTGAAGCATTGTTGGTTGAAATAGCCGGCAATGTTTTTTTATTTTGAATAATTTTGAACAAAATTACAGAATAAACGTTCATTCATTAGCTTGTATTTATATCTTTGTATAGAAAATAAACATTAAAACAAAAAGTAATTATGAAAGAGAAAGTAAACGATAAATATACAGCACTGCTTCAAGCAACACTCACCCTGGTAAATAACCATGGTTTTCACGACACTCCGATGTCGAAAATTGCTAAACTGGCCGGAGTTTCGCCTGCTACTATCTATTTGTATTTTGAAAACAAACAAGATTTAATCAATAAACTCTATCTCGAAGTGAAAGCCTCATTTTGCAGCTATGCACTGCAGGGTTACAGCTCAGAACTTCCTGTAAAAAAGGGATTTGAAGTAATCTGGTACAACATAGCAGAGTACAAACTGAACAAAGTTGAAGAAGCAATGTTTCTATCGCAGTGTGATAACACGCCTATGATAGATGAAGCAAGCGTGCAGGAAGGATTAAAACATCTCCAACCCTTGCTCGATTTATGGGAAAGAGGAAAAAAAGAAGGAATTATTAAGTCTATATCTCCCTATTTGTTATATGCTTACACTGTTTATCCATTGTCATTTTTACTGGCAATGCACGTAAAAGGGATTTGTAAAGTAACAGAAGTGGATCGATTAGAGGCCTTTCAGGCTGCATGGGACTCCATAAAAGTTTAATTTTTTCAACAAAAAAAGAATGAACGTTCGTTATTGAACCATCAATAAAATAAATCCAAAATAAACATGAATAAAACAATTATTTTAGAAAAAAGACCTGTTGGGAAACCACAACTGTCCGATTTCAAATTCACAGATACCGAACTTCCTCAAATTGGAGCCAACGAAGTACTACTTAAAACAAGTTTAGTTTCTGTTGATCCCTACCTGAGAGGTAGAATGAGTGATGCCAAATCATACTCTGCTCCTTTTCAACTACAAAAACCAATCAGCTCGGGCATTGTAGCCGAGGTGATGGAGTCAAACAATGCCGCATACACGAAAGGTGACTATGTATCAGGACTTCTTGAATGGAAAGAATTTCAAAAATCAGAAGGTAAAAGACTGCTTAAAGTAGACGCCGCAAAAGCTCCATTATCAGCTTATTTGGGAGTATTAGGAATGACCGGTTTAACGGCTTATTTAGGTCTTACTGAAATTGGGAAACCTAAAAAAGGAGAGACTCTGGTTGTATCGGGTGCTGCTGGTGCTGTTGGAAGCGTAGTAGGGCAGATTGGAAAGTTATTAGGTTGTCGAGTTGTTGGTATTGCCGGAACCGACGAAAAAGCAGAAATGCTGAAAGCAAAGTACGGTTTTGATGCAGCCATAAATTACACAACTACTTCCAATATGATAGAAGCCATTGCAACTGCCTGTCCGGACGGTGTTGATGTTTATTTCGACAACGTAGGTGGTGAGATAACCGATGGCGTATTAGCCAATATCAATCAATTGGCAAGAATCATTATTTGCGGCTCCATTTCAGTATACAACGAAACCTCAGTACCCATGGGACCACGGGTAGAAACTACCCTGATAAAAAATAGTGCCTTGATGCAAGGATTTATTGTAAGCAATTATGCTGCTAAGTTTCCTGAGGCTATTATTCAATTATCCAGCTGGCTACAAGCCGGAAAGCTCACCTACTCCGAAACAATTATTGATGGATTTGATCAGATCCCTCAAGCATTCATAGGACTTTTCGAAGGTCAGAACAATGGCAAAATGATAGTAAAAATCTAACATATAATACTTTATAAATTTAAGCATAACAAAAATGAATTCTAATTTTAAAAACTTACTATCTCCTTTTACTTTTCCTATTTCGGGTATAGAAGTGTCTAACCGCATAGTGTTGGCTCCCATGACTACCTTTTCGGGAAATGATGATGGTACTACTACAGATGCCGAAGTGGCATATTATAAAGAGCGAAACCTGTCAGCAGGACTACTAATTACTGCTTGTGCTTATGTGATTAAGCATGGTAAAGGATTTCACGGACAGATAGGTGCTGATACCGATGAACTTATTCCTAGTCTGAAAAGAATTGCCGAAACCTTAAAAGCAAACGGCAACAAAGCGGTGCTTCAGATCTATCATGGAGGACGCATGTCACCTCCCGAAGAACTGGTTGATGGACAATCGGTAAGTGCCAGTGCTGTAGCTGCCGAAAGAGAAGGTGCTCAGATTCCGCGTGAAATGACAGAGTCAGAAATCGAAGAAACCATTGTGGCTTTCGGTGAAGCAACCCGCAGAGCTATTGCAGCCGGTTTTGATGGCGTAGAAATACATGGAGCAAATACATATCTGTTACAACAATTTTTCTCACCGCATTCTAATCGCCGCACCGATAAGTGGGGAGGTGATTTGATAAAGAGAATGACTTTCCCGTTAGCCGTAGTTGATGCTGTAAAACAAGCAGCTGCACTTGCAAGTCATCCATTTTTGGTTGGCTACCGCATATCGCCAGAAGAAATGGAAAATCCCGGAATTACAATGGAAGATACACTTCAGTTGGTAGAAGCTCTTTCTCATAAACAACTGGACTATTTGCATGTATCCGTCATGGATTTCTGGGCTGCATCTATGCGCAATAAGGAAGATACTACTGCCCGTGCTCAACTAATTGCGGCTAAAGTAGGACATATTCTTCCTGTTATTGGAGTTGGTGGTTTTCATACACCCGAAGATGCTGAAAAAGTCCTTGCACTGGGTATTCCGTTAGTAGCTATGGGACGCGAACTTTTAATGGATCCACATTGGTTGACGAAAGTAAAAGAAAATGCCGTTGACAAAATAGAAACAGAACTGGATATAAATGCTCAAGATGCATTGAAGATCCCTGATCCACTTTGGCAAGGACTTGTTTTAAGAACAGGTTGGATGCCATTGAAAAAACAACTAATATAAACAATTGAATTACAAATATTTAAAGCAATACTATTATGAACAATTTTGAGTTTAAAAATCCAACTAAAATTATATTTGGAAAAGATAAAATTGCAAATCTGGCCAAAGAAATACCGGCCAATGCTAAAATACTCATGCTTTACGGAGGTGGAAGCATTAAAAGCAATGGCATATATGATCAAGTAAAAAAATCAATCTCTGCCTTTGAAGTGGTTGAGTTTGGCGGAATACCTGCCAATCCGGAATATGCTGTATTATTGGAAGCCCTACAAATAATTAAAACACAAAAGATTACATTCCTATTGGCAATTGGTGGTGGTTCAGTAATCGACGGTACAAAATTCTTATCGGCAGCAGCTGTATATGAAGGAGAAACTCCTTGGGAAATACTTACCGGAGGGAAACCTATACTAAAAGGAATGCCATTTGGCGCTGTGCTCACCTTGCCTGCAACCGGATCTGAAATGAATTCAGGATTTGTGCTTACCCGTAAAGAAACAAAAGAAAAACTGGCTTCGGGCGGTCCAGCCTTGTATCCGCAGTTTTCTATTCTCGATCCGCAAGTTGTAAGCTCAATTCCTCAAAAACAAATTGCAAACGGCCTGGCAGATGCATTTACTCATGTTTTGGAGCAATACATGACCTATCCAAGCGATTCGTTGCTGCAGGATCGTTTTGCTGAAAGCATACTTCAAACGCTTGTTGAGGTTGCTCCTGCTATTCTAAAAAATGCATCAGATTATAATGCTGCTTCCAATTTTATGTGGAGTTGTACCATGGCATTGAATGGACTTATCGGTCAGGGAGTTCCTCAGGATTGGGCGGTACATATGATGGGACACGAATTAACTGCTTTGTTTGGTATTGACCATGCACGCACATTGGCTATCATTGCTCCAAGTCATTACCGTTATAACATTGAAACAAAGAAAGAGAAACTCGCACAATATGCAGAGCGTGTTTGGGGTGTAACTGAGGGAACAACAGAAGAAAAAGCAAAAGCCGGTATCGATAAAACCGAAGATTTCTTCCATTCCCTGGGTATTAAAACCAAACTATCGGAATACACTTCCGATTACTCCGGAACTGCTGAAATAGTTTCAAAACGCTTTACCGATCGCGGTTGGTTAGGCTTGGGTGAACACCGTAAATTAGCTCCGGCCGATGCAGCTAAAATTATTGAAATGAGTTATTAAACAAATAAAAAAAAATGAACACAATACTAAAAGTACTCATTGTACTAACTTCGCACAGCGATTTAGGCAATACCGGACACAAAACAGGGTTTTGGATTGAGGAATTTGTCGCTCCTTATTACGTACTGGCAGATGCCGGAGTACAAATCACCTTGGTATCTCCTCTGGGTGGTCAACCTCCTATCGATCCTAAAAGTGCATTACCCGAGTCTCAGACAGCAGCAACCCGTCGGTTTGATGGTGATGTAGCACTGCAAGAAAAACTGGCGCATACAATGAAACTGACTGATGTGAAAGTAGAAGATTATGATGCTGTGTTCTATCCCGGCGGACACGGACCACTGTGGGATTTGGCAAACGATGCAAATTCAATAGCATTGATAGAAAGCTTCTACAATCATAAGAAACCAATTGCTTTTGTGTGCCATGCTCCCGGAGTATTGATAAAAACCAAATTACAAAACGGTGAGCCATTGGTTAAAGGGAAAGAAGTTACCGGTTTTTCCAATTCGGAGGAAGAAGCCGTTCAATTAACTAAAGTGGTGCCTTTTTTACTGGAAGATGAATTTAAAAAACTAGGTGCTGACTACAGTAAAGGTCCGGATTGGGGCTCGTATGTAAAAGTGGATGGCTTATTAATTACCGGACAAAATCCGGGATCGTCAGAAGCTGCAGCTAAAGAACTAATTAAATTATTGAAGTAAAACACCTATTAAATACTAAAGCGATTACATGATCAATATCAGGTAGTCGCTTTTTTATTTATATGCAGATAGTCGGATTTTTAGAATCATTGTCCACATTTTCATACTTCCAGAACGCCTTCATGATTGTAATTTTGTATCATCAAATAATTGATCATAATTAGTTTAAACAAATAAAAACAATCCCTCCGGAATATCTATCTTATTGTTTGCAGAATGTTTCTGACTGGTTGTTGGGAACCAACCCGCACCTTTTGCAGGCAAGTAATGGTTATATATCTGTGAGGACAAGAGAGAAAATCCGTATAAAAGTCCGCTATACCAGCGTTTATCCGCGCCTGCCTGCGGTAGGCAGGTTCCATTCTTCTATTTCTTCTTCTTTGATTATAGCACATTATATCTTTTCTGCTACTTATTTTGCTTTAGATGAAAAAAATATCGTCTCAGATTGTTTTTATTGTATTTTAGTTTGGTTCTATCGCTTCTCAGATGCTTAGAATATTGTCTCAGATTGTTTTTTTTGCTTCTCAGATGCTTCTGATTTCATTTTAGATGGAAAATATTACTCCTCAGATTACTATCTTTTCAATTTAGATGATTTTGATTGCTTTGCAGATTTGTTTTCCAATCTTTAGATGCCCATTGGCTGATAGTATCGTAGGCATCTTGAATTAATGCATCCGGATAACCACTCATTTTCAATATTTTGATAGCATTAAACGATGTCAGCTTCCCCGGTTTAAGCAAATAATCGAAAGCCACCTCGGTGGAGCTGATATGTTCGCAAAAATGGTAAAGCGCATATTGGGTATGCAACAACTCAGCCAGTTCGATATCGTGGGTTGACACAAAAACAAGATTTTCGTTCTTTATGAGTTGAGCCAGTACCGCTTTTGCAGCCGCCACCCGTTCCAAGGTATTGGTGCCCTTAAAAATTTCGTCCAATAGGAAAAGGTGTTGCCCTGTTTCGCAGGCGTCCAGCATCTCCTTCACCGAAAGCACTTCCTCGAAAAACAAACTTTTACTATTTATCAAGTCATCACCCACGGTTATCATCGACTGCAAAGTGAGGCGGTGCTTTAGCTTAAACTCCTTCGCAAAACAGGTATTTATGTTTTGAGCCAACAGCGTATTCACACCCACCGTTCGGATAAATGTCGACTTTCCTGACATGTTCGAGCCGGTAAGCAATATTGATTTATCCCGCACAGCGAGGTCATTGGCCACACAGCCCTCAATCAGCGGGTGATATAAACCGGAAAAAGAAAGTCGGTCATTTCGCTCATCAATGGTTGGCAGGCAAATATCACTGTCCAACTTGCGGATGTGAGCAATGGCCAGCAGCGAATCTATCTCGCCTACGAAACTGTATAAGATTTCAATCTCCTGCTGTTTACCATTAATCAGCTTTATTGTTTTGTGAAACAGATAAGGCTCGGTTAGAAACACTATTCGGAATAATTCCATTATCAACCAGGCCAAAGCCGCCAGTTCGCTTTGCAATAATTGCTCCACTCTGAACAATGAAGAGATCTTATTAATCGGTTTCAGCGATTCCAATGCCTCAGGAACATCCGTAGTAATACTATCAAAACGTGAGTCCTTTACCAAAACCTGACAAACCTTATGAAGTTTCATTAGTTGAGGTATGGAGTTTTGAAAAGGAATCTGAAGACTTTTGTTTGAATAATGAAAAAGTGCATTCACAATAAGTGATACAAAAGTTAAAATAAAAAAGAACTGAGAAGGGAACAAAACGGTTAGCCCCACGCACATGAAAGGTACAAATCGCAAAACATTGATCAAAAAGTAATACAACTCCGTAACGGTTGGAAGCGTTTTAGAAAACAATGAAATAATGCTGAACGCATCATTCTTACTCAATTTAATCAATTGTTTCTCGGTTTCCTGAGCGAAACCCGCATCTGCTGCAAACTGTTGAGTTATCGCCTCATGCCTATCGGGATAGGGAGACAGTTCATTCGAACGCAACTTGGCGTAGAAATATTGCTTACCCACTTTGGAAGTCGTAAGATCAAGGTAACCAAATAGCTCTTCGAAATTCAAATCACCGGCCGTTTTATCCGACAAAACAGCCACTCCGCGCGTCGTTGAAAGATAGCGTGCATACCTCTCTATTTCTGGATCATCAATATCATGTTTCATTATTCCAACATTAAGTTACTGTAAAATGAAGTAACCAACTATGCGTTTGTATTTTCATTTTCTCACAATGCAAAAATACACAATAATTTAATATAAAAAAAGTGGAAGCCAGACTTTTCATCTTACTTCCACTTTTCATGTTTATTGCCTGAGCGTTAAGCTTCCTGTATTCTTTTAATTTTGTACTTATGATCAGTCCTGATGACTAATGGCACTGATTCCACACTTACATTACTGGTATCTAACCCATAAGCTTTAGTATCCGGAATACCCAAATGCCTTATCAGCCTGTAAAAATTCATAGTCATACGCTCTCTGAACGCAAAGCCCTGATTCTGATTATACACACGATGAATGATAATAAAGCGGAAATCGCCGGGGATGTTATTCTTTCTCAAAGATGGATAATTACTGGTAAGATCAAATTCTTTATTCTGTACCAATTCATCAATAATCTGTCGGAAATAAACATTAATCAAAGGCTGTACCTGAAAACCAAGCCTTATATTTACACGGTAAAGTGTATCCGGAATTAGCTTTTCGAACGTGTATTCGAGCGTCGTCGGATCATCCACATGGTCGATATGAAGAATCCAGTAATTATCAGCACGCTTGGGCTGCTTGTTGATCATCGAATAAATAATCTTTCCTTCCACTTCGGTTTGCAGGTTTGCTTTACTCAGATACACCAGGTTGGTGGAGTATTTGGGAATGGTGGTATCGGCACTTAAGTCGGAAATAATCTTATAAAACGATGATATTTTCAGAAACTGAACATATTTATTTTTAATAATCCGTGCATTGTACCAATCAAACATTACTGCAAATATTGCTCCGGCCATTAAAACGGTAACCCATCCGCCGTGCATAAACTTAAACATATTGGAAAGAAGAAACAGAAATTCCAGCGTTAGGAAAAATGCAATAAACGGAATGACCAACGCTAGTTTAAACTTAGCTTTCAGATACGAAGCTAGCAACAGAGTCGTCATCAGCATGGTAATGGTGATAGAAAGACCGTAAGCCGCTTCCATATTGCTCGATGTCTGGAAAAACAAAACCATGACCACACAAAAGGCATACAAAAACCAGTTCACAAAGGGAATATACAATTGCCCTTTCACTTCGGTAGGATATTTAATCCGCTGGCGTGGCCAGAAGTTCAGACTCATTGCCTCGCTAAAAATGGTAAAAGAGCCGCTAATCAATGCCTGACTGGCAATAATAGCAGCAACTGTAGCCATTATAACCCCAAAAATAAGAAAGCTTTCGGGCATAATGGCATAAAATGGGTTCGTTGTTTCGGTAAGCGAATCCAAATGGGTCAGAATCCACGCGCCCTGTCCCAGGTAATTCAGGATAAGGGCTGTTTTTACAAATATCCAACTCACACGAATATTCTTAATGCCGCAGTGCCCTAAATCGGAATACAATGCCTCAGCACCCGTGGTACATAAAAATACCGCTCCTAAAATCAGGAACCAACTCGGATAAGTGGCTAATAAATGTACGGCATAATACGGATTAAAAGCTTTCAAAATAGGTAAGAAATGTACAATTTGGCTTGCCCCCAACACACCCAGCATGGTAAACCAGATCACCATTAATGGGCCAAATGATTTGCCAATCACCTTTGTACCAAACTGCTGAATAATAAACAATAATGAAATAATTAGAATACTGATGGGCACAACCGGTGTATCGCTGTTTATCCCTTTCAAACCCTCGATGGCAGATACCACAGTGATAGAAGGAGTTATAATACCGTCGGCAATGAGCGTACTTGCACCGATAATAGCTATAACGTATAACCATTTTTTCTTGCTTTTTCGAACCAACGCATAAAGTGCCAGAATGCCCCCTTCGCCGTGGTTGTCGGCTCGCAAGGTAATCAACACATATTTCACAGTGGTTTGCAGCGTCAAAGTCCAGATAATACACGACACAGCACCAATGATATAATCGGCATTGATATGAGCATTAGCCCCTATAATAGCTTTCATTACGTACAATGGCGAAGTACCGATATCACCGTATACAATTCCCAGCGTGACGATTAAACCAAAAAAACTAAATTTACTTAAATGTTCGGATTTTACTTTTTCCATTACTACTACCTTTTTAAAATAACCTTAAAAAACTATTTATTACCGACTAACCCCCTATCAATAATTGATAATTAATAATTGATAATTGACAATTATTTACACTTCCTTCACCTTTTTGAAACTTATCTTCCCCGACTGACTAACAAATAATCCCGCCACAACGATAGAAATACCAATCCATTTGGGGAGAGAAATAATTTCGTCGAGGATAAACCACGAAAGAATGGCTGTGAATACCGGAATTAAATTCACAAACACATTGGTACGTGCCACTCCTACCTGCCGCACTGCTCCTGCAAACAATACAAAAGCCACCACAGAAGCAAAAACCGACAGCATTATTAGCGCTGTGATTGATTCGCCGGTCACCTTTATGGTTTGAATTGTTGCAAAATCGGTGAACAGAAAAGTGGGAATAAAAAAGCCCAACCCAATCAGACTTTGATAAAAAATAACATTGAGCGTTGAATAGTGGGTTGAAATTTTCCGAAGTGTGGTGGCATAGCAAATGGCCGAAAAAACAGCCAGAAACAGCAATGCCACACCTATCGGATTGGCCTGAAAGCCTCCATTCGGATTATAAATTAAAAAGAATACTCCCACAAGTGAAACCACAATTCCAATGATATTCGCCCACCCAATGCGTTCGCGCAAAACTACAAACGCCAGCACCGGTGCAAAAAGCGGAATGGTGGAAACAATAACCGAAGCCAGTGTTGACTGCACCATAGTGAGACCGTATGTTTCGCCCACGTAATATAAAAACGGTTCGAAAAATGCCAGCATCACAAACATCTTCACATCCTTGCCACGTAACCGTTGAAACTTACCACTCAACTTTGCTACCGTGTACAGCAGCACCGACGCGATTAACAACCGAAGCATAATCAGTGTCATGGGCGGGAACGATTGAATGGCTACCCTCGTCCAGATAAACGAAAATGACCAGAAAATCATCGAAAGTACAATGGCAGTATATAGTTTTATTGATTTCAGCATTGGTTCTATGTCGAGTGGTTGATTGGGAATTGGTTAATTGGCTGGCTAGTTAATTTGCTGGTTGATTTAAAGATTGTTTATTGAGAAATGAAAAGAGCTAACTATTGCCAATAAACCAACTAATTTCCAATTAACCATTCAACAAATTAACCATTCAACAAATTAACCAATTATCAAATCTATTTCCTCATGAATGGTTGCCCATACCTCATCGGTCATCTTTGCACCCAACACTTCCACCACATTGGCCGAAACAAGTGAGCCTATACGTCCGCACACATCCAGCGAATAATTGCAGGCCAGACCATAAAGAAACCCAGCCGCGTATAAATCGCCGGCACCAGTTGTATCAATACAGTTAGCCGTGCGGGGTTGTACCTGCACAGAGCTATCGCCTGACTTCACATAAGACCCCTCCTTGCCTATTTTCACCACAGCTATGTCACAGTGGTTCGATATATGTATCAGCGCGTCCTGAGGCTCCTTATTGGTAAATGCACGGGCTTCCTCTTCATTGGCAAAAACAATATCCACATATTCGCGGATGATTTCGTTCAAAAAGGCTAAATTCTCTTCCACCACATTGTAGCTGGCCAAATCGATAGACACTTTCAGTCCGGCTTCTTTTGCCAAACGTACCGCCGTACGTATCAATTCATGGTTTTGCACCAAATAACCTTCGATATGGAAAATATCATAGTTTTGAAACATTTCAAGGGTAAGATCATTGGCATCCAATTCGCACGAAGCACCCAAAAAAGTACAAAGCGTACGTTCACCGTCGGGCGACACCAATACCGTACAACGTCCGGAGGGCGTTTCGCTGATCAGAAGATGCGGAGTGACACCATTGTTGATAGAATCGTTCGTAAAAAAGGTTCCAACATCATCTTTTCCTACTTTCCCAACAAAACCGGCAGTGACTCCAAGCTTTGTAAGACCATTTATTGTATTCGAAGCAGAGCCACCGGTAGCCATTTTTCTTGCTATTCCGCTCAAAACAGTACCTAGTTGATCCGAAAATTGGCCATTTACTAACTGCATACTGCCTTTTGGCAAATTTAATGTTGCCAACACCTCATCATGCTCTATCTGCAATAAAATGTCAGTCAGAGCATTACCCATTCCTAAAATTCTTTTCATAAAATTCTCCGTATTTTTTGTGCAAAGATATTGCATATTTCAATAAAACCTATTACTTTTGCACAGCATTTGAGAAAAAAATGTACAACTAAATTCTTCCTTAGCTCAGTTGGTTAGAGCATCTGACTGTTAATCAGAGGGTCC
>JAFLKK010000002.1 GCA_019163375.1 Paludibacter sp.
CAGATGCAGCAAAACCAATAAGCGCTGCCACCCAGTCAGCATTGGATACAAAAGAAACTGCTGCAAATAAATCGACAGCAACTGCTTTAGGAACGAGCGATGATCTTTTCCCAACCCAGAGAGCAGTCAAGACGTATGTAGATGACGCAATTTTGGCTGGTATTACCAGTGAAAAGAACCGTGCCACTGATGCTGAGGCACTAAAAATAGCAAAACTAGATGTATTCAAAGGTGATGTCACCGGAAAATACGATGAAACGAAGGTTGCCAAGATTCAGGGTGTTGAAGTAGCTACAACTACTCCAACTACCGGTCAGGTGTTAACTTACAACAATAGCACATCGAAATGGGAACCTGCGGCCTTAGATCTTGGAGTTTCTCCACTCGTTAAGAAGACAACTGATTATCCTATTACATTGACTGACTATACAGTGGTGCTTGGCAAAACTGCTACCGGTGATGTAACCTTTACATTACCTACAGGTGTTGTAGTGGGTAGAATTTTTAGAATAGTGAATTTATCAAACTATAAAATTACACTTTCTGTATCTGTACGAACAGCGGTTGATCTTACTACAAATGTGATACTTTCAGGTAATGCTATTGATGGTACTACGCTTGGAAATAAAATGACTATTCAGTGGGATGGTGATGAGTGGATACAAGTAGGAAATTAATGTGAAACAAAGTTATGTATAGATGAAAACCGGTTGGAAAGTTATGCACTGAAGAGGGTAGGGTAGTCCTGACTTTTGGTTATTGATAGTGATATTGGTCGGCTGCAATAGTCTTATGGGGTGCATAGCTTTCTATTTGACAATAGGATTATTCCTTATTATTTCGCATCTACGCGTCATATTGCTATTGATTCTATCTCGTATTGGACTTATGCCAATTGCTATCGGCTAGGTTCTAATTCGCAGAGGATGTATTTCTATTGGTATAGGAGCAATTCTAATTAGCATAAAGAAGATCGAAATTGAAAACATAGCGATAATTATACAATGTATTGTCTATAAATTAAAATTAACGATAATATGCTATTTGGTTGATTTAGAAGTGCCTTAGGATCTTAATTATGATAGTTGATATTGAACTGTGTCTGACTACTGAATGAGCGATATTGCCGTTTCTCTGCTAGCAGAGCAAAGTGATACGTTTACAATTTCAAGATAAATACTTAATTTAAGTAGAAAAAATTGAACCTGCACTATGTGAAATAGAATGATGGAACAAATAGTTATTCGTTCTGTTAAATGTGCTTAGTCGTTAAAATTGAAAAATAAAACATAGTGCAATGAAAAGTTTTAGTAAAGTATTTGCCTGTCTGATTCTGTTTGTAGCAATAAGTGAAGGTGTCAATGCACAATCTGACGGTGCTGTAGGTATTGGTGTTCGTATTCCCAACGCCTCTGCTATGCTCGATGTAAGCTCAACGAATAAAGGAGTGTTGCTGCCAAGGGTAAAGCTTACCGCTATCGATGATAAAACCACAGTTACCGCTCCGGTAGATGGTTTGATCGTGTATAATGTAGATGGTGGTGCTATTGCTGCGGGTTACTATTATTTTAAAGGAACTCAATGGCACCTGCTTATGGATGGCAATACATCTTTATCTGGTGATGTGACGGGATCTTTGGGAAACACCACAGTTAATAAGTTGAAAGGAATAGCTTTGCCAAGCGGAACTTTAAACGATCAAGATGTGTTGCAATATGATAACGCTACTTCTAAATGGGTAAACGCACAGCCTTCAGTTAAGCTAAATAACCTTCTTTCTGCCACTGGATCGAATACTATTGATAATGGAAACAATGCTCAAATCTGGAATTGGAATACTTCAGGGTCAGCAGATCCATTTACTATTGCTAGTAATGCTATAACTTCAAATAATTTATTTACGATAAGCAGTACCAATGCCTCACATACCGGAAACGCACTGCTGGTATCTTCCACAGCAACTGCTCCGACGGATGGTATTGTACATTTCGATTTTAAAGGTAACCACTCTGGAAATGGGCTGAAAATAGATGACACAGCTACTGCTGATACAGCCGTAAATATAATTGTTAATAATTTATCAGCTGGTGTAGGGTTAAATATCAGATCCGCAAATACAAGTACGAGTGGTACCTTGTTAAGAGTGAAATCTGTCAGTGCCACCAATGGTGCCACCAATGGATTAGTTAATTTTGACTTTAATGCTCATGGCACTAACGCTGGCATACTCATAGCTGATAAATCAGGAGCTGGTAAAGTTATTGATATTGCGTCAAGTGTTTATAACAGCACCAGTGCTATAAACTTAGCTGTTAATTCAATCTGCGGAGCAACAGGTTTATCTATAAATTCAGCATCTACCACGTTTATAGGTAGTTTGCAAGATATTACACTTTCGGGTGATAATCTTACTAATACAGGAAAATTATTAAGCTTGAATTCTGATGGTACTTCATCTATTGCTAAAACTTTGTTTTCGTCTATTGGCTCTAAGGGTGATTTGACATGGGATGGTGGTGTTCAATTCAAATTTACAGGAACTCATACCGGAGCTGGTGTTGGAATACAAGATGTCACTGATAAGGGTGCTGCCATGTACATTCAAGCCAATGGATTGACCACCGGTACTGGCTTAGCTATTACTAGTAGTTCCACCGTTGCTGAGTCTACTTCAAGGCTGTTTAAAGCTATGGCCACTGGTATTAATTCCACTGATGGTATAACCTCCACTGCTGCTGCTATATCTAACACACGAACGGGAACAAATTCTACCAATATCGGTTTAAGTCTTACTGCTAGTGGTGCAACAAACAATACTGCATTATCTATCACTGCTGGTGATTTCGATCAATCGGGCAGTGGTGGTACTTTCAAAACCGGCACAGGGGAAGTTGCTCTTAACGGTAATACCACCCTTGCAAGTGGTAAATCGTTAGTATTTACAGGTAATGCAAAAGCAGTAACAATTACGCCTTCGAATTCGACAAGCGCTAACTATACACTAACTTTGCCAACAACTGCAGGTAGTACAGGACAGGTATTATCTACTAATGGTTCCGGACTCCTAAGTTGGGCACCTGCACCTACGGGAACCGTTACTTCGGTATCAACAGCTTTAGCTAGTAATGGGGTTACTGCTACGTGGGCTAATGGCACATCAACGCCTGCTTTAACTATTGGTTTGGGTGCGATTACGCCAAGTTCGGTAAATGGGTTGACACTTTCGGCACAAACTACCGGTTTTACTGTAGCGGGAGGAAGTACAACTTCAAAAACGCTGAAAATTAACAATAGTTTGATTTTATCGGGCAACGATAATTCAACGCTTAATATAGGAGCTGGTGGAACCTTAGGTACGAATGCCTATACGAGTACAGCGTATGCACCTGCATTTTCCCCAACCTTTACGGGAACAGTTACTAATAATGGTTCATACGCTGGAACTGCTGTTTTGCCCGCTGCCATTGGTGGTACCGGTCAAAGTACTTATGCTATTGGTGATCTGCTTTATGCTTCAACTGCATCTACATTGTCTAAACTCTCCGATATTGCCATAGGAAATGCTTTACTTTCAGGAGGTGCTGGAGTCGCTCCTTTGTGGGGAAAGATTGGCTTGGCATCACACGTCTCGGGCAACCTACCTGTTGGTAATCTTAATAGTGGCATAAATGCTTCGTCATCCACTTTTTGGAGAGGTGATGGCACTTGGGCAGCTACAGCTACGGGAACCGTTACTTCGGTATCAACAGCTGCAGCTAATAATGGGGTTACTGCTACGTGGACTAATGGCACATCAACGCCTGCTTTAACTATTGGTTTGGGTGCGATTACGCCAAGTTCGGTAAATGGGTTGACACTTTCGGCACAAACTACCGGTTTTACTGTAGCGGGAGGAAGTACAACTTCAAAAACGCTGAAAATTAACAATAGTTTGATTTTATCGGGCAACGATAATTCAACGCTTAATATAGGAGCTGGTGGAACCTTAGGTACGAATGCCTATACGAGTACAGCGTATGCACCTGCATTTTCCCCAACCTTTACGGGAACAGTTACTAATAATGGTTCATTCGCTGGAAGTGCAGTTTTGGCTGCTGTCAATGGTGGTACCGGGTTAGCCTCTTATGTTATAGGCGATCTTATTTATGCTTCGGGTACTAGCACTTTATCCAAATTATCTGATGTTCCCATAGGGAAGTTCTTAAGTAGTGGTGGTACCGGTACTGCGCCAGCATGGAGTACAATAACCTTTCCAACCACCAGTACCTCAAATCAATTATTATATTCCTCATCCTCCAACGTAATTGACGGTTTGTCCTCCGGTAACAATGGCATTTTAGTGACCAGTAGCAGCGGCGTTCCTTCGATAGGCAATGTCGTAGGTGCTGCTCTTTCTATGCCTTCTTTAAACCTTTCAGGAGTAAATAACCAATTGGTATTGCAGAGTGCAGGTATTACTGGTACCTTAACGTGGACTCCAACCACCATAAACAAAACCATCACCTTGCCGGATGTCACTGGAACTGTTGCTTTAATCAGCGATTTGACTGGTGCTAATTTAACTGGTGATTTGACTGGTACTGTTGGTGCAAATAGTATCGGTGATGGAAAAGTAACTTCTTCCAAAATCCTTGATGGTACGATTGCGAACGCTGATGTAAGTACTACTGCTGCTATTGACGGCTCTAAAATTACTCCGACATTTACTTCCAATCTTACTACTACCGGTACAGCTACTGTAAGCGGAGCTACCCTTAATTTAGGAACAGCTGCTACTGGTACTGCTGGAAAAATAGTGTTCGAAGATGGTGATGCCGGAATTTACAATGTAACCTTAAACGCCCCTGCTTTGGTAGCTACTTCAAATAAAGTAATTACCTTGCCGGATGCTACAGGAACGGTTGCTTTGATTGGTACAGTTGTTCCCACAGGTACTGACTATCCAATTGGTACTGAAGAAACTGTTTTAGTAACTGGAACTGCAACTATCACACTACCAGATGCAACAACGTGTACAGGCAGAAAATGTAATGTGAAAAACATTGGTACGGGTGCTGTTACTGTAAAATCAGCCAAAGGAACTATTGATGGGGTAGCAGCAACCACAGGTATTTTAGGTGCATTACAATATCAGGGCTGGACTTTCCAATCGGATGGTTCAAACTGGTGGATTATTTGCAGAATTTAAAATAGTATGATTATCTACACAATATTCTAATGTGTTCACAACGGATTTTTTTTTAATTATAAAAAACATACACCAATGTGCGATAAAGGCATCCTGAGCCAAAAACACTACGGGTTTTGTTGATAAACGATATATATATTATGTATTTAAGAACTAAATTTTTTGTATTCTCTTTTTTGTTTATTTCATCTTTGGCTACTGCATTTGCACAGCAGGGTTTTGGCACCAACACTCCCAATTCTTCAGCTGTGGTGGAAATGGCAGCTACTAATAAGGGCCTTCTTATCCCACGTGTGGCTCTTACTGCCACTAGTGCTGCTGCTCCCATTACTGGGACAACACTACCCATCGGTTTAATGGTTTATAATACATATACAGGTGCTGATGTCACTCCCGGCTATTATTATTGGAATGGTACTATCTGGGTGCGTTTGCTTAACAATGGAAACGCATGGAATACATTCGGAAATAGTGGAACTACTGCCACTGCCAACTTTATTGGCACCACTGATAATGTGGATTTGGTTTTTAAACGTAACTCTATATATGCAGGATCTATAGGGACTAATTCTGTTTCTTTTGGTCCTGGTTCCGCTCATGTCGACGGAGTCTACAATTGCGCTTTTGGAACGAATGCATCGTATTCCAATGAATCTGGGAGAAATAATGTGGCTGTTGGATATAATGCTTTATATAATAATAAAGATAACGAAGACAACGTAGCTGTTGGTTACAATGCACTTAACTATAATACAGCTAATGGTAATACAGCTGTTGGTTCTGGTGCTGTGCTGAGTAATACTACAGGTTTTCGTAATGTGGGTGTAGGATTTTCTGCACTGTCTTCTAGTAAAGTTTCTTCAGATAATACATCTGTTGGTTATCAGTCTCTTAATAATAGCACTGCTGGTCCTAACACCGCTCTAGGTAGTAAAGCTCTGTATAGTAATACTACCGGTACTTTTAATACTGCAGTAGGACGTAACTCATTAGCAGGTAATAACACTGGTGCACAAAATGTGGCTGTTGGTGATTCAGCTTTGTATCATAATACGGTCGACGGAAACGTTGCCGTTGGTACTAATGCTTTAGCTGCAAATACTAGTGGTATCGGTAATACAGCTGTAGGCTCTTTTGCCTTATTGAAAAACACTACCCACGCGAATAATACAGCTGTTGGATTTCAATCTTTATTGACTAATTCAGGAGGAGACTCTAATACTGCTGTTGGTCGGGATGCTTTGTATAAGAATACGGATGGGAGCTATAATACCGCTTTAGGGCCAGCTACTTTATTCTCAAATACTACAGGTAGTCGAAATGTGGCTATAGGCGAGGGAGCTATGTATTCTAACAGTACCGGATTTAATAATGTAGCTACAGGAAATTGGTCTCTCTATGGAAATATCAGTGGGAATTATAATACAGCAATTGGAGATTTCGCACTTAAAAGTAATACCGTCAGCTACAATACGGCTGTTGGATATTATGCTTTATATGCTAATGTTGACGGTTCACAGAACAGTGCTATCGGTTATAATGCTCTAACTAAAAATCAGTCTGGCTACCGAAATATAGCACTGGGAATCAATGCATTATCAAGCGTAACGTCAGGGAATTATAATATAGCTATTGGTTGTGGTGCTGATTCTGTTAAAATAGCAGGGAGTAATAATATCGTTATCGGATCTAAAGCCCGTGCAAGTGTAGATAATAATATTGTTATTGGTAATAATAGTACTGATGGTGGTTTTTCGAATGCTATTGTTGTGGGAAATGGTGTAACCGCTCTTGGAATGAATTCGATCACGATAGGAAATACTATGTCAAAAGTATATACCGGAACTTCAGGAACTTTAAGCTTTTCGGATAAACGCATAAAGGAGAATATAAAAGAGAATGTGCCCGGATTGGATTTTGTGTTAAAGTTGAAGCCTATTACTTATACTTTTAACCTTGATAAGCAAGACAGTATAATGGGGCGTAAGCCCGACTATTCTGTTGTAAACAAAGCTGATCGAAAAAAAGTAGAGTCGGTAGTACATACCGGCTTTGGAGCTCAGGATGTAGAACAGGCTGCTAAAAGCCTTGGATACGATTTTGATGGGGTAGATACTCCCGCTCATTCGAAAGACATATATTCAGTGAGTTACTCACTTTTTACCGTTCCGTTGGTAAAGGCGGTGCAGGAGCAACAGCAAGAGATAAAGCAACAGCAAACAACTATTGAAGCACAACAGGTACAACTCACTGAACAGAAGAAATTGATGAAAGTTCTGCTAAAGCAGTTAATCGAGCAGAGAGAAATGATAGAAGTTTTGAAAAAACGCTAAGACAGCCGTTGTGTAAGTAAATAACAGTTCAAACAGGTTTTCGCAAGTTCCAACTCTATTCAAAATATAAAAAAAGAATTGTGTAAGAATACAATACTTGATTGTCAGGTTTACTCCAGAATTATAAGCAGTCTGCGATAATTGTGTAAATTAAATACCAAAGTTATGAATTTCAGATTTCAGATTTCTATATTTCTCTTTTTTCTCATTTCATCTTTGGCTACAACATTTGCCCAGCAGGGTTTTGGTACCAACACTCCCGATCCTTCTGCCGTGGTGGATATGACGGCTACTAATAAAGGTGTTCTTATTCCGCGTGTGGCTCTTACTGCCACCACCGCTGCTGCTCCCATCACTGCACCCGCCCAAGGCTTAATGGTTTATAACACAACAACTACGGTTCCGGGGTTACCTCCCGGTTATTATTACTGGTTAACTAATAAATGGGTTAGATTTAGTGACTGTGCCACGGTCTCCGGCCTCACAGGTGCTAGTATTGTTTTTAGTGGAACTCCAACTGCAGGTATTCCTTATAGCGGTACGATGACTGTACCTTATACAAATGGTAATGATGTTGGCTATGCTACAGGCAGCACCATCTCTTCCACGAATGTTACCGGACTCACCGCCACGCTGCGTGCTGGCACGTGCGCTAGCAGTGGTGGCAATTTGGTGTATGATATAACAGGCGTACCTTCATCCAACGGTGCGGCTTCATTTTCTATAGGCTTCGGTGGGCAAAGTTGCTCTGCCAGCTTAACGGTGGGAAATATTTCTGTTATCTGTCCTGCGTCGGCGGCTTTTACTTCAGGCAGTGCAATTGCCAGAAGTTCCTATAGTGGTACACTGACCATTCCTTACACGGGCGGTAACGGAATGGTTTACCCAGGCGGTGGAGTTATCTTTTCTACAGGCGTTACTGGTCTTTCTGCTACGCTGCATGCCGGTAAATTAAGCTCCACTGGTGGTACTTTGGTTTATGATATAAGTGGTGTGCCTACCACTGGTGGTAACGCCTTGTTTGCCATCTCTATAGGCGGTATAACTTGTACTGTCGGCCTGCCTGTGATTAGTGTTGATGCGCTTAATTTTACTGCCACATCATTAAGTTCCGGTAGCGCTACAATAGGTTCGCCCTACGTCGGAACTATGACAATTCCTTATTCGGGTGGAAGTGTTTCTGCGCCCTACGTGAGCTCAACCATTGTTTCGATGGGTGTAACCGGATTGACTGCAACCTTGCAGCCAGACAGTCTGCAATCAGGGAATGGTAGCCTTACCTATTACATCTCTGGATCCGCCATAAACCGGGGAAACGCACTATTTTCTATCAACTTTGGTGGATCACATATCGACGCCTCGATTCCTGTTATCGGAAATATTACATTGCTTGAGCCTACTTTCCCAGCAGGAAATGCCGTCTATAACTCGAGTTATAACGGTAATTTAATCATTCCTTATTTGGGCGGAACCGCAGGTGCACCTTATCCGGCAATAAATATCAATACGCCTGACGGATTGGGCCTTAGCGCTTACCTGCCTGCCGGCACGCTAGTTGACGGAGCTGGAAGTTTGATTTTTAGAATAACAGGCAAACCAACTTCGGGTGGGAATGCTAAATTTTCCTTCTCTTTTGGAGGACAAAATTTTGTTGTTAATTTACCTGTTGTAAAGGTTGCGACTTTAAGCTCGCCTACTTTTTTACCGAAAAGCGCTACTATCAACACTTCTTGTTCGGGTGTTCTGACGATTTCTTACACAGGTGGTAGTGGAGTTGCTTACCCTACAGACGTAATTACTTCAACGGGAATCACGGGTCTTACTGCCACATTGGTACCAAATACCCTAACCACAGGTACCGGAACTCTTACTTATAATATAGCAGGCAAACCAACTGGGACTGGCAGTACTGCAAACTTTACAATCAACTTTGGGGGCGTGACAAATACAACTGTTCAATTGCCTGTTAATAAGGTTGATGCTCTTACTGCGTTTTCGTACGAATCGGACAATTTTTGCTTGACAAATACATACTACACCGGAAATCTAAAAGTCAATTATACCGGGGGTAATAATTCTATATATGGCCCAGGGGTGACCATTGAGTCGACAGGGGTAACTGGTTTAACAGCAACTTTGACAGCAGGTAGTTTAACAAATAATATTGGTGGAACTTTGATATACGCGGTAGAAGGTACGCCTTCATCTGGAGGTGCCGCAAAATTTAACATAAATTTCGGCGGGTCATCTATCACTGCTGTAATGCCATCGTGCTCTGGTGTTGTGAGTGTAAATGGATCGTACGAACTGAATTACGGTGTTACTCGCGTATCAGCGACTTGCTCTGGATCGCTGTCCTGCTATATGTCAAGTTTTACAGCAACGAATCAAAATTTGTGTTTCGCGCCATTTGATACACCGGTCGTAAACTATTTTAACTGGACTAACATTCAGGCAAGTTGCATAAACCCGGGTGTGAGTTCTGAAACTCTTCCATTTAGATTGCCAAATATCGCTGAACTAGCCACCGCCGCATCGATATTACAGAACACGTCGCCTTACTTGTGGACGTATGTGAGCCCAGTGGGGGTATCTGATCTATCTCCGGGATTATACTATTCAAGCACGATTAACGATTCAAAAATGGTGGGTGCACCATGGGACGTACTGTGGAATACTACTACTGTAAAACCTGAATCCGCCGGAACCGTAGGTTATCCAGTAACCCAAGGTAAAGTGAGGTGCGTACGCACAATGAGTTTAAATCCGTAACATTATAACAACTTGTTCTAAAAAGTTGCAGCGCTAAGAGTATATTAGTTTGGTCTATGGTGTTATCCACTTGAGTATTTACTCTTGGGTGTAGCTGTCTAGCTAATTCAGGAACAGCAATGAATTGGTGTTCAGCACCAGTTGCAAAGCTGAATTAAAATCAAATTTCTGTAGAAATTTGATTTTATGGGTAAGTATAAACTATAGAATACCTTAATTTGATCTCAAAACTTAGACTTAGTTTTTCAGAAGACCAGAACTAGTTAATTAACAAAATACGAATGAAACGAACTGTTATCAACCTTCTTTTATTATGTGTCTGTGTGTGTCTGTCGGCACAAACTATTCACATTGATTGTAAGTTATTGCCAGGTAAAACGGGTAAGCTTTACTGGCAAAGAGGAGGGATTGTCGATTCGCTGCCTACCGTGCTCGATAGCAAAGGACAGGTTACCATGCATTTGCCGGATGCCAGCAGAAAGATAATGGTTACCCTGGTGATAGATAGAAGTGGTATGCAATTTATCGCCGGAGAGCCTGATATTATGCTCATCTGTACTGGAACCCCTATGAGTAAACAAAATACAAAGATTACCGGATCGCCGGAAAATGACTTTCTATACCGGGTTTTCGACAGCAAGTCCAAGCTCTTGCGCAAACGGGCATGGATCGAAGCCGGTTTGCAGCAATATGACGACGCTAATAGCCAGTTGCACCAACTACTGGCAGTAGAAAAGCAGCAGGCGCTGAATGACTATAAATCGATAGAGGAAGAGGAGCGAGACAGTCCGTTTTTTGCCGCCAGTTTTTTGCGCCACAACGAGTTTCTTGAACGGCTCTTTATGGCTGAAAATAAACAAGATGCGCTACTGTCAGTGGAAGTGCAAAAGGAGTTGGAAGAGAAGGTTGATTTTAACACGCTTTATAGCTGTGCGGAACTGTGGAGCAGTATTCCCAATTATTATCTCAGTATGTTCAATAAAATTGACAAAGCTGATAAACGCGATGCTTTTGCAGCATCAGCATGCAAAATACTGGATCGGCTTCAGGAACCGTATTACAGCGCTTTGCTGTCGAGTTTCATAACTGAGACCGAACGATTCAGCTGGCTGGGTGCCGGCGAGACGATCGTAAAACATGCGCTGAAAACCCGTCCATGGTTAAAGGATGCAACAACTGTGTCACCGCAGGTGAAACGTATCTTATCGATGGTGACTGTAACCGAACGCTCTGAGGCACCTGTGCTAGAACTAACCACTTTTGATGGCAAAGGAGTAGTTCAGCTCAGCCCAAAGCAAATGAAGCCGTGGGGTAAGAACGGAACATTGCTTATTTTCTATGATTCGAGTTGCGAGTTTTGCACGCGTGAATTGAAACAAATCCGCATACATTATACTGCTTTGCAACAAAAGGGTATTCGCGTCATCTCTATTGCTGCCGATACCGACCGCAAATCTTTCGAGACCTTGGCCAATGAATTTCCCTGGAGCGATAAACTGTTTGATGGTAAAGGTCTCCTGAGCGAAAATTATAAGAATTATGCCGTACTTGGTACACCCACGCTTTTTATGATAGATAAAGAAGGTAAAATAGCCGGACGATATGCCACGTTCGAGGAGACGAAGTTGCTGGAAAAGTAAGCCTGCTTATTGATTGCCAAACAACTGTTGCTGGCGATTAGTGACGTGTAGTACCCACTCCAATGTCTGCTTAGGGGTATTAACGTTCATTGTAAGTTAGCTCTAGTTTATCAAGCATATAGAGTATAGTATAATTACTGTTTCTAGGTTGTTGCACTGAATTGTTTTTTTATTCAGAAAACGAGTTTATATCCCGGTAAACCGAAGGAAAATCCCCAAACCGCGGCATAATAAGAGTGATCTCACCTGTTTTTGTGTGTATTAATAATGAATGTACCCTAGATGTACCCATTGTATCTGATTTTAAATTGAAATGTTTAGATAATTTTGTGTTTTATATAGAGGTGGCTTCATCCAATCAGTATCTGACTACTTTAAATCCGGGGATAATCTGCTAAAATATTATTCAGTAGAACATTAAAGTGCAAACGAATAATGATTCGCAGTTTTTTTTTGTTTAGTTCCATACAAGTAGGGCTCCTTGCGAGTATCGACAGATATAAAGGTTATGCGATGTACCAGCAACAATACGTGATGAATAGAATCCGCTCTATCCCGAATTAGATAGATGAAACGGAGATTTTTTATACAACCCATTGAAAATTGAAAAATAAAAATATAGCCCAATGAAAAGTTTTAGTAAAGTATTTGCCAATCTGATGCTGTTTGTAGCAATAAGTGGAGGTGTCAATGCACAATCTGACGGTGCTGTAGGTATTGGTGTTCGTACGCCCAACGCCTCTGCTATGCTCGATGTACGCTCAACGAATAAAGGGGTGCTGCTGCCACAGGTAAAGCTTACCGCTATCGATGATATAACCACAGTTCCCAATCCGGCAGATGGTTTGATTGTGTATAATGTAGATGGTAGTGCTATTACTGCGGGTTATTATTATTTTAAAGGAACTCAGTGGCACCTGCTTATGGCTGGCAATACAAGTTTATCTGGCGATGTTTTAGGATCTTTGGGAAACACCACAGTTGATAAGTTGAAAGGTGCAGCTTTAATAATATCGAGTTTATCAACTAATGATATTCTGAAATTCAATGGAACTAATTGGGTAAACGCACAGCCTTCAATTAAACTTAACAACCTTCTTGCGGCCAGTGCAACGAATACTATTGATAATATAAACAATGCACAAACATGGAATTGGAATAGTGCTACAACACAAGATGCATTGACGATTGCTGCTCCTGCTTTGACAACCGGCAGCGCGCTAACTATAACCGGCGGTAATGCATTAACCAGCGGTAGTCTATTGAAGCTATCGTCGACCGGAGCTGGCTCTGGCGGATTGCTATCTGTTGTGAATAACGCTTCTAGCTCAGGAAAAGTAGTGGCCACTATACAAGCTAACAGTACTGCTGGTTCCGGGCTGACGGTATTAGCTAATGGTAACGTTGGTATTGGTACAGCTACTCCAGCTGCTACTTTACATAATAATGGAACAACCATATTTAAGGCAAAGGCTATCGCAAACTTTCCAGATTTTAACACGTCAATAAGCCAGACTGATGTAGATGACAATACTTTCTTGCTAATAACCCAAACATCACCTAATGTGTGGATAAGGATACCGAGCCCGTCATCTGGCTCGAGCGTGGCAGGTAAAATGCTTTACATAGTAAATAATGGCACTGCGCCTTTAACTGTTGATAATGTGGTGTTAGGTGTAAATGGCGATCCAGGTTCTAGCAGTTGTCAAAGAATAGCTCTTTTTATATGGACTGGAACTAAATGGGCTATACCTGTGTCCCCAGATTTTTCAAATCTCACTGGAGCCCAGTTTGCTAATACAATAAATAATGGCGACAAGGCACAAACCTGGAATTGGGATAGTGCTACAACACAAGATGCCTTGACGATTAACGCAAAGGCATTGACTACTGGTACTGCCTTAAAAATTGCATCAACATCAACATCTGCTACTGCTACATCTGCATTGTTAAATTTATCAGCATCCGGTACTATGGGTGCTTCTGGAACTACCACCACTGCTGCAGTTATATCTAATACACGCACTAATGCTGCTGGCGGTACTAATATTGGTTTAAGTCTTACTGCCAGTGGTGCAACAACCGCAAATACTGCATTGGCAATTACAGCTGGTGATTTCGATCAATCTGGAGCCACTACTGGTACATTCAAAACTGGTGGGGGTGCTGTTTCGCTTAATGGGGATGTAACTCTAGCTAAAGGAAAAAAATTGACCCTCTCGGGCTCAACTTCAGGAACGGTTATTTTTGCTACCACATCATCACCTACTGCTTATACCCTCACTTTGCCTGGTGCGGCACCAACACAAAATGGGCAAATTTTGAGTAGCGACAACTCTGGTAATTTGTCTTGGGTAACCAACTCTGCCACCACTGCCACTAGCAACAATACAGTAGGTACCATTGTTGCTCGTGATGGTACCGGAAATTTTAGTGCCGGCACCATTACCGCTAGCTTAAGCGGTAATGCTTCTACTTCAACTAAGTTGGCCAGCTCTCGTAGTATTTATGGTGGTAGCTTTGATGGTTCAGCCGATCTTACCAGTGTTATTGCTTCCGCTTACGGTGGAACAGGCAATGGTTTTACTGAATTTTCAGGTCCTGTCTCAACCAAGAAAACATTTACCTTGCCTAATGCCAATGCAACTATTCTGACCACTTATGCGGCTGTAACTGTTCCTCAGGGTGGAACCGGATTAGGTGCAATCACCGCTAATCATTTGATGTATGGTGCCGGTACAAATAGCGTTTCTCTTTTGAGTCCTCATGTTACCACAGGTGCTATTCTGATGAGTACAGCCAATGCTGCACCCAGTTGGTCGTTGCTAAGTGGTTTGCCAGCTTCTGCCGGCATTTTGCCTGTAGCCAACGGTGGAACCGGTTCAAATAGTCAAAATTGGGTTGACTTATCAGCAGATCAAACAGCAATAGCAGGTAAAAAAACATTTACTGCCTTTGGAACTTTTAGCGCTGGTTTAACTGCTTCAGGAGCAACTGTGAGTATAAATGACAATTCTTCAACCAATGCAACGAATATTAATACAGGAACTTCCACTGGAGCCGTAAATATAGCTACTGGAACCACAGGTGGTAATGTGATTACCATTGGTAATGCTGCAGGCACTACTGGTATTGTCGAGAAAGTGGGTACTGGTAACTATACCCTTGACGGCGTGGCAGGTTCGAATTATACAATTGGAGCTTCAACAGTCAACGGAAAAATAGACATTGGTGGCACTGATCAAAAAGGTACCATTACCCTTGGTAATTCCAGCGCTGCACAAACGGTAAACGTTGGAACAGGTGCTGGTGTGTCTACGGTAAATATAGCAAATGGTACTGCGGGCAACACGGTAAATATCGCAAATGGCGCAAATAATTCACCTCAGACCATCAATATTGGAGCAGGTGCTTGTGTCGAATCAAACACTATTAATATCGGAACAGGCCAAGCTGTTAGCGGCGGGTTTTCGGCTATAACGATTGGCTCGAATGCAAGGGATGCTAATGTAACCGTGATCAAGGGTGGAGGAAATTTAACTTCAACTGGAATTAAAATAATCCCTAATCTGGCAGGACAGATTCAGATTGGAGCTGATGATGGTAAAGGGGACATTATCATTGGTTCTTCCACGAATTCACAAATGGTGAGAATTGGAGGTGGTGGCGGTGCATCTACAGTGGAAATAGGAAATTGTGGCGGTGCATCTACAGTGAATATTGGAAATAGCACAAATACTAATGAACAGACCATCAATATTGGAGCAGGTGCTAGTAGCGCAAACAAAATTATTAAAATCGGATCAGGTACGAATACTGCCGGGAAATCGGCTGTAGAAATCGGCTCGTATACGGACTTATACAATGAAACAAAGATCATGGGTGGTAAAGGTGTCAGTGCAATTAAAATAATTCCTCATCGAACAGGAAACATTACAATTGGAAGTGAAAATGGTATAGGTGACATTGCGATTGGTGTTTCCGATGCTTCACAAAAAATATTAATAGGAACAGGTAGTAGTGGTTCGAAAGTTACTATAGGAGGTGCTAATAGTGTTGTTGACCTTTATAGTAAAGTTGGTATTGGAGTGACGCCTACGGCGAGTCTCCAACTCCCGACTTCAACGGGCGCTGTAGGTACTGCTCCATTGAAACTTACTGCCGGTACCAAACTTACTACCACCGAAGCAGGTGTCATTGAGTACGATGGGACGCATCTCTATTTCACGGCTACTGCCGGAGGTACCCGTTATCAGCTCGATCAGCAAGGCACTTCGATCACAAATGTTAGTACTTCTGCATATCCTCTTCTTACTTCTGATGAATCGATTTTTGTATCTGTTACTTCAACCATTACATTGCCGAATCCGACAACATGTACGGGTAAAAAATACGCCGTGAAAAACGTTGGTTCGGGCACTGTTACTGTAAAAGTAAATGGAGGAGCGAATATTGATGATGCCAATGGATCCACAGGTATTTCAGGTTCGTTGAAAAATCAGGGGTGGATATTCCAATCGAGCGGTACAGTATGGTATATTATAGCAAGAATCTAAGATTTGATGACCAGAAATGAGTATTATATCCTTTATGGTATCCTAAGGTGTAACTTTTTAGACAATCTTACTATAAAAGAAAATATCTAACCACCATCGCTCAACAGCACATCGGCAGGGTGACAGACAAACTTAAAAATTAACACAATAGAAAAACAGAATAATTATGAACAAAACAATTGCAATGCTCCTGCTCCTGATGGCATGTAGCACCACCTTGGTCAAAGCCCAGGAGGGCTTTGGTACCAGCACTCCTGCCGCTTCGGCGGTAATAGATATGACAGCCACCGACAAAGGTTTCTTGCCTCCCCGCATGACTTCTGCTCAAATTGCTAACATTGCTAACCCGGTGGAGGGACTGACGATGTACGACACTACGCAAAAATGTCTTGTTGTTTATAATGGCACTACTTTTATTAAGTTCACAGCAACAGCTGGAGGAATACCGCAGTGTAATGAATCGTTTACTTATGACCACAAGGCTTCCGATGGTGTTGCACCTGTAGATAAAACAGTGACCTACTCAACTGAAAGTTCGAACAAGTCAGGCTCTACTAAATGCTGGATTTTACAAGATCTAGGTGCCACAAGTGTTCCCACAGATCAAAATGACATTTCTTCCGCATCTACTGGTTGGTACTGGCGGTTTAACAGGGCGAAAGGTTATATCGGATCGGCCACTTGGACCGATGCTATCTCCGAAAATAGTAATTGGATTCGCGAGAATGACCCGTGTTATCTGCTGTTAGGTGGCAGTTGGAGAATTCCTACTAATTCAGAGATAACAAACGTAAAAGCCTCCATGACAGCATTAAGCACTACACCGTGGGGGATAATAAGGGCACACCAAATTGGTTGGCTAGATGCATCTGGAGGAATAAATGACCGAGGAGGTATTCAATATATTTGGACGAGTACGCAATCTACCGACATTGAAGCTAGAGTTTTAATAGCCATCCCGGAAGGGTTTTCAACGACTATATCTAAGTCAAAGTCGTTTGGAGCAAACATAAAATGTCTCCGTGACTAAATGATTTATTTGATTATTTGCCAGAATCGAAACCTTTGTAGGTTATCCCTCGCCCAATGGTATATCCCGGGGGGGCAAATGGAGTAGTTTTGCTGGTAGGTGCCATGCTATGGGCTTGGTTATGAGTGGGTGTGCTGCACTACAAAAGCGAGTGCCGGAGAAGGGCAATACCCTATGGGTGAATGATATAAAGTGGAGCAGTGATGTGGAGTTACTATAACGCTAAGTAGCTGTATAAGTTGCGAATTACTGACAATGTGGAATATAAGACAATTACAAAAACATGGCACAAAAGTTCAAAAACGGAGGTTTTTTACCATATTACAGGGGCAAAAGTAGTAGGGAGGGGCCTCGAACTATTTGTTTGTGTGTTATAAAAGAAAGTTACTAATTCCGGCTCCTCGCCACCAACCGATCCAACGGTCAATCAAATTAAGACCACAATGTAAACGATTAATACCAATGAATAAAGATAAATCAAAGGTCATTCAACCAGTAGCTATAATACTATTTTTTCTGTTTATGATAGTGCATAGTGGTTGCTATGCTGCACCGCGTAACCTAAGCATAAAATTGCGTGGCGTTTATGACTCCAAAATAACACTCACACCCTTTGATGGACTCCGATTTGCGTCGCCGCTAGCTGTTGTGCCGGATGTGAAAAATGGGGGCGAAGCGCACTTTGAAGTGCCCGAATCTATGTTGCCGGGCGAATTTCTTATCCGCTTCGACTACCGTGCCAAGAAAAGCGATGCACCTTATCCGGCCGAATTGCAGTTATATATCAACCGTGAAGATATTCGGGTGGGAGCAAACCCCCTTTTTCTGCGGGGCGACAGTCTGCTGTTGGATGGCGATCGCGAAAACAAGGCCTGGTTTGCGTTTATGAATCATAACGGGCAGCAACGCCAGCAGTTAGGACTCTTGCAGCAGTTACTAGAGCAGTACGACCGTCCCGGATCGGCCGAGTGGACGCAGGTACTCAAAGCCTACGAATCGCGAAGGAAAGCCTACAATCACTGGATCGATGCGCAGGTGATGGCTCAAAAGGATTTATATGTAAGTCATTTATATCGTTTCCAACGGCTACAAGATAGAATCTGGAAAACCACCCCTGCAATGCGCACCGATGCACTCTGTAGCAACTGGTTCAAAGAAATTGATTTAAACGACACTCTGATACTTAAAAGCCGCCAAATGAACGAACTGATGAACGGCTTTATGGGCATATACGGAGCCATATCTACCACCGATGCACTGCGTGACTCGCTCTTTACCGAAGCCGGGAAGGTGGCTATTGACGCTGCATCCACCGGACACCCAAGGGTGTATGGATGGATGGTAGATTATTTCTACAACGGATACGAAACCTATAACATAGTGCCTGGCATGAAAATGTTGGAACAGCACCTGAACAATCCCCGCTGTCTCACCAGCAAAAAAATAGCCATTGCTAAAAGGCTTGATGGGCTTAAAACAATGAAACCCGGTGTGAAGGTGCGCAATGTGGTGGTACGTGATATTATCGATCGCGAAGAAACTATCAACATGGCTACTTGCAATAAGCCATACCGTTTGTTGGTCTTTTACGATTCGGAATGCGACCACTGTAAGGAGTTGTTAGCCGCACTGAGCAAATGGTATGCCGTGCCTGACAATAGTAAGAAGCTGGAGGTGGTGAGCGTGAGTGTTGACAATAGCCGCGACCAATGGATACCCGCATTTATGGACAATGCCTTTCCCTGGATCGATAGATACGCACCCGGTGGTATCAACAGTCAGGCCGCAACAAACTACTATGTGTTAAGCGCTCCCAATATGTTTCTAGTAACTAATGCCGGTGATCTGGTGAGTATGCCTAACACAGTGGAAGAATTAGAAACTGCTATTTATAAACACTAATCTGAAAATACGTTGTGTCGCTAATAGTGTGTAGTTTACTAAAGTACTAAGTTAGACTAAGCTTAAAACTCTGGCGAGATCTAATTGTTAGTAGGCTGATAATTAGTTGTCTGAATCAACTAAAATCGCTAATTATGCGCTAGCGAACCCAACGACGGATGTTCATGATTTTAGAACTCTCAAGATAATTAACTACAAATGACCAAGGTCGCTGCAGATATTTGCCTGACAGAAACAAAAAAACACTCCCAAAATGATTGGAAGTGTTTTTTTTGTTTCAAGACAATGATGCCAAAAATAGTTGGTACTTTTATTAGAAATAATGAATAACTTTAAAGTGAAGTTGAGGATATAGGCTCTGCTGAGGAGCAACCATAATAGACTTCAGAATGTACGGAAATGAGAGGAACTTTAGGGCTCCTCTTTTTAACTGTTCGGCACTCAAAAAACGAGAAAATTGTTTTTTGAACTTTTGGTACGTTTGGATTTATTTTTGTTTCAGATTGTTATAAATAGCATCCCGATTTTTAGTTCCCTGGTTGATGTCGGTACGATGATAATTGGTTGTCCATAATTGAACTGCAGCATTCATAATGTCGCAGTTAAGCTTGTACCATGGAGTGGTGGAATGATTTGCCCCAAAAATATGTCCAAGCTCGTGGGCCAGCACTTTGGTATATTGATAACTGCTGGTAGCTATCACGCCATAGGCATAGGCGTTGTTCTGTCGGTTAATGTTATAGGTATTTGTATAGGCTACGCCTGCTGCAGGGTCACTGCCCATGCCCAGAAAGCCCCATGCTAAGTTTCTAACAAAACAAAAAACATCTTTTCCACCGGTAGGATATTTGACAGGGTTATTTTCAATGTAGTCTATAAAATTATCGAGGTCAACCGTCGATTTTTCAGTGCTTTTGAAATTACAGGTTTGGGTTATAAACTTCAGTACAGGTGCATTTAGTTTGTCGTTTTTAAACACATCTGCAATTGATTTAACTGCATCTTCTTCGGCCCATACCAGTTCCCACGATATTGGCGGAAATTGTCCGTTTGTCACTTTATCGTTCATAAGCAGATATATTGTTACAGTTTTATTTCGCGTGTATGCTGTCAACGGTTCAGCCAGTGCATAATTTACTCTGGCCTGCTCTTTTAGTAAAGGTACATTATTTTCTACATCACACTGCGTAAATGAAATACCTTGTTCTTTCAGACTGTTCTGATAGTTTTTTTGTGCCAACGAGATATTTATCCTCAGCGATTTGTTTTCTTGTACATTTTCTAACCCGGATATGATTGCTTTTGCAAACTGTCTATGGCTGTATTGTGCGGTTACTTCTGCCAGATTATCAGAATTAGCATAGGATACATACCCAAGTTCACTCCCTGTTTTTCCAACCCGTATGCTGACAAATTTATCGCACAATGTTGCCGAAATGGAATCGTTGCCAAATGCTTCGTATACTTCGACTGATTGATCTGGTATAGCTAGTAAGGCATTGTTATTGACAGAGAATTTTGAAACAAGAATTTGATGCGTGCTATCCTTCAGGATAACAGATTTTCCATCCTTCAAAAGAGTAGCCACTTCACCGTATGTGAAGTTGTTCAGATCCAACACTTGCGCAGCCTCTGGAGCCACAGAAGTTTCACTCGTACATGCTGCAAATGCCAGTAGCAGTACGCATACTAAATTTTTAAAATAGAGTTTCATTTTTTTCATAATTCATTTTGTTTATAATTGTTTTTATGTGAAACTTCCCTATGTGAATGTACCAAACTGCTTGTCACAAAAACTAATTTTGAAGATATAAAAAATACTTTGTTATAATTACATTCAATCGAACCTACAACCCGAAACGGTATATCTATCCATACGCCATAACCCAATTTCAACTGATACTTCTTTGTATTTTGCTATAGTGCTTGAAATCTATAAGTAGTTGTGTTAATGTAAAATACCTACACTTATGTTTGTTTTATAAAGACTATTTCTCACTGTTTTCAACTTTTTGAGACCGTTTTTTTAATGAAAGCAAGTGCTTTTTATTGCAGTTGACAATATATAATAATCTTTAAGGTAAAGTTTTCTACAAGTCTCCAACAAAGCTCGTGATTTTGCCTTTGACGCAGCCAATGTTTCGTGCATATGGGGATATCTATAACAATATGCAAAATTACAATATTAAGTGTATTTAACGATGTCTAAAAGAGGTACAATGAAGGTACGTCTGCTGTAACATCCTATTAATACTACCCGCAAAACATTTATTCATTACCTATCCTATCGTTCGCTTAATGAAACTCAGCTTAAAACAATGATATTGGACTTCGCATCTTTAGTGCTTCATTTGAACGAATACGAACTATGATCTTTGCACGCAATCTTAATGTACCGCAATGGGATGATACAATCGCAACGTCGAAACCTACTCAGATATCGATCATATTAAAATAATCGATGTCTGAGCCAACTTCGTAATCTGTGCGGGGTAACTATGACTTAACCAATAAGTACAAGTCATCAAGTATTAATTTGCCTAATTGTCAAAACCTTTGTTTTGTTATAACTCAAATTGACTGCTTTTGGATAGTAGACTACCAAGCCTAGTAGCTGTTAACTACCCGTGCGAATGTGGACATTTATTTGCGAATAACTGCTGACAGAGCGCGAGAGTTTAAGTAAATCGAATATAATAGAACGGTAACTGTCAACATTCAAACAAGTAGTAACTATAAGTATAATCAGTTGTAACTAACAAAAAGAATCTACTACTGAGTTTTACTCATAATGCAATTAATCCTTGACACACCTAATATAAAGCCCACTGTTCTTAGAATCTGTGTCTGTAATTAAATAAGGAAGATTGTAGTATATGATTCTAAAAATTGCTCCGGCTTTGTTTGCATCTGACGTCCACCACTTTGTGCAGGTATTGTCATCTTTATAATACTCTCCGCTCGATTTCCGCACTACGTAAGGAAGTGCTGAAAAACCACTTCTGTTATTTAAGAGTAAACTAAATCCCGGATTGCCAGAGGAGGGGCTTGTAGATTCAGGCACTCTCCAATCGGTATTTGCTGCCATTGATTGCGCTAATTTGTTGTCAGAAGATGGGTTACTTGTGTCTATAATAGTGCTACCATCATAGTTATAGCCATTGATTACCAGATATTCTTTAAGAATATTCCAATCTTTTGCAGAAGGAACGTGCCAACCCTTCGGTGCTAATCCCGCAGAGCTATTTACGGCATGCCAGTTGTAAAGCTTACCACGTTTTTTGTTAATCGCATCATTTTCATAGTAATCGCAATAAGCACCTGAAGATATATTACTCCATTTTTTATCGTCAACTATCTTGCTAATATTACTTCCGTTGCGATACCTTGTAGTACGTAAATTTTCGACCATCCAGACTTGCGTGCCAATTTTGATAGTCTTGTAAATATTTCCGTCAACATCTTTAAGTCGTAACATAAAAGTTTTTTCTTCGCTATATACCACCCCTGCATCATTGATAGCATACACGCGTATGTAGTACTTCACACCTGCCTCAAGTTTTGAAATCTCAATTTTGAATTCACCCGTTTTTTTAGTTGAAATATTTTTGTACGCAAATGGATCTTGTTGTACTGTATCGTCGACTGGAGTAGGTGAGGTGCTGCAGATGGCATAAGTACTAATCGACTCTCCGTCTTGATTTCCGCTGACATTGAACGTACATGTGATTTTTAAGTTGCTTTCGTCAATTACACTCAAAAATTGTTTACTTATAACGGGTAACTTGTCCTTTATGCACCGAATATATCGGCTAGACTGGAGATTAGAACAGCCAATAATCAGATTAGCAGAGTCAGCGACCAAGGATACGCAACCGTATTGCGTATTAATATCAATAAAATTATTATAACAAGGATCCTTGGTCCACCAGGTTGTGCTATTATATCTGTCAAGATACATATTCCCATCGAACCAGCCACCCGGAAGTGCATTGAAACCACTTTTATTATTTAAGCTTAAATCATTGCCAACAGCCCCAATGATACGTGAAACACTCCAACCTGAATTGGCGGCTAATGATTTTGCAATTTTATTTCCTGAAATACTATTGTCGTAATTATATCTGTTCGACATTAGATAGGTATTAAGAGTCTCCCATTCCTGAATTGTTGGAATATGCCAACCTTTCGGTGCCAAACCTCTTGTGTCTTTAACTGCTTCAAAATTATACATATATCCGATTTCACCTATTGAATTAGCATCTTTATTCGGTGCCTTATAATCATAATATGTCTTGCCTTTTATTTTATGTTTTATCTCGTCTCCATTTCTGTATTTAGTGACATTAAGATTCTTAGCCATCCATGTTTGAGTTCCTATCACTACGGCATCATACTTGTCCGCAGGTGCCACTTTCGACATGGTTGTGTGGGACTCTATATCTTCTGTTATGTCAAAAACAATTGTTTTGTCACTAGTTGGAATATCCGTTTGAACGCTAGTATTTGTACCAGAAATTCCATTGTAAATCAAGACATCGCCCGCGCTGTAATTAAATGATACCAGATTGGATTCATTACTGCTAGTGTATTGTGCTGGTACCGCACCAAGAAAAGCCATGCTGGGAATGCTAGATGCATTTATATTGCTAATAATTTTGCTTGTGTATTTGTAATCGGTACCACTTACAGAAACAATGTAAAACCCTATTGGCAATGATAGCTGAAAAGAATTGTTGCCTTGCTCCAGATTTTTAGTTTCAGTTATCACTTTACTTCCATTATCTCTGAATACGCTTATTAGTGCTTTACCCGTCTGAACAGCATAGAAAGTAATTGTATTTTCACCCGACATTGAATTTCTGAAAACCTTCAATTCGTTCCTTGATCCGTTCACCCGATTACTTGGATTTGAACTATCAATGAGATTTAATATAGTACCCGCTGGAATATTAACTTCAGTGCCTTGCGTTATATTACTAACAATCACTTTGTTTAAAGTTGATTGCTCATCTGAAAATCGAAATTTAATTTTGTAATCTATAGCAAAAATAGAATGTGCAAACGCCGAGAATAATAGAAATAACACTGTAAGTTTAATCGATAGTAAATTTTTTTTCATGAAATCGTTTAATTGTGAGTATAAAAAGTTAAATAAATGAAATTGTATTGATAAGGAAATGATTAAAATGAGGCTGTACCTGAATAAAAGATTGGTATGTCATCGCTCATTTGCATTTTATTTTTCTTGTTTGACCAGTTCTGATCTAACTCAACTCCTCGGGAATTAAACCCAAGAAAAGATAACGCGAGGATAACGCAACATGTGTTTTTTTTATTGTTATGTTTGATGCTCTGTGTTTTCTCTGATGTACAACAGGCCAAAATCTTTTGTCTTGACTTAATGTATTGAAAGTTTTTGCAATAGAGTGGTTTGTTAATGTGAATGACTTTGAAAAGATATTGTATCCTATGTTTGTTGGCATGTCATCTAATTGTTGTCTTTGGTCTGGAGTAACAATCCTATATACAGACTTGTGAAGTATAATAGTGATGTCTGCTGATATGACAACATAATTATGAGTAATAATTCTAGTTTTTAGTTTGTTGGTAAATTTTAACAAGCCATCAGTATTGACATTTTCTCTATGTTTTTACGCTTTACAATAATAGAAATGAATATACAAAACATATCACGTCTAGAGATAAATCCATTCGAAATTCATAAATTACATTCAAAACCACTATTATTTGTGTTCATAAAAATAAATTAAGTCGATAAATAATCTATACCGATGTATATGATCGGGTGATTGTTATAACTGTAATATATATATTGGGCATTGCTTCAAATACAATCATAATTAGAGAATATGTGACATTAAATTCTATTTTTAATAATATGGAACGATTGACGCTTAAAGAATGGAAATGTAAAATATGATGAATAATAGATAGTCTGTTGTTTTATGCGTCTTTCATGGTAATAACCATTTTAGATACTAACGATCTAGCGTAGTGAATAAAAATACCTGGTAATAAAGATATTTAAAAGCTAGATGAAACTGTGATTTTAGATTTAAATAACGATGCTTCAATATGACTTTTTTTGAAAATATGATTGAATTATCTTTTTTTATAATGAAGCTATGATGTTTAAAGAGTTGGTTAAATTGTCTTGGCCCGAAAATTACTTCACGAATCGTCCTAACTAAGCTCCTAACGTATACGATCGCCTGCACCCGTAAACAATTTTGCTCAAATACGGCATCGCCTTAATTGTTGATCGAGTTGAAGAATTTAATTGAAAACGTAATAATTTGCAAAGATACAACAGATTATATTAAATGGATAACTGTATCCAGGTACATTTAGGGTACTTTCCAGAGTAGAACTTCATTACTCATGTTTTTTATGAAGCTATCCTTTTTTTGGATAGGCCATAATGAATTTGAACTAAAAGTAGCTGAAGTGCGAATCTCATATGACGATACCGAATATTAAATGTTGATAGATATTCTTAGCTGAATTCTTAAAATTTGAGGAGGTTGATAAAATAAACAATATACACTGTTTTTTTATGGGTGTTTTTGAGTTTTTTGAAAGTGGCTAGCGCTTAGGTGAGTTTTATAGACGAATTAATACAAAAGATGATCACCTGATAGATTCTAGACTAGTTCGGATGATGTGAAAATTCCAGCAAACCACATACAGCTTGTAATTTACATCCTTGTAAATGTAACTTCAGACGAGTGCAATTTGCATTTGACAAAACTTGCTCTTAATGGACGTGATAATTTTTCATTTCCCGAAGGAATACTGTCATATATAGACGCTACGCTCCGTGTTTAAAAGAAGTACTTGTAGTGAAGTCGTCAATAATATGATGTCTTTTTAATTCATACTTAGTGTTCCCTAGTTGAATCTGCACTCGAAACTGTGATAGCGGTGGACGGGGGTACTGAATTTGATTAGGAATGTTACTTTTTTATGCCTTAAGGGCATCGCCATTTTGCGATCCGACTCTTAGATATTTAAATAATCTGTTTGATAAACTATTACCATATTATAATTATTTTTTTTTGGATATAAACCCTTTGACTGAAATAGGTATTTGATTCATGGTTTTTAACTCATTGGTTTGGTAGCCAGTTGTGTATCGCTCTGCTCTAGCAGCTAACTCGTCAGTGCAAAAAGTTTGTTTAGTAAAATGAATTTAAGGACGTACCCTTAATGTACCTCAGTAAAAAATGGAACTATAATTTCAAGCATGTATATTTGTGGTTCAAACTTTTGAATTAATAAATTGAGAAGAAACGAAAGCTAAACTTATGAAATTCAAAGAGTAGATGTTTGTTTATTTACAATGTGATTTTGTGAAAAATCACTTCCTTTAATCGGTTCTTGAGATTAGAGGTCTCAGGAACCGATATTTCCAAAATCTCAGAGTAGAATATGTTTTTACATATTAATTTAGTATTTACTTTTATTTGTTGATATATTTTCGATGTATAAAATAATGAACCGAATAAGTTTGGTTTTGATTTTACTACTTTCTATTAGTCTCTATTCGGTGCCCCAAGTTGGTAAATATATTCATGGCAATTTAAAAGGTAATCTTCGTTTTGAAAATGTGGTGACTAAAGGTTTTGGTGTTGGTTTTTTCGGTATGATGGCTGTGTCTATAAAAAGTGAAGAGTTTACGATTACTACTCCTGCAGATATTTATCTGGCTATCTATTGACTTTAGTATAGCCAAATTATCATAAACGAGTACGTTGATTTTATTATTTGTGGAATAGTAAGGGATGTTAACTCCGTGTTAAATATTAACTCCGGTGGAAATAAGTTTTTCTAAACGAATATAATGCGAATGACTAAATCTCAAGAGATGAAAATGACGGATAAAGTGGTTCTGATTGTATTGTTGCTAATGCTAATTACTATAAATAGTTATGCACAACAAGAATTGAAATCTAAGAATTCTGATGTGTTCATTGTCATTGATCCAGAAACATCTGACCGAATGATGTTATTGCCCAAAGTTGCACTTAAAAGTAGTTTAGATCAGCAGACTATCAGTACCGGTAAAGGTTTACAAGTGTATAATACTTCTATTATACTCGGACGTGATGGAATAGAACCTGGTTATTATTTATGGAATGGTACACGATGGGTGAGATTGCCTTATCAACCGGAACATTTGAATCTCCTGCTCGATGCTAATAGAGAAAATCCAAACTTGTGTGTCAGTAAATCCTCAATAAACTCAACTCATGGTGATGACGGTAGTACAGCGTATGGTGTTAATGCATTGAGACGATCTGCTTTTGGTTCACCTAATACAGCTTTAGGATACAGTGCTTTGTCAGACCTTATTACCGGTTCTCAGAATACCGCTATTGGATATTGTGCGCTAAGAACGACAGCTACAGGGTCACAAAATGTAGGGGTAGGTCAGGGTGTAATGTTTAATAATACATCTGGATCTCGCAATACATCTATTGGATACAATGCTTTATTTGGTAATAGTGTTGGTGAAAACAATACCGCCGTAGGACATGCTGCTCTTACAGCTAATACCATTGGAGTAAATAATACTGCAGTGGGTCATGCTGCTTTACAAAATTCTACAGGAGCCAATAATACCGCTTTGGGACAGAATGCTGATATCGACAAATTGATAGGCAACAATTGTATTGCAATTGGTTGTGACGCTACTACAGGAAGCAATTCCAATTCTGTACAGATAGGAAACAAATATGTAGCCAATATCGGTGGCCAATTAGCCTGGTCGGTTCGGTCTGATAAAAGAATAAAGAATGATATAAAGGAAAATGTTCCTGGTTTGAATTTCATTTTGAAGTTAAGGCCAATCAGCTTTGTGTATAATTTTGACATGCAGGACAGCATAAACGGTGCATCTTCCGCAACAACTGTGGAAGAAATGATAAGCCGCAAAAAGGCAGAAGCAACCGTACATACTGGTTTTGCTGCACAAGAGGTTGAAAAAGTTTTAACGAATATAGATTATGAATTTGATGGGTTAGTTAAGCCTCAAACTTCGACCGATTTATATTCATTGTCTTATGAACTGTTTGTTGTCCCATTAGTAAAAGCGGTTCAAGAGCAACAATCTGTCATTCAAAAACAAGAAATGAGTGTCAATATGATGAAAAAACAAATTAAATTTCAACAACAAGAGATTGATGAATTGCGAAAAGTGGTTAATCAGCTACTAGAGAAGAACGAAGTATCTATTAAGTAGTAGAAGATAGATATGCTTAACTTGAAATCTGGGAGTCAAATGGGTGGATGAGTTAAATGGAAAGTTGATTGAATCGAAATAAAAGCTGTTGATAGGCGATAAATGGATCCGACTTGAGATTCAAACATAAGAGGGTGTTTGAGTTCAGAATGGCATTCAATTGGATACGTCGATTTTCAATTGATATTTAAGTCTTTCAGATATATAAAACTATGTTTTAGATATCTGACGAGCTTATATCGAACTTGCGTTTAAATAAGACGTGGTGTGTGAAAATGAATTGAACAGATTCTAAATATGGAGTAAAGAGGAACTACCGAATTTAAAAGATGTTGTTGAAAACGACACATTAAATAATGAACGAATAGAAATATTAATAAATAAAATAGGAATATAACAAAAAAATGAACAAGATGAAAAAGTTGATGCTACTTCTATTAATTATGGTTTCTACCAATGTATTTGGACAAAAAATGACGTATGTATATACTGATAGTATACTGCTATCAATTCCAGAATATGTCAAAAAAGCCACAACACTGGATAGTCTGAAGCAAAGTTATCAAAAAGAACTCGAACAAACTAAAGCAGTACTTCAAGATTACTACAACAAATTGGTCATAGTTTACAAACCAACGGAAAAAGAGACTTTGGCTCAATTAAAGAAACGTATGACTCCTGTTGATACTGTAAGTTTGGCTAAGTTGCAAGAAGAAAATATAATGTTGCAGACTAAGACTAAAGATGTTGAGGCTCGTATCAATGCACGCTATGCACAAGATATACAGCCGGTATTGGATAAAGTCAAAAAGGTACTTTCTGGATATGCAGTTAAAAATAATATTCCAGTGATCTACAGTATGGAGCAGATTACACCAACCCTGGTCTATATTGATAAGAGAAATGACATAACAAAAGCTATAATTGATTTATTAAAAAAATAAATAGTTGTAGTTATTTGAATTAATAAATACTCTAGCTTGTAGCAAGATCGTGATTTATGTATAAGGTAAGAAGAAAAATAATCAGCAACAAAGAAAAATTATGTCTTATATAAAATGTTTATTGAAACATATAGAAAAAGGAATCTATATTTTCTTGTTGTCGGTGCTTATACCTATGCTTGTGTTTGGGCAGAAAGCAGAATACAACAGTGTAAACAACTGGATATATCCTACAGCACAGAAGTTTGTGGGTATGGATTTTGTAAATACGTCCAAGGGAACACTGATAAATAATGGTACGATTATATATGGCAAGAACTTTACGAATAATGGAAAAGTTGATTATGTAAGCACACTTGCTAAGAATCCGGCATTAAGTGAGTTTGTGGGTGCCTCTTTACAACATATTTCCGGTAATGGAGTTACACGTTTTTACAGTTTAATGTTTGCTAGCAAATTGCTAGCAAATGCTTTTAGTTTGGAACAAAATATTTCTGTATCTAAGCAGGTTGATTTCACCAATGGGATAATTGTTGCTAAACAGACTACGCTAGAAACAGAAGAAAATCTTCTTTTGATGGAAGCTAATGCATCAGCAACTAATGTTTCAGACAATAGTTATATTGATGGTTTTGTGAGTAAAGAAGGAAACTCGAATTTTACATTTCCGATAGGAAATGGTGGGTTTTATCGCCCTATATCCACTACGCCATCGACATCTTCAATTGTTAAAGCACGCTATTGTTTCCTAAACCCCGATCAAATGGGGTATACACGTTCCAGCAAAGTCCCCAGTATTTGGAGGGTAAGTGACAAGGAGTATTGGTTGGTGAAGTGTAATACCGACAATGTGCAACTCACGTTGAGCTGGGATACAGATAAGACTAGTGCCCGTATACCTACGGATCTTCGTTATTTAAGTATTGTTCGATGGGATGGTACAAAATGGGTGGATGAGGGTAATACTTCTACTACGGGCAATAGTACCCAAGGGACTATTACCGCTATAGTTAGCGGATACGGTGTGTTCTCTCTTGCTATGCAAACAAAAGCTCTACCTATAGCTCAGATTGATGAAGTTACTGTTTACGAAGATAATAGTATAACTGTGGATGCACTTGCTAATGATGTTTGTAATAATGGTGGCGTAATAATATTTAATAAGTTTAGTATAAATGGAACCGATTATAAGGCGGGTGAGACAGTTTCACTTCCCGATATCGGTACAATAGTAAGTACTGCCAAAGGTGTGTTCACTTTCACCCCGGTACTGAATTATTCCGGATCTCTACCTGATATTTCGTACTCTATAAGTGATGTTGATGATAACCGTGCTACGGGTAAAGTGATGATCAAGGTTATGCCAATGCCGGAAGTTATCAAGTCAAGCAATTTACCCATTATTAATAGTGATGGTAGTTTTAGCATTAAATATAAAATAAAAATAACAAATGATACACCTAATGATCTCACGTCTGTGCAAATTGAAGATAACTTAGACGCTGTGTTCAACCCCAAAAACTGTACATATATAGTAACAAGTATTATTGCTTCAGGAGGGCTTACAGCAAATGGATTGTACAATGGTAGTAATATTGTAAATACGCTAAATGCAGATGGAAAGCTATTAACAGGTCAAACTGACAGCTTGGAAATTGAAGTAAGTGTAAATACTTGGGGTCAAAAGGAAATTCTTTCTGTAAGTAACCAAGCTGTGTTTACTGCACAAACTCCTTTCGGGATAATAAGTCTAAAATCAGACGCTGATGTTGCTACAGCTATATCTGAACCTACTCAAACAGATATCCCAGTTAGTGTGGTTACACCAACAGAAGGTTTTTCTCCAAATGGTGATGGTGTTAATGATTATTATGTAATTGCTCATGATGAATCTACTAAAATCATAATGGATATATATAATCGTTCCGGATATATTATTTACCATAGTTCAGATTATAAAAATGACTGGGATGGTTCAGGAACAGGCAGCCATGCTGGCGAGTACATTCCTGATGGTACTTACTGGTGCTCATATAAAGCGGTTAAGCTGTCTACTGGTGAGATCGTAAGTTCGGCAACAGCACAAATAACCTTACATAGGGCGAATTAATGAAACATAGCCTGTGTAAATTTAGTACGTGGTGTAAACCTTTGCCTTGCTGTTTATCTTATAACTGATAGTAGTTAGAGACATAATTATAAATTCGCAGTGTCAGTTTTTATTATATGAATTCGATTTCACCTGTAAGTGCTCACAGTCAATGAACACATTTCAAAATAAAGTATTTTTTTGTATAAAAAATAGATTGTTATTTCAGGTCAATGGTGTATAGCTAGTTTTGCTAGTCGACATCACTTTTAATGGAATATTTATGTGTTAATATATAAGAGCGTGTAATTATAATCAAACAGATAAAATGAACTATAGGAAAATTCAACTAATATTATTTTTTAGTTTGCCATTTATTTGCCAGCAAATCATAGCACAGCATGAGCTGTTGTATTCACAATACATGTATAATATGTTAAATATAAATCCTGCATATGCAGGTAATGAAGCAGGAGACCATATTACTTCTTTGTACCGCAAGCAATGGATAAAAATTGAGGGTGCTCCTACTACCTATTCGCTGTCATGGGATAAAGGCAATCAAGAAACTGGAGATGGCTTATATGCCAAAAGTAACCCAATGGGATATGGTGTTCAAATTTATAATGATTGTGTCGGAATCGAAAGCAATCTTGGTATTCAAGCATTTTATTCATATCGTATTAAAATGAATAATACCTTTGTATCATTTGGAGTAAGTGGTGGTTTAAGTAATTATATAGCAAGATATACGCAAGTCGTGCTCGAAAATGGTCAAGACCCGTCATTTCAAACTGATGTTAATACGTATCTGCCAACTGCAGGTGTTGGTGTATTGTATGGGTCAAAGAGATGGTATGTGGGGTTGTCTGTTCCTGCATTATTGCAGACGAATGTAGTTTATAATAAATATCAGGTAACAACTGGCGAAAATTGTCACTATTTTTTAAATGGTGGTTATGTATTTGATGCAAATAACGAATTGACTATAAAACCTTCAGTTTTGTTGAAAGTCGTAAAAGGTCAACGTCTACAATATGACATAAATTTCAATACTTGGATTCATAATACAGTAGGTTTAGGATTAAGTTATCGTGTAGATGATGCCATTGTAGGAATGTTCGAACTTCATGTCACTCCAACTATAGTCTTTGGTTATGCCTATGATTATATGATTTCTAGTATAAAAGGTTTTAGCTCAGGTACCCATGAGTTAATTTTAAAGTTCGATCTCAAAGGATCACGAAATAAAAATGTCATCTCTCCAAGGTACTATTGAATAAGACTATTTACAAGAAAAAGATAATTTATGAAAGCGAAATATTTCATTGTATTCGTGTTGTTGTTATTTAAAATAAATTGTTTTTTTGCAATACAATTAGAGAATGAACAAATAAATCAAAGAGAGCAAAAGCTAGTATTGAAGAGAGCTAATAAGGCCTATGTTGAATATAAATATCTAGATGCTATTGATTTATATGAAAGATATTTACTATGTGATGTTGGTGAGTTGTATCTATTGCGTTCAAAGTTGGCAGATTGCTATTATAAAGTTCATGATTATGAAAATGCGTTAAGGATATACAAATTCTTATATCCCTATGGTAGTATGGGTGCGACGAGGATAGAGCGGATAAGAATAGCTGAATTAAATGCTCGTAATCAAGATTATAAAAATGCATTCAAATGGTTGACCGGAATTGAAGGATATGAATCTAAGGCCAATGCGTATAATAATATTTCAACTTTGAAACAGATGAAACGTGATTCCCTCAATTGGCACTTGGGTCTATTATATGTGAATACAATTAATAATGAATTTTCGCCTTATATAAATGATAGAACCCTATATTTCACCAGTGATCGATTGCCGCTTGAGAGATTAGGCAAGAATGATGGAGTTAAAAGTCTATATACTCGTTTGTGGAGTGTGTCATTATTGGATACTCAAGTAAGACCAGTGAAAATGACTGATTCATTTCTATTACGTATGAATACACGATTTCAAATGAGTAATGAAGATAGGTTCGATACATTAACGATTGACAGTGATTCAATGTCATTTGTTGATAAGCTTTATAAAGCAGGTGAAGTAAATTCGTCTGTCCATTTGGTAAAAGGAGTTAATAAAATTAGATATAATGTTGGGGCAATTTCTTTTGATAAACATAACCATTTTTATTTTTCGTCCAATTATCCAAAATCAGACAAAAAAGGAATTAATCGCTTACTTTTGATGGAAGGTACTCTTTCTAGACGAGGTCGTGTCAAAATAAAAGCTTTGCCGTTTGGTAATCGTAATTCTAACTCTGTGATGCATCCTGCTGTAAACGAGGACGGAACTATGTTGGTGTTTTGTAGCGATAAACCGGGAAATTTTGGAAAATTTGACATGTACTATTCGCGTAGAGCGAGCTATAAGGAACCTTGGGATAGTGTTAAGTGTTTTGGCGCAAATGTAAATACAGCAGGCAATGAAGTTTTTCCAACTATTACATCTAACGGATATTTGTACTATAGCAGCGATGCATTACCTGGACTAGGTTGTTTGGATATTTATAGGATTAAACTACAAGATGCCTTAGATGGAAAATCAGAGCCTGAGCATATGACCTATCCGATAAATAGTTCAGCGGATGATTTTGGTTTGACTTTGGATAGCACAGGGTTAAGTGGTTATTTTTCATCCGATCGATTAAAGAATAACAATGACATATACAGCTTCATTTATAAAGAACCAATAAAAATGTACTCTGCAGAAGATAGAATTGTCGATATAGAAACTAAGAAGCCAATAAATGAAGCTACTTTATTTTTGTATAACATGCATGATAGAAAAGTCTATGTGTCTAAAACTGATAGTGTAGGAAAATATCATATTGATATACCGGAAGCGAAAGATGGAGTAATTGTTAAAGTTGTGCGTAAGGGATATTCAAGTTTTTTTCTTCCAGTTAGTCTTGGTCTTATTTCAAAATTGAATAATAACAAAAAAACAAGCAAAGCACAGTATTTCAAGCAAGAAGAATTGAAAATTAATTATACGTGGAAGTTAGGCAATATTTATTATGGATTTAATAGTTTTGAATTGCCAGTTGACGCCAAACCCATCTTAGATAGCTTGATCCATATATTGAAGAACTATCCTATTACAGTTGAAATTAGTTCGCATACCGACAGTAGAGGCACAATTGAATACAATCAAATTTTGTCACAAAGACGGTCTGAATCTGTTGTGAACTATCTTGTTGAACATGGTATTGATTCCTCAAGATTAATAGCTAAAGGATTTGGCGAAAGTGTGTTAATTAATAAATGTGCTGATGGAATTAGATGCACTGAAAAAGAATATCAAGAAAATCGGCGAACCGAAGTAAAAATTACTGATTATGAAGTAAAGCAGGCGTCTATGAGTGGGGATGTTGATCCAGACGTGTTTAAGCAAGGCGATGTGCTCAATCGAAAAGCATTGCCAGAAGATTTTTTTAACGAACCGTGAATTATTATGAGAAGATTATATTGGACTGAGAATGTAATTGAACTAAAGTTTAACTAGTAGTTTGTTGAAACTTGTCCTATTTGTTATGTTTGTCTGCGAATTGCCTGATTTTAAATTGAAATTATACGATATTTATCGGACTAATTTATTAGTTGCGCTTGATTAGGGAATCAATTAGTTCCCAATTAGAACGTATTCAATATTAATGATTGAGAGTATAATTGTTAATAATAATATCACCTTAAATTATTTGATATTATGAAAAAAAAAATTATAAATTTTGTATATGAACGTCCGTTTCTTGTACTCTTGTTATTGACAATGTTTTTTTGGATAGCATTAATAACGATTATCATAATGTGGTAATTGATTTGCATTTTGCGAGTGAAGTGAATCCGTTATTGTGATTTAATTGCTTTGATGTTAATTGGTTGATGCTTTATTTGACGGTAAACTGGTGTTGATTCTTTGATTACTACTAATGTTGTTTTGATATTTAGATAACTCAACGTGAATCTCAAAAATTTCGTATAATAGGCATAAGGCAGAAGATATTTAACTATTGGCTTATGCCTTTGGAAATTTACAAAATAAAACATCTATCTGTAGCTCAATATACAAAATGTGCTATTTGACGCTTTCGTATAAAGTTCAGTTTATTAGTTATGAATAACATGTAACAGATGCTAAATTGCCTGTTTTGGCTGATTTTGCATTCGCTCGATCACTTTAGAACTTAAATCCATGTTTCTTAATATTGGAATGTTATTTTTTACCTAGCTAAAAACACCACACGTATTTAAAGCAACAATCTAACTAAAACCTTTTGCGTGCTAAATTCTTTACTAAAAAATAGATAATTATGTTTAAATATCTCTTGCTGACAGCGACTCTGAAAGAAATGATGATAATGGTAAAATCACTTCCAACTGCTACTCTAGTTTTGAATAGAAATTGTGAGATAGTTGAAATTAATCAATCCGGTTTAGATCTATTTAAAATTAAATCAAAAAATGATTACCGAGTTAAAAGAATAGGTGTGCTGAATAACCTGCATAGCATAAAGCGAATACAAAACACGTTAATTTCTGGAAAAATGATACGAGATAAGAGTTATTTGATTAATTGTATTGATGGGAAGTCAATAATGGTGAACTTTAGTGCAAGCATGATTGAAGGGTCAAGTAAGATGTTTATTTATCAATTTTTCGAATTGGCAGAATTTAAAATAAATATAGCAGGTCAATCTATAGAAAGTAAAATGAAAATAAATAAATGTATCGACTCTAAAGGTATAAAGGAACTATTTTATGAACCAGAAAATGAAAGGAACCAAAATAGTTGTATGAGAGACGAGGTAATCCAGTTTGCCAGAAGAAATTTAGGCCTAAGCAACACTGAAATAGTTATGTGCGTTTTTATTGAATCTGGTATGTCTGTAACTGAAATCTCTAAAGAAATGAATATGTCCATAGCTAAAATACAAGGAATAATTTGTCGAATAAAAAAGAAATTTGATGTACAAAGTCGCCGAGATTTATATGAACTACTCAAGAATGAATTTTTATTATGTAGGCATTAATATTGTTCTTTTAAAGATACTGTAGTAAGTCTCTATAATGATAATAAATAGAATATGTCACAAGGCTTAGAGTATTTATTTCTAACAAGGTGTTAACTGCAAAGTGTAGAAAAAAATGTTCTAATTTATTTTCTTGCTTTTCTAAATACAATCGATCCTACCCGCTGAGCAATGATTTTCGTTGAATGTTCTTGAATCTAGTAGGTTAAATTTTGATGCGCAATAAATTGTTTTAATCATTCTGAGTCAAGTTTGTATAGACTTACGAGGTAGTTTTCGTAATATTGATGTATGTTTGCTTTTTTATCTCAACTGAATTATACCACAGCAGCATAAGGAATACGGTACGCAAAACCACATTAGCACATAAGTCAATGGAAAAAAGACTGGAGCATATATGCTGATTTTTACTCAAATTTTCATCTAAGAAGCTCGTTTATATACAAAGCAGACAACGAATTTTCGTTGAGATTGAATTTATAGCTTATATGTTTAATAACTCTACTGTAAATTTGTGTCTGTGTCATTTGCCCTAGGCAAAGTTTAGTATAAGAATGCGATAAATATATAGTCGTCCCTTAAAAATTTACTTTTAATTGAAGAGCAAAGTGCAAAAATAGATTTCACTTTTGTTTTTTATTACGCAAATCATGCATGCAAGTAAAGACTTGAGCTAGGAAATGGCTTTTTTACCCGAAATTTCATAATTGAGCATGTAGCTGCAAAAACTTCTTTTATCTCTCCATCAAAGCCTTTGTGGAAATATTTTGCTATTCTCTCGTCCCATTTTGTGGATACGATTATAAGCTCTATGGTAGCTAAACACCTAAATTGAGTTTGAGCTTTTCTCTTCTCATAATCAGAATCGCTTGTTTTTGGTTTTGATGAAGAATTTATTTTAGTTTACCCAACTATCGACTTTCCTATATATCCTCTTTCAACTCAAGTTTTCTTGGCGGTCTTTTCAACCACTTTTTAGTGAAAGCTTAAGTTTTTTGCAAGCGTTGTATACGTCATTAGGATTGCCCTAAAATGTCACTATTGATACAATTACATTGGTTGTGTGGGTGATCGCAAACGAAACTTTGCTTCCAAATCCAAACCTTTTGTAATTTTAACGTTAGAATGTTGCATTGTTTTATGATCTAATGATACAAGTCTTGCTAAAATATCAAAGAAGTGTGATTCGTACTTTCAGTATATTTGACAACTAGATGCTCAGTGTGATGCGTTTAAATAGTTCAGTTTAATTGGAGATGTTGTTAACCAGATTTGAGTTATTAGTTAGTGATAATTGTTATGAGACGGCTAGCATTTGTCAGCCTATTGCTAGCAAGTATTTGCAATAAGCTTAAAAAAATCAAATAATGATTAATGGAGTTACTCCAGTCTATCTTTAGAAATAGTACTCTTATTCACTGTTCAAAATGCACTATAAAATACACCTAATGTATACCTGAATTATTTATAATTCCAATAGCGTACCCTAAATGTACCCTCTGCGCGATGTTGTTTTGTCTTCTGAGCAATATAAATTTACTACTTTTGCACAAAAAAATACTACAATTTTCTGGAGTAAATACTATCATATTAATGTGATTTACTGTCTCTTTTTTTTAGTGTAAAAAATACGTTTTATGTGTTAGATTTATTGTTGGCTATACATAATTTTGTATTTTGAGTTTTTTACGAGTAAAATATAAGAAATGTGCTAGTAGAGTAACTTGTTTTAGAAATATAGTTAAATTTATTTGCTGTCACGATTGCATAATCGTGTAGTAATTAATGTTGTATTTGTGTGATTGCATATGTGTGAATTGGATGTATGAACCAAAAATATTTGTTTGTTTTCTTTATGATGTGCATTTTGAGTATCCCCGAGATTAGGGCTCAAGTCAAGATAGGTAGCAGACCTGAATTGCTAGATTCAAGTGCTGTTTTAGAGCTGGAAAGCTCGGACAAAGGTTTACGTTTGCCACGTGTAAAACTTGATGATTTACATGTATGGGCTTTGGCCGGTGCTCAGCCAGCTAGCGGGATGATAGTATATAACGAAGAAGGTTTACTTCCGAAAGGAATCTACTGCTGGAATACTGATTTGGAACAATGGGTGCGCGTAGTTAGCTTTGCCGAAATGTCTACATTGATAGACATTATTCAAGGTGGCGCGCAGAATACAATGGTGGTACAGATTGCGAGTAATGGACAAAGACGGTTTGCAACTCCAGTAACAATAACTGACCCGAAAAAAGTGCAAGTGTATCGAAACGGTATCAATGTAGAGTTTGATCAAGTAGATGATAAGCATATTGATCTAGAGATACAAGCAACTTGCTATACTGATGATGAGGTTAAAATAATTCAACTTAAATGACATATTTACAATTATTAAAATAAAAATTAAAACAAAAATGAAAATTCAATTAAAAAAACAATTGACAAATATTGCTTGTTTGACATTCACATTTTTTTTTATGACTACATTAGTTAATGCACAGACAACTTCAGGAAATATTACAAAACAAACAAATGTTGTTTATGGGACAGGTGGGACTGGTGCTATCAAAGTTGTTGATAACAAAGGGACAGTGAAATATCTGCAGGCACAAAATGGTATGACAGTTTTTACAAATACAACTAACGATGTAACTACAACCACCTGGCAGCTGGGTGGAACATTGACTGATAATACATATATTGATGTTAATGGAAAAACGTTTGGATTAGATAAACTTACATTAGTTACTGATGTGAACTCAGCATCAACTGATGCTACAACTGCGTCAACACATGGAACTGGAACGGGATTTACGGTATTGATACGTGATGAAGCTACTGGTGCTGTGCAGAAGATAAAACTTTTAGATCTATTGAATGTAACCGCCGGACATGCTGCATTCGCGATTGATGGAACTGTTTACGCTGCAGGAACTACTGCTATTTCTTTAGATGTTGCATATGGTACAACTACAATACCAATACTTAATGTAAATAAGGTTTCAGTTTATCGTAATGGTGCAAAATTAGTCGCGACAACAGATTATACTGTTGATACTGCTTCTCCAAAACAGAATTATGTAAAAGTAACTCCTGTGGCAGCGGATTGGCAGTTTTTCACAAACGATGTAATAGAAGTGCACTGGATTAAATAATTAAAGTAGAACTAAAATTCTATCTCCCGAATTTCTTATCGAAGTTCGGGTGGTGATTCGAATTGTAAAGTGCATTTAAGCTATATTCCATTTTACTTTTTTGAAGACTTTAATGCCCATTTGCGGTATTTCTTTGGTTTATAATTGCTACAATCACCAAAATACTGCTATTTCGTTCTTTGGTTATAAAGTCCTTTACTCCTCGTTCAAAATCCTTGACATAACTCTGTTGATAAATAAAATGAAAATTAGGATATCCCTACTTATTTTTACATTAATACCGATATTAAGTTTCTCTCAAAGCCGCGTTATTGACAATAAAGGAACGCTTAAAACAATAGATGAAAGCAAGTGGGTGCTTAACGGAAGTGATATTCATTTAAAGCAAAATGGAAACGTAGGAATAGGTACTAATTCTCCCAAGGCCAAATTTCACGTTAATGGCTCAACTCTGTTTGAAACCTCTGTAATTACAGATAAGCCTACTGGAGGAGTCATTGGTACTGCAACAGAAACTGTAGATAGTTACACGGCTTTTAATCTGAATCAAACTACTGCCGGTCAAACCCTTAGTTTGCCAACTCCAACAAACACACTTGCAGGTAGAATATTGCAGGTGAATAATATTGGTACAGTTTCCGTGACAATAGGTACGATAACCATAGATGCTCAACAAACAACTGAGTTTGTTTGGAACGGCTCAGGTTGGGCTGTTTCAACGGCTATTCCACAAGTCATTTCCGGGACTAAAACCTTTAGTGCTGCGCCCAGCGCGCCTTCGCTTAATCTTTCGGGTAGCAATAATCAGCTGCAGTTTAATGCAGGTACTGCCACCGGTACATTCACATGGCAGCCAACTGGTGTAAAAATAATCACATTCCCAGATAAAACTGGCACTGTCGCACTTACAACTGATATAACTTCGCCTACTTTAGATGGTGATGTAACCCGCTCCATAGGTTCAACTTATTTGGATAAGATTCAGGGAAATGCAATTAATGCTGCTTTTCCGCAAGATAAACAGGTACTACAATATAATTTAAGCCATTCAGCTTGGGAGCCAGCCTTTTCTGTGGCTTCATTTTCGTTGAATAACTTAACAACTTCTACGCAAGCATTAGGTATAGGTACAGCAGGTACTGCACCGGCCTGGAATTCGCTTACTGCAACACATACATTGAATATTCCGTTGGCTTCAACGGCATCGGTAACAGCCGGGCTGCTATCGAATACCGACTGGTCCAGCTTTAATACTAAAGTGTCATCTGTTACAGCTGGGAGCACCAAAATAACTATTGGAGGAACTGTTACAGCTCCAATTGTAGATGTAGATCCTAGTAAGTTAGGAACTGTTACATTGGCTACCACCACCACAGGTGCTGATATAAGCGTAACCGGTTCGCCTGCCAATTTTGGTGGTACGCTTACGCTCAATGTGCCTGATGCTAGTGGTACGGCTCGTGGGGTGATAACAACAGGTGCGCAGACCATTGCTGGTAACAAGATTTTTAGTGGATCGACTACCGTTTTTGGATCGGGCGAAGGCGGAACTCCTACCACCACCTTTATTCGTGGGCCACAAGCAGGTGGTACCGGCACTTCAGGTGCCGATTTATATATACAAGCCAGCAACGGTACCGGCGCGGGTAAATCGGGAAATATTATTTTCCAAACCGGAGCGGCGGGAACTGTTAGTGTGCCGACAGTTTCAAATGTCGTTAATCAAGCATTCCTAAATTCATTAACACAAACTCTTAGCTATACCGTACCGAATGGCGGAACTAATCAAGTATTGATGGTGGAAGTTAATATAGGATACAATGGACCTACTGTCACTTCGATAACTTATAATGGTAGTGCCTTGTCTTCTCTTGGGTATATTACTTCCGGTTCTAACAGAATGGAAATTTGGTATTTGGTAGCACCGGCATCGGGTGCAAGTAAAGACATTGTAGTAACTCTAAATAATTATGCGAATGTAGGTTTGACGGCAATGACTTGGGTAAATGTAAACCAATCAACTCCTTTTGGTACAGTTGTTCCTACGAATAACGCATACAATTCATCGGCCAGTTTATTACCATCTTCTTCGTTAGGTCAGGTGGTGATGGATTTTCTTACTACAACAACCACTCCGGTTACTGCCACTGCGGGGCAGACCTCGATCACTTCCTTTTATAATGGATCATCATGTTACAATACTAGCGGATATAAAGCGGCCAACTCAGGAACGACTACTATGAGTTATTCGTTTGGCAGTTCTAATTTCGGATACATGGCTTTTGCCATAAATTCATCAACCACTGGAGGGGGAAATGCGCTATCGGATGCATTGATTATTAACAATTCAGGTAATACAGTGATAGCAAAAGGAAAATCGTTGGCGCTTACCGATGGTGGTGTCAATACGGTTTCGTTGACGGCTCCATCGTCTGTATCTACTGCTTATGTACTCAAATTGCCGGCAGTGCAGGGTGGGGGCGGTCAAACCTTGCTGAATGATGGTAACGGAAGCTTGTCTTGGGGTGTTCCGGCTTCCACTTATACTTTACCCGCGGCCACCGGCAGCACCTTGGGTGGTGTAAAAGTGGGTAGTGGATTGAGCGTGGATGGAACAGGGCTTATTAGCGCCACAAACAGTGGAACAGTTACTTCGATAGGCTTATCCTTACCGACTGAGATGACAGTGACGAATTCTCCGCTAACTTCCTCCGGCACATTAACCGCTACTTGGGCTAGTAGACCTGCCAATACGTTTTTTGCAGCTCCAAATGGAGCGAGTGGAACCCCTGCATTCCGTGCTATTGCTACAGCTGATATACCATCTATCGACCTAACCAGTAAAGTAAGCGGTATTTTGCCTCCAGCCAATGGTGGAACGGGCGTTGCCAACAGCGGAAAGATAACTCTGGGTGGCGATTTGACGACCAGCGGTGCTTTTGCTACAACATTCACCAACACGGGTACAAGCACTGTTACTCTACCTACTACTGGTACGCTTTATGGTACGGCTGCGAGTTCGATAAGTTCTTCGCAGTTAAGTACATCTTTAAGTGATGAAACAGGGAGCGGTATTGCTGTTTTTTCTGATTCACCATCTTTTACAGGTACGCCAACGCTTCCAACTGCTACGATTGCTACTACCCAGACCTTCGGTAATAATACGACTGCAGTTGCTACAACAGCATTTGTACAATCGGAAACGCCTTCCTATTCGCTTGTAACCGGTGCTAATGCTACAAATGTTACCACTGCTTTGGCGGATATTGCAGGATTGAGCTTTGCGGCAGCTGCAAATTCTGTTTATGAGTTTGAAGCTGTTTTAAGTGTCCAGTCTTCATCTACTGCAGGAAATTCTTATGCGGTGAATTATTCTGCCACGCTAGCAACAGTTGAAGCACAAATAACCGGAACCCTTGCAGCTGCCACTCAAAAAACGTTAAGAATAAATGCCCTAAATACTTCAGCTACCCCATTTGTAACCTCTGGTTCTACTGGTGGAATTTTAATTAAAGGAATATTTACAACAGGCACAAATGTTGGAAATTTCGTCATTCGCCATGCTAAGGTTACTAGCGGAACCTCAACTGTATTTGTTAATTCGTTTTTAAAAGTGACCAAAATCCAGTAAATAGTAATGGCTCAGTGTTCTGAATAGACAAAATATTTGCGCAGTTACGATTTCATAACTAGCATCAGATTGTAGTTTACAAACCAGTATTCGACAAATAAAACTCTATAAACTAACACTCAAAGTTGATAATGCTTCGGGAGCTAGTGAGTAGGAAAGAAGTGATATAAATTTCTTACAGATAATCATAGTAACTTAACCTAAGTTCAATCAGCTATACAGATGATACCTATATTTAACCTGTAGCCGCCTTAAAATAAATACATTATAACGATATCATAAATCTATACAAATTAATCTATGGAATACACTTATACTATAAATGAAAGCAGCAAGTCGTTTTGATGTTGTTGTAAGTGGTCAGGTGGATAGTGTCGCTTTTACCAAATTAGGCATTAAAATGCGTACTTTAGCCTTAGAACTTGGCTATACCATTCTTTTCGATTACAGAAATGCAAAAGTAGATATATCTATCGGTGAGGTTTATTTTTGGTTTCGGGATCATTTAGATAAAGTGAGTATAAGGTTTAGGTCTATTCCTACTGCTCATTTGACAAATGAGAACAATGAACAATTGTTCAGATTTGCCGACCTGACCTGGACTAATGCCGGTGCTGTGGTAAAGACCTTTAAGGAGTGTAGCGATGCTGAAAAATGGCTAGTAAACTTCAATGGGCCAAATATTACTTAACAAACTATATTTTAGCCTACCGCACCAGTTTTTTAATCAACCAGAAACTGCAAATTCTTTTTTCTATTCTGAAATTTGACTTCTAGCAACTCAATTATTCCGCTATTGTTTTGAATAAACAATAGCGGAATAATTATAGTGTAATGACGTAATTCGTACTTTCCATGTAAACTCTTGTGTAAGCCGAGACTGCAATGTCAATTGTTATAGTTGGAATTCTTCTTTGATTGGCTTAATATACATCTTGTCTATCCCTTTGTCTAATAAATATACATCTATTATAGTACATGAAATATAGTATTCTTGATGGGTTGTTGAATATTTTGTGTATACCTTACAGTTCACATTATCAGATAATTTTATTTTAACTACTCCTTCTATCGGACGTCTGTCAAATAGATCCTGACTTCTATTACTCAATGATATATTATCATAGCGATGATTTGTTTCTATTTGTTTAAGCAAAATGAGAGCTTTGTCAAGTGGTATAGGCAAAAACGAATAATCATTTCTATTTTCAGGACTACATACATAACCATATTTATCAATACTATTCGTGGTGATGTAATTGTTGATTTTTAAAGGATAACCTTTCTTTTCAAGATCATATTCTCCAATGCCCAGAGTTGTGGTGAAGGAAAATTGGTTGTGGATATTCAGTGTGTCTATTGTGTTTGAGAATATCCGATGCATCTTATCTACATAAGTTTTACACATAAGCTCATCCGACTTAACGTTTAAATACTCATTAGAATGATACTTCTCCAGAAATTTAGTTGTTTCTTCTCTCGTTAATGTTTCCTTTTTTATTTTGTGGTAAGCGCAAAATGAAAAATCGTTTAGGTTGTTGGTCTGTGAGTGGGTTTGAGCAACCGAGATTGTGAACAATAAATAAACTGTAAGGTAAAAAATTCTCATAACTGTTTTTTTTTTTTGTTGAAGGGTTAATAAATGGTATGTGTATTGTAATTCAGGGATATATTTATTGAAGGTTTTCTGAATATAACAAGGCAGTATACATCTGTGAGTAAATATCTCTAATGACTTGAAGCGACTTTATAAGTTCTTTTCTTTTGCTTCTTCTGAATACTAAAAGAACAGAGGAGCCAATACCTGTGATTTTCACTATTGACCGGAAAAAATAACGTTGCAAAAGTACTAACTTTAAATACTCTAATCCCAATTGGATAGGGTACAATGGGGGTACTTATGCAGATTTGACTTTATCTTTTCTGTTGATAGAAATTGATAAAACCGTTACGATGCTATCGATAACGCTGGACGACTGGCGATTTTATGCAGCTGGTTGATTATTCTCATTCCTGTAATGTAAAGGGATGGGTCATGTTTCCATGAAATTGTATTACCCCCTTTTAATGGCTCATAGCACAAGTTGTTCTTTTATTCTTTCTCTATACTTGCGTAGCTTCCACTGGCATTTAAACATTATTCCCGGGTGTGATAATTTGCCTTCAATCAGTATCGATAATTTTAGAATTAAGTCGCGTGAATATTATATTTATCAGAGTACCCTCAATGTACCTTTTGTAAATGAGGTGCTTGTACATGTATTCGATACTTTTGCATACGATTGATCCCGTAGTTGTGCAAGACAATTAAAGGTTGAATATAGAATTACTCTTCCATCCAATTATTCTAATGTCGTAAGCAATCAAAATTGAATATGCTTCTGTTTTCTTTAGCAGTATTAGCTATTGATTTAATCGTACTTTTTTATATAGATAATAATTATAAAAATCAAATTGATATAATGTAGAGTTTTGCCATTAACTAACAAAGTCCATACTTAATAAATAAAGAGAGGGAAATTATGAAACAGTTATATACAGCTATTAGAGTTTTATCAGACTTTTATAAAGTCATATTGTTTGTCTGCGTAATTTTTGTTTTTAGTGCATGCCAAGGTGTACAGGATGATTTCTCTGGCATTGTTGGTATGAAAGCACCTGCTTTTACTCTTTATAATACAGATGGACAACAGGTGAATTTAATGGATTACAAGGGTAAAGTGATTGTGCTGTTTTTCTTTGGTAATGCTTGCCCACAATGCAAAGCTGAAGTTCCTATTTTCAAAGAACGATTCGTTAATCCCTATGCTAATAAAGCAGATTACGTAGTACTCGGTTTAGATTATTGGAATGGCGATATTAATAATGTAAGAGCGTTTGGTAAGGATACCGGTATAGGAATTCCTTTGCTAATGGACGCAGGAAATGTAGGAACCAATTTTAAAACATCTTACAACCGTATAGTAGTTATTGATCAGAACCTGAATGTTGTGTTTTCGGGCACTAAGGAAGTGTCATTAGACATGCTAGCGGCTCAGGTCAAAGTTGATAATTTGCTTGAAAAATAAAGTCTGTATAAAATCAGAAGATTAATTATGACTGTTTGATAGCTTTAAATATAAGGTGAAAATAACACAAATGTTTGTTTTTACGACAACCAACTATATCATCTGATATCTATCTCAAGAGTGCATCACACACTGTTTTTAGCACCCGGCTGCTCTTCTAAAGCTTGTTCCTTACAATTCGGAATATAGAATAATGATTTCTGTAAGATGTCGATGTCTTACATTATTTGCCTTTTTTACGATCATTTTCGCTATCCTCTTAAAAAGGAGTATAACTAGCGGAGGGAGTTCCGCAATGAGCAGTTTTGATATTGATCCCGATCAATGATTAGTTTGGATAAAATAGCAAAGGAATAATTATTAATTGTAAAGGCGGGACAAATGTTTAATCCAACTCGACAAAGGTATTACGTGAAGGTACTACAATTTCTATTTCTTGTACTTCTGGTTCTTCTTATCTTCTATTTAGGATATAGATTTGTGGAGGGGGACTTCGAAAAGATTGTAGAAATATTGAAATAGACATACTGATTAAAGTAGTGGTCAGAATATAATGTCGTATTCTTCAGCTTATTTTAATTACAGAGCAATCTGTTTTTTCTAAATGTGAAACTCAATTTCTATTAATGGATTATCATTAATAGAAATAATAAGATGAAAAGAAATGTCACTATTCACTATACAAATCACAAATTTTAAACAACACAATTATGAAAAGAATTATTTTCTTAACAATATCTGCAGTGCTAATTTTCAGTTCGGTATCAACAATAAAAGCGCAAGATGACATTTCGAATATTTTTAAGGCTGGAGTTGTTGACCTTAATCAAGTGGCAAACGGCTATCTGAAACCGGCAGGAAACTGCTTAGCGGCAGGCTTGGCTACAAACTGGTATAATACAGCTGCTGTGCATAAGTTGTTTGGGTTTGACCTGACCATTGGCGTGGGGGCAATTGGCGCGCCACAAACGGAAAGAATGTTTGATCTTACGGGACTGACAAATTTAAAGCCAACTATTTCGGGAACAACTCAGGCACCAACACTTGTAGGCACAGGTAATGGTGTTGAGCTTAATCTGATGCAACCTCATTTTATGGCTGACGGTACTACCGTTAATCCTCTATGGAACAATGGCACAGGGAAAATAACTTCGTTTGTTACGCCTGCCGGGTTATCACAGTACGTGCCAACGGCAAGTGTACAGTTTACAATCGGGTTGCCGTTTATTAACGATGTATCTATTCGTTATTCGCCCACTGTTCAATCCTCTGTTTTTGAAGCTTCTATGTTAGGTATTGGTGTAAAACATAACCTCAAACAATGGTTGCCTATCGTAAAGAACCTACCCATAGATGTGGCTGTTTTGCTTGCATATAACAAACTCAATATGAAATATACTTTACCAACGGCAGACCGGATTACACCCGATAAATTAGTAAGTGGAGGGCTGGGCTATATTCCCGATGCTACTTCAAGCGAATATTCTACACAGGGTGCAAGTATGGTGGCCAAAGCAATGATAGCAAATTTGATAATCTCTAAGAAACTGGCATTTTTTACACCCTATTTGGGATTCGGGGTTACTAAAACAAATTTCGATTTGACATTGAATGGCAATTACCCAACCCTTGACGGACTGGTGATACCTGCCGGAACGACTACCCCAATGATGAAAGTAAAGAATATCACAAATCCTTTTCAGGTTAGTTCATCCGAAGTTATGCCTAATGCAACTATTGGGCTACGTCTAAAAATATTGTGGATGTTCTCATTACATGCTGAATATACCATACAAAAATATCCAATAGCATCTGCTGGATTTGGTGTGTTAATAAGATAATAAATGTATTGTTTTGAATTTGTCTGTTAGCTATTTGTTTTTTGAAAGCATGTCTCTTAATATTTATTGTAAGAACAATAGCTTAGTATTCGACTCATTCATTTTTTTTGCAACTGCGATATTCTTTTTTTATATGCATTTAACAATAAGTATTATGAAAAAAATTAGAAGCGAGAAAAAACATGTCGTAAACGGTGTTATTGAAACGAGTTTTGGACTAATTAACTTCATCGCAAACAAAGGTAAAAGCGTTTTGATAATCTTGAAAAATGAGAATGTAAAGACAGGTATGTTATTAGGTATAACTCAACAGAGTACGGTAATGTTAGAACTAATACCTCTCCATGGAAATGCATATGTTCTAGAAACTCCATTTTCGGAAATAAATGACATCATATTTATCGATGAATAGCAATTCTAGATAAGACCAAACTTCATTTACAAGTGTATTTAATGGTGTTTAATAACCTATTTTAAGGAGGTGTGGGGCAGTAAATCAAATTTAAAACCGTCCCCAAATTCTCTGCCAGGGTCGGACAAACTCTGAGGGGACTTAAAGTTCTAACCGTATTATATAACACTTCACTGAAAATAGGAAATTATTTACGTTTACTAGATGTATCTGATATTTATCAAACTCTTTTTTTTATCGGTTTTACGATAGGACTGCTAAATAGTTTAGTTTATTTACTACTGGTTAAGCAAGCAAAAAAGACGAACAAAACCTTTATTATATAAGGTCTTTTGTTGTTTATGTAGCATAAGTAATGAAGTGTTTGCAATGTTAAACTGATGATCGTTGTTTGAAATGTATTTATTTTGTTATCTGTGATTAAACCAAACAAATACCTAATAAAAGGAGTGTTAAGTGATTCTTACCGAACTTCTGACTAATTTAAATATAATTATGAATAATCATGATGAAGAAAAAGTTGAGCTTTTTAAGGAGTTGAAAGAGTTGAGGAAAGAGCATAATCATTTGAAATCGATATACCTGAATGATATTTTTGAACTTAAACTCGTTGAGAATGCTCTAAAGGAAAGTGAAGCAAAATGCCGATTGGTGTATGATGATAATCCTCAGGTTAACTGGATATATGACTGCAAAACCTTATCGTTTTTGGATGTAAATGAGGCTGCAGTACTACATTATGGTTACACAAAACAGGAATTTTTGTCGATGACCCTAAAGGATCTGATTCCAGATGAAAATAATCTGAATCAACTTCAAGATGACGAGCTGCAAGGCTCTCCTAATGAGATTAAAGAGGATAAACATGTAAAAAAAAATGGTGAATTAATATTTGTTGATGTAGTATCTCATACAAAAGTATTTAATGGCTGTGATGTGTGTCATGCAGTTGTATATGATATTACCGACCGTAAGTTAGCTGAAGAAAAACTTGTTGAAACTGAGTTAAAATTGGCTAGCTCTATATCTGAACTATCAGTTGGTATTCATATTGTCACTGTTTCTGGAGAAACAGTCTATGCCAATAAACCATTTCTTGATATGTTTGAGCTTGCTGATATTGATGAGTTTATAGCTATGTCGGAAACTGAACGGTATACTCACGACAGTTACGTACGGCATCAAGAGCTCGTGGAAAAAAGAAATAGCGAACAAGATCTATTTCAATATGAAATTAGTTTAAGAAATAGTGCTGGGCAAATTTGTCATGCAAAAGTTTCCAGAGAGGAGATTTTGTGGAATGGAATTAAACATTATCAGGTAATAGTTCAGAATATTACAGTACAAAAAAACACAGAGGATGAATTAGGAAAATTGTACAGAGTACTGAATCAACACCCAGATGCAATGTATATAGCCAATTCTATAGGAATAATAGAATACGTTAACTATTCAGCAATGGAGATTGGAGGTTTCTATGAAAATGAACCGATTGGCTTTCACCTTTATGAATTTTACTCGGGACTGAAACCACAAGAATCTGTTCAACTTTGGGAAACCGTAAAATTGGGAGATGTTTGGACTGGTGAAGTCTGCAACAAAAAAGAAAATGGAGAAGTCTATTGGGAAGCAATTACTGTTACTCCTATTTTTGATAATCAAAACAATATAGCACATTTTCTGTCCATAATTAAAGATGTCACTTTGGACAAGAATAATATACAAGATTTAATTTTGGCTAAAGAGAATGCTGAAGAAAGTGAAATTTTTCTAAGAGCATTTGTCGAAAATATACCTTTTGAAATATGGGCATGTGATGTGGATCAGTTATCGAATGATAAAAGAAGGAGAAGTGTTAATCGTTTTGGTTCTATTTTGGCTCAAAAACTAAAGTTAAATGCAGAAATCTGTCAAAAAAAATTTCAATTACAGGAAAATAGTGTTAAATGTTTGATGAATGGGGAGGTTGTGCAGGAAGAATATGAGCATGATGTTAATCAACAGGGAAATATATTTCAACAAATAGCTTTTCCAATCTATAGTAAGGAAGAAATTGTTGGAGTAGCCGGTATAAATCTAAATATTACCACTCGAAAACTCGCTGAGATTGCATTGATTAATTCAGAAGAGGAGTTGAGAAGATTTGCTTCGCACTTACAAAATGTGAGGGAAGAAGAACGAAGTGTATTAGCGCGCGAGATACATGACGATTTAGGTCAAATTTTAGTGGCATTGAAAATTGATCTTGGAATGTTGAAAAATAAGATTTTAAATGACGACATTAATTTTACTTCGGAGGATATTATAAAAAAAATCGTAAGTCTTATAAGTCTTATTGATGGAGCAATTGGAACAGCGCGTAGAATTATGAATGGTCTCAGAAATGAGCAACTTATGTCGCTTGGTTTGGAAATTGCAGCAAAGGAATATCTTCTAGAATTTGAGAAAAGGTATTCTTTGAAATGTGAATTTATATGTTCTGTTTCAAAGCTTGTAATAAATGAACAACAAACTTTGGCATTTTTTAGAATACTTCAGGAAGCCATGACAAATATCGTTAAGCATGCTAAAGCTACAACAGTAAAGGTTGAGTTTCATAATTATGATAATGTGTTGATTCTGGAGATTGTAGATAATGGAGTCGGATTTGATATAAATAACAGCGGGAGGAATGACTCGTATGGAATGATTGGTATGAAAGAACGTATTTTTTTGTTAAATGGAGAGTTGGACATCTCAAGCAAAGTTGGAAAGGGTACAAGGATAAAAGTTAAAGTGCCGTATTGTATTTAAATACGGATAGTTTTGAAAAAATAATCATGTGCTATATTGTTGCTCTTAATTGAGAAGTGGAGTTTTGTCTTGCAATAAAGCTTTTGTGATAAATATTAAATTAATTTAGTCAGGTATTTTAATTTTAAAGAAAGGTGATGATTGAGGTGATCTTTTTATTTAAATTCATTAAACTTTTTTTTGAAAAAGGTTATCTGTAACAAGTCTAGTTTTGATGCAAATGATACAATTTTTATGTTGAATTGACTTAAGCTCCTCGATAATGATGCAAAAATTGTTTGCGAAATAATAAAAAACAAGAGTGAAATTTGTTATAAAATCGATGAGGATATAGGCTTTGTTGAGGAACAACCTACTTGCAATAGACTTTTTAATATACATAAACGAGAGGAACTTCAGTTTTGAGGTTCCTCTCGTTTATTACCGGTATTTTTTTATGACTAAAAAAAGTGTTCATTATTTTCCAAATAAAGAGACCATTTGATTTAATTTTTATAGTGTCTTTAAGAAAAACCTCTATGAATTGAAATATTCTATTTTAAATGTCAAGATGAAGATTCAGAGCGTGTTAGTTGTGGATCAATATCCTGGATTTTGTGTTATATCTGCACTGTTGAGCCCAATTGCATCTTGTGGAATGGGACGCAATATTTTATATTTACCATCATTACCTTTTATCTTCGATTCATTTGGAACATCAGGATTGTATGTAGAAACATATTGAACTAATTTTCCGGTACGTTTTAAATCATACCAACGATTATATTCTCCTGCAAATTCACGTGCACGCTCATCCAAAATATAATCGATAGTTGCACTAGCCTCTGTAATCAAAAGAGCCCCCGCTCGCATACGAACTACGTTAATATCGTTCTTTGCTTCAGTTTGTCTAGCACCTAAATTGATGTAGGCTTCTGCACGAATTAAATATGTTTCAGCCAAACGAGCAAGAAAAATATCACGACGAATGCCAGTTACATTAAAGTGGGCATCTGGATCAGAAAACTTTTTGATACATGGGAAGTCTCTATCCAAATCATTTTTCTCCCAATTATTCGTCCCGGGCCACTTAATAATTGTAGTTGAACGTTTTGCAGCATTAATCGCCATCCAAGCATCTATATCTGCCTGAACCGCACCAGGTTTGGGATAGTATATCAGAACTTCCAAATCAGCAAAAACCTATTCTATTAGAAACATTTGGATAGAATATAAAGACTTCTAGTAGAAAGATCTGACCATCAAAGAAAAAAAATAAAATATATGACAAAAACTCAACTCAAGAACATATTCATCTGCAATTAGTAGATAGGGCAAAATCATTTATTAGGAACAGAACAAACTGTTAGTGAAATCGCTTTTGTGTTAGGTTTTGAATATCTTTCCCATTTTAGAAAAATCGTTAAAGCAAAAACAGGGATTTCACCAACTGAATACAGACAATTTAATTAACAAGGAGACTAATGACAAAAAAATGCAATCAACTTTCGATAGTAATGCTGGAGGCAAGCTCTGCGGTTGGCACAGAAGTTATAAATACACTACTTCGACTTAAAAATAGTCAGAGTATAACATTAGCAGCTTGTACGCCAAATTTTACCTGTTCGAACCAAGAGTAGTGATGTTCCTTGGCTTAATGAAATCAGTAACGAATAAGTTCGTTTTGAAAACGGGAATATGATTATCCCGGATAAACCCGGTTTAGGCATAGATATTTATGATGATGAAATTAAAATACGCACATTATTGCCAAAGAACTAAGACATTGTGTCGGTTGCTTGCAGATATCCGACCGGATAATGCAAAATCATACTTCAAATAATTGAAGATGATATTTTTAAATGCTTTTATATACCTAATTTTTCATAAATATGCTTTCTACTCAATATCAAGAATTATACAATAATCTTATTGGCACAATCGATTCGAAACGAATGTTTCATGATCCTCTTCATACCCTAGCTTATGGAACCGATGCCAGCTTTTACAGGCTTATTCCGAAATTGGTAATAAAAGTGAAAGATGAAAGTGAAGTGGCATTGATTTTAAAAGAGTGCTCGAAGCTTAATATTCCGGTTACCTTTAGAGCTGCAGGAACAAGTCTGTCGGGACAAGCCATTTCGGATTCGGTTTTAGTAATTGCCGGTAATCATTGGACAAAATATAAAATTGATGAGAATGGATTGAAGATTAAAATGCAGCCCGGTTTGACTGGAGCAAAAGCAAATTCATTGTTGGCATCTTACGGAAGAAAAATAGGACCCGATCCTGCCTCAATCAATGCAGCCATGATTGGTGGTATTGCAGCCAATAATGCCAGTGGTATGTGTTGTGGTACGTCAGAAAACTCCTACAAAACAGTTGACTCCTTGCGTATTATTTTGGCTGATGGATCTGTTCTTGATACTTCTAGCGATGAAAGTAAAGCTCAATTTTAACAAATACATCCAAAACTCATTCAGGATATAACCGACTTGGTGGCAGATGTTAAGGATAATCAAGAACTTTCGGAACGTATTGCTCACAAGTTCAAGATGAAAAATACTACCGGCTACAGCCTCAATGCATTGGTAGATTTCGACGATCCATTTGAGGTAATTCAACACCTGATGATTGGTTCGGAAGGAACGTTAGGTTTCATTGCTGAGATTACCTATAAAACGGTGGTGGAACATCCTTTCAGGGCAAGTTCTCTGATGATTTTTCCCGATATTGAAAAAGCTTGTAAAGCTGTTTCGTTGCTGAAATCAGCTCCGGTTTCAGCAGTCGAATTGATGGATCGTGCCGGTTTACGTTCAGTGGAAGATCAGGCAGGAATGCCGGCATATTTGAACTCTCTCAGTCACACAGCCTGTGCTATTCTGGTAGAAACCCGTGCCACTGAGTCCGAACAACTGCAATTTCAAATAGCTGATATTCAGAAAACAGTACATGGTATTCCAACAGAAATTCCTATTGAATTTACAAATGATGTCACAGAGTGTGCACTCTACTGGAAAATCCGTAAAGGTCTGTTCCCCTCTGTAGGAGCGATGAGAAAAACAGGAACTACGGTGATTATTGAAGATGTGGCTTTCCCGGTTCCACGTTTAGCCGAAGCTACACTCGATTTGCAAAGCCTGTTTGAGAAATGGGGATATCACGAAGCTGTTATTTTTGGTCATGCACTGGAGGGAAACCTACATTTTGTATTTACTCAGGATTTTAGCACTCCTGCCGAAATTGAGCGGTATAGTTCATTTATGACTGATGTTGCCAATCTGGTTGTTTCCAAATACGATGGTTCGCTCAAAGCTGAGCATGGAACAGGCAGAAACATGGCTCCGTTTGTAGAATTAGAATGGGGCAAAGAGGCTTTTGAGTTGATGAAACGAATCAAACAGATTTTTGACCCTAAAAACCTGCTCAATCCGGGAGTAATTCTGAACAATGATTCGGAAACGCACCTCAAAAATCTGAAACCAATTCCTGCAGCCAGCGAAAAAATAGATAAATGCATTGAATGCGGCTTTTGTGAACCAAATTGTGTTTCAGCTGAATTGACATTGACACCACGCCAACGCATTGTAGTGTATCGTGAGAAGGCAAGTCTGGCAAAAAGTGGGCATGAACCGCACATTGCAGCTTCATTGGCAAAAGCTTATCAATATGCCGGAAATGAAACATGTGCAACGGATGGATTGTGTGCTTCAGCTTGCCCGGTTAAGATTGACACAGGCAAACTAATCAAAACCCTCCGGACTGAAGAAATTGGAAATAATCAGAAAAACGCGGTCTGGATTGCTGATCGTATGGCGGGAACCACAGCCATCGTTCGAACAGCCCTTTCGGTTGTAGGATTAGCCCATTCTGTGTTGGGCACTCCGCTTATGAAAGGCATTTCTGGTGGAGTTAGAAAGCTGTCAGGAAATCGCATTCCTCTTTGGAATGAGTTTATGCCTTTGGGATCAAAGAAAATCGATATAAGTAAAGGGCTAAAATCAGCAAACAAAGTGGTTTATTTTCCTTCCTGTATAAATCGCTCCATGGGAGTTTCGCAAGAGACTAAACAGGATAAACAACTTTCGGAAAAGATGCTGGAGTTGCTCAATAAAGGCGGTTTTGAAGTGATTTATCCCGAAAACTTGAATGCTTTGTGCTGTGGAATGGCATTCTTGAGTAAAGGATATACGGAAGCTGGATTGAAGAAATCGAACGAACTTGAAACAGAACTCCTAAAATCCAGTGAGAATGGGAAATGTCCTATTTTGTGCGACATGAGTCCATGTTTGTTTACCATGAAAGAAAATATGAAATCGGGACTTAAATTATACGAACCGGTTGAATTTATTCTCGAACATCTACTTCCAAATCTCAACATTATACCTCTTGAAGAGACGATTACCGTTTTCCCGGTTTGCAGTATGAAGAAAATGGGGTTGGAAGATAAGTTAGTCGAATTAGCACAAAAATGTGCCTCAAAAGTGATTGTGCCAGAAACCAACTGCTGTGGGTTTGCCGGTGATCGTGGCTTTTCGTATCCCGAACTCAACAAACACGGATTGCGTGAATTGAAACTTCAGCTTTCACCTGATGTGAAGCATGGTTATTCAACCAGCCGAACATGCGAAATAGGTTTGAGTCTTCATTCAGGGGTTTCACATCAGTCAATTGTGTATTTGGTTGATAGGGTAAGCACTCCAACTATTTGAAAATTGACTATAAGTATAAAGAGAACAATAATTATATGATAACCCGTAGTGCATTTTATAGATATTTTTAATAGAAATACAAGAGGTATTAACCTCTACACAGTTTGGTAGCGACTGACTTCGTCCGGTGAACCGAAAAACATATGAAGTTGGCGCTTGAAACTGTCCTGTTTGAGCGACGAAGGAGCGAGTGTGGACGGTTTTAGCCAACTGAACGTAAGTTTTTCGAGTGAAGCGGGCGCAGTCTTGACTTTTTTGCTTACTTTTTGTGGCAAGACAAAAAGTATCAGGGTTTGGGGCGGAAGCCCCGATAAAACAAAATAACTTTTTCTAAATGTACTACAGGTTATGATACTCAAATTATAATTGATTGTAAAATATGTTTAAATATTTTTTTCACGTTCACTATACTCTCTCTCTATTAGTTTCTTTAGGTTGGAAAGAATGCTTGATGAATACAAAGTCAGGCATTCTTTCTTTTTTTATGGATACAGTCACTGAAAAATAAATCAAGTTTTATCTCCATGTGCTTGCGGACGGTTCATTCACTTTACTCATTTCGTTTCATCGGGCCACTGTTCGTTCCTCACAACGTGTCCACCCCTCACTACATTGCGTTCAGTTCATTTCACCCACCTCAGCACCGCACAGCATAGGTGAATTATGCGTTCCATTCCACAGTCCACGCAGTCATCCATTTCGCTTTCCGGCTGTAATCCTCCCACAATTAAATCCACACTCAAACAGCCAGTAAAGCTCCATTTCATTTCCCAGCGCCTGTTTCATTTCAGGCCTAATCCACCCAAGCCCTTTTCCAGCGCATTTCCAATGGTCTATTTTTGTATAGTGGCGAGTCCACTCCAAAAGAAACTAAGTGCCTTCAGGCAGAACGGTACATTTATTACATCTAATCGGTGAGTGTTTATGCTATCGGCAATATAAGGAAGCAACAAAGCAACTGAACCAACCATTAGTTGGGCAGTTATTTTTCACCTACATTTAAGGAGCAATTCATTCAAGATAATTTTTTCTTTAAAAAGTCACTTGCCTTAAGATCGTTTTTGAGAAGGGGGTTAACTCTATTCGCTCTATTTTGTTCGTGTTTTTGTTTTCCAATTGGAGAGAAATCTTTCCGGCATTATACGTTGCAATATTGTTCTCAACATAACGATATTGAACATGATTTTGGGGTTTATACATCAGATCAAAGAAATCGGCACGATACCCTTTGCCAATTAGTTGAGTGCTTTCAATAGATTTAGCATAGACCAACGCACCGTAATTAAAATATTTTTCATGATTCAAATTCTCTTTTATTCGCACTGGAGTTTTAAATTCAAGCCTTATGGCATCTGTTTTTGCAAACTTGCGGTTGATGATGATAAACCCATTTTCTAATGTGTATGGCTCTTTCGTAACAACAGAGTCAGCCCATTCAGGTTTTCTTATCTTAATTTTAAAAGATATTGGTTGTTCAAGTTCTATTTTGAAGACAAACTGATTTGAATACGGGTATTCTGTAATTTCACTGATTTTTACTGGTACATTTTTTATTGTAGTTTTCAGAATGGTTGGACACAAAATAGCTGCCACAAGTAAGTTATCATCTTCTTTAAACCAACTAGACTGAATAAAATAAGGCGAAATTCTTCCTGCATTGGGCGCGCAACACACAGCTACATCCTGATGAACAGCTGAATATTTGTAACGGGTCTGTTTCCGATTGGGTTCTACTTCACCATTCTTAGTTCCCTGCATTTCATATGAATTATCTGTTTTCAGGTAGGCAATGCACGAATGTTTTGGCTCACGACTTCCCTGTGCTGCATTATAAAAGATAGTTTCAATTTGGTCAGCGGTTTTTGAATCTCCGCCTTTCTGAAGAAGCACGGTATAGCTGTCCAATAATTCATGAATGGAGCAATACTCATAACCCGTATGTGTTTCGTCGGCTTGGCGTTCGGCTATCCATTCATCACCAATAGGACCACCTGTAACAGTAGTTGAACGTACAATTCTTGCCAAATAAATAGACAATGCTTTTTGCAATTCAACATTATTGGAAGCGTAAGCAGCCACAATCAGGGGTCGTAAATGCTCGTAGGTATGAACGCCATGCGATTGAAATTTATAATCTGGGTTTAGGATATTCTTTAGTTGAACATCTTTCTCCGATGAATAATTGTCCGAGAAATTCCGATACAAGAATAAGGCATAATCCCAATACTTTTTATCGCCTGTAAGCTGATACATTCGATCCAGTATATCGGTAAATGTGAGCCCGTGAGCTACACCGCCAGAGAAAGCTGTTCCTACTGCAAATGGTTGGGATTGGTTTAGCGGATAATTTTGCATGACATTATCCACTGCTTTTATAATTGCTTGCCATACATTGTGATTACGGGTAAATTCATAATATGCCAAAAGGCTTCGGTAGAGAGTTGTCTTAGCCCATAATTCTCCGTTCTCGGAATTGAATTTATAGCGCAACTCTTTATCATAAATACCTAAGTATCCATCTGCATCCTGAGTGGCTAGTATGTTGTAAATATATTTCTTTACTTTCTCAAGTGCCGCCTTGTCCTCCAATAAAATGGCGTTCCGTATATAACCGTCCCACCAATTCGATTGCGTTTCGCTGTTCCACCACTTGTATTGATCATCGCCTTCCGCATCACCCTCTTTTAAATTGCCAAGGTCTTTGGCTTTAGAATGTTTCTGCAAGCGACTACTTCCATAAATCGGATCGTTGATTAAACCGGGAACCAATTTATCCAGATTTCCAACGAATCCTTCCATATCTTTTTTCATTTGGGCTTTAAGCCAACCGCTAGGCTTAATACTTCCTAATGGTAGTCTATCAAATTTTTCTTTATTGGTTGATTGCGAAATTGATAATTGTGTATTCATTGAAATAGCAATAATAAAGACGATTAACTTATTCATAATTTAAATTTTAAAATATTGTGAAATCTCATAGGAACATTCTACTTATTTTTTAGGTTCGAGCTAAAATCTTTCATGGAAGAACTTTATCTCTTAAAGATCTTCCTCAAAATCAATGCTGATAAAGGTTTCAATTGAATGCTGGTTCCCGCGTATTTATTACCCGATAATAAATCTTCAAAATCTCCTTCAGGAAGATTGTAGGTTTGCTCAAGGGCATCTACATTAAACATTACCAAAATTTCATTGTGAGCATCAAATCTCTTATAAACCATTTTTTTACCATCCGAAAGTAGAAATTTAATCTCGCCGAATGTAAGCACTTTGTTCTCTTTTCTGATTTTGATTAATTTTTTGTACCAGTCAAATTGTTGTTGATTGAACTCTACCTTATCGTATTTTTTTTCTCCGGTTTGATAGAAATTGCTGGTTTCTGGTTCGAATTTGAATTCTTTCCACATCAATGGTTTTCTACAATGCGGATCGTCTGCACCCCACATGCCCATTTCTTCTCCATTCCATATTTGTGGCGCACCAATTGTTGTAAATAGATGAACTAAATACAAATGTAACCTTTGATAGGTTTCTTCATCGGGTTTCCCCGTTTTATAAAATGGGTCATCATTGGGTGTGGCTTTAAACTTATATTTGTTAGGATTAAAGAAATCTGATAACAATCTGGGCGTATCGTGAGACGAAGAAACATTCATCATAGCGTATCGATTTGACACAGGTAGTCTGTTCCATTGTAACTCCAAGCTGTCTTTCATTTGTCCCGCTGTGATACTAAAATCAATTTTTGCAAAAAAATAGCGAGCCGGACGATATACTTGATAAAACATAACAGCATCAAAAATATCACCTTTAGTATAAGGAACGGGGTTCATTAAACGATTTGGCCAACTCTCCCACCATATTTCGCCAATCAAGTATGCATTTGGTTGAACCGAGCGTACCAACTTTCTGAAATCACGCCAAAATCCCAATCCTATCTGGTCGGCAACATCAAGTCTATAGCCATCAACTCCTTTGCTATTGTCCCCAGCGGGTGCAAGCCATCTTTTGGCTACTGCAAAAAGATGTTTCTTGGCACCTTCATTTATATCCCCTTCATAAGGATAGCCCGATTCCCGCTTGGTTGTGATGTTAACTTTTTTCAATTCAGGCAGATTGTCAACACCAGCCCAACCAACATACGAAAACTCATTTTCGGGAGTTACCGGATTGTCAAACGTTTTAATCTCATACCAATCTTTATAAACTGATTTTTCTTGATTTTTTAAAATGTCCTGCCATGCCCAAAACATGGTTCCGGTATGATTCCATGAATAGTCTATGATGATCTTCATTCCACGCTTATGGACTTCTTCTATCAATTTTAAAAATAATCTATCAGCCGAAGTCCATTTCCATGTAGTAGGATCAACCGGGTTTTCACTGGCAATAATTTCAGTATCACCACGCGGATCTGGCCCAAAATTGACATCAATATGATGGTAATTTCGGGCATCATATTTATGTTGTGATGGAGCATCATTTACAGGATTTAAAAAGAGTGCAGTTATACCAAGATCCTTTAGATAATCCAGCTTATTGAGTACTCCTTGCAGATCACCACCGTATTTTCGGTACTGAATCATTTCATCAAAAGATTTCCCCGTTTTCGTTGCCCAATCCTCTTGTTTATACCAATTTTGAGCCCATGGAGTAATCCTCCAACCGGTTGGAACGAGCTTATTTAAAGCTGGAATGTTGACATTTTCAGGTTTGGGGTCATTGGTGCTATCTCCATTGTAAAATCGTTCCACAAAGATCTGGTACCAAATTGCATTTTTGGCCCATCTCGGAGGTTCATTAAAGGAAGTTTCCCTTGTTTTAGCAGTGGTGTTCAGACCATACAGTGCTAAAAATAATAATAGAATATTTTTTTTCATTTTATTTATTCGTCATTGAGAATTTTAGATTTCCACCGTCCAAGATTTCATTATAGGTAATAAAAGGTCTGTTGATAAGTTTATCATTCAAATAGCTCTTTTGAACATAAAAATTGTCATTCGAGATATTCTTAGCCTCTATAACGAAGTTTCTTTTGTTAGTTAAGTGCAATGTTGTTTTTTTGAGCTGTGGCGCACCCAATACAAATTGGTTCGTAGCCGGATTTACCGGATAAAAGCCGAAGCTGGAAAGGATATACCAGGCGGACATTTGCCCACAATCATCGTTGCCAATCATTCCATTCGGGGTATTATTATGAAACTCATTGATAATGCGGTGAATGTATTTCTGCCCGACTTTGGGTTGGGTGGAATAGGCATACAAATATACAATGTGGTGTCCGGGCTCGTTGCCGTGAGCATATTGCCCTATCATGGCTTCCTGCCCCAGAAACTTATTCGGATTGGGCGATTCGATACTGAAAAAGTCATTCAGGTGTTTGGTAAAAGCCTTTTCTCCACCAAGCAATGTTTTCATTCCGAAAATATCATATTGAGCCGGAGTCCAGAAATACTGCCAGGCATTGGCTTCGGTGTAGTCGCCCGGATTATTCATGGGCGAAGTGGCTGACAATGGGTCGAAAGGAGTACGCCAGTTTCCTTTAGTGTCCTTTCCACGCATCATTTTGGTGGTGGAGTCATACAGACACTTGTAGTAAGCAGCACGTTTGCGGAAAACTTCAGCAGTATTATTTTCCTTCATTATTGAAGCCATTTCTGCCACGCACCAATCGTCGTAACCACTTTCTAATGTTCTCGATACCGATTCATTGTCTATTTTGTCGAAAGGATAATAACCGTATTTGTTGTACAATTCCCAATCGGAGTTTATGTGGCTTTTAGTGGATGTTTCAACCATAGCTTTTAGAACTTCGGTTTTATCGAATCCTCTAAAACCATTGTTTACAGCACTCAAAAGCATTGGAATGGTATGATTGCCAATCATACAATAATTATCCTGCCCCCAAGCAGTCCAGATCGGTAGAAAGCCGGCGGCTTTGTGATGTAAAAGTAGAGTCTGCACAATGCCGTTCACCTTTTCGGGAGCTATAATCTGCAATAAGGGAAAGGCCCCACGGTAAATATCCCATATAGAAAGTGTGGAATAATACTCTTTATTCGGCGCAACAGAAATTTTATTATCCGCACCCCGGTATTTCCCATTTACATCAGCTATATTGCAAGGCTGTAGAAAAAAATGATAGAGCGATGTATAAAAAATTTCCTGTTGTTTCGGGCTTGCTTCAATGTCAATACGGTTCAGATAGGTATTCCAACTCTCAACAGCATGTTGTCTTACTTTTTCAAAGTTCCAATCCTGAATTTCAGTATCCAGATTTAGTTTGGCACCAATCACATCGACGCTTGAAATTGAAATTTTTACCTGTAGTATTTTATTCTCATCTAAGTCAAACAACAGATTATAGCGTGCTGCATGCTCTTTGGCTTCACGTGGAAGTAAACTCGTTTCTTTGAAAGGTTTATCAAACTTAAGCACAAAGAAATAGGTTCTCTCCACCCAATTACGTGTATGGCAATAACCGGTAATTGTCTGATTGTCTTCAAACTTAAGGTCGCTGTTCAATACCAAACTATCCGTCATGAAACGAAGACCATGCTGAAAATCGGCCAACACAGTTGCTTTGCGCGTGGGGTAAGTATATCTGTGAAAAGCCACCCGATCAGAGCAAGTGAGCTCTACTTTCACTCCGTCTTTTTTAGTAAGGCTATAATAGCCAACTTCAGCTTTCTCAGTGTTTTTGAAATAACTGTTTTTGGTATTAATATATGAATTTTCGGCAAAAGGCAAAAGTAATATATCACCCATCTCATTGATTCCTGTACCACTGAAACGGGTTTGTGAAAATCCAAGCAACAAACTGTCCTGATATTGGTAGCCGCTGGTGTGATTCCAACCTTGTTCCCGATTATCCGGTCCGGTCTGTACCATTCCAAAAGGCATTGACGGTCCGGGAAAGGTATGACCGGTACCATCCGTACCAATAAAAACATTCACAAAACGAGCGTTGTTCTGAGCAGCCAAACCAAGTGCAAGCAGTAAGAAGAGTTTGATGTAAATTATCCGCATAGTTGTATCTTTAAAGTTGATACAAAATAAATGTATTATTTCTAAGTGGGATTAATCATAATTAGTAGATAATAGTGCTATATTATCTTTTATTTCTATATTTGCGGAATTATTTGTCAATATAGAAATAATGAAAGCCAGATTCGAACAAATTAATCCAAAGCAGGAAAGCTCATTTACACTTCTTCAACTTAGTCAGCCGCAATTTGCATTGCCCTACCATTTTCACCCTCAGTTTGAACTGACTTGGATACAAAAAAGCTCCGGCAAACGATATGTGGGAGGGAATGTTGCCAACTATGCTGAAGGCGATTTGGTGTTGGTGGGTTCTAATACACCGCATTGCTGGCTTAGTGAAAATGACACCTCAGACGATAGTGCTCAGGCTATAGTTGTTCAGTTTACAATTGATTTTGCAGGTGAATCGTTTATGAAAATTCCTGAAATGGTTGAAATAAAAAATCTGTTGCAAAAAGCAACACCCGGAATACAAATTATAGGAAAAACTCGCCAACAAGTTATAGAAAAACTTGCAAGCTGTGTAACAAATAAAGGATTTTACAAACTTGTTGGATTAATAGAAATGCTGTATATCATTGCTTTGTCAGAAGATACTCGTCAGATTGACACACAATTTGCAGCCACTAACAATTCGTTTTCGGAATCAGAACGTTTTCAGAAAGTATTTCAATACCTTATTGAAAATTACCGGAATGAAATAACGTTGGATTCGGTAGCTGAAATAGTCCATCTTACCCCAACAGCATTTTGCCGTTTTTTTAAAGCAGCAACACACAAAACATTGGTGGAAGTAATTACTGATTTTCGTATTAATCAAGCCTGTTCACTATTAAGCAATACCGATAAACCGATATTGGAAGTTTGTTTTGAAAGTGGCTTTGGCAATATTTCCTATTTCAATAAGAAATTTAAAGCAATAACAGGGAATACCCCGATGGAATATCGAAAGTTGTTTGTAGAATAAGTTTCATATACAACCACAGAAGACCCCACCACCCATTAGTAGTGCTGAAAATAAATATATTCCGAATTGATTATCCATGTGCTTGCGGTATATATGTTCCATTTCAGCTCCATTTCGTTTTAGGTTCAGCTTTCGTTCATCCACTTGCCCTCCACTTCATTTTACCTACATTGCAAGCATTCATCTCAGCACCCCACGGTTTCGGGAAACACTCATTCCCATTTCGCAGGCTTCATTCATTTAGTTTTTCCCAAGCCATTTTTTAATGCACATATCCAATGTTATATTTTTTAACTGTGGTGAATTAATACCGACCTAGCTCCTAAAGAAGAGTGATAAGGTGTCTTTACTCAAAATAATGCAATCTTCCCGCCGTACCAGCTACTTGAGAATAATGCCCCGAAAACCACTTATGACTTTTATGCGTGTTTATCTTTTGGTAGTCGCATAAAAGTCACAACAGGTTTTCCGTTGGGGACAACGGACACAACCCATTTTTTTCTCGCCTGACACATCGATTCTCGGTGTCCACTCCAAAAAAATGCGTTGTGATAGAGTTTGATAATGTTGAAAAGTAAGAATAAGTTTTCGGGACTAATTCTTACTTTTTTTAGGATATGGATAATGGAAAACTTATTTCCTGCTTTCCAACATTTAAAGACATTCGCAATTTAAGTTTTATGTCGATCTTGAGATTAATGCCCCAAATAATATGCCTGTTTTTAGAGACCTAGTTTCTTGGTACAAAGAAAAACAGGTAAATTATTTTGAATAGGGACAGCGGATAAACTCCATTCAGCGTTCAATTATTTGCTGCCGCCAGAATAAAATAATTTCCCGCTAAATAAAGTTATTGTTTTTAGCACTCCGTGTAATAAATATATGCTTACACTTCGTGTCAAAGAAACAGAAGTGTTTACCGGTTTGTGTATAATTGTGATATATTGAAAAGTTTGTGCCACGATTAGTTGTTAGATTGTTAGATACTTTTCTAACTTCCAATACAGTGTGTTTTCTTTGTTGCAATATAGACATATTGAAATATTGCAATATTGACAACAAGATTTCAATATGTCAAGCTATCAAGATTCCAATCATTCAGTTTAGAATAAAAGCAGTCAATCGCTATAACTTTCAAAGAAGCATTGAAGATAATCTCAGAGAACAAGAATAAGGGTAAAATCCGTCTATAAATTACTGTCAGTATTTACTTTTCTTTGTCCACTTTTGGCATCCTACTTTTATTTCAAATTAAGAAACTGATATTAATTTTAAATGTGACTTAGAAAGTTCATTTTAAACACATAAGAGCAGTCAATAAAGCTAAATACATTTGCAAAACGCAAATGGCAAGTTGTATTTTGAGCGGCTCGAAATTCTTTGAGCGGCTCAAAATTACTTGCCCTTTCAGGGGTAAAGTAGCCTCCGAAGTCGCTACTTTTAAAGAATAATTAATGGAGCAAGTAGTTCAAATGCAAAACATAATGATATGAGTAAAGGAGAGAGTAAGTCAAATGTAAGACACAAAGCGGGCAGGAAGCCCAAGAGTCTCCAGCTATTTTCCGGTATTCAATATACCTTGATGAGGTGGAAAATGCACAGTTTCTAGGTTGTTTTGAACAGTCAGGAATGAATGCTAAAGCAAATTTCATTACATCATGTATTTTTGATAAACCCTTAAAAGTGGTCAAATTAGATAAAGCGGCAATTGATTATCATATGAGACTGGCCACTTTCTATTCTCAATATCGTGCCATAGGTGTCAATTATAATCAGGTTTTTGCTGTCATTAAATCATCCTTTTCTGATAGAAAAGCTCTTGCATATCTTGCTAAATTAGAAAGAGCTACTTTTGAACTAGTAGTATCAAACCACCAGATCATGACTCTTGCGCAAGATCTCGAAGTAAAGATATATGGATCAAAGGATATAGAATCTTCGATAAAGGGAAAGTCGATAAAATAATGGAGAGATGATTGAGTTGAAATGTATTTCCAGTTCTATTTTATGGTAGTTTTTATTCAAATAAGAGTGAATCATGGTATTGTTTAGATTTTGTATTTACAAATTAGATTATCTATCGAAAGGAATTATATACACTGTTGCAATTAAATTTTTGAGGTGCTATGGTAAGACTTTGTAGAAGCCCTATTAAGTTTCCCGTCACAGGTCTCCTATAAACAAAAAGAGAAGCACAATTTGTGTTTCTCTTTTATAGATGATTTTATAAGGTGTGTTGTTTAGAACATTGTTGAGTCACTATATTTTGTACATTTTTTCAATCCCTTCTAACTTCCCTGCAAGTTCCTGCATATCGTTACTGATTTTACTATCGGTAATACGTGCATAGATTTGTGTAGTTTTAATATTGGTATGTCCAAGCATTTTACTTACCGTTTCAATTGGTACACCCTTAGCCAATGTAACCGTTGTGGCAAAAGTATGTCTGGCTAAGTGAAACGTAAGCTCTTTGTCTATTTCGCACAAATCACCTATCTCCTTGAGGTAGGCATTCATTTTTTGATTACTCAGAATTGGAAGCAACTTATTATCTGGTGATTTTCCTTTGTACTTCTCTAAAATCATTTTAGGGACATCTAGTAGGAGGATGTTGGATTGTACATTCGTCTTTTGTCGCTTAGTCATGATCCATAGCTTACCATCAAATGAAGTGCGTACACTTTTGTCGGTTAGATTTTTTACATCGATGTAAGCCAAGCCGGTGAAGCACGAAAAAACAAATATATCGCGAACGAGTTCAAGACGTTTTGTGCTAAACTGCTTCTTTAATAATTTTTCAATATCTTCTTGTGGTAGATATCCTCTATCGACTTTTGCTAATCTGATTTTATAGTTTGCGAAAGGATCAATCGTAATCAAACCATTATTACGTGCAATAAGAATAATGCGTTTAAAGAATTGCATAAACTTAGCGGTAGTGTTAGCATTGCAACCTGCCGTAGTCATCAAATAGATTTCAAAATCGCACAAGAACATGTGCTTAATTTCTTTGAGAGAAATGTCGGCTAATTTGTATTTAAGAAGAAGGAACTTTTGAAGGTGTTTGCGGGTTACTTCGTATTTTTGATAGGTTGCTGCAGATTTTGAGATTCCAACAAGTTTCAGAGTATCTTCATTATGTTTTTGAAAGATATCCAAAAGTGTTTCAAAATTATCGCTTATTCCAAGAAATTCATTTTTTACTTTTTCAGCAGTTACATAATTATCACGATGCCGAAGCTCGTGGTAATTCTTGTGGACTGATGCATTGATTTCATTTAATAGCGCATTGAGCTTTTTGCTATCAGATGACTGACCGATAGCCTTGCCCATTTTTACACTCCAGTTGTCAGGTTGAATTTCTAATTTGGTGTTGAATTGAGCAACGTGTCCATCGACAGTGATGCGAGCAACAATTGGCATTTTGCCATCTTTTCTGATGGCATTCCTTTTTACGTAAAAAAGGACTTTAAATGTACTTTTCATACTTTCATTTTTTAATCGTTGTAAAATTAGTTTATCGATTGAAAATGAAATAATTGCCTTGAAGAAAAATGAGGACAAAACCCTGCCAAATAGACGTTTTTTGTGACCTATTTCCAAAATTCAAAAAAGGTCACGATTTAGTCCCAAAATGCTGTCTTTTTGTGACCTAATTCGTGACTAATGTTAAGACATTAGGTGGTTTGCAGTAAAATAAAAACCCCACAAAATGTTGATTTTGTGGGGTTTGTCTGGTTTTAGTCGTTGTTATACTTTACCTTTCAGCGGAGAGGAAGGCTCTATAACCTATAGAATCATATACGATCAATAATGCGCAATTATGTGCTAATAAACAAGTTATTACAAAATTGAATTTTATTAAATTTCTTAGAATATCATTGTATATCTCAAATATTGGGTGTATCTTTGGGTGTTGATTTTAATTACACCCGATTATGAATATAAAAAGAAATATTATTTTTGCCTTAGAGAGCCGAAAGAAAAACGGTGTTCCGGTAGTGGAGAACGTTCCTATCCGTATGCGTGTGGTGTTTTCAAGCCAGCGCATAGAGTTTACAACCGGCTATCGTATTGATGTATCCAAATGGGATAGTGACAAACAGCGTATTAAAAATGGCTGTACCAATAAGCTCAAACAAAGCGCATCAGAAATTAATTCCAATTTATTACAGTATTACACCGAAATTCAGAATATTTTTAAAGAATTTGAGGTGCAAAATATCGTGCCAACTCCTACACAGATAAAGGAAGCTTTTAATGCCAAGCACAAACCTATCTTGGAAGCTGAGCCCAAGCCGAAAAAGTCAGATATTGATTTCATAACCGTTTTTGATGAGTTCGTCAAAGAATGCGGAAAACAAAACAACTGGACAGATTCTACCTACGAAAAATTTGCAGCGACCAAAAAACATTTAAAAGACTTTGATTCAACTCTGTCTTTTGACTCTTTTGATGAGCCAAAGCTAACTGACTATGTTGATTATCTACGAGACAAAAAAGATATGCGCAACAGTACTATCGGCAAACAAATAGGTTTTTTGAAATGGTTTCTCCGTTGGAGCTCCAAAAAGGGGTATAATCAAAACACAGCTTATGATACATTCAAACCTAAACTAAAGAACACCCCTAAAAAGGTAATCTTTCTTACATGGAAAGAACTTACCAAATTGCGTGAATATAAAATACCTGAAACAAAGCAATATTTGGAGCGTGTACGGGATGTATTCTTGTTTTGTTGCTTTACCGGTTTACGGTATTCAGACGTACATAATCTGAGACGTAGTGATATTAAACCGGAGCATATTGAAGTCACTACAATAAAAACGGCTGACAGCCTCATTATTGATTTGAATAAACACAGCAAAGCCATACTAGAGAAATATAAAGATGTGCATTTTGAAGAGTATAAAGCACTCCCGGTTATTAGTAATCAACGAATGAATGACTACTTGAAAGAGTTGGCCGAATTAGCCCAAATTGACGAGCTCGTAGGGGAAACTTACTACAAAGGGAATGAACGTATAGATACCGTTACACCTAAATATTCATTGCTGGGAACACATGCAGGACGTCGGACATTTATCTGCAATGCCCTATCACTTGGTATTCCTGCTCAGGTGGTCATGAAATGGACAGGGCACAGCGATTACAAGGCAATGAAACCTTATATTGATGTTGCCGATGATATTAAAGCGAATGCTATGAGTAAGTTTAATCAACTGTAAAAAACATGTTTATGAAAAAAGAAGTTGTACAGTCAATGTTACATTTTATACTAATGGACATTAAGCAGTATTGGATAGAAGAGCTCAATACAGAAGGAACTGATTTTAATTATGACTCTCAAGATATTTTTCGAACCGGATATGAGAAATGTATCACCGAATGGAAAATAATAGAAGAATATCCCCCCGAAGTATTAAGTGCTGAAAGGATTGAAATTTTGAGCGATTTGAGGGCAGTTGCAACTGATATAATTGAGCTGTATGAAAAGCATAAGAACTTTTTCAGGCAATACAAAAGAGAAGATCTCATGTTGGATACATACAAAGCAAGGCATCCTCATTTTGACACCTTATCAAATTTAGAGTTGAAAATTATCTTAGGAATTGAGTCGGAAATACCGAGCAAAGATGAATATTATAAGTCAACCTTTTATGACCAATATGGATTTTTGTTAAATGATTATCACTTTGAAATTTATGTGTTCTGTAAATATCTATTAAATGAGATAAAAGATAATTTTAAAGAGACCGAAAAATACAAAACATTTATTGAGAATGCAGATTTAGCTCCCTATTTTCCCATGGGGTTAGTTTACTCCGTATATAAACTCAGTGATGGGATTCTTTTTGAGAGTCTGTCAGAATTGGAGTTTTATAAATCCATAAATTTGTTGGAATTATACTCTCCATTAAAAATAGAAAAATCAGCAATAAAAAGGGCTTATTATGTTTTACATAAATTTTCAACTTGTATTAAAAACAAAGAACTGAAAAATTATTGGATAAATGTGATTCTTCATAGACTTGGAAAAGATGAATCAAACTACTCATCAAGATATCGGGATGTTGTTAGTGATAACGCTACCGGTGATGATACGTTATTTGCCAAAAATGTTGACGAAATTTTTAAACTTCATACCATATAGTCTCATTCTCTATCACCTACCAAGGTGCAACCATGTTCTTGAACTTTCGTTAAGCGTTATTTCTTTGATTATCTTAGGAATAGCGCTTTTTTATTTTTGAATTTTCCACTTCCACTCCAGGGTCATCCCATCCTATTTTTGCAATGTTCGAACCTCACAGCCGAAGTACAAGGCTATTGTTTAATCGTAACATTGTAAAGTATGAATATTAAAGAATTAAGGCAAAAGCCCCTTTGGCAAATGACAGGTGAAGAGTTTCTGTTTCTTCACCAGAACTCCCCAGCGACAGACGCACAGCAACCGACCGTTACCATCGATACCACTAAAAAGTATGTTTACGGCATACTTGGTATTGCTAAACTTTTCGGTTGTAGTATGCCCACAGCTAACCGTATAAAACAAAGCGGAAAGATAGATCGTGCTATTACTCAGATAGGGCGTAAAATTATAGTTGATGCTCAGCTAGCCATTGAATTGGCAGGTCGTAAAACAGGAGGCAGGGGATAAGGCTATGGCAACAACAAAAGAACAAAACTCCGAAAAGGATATACATATCCTTTGGGAAAGTGCACGGTTACGTGTGACCGATGAATTTACAGAACCTCCAGAAGTACTAAGTATTGGTGATTCAGTAATAGGCACCTTAGGAAATTTCAGTGCATCAACAGGAAAAGCAAAGAGTAAGAAAACCTTTAATGTTTGTGCTATTGTAGCAGCTGCCATGATAAACGGTACGGTACTTCGGTATCGTGCCACACTTCCCCCGAACAAGTCCACTATTTTGTATGTAGATACCGAACAAAGCCCTTACCACTGTATCCGGGTAATGGAACGTATTTTAATGTTGGCTAAACTACCGATAGACAGACAGCCCGATAAACTCGAATTTCTCGCCTTGCGAAAGTTTACGCCTAAAGTGCGTATTGCCATCATAGAGAAAGCGATATATCACACGCAAGGGTTAGGACTTGTCATTATTGATGGTATAAGGGATCTGGCGTATGATATAAACTCTCCAAGTGAAGCCACTAACCTTATATCCAAATTGATGCAGTGGACAGATGAACGGCAGATCCATATTCATACAGTGTTGCACCAAAATAAAGGCGATGATAATTCACGTGGTCATATCGGTACGGAGCTGAATAATAAATCAGAAACAATATTGCAGATAGCCAAAGATGAGTTTGATAAGGATATAAGCATTGTCTCATCTGTACATATGCGAACTATAGAGTTTGAGCAGTTTGCTTTTAGGATTAATGAGTTAGCACTCCCTGAATTGATAGAGGATTACCAACCTAATGAAACAGCACCCAAAAGAGGATTTGATTATAAGGCTCTCACGGAACAGCAACACCGCCAAGCATTGGAAGTTGCTTTTGCACAGGATGAGGAACACAATTACAGCACTTTAATCGATTCTCTACAGAAAGCTTACGAATCGGTCGGGTATAAATATGGGAGAAACAAAATCATAGGATTAAAGGTCTTTCTGACCAATAAGAGAATTGTTGTGCAAGAAGGAAAAAAGTACAAGTACAATCCGGATTTTCACTACTAATTGGGTGTCAATAAAAGTAGTTTAGTTTATTCTGGGTATATATAGTATAGAGTAAAGTAAACCTTTTCCAATTAACTCACACAAGCAGTTTAGTTTAGTCTGTTGTCTATATATACAAAGTAAACTAAACCACTATACATCCCTATTTAGCCACAAAGAGATGTTGCTGGCGAAAAGAAAAAGACTATTTCCATTTCAGGTTTCAAATCTCAAACTTCAAATTACCATTTCAATTTTTCATTATTGTTATTATTATGAATATAGAACAAGCAAAAAAAATAGCCATTGAGGAGTATCTCCAAAGTTACGGTATAACTCCGGTCAGAGGACAAGGCAACAGCCTTTGGTATATGTCTCCGTTTCGGGTAGAGAGCGAAGCATCATTCAAAGTAAACCGAGATAAGAACCTGTGGCATGACTTCGGCAGCGATGAAAAAGGGAATATCATCAAGCTGGCGATGATGCTACAAAAGACAGCTAGTGTTGCTCAGGCACTAAAATCTATTGAAGATAAGATACCGCATATCAAACCACTTTCTTTTTCTTTTCGCCAGCAAGAATCTTTTGAAGGATTGGAAGATATTGTGCTAAAGCCATTAGCAAATACAGCCTTAATTCAATATCTAAATGAAAGGCTGATTCCGATCGGTTTAGCACAGCAGTATTGTAAGGAGGTTTATTATACGTGCAAGGGCAAGCCTTATTTTGCCATCGCGTTTCCTAACGAATGGGGCGGATATGATACGCAGAATAAATACTTTAAGGGGTGCATTGCTCCAAAGGCAATAACAATCATTGATAACGGCAAATCAACGTGTAGTGTTTTTGAGGGCTTTATCGACTTTCTTTCTTATCTGGTTTTGAAGTTACGCCACAATCCCGACCAATCTATATTCAAAGAAAAGGATTACTATATTTTAAACTCTGTGAGTAATACATCAAAGTTGCTTGATAGACTTGAAAAGTACGAGAGAATCTACTGCTACCTGGATAACGATCAAGCAGGTATACGCTCAACGAATGACATTCGAAAAAGGTACGGGTCAAAGCTTTCAGACCAGTCGATACATTACAAGGAGTACAAAGATGTAAATGATTTTCTATGTGGAAAGAAATTGTTAGAAAAAGTTTGTCTGCCACCAAATAAATTGCCAGAAAACAAGATGCCGATAAAACAAGAAGAAGAAAAAATACAAACAAAGAAACTCACTAACAGGATGAAGTTATAGGCAGCCTTTGGGTCTGCTTTGTATTATTCTCGATTTTTAATGGGCAGCACGCAGCCGATAACGGACATTATAAATAATGCCATAGCTTATTAGGGCTTTTTCTTTACGCTTCGTTGCACTACACTAAAAAAGCCCACTAAGCCAAGGGGCAAGCCCCTTTGGAAACCCAAGAAAAAATCTTCGATTTTAGAAACACAAACACAAACACAAACACAAACACAAACACAAACACAATGCAGACGCAAGTGCAACAATACAACAATACAACAATACAGCAAAGCAACAAACAAACAAGTAAACAAACAAACAAACAAGTAAACAAGTAAACAAACCAATCAACGAACGAACGAACTAACTAACTAACCAATCAACTAATATGGGATATGCCGTTCTCCATCTAGAAAAAACCTCCGGCACTGACGCCGGAATGTCAGCGCACATAGAGCGCACCATCTCTCCAAAAAATTCCGACCCATTGCGAACTCACTTGAACAAAGAACTTGTTCAGTTTCCCAAAGGTGTCAGCAATCGGACACATGCTATCCAATACAGATTAGAGAGTGCAGGCTTGACCCGAAAAATAGGAAAGAACCAAGTCCGGGCAATTCGTATTTTACTTACTGGAAGTCCTGATGATATGAAGAAAATCGAGTCAAGTGAACGACTCGATGACTGGTGCCGGGATAATATGGAATGGCTAAGGAAAACCTATGGAAAAGAGAATGTTGTTTCTGCAGTATTGCATATGGATGAAACAACCCCACATATTCACGCAACCGTAGTGCCCATTACCACCGGAGAGCGAAGAAAAGCCAAGCAGGAACAATCCACCACAAAGAAGAAGTACCACAAGAAAAGCATAGACAATGTTCGCCTTTGTGCTGATGATGTAATGTCCCGTGTAAAGCTCAAAGAGTATCAGAATAGTTATTCCCAGGCAATGACAAAATATGGCTTACAACGTGGCATTGATGGTTCTGAAGCCAAGCACGTATCCACCTCACAGTATTACCGTGAACTGCTTTCACAGACAGAAAGTGTGCAGGAGAATATAGGCAACTTACTTCAGCAGCAGGAACGGGTAATTCAAGAGCTATCAAAAATCAGGAGCGAGATTAAAACAGAGAAATTTAAGAGTACAGCGGTAAATGTTGCTACTTCCGCTATAGAAGGGATTAGTTCAGTCTTTGATAATTCCAAAGTAAAAAAACAACAACAGGAAATAGAAAAGCTAAAAACAGAAAACAGAAATCTCAATCATGAAGTCGAGCAGTTAAACGAGCATGGACACACTTTAAAGACTGAATATACAAAAACGACAGACAAACTTCGTGAAGAACTTAGAAAGATCTATGACCTGTTTCCGAATATCAGAGATATACTTAATATTGAAAAGCTCTGCAAAACGGTAGGTTTTTCCGAAGAATTGACCCAAAAGATACTTACAATGAAACCAGTAGGCTTTAAAGGAAGAGTTTATTCTCCAGAGTATCAACGTGAATTTGAAACAGATCACTCTATCGCTAAAATAGAAAAAGACAGTGCTGAGCCTAATCGACTTCGATTGTTTGTCGATAACCTAGAAATAACAGAATGGTTCAAAAAGAAATATCAAGAGTTTCAGAAAGATTTAGGGATTAACCCAAAACTAAAACAAGGAGAAGATAGAGGTTTTAAAATATAAGCAACATACTATTGCTGGTTCTATTTTTAAGTCTATACATAGTTGTCGATATTTATGCTCTTTTACTTCTTAAGACGTTAAGCCCAAACGACTACCCCTGAATTACTCAAGAGAAGTCAGAACATAAACAATTTTTTTTCTCATGTACCCTATATGTACCGTATAGAGGTATTAGTATATGATTAAAAACCTATACATTTGCGCAATCGAAATTAACAATTAAACATGTGCAATACAATTCACTGCTTATCAAGTTAGATATGCAGTGTTTTTTTTTATACTGGTTGAATTGAAACCTCACCGAGTAGATACAAACCGTATAATATGTAACGGAAAATATTTTCAACCTAGACTTTTCTGATTTAGAACTTTTAGTGCATTATTAACTATATATCCCAACTTCAAAGTGCATTTGATTCAATTTTGTTTCAATGACAATATTGTACAATAATCATAAAATGCGTTACTTTGCAAAGAGTCAAACAAGCTTTATATATGTTTTAAAACTTAAAAGTAAGTTAAGTGAATGGAAGTTTGAATCAAATCAATAAAGATGAAAGATTATAAATGAGTGTCGTATTCCTTATTACAAAAGAAAACAAAACGGCTACACAGATTTTTAGATATAGACAGCTACTGTCACTTGTAAATTTAGCTCGATTCGAAAAAGTAGTTGTATTATAGGTAAATAGATGCCAGAAAATGAATTTCTAAATCGATATAAATAAAATATAAATTATTTAATCATTTTTCGAGAGCAACAAAAAATAACACAAATTGATAACACAAAAAACTTTTTCCGACACACTAATTTACTTAATGAATTTGCGTATATCGTTGTCTATTAGTATATTTGAAAATCGATGGGTTAAATACTGGATAAAGACCTAATAATAACAGGTAAAAAGCACGAACTGTTTTTATTACTCAGCAATTAGAAAAAACAGCAATCTAGTCAATTTCTCACGGCAGATTGCACAGGGGTTTATTTTACAATAGAGCATAACAAAAGGCGGAGCCGGTTATTGAATTGTTAGCGCAACTTAACCGACTTCCGCCCCGCTCTTCACTTATAAAAAGAAAGGAGGATACAAAACTATAGAATAAAAATGAGATTTAAAGAACTATACGGTAGGTATTAAACAAAAATAACTATCGGAAGCTAATAGCAAATTAATTAAAGAAAATATCAAATTAGAAGTTTGAACAAATATAACAACTTAAAAAGAAATGAAATATAGATTTTACTTATTTACACTTTTAATCTTCACGTTGACATCCTGCGAAAAAGCATCAGAAGTTGAAGATTCACAAATAGCTAATGCAATAGAATTTGGAGGACTAAAGGTTAGCCTGCCTTCGAATTATAATAAAAGTGTTTTGTCCTTAAGTTTGTCCGATTTACAAAATCAATTTTATTCAGCAAGTACTGTCGGACTCTTAAAGGTAAAGTCATCGGAAGACATGGGCATAACTCTAGAAAGAATGGCTAGTCTCACAGACAATGTTTTGAGTAAATATCCAAATCTGGATAGCTTAAGTGCAAATGACATCAGTATAATAAAGCGTGATTTTATAGGTATGGACGAGAAATCTATTCCTGAAAATATAGACGTAATCGATAGCTTTTATACTGCTCTGAGTAGATATGACCTTGTTAGAGCTTTGTCTACTGAGAATCTATCACCATCGTTGGTGAGATCTAGAGTGACAGCTGAGTATTTGGGATATGATTTAAATTCCGAAGAGTTTTGGTATTTTGTTTGGCATCCGGCTTTAGTCTCACCAATTAAAAAAGCTACGAATAAAGCAAAAGAGTTAACTGATTCTAATTTTCCAAAAATTATTGCGTATCAAAACAAAGCTGATGCTTTTCGTCATGCAATATGGAATGTATTAATATGTAAATATATTGGAGAAGACAAAAATGAAATATCCGATTGTACAAAAAAAGCTGAGGATTTTACAACAAAACATGAGACCGGAGCCACCAAACCAATCGGTATGACAGATGCAGGTTGGGAGCTTGACAAACAGATGGATTTGCATAACAATGCACAAGGTAGAAAGTATTTCGAAAGTGTAGCTTGGATTGTTAAGGTAGGTATATTTAAAGTAAAACGGGTTCGAGCGCCTTCCGAAGAAGAAATAGTGAGTGGGATAAAAGGCAAATTGAATTCAGCCCAAAAGATTAATACTGCAAATGATACAAGTAAATATCCTAGTAATATAGTATACATTATTGACTAATTATGAAACAAATATTAATTATTTTATGTCTATCTTTCTTCATGGTCAGTTGTGAAGATTATGATATTGCAACAGTAGTTATTGAGAATAATTCTAGTTATGACTTGTCAAATTGCAAAGTGTATGCTTACTTTGGCGACACAATTTTACAAGATTCAATAAGTATTGGAGGTGTATTAAAATCCGAAAAATTAAATCGCATATGGAAATCAAAATTACCAAGTTCAGATGGTGCATTTTATTTTAAATGTAATCAAAACAATAGAGCTATTGATAAAACATTTGGCTATTTTTCGAATGGTGGTTTATTAGATAAACAATATACAATAACAATAACAGACGACGAAGTAACTATCAGTTCAAAATAGAACAAAGTAAATTTCTTCACTAGAGGTTATTATATATTGGAGCATAACAAAAGGCGGAGCCGGTTATTGAATTGTTAGCGCAACTTAACCGACTTCTGCTTCGCTCTTCACTTAAAAAAAGAAAGGAGGATACATGTAGGCCAAAAATAGATTTTAGAAAAGACATTTTTTAGTAAATAATTTACAAATATCAAATAAAATGAAAATCAAAATATCCATTTTCACATTACTACTTTTTGTTTTGTCATCGTGCAATAATGATGAGAAAATAAATATTGATAATAGTAGCCAAGAGGCTGCTATAACCAAAACCAATGAAGGTTTCTTACATTTTGAATCGCAATCTGTTTTTGATGATTACTTACAATCTTTAGAAGCAAACAAAGACGGAATTGTAACTAAAAGCAGCAGTCCAATAACAATTAAAGGATTTAAATCAATAAACAATCTAAAATCAGAAATTAGTGCACTTCAAACAAGATCTGGAGAGGATGATGAAGTTGGGAGTGAAGAAGAATATAACTTATCACGATGCGAAAGTGTTATACAGGACGAAGTGCTAATGAATGTTTTAGATACAACCATGAGGATTTCCATAGGTGGCAAATACTATAAAATAACAGATAATGGAACTTTCTGTGGTTCAATTCAAGACACAGCCAAAATCAACACCATTGCCACTCACTATGATGATTATAAACCGCTGTTCGTGAAGACAGATGAGTTGACATATTCATACGAGGGAATTACTTTTAAAGAGATTATAAATACTCAAACAAATGAACCTCTTCCTGCAAGTATCATAACTAAATCATTCAATGATATTAGAGCTCAAAAGGAATCTATATATGGGCTTGATAAATATAATGTCAGCATGAAAAAATTTTTGTTTCTTGGTTGTAATCATACTGAAACAAAGAATTTTGACGATACCCATAGAGTCTTGTTTAAGTTGTATAATGTGGATTTTCTTTTTGTAGAAAAGTCAGGGATGAAATTAACCCTAGAAAAACGAAAGAAAATCTGGTTTGTTAAGTACTGGGTTTCGGACAATGCTCAGGATAGAGTAATTGGGTTTAATGAATTTGATACGGAAATGACAATTGCTGCCTCGGTTCCAATGCCTGGAGATAATAGCCAGCCGAAATATACTCTGGCAAAAGATCAGGTTCTTTCAACTATAGCGGGTAAGTCTGTCAATCTTCTTTTGGCAACAATAGTCTCGCCACCATTTATGAAAGACTTGTATGTTGATTTTCCTGCTTGGCTAATTGGTAATAACAATGGTTTATCAACTGATGCTCAAAAAATATACGATGCTTCATTTGGGCTTGCTGCAGATCAACTGAGGAGCTATAGCAAATCTAATCTTTTAAGGTTACTTAAGAAATCGTTCCCTGACGATCCACTTCAAGTAATTGAGCATACAACTGATAGACGAAAAATAAAACAAGTATATGTAGGGCAAAGAGTATTCGGTGGCGGCGAAGAAAAATCGATTGTGTTTAATTTCTCCGGAGGTATTACTCTTTCATTTGGAAACGGTTTTAGCATTAAACCATTTGAGCCAACTTCATTTAAAATTAAGTCGGCAGATGTTTATGGCGCTGTAAAGTACAATAACCAATGGCTTGGAATAAGGTTTATTGGAAAAGATTAGCGAATAAATAGCGATAGTAGAATCATTAGCTGGACAAAAGTTGTTTACTTTTGTCCAGCTAACACTAAAATAAATTTATCATGAAACCGAATATTATTCTATTGTTCCTGCTTTTAAGTATGAGTGTATTTTCTCAAAAAAACGTTTATGGCTTTGGCGGTGGTATAACAAAAATAGGCTATCAAATTGATGTTGAAACAGGATACAAGTTGAATCGTCATTTGACTATATCATTAAACTATCGATTTCAAACAATCGAGACCGGAGGATATTATGACGACTCCAATAAAAACTACGAATGGCAGATTGACGATGATAATTTGCTAAACTTTTTACTTATCCCATCGGTGCGTTTTTCACTTCCTATTCTAAAAGAGAATAATAGATTCTGGAGTTTATATATTGAACCCGGAATAATGATTCAACCGTTGACTTATGAGGTGTTTGATGTTGTTTATCAGGCTATAGAGAAACCATACAAAGGGCAAATTATTTGGACAGACAGAGCCAAAGGTGACTTTAAACTAGCTCGCTTTTACTGGCAAAATAAGTTTGCTATTCAGTGCGGGTCGAGAGCTAGTGCTGGTGGGATCTTTGTAGGCTTTGAACTTTCCAATCAGGATGTTTATTCAAAACGCCGTTCGGTGGTAGTAGATGGAGTTTCGTTAGATAAACATTTACCTTCAAAAACAAAACTATATAACTCAATATTTATAGGCTTAAGAGGCTATCTCTAAATTTACAAAAAAAAAGAATATGAAAAAAAGAATTATTATTTTAGCGGTAATTGCACAATGTTTTATTGGTAGTTATCAAGTCAGTGCTCAGTCAAAAATCCACTTCGTAACAGATATTCATTATCTCTACGGTTTGTCATCAACGACTAGTTACCTGACTCTTAAACGTAAGGATGTAAACCTATACGGAAAATCGCTCCACCTTACGAGTTTGTATGATTTTAGTAAATCCATCTCGGCAGGTGTCGGTATAGGTGCCGACAGATACGAAAATCCGGGATTTAATACCCTGCCCGTTTTTGCATCGTTGCATTATACTCCTTTTGTGATAACTCATCCAAGAACATATTTATTTACAAATTTAGGGTTTGGAATAAAAAATTCTTATGCAAATTCAGGATTGATGTTTGATGCCGGAATAGGGTATAAGAAAATGGTTGGTCGCCGTTTTGGATTAAACTTTCAACTGGGTTACAATCTCAAACAAATCAATGAAACTCCTGTCTATATACCCGCAGCAGATAACCAATCCTATGAATTAGTATTGGTCACAAGTACACGTCATTCGTTGTCTTTAGGTGTTGGGGTGATATTTTAAGTTTAGCTTTATCACATTGAAACGATTTATAATAAACATTGATGAAGATATCGAAGTCTTATTTTATCTATCTTTCTATCATCATATTAAGCTTTTCTTTTAATAGTTGTAGAAAAGATGAACTGAATGAGCACTTACAAGTGCAAAGAACAGTTTTGGTTTACATGGCTGGCGATAATTCTCTTTCATCGTATGTTGAAACTAACCTTGCTCAAATGGAGCAAGGTATGAAAACAAATCAACAGGATGCTGGACGTTTATTGGTATTAGCAGATGATGGTAACATAAATACTCAATTGATAGAGATCACCAATAATGGACGTAAGATCTTAAAGTCATACGATACTAATTTAAATACAGCTGAAGTTACAACTTTTCAACAAGTATGGAAAGATGTGAAGTCTTTAGCACCAGCATCCGGGTATGGGCTTATTCTTTGGTCACATGGTACGGGCTGGTATCCCTCAAGAAGTATAGCAAGTAATGTTGGAGATTTTAAAGTTGAAAGCCAATCTAAAGTTCGTATGCGTGCTTTTGGTTTAGATGGAAACGATTGGATGTCAACTGAGGACTTGGTGACCGCTCTCCCAGATAATGAATTTGAATTCATAATATTTGATGCCTGTTATATGGCGAGCGTAGAATTGCTTTACTCACTTCGAGAAAAATCAACGTATTTTATTGTATCTCCTACAGAGATATTAGGTAGTGGTTTGCCTTATGATGAAATCTTGAACGAAGTGTTGGTTCCAAAATCGGAATTGAGAACAGCTCTTAAACGAATTTGTAAAAAGTATTTTGATTATTACGAAAACCAATCAGGTTCGTTCCAATCGGCGACTATATCATTAATTTGTGCTAACAAATTGTCAAATTTAGCAAAAAAGATAAGAGACTTAAATTTGACTCTTAATACAGTGAACTACGCAGAAGTGCAAAAATTCAATAGACAACAGCTTTATCCATGTTTTGACTTTACAGATGCTTATTTGCATGCAAATAATAGTCGCAATGAATGGAGTGAAGAGTTGGATTCTGTAGTCCTTGTCGAATATCACACCAAGAATTTTATAGATCTTCCTATATCAAGTTGCTGTGGATTATCTACATATATTCCTCAAGGTAATGAACCGATAATAAATGAGCTTTATCGAAATACACTTTGGTATAAAGCAGTAAATAAAAAGTGAAACTAATTTAGATTACATTCGATTTAAAATTAAAACCGATAATGAATAACAATATAAATCAAACAGAAATAACATATAATTTAAACGAACTAGTTAGTTCTTATTACAATAAATTTAGCTCTTATGCTCTGATATTTAATGGGAGAGAATATACTTTAAGAAAGTTCTTATCAGTTGTGCTAATCTTGTCTCCAATTTCAATTTTTTTATTCAACTTGAATAAAATTGATACCAAGACATTCTCAGTATATTTCTTTGTGTTTATTCTTTCAATAATCATAGCAGCCGTTTTCTCATTTTTTGTGATAATAAATCCTTATCCAAAGAAGAAGGTACAAATACTATTAAAAGACAAGGAAAAACATGGCTTTAATGCTTTTTTTTCACTTTGGCCTATTGATGATTTTAGAAATTATCAAAAATTAGAACTTGTAAAATGGTTTAGAGAAAAAGGAATAACAGAGTTGCCACAGTATGAACTTCTTTCGACTACAATTGATTGTAAAATAAAATCAAAAAAACCATTCTTTATTATTAAGTTTGGTGTTCTGTTTTCTTTATTGATGGCTATATGGCTCCAGATAAATCAACATTTAATTGAAACGATAGATGATTTTTATTTTCTCCTTAAATGGGGGTTGTCTATAACTGTATTTGTAGTATGCTTGTGGTATTTTTTAAATCAAATTTTAATAGGGCATGATGAGATTATAAATATTGAAAATCGGCAGAGAGAACAATTTAATAATTTGTTGAACGAAATTATTTTTGATATGAAAATGAAAAAATACTCTACAGATACTTTTGTCCAGTAGAATCAAGTCTTAGTTTAATTGGCAAACTTGCGTATTGGAGCAATACGAGATGTAAACAATATGGTAAAGACGTTTAAGAAAAGAATGGAATATGTGAATAGCTTATGAGCGTAAGGGGTAAAGAATGTGAATCTTTTCCATTTATGATATTAGTACGCATTAGCGCAAGCAGAAAAAATATTTTCGAATACCCATTAATACAACTATAGGTTTACGTTTCTGGGTGCTAAAAAGGGTGTAAATCAAGCAACTTGCTGATTTACACCCTTTATTGCGGAGAGGAAGGGATTCGAACCCCCGGTACCCTTTTGGAGTACATACGCTTTCCAAGCGTACCTCTTCAACCGCTCGAGCACCTCTCCGTATTTTATTTGCAGTGCAAATGTATAAAAATAAAATGGTAAAATAAAACGAAGTTGGATAATTAAATGTCAAATAATGCCAACGCATTCTGAGTTGTTTGACTGTCAATTTGTTCTGCTGAACAATTATACACTTCTGCAAGTTTATCGCGCACCAAACTTACGTAAGCACTTTCGTTACGCTTGCCGCGGTGTGGGGCGGGAGTAAGGTAGGGTGAATCGGTTTCCAGTAGAATATGTTCCAGTTCTATTTGTTTAACGACGGCTGCCAGACCTGAGTTTTTGAAGGTTACAATTCCGTTTATCCCCAGTTTAAATCCGCCAAAAGCGATAATCTCCTGCGCTTCTTCAATTGTGCCCGTGAAACTATGGAAAACACCTGTCAGTCCTTTGTTTTTGTAGGGGGCAAGTGCATTCATTGTTTCCCGGTAAGAATCGCGAACATGGATAATGACCGGTAGCTTATATTCCAGTGCCCAGTTGATTTGTTGTTGAAACGCAGCGATTTGTTCTTTCAGAAAAGTTTTGTCCCAATACAAATCGATGCCTATTTCGCCAATTGCAATCCAGCTGCGGCGTTTCATTTCCGATTTTACTAATTCGAGTTCAGCCTCATAGTCTTCTTTTACACTTGTTGGGTGCAAACCAATGGCGGCATGACAATAACCCGGATATTCGGCTTCCAAAGCCAACATAGGAGCTAAGGTGTCTCTATCGCAATTGGGAAGGATGATGTGCTGAACACCTGCTTCTTTAGCTCGCTGAACTGTTTCGGAACGATCGGTGTCGAAATCTTCGGAGTATATATGTGAATGAGTATCGATCATTTTGTTGTTAGTTGTGATATGAAGTGCAAAGTTAGTTTCAAATTACTGAATACACAAAGTGCAACCTTATTTATCTAAGATTGCACTTTGAAATAATTCCATTAATAATATCGCGAAGCTTTATTATTCCCACTCAATAGTTGCAGGTGGCTTTGAGCTAATGTCATACACTACGCGGTTAACCCCTTTTACTTTGTTGATAATTTCGTTTGACATTTTAGCCAGGAAATCGTAAGGAAGTTGTGCCCAATCTGCTGTCATGGCATCTGTAGAAGTTACGGCACGAAGTGCAACGGCATTTTCATAAGTGCGCTCATCGCCCATTACACCTACCGATTGAACCGGAAGCAAAATAACCCCGGCTTGCCAAACCATATCGTATAAGTTCCATTCGCGCAATCCGCTGATGAAAATATCATCGGCTTCCTGTAGAATGCGTACTTTTTCAGCGGTAACATCGCCAAGAATACGTACGGCCAATCCCGGTCCCGGAAATGGTTGACGTTTGATAAGATGGTGCATCATGCCAAGTTGAGTTCCTACTCGGCGCACTTCATCTTTGAATAACAAACGAAGTGGTTCGCACAGTTTCAATTTCATTTTGTCGGGAAGTCCACCTACATTGTGGTGCGATTTAATAACCGTACCGGTGATAGAAAGCGACTCGATAATATCAGGATAGATAGTGCCTTGCGCTAACCATTTTACATCTTCTATTTTGTGCGCTTCTTCATCGAATACGTCAATGAATCCGCTACCAATAATTTTACGTTTTTGTTCAGGATCCGAAACGCCTGCCAATGCTTTGTAGAAACGTTCTTTCACGTTTACCCCAATCACGTTCAACCCAAGGTGTTCATAATCTTTCATCACGTTCTCAAATTCGTTTTTGCGAAGCAGACCGTGATCAACAAATATACAAGTCAGGTTTTTACCAATGGCTTTGTTAAGTAATACGGCTGCAACCGACGAATCGACTCCGCCCGAAAGGCCAAGTACTACTTTGTCATTGCCCAGCTGTTTTTTTAGTTCGGCAACTGTACTTTCAACAAATGATGCCGGCGACCATTGTTTTGAACACTCACATATATTTAAAAAATTCTCCAGTAAAGTTGTTCCGTCCAGGGTGTGAAATACTTCCGGGTGAAATTGAACACCCCAGGTTTTTTCACCTTCAATCTGATAGGCCGCAAGTTCTACATCATCTGTACTTGCCACTTTTTTGAAATTAGCAGGGATCTTTGTGATAGAATCGCCGTGCGACATCCAAATTTGCGAACCGGCTTCGATGCCTTTAAAAAGTGCATCCGAACTATCAATATAGGTCAGATTGGCACGTCCATATTCTCTGGTTCCTGCCGATTCAACATTTCCTCCTGAAGTAAATGCCATAAATTGGGCACCATAACAGATGCCTAGTACAGGGAATTTACCACGAATATTGGTCAAATCAGTTTTAAATGCTGTTGGGTCATACACCGAGAAAGGACTGCCGGAGAGAATAACTCCTTTTACATTATCGGTTTGGTCGGGAAATTTATTGTAAGGCAAAATTTCGCAATACTCATTTAATTCGCGCAGGCGGCGAGCAATCAATTGGGTGGTTTGAGAACCGAAATCGAGGATGATTATTTTTTCCAACATATACTTATATTTACAATTTACTGATTTACAATTTACAATTCCATTTCTTGCCGCAAAGTAGTTGCTTGGAAAAGTTGCGCAAAAGTACGAAAAATGTGATGGTTATGCAAGAGTGATATTGAATTTTTTGTTAATGGCTATTTTGCCTACGGATGGCATAATTCGGAGAATTGCTTGACTCTTAATTTTATGTTTAACAACATTTTGTCGTAATTTTAATTAAATAATGGTTAACGTTGCATGTTGATTATTAGATGGTTAACTATGAGCGTGAAAAAAAAGAGGCTTAAAGTGTTTTTAATTGTAAAAAATATACATTAACTTTGTATTTGAACCGTAAAATCAGAACTGATATAGTTGATAACTAGCACTAAAATTAGACACTATGAAACTAGAAAATGAAAAATTGAAATTAAACGGAATGGATGAAAGTCTAAGAACGTTTATGTCTGTTCCTGTTTATAAAATAGGATCCTATACCTTTGATCTGGATACCCGTCTGCTTGTTCGAAAAACAGAATCCATCAAGCTTGCTCAAAAAGAAACCTACTTACTTGTGTGTTTAGCCGCAAATATTAATTCTATTATTCTTCGCTCTGAATTATTAAGGATAATATGGAAGGATGCTACCATTGAAAATTCCAGAAGTCTGGATGTGTATATCTGCAAACTACGCAAGTTGTTGTCCAAAGATTTGAAAGTGAAAATTATCTGTTACAACCGAACCGGATATCGATTGAATATAAGGTAATTATATTCAATCAAATTCTATTTTTTTACTTATCGAATGATGCTCATAGTATGAAACAAACAAATCTTTTTCTTCTCTTTTTAGTGGGTGCTCTTACTGCCTGTAGCCCCAAAATAAGTACCTCGCTCACCAAACAATATCCTCCACTTCTCGAAAGTACAGCTGTGTCTGTTATTGAGATAGGTGATTCAATTCCCCCTAAGAGTGAAATATTAGGGCGGTTGAAAGTTGGTGATTCCGGGTTTACAATGAAGTGCGATTATAATACCATACTTGAAGCAGCTAAATTGGAAGCCCGTAAAGTGGGTGGTAATGCCATCGAAATTGTGACACATCGATATCCGGGTTTAATATCAACCTGTCATCAAATAACCGCCAATATTCTCAAAGTTCACAATCTCTCTGATTTGACGAATAACTATACTACACTTAATGCTCAGGATACCTATGTTTCAAGAAATGAGGCTTATTCACATTGGCGGTTTGCATTAAATGGCGGACTGACCTATAATTTGGGTAAAGCTGATAAATCATTAGATCAGCAGCTCCAAACTTACTATAAACAATTGCGATTTGGGACACAACTTGGTGCTGAGGTTATTTATTTCTTGAATGAAACATCAGGTATTGGTTTTTGCTACTACTCTTTGGCCACAGGTAATAGCCTTGATGGTGTGACTTTATCTTATGGTAGCCAGGTTGTTGCTCAAGGGGTGATGAGCGATGATATCAATCTGAGTTTTATCGGGCCAATGTATTCGGGACGTATGATTATAGGCAGGAATAGAAATAATGCGTTAGTTGGAAACGTTGGTATTGGATATATGGGATATACGGATAACGTGCAACTGGCGACATACCTTTCCAAAATAAAGGGAGGCACAGTCGGTTTTCTGACTTCAATCGGATACGATCATGCCATTTCTAAAAATACCTCACTGGGTGTTCAACTCTCTTTGGTGTCAGGTAGTTTATGGCAATACGATCAGTTTGACGGAACTACAACAACGCATGTTGAACTAAATAAAGATAATTTTATGAGCCTAGGGCATATTGACCTTTCTGTTGGATTAAGATTTAATACAGAGAAAAGGAGATAACTTATTTCAACAACAACGAACTGTCTCCATAACTCAAAAATCGGAAATCATTGGCCAATGCATAGTCATAAATGTCTGTCCATTTGCCATCTACGAACGCCGAAACGAGTAGGAGCAAGGTGCTTTTAGGTTGATGGAAATTAGTAATGATGCCGTTTACCAACTTGAATTGGTATCCGGGTTTTATCATTATTTGCGTTTCAGCATGAAGGGTTGTAAGTTGGTTAGCGTCTAAATAGTCCAGAATATTCTGCAAAGCAACGGACGGTAGCACTTCGTTACTATCTACATAAGGTTCCCATTGCGTCACCTTAATATTCTTACTCAAATCGCAGTTGTCGAACGCTCCCCTCTCATCGAGGTGAGGGGTCGGGGGTGAGGTAAGTTTTTTCCCGATATAATATAAACTTTCTAACGTTCGTACCGAGGTGGTTCCTACCGCAACGATATTTCCAAGTTTATTTAGCAAATGTTCAACAGTGCTGCGGTGGATCGAAATGACCTCGGTATGCATGCGATGGTCGTTTACCGTTTCTGTTTTTACCGGTTGAAACGTTCCGGCACCAACATGCAAAGTTAATTCTTCAGTTTCGATGTTTTTGGTCTTGAGACTTTCAAACACTTCGGGGGTGAAATGCAAACCGGCTGTTGGGGCTGCCACCGAACCTTTTATTTTGGAATAAACCGTTTGATAATTAATAATGTCGCTATCTTCTGTTTTTCTATTTAAATACGGTGGAATCGGTAATTCGCCCGCTTTTTCCAATATATCAGCAAAATGAATATCAGCATTGTCCCAGGTGAAATGAATGCTATGGGTATTGCCTTCCGAAGCTAAAAATCGTGCAGTGAATGTGCAGGTTTTGCCATCCAGTTGTATTTGTTTACTAAGTGTTCCTTCTTTCCATTTTTTCAAATTACCCACCATACATCTCCACGTACATTCGGTAGTGGCACCAAGCGATTGCGCATAGTCGGCGGGTGTTAATGGTTCCAGACAAAATACTTCGATGCGTGCTCCTGTTTCCTTGTAAAAAACGAGTCGTGCCTGAATTACTCGTGTGTTGTTATACACCAGTAAAGCATTTTCGGGCAAAAAATCGCCAATGTTTGAGAAGGTGCTCTCTGTAATAGCTTCATTTTTATAAACTAACAGTTTGGAAGCATCACGTCTGGGTAATGGGAACTTAGCAATGCGTTCGTCGGGTAGTGGATAGTCGAAACTATCAATATAAAGGAGTTCGTTTTGTTGTGCTGTATTCACTTTAGCTGGAAAAAATGTTGTATTTTTGTGCAAAAGTAGTATAAAGTTACGAGTTACAAGTAATAAGTTACTAGAAAACAAATAGCGAAATAAGTATAAAGTAGCCGATTGAGAGATTTTTCTCAGAATGGTTTCAAAATAAGTAGTATGATAAAAAAAGGTGATAATGTGCGTTTCCTAAACGCAGTGGGCGGAGGATTAGTATCGCGGGTGGATGAAGCGAAGAAAATGGTGTATGTGGAAGATGCTGATGGATTCGAAATTCCCGTTTTTGAACGTGAGTGCGTGGTGATTGCTGCAATCAATGAAAAAACGAATTTTCCGGTAAAAGATTTTAGCTCTAAAACGGCTGCTACTGTTCAAAAACCGATTGAAATTTATGTTGAGGAGCCAAAGCCTCAGCAAGCTATCGTTGAAACTGCCGAAGGAGAAATTCTGGTAGCGTTACTTGCATTTTTTCCAATGGATATTAAACAAATGCAAACGACTTCCTACGAGTGCTATTTGGTAAACGACAGCAACTATTATTTGAATTACAATATTATTAACGGTGAGAACGATGCATGGAAAAGCGTTGCAAACGGACTTATTGAACCAAATACTCAAGAACTACTTGCTGAAATAAGCAAAGAGGAACTGAGTGCGTGGGAGCGATTGCGGGTTCAGTTGTTACCTTTCAAAAAAGATAAAAACTATACTCCACAGTCACTTGTGGATGTAAATATAAAAATCAATGCGGTAAAATTCTATAAGTTACATAGTTTTACTGCAAATGATTATTTCGATGAACCGGCAATGCTGATTGATATTGTTTCGGAAAATGAAAAAGAAGCAGAGACAAAAAAAATGGTGGATATCTCGCCGGAAGAAATTAAGCAGGCTATGTTTCAGAAAGAACAAACCGGTAGACCACGAATTGTGAATCGCCCACAGACTTCGGAGATTATTGAAGTGGATTTGCATATCGACGAATTGTTGGATACCACAGCCGGACTGTCAAACGCTGCCATGCTTCAATGTCAGTTGGATAAATTCCACGAAGTGCTTGACGCAAATAAGAACCGCAAAGGACAAAAAATTGTTTTTATCCACGGAAAAGGTGAAGGGGTACTTCGTAAAGAAATAGAAAAATTACTCAAAACACGCTACAAAGCGTACTATTTCCAGGATGCTTCATTTCGCGAATACGGATTTGGAGCTACGATGGTAACTATTAAGTAATTGGTAAATTGGTTGATTAAGTTTTATACCAACAAACTTAATCAACCAATCAACCATTTACTCCGTCAAAAATAATATTCTTTTTTCCACTGCTTTTTCGCACACCGGACAGAACCCTTTTGCCGTGTTTGTACGCATTCTACAATCGAAGAAAGGGCGATACATGCCTTTCTTCAGATAACCTCCTCCCTCGAAGACACCTATTTTGGCCTTGTTCTCATCCGTCAATGGAGTAGGAATAACGATGCCTTCCGGTAAATCGGCTTTCCATTTGGTATCGAATTTTACTAACGAGCTGATATTGGGCTCCCAGGGTTCAATTTTGATGTCGTACATCCCATCCAGCGCATCGTTGTCGTAGAAATACTCATCGGCCAGTCCTGCAAATGAGTGTCCGAATTCATGCACAGTAACTTCGGTTTGGGCTCGTTTACTGTCGGCAGAAGCAAGAGTGTAAAAGTTATAGATTCCTCCGCCACCATAGGTTTTTGTATTTGCCAGAATATAAATGGCATCGTAAGGCACCAAAGCAGCATAGTCATGTACGGTGAATACGTTGGGGGTGGTTAGATATCTGTCGGAATAAAAAGTGTAATAATGCGATCCGAGTGCCGAATTTCTCCAATTGTCGTTTTGTGGTTTCGATACTCCGGTGTCAATTGATGCTGCTGCAATGGCATAGACATTAATTCTCGATTTATATTTAGCGAATGGTTCGTGAGTAAACAGGTTTTCGGCCAGTTTTTTAGCATCGCGGAAAAATTTCGCACGTTGTTTAACTGTGTATCCTTCGGCAATAACGGCAATATCAATCGCTTTATCAGGCGAAGCAGTTTTGCAAATAGTTTTTATAGGAACTTTTGTAGGCAGTGTTTTGCGAATGAGTTTGTCGTCGGGTGAAATACCAAATTGAATCAGCTTTTCCCATTTGTCGAAATCCAGTCGTCTTTCTATAATTACTTTCACCGCTTTTAGCGGGTAAGGAAACTGTACGGATTGTTCAAAGCTTTTGTTGACCAACAGAGCCTCGGGAGTAGATTGCCATTCGAAATACAATGTGCTGAAACCCTCGGCGTAAATAAGGGCGTTGCTGATGCTATCCAGTACCTGAAAGCGATATTCACCTAAATTCATATCGTCGGTCAGGTGCAAACGTCGCCCACCCCAAAATGGTTCCTGGATAATTTTGCTGAGTGTGGCAGTTGTCGACTTTGCATTTCCGCTCAACTGAAAATCAATTCTGCATGCTTTTTCGCCAAAATAGCTGGAGTATTGTTGTGAAAAAACGGATGAACAAAAAATCAAAAAGAGGAAGAGTATATGCGTTGGTTTTGACATAAGTTTGATGTGATTGAATGTGTATGCAAATTAAAGAAAATTTACAAACAAAACCTAACTCGAAAACGCTTTTTCGTATTTATTGCCGCTATTAGTTCCTCTTTTTGATTTTTCTCGTGGAAATATGATTTAGTTAGCAGGTGTTTTTGCTGCCAGCATTCTTTTTTCTGCAAGTACATTGTTTGTATCGGTGTGCGCTATGCCATTTTCGTCGATACTGATAAAGCGAGTTTCAGAATGTTTATAGCCGGGTTTTTGTACCATTAGAATATAATCGCCTTTTTCAATATTTTCAATGATTATTTCGTTATTCTTATTGCTTTCATTCTCTGCCACGATCTCCATTGTATTAGCGTTCAAAAGAGTTGCTGTAGTATGGTTTGCAGTTTGATTTTCGTGCTTTACAAGTTTCACCTTGATTTCGAATACTTTTTGAGCAAATACCTGAGTTCCTATAAATACTAAGCCCATAAGCAAAAGTACTTTTCTAAATTGAATTGTTTTCATAATTTGATGTTTTGAGTGTTGGTTGTTTTATAATCAGATTTAAAATATAATTATTTTGCGCTGCGACTTTGTTCTTCACTAGAGGCTGTTGAACGGTTACCACGGGTTTTAAATTCCGATTTTCCGAAGCGGTAGTTGAACGAAACTTTTAAACGACGTGAATCGAATCTGTTTTTTACGTCAATATCTACATTGTCGTATTTTGCATAAGCACTCGCTTGACCGGTATTGAAAATATCGCTGACCGCAATTTTTATGCTTCCCTTATCGTTCAAAATTCTGCGTTGTATCCCGAGGTCAATCGTATAGCGTTGACGAACAATAATATTGCTAACCAGTATTCCCGAATTGTAGTATCCGCTTAGTTCCATTTCAAGTTTGTAAGGTAATGAGAAATTATTGCTCATATTGCCATTAAAACTCCAATGACTTATTTTTGATCCGGCATTCGATCCCATTTGAATTTCTTTATACATTCCGGTAACGGTTCCGTTTAATCTCCACCATTTGGTGGGTTGCAGTTGGAAAGTTTCGGATACGTTCAAATCCACCGAGTTATTTAGATTCTCATTGGTTTGATACACTGATTTTGTAGCATCGTTTTGCTTAATAATTTGTGTGAAAAGTCCGCTTGTATAGTTGTAGCCTACGCTGGTTATAAACATGCTTTTGAAACTATGACTTAATCCCAACGAGTGTGTAAACTGTGGTTTTAAGTTCGGATTTCCCACGTTGTAAGTGTAAGGATCTATCATCCATTTGAATGGATTGAGCATGTCGTAGTCGGGGCGTCCTATCCGGTAACTATATTTGAAGTTGATACTGTTGTCCTTATTCAGCGTTTGCTGAACAAAAAATGAAGGGAATATTTTCAAATAGCTGGTATCGTTTACCTGGTTGGTGGTCACCGAAGTTCCTTTTGAAACAGTGTTTTCGAGGCGCAATCCCAATTGCAAGGTTGTTTTATCAAACTGTGCCTTTCCGTTCAGGTAGGCGGCTTGAATATTTTCTTCGTACTTGAAATGGTCATTTTGAACCAGGTATCCGCTCATGTCTATCTTGCTGTCAGTGTTTACGAAACTTGTTTTTGCTCCTGCTTCAAAATTAAACTTTTTGCCTATTGGAAGAACGTAATCAACTTTAGCGGTGTAGATATTGATATTATTGCCTTGCAATGTATTTACCAATATGTCATGATTCAATGTGTTGCCCGCACTGTTGTAAAAAACTCCGTTTTGAGTGTTTGGGTTGCGGTAGTTGAACCTGGCATAGTCGAAATCGGCACTGATGGATTGACCGGTAGTGTCAATATCCCATTTGTAATTGGCGTTATAGGTTTGGTTGTTCCAACGGCTGTTTGAAGTTGAGGTTGAGACCAGCGACGAATCAATATGCATAAATTTATCGGCAAATGAAGTTGTTCCGGCATCTGCATTATTGTTATATCCGTTGCTTCCGCGGAACATAACGCTCACTACATGATTCTTTTTGATGAAATAGTCAGCACCGACTTTGTAATTATGTGACTGTCCATCGTAATTGCCATCCGTATTTATCAATTGATGAGCACCTTGTAGTGCAGCACTTGTGAAATTACGGGTTGCTGTCATACCGTTTGTTCCTGCCCAGTTGTAGAGAGAGTAATTGCCGTACACATTTAGCTTGCCATAGTTCATATTCAGATCCAGACCTCCATTCCAACCAAATTTGCTGGCTGTTTCTATTCCCGCAAATGTACTTCCGTTGAAGCCGGGGGCTTTGTTATGTTTGGTCTTGATGTTGATGATGCCGGAGTTTCCTTCAGCATCGTAGCGAGCTGATGGATTTTCGATGATTTCGATGCGGTCAACATTTTTGCCCTGCATACCTTTGAGCATGGATGCCAGCTGACTGGCAGAAACGTAAGTCGGTTTCTCGTCGATCAATATCTTTACATTTTGTTTTCCTTTCATGCTGATATTGTCGCTGTTATCAATCACTACACCGGGTAGTTTTTTGAGAATTTCGTACACGTTTTCAGAGGCAGTAGTAATCGAAGCTTCGGGATTGACAATCATTTTGTCCACTGTTTGCTCGATAAACTTCTTTTTTGCCACTACTTCCACATTGCCCAGTTGATGGCTGGCTTCGGACAGTACAACATTTTTTTCAACGACCTTACTGCTTTTCGGATCAATAGTCAGTTTTTCCGATTCGCTTTTGGAGTAGCCAACCATGGTTACTGCAAGAATGTATTCACCAGGTTTTACTTTTTCAATTACAAATTCGCCTTTTTCATTACAAATTTGCCCTTTGAATAATTCTTTAGTGGATGAATTCAACAAGGTGGCAGTTGCAAACTCGATGGGTTTGTTTTTCGTGTCGGTAACCCGACCTTTGACGATAGCGGATGGCTCTGCAAAAAGTGCAGTAGACATAAGTATAAAACAAATGGATAGCCATGTGCGACTAAAATGGAAATAATTAGAAAGTATCATAATGTATAATTTGTGGGTTAATAGAAATTTTAATGAATGATTAATTCTTACCGTTTGATTCTGTTACTAGTATTGACTCAAATTTGGAAAAATCATAACATCAGTTTTCATTGTTTTTTTAATTAGACGCAATGACTGCATCATTTGGATTTAGTGTATTTGTATTTTATAATTCCTTATTGTCTGTGCTTGTTGTTTAGTGTAATAGTGTAATAGTACACCGCAAAAGTATTGGATGTTTTTCAATCCACAAATAAATTGTAGTTAAATCTTTGTACTAGTAGTGAAATAATTTTTGGAGATGAAATACTGTAGTTATAAGTATTTGAAGTATAGTTATTTGTATGTGTGGTGAGTTTATGCTTGTAATTGTTGTTTTTGTGACCTGGGATTGATTTAGTTGGTCAATTATCCTAGATTTAAGAAATTATGGAGGTTGAATTTAATCTGTCATTTGGAGTTTGGGGTTGTAATATGATAATTTTGAGATAAAAATGATATATCTTTGCAGCCCTTTAAACCAACTTTTTCTATACGCAACTGTTTTACAAGTAGGAATTCAAATTTTCGATAAATCGCTATGTACATAATAAGTAAAGAATTTCATTTCTCTGCCAGTCATATACTTAATGGACTAAAAGATGATCACCCATGTAAGAGATTACATGGTCATAACTATGTGGTGAGTTTTAGTTTTAAGTCTGAAACGTTGAATGAGGTTGGATTTGTAATCGATTATCGTGAGTTGGATCCCATTAAGAAATACCTTGATAACATTTTCGATCACCGCCATTTGAATGATGTAATGCCGGAACTAAATCCGACAGCTGAAAATATTGCCAAATATCTTTTCGACATTTTTAAGAAACAATTCCCGCTATTGTTCAGAGTTGAAGTGAAGGAAACACCCAAAACAAGAGCCATCTATGAAGCTTAAATTGAAGGTGGTGGAGATTTTTAATTCCATCCAGGGCGAAGGTGCCAATGTTGGTAAATCGGCCACTTTTGTTCGTCTTTCTAACTGCAATAAAAACTGCGCTTACTGCGATACCGACTGGGATGTTGGAGCCGAAATGACTGTGGCTGAAATCTTATCTGAAGTCCGTAAATATCCCGATTCAATGATTGTGTGGACAGGTGGTGAGCCTACACTGCAATTGACGAGTGAGATATTAGCTGAATTTAAATCTTATTTTCAAGCAATTGAAACCAACGGCACGAATCCGGTTCCTGAAGGTATAGATTATATCTCCTGTAGTCCGAAAGTAGGGTGGGAGGTGTTGAAACAAAACTTCGGGTCGGTAGATGAATTTCGCTTTCCTGTTGTAGCGGGTGATGAAATTCCGTCAATAGATGAACTGCCGCATGCATCAAACTATTTTCTTAGTCCAATATTTGACGGCGAAGTGAAGAAAAGGGTTGAAATCAATCGTGCCAACCTGGATTATTGTTTGTCTGTTATTCAGCGCGATCCTCGTTGGAGATTATCGGTGCAACTTCATAAGTTGATTAACGTGCAGTAACTTCCCACCAAAAAACTTATTCTATATCAATCAAATACTTATCCAATAATCCAAGCACTCCCATTCTAGAAAAGCGGGCTTTTTTTATTCTGTTGTTCTCAGGGTCGATAGAATAGTTGAAAGACGTCCGGAAATCTGTTTTTTCCAGATTTGTTCTGAAAAAAATGGCTCGCTGCATATCGCAATTGTCGAACATGGATGCGCTAAGGTCGGTTTCCGAGAAGTCTGTCTCTTGCAGATTACAGTTTCTGAAGCAGGTTTTTTTTAATTTCAGTTTATTGAATACAGCAAGTTTTAGCACGCAATTTTCAAAATCGACCGATAGCAAAAACGGATTGCACTCTTCAAACAGAACGCCTAATAATTTGCAGTTAATGAATCTGATATCGTTGAGAGTCGTATTCTTCAGACTCGCTAAACTGAAGTCGCAGCTATCAAAAGTACACTCCCTAAACACGACGTTCAGCAAATCTACATTATGAAAATTGCAATTTACAAACTTGCAGTCCTCGTACTCACCTTTGGGTAGGTTGTTTGCGGTATAGTCGATGCGTTCAAAAAGTTGATTCTCGGTCACTTTAATCGGAGTTTGGATGAGCGACAAAAATAATCAAATCTATCAAGAAATGATCCCTGCAAACATAAAAAAAAACAGAGAATTGCATTGGACAATTCTCTGTTTTGAATTTCTTCAAACTGTGTCATTCGTATAGCCAAACTGCCTTATTTACAAACTCCTCTCTGTTTAATTGATACAGTATAAATGCAGCAACGTTTGCCCGCGAAATGCGCACACTGCCTTTCAGGGCTGTTTTTTCGCTTCCAAACTTCAGATTAGCTGTTATTCCTTTGTTTGTCAGACCACCCGGACGAATGATTGTCCAACGTAATTTGCTATCCATAATGCGTTTTTCATTCGTATTATGGTCGGCAAGTGGTACGCGGAGTACTATGTCAGTCAGCATAAACCGCAGTGGTTGCGGCAGATAATCCCGGCTCTCACCGGCTCCGATACTTGACATGTAGATAAAACGCAGCACATTTGCCTGTTCCATTACGTGTACAATGCAGTTGATGCCATCAACAATGTCGGGCGAAGGATGCCTTAATGAATTGCCGCCAAGGACAGAAATACAAGCATCCGCTCCCGTAATGGCCTCTTTTAGTTTCGGTAAGTCAACAACATTCCCCACCACAATTTTCAGATGCGGATGCTCATTATTGATGGAACTAAGCGTCCTTACATAAGCTGTAACATGATGACCTTGTTTTAAGGCCTGACTAACCAAATGCGAACCGGTTTTTCCGGTTGCACCGAAAATAACGACTTTCATATTCTGCTATTTTAAAGGATAAAATTATTATCTCTTTTTGGCAACAAGTATAAATTGCTCAAAATCAGTAATTACACCTTCCACGCGTTCCCGACTCAATACATGATAAGTATGAGCCGTTTGGACTTCAAATCCAGCCTCTCTAAACTGTTCGGTTAGTATATCGGTATCAAAGCCCTGATGCGGAATAGGTTCAAAGCGGTGGAACGATCCATCTTCCAGGCGTAAATCGCCAATAACAACGGTGGCACCTGCATTGGTAATGCCAGCCAAATGGTGCAATGTTTTTTCAATGTCCGGCACATGATGCAACGCCATGCAGGCAAATGCCAAATCTATGTCTTGTTGCTGGTAATCATATACTTCTCCATGAAGTGTTTCGCTATTGGAGTCTTCGTCCATTTTTTGTTTCAAAACGTCCAGCATTGCCGCTGAAGTATCTTCGAATACGATATGTCCTACTTTGTCGGCTATTTGTAATCCTACTAAGCCTGTACCTGCACCTATTTCTAAAGCTTTCCAATGGGGTTGAGGATCAATGTGTCGGAGCATTTCTGCCACAAATATTTCCGTCATTTTTGTTTTCTCGGGGCTGTCCCATTCGGCAGCACGATGTGCAAAATTATCTTTCATGTATATTATTCTTGTTTATTAAATAAACGCAATTGAGGGGGAAATGTTTTGAAAAATGTCTATTATTCGGGTTTCGTGTTCTGAATGCTATTCGGTATAATTCCGTTATTGGCATGTTCAGAAGAATGCAAAAGTATGATTTTTCAGTGAATGGATAACCCTCTGTTTTTTCACACAACTTGTAACTCGTAACATGTAACTATTTCAAACTTGTATATTCATTCAAAAAAATGTACTTTTGCCTTGTAAACCAATACCGGAAGATAAAGACAGGAGCGGTACAAACAGATCTTCACTACTCAATTATTCCGGCTTTAGATAAAAGAATAAATGAATACATTAATTAAAAAAAGTATTATGGCAATAGCCTTGGTGGCAGCCACTAGCGCTGCAAATGCAGAAACCCCGATTATCGGAAAGCATCAACTTACTATTTCCAACGGACTTATGACACCCGAAGTGTTATGGTCGTTTGGACGTGTGGCAGGTGCGCAGGTTTCGCCCAATGGATTGAAAGTGTTGTACAGCGTTTCGTATTACAGTGTAGCCGAAAACAAAGGTAATTCGGAGCTTTTCGTGATGAATGTTGATGGTTCGGACAAGAAGCAGATTACTAAAACGGCTACTCGCGAGGCAGCAGCTAAGTGGATGAAAGATGGTGAACATATTGCTTTCCTGTCGTCGGAAACAGGCAGCATGCAGCTTTGGACAATGAAAGCTGATGGCACCGAACGCAAACAGATAAGCGATAGAAAAGAAGGAATAAACGACTTCGCATTTTCTCCGGATGAAACAAAGATTCTTTTTGTTGCGGATGTAAAATACGGTCAGCGCACGGTCGATAAATATCCCGATCTTCCAAAAGCAAGTGGTTTGATCGTCAATGACTTGATGTACAAACATTGGGATGAATGGATACAAACCGTTCCGCATCCATTTATTGCCGATTTCAAAAACAATAAAGTAGAGAATGAAGTAGATGTGCTTAACGGCGAACCATTCGAAAGTCCAATGAAACCTTTTGGCGGCATTGAGCAACTTGCCTGGAGTCCTGATGGCAAAACAGTGGCGTATACCTGTCGCAAAAAGACTGGAAAAGAATATGCCCTTTCTACCAACTCGGATATTTATTTCTATAATTTAGAAACAAAAAAGACCGAAAACAAAACGCAGGGCATGATGGGTTACGATCAAAACCCAACCTTCTCGCCCGATGGCAAATGGTTAGCGTGGGAAAGCATGGAGCGCGATGGGTATGAAGCAGATAAAAACCGCTTGTTTATCATGAACATTGCCACCGGTGTAAAAACCGATGTGTCGGCTCAATTCGATCAAAACTCTACAGGTTTAACCTGGAGTGCCGACAGCAAATCTATTTATTTTGTAAGTTGCTGGCATGCTGTTACCGAGATTTATCGTGCCGATATTGCTAAAAACAAGATTACGCAGATCACCAAAGGTGTTCATGATTATTCGTCGGTAGCATTGGCCAAAGACCGACTTATCGGGGTGAAACATTCGATGAGCAAACCTGATGAAGTGTACGCTATCAACCCAAAAACAGGTTTGGAAACAGAACTTTCGTTCGAAAATAAAGAAATCCTTTCTCAATTGGAAATGGGCAAGGTAGAAGAACGTTGGATTACAACTACCGATAATAAACAAATGCATACCTGGGTCGTTTATCCACCGCATTTCGATAAAACGAAGAAATATCCTACTCTCCTTTTCTGCGAGGGAGGACCACAATCTACCGTTAGTCAGTTTTGGTCGTACCGTTGGAATTTACAACTGATGGCTGCTAACGGTTATATCGTTGTGGCACCTAACCGTCGCGGACTACCTAGTTTTGGCATGGAATGGTTGGAGCAAATCAGTGGCGACTACGGCGGTCAGAATATGAATGATTATTTCTCTGCTATCGATGCACTGGCCAAAGAACCATACGTGAACAAAGACAAACTGGGCTGCGTGGGTGCAAGCTACGGCGGATTCTCTGTTTATTGGTTAGCCGGTCATCACGACAAACGTTTCAAAGCTTTTCTTTCTCATGATGGTATGTTTAATCTACCACAACAATATCTCGAAACAGAAGAAATGTGGTTTGTAAACTGGGATTTGGGTGGTGCTTATTGGGAAAAAAACAATGCCATTGCGCAACGTTCATATGCTAACTCTCCACACTTATTTGTAGATAAATGGGATGCACCTATCCTTGTGATTCATGGCGAAAAAGATTATCGCATTCTGGCTTCGCAAGGTATGGCAGCTTTCAATGCAGCGGTGTTACGTGGCGTACCTGCTCAGATGCTTATCTTCCCCGACGAAAACCACTGGGTATTGCAACCGCAAAACGGTATCCTTTGGCAACGCACTTTCTACGAGTGGTTGGATAAATGGCTGAAATAGTTGGTAAGAAGTAGTAGGTAGTAGTTAGGGCTGCTTTCCTGTATAAACAACAAGAGGATGTTCATTATGAACATCCTCTTGTTGTTTATAGTAGTCTATTAAAACCTAGATAATGAGAGTGGCAAATGGTTACAAAGAGAAGCAATAGTTCAATAACGCTTTCATATCCGCCAACGACTCAAAATCAACTTTGTGCGTACTGAAATACGCCTGAAGAACTTGTTTATGTTTAGAAAAAGCCTTGATAATCTGACCTTGCGAACTGGCTTTGATAAACTGATTATCTCTCTTTATCCAGAAAAAATAATGTGTCTTTGCTTTAAGCTTTTCATTCTTGGATATTTGAGTCATAGACACTGTTTGTCCTCCATCAGTAGAAGAGAGTGATGAAATAGATTTGGTATTGGACACTTGCGAGTAGCCACCATAGCCCGCCTCTTTTCCGGTAGTAACCAGGATTGCATTAAACTGGATATATAAAGCCTCTTTATCCAGCGCTACTTTTTCGAAAAACTCTTCGCCGGCGTAATTTACAAACGTGCGGTCGGCAATAACTACAGAGTCGATAGATTGAAGGAGTCCTAAAGCCAGTACTTCACTGTTACGTTTGAAAAGCATTTGCTTAAGAATGGTTTGGTAATTCAGTTGAGACTCAACAATCTTAGCATTTTTGAAATATACTTTTCCTTTTTGGTAATCGGGAAAGATAAACGCACCGGTTATTTCGGTCGATTGGGCAGTAAATGAGAATAGAAATGATAAAATGATGAGCGTGATGGTTGCTTTTTTCATATAAATTAGTTTTTTCAGTAAGTTTTAAAATGAAGGATGATTACGGTTAACAGTAGCTCGAAATAGAATAGTTCGAAGTCTGTTTTAATGTACTAGACTTGAAAGTATTATGTACGATAGCTGTTGCAAAGATAATCTTTTTTAATAATACAGCTAATCATCGTATTGTTTTTTTTATTTAAAAAAAGCTATTGCTGTATAAAGAGAAATAACCGGGCTTCACCAACTAGTACAGTTGTTTGTGTTGGCTAAAACCGACTCAGAGATGTACATTGTAGTTATTTAAAATTGATGGTGATGCTTATTGAATATCGAACTCACGTTTGTTTGTAATAACTTGAAATTTGATGTTCTCACATTTCACTTTATTTTCTTCTTTATTCTCAAGGTTCTGATAAATTATGAAAAAATAGAATCAACTTGGCAGAAAGACTATTACCTTTGCAAATTATGTCAAAAAAGAAGATGAATGGAGAGTAATAAAGAGCAAAAAAAGGTATTAAACACGATTGAAGTAGAAAATTGCATTTCGGTTTTAGAACATTTACTGGAGAATGGTGATCAACTGATTCATCTGCCCGAAGAGCAACGCATTAAGCTAATGAAGATGGCCGGGCAAATTACCCGTCCCGACAGAGCCGAACTTAAAAAGAGAAACAAAGGAGTAAAACTTGTCAAAAAGCAAGAACTCACTGAGATTAATAAAAAAGCACGTGCCGCATCGAGTATCCGCAGTGCCCGACTGGCCAGCGTATTTCAGGCACCTACTCAGGTTGCCTTGCCCGAAGCTTCGGCTACTGAAGGAAAACATGCTTTTACCTCCGAGCAGAACTGTTACGTCTGCAAAAAACGATATACGGAGATTCATCATTTCTACGATTCGATGTGTAAGGAATGCGGCGATTTGAATTACCTAAAACGTTTTCAACGTTGCGATATGACCGGGCAGATAGCACTTATCACCGGTTCCCGATTGAAGATTGGTTATCATGCTACCTTGATGATGTTGCGCTCCGGTGCAACGGTTATTGCTACTACCCGTTTCCCTGCCGATTCGGCCATTCGTTTTGCCAAAGAAAAAGATTATTCCGACTGGAGTCACCGACTGCATATCTACGGACTCGATCTTCGTCATATCCCCAGCGTGGAACTCTTTGCCACTTATGTGGAAAATACCTACGAGCGACTTGACATCCTTATAAACAATGCAGCACAAACGGTAAGAAGACCGGCTACTTTTTATGCCCACTTGATGGCGAACGAGTCACTGGCATTTCACGAACATTCGAAAGAAGTGCAACAGTTGCTGCAACATCACCAACAATGTATCGCCGAAATCGAATCCTTTAGTGGGGTGGGGGCTGATACCGATAAACCGATGACAGTACGTTGGAATGTTCGCACTCCGGGCATTGGTATTAAGTCGTCGGCTCAACTATCGCAGATACCTTACAGTTTTGATAACTCCAACGAAGCTGTAGAACTTTTCCCCGAAGGAAAACTGGATGTGGATCTTCAACAGGTCGACTTGCGGAAAACAAACAGTTGGCGCTTGAAACTGGGACAGATAGAGCCGGTAGAGATGATGGAAGTACAACTGGTCAACTCCATAGCACCCTTTGTGCTTTGTAACCGACTGATAGCTTTGATGCGTAAAGATTACACCGGCAATAAACATGTGGTCAATGTTTCGGCTATGGAAGGCAAGTTTCATACCTTCAATAAAATTGACCGACACCCGCATACCAATATGGCAAAAGCAGCACTTAATATGCTTACACACACCTCGGCAAGCGATTTAGCCAAGGATGGCATCTTTATGAATGCAGTAGATACAGGATGGGTGACCGACGAAGATCCTGCAGAATTATCGAAACACAAACAAGAAGTGTACGATTTCCAACCACCGTTGGATATTGTAGACGGTGCAGCCCGCGTGTGCGATCCTTTTATTGATGGTATCAATACCGGCAAGCACTGGAGCGGACAGTTTCTAAAAGACTATTTCCCGATAAGCTGGTAAAATAAACCTTCCGAACGCTTTAAGCGGTCACACGGATAATATTATTCCTCTAAAACAAAGGCTTGGCGTTGCGTCAGGCCTTTGTTTTATCTATTATTTAACCCACGTATTATACAAATTTCCCGAATTCTTTTACTTCTAATGTGTTTCTTAGGATTAAGACAATATGATGAGTAAATATCGGCGTAAAGTATATATATCAAAACTGATTGTTACACGCAATCACTGATTTATTTACAGTACTCTCAAAATCCTTGTCTCTATTTCGATTGTATTGATAATGAATGCCTTTTTATTACATTAAGATATACTTTTGTAACTTTACAATACCGTTTTTCTATGCTGGAAAACTGATTTCTTTTACTCCAATATTGTATTGCAGACAAATAACATTCTATTTCCCATTAGAAATTAGATATTATCTATAGTAAATATAATATTGCTTATTTATAATTTATTATTGACTATGGATATTTATATGTTTTCCATATTAAATAATATATTTCTTATGAGTACTATTCTATTGCTAATGTGTAATTAAATATTATCTATGGATAATACTATATTTTCCATAGATAATAATATATTTCTTATGGATAATTTTATATTTCCTATAGTAAAAATGATAATAATTACAAAGAATACCCTATTGTAGTATCATTATTTGTTAGTGTAGTAGAGGAATAAAACATTAGAATATAGGGATGAAGCATTTTAATGGAACATAAGGGTTTTACAAACAACGAATAGAAAGATACAGGACAATATTACCGGAATAGAACAAAAGGAAAAGGCAGGCATGAAAATATGTGCGCCAATAACAACAAGGAATGCGCGACACATGATACAAAACGTAGCAATAATGGAGAGAATACTGCGTCTATTTACTAGACTACATCAGAAATACCAAATTATTAAGAATATACATTGTGAATAAAAGAATTGTTTCTACCTTTGGTGCTGTATTTTAATTAAAAAAGAACGAATACATTGCCTAAAGGGGAAATATGTGTAACTTAGTTGTGTGTATTGGTGTTAGGTGTAAGCTTAAAAAATAAAAACGAAGAAATGCAAACTGATTGAATGGAAAGTAAACACTATTATAAACTCGTTGCAATTGCACCAGCTGTAGGGAAAATAATAACCACACAAAAAGGGGTTGACTCTACTAGAGTGAAAAGATATTCAAAGCTTACTAACCTTTTCGAACAGATATACAATTGTTCAAAAGAATATGAATTACCGATTGGAGAAATAGTCTTTCATATTAAAGCCAGCATTTTTAAACGGAGAAAATATAAGATTGAGAACTTAGAACTAAAAAAATGTATAAAAGATATTCGCAAAGAAAGTTCAAGACGACACTTTAGAGTTATGAGAGAGTTTCGTTGGTTTAATGATTATATTTTGGAAAAAGCAAAAGCAGAGATTCACAATGAGTTAGGACTAATTCTACCAAATAGATTTGAATCCAGCTATTTCTTTGAATCAATTGAAGACTGTTTTAGGTACCATTTTAGCTTGCCAAGCAAGTTTCATACTAAAATTATAGAAGTTGAATTTATCGAACAAAAAATGCTCAAAAAGTTTGACAACAAACTAATTTCAGAATTTCAAGACTATTATACGTCAGATGATTTCTATAATCAAGCTAAACTGTTCTTACTTGAAGGAACTTCAGAAACACCATTGTTTGAAATCGTTTTTGAAGGAAAGTATAAAGTAACAAATCATTTTCAACTGTAGTGACAACAAATTTATTGAATTTTGTAAAAGTGAAGCTACATATTTGTATTTGAAAATCGACACAAAAGCCTCTGATCCAGTGCGATTGTATTGCGCGGGAAAGCAAATAAATAAATTTAGGATTGCCACACGATACAATCGTGCGGCAGCGAGGAGTAATAAAAAGACTATTTTAAAATGTGGGTAAAAAAAACAGAAGAAGAAATTAAAGCTTTCTATACCAAACCTGAGTATGTAGTAGGAATCAAAGTTACACCATTTAACGGTGCTGTTTTAGTATTTGTTATTTTTACGATTGTACAAATACTTGGAGACCTGATTCTTGGGAAATCAAAAGGAAGAGGCTATTTGCCTGCAGATTATGTAAGAGAAAAGGTTCGATTATCAGATTTACCTAGTCTGTTACCAGGCTATTTAGCTGTTTCTTCAATGTTGGCTATTTTTGTATGGGTGATTTTGAAAAAATCTGGAAAAAACACCCGTTTTAGCAGAACATACTTGTGTCAAAAATGCTATAGGGTGAAAGCGGCTGACAAAAATTATAAATGCGAATGTGGTGGTGAATATATTGAGATTGAAATGATGAAATGGATAGAAGATAAAGATGAAAAATAGAAAATGGTGCTAACACCCACGCTGGCGCAAGTTTGTAACTTGTGTCTTGTTTTGAAAAAACAATCTATTCTTCTTTTTTGCTCTAACGAGCAACACACCGATTACAAATCGGCGCGAGCGTGGGGAAATAAGGGCACCTAGGTGCGAATATAAATTGCTAGGGTCCATTTTAGAAAAAAATAGACAATGATAGAATACGAAACTACAGATTCTTCTTTTTTTAGAGAAAACAAAATTTATTGTGAGAACATTGAAAGTAAATTCAAAACTTTAAATATTGATTGCTCGGGATATTGTAATTGCTTTGGATATGAACTGATAACTAAATTTGAAAGAAATGACATGAGTTTCGACTTGAAATTTATCAAATATCAAACAACTCAAAATGGAGTTACTATTGCAGTTGACGCTCATGAATATGCAGGCATTGAATTGACTATTAGAGGGCTTAATCCAGAATATAAATTGACAGTTGGAAAATCTTCTCTTCTAAGATATTTTTGTTCAAAAGAAATAAAAGAAAAAACACCAAAACCATATTTTATTAAACTTCGCGACTCTCAGAACTACAACTATATAGACAACTTAGTCAAAGTTTTAGTGGAAAACCATATTTCGAAGATTAGATTAAAGAATGGGAAATTTATGACTACAATTAATGTGTCGACAAATGACCCGATTAAACTGATAAAAGACGTAGAATACATAATAAAAAACGTGCCCTAACACACTCTTTTAGGTTTGCACTATAATTAGAATTTTGAGAAGCGAGGTTGATTTCTTTACTTTTGTTCTAAAAAAGCAAGGAATTAACTGGCTCTTCTCTTTCAACGATTTTAAATATCAACCATAAGCGTTATAATTTACAAATATGATTTCAATCTCTCCGGCTGCATATTACCAAAATAGAATCATCGCATTAGAGGAAGACTATAAGAGGCTTAAGAACCAAAGCAGACGATACTCGTTGGTGCGCTTTTGCTTATTTATCTGTTTTGCAGGTTCCTTGTTTCTGCTGTTTAAAACAGAGTATATTGTTCTGCCCTTGTTTATTTCTATCGTTTCGCTAAGTTTCTTTCTTCTATTCGTCGTTAAATTCAACCGGCTTGAGGAGGCAATCATTTTGCTTGCTTCGAAGATTCAGATCAACAAGGATGAGTTGCTGTATCTCGACTATAACTATTCCGAACGAAATGCGGGAGAAAGATATGCAACTATCAATACTTCACTATCAGCCGATTTTGATCTGTTTGGCAAAGGATCTATATTTCAATATATAAACCGCTGTAATACACAAAAAGGATGTGCCACCTTGGCTCAAAGTCTTTGTTTTCCGGATAAAAGTCCGGAAGTAATACAGAATAAGCAAGTTGCTATAGCTGAATTGCGCGATAACAATGATTTTATTCAGGATTTCCAATCAATCGCCAAGTCTATTAAAGGAAACGGAACGGAATCTATTTTGCAGAACTGGATGAATGAGGGTCAAAAGGATTTCAGCACCATCAGAATTACAGCCTTTGTACTCGGGTTTATAAACGTTGTTTGTCTGCTTTTGTCTGCGTTTAACGTATTGCCTTGGGGAGTGCTTGGTCTTCTGCTCACCGTTTCACTCATTTATGTTGCTATCCATGAAAAGAAGGTTTTAAAAACACATTCTCAATTAATAAGTATTGCAAGCAATATCGAAAGTTATGTCGCTGCTTTTCATCTGATTGAAAAGACTCCGTTTGAATCGGAGCACCTTCTGTCGCTTAAAAAATCATTAATTCAAAATGATAGTACTGCCAGTAAAATATTGAGTTCGCTGCATACTATTCTTTCTGTTTTTGAGCTGAAAGAAAATAAACTTCTATCCCTCACGCTAAACGCATTCTTTTTATTGGACCTGCATGTTTTCTATTCTTTTTCGCGTTGGAAGCTTACATACAACAGTAATACAACGACATGGTTTACTGCGTTTGATGAAATGGAAACCTTGATTAGCTTTGCTACTTTTGCCTTTAATAATGAAGCTGTTGTTTATCCTACTGTTTCGGATGAGAAATTTAGCGTGCAAGCAATGGATATGGGTCATCCGTTGATACATCCGACTGTGAGGGTCAATAACAGTTTTAGTATTTCGGGTATGCCCTCGGTACTGATTATTACCGGAGCTAATATGGCCGGTAAAAGTACGTTTTTACGAACGGTGGGAGTGAATTTGTTATTAGCTATGAATGGAGCTCCTGTTGTTGCCAAGTCATTCTCGTTTACACCCTGCGATATCTTTCCGTGCCTCAAAATTCAAGATTCTCTTATAAACAACGAGTCGTATTTTTATGCTGAACTTTTACGTTTAAAGGAAATTATAGAGCACACTAAAAGGCAACCTAAAACATTGGTAATTTTAGATGAAATATTACGAGGTACCAATACGAAAGATAAACAAACCGGTTCATTAGGATTTATAGAAAAATTAATTCAGCTAAATGTTCCGGTAATTGTTGCCACGCACGATTTGATGATTGGAGAGTTGGAACAGAAATATAAAGGCGTTGCTATTAATCAGTGCTTTGAAGTGGAGCTTGTAAATGATCATTTATATTTTGATTATAAACTCAAAAAAGGCATTAGTCAAAAGCTAAATGCTTCATTTCTGCTGAGGAAGATGGAGATTATTGATTAGCCCAGATGAATGATTTAATGTTACGGGGTATTAGTTGAAATACTTTACCCGAAGAAAAAATGATCTTCCCACTCTGATTCACTTCGGAGTGGGATTTTTTTGTAAAAATATGCCTATTTTTGTTTTTTATAAAAGAGGATGCAACGTTTCTTTTTTATATTTCATCATAGTGAAAGAATATGGAGTTGAATACCGTACAGACCGACGAACAAAAACTAATACAGGGATGCTTAAATGGCGAACCGTGGGCTCAGAAAAAGATCTATGAGACTCATGCTTCGACAATGATGAGTGTCTGTGTTCGCTATGTGCCCGATAGGGAAACGGCCCGCGATCTTTTACAGGATGGATTTGTGAAGCTTTTTACGAAGATAGATACGTATTCCGGGGTAGGTTCTTTTGCCGGATGGATGCGGCGGATATTTGTAACTACGGCGCTTGAACACCTTCGACGAAATGATGCACTGAAACAAAGTGTGGATATAGACGAGTATGATAACTATATTGAAAACGTGGATGTGACAGTGCTTGATAAAATTTCGGCCGACGATTTAATGAAATGTATTGGCGAACTTCCCCATGGTTTTAGAACCGTTTTTAATCTGTATGCTATCGAAGGTTATTCGCATGCCGAGATTGCCAAAGAACTAAATATCAGCGAAAATACCTCGCGTTCGCAATTTATGAGAGCAAGGAAAATCCTGCAAAAGAATGTTCAAACGCTTTTCAACTACTAAATTATGCAAGACAATATAAACACTAATAAACCCGATGCTTTCAGCGAACTGATGAAGCAGAAATTGGAAAACCACCAATTACCTGTCGATTTGAACGATTGGAGTGCTATCGAAAAGCGATTGAATAAAAAAGGCAAGCGCAAAATAATCCCCTGGTGGATGTGGTTGCCGATGGGTTCCGCTGCTGTGCTGACTTTACTTTTTACGCTACGTTCTTTCAACGAAACACCCGATTACGCTGTAAAATCAAACTCGCATACCGTAACTCAACAGGCTGAAACTCCAAAACAATATACAGCTCAACAGACAGTTGCTAAGGTTGATATGTCAGGAAATCAAATTTCAAATGCACCATTGGCAGTCCTAAAACAAAAAAATAGTTCAGTTCAAAATCACAATAGTGTTGTGATTGATCTTCCAAATAAAGTGACTGTAGCTTTTGATTCCGTTTCGAATGAGAGAAATAGTAGTATTGCAACTACTGCTTTACATTTACAGGCTGTAGAAAAAGAACCGATAGCGCAGGTGGCGGTTCAGCAAAACGATTCAGTGCAAAACAAGCAGGAAATGAAAAAGACCGTGCTCGACCCGAATCCTGACGAAAGCATTGCTGCTGTTGATCATCAAAAAACGAAAAGCAATAACTGGTTGTTTGCCGCATCGTATGGTTCGCAGGGGAATGTTGATTTAGCGAGTAATACTAGAGATGGTGATTTTGTTAGTAGTAGTCCTAACTTTTACGATAAAACGCTTTCTGCTGTCAATACGAATTATACCAGCATTATGGCAACAAACGATTTTACGAAGAAAACCTATAACGATCCTTTGTCTTTTGGGTTGACCGTGCGGAAGCAGTTGAACAAAACCCTGAGTCTGGAAAGTGGACTGGTATATACCTATCTTTTATCTACTTTCGAAAATTCGGGTGTGCAACGTTCTGAGGCTAAGTTGCATCTTCATTATATTGGTATTCCTGTCAATCTGATTACAGAGCTTTGGGAGAACTCCAAATGGGAAGTTTATTTGTCAACAGGGTTCATGGTCGAAAAAGGAATACAATCGCTGTATGTTCAGAGTCAGTACTTCGGTACTGAGGTAGTCACTACAACTGCTAAAACGAATATCAATGGCATTCAGTGGTCGATAAATGGTGGGGTAGGCGTTAGCTATAAAATCAAAAGGCAATTGGGAGTCTATTTTGAACCGAAGTTCTCACGTTATTTCGAAAACAACCAACCGGTCAGTGCCCGTACCGATCATCCGTTCGTGTTTGGGTTGAGTGCCGGATTGAGAATAGGATTTTAAATTTCAATAAATTTTGTGGTGATGAAACTAAAACGTTTTCAGCTTTTTCTGGTGATCCTATTTGTAACAGTGACATCATCCTGTTCAAACGAATCTTTGTACAGAAATGTGGCGCAGGTAAATTACGGAACTTCCTTTGGCATGTGTGTAGGTTATTGTAAACATGATGTGAGCATTGACTCAATGTATACTTCCTATAGTTGTGCCGGTTGGACAAAAGAGGTAGAACCGACCCTCTATAAAGTTCAAACAGCAAAATCGGCCTGGGATTCTGTAAAGGTATTGATAAATAACAAAGCTTTCTTTGAATTACCTGCTACGATAGGATGCCCGGATTGCGCCGATGGTGGTGCCGAATGGGTGGAGGTGAAGTTGTTGAATGGTACTACACATAAAGTTGTGTTCGAATATTATAATGAACCTCAGCAATTAAAAGGTTCCATCGCGAAACTAAGACAGATTGCGGGTAAGAACGAGTGTAAATAATATGTTGCTATGAAATTAATAAATGCAATATTATTGCTAACATTGTTTTTTGTTGGTTGTAAAACCGATGAGATAGCATTGAAAGCATTGGATGCTATTCCCGAAACGAAGTATTATTCGTCTGACATTATACCCGAACAACAAAGTAATATTTATGGGGTGTGGAAAGTGGTACGAACTTCTGGCGGATTTGCAGGAAGCGGTTACACTAAAGACTTTGATTACCTTATCCTGAAGAAAAACGGGATATTCGGCATTGTGCGTAATGACTCATTGCTGACCAGTGGTAAATTGACTTTACTCCTAACTATAGCACTGTATATGCCAATTGGGATTCATTGCCAATTTGAAAGTGAGAAAACGGTGAATATCGAATTGTGTGGCGATCCGGAGAAATATATTCGACTTGTTGGTAAGGATTCACTGGACTTAATTGCTCCGTGTTGCGATAGATATAATACACATCTAATACGCAAGAAATAACAGTTCGTCTTAATCCCCAAAATACTAAATTATGAAAAAGCCTCTTTTTTTGATAGTAGTTCTTTTGATGGCTATAAGTTGTACCAATCAAAATGATCCGATAACAGCAATTCCAACTGATGCCAAGCCAATCGTCTTGAAAGCAGGGATGGAAAAGCGAATCAATCAGGATAATGAGTTTGCCTTCGATTTGCTGAAGAAAACTATAGCCGGATTCGATCAGGCAAATGTTTTTGTGTCGCCTTTAAGTGTTAGCATTGCTTTGGGAATGGCTTGGAACGGTGCAAACGGACAGACCAAGACAGAGATGGAAACAGCTTTGAAAATGAGTGGCATGTCTGTTAGTGACATCAATGAATACTACAAGCTGATGCAAACCACTTTGCCAACTATCGACCCAACCACCAAGCTAAGCATTGCCAATTCGCTTTGGTATCGTACCGGGTTCCCTGTAAAATCCGATTTTCTGCAAATCAACTCCGATTACTTTAATGCCTATGTGCGTGAACTGGATTTCTCGCAAACCTGGGCCAAGGACACCATTAATAATTGGTGTTCGAAGAAAACGAATAAACTTATTCCTTCCATTATTGACAATATATCTTCGGATATGCGAATGTATTTGATCAATGCGGTTTATTTCAAAGGCATCTGGCGTCAGAAATTTGAAACAAAGAACACCGGTGAAGCCAATTTTACCAATGAACTAGGCACTGTGGTGAAAGTAAATATGATGTCGCAAACTGATACATTTGCTTATGCGCAGGATAATTATGCTAAATATCTGGACATACCCTATGGTAACAAGGCTTTTAGTATGACGATTGTTTTGCCCAACGAAGAAAGGACAACGGTGGATGTTTTAAATTACCTGACACCGGCTAATTGGAATAACACATTATCTGCCATGACTAAAGGTGAGGTGATGGTGAAAATCCCACGATTTAAAGTTGAAAATAAATTTAAACTAAACAGTGTGCTGAGAAGTATGGGGATGAATCTGGCATTTCTGGATTTTGCCGATTTCTCCAAAATATCCGTTCAGTCGTTAATGATATCAGAAGTTTTACATAAAACCTATGTGGTGGTAAATGAAGAAGGAACCGAAGCTGCGGCTGTGACTTCCGTGGGAATGATGACTACTTCGATGCCTGTGGTGAAAGAATTTATTGTGAATAAACCATTTTTATATTTTATCCGAGAGAAAAGTACAGGAGTGATTCTGTTTATAGGTAAAATGGGGAATGTAGAGAAATACTAATTTAAAACCACTGAATTATGAAGTTACGAAAATCTGTTTGTTTAGTTCTTGTTTTTCTTTGTCTTTCAACTTTGATGAGTGCTCAAAAAGGACAGCTTGGCATCACATTTTCAGCATTGAGCGATAATGATGTAGCTCGGTTTAGAAGTGTAATAGATGATTCCAGCACCGATGCAGGTAAGTCGTTTACCTATGGCATTAGCTATTTAAAACCATTGAATAAATGGTTGGAGTTGGAAACCGGGTTGGAATATCTTAGCTGCCCGATTGAAACAAAATCAATAGTAGGTACCGTAAATGGTGTTACCACTTTAACACGTAGTGCAACACTATCCATGCTCACTGCTCCGGTTACAGTGAGAGCTAACTTTTTAAAATACTTTTTCGTAAATGCAGGGGTGCTTCTTGATATTGATGTAAGTTCAAATTCAATCATAAATAGTCAAACCGGTCTGGGTAGTTTGCTCGGATTGGGGGTGAAGTACGATTTTAAAAACGGTATTTCTGTGTTCGTAAATCCTTATGCGAAAATCCATTCATTTCCTCTTTCGTTCGATCGCGACCAGCAGCATTTCATGGAATCGGCAGTAAGATTTGGTATAGCGTATAAATTGTAAAACATTCGTTTGCCTCTTTCAAATAGTTGAACTTTGATTACTCAGGTGATTCTAATTGTTCGACAATGGGTTTTGAATGACAATATTCAGATAAACTGACTTGTGATCTGCCTACCGCAGGCAGGCTCGTAACTATTTACTTGTAACTATTTATAATCTCAATAGTATGAAAAAACTTTTATTCTTGTTCAGTATTGCAGTTCTTGCATTAGGTGGTTGTAAAGATAGTGTTACCGAAATGGTTACCTATAAAGTCAACGAACCGGTATTTTTATCGACCGAAGCATTTAGAAGTTCAGTAAAAGTAACGAACGAAAAACGTCAGATAACCAATCTTGGTAAGATGTGTTTTTACAAAGACTATTTGTACATCTCCGAGCCCGAAAAAGGAATACATATCATTGATAATCGTAATCCTTCCAGTCCACAAATCGTTGGATTTATCGAGTTGTTGGGCAATGCCGATTTAGCCATTCGTAACGACAAGTTGTATGCCGACTCGTATATCGATTTGGTTTGGTTTGATATTTCAAACCCGGCTCTACCCTCGTTGACAGGAAGGTTGGATTCGATATTCCCCGGGGCATTTCCCGTCACAAACAATCAGTATAGTATTGATTATAAAAAGTGTGTGGATGGACAAAAGACCGGGATTATTGTAGGTTGGAATATGAAAGAAAGAACAGAGGAAGTAACCCATTACACCGGTGGTTGGTGGGGCGAAAAAGAATTTGCAATGAATGATGGCGCATCATATACAAGCGGTTCTTCAACGGGTGTTAATGGATCTATGTCGCGCTTTACGATCTACAATGGAAATTTATATTCGGTCATTAGAAATACAATGAATATTTTTGACCTTACGGGTGATAAACCGAAAAAAGCAGCTGAGAATGTGTATCTGGGTTGGAATGTGGAAACAATTTTTAGCTACAAAGACAATATGTTTATGGGTACACCTACCGGATTGGTTATTTATTCAGTGGCGGATCCTTTAAAACCTGTTTATCAGTCGGCTATATCGCATGTGTTTGGTTGCGACCCGGTGGTGGTTGACAATGATTTGGCTTACGTTACCGTACACTCTACCGGAAATTTTTGCGGGCAAAACACCAACGAATTGGAAATTATCGATGTGGCGGATGTAAAGAAACCAAAGCTACTTGTTACCTACGGAATGAAAAGTCCGAAAGGGCTGGGCATAGACAATGGCAAACTGTTTTTGTGTGACGATGGATTGAAGGTTTTTAGTATTACCAAACCAGAGACCTTGTTGGCTAATATGGTGGCGCATTACAGCGGCATGGATGGGTATGATTTGATCCCATTTAATAACACCTTGATGATGATGGCTGATGATGGTATTTATCAGTACAGCTACAGTAACACAAATGAAATTAAGTTGTTGAGTAAATTGCCGATAATTCACAATTAATAATTCATAATTCACAATGCATAATGCATTACGAGAATAGATTTAGATGGGAAGCACTAATAATAGAAGAAAGAGAGATTGAAAATTAATTCAATCTCTCTTTCTTTTAATTATGCATTATTAATTAATGATTTATCCGTAGATAATTTTACCGTTTTCGTCTTTAAACTCCTCAAAGCTTTTATTGTATTGTTCCATTACGCGGTAGCTCATAGCCATGCTAGAGAATCCACCATCGTGAAGCAGGTTTTGCATAGTAACCTTACGAGTCAGGTCACTAAACATTACAACGCAATAGTCAGCACATTCAGCAGCAGTAGCGTTACCAAGTGGCGACATCCGTTCTGAGTAGTCAAGCAGACCATCCATGTTTTTTACACCGCTACCGGCAGTAGTTGGTGTTGGTGATTGAGAAATGGTGTTTACACGCACGTTATGTTCGCGTCCGTAGATATAACCAAAGCTGCGGGCAATTGATTCCAACATTGATTTAGCATCAGCCATATCATTGTAGCCAAATACGGTACGTTGTGCAGCCATATATGAAAGTGCCACTACAGAACCATATTCATTAATTGCATCCATTTTTTTTGCTACCTGTAGCATTTTATGAAACGAAATAGCAGATATATCAATTGTTGAAGTAAGCATATCGTAATCTAAATCGTCGTAAGTACGTTTCTTACGTACGTTTGGCGACATACCAATTGAGTGCAATACAAAGTCAATTTTACCACCAAGTGCTTCCATTGATTCTTTGAAAACATTTTCTAAGTCCGATACACTTGTTGCATCAGCCGGAATTAATTTTGCATTAAGTTTTTCTGACAGTTCGTTGGTTGTTCCCATACGCACAGCCAAAGGTGTGTTTGATAGGGTGATAATTGCACCTTCCTCTACAGCACGTTCTGCGACTTTCCAAGCGATAGACATGTCGTTCAACGCTCCGAATATAATACCTCTTTTACCTTTTAATAAGTCATTACCCATGATTATACATTTTTTGGTTACGTCAATGAAACGTTTTTCTGTTAGAATTGTTTCATTCAACAAACTGAATTTCGGCACAAAGATACATATAATGTGCAAGAAATGAAAATTAATTGGTAAACCAATTCTATAAAAGTGCTTTATTTTTCTGAAAAAGAATTGATTATGGATTCATTTTTAATGCTAATCTTTGTTTATTCGATACTATTCATAGAGGTATATTGCCAATAGTTATTAAGCATAAAGAGTCTGTTTTTTCCATTTTTTTGCGATGCTATGAGAAGAATCATTTTTGTGTCAAATTAGACCAACTGTACATGGTAGCGAAGTGGACATCCCGAGCAGCGGAACAAACAAATAGAGCAATGAGACTTTGTCGAAATTGGGCTATATTGTTTGTACAATCGGTATCATTTTTCTTGTCCGGCTATAATAATAAAAAAGAAAAGGAGAATATGCGTTTGCATTTCTCCTTTTGACTTTTAGTTGTGTTCAGTATCTTATTTTCTGTCCGACATTTCTTTTTCGGTCAGAATGCGAAAACCGGGATATTCTTTTACCATTTGACGCAGGTATTCTTCGGGGTATCCGGCACGGATAATACTGGTTGGAATCTTGTATTCGTTCTGAACGAACTTACCATCTTTTTCTTTCTTGATATTTCCGTCCAGATATTTTACCAACAAATATTCACCCAGTTTTTTCCATGCGGCGGTAGAATTTTCAGCTTGTGCACAGCTAAACCGGGTAAGCATAGCACGTGCATCGGCCTCATTCATTCCTGTTGCTTGTTTGTCCATTTGTGGCACCAGGGCGTTGAAATCACTTTCCCATTTGGATTGTACCTTTCTAATGTCGGTCATCATATACGAATACTTGCTGTAGGCAAAGTTGGCCACTCCGTTAAATATCCAGAATGCAGATGTAGGTGAATATTCTAATAAACTTCCATCGTCCGTTCTGTAACATGCCGGTACGGCAGTTGTACCGCAGTAAATAGGCACGTAAAGTGCGCTGTTGGCATCATCTACGCCAAACCATAAAATACCACCCACGTAATCGGGTAGCCAGCTGCGCAGTTGCGATACAAAAGTAAAACCGGTTTGTTGGGTGGCAGTAGGGCGTTCGTGAACGTATTCAACGCTGTCTACTTTCCACGTAAGCGGACTGCAACGCAATTTGCTGTTGAATGGTCCTGCTGCTATTCCCTTTGTAATGTCCAGTTCGGTTCCTTCGTACTGATCGCGCATGTAGTCTTTAATGTTTTGCGCGCTAAGTTTGAAAGTCGGTTTAATCCACAAAGGCATGCGTTGAGCTGTTTCACCTTTTATGTATGAAATATATTTATCCATAGCAGGATCTACTTTTCGGAAGAAAGACCACACGCGGGCTTCGCAGGCACGTAAAGCAGTGTAATCGAGTGGGGCGTAGGTGTCCGAAAAGCTAAATTCGTTGTTTTTACCGTTGAAATAGCCTTTTTCGCGGGCAAAAGTAATTACGTCTTTCGAATAGAGACAGTTGTTTTTGTCGTTCAATGGAAAAGTGGTAATGCGTGCCTGATTAGCATGTGCCGATACGCAATCGTCAGGAATGCGTTGTGCTACCCACACAGCACCTTTATTTTTAGGACCTTTGCCTATCATTTCCAATATCCAAACTTCGTTCGGGTCGGCAATGGAAAACGATTCACCTTCACTGTAGTAGCCATATTCCGCCACTAAGTCGGTCATTACTTTTATCGCTTCACGAGCAGTTTTGGCGCGTTGAAGTCCGATGTAAATCAAGCTTCCATAATCCATAATTGCTGTTGAATCAGCAAGTTCATGTCGTCCACCAAAGGTTGTTTCGCCAATACTTAGCTGATGTTCGTTTATATTACCAATTACCGAGTATGTTTTTTCTACTTGTTTTATTTTCCCAAGGTATTTCCCCGAATCCCAATCGTGTACATCGAGTAGTGTCCCTGCAGGGTAAGTTGCTGCGGGGTAGCGGTATAATGCTCCGAAAAGGAAGTACGAATCAGCACTGTAGCTGATGAATGTTGACCCATCGGTGGAGGCAGCCTTGCCTACCAGAAAATTGGTACAGGCATCTGCAGTGTGGAGAGCCAGAAGAAGAACAGTTGAAAGAATTATCTTTTTAATCATCGTTTGAATTTATTTTTGAGATATGCAAAGATAATGCATAAATATAAAACAAAAAAGCCCGATACCAACAGATTTTGCGATAACGGGCTTTCAGAATGATTTTCTTTTATTTGGAAAACGATTTTTTTATCCAGTTTGGAATCACCAAAACACCGATTAACAGGTACAGATAATAGCTGATCATTCGCCACACCAGGGTGACAAAAATAATGGCACTTGTGGTTGAAAAAATATCGCTGTAATATTCTTTAAAAGCATATTCGCTAACGCCGCTACCGCCTGGAGTAGGAGTAACCACCATTACCACCCATAGAATCAGTTGTCGGGCAAAAACTACCACGTGGTTAATGTTATTGGGGCTGAAGGCCATGAAAACGGCATTTACAACCAGAAAACGGGCCGACCAGGTAAGTAAAGTCATACCAAAGGCTTTTACCCAAAACCAATAAGAGCGATTGCCAATGTCGTGCGATGCCTGAACCAGGTTGTTGGTCAATACATCAACATTTTCGTACCAACGGCGTAAAAATGGGAGCCGGAAGAGTGTTAGCAGCATGTGTTTTATCCAGCTTGGACGCTTGAAAATGCCTATAAATAAAATTGCTGTCCAGATAAGACGTGAAAAATAGAGTCCCGAAAACACCACTGCAAAAGTTGATACTATTGTTGAGGAGGAATTGAAAAGCTCGGATATTGGAATAAAAAGGAAAACGACAGGACAAACGACCAGAAAAAATAATTCGTCCAGAAATAAGTTTACAAACATGATGGTGGTGCTTCTACCGGCATTGATGCCCTCTTTTACCAAAAAGATAACCACGAGACTCGATCCTCCTACTGCAGGTGGTGTCACGGCGGTGGTAAATTCGCTCAATACGTTGATATGAAATGCTTGTCGCCACGACAAATCCTTGTCTGTGAAGAGTCTGAATCGCCACATCATGCCAAAGTCGCGCATGAGCATAAAGACAAATGCCAATAAAATGAACAATCCACTTGCTACCGTAAAGTGAAACGAAGCAAAAACATCGGGGTCAAACTCATCGAGAAACAACCAACCGATAACAAATAAACCCAGTGCGATGGGGATTAGCACCTGATATATTTTAAACGGTCTCGACGTTTTTTTTGTGCCTACTGGTATCGTTTCCATGTTTTGTTCATTAGGATTTTGTATCTGTCAAAAACTTCCTCCGTCACACTTTCCCACGACCGGGCAAGGGTTTTAGCTGCATCAATACCTACTGAATTTATTTTCTCCGGCGATTGCAATAAGCCCCGTAATCTTGATGAAAATGCTTCGGGGTTATCCTCAGTAAGGAAACCGTTGAAATTGTCGATGATATTTTCGGCAGATGAGCTTCCTTTTACCAAAATGGAGGGAGTTTGCAATGCAGCCGCTTCGCGAATCACTAAGGGAGCATTGTCGTAGATGGACGGAAACAGAAACAAATCGGCAGCAGCATAATATTGTTTAATTTCATCTCGTTCGGTAATGACACCAATAAATTCGACCTTAGAACCTAAGTTCAGTTTTTCAGCCAGTTGCATTAAATCTGTTTTGGCATAACCTGTTCCAATAAAGAACATTTTGAAAGGAACATCGTTGAGTAAGGCCAGCGATTCAAGGATGAGTCGGGTGTTTTTCTCCCATATATGTTGCCCCACAAAGAGTAAAACCGGCGCATCCGTTTGAATATTTAGTGCTGCGCGTGCTTGTTTTTTTATTGGTTCAACAGGCAGATTACTTGCAAAGTCGTTACCATTATCCACTACTTCCACCTTGCCTTTAAAACCGTATTCGCGAATGGTGTCCTCCACTGATGCCTGCGGAATCCAAACCTGATCCGCTTTTTCGAAGAAGCGAATAACTTGACGGGTCATCAGCTTAGCCAATTGTTTGCTACGCACCGAGCGTTCAAAATCATCGCGATATTTCGAGTGAAAAGTGGCAATAAAAGGAATTTGTTGTTTGCGGGCTATGTTAAGAGCTATGTTTCCCGAACTGAAAGGACAATGAGCATGTACCAGCCCGAATGAAAATTGTTTCAATTCTGTTTTGAATGATATGTCCATTTTAGGTAATCCGAACCGATAAGGTTTTCGCCCGAGAATAGGAATGGAATTATATCTTAATATAGGATATGCTTCTTTGTCGGAATACTTAGGCGAGTGCGGAGTGACAACACATACAGGATGATTTTTTTTGTTTAGCCAATAAGCATAATTCTGTACTGTAAGCGAAACTCCATCCATGATTGGTGGAAAACTATCATTAAACAAACCAATAGTTTTCAACGTACTGTTGTTGGTAATACTCATGTTATTTTTTAGGTGTATTATTGAAAAAAGATGCGGCATAAACAAATACTTACCCTGCCAAACGGGTTACAAATTTAGCAATTTCTTTTTACATTCCCATATTTAGGGCGTTATTAAGCTGTTGAGATGATATATTAGCCCGTTCGGTCATAAATGGATTTGCAAGTATAGTTGATTTGAAGAATATGAATGACTATACACACTCAATATTCACGAAAAGGCAATGATATTTTAATGTAAACGAAATATGAATGAATATGAAATCAGAATTTTGTGTATTTAATGTTATAAAAATCGTACCTTTGTCCCTCGAAACAATAACTCTACCTGAACCTGGTGAAATGAGTCTTACTTGATATAATGAAAACATATTGAGTAAATTAGAAGCATTATTTCGGATAGTAATTTATAAGATTTATGAATTGGAGTCGTTTATAATACTCTAATTCTGAAGTTTATTTCCTTCTAAAAACTCAGTTGCTAATAAATAATGATGAATAACCGTGCCATACGCTTTTTTTCTGTTGAAAAACTGACGTTCATATATATTTTTATAACATCTCTGATTATTCTGTTTTTACGACCGAATATACAAGTTGCCAGCAAGCTGCTAAGCGTCAGGGTTCTGTTCGTTTTTGTGATTTTTGGACTCACCTATTTCAATTCTATTAAAAACTGGTGGGTTATCCGGTTTTCGCGCTTCGCTTTTGTTGGTGGCTTGCTTGTTTATTGGTATCCCGAAACTTTTGATATAAATAGGATGATTCCTAATCTCGATTATTTATTAGCCGATTTGGAGCAGAAGATATTTGGGTTTCAACCTGCGCTTGCATTCAGCCAGATGTATCCTCAGCGTTGGTTTTGTGAATTGCTGAATATGGGGTATTTTGCCTATTATCCATTGATTATTGGTACGAGTATGTATTTGTATTTTAAGGATAGAAAGTATTTTGAGTATTTCTTTTTTGCGGTTCTTTTTTCTTTTTTCTGTTACTACATACTTTATATTCTTTTCCCTACCGCCGGACCGCAATTTTATTTTCAGGCGATAGGGCTTGATAAGGCTCAATCGGGTTATTTCCCTCAGGTAGGATACTATTTCGATAAGCATCAGGAGTTACTGTCCACGGGTTACAATTCGGGATTCTTTTCTCAAATGGTGCAGAATACACAGCAAGTAGGCGAGAGGCCAACGGCTGCTTTTCCCAGTTCTCATGTTGGAATTTCGACCTTGATTTTTATTCTGATTTTGAAAAACCGTCGTTATATCTTTTTCTCAATGCTTTTCCCCATTTATTTGGCATTAGTGGCAGCCACCGTTTATATTCAGGCACATTATGTGATTGATGTACTGGCAGGTTTGGTTACATCTGTAGTGTTTTACTTTTTGGGTAGTATTGTATATAAAGAGTTTACCCGAAAGCATTTAGGTATTTGTGAAATGTCGGCTATGTTTCTTAAGGAACGTGCTAAAGTGAGACATATGTAGTTACGAGTTACAAGTTACAAGCCTTGTAACTCACTAAGAAAGACTATTTTCCCTTCGACAAGCTAAACTCGTCATTTATCGTTTTTCTCGCTATTGCTGCATTGTTCTGAAATTGTGGTCGTTCGCTCATTTCTCCTTCGCCGGGCATTCCGCCTCCGCCATCAGGACCGCCCTGCATACCTCCTCCACCGGGCATTCCACCTCTCATTCCACCACCTTGCATACCACCTCTCATTCCTCCGCCTCCACGCATTCCTTTTCCTCCTTTGTCTTGTTTACCACTGTTTTGCGAGAGTTCATTTATTGTTATCTGTAATTGAATGGGGAGTGTAACTACATCTTCCAGCACGAAATCTTTACCGTATATTTCGCAAATAGGAACGCGTAATTCGTAAATCAGTTGTTCTCTGGTTTCTTTGTTGCGGGCAAAGCATATTTTGTTTTCGTCTTTGTTTTCAGAACTGATCGCACCATTCGAAAATTTGAATCCATCCAACACAACCGAATCTTTAGGCAGTACTCCCGGTTTGGGTGCTGTTTTCTCTAGCAGTATTTGCGACTCATCTCCTTTTTTGTTGAATTGCTGTGGCGGCATTTCCATTTTTAATGCCGGAAATGTAATGCTGCATCTCGTTGGAATTTTAGTTTTTACTTTAAGTTTCAACGCAAACCCTCCACGTAGCATTTGCATTTGTGCAGCTCTGTCGGTAGTTCTTACAATCAGGTATAAATTTTTATCATCATTTCTGAATTCGTATTGAACATTAGATGATGAATCGAAGAACCGGGGAATGTTTACCCAGTCGGCTCTGTCGCCATCGATGACAATAGGTTGAGCCTGCCATTTCGAAATACTTGATTGAGCCGGCGATATGGAACTTAAGCCCAGGAGACCCAAAAAGAGGAGTTGTAATTTTGTTTTCATGCGTAATAGTCTATGTTGTGAATGATTAATTTATTCCTTTCTTATAGGTTTCTAATGCTCTGTTTCTGGCAAAGCTATGCTCCACTATGGGGTGTGGGTAGTTCAGCGTGTCGAATTCTTTTACCCATTTGCGGATGTATTTCAGTTCTGGATCGAAGCGCTTGGTTTGCTCGGTAGGATTAAACACCCGGAAATAAGGAGCTGCATCGCAACCGCAACCTGCTGCCCATTGCCAGTTTCCGTTGTTGGACGAAAGTTCGTAGTCAATCAGTTTATTGGCAAAATAAGCTTCACCCCATCGCCAATCAATAAGCAAATGTTTGGTAAGGAAACTGGCCACTATCATTCTCACACGGTTATGCATCCAACCCGTTTCGTTTAGTTGACGCATTCCGGCATCTACTATCGGATATCCGGTTTTCCCTTTGCACCAGGCTTCAAACTCTTTTTCGTTGTTTCTCCATGCTATTGCTTCATACTTTTTTCTGAACGCACCGGTCTCTACATGTGGGAAATGAACCAAAATACTCATAAAAAACTCCCGCCATATCAATTCATTGAGCCATTGTTCATTTGTTATCAATGCATATGCCACCACTTTTCGAATACTAATGGTTCCAAAGCGCAGGTGGATGCTTAGCCTTGTTGTTCCTTCTATGGCCGGGATGTTGCGGGTGTTCTCGTAGTTGGAAATGATGTTCTTGTCCAACATGGGAGTTGAAAACAGGATGTCTGTTTTATTGAATCCAATATCCGCGAGTTGAGGAAAATTAAAATTTTCGACTTTGATAAAGCTGTTTAGATTCTGTTCGGAAGGGTAGGGAAGTAGATTGTTTTCAGACAGCTTTTGTTTCCATACTTTAGAATACGGAGTGAAAATGCTGTAGGGTTCGCCGTTGGTTTTAAGCACTTCGTTCCATTCGAATATCACCTGATCTTTGAACGAGAGAAACCGGATGGATTTGGTATGCAGAAAGGCAGCTATTTCTCTGTCGCGGGCAATGGCCGATTGTTCATAATCGTTGTTGGTATAAACGGCTTTTACATCGTACTCCTCCAGCAACTTTTTAAAAATATCCAGTGGTTTTCCTGTCAGTATGCAGAGCGAACGATCCATTGCTGTAAGCTTGCTCTGTAAATCTGCGAGGACCTGATAAACAAAATCCACCCTACGATCGTTTTTATCATCCAATTGGGAAAGAATGTCCGTGTCAAAAATAAAAAGCGGGAGTACTTGCGTTTCACTTTTGGTGGCTTCGTATAATGCACGATTATCTTCAAAGCGTAAATCGCGACGAAACCAGAAAATGCTGACCGTTTGCTTTATTTTTGTCATACTTAGAACAATGAAGAGTAATTATGCGTAAATTTGAACGCAAATGTACAAGAGTTTTTTATAGAATTACTCTTCGGTTAAGCTTTTCAAAGATTTTAAATCGGAAATCAGCTTTTTCTCAACACATTTTATAAAACAAAACGACTAATTGTGAAATATTAATTATGGAATACCTCTCTCCTTATTCAGAACCATCCTACGGATTTTGTAAAACTCCCTTTGGCGAATGCTGTATGGCTTTTTCGAATGAGGGTATTTGTGCACTCACTTTTCCCGAAAACAGACAAAGTGCACTCGACGATTTAGAAAGACGATTTCAGGGAATAGACTTTGTGCAGAATGATGAAAAAGTGGCTCAACTCATTCAACAGATTTTCGATAAAGGGAAAAATCCGGCTATTCATCTTATGGGTACTCCATTTCAATTATCGGTATGGCAAGCTTTACAGAAAATACCCAAAGGACAGACCAGCACTTACGCACTTATTGCCGAAGCTATTGGTCGTCCCAAGGCAGTGCGTGCCGTAGGAACAGCCATTGGTGCTAATCCCATTGCGTATATTATTCCTTGCCATCGGGTTATTCGTACCGACGGTGGATTGGGCGGTTTCCGTTGGGGACTGGAATGCAAAAAGGCAATTCTGGAGTGGGAGAAGAAGTAGAACGATTAAATTGTGTGAATCTGGGTTTCGCGATTTCCAAATCGCGAGAATTAATATCTGAACGCGATTTCCAAATCGCGAGACCCGACAAAAATGAACAATGGTTGTCTTCACCGATTTTCAATTTGCACGCTGTGATTTTGAATTAGGTGCAGCGTCCCGAAATAGAAAGACCTTTCTAAACGAAAGAGGAGGGTGTCCAATAAGTGTTTTTTTTGAACGCAAATTACGCAAATAACACAAATTTTCGCAAATCTCATTTTTATAAATACAAATATATCAGCAATTTATATTTTGTGTCGATTTGCGGTTTTTGCGTAATTTGCGTTCTTTTTTCTTTTTAGACACCCTCCTCTCAATATACAAGTACCGACGTTGACGAAGCGGGACGTTTCACCAAACTACCGGGTACTAACTACCTCAAAATTCGAATTTCTCTACTTTGATGGCAGTCAACTCTTTCAAAATAGCTATGTTTTTGATGAATGCTGCCGTTGTTTCGTGACTGGACAACGATTCGCCGTCTTTCCATGTTTCGCAAATCAGCAACACATTGCCACGGGTAGCACTTTCAAAAATATCATACGCTATACAGCCATCTTCTTTCACCGAAGCAGCAGTCAACTCTTTGGCAGCATCCAATACTTTGGCACGATTTACATCTTCTACCGAGATAAATACATTTAATCGAATCATAATCGTATTTTTTTTATTTGTGAGATACAAAAATAAGAATTTTATATCGAACTTACGTTAATAGAATGTCGGATTTTTCTATCTGTGTTTATTATATGACATTATATCTTTCTAACTACTGATATAAAATGGTTTTGGAATACGATCAAACAGAAATAGTTGTATCTTTGCTTTGTGAAAATGGAAAGACGCCGCGCAAAGGCTCGCATAAATTCATAACGAAATAAAAACCGCCGTATACATCAAAATTTAGGATAGAAAATAGCTGTCACTTGTATAAAATATGCAGCTTAACCCGTTTCTATTCCAAATAAAGGTAGCGGATTAAACTTATGCCAACATCAGTTGTCTAAGGCATAGAAAGTAACACTAAATAACCAAAAATCATTTAAAAATATTCAACAATGAGAAAAACAGTTGTCATCTTTATCCTTTTAGCTTCATTTTTTGCGTGCAATGCACAATCAGGTATTTCAGTAGATGTTGCCCGTAAGTTGAAAAATGCCCCAACTCCCAGTGTCGGTCACGGTAAAGACCTTGGAGATTTTAAGAGCGGGATTTATACCATTACCAGTGCAGGACTTGAGCGCCAATATACCATTGACATCCCCAAAAACTACGACAAAAACAAAACTTACCATTTGATTTTTACCATGCACATGATGGGGGGAAGTATGAAAACAATGGTTGATAATAATTATTATGGTCTTAAAACCTATGCCGAAAAAGATAATGTTCCTGTTATTTTCGTTGCACCTCAGGGATACACCGACCATACTCCCTGGCGTGGAAGTGATGACAAAGATCATCTCTTCTTTGCCGATATGCTTAAATTGTTTAAAGATAAATTGAGCATTGACACCTCTCGCGTATTTTGCTGCGGATTTAGCTTTGGTGCCATGTTTACATACTCCTTATCATTAGAATTTCAGAATGATCTTCGTGCTGTGGCTTGTTATGCTCCGGCCAACTGGAATATTTATCTTCCGGAAAATAAGCACAAACCTTTAGCTTACTTTAGCACAACAGGTACTCAAGACGGTCTTTGTAAGTATGTAAACTCAGATGAACGCAAACAAGGTGGTAAGTATTGTGTGTTGACACACATCGAAGATAATGGATTAAAACAATTGCCGGAAATACCGTTAGCTACTACGCCGACTCATATCACAACCGAATTTAAAGGACTACCTGCAGAATATCCGGTAATGTTTGGCTCATTTGTGGGTGGTCATACCGACAACGTTAAAGATCCCGGATCTGATGTCAACTGGATAGCAAAAGAAACGTGGGATTTCTTTATGCGTTTCTAGTAGCACGTCACATTTAATTTGAATAATCGTTGGGGGTATTTACAGATGCGCATCTGTAAATACCCCCAACTGTTTTTTTTATTCCCGTTGCTTCCTGCTCTCCAAACTACGAGGTGCTAAAATAGAAGCGCCGGCTACCGGCGGATTGCTCTTTGTTGACAGTTATAATTATTCTTTATTAAATCTCCAAACTACACCAATACCAGGATATAAAATATGCATATTCCTATTATAGTTGGAGTCTATACCATTGTCAGGCTTTTCTAATCTAGTAAATTCATAAGCAAATTGAAAATACCAATTCAGTCGACTATTACTATTTAACACTACTTTCGTACCACCCTTGAGTGTTATTCCATTAAGAAACTCTGCAGCTTGATCTATTTGTACAGGAATATCATTTTCAACAGCGAAGGTCTTTGCCGAACTCCTAAACTGCCAGTTAGAATATCCGATGGCTATGTTCGGAATTATACTAATTTTGTTGATGTTTATTTTATAATCAACTTTAATTTTAGGACTTAGAATTATTAAAGTCACATCATTTTTAGAAAAACTCAAAACCGTTGAATTGATAAGAAATCCAATACCAAAGTTGTTTAATTTCAGAAGATTGTAATCTATCCCAATATCAACTAAACCTAAGTATCCGCCACGTGAATTGTTGTTTAAGAAATTATCTCCAATTGGTATCGGGTATCGCACGTCAATAGCTAATTCTTCTCTGTTAATCTGAGAGAATAGACTATTCATAGGAATTAAAATAATAAGGACAAAAAGGAGTCTTTTCATTTTATTTATAGTTTAAATATTACTTTTTTTCTTGTGTTTACGAAATGCCCCAATGTGGATAGTTCAGATTATGCTTCGCTAAACAGGAACTATTATCCACCCCTAAATCCCCTGAAGGGGACTTGAAGTTACTATCGTCTCCTAGAAGCTCTTTCTATAAATAAGTGACGTTTATAATTGCTTTGCCCGTATCGACACATTTGATTAAATGTATATCTTCTCGAAAACCACTCTTAAGCCCCTTCAGGGGTTTGGGGTGGTTTCATTTTATCTACTCTTAAATCCGTCAGCAGAAGTATTTGGGGTGGCTATTTCGATTTTTATTCCAAGTTACGCTTCGCTAAACATGAACTAGCCAGTGGCTGCAAAATAACATACTTGGACGAAAAGGGGCTTACAATTTCATATTTATTTTATTGTAATTATCCATGTTTCTATTCATTTGTGTTATTTTGTCATGGCAATCACAACATACACTAACTAATTCGAATAAAGGTTCATTTTTCCAATATCTATATGATTTATGATGTACTTGTGTTGCTTTTTTCTCTAAACATGATTGACAAATGGAATTATCACGTTTTAAAACAAGTTCTCTTTTGTATTTCCAATCATCAGTTTTTAGATACTCATCGTGTTCTTTAATAAATTCATCAAATAATTTTTCTCTTTTGTATTGTTTACTTTTTGCTTGATATCTGTCATAGATCTCTTGTACCTTATTGCGAGTATCAACGCTCATTTTCGAATAATCACATAAATCTGCGAGATTATTATTCACTTCAGGTAAAGATTCAAAATCTTCAACAATATCTCTTTTATAGTAAGGAGATTCTATTCTTCCGCAATTAAAACACTGTTTCTTTAAATGCTTTGATCCATTACCATTTGTGAATTTGACGAATGTTGGTTGATGATTTTCACATGGTGTAAAATCAGTATAAATATAATCCCAACAGTTTATGCAATAATAAAATACGATGTTGTCGAATTTATATACACTACACTCACTATTACATTTTGTACAATTCATTGAATAATCTAATTTGTTAACTACTATGCTTTTTCGCTTTAAATTTCCGTTTCCTCCGATCCTCGTAGCTTATAAAATCTCTTGCTTTCCATATTCGTTGTTTTAAAAGCAAGGCAAGAGCCTTGCTTTTAAAACAACGAAGTCAGGAGACTTCGCCGAACTCAATGCCGCCAAACTACGCTGAACGAGGGTTTTGTCGGATGTTATATAAACTGTTATTACTTACAATTACACTTTGTTTCACCATAATCAAAAAAGCTTAAGGGTCTTTGAATACTAGGATAAGATTCAAGAAATACAATACAAATGCTGTCTCCAATTTGGTTCTCATCATCAGTCAATGCTGGCCATTTATATGTTTCTCCATTATAATCAAATTTATACTCTAAACTTGGTGTTGTGTATCGTGATGTTAATCTTACATCTGTTATTATTCCTTTTTTGCAAATTCCATAATGTTTTAGAAGTTGAACTTCAATAAAATAACGGATAAAAACATAAGATATAAATATAATGCATACATAAAAAAGAATTTTCCCACTTGTGATTTTTTCTTTTGTAATTTTTCCTTTTGCCTTCTTCATAGACTTATGAATTTTATAAGCTTTTGTTTTTGGTGAGTTTCTTTAGCTTCGACTCTACATCTGCACTAACTATTTTTTATAGCTTGCCGCTAGCGACCGAGGCTATGGGCATTTGGAGGAAGCAAACTTGCTGGAATGCACGTCAGCCAGCCAATGAACGAGGCGTGTGTTATGGGTTGTTATTCATTTACATTAATTTCAAATTTCAACCTTAATATAGTTCATGAGAAAAAATCCGAACGTACTTTTCTAATCTCGTCTGAAACCTCCTCAATCAACTTTGCACAATCTATCACAAAATCATCGTTCACTTCTATTAATGTTGATATTTCTGAAACATCTCCCTCATCAAAATAATCACTGCCTGGCAGTTTTATTTTAAAAGGCAACATACTTGATTTAGCAACCAACGTATCATAACTTCGCCCTCTTCCATGCTTAAGAACATTAATCGCACAGATAAAATCCTCGAAACGATTGTTGAGTAGATTATTTCCAGATTGTTTTATAATACTCTTCGCTTTGTCAAAACCGTTTTTGCAAGCTAAGCCGTCCTGTAATATAGATTCAAATAACGAAAATATTCCAATTGCAGTGATTGCCTTTTGTAATTGAATCATTTGTAAGTTTTTAACAAGATCAGTTGAGCCACTTGTTTGGAGAAGTTCAATAATATTAGATTCAACTTCTTTCAATGAGTCTAACGTAAAAGTTGTACTTCTCAACACCAATTCACTAAATCTATGCATAATTCTTTATTTTTTATAATAACCCATAACACCAATATATGTGCAACAAAGTGGCATATATATCTTCATATAGCTGGATATGTGCAATAGAGTTGCACATATTTCCACTTTAGGCAATATATTTGTTTTGTTTTTTAATTAATTTAATCCCCCAAAGGTAAAAACAATTCTTTTACTCACAATACATATTCTTAATTATTTGGAACTTCTGATACTCTTTATTAAATAAGCCCGGAGTTTCTTTTCTTTATTGCTTTGTTTTGTATCGCGAATAGCGTATTCCTTTCTGTTAGTTGAGTAATTATAATCATTTCCGCCCTTTTTCTTTGTTCCAGCTCATTATTACTATCCGGTATTTTTCTATTCGGTGTCAGTAAAGCCTTTATGTGATATTACACTATTTTATTTCTATAGTACAATTGCGAATAATGACATTGTATATTGATATTTACTATGGGAAATGATAAATTATCCATGATAAAAATAATAATTACCAAGTGTAATATACTATTATAAATGTAAAATATAAAATTAGTCATTGATAATTGATTATTGTTAATGACTAAAATATAATTATCTATAATTAATAGAATATTATTAATGGCTAATTATTCATTATAAATGAAAATTTATATATTTGCCACGGGTAATTTACCATTACTTATGGTAAATGTACTAACTTCAATATGAAAATCTGTTTTGTGGTATTGAATAATAGCATTTTTGAGTTACAAAAGTGGTTTCTTTTAAAGCAAACGGATATTTATTCTCTGTATAAACCGCTTATTGACTCGTATTCCGGTTTTGTAATGCTTGAATAAATGAGTGTGTGTAACAATAGGTTTACAACTGCTCTGCAACGAATGAATGCTGTTCGCACAATGATTTTTTACTCTAAAAACAACGATATGAATAAAGCGATTGTCTCTAAAACCTTTTCGGCAAAGAAATACAAGGATGCTGATTTGCCGGTAAAAGCAAGATTTATATTGGAACAAATGACGAATAACGCTCATTTCCCCGATATTCAGGAAAAGTTGGACGAATTGAACACGAAAATTGAAAGATATAAGACTGCATTGTCCGATTCTATTGAGGGTGGCAGGCTTACCACGGCTATTAAGCAAGAATGCCGACGTAAGCTGGAAGACTGTTTGCAAGAACTGGCTACTTATGTGCAGTTAACGAGTAAAGGCGATGCTGTACTTATTAGCAGTTCGGGTTTTGATACACACAAGAAAGCGGCAAGGGTAGGAGTGCTCGATAAACCTGAAGCTGTACGAATAATACTGGAACCTATGCAGGGAAGTGCCTGGATAAGCTGCAATGGCGTGGACCGTGCGCTCTTTTATGTGTTTGAGTACTGCGCGGCTCCACTCACTGCCGATAGTGTGTGGACACAAGTTACCGGTTCGCGGCGTAAGATGTTGATAGAAGGTCTTACCAGCGGTAAAGAGTATTGCTTCAGGGTTGCCGGGGCACGTACTCACCCATCGCGCATATGGAGTGACGTGGTGAAAAGTTATGTGATTTAGAAAGCGGGAGATAAGAAAGTCTAACCTGTGGTCGATATATGTAACTGACTTTCGTTGTTGACGGAAACCGAGATGTTCGGTTCGGTGCTCTGCACCTTTTTGGGTATGGTTGGTCTGAATACTACAAATAGTACGGTGCTCTGCACCTTTGTCTTCTTCTGTATGTCCGTGCTACAAATGTTTGGTTACATCGAGTTTAAATTCTCCACCCTGTGGCTTTGAATTAGGTGCAGCGCACCGAACTATTTGTAGCGTATTAAATAAGAAAGTTACAAAGGTGCAGCGCACCGAACCCAAAGGCAATCCATACCAGAAGACAATCCATGAAATTGTTTTTTATCCCCTCCGTGGCATCGGTTTCAATCGGATGAATATTTTTATAAAACCGTTAATTCTAAAAATATTATATGTATATTTGCTGCGTGATATTTTTCACTATTCATTCGATTCTTTTTTTGAGTAGTATCATATTAATCAATTAAACTTTAAAGCAAAATGATGTCAATTCCTTTTATTGTTATTGGAGCGCTTATTCTGTTAATCGTTCTTTCCGGTTTTGTTACTGTCAATCAGGGTAGCGTGGCTGTTATTACTATCTTTGGTAAGTATCGTCGCATTATGCCTCCGGGTCTTAATTTCAAAATTCCATTTATCGAAATGGTTTACAAGCGTATTTCTATTCAAAACCGTTCGGTGGAGCTGGAGTTTCAGGCGGTAACGCAAGATCAGGCCAATGTGTATTTTAAAGCCATGTTGCTGTACGCTGTTTTTAATCAGGCCGACGAAACCATTAAAAATGTAGCGTTTAAGTTTGTGGATGATCGCAATTTTATGCAAGCTTTGATACGTACTATCGAAGGCACTATCCGTAGTTTTGTGGCTACCAAAAAACAAGCTGAGATTCTGGGTCTTCGTACAGAGATTATTCAGGAAGTAAAAATGCATTTGGATAGTACCTTAGAAGAATGGGGTTATCATATGATTGATATTCAGTTGAACGATATTACTTTCGATGAAGAAATTATCAAATCTATGTCGCGCGTGGTGGCTTCGAACAACTTAAAAGCTGCTGCCGAAAACGAAGGTCAAGCCTTGTTGATTACTAAAACAAAAGCGGCCGAAGCCGAAGGGAATGCTATCAAAATTTCTGCGTTGGCCGAAAAAGAAGCTGCACAACAACGTGGACAAGGTATAGCGTTGTTCCGCGAAGAAGTGGCCAAAGGTATGGCGCATGCTGCAAAAGAAATGACTGATGCCGATTTGGATGCTTCGTTCTTATTATTCAGTATGTGGACCGAAGCTATTAAGCATTTTGGTGAAACAGGTAATGGTAACGTTATCTTCCTCGACGGTTCGACCGACGGTATGACCAAAACGGTAAACCAAATGATGGGAATGATGAAAATGAATGAAAAGCCTGCGAAATAATTAGGCTATCGTATATACTAAAACCGCTTTCGGGAAAAATAAATTTTCCGGGAGCGGTTTTTTTATTATAACGAATACGTTAACCGTATTGGATAATATGATTTTATTTGTTTGATATTGAATGTAACGATATTGTAAAATCACCATTCTGTCTTTTATCCAATACGCATGTTATTACTCCGATACGGAATTAAATCTTTCAGAACCTATTGAATAGAATATTGGTACGTTAAATAACATTAATATTAAACTTTATTTTCTTGGCGTAATTATCTGGTATTGTATATCTTAAATTGATGTAAATTAAATTAATTCAATAAATTATAGTACTATGCATTGCATAGTACCAAAAATGCAATTATATTTGCAACCTGAAATTAGGTAGTATAACCATCACCTATATTCGTTATAGTGAAGGATATAAAAAACAGTCTCAAAAAACAACTGGTCAATATCATTTGTTCTAACAATAATTTAATTATAAACTCATTAATCTATCAAAAAATGAAGAAGTTAATTTCATCTGTATTCTTAGCCTTTTTGGCTATTTCGTTGATGGCTCAAGCGCCTGTAGCGCTTAAATTGAACCTTGAAAAGGGAAAAGTGTATAAAGTGAAGAACACTAGTAAGCAAGTTATGCAAATAACTGCCGGCGGACAACAAATCAATATGGATATAACATCCAATACTGTTGTTAGTTATAAAGTGCTTAAGCAAGAAAATGATGTTATGGATATTGAATTTAAATTCGATACTATTGCTTCTAAAACTGTTTCGCCAATGATGAACAGAGAAACGAATTCGGCTAAACCTGCCGGCAATGATCCTGTGGAAAAAATCATGAACAAGATGAGTAGCAACGCCATTATTGCAAAAATATCGACAGCTGGTAAATTTGTAGACTTTGTAACTTATCCTAAGTTTAAAGATAATGTTATGATGGTGTTGGATTCGATTCCTGCTGGAAAAAGAGATCAGGCCAAAACAGTTGCTGATATGCTATTGAAAGAATCGGCTGTAAAAAGTATGATTGAACCTATGTTTGCTTACTTGCCGGAGGCTGCTGTAAAAACGGGAGATAGTTGGGAAACAACCTATGTAACATCGGCAAGCGGTATATCAATGATAACGCTTAATTCGTTTGCCCTGAAAGGTGTGGAAAAGAATGTGGGTACAATAAGCGGTAAAATGGAAATCGAATCACTGCCTTCAACAGATCCTAATGCTCAAACTTCTCAGGAGATAAAAGGGAACATGACTTTTGAGGGTACAATAGATGTAGCTACAGGTATGGCTTTGAAAAATACAACTAAAGGTCGTATTGAAGGAACAATCACTCAAAAGGCCAATGGTCAGGAAATGAAAATGCCTATCGTTGTCGATTCTCAATCGGAAACGACAATGACTAAATAAGATCAGGCAATTCAATAGCCACTAAATTTATAAAAAAGAATGAATAAAATTCTCATTGTACTGTTTTGCTTTGTTGCCATTAACGTAAATGCCCGACAAGTAATAACAGGTAGCCTTACCGACAAAGAAACCGTAAAACCTGTGGATGGAGCAAATGTAGAGTTACTACAATTGCCCGACAGCAGTGTTGTGGAATTGTCGAAATCAAGTTCCGAAGGTCTCTTTATGTTCTATAAAGCGGATACCGCCAAAACCTATTGTTTAAGGGTAAAACATTTAGCCTACAAAGCCACAGTGATTGCTGTTCCTAAAAAGAATGGCATGATTAATAATTTGGGAGCCATTTCTTTAGATCCGCGTACCTTCAATTTTAAAGAAATTGTAGTAAACGGAACAAGAGTAAAGGTTACCGAATTGGGTGACAGAACCATTTACGGCATTCCTGATGGTATCCGTAAAACTTCGACTGATGGACTTGACGTGATTCGAAAAGTTCCTTCGGTTCAGGTGGACTATCTGAACGAGGACATTACGGTAAACGGAAAATCGAATGTAAAGATTGAAGTGGATGGTGTAACCCGCAATAAGGAATATCTGAAGCGACTTCATCCATCACAAATTTCGAAGATGGAAGTTATCACCAGTCCTTCGGGAAAATATGATGCTGATGTGGATGCGGTTATCAATATTGTAACCAATCCGGCCATGAAGTATGGTTTGAAAGGTACGGTAAACCTGATGGCATTACCTGTTGGTACGGATACATATATGGCTCGCGCCAATGCAAGTCTGGATTATGGATTGGAGAAAATATCGTATTATGTGGCTGCCACCGGTATGCTTCAGAACTTCGATATTCAATCGGATATGACCCGTATTGCAGGCACCAACCAATTGCAGCGCAATAGTGATATGTTTATGAAGGGTAACAACAAAAATGTCAACTTCGGGATTATTTACGATCCGGACGAATTGAATAATTTGAACTTTAATGTATCGTATAATAGTAATGGTTCAAAGATTAATTCCGATGCATGGAGTTACAATAGTGCCAACAGTTTGGTGAACAGTATTTCAAGAACCCTGAGTAATGCGAAAACGAACAATGACGGAATTACGTCATCGCTGTTTTATAAACATAAGTTTGATAAAAAGTCGCAGCACGGTTATGAAGTAGAGTTAAGCTATTTCAATAGTTTGAATAATACTTCCGCAACCGATTTCCAAAATAGCAATTACAATCCGATTGATACTTCGTTGCTTTTTACCAGTGCTTGGCTAAACGAAAAAAGCAAGACTAAAACACAGACTTTGTCGGGTCAGGCCAATTATACTTTGCCTTTCGATAGTGTTTATTCGTTTAATGCCGGTGTGAGTGGGAATTTCAATAAGTATGCTATTGACAATGCGAGTTCGCTTTCTTCGGCACAGAATCTGGATTATGCCGATTTACGCCTGGGTGGTTATGCCGAGTTGTCGAGAAATTTCAAAAAAGGGAGTTTGAAGCTTGGATCGCGGTTTGAAACATCGCATGTGGAAATAAACTCCACATCGAACACAAATTACTTCTCGCCACTGCCTTATGCAAATGCTTCGCTTAAGTTTAACGACAACAATAGTGTCAAGTTGGCTTATTCCAGAAGAGTGATTCGCCCGGGTGCAGGACAACTTAATCCGTTTGTAAGTCAGGTCGACAGTCAAACCATCAGTCGTGGTAATCCTGATTTAAAACCGGCGTATCGTGATAATTTCCAGTTTACTTATAATGTAAAGGTGGCGGTAAAGAAAGTGACGGTTAACCTGGCTCCACAGTTGTTCTATGAAGCTAAAACCGGACTTATTCAAACAATTATCAGTCAGAAAGGCACTACAAATGTGTTTGAAAGTATGCCGGTCAATGTATCCAACGGTTACGAAACAGGAGCTGCTTTATCGGTAAGTTCACAAATTGGTAAGGTTATGTTTAATTCCAATTTCAGGTACTCGTTCAATCATATCGACAAGTATATGAATCAGATTGATGCAACCAACCAACGAAGCTGGAACTGGAACTCATTTATGATGTGTCCTTTACCATTAGATCTGAAATTTATCTCCGTGTTCCAATTCAGTGGTCCGGTATTGGATGGACAAACAGAAACAAAGATGTCGCCATTTTATATTTTTGGCCTCATAAAGCAGTTTAAGAACAATAGTTCGCTGACTCTTTTGTCGTTCAATCCTTTTGCAAAGAATTTCTTCGATAGCAAAGCAACGATGCAGAACAGTAGCGTGTATCAACGTACCGAAACGTACATGAAAACACAAGTGGCTTTTGCAGTAGCGTATAGTTATAATTTCAAAATTGGAAAATCAATAGAAAAACAAAAACGCAATGTAGAACAACAAATTGAAGAAGGTGGTTTCAAAATACCAAGTTTCTAATCTTTGTTGATAGGTTTATACAGAATACGGGTTTCGGAAGTTTTAATGCTTCTGAAACCCGTATTTGTTTTTTGTGGGTATTATATCAACGACCGAAGGGAGTAATATCGCAAAGCAATATCGCGACCGCAGGGAGCAAATAACAATTAATAACTCCGCAGGCAAAAATTATTCTCTCCACCTTTTGGTCAAATCGCCAAATGCATCAATGCGTCTGTCGCGGAAGAAAGGCCACATGCGACGAACCGTTTCGGTGCGTGATAAATCAATATCAACGATTAAATTTTCTTCTTTATCGTTTGACGCTTGGGTAATGATTTCACCCTGCGGGCCTGCTACAAAACTATTGCCCCAAAACTGTATGCCATTGGTTACCCCCGAAGGATCGGGTTCATAGCCGGTACGATTGCAGGAAATAACGTGAAGTCCGTTGGCTACTGCATGCGCCCGTTGTGAAATAACCCACGCATCGGTTTGACGTTGTTTTTCATCGTTGCTATCTGTACTTTCCCAACCAATAGCAGTTGGATAAATCAATAGTTCCGCTCCTGCCATAGTCATTAGTCGCGCAGCTTCGGGATACCATTGATCCCAACAAACAAGCACACCCAATTTACCTACTGATGTTTGAATCGGTTCAAAGCCTAAATCGCCCGGAGTGAAATAAAACTTTTCGTAATAAGCCGGATCGTCAGGAATATGCATCTTGCGATATTTTCCGGCTACGGTTCCATCTTTTTCAATAACTACGGCTGTATTATGATGTAGACCCGGGGCACGTTTCTCGAATAATGAAAGAACGATGACCACACCAAGTTCTTTTGCCAGTTTTCCAAACGATTCGGTGGAAGGTCCGGGAATCGTTTCTGCCTGTTCAAAAACTGCAGGATCTTCCGTCTGGCAGAAATACAAACCATTGTGCAACTCTTGCAGTACAATCAGTTCAGCTCCATTTGCAGCGCAGGTACGTATGTTGTTTTCCAGCTTAACTACGTTCTCAGAACGACTGGCAGTGTTGGATTGTTGAATAAGTCCTATTTTCATACTCTTCGATATTTACTTTGCGATATTTGTCCCTGCCTGCCGCAGGCAAGTTCGACGTTATTTAGTCTTTTTTCTTGAATCTTTGTTCTATTGTCTATTTCGGATATTGCATCGTTACGCAATGCAGAGACCCATGTTGTTTGATTAATGCTCTGCAATCAATTCCGACTATTTCCCGATCGGGGAAGGCTTTTTTCAATTGTTCTTTTGCAATTTCATCTTTCGGTGAATTATAAGTAGGCACCAAAACGGCACCGTTGATGATTAAGAAGTTGGCATAAGTGGCAGGTAATCGTTCGCCTTCAAAATAGACTTCGTCGGCCATTGGTAGGGCAATCAGTCTGAAATACTTGTCGTCGGAAGTTTTAAATTTGCGAAGCTCTTTTTTCATTTTCCGCAACTCTTCATAATGCTCATCTTCCGGATCATCGCATTTTACGTAGGCAATGGTGCTTCTGTCGCAAAGACGCGCCAGAGTATCCACATGACTATCGGTGTCATCGCCGGCTAAGTAACCATGGTTCAACCAAAGCACTTGTTTCAGTCCAAAATATTCTTTCAGTTTGGCTTCTATATCTTCTTCTGATAAATTGTTGCGGTTATCAGAAAGGAGGCATTCGGCCGTCGTCATAATCGTACCTTCACCATCCGATTCGATGCTGCCACCTTCCAGTACAAAGTCAAAGCAATTTTTGTGTCCGGCGTCGCCAAAAATTCCGGCTGCATACAGCTTTCGGGTAATCATATTATCATGATTGGCCGCAAACTTCATTCCCCAACCATTAAAAGTGAAATCATAAACCACGGGTTTACCATCTTCCAATACCGTTATTCCTCCATGATCGCGTGCCCAGGTATCGTTGGTTGGCATCTCGGCAAAAGTGATTTTAGATAAATCAGCGTCACCCAGCAGTTCCTCCACTTCATCGGTATCCGTACAAACAATCAACAGATTTTGGTGTTTGATAATCTCACGGGCAATGTTCACAAAGCATTCGTTTACTTCGTCGAGCATATCAGCCCAATCGGTTTCGGAATGTGGCCATGTCAGTTGAACAAATTGTTGTTCAGCCCATTCGGCAGGTAATATTTTTGTCGGTTTTGAATTCATTTTTTTACCACTAAGGTATTAAGTTCACAAAGAGGCACTAAGTTTAGTGTCTTAGTGTGTATTTCTTCCGCAAAAATACAAAAAAAATGTTGTTCGTTCAATTCTCGATGCTTTTGAGTAATTTTGCGCCGAATAAAAAGTTGAAAAAATGAGAGATATAGTAATTCTTTATTCGGGTGGAATGGACAGTTCAGTAGCGCTGTACAAACATGCCGATGAAATCAGATTGGCAGTTTCGTTCGATTATGGCTCCAAACATAATAAAATAGAAATTGGATATGCCGCTCAAAATTGTAAAGCATTGGGTATTGAGCATCGAATTGTAGACATAGACTTGAACAAGATGGGCTTTGTATCCGACTTGTTGCAATCGGGTGGTGCTATTCCCGACGGTCACTATGAGGACGAAAGCATGAAGAAAACTGTCGTGCCGTTTCGTAATGGCATTATGCTGAGCATTGCTGCCGGTATTGCCGAAAGTATGGATTGCAATCGCTTGCTTATTTCCAATCATGCGGGCGATCATGCTATTTATCCCGACTGTCGTCCGGAGTTTATCAACAGCATGAGCGATGCCATTCGTTTTGGGACGTATAATCATGTGGAGATTTTTGCTCCGTTTACTAATTTGACGAAACGTGAAATTGCTTTGATTGGAAAAGAAATCAATGTGCCTTTCGAAAAAACATATTCCTGTTACAATGGTCAGGAAGTACATTGCGGTACGTGTGGTACTTGCACGGAACGAAAAGAAGGGTTAGCGGGTTTTGACCCTACGCACTACCTAGCTTAGGGCAGTGTTCTGATTTAGTAATAAGTATTTGATATACTATAGATCTTACGAACTATTTAATAATGAACGGTTCGCTTCAGTAATTTGAAGCGAACCGTTTGTTTCTTGAATTCTGTTTTGAATAATTGTATTAAAATGTAACTCCTGCTTTTAGTGCGATTGCACCAAATGTTACACTAACTCCAGATTCTGAGATAGCTTGCGATTGATATGCTAGAGAGACATTAAACTTATTAAACGACAAACCAATAGCTGGAGATATATAAACTCCACCAAATCCACCCATGTCACCTGTCCCTATTCCATATCCAAAATCAAGTGAACCAAAAGGTTTTAAATTCCGACTTGACGGAAGATATCCTTTGACGTTAGCAAAAACAGGGATTACACCAAAGCTCGATCCATCTTTTGTTAAAGAATTGTATCCCAGTCCTAATCCCAAAAATACATCCGGATTGAATCTCACGCCATGAACAGTTTCAACACAAAATCTGTTTATACTAAATGTTCCGACGCCTATTCCATAACTCACACTTGCTTCACCCTGATACTTGTTTACTTGAGAGAATGAATTCATAGTGAATGTCATAGCAAAGACTAGTAATGCAAACTTAATTGTTTTTTTCATTTTTGAAATTTGTTTATAATTAATATTTAGTTAGTTGCAGCAATATAACATGAGATATATTTATTATTTGAGTTACGGAGACAAGCCTAAAAATTAAACTTCTTTTTTTTTTGACAAAAGTATGCTTTTTAATTAAAACTTGCAAATAATAATGTGAATTAATAGATAGCTTCAGAGATTATTGAATTTTATTAATGGATCTAAGTGAGTTCTCAGCATAACTCTTTTTCGTATTTATAAAAAAAACGCTATTTTTGTAGTCTCAAGAACAAATAACATAACTCTCAACAATCCAACAAAATGGGAAAAGTATTGATTATCGGCGCCGGAGGCGTGGGAACTGTTGTGGTAAACAAAGTGGCTCAAAATCCGGATGTGTTTACTGAAATCATGTTGGCTAGTCGCACCAAATCAAAATGCGACGTCATCGCTGCAGACGTAAAAAAACGTTTTGGCGTGGAAGTGAAAACAGCACAGGTTGATGCTGATAATGTACCCGAACTTGTAACATTGCTCAACGCATATAAACCTGAATTGCTTATCAACGTGGCACTTCCTTATCAGGATTTGACGATAATGGATGCTTGTCTGGAAGCCGGCGTAAACTATTTGGATACTGCCAACTACGAACCGAAAGACGAAGCTCATTTTGAATACAGCTGGCAATGGGCGTACAAAGAACGCTTTGAAAAAGCAGGCCTAACTGCTATTCTTGGTTGCGGTTTCGACCCGGGAGTAACGAGCATTTATACTGCCTATGCAGCTAAACATCATTTCGACGAGATTCATTATCTTGATATTGTGGATTGTAATGCCGGTGATCACCACAAAGCATTTGCAACCAACTTTAATCCGGAAATCAATATTCGTGAGGTAACTCAACGTGGGAAATACTGGGAAAATGGACAGTGGATCGAAACTGAACCACACGAAATTCACATGCCATTGAATTATCCGGAAGTTGGACCCAAAGAATCGTATGTAATCTATCACGAAGAATTGGAATCGTTGGTAAAAAACTATCCAACTATTAAACGTGCCCGTTTTTGGATGACTTTTGGACAAGAATACCTGACGCATTTACGTGTTATCCAAAATATCGGTATGGCGCGTATTGACGAAGTGGAATACAATGGACAAAAAATTGTTCCGATTCAGTTCCTGAAAGCTGTTCTTCCAAATCCGGGCGATCTGGGTGAAAACTACACAGGAGAAACGTCTATCGGTTGCCGTATCAAAGGGTTGAAAGATGGCAAAGAAGTAACTTACTACGTGTACAACAATTGTAGCCACGAGGCAGCATACAAAGAAACCGGTGCGCAAGGCGTAAGCTACACAACCGGAGTTCCAGCCATGATTGGTGCTATGATGTTCTTCAAAGGCGAATGGCGCAAAGCCGGTGTTTACAACGTTGAAGAATTCAATCCCGATCCGTTTATGGAACAATTGAACATTCACGGTTTACCTTGGCACGAATTGCATAACATTGATTTGGAATTGTAAAAAATGTCTGAACTATGATTTTTATGATTAAATGATTGTTGTGATTTTTGATTGCAACAATCATTTTTTCTTAAGAGACAGACGAAATCAAAAATAGTTATGATTAATGAGCAATATAAATATTCTGCATTGACAGAGAAAATCATTGGTTGTGCCATGGAAGTCCATAAAATTATTGGTAATGGCTTTCAGGAAGTGATTTACCAACGAGCATTGGAAATGGAAATGAATCTTCAAGGGCTTAAGTTTAGTCGCGAGTTTGAAATGCCAATATTCTATAAAAATAATAGAATTGGAACTCGTCGGGTCGATTTTCTAGTTGAAGATGTTATTTCAGTTGAAATCAAAGCGGTAATTCAACTGGAGGATGTTCATCTGGCACAGGCCATTAATTACCTTGAAGCCTATAATTTGGAAATTGGACTCCTAATAAATTTTGGTTCAAAAAGTTTGACTTTCAAACGACTCACAAATTCTAAATTCAAATCATAGAGATCGCAAAATCACAATAATCATTTAATCATAAAAATCATAGTGCAGACAGACTATCAAAATATACCTTCCCCTTGTTATGTCCTCGATGAGGTCGCATTTCGCAAAAATCTGGCAATAATAAAATCGGTTAAAGAACGAGCCGGTGTGGAAATTATTCTCGCTTTCAAGGCTTTTGCTATGTGGAGCATGTTCCCTATTGTGCGCGAATATGTGCCTTACTCTACCGCCAGCTCATTGGCTGAGGCGCGTCTGGCATACGAAGAAATGGGCAGCAAAGCACATACGTACGGACCGGCTTATACCGATCGTGAATTTCCTGAAATAATGCGTTGCAGCAGTCATATTACCTTCAACTCTTTGCAGCAGTTCGAGCGTTTTTATCCACAAACTAAAGCGGAAAATATATCGTGTGGGTTGCGAATCAATCCTGAGTTTTCGGATGTGGAAACGGATTTGTACAATCCTTGTGCACCCGGATCGCGATTAGGGGTTGTGGCCGAATTGTTGGGCGATACGCTTCCCGAAGGAGTGGAAGGGTTGCATTTTCATACACTTTGTGAGTCCACTTCTTTCGATTTGGAGAGAACATTGGCAGTAGTAGATGAAAAGTTTGGCAAGTTCTTTTCGCAAATCAAGTGGTTGAACATGGGCGGTGGACATTTAATGACCAAAGAAGGGTATGATACCGAGCACTTGATTTCGTTGTTGAAGACATTCAATGCGAAATATCCCCATCTGCAATTGATTTTGGAACCGGGAAGCGCTTTTGCCTGGCGAACCGGCGTGTTGCTGTCTTCGGTAGTTGATATTGTGGAGAATAAAGGCATCAAAACCGCCATGCTCGATGTGTCTTTTGCCTGCCACATGCCTGATTGTCTCGAGATGCCCTATAAACCGGCTATTGTTGGAGCGACGGATGCTATTCTGAGCAAACCGACCTATCGGATGGGTGGAAACAGTTGCTTATCGGGTGACTTCTATGGCGATTGGTCGTTCGACCATGAGTTGAAGATTGGCGACCGCATAGTTTTCGAAGATATGATTCATTACACGATGGTGAAAACCACCATGTTTAATGGTGTTTCGCATCCGGCGATGGGTATGTGGACGAAGGAAAATGAATTCAAACTGATTCGCGAATTCGGATACGAAGACTACAAAAATAGAATGTCGTAAATTAATGCATAATTCATACTGTACAATTCATAATTTGAAGATAAATTAATTGGTAATCAGATTATTTTGTACTTTTGTGCAGTGTGGATGATATGAAATTATTTGTGATCTATTATCCCATAGTCAATTATAGAGAATAAGACTTGTAACTAATTACTCGTAACTAATACTAACCTCTAAAATTAAACTACAATGGAAGATCTACAACAGTTTGCCGGTATGTTAACATGGCTTATCCCTTTGGTTGTTATTTGTGCTCTTTGGGATGCCGTTTGGAAACTAATCGGTATGTGGAGAGCTGGTCGTAACAACGATCTGGCATGGTTTATTTGCATCGCAATTTTCAATACCCTCGGTATTTTGCCGATCATTTACATTCTAATGGATAACAATAAATCTGAAAAGAAAGAAAAATCAGAGGAATTGCCAAAAGAACAAACAAACTCACTTTAAAAATTATATATGTCTTTCGACTCTTTAGGATTATCTCCGGCTTTACTCAAAGCACTTGCTGATAAAAATTTCACTCAGTCTTATCCCATTCAGCAAGAAGCCATTCCGGCTATTCTAAAGAAGCGCGATGTGTTGGGTATTGCCAAAACCGGTTCGGGTAAAACGGCCAGTTATGTGCTGCCTATTCTGATGAATTTACAGGGTAAAACCGTGACTAAAAATCGCCACGTCAATGTGTTGGTGTTGGTGCCAACGCGTGAGTTGGCTATGCAGGTAAGCGAAGTGTTCATTACCTTTGGTGCTGTGCTTCCGGATCGTGTAAAAACAATGGCGGTATTTGGTGGTGTTTCTATCAATCCGCAAATGATGGCTTTGCAGGGCGTCAATGTGTTGGTGGCTACGCCCGGTCGGTTGTTGGAGCTGGTTGAATCGAAAGCGGTTCATTTATCGGAAATTGAAACGCTGGTGTTGGACGAAGCTGATAAAATGTTGAATCTTGGCTTTAGAGAAGAGATGAGTCTTATCTTTAAACTGTTGCCACGGAAGCGTCAAAACCTTTTGTTTTCAGCCACTTTGAATGATGATGTGACCCGCATTCATCAAATCATTTTACAAAACCCTATTGTCATAAAAATTGAAGAAGAAGTTGATACTTTTGATTTAATTTCGCAGTTGGGCTATTTTGTTTCGGAAGAGAAAAAAGGACCTTTGTTGCGTTACCTGATTAAAACTAACGACATGAAGCAGGTGCTGGTTTTTGCCGATTCGGTGTACAAGGTCGACAATATATCGGATAAGCTTCGCAAAAACGGGATTAAAGCGGCAGCCATTCATAGCAAGAAAAGTCAGGGTGCAAGAACAGAAGCATTGAGTAAATTCAAATCGGGTGAAATTCGTGTACTAGTAGCTACCGACTTGATTTCGCGCGGTATCGACATTCAGTTTTTGCCTTACGTGATTAACTACGAATTGCCCCGTTCACCAAAAGATTACATTCACCGCATTGGACGAACCGGTCGCGCTGAAAACCCGGGAGAAGCAATTTCACTTATATCGCTCGAAGAGCAACACCATTTTCGCGTTATCCAAAAGAAAATGGGTAAATGGGTGACAATGATTGATAGTGATAAGCTTGATTTGCAGGGATTTTAAATTAATGCATAATTTAGAATGCATAATTCATAATTGAACAACTCGTAACTTGCCTACAGTAGGCAAATTTGTAACTATTTTCTCGTAACTTGTAACTAAAATATGAAATCCTTAGGCAATATCATCTGGTTGGTTTTTGGTGGAGCGCTGATCGCTCTTGAATATGTTATCTCCAGCGTGGCTATGATGGTTACCATTATTGGAATTCCATTCGGACTTCAAACGCTGAAGCTCGCCGTGCTTGCGTTGTGGCCTTTTGGTAGCGAAGTGCGTCCCCGTCCGGGTAATCCCGGTTGCTTGTCGACTATAATGAATATCATTTGGTTTTTTGTCGGTGGTTTTTGGATAGCGCTTACGCACCTGGTTTTTGGTGTTTTGTTTGGCTTAACCATTATCGGTATTCCCTTTGCTTTGCAGCATTTTAAACTGGCCGGTCTGGCGTTAACTCCTTTCGGAAGAGAAATTGTGTAATGACATATTAATTGACTTGATGATAAAACAATACCTCCAACAACCCTATCCGCTATACGAAAAGCGCTGGAACATAATAGTTGCAATCAGTTTGTTTATTTCGTTTTTCATGCTGTTTTTTCAACCATTCGGGTTGTCGGCTTTTGAAAGCAACTATCGCTTGTATTTCGAAATTGGCTATGGAGTTGTTACCTTTCTCGTTTTGCTTATCGATCTCTTTGCCTTTCCTTTGCTTTTCAAAAAAACGTTTAAGTTCCAACAATGGACAGTGCTAAAGCAAATCATTTGGCAGGTATGGATTTTAGTTAGCATTGGTATTGTCAACTTTCTCTATTCTTCCTTTTTCCTTTCTTTTTCAAACAACCTGAAGGCATTTCTTTATTTCCAGTTTTATACCTTGGTAGTTGGCATCATGCCTGTAGTGGTAGTGACGGTGATTAATCAAAACCGTTTGCTTGCAGAGAATCTGAAGATTGCCAATGAGTATAACAACGACTTTACGGCAAAAACCGATAATGCACCGGACAACGAAAAAGTTTGTTTGGTAGCCGAAAACAGCAAAGACAGACTAGATGTAAACTCGTCCGATCTTATTTACATAACTTCCACGGGCAATTATATTCAGGCTTTTTATCAAAAAGAGAATGAACTGAAGAGTATCGTCCTACGCAATACCCTCAAACAAACCGAAGATCAGCTGAAAGAAAATCATTCAATGATAAAATGTCACAGAGCGTTTTTGGTGAACAAGAATAAGATTGTTCGGGTGAAAGGTAACTCGCAAGGTCTCCGATTAGTTTTAGAAGGTACCGACGAGGAAATTCCTGTATCGCGAAACCTTTCCAAAAGTTTGATGGACATTATCAATGCCTGATTCCTGCGTTCATTTATCCCACAACTAAGCAGCCCGTCACAGTTCGTAGCATTTCATCACAAAAGCTTACCATATATCCCTGAAATTTTAGAGTACAAAGGCTTTCCCATAAGTTTGCACTGCAATTCAAAACGATTGCGTAATAAATTTATTCACTCTAAAATTTCAAAAAATGAAAAAGCATTGGATTCTTTTTGTAGCTATCGCTCTACTTCTAGTGGGAGCTGTTCTTTGTGCCGTTAGCGGTAATGTGTTCACTATTGCAGGACACGAGTTTCATTATTTCTCGTCGGGCGATTATGCCATGGGTGTGTTTGCAGCGGGTACTTTTTCCATCGGTATTTTTTCTGCCGGTATCTTTTCAGTTGGTATTTTCTCTATTGGTATCTTTAACGTTGGCTTGTACGCTTTGGGCTTTTTTGTGTATGCGTGGAAGAAAAAATATCCGGGTATTTTTGATAAAAAGGAATAACCTTTTTTGAACGATTTTAAAACAGGTTTGAAGCTCTATTCAGACCTGTTTTAGTTTTTTCCAAGACTTAATTTCATCAGTTCATTCTCTTTCAGTTGCCCGTTATCGATCATAAACCGAACTACTTTCAGGCTTTTGGGTTCTTTGACAGGGATTTTTTTTATCAAAGAGTTGATGGACAATTCCTCTGAAGTTAATAGCTGGAGAATGTCCAGTCGGATGGTCTCAAATTCCTCGTCAGTAAGTTCTGTTTCTCTGCGCTTCTGACAAATATCACATTTACCGCAAGGCTTGGTTTCTTTTTCTCCAAAATAGGAGAGGAGCACCTGACTGCGACAGATATTTTCTTCTTTGGCATAGTCCAATACACTTTTTACCCGGGAAATATAGCGCTCGCGGCGGTCGTCATAAGCTTCTTTGCCGAGCACTACACGTTCGGTTTCTACCCGCTCGTGTACAAAAGTCAGGTAGGGCGTTTTCTTTCGGGGAATAAACTGGATGATATGTTCTTTGGCCAGCGCAATGAGTTGTTCGTACACTTTGTCGCGTGTCCACTCTAGTCGTTTGGCAATAATATCTTCGTTTATCGATGCCAGATCGGTGAACAAGCCGGTGTACGAGCGCAGCAAAATATGAATCAGTTTATCCTGATCGGGTGTTAGTTTCGATTTGTAGAGATCATCCTTGTTGGCAATAAAAAGCAGACGCGACGAACTATCCTGCTCGTCGGTAAGTTCCAGATAACCTGCCTGCTGAAGAATTTTGAGGCAATTGTACGAAATAAGAATGGGCAGTTTAAACTTAGCGCAGAAATCACCAATATCGAAGGCAAAAACACGGTCCAGTCCCGAGCCGACACCCATTTGCAGGTAATTGCCCAAGGCTTCGTATACCTTGCGCACCATCTCTTTTCCGGGGAAAGTGTCGGTAACGCGTTTTCGCATTTTTACCGCATCGCCATTGTTATAAAGCAGCACTGCAAAAGCCTTTTTCTCATCTCTACCCGCGCGCCCCGCTTCCTGAAAATAGGCTTCCACCGAATCGGGTAAATCCATGTGCACCACTGTGCGCACTTCCGCCTTGTCTATTCCCATGCCAAAGGCATTGGTAGAAACAATCACGCGTGTATCGCCCGATTTCCAGCGACTTTGCTTGGCGTCTTTCGTTTCGTTTTTCAGTCCGGCGTGGAAATTCTCCGCCGAAATACCGTTTTGATTCAGGAAATCGGCTACTTCTTTGGTTTTTTTTCGGTTACGTACATACACCACCGATGTACCGGCAACGCTGTTCAATATTTTGAGCAGATGTTCTTCTTTGTTCTCCACCGTGCGTACCACGTACACCAGGTTAGAACGTTGAAAGCTCTTTTGGAAAAGATTCGGTTCGCGAAAAAGCAATTGTTTCTGTATATCGTCCACCACTTCGGGCGTAGCCGTGGCGGTAAGTGCCAGCACTGGAACGTCAGGTAATATCTCCCGTATATCGGCAATGCGGAGGTAGGAGGGACGGAAATCATACCCCCACTGCGAGATACAGTGCGACTCGTCCACAGCAATCATACACACGGTGGCTTGCTTTATTTTTTGCAGGAAGATAGGCGTTGCCAATCGTTCGGGCGATACGTACAGGAATTTGTAGGCGCCAAACACCGAGTTGTCGAGTGTAAGCATAATGTCATTTTGCGTCATGCCCGAGTAAATGGCCGCGGCCGTAATTCCACGTTTCTTCAGGTTCTCTACCTGATCTTTCATTAAGGCAATAAGCGGGGTAACTACTATGCAAATGCCATCCATAGTCATTGCCGGAACCTGAAAAGTCAGTGATTTACCACCACCCGTTGGCATAAGTCCAAGCGTATCTTTACCCGACGCAATGCTGCGGATAATATCGCCCTGCAATGCCCGAAACTCATCATAGCCCCAGTATTGTTTAAGTATGGAAAGGTATTGTTGCATAGGTTTTACTGCTAAGATACTAAGTACACAAAGATGCACAAAGTTTTTCTGGTGAGAGTTAGACTTCAAGTTGCACTACCACTTTTATTGAGATAACAAAAATACGAATAAGTTTCCAAACAATAGTGGGAGTAGGAGATTGAACTCCTACTCCCACTAAACTTATGAAGGGAAGAAAACCGATTAGATTTTCTTTTTTATCTCAACCGTCAGTTACCTGTGGCTGCTTTCAGCACTTCGCGAACTTCGTCCTTGCAGTTTCCGCAAGCTTTATCCAGGAAAAACTCTTTGTTTATCTGGTCGACCGTTCTGTAACCTTTTTCTCTGATGGCAGTTGCAATTGTTCTTCTATGTATGTCATAACAACCGCAAATAATTGGATCTAGTGTCATGATGGTGAATTATTAAGTTAGACAATGCCCAAACTACTCTTGTTTGGATATTACATAACACCCACCATTTAAAATGGTTTTGAATGTTCATTTTTTTTAAAGAATAAAGGGGTAAATTAAAGTGAGTTCGATATAATAAGAACCGGTCAGAATATAATGCCGTTTATCATAAAGAATATAACCTGCCACAGTTTATTGAATAGACCCCAATGAAAAACTTCGGCATCACATCATCGGGCGATGAAACGTTCCCGCAAAACTGCGACATGACATCATCGGGTGATGAAGTGTTCCCGCAAAACTGCGACATGACATCATCGGGTGATGAAGTGTTCCCGCAAAACTGCGGCATGACATCATCGGGTGATGAAGTGTTCCCGCAAAACTTCGACAGAGCATCATCGATCGATGAAGTGCTCCCGCAAAACTGCGGCGGGGTTTCAGGCACGCCGGATGCCTTGTCGCAAAACTGCGCGAAGGTTTCAGGGATGCCGGAAGCACATTGCAAAACTTCTGCAAGGTTTCAGGCGAGCCGGAAGCACTGTTGCAAAACTGCGGGATGGTTTCAGGGATGCCGGAAGCATGTTGCAAAACTTCTGCAAAGTTTCGGGCACGCCGGATGTTCTGCCGCACTTTTGCGACAGCCGATTGTTTGTCTTTTTCGTCTCTTGTGCTAATCAATACTGCTACATTCATTAGTTCTGAAAATTTTTCTTGAACAGAATTGGCAATATAAATGATTCACTTGTACTTTGACCATCTTTTTGACCGGGTATCCATTTGGGTATTGATTTGACAACCGAGATGGCTTCTTTCTCTAGGTAATTTACAATTGATTTAGTAGAGTGAACTTGTGGTGAGATACTATTCGGGCTAGAATAGCTAATGCCTATTGCAGTAACTACTATCTTCTCCAATAGAGTAGCAGTTTCGTTCACTTTGTTCAATATATGAACGTTATCAACCAGACCCAGTTCGTTAACCGTAAATCCTACTAAGATTTGACCTCTTTGGTCATTTTCCATAGCTCTAACCGGATATTTTATATTTCGTGCAAGATAAGAACCGAGAGCATTAAATCCTCCCGGATATTCGGCTTTCCTGTCGGTTGCATTCAACGAACTTGTAGTAACTATATTTCCACTTGCATCTCCGAATTTTATTGGCATCATGTAACGCGCACTTACAGGTACCCCGTTTTGCTTGCCGGGAATCCAGTTTGTCATTAAATTAATCACTCGTAACGCTTCCTTATCGCACTCGGGACTTAAGCCTCTTAGTACTTTTGCTTGTTCAATTTTGCCCAGGGTGTTCACTACAAAACCGACAATAACATGCCCTTGAATATTTTTATTTTTTTCAGCTTCGGGATAAATCAAATTCTTTTTCAAAAAATTCATTAACTCAACATCACATCCCTGGTATTCCGGCATTTTTTCAACAACATCATAGATTATGTTTCCTAATGAATCCTTTTCTAACCTGACTTCTGCTTTCGAAACCTGGTCCTCTTTTTTACTAATAGCAATGATAACTCCATTTGCTGCAGCTGGACCATACTTTTCAATAAGCTCCTTTTTTTCCTTCTCCTTTTTTGGAACAATGGTATTCAAGGAAGTCAATTTGGAAAAATTCAACCATTTTGACTTGAATGACATTGGCAGTATTTGTCCATCTAATACAATTTGTAAGCTATCGAATTTTAGGTTAGAACTATGCCTGCCAAGTTCTCCCTCAATTTTAAAAACTATTGGTAGTGTATAATATATATTTTCCTTTTTTCCATTTATTTCGCCGGGTATCCAATCCGGTATTTGAGAAAGTACTCTCAATGCTTCCCTGTCCAATCCCGGACTAACACTAGTTACAACTTTTGGATCTTTCACCTTGCCCGACCGATCAATAATAAACTGAACTATTACTTTCCCTTGATGCCCATTTTCCAGGTCAATAATTGGATATTTTATGTGCTGTGCGAGATAGTTCATTAAAGCTATATCACCACCCGGAAATTGCGGTACTTTGCTGACATCTTTGTAGGTATACCCATTATATACTATTTTACACTTTGATGTGTCATTGTGTAAATTCATGATGTCATAAGTGTTCAATAAAAGCACTCCATTACGTGCAACTTTACCGTATTGCTCAATGAGTTTGTTTTGGGCGGTTTCAGGGAAAGGCTTCAAAATGAAACCGGTATCAATTTGCTCGCTATTGATAACTTCAAGATTAAATTTTAGTGGTAGCTTGATGCTGTCAATAACAATGAGCGTACTGTCAGTCATTTGCCAGTTTTCTCCGGCATTTTCTTCAGGAGTATATTTGAACGTCACTTGCATAACCCTATAAACAGGCACTTTCTTGCCATTTAGTTCGCCGGGAATCCATCTAGGAAACGAGTTGATAACACGCAATGCCTCCTCATCAAGGCTAGGCGATAACTTCTTCACCACCTTTGCCTGAATAATCTGACCTATGCTACTAACAACAAACTGTATATTTACTTTTCCTTCCAGCTTATTCCGTTGAGCATCCTCCGGATATTTTATATTTTGCTGAATAAATTCAATTCGTGCAGCGTTACCTCCCGGGAATTCAGGTTCTTTGTCGACAACAGCCAGAATTGTATCATTCTCGGCAATACTGTTCGCGTTTTCGCCACCCAAAGGGCTTGTCTTAGCATTGATACCAATTACCAGAAGAAGTATAGCAGCTATAAGTAGTTGAGGTCTGTTCATTTTATAATGAGAATTTAGGTAGTGATACTTTAGTTCAAATTAATCGGGCATAAACATATACCGATGTAAAAATATTACGACGCTTACTTTTTTTCTACTTCTTTTGTCCCAATCAACACCACACCGTTCATAGCATCTTTGCCATAGTCTTTTGTTAGTTGCTTGATGACTTCTTTTGTTTTTGGTTCAAGAACCTTGTACGATGTAAGGTTAGCGTAACTGAGCCATGAAAGATCAAAAACCGATGGTAACCTGATACCATCGAGCATCACAACTGTTTTCTCATTTGGCTTCCATGCTGGTTTTTCGGTGGCAGGAACATCCAGTGTGAAGTTAACCGGCATGGTAACAACAATATTCACTTTTTCGTTGCATAGTGTGCCGGGAATCCAGTTGGGCAGGGTGTTGATTACGCGGATGGCTTCTTTGTCAAGATAATAATCGAGCGATTGAACCACTTTCACATCATTTATCTTTCCTGTTTTCTCTACGGTAAATCGTACCATCACTTTTCCTTCGGTCTTCAGGCGCTTTGGCACAAACGGATATTGGATACTGTCGGCAATGTGTTTCAAAAGCAGGTCGTTTCCGCCTTCAAACTTCGGAATAGTGGCTGCTTCTTTACATCCTGTGGAATCGGCCAAAGCGTAATACATTTCGTATTTGTTGCTTTTGATCAACACTACTCCGTCGGCAGCTTGTTTGCCATATTCTTTCATCAGCCTTTCTTTTTCTTGTTCGGGAAAGGGCTTAAATACTTTTATATCATTAAATTTTCCAAGGTTTAGGATGTCGATAGTAAAGTTTTCCGGCATTTTTACGTCATCGATGATCACCAGTGTTTTTTCATTCACATCCCAGTTGGTACTATCAATGGCTACGTATTTAAAGGTAATTGGCAATGTCATGTTTACGGCCACATTCAACTCGTTCTGAATGCCCGGTATCCATGCCGGAAATGAATTTACCACGCGCAATGCTTCTTTGTCTAATAAAGGAGATACGTTTCTGGCTACTTTTGCATTTTCAACCAAACCTTGTTTGTTGATTACAAACTGTACTATAACCTTACCCTCCTGTTTCTTTTTATATGCTTCGGCAGGGTACTTTGTGTTCCGGTAAATGTAATTCAACAGGGCTTTGTCGCCACCCGGAAACTTTGGCATACTATCAACGATGGAATAAACTGAATCCTGTGTTGGTGTCACTGCCTGTTGTTGGGCTTTTGTTGTAAAAGAGAAAGTAAATAATAGCAGAAGAGCGATGCTAAATTTAAAAACATTGATGTTGGAAGTTGGTGTGTAATTCATAATGCAACTTTAATAGTATTTTATTTCTGGTGTAAATACCTGTGAATAATTAATTGTAAATTCTCGGAAACAAAAATACAAATAAGATTTGGTTTACGTGCATATACTAAAGGCTTCGCTCAGTGCGAAGCCCTTAATGCTAATTGATTTATAGTTTTTTTAGAATGCTGACTGTTATTGAAGTCTGAATACAACCGGTAATGTATAGCGCACCGATACTTTTTTGCCACCTTGTTCCCCCGGTTTCCAATAGCCGAGCAGCTTTACTACCCGCAATGCTTCCTTATCGAGATTTGGGTCTAAGCTGCGAAGAATTTGTACATCTTCTACCTTACCACTTTTGGAAACCACAAACCCAAGAATCACTTTTCCTTGTATTCTGCTCTCTTGCGCTACAGTTGGATATTTAATATGCTTCGAAAGAAACTCCATGAGTGCTTGGTCACCTCCGGGATATTCCGGCATTTTTTCCACCACATCATAAATTCCATTTGTAGATGCAGAGTGGGTAATTGTAGTTTTGGGTTGTTCTGTCTTCGCTTTCAGAACGATTTTAGGTTCCTCTTTTTGTCTTGTAACTTTGTAGATAAAAAATGCGGCAATAAGAATAACAAGAACGGCAATTATTGTTTTTGTTGGTGCCTTTTTTTCTTCTTCCATAATGATTGATTTTGATGGTTATAAATCTATTTATAAAAACAGGCTATTTCTTTTTCTCTTTTTTCGCGTCGAGTTCTTCTTTTATCTCTTTTATTCGATATTCTGTCGCATTGTAGTAGGAGCCGATTCCACTTTGGATTTTGCCCAACTCAGTTGATGGTCGTGTGGTCATAAACAGATTGTAGTAGGTCAGCGCTTCTTCGGGCTTCTTCAATTCATGGTCGTAAACGCCACCGATAATATACAGTAGGCTTTTTTGTTCAGGTTTTAATTTAGAACTTATTTTCAGGTATTTTATCCTTTCGGGATTGTTGAAAAGTAATTCGTAACCTTTGGCAATGCCGTAGTTGTAATTATACAGTACCGAATCCTTAGGTGTTATTTTGTCCAATCCTCGCTTCAAATAAGCAATTCCCTCCTGCTGATGTCCGCTCAGAATAGCTGCTTTGCCCAGGTAATAGTACACAGTAACATTGTCCGAATCTTTTTTAAACGATTGTTTGAGGTGAAAATAAGCATCCGGATTTTCTTTATTGGCAAAATAACTTATCCCTAAATAAAAATGAGTGATAAACGAACTGTCGCCTTGTTGATACAATTTATTTAGGCGATAAATTGCCCGTGTGTGATTCTTTGTCATGCAAAGTCCAATTCCATTGTACTGATTTATCGTCTGATTGGACGAATCGATTTGTAAATACCTATTTGTGTAATAAAGTAGTGGGTCATATTTACTTTGTTGTAGAAAGATGTTCGACAATTTACTAAGCGTGCTATAATCTTCAGGATTGTACTGTAATGCTTTAGAGTAACAGTACATCGACGAGTCGTTTTTCTGTAGTTGCCCGTAACAATCGCCCAGTATTGGATATAATACCGACAGCGAATCTTTCTTCAAAATTGGCAAAGCAAAGTTTATGGTCGATTTCCATTCTCGGAGTTTAAACATACTGTTCATGTAATTCAACTGCGCGAACCGGTTATTTGGTGCCGATTGAAGTGCCATGAAATAAAAGAACTTCGATTTGGAATGATTTCCGGATAGTTGATAACTCTCTGCCAGTTCATTGACTGCCGAAATATTGGTTGGATTCTGACGCACAATTTCTTCCAGCAATACTATGGCAGATTTGTACTGCGCAATATTCTTATAGCACTTAGCCTTTAGAAAATCCAGTTCGGTCGATTTCTTTTCCTTCGAAATAAGCTGTATGGCTAACTCGTAGTCGTAATTTTTTAGCGCATTTTGTATGGCGTTGGTTTGTGCGTGAAGAATGGAGAAACAGCATGTAAACAAGATAAATAGTGTTTTTTTCATAGGAATGGTTTAAGTGTGCTATTTTTTTAACGTGATAAGAACAATCCCATTTTCAGCTTCGGGTCCATATTTGGAAATATTTTCATCTTTCCTGGCTTCAAGTGGATCTATTATTTTGATTGACTGAATAGTTTCCTCATTTATACTTTTAATATCAAATTCCTTTGGTTGTGATTTTCCATCCACAATATACAGAAGTGTTTTGTCTGATTCCGCGTTTTTTGTTCCAAGAACTACCGGGACTGAACTATTTTGAGCTTTGAATACAACCGGCAAAATATAAAAAACAGCTACTTTTTCTCCATTTTGTTCTCCGGGTAGCCACTTGGGCATTAATTTAAGTACACGTATAGCTTCATTATCTAATAGAGGGTCAGCACTTCGAAGAATCTTAAAGTCTCCCACTTTGCCATCGGCATTAATCACAAACTGAACAATTACCTTTCCCTGAATTCCAAATTCCTGTGCCCTAACCGGATATTTGATATTCATACAAAGAAAACGCATTAATTCACTCTCTCCATTTGGGAATTGGGGCATTTTATCAACTGCAGTGTATATGGTATCTTTGATTGTTTTTGCAGAGTCAATCTTTGTTGCGTCCTTTTTCTTTGCTACGGAAGTTTGAGCATTGCCCGAAAGTACAAATGCTAAAGCCAATGGGGCAATGAGTAAGCATTTATTCATCCCCGATTTTAATTTTGCTAGTTGATTCATGGTAGTTCCTTTTTTTAAATTAAGAAACGCAAATATACGGTTATTTTAAGAATCAACAAATGATAATGCTAAAAAATCAGCAGCAATCAACATGACGCACTGTGAAAACCTTACTCGGTTTAATCTTTTAGATGCAGAGAATAGTCCGCGTTGATAAATCAATCAACACGGACTATATTTGGATTTATTCCTATTTGGCTGGAAACTGATAGTTGGTTGTAATCAACACCACACCATTTTTCCCTTTGTCTCCGTAAAGTTTTGTAGCTGATGCATCTTTAAGTACTGATATTGATTTAATGTTTGCTGGAATAAGTAAATCTGCCTCACTTTTCGAAGCTTCCTTTCCATCAATCATCATCAAAGGGTTTGCACCAGCAGGTAAATTGTTGAATTTTACGCCAGACTCTTCTTTCCTGGCTCCATATCCTACCACTACTATCGGGTTTTCATTGGGGCCTAAAGCAGGTGCAGGAGTTGGAGCATCATCTGCCAATTTGAATACTACCGGCATAGTATAGCGAACAGCTACTTTTTTGTCGTTTTGTTCACCTGGAATAAAATCTGGAAATGTGCTTATTACCCGTAGTGCTTCCTTGTCCAAACTCGGATCTACGGAGCGTAAAATTAGAGGATTTATTACTTTTCCTGCAGAGCTAACAACAAAACTGAGAATCACTTTACCTTGAATGTTATTTTCTTGAGCTATAACCGGGTATCTGATATTTCTTGATAAATGTGCCATCATCTCGCCCTCTCCTCCCGGGTATTGAGGCATTTTTTCTACTACATCCCAGGTTTTTTCGGTTTCTTCGTTTTCTACCACCGTAACAGGGTCAGTTAGTTCTGCCGAACTTTTAGCAGGGGCTATCAGCGTTTTTTTCTCAGTAGCTTTTACTTCTTTTGTCGTAGTCGTGGTCAAGGCTTTTTTTGCCTTATTGATAACTGTTTGTGCATTGCTCGAAACAACCAGCGCCAATGCCAATGGAACGATAAGCGAGTATTTCAGTAAATTCGCTTTGGTAGATTTTTTTTGATTCATCATAATAATACGTTTTTTTAAGGGTGACACATTAAATTTATTTCCAAGCTTATGCTCGGGAGTTTGATAAGACAATTGCAACAGATGATATTGATAGGTTTGCGAATCAAAACCCGATTCGATAACCTTGTTGTCAGCCAGAAATTCTAGATTTTGTCGGATTTCACGCTTCAGCAACCAGGTGGCAGGATTCAACCAAAGAATGATGGTCAGAACTTCACTCACCAACACATCAAAACTGTGTCCCTGACGAACATGCGTCAACTCATGCGCTAAAATTTCTTTTGTTTCGTGCTCGTTATGCAACTCGGGATTCATAAATACCGACCCGAAAAACGAAAACGGTGTGACTTCTTTTTCGATGGCAATGATTCGTGTGTTTTGCACCATTTTTACTGTTCCATGTAGGCGGATGCGAAGAATTGACGCAAGTTGCAGGATAAACCGAACCAAAAGTATCAGAACTACCAAACCGTAAATAGCCATTGAAATATTTCCGAGGCTGAAAATGGATGTTTCACGTACTGCAGTTACTGTAAATTCTGGTAAGGTGGCATAATTTACAATCAATTTTTGAACAGGCTCTTGTTTCTGCAGCCAGCTCTCGACCGATAGAAATGGATATACAAACGAAAGCAATATGCTGAACAGCATATAATACCGACGGGTTTTCCAAAAAGTATCCCCGGCAAAAAATAATCGATAGAACAAGTAAAACAAAGCTATCGCAATGTTCACTTCTAGAAAATACATGAGTGCGTCGTTCATTTTTTCTCAATTAGTTTAATGATTTCCTGTAATTCTTCAGCTGAAATTTTTTGTTTCTCTACAAAGTAGCTCACCATTTCTTTGTACGAATTGTCGAAGTAGTTTTGCACTACGCTCGTCATAAATTTGGATTTGTACTCGCTCTCTTCCACCATTGCGCTGTACTCGTAGGTATTGCCATAGCGGGTGCTTTTTACATATCCTTTTCGTTCCAGATTTTTTATAATCGATGCCACCGTGGTGTAGGGTGGGGTAGGTTCATCCATTTTTTGGATATAATCTTTTATAAATCCTTTTCCATGTTGCCAGATAATCAGCATCATTTCTTCTTCTTGATTTGTTAGCTTTTCCATATTTTCTATTGTTTTCAATTTCTTATCTTTGTGTTCCTTTATAGATACTTCTAACGAAACTTAGTAAGCCTGAAGATAATTATGTTTCTTTTGAATTTCGTCCTCTTTATTGATTCTTTAAAAGAGTATCCAATGTCTTTCTTAAATCATTATCTGAAGGTCTTTGGGCTTGTGAATTAATTAGTTTCCCGGCTTTGTCAATTAATACAAATGTTGGGATTCCTATAATTTGATATGCCTTTGCAACATTAGACTCAATCCCTCCTGTTGTAATAAGGCTTAAACCATCCGCCTTACTCTCTTTCACTACTTTCTCCCAACTCTCTTTATTTTCATCGATAGAGATACTTATAAATACTATATCTTTTCCTTTATAATCCGATTGCAGTTTTATATAACTTGGCATTTCTTGTCTACACGGGCCACACCATGTTGCCCAAAAATCGAGATACACATATTTTCCTTTGAAATCAGTTAGCGAATAGTTGGTGCCGTTAATATCGGCGCATGTGAAACCGGGAGCTTCTTTCCCTGATGTCAATAAAAGCTTCCTCGTGTAAATCTTTCGTATTTCCCTTGCATAGGTAGAATCGGTATTGTTTTTTTTGAAATACTCTTTCTGCTTTTCGAAGTGGTCAGCACCTTCAAATTCTAACTTCATTTTCGTATTCTCAAAAACTAAATATTCTTTAAGCTTTTGATTCTTTATTTCGTCTATTACTTTTAATGTTGCGTTTGAATAAGCATGTGGTAACTTTGACTCCAAAGAATCCATTTTTGCCAAAATAAATCTCGTTTTTACATTTATATAGTATTGTAAGAAACTTCTGTAGCTGGAGATATATAAATATTTATCATTCTCAATGGCGATTTTATTAAAAAAGTGATAATAACTTGTATCTTTAACGTTATTTTGAAGTCCGAGTACTGTTTTCAATGCAAAGGCACTATAAGATAACGATTCCTTTTCGTACTCAAAGAAGATAGGATCAACCTTGTTAGTAATTGTTAGTTTTTCAAAATACTTTTGATATGCATCGTAAGTTGAATCGATATATTTTGTTGCAATCTCCAAAGGTTGCGTGTATACAAATCGATGATTAAAGTTTCTGGTTGCAATTGAAATTGAATCAAGAATTCTATTTTCAGTTGCTCCTTTTCCTTCGTATCTTATTGTGTTGCCAAAATTAGTTGCATCAAAAGATATCTTTAAAGAATAGTCGGGAGCAAGAAAAATATCTTTTTGGGCTTGTTCATACTTTAGAGTTTTGAAACAGGCGTTTTCTGTTTGAATGGTCTGATTAAACCCTCCATTAATCAGATGAATGGTATCAAATGAGTTGGAGATTTTGAAATCATTAACAAGTAGTGGCGTTTTGTTGAATTTTTCAATATTACCACTTAATGTAGCTGTCTTGTTTTTCTGAAATGAGGAAAAGAACAAGATGAAGATCAGTCCAAGAAGAATACTTTTTTTCATTTTCAATTAATTTTTTGGTTGAGTTACGATGGAATATATAGAGAATATGTAAGATTGTTTTAGGGTTGTGTCTGTTTTCTTAATTGTTTGGCTAAATACTTTAATATTGATGTATTACGAATACTTCGCAAATCTACGAAAGTTTCGTAGTTGAACATCTAAAATGCTAAAATATTAATGTTTTTTAATGTTTCTGAGATGAATTAGCTATTAAATATTGTATCTTTGTATATATCAAAACAGAAGCGTATGAAAACAACAACTACTTCTTTTCAAAAGGTCGGCTTATTTCTTGTTTTTCTATTATTTTCTTGTTCTTCAGTTTTAGCAACGACAGGTTATTATTTCTATGTTCAATTTGCGAATAAAAACAATTCGCCTTATTCGCTGACAAATCCTTCGGAGTACCTTTCAGCCCGAGCTATCGAGCGTCGGGCGCAGCGTGCACCGGGTATTGATTCCACCGATTTGCCTATAACTCCTGCTTATTTGTCGCAGATAGAAAACCTGGGCATTCATGTTCATAATCGGAGCAAATGGATGAATGGTGCAACGGTTATACTGGTCGATTCGTCCAAAATGAATATGGTTCGAGCATTACCTTTTGTAAAGTGGGTAAAGTATACCGGTCAAATTGATTTAGCTGCAGGTTCACCCAAACGAACTAAGGTGGTTGAACCTTCAAGCGATTACGGTAGTGCAGCGGCTCAAATCAACCAAATGAACGGAAAGTATTTACACGATTTAGGTTATCGGGGAAAGGGAGTTGTGGTAGGCGTATTGGATGCCGGTTTTTTTAATGTAAATAAAAATCCTGCATTTGATAGCCTGAACTTGCAAGGACGCTTGCTGGGAACAAAGGATTTTGTAAATCCGAATTCGAACATCTACGCCGAGGATGCGCATGGTGCTGATGTTATGTCCATTCTGGCGGGTAATTTACCCGGATCGTTCATAGGTACTGCTCCCGATGCCTCTTTCTGGCTTATCCGAACAGAATATGTGACAACGGAATACCTTGTAGAAACTGATTTTTGGTGCTCGGGAATTGAATTTGCAGATAGTGTGGGGGTGGATGTGGTTAATTCATCTTTAGGGTATACAAAATTCAACGATCCGATTATGGATTATACCTATGCTGATATGAATGGCGAAGTCTCAAGGGCTAGTCGCTGCGCTGCACTGGCTGCCAAAAAGGGCATTGTTGTTTGTAGTAGTGCCGGTAACGAAGGTAATAAAGCCTGGCATTATATCGGGTCACCTGCTGATGCAAAAGGAATAATTACTGTCGGTGGAGTCGACAATTCAGGTGTTTCCAGTACCTTTTCGTCCTATGGTCCCAGCTCCGACAATCGTGTGAAGCCGGAAATTTGTACAATGGGAACTTCAACAGCACTTATCTCAACAAATGGTATGCCTATCGTTGGAAATGGAACTTCTTATGCAACGCCTGTTATGGCAGGGATGATGACTTGTTTTCTTCAGGTGGCGAAAAATGTAAACGCCCCCAGTAATCCGGCAACACTTTTAAAAACTGTATACGAAACTGCAAGTAACTATGCTAATCCTACGGCTCAATTGGGGTATGGAATTCCTGATTTTCGTACTGCATTGGCACGCCTTCCCTTTTTTACTGCCCGGAAGATAGCTCAAACGAGCGATGTTGCTATTGGTTTTGATTTTTCAGACAGAACAATTCATATACGATTGTTTGATAACAAAATTTCTGCGGATGAGCTTGTTCGGGTTTATTCGGCAACAGGTATTTTGCAAGTGAATCAACCGGTTTCGGAGCATGAAACTGTTCTCCCGGCCGCTAATCTGGCTCCGGGTGTATATGTAGTTAATATAATCGGTGGCGGACAATCAAGTTCGCACAAGGTGGTGATAAATTAATTTTGAAATGTGATAATCCGGTGTGATTATTTTAAAATATGGAATATGCATTGCTAATAATGCATTGCTAATAATGCATTATAATTATGAACTCTATAACACTCTCAGAACTTACTTCTCAGATTCAGGAAACCATTCGCATGGGGTTTGATAGCCCGGTGTGGATTCGCGCCGAAATAAGCGAGTTGCGCGAAAACCCCGGGGGGCATTGTTATTTGGAACTAATCGAAAAGGACAGTCGTTCGGATACCTTGCTCGCAAAGTCAAAAGCAACTATTTGGGCCACTACTTTTCGAATGCTAAAACCTTACTTCGAAAGTAGTACCGGTCAATCCCTGCGAGCCGGGCTGAATGTATTGGTGGCGGTAACGGTGGAGTTTCACGGCGTTTATGGTTTTAGTCTGAACATTCGCGACATCGACCCTACTTTTACCATTGGCGAAATGGCTGCCCGTCGGCTTAAAATTATTCGCCAACTCGAGGACGATGGCATCGTGGAGATGAACAAGTTGCTTGAACTGCCACCCTTGCCACAGCGGATAGCCATTATTTCTTCGGCAACAGCTGCCGGCTATGGCGATTTTTGCGATCAACTGAACAACGATCCGGCTCAATTTGTTTTTTATACCAAACTTTTTCCTGCTATTATGCAGGGCGATCAGGCCGAACTGTCTATCATCTCTGCTTTGGAAAAGATATACGACTCTGTTGATTTATTTGATCTTGTGGTAATTATTCGTGGCGGCGGAGCAACAACCGATTTAGCTTGTTTCGATTCGTACGATTTGGCATTGAATTGTGCACAGTTTCCGTTGCCTATTATTGCCGGCATTGGTCATCAGCGCGATGTGTCCATTTTGGATATGGTAGCACATAGCAGTCTGAAAACACCAACTGCTGTTGCCGAATTTCTGATTTCGAATTTGCAACAAGCCGAAAATCAGGTGTTGGATATTTTTTCGGACATTCGCTACTTGGTGAAAAATAAACTGGAAAGCGAGAAATCTTTTGTGCATCAGGCAAAGATTCGCATCAAGCAAACTTTGCGAAGTTGGGTAGTGCAACGCGCGCATTTGCTCGATCGACAAAAAAATCGTTTGCAATCTTCCGTTCGGATGCAGTTGTTGAGGCAGAATAACAAACTTTTATTGCTCGATAAAAATATCGAAACGCATTCGCCGGCTTTCTTGTTACGACATGGTTATACCATTTCTACTGTCGATGGAAAACGAATCACTTCGGTGCGTCAGGTAAAAGTGGGTGATAAAATAAGTACCTTTGTAGCCGATGGCGAATTTATAAGTGAAGTAAGCCCTAAGGATAAATGATTATGAGTAAGATTACACTTGAAAATATGGAGTTCCACGCCTTTCATGGTTGTATGGAACACGAGCAGGTGCTGGGCAATACATTTATTGTCAGCATTAGTATGATGATGGATACCCAGCTGGCAGGACAAACTGATAAGTTGGAACATACACTTAATTACCAATTGGTATATGATGTGGTGAAAGAGCAAATGGAGATACCCTCGAAATTGATTGAACATGTGGGGCAGCGAATTTTGGATAAGATCATGAATAAGTTTCCTCAGATTCAAGCGTTGGAGGTTTGTCTCTCTAAATTGAATCCCCCTCTTGGTGGAAAAGTAAGCAAAGTGACGATAGACTTAAAGAAAGTGAGATGAAAAATGTTATTTTGTAGGAATATATCTTAAAAACGCAAGTTTCTGTATGTATAAAATATGAATATTCAGTCAGAATGACTAATTTTGCAGATACAATTAAGCATTGTGTCAAATAGTGGGTTGTGAACGCCGATTTGTCGGCGTTCATTTTTTATTTTTAAATGGGTATAGGTTAATAGTAAAAAAAAGAATTATGTCAGTAAATCAGTCAACAAGTCATCCCAAAGGACTTTATATCTTGTTTGCCACAGAAATGTGGGAGCGTTTTAATTATTATGGCATGCGTGCCGTTTTGGTATTGTTCATGACCAAAGCATTGCTCTTTGATAAAGCTTTTGCGTCGAGTTTATACGGAAGTTATACCAGTCTGGTGTATTTAACGCCGCTGATTGGTGGGTTTATTGCCGATAAATACTGGGGAAATCAACGATCTATCATAGCCGGTGGACTCGTAATGGCGTTGGGTGAGATTCTGCTTTTCTTTTGCGGGAGTACATATGTTTCCGCTCCCGGACTTTCCACCATGTTCTTTTTTAGTGGATTGGGGTTAATGATAGCCGGTAACGGTTTTTTTAAGCCCAATATTTCTTCACTTGTTGGTCAATTATATCCCAAAGGCGATCGTCGCGTTGATTCTGCTTACACCATTTTTTATATGGGTATCAATGTTGGTGGGGCTTTAGGTCCATTTATCTGCGGTTTTGTAGGAGATACCGGTCATCCGGGAGATTTTAAATGGGCTTTTTTAGCAGGGGCTATCGGTATGCTTACAAGTGTTGCCGTTCAACTCGCATTTGCCAAACAATATGTTATTGATCCGGACAAAAAAGTGCTTGGGCAGCCACCTCTAGAGGCACATGCTCATTGGTCAAAACCGTTATTTGTTGTTTTAGGATTGGCCGCTTTTGCTGCACTTGCCATAGGGATGCTTTATGTGGATGCGAAAGTGTTTGTTTTTCTGCCCTACCTGCTGTTACTGGCTACCATACTTATTGTTGGAATTATTCTTACCGATAAATCATTGAATAAAGTCGAAAAGCAAAGAGTGTCGGTTATTTTCATTGTCGCCTTTTTTGTAATATTCTTCTGGAGTGCATTTGAGCAAGCCGGAGCTTCGCTCACTTTCTTTGCCGATGAGCAAACCAATCGCCATTTAGGATTAGTTATACCAATATGGATTGTTTATCCACTAGGCATTGCAGCGTTGTTTTTTATCGCTAAATTGTTTAAAACGGTAAGATTATCGTTGGGTACCAAGGAAGATGCACGATTAAGAAACACGGTCTATGTATTACTTTCAGCATTAACCGTGGCTATTTTATATGGTATCATAACTGTTATCTCTGGTGGAAAGCCTAGTCTTACTTTGAACGAATTGCCCGCAAGTTCTTTTCAGTCTCTCAACTCGATAATTGTAGTGAGTTGTGCTCCGATATTTGCATGGTTGTGGTTGAAATTAGGGAAGTACGAACCGGCAGCTCCTACCAAAATGGCTATAGGTTTGTTTTTACTTTCGTTAGGGTATTTATGGATTGCTTTTGGAGTGAAGGATGTTGCTCCCGGCATCAAGGTGAGTATGATTTGGTTGGTGGGTATGTATGCTTTACATACCTGGGGTGAGTTATGTTTATCGCCTATCGGGCTTTCGTTGGTCAATAAAATGGCACCCATTAAATTTGGATCACTGCTTATGGCTGTATGGTTTTTGGCAAACTCGTTTGCAAATTATCTGGCCGGAACCTTAAGTTCGTTGTATCCAGATAAAAATCCAACCTCATTCCTGGGTTATACGATGACTAATCTGTACGATTTCTTTATCTTATTTGTGGTTATGTCGGGTATTGCCTCTTTGATTCTTTTTGGGCTTTCCAAATGGCTACAAAAACTGATGAATGGTGTAAAATAAAGCTGATTCATATAATGTAAAAATCCCTTTCCGATTTGTTCGGCAAGGGATTTTTTTTGTTTCTATCTTCTTATATAAAAATCACTTCTTTACCTCTTTTACCTTTAATTCGATAACTTCGAGGTTCTGAATATTTTCGCCATCAATTTCGAAACGGATAAGCGTTTGGACTTTGTGAAAACCATATTTGCCGGCTGCACCCGGGTTTATGTGTAGTAGTTTGAGTGCTCGGTCGTTTTGTACTTTCAGAATGTGCGAATGCCCGCAAACAAACAGTTTCGGAGGCTGCATAAAAATATCAGGGCGCACAAGCGGGTCATATTTTCCCGGATAACCGCCAATATGGGTAAGCCATACTTTTACGCCTTCGCACATAAACCGGTTGTGCTGAGGGAAAATGGATCTTATGTCATGACTGTCGATATTGCCCCACACGCCACGCACGGGTTTAAAAGCACGTAGTTTATTCACAACGTCTATCGATCCCCAGTCGCCGGCATGCCATACCTCGTCGCAGTTGGCAAAATGTTCCAGTATGCGGTCGTCTAGCATTCCGTGTGTGTCCGAAAGAATTCCAATTCGAGTCATTTTCTGTTGTTTTTAGTTAGTACAAAAGTAAGGAAAATAGGATAAAAGAACTAATTTACGGTTTGAGTTTCAAAAAATCACATATGATAGGACCTTGCAAGTTAAGTTAATGAAATGTAAGGGTTCTGTTTTTCTGTAAATAAACATAAATGTACGGTGAGATTTGGGCGTATCCAATTTTGTTTATAACTCTAATTTCGCTACTTTTGTGCACATTTCGACTTGATTTACAGTTGTAGCAATGAAAAAGAAAACGAATAAGCTTGCCCCATTTATCCAAAAAATGCGATTTAAATATCGCGTTTCTATTCTCAATGAAAATACGTTGGAGGAGTCGTGGCATGTTCGTTTGTCTCGTTTTAGTGTTTTTATGATGGGGTCAACATTGGTGCTCATTACATTCATTGTCCTCACGATTCTTATTTTCGCCACGCCAATCAGTAGATATTTACCGGGTTACGGTGATGCAGGTAACCGCACGGAGATTATTCGGGAATCTATGCGGGCAGATTCAATGGTTCAGCAGATTAATTTGCAAGCCGGTTATCTTGGAATTGTAAAGGAAATTATTAATGGTAACATTAAACCGGACACAATTGCCTCCTTGAATCCTGAGGATTTAAAAGAGAAGGCGCGGGTTTTTATCGAAAAAAAGGAGAAAGAAAAGGAATTTGTCGACAAATTTGAAAAGGAGGAAAAGTATAATCTGGGAACAATTGAAACGAAGCCCAATGAAGATATATATGTCTTTTTTCGTCCTACCCGTGGGGTTATTTCGTCGTCTTTTAATATGTCGCAAAAGCAATACGGTATTAATCTGATTACCTCGCCCAACGAAAGCGTGGTAAGTGTTCTCGAGGGAACGGTTATTTATGCTGCATTTACATTTGATTTTGGCTGGGTTATTCAAATTCAACACGAGAACAATTATATTTCAATTTATAAAAACAATACCCAGTTGCTCAAAAAAGTGGGTGATGAAGTTAGAGCTGGTGAGAGTATTGCCATTACAGGTGAATCGGGGGGTAAAAAGACCGGAACCCAGTTCTACTTTGAATTGTGGAAACAAGGGAAGCCGATTAACCCGGAAGAAGTAATCATTTTTTAGTACAGAAAAATACATGGATACCATCCCAAAAAAACAAATAGCAATTTTAGGCTCTACAGGTTCCATTGGCACACAAGCGTTGGAAGTGATAGCCGATAATGCATCCTTATTTGAAGTTTACGCGCTTACTGCCAATAATAATGTAGATTTACTGATACAGCAAGCGCGTAAGTTTACGCCGGAAATGGTGGCTATTGGCAACGAAAAACATTACAATCAGCTTAAAGACGCACTTGCCGATTTGCCGATCAAGGTTTTTGCGGGTAATGATTCTATAGCTCAGGTGGCCGAGATGCAACCTATTGATATTGTTCTCACTGCCATGGTTGGTTATTCGGGCTTGAAACCCACAATGAATGCCATCCGGGCTGGGAAAAAGATTGCGCTTGCCAATAAAGAAACGCTGGTAGTGGCGGGAGAGTTAATTTGTGAACTGGCAAATGAGAGTAAATCGGCCATTCTGCCGGTTGATTCGGAACACTCAGCCATTTTTCAATGCCTGGCTGGCGAAGGAAATAACCCGATAGAAAAGTTAATCCTAACCGCATCGGGTGGTCCGTTTCGCACCAAATCGATGCGTGAACTGGAACATGTCACCAGTGCACAGGCCCTTAAGCATCCCAATTGGGAGATGGGTGCAAAAATAACCATCGACTCGGCTAGTTTAATGAATAAAGGCTTCGAAATTATTGAGGCTAAATGGCTTTTTGGCGTTACGCCCGATCAGATTGAAGTGGTGGTGCATCGGCAGTCCATTATTCATTCCATGGTTCAATTTGCCGATAGTTCTATCAAAGCGCAACTGGGAATGCCGGACATGAAACTTCCTATTCAGTATGCATTTACATATCCCGATCGTTTGAAAACGAATTTCCCCCGTTTTGATTTTAATCTTTGTTCTCAGTTTACGTTCGAACAACCCGATTTAGAGCGTTTCCGAAACCTTGGATTTGCGTATTATGCCATGGAGCGTGGTGGAAATATGCCTTGCATACTCAATGCTGCCAACGAAATAGTTGTGGCCGCATTTTTGAAAGACAAGATTGGCTTTTTACAGATGAGCGATATTATCGAAACGGTAATGGCCAAGGCGGAATTTGTAGCTAAACCAACTTACGAGGATTATGTAAAAACGGATGAGTTGGTGCGAATTCTCACAAGCGAGTTGATAAATTAGCAACAGAAGTGGCTGCAATTTCTTGTTCAAAGTTGACTTCTAAAACGCATATACGAAACAAATACACGGAATTCAATGTTATCGTACAGATCGTGACAACAATTAGTGGATAGTCAGCATCACTAGCTATTCGATGATGAAATACTACCGAAGCTAGACTTTAAAACGGTAAGAAAAAATAAAAATTAAATAAATCACCCCAATATTTTCTATGGAAGCATTCTTTATTAGAGCCTTACAGCTTATTCTCAGTCTTTCGATATTAGTTGTTCTTCACGAATTTGGTCACTTTGCCTTTGCGCGGTTGTTCAAAGTTCGTGTCGAAAAATTTTATATGTTCTTTAATCCCACTTTTTCATTAGTACGTGCAAAAAAAATAAACGGCAAATGGAACATTAAGTTTTTTGCAAAAAATGTATCTGCAACTGAGCGTCCGGTATTGGATGCTGACGGTGATGTAAAGATCGATGCAAAAGGGAAAACAATCATGGAGCAAATTCCCGTGGAGGAATTGCCCGAAGGTCATTGGCACAAATACCCCGAGAATACCGAGTGGGGAATTGGTTGGTTGCCTCTTGGCGGCTATTGTTCTATTGCCGGTATGGTCGACGAAACCAAGGATTTGTCGCAAATGGCTGCTGAACCCCAACCGTGGGAGTATCGCTCACGCTCGGTTTGGCAACGTCTACCCATTATTGTTGGTGGCGTGTTTGTGAATTTTATATTGGCCATGGTTATTTATTCGGCGGTACTGTATACCTGGGGCGAGGAGTATCTTCCGCTTCAAAACGCAAAATATGGTTTGCAATTTTCAAAAACATTACAGGAAAATGGTTTAAAAAATGGAGATAGAATAATCTCTATCGATGGGTTAGCTGTTGAAAAACAGTCTGATGTTATCGAAAAGATATTGATTGAAGGTAGCCAAAACATCAAGGTGGCAAGAGATAGTCAGCAGATAAACATCCAACTTCCTGCCGATTTGACTCAAACTATTCTTCGTGCCGAGGAAAAAGAACTGGTTGCCATTCGTCAACCATTTGTTATTGCAGAACTTTCAAAGGGTATGGGTGCCGATGCTGCAAAGCTGCAGGCAGGCGATAGTATCGTGGGACTAAATGGTAAACAGTTGTCTATATTCCAGGATATTGCTAATGAACTTTCTGTGAATAAAGACAAACAAATAAATATTGATTATGTGCGCAAAGGCGTATTGTTGCACTCATCTGTTAAGGTAGATGAAAATGGGAAATTGGGCGTTACCCCTAAACCCTATACCGATTTTATGCAAACCAAACGCACCGAATACGGATTCCTAGCAGCTGTTCCAGCAGGTATTAACCTTGGTTGGGAAACCCTTACCAGCTATGTAAAGCAATTTAAAATTGTATTTACCAAGGAAGGTTCAAAGCAAATGGGCGGATTTGGAACCATCGGAAAATTGTTCCCGAAAGTTTGGGACTGGCACGTTTTCTGGATGTTAACGGCTTTTCTTTCTATCATCCTTGCTTTTATGAACTTATTGCCTATTCCGGCTTTGGATGGGGGCTATGTAATGTTTCTTCTTTATGAGATGATTACCGGCAAAAAACCAAATGATAAGTTTCTGGAATATGCCCAAACAGCCGGCTTTTTCCTACTGATGGCATTGCTTATCTATGTGAATGGGAACGATATTTTTAAAGCAATTTTCAAATAACTTCAAAAGTATGCGTCCAATTGCAATTTGCTACCCCAAATGCGGAACATGCCAAAAGGCTGAAAAATGGCTAAAGGCAAACGATATTGAATATACGTATCGTCCCATAAAAGAGGAGAATCCAACGGCTGATGAACTGAAAAGTTGGCTGAAACAAAGTGGTTTGCCCATTGCTAAATTCTTCAACACCAGCGGACTGCTTTACAAAGAACAGAATATGCAAGATAAGGTAAAACTGCTTTCAGAATCTGAACTGATTGATGTTTTGGCTTCTAACGGGATGATGGTGAAACGACCCATTTTGCTTGCCGGAGATAAAGTGTTGGTGGGGTTTAAAGAAGAGGAATGGCAACAACTTTTTAAATAGTTATACGGTCGGTTATCGGCTCGTACAATTTCTACACATTTCGAATTGCTTCCGGTTTTGAAGGATTTTTCCTCTGAATCCGGAAGCTTTTTTGTTGTGCCAGTTGCTAATGAATGAGTCTTCACTGATATTCCCAAACGAAAATTCCGACAATTTGTCAAAACAGCAGGGTAAAATGTTTCCATTAGAATTCACCACTGCTCCGTTCCACAATCTCCAACAATGATTGGGCTGTTTCGCTTTTAGTTGATAGCTACCTTGCTTGTTTTGCTCATATCGCGAGTATTTTTTAGTTGTAGGCATGAGTTTGTGTCCATGCTCGAAATCGTAGAGCTGAGCGGTCTTAAAAGTCAATCGGTCTGCCCCCAATGACTTTGTTAGTTGCTTCATTTCCTTCATTTGGTGTTCATTTGTTTTGAGTACCAAAAACTGAACTTCTACCAAAGGAGTAACCGACTTTAATTCCTTTTTTAAAGCCACCACATGCCTTATTCCATTTAATGCTTTTTCCAGTTTTCCTCCTACACGGTACGTTTCGTACGTTTCTTGTGTACTTCCATCCACCGATATAATCAACTTGTCAAGCCCCGAGAGTACCAGCTCTCTCGCTCTGCTATGGGTTAAAAACTGAGCATTAGTCGACGTAGAGGTAAATAATCTAGCCCGATGCGCATAGTTTACCATATCAAATAGATGCGAATTAAGTAAAGGTTCGCCTTGAAAGTAAAAAATAATGTGAATCAGCTTCGGTGAAAGTTCGTCTACAAGTTTCTGATAACGTTCGTTGTCAAAAAAAATATGTGCAGGCGAATGATTGCTTTTATTTCCAACCGGGCATTCCGGACAATGTAAATTGCAAAAATTTACTGGCTCTACCGAAATGAAATAGGGGGATGTCTGAATATAACCCCTTATACCTGATAATGATAGGATGTACGACAATTGGAGTTTAGAGTAGTTTGTAAGCCTCCTGAATGTGAAATATTTGAGCGATGAGAATAAATGTGTGAATATAAACACTGTAAAAAATTAATAAGCGATTTAATGAAGAAAGTTATTTTTATGAATAATACACAAAAAAATGTCAAACACAATTACAAAGTAAGCAATAATTAAGGTATAGTTAGTATATTTGTGACAAAATAAAATATAATAAAATCATAAAAAATGAGTTACTATATTTTCTTCTAATTGATATAATAAAAATCAGAGAATTTTGTTCTTTATAAATAGAAAATTCAAATATTATTCAAATAATTCACTTCACACAAATTTTTATGAGAAAGCAATTGTTTTTCGTGTTTTCAATGGTTCTGGCCTTAGTTTTTAGTTCTTGTAGCAAGGATTTGACAGCTTTAGACCCAAGTTTATTTAAATGCAACCCAAATCCGCTAGAGGTTAAGGGTGGTAAAGTTGATGCTACCATTACCGGTACATTCCCAGTAAAGTATTTCAACAAAAAAGCTACTGTTACAGTAACTCCGGTTTTGAAATTTAATGGTAAAGAAGTGAAAAGCACTTCTGCAACTTTCCAGGGCGAAAAAGTAGTTGGCAACGATCAAACTATTTCTTACAAAGCAGGTGGTACGTATACTATCAAAGCTTCGTTCAATTATGTTCCTGAAATGGCTAATTCAGAGTTGTTTCTGGAATTTAGCGTTTCAACTAAAAAGAAAACGTATGCTATTCCTAGCGTAAAAGTTGCCGATGGTGTTATTGCAACATCACAATTGGTTTCTACAAGCGCAAAAGAAAATGCTCCGGTTATTATCGCTGATAAATTCCAACGCATTATTCAGGAAAAACAAGAAGCAGATATCTTATTCTTAATCCAAAAATCTGATCTTCGCAAGAGCGAAACCAAATCGGCTGATATTGCTGAATTGACTAAAAAGATCAAAGAAGTAAAAGAATCTCAAAACAAACAAGTTTCTGGTTTGGAAATCTCGGGTTATGCTTCTCCTGATGGTGGTATGGATTTGAATACCAATCTTGCTGAAAAACGTCAAAAAAACACAGTTGATTTTTATAACAAAGAGTTGAAGAAAATCAAAACAAGTGTTACTATTGATTCTAAATTTACTGCTGAAGACTGGGCTGGTTTCCAAACTTTGATGGAAAACTCAAATATTCAAGACAAACAAGTTATCTTGCGCGTGTTGACTATGTATACCGATCCGGAACAACGCGAACGTGAAATTAAAAATCTTTCTGTAGCCTTCAAAAGCATTTCTACTGAAATCTTACCTCAATTACGTCGTTCAAAAATGAAATTGACTGTTGATGTAACTGGAAAATCAGATGTTGAATTGACTCAATTAGCTAAAGAAGATGCTTCTAAATTATCTGTTGAAGAATTACTTTTTGCTGCAACTTTGACAAATAACTTGTCTGAAAAGGCTGCTATCTATCAAAAAGTAACAGAACTTTATCCAAGTGATGTTCGTGGTTTCAATAATTTAGGTGCTGTTCAATTCCAACAAGGCGATGTAGCTAATGCTTCTCGTAACTTAGCAAAAGCATTGGAAATTGACCCAACTTCGGCTGATGCTAACTACAATGCAGGTTTAGCTACTATGGCTTCGGGCGATTTATCAAAAGCTGAAGTATTGTTCGGTAAAGCTGCCGGAACAAGCGCTAACGTAGGTCAGGCTTTAGGAGCAATCTATACAACTAAGGGTGACTATGCAAAAGCAAAAACGTATTTCGCTCAAGCACCATCAAACAATGCTGCTTTACTTCAAATTTTGAATGCTGATTATAGTGCTGCTACTAAAACATTGGCTGCTGTAGCTCAACCAGACGCTATGACAGCGTATTTAGGTGCTATCGTTGGTGCTCGTACTAACGACCGCGAAGTAGTTTATAGCAACTTGAAGAGCGCTGTTAAACAAGATAGTTCTTTAGCTTTGAAAGCTGCAAAAGATCTTGAGTTCTCTAAATTTGTAACTGATGCTACTTTCCTTTCAATTGTAAAATAATAAGGAAGTAACTTTAATATTGAAAATCCGATGTGCAATTTTTGCACATCGGATTTTTTTTTTCAATTTAGTGACTGACTTTTCCTGCTCTAATATGGCAAATTGTCATGTATTCTCCCGTTTGACATATTTGGCTAACATTTTGTATATAGAACTTTCTCGAATTTATACTGCTACTCGATACTGAAATGCTGATTTTTTATCTTTTCTCGGGCAGTTTTAAAGAAAATTAGTTGATATTCTACTCAACAACATTTTCATTTTCGGGCATTTAACTGTATCTTTGCAAGAATTTCAAAAAAATAAAATAATCAGAACAATAGAATGAAGGAAAACGAATTAATAGTAGCCAAGATTGTTGAAGGAATACAAGAACGTAAAGGAAAAAATATAGTGGTGGTAAACTTGAATAAATTACAGGAAGCGCCATGCAGTTATTTTGTGATTTGTGAGGGGGATTCGAATGTACACGTTAATGCTGTAGCCAATTCGATTAAAGACTGGGTGCGTGATGAAATAAAAGTGAAACCTTATGCAACAGATGGTTTCGAAAATTGCGAATGGATAGCAATGGATTACGGACAAATTATTGTACACGTTTTTCAACGTCATACACGTGCATTTTACGATATAGAACATTTGTGGGCTGATGCTGATCTGAAAAGAATAGAGGACGTTCTTTAAATTGTATTTTTGAATTAAAATAGCAAATTTCAAAACAAGATTGTGTATTTTTTGTTCTAGGTAATTAATCAACAAAATAACGATAGGAATAAAAAGATGGAAAATAAAACACCAAACCCCGTAAAACCGAATAGTAAAATGCCGAAATTTAATATTTCGTGGATTTATGGAATTATCATTTCTGTTTTACTCGGTATGTTTTTGTTTAGCGATAATACGCCGACAAAAGAAGTAAATTACACTTCTTTTAGAGACTATGTGAAAAGAGGGTATCTGGAAAAGATTGATGTCTATTCTTCTAAGGGTATTTTGGAAGCTCAGGTGTTGAAGGATTCTATGAAATACGTTTTCGGCAAAGATGTGAAGGCATACGAAAAAGATCGAATGTTTACCGTTAGAGTGCCTGCTGAACAATTTGCTAGAGATAATCAATCAGCCGAAGAAAAATATGGAATCAAAAGTAATGTAGCATATAAAGAAGGCCGGGATTATTACGATATTCTGTGGGGATTGTTTCCTATTCTATTGCTTATTTTGTTTTTCGTGTTTATGAATCGTCGTATGTCGGGCATGGGCGGTGGAGCAGGTGGCGGCGGAATTTTTAATGTAGGAAAGTCCAAAGCGCAACTTTTCGACAAAGGCGATACAACGAATAAAATTACATTTAAAGATGTAGCCGGTTTGGCTGAAGCGAAACAGGAAATTGAAGAGATCGTAGCGTTTTTGAAGAATCCTTCGAAATACACAGAATTGGGTGGAAAAATACCGAAAGGTGCATTGCTTGTTGGCCCTCCGGGAACGGGAAAGACATTACTTGCAAAGGCGGTAGCCGGCGAAGCTGATGTTCCTTTCTTTTCTATGTCGGGTTCTGATTTTGTGGAAATGTTTGTTGGGGTAGGTGCTTCACGTGTTCGTGATTTATTCCGTCAGGCAAAAGAAAAATCGCCTTGTATTATTTTTATTGATGAAATAGATGCAGTTGGTCGTGCCCGTGGTAAAAATGCCAATATGGGAAGCAACGATGAGCGTGAAAATACATTGAATCAATTATTGACAGAAATGGATGGTTTCGGAACAAACAGTGGAGTCATTATTTTGGCTGCTACCAACCGTGCCGATATTCTGGATAAAGCGTTACTCCGTGCCGGTCGTTTCGATCGTCAGATTCATGTGGATTTACCGGATGTTCATGAACGAAAAGAAATCTTCAATGTTCACCTTCGTCCTATTAAGATTAATGAAACGGTAGACGTGAACTTTTTATCCCGTCAAACTCCCGGTTTTTCGGGTGCAGATATTGCTAATGTGTGTAACGAGGCAGCACTTATTGCGGCTCGTAAAAATAAAACCTTTGTCGAAAAGCAGGATTTTCTGGATGCTGTCGATCGTATCGTTGGTGGTTTGGAAAAGAAAACCAAAATTACTACCGTTGCCGAGAAAAAATCGATTGCATATCATGAAGCTGGTCATGCTACTATTAGTTGGATGACTGAGCATGCTAATCCATTGGTTAAAGTAACTATTGTTCCCCGCGGTGAAGCGCTTGGTGCTGCCTGGTATTTGCCAGAAGAGCGACAACTGACCAATCGTGAACATATGCTTGACGAAATGTGCTCTACCTTGGGTGGGCGTGCTGCCGAAGAAGTGTTCTTGCATCAAATGTCAACAGGAGCAATCAATGATTTGGAACGTGTAACGAAGCGTGCATACGCCATGGTTGCTTATTTCGGTATGAGTGAGCAATTGGCTAATATGAGTTATTACGATTCGTCGGGCAATTCTGATTATGGATTTACAAAACCATATAGCGAAAAGACCGCTGAGCTGATTGACTCGGAAGCAAAAAATATTGTAGCTGTGGCATACGAACGGGCTAAACAAATTTTGAACGACAATGCGGCAGGTCATAATGCGTTGGCCGAATTGCTTATTGAAAAAGAAGTAATTTTCGCCGAAGATTTGGAGAAAATTTTTGGAAAACGTCCATGGACTTCGCGCAATGATGAATTGATGGCCCAAAATGGTGCAGCAATTGAAGAAGGTCTTGCTGAAATCATTGAATCTATCGAAATTCCGGAAAATACATCAGACGAAAATACAGAAAAATAAATATACTGTGCAGAATAATTCTTCTCGTCAGGAAATACTCGAACGAATAGCAGCCGCCGGTACAAGGCGGCTGGCTTTTGTTGATAGTGCTCCAGTCGATGCTGAATCTGTTTACAAGCCTATTCTTCCTGATGATATTACTTGTTTTATGAATGAGCTTGAGGCTATAAATGGTGTATGTGTGTTATGTGACGACGAAGCCGATTTGTATGCGAAATTAAAATCTTTTGTTGCTAATAAAGAGTTGCCCTACCTTTTTTGTCGGGATACTCACATTGCCCAACAATTAGAGCTGAACAAAATACCATTCTCTTTTGATGAAGCTCATTTTGACGCCATGCAGGCCGGTATCACCGGTTGCGAATTTTTGGTGGCGCGCACAGGTAGCGTGTTGGTTTCGTCGGCATCGCAGTCCGGGCGCCAATTAAATGTGTTTCCACCTGTACATATCGTGTTGGCGCATGTGTCACAACTCGTTAGTTATCTCGATGAGGCACTTGTTGCTGTGCAACAAAAGTACGGCGATCATCTTCCTTCTATTGTTTCCACCATTACAGGTCCAAGTCGAACAGCCGATATTGAAAAAACATTGGTACTCGGCGCCCACGGACCAAAAGAATTTATTGTTTTTCTTTCCAAAATGTAAAGTTTTCTTATCTTTGTGGGCTGTTCTGATTTCTCGGACAGCCATCAATCTCCGATATTAATTGTCAACTGTTGATTATACCCTTATTGAAATACGTATGAATAACTTTGTAATGCGAACGCTTAGTGGAATATTATTTGTCACGCTAATTGTTGGTTCCATTTTGCTTAATCACTTTACTTTTGCTGCTGTTTTTGCGTTGATAAGTGGTTTGGCTGTACTTGAATTTCATAAGCTTACTAATTCGGACCGCGTGAGCGTAAATTTAGGAGTAGGCTTATTTGGGGCATTATTACTCTTTCTCAGTTCTTTTTTGCATGCTTCAGAAATCCTCCCCGGAGTCGGCTACTCAATTTATGGTTTTTATATCGTAATTGTGTTGGTTTCAGAGCTATATCGCAAAAAGACCAATCCACTACATAATTGGGCTTACTTTATTATGGGGCAAGTGTTTATAGCGCTGCCATTTTCATTGTTGCCATTTATAGCTTATATCTCTGGTTATCAACCATTGGTGCTGCTGGCAGTGTTTGTAACTATCTGGGTGAATGATACTGGGGCTTATCTGTTTGGAGTTACTTTGGGTAAGCATCGCTTGTTCGAACGTATTTCGCCTAAAAAATCGTGGGAAGGTTTCTTTGGTGGTGCTGTGGTTGCTTTGCTCTCGGGTTATGTTTTTTCGCTGCTTATCCCGGAAATTAGTTTGATTCAATGGTTTATGTTTTCTGAAATAATTGTCGTTTTTGGAACCTATGGCGATTTGATTGAATCACTGCTGAAGCGCACAGTGAATGTAAAGGATTCGGGTACAATTATTCCCGGACATGGTGGTATTCTCGATCGATTTGATAGTATGTTGTTGGCTGCACCGGTCATTTTTATTTATTTGAATTTTTTATTTAAATAGAAAGTGACTTTTTGAGTCATTCGCATATTTTTTATTGTATAACCAACCAATTGATAGAAAAAGATAGTAGTATGGAATATAACTTTGATGAAATACGTTGTTTTAAGAATGAAGAGGTGCACGCTGCTTTGGAGCGTCTGAGTAATGAAAAGCAATTTATGAAAGTGATGAGCACGATTTATCCTCTGTTGCCAAAAGAAGTGATAAAACAGCGGTTGATGACTTTTCAGTCTAATTTTTCTTTTCAGAAGGAAATTGTTTATCCGTTTTTGCAGTACCTCGAAGCTAATAAAACTACTGGTATTAAGCTTAATGGTGTTGAAAAGATTCAAAAGGATGGTGCTTATCTTTACATCTCAAATCATCGTGACATTATTCTTGATTCGGCATTTCTTTGCGGTAAATTTATCGAAAATGACATGGATACGGTGGAAATTGCCATTGGTGATAACTTGCTCATTTTCCCGTGGATAGAAGATTTAGTGCGTGTAAATAAGAGTTTTATTGTAAAACGTGGTCTTAGTGCTCGTTCTGTATTAGAGAGTTCTCAGCGCTTATCGGCATACATTGCACATACTATTTCTGATGATAAGAAACAATCTATTTGGATTGCTCAGCGCGAAGGACGTGCCAAGGATTCAAACGATAAAACTCAGGAAAGTTTATTGAAGATGTTTAATATGAGTGGCAAGGAGTCTTTTACGGAAAATCTTATTAAATTGAATATCTGTCCACTTTCTATTTCGTACGAATATGATCCATGTGATTTTCTAAAGGCCAAAGAGTTTCAACTGAGACGGGATAATCCGGAGTTTAAAAAACAACCTCAGGATGATTTAGTCAATATGGAAACAGGAGTGATGGGCTATAAAGGGAGTGTGGTTTATGAAATAACCGGTTCTGTTAATGAAGAATTGAGAATTATTGGCAACGAATTCAGTCATAAAAATGAGCAAATTGCTCAAGCTGCACTTCTTATTGATAAGCGTATACATTCCAACTATTCTATCTTTGCCAATAATAGAATTGCCTACGATTTATTGCATGGCGATGAGCGTTTTAAGCATGAATATTCGTTGATGGAAAAACTTGATTTTGATCATTATTTGTCGAAACAGATTGCAAAAATTGATATTGAGAACAAGGATGAGAGTTTCTTACGAAAGAAACTTCTTGAGATGTATGCTAATCCTCTGATTAATAAGCTAGAGTCTTTAAAATAAAAATTATAGAAATAAAAAAAACGGATATCGAATTTTCGATATCCGTTTTTTTTTATTTCTATGTGTATGAGATTTAATACCCCAAAATTTTCAACATTGATTTATAACTCTGTTCTTTTGCAAATAGTTTTGTAAAGTACTCACCATCTTCATCCTTGTCAATAATTACCAGTTTTGGAGCAGGTATTAAGCAGTGTTGAATTCCCCCGAAGCCACTCAGTGATTCCTGATAGGCGCCAGTGTGAAAGAAACCGATGTATTGCTCCTGTTCTTCACGCATTTTAGGTAAGAATACCGCATTGGAATGTACTTCCGCGTTGTAAAAATCTTCACTGTCGCAGGTTAATCCACCTAAGTTTACTCGCTCATATTCAGAGTCCCAGTTGTTGATGGCCAAAAAGACATAGCGTTGATTGATAGCCCAGGTGTCGGGGAGGGTAGTCATGAACGAACTGTCAATCATATTCCATAGCTCACGATCATTCTGTTTCTTTTGGTTTACGATTGAATAAAGCATTGCGCCACTTTCGCCTACAGTGTATGAGCCGAATTCAGTAAATATGTGTGGTTCAGGAACACCATTTTGATCACAGATTGTTTTGATCTGAGCTACAATTTCCTCAGCCATATATTCGTAGTCGTACACCATGTCGAGGTGTGTTTGAATTGGGAAACCTCCACCAATATTCAAACTATCCAACTGAGGACACTTCTTCTTAAGCTCGCAATATAAATTGACTGCTTTGTTTAATTCATTCCAATAGTAGGCTGTGTCTTTTACTCCTGTATTGATGAAGAAATGGAGCATTTTCAACTCTACCTGTGGATTGTTGGCAATATGTTTAGTGTAGTATGGTATGATGTCATTGTACCGTACACCTAGCCGGGATGTATAAAAATCGAACTTCGGTTCTTCTTCGGCTGCAATTCGAATACCTACTTTGAATGGGTTGTCGAAGTCTTTTAGAAATAGATCTAATTCAAACTTATTGTCCAAAATAGGAATTACATTGGTAAAACCCTGACGAATTAAGTTCTGAATGTTTTCAACATATTGTGGTCGTTTGAAACCATTGCAGATGACGTATGTGTCTGGTTTTAAAAGCCCTTGCTCATACAGTGATTCCATTATGTTGATATCGAATGCCGACGATGTTTCAAGATGAACCCCGTTTTTAAGTACCTCTTCCATTACAAATGAAAAATGAGAACTCTTTGTACAGTAGCAGTAGTTGTAGTCGCCGTTGTAGTCAACTTTAGCCATGGCCACATTGAACATACGCCTTGCTTTGTGTATGTTCTGCGATATTTTGGGTAGATATGCTACGCGTAACGGTGTGCCGTACTGTTTGATAATATCCATAAGTGGTACTCCGCACCACTCCAGTTCGTTTTCTATAATATTGAACTCATCGTTTGGAAATTCAAAACTCTGTTCAATAAGATCTTTGTACTTGTTTTTCATTTAGTTGTATTGTTTGAATTGTGAATGAAAAAAGTAAGTGAATTAGATTGTAACTTTTTATTCCATCCAGTTTACTCGGATTAAAATATCTTGTTACAAAAAGCTTGCAAAAGTAATAAATTAAACTGGAATCCGATTCTCTTAAGGGGAATATTTCTAATAATTATATGTTGTTAGGAATTGTTGTTGGTTGTTTCTGAGGTAGTTTCTCTTTTTATTTGTTTTACGAATATTCTCAACCTGATCTATTTTCAATTTAAAGTTGGTGCAAATTCATCTCTTTTTACTTTGTATTTTTGTGTATAAAGTGGCTTTTTCTTAAATTATGGAATATGATTTCTGAATTCCATGAAAATATTTTGATTCCTAATGTAAATAATTTATCTTTACGTCCATATTTGTAAGTTCTATTGCAATACAATCTTTTTTAGTGTACTTTACAGACAGTTTTTATCTCCAATTATAATTGAATGTCTAAAATATGGGAAAATCTTTACTAAGTTTTAAAAGTTTTTTTTCGTTTTTGTTTTTGACTGTCGCCATTGGTGTGTCGAGTCAGAATACTAGTTATTTGGGTTTAGATGGTGGTCTGGAAGGAGTATCGGTTGTTGAAAACGTTGCCACAGGCGATGTTTTGCCCAGGGTAAATAAATGGGTTAAAGCTAACGCAGCTTTGACAATTTCTAAAGATACAACCGTTGTAAGAAGTGGAAATAGTTCATTAAAAGTTACTACTTTGTCGAGTACAGCTTACAGAGTTTGGTCGCCGTTGATGACTATTCCTGAATCTACTACAAAATGGGTTATACAATATTTTAGAAGAGCAGCAAGCACAACTGACGGTATTCAGACGATTAGCAATGTTTATAGGGGTACGGGTGAAGTAAAAGCATCTCCCTATAATACGGTATCGGCAGCTAATGTGTGGGAGAAGGTTGTCTATTTTCCCACTACAACTACCGCTTCTACTGCAGCATCTGCTGTAGCTGCAGGTTTGTATTGTAAACGGATAGTTGCAGGTGGTGATATGTATTTTGATGATTTCTGTGTATATGAGTCCGCGTTGGGCGAAGATATTACAGCGCCCGATGCTCCAACAGATGCAAGTGTCCACACATTTACGTCAACAGCTCTTGCTCTTACATGGAAAGCTCCACTCACAGGAACTGACGGCGGTAAATACTTGGTGGTAAGAGGAGTCGTTGATCCTACAGCTGCTCCAAATGTTAATGGCATTTATGCCGTAAATAGTAAAATATCTGCCGATGCTGTAGTTGTATATCAAGGCTCTGAAACTAATTTTGTTGATACTGCTCTTACTGCAGGTGGGCAATATTACTATCGAATTTATGCTTATGATAAGGCTTATAACTATTCAGCTTCTCTTCCTATAAATGCTGTAGTAGGTGCAACGCTGCCCACAATTGCGATTACCCAGGTGGATGTTCCAACCATGAGTACCAATGTAGGTTGTATGGAATCTGAAATGATTTATGTGAGTGCAATTAATCTGACTGATGCTAATGGTGTTGCTCTGTCGGTGACAGGAGAAAATGCTAATTTTTTCACTCTTTCAAAATCCTTTATCGAACAAACTGGTGGTGTTGTTTCAACAACCCCTGTGAGAGTTACGTATCGTCCAACAGAGGATGGGTCACATTCTGCCATACTGACAGCTACAAGTAATGGTGTTACTTACTCTGTTCGGAATTTAAACGGTACGGCCAAAACGCTTCATGATCATGGAAATCACAACTCTCAATTGATATTTTTTGTGAGAAACGGTTATGTGTTATTTCTTGCAAATGAGAGAGATGCTATTTGTGTGTATAATGCTATGGGTCAGAAAATACTTAGTAAAATGGCAGTTCAGGGATTGAATGTTATTTCATTAAACATACACGGGGTTATTGTTATAAAAGTTGGTGACAAAGTAGCAAAGGCAATATTGTAGTTGTCAATCTTTTTTGCCTGTAATCTTTATGTTTTGTTTAAGCTTATTGTATCCTGCTCTCTTGATTGCAGAATGTCGAAAAGTTTGATCAAATGATTCTTTGCTGAGTGACTCCCAAGTTTCTCTGTCCCAACTAAATAATTCTTCAACGGCTTTAAGCTCAGGATGTAAATGTGGTTTTGCCCATTTATGATTCCACGGGCATGCATCTGCGCAGATATCGCAACCCAAAGCGCAATTGGATAGTTGGCTGTGAAATTCAGCAGGAATTTCATTTTTATTCTCTATGGTCAAATAGGATATACAGCGGCGGGCGTCTAACTTACCGTTGGTTAGGGCTTTAGTTGGGCAGGCATCAATGCAGCGGGTACACGAACCACAACGCGGGCGAATAGGGGAGTCATAATCCGTTTCGATATTTAGCATTAAAATGCCGATAAAGCAGTAGGAGCCTACATCAGGATGGATAAGTTGTTTGTGCTTACCAATCCAGCCCAGTCCGGCTCGCTCGGCCCAACGCCGTTCGAGTACAGGGGCTGAATCAACAAACAGGTGCTGATAATCAGAACAGACACTCTCCGAACCATAGACTTCGCAAATCTGCTTCTCCAATTCATTCAATTTCGCTTTCAGAACGGTATGATAGTCAACTTGCGAGTATGCATATTTGGCTATTTTAGGAGCTGAATCCAGCTGTTTTTTGAGCGGATAGTAGTTCATAAGTACTACCACTATAGATTTGCAACCGGGTACTAAAACGCGGGGATCTGTTCGTTTTTCGAAATTGCGAGCCAGATAACTCATTTCGCCGTGCATTTCGTCCTCAAGCCATGATCGCAGAAAAGCAGCATCCTCGGTTAGTTCATCTGCTTTTGCAATACCACAAGCATCAAAACCAAGCGAAAGTGCTGCTTCTCTAATCATATATTTTGTGTTTTGTAATTATATAGGCGAATTTTCTCGCTATAAAATTAGTTGCTTACAAACCCTTTGAAATTTCACGGTTCAATTCTTCTAAATTAAGACTACGCCCAATTATTGAACCTTTTTTGTCCATTAAGAAAGTGGTAGGAATGGACGAAACGTTGTAGCTCGAAGCAGCAATCGTATTCGGTCCGTTTTCATCACGTACGCAAACCCAGGGTATGTTGGCAACCGATTTCTCCCAAAGCATTTTGTTTCTGTCCAGCGATACCTGATATATTTCAAATCCACGGCTGTGGTATTTGTTGTATAATTCACGCAATGCAAAGGTATAGTCCACACTTTGTTCATTTTCGTATGCCGAAAAATCTATCAGAATCATTTTTCCTACTAAATCTGAAAGATTTTGTGTTTTTTTGTTTTTGTCGGGCAGAGAGATATTGATATAGCCTACACCATTTTCTTCTAATACTTTGTTCCACGACTCCTTGTCTTTGGCTTGTCTTTCTGTACGAATTGCATCCAGAACGAGGCTGTAAAGATTTTTTGTTCGTTCATATTCCGGCATGTATTCATTAAATGAAGTTGCAACTGCACTACAATATGGTTTATCGGACTTGATATAAGGTGAAAACAAGTAGGTATTATTTACTTTTTGATACAACGCAAAGTACGCTGCTGTAGAGCGTGGATTTTGTAAAATCAACTTACGCGCCATTTCTTTGTGTGCTTCAATGTCTTTTTCAATTACAGCAATTTTTGCATTTCGAACTTCCGAACTGAGGTCGGATGTAAGCTCATTTGCCTTTTTTTGTATGTTCATTACAGATTTACGCAGCTTCTGAATCTCTAAAGATGGCTGTGAGCCAGTTAGTTGATAATCAGTTGCGAAGTTGGTTAGTTTTGAATTTATTGTAATGTCTTCGCATGAATCTACTGTAAAAGCAATAATTTTATCTTTAAGTCTTAATCTATAATAATCGGGATATTTGGGTCGGGTCGATTTAAAACTAAAATCGCCGGTTGAGCCTAATTTTACAGAGTCGAGTACAGTTGTTTTTAATAATCCGGTGTGCTCGATATAAAGCGTATCGCCCTCGGCATCCTTAATGGAGCCACTTACGCTAAACCGGTTATTGTTATTGCACGAAACCAGCCCAGCAAAAACAAGTAATATAATGAGTGCTTTTTTCATAATGGTGTGAATTTTTCAGTATCTTCTTTTTAGAAGTGTTTTGTGAATCAATTAGTCTTGAACGCGTAATTTACTTTCGATAATTGCTCATTTGCTTCTACAATTTTCTTTTTCAAATCCTCTTTGTATTGAATTAGTTTTAATTGTAGTTTTTCATCGCCAACGGCCATCATTTGTACGGCCAGAATTGCCGCATTTAATGATGCATTGATTCCTACAGTTGCTACAGGGATTCCCGGAGGCATTTGAACAATAGCGAGCAATGCATCCATACCATCGAGCGATGCATTTATTGGCACTCCGATAACCGGAATTGTGGTCATTGAGGCAATTACACCGGGTAGATGAGCGGCCATACCTGCAGCGGCAATTATTACCTGTATACCATTGGTTCTTGCATTAGAGGCAAAAACTTCAACTTCGCGTGGTGTACGGTGAGCAGATAGCGCATTTATTTCAAATGGAATTTCAAATTCGTTGAGTAGTGCGGCTGCCTTTTCCATTACGGGCAAGTCGGATGTACTGCCCATTATAATACTTACTTTTGGTTTCATAATGTGTTGGTTGAACTTTCGTTCAAAGGGTTGACGAAAATAAATGATTATAGCCTCAAAACAACATACATTTAATAAATGTTGCTTTGAATTATTTGAGTCTTTTTACATGATGATGTAAAAGTGTGATGATACTCAGAAACTCAAAATTTTAAAAATGAGTTTCTGAGCAGATAAGGTCTTATCCAATAAGTGCTTCGTAATCAGCCGCTGAAAGTAGATTGTCTAATTGAGTAGCATCTGATACAGCAACTTTTACCATCCAACCTTCGTTGTATGGATCATCGTTTACCAATTCAGGTGCATCCATAAGGCTTTCGTTGAATTCCAGAATTTCGCCATCAATTGGTAAATATAGATCAGAAACAGTTTTAACGGCCTCTACAGTACCAAATACTTCGCCTTCCTTCAATGTTTCGCCAACTGTTTCAACTTCTACAAAGACAATTTCTCCTAATTCGCTCTGAGCGTAATCGGTAATGCCTACATATGCTACATCGCCTTCAATGCGAATCCACTCGTGTTCTTTTGTGTACTTTAAATTTGCTGGTACGTTCATGATTTTTTAATTTATATGTGTTTGTATTTTATAATGTTTAACTATTCAACTGAGCCCTTTATATTGATGTTGCAAATTACGGGAAAATGATCTGAATATTTTACTTTTTCCGATAAGTATTTTTGAGGAAAAAATGCTGTGGAGTCGTAAAGAACATAATCAATCCGAAATCCGTAATGTTTTTCGTTAAATGTCCACCCCAGTCCCTTGCCGGTTTCCGAAAATGCATCTTTCAATTTTCCTTTTACAGTTGTGTATGCGTATGAAACAGGTACATCGTTGAAATCGCCACAAACAATCACTTTGTAGGGGGATTGGTCTATCACTTTTGCAACGATATCAGCTTGTCTGGCTCTTAATTTATAGGCGGTGCCTAATTTCCGGGAAAGTTGGCGAGTTACACCAGACAAATTATCGGCATCAAAGTTATCTTTCAATTTCAATGGCATTGCTCTGTCATCTTCCGTCAGCCGGTTAGACTCTAAATGATTATTTACTAGCCGGATGGTTTCATTGTTGATTTTTATATCAGAATAGATCGATATATTTGCCCCGGACGTGTAATTAATCCGTTTTTTGTTGATAATCGGGAAAACCGAAAAAGTGGCAATTCCGGATTTTCGTGAAGGCATATCTTCCTTGTAGTCAATGTGTTTGTATTTGTATTTTTTGAATATGCGTAACATATCCTTTTCTGTCAAATGCTCATCCTTTTTGCTGACTACAAACTCTTGTAAGCAAACAATATCAGCATTGCTATCTAAAATGTATTGCATTACTTTGTTCGGTCTTCGTCGGGTGTGCTTTTTGAGATCTCCGCTTATTTTGGTGTTGTAAGTCAATAGTTTGAAATGGTTGTTGCTTAACTCAATTTTAGGTTTGCTCAAATGGAATGGAAATGTTTCATTAATTTCTGTAGCTGAAAAAATCAAAATGCTCAATGAAATCAAGAAGTACCATTTTCGGGCTAATAACCAAAAAATAACAAATATTACATTTGCAGCTAAAGTAATCGGAAATCCGAGAGGAAGATAGGCAAGAAAAATAAACTTGTTGGGGCTTAAAACAGTTCCAAGCAAAGTTAGAAGCATTATGAAGCCTGCCACTAAATTTGCAGCTATCATTCCCCATTTTAATATTGCTTTGCCAAACATTCCTTGTAATTTTAATTCATAATCTTCAGTTCGTAATTATGAATAGAAAACTAGTTTTTCTTCCCTTGATCGAATAATTGTTTTTTCTCGTCGGCGTTTAGACTCTCATATCCAGAGGTTTTGATTTTGTCGAGAATGTGGTCGATTTGAGCCATTTTACGAGCCTTGTTCGCGTTGTATTCTGCATCGCTCATTGGCCCGGTTTTGCGAGTTTTGTTAGGCTTTATCTTGAGTTTTCGAGGTCGAAACAAATCATACACAGCATCCAGTAACCAGTTTATTCCCTTGGTTAAATCTGCACCTTGTTGCAAAGATACAACAAATAAATAACCTGCCAAAGCGCCTCCAAGGTGTGCTAACTGACCACCGCCATTGTCGGAAGTTATGCTAAAGAAACTCAATAGAACAATGGCTGTAGCTATGTATTTTAGCTTGATGTTGCCCAGGAACAGAAGTTGCATTTCCATGTTGGGTGATCGCACGGCTGTGGCAACAATAATTGCCATAATTGATGCAGATGCCCCCAGTAAAAGACTTTGATGAAGAAGTGGTGCATAATGTGGAAATATGTTGAATGCGGCGATATAAAATGCTGCGCCAAATAAACCTCCAAGCAGATACAAACCGACCAACTGCTTCTCTGAGAAATACAATGTGAATAATTTGCCAAACCAAAAGAGATTCAACATATTAAACAAGATGTGCATAAACCCCTCGTGCAAAAACATGTACGTTATTGGTGTCCAGACTCTATGCAAGAGTAATGGTACATACGCAGGTACGGCTAAGAAAGAAACGATATATTCGCCCGAATTATTAAATAAGGTAAGAAAAATGACGACCAACTTAAGCGTTGTAAATATTGCTAAGTTGATTATTATTAGTCTACTTAGAGCATTTCCTTGTTTGAAAGTATGTTTGATACTATCTATTATATTCATATTTTGTTGTTCAATAAAAAAAAAGACTCCGGTCAAAAATGGACAGACAAATTACAATTGTCTTTTCTTTTTCCAATACAATATTAAAATGATCCCAAAAAGCATTCCACCCAAGTGAGCGAAGTGAGCAATATTGTCGCCGGAAAAACGAGCAACACCCAGAAAAAGTTCTGCAATTCCGTACATGAATACAAAATATTTAGCCTTGATGGGCACGGGGAAAAAGAGAAGCATTAGTTTTAAATCGGGAAATAACCACCCGAAAGCTAATAAAAGTCCAAAGACAGAACCTGAAGCACCTACTGTTATTGGAGCATTATAAAGTGCTTGTTTCAGTTCCAGTATTTGTGGAGTTACTATAGCAGTCAGATTCGTGATGTCCATATATCGACTCAGGAATTCGGAAATCGGAAGTAGAGCTTCACCCGAGTTACTCGACATTGCTTGATTTAAAGCTGTAACTACCGGTTGAAATTCTACCGTCCAAAAAAGCTGTTGTACAATGCCGGCTCCCACTCCTGTAACTAAGTAGTAAAACAGGAATCGTTTTGGGCCCCAAAGTTGTTCTAATAATCCTCCAAACATGTATAAACTAAACATATTGAAAAACAGATGTGTAAATCCACCATGCATAAATATGTATGTGATAAATTGAATGATGTTAAATTCAGATGATGCCCAGTAGTGTAAGCCAAAAAAATCGGATAATTTTCCATCAATGCCCAAGCGTCCAAAAATGGTTGGAGATACTTCTGTGGCAAGCCACATGATGACATTTATAATTATTAAGTTTTTTACAATTGGTGGAATTGAATCCAAAAAATTAGATCGAAAATTATTCATTTGTATTTCTGATTGAGTTTGTGTTAAATATCATGTTTTTGAGGCTGCTATTGTCACTTGGAAGTACGGCTCTTTTGTAGACGTAATAGTTGGAAATGACCGATAAACAAGCATAAGTGCTTTGATTTGAAATGCAAAAGTAATGAAAATTGCACCAAAAATATGTTTTCTAACATATTTTTCGAAAAGATGCAAAATAATCAGTTTTTTTTTTAATTAAACGCTTGTATATTATGCACAAACTACTACATTTGCAATATCAAAATACAGTTTTATTGTTTCTAATAAAAAAAATCAAAATCTTATGAACAAAGCAGAATTAATTAATGCCATTGCTGAAGAAGCAGGTCTTACTAAAGTGGATGCAAAAAAAGCCTTAGAAGCTGTTGTAAAAGGTGTGTCTGATGCACTCGTTGCTGGAGACAAAGTTAGTCTAGTAGGTTTCGGAACTTTCTCTATTACTGAACGTGCTGCTCGTCCGGGCATCAACCCAGCTACAAAACAAGCTATCACTATTGCGGCAAAAAAAGTTGCTAAATTTAAAGCAGGTGCTGAATTATCATCAGCTATCAACTAAGATTGAAAGAGCATTGACTCAGGTAAAAAAAGGAATATGGTAGCATGTTCCTTTTTTTTTGTGCTTGTGAGTCTTGGTGAGGTGCTAACTATTTTGTAGGTAGACAAATAGTTGACGCTATTTTTTCTGATTCTGATTTTCCTTTCAGCTCTTCTACAATCTTAAGTGCAAATTGGACTGCTACACCGGCACCTTTTGCAGTTAGTATGTTTCCTGATTTTACCACCAAGTTTTTGGAAATGATAGCTCCGTTTAATGCTTCTTCGAATCCCGGGTAGCAAATAGCTTCTTTTCCTTCCAATAATCCCATTTTGCCCAAAATTGATGGTGCTGCACAAATGGCAGCTATTTTTCCTCCTTTTTCGTATTGCTCAGCGAGCAGTGTTTTTAAAGCTTGGTGCGCATCCAGATTTTTAGTTCCGGGCATTCCGCCGGGCAAAATAAGCATGTCGTTATGGCTTAAATCAGTTTCAGTAAATAATAGGTCGGCATGAATTATAATTCCGTGTGCGCCGGTTACTTCTTTTGTGCCCGAAATGGAGACGGTTTGTGTGTTGATGTTCGCTCGACGGAGTATGTCGATGGGTGCGATGGCTTCGATTTCCTCAAAACCATCAGCCAAAAACAAGAAGACTTGCATGATGTTTATTTTAATTTGAAGTTATAAGTAATGCTCCCGGCTGCTGTGGATCTGCCTCCGGTAAAGTGGGTGTTTCTGGCTGCATTTTTAGCTGCATTTCTTGTGTCGGCATCGGATATGGTAGTGGGTGACCCAATTTCGGCACTGGTCACATTCCCATTTTCATCCACTCTGATATTGACAGTTACTCTACCCTCGACATCCCTGTTGTAATCGGGTGAAGCAAGTTTACCTGTAAGTGTTCGTCCGTTAAGCGACCAAACATTTCCACCTGAGTTTCCATGCCCCGCCGGATTTCCCTGGATACCGGCTTCAGAACCATTTCCACTGCCGGTTCCTGTACCATTGCCACTACCGCTTCCGTTGCCAGAACCACTGGTTTTAGATCCATTGCTAAACAAACCATTTACAGTAGCACCTGCTCGGTTAATGGCATCTTGCTCTTTTCGTTTTTGCTGTGCGATACGATTTTCGGAAGCTATTCTTTGTTGATCAAGCTGTTGTTTCAGCTTTAAATCAAGTTCTTTCTTTTTCTTGTCTTTGTCTTTTTGAATCTTAGCTGCAATGGTGTTAGCATTATCATTCGACGTGATTAAATCCTCCTTAACTGTAGCGACTGGCTTTGTAGATGTAGGTTTTTGTTCTGCTACCGGAGCGAGAACTTCCTCTTCGGGTGCAGCCAATGGTTCGGCAGATGAGCCCATTCCACCTGCATTTTCATTGTCGCCAAAGCTCACCATTATTCCTTCCTCTACTACAGGTTCAGTGATAATGGTATAAGGCATCACATAAAACCACATGATCATAAATAATATAATGCAGGACAGGATAGTGCCTATGAAGCCGTACACGTTTGATTTGCTCACGCTTTTATTACTTAATTGATTGCTGGCTGATTCATTGATTGTATCCGTCATTTTCAGTTCTTTTTTTTTATTGCTGTCGTATAAATCAAAAATAACAAATTTCGTACCTTGTTTTAATATAACACTATTCTAACTGTTTTTTATAGCGTTTTATTGTGTCTTCGAGTCCGAAATACAAAGCATCGGCAATTAATGCATGCCCTATCGAGACTTCATCGATGGCAGGAATGCGTAAGTGTAGAAAATTTAGATTCTCGAGACTTAAATCATGCCCCGCATTTAATCCTAATCCTAGTTTTTTAGCCAGTTTGGCTGCTTCTACAAATGGTGCCACGGCTGCTTCTCTATCTTTTGGATAATCGGATGCGTATGGTTCGGTGTAAAGTTCAACGCGGTCGGTGCCGGTTTTGGCTGCATATTCTACATTTACCAAGTTGGTATCAACAAAAATCGAAACGCGGATTCCAACACTTTGAAAATCAGAAACAACCTCTTTCAGAAAATCCAAATGAGCCACTGTGTCCCAGCCTGCATTGGATGTCAGTGCTTCGGGCGGGTCGGGAACCAGGGTTACCTGATGTGGTTTTACTGATTTTACCAGTTTGATAAAATCGGGAGTTGGGTATCCTTCGATATTAAATTCTGTTTTCAGAATTGCTTTTAAATCCCAAACGTCTGCAAAACGGATATGGCGTTCGTCGGGGCGGGGGTGAACCGTGATTCCTTCGGCTCCAAAACGTTCGCAGTCTATGGCTACCTGACAGATATTTGGTACATTTCCACCTCTGGCGTTACGGATGGTGGCAATTTTATTAATGTTGACGCTTAATTTAGTCATTGTAATAATCTTTTTGTTTTGTCGATACGGACAGTTATTTCAAAGTTAATAGGTTATTTATTTTTTAAGATGACTGCTATGTAACAAACTCCCGACAGTTTAAAATTTGCCAGATTCGTTTACATTTAGTTCCTTTGTATTACAATACAAAGCAGTGCTCTATTCTGGTACAAAAATAGCTAAAAAAATTGAAGGATGTTTGTGGTTGTTTATCTTTCAATTATTTTAATTATTTATAGAACTGCAAATTGCTTATTGAGCCTATGTTTTATACACGTTAATTAATGTTAGTAAAATGAGAATAGCTGTTTTTGGAAATATCTATCGTAGTGTCTTGCTATCGCATGTTGAACTCTTGTTTGAGTACTTTAAGGCCAAGGATGTTACGCTTCTGCTCGACAATGAATTGCATGTGTTTGTTTCTGAGCATGGTAAATGTTGCATGGAGGGTACGGAAATTATTGTGAATGACGATTTTGAGGCAGATCTGGCGTTGAGTATTGGTGGAGACGGAACTTTTTTAAATACTGCAGCTCGAATTGGGCGAAAACAAATTCCAATCTTAGGAATAAATACAGGTAGATTAGGTTTTTTGGCTGATGTGTCGACTGATGAAATTGTGCCGGCTTTGGATGCCATTCTCGATAAAAAATACAGCATTCAGGAGAGAACCTTGCTCTACGTTGAGACTTCGGATGGAACAACGTTTGATTATCCGTATGCATTGAACGAAGTGTCTGTATTGAAGCAGGATAGCTCTTCTATGTTGAGCATCACTGCCAGCGTTAATGGAGAGATGGTCCATACGTATCATGCTGATGGTTTGTTAGTGGCAACTCCTACCGGTTCAACGGCTTATTCGATGAGTGTGGGTGGTCCGCTGGTAGTGCCGGAAGCTGAGAATTTTATTCTTTCGCCGATTGCTTCGCACAGTTTAAATGTACGTCCATTGATAGTGCCTGATACATGGACTTTCGAACTGGAGGTGCATAGTCGTAGTCAATGCTATCTGGTGGCATTGGATGGACGATCAAAAGTGCTGGAATTGACCACTAAATTAAAAATTACCAAGGCAGATTATACCATAAAAATCATCAAACAATTGAATCATACTTTCTTTGATACCTTGAAAAACAAGTTGATGTGGGGAGTGGATAAGAGAAATTAATTGATTAATTAATTGATTGATTGATTGATTGATTGATTGATGATGTGTTGATATGGTAATTTGCTAATTCATGATTTGTTGATTATATAATATGAGAATAGTTTTTATGGGCACACCCGATTTTGCGGTGGAGAGCCTGAGAATATTGGTTGAAAATAAATACGAAGTGGTGGGTGTGATTACGATGCCCGATAAACCTGCCGGCCGTGGACATAAGGTTCAGTTTTCGCCGGTAAAGCAATATGCGTTGGAGCAAAACTTACGTTTATTACAACCGGAAAAGTTGAAAGATGAAGCTTTCCTCGAGGAATTACGAAGCTTGCAAGCCGACCTACAAATTGTAGTGGCATTCAGAATGTTGCCGGAAGTGGTGTGGAATATGCCAAAGTTTGGGACATTTAATCTTCATGCGTCCTTATTACCTCAGTATCGGGGCGCTGCGCCTATTAATTGGGCTATTATCAACGGCGATAAAGAAACCGGTGCAACCACTTTTTTTCTTACGCATGAAATTGATACCGGAAAAATTATTCAACAAGAGAAAATAGTTATTGCCGAAACAGATAATGCCGGCATTGTTCACGACAGATTGATGGAAATGGGAGCGAAACTGGTGAAGAAAACGGTGGATATGCTCATTGAAGGCAAAACAGATGCGGTAGATCAGGCGCAATTTATTCATCCGGGTCTGGAATTGAAGGCTGCCCCAAAGATTTTCAAAGAGACTTGTCAGATAGATGTATCGTGGAATGTGGAGCGTGTTTATAATTTTGTGCGTGGCATGTCACCGCACCCGACGGCTTGGGTGGAGTTACAGTTCCCAAATCAAGTTGAAAAAATGACATTGAAAGTTTTTGAAGTTGAAAAAGCAATCTGTGATCATGAATTGGCTGTTGGAACAGTAGTTACCGACGGAAAGAAATACGCCAAGGTGGCATTATCCGATGGGTATATAAACCTGAAATCTGTTCAAATAGCCGGAAAAAAACGAATGGAGATAGGTGAATTATTGCGGGGGATGCGATTTTGATGTGATAATGTGATGATGTGTTGATATGAAAATTAAAAGTGCTTATTTGTAAATCGATGTATCATCACATCACCATATCACCACATCATCATATCATCACATTATCACATCACCTCATTATTTTGCGGCGATTGTCTCAATTTCTACCAGTCCATTAAGAGGCAATGCTTTCACAGCAAAAGCCGAACGGGCAGGACATTCTGTTTGGTAGTATTTTTTGTAGACTTCGTTCATCCCTCCAAAATTGGCAATGTCCGATAAAAATACGGTCGATTTTACCACGTCGGCAAATGTGTATCCAGCTTCCGTTAAGATAGCGTTGATGTTTGCGAAAACCTGCTCTGTTTGTGCAGTAATATCGGTTGCTTCAATTTTTCCAACAGCCGGATTTATCGGCAACTGTCCTGAAATATACAAGGTTCCGTTTGCTTCAACAGCTTGACTGTATGGGCCAATGGCTGCAGGTGCATTGGCTGAATTTATTATTCGTTTCATGTTTTTGTTTTTTTTATGTTTCCACAAAAGTAATCAATATTTTTGTTGCGTGTCATCTGTATTTTGGACGAAATTTGTTTTCAAAGATTTTATTTTCGTCAAAGGTCTTTTTTTCTTATCTTTGCATTCCGTTTTTAGAAATTTGCAAATCGGGTATGATGTTGAAAAACAATTAGTTTTAAAACGACGATTAGCGTTATTTTTACGGAGTAAGTTGTAAATAGTAAAATAGTAAATGAATAATATGGAACTCGCTAGTAAGTACAATCCCACAGACATCGAATCGAAATGGTATCAATATTGGTTAGACAATGGTTTTTTTAGCTCAAAACCCGATGGTCGTGAGCCTTACACCATCGTCATTCCACCACCCAATGTAACCGGTGTGTTGCATATGGGGCACATGTTGAACAATACCATTCAGGATATTTTGGTTCGTCGTGCACGTATGTTGGGAAAGAATGCTTGTTGGGTTCCCGGAACCGACCATGCATCTATTGCTACTGAAGCGAAGGTAGTTGGAAAGCTGGCTGCCGAAGGTATTCAAAAAACAGACCTTACGCGCGACGAGTTTTTGGAACATGCCTGGGAGTGGACACACAAACACGGCGGAATCATTCTTGAACAATTGAAGAAACTTGGTGCTTCGTGCGACTGGGATCGTACGGCATTTACCATGGACGAAGCCCGTTCGGAAAGTGTCTTAAAAGTGTTTACTGATTTATTCGAGAAAGGACTTATTTACCGTGGAGTACGCATGGTCAACTGGGATCCGAAAGCTTTGACGGCTTTGTCGGACGAAGAAGTGATTTTTAAAGAACAACAAGGTAAGTTATTTTACCTGAAATATAAAATTGAAGGCGAGGATGGATTTGCAGTTGTTGCAACTACGCGTCCTGAAACGATTATGGGTGATACCGCTATGTGTATCAATCCAAACGATCCGAAGAATGCCCATTTGAAAGGTAAAAAGGTAATTGTACCATTGATTAACCGCGTTATTCCGGTTATAGAGGACGATTATGTGGATATTGAGTTCGGAACAGGTTGTTTGAAAGTAACTCCGGCGCATGATGTAAATGACTATATGCTCGGTGAAAAATACAATTTGCCTTCTATTGATATTTTCAATGATAATGGAACATTGAACGAGAACGGTGCTCAATATGCCGATATGGATCGTTTCGATGTTCGTAAGCAAATTGAAAAAGACCTGGAAACTGCAGGATTGCTCGAAAAAACAGAGCCGTACACTAATAAAGTTGGGTTCTCTGAACGTACCGACGCTGTTATCGAACCAAAGCTATCGATGCAATGGTTTATGAAAATGGAAGAGTTGGCTAAACCTGCTCTGGATGCGGTAATGAATGATGACATCAAACTTTATCCTCCAAAATTTAAGAACACTTACCGTCACTGGATGGAAAATGTGAAGGACTGGTGTATTTCCCGTCAACTTTGGTGGGGACACCGCATACCGGCGTATTTTCTTCCTCAAGGAGGTTTTGTAGTGGCTTTGTCGAAAGAAGAAGCCTACGAAAAAGCATTGGCAATTGTCAACTATCCGCTGACTATTGACGATCTTCGCCAGGATGAAGATTGTCTGGATACATGGTTTTCATCGTGGTTATGGCCTATTTCGGTTTTCGACGGCATCAACAATCCTGAGAATGAAGAAATAAACTATTATTATCCAACGAATGATTTGGTGACAGGGCCTGATATATTGTTCTTCTGGGTTGCACGTATGATTATTGCCGGATATGAATATAAAGGTGAAATGCCCTTCAAAAGGGTTTATCTAACCGGTATTGTGCGCGATAAATTAGGTCGTAAAATGTCGAAAACACTTGGTAATTCGCCCGATCCGCTTGACTTAATTGCAGATTTTGGTGCTGATGCAGTGCGTTTGGGTATGTTGCTTACTGCTCCTGCGGGAAATGATTTGCCTTACGATGACAGCCTTTGCGAACAAGGTCGTAACTTCAATAATAAAATCTGGAATGCTTTCCGTTTGGTAAAAGGATGGGAAGTGGCCGATATAGAACAACCGGAATCGGCTCGTATGGCCGTGAAATGGTTCGAGGCTCAACTGGGCAAAACACTACTCGAAATTGATGATTTGTTTGACAAATACCGTTTGTCGGAAGCTTTGATGGCAGTTTACAAACTGTTTTGGGATGAGTTTTCGTCGTGGTATTTGGAAATGGCAAAACCTGCCTACCAGCAACCCATAGACCGCATAACATACGAAGCAACACTTGGTTTCTTCGATTCATTGCTGAAAGTGTTACACCCCTTTATGCCATTTATCACTGAAGAACTTTGGCAAGCACTGGAAGAACGCAAAGATGGCGAAAGTATCATGGTGGAATTACAACCAAAAGCTGTTGTTGCTGATGAAAAGTTGATAAACGAATTTGAATACGCGAAAGAAATCATTGCCGGAGTACGTACTATTCGTTTGCAAAAAAATATACCAAATAAAGAAAGCCTGAGCTTACAAGTAATTGGCGAACATAAAGTAGATTTCAATGCTGTAATTGCCAAGTTGGGTAATTTGGAAACGATTGAAACTGTTACCGACAAAGCAGCCGGATCTATTTCATTCCTTGTAGGTACAACCGAATTTTCCATCCCTATGGGAAGTTTGATCAATGTGGAAGAAGAAATTGCCAAAATGGAAGCTGATATTAAATATTACGAAGGCTTTATTGGTTCGGTAATGAAAAAACTGGGCAATGAAAAATTTGTAGCCAATGCCAAACCCGAAGTGGTAGACGCAGAACGCAAGAAACAAGCTGATGCCGAAAGTAAAATTGCTTCGTTGAAAGAAGGAATTGAAGCGTTGAAGAAATAAAGGTTGACATCGAGCAGCGGCTATAAGCCGCTTGCCGGTTGATATAAAAAAATAAAGCCGTCACTTGTCTAACTATACAATGTTAGCAAGTGACGGCTTTATTTATAGATGAATTTTCTTGCCAGTTAAACCTTAATACTCTAACTTTGCATTTATTCCTAAAAAGATAAAATTATGACACCTAGCTACAAAGAACTTTGTCAATTTGTGTGTGACGTAGCCCGATCTACTGGAAAATTTATGGCAGAAGAGCGGACTTGTTTTGATGTTTCGAGAATTGAAACGAAGGGCTTGCACGATTTGGTGAGTTACGTTGACAAAGAATCGGAGAAACGGATTATTTCAGCATTGCAGATTGTTTTACCCGAATCGGGCTTTATTGCCGAAGAAGGCACCAGCGATAAACATGGAGAACGCTTTAACTGGGTGATTGATCCTTTGGACGGAACGACGAACTATATTCAGGGTGTTCCGATTTATGCTGTCAGTATTGGTTTGTTGGATGGTGACGAATTGGTGATGGGTGTGGTGTACGAGGTGGGACGTAATGAGTGTTTTTATGCGTGGAAAGATGGTGGTGCTTATCTGAACGGTCGCCCCATTCGTGTTTCCGATCGTGGCGATATTCACGATGCATTGTTGGCAACCGGTTTCCCTTACAATGATTTCAGTAAATTAGACGATTATATGGAGGTCTTGAAGTGGACTATGACGAATGCCCGTGGCGTGCGCCGGTTGGGTTCCGCTGCTACCGATCTGGCGTATGTGGCCTGTGGACGATTCGATGCTTTCTGGGAGTACGATCTCAAACCCTGGGATGTGGCTGCCGGAGCAGTTATCGTAAAAGAAGCCGGTGGTGTGGTGACCGATTATAAAGGAGGTGATGACTATTTGTTTGGAAAGGAAATAGTCGCTGGAAATGGATTGTTGAATGAAATGATTCTTGCAAAACTTACCCCCTAATCAGTCAGCTGACGGAGAACTGGGATAGTACTGTTTTCTATAAAAGTATATTTTTAAAACACTTCAATAACTATACTAACATCTCTTGTTCCCCTTTAGGGGCTAGGGGTTATTTTTACAATTATGCTAATCAACGAAAGAGATACACGTCGCGAACGCTTGCTGCAAGTAGCTGATGAAATGATGACGGCTGCCCGTACAGCGCCAAAAGGAAAGGGTTTTGATATTATCGAAGTGGCGCTAGTTACCGACGAGACGATTGCGCAACTCTCGGAAGCAATGCTCGAATATAGCAAGAAAACTGGATTGAAATTCATAACCCGCGACGCAGAAAATATACTTTTTGCTGAAGCTATTGTGCTAATTGGGACAAAACAAAAAACGCACAGTCTGAATTGTGGATATTGTGGCTTCGATACCTGTGCTGCTAAAAATGAATTTCCTGATATTCCCTGTTCGCTGAACACGGTTGATGTGGGCATTGCCATTGGTTCGGCTTGTTCTGTAGCTGCCGACCGTAGGGTGGATAGTAGGGTTATGTTTTCGGTAGGAAGAGTCGCATTGGAGCTAGATATGCTCCCGGGCTGCAATAATATCTACGGTATCCCTATTAGTTGTTCGTCAAAGAGTCCGTTCTTCGATAGGATTTCTAAAACACCTCCTGTAAAATAATCACTTTCCACTTTTATTTTCTATATTTATAATTGTGGAAATGGTAAACGATATTCACATGACCAACCCCAAAGATAAACTATGGACGCAAAGTTTTATAAGTGCGTGTATAGGTAATTTCTTGCTCTTTTTTGCCTTTTATTTATTGGTGCCCATTTTTCCACTTTATTTGATTGAGCAGTTTCAAACTTCAAAGTCGTTGGTGGGTGTGATCCTCTCCAGTTATACGTTGGCAGCTTTGTTGATTCGTCCGTTTGCTGGTTTTGTGCTCGATATGGTCTATCGGAAGCCTATCTATCTGATTGCCTACCTGCTGTTTGTTCTTACTTTTGTGGGGTACCCACTCGCCAATCTGATAGGTGTGTTTTTGTTTTTTCGTATTCTGCATGGCTTTACTTTTGGCTTTGTGACCACTGCCGGCAATAGTTTAATAGTGGACATTATGCCTGCTTCGCGAAGAGGTGAGGGCTTAGGCTATTTCGGCGTGGCTAATAATCTGGCGATGGCCATCGGTCCCATGACCAGTCTGTTGATGCGCGATTATTATAGCTTCGATGTGATTTTTTACACCGCTATTGGTAGTGGATTGCTTGGTTTTTTGGTTGCTATTACCATAAAATCTAAAAATATGTCCGACCGAACGGTCAAACAGCCAATAGCGTTCGACCGTTTCTTCTTACTCAAAGGCTTTAATGCCGGTTGGAGCTTGCTGCTGATGGGTGTTCCCTACGGAATGGTAGTGACTTACATCGCTATTTATGGCAAAGAGTTGGGTATTCGTAGTGGAGTGGGCATTTTCTTTTCGCTGATGTCAGTCGGGCTTATCTTTTCGCGCTTGATTGGCGGTAAGATGGTAGACAGGGGGCAGTTGGTGAAGGTGGTTTCATACGGTACATTCTTTTGCTTGCTAGGCTTTCTAGCTTTAGCAGCTTTAAACAAGATAGAACATTATAACTCAAGCATGGTGGTGGGACTGTTTTATGTAATCGCGTTGGTTTTAGGCGTTGGATACGGATTGATTTTTCCGGCTTACAATACTTTGTTTGTCAATCTGGCTCCCAATAATCGTCGGGCTACAGCAAGTTCCACGTATATGACGAGTTGGGATATTGGCGTTGGAATTGGATTGGTGTTGGGTGGTCGGTTGGCCGATGCAAGAGGAGGCTTGCCGTTGGCTTATTTGGTTGGAGCCTTTGCTGTGGCTTTTTCACTCATATTTTTTATGCGCATAGCGGGACCGCATTTTGAACGAAACAAACTGAGATAATACTCGCATTATTCCTGTTCGTTGTACATGCGAGCGCATTCAACAAATTGAGCAATCTTATTCATTTCGGTTTCGAACAGATTGCCGATAACTACCAAATCGGCTCCCGCGTCGAATGCAGCCGTCATTTGCTCCGTTGTTTTTATTCCACCACCTACTATTAGCGGAAGCGATAATCCCATGCTCACATGTTCAATAACTTCTACCGGAACGGCTGTGTTAGCACCGCTACCGGCTTCCAGGTACACTAATCTCATACCCAACAATTCACCTGCAACTGCTGTAGAAAGGACAATGTCTTTTTTATCGTTTGGAATCGGACGCGTATTGCTGATATATTCTACAGAACTTGGTTTTCCACCGTCGATAAGAATGTAAGCCGTTGGAATGGCCTCGATACCGGATTTCTTAATTGCCACCGAGGATGTGATGTGCTGACCAATCATAAATTCGGCATTTCTACCCGAAAGCAAGGATAAATACAATATTGCATCAGCTTTGGTCGAAAACTGAGAAGCATTGCCCGGAAACTGTACGATAGTGGTTTTCGTTTCCTCCCGAAGTAAGTCGATAAATAAATCGGAAGAAGATAGTGTATGACTTCCACCTACAAAAATAAAATCGGGAACACTGGTTTTTAATACGGAAATAGTGGCAGCCAACACTCCTCCTGAACATTTATCAGGATCCAACAATACAGCTATCATTTTTCGATTAGCCTCTCTTTTCAGGAGTATTTTTCTGTAAGTACTTCTCATTTTAATCGTTTTTAGGCAATGCAATACACCAAAGTATAGGCTGCAGTTTGAGTATATGTAAGTTGGTAGACTGTATTTGTTGTAATGTGCTGTGCTGTAATTCGTCCATCTTTTTGAACTTCAAAAGGCAATAGTCGTAATTGATTTGCAAAGTCAACAGCTTCCTTCCCAATGATTTTGTACAATGCTTCCTTTGCCGACCAGGCAATTTGAAGTTGTTTTATGTCCTTTCCGTCCGAAAGCTCAGCTTGTTCTGTCTCGCTCAAAAAGCGCTTATACACCTTTTGTATTTTATCAGTCGGACATTCAATGTCAATGCCAACATACTTTGTGGGATGAATCATTACTGCCATCCAGTTGCCACTGTGCGAAAGGCTTATGTGGTAACTTCCGTTATTTAAATAAGGCTTGCCATCAGCAGTATATTGCACATTGGTTTCTTTTCCCAGCAAAATTTTCAGTAACCACCTCGTTCCAAGAAATTCAAGTTTTCGTTTATCCGAATTGATTTTCTCAAAGTCGACTGCAAATAGTGTGAAGTTCTCAAAACCGGAAACTAATTCATCAATACTTTGGGTTATCTCCCATACTAATAACTTAGCATCGTCTATTGTAACTATGTTTTTAGTAGTTGGTAATGACATGTTTAGTCTTTGGTTTGAACAATTATTTTTTCCACTCTAAACTTTCCATTATTCTGATCACGTCTTCGCGAATATATTCAGCCATTGGTGCAATAGAGTCTTTGTTAGGTACATTGTTGAAGTAAAGTGCCCCACGGAAAAAGTGTTTAGTACTGTCGGTCAATACAAACTGAACCGACGAAGCTGTATTTCCCTTTAGGTCGTATAAAATACCATGTACATTTTTTTCGGGGTGACTGAAAACTCTTTCGCCGATACCGTCGGCACGTACACTGTGTCGGTACACAATTTTTCGCGTGTCTTCAAGTAGATTGAACAAGTTGCCATTGACAGCTTTGTAGCTACAATAAATGTTTGCATTTAAATGAGGGTAATAAATATCCACCCAGAATTTTTCTTTACTGTTGTTGTGCGTCACCAATCGTGCATTTGCCGGTAAATCAAATCGATAGGGTAGGCCCAAAGTGTCGATAGTTCTGTAGCTGTGTTTTGGCAAATCTACTCTGAAATAGCCGTAAGGGCGCGGATAATAGGTTTTCCCACACGATCCTGTGAGCATTATTGTAAATAGAATGGCGAGTATTTTAAAGGAGCGAATAGACATTTTTCAAGAAAATTACAGAAGTAAAAACCGGGTTGTGAGGAATAAAGTAAAAGTCAGCATTAAGCGTTTTGTTTGGTGAAATCATCTTTGATATACAATTTTACCTTTTTTATGCGACGATTATCGGCTGCCACAATTTCGAAAACATACCTGCCATAGTCAATTCGTTCATTCTTAGCCGGAATGTCGCCTTTTAATTCCAAAATCAAGCCCGCAAGTGTTTCTACCTCTTCGGTTACTTTTATAAAATCATTTTCTTCTATTTCAGCAATTTTGAAAAAATCGTTCAATTGAATTTTTGCTTCGAAAATAAAGGTATGATTGTCTATTTTTGTAAAAAGAATTTCCTCATCATCGTATTCATCACTGATGTCTCCAACTATTTCTTCCAAAATATCTTCCAATGTAATCAATCCCGAAGTTCCTCCATATTCATCCACCACAAAGGCTAAGTGAATTTTATTTTCCTGAAACTCGCTGAGCAGATCGTCAATTTTTTTTGTTTCAGGCACATAATAAGCAGGGCGAACTAATGTTTGCCATCTGAAATTAGTCGGTTTGTCCAAATGAGGTAACAAGTCTTTGCTGTAAATAAGACCTTTAATATTGTCGCGAGTGTTGGCGTAAACCGGAATACGAGAATACCCCGATTGAATGATTACATCCAGTAACTGTTTGTAATTCATTTTGATATCCACGTCTACCATATCCACACGTGAAGTCATAATGTCTACCACCTGAATATTTCCAAACTTGATAATGCCTTCCAGAATCTCAGTATCTTCGTCTTTGATATTCGAAGTAAGTTCCAATGCATGCGATAATTCATCCATCGAAATATTCGATTTGTTGTGCTTTGCCAATCGGTTGTTGACAATGGAGGTGGAGTTCACCAACAATGTTACGAAGGGACCAAACATGCTTTCGAGAGCCGATAGGAATGAAACAGTATTTAGTGCTGTTTTTTTTGCAAACTGAGTGGCGTACACTTTGGGTGTTATTTCGCCAAACAGCAAGAGTAAAAAAGTAATGCCTATGGCTTCGAATATAAATCCAAGAAATGGAGCACTTTCGAAATTGAATACAGAAGAAGTAAAATTTGTCAATAAAAGGATGGCGCCTACATTAACAAAATTATTACCAATAAGGATGGTTGCTAATAGTCTTTGCGGGCTTTTGAGTAAGCGAAGGATGTTCCGTTCCGCTTTGTTTTCAGATTCCTCCAGACCATTCAACGTTTGTGGGTCGAGTGAGAAAAACGCAACTTCGGAAGCTGAAATTATAGCCGAACAGGCTAATAATAACATGCTGCAGATGAGTGAAATAATAGCCGATATAGTAATAGGATAAACGGTCACCCCTGCCAAAGCGGAATTTAATAGGTCTGTTTCCAATGAAATATCTGTTTGAATAAATTGTAAACCTTGTGAAAATTAATTCTTTAGTGCAAAAGTAATGAATTTTTCTTTGAAATGAAAGGAATACTTAAGGAATAATTGACGATAGTAATACGCACGAAGATATAAACTGAAACTGTTTGAACTACAGTTCCATGTTTATAACTCCAATATATGCATCCTTAATTTTTACTTCGTTTTTACCGAAACAATGCTATCCACCACAAACTTATTGACACCGCGCCAAGGAAGCACCCCCAGATATTCTTTGTAATGAAGTTCGATTACTTTTCCACTGCATCTCATCAGCGAATCTGCTACCACTTTGTCATCTACCGAAAAAACGAACTCGTATGACTGAATTGCTCCGGCCGTTTGTGCCCGAAATCCTGTCTGAATCATTTTACCTTCGTAAGTTTTGAAAACATAGCCTTTATGCACTAAGTAGTTTAGTTCACCGGCTTTTACACCTTCGCCAAATACAAAATAATAGTTGAAATATATCCAACAACCGAACACAATAGTAACGACAAGTGTTCCAATTCCAAGAGCCTTCTTTAATTTGGGATTCATAATTATATAAAAGTTTGATTTCAAACACAAATATAGAGTATTTTTTTTGTTTTAGGGGAAATAAAGTAAAGAAAGAAACTACTGACTCATAAAATTAGCTATCTTTACAAAGCTAATGATGTAGCATCTCACCTGCGTGGGTTTTATTTTCAAGCAATTGTAAATCAATTAAATATAGTGTATTATGGAAGACAAATTAGTTACACTGGCTATCCGCACCTATCAACGTGCGCAGATGATAAAGACTGTTTTGGAAGAAAGTGGCATTGAAACAGTAATTCATAATTTGAACCTCGAGCACCCCGAAATGGCTGTTGGAGTTCGCGTTAGAATTAAGGAAAGTGATTTGCCCCGCGCTTTAAAAATTGTAGAAGAAATGGAAAGCGCCTGGGAAGAAGAAACTCCCAAGGTGAAGGCACAACAAATTCTTATTCCTATCGATTTTACCGATCAGGTGCCCAAAGCCATTGATTTTGCATTTCATTTTGCTGATGTTTTAAGCGCTGAAGTTGTTTTTCTACACGCTTATTTTAGTCCTGCGTTTACCATTTCGTCAAATCACGATTTAAGTACTTATAGCATAAGTGATAGTGAGTTGCTTCGTCGTATCGTTAGTTCGGCTAATGCTGACGTTGATAATATGTCTAACCTCATTCACTCCAGAATTGACAAAGGGGAATTGCCCGACGTACCTTTTAGTTTCGAGTTAAAAGAAGGTGTTCCTGAGGATCAGATTTTGGATTATTGTAAAAAGCATAATCCGGCATTGGTGGTTATGGGTACACACGGTAAGAAAATTAATAACGAGCTTATTGGCAGTGTCACTGCCGAAGTGATGGAGTCTTGCTCTGTGCCCGTTTTTGCAGTGCCTATCCAAATGACTATGGAATCGCCCGACGATATTAAACGTGTAGCCTTCCTAACTAATTTTGATCAAAAAGATTTGATTGCCATTGATAGGGCCATTTCTCTATTCACGTCGGATAAGCTGGAAATTTACTTTGTTCATGCATCTGAGAAGAATGAACCCTGGAGTGAAATTATGCTGGCCGGTATAAAAGATTATTTTGCAAATCATTACCCCAACCTTATTACTCATTATGCTTTGCTTGGGTCTACCGATACGTTGAATTTATTGGATGACTATCTGGCGCAACAAAAAATAAATGTGTTGGCTTTCAATACCCGCCGACGGAATATTTTTGTTCGTCTGTTTCATCCGGGACTGGCTTACAAAATGGTGCTTCACTCCGACACTCCACTTTTTGTAACGCATGTTTAGTTTCTTTGTATGTTTTTTAATTGCTATTCTTTGAATTTAAATAATTTGTAATGAGTTGTTTATATGTTCAATTAAATTTTAGAAGAAAAATAAGTCAAATTTGTCAATAACTTAGCTTGCAATAATTATTGAAATTATCTTTGAATGATTATATTTGCAGTTAATACTTAGGTTGTACTGTGCAGCCAATTAAAAACTTAATAATATTTGAATATGGAAGAATTAGTAAGCAAGATTAAAGCTGAATTTGAAGCGTTTACAACAGATGCAGATTTACAAATTGAGAAAAACAATAAGGCGGCCGGAACTCGTGCGCGTAAAAGTTCTTTGGATTTGGAGAAACTTTTGAAAGAGTTTAGAAAAGTATCAGTAGAAGAATCTAAGAAATAGTAGCTGTTTTCTTCTCAATTTTTAAAGCTTTCCCTTGAGTGGGAGAGCTTTTTTTTTGTATCAATAACCACAAGCTAAAATATCGGCCAAATGTACGCCTTTGATGGGGAGTTTGTTCTTGGCAATATACCCGTTTATATTCATCAGGCACGATGCCTCGGTACTTACAATAAATTCTACACCGGTGGCTAAGGCATTCTGCACTTTTTTCTCGGCCATAGCAGCTGAAATAGAATTATTTTTCACCGCAAATGTTCCTCCGAAGCCACAGCAGGTGTCGCATTCTTCCATTTCAACAAGTTCTAAGCCCGTTACTTGTGATAAAAGAAGGCGGGGCTCATCTTTAATACCATACTCGCGCAATGCAGAGCATGAATCGTGAAAGGTAACTTTGTGTGGAAACTTGGCTCCCAATTTCTCAACTTTGAGTATGTTGACCAGAAAATCAGATAATTCGAAAACTGAATTTTTGATTTGCTCATGTTGAGCCAAAAGTGCCGGTTTTCCTGCCAATATTTTTTGATAATGATGAATCACAAAGCTCGAACATGATCCCGATGGGGATACAATGGGCATGTTTGGATTAAAATCATGTAAAAATTTTTCTGCCAGACTGGCCGATTCTTCCCAGTATCCGCTGTTGAATGCCGGTTGTCCACAGCAGGTTTGCTCCGGATTGTAATGCACCTTACAACCGGCTTTTTCTAGTATTTTAACCGTGTTGAATCCGGTTTCGGGGTACAATTGGTCGATATAACAAGGAATAAATAATTGAATGTCAGTCATTGTGTTAGTAGTTAGTTATTGGTTGCAAAAGAAAGACGCAAATTCAACGTACTTTCATTGGCACATTTTCAAATGGTACATTATCTCGTTCATCAGTACCAAAAATCGGAATATACAGGTAAATGATCCGAAAAACCATCCTGGTATTTCATGCCCATGTATGTTCTGAAAAGCTGTTTACCTAAAAATACTTTGTCATCTTCAAGTAAGAAACCGGCATCAAAAAAATGAACGTCGTTTTGCCGTGTGAAAAACTTAGTGCCACTGTTCAGCAGGTTACCCGAAACAATCATCTGATCCAACGCACCCCATTCGCCGTTGTGCTTATTCGATCCTTTGCCTTCAGTGTGCATTTTATACACCAGATTATACAGTTCTTTTGCGGGGTTATTATTTGTAAGTGGTTTTGCTTGCAGTACTTCTGTCATGCTTTTGTTGGTTGGATAATCGTTGAAATCACCCATTATTACTATGTTAGCACATTGATTTGATGCAAAGAGGCTATCCACCTTTGCTCTCACCACGGAGGCAACAAACAGTCGTTTGTCTTCCGATTCCAATTCGCCACCCAGTCGCGAAGGAAAGTGGCAGACAAAAATATGCAGCGTATCACCGGTTGGAATCACGCCTGACGCAAACAAAATGTCGCGGGTTTTAGTCGTTGGGGCGGTGGGGAAGTTTATTCTAATCGCCTCGTCATGAAATGGTTTGAACATGCGTGGCTGATAAAGCAATGCTACATCAACTCCGCGTGCATCGGGCGATTCGTGATGTAGAAATTTATAGCGTAGATTTTTCAATCCGGAATAGTGCGTCAAGTCATACAGGCATTTTTTGCTTTCAATTTCGCACAGTCCCACCAATGCAGGTGCTTCCCAACCGCCTATGGCTGTGATTACTTTCCCGATATTAGCTTGTTTTTTCTGGTATTTTGTGGTATTCCAACCACGCATGCCGGTCGGCAGAAACTCACTATCATCGGTGAGCGAATCGTCAACACAGTCGAAAAAGTTCTCCACATTGTAACACATAATTTTAAAGCTTTGCTTCTCGGTGTTTTGAGCAGACAATGCAGAATGCAAAATTATTCCTATAAATACCAAGCGTAATTTTTTCATATTCAACTTATTTTGTAGGTGTCCATTCATATGCTCCGGCATCCGGTGCCCCGTCGGTTAATCGGCTTTTACCATTTAGGTCGATAGGAAACAGTGTAGCAACTGCTTTGTCTGACAATCCACGTGCAGGCGAAAGTGAGTCGGGAGCAAAATTGAAATATGTTTTTTTCTCGTAATCGTAAGTTGTACTTTTAAATAGAATGTCGTTTTTCTCGTACCACCTGATATTTGTGAACATGCTAAGATCTCTAGCGGTTGAAGTCCGGATATAGCAATGATCAAATGCTCCCTTGTATTGATCCATTGTTGGGGACGCAAAGCTGAATTCGTTTTCTGCAGAGCCCGAAATAATACAGTTTTTAAACGTATTCTCCATTGGAACCGTAAGTTTTAAATTCATGATCATTAGTGCAGGATTTTTGTCGCGTGGAATAGCTTGCACGTAACTGTTGTCGAAATAGTTGGCAATGGTGCAATGCGTGAAGCTGTGTTTTCCACCATTTAAATACACGCAATAGCTGCTACTGTTTGATATTTCAGTATTTGTCACCGTAACGTTCCCATTTTGAATCATTAATCCGTATAGCAGAAAATTATGAATTTTACAATCAGAAATGCGTAGTTGCGGGATACTGTTTTTAGTATTCACAAAATTTATACCAACGTACCCACTGTTCATATTTACATGGTTCAGCGTGTGGTTTCCATGCTCCCAAAGTAAATAAACGCCACCCCACTGTCCGGCCACATTGTTGTAAGGTACCGGCGTTGAAAACTGGATATCGTCAAGCCTGTCGCCCCGCAGGGTAATAGGTTTATTGGCAGTTCCTTCGGCTTTTATATTTCCACGTACGATTAAATTTGCATTGTTGTGAAAGAAAAGTCGGCAACCGGGATTCAATGTCAGTGTTTTAGCCGAGTCGACCGTCAAATTGCCATAAATAAGATAGGGTTTGTCGGCGGTCAGTGTGGTGTCATTTTTGATTAACTTGTTACGAAACAACTCCATATCCTGCCCATAGGCCTTTAATTTGATACTCTTTTTTACGCCGTTGGTTATGCAATTCAGTGAGTCTTCGATAAATAGGGGTGAGTTTGCATTGTTTGGATTGATAGTTACAGCAACAAAAATATACAAACTGTCATTGGGTCTGATTTCTATGTTTTCAAATTCGTTGGTGGCTGATTTACTACCATCAACATTTATTTTAAAAAAAGAAGTGCTACCACTCATTATTTTGATTGAGCTAATATTTAAGCCCACTTTGTTTCGGTTGTATAGTACTATTTTGGAAGTAGCACTACCTAAAGTTGTGAAAACGGTATCAAAAGACAAGCTGTCTGTCGAGAATTCCAATCTGTATTTTGGGTCTGACGAGATAAAATCATCATTGCACGAATAAAGTCCGACAATGAACGAGATGGAGAATATGATTGTAAATAGAGTTGTAAATTGTTTTTTAAGACAAATCATATAAAAGTCGGCTGAGTTAAGCGTCGTGACCCGAAATCAGAAAATAATTACTGCAAATTTACTTTAAATAATTCAAACTAGACCATAAGCTGCTTGAAACTGAATTGATTTTTATTGTGTGATATTGATGTGGGTTTCGTTTTAAAGACTTATATTTGTAGAACAAATCCATTAAAATACCAACTATGGCAAGTAGAAGAAAGCTAAAGAAAACAATTCAGTTTATTTCATCAGAATTAATTTCAGATATTTATTTTCGTTGTTTGATGACTAAAGACATTGATGCTGAAAAAGTTGATGCAGTATCGGTTGTCGTTATGGCACTCAGTCGCGAATATATTTTGCGTGCAAACCGTCCCGACGGAAAAGACAATCCGAAGTTAGTGAAAGCATACTATCGTAAGATGTTTATCGATTGGCAATTGGCAATCCAGGGGGTGATTAAAGAAATTGAAAGTATCTGATAGTAAGTTTATCGGATAAAAAATAAGGCAGTCAACGAATTGATTGTCTTATTTTTTTTATTGATTATTTTGTTGGTATTACTATTCAAAATTGAACGAGAGTGTAATCATTTTTGATGTTAGTTTTGAAAGCGCCAATGTGTATTTTTTGTCATTGTCATTCAAAAATCCTGCATCCCGTTGATCGAGAGGGGTTAGTATGTCATTGAGTCCGATAGCAAATTTGAGTTCGGGTGCCATTTTGAAAAAAGAGAAATATAAATCGCATCCCACGCCAAATTCGGTGTAAAATCCGAGTGGTTTTAACAATATTGGATTTTCCTTGTTTCGTCCCAGATCGAAATAAGCACCACCGCCCCAAAGTAGATAGGGTCTGTAATTCCCTTTTCGTTGCGCACTGTATTTTATGTGTAGAGGCACACAAACCGGAATTGATGAAACGAATATTGAATCGGTGGTTGTGCTACCTTCGTAGGTATAGTTTACCTGTCTATCGCCAAAATGCAGAGTGGGAGTAAAGCGTAAACTAAAATATTTGCTAAGTCGTAAGTCGCTGATAATTCCTACTGTAAAGCCCGGATTAAGTTTAGAAACATCGGCATGATAAATTCGTCCATTGATATCCAGATTACTTGGCGCAATGCCAAAATCCATAGCATTTATCCCCAGGGAGAATCCAAAATGAAGGGTTCTATCATCGATGTAAGGTAAATTACCTTGCGCAAAAGCGGTGGAGCCAATTTTGAAAATAAAGAAAGTAAGCAACAAGTATTTTTTTAAATTCTTCACCAACATAAATTTAGTTCAGTAATAATGCAGTTAGGGTTCGGAAAATGGTAGTCAATCTCTAGAGATAAACGTTTAAAGTTTTGTATTATTGCTTACTCCACTTAACGAAATGTAGAATATGGGTGAGCAGTCCGTTATCATCTGATTTTTAGCGCTGCAAAGTTACAGACATTAGTCCAATAATCACATCGTTTGCCACTGTTTGTACAGAAATCTTACGCAGTATTTTAGTAATGTCTAATGGCATATCCAATAATAATGCAGCACCACCATCAATTTTCCTGCCATAAACTCCGTCAATTTTGAGATCTTTCTGCAAATCATTGCTCACTAGACCGGTTTTTAGGTGAAGTCGGTAGGGTCGAGAGGCATTTAACTTGAAAGCCAGTCGGTCTTCAAAATAATCTTGTTCAATAGGACACCAATTTTCAGGATTGACTAACTCCAATGTGTCCCTCGAACCATCCGTATATTCCACGTTTATTCGCCCATTTATAAAATGTGTTTGCATATGATTGGTAGTGCCCGCCATAAGCAGATAAGCGTGAGATGCCGAACCGCTCAATGGGGTATTGAGTGTACTTGGGAAATTATCCCAAAGTGATGAGAATGCTATGTTTTTACCAGTAGATGGAGTGCGAAAAGGCACGCCAAGTTTTGTTTGCAGAACATTGTTTTGGACGTTTTTTCTAATGCCCGCATCGTCAATTATTGCTGTTGTTGTAGGATGACACCATTCGCCAGTGCCTTGTGTGGGAATCTGAAGGGTGGTGTAGGGCGACCGCGGTGAAAGATATTTGTTTTTGAATATATTTGTTACCGAATCATTGAAAAGTTGATCCATTTTTATCTGTTCACAGTTAGCACCATTTACATTGGAGAATGCCGCCATCTTTTTTATCATTCTTTGTTCAATCTCAATATTGATAGGTTGCCACCATTTCATTTGTCCCTGAGCCAGTTCCACAAAGATGGTGCGATGTCCCGTTGCTCCAACAATGGTGCCGCTGATAGTATTCGGTTTTGAAATCACCTTGTCAAGCACTTTTTGAGGATCCACTAAGTTGGTTATTTTAGCGTTGGAACGAAACTCAAACTGCGCATTTTGTCTTGAGATAATTTCAGAATATTGATTTGCCAATTTTCTCCCGCCCCATATTATCTCTATTTTTCCGGAATTGGAAGCCGTAATCTCAATAAGCGGACAGCCATTTGCTACTTCTGCTAATTTCCATTCAATGGATTTCCCGTTCAACGTAAGGGAAGTTATACTGTCGGAACATGCTTTGATTTGAAGTTTGAAGATCAACGGTTTTTCAAAATGTGGCTGAACGATATAGGTGTCGGTTTTTCCGGAACGTTTAAAATTGAATTCGATATCGGGTGTGGCAATAGATGCGTGATCCCACGACTGGGGGAAGCCCGGACGAAGGATCAGCTGTCCGTTCATAGCATCAGGAATGATGCCGAAAAGCCCTTCGACTACCGCCCTCGACGTCGTGCCGATAGGATCGCCAAAATCGCGGTAACTCTCACCACGAGCCGCGTCATAATAACTTATCTGTCCCACATTTCCGGGACTTGCACCGAGATACATGCCGTCGAGAATAGAACTTTTCAGTAACTTGAAACCTTCTTCGTTACGACCTACCTGCCAGTATGCAAGAGCGGTATGCGCCACTTCGGCAAATGCCACGTTGTTGATAGACCATGAGTAGGGTAGCCAATTACTGGTCGAAATCGTGGCATAACCTTCATCTTTTAATCCTTTGGCCACAACCGGAATATGAGGAATTTCAGTGTCGAGGTAGCGTGTTGCCTGATAACCTTGAAAAGCATCCTGAACTTCCGAATCGATAGCGTGGTAAATAGTCCACACGGCAGCACTTTCGTGTACTTTTTTCTCTCCCATGAAGTCCTGATATTCGGCCCAATGACCTTTTCCGGATATCCAGAGGCGGGCGTTAAGCGCTTTCAGAATTTTTTCAGCTTCTTTGGCATAAGGTTTCGGATCCTGTCCTGTTTTGATTGCAATTTCGGCTGCCATTTTATTGGCTCGAAAGTTATAGGCCGATGAATGCGTAACAGCACCACTGTTGTAATAAAGTGCATCGCTGGCCCAGATACAGCAGTAAGCATCGTAAAGTCCATCATTGTCCGGATCGTAATTACGTTTTTCCCAGGCTAAGCTACTTGTCAGTACCGGCCATATTTTCGTTGCATATTCCAAATCACCTGTCCAATTGAGATGCCAAAGCAGTTCGTCGATATAGCACAGGTTCATATCGTAATGGTGCATTTTATTGTTTTCATGGGGATTACGGCAAATGTAACCGTTGCTGTACATCTGCGTTCCCCAACTTTTTTCGGCGCGTGCTAAATTCAATGCCGTGTCTTGTGTAGGATGCGGGCGGGTTGGTGGAACAGCAGTGACCTGAGAACTGGCATATGCATCAAAATGCTTGCGGGCGCGGTCGTGCCAACCAAGCACATCGCCAGTATAAGCAGCACGCCACCCGCTTAAAGGCATGCGCCAACCAACAGCTCCATGAAGCCAGGTTTCACCGCTCCAAATACCATCGGCTGCAACTGCTAATGTACCGCCCAACGTATTTAAATATGGATCGGGTGTGTCTATTTTGATGCGAGAAGCCAGTACAGAGCGATCGGCTTCCGATTTCCCGAAAATTGAAGGCAATGAGTTATATCTTACCGTCTCCGTATTTTCAGGAAGTTTTATCAATAAATAGAAAGTCGTGTTTCCACTTAGATTCATTTTTCCCAATAAAACCGGTAAGTCCGGATCAATCGATAAGGTTGCTTTCGTTGGAAATGTACCGACTAGTTTTTTGTCCTGCTTTGCTCCAAAGGTCAAACTGAAACTGTTTTTATTCAGCGTGTAGATATTTCCTATGCAATATTCCGGTTTAAGTTCGAAACAATCGATTGGGTCAACGCCCAAATCACCTTCGCGACTGAAGCGGGTATCGGAAGCGCCTCCGAATTTCCACGATAATAGTGTTTTGTTTGGGATACCAAAAGTTTCTACTTTGATAATAATTCCTTCGGCCTGACTCATCGCGAGTGCAGTTAAGCAGATGTGACCTTTTCCCAACAGCGAATCAGTAATATTGTAAATCCGTGAGCCGGCACGATACCGACTTTCAATATGAACGGCATCGTTCAGTGCAATAGTTTTTTGCTTGTTGCCAATGCTGAAACTCAGATTTCCACCCATGCGAGGCAGGTAAAGTGCGAATTCAGGTACATCGCCCGTTTCTACACGAAAACCGGTGTTTGTTCCATAAAGTGCACGATTGAATTTATTTTTTCCGTTTACAATCACAAAATCCTGTCCATCGGGAGTGTATCGCAGGTTGCGCTCTCCTTTGTTAGTTTGGGTAGGTGCAATGAATTTATTTAATTCCGGATCAAATACTTTCGTGTCCGCATTTTGAGTTTGGGCAACTATTGATTGTGCCAATAATTCCAAACAAAAGAAAATGGAGAAAGATATATTTCTTAGCATGTGCTGTACTTCAAATTGATTGAACTGAAAAAAGGTTCAAGATACACATTTACAGTGAATTTCCCGAACCTTTCTGTTATTTTGAAAAATATATTTGTTCAGACCTATTGCCGGAACAGATGAGTTACGGCATGGGCAGAAGACCTTCCCATTTCACATTCCATTTACCATCTTTTGGGAAGCCGGGATTTTTGGTTTTATTACCATCCCAACCGGCACACATCATCGATATAGCTGTTAGCAAACCACCATTACCCGGTAGGTAAATGCGCAAGCGACTATCCTGATAGTTATGTCCGTTTACTAAATACGTATTGGTTCGTTTGTCCATAAGCAGGGCACCAACTGCTTTCTCTCCATCACCAAGTCGGGCAGCGTTCATGGCTGTCATAGGGTAATCCCAGCCCCAGGTTTTTCCCCAGTTCCAATTGACCCAAATCCAGTTGAGCGTGTTTTGCATGTAATCGGTACGTACCAACGGACATTTTGGAAGTATTCCGTAAGCTCCCAATACGGCCATATGGTCGGAAGTGAAACGAATATCTTTATAGGTGTCAGTGGCAGTTTCGGCAGCCAGATAGAGTTTGTCCTGATAGGCCAATGGCGATAGTTTATCAATCATTTCGTCCCATTGAAGGTTGCGTTTCAAGCCCATTCGCTCGCGCCATTTTTGAGCTGTACTCATGGCAAAATGCCAATATGAAAGTTCAAAAGGAGGATTTACGGTTTCTGATGCACGCAGTGTTTCCTGAGCCGGAATGGCTCCTTTGAGTACATAGCGTCCTTCCAGTTGATCGTAGGTGGCAAACGAGAACATAAATTTAGCTGTTTCGTCCACCAGTTTGCTGTATTTTTCAAGCACTTCGGGTGAGGGATGACTGCGATAAACCAGTTCGGCTAAATAGATGATATGCGGTTGTTGCCAAATAAGAAATGAACCCACTTTTGATGGTGCTTCTACGCCTGTAGGGTCAGTCATTTTCATCCAACGAACCCCCTGAAATCCTTGTCGTTTGGCAATCTCTTTTGCAATAGGGAATGCTTTGTTGTACCAACCGAGACTTCGTTCCAGCAAATCGGAACGTCCCCAAAGTGCAAACTGTGCTTCGTGCCACCAAATCATTTCGAGATGGAATTTACCATACCATGAGTTGTAGGTCAACCCTGTTTCTTGAGGAGGTACCGAGCCTGCACATTGAATGGCTAATAAATATTGCGATAGCACCACACGGCGTTCCAGCTCCGGTGCACGTTTGTCTTTACATTGCGAGAAATCTACTGCTCCACCTTTTGTCCAAAACGCATTCCAGTAATTGTACGCTGCCAATTGGGTTTCGGCTACAGTTGGTTGAACCATTTGGCCGGGTTTACCTGGTAGGAATGCCGCTGTGAAAGCAAAATTATCCGTTGAAGGTTGAAGCACGAAATAGTTTTTTCCTTTTTCGATGAAAGTGGCAGAACCTTCCCATTGAATATGAACGAAATAGGTAGTTGCATCAATTTTTCGTTCGAGCAATGCTGAGTTTGTGGTTTGGCTTACAAGGGTTGTGCTGTGTTTGTCGTTGCTGTTCCAATCACAGGCATCATCGCTGTGTTCACCGGTTGGGTAGGGGAAATGGAATTTTAGACCTAAATGAGCCGTTGAATTAATTTTGGCAGCAATTACATCTTTCTGTGGGTGGCAAGTTGTTTCAACCTGAACGGTTCTTCCTGATAAGGTGAAATGACTTATAATTTCTCCTTTCCAAAGTTGAAGTTCTTGTTTAATGTCGGTTATTTTATTCAAATAAGTTGAATCAATTTCAAAGCCGACAATGCCTAAATGCAGGCGGTGTTGGTTTACCCGAAACCATTCTGTAGCTCCTTTTTGGCGTTCCGTTCCGTTGACCTGAGTAGAATAAGGTTCTTCTTTTCCTCTGAAATTGTAATTTTTCAGTGTCTCGTCGTGAAGGTAATTATTGGGATTCGCAAAACTGTGCCATCCCCATTGGCTTTGAGTGCCAAGCGGTACGCCACTGCTGTATTTTAGAGGAAAAGTTTGTAAACCTGTGGCATCAACGGTGAACGCAAATTCACCATTCCCAACAGACAATGATGCTAATGAATCAAATGCATTGACGTTTGGATTATTTCTGTTTACCAGGGCTTTACGGTCAATAGCTGCTTGCATTAAAGTATTGCAGGTAAACAAGAAAAGAATAAGACAAGCGAAGTGATTTTTTTTCATTGAACAAACTATTTGTGGCTTTGGATAACAACTGATTCAGGTAAATTAGAATTTACCTGAATCAGTCGTTTTATTATTTTTTCAATCCGATTTTATCGTATTGATCTTCGGCTCTAATCTCGGTGTATTTCGGAGCGTCTATCATTTCAACCAAAGCACGCAAAACCGGGCCCTCACCCATTGGGTCGTTTTCCTGAGTTGGGCGATTGTAATAATATTGCACTGACGGCATAATACCTGTACCAACGCAGATCGCTGTAACATCTCCGTTCGGGGTTATTTTGGATAGTATTCCTTTTAATCCTTGTTCAGCTACGTAAATAAAGTCAGGATGCAACCAACCCTCTTTTACTCCCCGGGCAATACCAAAAACAAACATGGCCGTTCCGGTAATTTCTTCGTAGGAGTCTTCTTTGTTAAGCAATTGGTGCCAAAGTCCGTTTTTGCCCTGATAGCGGGCTACTCCACTGGCTTGTTGCTGGAAGTTTTTGATGACAGCATTGCGCAGCGGATGATTTTTAGGCATGCGCGAAAGCAAATCAGCCTGCGCCATAAATACCCAACCGTTTGCACGGCTCCAATGTGCAACTCCATGTTCCTTATTATCGGTGTGGTAGCAGTGGTAGTAAATTTGTTTCTCCGCACACCAAAGATACTTGTTGTAGTTTAGTATCTGATTAGCTGCATCGGTGAAATACTTGTTATCGCCGGTAAACTTACCCATTCTACTCAAAAAAGAGACAGCCATGAAAGCATCATCCGCCCATATCGTATTTTCGTGTGGCCAGATGCGGGCAATCGTTCCATCCTTCAACCGCGGTTCCAATACATTGAGATGATGAGCCGTTTCGTTGATGTACTTGAGAAAAGCATCGTTCGGATGATGTTGTTGAAGTTCAATCAGGCTGGCGCTCATTGGACCATTGTCATCCAACCGTTTGCCACGAAATATCATGTGCCAGCTAACGTTGCGCACGGCTCCCCAACCTCCTTCAGCAAAAGCGTTGTCGTAAAGTTTTTTGAAATAATCCAGATTCCCTTCGTTAAATACAAAGTTCATGTTTTTCAAAACATAATTCTCGTATTTTTTGTCGCTTAGTTTATCGCCCAATTCCATAAGAGCGATATTCGTCACTCCGTTGGTATAGTGCCATTGTGTATATTTCGATTGTACTTCTACATCTTTAGATAATGGAATATTTTTCACAGTGCTGTACGTTTCGCCGGTCTTTTTGTTCTCGAACAAATAGGTGGTTGAGTTGACGATGCGCTCTGCAATCTTTGTTGCTGTCTCTTTGGCCGACATATTGGTTTGAGCTTGTACGGTGGGTACACTCAAAAGTAAAGCCACAAAAGGGATGGTAAATTTTAATTTCATGAATCTTGCTCTTCTCTTTATTTTGTTTGTTCAGTTCTTCTATTCTTCAAGTTGGAAGAATAATATGCAAATTAACAACAAATATGGTGTATTAGAAATGGAGTGCTGTACAATAGAATAGAAAAAAGTACAACCTGCATCAATTGCAGGCTGTATGATTGTTTATTAGCTGTTTTTTTGCAAAATATTAGCTGTTGGAATTTATTACTGAATAATTTCTCCGGGCACATTTTTAATATCAATATCCTTGCAATTCAGAATTTTAAGTGCAGGTCCACTCAATGGTTTGATAACTACATTTTTCAAAACAATGTGTTTGCTCTCTTTTATCTCTCCGCCGGTCTTAGCACTAATCATTGCATTTTCTACGTAGATTCCCTCAATAGGATTTTCTGGTAATCCGTTGAAATACATGGCACGGGTAGCGTTAGTGCAGGATATGTTTTTGATGTGTATGTTTCTGAAAGTTGGCGTTGTTTCATCTACTTTCGGAATAATTCGTTTTACCGGTTGTCCATTTGCATCCTGAAGTACTTCCGAAGCCGACTTATTCATGTAGTACAAGTCGAACAACAAAGGTTCAGTCACAATATCCATCATACCAATATTCTCTATAAAGATATTTTCCACCATGCCACCTCGACCCCGTTTACTTTTAAAGCGCAGTCCAACATCTGTACCCATAAATTTGCAATTAGCTACTTTCATGTTTCGTACATCGCCAGACATTTCGCTACCAACCACAAAACCTCCATGACCTTTGAAAACGGTGCAATTATCTACAATCAGATTCTCACAAACGCGGGCACGTTGGCGACCCTCCTCATCTTTACCGCTTTTTATGCAGATACCATCGTCGCCTACGTCGAATGTTGAATTGATGATCAGTGAGTTTTTACAAGATTCTAAATCAATGCCGTCACCGTTTTCGGCATAGCTCGGGTTGCGCACGGTCACGCCATCCAAAATTACGTTTTCGCACATGAGTGGATGCAGATTCCATGCCGGAGAGTTTTGAAATAGAACTCCTTGAAGATAAAGATTTTTACATTCGATAAAACTAACCATTACCGGGCGAAGAAAATCACGAATTGAATTCCATTCCGCATCGGTTTTGATGTTTTTCGGAACATTCATATCTGCTAATTGCTGTCCTTTCAGGTATTGTTCAGATGGGAACCAGTAATCTTCGCGTTTAAAAACGCCACGATTGGCTGTGAATTTTTTCCAGTAACTTTCAGTCACCGATTGTTTTTTCAATGCACGCCAATAATGTCCGTTGCCGTCAATAGCTCCATCGCCTGTAATGGCCACATTCGTCAGGTTACGACCTGAGATTGGTGATTGACACCGTTTCGTGGCTAAGCCTTCAAATATTGTTTCAACCAATGGATATAAATTCTTATCCGGCGAAAATAAAATGATGGCTCCTTTTTCGAGATGCAGGTTAATATTACTTTTAAAAACAATCGGACCTGTAAACCAAACGCCCATAGGTACAATCACTGTGCCACCACCCTGGCTTGAAAGTGTATTTATTGCTTTCGAAAATGCTTCGGTACACAAGTCTGTTCCATTGCCAGTAGCTCCAAATTCGGAAATCGAAACGCTTTTGTCAGGAAAAACAGGTGCTTCAACCTTTGGCATATTGAAGGGCAGATTATTGTATAAATAATCGTACTTGTAATTACTTTGAGCCTGCACTGTAAACCCGGTTAGAGCAAGGATAGCGATAATTAGTGAATGCTTTAATTTCGTCATTTCGTAGAATTGAATGGTTTAAAAGTTTTTTTGCGTTTAAGCTATTCGTAAATTGTAAGTTTAACCGGGCTACATAAGCCACTCTCAACGAGTTGCCAGTTACCATAGTTGGATACTTTATAATTGATGTTTACAATATTTATTTCGTTGAAAATGCGCCAGTTTATGTTGCGTCGGTCGTAGTCTGCAATTCGATTCGCAGGTAAATTGGTTACTTCTATGCGTAAGCTGTTTTCTCCGGCTTTCAGGTACTTGCCAATGCGACAATCGAAGGGAGCTGCCCATACAATTCCGGCATCGTTGCCATTTACAAATACATGAGCGCTTTCGCGTACGTCTCCTAAGTTCAAAATATATTCAGCATTAGTTGAAATATTTGCCAGATCGAAAGTAGTTGAGTACACGCCTGTTCCGCAATTTACTTTCAGGGCTTCGTTTTCAAGTTTTGTCCACGAAGTCAATGTTTTAAGTTCGAAAGTGTCTTTTACGAGCGGCTCACTCTGGCTAAAATGCAATTTCCAGGGACGGCTCAATTCTACGGTATGCGTTTCTTTGTTTAAATATTTCCAGTTGGAAATTTGAATATCTTCCATTGTAAATGTTTTCAAAATCAACGACTCACCCGATTTTAGCTGAAGGTATACCTGCGCTTTGCCGTTCTGTTGTCGTACATTCGCTTTGCCCGTTTCGCCTGTCATAGGGTCAAATATTTGAGCCGAAGTAGTCGGGACAGACAATGTAATCCATTCATTTATATCTTGTTTGTGTAATGCGCTGATAAAATAATGATACCCCTCGTTGTTAGTGCGGCGAATGGCATGAAGCCCATATTTGGTAATCATTTCTTCAGGTTGTATCCCAACAGCCAGCAGTGTTTTTTTGTAATCCGAGCCGGTAATTACTGTCCCGTTTTTAATGGGTTGAATACTTGTTTTTGAAAAATCATTTGTCACCGCTAATGTTTTCATGGACAATTTAAACTGCGCTCTGCGTTCTTTTAATTTGGCTAGTCCGGGTACATCTTCCGGATAGTTTTCCATAAAAACTATTTTTGCACCCTGCGATGTCAGGTCAGCAATGTGTTTTAATACGTTTGCCGGCATTTTTTTTACAGCCGGTACTATTAAGGCTTTGTATCTGCTACCACTCTTGGTTACAATTTCACCGTTATCACATGTTGATGAGACGATGAACTGATCGGAAATGTAATCAGCATCATACCCGTTTTCGTAAATAGAGTGCACTACCTTGATAAACTTCGGCATCTTTTTATCCATGTCGTGGATACTGAATTGCAATAATCGTCCGTTTTGTTCGTGCCAAATATCGTATACGGGGAGGTAAATCAGAAAATCATTATCAGGTTTTCCACTTTGCAGAAAGGATTGACACCGGGTAATGTAATTCATCAATGCAGGAGCATCTTTCCAACTACTATTGGTGGGCGACATGTCGATAGAGGCATAAAATTTCCAGCCCGGCCAGGCTGCATCTTTTGGTGAATAGGTTGTGCCGTGAAAATTCATATGATTTACACCTGCCACAAACATTAAATCCAAATCGGGTTTACATTGCGAAAGTGAAGTGCGAAAATGCTCTGTCAACCATGTAAATGTCTCTGAAGACGTTAGTTGTTTTCCCGAAATATGTGCTGCTGACGAAGCATATTTCAGCATCGACAATTCCGAATCATTCTTACGTGTCAGAGAATCTTTGCGTAATCCTTTTATCCCGAAATCAGATAAACCAAAGCCTTCGCATTCGGGCACATCAACAGTTGCGTATAAATCAATCAGGTTTCCTGGTGAACCATGTGCCTGATTTCTGGTTTTACTTCCATGCATATGTGCCCAGTCCGTCCACTGTTTGGTGAAGTTTTCCAATAATAGTTCCGAAATGGTTTCGCGATAATCCGTCAGCAATCGTGCAGATTCCTCAGTGCGGTTTTCGTCAAGAAAAACGGGTAGATATTCTTCCAATTTATAGCCACGGCGTGTGTAGAACTGTTCAAACATATCTTCAGTCCAGTCGGCGCCGTACACTTCGTAGGAGTCGTTGAAAAAGTTATGCGGATAACTTGTATTTGTTTCTGCAAAAGCATTTTCAAAGCGATTTAAGTACTTCTTTACTGCTGTTTTCGAAAAGTGATCCATAACATATCCCTCACCACCAGGAGCAGCTCGTTTTACCTTTTGGAATGTTTTACCATTGAATACAGCAATTAATTGCCAGTTGCCTTTTGGCGCTTTCCATGAGATGTTTCCGGTATTGTCAACTAGTTTTGTGAGGTCTACTACTTTTTTATTCTGAAATGCCATCAAACGCTGCAACTTTGCTACCGTTTGTTGGTCTTTTTCATCAGGAGTAATTTTTGCAGTGAAGGTTTGTCCACCTGAAATCATATATTTTTTCACTACTAATTTCGAAGCTGCATCTCCGATAGTTACCTCAGGACCACCAAAAGGCCAGCCAGTTCCGGTGTTCATATCTGTTTGCATGCCCAACCGCCCGGTTTCAGCAATGGTATGATTGAGCATCCCCATCCATTTGTTTGAAAGAAAAGGGATATTGTTGTGGTCGTTTTTTTGGACACCGTAAATAGGCGTAATTTCTACCGTTCCAATTCCGGTTTTGGCATATTCCTCCAGGTTGTATGTTAGGTTGGTTTTGTCCACTGCACTTCCCAGCCACCACCACCTAGCACCGGGGCGCATTTCTGTTGTAATTTTTGGCCACGAAGATGTTTGTGCAATTCCTGATGTTCCTAAAAAGGATAAAAGAATTCCTAGTCCAATAAAACGAATTTTAGAGTGGGATGTGATTTTCATACTTTATTCTCAATGTTTTTATTTAAAGCAGTTTATTAATGATGCCGGAAGTTGTACCGATTTGTTATATAGCATTATAATTGGGGATCATCTAAAACTGAATTTTCCATGTTAGTCTGTGTAACAGTACAAAAATACTATTTACCCCAGATAGTTATGTGTAATTTTTGATACATATACTGTATTTTTGTACGGAAATCAATCTTTTTTCAATTTAGACAAGACTGAGAATACGTTTAAAGAAAAAGGGGTTGCCTCAATTTGAGACAACCCCTTTTAAAGATCGTTTTAATTATTCTACAATAAAGTTCCAAATACAATATAGATTAATGCAGCTAGAGCGGCACTTACAGGAATTGTAAGCAACCATGCTGTAAGCAAGCTACGCGTAACACCCCAGCGCACTGCCGAAAGTCTTTTCACCGAACCAACACCAATAATTGCACCGGTAATGGTGTGAGTAGTACTTACCGGTATTTTTAAAATTTCAGTCAGATAAAGTGTTAGTGCACCTGCAGTTTCTGCTGCAACTCCTTCTAATGGAGTAACTTTTGTAATTCGAGAACCCATTGTTTTGATAATTCTCCAACCACCCGACATTGTTCCAAGTGAGATAACACCAAAACAAGAGAATGCTACCCAGTCGGGTAAATCTTTGATTGAAGTAATTCCCATATCAATACCGCGAGCATGTGCTGCAATCATTGCTGCTGCAATAATTCCCATTACTTTTTGCGAGTCATTTAATCCATGACCAATACTGAATAAACCCGATGAGACTAACTGTAATCTTTTAAACCATTGATTAGCCTTGTGTGGATTTACTTTCTTGAAAATGTATAGAATTAAAATAGTCAGTAATGACGAAACCATCATACCGATAAGCGGTGCCAATACGATGAACGAAGCAATTTTTATGATTACATCCGCTTTTATTGATTCAAAACCACTTGTAGTATACCCGCTGGCTATTATAGTGCTCATAATAGCTGCTCCGGCAAATCCACCAATTAAGGTGTGCGACGATGACGATGGAATTCCAAGCCACCAGGTGGCTAAGTTCCAGATTATGGCAGCAACAATTCCTGAAAAAATGACAGGAAGCGTAATGTATTGTTCAATTACAGCTTTAGAAACGGTGTTGGCAATTCCAAATTCTCCAATAATATATTTTGCAATAAAGAAAGCGACGAAATTGAAGAATGCAGCCCAAAGTACAGCCTTAAAGGGTGTTAGTACTTTTGTAGATACAATTGTAGCAATGGAATTAGCAGCATCATGAAACCCATTGATATAATCGAAAACTAAAGCCAGTACGATAATAGTAATTAATAGCGTCATTTTGTTTTTTTGAAGTTATTATGCGTACTTAACAATAATCGTTTTGATGATTTTTCCAACATGTTCTGCTGCATCTGTGGCTTTCTCAAGCTCACTCATAATCTCCTTTAATTTGATAATTTCAACTGCATCTTTTTTGTTCTCAAATAAATCAATTAAGAAGTTTTCGTAAACATCGTCAGCTTTGTTTTCAGTAACTTTAAGCTCGAGGCAATACTCTTTGATTTTTTTCGAATTCTTTTTCATTACATCCAGTTCTGCCACTGCTTTTCCAATAGAAACAGCACCTTCCTTAACTAAGTTTGCAATTTCAACAGCACTTGTCGGAATTTCTTTTGGATTGTAAAGTACAATTTTTTTAGCACAGCTGTTGATGTAATCTGTCACATCGTCAAGCTTATCCGCCAAATGGTGAATGTCCTCGCGATCGAATGGTGTGATGAAAGTCGAATTTAGTTCGTCAAATATTTTAGCCGACAAAGCATCTCCTTTTTTTTCTTGTTCTTTGATTTTTTTATAATACTCAATGGCAGACTCATGATCTGCTTTTTCAACACATTCGATAATTAAGTCGGATGCTACAAGTATTACATCTGCCATTTCTTTTAAAATGGGAAAAAACTTAGGTTCTTTTGGTACAAATTTGTCGAAAAAAGAATTGTTCATAACAAAAATAGTTTACGAGAATTTTAATTGTAAATTTTATTGTTTTATTCGTATTGTAGCCCAATACATTGTGAGTTAACAGTTTTGTCTGCTTTCAGAGTGCAAATGTACTAAAACAGTTCTACTATTACACAATTTTTAATACAAATTTAATAGAATTGTAACATCAATATTAATGAAAATAATAGTAGTTAATATTAAATGCTTTAATCAAAGAAATTCTGTCTTTAATTAATTGTCTTTTGTCGAAGTAATGTGTTTGCTGTCAGTAGTTTATATTGTAAATTTGCAACTTTAAGTTTTCTGGTTGAAGATGTTGCGATAGAGTAAATTTTCATTTTCAAATAAAAAACAAGCGAAATTTTTCTTTGATTTGGAAAAATGTTTTACTTTTGCAGAACTAATTAGTACTAACAAAAAAATAATAAGAAAATGGCTTACGTAATTTCAGAAGATTGTATTGCTTGCGGTTCATGTATCAGCGAATGTCCTGTTGACGCAATTGCAGAAGGTGATATCTATGTTATCGATGCTGATGTTTGTACCGACTGTGGCACTTGTGCCGATGTTTGTCCTTCAGAAGCAATTAGTCCGGCATAATATTGCAACGTATTAATAATGAAAGACCTATTCGATTTCGAATAGGTCTTTTTTTGTGACAAACTCAGGGCTTGAATCCCGATTCTTCAAGTATTTTTTGGTAGTTGTTTTCGTCCATCAGATTTTTCAACCCAATGTTTTGATTTTTTCTCATGTAGCTGTCTACAATTTGCCAACCGAGCCAGGTTCCCAGTCGACCAGGCGAATCTTGCGATACCGGTGCTGTAAAGGGTGCGTCGTTCATGTACTTGCTGATTAATAGCATATTGGTCGAAAACAGATCCTTGTTCTCAATAATTGTTCCCCAGATTTCTTTTTCATAACTTTTACACCACTTCCACTGTTCAGGGGTATATCCCATCAAATCCTCCGGTTTCTCGTTTGGCATAAATACGGATAATAAGTACATCACTTTTCCTCTGAAAATCATATTGTCCAGTAGTCTGTCTTTGCTACTGTCCAATACAAACATTCTGAACAGTGTAGCCGAAACCAGGTCGGTAGCTACACATTCGCGACGCATGTTTACGAGAAGGTAATCGTAGCTAAGGTCCTTGTAGGCCGGGTAATCACTGCCCAGATATAAATCGGTGCCTAAGGCAATAAATCTATCGTTCATCAGTACAGAACGGTTAAAACCGGATACGAAAAAATATATCTCCGGAAGCTTTACTTCTGGGAAATAATGATGGATGTACGTATAGCTTTCAGAAACTGTGTTCTCAATATCGGATATGTCGTTGAACTTTTCGAGTACGGTTTTATTTACCTTTGAAAAGGTATTATCGGAATTATATTTCATGAAAAGCTGACGAATGGCGGCTGTATCTTTTGCATCGACATTGAGTACTTCAGCTGTGTACACAGGCAGAAATTGAGCGTAGCTCTTGTATAACTTTGCCAGTGTCGGTCCCGAATTTGTGGAGTCGAGTGAGATTAAATCCTTGTCGAAACGCTGTATTTTTACGTCCACGCGATTTTTTGTGGTGTCGATCTCGAAACGGTTACTTTTGTTGCACGATGACAAAAACAAGGTCAGTGAAATCAGATAAATGAATGTTTTTTTCATTGTCTACTGTTTTTTTTTAGTCCAAAAAAAGCGCAAACTGCAAAGTGTAAACCTGCCTTTTGCGCTTTTTATATGGAATTTGAGATTTATTTTTTACCTTTTACAGCTTTCTGTTGTTCGCGTTGCATTTTTTCTAAGCGATCCATAAAGCCACCTTTTTTAGCAGGCTTTTTAGCATTGCTTGCACGCTTGGCATGTAGTTGGGCAAGTAGCTTTTTCTCGTCAACTGTAGCGCGGATAATGTAAGTTTGGATTACAGAGAACAGGGTTGCGATAAAGTAGTAATAGCTCAATCCTGAAGCATAATCGTTGAACATGAACATAAATGCCACCGGCATTAAGTACATCATCCATTTCATTCCCGGAATTTGTTCTTGTCCGCCCGAACTTGCCATGTTAAGGTGCGTGTATAGCACACTTGTAATCGTCATTAACACACAGAATAAACTGATATGGTTGCCAATAAGTGGAATATGAGTGCTCCATGTGAAAATAGCATCGTATGACGATAAATCTTTTGCCCACAAGAAGCTTTGTTGACGAAGTTCGATAGAAGCCGGGAAGAAATTGAATAGTGCAATCAGAATTGGCATTTGCAATAACGAAGGCAAACAGCCACTCAGTGGACTTACACCTACTTTTCCGTATAGCTCCATTGTGGCTTTTTGTCGTTCTGCAGCTTTCTCTGCGGGGATACGTGCATTAATCTCATCAATTTCCGGTTTCAAAACACGCATTTTTGCGCTGGAAATATATGATTTATAGGTCAATGGCGATAGAACCAGTTTGATGGCAATGGTCATCAGTAAAATGATTAATCCAAAATTGCTCATAAACTGACTGAACAGATTAAACATTGGGATAATGGCATATCTGTTTACCCAACCAAAAATGGCCCAACCTAATGGTATTATTTGGTTCAATTTGAGTTTCGAGTCTGTAGGTAATTCTTTGTCGTAGTTTGAAAGAATTTTGTATTGGTTAGGGCCTAAAAATAACTGGAAAGTGGTCGGTACTTTACCCGTTGGGTCAAAAGCCACTGTCATTTCAGCTTTATAAGCTTTCAGGAATTTTGAAGTTTCATTTTCCTCTACCTCGCTTTTCAAGGTCGCCGAAGTGAAGTCTTGATTGGCAATAAGAATACTACTGAAGAACTGGTCTTTAAAGGCAATCCATTTTACCTTGTTCGGTAGCTCCTTTTCTTCGTTTTTACTTTCACTCAATTTTTCAACATCATCTGCCACATATTTATATTCGATAGCAGCATAGCGATTTTCAGTTGAACGACTCATTTCCTGTTGGCGGATTTTTGACGACCATTGCATGTCCAGCGAATTTATACCTGCAGGCATAACTGCGTTCATACCGTTGGCTTTAATTCCAAAACTGAGCATGTAGTTTTTCGTTGGCAAGGTATATGCGAAATCCATATAAGCTGTACCTGTAGTTTTCAAACGCATAATTAACGTTTGATTGCCGCTTGCATCTTTTGTTACTGTCGAAACCGGTTCGAAATACAAGTCCTTGCTGTTAAGTACACGATTGTTTTTGGTTACCAGCGTAAAGCCCATCGAGCTTTCTTCAGCATCGAAAAGCATCAATGGCAAAGTGTCGTGGGTTTTGTAGTTTTTCAGTTGTGCCGAATAAATTCGTCCACCTTTGCTGCTAATAGTCAGTTTGATTAATTCATTTTCAAGCGTGTAGAACTTCTCTTCGCCTTTTGCAGATGCACTGAAATCGCCAAATGAGCTGCTGATGGCTGCCGTGTCGGTTTCAATTGTTGAGTCGTTTGATACCGTTGCAGTTTTGTTTATTGCGGTTTCGGCTTGCACTTTAACTTGTTGAACTAATGCAATAGAGTCATTATAACGCTTTTGAGCCAGAACTTCTTTTTCGTTTGGCTTGTTTAGCTGCCAAAATCCTAAAAGAATTAGCCCGATAAGTGAAAAGCCAATAATCGTATTTTTATCCATATTTTTTTATGTGTCTGCGGTCGACTATCTAGTGTCAACTGTCTTTTATTTTAAAATTTTTACTTTAGATTCAATTATATTGATATGCCGACAATTAAGTAATAATTATTTTTGGATAGCAGCCTTTACGAAGCTAATAAACAATGGATGAGGTTTTACAACCGTACTGCTGTATTCAGGGTGAAATTGAACGCCTACATACCATTTGTGCGATTTTAGCTCTACAATTTCTACCAGATTCGATTCAACATTCATTCCACTACAAATCATGCCTGCTTTTTCAAATTCTTCTTTGAACTCATTGTTGAACTCGAAACGGTGACGGTGGCGTTCGCTGATGTTTTCTTTTCCGTAAATTTCGAATGCTTTGCTGCCTTTTTTCAATTTGCATTTGAAAGCTCCTAAACGCATGCTTCCGCCTAAATTCAAAATGTCTTTTTGTTCATCCATGATGTCCACTATTTTATGAGTAGTGGTTGAATCAATTTCAGTACTGTTTGCATCGGCATATCCAAGTACATTTCTGGCAAATTCGATAGACATAGTTTGCATTCCCATACAAATACCCAAACATGGCATATTGTTTTCGCGTGCAAATTTCAATGCGGTGAATTTACCTTCCATTCCACGCGGTCCAAAACCGGGGGCAACAATTATACCATTGAGACCGGACAATTTCTTTTCTACGTTTTCTTCTGTCAATTTGTCCGAAAGTATTAGTTCCAGCTTCAATTTCTTGTTGTTATATGCACTTGCATGCAATAATGACTCAATAATTGATTTGTAAGCATCAGGCAGCTGAACGTATTTTCCAACTATTCCGATGCGCACTTCTTCTTTTGCATTCTCCAGTTTTTCAACAAATTCTATCCATTTTGCCATATCGGCAGCAGGGGTTTTGGCTAAGTCGAATCCCATTTTTGTAAGTACCACTTCATCCAGTTTTTCGTCCTGCATGTTTAATGGCACTCGGTAGATGGTTGGTACATCAATCGACTGCATTACAGCGCTTTGTTCCACGTTGCAGAATAAAGCCACTTTTTTGCGAATGTCTAATGAAATATTATGCTCGGTACGCAGAACCAGAACATCGGCCTGAACGCCTTGTTCCTGTAGTGCTTTTACGGAGTGTTGCGTAGGTTTTGTTTTTAATTCTTTGGCGGCTGCCAAATAAGGTACATACGTTAAATGGATAATAAGACATTTGTTGCCTAGTTCCCATTTCAATTGACGTACACTCTCAATATACGGTAGTGATTCAATATCGCCAACGGTTCCACCAAGCTCGGTAATGACAAAGTCGAATTCGCCTTTGTTACCTAACAGTTTGATGTTGCGCTTGATTTCGTCGGTAATGTGCGGAATAATTTGCACCGTTTTACCCAAATAATCCCCGCGACGCTCTTTGTTTATTACGTTTTGATAGATTCTGCCGGTTGTAACATTATTCGCTTTGTGGGTTTCAACACCCAAAAAGCGTTCGTAATGCCCTAAGTCAAGATCGGCCTCATGACCATCTACGGTTACATAGCATTCGCCATGTTCATAGGGGTTTAATGTACCTGGATCCACGTTGATATACGGGTCTAACTTTTGATTGGTCACCTTAAATCCACGGGCTTGCAACAGTTTCCCAAGGGATGCAGCAATAATTCCTTTGCCTAATGATGAAGTAACTCCACCGGTTACAAAAATGTACTTTGTCTCTTTCACGCTGTTTTTTTCTTACGAATTCCTACCTATAAGAACCCTATTTTATAAGGCTGCAAATTTCGGAAAAAAAACTGAATAACGAAAGTAAATAACTGCTTTTGTTTTTCAATCAGTTATCTATATGAAATTGTTTGTCAGAATGCTCAAATTTATAATCATTTTGTTACAACATTTTAATAGATAGTTGTTTATGTTCATTGGTCCCAAATCTAAATTTTAAATGATGAATATAATTGGCATAGGGGCAGAAGAATATTTCCATAAATTGAACTTTTTTGAAATATGGCTGTTTAAAATGAAAATGTAGAGAAATGCAATTTAATGTTGAATCAAAAAAAATATTGCTATGAAAAGTAAGCACTTAAACTACGCACTGGTATTTATTTTTGTTGTCTTCGTGAGAACGGTCGGGTTTTCGCAAGTTGTGAACGATACGGCGACTTTGAAAGCAGATAACAAGGATTTTACCTATAAATGGGCTGAGCTTGTTTTTCAAACTGTGGATATAGACTCAGTGAAGCAACAAAAAGTGGATAATGAAAACTATTTGAAAAGTATTGAATTGTTGGAAGACAGGCTTCAAAACAACAAAAAGGAATTAAAAATGCTCATCAATCAGGCAAACGATGAGGCCAGGGTGATAAGTAATGAACGAAAGTATGTAGCTGATAAAAAGAAGTTTACTAAAGATGAAGATAAATTTCTAAAAACAGAAAAGAGTTATAGGGATAAAGAAGCAAAACTATTGATGGTGGATAGAAAGGGGCTAAAAAAACTTTCGAAAGAGCTGAACAATGAGGAGTTGAGAGATCGGACATTGAAATTAGACGAAAAGGATAACAAGATAAAAGAACTCGAAAGCCAATGGAATAAAAGACGTGATGATTTAAAATATAGTCTGAGTGAAATTGCTGAAAAGGAAGCAAAATTGGATAGGCGTGAGGTGGAGGTAAACAACCGTTTGCGTGAACTCGACCGAACAAAATCAGCACTGGATTTGAAAGCTAAACAACTAAATTTAGAGAAACAACAAACAAAACTGGAGATAAAAAAATCGAAGGCTTTGCTCAAAACTAATTAGTTTTAGATGCTAATTCAGGAAAAATGATATTTTTCTTGCTCAATTAAAATAAATTTATCATCTTTGTACCCGAAAATAAAACAAAAAGAAAATGAACTCAATTTTGACAGTAAATAAATTTTGGTGGTGGCACTTACAGATTAGCTAATCGTGAGATGTTACACCTATGTATATTGTCGAAATTAAAAAAGATATTACAAAAAGGCTTGTCGGACTCACGATAAGCCTTTTTTTATTTACAATTTTTCTCATTTACCAATTACCATTTATAATTGCTTAATTAACAAATAATGGATTATTCAATAGACAACAACGGTTATTACGGCAACTTCGGTGGAGCCTATATCCCTGAAATTTTGCACGGAACAGTGGAGCGATTAAAAGAAGCTTTTTATGCAATCAAAGAGGATGCAACGTTTAAAGCTGAATATTATGAACTGCTCAAAAACTATGTAGGTCGCCCGTCGCCATTATATTTTGCTAAGCGTTTGTCGGCAGAATATGGCACAAACGTTTACCTGAAACGTGAAGACTTGAATCATACCGGTGCGCATAAAATCAACAATGCACTGGGACAGATTTTGTTGGCAAAACGGATGGGCAAAACCCGCATTATTGCCGAAACAGGGGCCGGACAACACGGTGTGGCTACTGCTACTGCTTGTGCGTTGATGGGTTTGGAATGTATCGTGTTTATGGGTAAAACGGATGTGGAACGCCAGTTTTTGAACGTACAAAAAATGCGCATGTTAGGTGCCACTGTGGAGCCGGTGACCAGTGGTAACTGGACGCTAAAAGATGCTACCAACGAAGCTATCCGTTATTGGTGTTCAAATCCGGATTCGTTTTATATTATCGGGTCAACTGTAGGCCCGCATCCATACCCTGATATGGTTGGATTTTTCCAATCGGTTATCAGCGAAGAAATTAAATGGCAATTGCAGGAACAAATTGGTCGTGATTACCCCGATTATCTTATGGCTTGTGTAGGTGGTGGAAGTAACGCCATGGGAACCTACTATCATTACATAAATGATGAACGCGTAAAAATCATATCAGCCGAGGCTGGTGGATTGGGAGTTGAAACAGGTGAAACAGCTGCAACAATAAGTATTGGAACAGTAGGAATTATTCACGGTTTCCGTACTTTGTTGATGCAGGACGAGGATGGTCAGATAACAGAGCCTTACTCTATTTCAGCAGGGCTGGATTATCCGGGAATTGGACCGGCCCATGCATATTTCGCACAGGTTGGTCGCACCAAGGTACACGCCATTAATGATGATGAAGCGCTCGATGCTGCCTTTGAACTAACCCGATTGGAAGGAATTATTCCGGCCATTGAATCGGCTCATGCATTGGCCCTTTTGAAAAAAGAAAAAGGAACATTTAAACCGGATGATATTGTGGTGCTCACAGTTTCGGGTAGGGGAGATAAGGATATGGATACTTATGTGAAACATTTTAAAGAATAGATATTACTTCACGATATGACTGCATGATATTAGCCTTCGGCGATATAAGTTGAGAGTATAAATAATTAAATATCGCGACTGAAGGGAGCAAATATCACGAAGTTAATATCGATGAAGGCAAAATATCAATAATATAAAGAATTATGAAACTATACGTCAATTCAAAAAAAATGCTGGCCGATTTGCAGACGCCGGTAGGAATTTATCTCAAAATACGCGATTTATATACCAATTCGGTGCTGTTGGAAAGTTCCGATTATCACGGTGTTGAAAATAGTTACTCGTACATCGGCTTTTGTCCGATTGGTGGTATCTCGGTAAACAACTTTTTGATTTCGGAAGAATATCCCGATGGTAGCAGGATTGAAACTCAGGTGACGGATAAACTGACCGTTGCCGAACGTTTTGATGTCTTTCTAAAATCGGTGGAGTTGGTCAAAAATGATAATCCGGTTGGTGTGAATGGTCTGTTTGGATACACATCTTACGAGTCGGTTCAATATTTCGAGGATGTGAAACTCAAGGCGCGCGAAACAGTTCCCGGAAGCATGCCCGGTTTACATTATGTGTTGTTCAAATACATTATTGCCGTAAATCATTTCAATAACGAGCTGACAATTATTGAAAATTTGCAGGAAGGTGAAACGACAGCTATCCCTAATATTGAGGAGACCTTATTGAATAATAATATCGCTACTTATGATTTTCAGGCTATTGGTGATGAAAAATCTGATATCTCGAACGAAGATTACAAGAAAATGGTGGCACGTGGCAAAGAAGAATGTTTCAAAGGAAATGTTTTCCAGATTGTGCTTTCGCGTCGCTTTTACCAAAAATACAAAGGAGATGATTTTATGCTCTATCGTACCTTGCGTTCGGTGAATCCTTCGCCTTATTTATTTTACTTCAATTTTGGCGACTTCCGCATCTTTGGTTCGTCGCCCGAAGCGCACCTTGTAGTAGATGCAAAAAAACAAAAAGCTTATATTAAGCCGATTGCGGGGACTTTCCGCCGTACGGGAGATGATGAAAAAGACTTTCAACTGGCAGAGAAACTGCGCGTAGATAAAAAGGAGAATGCAGAACATGTGATGTTGGTGGACTTGGCTCGCAATGATTTGAGTCGCAATACCGACCATGTAGAAGTAGAAGTGTTCCGCGAAGTGCAATATTACTCGCATGTACTTCACCTGGTGTCGAGTGTAAGTGGTAAATTGAAACCCGATACGAAAGTCATCAAACTGTTTGCTGATACTTTCCCTGCCGGAACACTTTCAGGTGCTCCAAAGATTAAAGCCATGCAATTGATTGATAGCATCGAACCGCACGACCGTGGACCTTATGGCGGATGTATCGGATATATCGGCTTCGATGGTAGCTTTAATCAGGCTATTACCATTCGCTCATTCGTGAGTAAAAACAATACACTTTACTATCAGGCTGGTGCAGGCATCGTCGCCAAATCGGACGAAGAAAGTGAAATGCAGGAAGTGAATAATAAACTGGCTGCACTAAAACGGGCGGTGGAAGTAGCTTCTTCAGTGAACAGTGAACAGTGAATAGTTTTTTAGATCAGAACAATCATTTAGGAAGAAGGACTTTTGACCTTTGACTTCAGACAATAGACATAAATTTATGAAAATACTAGTTTTCGATAATTACGACTCGTTTACCTATAATTTGGTACATGCAGTCAAGAAGTTGGGATATACCGACGTGGAAGTGCATCGCAACGACCAGATAGCATTGGAAGATATTGCACGATTTGATAAAATTATCCTGTCGCCGGGACCGGGCGTGCCGTCCGAATCGGGTATTTTGCTCGATGTGATTCGCACCTATGCACCTACTAAACCAATTTTGGGAGTTTGCCTGGGCGAACAAGCCATTGCCGAAGCCTTTGGTGGAACGTTAATCAATCTTACCGAAGTGCATCACGGGGTTAGTTCTATTGTGGATGTGTTGGAAGAGGATGTACTTTTCAACGGCTTGGATAAAAAAATAGAAGTGGGTCGTTACCATTCCTGGGCTGCCGAGAAATCAACTTTGCCAGAATGCCTGACCATTACGGCGGTTGATGAAGAAGGAATGATTATGGCGTTGGCACACAAAACCTATGATGTGCGTGGTGTTCAGTTTCATCCGGAGTCAGTTCTGACGCCCGATGGGGAGCAAATGCTGAAGAATTGGTTGGAAGCTTGATTTATTTTCCGTTAAAGATATGTTTTTTTGTTGCGAAATAATTCGTTGCGAAAAATATCGCAATAATTTTTTGGATTTGCGTGACAGTAGAAAAATATAAACTATATTTGCGAACAAATTCGTTGCGAATTTGTTCGCAATTTACAAAAATCCATTCATCAGATGAATAATCCATTTAAATTTGGTTCCGTTGTATCCGAAAACTATTTTACTGACAGACAGGAAGAATACGAACGACTAAAACAAATCATTTCGAGTGAAAATCATGTAATAATGATGGCTCCCCGGAGGTTTGGGAAAACGAGTTTGGTAAACAAAGTCATAAATTCAATAGAAAGGCCGGTTATATGGCTTGATTTACAACTGCTGACAGGTGTATCTGATTTTGCCAGTCAATTATTAAAACAACTTTTCAAAAAATATCCATTTGAAAAGCTTAAATTCCTGATTAGCAATTTTCGGGTTATACCAACTCTGCAGCTCGATCCTGCTTCAAATAATGTTGAAATAAGCTTTCAGACAAGAGTTGAATCTTTTGTACAATTGGAAGATGTTTTGAATTTGATAGATAAATTAGGGGAGGACAGGTCAAAGCCCATAGTGGTATTAGATGAGTTTCAGGAACTACTGAATTTAGATAAATCATTGGATAAGAAACTTCGTTCGGTAATTCAATTTCATAAAAATGTGAATTATGTTTTAATGGGAAGTGTCGAATCATTGATGAGACAAATTTTCGAGAATAAAAAATCGCCATTTTATCATTTCGGTCAAATTTTCACTTTAAACAAAATACCATTGAGCGATTTTCGGGATTTTTTAGATACCCGATTCGCTAAAATTACAGAAAGACATGACGAGATTTCAGAAACAATACTTGAGTTTTCTAAATGTCATCCTTATTATACGCAGCAATTGGCTTTTCATGTATGGATGAAAATTGAAAGAGAACAAGATTCGGAAAATATAGTACAAAATACAATCTCAGACATTATCCTCATGCACGACAATGATTTTGATCGTATTTGGAGTAATTTTAATAATACAGATAAGAAAATCTTAATAGGCATTGCATTTAGTGATTCAAAATTATTGACAGACGAATTTAAGTCTAAGAATAATCTAAATGCATCAAGTACCGTTTTTAGCGGATTAAAGCGACTTCAGGAAAAGGGAGTGCTTTTAAAAACAGATAGTTACGAATTCGATGACCCCTTTTTTAAAGAATGGATAGTCAAGAAAAGAAATGAAAACTAATTTCTTTCCTTTTTTGGGGGAGAAAATGAAAATCTTATGAAACAAATACTGAATCAATTATTCAATCATCAGTCGCTGACACGCGATGAGGCTGCCGAGGTAATGGCCAATATGGCTGGCGGTAAATACAACGAATCACAGATTGCTGCATTTATTTCGGTTTATCTGATGCGCAGTATCGAGTTGGAAGAAGTCATAGGCTTTCGGGATGCATTGTTGAACACGGCCGTGCAGATAGATTTATCGGAATTCGACCCTCTGGATATTGTTGGAACAGGCGGTGATGGTAAAAATACGTTTAATATTTCTACATGCAGCTGTTTTGCTGTGGCAGGTGCCGGTTATAAAGTGGCTAAGCACGGTAACTATGGTGCTACTTCGGTAAGCGGTTCATCAAATGTGCTGGAGTATTTCGGAGCAAAATTTACTACTGATACCGACATTATCAAACGTTCGTTGGACGAAGCGGGTTTTGCTTATTTACATGCTCCTTTTTGCAATCCTGCTATGAAAAATGTTGCTCCAGTGCGTAAAAGCCTCGGGGTTCGAACTTTTTTCAATGTACTTGGCCCGCTCATTAGCCCGGCTCGTCCCAATTATCAATGTTTGGGTGTGTATGATTTGAAAATGATGCGTCTTTATAACTATATTTACCAAAATCTAGGTTGCCAGTACTCGGTGGTTCACTCGCTGGATGGTTATGATGAAATCTCGCTGACGGATATCTGCAAAGTGTCCAATAATCTTGGTGAATTTGTGTATACACCAGAACAACTTGGCTTCAGAAGGCTAAAACAGGAAGAACTCTCTGGTGGAAACACGGTAGATGAAGCCGCTCAGATATTTATGAATGTGTTGGATAATAAAGCCACTGAAGCGCAACGCAATGCAGTAATTATTAATACTGCCTTTGCCATTCAGACTCGCAGCTCGTACAAACCACTCGAACAATGCAAAGCTGAAGCTGCTGAATCGCTCGAAAGCGGACATGCTAAGAAGGCGTTTGAAAAGTTTGTGGAGATTTATAAATAGTTATTTGGCTTCGCCGATATGACTTCGATGATATTACTTCATGATAATGAATCAATATCACGACCAAAGGGAGTCATATCAACAAAGTTCATATCAATGTAATTCATATCAATAATGTCAACAATATTAGATAAAATAATAGCTTCCAAAGTCATAGAAGTTGCTTCCCGCAGGCTATCAACACCCATTTCGGCTTTAGAAAAAGCTCCGGCTTTCTCCCGTAAATGCCTTTCGATGAAGCAAAGTTTGCTGAACTCGGAATCGGGAATCATTTCGGAGTTTAAACGTAAATCGCCGTCCCTCGGTTGGATTCACGAAGACGCTGATGTGATAGATGTTACAGCCGGTTACAGTGCGGCGGGTGCTTCGGGAATTTCAATTCTTACCGACATGGAATATTTCGGTGGAACACCGATGGACTTGATGGCTGCACGACAATTTATCACTTGTCCTGTGTTGCGAAAGGATTTTGTGATTGATGAATATCAGCTTTATGAAGCAAAAGCAATGGGTGCTGACGTAATTTTACTTATTGCGGCAGCATTGACGGTAGAACAAACTTTGCAACTTGCCCGCAAGGCGCATGAACTGGGACTAGAAGTATTACTTGAAGTGCATAACGCTGAAGAACTCGGTCATGCCAACGACTTTGTGGATATGCTGGGTGTAAACAACCGTAACCTGAAAACTTTTGAACAAAGCATTCAAACCTCGTTCGATTTGGCGGCATTGATACCAGATAAGTTCGTAAAAGTGAGCGAAAGCGGTATTTCTAAAACTGAAACCGTAAAAGAATTACGAAAAGTTGGTTACAAGGGTTTTCTAATGGGTGAAAACTTTATGAAAGAAGAAAATCCGGCGGAAGCATTGAGTAATTTTATTGCAAATTTACAGTAGATACGCAATGCCTTGCGTATCTAACAATAGATTGAATATGAAAATAAAAATCTGTGGGATGAAAATCCCCGAAAATATTGATAAAGTGGCTGCATTAAAACCAGATTTTATGGGTTTTATTTTTTACCCTAAATCGCCACGTTATGCGGAACCTATGGATATTGCTTCTTTGAATGCCTTACCATCAACCATCAAAAAGATAGGCGTGTTTGTAAACGAGAATCTGGAAAATATCCTTACCATTGCTTACAAATACAAGTTGGATGGGTTGCAACTTCACGGTACTGAAATGGTGGAGATGTGTTCTAAACTCAAAAAAACAGGATATATCGTTATCAAAGCCTTTCCCATTGCCGAAGCGTATAATTTCAAGGTGACAAAGGACTATGAAGGTGCCTGCGATTATTTCCTTTTCGATACCAAGACGGATGCTTATGGTGGTTCCGGTTTGAAATTTAATTGGGCAATGCTGGATGAATACAAAGGTGAAACGCCTTTTCTGCTCAGTGGAGGTATTGCAGCAGATGATGCGGAAGCTATCATGAAAATAGAGCATCCTAAGTTTGCCGGAATTGACTTGAATAGTAAATTTGAGATAAAACCGGGATTGAAAAATGTGGAATCATTAAGCGAATTTTTAAAAGAAATAGGAAAATGATATTTGCTTCGCGATATTTGCCTTTGGGCGTTATTAGCTCCGCTGATATTAATCAAACTATAAAAATATCGGACTCTCGACTGTTGTCTGTCGTCCGTTGTCAAAATAAAGAACATGAATAGAATCAATCAATTATTTGAAAAAAAGAAGGAGAACATTCTCTCGGTATATTTCACCGCAGGATTTCCAAAGTTGGAAGATACTTTGCCGACGCTAAAATGTTTGCAAGCCAACGGAGTGGATCTAGTAGAAATCGGTGTGCCATTTTCTGATCCTATGGCAGATGGACTGGTCATTCAAAATAGTAGTCATGCAGCCTTGCAAAACGGAATGAGCATTCGTAAGCTGTTTGAGCAACTCACATCGGTGCGTGCCGACATACATATTCCGTTAGTGATGATGGGTTATTTGAATCCCATTATGCAATTTGGATTCGAGACGTTTTGTAAAGAATGCCATCGGGTAGGAGTGGACGGTATGATTATTCCCGATCTGCCCATGGCCGATTTCTTAGCGGAATACAAAGAGATTGCCGAGCGATATAAGCTCGAATTTATTTTCCTTATCACACCCGAAACGTCCGAAGAGCGTATTCGCGAAATTGATGGTCACACCAACGGATTTATCTACATGGTTTCGTCGGCTGCCACTACAGGTACGCAAACCTCGTTCGACAATAAGGTGGAGTATTTCAACCGGATCAATGCCATGAATCTGAAAAATCCACGTTTAATCGGTTTTGGTATTTCCAATAAATCTACCCGCGATATGGTGAACCGTTATTCTTCGGGAGCTATCATTGGTAGTGCTTTTATCAAAGCATTGCAAGAAACCAATGATGTGGAAAAAGGAGTGAAACTGTTGTTGGAAAATTTAGAAAAATAGCCTGAGTTTCGCAAGTGCCGACTCGCGTTTCCTTTATTGATATACGTGAATTGGAATTCGCGAGACCCATATTTGATTTAAACTCATAGTAGACAAATGCAGAATTGGCTTTAGCCGAATAATCCATATTGATTATTTCGACTAAAGCCAATTTTATTATTCTGTTATCGGCTGATACACTTCAAAACCGTGTTTCTGTTTGCATCGTCAGATATATGAATAAGGTAAACGCCTTGACTCAGGCTTGTAGTGTAATTGTTTTCGGCATGTCCGAACCAAATAAGTTGACCAGCAATATCAATTATCCGAATCGAAGCCTTTCCTGTGAGCCCTTCGAGATGGATAGTCTGTCCTTCGCTCCAAAGATATAATTTTGATTTTTCATGTTCAACTACTGCACTTGTAATGTAGCCCAACTTATTGTCCATCCATTTCAGACGTTCCTTCACAAAGTTTTTTACGTTTAAAACCTCTGCCTCATAAGTTCCTAAAATCTGCGGATTCATGTGTACTTTCGTGTTCAGTATTGTCCACCGCATAAAATTCAGTTTCTGCGATTGATTCAGCATTGTTGCATTGTCATCAATTACCTTTAATAGCGAACTTTCAGTGATAACCCCGGTGCTTCGGGACTTTGCATATATCGATTTCAATTGTGTAAGTATGGTCGGGTCACTGAAAATCCGATTTACAATCTCACGTACTCCCGTTGCGGCACTCCCTGTTGATGCATAGGTCCAGTTTGGATTGCTATTGATAGGGTAGGTTCTGTAATCGTTCTCATAGGCAATGTCAAAATCCCACACCGGTCCAAAATAAAACTTATCATCAGTTCGTGTTTTGTACATGTAGGTACTCCAGTAAGTGTCTGTGTTTCCACTTATTTCGCCCACTAAGAAATGACGGAGAAATGTTTCAGTGTCAATATACTTTCTAAATCCATTCGTTGCATCGGTATAATTTGAAGCAAACAATGCAGTCTCCATTTTCTCAAAATGAGATTTGATAAATGCACTTTGAGCAGGTACAATTTCATCATCTTTAGGGTATTTAATGGTGACGGGAACATAATTGCGTACGGAGTTAAACCACGAAATTTCTTGATTTGCGTAGGCGTCCATTTCAATTAAGTACCCTCCGGCAAGTGCAGGAAGGGTGGTGTCAGTAACCTTCATTTTGTCTACAACTACGCGCCCGGTTGCTACTTCAATCTGATCGCACAGTTGATAACTCCCCTTATATTCTCCATTTAAAAACACATCCACCGATTTTGCAGCAGGTGTGTAGGGCATTTCCAACTTTTTGCTCAAATCAAATGCCAGTAAATTTCTCATAAGTGTCTTATCACCATAATTGTTAATCAACGTCCAGCTTTTTTCTGTAGCAGGAAGTCCTAGCAGACTTACTTTTTTGAAGAGCTTTAATCTGTATGGTTTTTTGGGGAATCCCCAACTTGCGTTTCCGCGTCCTTTTATTTCCAGGCTATCTGTGTAAATATGAGTGCCATTATCTGATATTACAGAAACAATTCCTTTCAGATATACTTCTTTCTCAATAATATCCTGAGCGTTGGTAGTGTGAATTGAGATGGTTGGCAGATTGGTTATTTGTGGAATCGCTGAATTGTCGCCAGTGCCGGAGTATCCGTATACTTCCATTTCGGCAATATTGCATCTGGCTTCTGCCGGTCCAATATAGCGGAGGTATCTGAATGCTTTTGAGCAGACAATAGCATGCTCGGTAAGTTTGTTTTCAGCAGGGCTTTCTTTTATCATAAACAATGGAATGGCATCTCCAAAGTCGGGGTTGTTGGCGCCTTCAAAAACTCCCAATAGCATCTTTTGAGGATAACCTTGCCGGGGGCAATAGCTTATTTTGGTGATAATTTTCTTTTCGCCCAAGTCTATTCCAACCCAACCACCACTTTGGCTGCAGGTAGCAAATGTGTTTGATAAGTCGCCATCAAACACGTTGGCTCTCGTGTTTGCCAGCGTAGTACAGGCATAATTGACGTATTCAAAATAGCTGCTTGACCCAATGTCAGTGCCGGTGAGTTTAACCGGAATGTTTTCGGCTCTTAGGGAGATAGTAATAAATAATAGAAAAATAGGTATGGATTTTCTCATGCTTTCTTTGTCTTAAGCAGTGTATTTGTGTTCAATGTTATTAGATTTGACAAAGATACAAAAAACAGTGTGTCGTTTACACACTTTTATAATGTAAATGTGTATTTTCTTGAAAATCATTTTTTTTCTGAGTAATGATTTATTCAAGTTGAATGAAAAATGCCGGACTCTTTCGAATCCGGCATTCTCGTATTTAAACTAACCACTGTTAACCGATTATTGTTATAGTGTTTTTCTTACTTCAGTTTCTTCGTAACTTTCAACCATATCGCCTACGCGTATATCCTGGTAGTTTTTGATATTCAAACCGCATTCGTAGTTCGTACCTACTTCTTTTACATCGTCTTTGAAACGTTTCAACGAATCCAATTCGCCTGTGTAAACTACGATACCTTCGCGAATGATACGAATTTTGTTAGAACGTTTGATTTTTCCTTCACGAACCAAACAACCTGCCACTGTACCCACTTTCGTGATTTTGAATACTTCAAGAATTTCCACTGTAGCGGTAATTTCTTCCTTAATTTCAGGAGAAAGCATACCTTCCATAGCCGACTTGATTTCTTCAATAGCATCGTAAATAATCGAATACAAGCGAATGTCTATTTCTTCTTTTTCTGCAATTTTGCGAGCCGAAGTTGTTGGACGTACCTGGAAACCGCAGATGATTGCATTCGAAGCAGCTGCCAATAGAATATCCGAATCGGAAATAGCACCTACCGCTTTGTGAATAACGTTTACCTGTATGTTTTCTGTCGAAAGTTTTAGTAATGCATCCGATAAAGCTTCTACCGAACCATCCACGTCACCTTTCACAATGATATTCAATTCCTTGAAATCACCAAGTGCAATTCGGCGTCCCAATTCGTCCAAGGTAAAGTGCTTTTTAGTTCTAAGACTTTGTTCGCGTTGTAGTTGTTCACGTTTGTTGGCAATGCTACGCGCTTCATGTTCAGAAGACATTACATTAATAACATCCCCAGCTTGCGGTGCTCCGTTAAGACCCAGAATTAATGCAGGCTCGCCCGGTCTGACTGCCGTAATGCGTTGATTACGTTCGTTGAACATAGCTTTTATCTTACCAAAATAAGTTCCGGCAAGTACCACGTCTCCTTGATTCAGCGTTCCGTTTTCCACTAATATCGTTGATACATATCCACGTCCTTTGTCCAGTGTCGATTCAATAACCGAACCGATAGCACGTTTCTTAGGATTAGCTCTTAATTCAAGAATTTCGGCCTCCAGCAATACTTTTTCAAGTAATTCGTTTATGCCAATTCCCTGTTTAGCAGAAATTTCCTGAGATTGATATTTACCTCCCCAGTCTTCTACCAAATAATTCATTTGAGCTAAGGTTTCTTTTATCTTTTCAGGATTTGCACCCGGTTTGTCAATTTTATTAATTGCAAAGATCATCGGAACATTTGCTGCAGCAGCGTGATTGATAGCTTCAATAGTTTGAGGCATCACGTTGTCATCGGCAGCCACCATGATAATGGCAATATCCGTAACTTTAGCACCACGTGCACGCATAGCGGTAAACGCTTCGTGACCAGGAGTATCTAAGAAAGTAATTTTTTGTCCATTCTCTAATGTTACATTGTAAGCACCAATGTGTTGTGTAATACCTCCGGCTTCACCAGCGATAACATTTGCTTTACGAATGTGGTCGAGTAATGATGTTTTACCGTGGTCAACGTGTCCCATTACGGTCACAATTGGTGCACGTGGCATCAAGTCTTCTTCTAAATCGGTTTCTTCTTCACCAATGGCTTCAATAACGTCGGCACTTACATATTCGGTAGTAAAACCAAATTCTTCAGCCACGATATTGATTGTTTCTGCATCTAAACGTTGATTGATAGAAACCATCAAGCCAATGTTCATACAGGTAGCAATTACCTGATTCACACTGACGTCCATCATTACTGCTAATTCACTTGCAGTAACAAATTCGGTCAGTTTCAATACGCTTTCACCGTCACGTTCAAGTTGAGCTTGCTCTTGTTGTCGGCTGCTTGCACCTTCACGTTTGTCACGGCGATATTTAGACCCTTTGCCTTTTTTGTTTGCTCCGGAGAGACGGGCTAAGGTTTCTTTAATTTGTTTTTGAACATCAACTTCGTTTACAACAGTTTTTACCGGTCTTTTTGGACCGCCGCCAACTGGTCTGTTGTTGCTGTTATTGTTATTATTAGGTCTTGCTCCACCTGCGTTTCCGCCGTTACCACCGGTTGTGCCGGGAGTAATTTTTTTAGGACTTGCAAATCCTTGTGTTGGCCCGTTTGGTTGTGGAACTTTGTTGATATCAACTTTTTGATTCGAGAAACGCTCACGTTTTTTCTTTGGTTGACCCACCGAAGGTGAGTTGGCAACCTCAGCTGCTGTACGCAAGATTTTTTTCTCACCTACTACCAATGGTTTTTTAGGATCGGCAATAACTCTTCCTTTATCTTCGCGTTCTCTGCGTTTTTGTTCTTTCGATTTTGGCTTTGGACGAGTGCTTTGGTTAAGCAGGTCCAGATTTATGGTTCCGATAACTACCGGAGCTTTATCAAGCGTTGGACGTGATAGTGAGAACACTTTGTCTTCCTCGTGATCATTATCTTTAGTCTCAACATTACCTGCAACTTCCGATTTATCATCAGCAGCTTCCGGTACTATGATTTTTTCTTTAATTGGTTGAACTGTTTCTGCTTTAGGCTCCACAATTGCTTTAGGCTCTTCAACTATTTTTGTCTCTACAACCGGCGTTTCTATCTTTTGTATTGGTTTTTCAACTTCAACTTCAACTTTAGGTGCAATCACTTCTACCTTTGGGAGCGGTTCTGCTTTTGGGGCTTCCACTACTTTTTGCGGAGTTGGTATTTCTACTTCCGCTACAACCTTTGGTTCTACCGGTTTTGGAGCTTCCACTTTTTCCACTGTTGGTTTCACTGCTTCAACAACCGCTGGTTTCTCAACTATCGGTGCTGGTTTTGGAGCTTCAGGTTTTTTCTCAACAGGTTTTTCCTTTGCATTCAAATCGATATGACCAACAGATTTGAAATGAGGTAATTGATCTTCAGAAATAGTAACTTGAATTGTTTCCACAGGTTTTGGAGCTGGTTTAGGTTGATTATAACCTTCCAATGCTACAGTTTCAGCCTTGTCCTTGTGATGGCGCTCCTGGCTAATTCGCTCTGATTCAATTTTCAGAGCCATATCTTTATTAAATTCTTTTGCCAATAAAAGATGCATGTCGTCCGTCAATTTTAAATTGGGATCGACAACAATTTTATGACCTTTTTTTGCAAAAAATTCTACTGCGGTGGTCATTCCGACATTTAATTCTTTACAGGCTTTACTTAATCTTATGGACATATTCTATAATTACAGTTTTCTATTATTTAAAAAGTTTCCGGTCTTCAATCTCTGGTTTCCGGTCAATCCTCAACTTAACGCGGAACGCGAAATGTAAAACACGAAATAGGCTATTCTTGAGCCTTTTCCTGATCGGCTGATTCGTCTGATTCGTCTGATTCATCCTCTTCGGCGAATTCAGCATTTAGAATGGTCAACACATCGTCGATGGTTTCTTCTTCTAAGTCGGTGCGACGAATCAAATCCTGACGAGAAATGGTCAATACGCTTTTAGCAGTGTCGCATCCAATTGCTTTTAATGCATCAATAACCCATTGATCAATTTCGTCGCTGAATTCATCCAAGTAGATATCTTCAGTTTCAGTTTCTTCGTCCAATTCGCGGAATACATCCAGTGTGTAACCGGTAAGCATTCCTGCCAGTTTAATGTTCATACCACCTTTACCAATTGCCTGAGAAACTTCTTCCGGTTTCAGGTAAATTTCTGCTTTTTTCTCTACCTCGTTCAATCGGATAGACGATATTTTTGCAGGGCTTAAAGCACGTGATATAAATAAGTTCGTGTTGTTTGTGTAGTTGATAACGTCGATGTTCTCGTTACGCAGCTCACGAACGATACCATGGATACGTGATCCTTTTACACCAACGCAAGCGCCTACCGGATCAATGCGATCATCGTACGATTCAACAGCTACTTTGGCGCGTTCACCCGGCATACGGGCGATTTTCTTTATAAGAATTAAACCCTCATGAATTTCAGGGACTTCCAGTTCGAACAAACGTTCCAGGAATACCGGTGAAATACGTGAAAGAATGATTTTTGGATTGTTGTTTTTATTCTCTACCATGGCTACCACTGCACGAACGGTGTCGCCTTTGCGGTAAAAATCGGTAGGTATTTGTTCTGTTTTTGGTAAATAAAGTTCATTGCCTTCTTCGTCGATAAGCAACATTTCTTTTTTCCAGATTTGATATAATTCAGCGCTTACTATCTGACCAACTTTTTCGCTGTATTTGCTAAATACATTATCTTTCTGAAGTTCCAATATTTTAGACGAAAGCGTTTGACGAAGCGTTAAAATGGCGCGACGACCAAAGCCAATAAAGTCAACTAATTCAGTAACATCCTCATCAATCTCGTAATCCTCGTCAATTTTTTTAGCTTCGCTAAGTGATATTTGTAAGTTTGGATCTTCTAATTCGTCATCAGCCACTACTGTACGGTTGCGATAAATTTCGAAGTCACCTTTATCAGGGTTGATAATGACATCGTAATTTTCGTCCGTTCCAAACATTTTTGAAATAACATTGCGGAACGACTCTTCCATTACACTAATCAGAGTACTTCTATCGATGTTTTTTAGCTCTTTGAACTCCGAAAAAGTATCAATTAAGCTAATAGTTTCTTTTTTGCTCATGGCTTATTTGAATCTAATAATATATTTTGTTGTTTTAATATCTTCGTATGAGAAGGTTATGTTCTCAGTAACCGTAATTTTACGTTTGGCACCTTCCGGTTTTTCAGTTTTTTCTATTTCCAAAACAAATTCTGTTTCGCTTATTTCAACTAAAACTCCGGTAACTTTTTTGCCTGCTTTCGTCAATACTTCTACCTCGTTGCCAATGTTTTTTTCGTACTGTTTCAGTACTTTAAATGGCTCGGTTAGTCCTGCAGAACTCACTTCCAGCTCGTAATCTTCTATCTCGCGATCTATTTGAGATTCGATATGGCGATTTACCTCCATACAAAATTCAATCGATACTCCGTCAAATGAGTCAATTTCCACCGAAATACGGTTGTCAGGGGTGACTTTTACATCCACCAAATAATAATTTTTGTCGGCAATATATTGCTCAACTATCTGATATACTGAGTCTTTAGAAATCATACAATGTGTTATAGTAACAAACGAGGGGACTGTTGTCCCCTCCTCTGTATCCTGTTTCGTTTGCAAAAGTACAAAATAATTCTTTATTATACAAAGAATTACGAGAAAAGTTCATTGTTTGTATATTTGTTTTAGTATCAATCTCTTCGTGTATTTATTTTCTGATTGCTTTTATTCTGTATTTATATTCAAAAAAACAAAGAACAAATTATCCTTTTCATTAAAAATACGTTTATCTTTGTGTATCACAATCTCTATTTAAAACGAAAATCACGCTCATTTATTACCACACACATCCTAATCAGTGCCATTTAGCTGTTTTGATTAATAATAAATCCTCCATTTATGTATAAAATTCTATCGGTTAATCCAGGTTCAACTTCAACGAAGTTTGCAGTTTACGAAGATGAGAAATTAGTTTGTCTTCACACCATTCGCCATTCGGCAGACGATTTAAAATCGTTTGAATCGCTGCTTGAACAGCATGAATTTCGCAAAAATCTGATGGTGGATTATTTGGCTAAAGACGGAATTGATATTACCGAATTGTCAGCCGTAGTGGGTCGTGGAGGATTGGTTCGTCCGCTTGAGTCGGGTGTTTATAGTGTCAATGACAAGTATATTGAAGATTTGAAGACCAGGTATTCGGCTGAGCACGCCAGTAATTTAGGTGGTGTGATAGCGCGAGAAATTGCAGAAGCCATTCCCGGCTGCCTTGCGCTGATTGCCGATCCGGTTGTAGTGGACGAATATCAGGATGTGGCACGCATTAGCGGATTGCCGCAAATTCCTCGTCATTCGATGTTCCATGCATTGAATCATAAGGCAATAGCCCGTAAATATGCGGCTGCAAACGGAACTACTTACGAAAAGTTGAACCTGGTTGTTGCACATATGGGTGGTGGCATTTCGGTTGCTGCGCATCGTTTGGGTAAGGTGGTGGATTCAAATCAGGGTTTGGATGGCTACGGACCTTTCTCTCCGGAGCGTGCAGGGACGCTCGATGCGGGACAGCTGGTAGATATGTGCTTCGCGGGGAAATACACGCAGGATGAAATTCGTAAATTATTGGTGGGTAATGGTGGATTGATGGCGCATTTGGGCATAAATGATACGAAGGTTATTCTTCAGATGGTGGAGAGTGGAGATGAGAAGGCACGGTTGATCTTAGAGGCACTTGCCTATAATGTTGCCAAAGAAATAGGTGCTATGTTGGCGGTGTTGCACGGCAGTGCTGATGCAGTGGTACTTACAGGTGGAATTGCCTACAGTAAATTTGTTGTGGAGTACATAAACAAAATGATTTCGCCAATGATAAAAGTAACTGTTTACCCTGGCGAAGACGAGATGGAAGCTCTGGCCATGAGTGGATTGAGAGTGCTCAGAGGTGAAGAGGCGAAAGTATATTGATTTATTGAGGCTTATTGTTCAAATGTTTGGTTCCCACAATTATTTCTTCCCAGTATACCCACATGATAAAAATAATCGTGTAAAAAAGGTACTTGAAAATGTAGAAATGGAGCAGGTCAAATGTGTTGTGGTGGTTTTCTATAAACGCGATAATAAATGTAATTCTGAATATGTTGAAAAGATAAACCACTATCAGTCCCAGTGGTATATACCACATTTTTTTTGCCCATGGCCCCCGCGAAAAAGCGATGATGCAGATAAAGATATAGGCTTGTTTTAAGCCTGTACATCCCCATATAATTTGTACGGAAACATTATTGTCGTGGCGTAGGATGTTCCACGTGTCCAACGTAACATTATGTCCTGTTATGTGTAAAAGCCATGTACAAAGTTCAGCCACGTGTCTGGCCATGTATTTAAACGGTGCCGAAATGTCCATCCCGAACAAAGTTACCAATGTGTCCGTTTCGTCTCCTAATACATTATATTTCCAAATGAGATTGGATACCATTAAAATTACCACAAAGCCTATCACTCCGCGATACGGTACCAGCTTTTGTGGTAGTTTGATTAGGGGTAATTTCATTTGGTTTAATGTGTGTTGGGTGATTATGGCTGTTAATTTAAAATTTATTTGTCACTCTCGAAAACGGAACTTTCTCCATTCCACAAAAATCCTTGTGCTGATAATTGAAATAGCCTGTTATGGCAATCATGGCAGCATTATCTGTCGTAAATGCAAAAGGTGGAATGTATACTTCCCAGTTGTATTTTTTACCATAATCGTAAAAAGCCTGTCGTAATGCCGAATTAGCCGAAACGCCACCGGCCACAGCCACCTGTTTTATGTTTAATTCGGTAGCAGCTTTACGAAGTTTGGCCATTAAAATATCCACTACGGTAGCTTGTAGTGAGGCACATATATCGTTCATGTTTTTGGAAACAAAGTCGGGGTCTTCTTTCACTTTGTCGCGTAATAAATAAAGAAACGATGTTTTTAGGCCACTAAAGCTGTAGTTATAGCCCGGGATCTGTGGTTTGTTGAACACAAATGCTTTCGGATTTCCTTCTTTTGCCAGCCGATCGATGTGTGGTCCGCCAGGGTAGGGTAGCCCCATTACTTTTGCACACTTGTCAAAGGCTTCACCGGCAGCATCGTCAATCGTTTGACCGATTACCTCCATGTTGTTGTATGCGCGTACCAGTACTATTTGAGAATTTCCTCCCGATACCAGCAGGCATAAAAATGGAAATTCAGGTTGACGCTCATCCGGTTTTCCCTCGCTGATGAAGTGTGCCAGTACATGTGCTTGTAAATGATTTACATCCATAAGCGGTATGTTTAGGGCTTGTGCCAATCCTTTGGCAAACGATGTGCCTACCAAAAGTGAGCCCAATAAGCCGGGCCCACGAGTGAATGCAATACCACTCAGGTCTTTTTTTTCTACACCGGCACGTTTTAATGCTTCGTGAACTACCGGAATAATGTTTTGTTGGTGAGCGCGTGAGGCCAGTTCGGGTACAACACCTCCGTAGCTAGCGTGAATGGCTTGACCGGCGATAACGTTCGAGAGCATTACTCCGTCGCGAATTACAGATGCTGATGTGTCGTCACAGGACGATTCTATGCCAAGTATTATTGTAGGATTCATTCTGATTGTTAGAAATTGAGAAAAAGATGGATTGCGAAATACTTATTCCGGTACTACTAACGTTTATGGTATAATAATTGTTAAGCAGCAATTAGCTTTTTTTATTGCCGACTAATCGTTGTTTCGGAGTAGAAATCGCAAATTATTATTTACTTTTGTCAAATAAACTCCAAAGGTATAAAAAAAACACTCAAAATATTCGGTTTTAGCGTAGCAGGAATCATTCTTTTTTTTGCAACAATTTTTATTTTGCTCAGAATGAGTAAGGTACAGAATTTTATTGCCCAATCCGTAGTTGCCGAACTCTCCGACAAGCTTCACTCCAAAGTGACCCTTGGTAGTGTTGATTACAAATTTTTCAATACAATTTCCTTGAACGAATTGTATGTAGAAGATCAGCAGCGCGATACGCTTTTGTACGTAAGCCATGCCAATGCACATTTCAATTTTTGGAAAATATTTAAATCTAAAATTCTGATTACTTCGGTAGAATTGGATGAGTTTTATGGAAACCTGAAAATAGATAAGGCTGGTCATAGCAATCTCGACTTTGTAATTAATGCATTTAAGAAACCGAAAACAAAAGATTCAACAAATGTCGAATACCGGATTAATCATTTTAAGATGAAGAATTCGGCATTTTCGTATACTAACCTGAAAGCGTACAAACCGAACCCCAAAAGTGCATTTAATGGAAATAAGCTTAGATTCAGCAAAATAAATGCTGATATAGCTCTTGATATATTGAATAAAGATACCTTGAGTGCTCGCGTGTTGCATCTAAGTACTGTTGAGCATTCAGGTTTGATACTTACCGATTTCAAGACTCAAATTATGGGTTCTTCAAAAGGCGTGTCGTTCCCCAAAATTGAATTAAAGTTGCCGAATTCTGAATTGCACCTTGATAGTGTGCGCATGAAATTTGATAGTCCGGCCGATTTAAAACAGTTTGCAGAGAAAGTGCGTTGGAGTATTCCAATTAGCCGTTCACATATCGCATTGTCCGATTTTAAGGCTTTTATTCCCGACTTTAATAACGTAAAAGGAGTGGTTGCACTTCAGGGGTTAATTTCAGGAAGGATTTCGAGTCTGCGCTTCAAAAAAATTAATTTACAATATGGAAAATCGTTTCGATTAAATGCCGACCTTGATATCAATGGTTTGCCGAACTTAAGCGAAGCCTTTATTTATGGTCAGATAAATGATCTTCATTTTGAGAAAAATGATATTCAGGATTTTATTGCGGATGTCTCCAAAAAGCCATTTGTGCTGCCAAAAGAAGTTGATCGTCTGGGGATGATTCGATACAAAGGAAATATCTCCGGATTTTTGAGTAATCTGGTGGCCTACGGAAATTTGAATACTAATGTGGGTAGTATTTCGACCGATATTTTGCTGAAATTCGAAAATAAATTGCAAGATCTGACCTACAATGGTACCATTAAATCGAGTAACTTACAGTTGGGCAAATTGCTAATGAATAAGCAATTGGGCAAAATTGCGTTTAATTTCAATACAAAAGGAAAGAAGATAGGTGCTTCGAGTCTGCAAGGCGAAATAAAAGCGAATGTTACTGAGTTTGAATTTAAAGAATACTCCTATCGCGACATACAGTTGAATGGGCAATACGATGGGCAAGGCTTTGATGGGAGCGTGGATATTGAGGATGAAAATATTCAGGCACATTTTAATGGGGTTATTGACAATAGTCATAAATTGCCCATCTATAATTTCGAATTACAGGTGCCAGTCGTAAATCTGCATGCACTTCATTTGAGCGACAAATATCCTGGAGCTACGCTTTCGTTCAATGGAAGAACGAATATGGTTGGAAATTCGCTTGATAATATAAATGGATATGTGCTGTTTGATGGAATACGATTTATTAATCAGAATAAGATATTGAACGTAAATGAAGTGAAACTTGAATCGCGGATTATTAATAATTCTACCAATTTTGTAGTTTCGTCCGATTATGTAAATGGTTCTGTAAATGGAGATTTCAGGTACAGTACTATAGGCAAAACGATTTCAAATATAGTTCAGCATTATTTACCTGCGTTGGCAGCAGCTAAGAAAACTGAAATTCATAATTACGATAATCATGTGAGCTTTGACTTGAAAATAGAGAAAACCACCGAATTGTCTGAAGTGTTAGCATTGCCTTATGCGTTAGACGGTGTATCTACCCTGAAGGGTTCTATTGATGAAGGCTTGAATAAAATAGATTTAGTTGTGAATGTGCCGTCGTTAAAATCATCGAAACAAAAAATAAATAATCTAACCCTACATATTAATAATCCAAATCAGGTGTTGCAGCTGACTTCCAATGCTCAGCTTGAAGGGAAAAAGGGGTTGACGGCTGTTTCTTTGGTGTCTTCGGCGGCAAAGGATTCCGTATCGAGTCATTTGAACTGGCAAGATTTAACGAAACTGACTACTGTTGGCGAAATTAAAGCCATAACGAAGTTTAGAAAAGAAAATTCAAAAATGGCTGCAACATTGTCGCTGTTACCTACAAATGTTGTTATTTCCGATTCTGTTTGGAGTATTCATCCATCTACTATTGATTTTAATACTGATAGCACAATAGCTATTCATAATTTCCGCTTCGACAGTAAAACACAGTTTATACATGTCGATGGTTTGGCATCTAAAAATCAGAAAGATGTGGTGGCAGTTGATTTAAACAAAGTAGACCTGGGGTTTGTGTTGCATAATATTCTAAAATTGAAAGGAATAACTATAGGTGGTATTGTTACCGGGAAGGCTACGCTTCTTAGTTTGCTGAAGCAACCTGTGTTTGAAGCTAATCTTTTTGTAAAAGATGCGCAGTTAAATCATAATGTGATTGGTGATGTTCAGTTGTTCTCCACCTGGGATAGGCCTAATCAGCAGATGTACATTACCGGTGATTTTGTTAATGATAAAAATATGCCTATTGCCAATGCAAAAGGAGTGTTTGTGCCAAAAACCGATTCGCTCGACTTTATTATTGATGCTCATAAACTAAGTGTTCAGTTTCTTACTCCGTATTTTGAAAGTATAGTGCAAAATGTGAAGGGGCTAGCTTCAGGCAAAATAAGGATGTTTGGTCCATCTAAAACTATTGGTTTTGAGGGCGATGTTATGATTGAAGAAGGACAAGGGTCGGTAAAGATGTTGAAAACGACTTATTTCTTTAATGATTCAATACACTTAAAACGAAAGACCATAGAATTTCGGAACATTACCATCTATGATCAGGAGCGTAATCCGGCTAGTATGAATGCGTTGATGAAGCACAACGGTTCATTCCAACATATGAATTATGATGTAAAGATAAAGGGTAATAATATGTTAGCACTTAACACGCATGCCGAGGATAACGAATATTTCTTCGGGAAAGCGTACGCAAATGGTACGGTTCACATTTACGGAGATGATAAAGTAGCAAATATTGACGTAAATGCTGTTTCTCAACCGCAAACCAAGTGTTATATTCAAATGGGGGGAGCGTCAAAAGCATCGGATAATAATTTTATCAATTTTGTAAATAAGAAAGTAATCGTTCAGAAGGATGAAGTGGTTGCAAAGTCTCAGAGTAATTTTAATGTGAAGGTGAACTTGCAGATTGATGTAAATCCTAATGCCGAAATGGAGCTGATTGTTGACCCCAAAGCGGGTGATATCATTACCGGACGTGGAAATGGAAATCTTCGGGTGGCTTTCGATTCATTCTCTGATATAAAACTTTATGGTACATATGTTATCGACAATGGCTATTATTTGTTTACGCTTCAAAATCTGATTCGTAAAGAATTTAAAATTGACCGTGGAAGCACTTTGTCGTGGACCGGAAATCCTTTTTCGGCCCAGGTGAATATTCGGGCATTGTATCCGCTAACTGCTTCGTTGCGCGATTTGATGAGCGAAGATCAATTAAAATCGATGCGATCGAGTGTGCCGGTAAACTGCGTGCTAAAACTGACGGACGATTTGATGAAGCCGACTGTGAAATTTGATGTGGAACTGCCGTCGAGCGATGAGGGTGTGAAGCAACAGGTACGGAATATTATTAATACGGACGAGATGATGAATCGGCAGATTGTGTATCTGCTGATGTTCAATAAGTTCTATCAACCAGAATATCTAAGAGCAGCAACTTCGAATGTATTGAATAGTGAGGGACTTTCGTTTGCCGTTTCAACCTTAAGTGCACAGGTTAACTCGTTAGTGAATAAAGTAACAAAAACAAATAGTATCTCGGTAGGGTTTGATTATCGACAAACGGATATGGAAAGTAGTGATATTCAGGCCAAAATATTTGTGCAGCCGAATAATCGTTGGGTGGTGAATGGAAATATCGGTTACAGGAATGACCTTCAGAATACAAATCCAAATGCGAATAAATTTATTGGCGATGTGGATATTGAATATTTACTTACCGAATCAGGAAAATTCCGATTGAAAGGATATAACCATACAGTTGATCGATACCATTTGGGAACGGCAAAAACAACTCAGGGTTTTGGATTCATGTACAAAGAAGATTTTAAAAACTTTGATGATTTGTTTAGCTATTACTGGCGTTTGCTGTCGGGATCGAGTAAAAAGAAAACCAATGAAGGAACAAAAGAAACGAAATAGATGGTTCGTGTTGTGCGGCGTTATGCTGTGCAATCAATTTATTGCAGCTCAGAATATAGAGAAGTTATATGTGGCTATGCCTGATGTGTTGAATCCTACGTTGAGTAAGCAAAATAGGTTAGAGTTGGTGGAATATTATAAGTCTGGTCATGGTGATAGTATCGCCAATCGGTTTGGAAAAAGTGCACACTTGCTAACGTTAGATTCGCTGAATAGCTTTGTGCAGGTGAAGAACACGTCTAGTAGCTCTTTTGCTATGAAAGTGCTTAGGTTGGACGATAACAAGCCTGTGTTGGGTGTTATTCGTACGGTGTGTGCTCCGGTTTGTCAGTCGGTCATCGAGTTCTATGATACAACATGGAAGCCGATGCCTCTTCAGTTTATTCTGCCGAAGGCGATTGAGTGGGTGAATAAAACGAAAGTGGATAGTACAGATCTTGATATGCATTGGGTTGAAAGTGTATTGCGGAATAGCTTCGTCTCACTAAGTTTTGATTCGGTGACAGGAGCGATTATTGCAAAAAATAATAGTACCGATTTTATGAGCGATGAAGATCGAAAGCTTATAGCACCATTGTTGGATGATAAGGCAATACGATTTGAATTACAGAATAATAGATGGCAACGCAAGCCATAAAAAAAGCCTCTGGAAATTTCCAGAGGCTTTTTTTATACGTTTTTATTACGACTTATTTTTTGCTTTCGATGCGTTTTGCATAACGAGTCATAAATTTGTCAACACGTCCTGCAGTATCCACCAAATTCGATTTGCCAGTGTAGAAAGGGTGTGATGAACTTGAGATTTCCATTTTCACAACTGGATAAGTTACACCATCAATGTCGATAGTTTCCTTTGTGTTTACGGTTGAACGAGAGATAAAGGTGTCGCCGTTCGACATGTCTTTAAATGCTACCGGACGATAGTTTTCTGGATGAATTCCGCTTTTCATATCTGTATGTTTTAATTTATTTTTTCGGTGTTTCTGTTTCGGCTTGCAAAAGTACTAATTTTCATCTAATAATCAAACTATTTCCGGAAATATTATTTTCAAAAATAGATGTATGCAGAATATTGCAGTTTTTTTGTATTTATTCCACTGATATATAGTGATATATCGAAATGTTTATTGTTGAATTATTTTGATCCAAGGTACAAAAGAAACATTCCAATTAAGACTCCAATCAAATCCAGTACTTTGAGTTTTATGTTTTTGTCGCGCAAAACAAAAGCTCCATAGAAAAAAGGAACAATAACGCCCGAGCGACGAATGGTAGAAACTACCGAAATCATAGAATCAGGCAACGTTAGCGCGTAGAAATAAACGAAATCTGCCGTTACCAGAAAGAGCGAAATAAAGAAAATAGCCCATTTAAAAGTAAAAGGTGTTGTTTTCTCCCTGGTTGGCGCCCATAAAAAAAGCGTGATCAGTCCCATGATAATGGCCTGATAAAATGTATAATAGACTTGTACCGACATGGCATCGTATCTGTTCATTAGGTATTTGTCGAACAGTCCGCTCAGTGCGCCCGTTAAAGTGGCCATTACGATAAACCAAAACCATTTGTTGGTTCTGAATGATATTCCTTCTTTTTTGCCAACTACCGAGAACATGAAAAACGAAACCAGGGTGATACCCACACCGGCAGCCTGAAAACCGTTTAGTTTCTCTCCGAAAATCAACATAGCGCCAACTACTGTCCAAACGGGTTGTGTGGCTTTGATAGGTGATGCTAGCGACAGTGGTAGATGTTTTAGCGCAAAGTAAGCAAAGAGCCAGGAAGTAAGTACGATAACTGCTTTGAGAACAAATAGCATATGCGCGTGAAAATCGACTCGCGGCACGAAGAATATGGAATCTTTTAAAGTATTGGGGAAAAATTCAGAAAGGAATAAAAACGGAATGAGTGTGAGGCATGAAAACAAAATCGACACAAAGATTACCGGGATAACAGCATTTTTATTTAATGAAACTTTTTTGAAAACTTCGTACGAACCTAATAAAATAGCAGAAATAAAAGCGAGGATTAACCACATATTATAATTGAGAATTTAAAATTAAAAATTGAGAGTAGCTTAAATAAAGATACTCTCAGGATATTTGATGTCAACCAGATATAAGCCCTGAGCGGGTACTGATGTTCCGGCTTTACATCTGTTTTCCGATTCGATAACCTTTCGGAAATCATCAATGGTCATTTTTCCACGTCCCACTTCGAGCAATGTGCCCACGATGGCGCGTACCATATTCCGCAAAAACCGATCGGCCTGAATGGTGAATACCCACTCGTCGCCTTGCTTTGTCCAACCGGCATGCGAGATATCGCAGTTATTGGTCATGGCATCGGTGTGAAGTTTGCTGAAACTGGTGAAATCGCGATATTCTTTGAGTGTTTGTGCAGCTTCGTTCATTGCTTCAAAGTCCAGCTGGTGACTTAGGCGGGTGGCAAGTTCGTTTCTGAAAGCATCCTTAGAAGTGATAACATGGTACTCGTAGCGTCGGGCGTTAGCATCAAAACGAGCATGTGCATTCGGTTGAACTTCAACAATTTTGAAAACAGCAATGTCATTTGGCAAAAAGCTATTGAGTTTGGCCACTAAATCAAAATTTGAAGGCAAGTCGGTCTCCAAATCGAAATGAGCAACCATGAGCTTTGCGTGTACGCCGGCATCTGTTCTGCCGGCACCTGTCAGTTCCAGTTCGGTACGCAAAATAGTGCTCAAAGCCTTTATCAGTACTTCTTGTACCGATATGCCGTTGGGTTGCACTTGCCAGCCGTGGTAGGCAGTGCCTTTGTACGAAAAATAGAGGAAGTAACGTTTTTTCACGGCACAAAGATACGAGTATAATTGATAACTGGCAATTGAAGGGTGGTAATTATACCCCGATTTATTGGCCAATTGTTGATGTTATACGTTCTTTATCAGCTAGTTTTAATTGTTATTGAAATAGTTTTTCAATTTTATCCGCATAGTATGCCTCAATCACGTTCCGTTTTATTTTAAGAGTAGGGGAGAGGAATCCGATTGGTTGCGTCCATTCTTCGGGTACAAGCAGGTATCGTTTTACTTGTTCAAAGTCACCAAAATAATGGTTGTAATGCTTTATTTCAACCTGTAATCGTTTTATTATCAGTGGGTTTTCAATCATTTCCTGATTGGTGGTATATTCTATTTTGTGTTTTTTGCACCACGATTTAAGGAATGCGAAATCGGGTGAAATTAATGCTGCTGCAAATTGCTTGTTCTCGCCCAGTACAATCATATTCTCAATAAATGCCGATTCGGTAAATTTAGATTCGATTGCCTGTGGATTAACGTATTTTCCAAATGAAGTTTTGAAAATGCTTTTTAATCTACCGGTAATGGTTAGTTGTCCTTTAGCGCCAAGTTTACCAGTGTCACCAGTGTGAAACCAACCGTCTTTATCTATCATTTGTGCTGTGAGTTCGGGGTCTTTATAGTAACCCAGCATAACATTGTGTCCTCTGCAAATTATTTCGTTGCGATCAGTTAGTCTTACTTCCACACCTTCTAGTGGTAGGCCAACAGTCCCAATCTGTCTTCCGAATTTAACGCGTTGATGAACGGCAATTACAGGAGAAGTTTCACTCAGTCCATATCCTTCGAAAACAGGCATTCCGATAGCAGAGAAAAATGAGGCGATATGTGGTTGAATGGCCGAACCACCCGAAACAACAATGTCGAAGTTACCACCAATGGCGGTTCTCCATTTTGAATAAACAAGTTTATCAGCCACTCTGTGTCTCATGGTATACCATTTACTCATTCCTTCCAATTGGAATTTAGTAGCCAGATTGAAAGCCCAAAAATAGATCAATCTGTTGAAAAATGGCAGCTTTTTGCCCGATAGATAGAGCTTGTCGTAAATTTTTTCGAGCAAACGAGGCACGCACGACATCATCGTTGGCTGAATTTCTTTTATGTTTTCGGCTATCGTTCCTAAACTCTCGGCATAATAAACCGACATGCCCAGATATTGATACAAGTACACCAACATGCGTTCGTAAGCATGGCAAAGTGGCAAGAAACTAAGCGCTTTGTTGCTCCATTTCGAAGGGATATTTTCCAGATGTTTCACGTTGCCAAGAATGTTGCTGTGCGAAAGCATAACACCCTTCTGAGTTCCTGTTGTTCCTGAAGTGTAAATAATTGTAGCCATATCGCCCGGTTTGACTGCTGCTTTTAACTGCGCTAGTTTTTCGGGTTGCTGATTTTCTTTACCAAGTTCGATTAATTGATCCAGGTATTTATATTGGCTTTGTTGGTCTACAAAAGTAAAAATTTCTTTAAGTGATTTTATCTCAGGCAAGATGGGTTCTAGTTTGGTACGCAATTCTTTACCTTCGATAAATATCATTTTCATCTCGGCATGATTCAGAATGTGTCTGTAATCATCCTGACTGATGGTAGGATAAATAGGGATAGAGATGGCTCCAATCTGCATAGCAGCAAAGTCGAGCATATTCCATTCAGGACGATTGCTGCTTACAATGGCTACTTTGTCGCCCGGCTCTATGCCCAGCTTCATCATGCCGTAACTCATGTAGTTTGTAAGCTCAACATATTCCTGAATGCTGAATTTAAGCCATACACCATTACGTTTGCAGGCTAATGCGGTATCTTGTGTGGGATATTTTTCTAAGTAATTATCCTGTAAGTCAAATAAGCGGGTTACTTCCATTTTTATTAAATGTTAGAACTAAACGGTAATGTACAAGAAAACAAAAACAAGATTCGAGTGAACGATTCTTGTTTTGTAGTGAATGACAAAAATGAAAGATTCAGACTATTGAAATACAACGGTTCTGTTTTTGTAGGCCAGAATTTTTCGCTCAATGTGCTTCTCCACAGCGTGCGAAAGAACTATTTTCTCCAAATCGCGTCCTTTTTTTACTAATTCTTCAACAGTGTCTTTGTGCGAAATGTGGGTTACATCCTGCTCGATAATTGGACCGGCATCCAAATCGCTTGTGACGTAGTGACTGGTGGCGCCAATTACTTTTACGCCGCGCTGGTGAGCAGCATGATATGGTTTTGCACCGGCAAATGCAGGTAAGAATGAATGGTGAATATTAATGATTTTATTTGGAAAATGATCAATAAAATCGGCTGACAGAACTTGCATGTAGCGTGCCAATACACAGAAAGTTACATTGTGTTTTTTGAGCAATTTCAATTGTAGTGCTTCTTGCTCGGCCTTGTTTTCTTTTGTAATAGGGAAAATATGATATTCGATGCCAAAACGTTTTGCCACGCTTTCCATATCGGGATGATTGCTGATAATCAATGGTATTTCTACATGCCATTCGCCGGCGGCATAACGAGCCAATAAATCGTACAAGCAGTGCGACATTTTGGAAACGAAAATTGCCATGCGGGGTTTTGTATCCGCAAAATAAAGTCTGAATTCAACATTAAAGCGAGTGGCAATCAATGTTTCGAAATACTCTTCAATTTTATCTTTAGGAATTTGAAAGTTATCCAGTTCCCATTTCACACGCATGAAAAATACCTTTTCTTCGCGGTTGACATATTGATCCAGGTATAAAATATTCCCTTTATGTTGATTAATAAACTCGGTAACAACGGCCAAAATTCCAGGTCTGTCGGGGCAATGCATTAGAAGCACTGCTGTATTATCATTTCCTTTCATTTAAATTACATTTTTCTTTTAAACAGACTACAAAGATAACATTTTAATCGTAAACACTGTTTTTTAGACGGATGTCTAATTTAGATTTATACTAAATATACAAAAAAAGGAAACTGACTCAATTTTTGTTTTGAGACAGCCTCCTTAATATAATTAATTGAATTACTATTGAATCAAAAATGCTATTTTGTACAATTCTAAACAGCACGACTTCCCGCTCCAAAATAGGACGTTTCATTTAAAATAATACTATTGATACTCATATTTAAATAGTTTGATAGTTATTCAAAATTTCAGTGCCTTAGCACTATTTTTTATACGTCCATTCTTCTGACATATATTTTTTTTCAGCCAATTCACTGATTTTTTCTGTTTCAATATTCGTCAGTGCTAAATATCCTTCTTGCTGAAAGTAAACGGCAAGTTTTTGAACCAGAAACTCAAAAAAATCCGTTGCGCTGAGTGTAAATAGCCCTTGTTCGCCGAACCAAGCTCGCAGGTTTTTTACAGCGCTTCGAACTGAGGGGATGGCTTTAATGGTTGCATCTACTGTTTTGGAGCAGAGTGCGTTTTCAAGTGCATCGAGATTAGCATCGTATAGTAAAGTACCATGATGCAGTTCGCGCATTTTACCGATATGTGAAGCTGTGCCGGAGATTTTATATTCGCCGGTTAACCACAGATCTTTGCGTTTACCAATGTTTACAGGAACCCCCAATGCCGAAAGGACTTCTACAATTGGCAACATAAAATCCGAACTGAGTACCGGTTTATTTGCCATTTTATTGGAAATAAAACAGTAGTTGAGATTTCCTTCATCATGATAAACAGCTCCACCACCTGACATTCGGCGTACTACCTGAATCTTGTGCCGGGCACAAAACTCCAGGTCAACTTCATTCCGAATGGCCTGATTGGAGCCAATAATGACACTTGGATTATTCACATACAGAAACAACAAGTCATCCTGACGTTCGGAGAAAAGAAATTCCTCGGCAGCCAGATTGAAAGATGGCGAATTGGATGTTGAATATATGATTTGCATGATATTCACCCCCAACCCCCAAATGGGGGCTATTGGTTAGTTTATTATTAGAAATATCAAAGTGCGTCCGATTGAATAAATCAACCGGACGTAATCTCTTAAGCTCCCTTTAGGGGGTTGGGGGTCTAATTATTTTACATTAAACGCCACCCGCAATTCATCAATTTCCTTATCACCCATAGGTTGAAGCGGTCCGATTGACGAAGCCATTACCAGTGAATTTGCCGAGAATTCAGCCACTTCGAGGTAGTCGAATGTATTGATCAGTTTATTACCTGTGACAATTACTGAATCGTTTTCAACAATCACGACACGGTTCTTGTCGAACATTTGAGCGATATCTTCGGTGTCGGTGTACAAGCTTTCGAATGGAATAGACGGTACATCTTGCAAGAAAATCCAGCTTTCAGGAATAGTACGCACATCAAATTTTTGGTGACTTACCGCATGTGCCATTAGGTTTGTTGGCTGTGTGGTAATAATTGAGTTGATATGCGGATTCAGTTGATAAATGCGGTGGTGAAGTGCTACCGAACGACTTGGCACTTTTCCGGCTTCAGCCATACCGTTCTTTACCTGAACAATATTTTTCGGTAAAATGTCCCAACGTGCTACATCGCGTGGCGTAATCAAAAAATCATCATCTTTCCAACGTACAGAAACGGTTCCATAAGTGGAAATCATTAATCCCTGATCGCAGGCACGACGGATGATATTTACCATATCTGTACGAATTTCACGCTCGTCGGATGGATATTCAACATCCATAAATGGTGTGATATTCTTTGGAAAATGATTCAAATATTTTGATATCTGTTCATCGGTCAATGTGTTTATTTTTCCAATATGACCGGCGTTTACTATCGTCCGACAACAGAATTCCAATGTTTCGAAACGTTGATAAGCGTCCATCATATCGGTTCCACCAAGTACTACTCCGTGGTTTTCCATGATAACAGCCTTGTATTTTTTGTTTTTGAATTCGTTGGCAATTTTCTTACCCAAATCTTCACTTCCCGGGCAGCCGTAAGGTGCAAAGCCAATTTCGCCACAAATCTTGCGAGCCTGTGGAACGATACTGGTATCAGGCACAACGCGGGCAATACTAAATGCAACCAATCCCGGTGGGTGAGCGTGAATGATAGCCTTTAATTCAGGACGGGCTTCAAAAATAGCTTTGTGAAATGGAAATTCCGACGATGGTTTATGTAGACCAATTACTGTTCCGTCTTTTTTTACACACACAATATCCTTCACTGTCAATGATCCTTTATCAACCGCCGAAGGCGTTATCCAAATATCACCGTTTCCATCTTTAATGGAAATGTTCCCACCTGAAGTAGTAGTCATACCACTTCGATAAATACGTCCGATAATCACATTAATCTGCTCTTTCGGATGCATTAAGTTAACATCTAACTGTTTCATTTTTTTTTATTTAAATAAACTTTATACCAATACTTCCCTTACAATCGAAACTTTCAGGAAAGGTTGTTTCTTTTACAATTTGTCAGCATTTGCCAACAAAAAAGTTTCTGCCTCTACGCTCCACAAACCCAGATTTTTGTCACACATTTCGGCTAATGTTTTGTACACGTCATTCGTTTCGCCCAGTTTGGCAAAGTCCGAAATTGGTGTCAATGGCATATCTACGTGTGTGTAAATCAATTTCTTTCCGCCCGGAATTTCCGGTAAATGTTTAGTTGCTTCAATAACAGCTCCTAAACCGCCAATGTGCGTTACCAATCCGGCAGGATCGAGGCCTTTCGACATCATATCAAGAGCTTCCACCATATCGTCGGTATTTCCACCGCTGGTTCCCACCACGTGAGTATAAGCATAATGCACGTTGTAGAAATTGAACATGGCACTGAAGTTAGGATCACTCGGACCGGCAAAGAAGTTCAAACAACCGTCGAATGCCAGAATAGCATCAGCTTGCTCCACCACCGGTTTTACGGGTGCGAAAGCAAAAACGTCATCGTAACCATAACCTCCTGTAATGGCTCTCAAGTCTTCCACCGGATTTTCCATTTTGCCTGTGTTTACATAGCGTAGATCAATACCGCGTGAAGCAGCAAATTCAACGCTGTAAAACTGTGCTGCTCTATCAAGACGTGTCTGATCTACATCTGTAACTACACAAATCGATGGTTTGCGGTCGTTGCGACGAAGTACGTAATTGATAGCGGCCAGTCCCATTGGACCCACGCCGGCCAAAATAGCCATTTTACCCCCATCTACAATATCCATTTTGTGAACATAGCTTCCGGGAGTAGTGTGGTAGTTGGCATGCATAGCGCCAATCACGCACGAAAGCGGTTCAGCCAACGAAGCAGGATAGTAACCTTCGCCTTTGTAAGCCAACAGACAGTCTTTTTCCATTACCTCGTTCGGGATAATCACGTAGGTTGCATCACCACCAATATGTTGGTAGCTGTAACCCGGTGCGCTCAACACGCCCACAGGACCATCTTCGAAATACAAAGCCGGTTGGATAGAGAATTTATCTCCTGCACTGAATTTATCAGCCCATTTCGCACCGATTTGTACCAATTCTCCGGCAAATTCATGTCCGATGATAATAGGATTCTCGGCGATATCGTTCGGAACACGTTTGTGGTCGGTAGCCTGAGTTGCTGCCTTGTATGATGACATACACAGCGAATCGGAAACTACTTTTGCCAATATCTCATTGTCTTTAATCTGTGGCAATTCGAACTCTTCTAAACGAAGGTCTTTTTTGCCATATAAACGGATTGCTTTTGTTTTCATATCATTTGAGAACCAAGAGTCAAGAACCAAGAATCAAGACGGTTTTGTATTGATAGTTGATTTTGCACTGGTTGATTTTTATTATTTATATTTTTATTCTAATCTCACGATGAAAGCTCTTTGGAGACCGCTGTCTTGAATCTTGGTTCTTGACTCTTGGTTCTATGAAAGCATCACTTGTCCGCCGGTAATTGGCAATGCCTGTCCGGTTTCGCCGCATTGCTCCATCAGATAAAGGGCACCTTTGGTAACATCCTCGGGCGAACAACCTTTTTGTAATGGTACTTGTGCTAAATAAAACGCTTTCACATCGTCTATCGTTTTAGCTCCTGGTACTTTACCGGCATTTAAGTACTGAACAAACAGACCGTTAACCGGGTCGCTCCATAGTGGACCTTCGTAGAAATTGCCCGGGCAAATAGAGTTTACTTTGATGCGGAATGGAGCCAACTCCAATGCAAATGACTGAGTAAGACCAATGCCGCCGAATTTACCACCGGCATAGGCAAAATTAGCCTTGCTACCACGCAATCCCGATTTGGAATTTACCTGAATAATGTCGGCATAATACTCTGGTGCGTAGTTGGTTTGCAGCTTCATTACCTTGCTAACCACTTTGGTGCAATAGAAATAAGCGTTATAGTTGATTTTTGTTACGAATTCAAAATCTTCGGGGGTCATATCGTCCAGTCCACCTGCGCGCAAAACGCCTGCATTACTAATGAAGGCATCGATAGCGCCAAAGTTGCAAATGGTTTCGTGCACGAGGTTTTCAATGCTTGGAATTTCGCTCACGTTGGTTTTTACAAAGATGGCACGGTTGCTTTTTGCCAAGGTGTTGAAACGCTCGACAGTGGCACGTCCAACCGTTTCGTTCATATCTGCTACCACAATGTTAGCGCCTTGTTGCAACAAGCATCGGGCAATTCCTTCGCCAAAGCCTTGTGCAGCTCCGGTTACGATAATAGTTTTATTCTCTGCACGACCAGTGGCTCCACCAGCCGCCACACTGCGACGGTAGTTTTCTACTTCCCAGTTGTCGATAAAGTCGATTTGCGCTTGCGACATTGGGTGTGCTCCACCAAACGATTCAGAGTAGTACGCAATTTTCATCGCATCTTCGAACACATCCAATAAAATATCACATTGGGCAGCATTATCGCCGGCTGCTACCAAGCCAATTCCTTTTATCAGAAAAATCTTAGGTTGATAACCAAACTTAGTGGTGAAAGCCGGAATTTGTTTTGCAGCCTCAGCCAATACAGCTTCCGGTTCTTCGTCGTTGAGGAAAATATAGTTTGATTTGCAATAGACAATCGCATCCGGAGTAAAAGGTTTTGCTATTTTAGCCTGCGCTTCTTCTGTGTCGTAGAAATGTTTTACCAACGCATTTTTGCGTACTTTCAGGGTTTTCAAACCTTCTTTTGAAAGTATCATACGAATGCCCGGAAGGATTTGTTCGGTGCAGCTGCACGTTGCGCGTTCTTCGCTAGGGACAGGTAATTTTACCGCTTTTTCAAGTGTATCAAGCACTTTGGTATAAAGTACCTTCACTTCTTCAATACTGTTGGCAGCTACGAAGATTCCGTGGTTTTGCAACCAGATAACAGCTGGTTCAGCACCATCCTCAGCGCGGAATGCTTTGATCGCATCTTCTACTTTTTTGAATAGGACATAACCCGGATCGGTGTATTCGATGTACAATGCTTTGGTGCCAAACAGCTTTTGCAAGTCGGCTTGAGCATTGTTGGAGCACATCAAACCGTTTACTAGCGTTGGGTGCATATGTACTACAAAGGCGAAATCAATCACGTTGTGCATCGATGTTTCCACCGATGGGCGTTTGCCTTTGGTGATGGTAGCATCGGCCAAATCATTTTTTACCTGCTCCTCACGCTCAGCGGCATTAGTGCTGTACACTTTGTCGGACATGAGGTTTAGTTTGGCACGATCAAGCACCGCAAAACCTTCTTCGGTAATTGTTGCCAACGACGAACCACTGGCTTTTACCCAGATTTTCTCTGCATTTTTGTACGATGTATTTCCACCGCCTGCAATTACGAAACGGCTATCACGGCCGTAGAATTGCGATATTTCGATTAATTGTTGTATTTCTTTCATTTTAGTTGAACCACAATAGGCACATAGGACACAAAATAACTTGAAACCTATTGAATTATGAACTGTGAATTATGCATTATTAATTAATTCGTCTCCCAACTTTATAAACTCACCCCGTTTGCTGCGGTCGGCTTGTCCGTTGGCATCCACGTAGCCACGCAAGCCTTGTGCAACCAAATGTTGGTGAGCCGCCACCACGCAAACACCTTCGTAGTTGATTTGCATCAAACGGTCGGTAAGTGGCGTGCTGTTACGTGCAAAAAGCTCAATCGGTTCCATAGCTGGCGTATTATGCTCGCTACCAAATGTTACCACAAAGCCCTGGTCGTGCAAATAGCTGGCGTATTTTTCCAACAGTTCCACACCGTTGCGGGTAGTGATAAATTCTACCGAATGAAAACCACGCTCGGTCAATTGTTTTGCCACTTTTCCCAAATCGCCTTCGAAATCGGTATAACCACCTTTGGCGTCATCGGCCAAAAAAGGATACGTTGGTATGCCACCACCCGCCACGATAATATCGCAAACGGTTTGCATGGGCAAAAATGCCTTTGGATCTTCGGGGACGAAAGCGCCACCACCTGCTTTGAGCAAGTTGCCACGAATTTCGTTTTCCACTCCGGCAATGTCGTTGATTTCCGATTTCAATTCTTTTCCTCCGAAAAGTTTGTGAAACAAGATACGAATATCCAATGGGTTGTTATTACAAGCTTCGTACACTTTCAGACGCAATGCTTTGGCTAAATGGCGCTCGCGGATAGAACCTTTAGTCAGGTCGTTTTTAATCCATTCGAAGTCCAATGTGAAACCGGCATTATTTGCATCCAGAATTTCATTTACCTTGCCACACATAGCTTCAACCTGTGCATTGGCTTCCTTGGTTACGTCCGCCAATTGGGTAGCAAAAGGCTCTGCCAACTGGAAAGGATACGAAAGTCCTTTGCCACTTAGGTAGGTGCGACCGGGGTTTCCGGGATCGTTCACCCTCAAGCCGGCTTTTTGGTCGGCTTCGTTCAGACTGATAAATTCTATATTGAACAACGGATACAATCCGCGTTCCTTGCAGCCTGTCGCCCATGCGTTGTAGCCGGCAGTACTGTAAAAATCATTTATTCCCACCACTTTTACGCCTTCGGCAACAGCTCTGTCGAGCGCTTCAGCAACATTCTTGAATGCACTGAATGAGTAAGGTGTGTGGAGATGTGCGTTTACTTTTTTCATGTTGATATTTAAAATAAGGCTTTTTCGTGTTTTTATTTTTCGCTTAATAATGCTTCTTTTGCTTTCAGCAGTGCAGCTTTTTCAACATCCGGTATTTTCGGATAGGCTAGGTTTAGTTTTTTTAATTCAGAGCAAATTATATGTCCAACCACATAACGAGTGTACCATTTTTCGTCTGCAGGGATTATAAACCATGGAGCTGATTTGGTACTGGTTTTGCTAATTGCATTTTCGTAAGCTGATTGGTAATCGTCCCAATAAGCTCTTTCTTTCAAATCAGCAGCCGAGAATTTCCAGTTCTTTTTGGGATCGTCAATTCTATCCAAAAACCGACTTTTTTGAATATCTTTCGATACATTTAAAAAAAACTTCAAAATAGTCGTATCATTTTCTGCGAGATTCTTTTCAAATCGACAAATCTGTTTATATCGGTCTTGCCAGAACTGCTTATTGACATCTTTCACGGATTTTACTTTGCTATGCATTTCGTTTAATACGAACTCGGGATGAACTTTAGTTACCAATACGTTTTCGTAGTGAGAACGATTAAAAATACCAATTTCACCTTTAGCAGGTAAAGCAGCATAATGCCGCCAAAAGTAATCATGATCCAATTCGGTAATAGATGGCGATTTAAAACTGGTGATTTTTACCCCGGCTGGATTTACACCCGACATTATATGTTTAATAGTGCCATCTTTTCCGGCTGCATCCATTGCTTGAATTACAATTAACACAGCATGATTATTCTGAGCGTACAATACGTCTTGTAATAAGGCTAATTCTTCGATGTCTCTTTGAATCAATAGTTCACCCTCTTCTTTTGTTATATCTTTTTTCTTGAACAAAGTAGGGTAGTCCGACAATGAGATTTTTTTTCCAGCATTGACAATAAAATTGTCAATATTAAATTTTTCTTTGTTTCCCATGATTTTTTAGTTTAAGGTATTAATAAATAAATGCTTTTTGATCTCAACATAGGCTTATTATTTATTGCATTCTAAAAGAAAAACAAATCAAGGCGCAGAGTAACTCCACGCCTTGTTTTCTAAATTATACGCCTAGTTTAGATCTTCTGATAAACTCAGCATCCGTAAAATTCTGACCGGGAACATACCCTGCCAGTGGTTGGATGCGTTCGTTAATCATATCGAGGAACCAGCTTACTTGTGGGAAGAATGAATCTTCCAATTCGAAGGCAGGAGTAATCCAGTTGCGAGAACCAAGCACACATACCGGAGCGTCCAGGTAGTCGAAGCAAAGCGTGCTGATGTTCGTTGCAAAGTCGTTCAGGAACGAACCACGTGCGCAAGCGTCGCCGGCCACAATGATTTTACCTGTTTTCTTCACAGAAGCCACCACTTGTTCGTAGTTGAATGGCACCAATGAACGTGCGTCGATAACTTCTGCACTCAAGCCGTATTTCTCTTCCAATTCTTTAGCAGCAGCCAAAGCAGGATATAATGTGTGACCAACGGTCAGGAATGTAATGTCTTTTCCTTCTTTTTTCACGTCCGGTTCACCAAATGGAATTTCGTAGTAACCTTCAGGAACGCCGCCTTTGTGGAATTGCTCACCAATTTCGTAGATACGTTGGCTCTCGAAATAAACAACCGGATCAGTTCCTTGTAAAGCTGAGTTCATCAAGCCTTTTGCATCGTAAGGAGTAACCGGGAAACAAACTTTCAAGCCGGGGATTTGCGTTACCAACGAAGTCCAGTCCTG
>JAFLKK010000003.1 GCA_019163375.1 Paludibacter sp.
TTTTAAACCCTCTATTTTCTCCTTGTTTTAGTTTTGGGTTAATCCCTAAATCTTTTTGAAACTCCTGATATTTCTTTTTGAACCATTCTGCAACTTCTAAGTTATCGACAAACAATCGAAGTCGACTTGGTTCAGCATTGTCTTTTTCTATTTTTGCGATAGAGTGATTAGTTTCAAATTCACGATGGTGTTCTGTCGAAAAGAGTTTTCCTTTAAAACCGACAGGGTTCATTGTAAGTATCTTTTGAGTTAGTTCATCCGAAAAACCTACAGTCTTGCAAAGTTTCTCGATGTTGAATAAATCTCGAATGCCGGGAAACAAGTTGTATATCTTTCTAAGTTCTTCACGGAGTTTATCTGTCGTCTTTTCGTATTCATTTTTTAGATGACCGATACGCTCATTTAATTGCTTATTTTCTGCTCTTAGAGTTGTGTTCTCTGCTTTGAGTTTCTCAATTTCCTTCTCTTGTTTTTTCAATTTCGAACTATCGAAGACAGAGCCAATACCCTCAATAGCGGATGTAGCAACATTTACCGCTGTACTCTTTAATTTCTCAGTTTTAATCTCCCTTTTGATCTTTGAAAGCTCTTCTGATACTTGCTCCTGTTGATGCAATAGGCTCCCGATATTCTCCTGCACTCTTTCTGTTTGTGAAAGTAGTTCACGATAATATTGTGAGGTAGATATATGCTTGGCTTCAGAACCATCAATACCACGTTGTAAACCATATTTTGTCATTGTCTGGGAATAACTATTCTGATATTCTTTGAGCTTGTCACGGGACATTATATCATCAGCACAGAGGCGAACAGCATCACTGTTTTTCTTCTTGTATTTCTTCTTTGTACCTAATAGTTCTTGCTTGGCTTTTCTTCGCTCCCCGGTAGTGATGGGCACTACAGTCGCATGGATATGTGGAGTTGTTTCATCCAGGTGCAAAACAGCAGAAACGATATTATCGTTTCCGTATGTTTTCTTTAGCCAGTCCAGATTATCTTTACACCAGCCATCGAGTTGCCGAGTGGACTCTATTCTTTTCATATCCTCCGGACTTCCGGTAAGTAGAATTCGAATTGCCCTCACCTGATTCTTTCCTATTTTCCGGGTGATGCCTGCATTCTCTAGCCGGTGTTGGATAGCATGTGTCCGATTGCTGACGCCTTCGGGAAACAGAACAAGTTCTTTGTTCAAGTGAGTTCTCGAAGGGTCTGCATTTTTGGGGGAGATGGTGCGTTCTATGTGCGCTGACATTCCCGTGTCAGTGCCTGAGGTTTTTTCTAAATGGAGAACGGCGTAACCCATGTTCGTAATCTTATTGGTTTGCGTTTGTTGTTTGCGTTTCAAAAATCGAAGATTTTTTCTTGGGGTGTCCAGAGGGGTTTATCCCTTGGCTTAGTGGGCTTTTTTAGTGTAGTGCAACGAAGCGTAAAGAAAAAGCCCTAATAAGCTATGGCATTATTTATAATGTCCGTTACCTAGCTGGATGATTAAGCTTTTTTGGATTACTTAGAGATTTTTCCTTTTTGATTTTTTTTCCACATAGAAAGTCATTCAAGTCGTTATATTCTCGATAATGTATTGATTGATCTGATAGATGATGGCCATATTCTTTTTGCAGATTACACAAAGCTTCCTGTCCCGCAGTGTCGTTGTCTAGAAAGCAGAAAATCTTATCGTATACAATATGCTTATTTATCATCTGTTTCACTAAAGAGGTTGAGTTAAGAACAATAATATCACTTTCAATCGGCTCCTTTTGTTCTTTTAATGTTAGGTAGGATAAGTAATTCATAAACCCTTCAAAGACTAAGCAAGTATTGCTCGTAACATTTGGATTTCGAATGGTGGTCATTGTTTTTTGTCCGATGCAACCTTTAAAATAAGCGTTGCGAAGTTCATAACCTTTTCCATCGTTTTGAAAAGCAATGGAAAAATAAGATTTATTTTTGACTGAATAGTAAATTTCTAGCAAGTGCAGTTTGGCAATATCACTGTTTATTTTTCTTTCTTCGCATACATAATCTAATAAAGCTTTGTTTTGAAGTGACTGAATTTTATTGATAATAAATCCGGTTGAAGGGATTAATGTATTCCCATGAAAAGAAAAAGAATCATATTTATATTCCTCTTTCTCTAGTGTTGTTATAGCATCGTGCTCTGAACATTGTTTAATCTTCATTATAAGATCAATCAGTGTACCACCACACGCTGTACTACCAAAATCAAACCAGAGGTTCTTGTTGTAATCAACTTTCATACTTGGATCATTGTCGTTTCTGAACGGACAATGGTACATTCCATAATAACCCATTTCTTTAGTAGGGAATATTTCAAGTTTTGCTAAATAGTCTTTAATGCTGATTTTATTTGCGTCTTTAAAAGTCATATATCTAATTTTATTTTGTTTATGAGTGATTTTCTTACTACATAACTACGGTTGTGTATAATGATGAATATCAGCTATGTATGTAGTGGTAGAATTGTTAGTGTAGTAGCTACTACATAACAATTAGTAGTAGTGTAGTAAGTGGGTAGTCAGATATAATTCTGATTACCTACTACGCCTATTCTTTTTTATTTCAGGGGAGTGGTTTACTTTGTAGTAATGTAGTAATGCAAATGAATCAAATCTTATTGTATGAATGGATTTGGGATTATTTTTGTTACTTCATAACAATGAACCGGATTTCCATTTAATCTTTTAGAAACATTCTTGAAATTTGCAAGTTTAAGAGCTGCACCCAATGTCTTTCCGTTAAGCTTAAAGTCTGTATAGGCACTTAGGTAATTTAGGATATCGGAGTTAGTTAGATATTCAATATTACTGTCTGTCTCTTTAGGGACAATAAAAGCTTTAACTAGCATTTCGTACTCTAAAGTATGAGCTAAATAGCGACTGTTATTTTTGTTGAGCTCTTGAATATCAATGTCATTAAACCAATATCTGAAGCCGGAATGATATAAAAACATAACTTCAGCAAATACCCCATCCATATTGATTTTCTTACTAGCCTCAATATCTATTTCAATAGCTTCAAAAGGTAAGAATCTTCTAGAGCCTGTTGGATCAGTCAGGAAATCAAAACCATTGACAGAAGCCATAAAACTAGCAGTGTGTGGATACTCCTCTATGTAAATGTCATATGGCCTGCGGTATTTGACAGCCGGCATTGTAATTAGGTTCTTCAGGGCATTCTCATCTTTTCTGTTGAGCTCCTTTAATTGATCATCGATGTTAATAAATAGATACTCGGCAATCAATGTTTGAATGTCTTTGCTTTGAGGATCTATTTTTCCGGTAAAAAGATAACTTTTAAGACTTTGAGGACATAGATGATCAAGGAAAGTCGTTTTAAACTTGCCTTGCTCACCAGTCAAGACCAAACAAACGTGATTACAACACTGGCTATCATCTATCACATTTGCAGCTACACCTACTAGCCACTTGGTAAGATATGTTATCCATATTTTTGAGTTTGCTACGGTTACAGTGTTAGCTAAAGCTTGTATCTCTCCGCTTTGTCTGGGCTGTAAACCATTAAAGTATTCTTTCAGTGGATCAATTCTTGGTGTGAAATCGCTTTCAAGAATTGCACGCAGATTATCAGTTGTTGTTGCTATGCCAGCTTTTTTATCCAGTTCGCGTCTAAACGAATTGAATACATATTTTGATACAGGAATAAAGGGCTCATTCCTACCTCTATTGCGAAACTCTGGTTTGCACTTAATTGTATTAAATCTGAATTCGTAGCATTTGAATAGATAATTTTCAATGCTTTCGTTTTTGGAACATTTAGGGGTTGTTGCTTCTTCCTGATTTTCCATAACCACTACTTTTTGTGGTTGTGGATATATAGCTGAGCTTCGTCTTCAACTTGCGCCTGTGTTCTAACCGGGTTTTGACGTAACCAATTTTCTAGCTGCTCTCTTTCAAAGTAAAGCATCTTTCCTTGTGGTTTATAATGAGGAATTAAGCCACCTGAGGTGAGTTTGTATAAGTAGCTTTTTGAAAGGTTTAAGAATATACTAGCTTCCTCGAAGCTAAGTATATTCTTGTTCATAAACATTTGCTGTTCAATTGCAGTAAGTCTTTTTTCTAAAATAGAATCCATTTGAGTAATAGTTTGAATTATACAAATGGGAATGCGCATTCCCGTTGTTTTGTTAACGGTGGCAAAATTATAATAAGTAAATGGACTGGAGGGTTGAGGATGATTGAGGTCACAATCTTTGCTCAATGTTTTTTCAGTTGTTCGATGTATTTGTCTATGATTGTTTTAAAAGATGAAGTCTTTTCAAGCACTTTACTTTTGGCTTCATATAAGTCTGAACTGTTTAGATACCCATCTTTTTTAGAGGCAAGGATTAGCTTGTTGTTATCGATAACAGCTGCCCATTCGTAAGTGATATACTTTCCCTCTAATCTAAAAAAAAGATAGGCTATACTTCTGTTGTTTCTTGATTTTAACGGAGTTTGCAATTTACAAGTAAATAACTTTACCAATATATCTGTCGTTATAGTTGTTGCGAATAGGTGGGCTTCATTAATACATTCAGTCAAGATTTCAATTTGTTTGTCATCTAATTTCACCTCAAATGGATTTTCTACTTTATTCTTATTTTGAGTCTCACTAATTGTTTGATCTGAATAGCAAGTATTTCTAATTGCCAGTTTTGACTCTTCTTTTCTTTTGACATAAAGAAATTCTAAGTGATCTATGCTATATTTAAATTTAAGGAGGACCATTGCTTTGATAATGAAAGATAAGTAAGGCAGTTTCTTATCATAGATATCTGATTGTTCTTTGTATTTTTCAAGAGAATAATCATTTGAAGGACAATTACGGTATTTCATTCTTTCATCAAAAGTGAGTACCTCAATAAGTGAACTTTCCCACATGAAATCTTTATTGTTTTCCCATCTCACTATTGCATCATATATTTTATAGTGCTGTTTAACCATAGCACCCAACTCAAACGAAGTTTCAATTCTTATATTCTCTATCGCTTCAATTTTTTGCTTTTCATTCAGTACCTTTAGACCTTCTTCTAGAGCACGTGCTTTTACCTTGCATTCGTGTTGAATTATTTCATTCATTGTTTTCTGTATTTTATTACAGACTTCCTTAAGAGTCATTTTTTTTCTTTTAAATTGTTTAATGTGCAAATTTAGTAAAAAATGGTGAATCAAAAGAAAAGAAAGGAATTATGATATAATATGGATTAATTAAATAAAGAATGAGAATAAATTTTAGTGGATTTTTTTTGTTTACTTAAATATAAAAGTGTGAGTAGGTCGCCTATGTATTATCAATTCGGATTAAAAAAAATTAGTCAAAAATACCATTTTGTAAATTCACAGCTTCGACTTTATTTTTATCTATAATCTTAGCATAGATTTGTGTGGTACTAATTTTACTATGTCCAAGAAGCTTTGATACAGTTTCAATAGGTGTGCCTAAACTTAATTGTAATGTGGCAGCTGTATGACGGCTGACATGAAAGGTTATCTTTTTATGGATCTCTGCAGCTTCTCCCCATTTCTCTAAAACTCCATTGACGGTTTCGTTTTTGGGTAGTTCAAATATTTTGTCTGTACCATTTTGAGTAGCTCTAGTTGGTAAAAATTTTAGAGCTTCATTACTGATGTGCAAATTCTCAAAAGTATTCGTTTTGATTTGTTTGTAGCTAAGAACCGTTCCATTTTTATCGGTTACGATATCATTCCATACTATGTTTCTGACGTTTTCAAATCTTATACCTACTAGACAGCAAAATAAAAAAGCTTTTTTTATTTCGGGTCGTTTACAATCAGTTTCAATTAGTTTCTTTATTTCCTCTAAGGTTAAGTACTCTCTTTTACTTGGTTGAGTTTTGGGCTTAGATTTGTCATCAATGAATAGCATTGGATTGATTGAAATAATCTCATTTTGCATTGCCTTCTTTAGAACCGTTGTAAACTTAGCAAATAACTTATGAGCAGTATTCTGAGATATTATAGGTTGGTTTTCCTGCCCATCAAAGTTGCCGTTCTTTGCTGTTTTCAAGTATTCAATAAATCCATTTATATAATTCTTGTCAATGTCGTTTATATACAGATTCTTGCCTTTGTATATTTTTAAATGATATGCGAGTGACTTGAAAGTGTAATATTCACTTCTTTTGTTTTTGGTATCCAGAAGTGCTTTTGCGCCAATTCCTTCAACATATTCTATTAGATTTACTTTTGTGATTTTTTTTGCAGGGAAGCCAATATTCTTTGTTTGTAAATCAACAAGCCTCATTGACTTAATTGTATTTGCAAGATTTAGAGTGTCTTTGTTTTTTGCTTTAGCAGTTGGGTTTGTTTCAGGAATTAAGTACATATTCAGAAATTCAAAACTTCTGATAGCCGAAGTTTTTGAAGTGCCATCTTTTAATGTTCCAGTAATTTTGTAGCCTTCATATTTTTCTAAAAAAATGCTTTGATTTCCATTCGCAAGTTTTTTGAATTTAATTTTGATCTGTTCTTTAGCTTTTGGTGTAGGTTTTGACTTACTAATACTCTTTTCATTTTTCATAAGGTACTAAAGTTTGAATAGTTTATATTGCAAAGATAATTATTCTATTCGAGTAGTCAAACTGGTAGTCAAATAATGATAAAAAAAAGGATAACCAAAAGCAAATATAATGCTTTTGGTTATCCTTTTTGTGTTTAAATGTCTGTTATATAGGTTGTTTTAGTCTCTCTTTATTTCTTATGTTTTCCTTTGATTTCTATGTAGTACGTCAAAACCAAACAGCCCCATTTTTATAGTTGATAATTGACAGTTGATAATTGAAATAACGATCAACTGCCTCTTATCAATTATTTTGCATAGCTTACCGCTCTCGTCTCTCTGATAACGGTAATTTTTACCTGACCCGGATAGGTCATTTCATCTTGTATCTTTTTGGCAATATCAAACGACAATAACTCTGTTTCTTTGTCGTCGATCTTGTCCGCTCCAACGATAACGCGCAATTCGCGTCCAGCCTGAATAGCGTATGTTTTCAATACGCCGGGATAAGATAACGCCAGAGCCTCCAAATCGTTCAACCTTTTAATATAAGCTTCTACAATTTCGCGACGTGCACCTGGGCGCGCTCCCGAAATAGCATCACATACCTGAACGATAGGTGCAATAAGTGTTTCCATTTCTACTTCGTCGTGGTGAGCACCTATGGCGTTACAAATATCCGGTTTCTCTTTGTACTTCTCTGCAAGACGCATGCCAAGAATTGCGTGTGGCAATTCCGGTTCATCGTCTGCCACTTTGCCTATATCATGAAGCAATCCTGCACGTTTAGCCTTCTTAGGATTCAATCCCAGCTCTGCTGCCATAGTGGCACAAAGGTTAGCTGTTTCGCGTGAGTGTTGCAATAAGTTTTGTCCGTATGACGAGCGGTATTTCATTTTACCCACCAAACGAATCAATTCGGGGTGTAATCCGTGAATTCCAAGGTCGATGGTGGTACGTTTACCTATTTCTACTATTTCTTCTTCCACTTGTTTGCGAACTTTAGTTACCACCTCTTCAATACGGGCAGGGTGAATACGTCCGTCGGTAACCAATTGGTGAAGTGATAGGCGTGCTATTTCGCGACGAACAGGGTCAAATGCTGAAAGAACAATTGCTTCGGGGGTATCATCAACAATGATTTCAACACCTGTAGCTGCTTCCAGTGCGCGGATATTACGTCCTTCTCGACCAATGATGCGTCCTTTTATTTCGTCCGACTCAATGTGGAAAACGGTTACTGAGTTTTCAATAGCTGTTTCAGTTGCAATACGTTGAATGCTTTGAACAACGATTTTCTTAGCTTCTTTATTGGCTGTCATTTTGGCCTCTTCCATGATGTCGTTGATGTATGACATGGCTTCGGTTTTGGCTTCCTCTTTTAATGCTTCTACCAATCGTTCTTTAGCTTGATCAGCAGAAAGACCCGAAATAGTTTCGAGTTGGATCTGAGCTTGATGGCTCAAGTGCTCCAATTCTTTTTTCTTTATTTCAAGACTACTTTCTTTGTGTTCAAGTTGTTCTCTTTGTGCTTCTACTTCGTTTACTTTGCGTTGTACATCCCCTTGCTTTTGGTTCAGTTGCATTTCTTTTTGTTGAAGTCTGATCTCTACGGCCTGAATTTTTGCGTTACGTTCCTGAACTTGTTGTTCGTGTTCCGCTTTTAGTCCGATAAACTTTTCTTTTACTTCTATAAGCTTGTTTTTCTTAAGCAATTCGGCTTCCGCTTCTGCTTCCTGAACAGCTCTTTTGTTGACAAAGCGAAGGACGACAAATGCTCCTCCGGCTCCTACAACTAAGGCAATCAGTCCGATTATTATGGTTTCCATGTTGTGAATTTAAGTATGTAATTAATAATTGTGTAATCTTTTATTTTAGTGTTGATGCATAAAAAACGCATCGCATCGAAAAGGACAATTGTTCCACTCTAAAATGGACTGATTTGTACTAAACAACGTAATGCGGAAATAATGTAAAAAAAACGATGTGTTTGATACTATTCTTTGGTTAGTAAAGCTTTTAATTCATCGTCCAAAGATTGTATTTTTTCGGCTAACGGTACTGTATCCTCTTTCAATTCCTGTTTTGACACTATGACAGCAATTTGAAATGCCACCATAATAAGGATTTCTTCAGAAGGTCGTTGGTTATAAAGTTTCTGGTATTTTTCCAGATAGTTCACTACCATTTTTTCGGCTTTCCGATACAACTCCTCGTCTTTACGAGCAATACTTAGTGGCATTCTAAAGCCACCAATTTGTACATTTATTGTAAAATTATCGTCTCTCATACGCTCTATTCATCCAAAAGCGCTAAACATTTGTCTATTTCCCGCACCATTTTGCTTATTTTTTGTTTCGATTCTGTTCGTTCGGCTTCTGAGCCTCCCATGTTTCTTGCAATTTGCAAATGGTCGTAATTCTTTCGGAGCTCCAAAATTTCTTGATGAGCTATCATTAGGTCGGTTTGTTTTCGGTCTAATTCGGCTTTCAATTTTTTGTTTTGGTCAAGTAATGACGTGTACTCCGAAATCAATTTTCGCAGTCTTTTTTCAAATGCGCTTATAAGTTCTTCGTATCGGTTTGTCATTTTTCAAAAAAATCTATACAAAAATACGCTTTTGCTTTCAATTAAGGAAATGTTTTGTGTGTTTTTTAATGATTTACCTCTAAAATTGATACTTCTACCAGCCAATTTGTCTTTTTTTGATTGCTTCAGAATGAGTATCACTTGTTGAAGTACTTGAATGCTATTGGAGGAATACCGAAAGGAATCACGATTACTTTTTGTATTTATTGTATATCGCTATGCGTACCGGACAATTGCATATCGTTGATTGATGGCCGTATTTCATACGATACCTGCAAAAGCCATTGTTACACTTTACAAAGAGCAATTTGTTACCTATACACTTCACAATTTCAATATTCAGACAGTGACTACTACTTTCGGTTGTCAAACAACCATGATTTTTTGAGCAATGAATCGTATTTGCTAAAACTTCGGCATTAATTTCAAACATAGCTTCTAAATGTTTTTTTTGATTATTACTATCACAGTAATCTTTTTAGTCGACACATTCCTATCTCAAAGGATGCAGACAGTGTATTTACGTAAATTATTTTCTTTTGACGGTCTAAAATTACAATATATAATTAACTTATGCAAGCAAAAGAACTGTTATTTTTGCAATAATTTGATAATCCCTTAATGGTGGGCTCATTAGTGAATTTAGTTTGTGGACTGAATTAAATTAAGTGAATACAAAATCATTGTTTTCGACTTCCCTGAGTAGAATATATTTTTTGCGTTGGTTTAATATACAATAGAAAAGACTCTCATCTATGATTGTTGATCATGAATGAGAGTCCTTTTATCGATTTAAAATAGAATGCAGTGTGCTTACTTATTTTAGTTTTCGGGTTAAATCCAGCAGCCCATTAACGATGGATAATGGATGAGCAGGATTGCCGGGAATATACAGATCCACATGGTATTTGTCGAGAAAGCTGCGGTCGATTGCAGAACTGTCAGCAAACAGCCCGCCACTGATGGCATCGGTACCGACCAATACAATGATTTTTGGTTCGGGTATCGCATCGTAACATATCTGCACTGCTTCGGCCATGTTTTTTGTAATTGGTCCGGTAATGACAATTCCATCCGCATGGCGGGGCGAGGCCACAAAATCAATACCATAGCGACTTATATCGAACTGCACATTGTTGGCTGCATTTAGCTCCATCTCACAACTGTTATCGCCACCGGCCGAAACCTGTCTTAACTTTAGTGATTTGCCAAAAACGCGGTGTATTTCTTTTCGTACAGTGTCAGGATTTACTTCGATAGCTTTGTCCTCGCCTTCAGTAATAATTAAACGTTCCCGTTCGTTACTTGCAATTTTATATTCTTTGGTAAACGATATTTTTTCCGGAAAACGCATGGCACATTCACCACAAAACGTGCATTTGCCCAAATCGATTTGAATGGGTTGGTTGGTAATGGCATTCGTTGGACACAACGCTATCAGTTCTGTTTCGTCCACTTTCTCAAGGCTAATCACAGGACGTCCTCTGAAAATACCAGGTACTTCAACTGTAGTCGGATCCGGTATATATTGTTTTCCTTGGTGGAATACTATTTTTAGATTTTCTAACATGGGTTTTCTTCAATTAAAGATCGTGACCTGAATAGGATAGATTAAAGCTTTTATTACAAATTGGAAAATCTGATATTTCGTTGTTTCTTACACATAGTGCTAAAGCCAGCCAATTGTGGAACGAGGGATCTTTTATTTTATAAATCATCAAATCACCTTTTTTATCCGTGAGCGCACAATGGCAAATCTCACCACGCCATCCTTCTACCAACGATAAGCAGAATGAGCTCGGTTTAGGAGCATCCGTAATACTCTTGTTTTCGGTTGGAGCTGGGATGTTGGCAATTAATGTACGGATATATTGCAATGATTGCTCCACTTCTTTTCTCCTGATTTGAACCCTTGAATAGACATCACCGTGGCGTTTTAAAATAGGCTGATGGGCTAATTCCGAATAAAGGCTGAAGGGATGGGAACTGCGAATGTCTCGGTTTAAATTGGTCATGCGCGCCACCATGCCTACAACGCCTATTTTTGTAGCATCTTCATTCGAAACTAGGCCGGTTCGTTCGAAACGTGACAAAGCACTGGATAGCGAAAATAGCTTTTCGGACATTTCGTTAAACTCGGGTTCAAAAACATCCAACACATGCTTCAATCGTTCGCCTAATTCCTGAGTGAAAGGGAATTGGTTCCGCCCCGGTCTGATGAGCCCCTTGGCGATCCTGTTTCCACACCATTCTTGTAAAAAGTTGATAATAGGAGTACGCAAGCGACCAAACACGGCGCTACCAAGTTGGTAAGCTATATCTGTACAAGCACCACTCAAATCACCTACGTGTACTGCAATTCGCTCCAGTTCCAATGCCAGTGTACGCGAAAATTCGGTATCGAGTTGAGCTTCGTAACCACACATACTCTCCCAAAGGTGGGCAAAAGTAACCCCATGTCCTACGACGGTATCACCTGCAATATCTTCAGCCAGAGTGGCTCGCTGAAGTAATTTTTTGTTGTTGATAAAAAGTTGCTCTATACCACGATGTTGATATCCTAACTGGATTTCGAGGTGCAGAATTTGTTCCCCATTGCATATAAACCGAAAATGCCCTGGTTCAATAATTCCGGCATGTATCGGGCCAACGCCAACTTCATGGAGCTCTTCACTGTCGATAGAGAAGAAAGGGTAGTTGGCAATGGTTTGCGATTTATCATCACGATTATTGGCGTATCGAACCGGTTTCAACCAGAGATGGTCGATATAATTTATGCCAAAGTTCTCATGAATTTCGCGTTCAAATTTTTCAAAGCACAGCAACTCTTTACTGAACGATTCCAATTCATGCGTTTTATGAACCAAACAGGTCGACACCAATATCTCGTGCGTGGTATCGTCGGCAATACAGCAAATAAGTTTTACGTTATTGCCCGCTTTATATCCGAAATAATTTACACAATGTCTTGCCGGATGACCTGAAATCAACCCAAAGTTCATATCAAAAAAAGATTCATAATTACTTTCCGGAATATCTGAAAGTAAAATGGTCTGATTGTTTTTTATGCTGATATAGTTCATAAATGTTTGAGATTTTAGAATCAAGAATCAAGAGCCAGGACAAGTTGCATAATGATAATACTGTCGTGCTTTTATTTTCAAGTTTAGTCTGAATTTATTGTGAGATTGAAAGGGTGAAATATACGAGTGCTATATCTGATATCTTGACTCTTGGCTCTGAATATCAATGAGGCAAAAGAGCGATGCTTGTTTTTATTAAATCTACAAAAATCATTGGTGGATTTAACCCCAGATAAGCCGCTCCGCCCAATAAGATGAATTGTGATGTAGATCTCCATGGGCTGATGACCGGCACCGTACTTTCGTCGAAGTTAACTGCCGGTATAAACAATATCTTGAATATACTTTTGGCAAATGCCCAGATAATAAGCGTAAGTAGCAACAATACAACGATTAGTAATAACAGTTGGTTGGCCTCGAACATTGAACGAAAGATAAGAAATTCACTTACAAACATTCCCGACGGTGGCATAGCTGTTACGCTTATAAAGGCGAAAAGGACGACCATTGCTCCTGTAGTATTATATTTAAAATAATTCCCCAAATGATAAACGTTCTTGTTTCTGAATACTTTATATAATTGGTTGTATTGAAAAAATAGACTCGACTTAACGAAAGCGTGCAACACGATGTGCAGAACGGCAGCATAATATCCAATTCCTCCTGCAGCCATTCCCAACATTACCAACCCCATATGTTCTACACTGGAGTAGGCCATCATTCGTTTTATGTTTTTTACTTTTATCATGTAAACGGTAGCAATAAACAACGACAAGAAGGCGGCGATACCCACCACCAAACTCGCCCAATGCAGTAAGGGAGTATTGGCTACGATCACGTAAATGCGAAAAATACCTACAAAACCCATGCACATAACAATACTCGATAACAATGCTGCGGCAGGTCCGGGAGCTTTGTCCTTTGCATCGACGCCGGCAGTAAACATGGGGAAAAGTCCAAGTTTAGCTGTAAATCCGGTAAAGATAAACAAAAAGGCCAATCGCAACCAGGATGAATTCAGCAATGAGCTGTGTGCCAGTAGGTTTTTGTACGATAAATCGTCGGAATGCGCATTGACAAATGAAAGACTTAAAAATAAGATGCCGATAAAAACAAAGGTTATGCTTATAGCGCAAATAAATACATATTTCCAGGTGCCTTCTAATGCCAGCTTATTGCGATGGTGATATATCAGAGCAGATGCACTCAGGGTGCTTATTTCTGTAAAAATCCAAACCACAGCAATATGATTCGCCAGATAAGCAGCACTCACTGCCGTTATTAAAAACACGATGGCACCAAAATAAGTTGCCCGCGAGCGCGGTGTCATTTCTTCGCTCTCTTCGATGTAAATATAACTGTGGAAAACTGCCGGAATGGAGATAATGGTGGCAGTCAGCAACATGATGAGCCCCAACGAATCGAAGGTAAAGTAGTTGGCCGTCGTTTCGGTGTAATGCAAACATGCATACACCGTGAATGCACATTGCAGCACAAGAAACAAGCAAATGAGGGTGTAATTAAGCGCTTTCCCCCGATTAAGAAAGAGACCCGTTCCAATTAATACGGCGGCTATCAAATATATTGTTATCATAAATGGTTATTTGTAGATAAGTTGAAGAACCAAGATCGGTACTTTAATTATTAATTGTGAATTATCAATTATGAATTAGTTTCAATAGTCTTTTAAGTTAGTAAGCTGGTTAACATCAATGTCCTTAAATACATCTCCGATTTTATTTAAGAATACGCCCAGGATCAATACACTGGCAAAAATATCGAGCATGATACCAAGATTCACCAACATGGGCATTTCGTTACCAACCGCCAGCGATAGTACAAAAACACCATTTTCGATAACCAGATAACCCATAACGTGCGTGATGATTTTTCGGCGTGAAGCAATGAAATACAATCCGGTAAACAAGGTAGAAAGTGCCACCACAAAAAACATTTTGTCTAATTTCCCTTCTTCCATGGTGTTAGAAAGGATAATGGTGGTAATCACAATTGCAGTGGTGATGATTAGCGACACAAAGTTAGGCAGGTAAGGCTCTGCTTCACGGGTTATATTGTTTCGCTTTAGTATATATCTAAGGAACAGAGGTACTGCAAACGATTTGAAAATGACCGTTTCTAGCAAAATTAATATGAGATTGAGCGTGTTGATGTTTTTTAATTCAAAAAACGCTACGAAAAAAAGTAGTATTCCCTGGAGAGCAAGCACATTTACATAGGTCGTCATGCGATTGGCAATAGACAGGTAGAATAGCGAAATCAGAAAGACGATAAGCAGTACGTGTAACATAAAATATCAATTAAAAATTAATAATTCATAGTGTTTTATATTTCCCATTAGAGGATTTAGAGGTCTTTAGATAAATTTGCCGGAAACGAGTAATGCTCCGAAAAAGATCAGCAAAGATACCGACGAAAGCACCACAATAAACTGTGCATTGTGATTCATTCTGAACCGTGCCATAAATGATTCTATCATTCCGACTACAAAAGCCAGAAAAGCCTGCATCCCGAAAAACATGGGGATAGCATATTGATAGGCAATGGTGCCACTAAAAAGATTGAAAATGATAGCTCCATAAATTGCGAATTTCAAATATCCGGCTGTGAATATCAATCCAAGGTCGAATCCGCTGTTATCCAAAATCATGACTTCGTGGACCATGGTAAGTTCAAGATGAGTTTTCGGGTCGTCGAGCGGCATGCGGCTATTCTCAATCATGGCAATCATCAAAAAAACAAAGGCTGCCATTACTGCCAGTGCGTAACTGATGGATGAACCGAGATGCAAAGCGGAAAATATCTCCTGAAACGAGGTAAAACCGGTGAGCAGGGCCAGCGAACCCATAAGGATAAAGAAAGCCGGTTCGGCAAACATAGAGTAAAGCGCCTCGCGACTGGCACCCATTCCTTCGAAACTATTACCTGTATCCATGGCACCAATAATGCTAAAGAATTTGCCAATCCCAAGTATATATGCAAAGAAAATAAAATCACCATTGAAGCTAATGATACCTTTCGATTGTCCGAATGGAACTACCAACATGGCCACAAACACCGATGCGAAGTAAATGGTAGGTGCCAACCGAAATACAAAACTAGTGGTTTCGCTATAAACTGCTCCCTTTTTGAAAAGCCGAATGACATCTTTTACGGGCTGAAATACTCCCGGACCTTTACGACCGGAAGCCACACTTTTCGTCCGAATGATAATTCCGGTAAAAAAAGTTGCGGCCAAGATGATTAATAATAAGCTTAGCATAATTATAATTGTTTTATTTTAGTGCATAAATGTTGTGTTGAATACAGTATCGACTGCAGTAAGCAGAAGGATGGCAATGATAAATACGATGCCATAAGCGACATAGGTTTGCAAACGTCCATTTTGAATAAATAGAAATCGACTCAGAAAGTACTTCAGTCTGCCCAGTGGATAATCTATCAACCATTTTTCAGTTTTATCGTAAATATTCGTTTCCAGGTGTGCATACAATGGAAAAACGCCCTGTACATCTTTTTCTTTCTTATTTATTAGAAAAATCATAGCAAACAACTTGCTGTAAGTTCTTGAAAAAGAACTTCCGGTGTATTGGATTTTGGAGGTAGGAGCGGTGTATCCACATCCCCAGGTCGACGAAATTAATATCGCTCTTTTTCTAAGAACGAGTTTTCTGATTCCCAATAAAATCAGTATCGTCAGTATAAAATAAAGGCTGCTCATACTTACTGATGATAATACCTCTATGCCGTTTCCATGAAATGAATTGAATGGGAGTTGGCGCAAGCCGGTAAATAACTGAACGGGTTTTGTCAGTAAGTCTAAAAATATTTTCGGAAATAGTCCTATCGTAACGATAAACGTGACGATAAAATAAAGGGGTAATAGTTGAAAGTGCGAAACTTCTTTTATTTCGTGATAAAAATCATGTCTGGGATTTCCTAAAAAAACCACGCTAAAGACTTTTGTAAAGCAAATGATTGCCAGTCCGCCAATGGCTACCAACCCTGTTATGGTAAACACAATTCCCAATAACGAAACTGCCGAAGCATTGTGAAGCAAACTAAATAGTCCCGAGTAGAGTATAAATTCGGAAATAAATCCGTTGAACGGCGGTAAACCCGAAATGGCCAAAGCAGCAATCAGAAATAAAAAAGCGTTCTGTGGCATTTTTTTTATCAATCCACCCATTTTCTCAATATCCATACTGTGAGTGGCCTGATACACATTGCCTGCCGTGAAGAATAACAGTGATTTGAATAGTGAGTGATTCAATGTGTGCAGCAATGCTCCAGCAAATCCCAATGAGCAGAGTACCGTATTGTTCGTTCCTAAACCGATGCAACCCAGTCCAATGCCAATGCCGATAATACCAATGTTTTCCACACTGCTGTAAGCCAGTATTTTCTTCAGATTGTGTTGGAGAATAGCCAGCATAATGCCGTAAATGCCTGAAATTAAGGAAATAATCAAAATGAATATCCCAATTGAAGTATAATCGATATTGATGAGTAAAAGCATACGAAGGATACCAAAGATGCCAATTTTTATCAATACCCCCGACATGATGCCCGATATGTGCGACGGGGCAGCCGGATGAGCATAAGGTAACCAGGTGTGGAAGGGAACAAAACCCGCTTTGATAGCAAATCCAATAAAGAATATCAGGTACAATTGCATGGAAAACATACCCGGATGCGATAATGAATAAGCGTGAATGGCGCCGAAATCGTAACTACCCGTCTGACTCGCTACCCAAATAAACCCTATGATTAGGAAGATGATAGAAACGTGCGATTGAATAAGATAGTTGATAGCAGCTTTTACGGTGGCTACTTTTTCGTGCTCGAAAAGTATGCTTAGGAATGCCGAAAGTGCCATTATTTCCCACACAACAATAAACACAAAGCTGTTTTGAATGGCACAAAGACTAACCAGAGCGGTATAGAGAAGCACAAAAAGTATAGCTGCTAATGTCAGATTTTTTGGTTGATTTTTATAGGCGCTCATGTAGAATAAACCATAAAAACCGCCAGCCAGAAACCCAAAATTGATAATGAGCATAAACCAGGCCGAGAGCGCATCTACCTGTAGTCGGATGGGGCCGCTGATAAAACTTCCGGGCAGGGTGCAATTAAATGTTTTGCCCAATAGCGCTTCAATAGCTACAAAACTCGTCAGAATGGCAATCAAACTTACAGCCGCATAAACAGCAATGGCTTTTCCACCCATTTTCAGGAATGGAATAAGGCATATTGCTATGACGGGAATAAGTATGAAACCCCAGACTAAATTCATATTATTATGTTGAAAGCTGTGAGAATAAATATGGTCAGGATAAATACAATGCCGTACAAAACATAGGATTGTATACGTCCGTTTTGAATGAATTTAAAATAATTAGCAGCGTAAACCAGCTGATTAGTGATCACATGAATAAATCGGAACTCAAAAAAGTCGTGATAATGCGATGCATGTTTTCTCTCTTCAGGGAATATCTCACCTGCTTTTAGTTCAGTGTATTGTTTTCGTTCAATGACAATAAAATTGAACATTTTACTCAATGTTTTCGAAAATGATTTTCCGGTATATTGAATTTTGCTTGTTGGTGCAGCGTAAGCACAGCCCCATGTTGGCTGTATCACTTTCGAACGTGCGCTTAAAAGCTTGTATCGAATGCCCCAGAAAATACCCACAATACAAATAAAGAGTATTGAGTAATTACTAATGTTTTGCAGGATAGAAATATAATTTGTGAATCCTGCCGGTTGAGGAATAATAACTCCTTTTGTCAGACTCATAATCACATTTCCAATAACTTGCAAATAGAAACCGGGGAAAATAGCCACGCTTATCATTAAGGCAATAATTGCGTATTGTGGAATAAGCATTTGCAACGATACTTCGTGTGGTTCCACCGGCAATTGTTTTCGTGCAGTCCCTAAAAATACGGTTCCAAACGACTTGGTAAAAGTAAGTATTGAAAGTCCGCCAATAACGCTCAAACCGGCTAAACTAACCGAAAATAATATCATTTCATTGGTGTCATGAATTTTTACGCCTTCAATCAATCCGGAATAAATAAGAAATTCTGAAATAAACCCGTTAAACGGTGGTAACCCACAGATGCCGATGGCAGCAATCAGAAAGACCATACCTGTACGTGGCATTTTTTTTATCAATCCACCCAATTTTTCCATATCGGAAGTATGCGCTTGTTGAGCCACAGAGCCGGCTGAGAAAAACAAAAGCGATTTAAATAAAGAATGGTTTAACACGTGCATTAGCGCTCCACCAAATCCAAGATAATATAAAACGGGAGTGTTGTTTCCCAACCCGATAAGCCCGATTCCGATGCCAATCCCAATCGTTCCAATGTTTTCGATGGTGCAATAGGCCAGCATTTTCTTCAAATTACGGTGTACTGCTGCATTTAAAATTCCAAACAGACCGGTAGCTACCGATACGGAGAGGATGATTTCGCCCAGCAATAAATAATCGCTGCTGAGATATGATGCTACCCTGAAAATACCATAAATACCCAACTTTACAAGCACCCCTGACATTATTCCGGCAATGTGCGACGGTGCTGCAGGGTCTCCCTGGAGTAATCCGCTGTGCAAAGGAATAAAGCCGGCTTTGAGTCCAAATCCGATAAAGAGAACCAGAAATAGTCCCACATTGCTGTTTGACCCAAAATAGCCGGTAAATGCATCGAAACTAAAAGAACCTGTTTGAAAATAGAGCCATATAAAACCAATGGTCAAAAACACGATACTTATGTGCATTTGTACCAGATAGCTGATACCGGCTTTTATAATTTTGGGGTTATTGTGATCGAAAATTACCAACAGAACCGATGATAATGACATAACTTCCCAAATGATGAGAAAAACTAAACCATGCTGCACCATGCATACCCATAGCATGGATAGCTGGAACAAAACGAACAGTATCCAATGCAGATTGAGCTTTTTTGGGGAGCTGTCGGATGTTTTTAAATACCCCGATCCATAAAATACTCCGGTCAGACAAGTGAAGTTGATGATGAGAAGAAACCATGCTGATAGCTCATCCACGCGTACCAACACATCTCCAAAGAGGTTTCCTCCGTAAAATACAAAACTTACAACATGTCCGGTCAGTGCCGAAATAGCCAACCAACCTGTAACTATCGCATTGGCAACAACAGCCAACGCTGCTGTATGAGCTTTCATTTTCGCCGGTACAAAATAAATTGCAACCATTGCAAAAAATGCTATTATCCAACTCGAATTAATCAACTCTATCATTCAAAATATTCTTTTAGAAGTGCGAAATTACAAAAAAATAAGAATTATTGTTCAAAAAAATGCTGTTTTATGGGTATTAAGTTTTAATTTACAGATATATAGCTTTATATGTCTGATGATTTTTTTAATAATATCTTGTTTATTTCATTTTAAATTAATTAAAATAATGGAACTTAACGTAGGAATTGTCTTCATGAAGTAATTTCTTTGCTTTTTCGAATAACTTTTTCTGTGCTCATACGTTAGATATTCAAAAAAATGTACTTTTGCACTTCGAAAAATTATGATATTATTTAAAAAACCAGTAACTGTTTTTCTTGTAACTAAAATATGTGGAAACTAAATCAATTTAATTATAGTCGTCGTTTATCTGACAAAATTCTGATAGGCGATCTTTTGTTGGGTGGCGATGAGCCGGTTCGTGTACAGTCGATGGCCAATACAGATACCAATGATATTGAGAATTCTGTGGCGCAATGTTTACGCATTGTTGAGGCCGGTGGCGAATTAGTGCGTTTTACCACTCAAGGTATTCGCGAAGCCGAGAGTATTGGCAAAATACATACAGCATTGCGAGAGCAGGGTTGTAATGTGCCTTTGGTAGCCGATATTCATTTCAATGCCAACGCAGCAGATGTAGCAGCTCAGCATGTTGAAAAGGTGCGTGTTAACCCTGGAAATTATGTAGGTACGGTAAAAATCGGCGATTTGTCGGATTATACCGATGAAGAATTTGCACTCGAATACCAAAAAATCCGGGCTCGTTTTATACCCTTTCTGGATATTTGTAAAAAAAATAATACCACCATTCGTATCGGTGTTAATCATGGTTCGCTCAGTGAACGAATGATGAACCGCTACGGCGATACTTCACGCGGTATGGTGGAGTCGTGCATGGAGTTTTTATTGATTTGTAAAGAACAGAATTTCGATCGTGTGGTGATTTCTATGAAAACGTCAAATACGGTGATGATGGTGCAAACCGTACGCTTGTTGGTGGAAGAGATGGAGCAAGCCGATTTGCATTTTCCATTGCATTTGGGTGTAACCGAAGCCGGCGATGGGGAAGATGGTCGTATTAAATCGGCTGTTGGTATCGGTGGTTTGCTAGCCGATGGCATTGGTAATACCATTCGTGTTTCGTTGAGTGAAGAGCCCGAAGCCGAAATTCCTGTAGGACGGTTGTTGGTTTCGTATATTTCATCGCGAGCCAATCATGCACCTATCGTGGCGCTTGAAAATACAGAGCGTTCCCGCTTCGAATATAGCAGACGCGTAACCCATAAAGTTGGTAATATCGGTGGTGAAAATGTACCTGTTGTAGTAGCCTCATCGGATGGCGATCATGCTATTGTGCCCGATTATATTTTGTGTGTTGATAATGTGTTTGCTGCGGATGGAGAAATGTATCCGGTATATACTGCCGAAAGTAAAATCGAGACGTTAAAAGAAGACGATTCGGCAATAAAATTTTTGAAATTGAGTTATTCTAACTTAACACCTGATTTGTTTCAGTTTATAAATGAAAGTAAAGATGTGGTGATTATTTTGCAAACCGATCATCAAAATGGAGTAGGAGAGCAGCGTGCTTTCTTCCACACCTTGTTGAATGCCGGTTGTACAGTGCCTGTGATATTGCACAGAGCATACGAGGAAGATGAACTTCAACAATTGCAAATAAAAGCGGCAGCCGATTTGGGCGTGTTGTTTATCGATGGTTTTGGCGATGGTATTTTCCTCGAAAATGACGGAAGTATTGAGGTGGAAGCTATCAATTCAGTTGCGTTTGGTATTCTTCAGGCATCGCGTGTGCGGGTTACCAAAACTGAGTTTATCTCTTGCCCCGGCTGCGGACGAACCATGTTTAAACTACAAACGGTCATTGCCCGTGTAAAAGCCCGTACATCACACCTGAAAGGACTTAAAATAGGTATCATGGGTTGCATTGTAAACGGCCCCGGCGAAATGGCTGATGCTGATTACGGTTACGTAGGTGCGGGACGTGGAAAAGTGAGTTTGTATAAGAAGAAAGAATGCCTCGAACGCAACATTCCTGAGGACGAGGCGGTAGAAAAATTGATAGACATTATCAAAATTAACGGAGATTGGCACGAATAATGTTATGTTTTAGATACATATTTTAAAATATAAATTAAATTACACAAAAAAAATCAAGTATGAAAAAAATGTTTTTTGCACTCGCTTTAGTAGTGAGCTCTTTAGGTGCTTCTTTTGCACAATCAAATGGACAAACACTTGGACTTAGATTGGGTTACCCAACAGAGTTGTCGTTTCAAACCAGCTTAAGCAATGCTACACGTTTGGAGCTCGGCTTAGGGGTTCGTGACTACAGTTATGGAACAAGTTTTTCTTTATCCGGTGTACATCAATGGGTGTGGGACTTGTCTTCATTAGCTGATGGTTTTAACTGGTATGCCGGTATTGGTGGTCAGTTAGGCGTTTATTCTGTCAACAACAAATCTTATTTCCCACTAGCATTGTTGGGCCAGGTAGGTCTCGAGTACAACTTTAAAATTCCGTTGACATTGTCGTTGGATTACAGACCTGCATTTCAACTTACCGGTGTTTATGCCGGACAGAATGCTTTCGTTGGTGATGGCATTTGTTTAGGTCTTCGTTACCGGTTATAATAGGATTTTGTGTTATAAAGAAGAGAAATTTCTGTTTCTGAAATTTCTCTTCTTTCTTGTATTTGGAAATGAATAAATAGAATAATAACTAGATATAAACACTTATTTTTTTTAGGTATGAAAAAAATGTTCTTTATGCTTGCTTTAGTAGTGAGCTCTTTAGGTGCTCTAAGCGCGCAGGTTGACAGTAAAACAATTGGTCTCAGAATGGGTGGTGGATTTGGCTATGGTGCCGAAATATCGTATCAACAGCCAATTGGTATCGCTAACAGATTAGAAGTTGATCTTGGTATTAATCGCTCCGGTTTTGGTTTAAACGGGATTTATCAATGGGTTTGGGATTTCTCTGAATTGGCTGACGGTTTTAACTGGTATGCCGGTGTTGGTGGCGGTATTGGGTCGTATAATTTCGATTATCTGACGGATAAAAATAAAGCCAATGTTACCACTCTGGGTATTTTAGGACAGATAGGGTTGGAGTATCAGTTTGAAATACCATTGACAATATCAGTAGATTATCGTCCGGGCATTTACTTCGCAAGTGGCTTGAACAGTTCTTATGATGGTATTTGTCTTTCGGCAAGATACAGATTCTAAAAAAATATTTTCAAAACACAAAAAGAGGAATTTTCGATGGAAGTTCCTCTTTTTGTTAGTCTATTGTTGAAACTTTTTTTGCGATTGCTCCACCTGAACTTTGCTAATGTCATAATTGTTTTATCAGTACTATTGAATCGGATATTGCTGTACATAAAACAACTAAACAGGCTTTTATGAAAAAGATGATTTGGGTATTTGTATTTGCAAGTGTAGTTGGTCGGTTGAGCGCTCAGGAAGTAATTCAAAAAACGATCGGTCTTCGGTTAGGATACGATGCGCAGGAGATTTCCTTTCAACATTCGCTGACTACAGGTAACAGGCTGGAATTGACCCTTGGTGTGAATACCTTTGGTCGTAATCAGGCCGGAAATCTATGCCGGGGTGCCGGACTTAACGGAGTATATCAATGGGGGACCGATTTATCTTCAATTACCAGTGGACTAAACTGGTATTGTGGACTTGGTGCCGCAGTATTGAGTCATGGCGGACTTTTTGGCACTGGTGTGCTTGGGCAGATTGGAATAGAATACTGTTCGCATTCTCCATTTCAACTCTCGCTGGATTATCGCCCGGGACTCTACTATCTCCCCGGGGCCGGAAACACTATTCGCTTTTCGTGGAACGCACCTTGTGTGGGTGTTAGGTATCGTTTCTAGAAAAATGGGTAGTCGCTAAACGTCAAAAAGAGGAATTTCCTAAGGAGATTCCTCTTTTTGATATAAACTATTATAGTCGCATATTTTCCAACTCTTTTTTAGATCCAAAAAATAAATTGTAGTCAACATATCCCTTGATGCCTGCAATTTTATATCTTTCGGTAATTTGCCAAAAAGTCCAGTCGCAGTCCGGCTTTCCTCTATAGTCTACTATCCAGAGTTTACATTTTTTGGGGAGTGTATCTTTCAGGTAGAGCAAGTAGTATTTGTAGGCGCAATATATTATGGGATACTGCTTGGTTTTGCTGTAAACCGCTCCAATGAAATCCGATATTTCCTTATTTATAGTCTTTTTATCGGGCATCGTTTTTGCAAATTCGGCATCGAGTACCAGCGGTAAGTCGCCACGTTGCAATTTGGCAGTGGATAAAAAGTTTCTTGCCTGATCTTTTCCTGATGTTTTGTAAGTAAAAAAATGGTAGGAACCCACCGGAATATCCAGTTTTCGGATGGCTTTATAATACTCTGTGTACTTCGGATCTTGAATGGTGGTTCCTTCGGTGGCTTTCACAAAAATAAATCCCGGTTCGTGTTCTTTTAGTCTATCCCAGTCAAAGACCTCTTGATAATGAGAAATGTCAATACCCCAAACTTTGCTATTCTCAGTTGTTTTGTTGGTGATTTCTTTTTGACCAGTGCAAGATAGAAAAAGGAATGATAGTAAAAGGTATGGAAAGTAACGTTTAAAATGCATGATTTCAATAAGGTAATTCATAAATAGCTGATGCGTAATTTATTCCGGCGAAAAAGTCTGTAAAGAGTTGACGGCATTTTTTCATATAGAAATATTGAAAAAATATTCAGATGCTCAGACTTTAAGCACGAGTGTGCAATACCAGCAAAAACCGTGCAAAGATAAGGCTTTTTAGTGATATGTGAATATTTTTTCTGAAATTGTAGTTGAAATTCCCACCAGGCATTGTACAACCGATTATGCAACTCCCCAAAAAAAAGCGACTGTTTTTGGTCGCTTTTCTTTGGAAATTGGTTTTTGATTGGTTTTTAATCGATAGTTGTTTTACGATATAACATGTCATTCAGCCCTGCTATGGACCCATTAAACATATTGAGATCTACAAATCCGCGGATACCTTCGAGTTTGAATCGGTCGGTGGTTTGCCAAAATGCCCAGTCGCAGCTTGGTTTTGCCTGATAGTTTACGATCCAGAGTTTGCATTTATTGTTGATGTGCTCTTCTAAATAAAGTTTATAAAATTTGTAATTGCAATAAACAATTGGATAATGCCCCAGTTTCTCGTAGATGGTGTTGATGAAGTCAGTAAGTTCATTTGTCACCTCGGTTTTTGCGGGCATTTGTCTTGCAAATTCGGCATCCAGCACCGGTAACAAGTCGCTGTCTTTGTGCTGTGCCACCGACAAAAAGTTATTTGCCTGATCTTTGCCACTACTTTTGTAAGAAAAGAAATGGTATGACCCGACCAAAATCCCTCGTTTTCTCGCTTCAGAATAGTTCTCTACGTATTTTGTGTCCAAATGAGTAATACCTTCGGAAGCCTTGATAAACATAAAGTTTGGTTTTTGCTCTCCTAGTTTTTCCCAGTTAATATCACTTTGATGATGCGAGAGGTCGATACCCCATACATTTTCCATGGCTTTAATGTCATTGAGCGTTATCGTAGGTTGTGGTGTGCGCTGAATTTTGCGGGTTACCTTACGTGCTACTCTGTGTTTTTTGTGAGTGCTTTTGTGATGCTTTTTTGCAGAAATTGGACATTGAGAGAGGAAAATGACGCAAAGAATAAAAATAAGACGTTTTTGCATGACGATTAAATAGAAATGGGTGTGATTGATGTATCGGAAATAAGTGTTGATTGATTTGTATGGAGTGCAAGATATTGATACTGTCTGAACTATCAAAGTCAATTCAGCTTTTATTTGTATTCTTTCGATTTATTTTCTTTTGTTCAGTTAATCTATTTGGATAAAAAAATGACGGAATAGCTCAGCGCTACTCCGTCATAATGATTTATTTGATGTTATAATCAGATTATTTCCAGTACTTTAGCAATCGCTTTTTCAATGCCGGCAGCATTTTTACCACCTGCCGAAGCAAAGAAGGGCTGTCCGCCACCACCACCTTGAATTTCTTTAGCTGCTTCGCGTACAATTTGCACAGCGTCAAGGCCTGTTTGCACCAATGCATCGGTTAGCATAATTGTTAGCGACGGTTTACCATCGAATACGCTACCTACAACAAACAACAGTTTTTCCTGCTCAATATTTCTAATTTGAAATGCCAGGGTTTTGATCATATCGGCCGGTAAATCAGTTTCCAGTGTTATCACCTTTATTCCGTTTACAAGTTTTGCCTCTTGGAGCATTTCATCTCTCATGCTCATGATTTTTTCATGAACAAAGCCTTCTACTTTCTTTTTCAGGTCACTGTTTTCTTCAATCGATTTACGGATAGCTGACATTAAATCGGGCGTGTTGAAGAAGTCGCGGGCATCCGTCAGTATATCTTGTTGGAAATCTAATAATTTTTCAACACCTTTTGCCGAAATAGCTTCAATACGACGAATACCTGCTGCAATCGACGATTCGGATACAATGCGCACCATACCTATTTCGCCGGTGGCTTGCACGTGTGTACCACCACAAAGTTCGGTAGATGTGCCAAATTGAATCACACGAACCGACTCACCATATTTCTCGCCAAACAAAGCCATAGCTCCCAGGGCTTGTGCTTGTGCAATTGGTGTGTCGCGCATTTCGTTCAACGGTGCGTTTGCGCGGATCTTAGCGTTGGCAATGGCTTCCACTGCACGAATCTCTTCTTTGGTTAGCTTTTGATAGTGCGAGAAGTCGAAACGCAAGCTGTCCGGACTAACATACGAGCCTTTTTGCTCCACATGTGTTCCCAGCACTTCGCGTAATGCTTCGTGAAGCAAGTGTGTAGCCGAGTGATTGGCCGAAATTGCTTGACGGTTTTCAATATTTATAGTAGCAGTAAATGTTGCGGTCACATCGTTTGGAAGTTGTTTGGCAATATGAACGGCTAAGTTGTTTTCTTTTTTAGTATCAAGGATTTCCAGTTTTTCTTCTTCCGATACGAGCACACCGCTATCACCCACTTGTCCACCCATTTCGGCATAGAAAGGCGTGTTGGATAGCACGAGTTGGTAGTATTCCTGATTTTTTTGTTTTACTTTTCGGTAGCGTAGAATCTCGGTGTCGAACGATGTAAAGTCGTAACCCACAAACATGCTGTCACCTTCGCGAACGGTTACCCAGTCGCCGGTTTCGGTGGCTGCTGCATTACGTGCACGTTCTTTTTGTTTCAACATTTCGGCATTGAACTCATCGATGTTTACAGTGAAATTGTTTTCACGCAAAATCAATTCAGTCAAATCCAATGGGAAGCCAAAAGTGTCGTAAAGTGTGAAGGCGACTTTTCCGGTAACTTCTGTTTTCCCGTCTTTTTTTGTTTCGTCCATCACTTTGTCAAGCAGTTTGATACCTGTTTCCAAGGTGCGCAAGAACGATTCTTCTTCTTCTTTGATGACTTTTCCAATCAACGATTTCTGAGAAATCAATTCAGGGTAAGCTTTGCCCATGTTTTCGCCCAATACATCGATCAGCTTGTACATGAAAGCCGAACGTTGCCCCAGGAATGTATAACCGTAACGCACTGCACGGCGTAAAATACGGCGAATTACATAACCCGCTTTGGCGTTGGATGGCAATTGTCCGTCGGTAATAGAAAATGCGATGGTACGAATATGGTCGGCAATAACGCGCATGGCGATATCGGTTTTTTCGTCTTTGCCGTATTCAGCTCCACATACTTTGCCAATTTCGGCAATGATAGGGGTAAATACGTCGGTGTCGTAATTCGACTGCACTCCCTGCATAGCCATACACAAGCGTTCGAAGCCCATGCCGGTGTCAATAACCTTAGCGGGTAGTCCTTCGAGCGAACCGTCGGCTTTGCGGTTGTATTGCATAAATACATTGTTCCAGATTTCAATCACTTGTGGGTGACTGCCGTTTACCAACGTAAGTCCGTCAATTTTTGCGCGATCTTCATCGTCGCGAATATCGATATGAATTTCCGAGCAAGGACCACAGGGACCTGTATCGCCCATTTCCCAGAAATTATCTTTTTTATTTCCGTTAATGATTCTGCTTTTTGGTAGGAATTGTTCCCAGATAGCAGCTGCTTCATCGTCACGTTCCAGCCCTTCGGGTGCATACCCTTCGAAAACAGTTACGTAAAGGCGGTCGGTATCCAGTTTCAATACATCTACCAGATATTCCCATGCCCATTCGATGGCTTCTTTTTTGAAATAATCGCCAAACGACCAGTTACCAAGCATTTCGAACATGGTGTGGTGGTAGGTATCGTGTCCAACTTCTTCCAAATCGTTGTGTTTCCCGCTTACGCGCAAACATTTTTGCGAATCGGCCACACGCGAATATTTGATGGGGTCATTGCCCAGAATGATGTTTTTGAACTGGTTCATTCCGGCATTGGTAAACATCAAAGTCGGATCATCTTTGATAACCATGGGTGCTGAAGGAACAATTTTGTGTTGTTTACCCTCAAAAAAATCGAGGAAAGATTGACGAATTTCTTGTGAAGTCATTTTTTTTATGTCTTTTGTCTAATGTCTGAAGTCAATGGTCTAATGTCTTCTGTCATAGTTGTAAAGCTCGGATTTATTCCGTTTTGACTTTTGACTTTTGACTTTCGACTTTTGACCTTTCTGTCTTGTAGGTTAATAATACCCAATAAAGACTGCAAAAGTAGCTCAAATTTATTATTTTTGCAGCAATTGTGGATATAAAAAATGTGATGTCGAGTAGTTTTTTTATCAGAAGAGGTTGATTGACTTATATTTTCATTAAAATTTTAGACTTATGACACCTATTCGTAAGTAATAAACTGTATTTTTTTTATGGCTAAGAAAAAATTTCATTTCAATTCCGAGACATTAAGTTACGAGCAGATTGAACATACCATCACTCACTGGCTAAAGCAATTTCTGATACATACACTTTCGGGAATGTCGTTGGGTGCTGTTTTCTTTTTTATCTTCGTTACATTTGTTGATTCGCCCGAGGAGAAACAACTTGGACAAGAAAAGAGCCATATGCAAGCTCAATACAAAGTTTTGCAACGTCAGTTTGGCGAGATGCAAGAAGTAGTGAGTGATCTTCAGGAACGTGATGATAATCTTTATCGGGTTGTTTTTCAGGCTGATCCGATTCCATTTTCGGTACGCAGAGCTGCGGCTACCAATAACGATTACTATGAACAATTGTTGGATATGACCAATTCCGAAGTGGTGGTCTCGACTACTCAAAAATTGAACGAACTAAAAAAAGAGCTTTATATTCAGTCAAAATCGTACGATGAATTGGTGTTGTTGGCAAAGAACAAGGAGAATATGTTACAAAATCTGCCTGCTATTCAACCGGTATTGAACAAGAATTTAAAACAAATGGCTTCGGGTTACGGATGGCGTATCGACCCGGTTTATCATACACGTAGATTTCATGCGGGGATGGATTTTGCAGCGCCTGTAGGTGCTAATATTTATGCCACCGGAAACGGGCAAGTGATAAGTGCCGGATGGCAGCAGGGCTATGGTAATTGTGTTCAGATAAATCACGGGTACGGTTATTTGACTTTGTATGGACACATGAGTGCATTCAAGGTGCGTGCCGGACAGAAAGTAAAACGTGGCGATGTGATTGGATTAGTAGGAAGTACCGGGAAATCGACAGGACCTCACTTGCATTACGAAGTGCATTTTAAAGGTGAAATTATGAATCCGCAAAATTATTACTTCCTCGATTTGTCGCCTGCTGATTACGACCGTATGGTTCAAATGAGCAACAACTCCGGTCAAATGTTAGATTGATGATGAAACAGAAATTGGTCGTTTTGATGGCGCTATGTTCCGTTTTGGAACTGTCGGCTCAAAAAAAGGAGATATTGAAAATTGCTGCGGTAGGCGATATTATGCTGGGTACGGCTTATCCCGACAGCAGTTTTTTGCCGAAACACAATGCGCAGCGATTGTTTAAACCGTTGAACGCATATTTGCAAAATACGGACATTAGTTTTGGTAATCTGGAAGGAACGCTGACGGACGATTTGTCGCAGGTGAAGGAATGCTTCACCGAGGGGAGATGTTATTTCTTCGCGATGCCTACGGCTTTTTCGGCGAGTTTGAAAAATGCGGGATTTAATCTGCTGAGCCTGGCTAACAATCATATGAATGACTTTGGATACATTGGTCGGCGTTCCACAAAACGCAGTTTGTACCGACAGGGTATTCGATATGCAGGATTGACGGAATGCCCAGTAGATACATTTACCCGTGAAGGGATACGCTATGGTTTTTGTGCTTTTGCACCCAATGCAGGAACAGTGAACGTGAAAGATATCCGGAAGGCGCAACGCATTGTGCACCGACTGGACTCGCTCTGTGATGTGGTGCTGGTTTCGTTTCATGCAGGAGCCGAAGGGGTAGTCGGACAAAATGTAACCCGGCAGAAAGAATTTTACATTCACGAAGATCGTGGAAATGTGTACGAATTTGCTCATAAAATGATAGACGCAGGAGCAGATGTGTTGCTCGGTCACGGACCACATGTGACAAGAGCCGTGGAGGTATATAAAAATCGTTTTATCACCTACAGCATGGGCAACTTTTGTACCTATAGCAATATTAGTGTTGCCGGTTTATGTGGCATTGCACCTTTGTTTCATATTTATACCAACAGTAAGGGTGAATTTCAAAAGGCACAGATTATACCCACGCGGCAGCATAAATTTCAGCCTCCACGATACGATGAGAAGAAAAGAGCCATTACCATCATTCAGAAACTGACCAAAACAGATTTTCCCGAAATGAAGAATGTGATACGGATTACGAATGAGGGCTGGATTGAACGGTTGGATATAAATACAGTCGAGTTGAGAATGAAGCTGATAGAACCCAAAGTCAAGAACCAGAATAATAACGCCGGCTGGCAAATGTGGAATACATTATAACATGAAAAAGGAAAAACTTTTACCGGATGCTCCCGGTCCTATTGGTATCTTTGATTCGGGCTATGGAGGCTTAACTATTCTGGATAAAATTCGTACAGAATTGCCGGAATACGATTATATCTATTTGGGCGATAATGCCCGGACGCCCTACGGAACCCGTTCGTTTGATGTGGTGTATAAATACACGTTGGAATGTGTTACGCAATTGTTTGAAATGGGCTGTCAGTTGGTGGTGTTGGCTTGCAACACGGCTTCGGCCAAAGCGTTGCGCAGCATTCAACAGCGTGATTTGCAATTGCTGGATCCCAACCGTCGCGTACTTGGTGTTATTCGCCCAACGGTGGAAGCAGTGGGAGCAATGACCAAAACCAAACACATTGGCTTGCTGGCCACTTCGGGAACAGTTCAGTCTAACTCTTATCCACTCGAAATAGCCAAATTGCACAATGATATTGTGGTGACTTCGGAGGCTTGCCCCATGTGGGTGCCGCTTATCGAAAACAACGAGCACAATTCCGTAGGTGCCGATTATTTTGTGCGCAAAAATGTAGAGCATTTGTTTGCTGCCGATTCGCAAATTGATACGGTGATGCTTGGATGTACCCATTATCCTTTGTTGGAGACTAAAATTAAGTCATTGTTGCCTGATGGTGTAGCGGTGGTGTCTCAGGGTGATATTGTGGCAAGTAGTTTGGTAGATTATCTCCAACGCCACCCCGAAATGGCTGCTAAGTGCACTAAAAATGCTTCTATTCGCTATCTCACCACCGAGTCGGTCGAGAAGTTCTCATCCTCGGCGTCCGTTTTTCTAAATGAGAAGATCGAAGCGGAACATATTGATTTGGAATAAAAAATACTGCGTATGAAACGAATTTATTTGATTATTGTCCTTACTTGTATTTGCGTGAGTGTCAAATCGCAATATAATAATGGAGTTGTTTTGGAAGCTATTTTGAAGACTGACACCACCTCCATTGGACAAAAAATAGTTTACCCCACATTTGCCAACGACGAAGTGTCCATTATAAAAGTTACTTTGCCACCGGGCAAGTCAACCGGTTGGCACAAACACTTCTTTCCTGTTTTTGCCTATGTGCTGAAAGGAACATTGACGGTGGAAGTAGAGAATAAGAAAACCTTGCAGTTTCCGGTAAACTCTTCATTTTCGGAAGTTATCAACACGCTTCATAATGGTGTAAACAATGGAAATGAAGATGTGGTATTGATAGCTTTCTTTATGGGCGAAAAAGATAAACCTCTTTCGGTGCATTAATATCTTGTGAAAATGACTTACACTAAGGTTCGTTTATCCAGAAACTTCTGAAACGCATCTTTGTATGAATCAGAAACAGGAATGTATGTTTTGCCAAAAACAATTCGGTTGTGTTCCACTACTTTTATTTTGTCCTTTTGAATGATAAAAGACCTGTGAATGCGCATAAAGTCACTGTCCGGAAGCATCTCTTCCATCGCTTTCATGGTAATGTGCGAGACGACAGGTTCGGTTTCACCTTCCAGATAAATTTTCAGATAGTCTTTGAGCCCTTCGATGTATAGAATTTTGCTGAGCGCAATTTGCAATAAGCGGTACTCCGACTTAACGTAAATACAGTCGGGCGAGTTTTTGCTTTTTTCGGCGATTGCTTTTTCGTTTAACTGCTGCCATTGCAGCGCTTTGTTAGCCGCCAGCAAGAAGTCGGAATAGCTGAAGGGTTTTAGCAGGTATTCCAATGCGTTAACTTTGTAACTCTCCAGTGCATATTGTTCGAATGCGGTGGTGAATATGATTCTTGATTTTTCGGGTACCAATCGAGCAAACTCCATTCCGTTAAGTTCCGCCATCTGTATGTCCAAAAAAATGACATCCGGGGCTGTTTCGCGAACCGATTCTACAGCTGCCACAGCCGACGAGAATTTGCCCGTCAGTTCAAGAAAGGGCGTTTTAGCTACATAACTTTCAAGCAGTCCGAGTGCCAGTGGCTCGTCGTCTATAATAAAGCAAGTGAGTATCATAGTTCGTTTATTTGGTGAAGTGGAAGAATCAGTTCGGCAATATAGCTTGCGCCCTCTTTTTCGGTTCGCAATATATGTTTGTGCGGATAAAGAATTTCCAAACGGCGTCGCAAATTTTCCAGCCCAATGCCCGATCCGCTTTGATCGGAATCATCTTTTGGGAAATAGCTGTTTCTGATAGTACAGCTCAACTGTTTGTTATTGTCCTGATTAATATTGATGTAAATAAACGATGCGTGTGTTGGACTTACGCCATGTTTAAAGGCATTTTCGATAAGCGTAATAAACAGAAGCGGTGCAACGGTTTTACTTATTTCAGCAACGTTTATATCTATTTTTACATCTACGTCGGGGGTCAGGCGGATGCGCATTAGTTCCACATAATTGTGAATGAAATTCAGCTCGCGTTCCACCGGCACAAAGTTTCCATTGTTTTCATACAGCACGTAGCGCAGCAGTTTGCTGAGTTCAAGCATCGATTCCTGTGCTTTCTCCGGACTAATGGCTATCAGCGCATAGATATTGTTGAGCGTGTTGAACAAAAAATGCGGATTGAGTTGTTGTCTAAGGTTTTTTAGCTCTGCTTCCGTGCGTTCTTTTTCTTCTTCTTGTCGTTCGGCCTCGGTGATATACCATTTCCCTGTCATTTTAATGGCCACACTCAGTACAGCAACTACAGCCAGTGTAATGATATCCCGAATAAGAAAAAACGTATCCAGGTTCGGTTTATCCTGCATTTTAGGCATTGGAGGTGCGATAATAGTTTGCAGGTAATGAACAGATGCACCCGTAATTACAACTAAAAGAAGGTTGTACAACAAAAATTTTCCCGTTTTTCGTTGGAATAATTTCTTCTCTATTAGTAGGAAATAGTTGAGATAAAAAATAAGCATCATAGATGAAATGACAACCATGTGAGGTATCATTTTGTCCCAGATGTTATAATCGGAATCTCTCCAAAAAATAATAAATGGCAAACAGAAAACAAAACCCCATACAATAAAATGTATGAGGAATTGAAATAAGTTTTTATAACGCGTTTGTGTCATATTAATTTTGTGTTTCACAAAGATAGAAAATTAGTTATGAGTTTCAATTTTATTCTTTGGAATTTTATTCATATCTCAATGCCTCAATCGGATCCATTTGAGCTGCTTTTTTAGCCGGATACCAACCAAAAAATACACCGATTACGGTACACACTACAAACGATAAAATTACCGAGTAGGGTTGTATGGAAATAGGCCAGGAGATAGCCAGTTTGACCAGAAAGGATGCGCCCATGCCAAATAGTACACCAATGATACCACCTGTAAAACTGATTATAATAGCCTCAATCATGAACTGCGCCAATATGTCTCTGCCTTTTGCACCAATGGCCATACGCAGGCCAATTTCGCGGGTTCGTTCGGTAACCGAAACATACATGATATTCATGATTCCGATACCTCCAACCAATAATGAAATGCCGGCAATACATGCCAACAGAATCGTCAGAATATCGGTGGTAGAAGTGAGCATTGAGCTAAGTTCTTTTTGAGAACGGACATTGAAATCATCATCGTCGTTAGCTTTCAATTTGTGGTTTTCACGCAGAATTGTTTCAATCTCAACAGTTGCTTTATCCGTTACAGCTTCCGAAAGTGCCGATGCGTATAGCCCCTGAATATAGGTTATGGCCAATACGCGTTTCTGAATTGTGGTATAGGGAGCCAGTACGATATTGTCCTGATCCATCCCCATGGTATTAAACCCTTTTTCCTTTATTGTTCCAATGATGGTAAATGGGATTTTGTTAAACCGAATTACTTTCCCAATTGGATTTTCGCCATTTGGAAACAGATTTTTGGTAATCGTTTTACCCACAAGGCAAACTTTGGCTGCTGCTGCAACTTGTTGACGGGAAAATACATTTCCATCATCAATATTCAGCTTCCGAATGGTCAGATATTCCGGTGTTACGCCCGATATAGATGCCGGATAATTATTTCCTCCATAAATAAATTGACCACCGCTGCTAACCGATGGTGAACATGCGGCAATGTAAGTTGCTTTATCACGTAATGAAATATAGTCTTCCATTTTAAGCGACTGCTGATTGTCGCTACTCGTTCGTACACCGCCATTCATGCCTGCGCCGGGTTGAATCATAATCATGTTTGATCCCATTTCCGATATTTGCGACTGAATGCTTTTTTTCGACCCTTGTCCGATAGCCAACATGGTGATGACCGATGCTACTCCGATGATAATCCCCAACATGGTGAGGAATGCCCGCATCTTATTGTTGCTGAGTGCCCGGAGCGATATTTTTATCAGATTTCCTATATTCATGGTTTCTTGTATTTTATTTCAATTCTCAATTTTAGGGAGAAGTTATTGCTGTGAAATGTTAGAATAATTTATAGAAGCTGTTTCCAGCTCATTTTCGGTCTATATAAATTATATAGCGTTGTTTTTACCCTGTTTCAAGGCTGTAAAAATTATATAGGCTTGAATTGACCTTGCTTTATGTCTGTATAAATTATATAGAGTTGAATTGACCTTACTTTAAGTCTATATAAATTATATAGAGTTTTGAGGGTAAAACTAGTCTTCTTGCTTTGGCAAGGCATCCAACATTTTCTTAGCCGACTCAATGTTTTTATTTTCATCGTCTTTTATTACTTTTCCATCCCTAAGCACAATATTGCGGCTTGTAAAGGCAGCCAATTCGGGGTTATGCGTCACGAAAATAATGGTACGTCCTTCTTGATGCAGCTCCTGAAACAACACCATGATTTCGTAAGCAGTTCGGGTATCAAGATTTCCGGTGGCTTCGTCGGCCAGTATCAGTACCGGATCGTTTACCAATGCCCGGGCGATGGCCACACGTTGCATCTGCCCGCCCGACATTTGGTTCGATTTATGGTGCAAACGGTCGCTCAGCCCAACAGCATCGAGTGCTTTGGTGGCTTTGTCTCTACGTTCTTTGCCCGTGTATTCGGGGTTGTACTGCAATGGTAACTCCACATTTTCTAAGGCTGTGGTTTTTGCCAGCAGGTTGTACGATTGAAATACAAACCCAATTTTCCGGTTACGCAGTGTTGAGCGTTCGTTTTTATTCATAGTGCTAACAGCCACATCGTCGAGATAGTATTCGCCGTCCGAAGGTGTGTCCAGGCACCCGAGTAGGTTTAGCATGGTCGATTTGCCGGAACCACTGGTGCCCATGATGCTCACAAACTCACCTTCGCTGATGGAAAACGAAACACCACGCAAGGCGTGAACAGTTTCATCACCAACCCGAAAATTACGTTTGATATTTTCTAATCGAATTATAGATTTACTCATGATATTTGTTTTTTACTTAACGCTTTTTGCCTTTAAAACTTGGCATAAATGGACTTTTTTCGGTATCACCATTTATTGCATTATCGGCAAGCGATTTTAGTTCAAGAATAACCGCATCATTGTCGTTTAAGCCCGAAACTATTTCTGTGTTGGAGGCATCGGCATCGCCTACCACTACACTTTTGTTTAATATGCTTTTACCATTTTGCACCCAAACCATTCGTTCGTTTTCTTTCATGTTTGCTGCAATCAGTTTGTTTTCCTTGACAATAAGTTCTTTTTTTGTCAATGCATCAATATCCGGTTTGAAGCTAAATACCTTATTTGGTAAGGTTTTAGCATCGTTTTTTTCAACCGTATAGATAGTGATATTTGCCGTTAATCCCGGTTTGAGTTTCAAATTTTCGTTTGGAGCATTTACAATAACCTGATATGTTACCACGTTCGATGTTACGGTTGATTTTAGGCGTACCTGTGTTACTTGTCCCACAAATTGGTCATTCGGATAGGCATCTACCGAAAAGGATACGCGTTGTCCGGTTTTTACGTTACCTATATCGGCCTCATCAACATTTGCCACCACTTGCATTTTTGTCAAATCTTTGGCAATGGTAAACAGGGTTGGAGTGCTGAACGAAGCAGCAACGGTTTGCCCTTCTTCTACTGCGCGCGATAGGATTACACCGTCGATAGGGGAGTGGATGGTAGCATAATCCAGATTGGTTTGCGCCTTTCTCAGGTTCGACTGATTAAGTTTATAGGTCGATTCTGCCAATTCAAAATTGTACTTAGCTGTTTCAAAATCAACATCGCTAATCATATTTTTGTCGTGAAGCTCTTTGGACCGTTTGAAGTTCTTTTGTTGAAATTCATAATCTGTTTTGCGGGCATTGAGGTTCAGCAGTTGCGAATTGTAGTCCGACTGTAGATTGGTCTTGTCCAGTTCAGCCAGAATTTGTCCTTTTTTTACTGCCGAGTTGAAATCCACATAAATCTTAGAGATAATACCCGAAACTTGTGTACCAACGGCAATTTCGATGATGGGGTCGATGGTGCCGGTAGCCGTTACGGTTGTTGTGATTTTGTTCAGCGACAATTTTGTTGTTTCCAGGTGGGAAGCATCTATTGGCGTCTTTTTTTTGAAAGCGTATAATCCAATTGCCAATACAGCAATGCTTAACACTGAGATGATAATGACTTTATTCTTTTTCATATTCTATGTTTTTATTTTATTTCCAATGGTAGATCTTGATAAATATTCAACATTTGCACGTTCATAATACTCAAATATTTAGCCTGAATCATGCTTTGTTTTGCCGATAATAGATTGTTTTTCTCTGTAAGTAGTTCCAATGTGTTTTTTAAACCAAGATTAAATTGTTGTTCAATCAAATCGTAACTGGTTTGCAGCGCTTTTACTTTTTCGGTGGCAGCTACATATTGGCTTTGAGCCGATACAGCATCCTGATAGGCCGATTCAATTTCGGTGAGCAAACTTTTTTCAGTTTCTTGTAGACTCAGCTGCGTTGTTTTTTCGTTCAGTTTACTGGTTTCAATAGCAGATTTTGTACTTCGGTTTGTGAAAATCGGAATGCTTACCGAAACACCTATACCTTCGTTGAATTGGTTTTGCAATTGCTTGCCGAAATTATAAGTGGACAGACTGTTATTGCTTGTGCCAACACTTGCATTCAGATTTATCTTTGGGAGATATCCCGCTTTGGCTTTCTCAGTTTCCAAGCTTGCAACCTGCATGTTTAGCTTGCCACTTTTTAGTTGCGGCATTACATTTAGTGAAGTTGCATAAACACTTTGCAAAACAGGAAGTGGTTTCAAAATATCTATATCATTCAACGTTGGTAATTCAATGTTGAGTTGATCTGCCACTGTCAGTTCAAGGAGTTGTTTCATGCTTAGCTTTCTGGTTTCAAGAGCATTTTTTGCAGCAACCAATAGATATTTGTCGGAACTGTATTGCGATTCCAGTTTTGCCAAATCCACTTTCGAAATGCTTCCGGCTTTCAGCAGGCTTGTGCCCCGTTCAAATTGAAACTTCGAAACTTCTACCGTGGCACTGTCAATGTTAACCGATTCGGCTGCATACAGAATTTGCAGGTAGGATTGTAATATTGAAAATTGAATACTTTTCTGCGAGTATTGTACGTTCAATTGCCCCATTTCTTCAAGCAATTTTTGTTGACGGATATTTTTCAATGTTTTGCCGCCATCAAACAACATTAGAGAGCTGTTTATGCCATAACTTCCCGAATAGGAACTGGCCGTTCCGTTGTCTACCAGAAAAGGACTGTTTGATAAATTCTGATTGACCGAAGCCGAAAGATTTGGAAACAATTGTGCTTTAGCTTGCTTTGTAGCTACAGTAGTTTGCTCCAGCGAGATCTTACTCTTCTGAATCTGGATATTGTTTTTCAGCGCATAGTCAATGCAATTGGTCAAATTCCATTGCACCGGCTTTTCTTGCGCCGAAAGGGTGGTAATGGTTATTACCATGAGGCTGATAAGGAATGCTTTTATTTTCATCTGTACGTAATGTGTTGATTCGGAGTCAAAAGTACGTCAGAGGGTATTGTGCTGCAATTGTTTTCGACGGATAGGGCGGTTTTGTCGACAGAAAGGAAAGTTGTTCAATAAAAAAATCCCTCTCCGAATAATTCGGAAAGGGATTTTGAGTATAATAAAGTTTTGGGGTTTAAATTTCCCAGGCCAATGCACTTGCACCGAGAACGGCAGCATCTGCTTCTTTCAATTCAGAGAACAACACTTTTACTTTGCCTCTCCAGATCGGAAGTAAATTCTTTTCCATATTTTCTTTTATAGGGTCAAGAATTAAATCGCCTGATTTTGTTAATCCACCAAAAAGAACAATTGCTTCCGGCGCGCTGAATGCTACAAAGTCGGCCAAACATTCACCTAAAATTTTTCCGGTGAAGTTAAAGATTTCTTTTGCCACTTCGTCACCTTCCATAGCTGCATCGAATACATCTTTAGAAGTGATACTATCAATTGGGATATTGCGCAATAAACTGTCTTTGGTGCTCGATTCAAGAATCTCGCGGGCCGAACGTGCTACGCCTGTTGCCGAAGCATACGTTTCTAAACAGCCTGTTTTGGTACAACCGCACAAGCGTCCGTTGTTACGGATAGCTGTTACGTGACCAAGTTCACCTGCAAAGCCATCATGACCGTACACTACTTTCCCATCGATAACAATACCGCTTCCTACACCTGTTCCGAGGGTAATCATGATAAAGTTTTTCATTCCGCGGGCAGCTCCGTAGGTCATTTCGCCAACGGCTGCAGCATTCGCATCATTTGTCAAAGCAGCAGGAACGCCAAATTTATCGGCCATTAAGTTCGCAAACGGGATAACACCCTTCCACGGAAGGTTCGGAGCATATTCGATGTTTCCGGTATAATAATTTCCGTTTGGTGCACCTACACCTATTCCTTTGATTTTGTCAATTCCACCGGCAGCTTCAATCAATTTTGAAAGTTCGGTGTAAATATCATTGATGTATAAATTTACATCTGTATGTGTGCCTGTTTTGATAGCACTTTTCGAAATTACAGTTCCACGCGCATCAACAATACCAAATACGGTATTTGTTCCGCCCATATCCATGCCTATTACATATGGTTTGTCCATTGTCTTATCTGTTTTTTTATTATTATTCTACAGGAATATCTTTGTTCACGTTTTTGCAACCTACTAATGCATACCACATCATATAAGCTATACAGGCAAACATTACCCAATAACTATTCAGGTAACCGAAGTGGTCGGATACAAAGCCCTGGATAAGTGGAACGATACCACCACCACAAACCATTACCATAAAAATACCTGCTCCTGCAGCTGTATATTTACCAAGACCTTCGACCGCAAGATTAAATACACCGCCCCACATAATAGAGGTACATAGTCCGCATAAAACAAGGAACACAATGCTCAGAGGTACTTGAGTTCCAAAATATGGTAATGTAACTGTAGTAGTAATCGGACTTAGAATAGCTGCTAAAATAAGTACTAAACCTAAAGCTGAAACGCCAATCATCATCGATTTACTCGATACTTTTGCTCCGATAGAAGCACCAATCAAACGACCTACTAACATTAATAACCAATAAACACCTACAATACTTCCGGCTGTAGTTGCTTCAATTCCTAAACCTGCATTAGTGGCTGTTTTAGAAGCTGTCATAAATAAGTTGGCTGTACTTGGAATTCCAATTTCGATACCTACATAAATGAAAATGGCAATGGCACCAAAAATAAAGTGACGGAATGAAAGCGGGCTGTGTGAATGTTTTACTTTTCTCTCAGCAGCTGTTTCCATGTGCGGCTCAGGAATATTTACAAATGATAATACTACGAATGCCAATGCAAAGATACCTAGTGCAAGGAAAAGAGCAGGGTTTGCTTTTTCAATGGTACGACCGGCTTCTGCACCCATTAACCAACCAACTAACATTGGAGTGATAGTTGCTCCGATAGAGTTGATAGAGCCTCCGAATTGTAACAATCTGTTACCGGAATTACCTCCACCACCAAGGGTATTCAACATAGGGTTTACAACCGTATTCAACATACACATTGAGAAACCTGAAATAAATGTACCAACCAAATAGATAGAGAAAAGTCCTACCTGACCAGAAAGGAATTGAACGCCAACACCTACAAAACCAACTCCGATAGCCGATAATGCTGTTTTTTTATAACCAAATTTCTTAAGCATGATACCTGCAGGAATTCCCATAAAGGCGTATGCAAGGAAGTTTCCTAAGAATCCTAACTGCGACTCGAAGTTAGTTGCTCCAAATTGTTTTGCTACAATAACTCCCATTGGACTTGGAAGACCTGTAACGAAGGCAATCATAAAAAATAATGCAAACATCATTGCAATTGGCAATGCGTAATTTTTCTTTTCAGTGCTCATAATGCGTTTAATTGATAGATTAGAAATTATATATTTGTTTTGTGTTATTCGACCGACAAAGTTAAGCAATTTTATTGCTCAAAAATGGAGAATACACACTAATCACTTGATGTAAATACTGTTTTACAACATGTTTTCTGTCGGTTTTAAGATAATGTCAATATGACAATAAGAAATCTACAAATTCTTAAACAAAAACTCACTCATGCGGGTATACAAATGACGTCGGGTTTGTTTGCCCAAAATACTGTGATTCTTGTCGGTGTAAATCTGCATTTCAAACTGCTTATCGGCTTCTACTAATTTATCAACATAAAGCATGGTATTTTGAACATGCACGTTATCGTCGGCACTGCCATGAACAATGAGCAACTTGCCCTGCAACTTGTCGGCACGCAATAAGGCAGACGATTTGTCGTATCCTTTAAAATTTTCTTGTGGACGACGCATAAAACGTTCGGCATAGGCGGAGTCGTAGAGTCGGTAATCGGTAACCGGTGCAACGGCGATACCTGCTTTGAACACATTCTCTCCGGTGGTCATGCAAAACAAGGCCATGGTTCCACCATAGCTCCAACCCCAAATGCCGATACGGTTTTTATCAACATAGCTTTGATTGCCCATGTATTTGGCTGTCTCCACCTGATCTTTGGTTTCCAGAATATTTAGCTGTTGGTATGTGCATTTGCGGAATTCAGCGCCACGGGCACCGGTTCCACGTCCGTCAACACACACCACCACATAATCTTGTGTTGCTAAATAATATTCCCAGTCAATTTTCCATCTGTCCAATGCTTCTTGCGAATCCGGCCCACTGTATTGAACCAACAATACCGGGTATTTTTTGTTGCTGTCGAAGTTGGCCGGTTTCACCAGCCAACCGTTTAGTTTCACGTTTTCGGAAGTTGTAAAGCTGAAGAATTCTTTAGCCGGAAGATTGGCTTCTTTGAATTTAGCTACAACATCTGCGTTGTTCTCAAGCACACGAACCGACGAGCCGGCGGTGTTTCTAAGCGTGTACACATTTGGCATTTGTATGCTCGAAGCATTATCGACAAATGAGGTGAAGGTGTTGTTGAAATTAGCGGTATGAGTACCTTTTCCGTCAGTCAGGCGGGTCTTTTTGCCACTGTCGTCTACAGAATATACATCGCGTTGTGTAGGCGACACTTCAGCCGATTGGTAGTAAAGTACCTTTTTAGCTTCGTCATAGCCATACACATTGGTCAGGTCCCAGTTGCCTTTGGTCAGTTGTTTTACCACGGTACCATTGATGCCGTATTTATAGGCATGACGGTAACCATCCTGTTCGCTCACACCGATAAAGTATTTGTTGTCGGAAGTGAACTGCATGTAGTCTATGTTTTCGTAGTCGACATAATACTTGTCTTCTTGTTTCAGAATCAGTTTCGATAAGGTGGATTTCGGATTAGCAAAAAACATGTCCAATCGGTTCTGGTTGCGGTTCAGTTTGAAGATAGCCAACTGGTCGATGGTGCTGGTCCATTTGATACGGGGGATGTAAAATTCCTGATCCGAATCGGCCAGTTTCATGGTTTTAAGCGATTTATAATAGTCGTCGTATACACAAACGCTTACCACTGAGTTGTTTTGTCCGGCCTTCGGGTATTTAAATTTAAGGCTCGAAGGATAGAGTGTCAGATCAGTTTTATCGGCCGATTTGTCAATAAACATTGGGAACGAATATTCGGGAACTTTCGACTCGTCGAAACGTACAAAAGCCAACATTTTACTGTCGGGGCTCCATTCGAAATAGCGGGTCGCCGTAAACTCTTCTTCGTAAACCCAGTCGGGTGTTCCATTTATAATGCTGCCAATCTTACCGTCTTTGGTGATAGCCGATTCGGAATTAAAATCCAGCTTTTTGAGGTACAGGTTATTCTCGCGTGCAAAAGCAATGTATCGGCTGTCCGGCGAAAAGAGCGGTACTTCCTGCGCACCGTTTTCCGACAACTGAGTCATTTCATTTCGCTTAACGTCATACACATAGTAGTCGGCCGTAAACGTTCTGCGGTAGCGTTGTTTTACATTGGTATATACTAATAATTTAGCTTCGTTAGGACTAAACTCATACCCGTCAATCTTCTTGATAGGTGAGTTTTTGAGTTTCGTAACACTAAAAATAGTGTCGACCGTTGCGCCTGTTTTGTAATTGTATTTTACCACAGCCCTGTTGTTTACCATGAGCGTGTAATGTTCGCCATCGGCCATGGAATTAGGTGTTGCCAGGTTCTTTACTTTGAATTTGCCGTCGGTTATGTCGTACAGCAAGCCGGCAAACGAGAATTGAATACTAAGCGATAAAAAAAGAATTAAACTTATCCGTTTCATAATGATATATATTTTGCTTTTTGAATGAGATATTCTGCTATCTTTGTGTGTGAATTAGAGCTAAACAGAGCTTGCAAAACAGTCTGCAACAACAGTAATTTATAATCTTACAAAAATAAGGCTTTTATCCTTTAAAGTAAGAATCTTTTATAATGTTTTATTCAAATAAGACGTTTAAAAGCTTTTTTGCCACGAAGTGGCTAAATATGAATAACCGCCGGTAAAACCGGCGGACAGAAATAATTCGGAATATGAGCCCTGAAAGGGTTCAATATCACAAAATTGAACCCTTTCAGGGCTCTTGTTTTTTTGATTCGCTTCCGCCGGTTTTACCCGCGGTTATTTACATTTAGTCCTTTCAGGACATTCATTCTGAGTTTGTTTCAACCAGAACCAATTTACTAACACGCTAACTACTTAGACCTATGAGTATACTCAAAAAAATATTTTGTTCTCCCGAATTAAATGATACGATTGGGATTTGTTTAGGTGGAGGAGGAGCGTTGGGCTTTGCACATATCGGTGTATTGCAATCGCTGGAGGATCATGGTATTTTTCCTCAATGCATTGCAGGGTCGAGCATGGGGGCTATTATTGGTGCATTGTATGCTATTGGTTTATCACCGGCAGAAATGTTACAACTTATAAAAGATGATAAACTCTATAGAGTTACTAAGTTGATGTCTTTCAGTGCAACACTTTTCAAGTCGGGAGTGTCTAATCATACTACGCTTAGGAATTTGATTAAAGAACTTGCTCCGCACAATAGTTTCGAACAACTGGAAAAGAAATTATATGTCTGCGTTTCCAATCTGAATTCGGCGGAATACGAAATCAAACATTCGGGCAATGATCTGGATAAATGGGTGGGTGCTTCGGCAAGTATCCCGGGAGTTTTCGAAGCGGTTAAAGATGAAAGTGGCTATTATGTAGATGGTGGATTACTGAATAATATGCCGGCTCAATGTTTGGTTAGAAGCTGTAATACAATTATTGGAGTGGATGTAATCCCTTTGGTTGTGCCTTCGGTGCTCAATAAACCTACCGACACGCTGGCCTATTCGTTGCGGGTTGCTCAGCATCAAAACTCCATGGAAGGCCGCGGTTTGTGTCACTTTCTTATTGAATCGAAAGCTATTCAGGACTTTCATGAATTCAGCTACGATGCCTATCAAACTATTTATCAACATGGATACAGCGCTGCTACAAAATATTTTGTGGAAAACCCCGAGTTGTTGAAATTGGGGAATATCAATACGGCGAAAAAGTTGTTGGTGTAATAATTTTTCCTTGTTTTGTGTATTGTCTGCCTAATTCTATTGTAGTCAGACCTTATTCTGTACCTGATAGTTGGCATTCTTTGCTTGATAAATACTATTCTGTGAATGATATACATCGTTCTGTGTTTGTCAGACCTAATTCTCTCGCGATAGATGTTATTATGTTCACAATAGATTTTATTCTGTAAATGAAAGCTGTCATTCTATGCTTGCCAACTGCCATTCTGTAAAAAAAACTGCATTGAGATTGGATTCTCAATGCAGTTTAAATGCAGATATAATAGCTGTTTACGTCTATTTGGCCGAAAGTTCAAGTGCTTTTACCGGTTCGTCGGTAGTAATGTAATCAACCTTGAGGTCTATCAGTTTTTGGATGATGGCAGGATCATTTGCAGTCCATACATTCACAGTGATACCGGCTGCTTTGGCTTCTTCTACAAACTCGGGTTTTTGAAGCAAAAGCGAGTAATGATAGTCCAAACCACTTATGCCAAGTTCTTTCAGCTCTTTTGGCGACACAACAAAGTCCTTGTAAGCCAAATAGGCAATAGGAGTTTTTGGTGATAGTTTTACCAGCTCTTTGCATATGTTCATGCTGAAAGAGATATATTCTACCTGTTTTTCCATTTTCAACCCGTTTACCAAATTGACAACTTCAAGCGCTGTTCGTTTTTCAAGTTCAGCGTCTTTTTTATATTTAATCTCAATAATGATTTTTACGCCGGTGTTTTTCTGTGCTTGTTCAAGATAAGCGGCCAGAGTTGGCAGTGCTTCTCCGTTTTCCAGTTTCAGGTCTTTCAACTCACTGTATGTTGATGTGTTGATATCATGCCCTTGAATGGAGTCATCGTGACAAACCACAACTACTTTATCTGCTGTGATATGAACATCGAGTTCTGAGCCGTACACGCCAATGGTCTGCGCATTGATAAGCGAAGAAATGGAGTTTTTGGCAGAACCGGCTTGTTTCCAGTAGCCACGGTGTGCAATAACCTGCGTTTTAGCAAAGAGCGATGCGCTAAAAGTCACTAATGCAAGTGCAATTAAGATTTTATTTTTCATAAAAATTTTCGTATTTATTTTTTGTTCAAAGATAGTGATTTGATTATTATCAGACACACTACCTGTTGCAGCATTGTGCCTGATTTTTATTGATCAATTACTTTAGAATGCGTAACGCACGCCCACTTGTATTTGATATGGATTACCACTCAAAGTAGCTACTCCTGCATTCGGGTTTACGGTGTAAACAAATTCTTTTTTGGTTGCATCGAAGCCTTTTACCACATAAATAGCTTGTGAGCCCAGCGCATGATTCACTCCCCAGTCTTTGTTCAACAGGTTGGCGAAGTTGAACGCATCCACAGAAAGTTCGAGGCTTTGTGTTTTGAAAGTTTTGAATTTTTTTGTCAAGCGCAGATCAATGGTTCCGTAAAAGCCGTTGATACCGCCGTTGCGTTTGGCCACTTTACCCAAACTGCTGCGAAGATAATCCTTGAAACTGTTCTCCACTTTTGGGTTATCCAAAAGGGCCTTAATGCCGGTTTGTAGATAAGCAGCCGTGTTGGTGTTTGCCGGATCGTAAATATACGCCAGATCGTTGGTTGCCACAAAGTCGCCGTTTACGTTTCCGTTTACCACTACCGAGTAGCGTGATCCGCCCATACCCGAGAAACGTGCTCCAAGGTTGATTCCCCATACCGAAGGCAATGTTCCGTAAACAACCACTTTGTTGCGGAATTGGTTGTTCGAGTAGTTCATTTGACTCAAGTCGCGTGGGTCATCGGTAACCATTTGTGCTAATGTAGCCGAGTTGGCCACATTGCCGGTGTATGACGTGTTATCTTTGTTATCGTTCCATGTATAGCTCATGGTTATTTCACCATCGCGGAAGTAACGATATGTTCCATCTATCACAAAAGCGTATTGATTCACTTTTCCACCGCTGTTCATTTGCAATACACGTCCTACGGCTGTAGTCTTGCGTCCGTCCATCCAGTTGGAAGTTCCGTTGGCTTTAATATTTGCCGCTGGAACATATACTCCACGGTTTCCTTCGGCAGCAATACGGAAGAAGGGTTGATCTACCATGTTGGCATCAACATACATATAGTTGTTGCGTCCCAAAGTAGCATAAGCACTTACCCCAACTTTAAGCACATCCGAAAAGAAGTGGGTGTATGATAGGTTGGCTTTGTAAACAACCGGTACTGCTACGTCTGCAGCATTCATGTTGATAGTAGAGATTTTAGGAATTAATGGGTTGTTGAACAACTCTGCTCCCGGAGCGGTTGAAGGATTAGCGCGGTATCCGATAAAGTTAGCTGTTGGTACAGCTGCGCCCTGAACATCAACAGAGGCCGTGCGGGTTCCATCAAATACCATGTTGTTAATCATTGCATAGTTGTTGATGTCCGATGCAAAGATTCCGCCGCCCAAACGAATAATATCCGTATGTTTTTCGTTTATATCCCAGGCAATTTGCATACGGGGTTGAACCTGAAAAGTGGCCAGTTTATTGTCGGTACGCAAACCTAACTCATCGAAAACGGTTTGGTTGAAAGCTCCTGCATTCAGATAATTGGCATAATCAAGTCGAAGACCGGCCATTAGTTCAAAACCTTTAAATAGTTTTGTTTGCAATTGTGCGTAAACGCCCGAGTTCACAATGTCTTGTTTTACACGTTCGTCTTCGGTCATGTATATTTCGCGGGCATAACGATAGGGTTGATTGTTTTCAAATGCATCCAATCCCAGATAGTAAAAACGTCCGTTTGCTTCGCTACCATAACGTGAGTTCATGTTGCTGTACATCATATCCATACCAAAAGTATAATTCACTCTTTTGGTGTTGTAATAAAGGTTGTCTACTAAATGAATCACATTGTTGTAAAAATTCTCAGGCGAATAACGTTGTCCACCTAATTGAATATTGGTGTAAACTGTTTTACCATTAACTTCTGACGGAATATTTTGAATGATAGCACGTGGAATATTGTTTTGCGAAAGTTGCTCGTTAGGCGTACTTTTTTCCGACGTGTAAAGGTGCTGTAATTTCAACTCGTTTACCGTTTTAGGGCTGAATACAGTACGCAAAGTAGCTAATAAACTGTTATCTACCGAATTTACATCACCATAAACTTCATAAATATTGATGGTAGTGTTATCATCCAGCTTTTGTTTATTACGATCGTTCACGTAGTTATCGCGTATGGTAAGCAGGTTGGTGGGGTTCAATTGCCAGTCGATACGGGCAAACACGGCATCAGTACCTTGCTTTTTGTCGAACGACCCGGTTTGAGGAGTACTTGCCACTCCATATTTACTGCGTGCAATTTGCAGGAAACGATCGAGCGTTGTTTGTGTAAGATTGAGTCGTGTTTCGTCCGCAGCACCTTTTATGTTGGCAATTTCTAACGGGCGACTATCTTCCTGATGATCCCATGCCACAAAGTAATGAGCACGGTTTTTTACAATAGCTCCACCCAATGATGCGCCATATTGATAAGTGGAGAACTTTACATCGCGTTTAGTTCCCGAAATGTTATAAGGGCTCGAAAGCCAGTTGGCACGGCTGAAAAGGAAAGCGCTCCCTTTGGTAGTGTTTGTCCCCGATTTGGTTACCGTACTAACGGTACCACCGCCACTGCGACCAAAAGTTACATCGTATTGATTGGTTACTACTTCGAATTCACGAACAGCTTCCATCGAAATAGAATACGGACCGCCGTTTCTGTTGGTCGTTCCTCCAGAAGTTGGGTTTTTGGCCGTCATCCCATCGATAGTGAAATTGGTAGAAGTGGATAATTGTCCGCCTAAACTGCTGCCGGCACTTAGTGGCGATAAATCGATAAGCGAAGTAAAATTACGACCATTTACGGGAAGAACAGCAATGTTCTTAGCACTAATGACTGTGGCTGCTCCGGCATTGGAAACCGACTTACGTAAGGAGTTGGCCACCACCTGAACTTCATCCATGGTCACCGCTTCTTCTTTCATTACAAAGTTTACACGGAGCATATCGCCCTGGTTTAAGGTGTAACCACTCTTTTTTTGGTCGCCATAACCTACGTATTTGGCAGTGATAGAGTAAGGTGTACCCAGCGGAATCTGTTGAATGGTGTAATCGCCATTCGCATTGGTTGCAACGCCGGTAGTAAATCCTGTCGACTCGTTGCGAACCTGCACGGTTGCACCAATAACTGTTTCGCCCTTTGTATCGGTAATTTTACCTACAATAGTGGCATGAGTGCCCTGTGCAAACGAGAGTTGAGGGCATACGACTCCCACGACCACTATCAACGATAGTAGTAATCTTTTAAAATAGAAATGTTTCATTGGAATTTTGTTTAGTTTTTAGAGAGTAATAAAGGCGTTTCTGTTGGTTGTTTAGCAACCAGTTTAAGAATTGATATTGCTATTTTATCGGCACTTTTGCGGCTGGCTTTTTTCATCGCTTCGGCCGATTCTATCCGCATTGCGGTAAAGTAATTTGAACCGTTGAGCAGTTCTTGTTTGTCTTTGTTGTAAAGACTGTAACTCACAAAGTAGAAAAGAGTATTGAATGGCTCTTCTTGTTTTTTCAGATAATGGCGGTTGAGGATTAACACGTAGTCCGCGCCGGCTTTTTCAAGCAGGCTGGTGTAACATTGACTATCAACTCCCGAAAGATCGGAAGTGCAATTTTCCTGTTCGCCTTTTACCTTTATGTTGTTAATAACTTCCGCGCATGTGCCGGGTTCTTGTGGGGTAGTGAAGTCTATCCGCGATTGGGCAATATTGCTTGCAATCGTATTGTTGAATACCAGTTCCATGCTATCGGCAGGTATTCCTGATTCCTCTGCTATTAATTCTTTGTAATAATAGTCGGACTTGATATTGTCGTTTAATCCCAAAATCAGAATCTTTTTTAGACTTTTAGTTTCTTCGGTTTTATTTTCTTTTGCAGAAAGTGGTGAGCTAATGCCCATGATAATGGTCAATGCGAATACGATTGAACTTTTTAAATGTTTCATAACTAATCTAATTTAGTTGGTGGTAAATTGCTGATTGAAAAATAGCTTTTACTTTTCGCAACAAAATTAGACTTTCCGTATTGCAAAGCAGCTACAACACAATGAATGTTGTGTTTTGTTTCTGTTTAATAAAAAAGCTATAGTAGTATGCTGTATGCTGCAATAATATTGGGGATTGAATGGCTTTTCTATTTGCAGATTCGTTTGTTTAAACAGAAGGATGGCTCAGAAAACAAAATATCCCGTTTCTGAGTAAAATCAGAAACGGGATATTTATAGTAAAGAAATGAATTGTATTGCGAATGTTATTCTACAGGAATCAATGCTTCGTACTCTTCAACAGTTGCGCCACGTAAGCAGGCTTCAATAATTTCACGTCCTTTTTCATGTAAATCAGGAGTTAAGTATTGCGCTAATTCTTCTTTAAAGAAGTCGTAAAGTTTGTCAGCACCTTCATCGTATCCTTTTTTCTCTACTTCAGGTTGTTTGTAAACCTGCAAGAAACGCGATGGGATTTTTGCTCCCTCGATAGTAAGGTAGTTCAGTTCGTAACCCAAAAGCGGACAACGAGCCGGTTGGTATTGATCTTTACGTAAACGGGCGTTACCTCTACGGGTTAGGTATTCGCGCATCATAAGTTGTGGTTTGAAACCTACTTTCCAAACACCAATGTATTGGTTCGGTACCAATGTAAAGCGAGTTTCCGGTGTCGAAATAATTTGCTCGAGCAACATGTTGGCATGATGTACCATTTTTCCGGTAGCAAACGGCCAATACGAACCTACACCTTCAGAACCCATTCCTGTTCCGCCGATAATACTTGGGTTAGCATGTCCGCGTGGCGATACCAAACGCCATAACCAACCAAGTGCCGGTGGCAATAAGTGGAACATTCCGATAATACCATAGTTCGGATCTTCCATTGAACTTGGAGGAGTACGTACACCAAAACTTCGTACATCTACCGATACTGCGTGACCAATAACATTTGGCACAATGTTACGAGGAAGAATAACACGTGGATTCGGACATGTTTTGCCCGGTACATCTTCTATGTGATCCCAGATAAGTACTGTAGAATCGGGATGCGATTTTATATTTAAAAATAAAAGCGGGGTTGGCGGTTTTAGCGTTATCTTTTCGAGGGTTGGATCGTCACCATATTCTTTTACACCGTCAACACGTATAAACCACGAATTTTCAGCATCCATTACACGCAATTTTCCGTTACCCATTTGGAATGATGGGTGACACATGGCCATATCATCGGTTACCGGGTTAAATGAAGAAAATAAAGGCAGATTGATTAAACGACGTTCGTCGGTTATTGTGTTTGTACCAATCAGTACCTGACCGTTTGGCTCGCGTATGATGTGTTGAAGCATTTCACTTTTTCCACCACCACTGGCACCTTCGTGCATAAATGTAGTTATATTATCGTATGGACTTACTGCCTGAACTGTAGAACAGTGTGCAGTAATCCAGCCTTCTTTTTCGCCTTTGGTAAGCAGTGCACCATACAATCCTTTTTTTGCACTGGGACCCGGATATAGGTTGTACGCAAAAATATCATGGCGATCTTCAACTCTATTATGTACCACAATTTGTTTTCCATCGAAATGTGTATGACGGAATGTTGGTGCTACATAGATTACCGAGTCAATATTGAAATTAGCAGGTATATCAGTAGTTGGTACCATTACTTGTAACATGGCAAGTCCCATAGCAAAGAAAGCTGCGTTTACAGGTGCAATGGCTATACCACCTACACCAATGTTCTCACGACCCGCAAAATATAGAAAAACGGCAAGATCTTGTCCTTTCAGCCATTCAAATGTTTCTTGTTTTAAACTATCAAACTTATAGCCAAATTTACCTTCAAATAATTCTTTGTCGGTCGGAAAATCATCGGCAATTGCCATTGTGTCAGGATCTCTACGACGCATGTAAGATTCTGTGAAATTGGCTGCAATACCATTGCTTACTCTGTGAACTATTGCTTCGGTTACCACTCCTTTTCCCGGTATATCATACGATACCTCAAAAGTGTTGTTGTCTTTTCCACCTACTGCAGCAATGGAAAGTTGTTCTACTGTGTCGAAAACAGTGTAACTTTTGCATGAACTTAGAAGATTTAAAACTTCCTCCGGCAAAGTTATTCCCGCTTTTTCTAATTGCGAAATTAATTGACTCATACGTTTGTTTGTTAACTATTAAACTAATTTGACCTATTGTTAATGTGTTGTTTGCCTGGTACTTTGTCGCTCTGTTTTGGAGTTTCAAGACAGATGCGTTAGATATGCAAGCCCTAGAGACTGCAAATATAGCAACTATTACTTAATAAATGAAGTATTGCTTAATAATATAACAATAATTATTTGCTGGAGGGTTGAGATACGCATATCAGTTTGCTACTGCCGTCAAAAATATTTTCCATTAAAAAATTTCTTCGACCGTTAAAGTAAAGACTGTCACCGGCTTGTACTACATAGCTTATGTTGTCTATTTCAAATTGAATTTCGCCCGACAGGAGGTAGCAAAATATTTGACCTTTGTGTTGTTTAAATAAACCGAAACTGTTAGCGTTCTTGTTGAAATGCACAAGAAAGGTATTCATTTGTTTCGATACATCTTGCTGAGTGAGTATATGCACCTCAGCTCCCGATTCATTTCTATCAATAATGTAACTTTCTTCTTTTCTGAATATAGGATTGTTGGAAAGTGATTCGTTTTCTCCAATCAGTTCACCTACTGTAGTGTGCAGGTTTTCTGCTATTATTTTCAGCGTAATTATGGAGGGCGAAGATTTTGCTTTTTCTATTTGCGATAGTGCACTGGGTGATATGCCAACTCGCTTCGCCAGGTCGTTCAGCTGAAGACCCAGTAATTCTCTGTTGCGCTTTATTCTTTCACCAATTCGCTTCATGTTTACCTTTTTTTTGGCAAAGATAAAGAATTTTCTGTCTAAAATTAAGTACAGCTTAATTAATTAACCTACATTGATGTAGTTTTTTATCGTACTTACTAGTCGGCCTTTGGCAAAGTTACGGTAAAAGTTGTTCCAAGGTTTATTTTGCTGGTAAAACTGATAGTGCCGTTAGAGAGTTCGATGATATTTTTGGCAATGGCCAGTCCCAGCCCCATTCCGGTAGTTTTGGTGGTAAAGTTGGGCACAAATAGCTTGTCGTGGGCTTCGTGGGCTATACCCATACCATTGTCGGTTACTTCAATCAGAATATTGGTATCTGTCTGTATTAGTCGCGTTTGAATATCTCCGTCCCGCTCCGAAGGAATGGCTTGTATCGCATTTTTTAGCAGATTGTTGAATACCTGTACCAATTGTTCCGGGTCGGCATACACAAATACGCCATTTTCACTTCCTTGATATTCGATGTTTACATGCTCGTAATTATTTGCAAACAGTTGTACCACCGACCTGATTTTAGCCGCAATGTCTACTCGCTCAAAATTGGCTTCGGGCATGCGTGCAAAGTTAGAGAAAGTGCCGGCTATTCTCGATAAATTATCAATTTGTTCGATAAGCATAACGGTCGATTTGGCAAAATAATCGTCAAATCGCTCGTCGTTCAACTTTTTGGTGCGTTGCAACTGCTGTATGGTGAGTTTCATGGGTGTCAGCGGATTGTTAATCTCATGTGCCACCTGCCGTGCCATCGATTTCCATGCAGTTTCCCGTTCGGATTGTGCCAGCAGTTTAGCACTTTGCTCCAATTCGTCCACTGTTCGGTTGTATTGCACAACCAGCTGCCCGATTTCGTCGTTCAGTCCGTAATCAATTTTTTCATTTCGTCGTCCAAGTCGCATTTCTTTCAACTTGTTTTCGAGCATGTTTAGTGGTGCCGACAGCTGCTTTCCGATAAATAAACTTAGTAATATTGCCAACACAATAATGATAAGGTAGATGTGAATAATCACAGCCAAGAAACTTTCAATTTCGTCTCTAATTTCATTCTGACTGAAAAACTGAGGAATGGCGATGTAGCCGATTTGCAGGTAATCGCCGTTATAGAAATCGGTGTAGCCGGTCAGATAATTTAGTTTGCCAATATGTTCGTATTGGTTAATGTTGGCATTGAGCTTAAAAAATGGTGTAGGCGATATTCGATTGCTTATCAGGTTTTTGTTGAAAATAATGGGTTGCGAACTGCCGACCAATACTCCACGGTTGTCGTACACATGAATGTCGGTGTGATAGATGTACGACAGGTCTTGCAAATCGAAATTCAGATTCTGAGTGTTGAGCCCGTTCAAATCCTGATTCCAATAATATATGTCCTGCAAAGCCTTTTGAATATAGCTTTTCTTGCTTTCGAGGTTGGCAATTTGCTCTTCTTTATATTTGTTTTGGATGAAATTTACTGACACATAAAATATTAGTATAAAGCTCAGCACCAGCAGTGTGATAAATGCATATTGAAATTTAGCCGTTAGTCCTAGGCGAAAATCTTTTTTTCGGATAATAAGTAAAAATAGCCAAGCAAACAAGCAGCAAAGCGCAAAATAGCTTAGGAACGTGTAGGCAAAATAAAGCAAATATGCCTCCGGATCGTGTAACTGCTGCTCGGTAATAACAATGAAAGAGTCGTTGTTAGGGGCGTAAATGTAATGAACTCTATTCTTATAAACAACAGAAAAGAATTCTTTGTTCCTTGCGGGAATCCAGCCGGTATTGGCAGGAAACTCAATTTTTCCGGAAGAGTACACCAGCTTTTGATGCTCGTACTTGGCAACGGCAAGGTTCAATTGTGTTTGTATATCCGGCGATGATGCGATCAATAAATTGGGAAAACTATAGCTTTTAAAATTGCTTCGCGGATAAAACTCCATGAAAAATACCGTGCTGTCGGTATTGGCCGTCCTGGCATCGAATTCACCTATGTATGACATATTGTTGTCGTTGGCTGGTACGCTGTAAAAATGAGTTCGTTTTATTCTTGTACCCGAATTGTTGATGAATTTATCGTATTCATTATACAGTTCCGAATGCTTTTTAGTGGCATTCAATCTCATTTCATATTTGTTCCAAAACCCACGTAAGTAGGTCTTGTTCAGATAATCATTTGCTAATGATAGGGAATCGGTGTTCTTTAATAACCGTGCTATTTTGGTGTCGCTTGTAATCTGCACGTCCAGTTCTTCAAGCAAAATATCCGCCATCTTATCATTCTCCGTATTGCCATTGATGGAGATGTTTTGAGCCAGAATTTTATACTTGCCTGTTTTTTTATTTTGATCGATAATGATAGAGTTCCACACCAGAAAACCGGTGAAAACAAATGTCCAACAGGCAATTAGCACATATATATTTTTATATTTCGGGAAAAATAACGGAATGTAGAAAACCGTCCAAAGTGCAACGAATGGGATGCCTATTCTTTTTAAGTCGCTTGGCCAGAAGATAATACACATGATACATGTTATAGCCAAAAGTATAAGATCAATAGAAATAGCTTTTTTAAACTGCGTGGATTTATGTAAACTATGTGCTTTGAAAAAGAGTAAAGCAAGTCCAATGCCCCAAAGCAGAATGAGAAAATGGATCCATAGTGAGATAAACGAAAAATCGTTGATGCGCAGTATGCTTAACTGGATACTGGAGTGATTGATAAGCCCGCAAAGTAAATCGTAGATAAATATAAAGTATAAAACCAAAATGATTTGTAAAATGACACGACTGGTTATCGACTTATAAATCTCGGTTTTTACGCGAAAATGAAACAGGTAAATGCTTGAAAAAATGTATCCGGTTGCAATGGTTAAGTGGCTAATGGAAGCCAGCATAGGGTTGGAAGCGTATTGCAAGGGCGTAAACACTTTGCTCCAAAAGAGCAAGGCCGGGAAATTATGATACAAACATAATCCCACAAAAGCACCAACAATGAATAGCACGATTAAAAAATAAGGTGCGCTAATCGCTTTTTTGTTGATAAGATAGGGAAAGCGACAGTACAACGCGAAAAGTAACAGAAAGGCCAACAGGTAGGCAATTAGCCCCGCCAATGCCCATGTTTCATTATAAATAGCTGTTTTGGGTTGTTCGAAAGAGAACAGATAGTTGCCATGAGTGCAGAATACGGCCAACTTATCGGTGCTTTTCCCTTTTACAATTTGTACCTGTTGGTCAATGTTGAATCCCCGTGAGAAATTATTTATCAGCTCGTTGTTTTCGTATGGATAATTATTTTTGATATTGATAAGAGCCAGTATAGTGGTCGATTCGTACGTCAATATTCTGCTTACGCAATGCGCGTTGGGCAAAGGCATATAGTGCCAGTCAGTGGAGTCGGGGAGGGCTATTCTGCTAATATCTAAATTATTGTCCGACCAAAATGCCAGCTCTCCCTTTTCGAATACATAGTAGCTAATGTTATTTTTAGCAAATGGATAGTGAATAAGTGAGTCGATAGAGGAATGAATGATAATACTTTTCAACTCATTCATTGTGGTTGCAGCTTTCGTTTCTTTTGCGCTTAGCTGTTTCTGAAAAGCCGCAATGTCAACTGCATTTTTAGGGGACGAGTTGTAAAAATAATCGCACACCAAACCGGCAACAACGCTTAGGAGCAATGCGAATATAAGAATGCGATTCGTTTTTTTATACATATTTTAGTTCCATCTAAGTAATTCAAATTATTTGACGATGTATTCTTTTATGACAATGTTCAGATAAACAGAATTGTAACTAATTATTATTCGTGATGGTAAGGTTCTCCTTTTAAAATGGTCATGGCACGGTAAAGTTGCTCTACAAATATCAACCGAATCATTTGATGCGAGAATGTCATGGCCGACAATGATACTTTTCCATTGGCTCTGTTGTAAACGCGCTCCGAAAATCCATACGGTCCACCTACAACAAAAACCATGCGCTTATGCGATGCCAGCATCTTCTTTGAAATATATTCCGAAAAGCCCATTGATGTAAATTGTTTGCCTTTATCGTCCAATAGTACTACTTCGTCACTCGTTTCAAGCTGCTTGAGAATTAAATCGGCCTCTTTTTCTTGTTGTTCGGCTATCGATAAATTTTTTGTGTTTTTTAGTTCGGGTATAACCACCATCTCGAAAGGGATGTAAAATTTTAATCGGTTTTGGTATTCATCCTGCAAGCTTACAAGATTCGCATTTGTGGTTTTACCTACAGTTAATAGCGTAATTTTCATTTATTTAATCGTTTTGAGTTTTTTGGCTTACTATTTGTACATAGTAAAAAGCAGTCGAAAAATTTGGCTGCAATATATTAAATAATGTACATTTGCATTGTTTTTTCGTAAACCTTTACAAATATGGCGTTTTTTAACGAGAAATCAAATGAAATGCAATCTGTTTTTTGAAAAAATACAACAAAATGAAAACAATTAGATTATTTTTGCTCAGTTTCTGTCTTATTTGTGCCGTTCCGTTGGTTCAGGCACAATCTTCGGAAGTACCTTCGGGTATCATCTCTGCGCTTGATAGCGGAAATGCAAGTCAATTATCGGGCTATTTGAACGATAATGTGGAGCTTGTAATTGGCAATCAGAACGATGTGTTTAGCAAACAACAAGCTACCGGTATTATTGCCGATTTTTTCCGGAAAAATAAGGTGAGTGGCTTTCAATTGCTCCACAAAGGTAATAAAGACGCTGCAAGTTTTGCCATTGGAACGCTAAAAACTAATTCGGGAAACTTTAGAGTGTATGTATTAACGCGAAAAAATGAAATTCAACAATTAAGAATAGAACCTTCCAATGAGTAACGATTTCGAACAACTTATTTCTCTTTGGTTTGCCGAAGATATTGGCGACGGCGACCATACAACTCTTTCATGTATCCCTGCTTCGGCAATGGGTAAATCTCAATTAATTGTCAAGGAAAATGGTGTTTTGGCCGGTGTAGAAGTGGCTCGCGAAATTTTTCGTGCCTTTGATCCGGAACTTAAAATGACTGTTTTTATTGCTGATGGTGCCGAAGTAAAAGTGGGCGACGTGGCTTTTGTGGTGGAAGGTAAAGTTCAGTCACTACTTCAAACAGAGCGTTTAATGCTCAATATCATGCAGCGTATGAGCGGTGTGGCAACTCGCACCCGTGAATATGTGAAAGCGCTTGAAGGAACGAAAACACGTGTGCTTGATACCCGCAAAACAACCCCGGGTTTACGCTTGTTGGAAAAAGAAGCTGTGAAAATCGGTGGTGGAGTAAATCACCGCATTGGTTTGTACGATATGATTTTATTGAAAGATAATCATGTTGATTTTGCCGGTGGTATTGATAAAGCCATTCTTAGGGCGCAGAGTTATCTGAAAGAAAAAGGAAAAAATCTGAAAATAGAAATTGAAGTGCGTAACTTCGATGAACTGGCGCAGGTAATGGCTGTTGGTGGTGTTCACCGCATTATGCTCGACAACTTTACACCAGAGAATACCCGCAAAGCAGTTGATATAATTGCCGGAAAATACGAAACAGAATCCTCCGGAGGTATTACTTTTGATACTTTAAAGCAATATGCCGAATGCGGCGTCGACTATATTTCGGTTGGTGCTTTGACCCATTCGGTAAAGAGCCTGGATATGAGTTTCAAAGCGCTTTAATAGATGTGTATAGTGTAAGGTGTACCGTGTAAGTGCTGACTAAAATATAGAACGCTCAACTTTAATTAGTTGGGCGTTTTTTTTTAAGGCTACTGCTCTATAAAGAGTACTTCTTACTGAAATTTGTATGATAATGATAGAAAAGCACTAGATATTGTTTTTTTTTAATCAGTATGTATAAAATTATAAATGTATTTTTGTAGAAATTTAATACCGTAAATATTTAGAGAAACAATGAAGAAATTATTTTTTATGCTCTCGGTAGCGTGTGCGCTGACTGCACAAGCACAAAAGGCTTCAAAACTCGGTGTCAATAGCATCGATGAAGTGGTTAAAGCTATGACACTCGAAGAAAAGGCTCAGTTTCTGGTGGGTGCTTCGATGGAAAATTTCAGTGGTGTGGGTACTGTCGTAGGTAATACGATGAACCTCGTACCCGGAGCAGCCGGAACTACCGTGCCTGTGCCACGATTGGGCATTCCGGCAACGGTTGTAGCCGATGGTCCCGCCGGATTACGTATTGCTCCAACCCGCGACAATGACAAAGCGACTTATTATTGTACCGGTTTTCCGGTTGCCACAGCGCTGGCCTCTACCTGGAATACCGATTTAGTAAAAAAAGTTGGTGAGGCAATGGGGAATGAAGTGCTGGAGTATGGCTGCGATGTGCTTCTTGCTCCGGGAATGAACATTCAACGTAATCCTCTCTGCGGACGGAATTTTGAATATTATTCCGAAGATCCTTTTGTTACGGGTAAAGTAGCGGCTGCCATGGTCAATGGTGTACAGTCGCAAGGTGTCGGCACTTCCATTAAACACTTTGCGGGTAATAATCAGGAAACATTGCGTACTAAAAACGATGCCCGCATCAGTCAACGTGCTTTGCGCGAAATCTATTTAAAAGGTTTTGAGATTGTGGTTAAAGAAGCGCAACCATGGACGGTTATGTCGTCGTACAATTACATAAATGGTGTATATACTCAGGAAGACTATGAATTGCTTACGACTATCCTTCGTGATGAGTGGGGCTTTAAAGGCTTGGTTATGACCGACTGGACAGGGAAGCGCAATACGGTTGCTCAGGTTCATGCCGGTAACGACTTAATGATGCCCGGTAAAGCGGAACAAACAACTGAAATTATTGAGAAAGTAAAAAATGGTCAATTAGCAATGGCTGATGTGGATACTTGTGTAAAGCGTATGTTACAATACATTATGCTTACTCCTCGATTTAAAGAGTACAAGTACAGCAACAAGCCTAACCTAAAAGCACATGCTGCCATCACGCGAAATTCTGCTGCCGAAGGAATGGTTCTTTTGAAAAATGATGCTGCCACTTTGCCGCTTGCCGCAGGTTTGCAGAATATTGCATTGTTCGGTATTACTTCTTACGATTTTATTGGTGGTGGAACAGGATCGGGAGATGTGAACGAGGCCTATGTGGTGGATTTACTTACCGGATTGCAAAACGCCGGATTGGGTGTGCAACCTAAAATTAAGGCAGTGTATGATAAGTTTAAAGCCTACGAAGCTGAAAAACTTCAGGAAATCAACAAACAACGAGGATGGTATTTAGGTCCGTTACGCCCGGAAGAACCTGTTATAGAAAACTCGTTTATCGATTTCCGTGCGAATGACTCTGAAGTTGCCATCATAACCTTTGGCCGAAATTCGGGTGAAGGTAATGATCGTCGTATCAATGGCGATTTTGAGTTGAGTGACGTTGAGCGTGGGCTGCTTACCGACGTAACCCGCGCTTTTCATGCGAAAGGTAAAAAAGTAATTGTTATCCTCAATGTGGGAGGGGTTATCGAAACCGCTTCGTGGAAACATTTACCTGATGCCATTCTGTTGGCTTGGCAAGCAGGTCAGGAGGGTGGTAACACCGTGGCTGATGTGTTGAAAGGAAGCGTCAATCCATCCGGTAGGTTGCCGATGACCTTCCCAATGGATTATACCGATCATCCTTCGTCGCGTAATTTCCCTGCGGGCTTTGTTTCTAACTGGGATGATGAGCAAAATGGCACGTTGAACAATAAAAAAGATGTAGGCTATACCAATTATGAAGAAGATATTTGGGTAGGTTATCGTTATTTCAATACTTATAACAAAGAAGTGTCCTACCCCTTTGGTTACGGACTTTCATATACCACCTTTGCATTTAGCGATGCCAGTGTAAAGAAGGTTGGCAGCGATTGGAAAATAGTGGTGAAAATTACCAATACCGGACAAGTAGCCGGAAAGGAAGTTGCTCAGGTATACATTAAAGCTGCTTCGGGCGATGTAAAGAAGCCGGTGTGTGAACTTAAAGCTTTCGGTAAGACACAGCTATTAGCTCCCGGACAAAGTGAAGTATTGACGTTGAGCATTAAAATTGCCGATTTAGCTTCGTTTAACGAAACCCAGTCGGCCTGGGTGGTGGATGCAGGAAACTATACAGCGCTTATTGGTGCCTCGGTAGCCGATATTCGTCAATCGGTTAAGTTTTCGGTTGATAAGCCTCAAATTACCGAAGTACACAACGTACTTAAAATGAAAAATCCTATCAATAGAATGAAATAATATTCAACTCGATTTCATATTGTAAAGGCGCAATTTCAAACTCTGAAATTGCGCCTTTCTTTTTATATATTTAAATGAATCTAAAACGTTTCAGTAACCGATAAACTCGGTTCTATATTCAAAAATTTCGCTTCGAGGTCTACATATATAACAAACGTAAAAAGCCTTACATATCTATTAATTTGTAAGGCTTTTACGCTTGTTATGCTAACTGTTGTAGTTTCCGGGAGGAGAGGGGGCTAGCGAACTTTTTTCTCCCATTCCGTAATTATTAAATATCTATCAGAGGATCTGTTTGAATATTTAGCTTAAGTATAGATAATCATATTGTTAGCTGAACTTGATGGTTTTGTTATTAACAATATTACTTTTTAGAAGCGTCATTGTATCCCTGTTGAATGGCATTAATAATGCCCCGATCAAGAACTGCACCTGTATTGCGATTAAACAACCAACCGGGCACATCCCAACAAATAGGAATTAACCCTTTGCTAACGGTCGATTTAACGACGTATCTGTAATAAGCATCCACCGATGCATTGTGAAGAGTTTGGTCGGAAGGAGAAGAAAACTTACGTCTGCTGGCACCAAATTCGCCAATAATCACAGGGATTCCTTTATCCACAAACTGCATTTTCATTTTTTCGAAATTTTTGTCCACATCGCTTTCTTCACCCCATGAAGCATTGCGGGTGGTGTCCGTTACCGAGTGATTGTCCTTTCCCCAATAGTAGAACTTTTTGCCCCAACTGGCATCATCTTCCATAAGGCAGAATTGAAAGGGAGTATAATAATGAACTTCCGCCATCATACGACCGTCAATTTTATCCTTTGGCATTGTTTTCATTAATTTATAAGTATCATCTACATCGGTTGAAGGCCCTTGGACGATAAGAGTCCGCGAACTGTTTTTGCCTCCTGTAGCCCGAACAGCATCAACAAAGGTCTGGTGATATGTCAATAAAACTGACATTTGGATGGAGTCGTGGGCATTTGGCTCATTAGCACTAGCAAAAAGCAGATGCTCATCGTAAGCTTTGAAATAGTTGGCAATTTGAGTCCAATAAGCACGTTGCCTTTTGTTTACTACTTCCTGATTGGCTTTATTTACCCTGTTTTCTAACCATCCTTTGTCCCAGTGCATGTTTAGGATCACATACAAATCGTCCTTAATACAATAATCCACTATTTCTTTTACACGGGCAATCCATTCTTTATCAATAACACTGGTAACGGTATCGGAATGGATAAACCACGATACAGGAAGTCGTACAGTGTTAAATCCGGCAGCTTTTACCGAGTCAATAAGTTGTTGTGAAGTATGACCGGCACCCCAGGCAGCTTCTCCACCAATGGCTTCGAGCGTGTTGCCCAAGTTCCAACCGACTGTCATCTTACCGGCAATCTTTTGCGCTGTTGGCAATTTAGCACTTGCCGAAGCTGATATTATTAACCCAAGTGCAAGCACCGTAAATAGAAAACGTTTATTGAAAAACAAAGAAAATGTTGTATTTTTTTTCATAAATTACTAATTCATTTTAAAAAATTGAAGAAAGAAACCTGCTTGCGGTAAGCAGGTTCTCTTCTTATTTTTTATTAATTCATTGGATTTGAATGTTACTTTTAATATATCTTTTTAAAGCTTTACTTCTGTTTTTGAGCCGTTGTACTGTATAACTTTTACTTCTGATTCGCTTTTTCCTATTAATTTGATTCTGAAAATACGGTTGTAAAGCATGCCTTCGAATGCACCAACGCGCTGGCCAATAATCAATTTATTTTCAGCATCTTTATATTCAAATGCAATTGTAGAATAATTTCCTTTTTCGTAATTGTAATTTATGCCTTCATCTTCGTACAAACTAAACTGTCCGTCTTTACCGGCATACACCTTGATCTCAATATCATCTGCTTTCTTTTCGGCCGCATATTGCAATACTGGACCAACCGGAAGAATAGAACCCGCAGGAACAAAAAGCGGAACGCGTTCGAGTGGCGCTTCAACACTGATTTTCTTTCCACCCTCAATCGTTTTGCCGGTATAGAAATCGTACCATTTTACTCCTGCAGGGAAATATACATCTCTTTTTCTCGCCTGAAAAGTATAAACCGGACAAACCATTATGGAAGGACCAAAAAGGAATTGATCACCAATGCTAAATGTATTTTTATCGGCAGCATAATCCATAACCAATGAGCGCATCAAGGTATAATCGTTGAAATGCGCCATGCCATTAAGCGAATAGATGTACGGCATTAATTTGTAACGCAATTCATCGTAATACACAAGACTCTTATAAACCGGATGGGTTTCGGGAGCTATGTTGTATATTTCGCGGTAAGGGAATTGACCGTGGCTACGGAAAAGGGGACAGAATGAACCAAACTGAAACCAACGAAGATTTAACTCACGCCATTCTTTAAGGTCGGCATTTTCATTTCCGGTTTTATCAAATTCATTTTGTCCGTTTTCATATCTTTTTTCTACACAAAAACCACCAATGTCCATTGTCCAGAAAGGAATTCCCGACATGGCAAAATTCAGTCCGGCCGAAATTTGCGATTTCATATCTTCCCAACGTGTGCCAATATCGCCACTCCAGGTTGCAGTTGAGTACCGTTGTAAACCTGCAAAACCTGAGCGAGTTAATAAAAATACGCGTTTGTTGCTATCCACAGATCGCTGACCATTGTAAATTGCTTCGGCATTCATCAGGGCATAAGCGTTAAAATACTTGTTCGAACTACCCAACGCATTTGGATGCATCAGTTTTTTTCGGTACTCTATGCTTGAATTAGACAAAATGTCGGGTTCCGAAGCATCCATCCACCAGGCATCCATCCCTTTGGTGTAGATATTATCATGCATTTGTTTCCAGAATAATTTCCGGGCATCTTTACTGTATGCATCGTAAAAAGAGCCTACATATCCTTTTCCAATCCAGTCGCGAACACTATCTTTTACCGCTAGCATGTACATCCAACCTTTTTTCTCAAATTCTTTAAAATTATCGGTTGTGTCATAAAATTTTGGCCAAACAGAAATCATAATATGCGAATTTTGTTTGTGCACAGAATCAATCATTGCTTTTGCGTCAGGGAATCGTTTCAAATCGAATTTATGGCTTCCCCATTCTTTTTCGGGCCAATAACTCCAGTCGAGCACAATATTATCGATAGGAATATTTCTTTTTCTGTATTCCGAAACAGCACCTAAAAGTTCATCCTGTGTTTTATAACGTTCACGACTTTGCCAGTAACCCATAGCCCAGTTCGGCATTATTGGAGCTTTCCCGGTTAAGGTACGATAGCCACTAATTACATCATCCATTTTTTCCCCGGCAACGAAATAATAATCCATTTTATCCCCCATTTCGGACCAGAATGAGATATTTCCGTTTTTTTCGATAGGCGAAACACTTAACGCTTTCAGACCAATGTACGATACACCACCATCAGGTTTCCATTCCAATTTGATTTTTGTACGTTTTGATTTAACGAGTGGAAATTCGAAACGATACGTATTGGGATTCCACGAAGTACGCCATCTTTCGGGTACTATAAGTGAATCATTGATATATACTTTGGTATAACCGGCATAATACAGGTTGAATTTATAACTGTCCGTTTGATTGGCTTCGATAGAACCTTCCCATATGATAGATGCACCACTAAAACTGAAGTTTACGGGAAATTTCTTTACCGTTTCAATATCTTCATAATCAATTTCATTCTCATTTCTAACGATTGTAGGACCATTTTTTTGCAGGTAAGTAGCTGTCAGAAATCCCTTATTTCCATTTTTGTCGTACAATGTGAATTGATTCAGATTTTGATACGGTCTTGGGTCACCGTATTTACTCTGCGAGTAATTATCCCACAGAATTCCATAGTTTTCAGTAGAAACAACAAATGGAACAGACACTTTGGTATTGTATTGGAACAAATCTTCGCTTTTATTTTTGTAATTAAATACATCCGACTGATGCTGCCCCAACCCGTATATAGCCTCGCCGGGAATGCCGGTAAAGACTTGTTGCATGGTATAGCCTTTGTCGCTATCCACATTAAAAGAGTTGAAACTTCTTCCACCTTTGGCCTCTTGAAGCAAAACTTTCCCCGATTTGTCCATAAATGAAATTTCACCTGTGAGCAGAGAAACTTTCACAGTAAGTTCATCGGTTGACAGTTGTGCAAATTTTGCGTTACTTGTCACTTTAAATGGATCGTTTGTTTTTAATCCAGGCACAACACAAAGGCTGGAGACTGTAGGAATCACGCTTTGAGGTGAAGCTTGCACCCGGACAATCCGGTTGTTGATAACGCTGATTTCAATGGTTTTTGCCGCTCCGTTTTTGGGCGTAACCTTCATACCGTTTTGCAATGTCTGAACTGAGCCGGCCGCAAACAAGTGCACGGCAATAATCAGAAATGCAATAAAAAAAGAGATTCGTTTCATGATATAATTAATTTTTCTATAATTTTCGTTGTTTATATATTTCAGCCATTCTTTTATTCGCTCCAAACCAATACGCCGGCAGGTTTCAGTGTTTTTTCTCCAACAAGGACTTTAGCTGTTGCAGGCAGAGTCATGGCATAATCTGTTGATGAATAATTCACAGCCATATAAAATCCGTCGCGCCAGTAAACAAAAACTCCTTCCGGATAATCCTCAGTTGTAGCTCCGGCTTTTGTGTACATCTCGCGTAAAATGTCTTTTTCAAGTTTAGAATCGTCGGTGTCGACACCTATGTATGTGACTGTACCTTTGCCAACCTTGCGTTTTACTACAGCAACTTTTCCTTTATAGAACTGATTATCGTAAGTGGCAAGCACTTCGGTGTTTTTATCGGCTTCGAGCAAATCGCCCCAGTTGTTCCAATTGTAGTGCGACGATTTCATCACAATATCTCCTTTGGCATAACCCGAAAGCATATCGGTAGCTTTTACACGCGCTCCGATAAGACCTGAAATAGGAGCAGCCCATTCGCCTTCCCAAAAATGCCCGTCACGATCTTTTGTTGCCGTGCGACAAGTTAGTATCAGATGCCCTCCGTTTGTCACGTAATCGTTCCATTTCTTCACCAAAGCCGCATCGGCCAGTTCATACGCCGGAACAATCAGGAATTTATACTTCGAGAAATCTGCAGTTTCGGGAATTACATCGGTGGGAGCACCCATGGATTTTGCCATCTCGAGAAATTTGATCGGATAGTTCCACGCATCCCATTGGAAGGTTTGCTTTTGTCGGTCGATAGTCCAGTAATTTTCGAGATTCCAAAGAATGGCCGTTGACCGTGCAGCCAGTTTTTCGGGCATCTTCGTACCCGGTTTGTATTGTTTCCTGAGTTCTTTTATTTCCTTCATGAATTGGATATAATCTTCCCCTCCCTGCGATGGTGTCACACCATCTGTTTGAATTACCCCGGCATGATATTGCTCTGAGCTATACAAAATCTGACGGAAACGGTAGGAGCAGGCGAGCTTGCCACCGGCCGCAAAGCTGTGATACAACCACATGCGCACCGTACCCGGCATCAGAAGCGGATTGTAACTACCCCAGTTTACCGGTCCGGGCTGCATTTCCATTACTCCCGAAACGCCACCTACCGATTTGTAATACTCGGCTGCGAAAAGAACAGCCTTGCTGTCACCCAAGCGAAAGCCTATTTCACCAATATTATTACTGCCTCCATTGGGATACGCTGTGTAAGAAGCAAAATCCATTTTTTTTGTTCGTCTTGGATCAGCACCCGTGCAAATGGCGGTGTAATTTGTGGTGATGTATTGCGCTTTCGAAATGGAATTACGCAAAGCAGTTGCCTGAAAATCGAGAAATTCGGCCTGTGCATCGGCCAGGTAACGTTTGAAATCGAGCAACGCGTGCGGATTGTTGCCCCACCAGCCCACTAAGCTGGGATTTGGAATAATCACCTGATCGAAATTATTGAACCATTGGCTCCAGAAAGCGGCTCCCCAGGCAGCGTTCAAAGCGTCGACAGTTTTGTATTTGTTTCTTAGCCATAGTCGGAAAGCTTCCTGAGAAGAAGGGCTGTAGTCGGGAATTGCCGGAGGCTCGTTATCGAGTTGCCAACCAATCACGTTTTTATTTTGCCCGTAACGCTTGCCCATTTCTATCACAATTTTTTCGACAAACGCGCGGTATTTTGGATTGGTGATGGAACCTAATCCACGTGTGCCATTCTCGGAACGGATATAATGGCTTTCCATGATGAAAGTTTCGGGATAATTCACCCGCATCCATGTAGGAGTGGTTGCCGAAGGTGTACACATCAGTACTTTTAGCTTGTTTTTTACACACAAGTCAACTACCTTGTCCAGCCAGACAAAATCGAATTTTCCTTCTTCGGGTTCCATTTTATACCAGGCAAACTCGGCCAGATGTACAAATTCGAAACCCATATCGGCAATTTTCTTAATATCACGTTCCCATTGGTTTTCGTTCCAATGCTCGGGATAATAATAGATCCCGGTTGTCACCAGATCCTTATCAGGAAAATATGAATTGGCATTTTGAGATTTCACGGTCATTCCGCAAATCATCAGTAGTAGCAGTAAAAGTTGAATGTTTTTTTTCATGTTTATATTGAGTCGATTGATTTTTGAAGCAGAATTTTGTTTCACAATTGGTTAACAGAACAAAAGTATATATTTCCTTTATTTTGATTGATACCCTGATGTATCCAAATGGGTATCATTTTCGTTCCTTTATTGTATTGAAGGTAAAATAAAAATGGCTGGAAAAATTTTCCAGCCATTCTTTGGGGTTATCAGCGCCTACACGGAGTAGAAATAACTCAAATCAAACATTTTATCAAACAATCAATTATTATTAACGTTTATTGTCCTTATTGATTATCTTTTACTTCAATTCAACCCACTTTTTCGCTTCTTTTTGATTTCGGAAGATGATCACTTCGGTTTTATCGCCGACAACAGAGTTTCGAGCTTCAAGTAAATTGGTCATTTTGTTGGTTTTTATGGAATTGAAAACCAAAATCACATCATTTGCCTGCAAGAACTTTGATGCAACCGATCCGGCAGCAACTTCCACTACCAATATGCCCCGGGTGTCGTCCATTCCGGTTGCTGAACGTTCGCCCAATGTGCTAAGGTTCTTTATTTTTGCTCCCATGAAGTCGATAATTTCATCATTGTTGGCTTTTTCGAGCGCGACAACGGTCGGCAGCGGCACTTTTTTGGCCATGGCTTTCAATCCTGGCGAAACAACCCCGAAACTGTCCATGGCAAAGTTTTTGAAACCTACTGATAAAGCAGCCGAACCTTCTTTTATGCTGAAATCACCCGCTTGAGGATTTACGAACAAGTTTTCTCCACACACCGAGTGTTTGTCCGTTCCCCTTTTCCACGCAGCTTTTAGGGAAGCTGAATCCGGAAAAGCATTGTAATCAGTTTCCTTTCCCCAAACATCAATGCGTATCGGCTGATAGTCTGTCGAAACAATATTGTGCCGAAATATATCGTTGCAATTCCTAAACCACACATGCGGATGAAAGGTATTGTTAATCATGATATTATTCTCAACAAGGCGTTTTACACCTTCGCGGAGTTTAATACCACCATTCAAACACAAATTATTATAAATTTGATAGTTACTCGATCCATCGTCCAGGTCGATATCCCAACCATGGTCGCAACGCATGCGGTTGTTGCGAAGAATAATGGGTTTTACTACATCAGCCAGCGCAAGATCGTAGTTATTTTCAACAATGGAGTCCATAAGTTTTTTATCGGGATGCCAGTAGCGGTCGCGCCCCCACGAATTGAACGAGCCATGGTCGCCACTTTCCTTCACGGTATTGAACATATCATTATATTCAATAATGTGACCGCCCCAGGTACCTTCGCTCACATTGACACCTGCACGTGGTACATCGTAAATGGTGTTATGACTCACTGTAATATTCTGGCACATGGAAAGTTCCACTCCTGCCGATTGTTTTTCTACTCCGCCGAGGTTAAACATCAAATTATCATACACCTTGCAATCAGCCGGATAGTTATTTGTTTTCGGTCCCGGAGTGCGGTCAATCTGCGCCAAAGGTACGTATTGCCAATACTCAAAACTTGGCGAACGTACCGCATTCGGGTCGCCAACGAAGCAAAAGGCACTGGCTCCGATTTCGGAGATCAAGCAGCCCGACACTTCGCAATTGCGGTTGTAATTATTGAAAAAGACAGCATTGCCTCCCAAATTTGTGAGCGAGCAATTTTTAAGTGAACAATTTACTGCGCCATCGTATAGCACAGCGCCACCACGGTAAATAGTCCAGTCGCTACGCAGCAATGGCTCTTTATTTTCCATGAACGAGCGTAGGGTTTGTGTAAGGGTAAGCCCTTCGATATTGATATTTTTTACCGGATTCTTTTCGGAACCTTTAAATTCAAATAAATGAGCAATTTGCGGTGTCTCAAATTTTGCCTTATTGACATCTAAACCTTTTTGAGGATAATAGTACAGCATCTTTGCTTTTTTGTCGAAAAACCACTCGTTTATGGTATCCAGTTCTTCGAATACATTTTCAACAAAACGGTATTTGTCATGCATAGCCATGCGGCGGTTGTTTTGCCAGCCTCCTTCGAGAGTTGGTTCGCCCTTGTCGTTTTTTCCGGTGATAAGGTAATGAAAATCGCCCCACAGCGAGCCATGCAATGCATGTACATATCCTCCTTCGGGCGATTTCCAGCGCGCTGCCCGCTCTTTTGAAACGGCATCGGCTGCTGCTCCCCCATAATATTGAGCCTTGGGATTGAAGTTCGGATACCGTGCCATTGGCTGCAATTTTCCGTTAACTAACAATTGATCGAAAACAAGATTCTGAGTAACTTTTGCCTGCCAGATTCCGTTTTTGTACGTTTTCCATTTCAACTTTAAAGGAACGCTACCGCTGATAACAACCTTCCGGTTTTTGAAATTGGTTATGGTCAATGTTTCGTTTCCTTTTGGAGCATCTTCGGGCGTAAAAACAATAGGTTGGTTCAAATAATATGTGCCTTCCAGCAGATTTATTACAACACTCCCTTTTGTTTTGCGAGCTTCGACCAATGCCTTGCTTATTGAGGCAAGAGGCTTAGAAAGTGTGCCATTATTTGCATCGTTTCCTTTTAGAGAAACATAGATGTTTGTTTGGGCAAACAGTCCCATCGGGACTAGAATCACCAATGCAATACATATTTTTTGAATTGCTTTCATATTCATTCAATTGATAATTAATTATTTGTCAATAAGCCTTTATTTGTTAGCCATTTACGGCATGCTTCCGGCCATGTTGATTCGGTGTTTTTCGACCTTCTCAAGCCATATCCGTGCCCACCCGACTGGTAAATATGAAGTTCGCACGGAATATTGTGTTTTTTCATGGCTAATGCGTATTCGATACTGTTTTCGACAGGAACTGTACCATCATCCATCGAGTGTATCATAAATGCCGGTGGAGTTTTACAGGTAACTTGCAATGCATTCGAAAAATGTTTTACCATTTCCGGTGAAGGATGCTTTCCAATTAAATTCTCGCGCGATCCCGCATGAGTAATAGTAGAATCCATGGAGATTACGGGATAAATTAATAACGAAAAGTCCGGACGAGCACTCGTAGAGTCAATCGGATTATACACTTTTTCATCAAAATGAGTTGAAACAGTGGATGCCAAATGACCTCCGGCCGAAAAGCCCATTATCCCGATTTTATGTGGATCAATGCCCCATTCCTTTGCGTTACGGCGTACAATACGAATCGCTTCTTGTCCATCCTGCAGCGGAGCGATGGATTTGTTTTTCATAATTGCATCATCGGGCAAACGGTAATGTAAAACAATAGCCGAAATGCCTAAATCATTAAGCCATTTGGCGATTTCTATACCTTCGCCCACAAATGAAATTCCATAATATCCACCTCCGGGACATACCACTACTGCTGTACCGGTATTTTTATCAGCTGGTGCGGGATATACCTGAATGGTTGGGTTTGCTATAAACCTTATTTTAATCCAGTAAGCAGAATCAACAATTTGCTGATAATTAGGTTTTTGAATTGAACCTGGCACTTTTCCATTCCACACTTCAATAGTTTTGCTTTGAGCCGAAATATTCCCGGTTGCCATTATTATGCAAATGAATGCCAACGCTATTTGTTTTAAACTTGAATTTCTCATTTTTCTTTATTTCAACTCATAAGTAATTACTTTATAAACCGCAGGAGTTTGAACTTCTGTACTTTTAGCAGATTCCAACGCTGGTTGGTTTGGTCCCGGCTGAGGAGGAACGATTTGTCCGTCTAAAGTTTGAGCAATCATTGCCTTACGCCCTGTCACAAGCACACAGTCATGTTGCCAGGTTTCGTCGCCATTCAGCATACGTGTAGTTACCCACTTTTCTCCGTCAAACTTTCCTTCAAACACATGGCCTAAGCGAATAATTTTTGCTGGATCTTTCTTCCCAAATGTTATTCTTGCTGTAATACCTGCAATTAAATATTCATCAGGAGCCGTTTGAATAACCAATCCATATCCTGTATTGTCCCATTTATTATACTCTACATACACTTTATCATCGCCAAATGTCAGCGTGTCTCTGGTACTGTCTTTTGTACGCATGAACCCCCGCATTTTACCCGTACCTTGATATTTTTTTATGTATGGCATCAGTTCATTTATTACAGAGATAGCCTGCCGATAAGCTAAATTGGTATAGGCATCTTCAATACCAAATGGAGAAAAACAGATGGCATCATGTTCTGCGTAGGCATAAAAAGCCCGGGCTTGTTCTGTTGTGCTTTCGGGAATAAAAAGCGGATTATCGGGACGATGATACATCGCCAATATTTCTTTATAGTTTGGTGCATAAATATCAGGCGCACAGAAATCGATATAGGGCGCAGCGGCTTTGTAAATATCCATCGCTCTGGATACAGGACCTCCGTTTGGATATACCCCGGGTAAATCAGTAGGACTCTGAACCAACCAGGCATTTACAAACATAGGAAGGTTAAGTTCTTGTTTACCTAAGCGACATATTTCGTTTATATACGTGGCATATTGCCATGTCATGAAGAAGTTTTGCGCACTTTTCATATCATCCGCAAATACTTCGGACCATGTGCCTTTCGTTTTGCTTCCGTTTTTTTGCCAAACATTTTTCATTTCAGAACTCAAATTCTTTGTGTTTTTTTGCAAATATCGAATTATAGTTTCCGGAACCTGCGACTTAAATAAGTCAAGTGCTTGCTTATTGTAATCCATATCCTGAAATGCCCCCACTTCGTTTTCGGGCTGCATCATTACCACAGTATGTTCTTTGTCAATCTCCTTTATTCGCTTCAACAATTGCACATAAGCCTTTGCATCCGCCATTTGCGCTTCCTTGCAAAAGGCTGAAATCACTTCGCTGATGCTTCCATTACTTTGCTTTAGTTTAAAAAAACGTTTTGTATCCTTTTTTACCCAAAGTGGCGTATAAGTAGAAAGTCCATTTTTCCAGCTTGCAAACCATAAGATACAAAGTTTCAGATTGTTTTCGCGAGCTTGGGATATGATCCCATCAATAAGCGAATAATCAAATTTACCTTCCTCCGGTTCGAATTGTTCCCATGCAATAGATGCGATAACTGTATTAAGTCCCATTTCTTTTAATTTGGGGAAAATAGGTGCCAAATAAGTCAAGTTGGAAGAAGAAGAATTATGCAACTCTCCGGCAACCATAACAAACGGCTTATCATCAACATACAATCGGGTTATATTTCCCTCTTTTTTTAATTGAGGGATTTCCTGAGCATTTAAATAGTTAGATTGAATCGCGGCAAAAAATAAAAAAGTAAGTAGAAGTGATTTTTTCATAAAACATTGTTGAATGTTTAATATATAATATAATTTGTTTGTTGCCAACATCTTAATTCTTCTGAAAAACCGTTATTTCCCAACTCAAACGTCAGGAAATAACGGTTTGGAATTATTCTGTAATTACATCTACTTCGGCATACCCGGCCACATTATCGCCAGAAGTATTTTTTATTGCTTGCAGCTTAATAAAGCGTGCTGTAACTGGGGTGAAATTTTTGATCTGAATCAACGGATTATTTTTTATATTCGAAAACTCTCCCTGATCAACTAATTTCCAGTTCTCGTTGTCGTCGGATACATAAAAGGTATAGGTAGTAATGATGCCAGCGCTCCATTTGTTCTGATCGGGTAAATACCTGAATCCACTCATTTTATAGCTATTACCAAGATCGATTACCAAATCCATAGGCATTTTTACATCTCTTTGGTGCCACACGCTGGCAGGATCTCCATCGATAATTGTCGCAGCTTTTTCATCATTTATTCCAACAAGCTTCCAGTTTTTTCGGGAAATGTCAAATTTCTCCATGCCTACAGGGCTGCTTTTGCGCGAAGTAGGATCGTACGAAATTGCTTTTACAACCACTTTCCCATCTGCTTGGAAAGGACCTGTATATTTTGTTGAGTTTGCAGTCGGTTCGCTACCTTCCAATGTATAATAAAAAATAGGGCCAATGTCATTCGTATTTATGGTCACCTGACCTGATTGGTTTCGGATAATGGCAGGAGCATAGAGAAACACCGGTGCATTATAAACGCCAATACTGGAAATAACCGGACTACATTTGGAGTCGGTTACGCTAAATCGAACCTGAGTTGCCTTCACCGCCGGGAAACGCAATATCCTTTTGTAACCAATGGTTGTTGCTTTGGCCAGTTCCTTCCAACTTCCGTCAACCAGGGCTTCTAGTTTGAAGGCTTTTACGCGTTGCCCCAAACGAATGTATTCCTGCACAAGGAACCGATTGAACAAGGTTGGTTTACCCAAATCAATGGTCAACGAAGCAGTTTTTGTATTATCATCCGTGGCCCAATAGGTGCTTTTCTTTCCATCGACTGCCATAGCTGCGCCAAACTTCACTGATTTTCCGCGAACATTCGATGCTTTTGCTTTTTTATTCAGGGCGATATTAACTGCAAACGATTCTTTTACCGCTTTGGCAAATTCAATACCATTTTTTTCATCCGTCGGGTGGATTAATCCATTAGGCATAATCGGGTAGTTGAGCAACATAGTACCGTTGCGTCCGATAGAATGATAGTAAAGATCCATCAATTGAGGAACGGTTTTTACTTTGGTATCTTCGTTCGGGTGGTAGAACCACTCCGGACGAATGGACGTATTTACTTCTGCCATTACCCATGCATTTCCAGTTTCCAGACCAAAATGCAACATATTCCAGCCTACTTCACCTGTAGCATTCAACAAGCTCCAGTTTGTTTCGCCAACAGAACCTTCTTCGGTACCTACCCAACGCAGATCGCCACGTTCGCCGCCATCATTCCAAATTACACACTTCGGTTGTAACTTATGAATCAGGGCATAGGTCTTTTTCCAATCGTAATAGGTTGTCGCGTCAATTTTACGTGTTTCGTTAGCACCACCGTAGTAGCCGTCTCCACCATTTGCTCCATCGAACCATACTTCGAAAACCTCACCATAGTTGGTCAAAAGTTCGGTAAGCTGGTTACGGAAATAAGTGATATATTCGGGTTTTCCGTAGTCGGGGTGATTTCTGTCCCATGGCGAAAGGTAGATACCGAATTTTAGTCCGTATTCTTTACAGGCATCGGCCATTTCGCGCACCATGTCGCCCTTACCGTTTTTCCACGGGGCATTTTTTACTGAATATTCGGTGTATTTTGATGGCCAAAGAGAAAAACCGCAATGGTGTTTGGCTGTGATAATAATTCCTTTCATGCCAGATTCTTTGCAGATACGCGCCCACTGGCGGCAATCGGCCTTTTCGGGGTTAAATAGTTTGACATCTTCATTGCCGAAGCCCCACGACTGGTCGGTGTAGGTGTTGAGCGAAAAGTGTACAAAAGCATAGCTTTCCATTTCCTGCACTCTCATTTGATTCTCCGAAGGAGTTGGGCCACATGCTGCCGGTATTTTTACCTGAGCCATGCCGATACTTGATGATAAAAACGCAAGAATAACTGCGTATAAAAAAGATCTTTTCATATTGATATATTGATTATTATTTATATTATTTTTCAGGACTAATTATGATTGCAAAACCACCGCCATTTGCCATATTCACTGTTAGCTTATCGGTACTTGTGACTTTAACTATTTCGCGTTTGTAGTCAGTAGCATCTTTATTCGCATTAATTCCATCTTTAAAAATTTCGGCGGAATAGGTTCCCTTGCTCAGAAATGACAGGTCTATCGTCATTTCCCTTGCCGACCAATTGGTCAAACCACCCACGAACCACGTATCGCCCTTTTTCCGGGCTATGGCAACATATTCCCCAACTTTTCCATCGAGGGCAATTGTTTCATCAAAAGTGGTAGGTATCTGAGAAATAAAGTTGGTGCTTTCCTGCTCTTTCATATACGCCGTAGGATTATCGGCCAGCATTTGCAGCGGCGCTTCAAAAACAACATACATGCCCAATTGATGACATCTTGTTCCCTGACTCATCGGCATCGAATTACTTGGACGAAAATCTGCTCGTGTTGCATTACGCATTGCCCCCGGAGTATAATCCATAGGTCCGGCCAGCATTCTGATGAAGGGGATACTGGTCTCATAGTGTGGCATATCGTCATTTGGTGTCCATTTGGCGTTCTCTAACCCTTTAACCCCTTCAAAATTAAGAATATTTGGGTAAGTCCGTTGAATGCCGGTGGGTTTATACATGCCATGATAATCAATAAAAAGTTTATAAGAAGCAGCCTTTTTAGCAATATCATAGATCGATTTTACCATTTTTTGGTCATCACGATCCATGAAATCGATTTTAAATCCCTTTACGCCTAATTTTGAATATTGAGAAAAAGCATCCTCTAAAACCTGATTAAGGGCATACCACGAAGCCCAGAGAATAATACCGACATTTTTCTGCTTTCCATAGCTGATGAGTTCTTCTATATTCATGCTCGGTGAAACTTTCAGCATGTCGGTCTCTTCACTCCAACCTTCATCAAGCACTACATACTCAATATGGTTTTTGGAAGCAAAATCAATATAATATTTATAGGTTTCCGTATTAATTCCGGCCTTAAAATCAACCTTCGATATATTCCAGTCATTCCACCAATCCCAGGCTACTTTACCCGGTTTTATCCAGCTAGGGTCGGCAATTTGCGAAGGCGCAGAAAGCTTTTGAACCATATCATTATTTGCCAGGTCTTTATCACTTTCACTTATTATGATTGCTCTCCATGGAAAATTACGTGTACCGCTTGTTTTAGCGATATACGGTTCCCGCTTTGTAACCATATAGTTCATTTTATTATAACCACCCAAACGTTCTTCCTTCGGATAATGGGCAAATGCTCCCTGCAAACCTTGTTGCGTTTGATTATTCCGTGTTAAGAACATACCGGGATAATCCTCCAGTTCGGCCTCTATGATAGCTGCCTTTTTTCCATTTCCTAAATCGATAAGAAGCGGAGAAATAGCCAGTGAATCTTTTACAAATTTAGACAGGGGGATTTCATCATACGTGGATTCGAAAGCAGATGTGTACATATCCTTTTCCCTTAGATCCCGAACGTATGGAATAAAGGCTTTATGATCCTCGCTGAAATTAAAACTGGCTTCCTCAGATTCGATAATAATTTGCCCTTTCTTAGTTGTGAAAAAACGATAGGCTACACCATCGTTATAAGCTCTTAAAATTAAACCGAAATCGCCCTTAAAGTTAACTGTAAGCTGATTGTAGGCATCAATCACCGTTTTCTTTTTATAAACGGGTGTGGCAAAAGTGGTATTTACTGTTGATTTTTTGGCACTAACAACTTTTGCATTGTTTCCTAAAACCACTCCGTTGCTGATTGATAATGATATAGAAGAAGGAGCAATAACTTCTGTGGTTTCATGTTTAACAGACCATAAGATTTTCGTTCCAGTTTCCAAAGCCATGTCAATCTTGCCGTTGGGAGACTTTACATGGAGAACCTGAGCAATACCGGAGATTGTTGATATAAACGCAAGAATGACTGCGTATAAAAAAGATCTTTTCATTTGATATATTTGTTATACAAATTACTATTTTACTGTTTTGATATTTATTGCAGTTTCTGTCAATGTGGGCGAAGTAACAGTTAGTTTTATATCTCCCGCATCCCGCGTACTCTTAATCACTACCAGCACCTTACCTTTCCATGCTTTACGGGTATTGCCCACGTATTGTTCTACGTCTTTCAAATCGGCATTATCTACACCTGCAATTGTACCCGGTCCATTAATTTTGAAATGCAAGCGGTTGGCTGCATTCGGTTGGAATACTCCATTTTGGTCAGTTATTTCAATGGTTACGAATGATAAGTCTTGTCCGTTAGCGAGTATTTCTTTTCGGTCGGCAGTAAGTTTTAGTTTTGCAGCATCGCCAGCAGTTTGCAGCATGGTCGATTCCATTTCTTTATCATTTTCTACTCCAACAGCTTTTACAACTCCCGCAGAATAAGGCACTGAGAAGGTTGCTTTAAACTGTTGCTCGCGTGTAGTTGCCTGTTCGCCAACCAGCTTATTGTCCTGATATAGTCTTACTTTTGGATATTTGGAATACACCTCAACCTGAATAGTTTTTCCTTCAAAACCCGGCCAGGTCCAGCTTTCCCAGGTTGGATAAACCGACCACCATGTGGTTTTGATTTCCAAAGGCTCCGGTTCCGGCTCACGAACGGCCATATATAGTTTTTCGTTCGTATTATACAACATGCTTCGGTAATGCGAAATGGGTTTTCTCCAGCCAATCAGATCTATATCACCACAATAAGCACCATGCCACGGGAAAAAGTTATTCTCCCAGTGCTCACCGGGTACATCACCCGAATAATAATAACGACCAATTCCTGATTCGCCCAAATAATCCATGGCTGTCCAAACATAATCACCGATAACGTAATTGTTTTCCTGCACCAATTTCCAATTATTAAACGCATCTTTCGGATAAGATTCGGTTTGTACTATGATACGCGAAGGTACTCTTTTATGATCATCAGGAGCAGTATGCAGGTTGTAATTATATCCGGCAACATCGTGTACCGCCATAAGTGTATCGAATTTCGACCAATCCTTACCATTATTCACAATGGCTGAAGTAATCGGGCGGTCAGCATCTATTTTCTTTATAGCACCTGTAAGCATTTTGGCAGTTTCAATGGCCGAATGATCACCTCTCTCGGGTATTTCATTGCCGATACTCCACATAATAATTGAAGGATGATTGCGGTCACGTAATACTATGGCTTCCAGGTCGCGTTTCCACCACTGATTAAAGTATTTAGCATAGTCGTTGTTGTTTTTACCAACTTTCCAGCAATCGAATGATTCGTCCATCACCAACAAACCGAATTTATCGCAAGCATCCAAAAATGCTTCAGAAGGAGGATTGTGCGAAGTGCGGACTGCATTGAATCCACCGGTTTTAAGCAATTCGACTTTGCGTTCCTCGGCACGGTCGAAAGCAGCTGCACCTAAGCAACCGTTATCGTGATGCACGCAACCACCGTTTAATTTTACTGTTTTTCCATTTAGTTGAAATCCGTTTTCGGCGGTAAATTTAATGGAACGGATACCAAAAGCGGTTTTGGTATCGTCAAGCACTTTTTTGTCTTTTAATACCTGAATATGAGCCTGATACAAATAAGGAGCTTCAGGTGTCCAAAGCATTGGTTTTAATATCTGTATGGTTTGAGTAATCTCTTTTTCGCTATTGGCGGGAAGCATAATTTTTACCTGACCATTTCCAGCATTTTTTGACCTTTTATTCCAAAGCAGGGTTTTTACAACAACGCTTTGGGCTGCAGAAGTTTCGTTTTTAACTGTAGTTTTTATTAATACGGTTGCTTTTTTTGCAGACACTACGGGAGTTGTAATGCCAACACCCCAATGCGCAACGTGAACAGGATCGGCAACCATCATCCACACATGACGATAGATTCCGGAACCACTGTACCACCGACTGTTCATCTGTTGTGAATTGTCGACCCGCACAGCAATAACGTTTTCTTTTCCAATATTGAGATAGGGTGTAAGGTCGTAACTGAACGATGAATAGCCATACGGATAAACACCCAGCGATTTTCCGTTGATAAAGACTTCGGAATTCATATAAACGCCCTCGAAATAAATAGCTGTTTTTTTATCTTTCCACGCAGCAGGTGCCTGAAAGGTTTTGCGATACCAGCCAATACCTGCCGGAAAGAATCCGCCACCACCGCCTGTGGGGTTTTTTGGATGAATTTTTCCTTCGATACTCCAATCGTGAGGTAAATCGAGTTTGCGCCAGCTCTCATCATCAAAATCGGTTGCTTTAGCTTCGGAAGTATCACCTAAAAAGAATTTCCAGTCATAATCAAATAACTGTTTTCTTTCCAATGAACTTTGCGCATAGCCTGAAAATGAGCTTACTATTAGTATGAATAGTACTACTATTTGTTTTTTGAAGTAATTTGTTTTTTGTGAATTTAAGCGAACCATTTTGTTGATTTTTATTTCTAATTTATGTTGTTCAATCTGATTTGTCTATCAGTTATTATTTTCCTGTGTATTCCATTGTAAATCCAAACCGATAGGACTTATTGCCCGGATTGGTGTATTTTTCCATTGTTTTAGAACCCCAGGTATCGTCGCCACCAACGCCGTGAATATTCAAATCTATATTCAGGTTGATAAAATCACGTTTCGGAAGCTGGTAATCGTGTCCAGTATTTTCCAAATCGTCTTCTGTATAAGGCCATGCCCGAAAATTGAGTGGCTGCAAACCTGATATTTTAATGGTCTGATTCTTTTGATCGCTTAACGAAAACCAACGAACATCGCAACGATTGGCATTGTCTTGCGGCGCAGGATACGGAGCGGTAAAATTCTTTAATTCCGAATGGTATAAACCAATCAACGAAGCAGTTTTCCGGTCGGGATAATTTTCATAAGGACCACGGCCATACCAGTCGATGGTACTAAAACTTTCCGGAATGCGAACCCTCATGCCAAATTTGGGGATTAGAGGAATACTATCGCCCAGTGGGGTATATGATGCCTCTACTTGTAATTTTCCCATACCGTTTAATTGGTAATTCAGCGTATAGTTGGCACCAATAGTTGGCAAATTCATTTCAAATTTTATAGATACGGAATTTCCTTGTTTGGAAATTGCGACATTCTTAAGCACCCTGTTTTCAGCTGCTTTTTTCCATTTGCCAAATTCCCATGAGTAACCGCTCTGTTTTTGGTTATCGTTTGGCGTTTTCCAAAAATAAGGTTCAAGCTCGCCTTTCAACAATTCTTGCTGATAAACTTTCCAACTTAGTAATGAAGCGGTTTTCCGGTCGAGGATAAAGGTCATTTTTTCTGTTTTTAATTCAATTCGTGAGGGTAATTCTGTTACAATCACCTCTTTTTCAACTTGTAATAACTTTGGCCATACATTGGGCCTGATAACAAACTGCTCACGGGCAATACAAAAACCCTTTTCTGCCCAAAGGGTAGCAGACTTGAGTTTAGCATAGATATTCAGGCATATTTCCGAAGAAATTGTATCCATCCCTTGCGGTGAAGGGAGCGCGATGCTTGAAAATATTCCCGGCAAAATGTTATCGCAACGGAACTTGCCGCTTTGAATTGATTTACCATTCGAAGTATATTCGTATTCAAAATCGAAATTTCGCAGCGACTGAAAATCGAAACGATTTGTAACTTTTATTGTTACATTCTTATCATTTAAAAGCTGAAACAGAATCGGTTGATATACTTTTTGAACTTCGAAATAGTGAGGATAAGGCTTTCTGTCGGATGAAACCAACCCTTTGATACAGAAATTTCCATCGTTTGGTTTATCGCTAAAATCGCCACCGTAAGCCCAAAATTCATCGTCCTTCAGTTGATAATCATCGGGATGTTCGGAAAGTTTTAGGGGCGAACCGTCTTTTTTCTTTGCTAAGCCCTGGTCTACCCATTCCCAAATGGCAGCACCCGTAAGGCTTGAATCGGCATAAATGACGTCCCAATATTCCTGAAGGTTTCCGCCCGAATTACCCATTACATGCAGGTACTCACGCATAAATACTGGCTTATCTTTTATCCTTTCTCCTAATGCTTTCAGATCGGTAGGGTGGAGGTAACCTTCATCGTAAATAGCTGATATACTACGATCTGTATCAGAATAGACCAATCGACTTGCATCAAGCTTCTTTACGGTATCTGCCATGGCTACAAAATTTTGTCCCTGACCGCCTTCATTTCCCATTGACCAGAAAATAACACAGGCGTGGTTTTTATCACGCTGTACCAACGAAACAGCTCTTTCTATGTGTGATTTTTTCCACATCGGGTTATCCCCAATTTCCTTATTCCCAAGGCCAAAACCATGCGATTCCTGATTTGCTTCGTCCATTACGTAAAAACCATATTGGTCGCAAAGTTCATAAAACAAGGCATCGTCAGGATAGTGGCAGGTGCGTATCATGTTGATATTGGCTTGTTTCATCAGTTCCAGGTCACGTATCATAGTATTCCGACTCACATGCCTTCCTGTGCGCGGATGTTGCTCGTGGCGGTTCACGCCTTTGAGTTTCACGACTTTGCCATTGATATAAAATACATCTCCACGTACTTCTATTTTACGAACACCGAAATAGCATTCAGCCTTGTCAATCAACTCATTTTTTTTGTTTTTGAGTTTTAAAACAAGATGATATAATTCCGGCGTTTCGGCCGACCAAAGTCTGGGCTGTTTTATGACTGATTTTAGTTCAATCGATGCATATCCAGACTTTTGAACCACCGGAATTTTACTTGCGAATGATATGTTTAGCATGTCGCCTTGCGAAGTAAAACCCGAAACTTCGGCATCTACGTGCAAGCCCGAAATATTTTGTGTCGAACGATTATCAATATCGAGGTTTATGGCAATGTCCGCATTGTCATAAGAATTATCAGGCACAGCTTTCACAAAAAAATCACTGATAAAGGTTTTGGGACGGGCAATTAAATCAACATCCCTGAAAATTCCGCTTAACCGCCAGATATCCTGATCCTCCAGATAGCTACCATCGCAATATTTGTACACTTCCACCGCCAGTTTATTTTCGCCTTTGCGAATGTACGATGTAATGTCAAATTCGGCTGGCGACATGGAATTTTCGCTGTACCCAACTTTTTGACCGTTCACCCACACATACATGGCCGAAAGTACGCCTCCGAAATTTAGAAACACCTGTTTACGGTTCCAGTTTTCAGGAATAGTAAAGCTTGTACTATAACTGCCTACCGGATTTCGCTGAAGAAAGCTGGTAAAGGACTTGTCAGGTTCGCTTGTTACTCTTGGAGCATCACGCTTGAACGGATAGGCAAAGTTGGTGTAAATAGGAGTTCCAAATCCCTGAAGTTCCCAGTTTCCCGGAACGAGGATGTTATCCCAATTTTCCGTTGAATAATTCACCGTATAAAAATCTACTGGTCGCGTTTGCGGATCGGGCGACCATTTGAATTTCCAAAGGCCGTTAAGCGATTGAACCGTGGGGTTGTTTGCTTTTTCGGATGCCAGAAAACTGAACGCATGTGGCTTTTCTTTATTAATGCCATTCACATCGGGGTTTTCCCAATCGGGAAGTGTTTGGGCACAAAGAAAACTTATTGGGAAAAACAAGATTCCCAATAAGAGTTTTCTTAGCACATGAGTTGATTTTTGAAATAACATTTTCTATTGTTGTGAATTCCGTTCGGCTGAGCTCACTTCGAAGCCTACGGGGATATTTATATTAGTTATACCTCCTTTTAGTTGCATTTGAACACCCTTCCAGATGAAAACCCCATCCAGATGAATTGGCAAAGTCACTTCACCTCGAAGATTATTTTTATCATCTCTTTGCAATTTAACACGGATCGTTCCCAGCTTATGCGGCATTGTTGCATCAATATTTTTCAAATTTCCCAGATTGGGTTTTATCCTTACGGATTTAAAGCCCGGAGCATTTGGTTTTATGCCACTTACCAATGACAAAAAGTAATAAACCGGTGAAGCACTCCATGCATGACAATCTGACCGTGCAGGGTCAGGGGTCTCGGCAAAAGTGCTCAAACCACTATCTACCATTTTTTTCCATGGAGCTAATGCCTCTGTAAATTGGTCGGCCTGCCCGGCTTTCTCAAGTGCTTCGAACAAATAGAACTTGAAATACAAGGTACATTGTGCCAAATCTTTGTCATTGAGAATAGCACCAATTATTTTTGCTTTATCCGTCGTTTCAGGAAAGGTATTGGTCAAAATGGCCAAAACATTAGCATGTTGACTAAAAGTAATCTTTTCAGGAGAATCGGCAATCAATCCTTTCTTAGAGTCAAAGCATGTAGTAAAAACAGCATGTTTAATTTTATTCGCCAAACTCCTATATTCGAAAGCCATGTCATGCATGTTATATGCATCGAAAACATCTGCCGCTTTTTCCAATGTGTAAGCATATTGCAAACTGAGAATAGATGAATTGCCGGTATGAGCGGCAGGCGGGTTACCATTGTCCCATCCTTTTGAATAGGTCCAATCTACAAAATCCCACCATTCTACAGGGCCTAACATACCACTGGAATCCATACGGCTTCTAAACCAATTGAGTGTTTCCTGCATTCCCGGAATCATTGATTTAACAAAATCGGGATCGTCATTCAGCATCCAATAATCATAAACCATTGTGACCCAAACCAACGAAAAGGTAGGAATAATCTGGGTTTGATTACTTGGAAACCGACTTTGTGTTATCCCCATTGGCAATTGCGAATCGTGTAAAACAGCAATTGCATTTTTGGTCAATCGGGCATCTCCCGAAACATAGGTCGAAACCAATGCCTGAATCCGTGCATCACCAATGTATTGAAGTTGTTCGTAGTACGGGCAATCAAAAAAAGTTTCATTGGCACATAAGCGTTGTGTTCGCCAGCCGACATTCCAAATATCTTTTATTTGCGGATTGTCGCAATTAAATGCTGCCTTTTCTTCTAAAGGATATGCTGAAAAAATACTATAGAAATCATTCAGAATAAGAGGTTCATCTTTTGTTTCAATTTCCATTTCAATGTATCGGAAAGTCCGCCACCACAATGTCTGGAATATTCGATTGTTTTCTCCGTCGCAAATGATTAGATCGGAGGTGCCTATTACTTTTTTGTTTTCAACATCATTCCTGTTGCCCTTATTCCCAACACTATCCAATAAACTTTCGGCATAAGTCAGTTTTATTGTACCTTTTTCTCCTTTCGAAAAATTCAGAACCGGATATGCCGTTGTTAATACATTTTGGTCAATAAGTAATTTTACTTTCGAATTTGCTGGAATCGTAATTGGCGTTTTACCTTTCAGAAAGCCAGCCGGAATAGTGGTAATGTCGGAACGGCGTACTTTTAAAAACCGCTGTTCTTTTTCTTCCATCATTGGTATTTCCCTTGGTGAAAGCAAATGGGTTGAAATTCCTCCGTATTCACCCATACAGCCAACAGGTTTCGCGGTTTCCACTACCTGGGCTTGCTTCCAACCTACTGCATTAAAATTACGATCCATCCAGTTCCATGGATGTTTTTTACAATCGAATTCCTCACCATCTCCAGCTGCATAATACTGGTTTATGTTTACCGGAACGGTTTTATACGCTATGTTTTTTAAAACCACCCAACTGTTATCTGAGTTAACACTATTCTCTTCCTTCGTATCGCCCTGAATAATAAATCCTGTATGTCCGGAAATCTGGGCCAATGGACGATTCCATCCTAAATTCCATACTGTGGCAGAAATAACATTTTTTCCCTCATGCAGATAAGATGAAATGTCAATACTCTCGAAATTCCACTTATATAAATGACTTCTGGCTGGGCCATTACAAACGTATATGCCATTGATATATAGTTTGTAGCGATTGTCGGCCGATACGTGGACTATAAATTTGGCAGGCTTTGTATTCATCGAAATTTCTTTTCTGAATAGATAAATTCCATAATCCGAACCAGAATTATCGGGACACGAAATCCATTTTGCAGCCCAAGGTCTGCAAAGCAATTCAGGATTGATTTCCGTCACCTGTTGTGCCGAAAGCGCTGTACTTGCAAGTGATACACTCTTTTTCTGTGCACTAAGATGTAGTGACAGAAAAAAGAGAAGTATCATTGTACTCATTAAAAGAGGACGAATTGGATTTTCCTTAATCATGGATATGAAATAGTTACAAGTAAGTAGTTACAAGTCCGGTTATCTGAATACTGTTTTAAAAAACATATCGTTAAATATGTCGAATTACTTATGATGATTCTTCACCAATTTACCTGACAGTTTTAATAATAACTTCGGTTCCTTTTAGATTTTCCGATACTGCTTTTAATTTTATTTCACCCGCCTGTTTATCCGATTGAACCAGCACCACACAATATCCGTTGAAAGCCATACGTTGGTTGGCTTTGTCAGGTTCGTGACTGCTTGGATTTCCGTTGGCTACACCAATTATCTTTCCGGGGCCTTCAATGCTAAACTTCACCAGATTATTGGCAGTTGGCACAACCCTGCCTTTGGCATCTTTAATAGCTACCTTGATTACAGCTACATCGCAGCCATCAGCTTTTAGTGTGCTAACATCACTGTTTAAAGCCACTTGTGCAGGCGTGGTAGTTGTTTCTACAATATCTTTGGTCACCAGTTTCCCGGCTTTATACCCACGAGCTTCCAATTTTCCGGGTTTGTAAATAACCGGCCAAATTAATTTTTTGAAAGGTTCGGCTTTTTGTTTTCCCTGACTTTTGCCGTTTAGGAAAAGCTCAACCACTTCGCAATTGGTGTAACAATGTACTTTTACAGTATCATTCTCTTTGCCGGGGAAACCTACCTGTCCGGTAGGCAGGTTCCAGTGCGGGAAAATGTGTACAGTTGGGATATCAGTCCAAGCCGATTTGTAAGCATAATAGCCGTCTTTAGGGAAACCGCAAACATCCATAATCCCGAATTGAGAGGCTACACTAGGCCATGCAAATGGAGTTGGTTCACCGCGATAATCGAAACCTGTCCATACAAATAAACCACCAAGGTAGGGATACTTAACTATGTCCGCCCAATCTTCTCCCGGATAGGGACCCCAACCTGGTTGCCACAAAGTTGAGTTTGAACAAGTCTGTGGCCACCAACTATTATTGTATTCGCCACGGGTCGATACAAAACTTGTTCCCTCGGTACAAAACATAACACGATCCGGGTGATTCTCTTTATCTTTTACATACGCCAATTGTTTGTCGCCATAATTATACCCTACAACATCCAACACATCGCTGTATCCTCCCTCATTGCGGGCATGGTTCATAGCCGCAGTAACTTTGCGGGTAGGATCAATCTTGTGGGCTGTTTTAACCATTGTTTCCATAATTCGGGCACCCATTACAGTCCCTTGCATTGCTTCTTCATTCTCCAGGCTCCACATAAATATGGATGGATGGTTTCTGTCTCTGTAGAGCATGGTGGATAAATCTTCCAATCCATCTTTGGAACTCGACAAATGGCGATTTTCATCCAGTACCAGCAGACCGATACTGTCGCACATATCGAGTACTTCGGGTGTCGGCATGTGATGCGTACATCTATAGCCATTGCTTCCCATTTCTTTAAGTACTTTCAATTTGTACCAATTTATTTTATCGGGAACAGCAACACCAATGCCTGCAAAATCCTGGTGGTTACAAGTTCCTTTTACCGGGCACAATTTACCATTGAGAAATACACCATTTTTATTAATTTCTACAGTTCGCACTCCAAAAGTAGTTTCGTAAGTGTCTATAACATTGCCATTTTCAATGACTTCGGTCAATACTTTATAAAGGTTGGGCGTTTCGGGCGACCAAAGCAACGGTTTTTTAATGTCACCTGTTTGTGATACTTCAGTCTGATCGAATGGAGCAATTGACAAGGTAGAAGTTTCGGTATCGAACACAAGCCCTTTTTTATCTACAATTTTTGAAACAAGGGTAACGTTTTTAGCCGTTTTGTATTCGTTTTTCAATGTTGTTTTAATATTTACAGTAGCTTCTGCATCCGAAACCGTGGGCGTTGTAACATAAGTACCAAAGCGGGTAACGTAAAGCCTTTCGGTTTTAACAAGCCAAACGTGTCTGTAAATACCACCGCCTTCGTACCACCAACCTTCGGGCTGGGTAGCATCCACTCTCACTAAAATCACGTTTTTGCCTTCATTGCCATAACGCAATACATCGCTAAGGTCATAGTTCGATGGTGTATATCCACTAAGGTGGTTGCCTAAAAGGTGACCATTCACCCAAACGGTGCTATTTCTGAAAATTCCATCAAATTCTATAGATATTTTTCTTCCTTTATCCGATTCCGGTATTTCAAATTCTTTACGGTAAAATCCAATTCCCACTGGCAAATACCCGTTGCCTCCAGGTTGACTTCCCAGTGTATTATCATTAACAAAGGTTTCTTCTATAACCCAATCGTGCGGAAGGTTTACCGCTTTCCAGTCAACAGGGTTAAATGACGTTGAGCTTCTAAAATTGGTATAATCGATAATGGTATCTTTTTTTGTTATAATCGGCACATTAATGTCTGTGATACCACCCTGACCAACCCTAACTACAAGTTTCATGGCTATGTCGCCTTTGTGGAACTGCCAGTTGAAGTCAAAATTTTCTTTTGCTCTTTTGGCAGGTGATGTTTGCTGAATCACTTGCGATTTTGCGTCAATATGTATTAACGTCAATAATAAGGAGAAGCATAAAACTGTTAGAAGTTTTTGTTTGATTGCCATAATCTGTATTGTTAATTGAGTTTATTGTTGACTATATTTCTTTGTAGTTATTGTTCGATTTTAGCTTTACTGAATTTCAAATTGAAATCATTATTTTCATTAATCCTTTTAATTCAGATAGAATGAAGAACACCCAGAGTTGCAATTCAACCCAACATCTACCTTAGTTTTAGTTCCTTAATATTTATCCATGTCAGGCTGTGCCATATTTTTTCGAGAGGTCCTTGTTTGTGTTTATTTAGCCACCATTTGCAAAAAATGAATTGAAGTACAAAGAACACAATGCCTAGCAATAAGGAAAGGCTTGCGCCAGTATACTGATATACAGCTAACCCGCATCCGTTGTAAACAAAACAGCCAATCATTGATTGCATCACGTAGTTAGTGAGGCTCATTTTACCAAATATTTCGAGTTGGGATAGGAGTTTATGCAACAATTTGGTCGAATATAACAGCACAAAAGTTGAAATCCAAACAAAAGTAAAAATAAAGTTTCTCCATGTTTCAACAACCAAATTGACTTGATTTAGGAGTATTTCTCTTTTAATCAAGCCAGACACCGATTTAGTTCCAAGAATGAAAATAACTCCTATAATACCTGAAATGATAAGTGTTTTTAGCCAAAATTTGCTATTTGCAGTATTTAACTCAAATTTGCGTGTACGCCCCAACACCAGCCCTATCATGAACAATGCAGGAATTTGGAAAAAACGGCCATGTTCCCAAGACCACAAAGTACAAGCCCATCTTCCATTTGTCATGTTTCCCCAAGCGGTATCAAGAAAAGAATTACCACTTAGGTAGGCATTTGCCTGTCCAAAGTATTGCCAGGATAAGGGATTCCCTGGATTATATTGAGGATTTAGTATCATGTAAATGAACCGGCCAATTTCAAGAGGTTGCAACAATAACAAGATAGCAATGACAAGCACATGAGTATTTTTCATTTGGCTTACTAAAACCAAAGAAAAACCAAGTGTCGCATAAATTGCCAGAACATCTCCCGAATAGAACATGGAGTTAAATAAGCCAAAACCTAATAATAAAAGCATACGCCAGATAAATCTCCCGACAAAAGTGTTACCCTGATTTTGTTGCTTACTATCCATTAAAAAAAAAGTGAACCCAAACAAAACTGCAAAAATAGCGTATGCCTTGCCAGAAAGAAGAGTAAACATGATATCCCAAACGTGTTTATCAAGAGTCTTCATCCATATTGGCAGATTCTCAGGGAAGTAATAATAGTCAAAATGTTCAATATTATGAAGTAACATTATCGACATTATGGCAAATCCCCTCAAGGCATCAACCACCGTAACTCGGTAGCCACTTGTTGCTATTTTTAGCTCATTCATTGTTATTTTTATTGATAAGTTCTACGCAGGTTATTATGCTCAATATTTTTTATATAAATCAAAATCACCAGGATATAAATTTTAAATCGAAAACCAGTAATTATATTTGATAAGGAGAATGTTATTCGGGAATATTCCTTTAATACTGCTCATACTGTCATTCAGCTTCTGGCCACCGGGTTGTTGAAATGCTGTCCTATCCTGCGACCATACCAGATAAAACTGTGATCCCGGACGGTATTCCCATCTAAAAACCAGGTTAGAACGAAATTGATTAAAATTAAAATCGGGATTTCCAAACGTATAGTTATGGTTGTTCTCCAAAACCTCGTAGGTATTATTGCTATTCAAAGTCGAAGTTAATCCAGAAAAGCGATTGGTGTAATTGCTGGCATTTGGATCAGTTACCCTTTTTAAGTCTGAGTATTTTCCTATCGTTGCAAACGGGCTGCCATAATACTGTATGGATAGCTCCGGAGTAATGTTATAATCCACCCTGAAAGTAAGCCCTAATGTTTTTTGTTCGATTTTCCCGAGAATATATTTAGGAGTATTGTCGCTATTAACCGTTGTAATGTACTGCAAATCATTTCTGTTAGATGAAAAATTCAAACCGGTGTATATTCTCAAAGAATTAACCGGAGTATACTTTAATCCCGGCTTAATGGAATAATACCGGGCACTGCCGGAACCCGATGTTGACAATTCAGTATTCAATTCGAAGAATAATTTTTTCGAAGGATCTGTTCGCATATACAGGCTTTCATTCCAAACAGAAGGTAACAACATTGCTTCTCCTCCTCTTAATATTCGGGTATCAAGCGATTGTGTAGTGTAGTTGGCCGAAGCATTTATTGCCCACTTATTTGAGAATTCGAAATAAGTGGCAATATTTACATTCGATGAAAGATACTTTTTACTAAAATCCCAATTGTTGGATTCAGAAACCGATACATTGTAGGTGCGAAAAATAGAAACCGACTTATTTACAAAGTAATAAACCGAATTTTTCTGTTTTATCACATCGGCTATTTGCATGAAACCCATATCGTTGAGGTCGAAGCCAGGAGAACGCCATATGGCCTCGGTAGAATATCGCCAGAGTCCTTTACTTCCTTTTCCAACCCTAATGCTGCCTCCATGACCGGATATGCTATTCAAAGTACTGTCGTATTGAACGTAATCAACATCAGGTCGCTGGTAATAACGGGCAGAGGACTGTTGAAGGTCGGACATGGCACTATGACTGCCATTGATATGGCTACCCACAAATTTTGCATCTACATAATACTCTTTGTCATGCCATTGATGAAGAAAATCTATCCCTCCTGTATAGGCATTGCGGTTCATAAAATCCAACTGTGGTGCATTTATAAACCGGTTGGTAGAAGTAATAATACCTCCAATAACTGTATTTCCCTTTGAAAAATCTTGTTGTACCCTTACAATGGCATAATTTGTCAATGGCTCCACTCCAACATTTCGTCTTTTTCCAAGCGAATCTATTTTTGTATTTTCGGTAGAAGTGAGTGTTTCCAAAACTCCAATCGAAAGTCCTTTTGCTGTTTTTCCACTTAATTTTGCAGCTCCCAGTATGGTCGTATTTTCGGGAGCCCATTTAAATTCAGCATCACTCAGCGTTGGTTCAAATGTAGGGGCATGTCCAATGCGACGGCTATAAAACAAGCTGGAATTATCAAAATCAAAATTGAAAATATTCTTCCCTTCGAGGAAGAAAGGTCGCTTTTCATCATAAAAAGTTTCGAAAGCTGTGAGGTTCATCATAGATGGGTCTGCCTCTACTTGTCCGAAGTCGGGATTTACAGTCATATCGACTGTGAAATTACTTGCCAGACCAATTTTGGCATCCAAACCAACATTGCCGGCCCAACTGCGACCTTTGTTTGTAAACGGATTGTTGGGCTCTGCTTTAAACGTATTAAACTTACCCGACATGTACGGCATAATTTCAATTCTGCGCGATGTTGGCAAGTCTTTAATACCGTGAAGTTCTCCAAATAAATACAAAATACCAGGGCCTGTTGAGGATTGGAGTTCCCATTCACTTTCTTGTTGAACACGATCAATCCAACGCCAGGCATGGAGTCCCCAGACCTGTACGGAGTCTTTACTATAGCGAAGCTGGCTCAGCGGAATTTCAATTTCGGTAGTCCACGCTGAATCCTCTTTGCCCGTTTTGGCGTACCATACTGCATTCCAGTTCATATCGACAACACATGGATTTGTAACCACTAAATCAACCTTCTGTCCCGCAGCAGAAACGTCAAACTCAAATCCTGTACGACGATCGTGATAACTATCAAAGGCAACACCTACCATATCACCCGTAAACTCATCGCGTCTTCCCGCTTTCCTGCATATTTTCGCCGGTACGCTGTCGAAAGCCCGGATAGCTACATATATGTTTTTGTCATCATAAAGAATTTTCATGGATGTTGGCTGCGATGGTTTAGCGCCTTCGTTTGGTAACCATTGGGTAAAATCGCCCGCCCATTCACCTGTTTTCCAACATGCGTCATCCAACTTACCATCTATTACCGGTTTTTGAACAGATAATCGGCAAGTATTATAAACCCGTAATGGTTTTTTTGTGCTATTTTTCAGACTATCCTTTTGATTGACACCATTAGAATAGGCCATCTGTGAGTGAAAAAATAATAGACTTCCAATAATGTAAATTAGTTTGAACATGTTTTTCATATCACTTGTTATTCAAGCTGTTAAAGTATTTTTGCATCACGTGCCATGCCTTCTTTTTCTCTCCTTTTTCCGAAATCAGACCTTTTCGGTTATACCCGTTCTGCAAAGGGTGCATACGCCCAATAGACCGGTAATCGAACAGAAGCCACGGACAAACTCCGCTAAGATTGGGTATATTTTTGAACATTTTAATCTGGTCGGTATATATTTTCTCCTGATACTCTTCTGTCCAGGAAGCAGCTTCGTCGGTTGGTCCGTGTTTGCTGCCGTAGAGGGCTTCACCTCCGAATTCTGAAATAAATACCGGTTTATCAGGAAATGCCGTTTCCCATTTCGTTTCGGTCGGACTGCCTTGCCAAGGGATGTACCAGCCAATGTATTCGTTCAGTGCAATAATGTCGGAATATCTGTAAAGCGTATCCCAAACGCTGAACGTATTATTCTTGTAACCCTGATCGTTTATCACATGTGTTATCAAGCGGGTAGAATCCAGTGCTTTACATTTTTCAGTCAAGCTGATAAGTTCTTCGGTGCGTTTCGGTGTTCCTGTATAGGTTTCGTTCGAAAGGCTCCAGACAACCACCGCACAGCGATTTCTGTCCCTGCGAACCATCTCTTTCAACATCGTTTCCAGTTTTAATGGCACGACACTGTCGGCAAACTCAATATGCTGATAAACCGGAAGTTCGCTCCATACCATCAATCCCATCTTCTCGGCTTGCTTCACCATATATTCGTTGTGCGGATAATGTGCCAGCCGCACCAGGTTGCAACCGAGCTCTTTCGCTTGATCCAACAGCAGCACTGCATCGTCCTGCGAAATAGCCCGTGCTCTTTTATACGGGTTTTCCTCATGAATATTCACTGCTTTGATAAAAATGGGTTTGCCGTTCAGTACAATTTTGCTGCCCTTAACTTCAATATTTCTAAATCCGATCTCATCTTCAATGGTATCTGTCTCACATTCTACAACCACTTTGTAAAGCTTTGGGCTATCGGGCGACCAAAGTTTGAATGCCGACGAAAAATTCAGTTTTGCCACACCGCTATTATCCGATTTGGTCGAATATTTCAACCCTAGCTCAGGAATCCGGACCTTAATGCGTTGCTGCTTGCCTTCTCCGTTGAGTTTTATCCATCCCAGCACCTCTTTGGAGCTTCCTTTGCGGAGTTGGATGTGATAATCTTCGATGTATGTTGCACCTGTTTCAACCAGATGTACATCGCGGGTTATACCGCCATAATTGAACCAATCGTACCCAATTCCGGGAAGTCCGTTTTTCAGACGTTTGTTGTCAACCTTAACGATCAGAGAATTTGCTCCCTCTTTTACATTCGTTGTAATTTCGAATTGGAACGGCGTGAAACCGCCTTCGTGTACACCAATCTTTTCACCGTTCAGATACACATCAGCCAAATAATTCACCGCCCCGAAATGGACAAAGAGACGTTTGCCAGCCGTTACAGTATAGCGAAATTCTTTTTTATACCAGACAGTACCCTCCAGATAGGTCAGTTCGGGCATCTGGGAGTTAAAGTCACCGGGTACTTTTAATTGCGGCCCGCCTTCAAAGGAATACTCAAAAAAATCAGTTTTCAACGTAGGCTTTTTCTCCAGCCATACCTGTCGCCACTCACCGCCGCCTAGCGGATCAAGAATCACGTTCCAGTTGCCATTAAGGCTTGTGGCGTTTCTCGACAGAATGTTTATCATTGCCGTTTGGCTTGAAACAGCATTCGCCCCAAGTGCAAAGAAAAGAACCAATCTTATCCTTTTAGCAATATTTGTTTTGAAATTATTCATTTATCAGATGTATCCTTTGTTATTATATCACCTTAAGTATCTCATGTTGTTTGTTGAGACTCTCGAATATTTTATTTCAGAAAATTCAGCAGAAAAACTATTTTTCATATAAGCGTGTACTGCAAATCCGATCATCAGTTTATCATCTGCCGTATCAAGCCTGAAATGCCTTATCAACTCCCAGTTTTTATTGTCTTTTGAACAATGAAAAGAGTATTCATTACCTCTCTTGGCCAATGCGAGATAGACAAAGCCGCCACTTACTGTCATCGAATTGCAATCATCGGAATATTTTCTTGTAACCACTGAGACTACGGTCGCTTTTGATTCCGCGGAATTTTCATAACATAGCTTTGCCCACAGATCTTTATCCTGATATACGACTAATGCAGCCACATCATATACCTGCTTCAACGTACCGCTTACTTTTGCACTGAACACAAAGTTACTACTATCAGGGTGAAACAACAGCATTGGGGCATTTTGAACATTAGACCAACTATCTGGGTTGTTAAAAAGGTTTGTTTCGCCGTTTGCAATGATTTTTATTACCGAGTCCCCTTTCATTTCCACTTTTTGCGGATCATTGTAAGACTTTAGTGCAAATGGAATCGTTTTCAATTTATACGTCTTCACCGGCCCATTATCTTGCGCCAAGGCGTTTATAGAAAAAAATGCTGTAAACAAAAAAGCCCCAATCTTCATCAACAGCTTCATATTATTCATGCGTTTCATTTCAAATGTTCTGTTCATAACTTAAATTTTTAGTTTTGGGTCACCACCTTTTATTCAAAATTACTTATCTGATTAATACTTTAGTCACTTTCAGATGCTTGCTATCGGAACTATTCCCGTAATAAACCTCATATTCGCCGGGAGTAACCATCATTTTACGCTGGCTCCAATCGAAAAATTCAAATGAAGAAGAATTCAGGTCGATGGCAACTTGCAGCGTTTTGCCGGCTCCAATTTCCACACGTTTATATCCCCGTAAGGTTTTTAAAGGGCCATCAATGTCGTTTACTTTGCGGATATATACCTGCACAACTTCATTACCGGTACGTTTTCCGGTATTTGAAACCGGCACAGTCAATTGAATGCTCTCATTTGGATTGATGATGTTTTTGCTTAATTTGGCGTCTCCAATTTTGAAAGTTGTATAACTTAATCCGTATCCAAAAGGAAACAGCGCATCGTCCATAAACCGATATGTCCTGCCTTTCATCGAATAATCTTCAATATCGCCCAATTTTTCTGAGTTTTTGTAGAATGTAACCGGTAGTTTTCCCGAAGGGTTGTAATCGCCGAAAAGCACATCAGCCACAGCCTGACCACCCGATTGGCCACCGTACCAAGCCTGAAGAATGGCCTCGCAACTTGTGGTTTCGGGTGTTAATGCCATAGCTGCCCCTGAGCAATTGACGAAAACTATTTTTTTACCTGCTTTTTTCAACGATTGTAAGCATTTGCGTTGTGATTCGGGAAGTTCGATATTGGTTCTGTCGCCTCCTTTAAAACCGTGGAACTCTATCGGCATTTCCTCGCCTTCTAATTTTGGCGAAATTCCACCTACAAAAATCACTTCATCTATTCCTTTCAGTTTGTTTATCAATTTACCGAAATCAACGGGAATCTCCCTGCCAATATTTAATTTAAGGTTTGCATCCATCCCATCGTAAATGGCTACATACTTAACCTCAATTTTGTAGTCTTTTCCTTTTTCAACCTTAAACGGAACCCTGATGGGTGCTACTTGCCATATTTCTTTTGCAAACAAAGTATCGTTGTTTACAAGTATAGCACATTTTCCGCCATACTCCAATCTCAACACTATTTCCTCCGATTCGTCAGCACGGTAAACTGCTTCGTACTTTCCGGAAAAATTTTTCAGATTTACCCCACGGCTAAATTGGTTTTGACCGGCAGTGGTCAATTGTATAGGACTCACCATTTGCTCACGTGCCACAGCATCTCCCTTAAACTCTTTGTTGTTCCAATAAGTAGCCTTCATTCCCGCTTTTCCATCAAAGGAGCAATTATCGAAAAGGGGTTGGGTAATCATGTCTTCGATCAGGTCGCAACCTTTATCGTAAAATAGAGCATTTGCAGGAAGTTTTGATTTTATACCCTCCAAAACGGTAGTGGTACTCGATGGAAAACCGTTGTAATTGCCCCACAACATAGGTTCGTCATCGGCATTTGGTCCTATAACAGCTATTTTTTTTGCCGATTTTGATAATGGGAGGATATTGTTTTTATTTTGAAGCAGAGTCATAGACTCCTGAGCCATTTTAAGAGCCAATGCTTTATGTTCTTTCGAATCAACAACAGACATAGGGATTTTTGACCATGACACCAACGAATCGTTGTCCATTTCGCCTAAGTCGAAACGACCCACTAAAACTCGCTCCAAACGTTCATTTATCTCCTTTTCATTGATCAATCCTTTGTCAACAGCCTGAGGCAATTTAGTGTACGCGTAACCCCAACCACACTCTACATCGGTACCCGACAGAACAGCTTTTGCAGCCGCGTGCACTTCATTCGACGAAACTTTGTGACTGCTATGAAAATCGGCAATGGCGCCACAATCCGAAACAACAAGGTATTTGAAACCCCATTCATCGCGAAGAATCTTTTGCAACAAGCGTGTGCTACCGCAACATGGCTCATCGTCCAAACGTTGATAGGCACACATCACCTCGCGCACATCGGCCTGTTGAACCAACGCTTTGAAAGCTGGTAAGTAAGTTTCCCACAAATCACGCGGGTTCACATTGTTCAGGTTCAGTGTATGTCTGCTCCACTCGGGACCGGAGTGTACGGCAAAATGTTTGGCACATGCCAATAGTTTTTTGTATCGGGAATTGGTAGGCCCCTGAAGTCCATTTACTACAGAAATACCAATGCGGGTGGTAAGGTAGGGATCCTCGCCATAAGTTTCCTGTCCACGTCCCCAACGCGGATCACGGAATATGTTTATGTTTGGTGTCCAAACAGACAAGCTCACAAATTTGCTGTTTTCCTGACCGTTTCTACCGGCCTCATGGTATTTAGCGCGAAACTCATCGGAAACAGCGTTGAAAACATCGTAAACCAACTTATCGTCAAATGAAGCGGCAATGCCAATGGATTGGGGGAAAACAGAAACGTTACTGCCATATCGGATGCCGTGCAACCCTTCGCTCCACCAGTTGAATTTCTTAATCCCCAGACGCGGTATTGCTTCCGACTCATCGCACATAAGGGCGGATTTTTCAGCGATTGTCAACCGGGTAATTAAATCTTTAGCACGTTTTTCGGAACTAAGTTCGGATTTTTGGAAAGGATATTGTTGTGCCAAGGTTGCTACGGTAATTAACAATAGCATGACAACCGATACCGATTTTTTCATTTGTGTTTGTGTTATTTTTTTGTATTAAATTTTAGGGTTTCAATAAAAAAGAACTGAAATTGTTTGGTTCTGACATCGCGTTCAAACCTAAATTCAAATTCTTTCACAAAATAACGAAATAAATTTCTAAATCAATGGTCTTTATGTATCCTAAATACTGCTGGAATGTTATCTAAGCGAGTCAGAAGTAGAGGTTTCACAATTTTGGGAATTAGGAGTTGAATAGTGTCGTCAATTTCTCCGTGAAGTGGAAAAGTCTGAATAACCATTCCTATGTCTTGCATCTGATGCAAAGTCAGCGAGTGGAGAATTGAAAATCGGCTTAGCCACATCTTTTTGGGGTAGTGGGGTAGAAATCTGTTTCCCTATACTAACGCAGCAATTTGGTGCATTCACGCACCGTTTTACTGCGTTCACGCACCGATTCACTGCGATGTTTAACCAATGAGCTGCGTTCACGCACCGATTTGCTGCGGTGTTTAACCAATGAGCCGCGATGACGCACCGTTTTACTGCGTTCACGCACCGAATAGCTGCGTTGACGCACCGTTTGACCCTGAATCAGCACCTCATCTGCCGATTCGACAGGAGATGTACTGATTTGTCAGGATTGAAACTCACCACCCTTTTGCTTTACCATGTTTGATAATATCGTTTCCATCAGCTGCCGGACAAAAACGCTCAACAACAAATCCTGGGTTTTGTAGGACAATAACTCTTACTATAAAAAACTCCTACTTCACTGGGTGGAGTAGGAGCTTTAATTTTTATCACACGATAATCGGAAAATCGTAATATTGATAGCGGTACTTTTTAATACTGCATCAAAACATTATTCTGTTTTGATGCAGATATTATTATTTGTTACCGGCAATGTTGACATCAAACAAGTATTTCATTTTACTTCTTTGATAGCCCTTCTTATTTTTAATATCCGGCTCCGGCACGCAGAGAATCTAAATCACGTTGATCGCCGATTGTTTCTTTTCCTCTGTCAATTATACCTGCCCACAAAAACGTTGATACTTTATTCTCACGAGCCTTTTGTGCTATAACTCTGAAGAAATGCGCTTTTGATCTTAAAGACAATATAGAGTCTGCTGGATGTCCCAAAAGCTGAGGATGATAAACATTAACTTTAAGGACGTCATCCCATTCTGTATAAGGAGCAGCATGATTCTCTGCACCAAATTCACCTATAAAAACAGGAATGCCTTTATCCACATAATTTTTCTTAGCCCATTGCATGCTTTTTTCTACATAGTCTTCTTCTGATCCAGCTACTGAATTATGTAAGGGGTCGGTGGTGGAATGGAAGTTTGCACCCCAATAACGCCACTCTTTGGCATAACTGGCGTCACCACCTTTTAGTATACAAAAATTAACAGGAGCGTACCAGTGAAATTCGAGCATCAATTTATCTGGAACTTTATCGACAGGCATACCGGGTATTCCGCCTGGAGCAAAATAATTCATCAAATCAAGCGATGTGCTTGGTGCTTGAAGCACTAATGTACGGTATGCATTTTTACCTCCGGTAGAACGAACTGCATCGATAAATATTTGGTGACAATCGTGTAAAACAGTAGCTGTTGGTAAATCATTGGCAACCGGTTCGTTGTAACTTGCAAACATTACATGCTCATCAAAATCACGCAGTTTGGTAGCCACCTGCTCCCATATAGCTTTGTGGATAGCTTTTGCACTATCTAATTTTGCACCGGTCAGGTGAAAATCATCATTACCATCATGGTGGCGGTTTATCTCCACATACATACCATCATTCACACAATACTGAACCACTTCTTTTATCCTGTTTAACCATGTAGCATCTATTTCGCCTGTTGTTTTGTTCATGTGTCCTTGTGCCCAGTAACCACAAGGAATTCTTATTGCATTAAACCCGGCTCCTTTAAGCACATGAATCAGATTTTGTGTTATCAAAGGATTGCCCCAACCGGTTTCTCCACCCGGCACTTCCATGGTGTTCCAAATATTTATCCCCATCTTGATGTTTGCATTTAGCTGCATTGCGGTACTTCCCATGCCTGTAGCATCGGGTGCAATTGGCGAGGTATTGTACGATGCAAATATTATCGGAGCTTGATGAGCCGTTACTCGTCTGGCTTGACCATTCTCTGAGATAACATTTAAAAGCACTGAACGGCTAACACCTGATGAATTAGCTATTGCAGTTAAATTGATAGTGTCATTGCCTGCAATGCCTGATGTCCGGCTTAATTTCAGCCATTTAAAACCTGTTGTATCAACGCTCCATGCACCATTGCATGTAAATGTCAGTACTACTGATCCACCTTCCGACGGTATGTCCTTGGTCATATTTTCAAGCGTAAGTTGCGGTTCCAGCGTAGTAGTATCACATGAAACAACCACAAAGCCTGCAATAAGCAACACTAAAACTATAATAAAATTATTTCGTTTCATTCTGTTTGTTTATTTTATTTATAAAAAATATTATTGTTGGATTTAAAACTTGTGGAATGCTCTAGTTTTTGTAGAACACCCACAAGTTTTTCCATATCTATTATTTTATTTTCACAACTCTGAAATTATCAAATCCTCCGTAAAATCCGGTAGTTGTAACTGACGTGCCATAATTAGTTATAGACACATTACAACCGGCTTTTCCTGTAGATCCCACCAAATCAGTTAGTTTTGCTATAGAAACACCTCTGCCTTCACCAAGTTTAGCATCTTTGTCACGGAACTCAGTTAAAGGAATGGTTACAGTTCTCCAACCTTTTGTGGAATAAGCTGCCGTACTAGTTGAGGTGATTTGCCAAGGTTCGAGCCGAGCTACATAAGAACCGGTGAATCCTGATTTGATAGTAATAGCACCACCGTTCCAAGGTTTTGGAATATTAATTTCAAATTTAAAAGCCCAATTACTAACCGCATCATTTAGATTGTCAGTAGGTATCCACTGTCCGTCGCCTATAGGTATTTGTTTATTACTTTTACCCGCAGCTAATGGGTCGTCTTTAATCGACATGAACATTCCGTTGTTACCTGTCATTTCAGGACAATCTGTTATCCATCCACCGTTGCTTACAACCGAGAGATTGGCACCACCCCACCATGACCAACCGAAAGGTCCACTCCATTCCATATTAGCTAACACACCGTTAGAGCCAGATGTATCATTTACTTTGTACACTGTAGAAGTTGCACCAAACGCCGTTGTAACTGACACGATACCACTTTGCGGTGATGCAGGCAAAACGAAGCCAAGAGAATTACCTTTGCCGGATAATTTGTAGTCAGAAATTTCCGTACCGCCAAATAAAAATGTTTGGATACTCTTAAGGTATGTTCCATACACATAAACCGAATCTCCGGCACTGGCATTTTCGTTAGAAATGGCGGTAATGGTTGGCAATGCAAGTATTTGAAGATTAGTTGTACCAGTCTTTGTTGTTACTACTACTTGTCCGGATGTAGGTGCAGGTGATGGCATTTTAAAACCAAGAGCAGTTCCGGTAAGATTTGGTTTAAACGACGTGATTGGCGTTCCTCCATACGAGAAGCTTTGAACTAAGACCAGGTTATTACCATAAATGTAAACCGAATCACCCGGATTGGCAAATACATCGGATATAGCAACAATAGCTGGTTTCGCAGGTCCTAATTTAAACGAAAACGTTGTTGAACCTGTAGTTGTCTCATACTCTAAAGTATAGAGCTTCGTAGTATCAATTGTGGAATATACGATGTCAGGTATTGTCACAACAGCACTGTTCGGAGCCAATAGAGCACTATTGAATTTAGAAGCTACGCCATTGAATTTTATACTCAACGCATTTTGAAGGTTTTGCCCAATAATAGCTACATATTTGCCTGTTCTTCCTAACCAAAGAGTATCAGTTGCAGGATTACCAACACTCATAAGAGTATCAAGAGGTGATGCATTATACATTCTTACGCTTGTAATTACCGGTGAAGTTATTTCCTCACTTTTACAAGATGCAAACAGTATGCATATCGCAGTCAAGCAAATCATTAGTGATAAATGAATGTGTTTGTTTAATATTTTTTTCATGATTGTAGATTTTATTTATTTAAAATATGCTACTGCCGGATCCGCCAATTTAGGATTCGATGTTAACTCCCTTGCCGGTATTTGTAATTGAAATGAGCTTGGTGTTGCCGGAAGCACACTTACAACAGGATTATCATCCGGCTTTATAACTGCAGGAGTAGTGGAAGTAGCAGGAGTGTAACTGAAAAAAGTACGATTCTGGGAATTAATAATAGCCAACGCTTTATCCTGATTCCAATACGAAAGCCTTACCAGATCCATCCAATATTGCCCTTCAAAAGCAAGTTCAATTCTTCTTTCGTTCAAAAGCGCATCCAACGTTATGGTGCTAAGCGGGTCAACACCTGCTCTTGCACGCACTTTGTTGAAATACTTCAAGGCATCGGGATCTGAAGTGGAGGGATTACTTCCCATAATAGCTTCGGCATAAATCAGATATACATCGGCTAAACGAAGAAGTGCATTATGTTCGGGAGATGAAGACCAACTCATAAGAGGCGAACTATTATCTTTTTCATTGCCAATAATGTGTTTTTTCAAACTTACACCGTTAGCTTTATAACCACCACCTGCAGCATTCAATTCAGGAAAATAATCGCCATTCACCATAATGGTAGCTTTTCGCCTTAAGCTATCTTGAGCAGAATAGATTGAAAAAAAGCCGGTTGTAGGTTTCATAGAACCCCATCCGCCGATTTTATACGGCATAACTTCTGAGCTTGGTGCATAGTTATTCAAAAAATTACCCATGTTATATTCAGCACCTGCTGCCCATTGCAAAGCAAATAAATCTTCCGGAACATCATTAAATTGTACCTTGAATAGATCAGAATAACTTGGTTGTAAAGCTATCCCACTGTTTTTGCACACATTGCCTGCATATAACTTTGCGCTATCCAGCAAAGCTTGGTTGCGTGTGCCCTTGCCATCCAAACTAGCTTCAGTTAAATACACTTTGCTCAGCATGCCTTGTGCACTCCAAGTAGTTACCCGACCTTTTACATCGGTAAGCGGCAGGTTTTGTGCTGCAAATGTTAGATCGTTGGTTATGAATTTGTACACATCTTTAGTAATAATGCGATTAATCAGGGGTTGAGATAGCAATTTACTATTGTCTTCCACAATGGGTACAGGTCCCCAAAGCATTGTTAAGTAAAAATAAGCTACGCCACGTATAAACCTTGCTTCGGCTATCGCCGCATTTTTATCTAATGTAGTAACCGTGGCCGGAGCATATTGTTGTATGCCGAGAATAGTATTGTTGCATTGTCCAATAACATTGTATAAGCCTGTCCATGCCTGATTTGCTTTACCGTTAGAAGCCGAAAGGTTTACCGCGAAAAGTTCATTATTATCAGAACCCTGATATTGTCCTGTAGTTCCGTTTCCGGATATAACATCGCCAAATGATAATATTTCAGCATTCCATTGCCCCCAAACAGGTCCATAAAGGTTGGAAGTAGCCAATCTTATTTCTGTTGTAGTTTGGTAGAAATTATTCGCCGCAATTTCAGATTGCGAAGGACGATCGAGAAAACTATCTTTACATCCGGCTATTGCCACCAGCAGTAACAAAGGGATGATTATTTTATTGAATGATTTCATAAATAGTAGTGTTTTTTTAATTTAATTTCAAGTTCATACCAAATGTAAATACTCTTGGTTGAGGATAATAACCATTATCATATCCGGCCTGAAGGGGATCCCATGAACCAACTTCTGGATCCATACCGGTATATTTTGTGATTGTAAATACATTGGAAACATTAATATAAACTCTGAGTGAATTTATTTTTATTTTTGCCAATAAATTTTTCGGTAAATTATATCCCAATGTAATGTTTTTACAACGAATAAATGAACCATCTTCTAAATACAAATCTGAAAAACGTCCATTTTCATTGGTATTGTCATTTCGAACTGAAATGATTTTTGTATTCGGATTAGTAACATATACATTATTTACATTATTCTTATCGCCGGTAGGATCTATCAAAGCAGGGCGGGCATAGTCCAATACCCCAACAAAATAGTTGGTATTATTTTGAGGGCTATTTTGCGAAACCGCCAATTGATTATACACTTTGTTACCTACACTTCCGCTAAAGAAAATGTTTAAATCAAAGTTTTTGTAGTTCACTGAATTGTTGAACCCGAATTGGAATTTTGGAAGAGGTGAACCTAAGAATGTTTGGTCTTTTGTGTCAATAACACCATCGCCATTTAAGTCTTTGAACATACGGTCGCCATACCAAATACCAGTAGGCGATGATGAAATAGGACGGGCATTACCGGATTGGTCGGCCGGCAAAGCATGGGTTTTGAAATCGTTAGCTGTAGCAAATATGCCGTCATCAACATAGCCATAAAATTCACCAATAGCTCGCCCTACTACAGTTCTTGAGTTTGATTGCGTAAGGTTGGCATCTTTACCTCCCGCACCTAAGCTCATTACTTTGTTGACATTACGAGATATGGTAAAATCAGTTTTCCATGTTAAATTTTTAGTGCGTATACTGGTAATTCCTACTCTAATATCGAAGCCTTTATTGCTGATAGAACCCACATTTACGTAAGGCGACTCCATGGAGCCTGGAGACCAGCCGGTTGAAAGACCGGAGTACTCAGGAAAAGGTTGTTTTAATAAAAGACCATCTGTAAAACGGTCATAATAATCGACCGAGAAATTTAACCTCCAATCAAAGAATGCAGCATCTAATCCAATATTTGCATTTGTTGTTTTTTCCCATGTTACTTCAGGATTTCCTAAATTTTTTTGATACTGTCCAATTCCGCTTAACCCATTGGCCACGGTTTTAAGCATGGTTATATACGTATTTTGAGGAATTCCCTGATTATTGGTTAAACCATAGCCGAGTCTTAATTTTAACTCGTCAACAGCTTTTACATTTGCCAAAAACTTCTCGTTGTTTATTTTCCAAGCAAAGGCACCGGAAGATGTAGTTGCCCAACGGATGTCTTTAGGAAATTTATCGGAGCCATCTTGACGAACGTTTACCGTAAATAAATATTTGTCTATCAAGCTAAAATTAACACGTCCGAAATATGATTCTGATGCTCCCTGACCATAACTACCACCATTTTTTGAAGTAGAAATATCGCCACTGTTAATAGCTTGCACACTATTAGCAGGGAAAGTAGAACGACTTGCTGAAACATTTGCAGATTTACCCAAATTAGCCTCGTGCCCAATTAATACGCTTAAACTGTTCTTGCCAAAACTAGGACTATAGGTAAGAAAATTTCGTATTAAGGTATTAATGTCTTTTCCGGCGCTATACGAAGATGAAGTTGGGCCGGCGGTAGTAAATTTTCCATACGTAGTTTGAGGCTGAAAGCCTTCATTTGAGTTGAAATCAAAATTACCCGTCACCTCATTTCTCAACAATAAATTTTTGGAAAATTTTATTTCGGCATACGCGTTACTATATAGTGTATATCTGTAATTCATATTTTTGTTAACAAGAGCCGCTGCAACAGGATTTACAACCGGGTCAACCCAATTGGAAGTATTGGAAACACCTCCCCAGGTTCCATCAGTGTTTTTTACAGGGATATCAGCTGTTAATTTTAAGGCGTCTTGAATTACACCTGAAGAACTTCCACCTGATTGTACATTTTCAACAACATGTGCTAATTGAAGGCTAGTACCTACTTTTAACCAATTAGTAGTTTGATTATCTAAGTTCAAGCGCACAGAATAGCGTTGAAATTTAGAGCCAAGAGCAATACCGTCTTGGTTAAAGTAACCTAAAGAAAACAAGTATTGAGTTCTCTTATCACCACCGTTTATTGTAATGGAATGATTTTGCATGGGTGCATCGCGGAATAATTCACTTTGCCAATCGGTACCGGTTCCTAAATACTTAGGATTGGCAAACTCCGGTCTTTTATCCCAATCATATCCATAACCCCATGTTGAAGCAAGTGAAGTGGCTCTGTCGTTTAATATTGTTGCAAGTTGTTGTAAATTGACAGTTGGAAGCCTTTTCGCTATTTGCTGAAAGCCATAATAGCCGTCGTACGATATTTGAGGAGCAGAGACAGTACCTCTTTTGGTCGTAATTACAATAACACCATTGGTTGCTGCCGAACCATAAATAGCAGTGGCAGAGGCATCTTTTAATACGTCAATGTTTTCAATTTCAGAAGGGTTAATCGTGTTTAAGGGATTGGATCCGGTATTTTTGTCTCCGTTAGTTTGCGGAAGAATAACACCATCTATAACATACAATGGCGAATTGGATCCACTAATTGAAGATATACCATGTATCTGGATAGATACACCACCACCGGGTTGACCCGATACTTGTTGCACTACAAGCCCGGCAACTTTTCCCTGCAAGGCTTGATCGAAAGTAGCAGGTTGAGTTTTCATAAGGTCTTTGCCACTAATGGAAGAAATAGCTCCGGTAACATCTCCTCTTTTCTGTGTTCCATACCCGATGACTACTAAATCTTTTAATTCTTTAGTGTTTTCTTCTAAACGAATTTTCAATTGTGCTCCACTCACTTTTACTTCTTGAGTTGTGTAACCGATATAACTCACTTTAAGCGTTTCGCCTACTTTGGCTTTGATGGTAAAGGCGCCATTTATGTCGGTCATAGCACCTTGATTTGAACCCTTTACTAAAATACTTACACCAATAAGGGCTTGTCCACTCGACTGTTCTAATACAGTACCCGTAACTGTTGTCACATCGGAATTTTGAGCCGATGCCATCCCAAACGAGCATAGCATTACCGCGAGGATTGCATACTTGTTCAAAAGGTTTTTTGCTGCCTTTTGAACGCATCGAATCACATGATTTTCATTCATAATTCATTCTTTTAATTTAAAGTTAATAATTGTCTGTGTTTAATTTAAAGCTAAATAATTGGTCAACTCGTTCATTCAATTTTCAATTGTTTAATCATTTTTTTTAATCATTATTTTAGGGTGATAAGTAATACTCAAAATAGGATGTCGTATTTTTATTTTTCAAAACGATGGTGTTTTAAAACTTTTCAGGGGCTTTGTTTGATAATAATTAATCAACAAACCGCTTATGAATACGCTGAAAATGGACTTTAAGTTACAACCGTATTATACTACTATATCATTGAAAAATGCGACATTATTTGGTTCCGTGTATTTTGTTGTTTAAATATGTTCTTTACCAATAAAAATCTGGGTAAAAGTATCTTAAGTTTTATTATAGTATAGGACTGTTTTGTATCAGAAAACAGTCACATTTGTTGCAATCAATACATTACAACAATATGTCTATATCTTACTTACTGATAATTAGCGAGATAGTGCGGCTGTTTACAACGTTTAAAATCAGTTTTAAAGTCGTTTTATCGGATAATAGAGAAAGATTTAGTCGATGTACAATGGCTGTTTTTTGCAGATATTAAATAAAATCCGTTAGATAATGTTGACACATGTCTGTCCGCTTGCTTTAGAAGAAGTGATGATTATGATAGTTTGCAAAATAGAATTACTTTAAAAAAGACGATGAAAAAAGAGGTTGACTGTTCCGTACTAGCGGAGCAATCAACCTCAAAAAATAGTATCAACGAGCTATTCTTCGTTAATGCGAATCGTAATAATCTTTAGAAATATAATTGTAAATCATCCAAGCACCAGGGCCAGTCACAGCAAGAAGTTGCATACGGTCGGCATCAAGTGTTTTGATAGTCATTTTGGCATTCCAGTTTAAAACTTCTTTGCCTTTTGCTTTATCATGTATAACTTGTGCTCCATAGGTTATCAACTGATTTGTACCTGGGAACAACATAAATTTACCGGTGCCTGACAAATCTGGAAACATCTTATTATCAGATTTGAAATTAGCATTGCCAATAAGATCAAAGGTCATGGTGCCGTAATCTCCGGCAGAGACACCAGCCCATCCAATATCAGCAAATGCAGGATCCCATTCCCAGCCGGTACCACCAAAGTAAAATGGTCCAGCGAAATACTTGCTCTTACCATTTGCATCTAAATCCAACACCCATGTTTTTGATTTTCCAATCCCACCTGTGAGATTAGTCCACATTGGTCCGCTTACATAGTCCGCGTCAATAGTGGTAATATCGAAAACATAAGGATCGGCAGTAACGATTCCGCCCGGAGTTTCCACACTGTATAAAATTGTGTCGCCTATTGCAGGGAAAGGAATAACTATAGTATCAGTCAATTTAACTGAGGTTCCTACAGGAGTTGTCCAGAATGGCTGTGCATTAGGGGTTAGACTCTTCAGAATATATTTATTGGGGTTTGTAGCATCCTTCGTTACGCTGAATTTCAAAGCACTTTTGTCTAATGGCGCTTTTAATTGATATTCATCGGGCGTACAAGCAAAAAATACCATTGTCATCAGAGACAATATCGAAAATAATTTAAATATTTTGTTCATAATAATCATCGTTTAAAGTTAATTTACCAGCCTTGATTTTGTTTCAATACTCCGCCCGAAAGCGTTATCTGGGTATTCGGAATCTGCATAAAACCTTTAGTGGCTTTAATTTTAGTTGCATCATATGTTATAATGTCAGCAACACCACCACTCTTAACCGTCTGAGCCGTTGCAGCAATTGTATTAGCAGCATTATCTAACCCTGTGCGCAATAAATCCCAATAGCGAATACCTTCAAAGGCAAACTCAAAACGGCGCTCTGCTTGGATATCAGCCAAGGAAACAGTTGTTACAGCAGTCAAACCTGCGCGTTTGTGAACTTTATTGAAATAGGCAACTGCGTTAGGAGAACCCAGTTCGGCAGCCATCAGCAGTACATCGGCATAACGGATCTGTACATAATCCTGATCTTGAGAACTTTGAAAGTCCTTTGAGCCGCCTGTGTCAGAAGTGCCATCAGGCAATGCAGTGGGAGAGTATTTCTTAACTGTATACCCAGTGTACTCTTTTTGATCAGTTATATTAAACTTGCTTTCTATGTTTTCACCAACAAGATCAATCACAGAAGCTGTTCTGCGTTTGTCACCGTTAGGATATGCATTTACAAGTTGAGGATTAACTGTACAAGCACCCCAACCTTTTCCGTATGGCGAGAAGTTTGTTCCACGCATACCCATCATTACAAGCCAGCCGTTTCCATCAGACATACCATTATAATCTGATGTACTGTTGAATTTTTGGGCAAACACGACTTCTTTATTTCCTTTTCCTGCATAACCCGATTTATCCAATGTATTGCTGGCAGGTACAGGAACATAGCTTGCTGCCCGCCAAAGTTTATTATAAGGTATAGTATCGAATTCGTTACTCGAAATTACATCTTCCAAACCGGCTAAGACCTCTGGTTTTGTTACTCCAAGATCGTCTTTAGCGTAGTAACCTGTATAAAACAAATATACACGGGCTAACATAGCTTCAGCTGCATAACGCGTTACGCGTCCATCGTTCGTTGCAGCCTGAGCTTTTGGATAGGCATCAGCAGGAATATTGGCTGCTGCAAATTTCAAGTCGCTGGCAATCAATTTATATACATCCGAAGGATTAGCCTGAGGAGTGTTATTGACAGATGGCTCAGTCAATAAAGGAACATTTTCAAACATACGAACCAGATCAAAATACATAAGTGCACGTAAAAAACGTGTTTCTCCTTCGATACGTTTTTTCGTTTTCGCAACTACAGTTGTGTCAGTAGATTTCCATGATGAAACAGTTGGCAGTTTTTGTAACAAATTGTTGCAACGGAAAATAGCTTTATAATATTTGCTCCAAGTATCATTAAAAACATTGTTATCTGCCGGAGATTGGCTTTTATCCAACCTGTCAATCATTTGATAACCCCTGCCATCATTAGCTCCGGTTCCACCAAAGCATTCATCTGAAGCAACAGTAGCAACCAGATAAATTGGAAATCCGGAGCTTGTAGATTGCAATCCATCGTAACATCCTACCAATGCCATTTCGGCATCAGCTTCGGTTTTGTAAAAATTCTCATCGAGCAGGCTTGTTTTCGGTTCTGAATTCAGAAAACTATCTGCACATGACGAAAAAATACTGAGGGTCAAAGCCCCTGCTATCAGTATATTTAATTTGAATATCTTCATAATAATGTGTATTTAAAAGTATTTAAAATTTAAGGTTAACTCCTACCAGTACTGTTCTAGGACGTGGATAATATCCTAAATCAACGCCTGTAACCCAGTTGTCTACACCATATCCAATTTCAGGATCCATTCCATTGTACTTTGTGAATGTGAATGCGTTCTGTACCGAACCATATACTCGGCACTGACTAATGGCTTTAAGATGAATGAGTTTAGCAAAGTCGTAACCAAGACTTATATTGCTGATCCGCAAATAATCTCCGGCATGCACATAAAGATCTGAGAACTGCCAGTTGATATTATTAACTGTAACGCGTGGAATTCGGTTTGATGTTCCTTCACCTGTCCAGCGATTTAGAATCTCTGTTGTATAGTTTGATTGTGCTCCAACCTGACCGTATGCTTGAACAATCTTATTACCAATTGCTCCCGTTGCATTTACACTAAAATCAAAGCTTTTGTATTGAAAACCCAATGTAAATCCACCAGTTATTGTAGGCATACCATTCCCTAAATCAACTTTATCTTTGGTATCAATAACACCATCTTTATTTTGATCAACGTATCTTACATCACCCGGTTGTACATCCGATTGTGAAATTCCATTTCCTGCGGCTCTCCATGCAGCAATATCTGCTTGACTTTGGAAAAGACCGTCGGTTTGGTATCCCCAGAAATATCCTAAGGCATGTCCGTTTTCGGCACGATAGAATTCCTCCGAGTTGGCATACAACATATTGGTGTATCCGTGTATCATACCATCTACTGTCGGGATCTGTCCTACAACATTCTTATTATAAGCACCATTCACTCCAATGTTGTATTTAAAATCGCCGATATTGTCGTTCCAGCTAAGTGACAATTCAATACCTGTGTTTTTTACATTGCCACCATTAATCATCCAGCTATCAAAGCCGGATGTCGCTTGAAGGGGACTCTGCACCAACCAGTCTTTACTGGTTTTAATATAGAAATCTCCAATTACATATAAACGGTTTTTTAGGAAACGGGCATCAATCCCAATATTTGTTTGTTCGGATGCCTCCCATTTCAGGTCTTTTTTTGGCATTTCTTTCTGATAAGCACCTGCCGTATTTACACCTGCATTACCAAAATCGTAAAACGCTGCCGGATTGCTACCACTTACAGCTGTAGAAGTGCTGATAAGTGCCGCGTATTTAAAATCACCTATATTTTGATTACCCACTTGTCCCCAGCTAGCACGTAACTTCAACTGATCAAGCCAATCGGTTGTCGAAGCCATAAAAGATTCATTGCTAATTGTCCAACCCGCAGATACAGATGGGAAGTATCCCCAACGGTGACCCGAAGCAAATCTCGAAGAACCATCAGCTCTCAATGTTGCATTCAACATATATTTTTCCTTATAGTTGTAACCCAATCTTCCGAAATAAGAAAGGCGGCTATAATCAACAGATGGGGCACCTCCTACAACGCGTGTTTCTATAACGGTTTTGCCATCAGTATCGAGATGAGCTTTCCCAGTAGTATTATCTAGATACGCGTGATTAAAATTATCCATTTGTGGCACCAAATTCCAATTGCTTCCCGACATGCCTACACCCTGAAATTTCACAGCTTCAGTTCCAACTAAAGCATTGAAAGCATGCTCTTCATTTACTTTAAAATCATAACTAGCTGTATTTGTCCAGGTAAGAGTTTTACCACTGCTCATGTTTTGGTTAACAGTCTCGTGGTCTTCATTATACGAATAAACTGAAAATCGATATATCGGGCTTAAGCTATGGTAGTTTGTAGCGTAATAGTTAATCCCTAGAGTAGATTTAATCTTCAGGTTCTTGATAGGTTGAAGTTCTGCATAAATATCACCTAATAGTTTTTGGTTCGAGGACAGATTATTGGTATTTGTCATCATTGCACCATAAGGATTACCATCTGTCGTATTCCATAAGGATTTGCTTGTGTCGTTATACGGACTGTCATAAAGATTATTGTCGCTATACACCGGTGCTAAAGGAGAAGTACCGAAAGCACCACGTAATGTATTGCCCCACTGATTTCCAACAGCTATACCTACATTGTTGATATAATTGAAATTTAAGTGCTGACCAACAACGAGTACATCTTTATATAATTTGTGTTCAGTATTTAACCGAGCACCATAACGTTCATAGTTTGAAACAGACGAACCGCCAACTATACCTTCTTGCGAATTGTAACTTAATGACAAAGAATAGGTTGATGTTTCTGATCCACCAGTAATATTCAGAGAGTAATTTTGGGTCTTAGCATCCTTTTTTAGCATTTGTCCTATCCAGTCTGTATCAGCTAAGGTACCTTTTGAAGCCCAGTTAAACGGAGAAAGTCCGGAATTAATCTGCTGTTCATCCATAATCATTTTATATTCCTTCGCATTCAATAAAGGAACTTGTCGTTCAACATTTTGGACTCCATAATATGCATCAAATGATACTTGACCTTTCCCTTTAGTTCCTTGTTTTGTTGTTACCAGAATAACGCCATTGGCAGCCTGTGAACCATAAATAGCGGCGGAAGCAGCATCTTTCAAGACATCAATGGATTGAATATCAGATGCATTTAGCGTTGTTATATCTCCTTCAATACCATCTATAATGTATAATGGTCCTGAATTTCCAGTTGTTCCCAAACCACGAATGGTCACTTTCATGTCAGATCCGGGCTGTCCAGAAGTTGACGAAATGCTTACGCCGGGTGTTTTACCTTGTAGGGCTTGCAAAGGGTTACTGGTATTCATTTTAGCCAGTTCATCACCTTTTACTTGTAAAGTAGCACCGGTATTCAGTTTTTTCTTCTGAACGCCATACCCTACAACTACTACTTCATCTAAACTTTTGCTATCTTCTTTTAATTTAATTGTTAAGTTAGATCCAGCTACTTTTATTACCTGAGGCAAATACCCAATGTACGAAACAGAAAGTGTTTCGCCAGTTTTAGCTTGGAGCGTGAATGTTCCATTGAAATCGGTAACGGTTCCAACATTTGAGCCCTTTACCATAATGCTTACTCCAATAAGCGGCTCCCCATCTTTTTCGGATAAAACCTTACCTGAGATTTTACCATCGGAATTTTGTGCAGAGGCTAGTCCAAAAGAACATAGCACTACCGCCAAGATTACATACTTGTCAAAAAGGATTTTTGTAACCTTTCGAACGCATTGAATCACATGTTTTTCATTCATAATTCATTTTGATTTAAAATTAGTAACTTTATATTTATTCATTTTAAAACCAAATGCATTTACGTCATTTTATGCATTTAGTCTATAAATAATAGTGGTAAAGGTATCTTAAGTTTTATTTTATCATGGTATTGTTTTGTGTCAGGGAACGGCCACATATGTTGCATGAAAGTGGTGAAAATCGTGTCTGAGCGAATTTCCTTTTAGTGTTTAGTGCATCGCCTTTTCATTCTTTATCAACCTGGAAGTATGTCCAATTTGTAAGTTTTGATATACTTCATTTACAACTATCATTGCAACACCCCTTTGTGTTAATCGAATGTGCTCTTTTATATATTACACTAATTTATTTTTCAACAAAGAAGCGTTTTGTTGATGTAAAATGCTTGTTCTTGACGGATAACAAATAAAATCCATTTGATAGAGTTGAAACATTTGTTGTGATTGGTGAATATCCATCATAATTTATTTCTGAAACCTGTATTTTTCTTCCGCTTAGATCAAATACATCAATTTCTGTTGGCTCAGCAACATTCGAACTTATTGATACATTCAAAATGTCTGTAGCAGGATTGGGATAAATCTTAAGTTCATCAGTCTGGTTTTTGTGTTCGGCAATTCCTGTTAAAGTTGATTTTAATATAACTGCTGTTGTAGAAAGTGAGGGTACAGTTATTGAGAATGAATTTGAATTAATTGTTACGGAGTTTAGCTTCAAAGCGTTGTTGGTATGCGATACAAATGTTTCGGATGATGGGAGTGCTGACAGCTGTAGTGTTGAATAATTACCATTATTTACAGAAAAACCATTTAAATTTACTGTAACCTTACGGGCGGAACTCATGTCGCGATTCACAATCATAACGGTCATCGAATCGGCAACTTCGCTTACAGTGGTATAGGCCGAAACGGTGTTTTCGAGAGAGGAAATACTTGATACACTGTTATTTTTGGCATAGCGACTGAAAAGGTGTAAGGTCTCCCACATGCCATTCATCCAAGTCCATGGGGTAAAGAATTCAACACCATTATTCGCGAAAGTACCCAGATGCGAAGCGTATACTACAGAAGTAACGCTGGGGTTTGACTCTGACGATGCCGGACTCCACTCGCTGATTGCACAGGTAATTCCATTGTTCTCGCCATAGTAGTTTGTCAGCCAATCGTTTATGCGTTTAAAAATGTATTCCTTATTCAAGCTGGTATCCCAACCACCGTTCAGCGTGTACAAGCCATTGGCACCTGCATAGGTATAATCTGTATCGTAATACATTCTGTGTAATTGCAAAGCATCAATATCTCCGTTTTTAGCCCATGGATAATTATGAAGATCTACCACATCGAGCACTCTGATCCCGGAGGCTTTCTCTTCATCTGCACATCTTTTGATAAAATACTCCAGCCAACTGTAGTATTTCCCATCTATTCTTATTGATTCATCCGCCCATTTGTACCATTGCCATTCACTCGTGGTAACAGGGCCACAAAATTTAATTTCGGGGAACAATGCACGTGCTTTTTTAGCAATGTTGATATAATTATCCATGTATGCAGGCGCAGATATGAGCGTCTTCATTACATCGCTATGAGTTCCGTTCCATACATCCGATTCATTATCCATGTTCCAGTACAGAAATGGACTTTTATTCAATTTCAGACCATTTGCACCAAACCAATGATTTAAAATAGCAACAGTTGAATCTGCTGGCCATTCCTCAGTATAAAGATTAATATCGCCTTCTTTTAATGCTGTAGACCCATTTTTTTCATCCGTTGTGTTGGCTATACCTCCACCTGCCAGATTCTGACCTACGCCAAACCAATACGATGACTGATTGTAGTCCCAGTCTTTAAAATTATAGCTTTTACTCGAAGCTACTCTTCCAATAAGTTGAAAGGCATACATTTGTTGCATATAAGGGTATGTTGTAGAAACCTCTTTTGCCGATTTATCCCAGTCTGTGTCATATACGTTATTATACCAGTCGGGATGACTTGTTAGTTTTTTTCGCCAATTGTATTTGGTCGCATTATTACCTCCATTCATACGGGAAAAACGCAATCCTGCATCTTTGTAAAATTGCGCAGGCTTATCAAAAGTATTGTTACGACCATAGATGTAGGGTGATACCTTTTTTTTGTTTACAGTCGCATTTACGGTAACGCTTACATCCTGCGCCATTATGGCTGAAGTTGCAAAACAACATAGCAGGGTCATACATAAATGAATTTTTAGAGAGTGATGTTTCATTACTGATCAGATTTGTGAATTAGTATTTAAATATATGCTTGTTTTTTATTGTTTTGATTTGTAGATTAATTGGTTTCAATTGCCAGGTAACTATTTTTTTAATCGTCAAGGTCGTTTTTCTTCTTAGGTATATTGATTTCTTAGATTATGCATTTTCTCCACACTATAATGATGTAATACAAACTGTACATATAAAATGACCCAAAGTCATTTTTATGTCTACTGTTGTTAATGCCGATGTCTACAAACAAATAGAACAATGAGACTTTGTCGAAATTGGGCTATATTGTTTGTACAATCGGTATAAGCTCAATTGAGAACAAAAAACCAATAAAACATCTACCAAGAGTTATCATCAGCCAGATAAAAATCGGCGAGGCGTATTTCGAATGAGATTTTACCGATGGTGAATGTTAGGATGGGTTAAAGTTGAATTAGCCGGATATGAATCAGCAGGACTTCTTGTTCCTGTCCCAAATGGTTAGTTTGTTGTTTGGTGAATGGGTTTGTCGCTGACAAGAGATAATGTTGTCGAGATTAACAGATAAATGCTATTTGTCATCTTCAAAGTGAAGCGATGGATCAAATAAGGATTGCTGAAGTTATACCGGTTGCGATTGTTTACCGGCCTGAACTTTTGTGGTACAATAAAAATTTTCTTTGAAAACACGACTTGTTATCATAAAGAAAATTTCCGTGTAATAGCGTAGGGTAGGAGCGTAGATTCTTCCCGAAACACTTCATTTGTCAAGTGGCAGTGGAAGGCCGGGGTACAGTAACTAATCTGTTCCTGATGTGTCAAATCTTTGATATGTAACAATGTATGCCGGTGAAGTGTTTAAAACTATCGGTTATCCAATAATAACTTTACACAGCATGTAAATTCCGGCACAGGGATGAAGCCCGGATAGATTGGAAGGCTTATATCCGGTGGAATTGATCGCAAAACAAGAACTGATTTTCTAAGAGCTATTTGCATAATGATAGTAGTGATTTATTTCAATTTTTCAAATAAATGCATTACCAACATGTTTTGCACCTATTTTTACAATCTCATTTATGTAAGGACTGTATGAGCGAATCTGCTTATACAAAAGCAGATTCGTCAAGTCATAAATGATGTTGTAAAAATACTGTATCTCTAAATACAACAGGAGACTTTATGTACTGTAATAGGTGCGTTTATGTATTATCCTTTTCGCGGTTGTTGTGAATACGCAGATATTCCGATGGCGACATTCCAAATTCTTCGCGGAAATTAACGGTAAACCTTTTGGGTGAATTGTAACCTACCTCGTAGGCAATCTCGGCAATTTGAAGTTGGCTCTTTTCAAGTAGTTGGCGACCCCGTTTCAGCCTGATCGTTCTAATGAATTCTGCCGGTCCTTTTCCTGTAATAACCATTAGTTTCTTGTAGAGATGCCCGCGACTAAGACCCACGGCTTCGCCCAGCGTTTCAACAGAAAAATCATAGTCGCTCATATGTTCTTCTACTACTTTGATAGCCTTTTCGATTAGTTTCTCATCCAGCGATGTAATCGTAATATCAGCAGGAGAAACATCTAACTTTTGACTAAATGCCTGATGAGATTTCTCAGTCCATTCTACAAATTTTTGTATGCGCAGTTTAAGAATGTCAAAGTTGAAAGGTTTAGTGATGTAATCATCTGCACCTAACTCTAATCCTTCAATCTTATGTTCTTCAGCAGTACGGGCAGTTAATAAAATAACCGGAATATGAGATAAAGCGATATTCGTTTTTATTTGTTTACAAAGTTCAGTACCACTCATAACCGGCATCATCACATCACTCACTACAATTGTAACGTCGTTTTTCTGCAATTTATCCAATGCATCTTGCCCATTGCAAGCGGTTAATACAGAATAATCATTACTAAGGTTATCCTCAATAAATTCGCATAAGTCTTTGTTGTCATCTACAAACAATAATTTAGGCATATTGGAACTTATAGCTCGATATGTGTATCCATCAGCGTATTCGTCGTCAATTATTACTTCAACTTCCGGACTTTCATTCATGTCGACACTTATCATCGGAATTTTAAAGGTAAATATGCTACCTTGCGGCATATTATCAGTTACAGCTATAGTTCCTCTGTGAAGGCTCACATATCCGTGCGCAATATGCAGCCCGATTCCACTACCGGTCTTTTCTTGTTTTTGTGGAGCTTGGTAAAATCGTTCGAAAACCTGCTCTTTTTCTTCATTACGTATTCCGGGTCCCGAATCGGATACGCTCAGACAAACAAAATCTTCCTCTTGATATATATTTATAACTATAGTTCCTCCATCGGGAGTGTATTTGAATGCGTTTGAAAGCAAGTTGGTGATTGTTTTCTGTATTTTATCCGGATCGAACTGCATAGAGAGGCTTTGTACTTCACTTAACAAAGAGAATTCTATATTTCGCTCGTCGGCATAAACACAAAATGAAGCATAAATCTCCCTGACAAGATGAATAAAATCGCCGGATTTTAAATTCAGCGTTTCTGCACCAACATCTAATTTCCTGAAATCGAGCAAGGAGTTGATTAAAGTGAGTAACTGTTGCGCATTTTTATAAATATTACCCAATTTTTTCCGCATAACATCATTCGTTGTGTCGTTCAGTAATATTTGTAGCGGGGTTATAATCAGAGTAAGGGGCGTGCGCAAATCGTGACTAATGTTGGTAAAAAATCTCAACTTCATCTCGTTAATATGAATCTCTTTCTCATGATCCAATTGAATGCGCTGTTGTTCCAGTTTTATTCTGTGTCGCTCTTCTCTTTTACGAATAAAGTATACTATTATCCCAATGATTAAAAGAGTATATAAGATGAATGCCCAAACTGAAGCATAAAAAGGGGGAGTTATGTTTATAATTAATATAGTAGGGTCGTTATTCCAAATGCCATCGCTATTGCAAGCTTTTATCAAAAGCCGATACTTCCCGGATGGTAATGAAGATATTATGATTTTATTATCAAGTATTGGTATCCATTGAGTGTTAAAACCTTCGATCAGATAAACATATTTTACTTTGTCCGAATTCAATAAATCTCCGGTTGTAAATTGTAATGAGATGAGTTTATCATTGTAATTGAATGTTAGCTCTTTGGTCAGTTCCATTGAATTTTCAAGTAACTTATGACCATTATAAATTGAATCAACCTGAATATTGTTTTTTCCTACGGTTAATCCGGTAAATATAACTTTGGCTAGCGGTTGATCCTTCTCGGCCATTTTATTGGGATTGAGAATGCTATATCCGTCTACATTTCCCAGCAGAATATCTCCACTCCGGAGTTTGCATATGGAGTGGTTATTGAAATAGGTGTCTTTTAAACCATCCTTAACGGAATAATTTTTACTCGTAATCGTTAAAGCCTCATTCAGTTCACGCTTAATAGTTAATATGGAAAGTCCATTACTTGTTGTAACCCAGATATTATTAAGGTTGTCTTCCGTTATACCCCTGATTGAATTATCGCATAATCCGTTTTCTTTGGAGAAGTTGTAGAGAGTATCTTGTTTTTGATCCCAAATAGTCAGCCCATCACTATGACCAAGCCATATAACACCGCTATTATCTTTATATACATTCGAAATTTTTAATTGTTTAAAAGGTAAGCTTCCTCGTTTATTCCCATAATATGTAACTCTTTTGTTACTGGTAATGTCGATTACTGCTAGACCATAAACGGTACCAATGTACATTTTGTCACCACCATCATAAAACATGTCCAGGGCATAATCTTTGTTAGTGAAGGGCGAAATAATGGATTGAAAATCGTTGGATTCAGATTGCAATACCTGAATTTTACCTCCTAATGCACCTATCCAAATATTTCCATACCTATCTTCTTTTAATCCCCAAATGTCGTTGCTGGATAATTTACTATTTTTTGTAGTGTATTGAGCAATTTTCCCTTTTTCATAGCAAAATAGCCCTTTCATATATGTACCAATCCAAACACGCCCTTTCCGATCTTCTAACATAGAAACTATTGCTGTATTTGGAATAGGAAGTTTTTTTATGTTACTTTCGGAATTTTGTGCCTTCACATACACACCATTTCCATCGGTACCTAACCATATATTTCCCAAATGATCTTCTATTATCGTCGTAATATCAGAACATTCGGGATGTTTGAAATTGATGAAATTGCGAAAACTTTCGTGATAAAATGAGAATCCTTTTTTATTATGTCCAACCCAAATCGTTTCGTTATTATCCCGATATAAATATTGTACACTATTAGAAGATAAACTGGTGTATGTCGATGATTTATTTACTATATTCGTTATTGTGCTTTTAACTTTATCGTAAATAAATATTCCTTTATGGTCTGTTCCTATCCATATTTGTCCGGTTTGATTCTCAATAATACTTGTTATCACATTACTCACAGATTTTATTTCCGAAGTCAAATAAATCCTTTCCCATTCCTGACTCGATTTTTTTTTATATAAAATCTGATCAGATAAACTTGAACTGAACCATAATCCGTTATTGCTATCAGCATAGATTCTGTTACGACCATTCGCAATTTCCGGTTTTATAAAATCAGGGAGTTGTGTTAAAATCTGTACTCCTGTATTTTTATTCATTTGCCAGCACACTCCCGACTTTAGAATTGTGTACAAATAATCCCCATTATCAGTGATATTAGTAGAGACAGTCTCTGTGAAGGGAATCTTTAAATTGAATGTTGCTGTTGTTTTCTTCTGAACATTATGGAAAAATACATTTCTTTTATTGAATACCCATATATTACGGTTTTTATCAATATAAACTATACTATTATTTTCCGACTGGATACCTAAATCAAGCAGTAATTGTTTATAATTAGGGTCAAAACAATCTTTTTCTCTATCATAAACCATGTAGGTGTATCCGAAGTAAACCCAGATATTGCCTAAACCATCTTCTTGTAAGTCTATTATATCGTTCGTTATTAATGATTTAGGTGCGCCAAAACGCGTAGAGTAAACATTAAAACCATATCCATCAAATTTGTTTAGTCCAGCTTCTGTACCTATCCAAAGAAATCCGTAGCTATCTCTTAAAAAGGCTTTTACAGTGTTGTTTGAAAGGCCGTCTTTTGTATCCAAATGATGAAAAATATACGATGACTGTCCAGTACTACTTTGGAAAAATACAATCCAAAATATTCCAAATATGTATAATTGCTTCTTATACCTTTTCATAAGGACATGATTTAAAGTGAATTTAGTTTTGTTGGGTGTGTTGATTTTTTTACTGCAAATATATTATATTATTTACAATTTATCCCGATAGCTATCGGGGTTACAATTTACAATTATAGATACTTGAAATTTAATGTATTGACATCTTCAATATCTAATTATATAATAGAATTTATTATTATTAAACACCAAGCTACTTTGTAATCATTTGACTTTAAGTCCGATAAATCGAACTTAAAGTCAAATGTTGTTTCTTTAATTCCCCTTTAGTACCTTATCTCTCAAATTTGTGTATTTTTTGGCACTATAATATTTTTTTTGAACGCAAATCACGCAAATAAACGCAAATTTATTTTTGATTACTGAAGGAGTTTTCTGCTTTAAAATAATATGTTTCGTCAGTAAAAAAACTCACTTTTTGTTGTTGATTTTTTTTTTTTTTTTTTTTTTTTTTTTTTTTTTTCTGATTTGTGAAAATTTGCGTAATTTGCGTTCTACATTTTTTGTTCTGGCTTGTCCAGGTTAGTGGTCTGGGGTGATTACTTTATTTCAATAAATTCCGGTTCATAAGGAGGAATTGTGAAACTTCCATTGTAATCTTTATCGAAAAGGATACTTCTCGATTTTCCTGTCATTTTTATCTCTTTATTTTCTCCACTAATATTTAGATAAAGGTAGTGATTTTTATCTATCTGTCTGGCCATTACTCCTGCAGGTACTTCAGGTCCTTTTTTAATGCCCAGTTCAACTATTAGTTCGTCGAGCAATGGATTGAGAACACTTCCATCGGCAGGTAAGCCAACATAAATAGCGCGACCTTTGCCGTATTTGTTTGAAGTCATCATCGGATAATCCTTATCTAAACTGGTGACACTGCCAATCACTTCAGCTCCTTTCGGCTCTATAACATCAAACCTGGTCGATTCAGTGTCAACAGCTTTGCCTTTATAAGTAAATTCAAGTTTTTTCCCTTTATACGATTTGCGTGAAATCTCATTAAAGGTTTCTGTCTCTTCGAAACTTGCCACCCGTATTCCAAACACATCACTCAAGCGACCGGGGCGAGTGGACGCAAATACTTTTCCGGTTTCGTCCACTACAGCCGAATTGCTTGTCATGATAACTGTTCCGCCATTTTTTACAAAGTCACGGATTTTAGTAGCTGTAGTTTCATCCATTACCGTTATGCCGGGCACAATCAGCAGTTTATATTTCAACGCACTTCTGCTGATTTCTACAACATTAGCATCCATATTGCGATAATAAAACAAGCCCCAACATGCTTGCAGTTGGTTTTCTTGCTGCTCAGGGAAATAACTGCTGGCTATCTGGCTGGGGAAAGAAGATGCCAATCCAACTTCCGACTGAAGTTTATACGGGAAGAATTTCTCGATTTTTTTAAACTCGGTTGCCATTTTCTTGTATTCTTCATATTTGCGGTTGGGAATTCCGTCCCAATCAAGCATTCCTTCGAGGTATTGTTCTTCGCCGGAGTGCATGCTTTGCCATGTCCAACCGCAAACCATTTGGTTACCATACATCAGGGTGGCATAAGCCGACTTGCGGATAGAATTGGGTACGGCAGTCATGGTGGTAAATTCGCTGCACCAGAATGGGTTTGTACTTTCAAACTGAATACGTGAAATGCCGAACGCGGAGTTCATAACACCCCAATTGGTTGTTAGCGAGTTACCGGGATAGAAGCCACAGCCTTCGCGAGTCATTTTGCCGGAATAGGCCATCTCTGCCCAATCAATATACTTCAACGCACTGTAAAACCATGCATTTGTATTTGTAAGCACATTGGGCGCATTGGCATTGACTTTATCTATTACTTTAAAAAGGAATTGATTGACTTCATCCGAAACGAATACCCGAAAATCGAGAATTTTTTCCGGAGCACCATTTTTAGCTCCTACTGAGGGCAATCCGACTTCCTCAAACTGATTCAGGTTACGCGACCACCGTTGATTAGCCCATGCTTTATTCAGCACATCGATACTGCCATATTTTTTACGCAACCAGTCTACAAATCGCAATCTCACCGTTTCGGAGTATGAAATTGGACCATCACCCGACTCATTATCAATCCCAAAAGCCAACAAAGCGGGATGTTTTGCATATCTTTTTGTTATAACATCGGTAAAGCGCAAAGCGTATTTCTGGAAGTTGGGATCACCTGCATCATCCATGTATCGATGATTGGGATACAATTGATTGCCATTTGGATCAACTATATCTATCGTCGGAAATTTTTTGTGCAACCATATAGGTGCAGGATGAACTGCGATATCAAGAATTACCTTAATACCTGCCTTATCCATCATATCCATCACCTTGTCGAACCACTCAAAATCAAACAGGCCTTCGGCAGGTTCATAGCTGTCCCAAGCCAAATGTCCCATACGTACAGACGTAAATCCGGAAGCTTTCATCAATTGGATGTCACTTTTTATTTTTTCAATATTTTTATCATCATGTGGATGATAATTGCTTCCGACATACAAGCCCTGAGCTTTAAGCCCGAAAGTAAAAATGAAAGGGATTGCAATTAACAACAAAATTTTAATTTTACTCGTTTTCATTATATTATTGATTTATGTTTTCTAGGTAATAATTTGAATCTATTTTTGTGTAATTCCTTTCCAACTATCCGTTCTGAAAGGGACTACAGGCAATCCTTCCGAATTTGTGAGGTTGCACTCCGGATTGTCAGCCCAGGCATATCGTACAGCTTCGGGGTCAGTCACCTTTTCGGAATATACAACCACTTCTTTCCCTACAATAGTAGCCTTTGCCCAATAAAACTGCTTGTCATTGCCGGCAATCGCAAATCCGGTCACCACTTTTCCTCCCCGGGTCGAAAGACCGGAATTCGGATTAGTAAAACGAATACGAATTTTGTTTCCATCTTTTTGATAACCTTTGTACAATGGTCCCGATGCAATACAGTTCTGATTGTACACTAACTTCTCGGCGCTTAAGGCTAAGCGACGGCCCACTTCCTGTTTGTTTGATGGATGTATGTTTCCAGCATCACCAATATCGATGGTGCAAACCATTCCGGTATTAGGTTGCGACAGGGTCATCGTTTGCGCTTCACGTAATTCTGCCCACTCGCTTTCGGAAGGTTCAGGTTGTACTTTTTTGTAATTTGCCAACTGCACATATAAAAATGGAAGATTCCCCTGACCCCAACGCTGACGCCAGTCGGTTATCATTAGGGGAAATATTTTTCGATAGTTATACGCTGCTGAATCGTTCGCTTCTCCCTGATACCAGATAAACCCTTTTATTCCGTAAGGGATGAGCGGATGAACCATAGCATTATACAATACGATTGGATAATAGTGAGAATAGTTTACTTTTGGAATTGTTGGCTCAAGGTCTTTTTTGTATAACCATTTTCCTGCCAACGAAACTGTTGACGCGCCATCGGAGATATAAATGTTTTCAGCAGGAGGATTCAAACCGCCTCCTCCCCATAACATGGCTATTCTGATGGAAATAGTATTTTTGCCATTCTGAACCATGCCGGCCGGAATAGTGTAGGATTGTTTTGGATTAGCATTCCATACGGTTTTGCAAATTTCCTTTCCGTTGAAATAAAGCGAATAGTTCATCTCGGGATGCCCTAAGTTCAGTGTCAGGTCTTTTCCTGCAAAAGATTCGGGCAAGGTGATTGTTTTACGCATCCACATCATCCCCACATAATCTCCAATCCCGAAATCCTTTATCAGCCGCGGTATTTCTACTGTAGGCCAGTGCGAGTCATCATATCCCGATGCGGTAACTACCTGATCGATATTGTTCTTTACATGATATACAATGTCCCAGAAGCCGATCTCGTTAAGACTATCCTTTATAAAATGTTGCGGTGTTAGCGTATCGTTGGCAAGAGCTCTTGAACGGGTAACTGGCGATGAAAGTAACATCTCCCGGCTTGTCCACGATTCTACAGGGGTGCCGCCCCAGGTAGTTTGGACAATACCAATCGGAATATTTTGATCAATGTGAATTTTATGAGCGAAATAATAGGCTACTGCCGAGAACTGTTTTACATTTGTGGTATCACAAACTTTCCATGTTCCTGAAATATCTGCTTGCGGAGTTAGTTTCTTATCGTGTTCTACGAAAAGGAATCGTATGTGAGGGAATATAGCTTTTGCAATTTCTTTTTTGGCATCCTGAGCTTGTTGCACTTGCCATTCCATATTGGATTGCCCCGAAGCGACCCAAACATCGCCGATAAGGATATTTCTTAGCTCAACTTGGGAATCACGTTTTTCCGATTGATATACCTTTAAGGTGTATGGACCACCCGCTTCAAATTTTGGGAATCGCAGCTTCCATTTTCCATTTTTATCAGCTATTGCCGTTGTTCTCACTGAACCAAGTTCTGCTATTACAAGTGCTCCGGGAGTTGCATTTCCCCATACCGGGATTTTTATATTTCGCTGCAATACCATATTATCCCCAAATACCTTTGGTAAGGTTATTTGAGCATAACATGCCGATTGATAGATTGTTATGGCGCAAAGTAAAAATAATAATCGTTTGATTATCATCGCGTTAATTTTCATTGTGATTAGATGGTTATAAAAAAGTGCAATAATAAGAAATATATTTCAAATCAACACATGTTTTGAATTCCTTCCAAATTTAATTTGGGCAGAAATTCAATTATTTAAGAGTGATTTTTAGATTTTTCATACTGCTTTCTGACGAGCAATGAAATTGTAAAACAAAGTTACCGTCAACATTCCAATCTTTTTTTCCTCGACATAGAAAGCCGGATTTGAGTGGAGAGCCAGCGATAACTGTCACGGTATCAGGATTTGTTTTTTAAGGGAACTTCTAAAAAACTCCAATTTTTGCGTTACTCTTCATCGTAAGCCTTAAATTTGATATTTTCAGAGGTTCCCTCAACTAAACACACTAACCTGTTTTTACCCAAAAACTAATAAATTCAAAATCTAAGTCAATATAATTATTTTGCCAATTTTAGCAGAAAAACATCATTTTCCCGAATATCGAGTTCTTTCGAGAACGTCATATCTGATCCGATACTAATGGTTTCGGTTAGAATTGGAGAACCATCATTCTGTTTTTTTAATTCCTCAACCTGCATCCTGTTAAGTTGTCTGGGCTTGCCCATGTCGATATACGATGTATAAGCATCATTCACACGATAGCCAACCTTGTAAATTTCCATTCTATATTTTCCGGCAGGTACATTTGATAAATTCACTTTCACTTTTCCCTTCGATTTAGCTGGTAAATCTTGCACATAGAATTTCTGATTATGTACCGAATCACCCGGATGCGTATTGGTGAAGTCCCAAAGAAGTAATTGAACATCGCCATTGTCGTTTTTACATGCCCACGAACGGGTATCTGTATTTTTCAATTCTGTTTTTCCAAGTTTGTTCATATAACTGTAGGCATAAAACGCCGATTTTGGAATTCCCTGAATGGTGAGCAATCCGAATCCGCCATGAAAAGGAGTATAGCGAGGTCCCGGTTCTTCAAAAACATCTGTGAACACCCAATATGACATTGAATTTACCGAATTTCCAACTTGTTTTAGTTTTTCCAGGATATAAGCTGCTTCATGATAGCTGTCGTGAAGCGGATCGGAAGGAGTGTAAGATGAACTCCACTCAGTATAATGTAATTCCAGATTCTTTTTTGAAGAAGCTTCTATTTCTTTTCTTGATTGAAGCACATCGCCACTTACACCCATCGGATCTTTGCTTAAAACTGTACCACCTTGGCCAAATTCATCCAAAAAACCTTGTTTAACACCATAAGAGTGAGTACTGATAAAATCGATTGGAAGATTGTTTTTAGTGCAATATTCTATCATTTCGCTTTCCCATGCTGCACCGGCTGTTCCGGGTCCACCTACTTTGTAATCAGCATTTACACTTTTTACGCCTTGAACGGAGTATTTATACAGTTTGAAATAGTCCTCCTGTGTACCTGACCAAAAACCGGGAGACAGATTTGGTTCATTCCAAACTTCGAAATACCATGTTTTTACTTCATCAACGCCATAACGATCGGTGAAATGTTGTGTAAGATTGCGTATAAAATCTTCCCACTTTTTGTAATCCTTTGGTGGGGTAACATTGCCTTTCCACCAAAAAATGGTTTGACTGCCGCTTGCCAATGCATTTGGCATGAATCCTAATTCGACAAATGGTTTTATGCCAATGCTCAAAAGATAATCGAACAAGGGATCAATGTACATGTAATTGTATTGCGAATTTCCTTTCCCATCCTCGGTATACACAGCCATATCGTCGGTCAACAGACCGTGCATACGAATGTATTTAAAATCACATTCTTGCTTGACAAATGCCAATTGCTGTTGCCAATCGGCTCGTAGTCCTTCGTTAGCCCTACCGGCTCCAACACACTGTTTGAACATAGTGTTCATAGCACCATTTTCCATGCTATAATCTACATTGATAGCCCTTTCTGCAGGTAGCGTAGATTTTCTTTTTCCCTTTTCTGCACTTGCTGTTGTCTGAACAAACAAAGCGACTGCAATTAAAACCAGTACATTTAATTTCATGTGTAAATAATTGTTTTTTTAGGTCACATGGAATTCACCCGGTTAGAACGGAGCTCGTTTCATGCATTCATTTTTTTATTTTGTTGTTGTATAGCTTGTCCCTACCAGGCGGGATAATTCGCGGAGACCCTGATTATTTGTGTAAGTTGTTTGTTCGTTTCTTTAGTCTTTTAAATTTGTTGTTGCATTTATAAGGAGGATTACGCGGTATGAAAAAGAGGCTGAAAGTAACAGTTCGAAACTATCAGCCTCTCAAATCAAACATTATCAAAAAAACCAACCTTTATAAATTAATGTGAATCGTAATAATCTTTAGAAATATAGTTGTAAATCATCCAAATACCAAAGTCCGTTAAAGAAATAAGCTGCTCAGTCAATTCAATTATTTTAATTTCCCATCGACCGGGCATTTTTAAAAATGCTTTTGTCTTTTTAGAGATAGTAAGTCTACTTTTTATTATCAAACTTTTGTACCTGGTTCATTTCACATGCTAAGTCAGTTTAGAACAATAAACCTTCATTTGTAACATGCCAGGGAAATTTACAATTGTATATTACAATCAGCAAATATGAATGACTCTAAATTGAAATCGTACAGTATTACAAAAATATCTTTAAATTCATTCCCTCCTAGTACTATTTTGTATTATATAACGGCTATAATTGTCACAAACATTACTTCTCAGATGTCTAATTCGTTGAATTCATAGAAATACAATTTGTTGAGACCTATTTTCGTTTTGAAAACAGGCACTGTTAGTCGGTCATTTTGTCGTTACGTTTGTGTAAAATTCATGGTTTAATGTTATGTGTCGCATTTTACGGCTGTTTAATTCCACAGCAAAATGCATATTATGGATAGTGTGGAATAAGGGCTTGTTGCTAACTTGAGGAAGATTTGTTGGAAGAGGAGGGAAGTGTTTAGGCAGAAAAGCCGACAGCTGATTACTGTTGATGCCAGGAGAAGCACTTCGACTTTCAAGTAATACAAAACATCTGTTGCCATTTAATGTGGAATGCTGAACATAATTTAGCAACCCTACTGACGGATGAAAGCTTGACTTTTAGGCATAAAAAAAGAGACCCGTATAGGTCTCTTAATTGTTACTGGCGGAGAGAGAGGGATTCAAACCCCCGGTACCTTGCAGTACGGCGGTTTTCAAGACCGCTGCAATCGATCACTCTGCCATCTCTCCAGAGTGTGTCCTTTTTCTTAAGACGGTGCAAAGATACGGCTTTTTCCGGAACTACCAAACGATTTTTCAATTCAAAATTCATAATTCATAATTCGTAATTGAATATCGTTTGGTTTTCAGAGTTTTATTGTTTAAACTGTTTTCAAATATTCCACAACATTTTTTTCAATACGTGCTGTAATGTCGGCTATATCGGCTTTATCAAAGGCTTCGCCGCTGATATTTTCGAATAATTCGATATATCGTTCGCTGATGCCAGCTACAATTTCAGGAGTCATTTCGGGTACTTGTTGTCCGTCTTTACCCTGGAAACCATTTTCCATTAGCCATTCGCGTACAAATTCTTTTGATAGTTGTTTTTGTGCTTCGCCTTTATCAAAAAGTTCCTGATAGCTGTCGGCATAAAAATAGCGAGAAGAGTCTGGCGTATGAATTTCATCTATCAAATAGATTTTTCCATCGCGACGTCCAAATTCATATTTTGTATCCACCAAAATTAAGCCACGAGCTGCAGCCATTTCAGTTCCACGCAAGAAAAGTGCCATGGTGTATTTTTCCAAAGCCTCATATTCTTCTACCGATACCAAGCCCTGGCTTAGAATTTCTTCTCGGGTGATGTCTTCGTCGTGACGACCCAATTCAGCTTTGGTAGTAGGGGTAATGATCGGCTGTGGAAAACGTTGGTTTTCGCGCATGCCATCGGGTATTTTTACGCCGCAAATTTCACGTACGCCACTTTTGTATGTTCTCCATGCACTTCCGCAAAGATAACCGCGTACAATCATTTCTACGGGGTATCCTTCGCAACGCAGACCTACTGTTACCATTGGATCCGGGCTAGCCAGCTTCCAGTTTGGAACAATGTCAGCCGTTGCATCCAAAAACTTAGCAGCAATTTGGTTCAACATTTGTCCTTTATAAGGAATTCCTTTTGGCAAAACCACGTCGAATGCCGAAATACGGTCGGTGGCAACCATTACCAGCAAGTCGTTTTTTACTGTATATACATCACGTACTTTGCCGTGATACACGTTTGTCTGTCCATCGAAATGGAAATCAGTGTTAGTTAAAGCGTTCATATTGTTGAGTTTGTTTTTACTATTTGTGTTGAAATTTATTGTTTCTTCAAAATCAAAACCTCTTGTGTCTCATTTTCTTTTTCCCCTTTCGTAGGTAGGGGTTCTTTTGCTCTTTTCTCATATGCTTCCACTATTCGTTGAACGAGTTTGTGGCGTACAATGTCTTTTACATCAAATTCTACTTTGGCTATTCCCTTCACATTCTTCAGCACTTCCAAAGCGTCAATTAATCCTGATTTTTGGGCGTATGGCAAGTCTATTTGCGTCATGTCGCCCGTTACAATCATTTTTGCGTTCAACCCCATGCGAGTCAGGAACATTTTAATTTGCATGGTAGTCGTATTTTGTGCTTCGTCGAGAATAACGATGGCATCGCTCAGCGTTCGTCCACGCATAAAAGCCAGTGGGGCAATTTGAATGGTGCCATCTTCGAGGTATTCTTTTAATTTTAGCGGGGTAATCATATCTTGCAAAGCGTCATAGAGCGGTTGCAGGTATGGATCGATTTTTTCTTTCATATCGCCGGGAAGAAAACCGAGCTTTTCGCCCGCTTCTACAGCCGGACGACTGAGGATAATTTTTTTTATTTCACGTTTTTTCAAAGAGCGCACCGCCAACGCAATGGCTGTATATGTTTTACCCGAACCGGCCGGTCCAATGGCAAAAAGTAAATCGTTGGTATCAAAATCTTTGACTAACTTTTGTTGGTTGGATGTACGAGCCATAATGGATTTGCCATTTACACCGTGTAGAATCAGATTCTCAAATTTGATTTCGTCGGGGGCATTCCCTTTTACCAACTCAATAATATTTTCTTCGCTTAATGCATTGTTATCAAGGCAAAAACGTTCTATTCTTTGTAGATTTTCAATTAATCGAATGCTTTCATCTTCGCTCCCCGATATTTTTACAACATGCCCACGAGCAATTAAACGCAAGTTGGGGTGCAAATTCTTCAACAATTGAATGTTGGAATTGTTTACGCCGTAAAAGACAGTGGTGTCAGTATGTTCGGAAAGTTCAAAGATGTGTTCTGTCATAAAATAAAAGTAGTAAGAGGTAAGAAAGTAAGAGGCAAGTAATTTTCACCTCTTACTTTCATTACATAATTATTAGTCAGCAAACAAAGGGAATTTCGCCATTGTTTTGTTCACTCTTTCTTTTACCGATTTGATAACTTCTTCGTTTTCAACGTTTGAAAGCACTGTTTCAATCATTTCAGCAATTTCCACCATCAAATCTTCTTTTGCACCACGGGTAGTGATAGCAGGAGTTCCAAGACGGATACCTGAAGTTTGGAAAGCAGAACGGCTATCGAAAGGAACCATGTTTTTGTTCACGGTAATATCAGCTTCAACCAATACTTTTTCTGCAACTTTACCAGTCAATTCAGGGAATTTAGAACGTAGGTCAACCAACATTGAGTGATTGTCTGTTCCACCTGAAATAATCGTAAATCCACGTGCGATCAATGCGTTTGCCAAAGCAGCAGCATTTTTCTTCACTTGTGCCTGATAGACTTTGTATTCAGGTTGAAGACATTCGCCAAATGAAACAGCTTTAGCAGCAATAACGTGTTCCAGCGGACCACCTTGAATTCCCGGGAAAACAGCTGAGTCGAGTAGGGCAGACATCATTTTAATTTCGCCTTTTGGAGTTGTTTTGCCCCAAGGATTAGGGAAGTCTTTTCCTAATAAAATGATACCACCACGAGGTCCACGAAGTGTTTTGTGGGTTGTAGAAGTTACGATGTGAGCCCATTTCAAAGGGTTCTCCAACAATCCGGCAGCAATTAAACCTGCAGGGTGAGCCATATCAATCATCAACAAAGCACCAACTTTGTCAGCGATTTCGCGCATGCGTTTGTAGTCCCATTCGCGTGAATAAGCCGAACCACCACCAACAATAACTTTTGGTTGTTCGCGGATAGCCACTTCTTCCATTTGATCGTAGTCAACAAGTCCGGTTTTTTCGTCAACATTGTATTCGCATGGTTTGTAAAGAATACCCGAGCTGTTTACCAACGAACCGTGTGATAAGTGACCACCGTGTGACAGGTTCAATCCTAAGAATTTATCACCAGCGTTCATACAAGCTAAAAATACGGCAGCATTAGCTTGTGCTCCTGAGTGAGGTTGTACGTTTGCCCATTCGGCACCGAAGATTTCTTTCAAGCGGTCGATAGCAATTTGTTCGCTTTCGTCCACCACTTCGCAACCGCCATAATAGCGTTTGCCAGGGTATCCTTCGGCATATTTATTAGTTAGTACGGAACCCATAGCTTCCATAACTTGTTCGCTTACAAAGTTTTCTGAAGCAATCAATTCAATTCCTTTCAACTGACGCTGTTTTTCGCGTGCAATGATGTCAAAAATTACCTGGTCTCTTTTCATCTTTTTTTGTCTATTGTCTATTGTCTAAAGTAGGATGTCTTTAGGCGATAGACGAAATTATTATTTAGTTTATTTATTTCTTTAATTATGCCACTTACCGCTGATTTAGTAACTCCTGAAAACGTTCAATGAATTTCCCGATATGAAAACCGTCCATAACTGCATGATTTGCATGAATATCTACTGGCAACCACATTTTCTCACCTTCACGGGTTAGTTTTCCAAATGTTATTTTTGGAATACTTCGTCCAATATCCAGTCGGCGAGCATGGTTTACTGCTGTGAAATCAGCCCATGGAAGCGTTGAATAATGAATGATGTTTTCGCCTGAAGGTTGAAATTTCAATCCTCGTTCTGCTTTTACGCGGGCTACTTCCAGCTCGGCTAAGCGCATGTATTGCTCAATATCCTCGTAATAATCCATGTAACCGCAACCGTATGTTTCATCTTCACGAAAAATGGTTGGACCGGCTCCCACGCTGTCGTAGCAATACACTTTGTCATCTTCAATCCGGTAACGAAATTCTTCAATTTCGTTGGCCACTTTCAGCGACAAATATAAGTAATAGTTTGAAAAAGAATAGCCTAATTCCTTTGCTTTTTTGTAAGCAGCCGAACATTCAACTTTTACGGTGATGCCAAAAAGCGGTTCGTCGAAGTTTTTAAATACTTCGAAATGCTCGCGGCGTTTCCATGTTGATAGGTCTATTTCGTGTCTCATTTTTTCTTTTTCTGCACCGTCCAACCAAATTTTCCGATTTCTTCGCCCAGTTTGTAATAATGACCGTGTGAATAGGCAATTAGTTTTGCAGCTCCAAGGTTGAATGTATCTGTTTCTGGATCAATATATTTAGTGTCAGCTTGTACGTTTACGACTTCTGCAATGAACATGTCGTGTGAGCCAAGCGGGATAATTTCTTTTACTCTGCACTCAATGCAAAGTGGTGATTCTTTGACGATAGGTGCATTTACTAATTCTCCTTTTACCGGAGTAAGTTTCATTTCTTCAAATTTATTGAAGTCTTTTCCGCTTTTCACTCCACACCAATCGGTTGCATAAGCCATATCCTCGTTGGTGAGATTGATGACGAATTCGCCGGTTTCTTTTATGATATTGTATGAGTGTCGCTCAGGGCGCACCGAGATATAGCACATGGGAGGATTGGTACAAATTGTACCCACCCAACTAATTGTCAGAAGGTTATAGTTGTCCGGATTATTGCCGCACGATATCAGTACCGCTGGCAAGGGATATATTAATGTTCCCGGTTTCCATGAAACATGGCTGTGTTTATTGTCCTTTTCCATTATTTAATCTTTACTTTGTCGCGTTGTACTTCCCGTTCGCAATAATGACATTTAAGCATTATCTCTCCATCATGAAGTTGAACGTGAAAGCGAGTTGTAACAGGTTGATTGTTAGTGATGCAGTTAGGGTTTGCGCACTGCACTATTTCTTTAATTTCAGCAGGAAGCGTCAATGGTCGTTTTTCAACAACCAGATAATCACGGATAATATTGATTTTGGCATTCGGAGCAATCAACGCAATTTTGTTTGTCTCATCTTCTTCAAATGCTCTGTCCGAAATCTTTATAATTCCTTTTTTGCCAACTTTGGCACTATCCAGATTGTTTCCAATCGTTATTTGATGTTCGCAAGTGTCTAAATGCAAGATAGATACTACCTTATATAATTTATCTGCCGGAATATGATCAATCACTGTTCCGTTGCGGAGTGCTGCAACCTTTAATTCTTTTTCCATAAAATACGAATTACTTATCTTTTACTTCTGATTCAACACTTTACTCACTATTGCCTGTCTCACATACAATCCATTTTGTGCTTGTCGGAAGTAATATGCTTTTTCATTGCTATCTACATCGGGGTCAATTTCGGTTACCCGCGGTAGTGGATGAAGAATGCGTAAGTTTGGTTTAGAATTAGCAAGCATGTCATTTTTAAGCGTATATACATTTTTTACGCGCTCGTATTCCATCAAATCCTGAAAGCGCTCTTTCTGAACACGGGTCATGTATAAAATATCAGAATCGTTGAAATTATCAGTCAATTCATTTACTTCAGTATACGCAATATTGTTTTTATCACAAAAAACCTTGTATTCGTCCGGCATTTTCAACTCATCAGGAGCGATAAATTTGAAAGTGGGATGAAAATGCGACATGGCCATAATCAGAGAATGCACTGTACGGCCATACTTTAAGTCGCCAACAAGGCAAATGGTAAGATTCTCGAGCGTACCTTGCGTTTTCAGAATAGAATAAAGATCCAACAAAGTCTGTGATGGGTGCTGATTAGAACCGTCGCCTGCGTTGATAATAGGCACCGGAGCTACTTCCGAAGCAAAACGGGCTGCACCTTCGAGTGGATGGCGCATCACAATGGCATCAGCATAGCAACTTACCATCAGTATCGTGTCGTTTAGCGTTTCACCCTTGGATGAACTGCTGGTGGCTGCGTCCGAAAATCCGATAATGGAACCGCCGAGGCGAACAACTGCCGTTTCGAAGCTTAATCGCGTACGGGTAGAAGGTTCGAAAAACAGGGTGGCAATCACTTTTCCATCCAACGTTTTTCGGTTCGGATTGGCTTCAAAGTCGGCTGCCGAATCGAGAATGGCCAGAATTTCTTCTTTGCTATAATCGGAAATTGATACTAAACTGTTGTTTTTCATAATTTGACCCCAAACCCCAAGAGGGGCTTTAGTTAGTTTGTACTTATATTTTGAACGCTGAAATAAACTGATTTACTTTCCCTTGTTCCAATTTAGAAGTCAGGGCTGGTCTTGTTATAAAAAAAACCAACACAAACCTTTCACAGATTTATATTGGTTTTCGCATTTCTTAGGGGCAACTTATCAGTACAACTTATTGTCTGTGAGTTGCTTTGTTCGAAAAAATATTTAAAGTTTCTCGTTTCCATTTCTGTGTACAAAGATAGAGATTTTTTCGCAATAATGAAATAGGAGAATTCGGTTTGTTTTTGGATAAATGGTGTTTTATGAATTTATTTTTTGAACTAAATGCGAAGTAATCTGTTTTTATGCCGATGTACAGCGCTTTGATTTGTTGTTTTTTGATTTACTCTTTGATTTGCAAACCAAATATCTTAGCGAGCTTAGCTGACAATAAACCGGCATCTTGTTTTCGGATGGATAGTTGCATTTCGCATTGATTTTCGAAACTTTGACTCGATATTTGAGCATTGGTGTCTTTGATGATACGCATAACTTCGTTCATAAGTACATAGTCAAAGACAATGGAGATGCTTTCGTCGACCGTTTTTTCACTGACTTCAGCCTGATCAAGTGCATCGGTAGTAGCTTCTTTGTAGGCAACCACAAGTCCGCCGGTTCCAAGCAGAATGCCTCCGAAGTAACGAACGACGATGACGAGAATATTGGTCAACTCGCGGGAATTTATTTGTCCTAATATGGGTCGTCCGGCAGTACCCGATGGTTCGCCATCATCATTGGCACGAAATTCTTTTCGGTCAGCACCAAGCATATAAGCGTAACAAACGTGGCGAGAGTCGTAATACTCTTTTCGATAGTTTTTTACTATTTCTTTCACTTCGTCAGCACTGCTCACCGGGATGGCAAACGACAGAAATTTACTGCCTTTTTCTTTGTAAATTCCTTCGGTGGGAGCAATGATGGTTTTATAAGTGTCGGACATGATTTTTATTGTGCAAATTGTGCCAATCTGCTTGTTCGTTTATTGAATTGTTGCAAAAGTACTATTTTGAATTTGAAAAACAGAAGGAAATAAAAATACATTTTTGCCTGATATATCATTTCAGAAGCCTAAAAAGATGTATATTTGTATGCAATTTTGAATTTGGAATTACTAAATATACAAATACTAAATGTTTTGGCCTCTTTAGCTCAGTTGGTAGAGCAATTCATTCGTAATGAATAGGTCGCGGGTTCGAGTCCCATGAGAGGCTCTTTTTTAATCGATAATTCACAAATAATAATTCATAATTGTTTCTTATGTTCATGTTTCAAACAGGTTTGTTGGCTACTTTTATCCCTGAGGTTCTCATGGTGATAGGGTACTTGGTATGCCTTTTTGTTTCGAACCCTACCACTGAAAGTAAAACGGCATCCGTAAATGCAACTGTTGTTCAGTCTGCAAGCATTGAACGGGTTCAGTCTTCTACCTATTCGGTAAGTACGAGCGATTTTATGTTTGTGGAGCAGCCTGTAGTTGTTGATGTGGCTCCACCCCTCTATTGTTCAACTGAACCTGCTTCCCCGTTTTTAGAACCGTACTTCCAACTGTCCGGCAGTCTGTCGTATGTTCAGTTTTCTCGTCCTCCTCCCGTTTTTATTGTCTAAAAATAAAATTCCCCGATTATTTTAATCTGCTGTAAACAAAAGTTCTATCAGCGAATTTTTACGTTATTTCCAATAGCGTAAATCAAACCTATTCAATATTTAGATACAAAAAAAATGAGAAAACAATTTTTTATACTTGTATTTGCAGTGTTTTGCTCCACATTAATGGCTCAACAGCAAGCAGATTCAACCAAAATGGTTCAATTGGAAGAAGTAATTGTGAGTTCACTGAAAGAAACCTCACCTCAGCAAACACCGCTCTCCTCAACCACACTTAGTGCTGGAAAAATTGCAGCAACACAAATCACTTCTATCAGAGATTTAAGTGGGCAGGTGCCTAACTTTTTTATTCCCAACTACGGTTCTTCCATGTCCACTACCTCGTACATTCGTGGAATCGGATCTCGAAATAGTGGGCAATCTATGGCATTGTACGTAGATAATGTGCCTTATTTCGATAAATCAACTTTCGATTTTGACTTCTATGATATCAGGCAAATTGAAGTGCTGCGTGGTGCACAGGGAACGCTTTATGGCCGCAATGCCGAAGGTGGAATTGTGAATATTTACACGCTTTCACCCTTGAGTTATCAGGGAACAAAACTCTCGGTGAATGTGGGAAACTATGGTTTGGTGGGTGAAAAACTGGCGCATTATAGCAAGTTGGGGGATAACTTTGGGTATGCTATAAGTGGCTATTATAACCATGATGACGGTTTTTTTACGAATAAATTTACGAACCAATCGGCTGATGCAAGTACTTCGGCCGGTGGTAGAGTGAAACTTGACTGGAATATTAGTCCAAGTTTCAAAGCGCAATATTCTACGAATTTCGATTATGTTAGTCAGGATGCATTCCCTTATGGTGCTTATAGTCGAACAACGGGAGTTACAGCGCAACCCGACTTCAATGACCCGGGTTCTTATAAGCGTAATATGCTTACCAATAGTTTGTTTTTGCAATATAAAACATCAAACTGGACATTGAGTTCTATTTCTTCTCACCAGTATTTCAAGGACGAGATGAAAATGGATAATGACTTCACTACTATGTCATTTTTTACTATTGAGCAAGCTCAAAAGCAAAATGCGTTTAACGAAGAGTTGATTTTGAAATCTAATTCGACAAATAATTATCAATGGAGTTTTGGTGCTACCGGCTTTGTTCAACAGTTGGATAACAATGCACCGGTGGAATTAAAAAGTGATGCGATCAAATACATCCTCCAACCGTCGTTCACTAAAATGGGAATGACCATTACCGATCAAACCCTGAGAACGCCGGGACAGTACAATACAAAAACAAGTGGAGGAGCCCTTTTTCATCAATCCACTTACAATAACTTTTTGGTGGATGGACTTTCTGTAACAGGTGGTTTGCGTGTTGATTACGAAAAAATTGACCTTGATTACAACACGGGAAGTGCCATGCACATTAAAATGGGACCAACTACCTATTTATTTGCCGATACGCTGAAGAACAACTTATCCATTCATTTTTCGGAATTATTGCCTAAAGTAGCCTTGAAATATGAATGGAGCAACCGCCAATTTGTGTATGCCAATGTTTCGCGGGGGTATAAGGCGGGAGGTTACAACGTTCAAATGTTTGCCGATTTGGTTGACAAAGGACTTCAAAATCCTGCTGCAAGAACGAAGCAAGCTGTGATGGACGCTATTTCGTACAAACCGGAATACAGTTGGAATTATGAAATTGGTGGACAATGTCTGACGTTTGATAATCATTTAAAAACTTCGATTTCTATATTTTATAGCGATTTAAGTAATCTGCAACTCACGCAGTTTGTTCCATCAGGGTTCGGTCGCAAGATTTCAAATGCTGGTGCAGCTGTTAGTAAAGGAGTGGAAGTGTCGTTGGATGCTAATATTGGTGCAGGATTCAGTGCTGCCTTGAACTATGGATATGCCAATGCAAGCTTTACCACGTACACCGACTCGGTGAAAATTACCGATCCGGTAACGCATAAAGTGACGTATGCACAGGTGAATTATAAAGGGAATCATGTGCCTTATGCTCCGCAAAATACACTTAGTGCAAGTGTCGGTTTTGAGCATAATTTCAAAAATACCTTTATTGATCATTTGATGGCTACCGTGCAATATGTTGGTGTGGGGAAAATCTACTGGACGGAAGCGAATGACATAGCACAGGATTTTTACTCACAGGTAAACGCCAAAGTGGCTGTGAATAAAGGTGGACTTGGATTGGAGTTTTGGGTGAAGAATCTATTCGATACCAAATACAATGCATTCTATTTCAATGCGTCGGGTAGCGAGTTCTTCCAACAGGGAAAACCTATGCAATTGGGTGCAACCTTGAAATTTGAATTCTAGTTTTAATCGGATACTCTAAAAAAGCAGGCTGAACTTCTATAATGATGTTCAGCCTGTTTTTTTATTGTCCAATTGTTTCTTTCCCTTCAAAAACACCTATACCGAACAATGCAAAATCGTATTTGATGGGATCAACGGCATCGAAAGAGCGCAGTACAGCCGTAATTTCTTCCACAGCTTTCCAGTCGTTTTGTTTCCGGTTGAGCAGGCCGTAAGCTCTGGCTACATCACCTGTATGCACATCGAGTGGTAGCATAAGTGCCGAAGTGGGAATATCTTTCCATAAGCCAAAATCAACCTCGTTTTCATCCTCCCTGATCATCCAACGAAGGAACATATTAAGTCGTTTTGCCGACGAATTAGCGGATACATCCGACAGATGTTTGCGAACATGTGTATCGTGCGGCAGCGACAAGAAGATATTCCGAAAATGCTGTAAGGCTCCAAATGCTGTGAAAGTAGTCCGATAACCGTCGGTAAAAACGGTCTCTAATCCGCCATGATAGGTATACATATTTTTTAAGGACTCGAGAAAGAAAAGACAGTCGTTGCCGTTGAAGGTGCGGTGAACAAAGCGTTTCAGCCGTTCGACATCTGTATTTTCATTCGAAGAAAATGAATTTTCCATTATAAAATCATATGGAGCATTGTCCATAATGTCCATCAGGCGGTTGGCATTGTTGATAATGCTTTTACGCTGTCCCCACGAGATGGTGGCAGTAAGAAAACCGGCAATCTCTATATCTTCCTTTCGCGAAAAGCGCCGTGGAATTTGAATAGGGTCGGAGTCGATAAAATCTAGGCGATTGTACAGAAGTACTCTGTCGTCCAGGAGTCGTTTGATGTCGTTGTTATTTGTTGGTTGGGTCATTCGTTGATATATGAGTAAGTGAAGCCTCTTCCATACTTTGCATAATGAGGTTTGTTAATTGATGGTAATCCGGCGTATATCCTTTTTCTTTAAGCGATGTCACAAAATCGGTATGCTTTCGCCCCTGACGGTAATCGGGTTCTTTCGTAGGGTGTTTCAAATATTTTTCGAAGGTAGATGCCGGTTCAGCCAGATTGAGCACGGCGTGGTACAGCAAGCTATCTTTATTGCGGTAGATGGACGAGCCCAAAATCTTTTTACCATCAATGGCAATATCGGAAATTCCTCTCAACGAAAGATCATGTATGCCGGCTTTTTCAAGTGCCGAAATAATCAATCTGTTAGTTTTCAAAAAAATATCTTTCGGCTGTAACTCTTTGGGATTGGAGTAAACAACTGAAATAATCAGGTTGTCGGGCGTAAGCATCACAGTTTGTCCACCCGACGGCCTTTTGAGCACAGTGATGCCATCCAGAAGCACTCTTTCTAAAAACAATGATTCATCCGCCCGATTGGATGCCCCCAAAACTATATAGGTTTTGTCGGGAATCCAAATCAGAAATGGCTTGGTTTTATCCTCAAGCAATTGGATATCGGGAAGGTTATAATCGGTCATTTAAATATGTAAGCAAATTAATTGTTAATCCAACAATTTTGCACTTAAGTAAGTCGTATTTATTATTGATATATTTCTTAATTCTTTATGTTTTCAGACCACCAATCCGTCAGCCGACGGAGGCTTAAGAGTGCGTCAAAGAAATGATTTGATATAAAAATAAATGTTAGAAACTACGTCTTTAAGCCACCATTTGGGGGTTTGGGGGTCATAACCAAAACATATCATTAAATAATATTGATTACTTTAGTGTGCAACAGACCAAGATGTCTCTGCAGTCTACAAATAGTTCTATGCAGAGCTCCGATACCTCATTGCAGCACCCAAATATGCCATTGTAACATGCAAAGACGTCATTACAGTACTCAGATATGTCATTGAAACATACTAAGACCTTATTGCAGCACTCGAATATGTCTCTGCAACATACAAAGACCTCATTACAACACTCGAATATGTCATTGTAACATACTAAGACCTCAATACAGCACTCAAATATGTCATTGTAACACGCAAAGACGTCAATGCAGCATCTGAAAGGAGTTATTTATCAATTGCCTTATCGAAAGCATCGAACCCGGCTTCCATAAATATCTCCGAAACGGTTGGATGAGCATGTATAGTATTCGCCACATCGTAAACGGTGCCGTCAAAGGTCATAAATGCACTTGCTTCGGAAATCATGTCGGTAGCATTTGCCGCAACTATCTGAACGCCGAGAACAGTTCCATATTTTTTATCGGAAAGCATGCGTATATATCCCTCGGTATTCCCTTCTATCATGGCTTTTGCATTTGCCGATAAGGGAAACTCCGTAACTTTAAACGAAATTTCCTTGTTATTAAGTTCTTGCTCGGTCATTCCAATTTGAGAAACTTCCGGAACGGTATACATGTTGATAGGATAATTTGATGTGTTGAAACGTTTTTTTATGCCCTTGATAGTATTTATAACGTGAATTCCTTGTGCCGAAGCTATATGTGCCACAAAACTTTTACCACTCACATCGCCGATAGCATACACACCATCGACATTTGTCTCAAATTTATCATTTGTCTTTATAAATCCGCGCTCGGTAAGTTCTAGCGGAGTTTCGCTTTCGGGGATAATAGCCTTACGCGAATTACAGTTGACCAGCAAATCGCATTTAATTTTTGAATTGCCAATGTAAAGTTCGCCGTTCTCAAATTTCTCGGGATAAGCATCCACTATCAACTCAATTTCTTCCGTTTTGAGTTTCTGTGTTACGTACTTGATTAAATGCTCGTCCAGTCCCACCATAAAATAATCGCTGTTGGCAATGAGCGTCACTTTTTTGTCGATAAGTTTGAAGAACTGCGCTATTTCTACCGACGAAATATGATTGCCGGTAACCACAATATTCTTTGGAATTTCAGTGAGCGAAAACATATTTTCCACTTCAACAATGGGTGCATTTTCCAACTTCTTATCCATCGCCTTTGGTTTAGAACCGGTAGCAATAATGATGTGTTTAGCGCTTATTTTCTTCCCGTCAACAGTCACCGAATGATCCGATCCGATCACTGCATTGCCCGAAATCATGTCTACTCCGTTTTTATTGAGCAGATAACTTACGCCCGACCCAAGTTTGCCCGATATTTTTTTCGATCGTGCTTTTACTTTCTCCCAATTAAAAGTGAGGTTATGTTCGAAGATGCCATCGATGCCAAACTCGTCGGCATGTTTTATTTTGTCGAATAACTTAGCGCTTTCGAGTAATGCTTTTGTAGGGATGCAACCCCACTGGAGGCACATGCCGCCAATGTATTTTTTTTCTACAATGGCGGTTTTCAACCCAACTTGTCCTGCTCTGATGGCAGCAACATAACCGGCAGGGCCGGCACCGATAATTATCACATCGTATTCCATGGTTCTTGTTTTGATTTGTGAATTATATATCAATGTCGTTAAATTAGGCACACAGAATACACCGATTGTACAGAACAAGTACAGATATATTTTCTACAGTAAAATATAGTTGATAATGTACATTTTAAATAGCATTTCTTCTCTGTGTTTCTCTATCTTCTCTGCGTGCTCTGTGTGCGAATTCTTATCTAAACGGCATTGAATTACATGTTTATTTTATTCCATCAGCAATAGCATTGGATCAGAAAGATACTCCATAATGCTGTTTACAAACCGGGATGCTTCGCCTCCGTCCACTATCCGATGATCAACCGAAAGCGATAGTGGCAATACATTTCCGGCTACTACCTGATCATTTTTTATGACCGGTTTCTTCACTATCCGGCCAATGCCCAATATTCCAGCTTGCGGATAATTGATAACAGGAGTGGCAAAAATACCGCCAATAGAACCATAGTTGGTAAGCGTAAATGTACCATCCTTCATGTCGTCCATAGTGAGTTTTCTATCTCGTGCTTTATCTGACAACAGCATGATTTCATGAGCAATTTGCATGATCGATAGTTGATCGGCATTTCTGATAACCGGAACTACCAGCCCTTCGGGAGTATCAATGGCAATGGCAATATTATAATAGTTTTTGAAAATCATTCTGTCGTTCTCCATATCCATCTGCGAGTTCAGCTGTCGATGCTTTTTAAGGGCATGAACAGTTGCTTTCACAATGAAAGAAAGATAGGTAAGTTTGATATCCTTCTCGGCATACTTGTGCTTGAATTTATCCCGAATTTTCATCAAATCACTAATTTCAACCTCTTCGAAAAGCGTCATATGTGCTGTGCTCTGTTTGGAATTCAGCATATTTTTGGCAATGGCTTTTCTGATTTGCGAAAGCGCTTCGTAGGTATATGCTTCGGCGGGTTGAATGGGTGTAAACGGTTCGGCTTTTTGTTTTACATCGGCTGCACGTTTCGCTGGTTGATGGTTTTGAATGTCTTCCTTCGTTACCCTTCCCGATGGTCCAGTGCCTTTAATGGCATTTATATCAATATTTAAGTCCTTTGCCATGGCACGCGCAAGCGGGGTAGCTAATACTTTTGAAATTGATTTTTCTTCCGTTTTTGGTTTCGAAGATCCCTCATCACTCGCTGCCAGATAAGCATTTTTACCCGCCAGTTCCATAGTGCCCACAACTCCGGCACCTTCTTCTTCATCACCCTCTTTGGGTTCTGCTTTTTCCGGTTCTTTAGTTTCGGCCACAGCTGCAGCGCCCAATACGCCTTCAATCTCAATTTCTACCAACGGACTCCCAACTTTGATTGTTTCGCCTACGCTACCGAATATCTCAACGATAGTGCCCGTTTTGGGAGATGGAATATCGGTTACAATCTTGTCGGTTTCCATGTTCACAAGAGCCTGTCCGGCTTTTACTGCCTGTCCTTTTACAACATGCCATTCGAGGATGGTACCTTCTTCAAGGCCTTCACCTATATCCGGAAAATTAAAAATATATCTCATGGTGTTGTAATTTAAAATTTGACAGTACGTTCAATTTCATAGAAAATCCGATCAGGACTTATCATATACATCGATTCACCTTTGGCCAATGGCACTATGGTATCGAAGCCCATTACGCGCTTTGGTGGAGCTTCCAGATAGAGGAATGCTTCTTCGTTGGCAATGGCCATCAGTTCGCCACCCACACTGAACGACTCGGGCGCTTCTGCTACAATCACTACTCTTCCTGTCTTTTTAATGGATGTGGCTATCGTTTCTTTGTCAATGGGATATATGGTTCGCAAATCAATCAACTCAACCGAAATACCTGCCTCTTTAGCCATTACCATTGCCTTTTGGCATTCGCGAATCATGGCGCCAAATGCCACCACGGTTACGTCGGTGCCTTCGGTAAGTACTTTTGCTTTGCCTAGCGGAATAGAAAATTTGTCGTCAGACACTTCTTGTTTTATGGCTCTGTAAATTCGTTTTGGTTCCATGAAGATAACGGGATCATCGCTTTCAATGGCTGCTATCATTAAACCTTTAGCATCATGTGGGGTAGAGGGTACTACCACTTTTAATCCCGGAATATGCGAGTACAATGCTTCCGGACTTTCGGAGTGATGCTCCAAAGCATTTATACCGCCTCCGTACGGAAAACGAATCACCATGGGGGCTTTGTACATGCTTCGCGAACGGTTATGCATACGCGATACATTGGAGATAACCTGATTAAATGCAGGATATGAAAACCCATCAAACTGTAGCTCAACGACCGGTCGTAAACCCGATAAAGCCATTCCAAGTCCTGTTCCTACGATGGCCGATTCGGCAATAGGTGTGTCAAAAACTCTTTCAACACCGTGTTTCTTTTGCAGTCCTTCCGTTACTCTGAAAACACCACCTTCCACTCCGGCATCTTCTCCGAAAACGACTACCGATTTATCTTCTTCAAGCTTAATGTCTAATGCATTATTTATGGCTTGTACTATTGTCATTACACTCATTTTCTGCTTTCCTTCCATGTTAGAAATTGTTCATAATCCGATTTTTGTCTTTTCAAATCTTCGGGCATATCCACATACATATGTTGAAAAACATCATCCAATTTATAAGCAGCCTCATTTTCGGCTTCTTCAAATTGTTTATCAACTTCCAGTTTGTATTTTTCAATTAGTTCTTCTTCGTTCTCTTTCCAAATGCCTTTTTCATCCATGTATTTTTTCAATCGGATGATCGGATCTGTTTTATCCCATTCTAGTTCTTCTTCTTTTGTGCGATATTTTGTTGGATCGTCGGAAGTGGTGTGCGCACCTTTTCTATACGTTAATGCTTCTATTAATACCGCACCATTTCCGGCTTTGGCATATTCGGCAGCTGCTTTGTAGATGGCATACATAGCAAAAAAATCATTGCCGTCTACTTTTATACCGGGCAAGCCGAAAGCGTAGGATTTTATGGCCAAATTGACCGAATTGGTTTGATTGCGTACCGGTACTGAAATGGCATATTGATTATTCTGGATAGTATAGATGACAGGGACTTTCCATATCCCTGCAAAATTGAGTGCTTCGCTGAAATCGCCCTCCGAAGTACCTCCATCACCTATGGAGGTGAAGACAAGCTCATCTTTTTTCTGATATTTTACGGAGTAACCAATACCTGTGGCATGCAAAAACTGTGAGCCGATAGAAATGCTTATGGGAAGTACATGATTCGCTTTTTTGTAATTACTTCCTTCCTCATTTCCCATGTAATAAAGGAATATCTCTTTCATAGTTACACCTTTCAGAAGCATAATTCCTACTTCGCGAAAAGCGGGTGCCAACCAATCCTGGTCTCTCATATTCATTCCCGATGCGGCATGAATAGCTTCGTGTCCCATGCAGGGCGGAAAAGTGTACATTCTCCCCTGACGCTGATACGAAACCGCCATTTGATCGGCTGTTCGAAAATAGAGCATGTGTTTATAGGCTTGGATGATCGTTTCATCATCCAGATCAGGCATTAATTCCTTGTTTATAACCTTGCCATCATTATCGATGATTCTGAGTATCTTATCTTCGGCAGGATCGAAGTCTTTAAATAGATTTGTTTGTTTCTTTGTGTCGGTTTTGTCAACCGATTTTTTAGTTGTAGTCAACATGTTTCGAATTTTTATGACATTAGAATTTGTATGCTTACTAACAACCCATATTTGATAAGGTTCGCGAAAGGACTTTTTGTAAATGAATTTTAGCTAGTTATAACCAAACTTTGCGTTGGGAGATTAGCTATACAAATTTTAATTATGAGCATTTAGTTCCTTAATATGTGATTGAGTAAAAAACGAACGGCCGAAACCTTTCGATTTCGACCGTTCATGATATTTATTTTTTCAGCTAAGCAAATGCTTTTTTATTATACTCAGATTTGTATCTACTTTTATCTAGTGGCTAGCTTAAAATGAGAAAAATGGCAGAGATTTATAGTAAAATGTTCTGAAACCTTTTATTGTAGGCAGTTTCCACAGATTTTATTCCGTTTATATTGATAATCTCAATTAAATTTTATTACTTTTACTATCTGGTCGTCTTTAAATGCTAAATTTAGTTAGAGTAATTATTGCATTTGGCAGTTAATTATGTTTGAGCCACTCTAGAGCTCTTTTATCTTCTTCAAACACTTTTAATTTGATGCCTTTGTTGTAACATGTGTTCTCGAAAAAATTGAATGCCGAATGGTTTGTTTTGTTGATTAAAAGTGCAGTTGGTATATGTCGTAATTTGATATTTACATTGTCGTAATGGTCTGGAAACCAGAAATACGCCGCGCCACTTGAAATTTGGATGCATGTGAGCCGGGTATAGTCAAATAATAGTTTGTAACCTGTTTCGTATGCTTTGACTCTAACTATTATACCCATTAAAGCGGTTTCGTGAGTTGTTAGAACTCCTAAAACTGTAACTTTTATAATTTTGCATTCATCAATAATCTCGTAGGTATATTCCATAGATTTTGTAGCGATTATAATTTAATTAAATTATTGTCCAGATTGAACTTTACTATCTGTAAATGTTTGCTTTTTAGTATTATTGAAGATATAGTTGAGGTAATACTAATATGACTATTTAAAATTTTAAAAACCAATGTGTTGATGCTGTATCTTAGATGCTTATGATATGTTGTAAATAACGTTAGATTTCTTTTAGTGTATTATTCAGACTTCAAAGATAATACATATACATGTATATGCAAGGTGTTTTATTAATTATTTTTACTTTGTGTATATTAAATCTATTTAGGTGTGGAAAAGAAAATTGAACAATTTGTTATTGATAGAGTGAGAGACATACGACAGGAAAAGGGCATCTCTCAAGCTGAGTTGGCAGGCAGGATTGATGTCTCCAGAGGTTTTATTGGAGCTGTTGAGAATCCACGTCAGCGTGCTAAATACAATCTTATTGTTTTAAATGAGATTGCAAAGGTATTTGATTGTTCCATTCGAGATTTTTTTCCGGAAAAATACCTTTAATCAAAAATAGATAATATTAAAAAAGGGTGTCGTATATATAAATAGCGGTAGAAATCATGTGATTTCTACCGCTATTTATATTAAGAGTGTGAGTTGATTTTAAAGTTAGATGTAATCACAAATCACTTATTCTTCATCATAAACACATATTTATTATCCGTATCTGTTCCGTTTGGAATGTGTTTTTGGGGTCTGTAGATGATTATTTTGTTGTTGATGTCTATTCCTTTAAATAAATCCCCAATTTTTTCGTGCATGGCGTTGCATTCTTTGGCTAATTCGGGAACATTTTTCAAATCGATAGTGGTGGTATAGAGAACTAATGGCAAACATCCTTCGGGCATTATCTGAGAATACACTCTGTAAATTACGGGTTTTGTTTCCACATAGTTCACCGTATGCGGGAAATTATATTTGCTGTAGGTTTCTTTTGTTAGTTTTTGTTCGAACGAATGAATCTCTTTTTCTTTTGTGTATTCCCACATATGATTTACAGGGTTTAATATCTGAGTGGCCAATACAATGTGGCACATTGCATCCATGAGGTGACCCTTTTTGTATTCCGATTTTGCCTGCAAATACCAATCAACGGCATCCTTATGCATGAATTTCAAAGCTCCTGCCTGCAAATTGGTGAGTTTCCATTCATTATTTTGTTTTCCATAAAAAAATGTGAAACTCTTTTGGTATAAGCTATCCTGGAAATAAGCTACCACCACATACATTTCCTTGTCGCGGGAGTCATATCGGATTTGATAATCATGTATATTTCCCTTTCCTGAACTTACGGTTGCAACCCCCTTTTTTGCTGCGTTTTTCTGATAATACTCGTTAAGGATTCTGAAGTCGGATTTCTTAATTGTTCCTTTAACTAGTTGCACTAACCGTTTTATTTCTCCTTTTCTATCCCTTAGTCTATCGCTACAAATGGGCAAAATGGGTTGAATTTTGTTATCTACAAGTCCGTCCACAATCCGTTTATTGAGAGTGTGTATCTCATTTTTAATCCTTGGGTCTATTTGATTGTCCTTTTTGGTTTCGCTCATCGAACATGCTGATAATAATAAAGCAAGAAGCGATATAGATAAAAAATTAAGTTTCATTCTTCGTGTAAGTTTCAAAAAAATGTTTCAGGGTACTATTTTATTCTGATTGCAAAGTTATGAAAAAAGATGCTTTTAGGTTCGACCCATTAAGATTTCTTATCGATATTAGGTCAACCTTCAACATAATTTCAGTGTAATAATAAGTAGTAAACAACTATTTTTATCACGTTCGTCCCCCTTTTTCGTCGATTCAACGGATTTAATAGATGAGCGCGTACGGAATACACTACTTTTGTACTGTTATTTATTTCCATATATAAATTGAACCAGGTAGAGAACATTTCTCACAACATAAACTATAAACAATAAATTATGAATTTACGAAAAGTGATTTTATCTTTTGTTTTTCTGTCATTTCTCAGTTCTGTTTTTGCCGTTATGCCGGTGGACAGGATTAGTTTGAGCGGTAACATAAAAGATGAAATAAATGGAGAGGCACTCATTGGTGTCACGGTTTTTATCAAAGAACTGAAAAGAGGCGCTGTAACGAATAGTTATGGATTTTACTCTATCACTGTGCCAAAGGGAGATTATACGGTTGAAGTAACGTACGTTGGTTATGAACCAATATCGAAGAAAATAGCCTTGAATCAGCCCATTAAACAAGATTTTGAAATTAAAACGGCTGCAAATGAAATTGATGAACTAGTGGTGACATCCAAACGTAGGGATGAAAATGTTACCCTCAACCGCATGAGTGCGCAGCAGGTTTCTATTGCTACTATTCGGAAAATGCCCGCGTTGATGGGCGAAGTGGATTTGCTGAAAGCGGTGCAATTGCTTCCGGGCGTGGTGTCGGCCGGTGAAGGAACATCCAGCTTTAGTGTACGGGGTGGGGGAATTGACCAAAACCTGATTGTGCTGGACGAGGCTACCATTTATAATGCTTCGCACATGATGGGTTTCTTTTCGGTTTTCAATAACGATGCTATCAAAAATATGACGCTTTACAAAGGCGATATTCCTGCTACTTACGACGGACGCTTGTCGTCGCTACTGGATATTCAGATGAAGGATGGTAATTCAAAGAAATTCTCGGGTAGTGGTGGCATTGGGCTCATTTCAAGTCGATTGACGCTTGAAGGACCTATTGGTTCGGATAAAACTTCGTTTGTTGTGTCGGCTCGTCGAACCTATGCCGACTTATTCCTCAAGCTATCGTCCGATAAGGAAATCAACAAAAATCAACTTTATTTTTACGATTTCAATGCCAAAATAAACCATCGTATCGACGAGAACAACCGTATTTTTCTGTCGGGCTATTTCGGACAGGACAAGTTTAAGAATGCCGATGCCGGTTTTAATTTTGGAAATGCTACGCTTACTGGTCGTTGGAATCACCTATTTTCACAAAGTTTGTTTAGTAACTTCTCTACTACTTACAGCCGATACAACTACGGCTTGGGATCGAGCATGGGCAACGAGAGTAATTTTGACTGGAAATACAATATGCAGGATGTGAGTTTTAAGGCTGACTTTACTTATTTTATGACACCCGAGAACACTTTGAAGTTTGGTTACAATGCTATTTTGCATAACCTGAAACCGGGTACCATAACCTCTACCGGAGGTGCCACCAGTTACGATACCTATATATTGCCATCTATCAATGCTTTTGAACATGCACTTTATATCTCCGATGAGTATCAGGCCACGAAACGTCTGTCCGTAAAAGCAGGTCTGCGGCTTACCGCCTTTTCGAGTATAGGTACGGGTACGGTGTATAATTACGATAATAATTACAATTCAATTGATTCTACCGTTTATAAATCGGGTGAAGTGATTAAAACCTTTTACCGTCTTTCACCAAGGGTCGGAGTGAGCTATTTGCTGGACGAAAAATCGTCGGTAAAAGCCAATTATGCACGTACCAATCAGTTTTTGCAGATGGCTTCTAACTCTACAGCAGGCACGCCGCTCGACTTATGGTTTACGGCCGGTAAGAACATTCAACCGCAAACCTGCGATCAATTTGCCGTGGGTTATTTCCGCAATTTTATGAACAACCGCCTGGAAGCGTCGGTGGAGCTGTTTTATAAAGACATGAAAAATACCATCGATTTTCGCGATCATGCGCAACTATTGTTGAACCGCAAGTTGGACGGCGAACTTCGGTTTGGTGATTCACAGGCTTATGGAGCAGAGTTTCAGATACAGAAGAACATGGGGAAACTCACAGGTTGGGTTAGTTATACCTATTCGCGTACAGAACGAACCATTCAGGGTGTAAACAATAACGAAACTTATCTGGCGCCATACGATCGTCCACATACGGTTTATATCGTTGCTAATTATGATCTGAACGAGCATATATCTTTCGGGGCTAACTTTATATATGCCACCGGACAACCGGTGACCTACCCGATAGCTCGTATGGAGGTTGGCAACGTCATTCTGCCCGTTTATTCCAAACGCAACGAGTACCGCATGCCCGATTATCACCGTATGGATGTGTCGCTTACCTGGAAACCAAAGCACAATCCTAAAAAAGCATGGACCGGAGAATGGAATTTCTCGGTGTACAATGTGTACGGACATAAAAATGCATGGGCTATCAATTTTGTAGACGATGCCGATACGGCTTACAAAACCAAGGCTCAGATGACGTATCTGTTTACTTTTGTTCCTTCAATTACCTATAACTTTAAATTCTAAGCTGTATGAAACTAAAATATATTATACTCGCTCTGCTATCGGCAACCTTGTTTACTGCCTGTACAACCGACCTAACACTCGACCTGAAAGGTACTACGCCTGAACTGGTAGTGGAAGGCACAATGACTACAGACGCAATGGCGCACAGTGTTTCGTTGAAAAAAACGTCCAACTATTTTTCGAATGCTGCGGCTGATATAGTTTCGGGGGCTGTAGTAACGCTCAGCGATGGCCAGAATACGATCACGCTTGCCGAGGATGCCGTGAAGAAAGGTATTTACCTTACACCTGCTAATTATGCCGGAGTGGTGGGACGTACTTACACCCTCACTATCGACAATGTGGATGTGAATGCTGATGGTGTAAAAGAGCGTTATACTGCATCATGTCCCATTAGTTCTTTGATTCAACTTGATAGTATCGACGTGGTTAAATCACGTATTTTTCAAACCGATATGTGGGCCGTGAAAGCCTGGGTGCAAGATCCTCCGGCGGAAGTAAACTACTACCTTATCCGGAATTATAAAAATGATAAGTGCGTGGCCGATAGTATTCAGGAATGGCAGATTACCAACGACGAATTTTTTAATGGGAAATACATGATCAATGAAACATTCAGCTTTTTTTCGGATGAAAAACCGGATGAGAAATTAGTGAATGGTGACCGTGTAACCCTCGAATTGTGCAGTGTAACCAAAGATTATATGGAATATATACAACAAGCACAGGAAGAATTTTGGGGCCGTAATCCATTGTTTGGCGGGCAACCCGCTAATATTCGCACCAACATCAAACAAGTAGTACCTGCCGATAGTAAAACCAGTCCGCGCGGCTATTTTGCCGCCTATTCGGTGTCGTGGCGCAACACGGTGTATCAGGGAAAGTAGAGAAAAACGATGATCAAACTCCTTATCTGAACGGCATTGAATGCTGATTCGTTGCTAAATATAAAATCGGCTGAACATTGAATATGCTCAGCCGATTTTTTAAGTAAGTTGATTTTGTTGCGTCAATTAATTCTTAGCTCTTAATGGAGGCTTATTATCAGTATTTTTTTCTTTAAGTTCTTTTTTATTGGGGTCAATCATTTCCATCAATTTTAGTCCCAATAAACCATCGATAGCGTTTCCACCATTACCATTTCCTCCAATTAAAATATCAGGAATCAGTTTTACATTTCCTTTTGATAATTCTTCGGTAATTTTATAACGGGTAAAGTTTTCACCGCCCAATGCTTTTACTGCCAGTTCATAAGCTTCGGCTGTAGATTTACCAACGGCAAGTATTCTCCCTGCTTCGGCAGCACCTGTAAGCGAAATTTGTTCGGCTTGTGCAGAAGCTTTTACTTTGATGGCTTCAGATTCAGCCTCAGCACGCATTTTGGTAGCGGTGGCTTCGGCACTTACAGCTAATTTTACGCTGGCAGCATCTCCTTCCGATTTTTTCACTGTGGCATTCGCAATTCGTTCGGCAATTTCCACACCTTGTTGCGCTTTTACAATTTCCTTTTGCATGTCGGCAATAGCAGTTTCCTTTTCCATTCCCTGACGCGTTTCCTGAGCTTTTTTCTCCGTTTCGTAGGTGACCTTTTGTTCTTCGGCAATTTTACGATCTGTTAATGTTTTCATCAACGAATCAGGTGGAACAATGTCGCCAATCAGGGTATCAACAGCGTTTACATTGTATTCGTCAAGTACCTTTTTGATGTGTTCCTTAGCAGATTCCTGACGTTCTTTACGGGTGCTAAGGAAGGCAATCACGTCGCTGTCCTGAGCCGAGTTGCGGAAATAGTTACCAATGGTTGGTTCCAATACTTGCGAAACCAGATTCACCATGTTTCCGAAACGGGCAATAACCTTTGGTGCTTCAGTGGTAGGAACGTGAATAATTTGCGCTACATCCAGGTTGAACGGGAAACCATCTTTGGAACGAACGGTGATCGTTGACAGATTTTTGTCCAGGTTATGAGCCTCACTGCGGGCTGATGCCCAATTGAGTACCAGGTTGGTTGTCGGTACCAATTCCACTTTCATTATATACGTGTTTATCGGATACTTTCCGGGGCCGAGCGGCTCAATCCAAACGCCTTTATCACCTTTGTTGACAATATTTCCGTGTTTAAAATCGGAGCCCGTCAAATCACGCCCTTCAGTGCCAATAAACGAAATGACTACGCCAACAAATCCAATGGAAATCTCAGTCATCGGTATTTCTTCTACCTGAACCGCCCAGGGATTTAGATTGTACGAACCGGCCAAAATAACCTGAGGCTGCAAACCGCGGTTACCACCATTTTGCAGAAACAGATCAAAATCCTGAAAGTTATTATGTCCTTCAACCAACTTGCCGGCAATTTGTCCCGCCTCTATCGGCTGACCGTCAAGGGTGGTTATAATACCAACCTTACTCTCCTGAATACGAATCATGTCGGTGATAGAAACCTGAAAAAGCAGGGTATTTATACGGTATGAGCCCGTGGTGATATAAGCTCTTTGACGACCACGTTGTCCACCATTGTTTAGAAACTTTTCTGCATCCTGAAAATTATCGCAGTCAACGCTCTGGCCAAGGATATTGCCCGTAGGAATCGGAGCGCCGTCTTTCGACATTACCAACCCGATTTTTCCTTCCGGAATAATCATAAACAACTCCATGGTTACGTCATACTGCCAAAACCACATCCCGAAATAAAGCCCCGGAGCTAATGCCTTGGCCTGAAAACCGGCCTCACCTTTGGTTGCAATAATGCGGCCATCGGGCAGGGATTTATCCGCTCCAAATAACACAAACTTTTTGGTAACCAACCCGATGCGATCTTCGGGTACGATAATCATACCAAATAAGAAACGAAGAATGTACTTGTAAAGTACTAAACATACCACTATCAGTACTACCCACCAATAGTTTAATAAGATTTCAATCATACTAAAATTTTTAAGTTGAATAAATAATAAAGGATAAAGTTGTTGTCTTAGATACTCAACTATCAAATTTTTAGCATGATACCAATACATCTGTCCAGCAATTTAACCGCCCTAAAAGTATAAATATATTTTTAATTTAAGTGAATTTTGATCGAAATTTTATCAACAGTTTGAAAATTTACTTAATGCATTTGTTTCGAGTTAGTTGTGTTGGTTTTATAAATAAAAAAAACGGATAAACTTCTTTTTAAGAAATTTATCCGCAATTATATCCGTTCATTTAGTTTTATTTCGCCAGCATTTCTGTATCAAATAAATCGTGAGGTTTTGAACTGAAGTTGGAATTCAGAAAATAGCTCATTAGAAATATATACGCCACAAATCCCAATACAATAAACAGTTGGGTTCCGGATGTTTTTTGAATCTCTTGTCTCGATTTCATATCACACACTTCGCCCGGGCAGTATTGTGCTTTTTCTTTGTAGATAAGCGAATACACTTTACAACCTAAACAGATCCCAAACACCGATTCGAAGAACAAAAATATCAGGCAGATCAGGCAGATAATACCGGTTATTATGCTGTAGGTATTGAGAACGACCATCAATACAAACATGGTAGTGGCCAGCACTAAGCCAATGATCCACGAGAACTTCTTCTGCCTTGCCCCAACATATTCAGGAGTTTGATTGCTAACAATGAGGCGACCCAGAATTAATGTGGGAGAAAATCGCGGACTCACAAATACACGGATAATGAAATCGGTCAGAAACAGGGTGATACTGTATTTTATCAGCAGAAAATTCCCTTTCGATAAGATAAGGAATAGTGCTATAATCATTAGTAAAAACAGCATTCCGGCAGCGGCTCTTACTTCCCGCTCGTTTAAAACAGGGATGTTGTATCCTTCAACATCTTCTCCAAATTTAATTATTTTACTCATTTCAATTTTCTTGTTTTAAGTGTTTAATGATAATGCATTTATGTTTATATTCGTTGACAAATATAATCATTTTATTGATATTCACCGCTCCAACCTTTTTTGCAAACGAGGAACGTTAGGCTGTAAGTGTGTGTAATATGGTATGAACCAAAAATTTCGAGAAATAGTTTATATTTGTGTATATGTTTAAACCAAGATACTATGTTATCAAAATTTCAAAACAAATATCGTGTTCCTTCCGCACGTTGGCAGTCGTGGGATTATAGCAGTGAAGGTCTGTATTTTATTACCATTAATGCCGTGCATCACGAATGTTTGTTCGGTACTATAGTCGATAAGGAAATGTATCTGTCGGCATACGGACAAATCGCGGCGGAGGAATGGAATAAATCATTTGAAATCAGAACGGAATTGTTTTGTGATGCGTTCGTGATTATGCCCAATCATATTCATGCCATTTTACGGATTGAATATCACGTAGAGCCGCACGGCTGTGCGGCTGATTGTGCGTCTGATGAATTTGATGCAGAGACGCACGACTGTGCGTCTCTACCGGATGATGACAATATCCGTATATCAATACGGGGTGCCCGCGATGGTTATGGCGTGGCATTTCGCGAACCAAAATCCATATCATCATTCGTTGGTGGTTTTAAAGCGGTGGTTACAACGCGCATAAATACATTGCGACAAACCAAAGGACAGAAGGTATGGCAGTATCGATTTCATGATCACGTTATTCGCGATTACGAAGCATGTCGGCGCATTGGTGCTTACATCGATTCAAACATTGTAAATTGGAAAGATGACCGCTATTATAAACCATGACATCAGTTCACACTCCCCAATCATTCTAAAACTAAAACAGCCAATCGTTTTTCAACAATTGGCTGTAAATACATCTACAGTTTCCACTAATTATACTTTTTATCTCTATTCAATTCCTCCAGCAGACTGTTTATTTCTTTTTTTAGTTCTACCATTTTTAGTTCCCGGTTTATGGCGATGTCATAATGCCATTGCAATTCTTCCATTTTTTTCTTGATGGTCAGTTCATTTTCCTTTCGCTCGGTTATGTCTAAAATAAATCCTTCGTAATAAAGTTTATTTCCATTCTCATCGCGCAATAATTTGGTGTTTATCGATACCCAAATTATTGCTCCGTCTACTCTTTTAAACTGACTTTCGAATCCGAGAATAACATCTTGTTCGTTAAACAGTTTGATATATCGGCTTTTTTCAGCATTGTCAACCCAAAGTTGATCATCATTAAATCTTGTTGACGCAAAAACGGCGTCAATAGAATCATGCCCCATTATTTTAGCCAGTGCCATGTTTGCTTTAAAACACTTCCCTTCCAGTGATACCTGAAACATACCTTCCAGTGCATTGTCATAGATCTTATGATACTGCTCTTCACTTTCTTTCAGCTGGGCTTCGGCTTTTTTGCGCTTGTCTTCTTCTTTTACTATTAACCACGCCTTAGTGCCAAATGTAATAAAAATCATTCCAAAGATGAAAAATACAAGAATAATGACTAGAAGTCTGTTTCTGAATGAAACAAGACTTTGAAGTGCTTCGTCGCGGTTAGATACCACCACTATAGACCAAAATGTATTCTTTAAATGAACCGGAGTATACACTGCAAGTTTGGTGGCGAGTTTTATTTTTTGCCCACTGGCCTGGTCAAATTGGTAGGTTGCATATCCCTGACGACCCTTGAGCATTTCGTTTAGCATAGGTGTAAACGATGGAAAATCTTTGAGATTTTCGGCTGCTGATTTTCCAACGAATCCCGGTTCCGGACTGTAAAGTTCAATGCCGTCACGACTAACTACCCACGCATGTCCCGTTTTCCCAATTCTAATATCTGCGAGATAACATTTTGCGACTGTTTTAAAATTAATCAGAATACCAATGGAGCCTTTGAAATCCTTACCCTTAAATATAGGTACATGCAAAGCGATGGCTTCACCTCCTTCAACAGGCGTAAATACATCGCTGATTATAGTTTTATGATGTTTAAGTAATTCTTTAATATGTTTTTCGTTAGATCTGTCATTCCCGATTATTGAGTCATAAGAAGGAGAATAGGTTATTATTCCCTTTTCGTTTAAACGTGCAATTGATGTAATTTTATCAAGATGAGCATCGTACAATAGCTTTATGAGGCGTTTACCATCAGAGTTGTTATTTATAATATCATCTGTTTTTGATAGTGCATCTAAGATACCAATCCAGTTCGTAAAATACTCCTCAATGCCACGGGCAGCTACTTTGGCATGAACCATCTGCGCCTCGTTTGTATGTTTTATGGCAGTAGTTCTGGCCTCATTGTAGAATACGTAAAAAAGAAAAGTACACACTCCGGTAAAGGCAATTATAAGTGCTATAAATGTTTTTTTATTCATAATTTAGAGTTAAAATGTAGGTCGTGAGATCTTTTAGGACTATTAGATTATCGCGATTGTTTGTTGAGCTAAACATCTGTAAATTTTATATATAACGCATTAGTTACAAATATAATATATTTTAATTGTCGAATTTTATACTCGTAGCATTATTAATACAAAAAAAGTAAAAATAATAATAACGCTGGAGTATTTATTACGTCAGATACAATCAATCGTAGAAATTGCTACAAACGCTTTATTTTGACGATTCTCCAAACTTTCCATATTTCCTGTTGTTTGATAACTATAAAAAATAAATACTTGAACGAATGAAAATGAAAATAGAAATATGGAGCGATGTGATGTGTCCGTTTTGCTATCTGGGGAAACGGAAGTTTGAAAACGCGTTGGCTCAGTTTGCAGAAAAGGAACATATTGAGGTGGAGTGGAAGGGGTTTCAGTTGAATCCTGCTTTGGTCACCAACCCGGGTATCAGTATTCAGCAATATCTGTCGGACCATAAAGGAATGTCGCTTGAACAAGTCAAGCAGAGTCAAAGTTACATCACACAATCCGGACAAGCCGCTGGACTCGACTATCATTTCGACAAGGTGATTGTAGCCAATACATTGAAAGCGCAACAGCTGTTGAAGTTTGCTCACGCTCAAAACAAACAAAACGAGATGGAAGAACGGTTGTTTGAGGCATTTTTTACCGAAGGACAAAATGTAGACGATTTATCTACGCTTGTGCAACTGGCCGTTGAAGTAGGTTTGGATACAACCGGACTGCTCAATGCCCTCGAAACGCATCAATACCTTGCGCCGGTTGAAGCCGATATTGCCGAAGCCAATGCGTTGGGGATTCATGGTGTGCCCTATTTTGTAGTCAACCGAAAATTGGCAGTGAACGGTGCGCAGGAAAGTCCGGTTTTTCTGGAAACCTTGCGCAAAGCCTTTGCCGAATGGGTTAAAGATTATCCTGAAATTAAACCCCGTCCGGTTACGTTTAGCTATAAACCTGAATGAAACTAAAAACAGCCGACTGCATTAATGCAATCGGCTGTTTGTTATATTAGAACGTTGTTTGTTCTATTTTACCACATAAAACGTTGTTGGCAGTTCGCCGTTGTTTCCAAGCGCAGCAATCAGTTTCGTTTCTGCTTCGCTAAAGCTTCCGGTAATGGCTGCTTTGCCATTTTCAATAGCCGCTCGTACCAATGGGGCGCACAACACAGTATCGTCCATAACAATTGCAATGGAGTGGTTTATGTTTTGTCGGGTAATGGTAGCCCACAATTCTATTACCGGTTTTTTGAAACCTAGCTCAACGAAATTGATTTTCCCATCCATGCCCGATTTCATACTTTCGATATCTTTTCCCGATAACAAAGGACTGCTGCCTTTTTCCACTTGAAGAGCGTACAGACTCATGTCGCCTTCTTTAGATGGTTGACCCCACACAAACCTGCATTGTTGGTTCTTTTTCAACGATTGAAGATAGTTATTTACCTTAGTTGTTTCGGATGCTGTGCAACTTCCAATGCTCGGATCGGTGGTGCTTTTTACATCGTTTCTCAACAGGGATAATAAATGTTGTGTGTCTATCGATAATTCTGATAACTTAGCACGATTATAGAGCGTATAAAACCCTGTTTCTCCCTTTTGAGTCAGTAACTTTTCAGCCACTTCTACATCCCATTTGTCGGAAAGCGTAACCTTTATAACTTTCTTTTCGGGCATAACAGTCAGTTCAAATTTCTCAGAACTATAGTCCTTTAGTCGGTTCGAAATGATTGTTGCCGATTGCGAAAGCGCAGCAGACGAAATATTCTTATCGTCCGACCGAATAGTTATACTGGTGCTGGCTTTTACTTTATTTACAGAACTCAAGAGCATAATCGCTATCAGTAAGATAGCGGTAACTGAATATATTTTTGTTTTCATTTTTGTAAATTTTTTAAATTAGATATGCTCCCACTTCATTTCTAAAGCAGGAAAATTATACATACGGGAAGTGAAATCTAACTTAAAACGGGAGAGTCGTCGGTATCTATGTGAAATAGATGATAGTAAAACCTACAGGTAGACTGAGGTTTTATAAGTGCAACATATTTTTCGATGGAGTTGATTTGCTGCGAAATAGCGTTGTTGTCGGCAGCTATTTTTAGCTTGTAACTGTAAAGTCCAAATCCTTTCAAATCAAAAGAGGTGGGTAGGCATTTATGAAATACAGGTAACTGGCAAAGATCGGTAATCACAGCTTTTGCAGGACTCAAATGCAAATCAGCACTAAGTCCGTATTGTGCATCGTTGTAAGTCGGTTTTTCCGATCTTCCGTTGGCCGAAAACAGAACAACGAAGAACAGCATCATAAATATGATTCTGGCTAGGTATGTGCTATTTTCTTTTCTATCTACCATAATGTAAAAATGAACCATTTTGCAAACTTGACATGCAGGCTTTCTGATTATGGCTACAAATATAGGAATAATTTTTAGTAAAATTGATCTGATAAGTTATTTGTTTTTTAATCTAATCTAAACAAAATTAATTTGAATTGCAAAGAAAACAGCCGACTGCTTTGCTGCAATCGGCTGTTTTAGTTATTTTATTAAAACGACTTATCTGATAAAGTTGGTCATTACTTTTTGTACTTTGGCAGGAGCGGGGAGAGTGTCCTTGGTCATTTCACGCATTTTAAGTTGCCACGCCATATTGTTGCCAAGCACTTCCATAATTTGTACACCTTCGCTGTCTTGCACTGCTTCGCCGGGACTGGTGCCGTGGATAATGTTCCAGTAGCTCGAAGTAGCAACCATCATTTCGGAATAAGAGAGATAGTGATTTAGGGCATCCAGTGTTGATGAGCCACCCGAGCGACGTACTGCTACCACAGCTGCACCTACTTTATGACGGAAAAAACCACCGTTGCTGAGCGAAACATAAAACAAACGGTCGAGGAAGCTTTTCATAGTTCCTGCAACACCAGAATAATAAACCGGCGAAGATAGAATAATGCCGTCGGCACTTTTGATGGTCTGTATCCATTCGTTGAGTGGATCGGTGGTGATACTGCATTTCTCGTCATGTGTTCTTCGGCACGAACCACATGCCATACAGCCTCTCACGGCTTTATTACCCACATGGATAATTTCAAACTCAATTCCGTTTTCTTCTAGTTTTGAACCTACAATTTTCAATGCATGGTATGTATTTCCTTCTTTGTGAGGACTACCGTTAATTGCTACTACTTTCATATTTTATAAACTTTTACCTGGTGTACTTCGCCTTTAGCGATGACAAAGATACAATATATTTTGCTTCCCGTTTTGTTATAAAAATAGGGGTGAAGTCCTATTTCTAATTCATGGGCAGACTAATTTTAATCATATACACATATCCTCTTCATACTGCTGTAACGTTTTTGTTGTTAGTTTGCAGATAGAAATAAGAGTCAATTATATGATTAAAATTTTATTTTTTATTTTACTACTTATGGTATTATCTACTTCTCATGCAAACAGTCAAGAACAACTGTTAGAAAATTCTGTCGTAAACTCAGAATCGCTCAAGATTCTCAGTTGGAACATCTACATGTTGCCTTACATTAGTTTGTTTAATCGTAATGCCGATCGTGCGCGGGTTATAGCTGACAAATTACAGCATTCCGATTGTCAGATCATTGTTTTTCAGGAAGCTTTCAGCACTAAATGTCGTAGTATATTGTCAAAACGACTTGCAAAAGCGTATCCTTTTCAATACGGGCCTGCCAATAAATGTATGTTGCCATTTAGAACAAGTAGCGGGCTGTGGGTGGTGAGTAAAATACCCCTGACTCAGTTGGATAAGATTAAGTTTAGCATTAGTAAGGGATTCGACATGATAGCCCGAAAAGGTGCTGTGCTGTTTGAAGGCGACTTTCATGGTGCAAAGTTTCAACTGCTTACTACTCACCTTCAAGCTGATAACTCACACCTGGTGCGAGAAAGTCAATGTAGCGAAATCAAGGAACATTTGTTGAATCAGTTCTTCAATCCGAATATTCCACAAATTATTTGCGGTGATTTTAACATTGATATGGACGATCATACTAATTATAAGCAAATGTTACATATCCTCGAAGCAAGCAATGGTGAAATAACCGGCGATACAAAGTTTACATATGATGAAGTAGACAATACTTTGGTGAAGAATGCTTTGGGAAAGAAGAAAGTTATCGATTATATTTTGGTGAGAAATGATCAATTTATCCATAGAATAGAACGCTCCGTGAAGACTTTCTATGAAAAGATTGGACAGCGTCCGTCCAATCTTTCCGATCATTATGCAATGGAGGCAGTTATTAATTTTAATTCGTCTATGTCATTGAATGGTACCTTAGCTTCTGCCGTCAAATAAGTTTGTTTGTAATACAAAAAAACAGCCGATCACATTTCTGTAATCGGCTGATTTGGTTGTGTTAACAACTATTTTTATTCTCCATCCTCCAATTGGAAAATTTTCTCAACATTTGTTTCAAAGCAGCGTGCAATTTTTAAGGCTAATAGTGTTGATGGCACATATTTTCCCAATTCCATGGCATTTATTGTTTGCCGACTAACCCCTACCGAATCTGCAAGCTGTTGTTGAGTGATATTCTTTATCGCCCGTTCAACTTTTATATTATTTTTCATTTCCAGCGTTTGTTTTGAGTTTGTAAAGTTCTATCCTGAACTTAATAACAAATAATACCAATATCATGATTAAATTGAAATAGAGAACATTTAGAAATGGCATTCCATAAATAAATAATTCAGCAAGAATTAAAATTACATAGTTGATTAACAGTGCCCAAACCAAAGAATTCAGACGAATTTGTGAGATGAATTCGTCTTCATCTTTTTCCTTCGAAAAGGCTATGAGAAGCAGTGATACGATAAGTCCAATGAATGCAACTTCATCGAATACACAATTTGACGTAAAATTAAACCAACTAGTTTTTTGAAATAATACTTCATCTACCAAAGCAAAGACAGGCATGGGCCATCGCTCTTTGATTGAATCAGGTCCAAATGCAAAGAGAAAAAACATTAATCCAAACGGAACTAAAAGAAACCATCCGAACTTCTGAAATCGGGCTGGGAATAAGTAATTCTTTGTCATAATAATTAGTTTTAAATTTATGCTGCAAATGTAATGTATTTATTACATAATGACAAATAAACTTTACATTTAATTTATATATTAGTAATTTTAAATATATTTAACTTGTTTGATGCAAAACAGCCGATTGCATTTCTGCAATCGGCTGTTTTTTATTTAGTCTAAGATCTTTGTTCTAAAATCTAGTATCTAAGATCAATATTCATCCCAACTCTTAATCTTAATGTCTTCGAAGCTCATAGTGCAGAAGGCATTGATAAAGGCTGACGCCAAACGCGCATTGGTGAACAACGGAATGTTGAAGTCGATAGCACCACGACGAATGATATAGTCGTTAGCAAGTTCACGTTTAGTGGTATTCTTTGGAATATTGATAACCAGGTCAAATTGTTTGTTTGAGATCATGTCTTTCACATTCAACTCGCCATCTTCGTCCGGCCAGTTTACTGCAGTTGCAGTTACCCCGTTATCCTCAAGGAAACGTTGTGTGCCGCGTGTTGCAAACAGTTCATAACCTTTCTTTTGAAGTGCAAGGCAAGCTTCAGAAAGTTCCAGTTTCGATTTTGTTTCTCCGGAAGAAATCAGGATACGTTTTTTTGGAATACGATAGCCTACCGAAAGAAGTGATTTCAGAATCGCTTCCGAGAAATCATCTCCAATACAACCCACTTCGCCGGTCGAAGCCATATCTACTCCTAACACAGGGTCAGCTTGTTGTAAACGTGAGAAGGAGAACTGAGAAGCTTTGATACCTACATAATCCAGATCAAATGCTGATTTTTCAGGTTTTTCAACTTCTAAGCCAAGCATTACTTTCGTTGCCAGTTCGATAAAGTTTATTTTCAACACCTTAGAAACGAATGGGAAACTACGTGAAGAACGTAAATTACATTCAATTACCTTGATATAATTATCACGCGCCAGGAACTGAATGTTGAATGGTCCTGAGATATTCAATGATTTTGCAATTTCACTAGCAATTTTCTTGATTCGGCGAATGGTTTCCACATAGATTTTTTGTGGAGGGAATTGAGTGGTGGCATCACCCGAGTGAACTCCGGCAAATTCCACGTGTTCCGAAATAGCATAAACAAGTATTTCCCCATTTTTAGCTACCGCATCAATTTCAATTTCTTTGCAACGTTCGATAAATTCTGAAATTACAACCGGGTGTTTCTTCGAAACATCAGTTGCCAGTTTCAGGAAGTTCTCCAGCTGAGTAGAATCGTAACATACGTTCATAGCTGCACCCGAAAGTACATACGAAGGACGCACCAATACCGGGAATCCGATCCCTTTTACGAAATCATTCACATCATCGAAAGTTGTCAATTCTTTCCAACGTGGTTGGTCAATCTTCAAGGTGTCGAGCATTGACGAGAACTTGTGACGGTCTTCGGCCATGTCGATATCTTTAGCTTGCGTTCCCAAAATGGTTACGTTAGCTCCTGCCAGTTTCAATGCCAGGTTGTTTGGAATTTGTCCTCCGGTAGAAACAATCGTTCCCATTGGATTTTCCATATCGATAATGTCCATCACACGTTCGAAGCTTAATTCATCGAAGTACAGACGGTCACACATATCGTAGTCGGTCGAAACCGTTTCAGGATTGTAATTGATCATTACCGAGCGGAAACCTTCTTTGCGAATGGTCAACAGTGCGTTTACACCACACCAGTCGAACTCAACCGACGAGCCGATACGATATGCTCCCGAGCCAAGCACCACTACCGAGCGGTGGTCGCCAAGGTATTTTACATCACTGGCTGTTCCGCCGTAAGTTAGATACAAATAGTTGGTTTGTGCAGGATATTCGGCGGCAAGCGTATCAATTTGTTTTACCACCGGAACGATGCCACGTTCTTTACGGTGAAGACGGGTTAGTTTTATGTTCTCGTCAATATCGTTGCTATCGCATTTGGTTACCAAACGAGTGATTTGGAAATCCGAGAAGCCCATTTCTTTCGCACGGCGAAGTACAGTATCCGGCAATTCATTCAACGAATTGAATGTTTCCAATTCATGTTCTTTATCAACAATAGCTTGCAATTTGTACAAGAACCAACGGTCTATGCGGGTCAATTCGTGCAGTCTGTCAACAGTATATCCGCTGTGAAGCGCTTGTGCCAGATAGAATACACGTTTATCGGTTGGTTGATTCAAAGCTGTATCCACGTCGTCGGCGTAAAAATCTTTGTTGGCCACGAATCCGTGCATACCCAACCCAATCATACGCAAGCCTTTTTGGAAGGCCTCTTCGAAGTTACGACCGATAGACATAATTTCACCTACCGACTTCATGCTTGATCCCAACTGACGCGAAACGCCCTGGAATTTACCTAAATCCCAACGAGGAATTTTACAAACAATGTAGTCGAGTGCCGGTTCGAAGAATGCCGAAGTATCTTTTGTTACCGAGTTTTTCAATTCAGGCAATCCGTACCCAAGTCCCAGTTTGGCAGCTACGAAAGCCAATGGATAACCGGTTGCTTTAGAAGCCAATGCCGAAGACCGACTTAAACGGGCGTTTACCTCAATCACGCGGTAATCTTCCGAGAATGGATCGAAGGCATATTGAACGTTACATTCACCCACGATACCAATGTGGCGGATAATGCGGATAGCCAGTTCGCGAAGTTTGTGATATTCGCGGTTGGTTAGGGTTTGTGATGGAGCCACAACGATACTTTCACCGGTGTGAATTCCAAGTGGATCGAAGTTTTCCATATTACAAACCGTAATACAGTTGTCGTATTTATCACGAACTACTTCGTATTCAATTTCTTTCCATCCTTTTAATGATTTCTCAACCAATACCTGTGAAGAATAAGCAAACGCTTTGGTTACCAATTCCACCATTTCTTCGTCGTTGTCGCAGAAACCGCTACCCATACCGCCCAGTGCATAAGCCGCACGGACAATAACCGGATAACCGAGTTCATTAGCCGCACGAATGGCGTTTTCAAGATCGTTTACCGCTTCACTCTTGATATAGTTTACATCGATTTCCGATAATTTTTGGTTGAAAATTTCACGGTCTTCAGTGTCGATAATCGATTGTACAGGTGTTCCAAGAACACGTACATTATGTTTTTCAAAGATTTTGTCTCTAAATAAAGCTACACCACAGTTTAATGCAGTTTGTCCACCGAAGGATAGGAAAACACCGTCCGGTTTTTCTTTTTCGATAACACGTTCTACAAAGTCGGGAGTAACAGGCAAGAAATAAACCTTGTCGGCAATACCTTCCGAAGTCTGTACAGTGGCAATGTTAGGATTGATAAGCACTGTTTCAATACCTTCTTCCTTCAATGCTTTCAATGCTTGTGAACCGGAGTAGTCAAACTCACCTGCTTCACCAATCTTCAAAGCACCCGAACCAAGTACCAACACTTTCTTGATTTCCCCTTTGTTGATTTGTTTATCTTCGTGGGTTCTTTTTAGTTTTGCTACACATTCTTGCTCAATCAGTTCAGGAATGGTTTTGTCAGTTCCTTCCAGTGTTCTGATAAATACGTCGAATAAGAATTCAGTATCTGTCGGGCCTGAAGCAGCTTCAGGGTGAAACTGTGCCGAGAACCAGGGTTTCGTTTTATGACGAATACCTTCGTTTGTTCCGTCGTTCATGTTAACGAATAACGATTCCCATTCAGAGCTTAATGTTTTATTGTCAACGGCAAAACCGTGATTTTGAGAAGTGATGAAGGCACGTTGCGTTCCAACCAATTGTACCGGTTGGTTGTGGCTACGGTGACCATATTTCAATTTGTAGGTTTTGGCTCCACCGGCTACCGAAAGCAATTGGTTACCCATACAAATACCGAAAATCGGTTTTCCGGTTTTCATGGCTGTTTGAATATGGCGCACAGTATCTTGAGCGTACTCAGGATCACCGGGACCATTAGAGATAAACAATCCGTCGAATTCAATGTGGTTGAAGTCATAATCCCATGGCACACGAATCACCGTAGTGTCGCGGTTCAGCAGACAACGTATAATATTGTGTTTTACACCGCAGTCAACAAGTAATACGCGGTGTTTTCCGTTTCCGTAAGTTATTACTTCTTTGCAGCTCACTTTTGCTACCTGGTTTTCATCATCCGGATTGATAAAATCAATATCATCGCCATCAGGAAAAACAAACTTACCTTTCATGGTTCCTTTTTCACGAACCAACTTTGTCAACTCACGTGTATCAACTCCAAAAATTCCGGGTACTTCGTTTTCTATCAACCACTCGCTCAGACTTTTCCCTGCATTCCAGTGGCTGTATTCAAAAGAAAAATCGGAAACAATCAGGCCTGTAGCTTGAATTTTTTCCGATTCATAATAAGTAGAAAGTCCGTTTTGGATGATATCATTTGGAACGCCGTAATTACCAACTAACGGAAACGTTATCGTCAAAAGTTGTCCTGCATACGATGGATCAGTCAAACTCTCGGGATACCCGACCATGGCGGTATTAAAAACAACTTCTCCGGCTACCGGTTTTTCGTAACCAAAGGATTTACCTTTGAAAACGGTTCCGTCTTCCAAAACTAAATGAAGGGGCTTGTACTTGTGCATAAATATATTGTAGAGTGTAAAATTTTATTGTTTCCCGACTCGATTGTCCAAATTTGTGCAAAAGTACTGCTTTTTCTTCTTAACTGCAAACTCAAAAATGATAAAAATGTATTTATTTCCCCAAAGTTATCAACAATGCTATTTATTTGTTGATGAAATGATTGAAAAGAATAAAAAGAGAATAAATATTCTATTTTGGCGTTTTGTAATGAAACAACTTTCTGCAAATTATCATAGTTGGTTAAGTTGCAGAAAAAGCCGATTTCCATAGATTCGGAGTAGTTTGATGTGTTTCTGAAAATTGATTAGGATAAAATTTTTGATTGAAGCATAAAGGCGATTAGTGTTCCATATCCAACTATTGTGATGACAATGAAAGTGATAGTCATAATGCCCAGGGTTTTGAAGGTAGACTTTAACTTTTCCAATCCGGCACTTAACAATTCCTGATTGTAGTTGTCTATTGCTTTTTTTGTTTTCTCTGCAAATTGAAACAAATATAATGCTGGAAGAAAATAGATGACTGCGATGATGATGTAGAAGATGCCCATGTATGGTAAAATAGCTGACCCAATTGCGGAGTCTGGTGTGTTTGAAAGTGATGATAGAGTGCCACCAATTAAAGTTATTGCCAATCCAATCAGTATCATAAGGAAGGATCCAATAAATCCGAGAATAGCCAGAAATGTAGCCCAATTGCTCGCAGTGCGCAGATAAGTCTGGATTTCGGCCGTTACTAAAAGGTTTTGTGTGTTTTCAGTTTCTGTGTTGTTGATCAATGTTTCCATAAAAATGAGTTTAAAGTTGTTTTTGATTTTTGTGCTGTAAAGATAAAAATAATTTGCGTTCTGCTGTGAAATTAAATTAAAAATAGATATAAATGAAAATTTTATTCTGTTTTAGTTGGCTAGTATAAATAGAATCAGTATTTTTATAAATAAATTAAAGGGTTAATAATCTGATGATTGTTGAACTGTTTGATTCTGAAATGACCAAAACGAAGGCTGTTTTTCAATTACCGAAATTTTTCTTTAATTCATTAGCAAAAAATTCTTCTAACTCAATAGAAAGTTGTAATTTTGCACCCGCTTAGAAATTACGAAAATCAATATATATTATGGCAGAAAAAAAATTGAATTTATTAGCTGAATTTCCATCGGTTAGCACACAGCAATGGATGGACAAAATTACAGCTGATCTCAAGGGAGCTGACTTCAACAAAAAGCTCGTTTGGAAAACCAACGAAGGCTTCAACGTGTTGCCTTTCTATCGTGCAGAGGATATTGCAAACCTCAAAACTAAAGATTCGGCTCCGGGTGCATTTCCGTACATTCGCGGAACTAAACCGGGTAATGAGTGGTTTGTACGTCAAGACATTGATGTAGTAAACGCAAAAGATGCTAACGCAAAAGCATTGGACGTTCTTTGTAAAGGTGCAACTTCACTTGGATTCAAATTAAACAAAGCTGATTTAAGTGCTGATTTTATTGCAACTTTGCTTGCTCACATTGTTCCTGAATCTGTTGAGCTAAACTTTGGAATTTGTGTAAGTGCAGCAGCTGAACTGGCTACTATTCTTACTGCTTATTTCAAATCGCAAAACGCTGATGTAACTAAATTGCAAGGTTCTATCAACTTTGACCCAATGAAACGCATGTTGCAAGCGGGCAAAGAGTTGACAAAAGAAGAAATTACTGCAAAAGCAAAAGCTACTATCGAAGCTGCTGCAGGTTTACCTTACTACCGCGTGATTGGTGTAAATGCAAATGTATTGAGTAATGCAGGTGCTTTTATCGCACAAGAGCTGGGTTATTCATTGGCTTGGGGTAACGAATATCTTTCGATGATGGTGGAAGCCGGAGTGGATACTTCATTAGCTGCTAAAAAAATTAAATTTACGTATGGAGTTGGTGGTAACTATTTTATGGAAATTGCCAAATTCCGTGCTGCTCGCATGTTGTGGGCAATGATAGTAGATGCTTACCAACCTGCTTGTAAAAAAGACGATTGCTCAAGCACTGAAAACGGTATTTGCAAATGTGCAGCCAAAATGCGCGTTCATGCCGAAACAAGTACTTTCAACAAAACAATTCTTGACGCTAATGTAAACATGCTTCGTACCCAAACCGAAGCTATGAGTGCAACTATCGGAGGCGTTAATTCACTTACCGTTTTAGGTTACGATTCGGTCTTCAAACCTACCGACGAATTCTCGGAACGTATTGCCCGTAATCAACAATTATTATTAAAAGAAGAATGTCATTTCGATAAAGTTTCTGATCCTGCTGCAGGTTCATACTATGTTGAAACTTTGACAAATGAAATAGCTGCTCAAGCCTGGAAATTGTTCTTAGAAGTTGAGGAGCAAGGTGGTTTCTTTGCTGCTATTACTTCGGGTTCTGTTCAACAAGCTATCAAAGCTACTGCTGCTAACCGCCTGAAAGCTGTTTCGAGCCGTCGCGAGATTTTGTTAGGAACCAATCAATTCCCTAACTTCAACGAAAACGGTGCTGCGAAAGTAGAAATCACTGAGGAAGTTGGTTGTGACTGTTCACACTCAGGAACCGAAAAATTAGTACCGGTTCGTGGTGCTGCTCAATTCGAAGCGTTGCGCTTTGCTACCGAAGCGGCTGCTAAACGTCCAAAAGCGTTTATGTTGACCATTGGTAACCTGGCAATGCGTTTGGCTCGTGCTCAATTCTCATGTAATTTCTTTGCATGTGCAGGTTACGAAGTTGTTGATAACTTAGGATTTGCTACAGTTGAAGAAGGTGTAAAAGCTGCTTTGGAAGCAAATGCAGATATTATTGTTATTTGTTCGAGCGATGACGAATACGCTGAATTGGCTCCTGCTGCTTATGCATTGGCTAAAGGAAAAGCAGAATTTGTGGTTGCCGGAGCTCCTGCTTGTACCGACGATTTGAAAGCAATTGGAATTGAACATTTTGTAAATGTAAAAACCAATGTGTTGGATATGTTGACAGCGTTTAATGCGAAATTGGTATAAGAGTTAAGAACAAAGAAGAAAGACAAAAGACAAAAGACAGGAGACCGGAGAGGATGCATAACTTTAGAAAACTGGATATTTGGTTGAAGTCAATGGATTTGGTGGTTGAAATTTATCAACTCACAAATACTTTTCCAAATAACGAAAAATTCGGTTTATCTTCTCAAATGAATCGCTCAGCGGTATCTATTCCTTCAAATATTGCTGAAGGTTCTGCAAAGTCGAGTAATAAAGACTTTGCTCGTTTTCTCGAAATGTCTATTGGTTCTTCTTATGAACTTGAAACTGAACTAACAATTGCATCTAAATTAAATTATATTGAACATGATGTTTTTGTTTTATTACAAAACAAAATCGTTGAGATTCAAAAAATGATTATTGGATTTAAAAATAAACTGGATTGAGCATACTGATACGCTGACATGAACAAGCCTTTGTTCTTTTGTCTTTGTTCTTTATTCTTTATTCTAAAAATCTAAAAAAGAATGAAACCAAATTTTAAAAATATAGACATTCAGAATTTTTCTGTTACGTCAAAAGCTCCTCAGACCGAAAGCACATGGCTTACACCTGAGTTGATTCCCGTAAAACCATTTTACACCAAAGATGATTTGGAAGGAATGGAACATTTAAATTATGCTGCCGGACTTCCACCTTATTTGCGTGGACCTTACAGCGTAATGTACGCCATGCAACCCTGGACAATTCGTCAATATGCCGGATTCTCTACTGCCGAAGAATCAAATGCATTCTATCGTCGTAACTTAGCTGCCGGACAAAAAGGTCTTTCGGTTGCGTTCGACTTAGCTACACACCGTGGCTACGATGCCGACCACGAACGTGTGGTAGGTGACGTTGGTAAAGCGGGTGTTTCTATCTGTTCTATCGAAGATATGAAAGTTTTGTTTGATGGTATTCCATTGAATAAAATGTCGGTTTCTATGACCATGAACGGTGCTGTACTTCCTATCCTTGCATTTTATATCAATGCAGGTTTAGAGCAAGGTGCAAAACTGGAAGAAATGGCCGGAACGATCCAAAACGATATTTTGAAAGAATTTATGGTTCGTAATACTTATATTTACCCACCAAAATTCTCGATGAAAATTATTGCTGATATTTTTGAGTTTACTTCTCAAAAAATGCCTAAGTTCAACTCTATCTCTATCTCGGGTTACCACATGCAAGAAGCCGGTGCAACTGCCGATATCGAGTTGGCTTACACATTGGCTGATGGACTAGAGTACTTACGTGCCGGAGTAAATGCAGGTATGGATATCGACTCGTTCGCTCCACGTTTGTCATTCTTCTGGGCTATCGGTATGAATCACTTTATGGAAATTGCCAAAATGCGTGCTGCACGTATGTTGTGGGCAAAAATCGTAAAACAATTCAACCCTAAAAATCCAAAATCATTGGCATTGCGTACACACTCGCAAACTTCAGGTTGGTCGCTTACTGAGCAAGATCCGTTCAACAATGTTGGTCGTACTTGTATCGAAGCTATGGCTGCTGCTTTGGGTCACACTCAGTCGCTTCACACCAATGCATTGGACGAGGCTATCGCTTTGCCAACTGAATTCTCAGCTCGTATTGCCCGTAACACTCAAATCTATATCCAACAAGAAACTGATATTACCAAGGAAGTTGATCCATGGGCAGGTTCTTACTACGTAGAAACATTGACCAACGAGATTGCTGAAAAAGCATGGGCGTTGATCGAAGAAGTAGAAAAACTGGGTGGTATGGCTGCGGCTATCGAAACAGGTGTTCCTAAAATGCGTATCGAAGAAGCTTCAGCTCGCACACAAGCACGTATCGACTCGGGAAGTCAGGTAATTGTTGGTGTAAATCAATACCGTTTGGAAAAAGAAGCTCCAATTGATATTTTGGAAGTGGACAATACTGCAGTACGTATTCAACAAATCGAACGTTTGAAACAATTGCGTGCTAACCGTAACGAAGCTGATGTTCAAAAAGCATTGGCTGCTATTACCGAATGTGCTAAAACAGGCAACGGTAACTTACTGGAACTAGCCGTTGAAGCTGCTCGTGTTCGTGCTTCATTAGGTGAAATATCTGATGCCTGCGAAGCTGTTGCAGGTCGTTATAAAGCAACCATTAGAACTATTTCAGGCGTGTATTCATCAGAAACTAAAAACGATGCAACTTTCCAAAAAGCTTGCGAGCTTACTGAGAAATTTGCCAAGAAAGAAGGTCGTCAACCTCGTATCATGATCGCTAAAATGGGTCAGGATGGTCACGACCGTGGTGCAAAAGTTGTTGCTACCGGTTATGCCGACTGTGGTTTCGACGTGGATATGGGACCATTGTTCCAAACTCCTGCCGAAGCAGCAAAACAAGCTGTAGAAAATGATGTACATATCATGGGTATTTCTTCGTTGGCAGCTGGTCACAAAACATTGGTACCACAAGTTATTGCCGAATTGAAAGCATTAGGTCGCGAAGATATCGTAGTAATTGCAGGTGGAGTTATTCCAGCGCAAGATTACGATTTCCTTTACAAAGCCGGTGTCGCAGCTATCTTCGGCCCTGGTAGCCCGGTTGCTAAAGCAGCTTGTACTATCATGGAAATTTTATTGGAAGAATAAAATGAATTGACTATTTAGTCATTTACCATTTACTATTTAAGAAAAACGGGCTTACCTTATTGTGGTGAGTCCGTTTTTTGTTTGTGGAACTGAATTATATAAATATAGTAAAAAAAAATTATTTATTTTTTTGGGGAGGAAAAAAAGTGGAGAATTTTAATAAATGGGATATGCGACATAAAGATAATTGCCGCAGTAAATAACAAATACCTGAATATCAGATAAATTTATCTAAACATAAGACAAATATATACGTCATACTTTGGCGCTTACACAAAATAAATGGCGTATAAGCAAATGTTGGCACCAATTATAAAAAACTCAGAATAAAAAATTGTGCGATTAGAGAAATATATGAGGAACAAAAACCCATGGGCACCAATTATCGCAAAGAATTATCTAAATTCAAATATCCTACCCAAAAAAATATCTAAATTCAAAAATCCTACCGATAAATAATTGCGTAAATTTGCGCGAAATTTTTTGGAAGCCATATTGTTTTCAAAAAAGAAATAAGTAAACATGAACCTTAAAATGAATAATTAATTACCCGGAATAATACTATAATACAATATGAAACTGAAATTTCTCTTACTTGCTTTAGCCGCGTACGGAACCATGACAGTAGGTGCGCAGAACTACACAACTGGTAATCCGGCAGATGGAACAACTTACGGATACCTAAAGAACTATCTGCCACTCAAGCAATACATTAATTATGAGAAGTATCCCAATTTCAAGTTGGGACTTGCCGTCGGTGCCAATGATTACCTGAACAACAGCACGGTTAAGGCGGTTGTCAATGGCTATTTCACGGAGACAGTTGCAGGCAATGAAATGAAGATGGCAAGCTGTGTGAGCAGCACCGGATCCATGAATTTCGGTACGGTTACTAATTTTGTAAATGCTGCATCGGAGGCTGGTGTAAATGTTTACGGACATACGCTGGCATGGCATTCCCAGCAGGCTGTAGGCTATCTGAACGGTTTGATCAAGGACAAAGCCCCGCTACCCATTGCAAACAGTGACACGACCCTATGGATGTTGTTGAAATCAAAGGACTTTACTGTGGAAAAGAGCATCGGTTGGACATCGGACAAAACAACGTTTGGTTATACCACCTCATTCGTAAGTGACGGTCTTCAGGTGCATACCACCAAGATGGTTAACTCATGGGAAGTTCAGTACATTTTGATGGACAACATCCCGACCGTAAAGGGCGAAACCTATAAAATGACCATCACCGTAAAAGGGTCGGCTGCCGGAAGTATCCACAGTAAACTTGGAGACTGGAGCGGCGGAGCGAGCGCGGAAATACCCTTCACAACGGATTGGAAGGATGTGGTCGTCAACTACACCAGCACCCTCGACAATAGTTTTCTACTTTTCCAGAACGGAGACTTCGTTGGTGACATTTGGATTAAGAACATCAGGTTTGATAAGTCCGTGGGAGGTAAGAAGACTACCCGTAGCTGTATCGTGATGAATGCCACGGCAAAGAATGCGAATACATGGGATAATCAGTTCTGGATTAAGTTAGGTAGTTTCAATAAAAGTGATACGTATGAATTTTCTGCCGAAGTACGTGCAGACAGTGAAGCGAAGGCAACGACTCAAATACACAACGCCCCGGGAACTTACGTAAACTATCAGGCAGTTGGTGATGTCAACTTCACAACAGAATGGAAGACGGTGACCAAGACAGGCTCATTCGCTGATGCAGGACAGTCAATCGCTTTCAACCTAAACGAATTTGCCGGTGCCAACGCTTACTATTTCGACAATATCAGTTTAAAAGTCAATGGGGTGGAACGTGTGATAAACGGGAATTTGGATGGAACCGATGTATCATCGTTTGCATGGAAGCACTACGGCGATAACGCTGTGACAAACGCCACCATCAAGACGGACTACTTATACGTTCAACTACCTCAGAGCATTCCCTTGTCTGCTCAGGTCAAACATGACACGTTGGTCTACGCCATGAACCAATGGATAGGCGGTATGATGACTGCCTGCGCTGGAAAAGTGAAGGCGTGGGACGTGGTCAACGAGTCTATCTCGGGAGGCGATGCCGACGGTGATGGTGTTTACGACCTTCAGCATTACAACGGCGATGACGCCAATTTCTTCTGGCAGGATTATATGGGTGATCTGGAGTATGCCCGTCAGGCAATACGTCTGGCTCGTCTGCATTATGCCAATTCAATGGCTACAAAAGGTGGTGACGATGGTAAACTGAAGCTGTTTATCAATGACTACAATTTGGAAAGTGACTGGGATGGCAACGAAAAACTGAAATCGCTCATTAAGTGGATAGCGCGTTGGGAAGCCGATGGTGTAACAAAGGTAGACGGCATCGGCTCACAGATGCACATATCGTGCTACATGAATGACGCCACTCAGACCAGCAAGAAGAATGCTGTCGAGAACAGTTTTAGACTCATGGCGGCTTCAGGCAAACTGGTTCGTATCAGCGAATTAGACATGGGAATGGTCGATGCCAGTGGTAAAGATGTGACAACAGCCAATATGACAGAAGAAATGCATCAGCGCATGGCATCCTATTACGAATGGATTGTGAAGAAATACCTGGAGATTGTTCCAGCTAACCAACAGTGGGCTATCTGTCAGTGGTGCGCTACCGATTCTCCGTCAAACAGCGGATGGCGTGCCGATACGCCTGTAGGACTGTGGACACTCGATTGGTACCGTAAGCATACCTACGCCGGTTTTGCACGTGGTCTGGGAGCGCCACAAAACCCAACAACAGGTGTTGACCTCATCAAGGATGATTCAAAGAAGCCGGATTCATCCCCCATTTACGATATTTATGGTCGCTACGTAGGCAAAGATTTCGAGTCACTCCTCCCTGCGCGTGTTTATATCCAAAAAGGTAAAAAGTACATGAAGTTCTGATCGTCAAAAATGGATCGACTATTTACCATTTACTATTAAATAAAACGGACTTACCTCAACTGAGGTGAGTCCGTTTTTCATTATGGGAGAACGGAGTTCAAACTCCGTTTTAAAATAATATAAACAGAATTACATACTTGTTAATAGATAAATTAGTATTATAACTATTGGATTTCTTTGTCTATTTTTATGCCCACAAAGCGTGTCGTTAGATCTTAATCCTCAATAACTACATCATAATGGTCTTTTGATTATATTTGAGAGCTAATTGTTTATAACTATAATTTCGCTCTGTAAAAAATACCAACTCTATAAACAACAGTTTTTTTATTGTCTATACTTTAATACATGAAAAAAACATATTCCTTGTAATTTATTGAATGTGGTATATTTAACATTTTAGACACTATTCGGATACGGACTGACCTCGTCCGGTGAGCCGAAAAACAAGTGAGGTAGGCGGGTAAAAATCGTCCTTGTTTGAGTTCCGACGTATTTCGTCGGAATGAGTTTGGACGATTTGAGCCTACCGAGCGCAAGTTTTTCGAGCGAAGTGGGCGAAGTCTTGAATTTTTTTGCATACTTTTTTGTTTCAAGACAAAAAAGTATGTGGGGTTTGGGGCAAAGCCCCACCTTAAATATATGCTGCACAATAAATTAAATTGCTATAATTATTTATTGTCATGTGCTAATTGTCTATACTTTAAATCACACTTAAAAAATACCAGATGAAAAGTTTAAGCTTAAAAGTAATTATTTCAGGCATGCTCATTATCCTGTTTGATTCACTCAGTCTCAGTGCCCAAACTCAGCAATCAGTATCGAAAAGTGATTCAATGATTACCGTTTTCGATCAATCGTTAAGAAAAGGAGTTTTGGATGTTTGGTATCCCCGAATGATAGATTCGGTGAATGGGGGATACTTTAGTAATGCCACATTCGATTGGAAAATCCCTGAACATCAGCCCAAGATGTTGGTCACACAAAGCCGTCTGATATGGACCAGTTCTGAAGCAACTCTGTTTTATAATGATCCCACCTATACTAAATATGCGCGTCACGGATTCCAATTCCTCACTAAGCATATGTGGGATAATACCCATGGCGGTTTCTTTAATATACGTTCAAAGACCGGCAAGTATACCGACGAAATGTACGGTAATACTAAAACAGCTTATGGTAATGCGTTTGCAATTTATGGGTTGACTTCCTATTATAAACTTACCAAGGATACGGTTGCGCTAAATTATGCCAGGAAGACTTTTCTATGGCTTGATAAACATAGCCATGATAATGTTCACGGAGGTTATGTTGATGCAATGTCGGTGGATGGAATTTGGTTGTCGAAAATTAAGACCGATTCAAGGGAGCCGGGTGCAGGCAATGGTTCATTGAAAGATTATAATTCAACGATTCATTTAATGGAAGCTTTTACTGAATTGTATAAAGTATGGCCTGATCCATTGGTAAAAACACGTTTGCAAGAAGTGCTTACCATTGTACGCGATACATTTGTCAATAAGAAAGGATATTTGAACCTGTATTTCACTGACGACTGGAAGTTAGTCTCAAATCGCGATTCGAGCGAGGAGGTAATTCGGAGCCGCAGTTGGATGGACCATATTACATTCGGACACGACGTTGAAACAGCTTTTCTGCTTCTCGAAGCATCATACGCTTTGGGCGAAAAAAATGAGACTACTACTCTGAAAATAGCTAAGAAGCTTGTTGACCATGCATTAGCCAATGGGTTTGATCAGACCTCTGGTGGATTTTATGATGAAGGATATTATCTCCCCGGGAGCAATAGTATAACTATTCTTAGTAAGAATGCACAGTGGTGGGTGCAGGCAGAAGGATTGAATGCACTTTTATTGATGTCCAAAATTTTTCCGGAAGAGAAAAAGTACTACCAATCCTATCTAAAGATGTGGAGCTATATCGACAATTACCTTATTGATAAGCAACATGGCGATTGGTATATCAACGGCTCTAATTATAATCCGGAAGTAATAGATGCTCCTAAAGCCTCTGTGTGGAAATGTAATTACCATAATGGGCGGGCGTTGATGAATTGCATCAGAATGCTTAAGAACGAAAATGAGGTAGTCGACCATTTTTCTAAAATCAAACTCTAGGCTATACCTAATTATAAAATAGATAACGGACTTGCCATTATGGTGAGTCCGTTTTTCGTTATGGGAGAACGGAGTTCCAACTCCGTATTGAAGAATAAGTTGTAATCCATTATTATGTACCCCTCTGAATGTTTTTTTATTACCTCTAATTTTGTAAAAAACTCCACTATTCCCATTTTTTGCTCCCCGATTTATATAGTATACGCCCTTTATTATAATATGTACGCCCTTAATTATAATACATACGCCAATAATTATAATATGTATGCCCATCATTATAATATGTACGCTAATTATTTCAATATATGCGCCATATTTTATATGTTATACGGTATTTCTTATATTGTATACGGTATTATTTATATTTTGTACGATAGTATTGATATTTATAACGGCTTAGGTTCTGAATTTGATGATAATGTATTATATTTGCACGATATTATTGTTAGTTTCAGAATAAAAACATGTAAAACTCCAATCATTACTATGTTACACTTCAACTTTACACGACTATTTAGGGCCAGAGGTATTCATACACCTTCAAAGTTCCTTGTACAGCATGGTTTCTCCGATAAGTTTGCCGCTCGCGTTGTTCGCAGCGATTTCCGCAAGCTAAACATCGACGATGTGGAAAAGCTTTGCGAGATCTTTCTTTGTACACCCAACGACCTCCTGCAGTGGGTACCCGATAGTAAAACTTCTGACCCGGGCACTCATCCGCTTGCACCACTTATGCGAGACGAAAAGGTGATGGACTTAACCCGTACACTCAACTCTGTTCCCTTTGAAAGACTGTTGGAAATAGAAAAACTAATTCAGGAAGAGGTTAATAAGGACTAAAACCTCCAATTTTATGTTGAAATTTAATTAAACATTATGTCACATCAAAACGCATCCGTAAAATCTATCATTTTTGCCTTGTCTGCCAATTTTGGTATTGCTATTACCAAGACAGTGGCGGCTGTTATAACCGGTTCGGGGGCCATGCTTGCCGAATCTATTCACTCCTTTGCCGATTGCGGTAATCAAGGTCTGTTGTTTTTGGGGCTAAAGGCTTCGAAGAAGAATCCCGACTATGAACATCCGCTGGGGTACGGGAAAGCTATTTATTTTTGGTCGTTCATAGTAGCACTAATGCTGTTTAGCATGGGTGGTTTATTTTCTATCTACGAAGGTATTCATAAGTTCCATTCTACCGAAGACGTGAAAAGTCCGCTCATTGCCATTGTAGTGTTGTCAGTGAGTTTGGTGCTCGAAGGAGCTTCACTTTGGGGCTGCATAACCCAAATAAATAAAGTCAAAAACAAGCAAAGCCTTTGGCAGTGGGTGAAAAGTACACGCCAAAGCGAATTAGTGGTTGTTTTTGGTGAAGATATAGCTGCTTTGTTCGGATTGTTCTTTGCACTTGTTGCGGTTATTTTGTCCTATGTAACGGGCAATCCGGTTTACGACTCTATTGGCAGCATCGTGATTGGTGTGTTACTTGTTTTTGTGTCCATTTTTATTGCGGCTAAGGTAAAAGGTCTGCTGATTGGTCAGAGTGCCGATGAAACTGTACGCCTGGAAATAAAGACATTATTGGAAGCCAGGCCGGAGATAGAAAGCATACTCAATCTGATTACCCTTCAGCTTGGGGCACAAATAATGGTGGCTACGAAAGCGAAAATGGCAAAAGCCGAATCCATAGAGCAAGTGATGAAAAATATAAATACCTGCGAAAAGGAACTCAAAAAAGCATTTCCGGAAGTGCAATGGGTGTTTTTCGAGCCCGATATTGAGAACTAAAATGACTTGAAGTAAACAATTTTATTATTTTTCTTCTATCTGTTTATTTTTAACGGACTTTTCTTATTTAAGAGGAGTCCGTTTTTTTGTGAATCTCAATTCGTTATGATACTATTCAAACACAAACTAATACTTATCCGACATGCATAAATAGATAACATAGCTATATACATCAAAATGACCGAAAGTGCTATAATTTTACTAAATATTGATTTTTTTCAGTTACATTTGTGAGCTATTAATATTCGAATTGTTAGGTTTCAGTTTTGTTATCTAAATGAGAACTTAGATAACAAAATGATTGGCTGTTTAATCAACATGCAACTAAATGATCTTTTGTAGCATCGTTGATATAATAAATATCAATTTCAGCAACATACTATAGAAATAACTTGCTTTATACCCAACCAACAGAAAATCTTGTGAAAAAACACGTCCTCCATTTCCTCCCAATCCTGCTGTTTGTTGCATTTCAATGTATCTGCATTTCTGTAAAAGCCCAACAACGCGAAACTTCAGAAAGAGACACCACACGACTAGTTTCTTTTGATATTTTAGCCCCAAGAATTGAAACTGTCCATCACATAAAACTGTTTTATAAATCCGAGTGGTTTGCCGACAAGCGGTTCAGAACTTCGATTGCAAATTTGCCTTTAGAGGATTGTTTGGAAATCGTTAAGCGTTTGTCTGAATTATCCTGTATTATCATGGATGCTAACAGTTATGTTTTTGTGCCGGTTGAAGTTCGTAATTATTCCAATAGGCTAAATAGTAAAGGTGTGCTTTTGATTGGAGAGGAGAGTGATGCCGGAAAATTCTCCAAGGCTACAATTACAGGGAAAATTATTGATTTCAAAACGGGCAGACCGCTTCATGGTGCAACCATTAGCATTGGTCAGCTTGCTATAAGTTCAGCTACCGACATTAAGGGAAATTACAAACTGACAATTCCGGTTGGAGAATATGATTTAAGCCTTAATTATCCGGGTTTTGGGCAAGATGAAAGAAATATCAGAGTGACCGGAAACGGTATTGTGGACTTCGAAATGGCCGAGAGAACAATTAAACTGAAAGAGGTATTGGTAACCGATAGAGCCATCAATCTCAATGTAGTGCGTACTCAAATGAGTACTATTAAGTTTAATACCAAAGTGATTAAGGAATTGCCCATGTTCTTGGGCGAAAAAGATATCATCAAAAGTGTTACTTTGCTTCCGGGTATACAATCGACAGGTGAGTTTGGAACCGGTTTTTTTGTACGGGGAGGAAGTTCCGATCAAAATTTGATTTTGGTAGAAGATGTTCCGTTGTTTAATTCATCTCACTTGTTCGGACTCAGTTCAGCTATAAATTCCGATGGGATTAATAGCGTCACACTCCTAAAAGCGGGAATCCCTGCTAAGTATGGCGAAAGAGCATCTTCCGTTATGGATATTCGCCTGGGAACTACCGCCGATACCCTTTCATTTAAGGGTGGTATCGGTCTTCTAAATACGCGCTTGAATCTGGAAATGCCACTGTTTAATAAAAAAGTAAGTTTGCTTATCGGTGGACGAAGTTCGTATTCTAACTGGCTATTGCATGCAATGCCCGACGCTGATTTAAAAAATAGCTCGGCGAGTTTTTACGATTTCAATAGCTTGCTAAAGATCAGATTCGACTCCAAAAATAGTTTAGCTCTTTTTGGCTATTTTAGCAACGATAAATTCAGTTTTACAAAAAATGCTCCTTATCACTATGACAATATGTTAGCTTCGCTTCGATACTCACATATTTTCAATGATAAGCTGTATTCTAATTTATTGCTGGGCATTAGCCGTTACAGAAATGATATAAGCGAGTCGGATACCTTAAGATTAAACGAAGCCTATAAGGTAAGCTCGTCGATAAATTACAACAATGCCAAACTGAATTTTACCTGGCTGCCAAATCAAAAGCACTCGGTTGAATTTGGTGTAAACACTATTTTATACAAACTTCAACCGGGTAAATTGTCGCCACTCGGGCTGTTGTCCACCGTACTTGATGAATCTACCCAACAGGAAAAAGCATTGGAAATGGCTGCATACGTTGGTGATAACTATACTTTATCGTCGAAGGTAAGCGTCGAAGGCGGTTTACGCTTCACAAGATATGCGTATCTGGGACCGAGCAGCATTTTCTCCTTTGCCGAAAATACTCCCCACACCTCTGCACATATTGTTGATACATTGATGTATGGTAACAACAAAATAATAAAATGGTACACTAGTTTGGAGCCAAGACTATCTTTGCGCTATTCGCTCGATGATTTTAGTTCGGTAAAGTTTAGTTTCAATCGCATCAGTCAATTTATAAATCTGATTTCGAACACGGCTGTAATGTCGCCAACCGATGTGTACAAACTAAGTAGCCCGAATGTAAAGCCTCTTGTTTGTAATCAATTTGCACTTGGCTATTTCCGCAATTTCAATAAAAACGCCCTTGAAGCTTCGGTAGAAATATACTACAAAAAATTGAACAATATCGTTGAATACAGGGATGGAGCACAGATATTGCTTAATAAATCATTGGAAACTGCTTTGCTCAATGCTTCGGGCTATAATTACGGAGTGGAGCTTTATCTGAAAAAGAATACCGGACGATTAACCGGATGGGCAAGTTATACCTATTCTCGCTCATTCCGTCATACCACAAGTTCTTTTGATGAAGATCAAATTAATGGAAATAAATACTATCCATCATCTTTCGATAAGCCCCATAATGTGGTTGTTAATGCCACTTTGCACCTGACAAGAAGATGGCGGCTTGCCGGTATCTTTAATTTCAATACCGGAAAACCTGTAACCTTGCCCGAGTTGAAATATGATTTTAATGGCCGACAATATGTGTATTATTCCGACCGTAATAAATACAGACTTCCTGATTATCATCGTTTGGATATTGCCATTACCTTTGATGAAACACTACGGTTGAGGCAAAAATGGAAAGGTAGTTGGACACTATCTATCATAAATCTTTATGGACAGAATAATACCTACTCTGTTTTTTATAAATCGGCCTCTCAGTTGGAGTCACGTTTTAATCAATCTTTCAATATGTACAAAATGTTTATTATTTCGAGACCAATCCCGACCTTAACCTATAATTTTACTTTTTAAACATTCTGAGAAATGATTTATTTAAAGAAAATATGCTTCGTTGTTCTACTTATTATAACGCTCATCGGTTGTACTGAGGTTTACATCCCCGAAGTAAATAACGACACACAAGCTTTAATTGTTGAAGGGTTGATAACTGACGGAGCCGGACCTTTTACAATTAAACTATCAATGGCGAAACCTCTGTCTTTCGACTCTGTTGGAGCTGCAGAATCTGTTTTGGATGCTAAACTTGTGATTATGGATAATGAAGACCGTGTTTTTATACTTGATGAAGCCGGTTCTGGAAATTATAGTACTCCAACAAACTTTAAGCCTCAAATAGGCAATTCGTATAAATTGCACATTGAAACAACGGATGGAAGTATTTATGAATCGAAGGTGGAAAAGCTCTTGCCACCACAATCTTTGGATAGTATTCGTGGGTTTTACACTACGAACAATTATCTTAATGCGAACAACGAATTACTAAATGCCACAGGGGCAGATATATGTGTTGACCTTTTTAAATCTCTGTCAGCAACAGCATCCGTACCATCGTGTAGGTTTGTGTCCAACGTTACGGTTCAATATCAGTATCGTATTACCGGCACAGACGAATTCAATAATCCAACGAATGATTGGTTTTGGTTTTATTTCGGGTGGGATACATTTAATCTGAATGGAACAGAGAATATTACTGACGAGAAAGTTGCTTCACCGAATCCGGTAAAACAAAATCATTCGATCGGTTTTATGCCGTTGACGCCCGCAAATTACGGATTTTCTATACCTTATGAGTCTTTAATTGTTTATTACTTACGTGTGAATCAGTATACAATGAACAGTGATTCTTACCGCTTTTATAAGGATGCTAATACTCAATTGTCTGCCAACGGTAAGATATTTGATCCTATTGCATCTCAACTTTACGGAAACATGAAGTGTGTAAACAACTCATCTAAAATAGTACTTGGATTATTTGAGGTTTCATCGGTTAAGCTACATGCGTTTATTTTAAGAGGATCAAGCTATGATCAAACCGTATCAGTATATAAAGCTCCAATTGTTGATGTGCCGAGCGCTATGTTCAATGTATATAAAATTTGGGCCGGTATTCCGTCTGGCAAACCACAAAATGATCCCTATTATACTCCTATTCCATTTCCGGGTTGGTGGTATCATAACTAAATAAATAATTGTCTATGTTGTTATTGAAAAGGATATTTTTTTTAATTCTGGTACAGCAAGTTGCGTTGATGTACTGCGATATTAAAGCGCAAACTAACGGAAAGGAAATTGCTTACCTCCAAACCGATAGAACAGCTTACATCGCAGGTGAATCAATTTGTTATAAACTTTATGTGCTTGATGAAGCTACCAAAAAGGGTTCGGAGATGAGCAAAGTAGGCTATATTGTACTAAGGCCTGCCCATTCAGATCCGTCTCTGAAAATCAGGGTTAAGATTGATGCAGGTATGGGCTACGGAAGTTTTTTGTTACCCGATACTTTAATGTCCGGTGCATACGAGATTGTTGCATTTACAAGCGCAATGAAAAATTTTGGTGAGGAACACTTTTATCATAAACAAATTACAATTGTCAACCGGTTTGATAAAGCATTAGATTTCAAAATAGTTGAGCCCAATCCAAAGGATAGTGACTTGTTACAACAATCAAATTTGGACTTTAAAATTAAAACAGATAAAGCCGTTTATGGCATTCGCGAAAAAGTGGTTGTCAATTTGGGTACATTCAATTCAAAAGCAAATGTTTCAGTTTCGGTCTTTGAAGAGCCGAAAATACCTTCAACAAATCAATCGATAGTTGAAACTCTCAAAAACGCTGTAGGTACTCAAACAATTCAGCGGAAATCAATTTATCATTCTCCCGAGACTAAAGGAAAAATATTGAGAGCGTATGTAATTGATGCAAAAACTCAAAAGACAATTAAAGATGCGATTGTTTTGTTGTCGTGCATAGATACTGTTCCGAATTTGCAGTACGCAATAACCAATTCCAATGGATTGTTTCAAATGCTTCTGAGCAATTATTATAATGGAAAAGAATTATTTCTAACGATAAGAGATGCTCCCGGAGACCAAAATTGGCAAATTAAGCTGGAAGATGAGTTTGCTCAATCCGAAGAATGGCACCCTAAGTTAATCTCCAATAATGGGAGTTCTAAAGAGTTCATTGTGAAAAGTCAAAATATAGTATACATAAATAAATCATATCAATTAAATAAGTCTCCGAACGAGAAGTTGACAACTGATAGTGCCTCGATTTGTCCTCGGTTTTACCATTGTAAAGCAACCACTATATTGCCATCTGACTTTGTCCCGTTGAACGATTTTCCCGAAATTGCAATAGAGATATTACCACAAGTAAGGCTGTCTAAAGATAAGGGTAAGTATAATGTGCAATTATTTAATCCTTTAATGAACCTTTTTAGTGCTGTATCTCCTGCTGTTTTTCTTGATGGTGTGTATGTTGATGATATTGACAAAATTATTAGACTCGGATCAGATCAGATTAAGAAAATAGACATCATTGATAATGAAAGAGCTTTTGGTGATTTGGTCTTTTCAGGGGCTATTTCCATTATTTCAAAATCGAATGAGATGGCAGGTACTAAGCCTGCACCTTGCTCGCTTCGACTTAAAAATGACAGCATTAATGTAGGCAGTGGTATGGTTACTATTGATTCGGAATATATTCAAAATAAGAATATTCCTGTTTTTAAGCAATCGCTCTATTGGAATGCAAACTTAGAGTTGAATGCTACCGATGATACTCATTTTGAATTTTATACTTCGGATAATACAGCTAATTTCACTATCAAAGTAGAGGGAATTTCTGAGAACGGAACGGCAATAAGTGCGAGTTCCAATTTTCAAGTCAATAACTCAATTAATGTAATAGGAAAATGAGGCACTACATATACATATCGTTATTGTTTATTTGCATTGCAACAAGTGCTCAAGTAAATGTAAGAACACAAATACAGGCTGTCGATTCCACTTTTCTGCCGAAGCTTACAGGTGATTTTTTTTATGAAAGTAAGCTGTATCTTGGTGAGCAATATTATAATAAAGATTGGATGACTGGTGATATTCTATTGTCTACCGGAGCAATGGTATACGATAAATCGTTAAAATATAATGGATTGTTCGATGAACTTATTTGGTTGAACGAAACAAACTTTGGGAAGTTTAAAATAGATAAACCATTTGTTCGTGAATTTTGGCTCAAGAATAAGCCATATTCGACGGTTCATTTTAAGCAAATCAACTTAAACGAACCGGGTACTGTTCATCGGCAGGATATTTTTGCAGAGCTAAGAGTTGAAGGGAATTTGTCATTGTTTATTCAACGTAAAATTTCAATCAATAGAGCTGAATTTCGCTATGTAAATAATGTGCTTTGTCAGTATGATGTAATTACTGCAACTCCCCGATATTACATTAAATTGCCCTCAAATCAATATTTAATGCTAACCAAGCTTCGGCGAAGAGCTTTCCTGAAGCTATTCCCAGAGAAGAAGAAACGTATTGCTAAAATAATCAGAACAAATGATTTAGATGTGTCGGAGGAGAGCGATTTTGTAAAATTGATTGAATTAATGAATAATGATAAGACTTTGTAGCGGTTCTTTAATGTTGACAGAAGCTTTCGGTTGCTGATTTTAATGTGATAAATCAATAACATTATATTGTAAAAAAAATGCGCTTGCCTGAATGGCTCGTGCATTTTTTTTTGTCTTAATCACTATAAATAGGTAACTTTGCACTTCGTTTTTTAAGGATAAAAAGTTATGAAGACAAAGATTGTAATTGTAGGACTCGGTGGAGTAGGAGGATATTATGGCGGAATGTTGGCGAAACAATATGCTGATCATCCGGATATAGAAATATACTTTGTGGCGCGCGGTGCTCATCTCCAAAAGGTAAAGGAAAATGGATTAACCCTGATAACCGAAAAGGGAACTTTTCAGGTGCATCCAACGCTTGCAACTGACGATGTGACCGAAATTGGCACAGCTGATTATATTATTATGACTCCCAAGAGTTATGATTTGGATGCTACGGTGGCACAAATTAAGCCCATTGTTGGCACTAATACGGTTATTCTGCCGCTGCTGAATGGCATTGATAATTCCGATCGAATTCGTACGCTATTGCCGGACATAGAAGTGTGGCAGGGCTGTTGTTACATTGTGGCACGATTGAATGAGCCGGGCGTGGTGGAAAGTTCGGGTGGTGTGCACCGTTTTAATTTCGGTTACGAATACAAACAGAGCAATGAACGGTTGATTGGCTTTGAAACATTATTGAAAGAGGCCGGAATTGATGCTACTTTTCATGAAAAGATAATGCACGTTATCTGGACGAAGTTTTTCTTTATCTCGTCAACGGCATCGCTCACTTCGTATTTCGATGTAAGCTTTGGAGCTTTATTGACCGACGAAACACGCAAAGCCACTTTGGTAAGCGTATTGGAGGAGTTACTGTTGGTGGCCAATGCCGAAGGTGCCGAAATAGAACACGCCGTTATTGATAAAGTGATTCACCAGTTGGAGAAACTGCCTTTCGAAACAACAGCTTCGATGCACAGCGATTTTAAAGCAGGAAAGAATACCGAAGTGCAAGGTTTGACAGGTGTTGTTATTCAGCTAGCTAAAAAGCATACTATCGCCACACCAACATACGAAAAAGTGTATGCCGAATTGTATGGGCGAATGACTAAATAATTGAAAATAATAATGGCGGTGTAGCTTTACAGTTACACCGCCATTGTTTTTTGAAGATTAGATGATTTTATAAATCTCCATAATGTTTTCCAAAATCTTTTCAAAATCAATTTTCAGATCAATCAATCCACCGCTGTGCACATCGAATACCCATCCATGCACAGTTAGCTGTCTTTCTTTAATGGCTTTTTGAACATCCGATGTTTTAATAACATTCACACATTGCTCCTGCACATTAAGCTCTACCAGTCTTTTGTATTTTTCTTCTTCGTCGGTGACTGTGTCTAGCTCTGCTTTGTGTAACCTGTACACATCGCGAATGTTTCGTAGCCAGGGGTTCAAAATGCCAAGGTCGGCCGACTGCATGGCTGCTTTCACACCGGTGCAGTAATAATGCCCGCAGACAACAATGTGTTGTACTTTAAGCTGCGTAACTGCATAATTAATTACGGACATCGCACTCATATCGGTATTTGGCACCATGTTGGCAATGTTGCGGTGAACAAACACTTCGCCGGGTTGTGCCCCCATCAATTCTTCGGTGCTGACACGACTATCCGAACATCCAATATACAATATATGAGGGTTTTGACCTAAAGATAGTTTTTTGAAATAATCTTTATCCGTCTTTATCTTTTCTTTAACCCACTGTTGATTATTTTCAAAAATATATTTTATTTCCATTTTAAATTATGATTCTATAATTCTAATTTCGGAGGTAACTTCAATTGCCTTGCGGTACAGTGCTTCAACACCACAATAGGTTTCTTCGGACATTTTTACCGCTTTTTCGAGCTTGTCCAAAGGAAGGTTTTTGCCTGTAAATTCATAGATAACATGCATTTTGAAGTATTGCTTTGGATGATCTTCGGTTACATCGCCTTGCACTTCTATATTGCATTTTTCAATATCTACGCGCATTTTTTTGAGAATAGAAACTACGTCCATGCCGGTGCAGCCACTCAGTGCAACCAACATTAATTTTTTCGGACCGGCACCCAGATTCTGTCCACCACCTTCTACAGGTGCATCCATCATTACTTTATGACCATTTACGTCCGCTTCGAAAGCCAAATCGCCTTTCCATTCGGTTCTGATTATATGTTTATCTGACATCGTTTTTATGTTTTGTTGTTGAACTTAAATATAGTTGGATAACGCATATTCCTACAACTTTGTTTTTTGCCTTTATTTATTCTGCAAAAATACGTACTTTTGAAGCCATTTCATACATCAATCCTCTACTCAATCATTATAAAATGAAAAAAACACTTATTACATTCTTCATTTCAATAGTTACCTCAGCTACTTTTGCTCAAACAACCAATTATCGTTTGTTGATTGGCACGTACACTGCTCCGGCGAAAAGCCAGGGCATTTATTCTTACAATGTTGATTTGGCGAACGGAGTTTTTACGCAGCAATCGGTTACTTCAGGCGTTTCGAACCCAAGCTTTTTGGCGCTTACTCCCGATAAAAAGTTGGTTTACTCGGTAAGCGAAAGTTATAAAGGTAGCGCAGCCTGTGCTTTTTCGTTAGATGAGAAAACGGCTAAGCTGACATTTATCAATTCAGCGTTGACCAAAAGTGATGGTCCATGCTTTGTTTCCGTAGCAAATAAACACGTTTTTACGGCCAACTATGGTGGCGGAAGCCTTTCGGTATTTGGACGAAAGGCTGATGGTTCGTTGACCAATGTTCAGCAAGTTATTCAACACGTGGGGAAAAGCATAAATACCGAACGACAAGGCGAACCGCACGTGCACCAGGTTTTGTTGACACCGGACAATAAGTTTCTACTGGCTAATGATTTGGGAACAGATAAGGTAACCGTGTACAAATACAATAGCAATGCTTCCTCGAATGTTTTAGTGCCTTTTGATAGTATTACCCTAAAGTTGGGCAGTGGGCCGCGCCATTCGGTTTTCAGCAAAAATGGAAAGTTGCTTTATGTGTTACAGGAAATTGATGGAACGCTCTCGGTGTTGAGAATACAGAACGGCAGATTGAAAGTAATGCAGGAAACAACTGTGACGGTAAAAGATGGCATTGTAAATCGTGCGGCTGATATTCATTTTTCGCCCGATGGCAAGTTTCTGTATGCCACTAATCGCGGAACGGCGAACGATATAACTTGCTTTGCAGTGGGAAAAGAGGGTAAATTGACTTTAAAGCAACAAGTATCCACAGGCGGTGATGGTCCTCGTAATTTTGCCATAACCCCGGATGGACAATACGTTTTGGTTGCGCATCAGTTTACCGATAATATAGTTGTTTTTAAACGCGATACTACCACCGGAATGCTATCCGATACAGGAAAACAATTGAACATCGGATCACCGGTGTGTTTGTTGTTTTATTGAAAAAGATTCTTTTGTTGAATGGCAGTTTTTTACTTTAAAATAGCCATTCGGCAAAGGGAATGAGTAAGGCAGTCATTATTCCCATGATCCCAATGGCTAAGCCACTGATAGCACCTTCGAGCGCTCCCATCTCCATGGCGCGGGCAGTGCCGAGTGCGTGTGAAGATGAACCCATGGCAAGTCCTTTCGCAATTTTACTGTTGATTCCCAATCGACGTAGGATGATGGGACCCACCAATCCACCGAATAATCCGCAGATAACTACAAATGCCGCCGTAAGTGCCGGTGCACCTCCATCTTTTTCGGCCAGACTAATGGCAATGGGTGTTGTAACTGATTTTGGTGCCAGTGAGGCCATAAGCAATCGGTCGGCACCAAATGCTTTGGCAATAAGCACCACACTCACTATCCCTACCACGCTACCTACAAAAACAGAAGTGAGTATGGAGATGACGTTACCTTTTACATTTTCAATTTGCTCGTAGAGCACATATCCCAATGCCACTACACTTGGGCCAAGCATAAAGTTGAGTATGTTTGTTTTTTGGTAGAAAGTCTGATATTCAATGCCGGTAATCTTTAGAAAAGGAATAATAATCAGCATGGTAATCAAGAGTGGTTGCAACAAGGTGATTTGAGTGCGCTTGTATAGAAATACGCCCAGTAAAAAGCTACCCATTACCAGTGTGAGCAAAAATACTTCGCCCGAAAATAAAGGTTTTAATTGTTCCAATAATTCATTCATGAGCTGTGTCTCCTTTCTTTCCGCGTTTTTCCATCCGCTCCTGAACAAGGGCTACGGTGACAATGGTAAGTATTGTGCTAATGGCAATGCCAACTATTATTGCTAAAAAATTACGTGATACTATTTCGATATATGCCATTAGGCCTACTGCTGCAGGCACAAAGAATACGGCCATGTTTTTGGTAATAACGGTGGCTGTAGTGCGAACATTTTCCGGGTTAATGACTTTGAAGAACAAGGCAAGAAAAAGTAAGATCATGCCTATTACACTTCCGGGAATAAAGCCATGAATAAGCAAGCTTACCAGTTGGCCCAGGAAGTAGAAGAGTAGAATGAAAAAAAAACCTTTGATCATAATTGAAAAGTGTAGTTACAGGAAATTATAGTGGGCAGGTTTCTTTTTAAACAAATGGAATGAGGTATAGTTCAATGAAGAAAGAGCTGAGGAGATAAATGGTATTTACCTTCCTCAGCTCTTTCGTTTATCTGTCTAAAAAATATACATTACTGATGCTAAAACGCGATGGTTTTTCACAGAGTAAAAGTTCATTGGGATGCCATTGCGTTCTAAATTGCCGTAAGTGGCTGATGTATAATCGTACTCCAACCCAAATTTGAAGTTAGATAAATTGTAGCTCACCTGAGGGGCAATGCGGTACAGAGCATCCAGAATTTGTTGTGAACCATCATACATACCGTATCCATACGTGCTGAATTTTTGACCTTTTCGTAAATCTAAATTGTCGTTTGTTCCTAAGTTTTCCGAAGCGCCAAGCAACAAACCAAGCTGTAGTTTTGTTCCATATACAAGATTAATCCAACCACTCATGTTCTTAAAATTTGTATAAGATATAACGGTAGCTGAATCGCTTGCATACTTACTTACTCCGTAACCTCCTAACATAAGTTGGTCACTTAAATTCTCGCCATATGTTGTTTTTCCTTTGAGTTGCAATTTACCATTCACATATTGAGCATAGGCTCCGGCACTCAAAGAGGTTATTGTTGCTTTATTAAGCGGTTCCGGTTTCAATGTCTTTAAGTCACCACCAATACCTAATGTCCAATGTTTTGTCTTGTTTTCTAGTCCTATGAAAATGTCTGGAACGATAGCATTTTTTATATAAGTATTAACTGCTGATGTGCTGCCAGGACCAAAAGATGCATATTGCATTTCGTACAAAGCAGCAGCCGTTAATGAAAGGGTTTTGCTGAGTGATTCTTTGACGCGAACTTGCGGACTGCGGTTAAATGGTTGGAATGGGCCTCCGGCATTGGCAGAGAAAGTAGTTGGAACAACACTTCCAAATAATGGATGCCAGGTTTGACCAACCAATAATTCGGTTTTTTTCCAGTTTAGTTTCATAAACGCCTGACGAATGCGGAAAACATAGTAAGATGTTCCGAATCCTGCAAAGTCGGCTTCGATTTTTCCACTGGATTTAGCACCAAGAATCGGGGCGCCGGTTAAATCAACTCCGATGCGTGTGTTTACGCTGAGCATTTCGGCCTGAGCCACGGCGTTTTTATCAACACCGGCAGCGTTTAGCTCAATTGGTTTTGGGAACAACTGAATGATTCCATCCACCATTTCTACATTTTGACGGGAATTGTAAAAGAAATCGTTAGATACAAAACCGTATACTTTTAATTTTGTTGGTTCTTGCGCAATGGCAAGGGTTGAAAAAGCAATGAAAAATAACGGAAGTAGTTTTTTTAAATTCATGAGGTAATAGTAAGTAGTTTTTAGTCTGATGTATGTCTTTTTTATGCAAATCTACAAGAAGATGTTTTGCTGTTAACTGTAAAAGAGGTGTTCAATCAATATTTTTAAGCCGATACCAATCAATATGACTCCACCAATCGCTTCCACTTTTACATGGAATCGTTTTCCAAAGTGAACACCAATATACATTCCGACGAAAGTGAGGAGAAAGCTTGCCAGACCAATAATTGCGATTGCTTTCCAAATGATACCGGTATAAGGAACAAACACGATGCCGGTAGCCAATGCGTCGATGCTGGTTGCTAAGGCAAGGGATAGGAGCGAAGCCCATTTGAAAGGATTATTAACCTTGCTGCAATCCGGATCCTGCGGTTGAAGTCCCTCGTACACCATTTTTCCACCAATGAGAGCTAGTAGTACGAAAGCCAGCCAGTGGTCGAAACTCATCATCTCATTTGCAAAGCTGGCACCCAGAGTATAGCCAATTAATGGCATAATAGCCTGGAAAAGACCAAATAAAACAGCCATACGAAACGTGAGCCAGAAGAAATACTTCTTGGCACAAATTCCTTTGCTCACCGAAACAGCAAAACAGTCCATGGCTAAACCAATGCCAATAATGATGATAGAGAGAATATCCATTTTTTAGAGAGGTAAGGGGTAAGAAAGCAAGAGCTAAGTATTCGGAAAATAACAGAAAAGAGGTAAGAAATAAATAGGCAAACAATTTACTTGCCTCTTACTTCTTACCTCTTACTTCTATTTTCTAAAGCATTTTTTTCACTTGCTCATAAACGTTCTTGCCGTTGAAACCAAGTTTCTCGTCAAGCACAGTGTAAGGAGCCGAGAAACCAAATGATTCTAATCCCCAGATTTTACCGTTAGCACCCACTAAACCAAGTAGGTTTACCGGAAGACCTGCAGTAAGACCAAATATTTTAGCATCACGTGGCAATACGCTTTCCTGGTATTCTGCCGATTGGTTGCGGAAAAGTCCTTCAGAAGGAACTGATACCAAACGAATTTTTACACCATCGGCACGAAGCAATTTAGCTCCTTCGAACAATGTAGAAACTTCAGAACCCGAAGCTACTAGGATAACATCAGGATTACCATCGCATTCTACCACATAACCACCTTTTTGAGCTTGTTCAGCTTCTGCTTTGCGGCTTGCAACTGCAGGAAGGTCGGCAATGTTTTGACGGGAAAGGATCAAAGCTGTTGGAGTTGTTGTGTTTTCCATAGCCATTTTCCAAGCTACAGTACATTCTTCAACATCAGCAGGACGAAGAACCAACATTGAGTTGTGACCCTTGTGGTTTTTCAATTTTTCCATCAAACGAATTTGTGCTTCTTGTTCTACCGGTTCGTGAGTTGGTCCATCTTCACCTACGCGGAAAGCGTCGTGTGTCCAGATAAATTTCACCGGTTGTTCCATCAAAGCAGCCATACGTACAGCTGGTTTCATATAGTCAGAGAAAACAAAGAAAGTAGCACAAGCAGGGATAACACCACCGTGCAAGCTCATACCGATACACAAACAAGCCATGGTCAACTCAGCCACACCTGCTTGAAGGAATGCACCCGAGAAATCATCTTTTGTAAATGCTTTGGTGTTTTTCAAGAAACCGTCTGTTTTATCAGAGTTTGATAAATCGGCACTTGTTACTACCATGTTCTCAACTTGTTTCGCCAATTCACCCAATACAGTTGCCGAAGCAGCACGTGTTGCCTGACCAGGTTTTTGAACTACGGCATCCCAGTTCATGTTTGTTTTTCCGGAAAAGAAGAACGCCAATTTCTCAGCCAATTCAGGGTTTTCTTTAGTCCACGCAGCTTTAGCAGCTTGTTTGATAGCTACGATAGCAGCCAATTCTTCAGCACGTTTAGCATACAATGCTTTTGTTTCTTCGAAAAGAACAAATGGATTTTCAGGATTTCCACCTAAGTTTTTGATACTTTCAGCATATGATGCACCACATTCGCCCAATGGCATACCGTGAGTAGCACATTGACGTTCGAAGCTTGAACCATCAGCTTTCATCGCACCTTTACCCATAATTGTTTTACCAATAATAAGGGTTGGACGAGCAGTTTCAGCTTTGGCTTCGGTTAATGCTTTGCGAATTTGTTCTGCATCGTTACCGTTGATTTCAATTACTTTCCATCCCCATGCAAGGTATTTTTGAGCTACGTTTTCGCTCGTAACAGCATTGGTTTCTGTCGAAAGTTGAATGTCGTTCGAGTCGTAGAACATAATCAGGTTGTTCAATCCCAAGTGACCGGCAATACGACCTGCACCTTGTGAAATTTCTTCCTGTACTCCACCATCAGAAATGAAAGTGTAAATTGTTTGGCTCATTAGTTCGCCAAAGCGTGCTTTTAAAAATTTTGCAGCGATGGCAGCACCTACGGCGTAGGTATGACCTTGTCCCAGAGGACCTGATGTGTTTTCCACACCACGCATAATGTCTACTTCAGGGTGACCAGGGGTTGGACTTTCCCATTGACGGAATTGAGCCAACTCTTCCATGGTATATTTTCCTGCGCAAGCTAACACAGAATATAACATTGGTGACATGTGACCCGGATCAAGGAACATACGGTCGCGACCTTCCCAAGCTGGATTTTTTGGATCGTACTCTAAAAATTCAGAATAAAGTACATTGATAAAATCTGCACCACCCATGGCACCACCTGGGTGACCCGATTTAGCTTTCTCTACCGCTGAAGCTGCCAGAATACGGATATTGTCGGCTGCGCGGTTTAAAATTTGTGTTGAATTCATACTTCTAAAAATTGGTTGTTTTTGTTGTTTATATTTGTTGGTTGTTTTTTGTTGTTTTGTTAGCAGAGATTAGAATTTGTATCCAACAGTGTAGCTGAATCCCCAGTTGCTGGTGGCATTTTTCCCGTATCCGGGGATATACCACGGACTTATCTCTCCTTCTTTATCCGTAGTCAGTAAATGCTTATTGCGCAACGACCACCCCATATGAATGTTTTTGACCACTTCTACACGAATACCAAAGACCAATTCGAACCAAATTTTGGTGGGGCTTAGTTTACTCTCAGAAAGTACCTGACCGGCACCCCAATAATCATTGGTAATAGCCATGTTGTTGATGGTATAGGTTGCATTTGTCATACCCAGTCTCAAACCCAGTAGAAAGAGGTTGGGGCTTAGTTTAGCATCCTTTTTCTTTTTTACTAAATTGAAATCCAACCCTACACGACCAAAGAAACCACTAGTTTTGAACCTGATATCTTCAAGCGATGTTTTGTTTACACTGGCGTAACCCAACTCAACAATCGGTAAGTATTTGTGCTTAAGCTCTATTTGTGCTCCGGCTTCCACCGAATATATATCTTTCGACAGAAGCGTTGAACTTGCAATTGATGCCGCATCAACTTGCAGGGTCATTCCATCCCACCATTTTACGTTGGGTGTTTTGACTTCCGGCTTTTTTTCTTGTTTGTCCTGTGCTTGAATAGATGAAGCAACAAAGCAAATCAACAAACTAATTAATAAATATTTGTACATGCTCTGCGTTTGTTGCGTTAACTTTGTGGTTGATTATTTTTACCGAATCGATTAAATTAGTAGTTGTAAGAACCGTATCGATAGAGTGTACTTTCATACATCCACATTCTAACGACAGGTAATAATCTGTATTAGTGTGCAGTATTTCAATCGTATCTTTTGTTGTTTTGAATGTAAGTACAAATTTTGATCCGGTTTCAAACTTATTTAAAGGCAAATAGATATTTTGAATAGTTTTTGATTTGTATAAAATCGAATCAATCAAAGTCCCATTGGCAGCCAATCCTCTAACGGATAGTGTGTCTAAGTTTATTGCTTTGGTGGTGTATACCTTTCTAAGTGTATCAGTTAAGGCTCGTGTATAAAAACCAACTCCCATTTTTGCAATTCGGTCTTCGGTGCAATCTTCACTACTTGTACACGAAATGCCAAGTATAAGGATAGCTATGAGGAGTAAGTAAGTATTTTGTTTCATTTGTCTGTCTTATTTCATCTGGATTTATTGTAAGAGTATTCTTACTTCCTTTTTTAATTTATCCATGGCTAATTCGGAAGGTGTATTTTCACTGGAATTATATACCTGGATAATAAGTTCAGCCAAAACGGAGGCCGAATCATTCGGTTTACAATCGGCAGCCGTGCTGTTTACCAGTCGTAGCAGACTTTCCTGCGCGCTGCGTATGTGAGTCCACACCTCATCGCTTACATAAATTTGTTGCGATAGGTTATGCGAAAATTCCTGACGAATGCTTGCCAGCAACTGCGTGTGAAGTTCCAGATTGGTCATCCCCGGTTTAGCTACACTTACGATTAATGTGCTGGGTATGGTGCGTTCCAATACCAATATCAAACGTTCATAAGCCCTCAGGCGAATAGGAGTAAGGGTAGCCGAAGCGTCTTTGCGCAATTCATAATTGCGACGTTTTTCTTCGTTGCGCAGCAGTTTATCAATGAGCAAATAGGCCGTAAGTAAAACGACCAAAGCCGGCAATATGTATTTTAGCATCTCCATTATTTCCATTGCTCTTATTCTGATAACTATTTACTGATGACTGCTTACTGAATTAAATTTCCTTTTCAATTTTATAATTGTTACGCTCTGTAGAGTTACGCGCTACTATTTCACCAACAAAACCGGCCAAAAATAACTGAGTTCCCAGCATCATGGCCAACATGGCCAGGTAAAAATAAGGACTGTCGGTTACCAACGGAGCTTTTACGTGCTCGATGATGGCCATCAGTTTGTTTACTCCAACTGCTATTACGGCCAAAAAACCGAGCAAAAACATTACGCTACCGTACAATCCAAAGAAATGCATTGGTTTTTTGCCGAATTTAGAAAGAAACCAAAGTGAAATCAAATCCAAATAACCATTTACAAAACGGCTTAAACCGAATTTTGTTTCACCGAACTCGCGTTTACGATGCTCCACCACTTTTTCGCCAATGCTGGTAAATCCGGCATTTTTCGCTAAATAGGGGATGTAACGATGCATCTCACCGTACACTTCGATGTTTTTTACAACATCGTTGCGATAGGCTTTCAGTCCGCAGTTCATGTCGTGCAGTTTCAAACCGGTCACTTTGCGGGCAGTGGCGTTGTATATTTTCGAAGGAATATTTTTAGTAAGTTTTGAGTCGTAGCGTTTCTTTTTCCAACCCGAAACAAGGTCGTAATTTTGGTTCTTGACCATTTCGAATAATTCCGGGATTTCATCCGGACTGTCCTGCAAGTCGGCATCCATGGTGATTACCACGTCGCCCTGAGCCGCACGGAATCCGCAATACAAGGCAGGCGATTTTCCGTAGTTATGACGGAACTTTATGCCGCGCACGTTTTCCGACCGTTTTTGAAGCGACTCTACCACCTCCCACGATTTGTCCGTACTGCCGTCGTTTACAAACACAACTTCGTAGCTGAATTTGTTTTCATTCATCACACGCTCAATCCATTCGAAGAGTTTTGGCAACGATTCTTCTTCGTTGTAGAGTGGTACTATTATCGAAATATCCATGTTTAATTTAGTTACAAGTTACAAGTTACAAGTTACAAGTAGCACTTTCTTTTTTTTACAGACTGCTAACTGATTACTGTTCACTGTTGACTGAATAATTACTGTTGACTGAATAGATTTTTTTCTTTTTTTACAAATGCAGCCATTATAATTCCTACGATTGTACCCATGACAAGGTTTGTAAACACGTATATCATTGAGAATGTAGCAGGTTTAAGCATGCTTTCCACTTGCGATACACTTGCATCGTTCATTGGGAATTTCATCAACTCCATGGTTTTCATGGTTTCCTGGAACATGTTTTCCAAAAATGCAGTGTTGATAAACTGGAAATAAACAAATTTTATAACTGTTGATATCAGAGCAGCATAAAAGAAAGTGAGCATGATATAAAGTAGTGATTTTCCGTACGAAATTGAACCTTCACACTCGTTGTCGCGGAAACGGATGGACAACTTGTACATAAGAACCACAATGAAAACAGCAATCGCATAGGTAAGAAGAGCCAAAGCAGTAATTTTTGTAACAGAAAGAACAAAGTTTAACGAGAATAACGCTCCTAAGATAAGGCCACTGTGCATGGCCGACTTGACAATATTTTGTTTCATGAATCCGATTTTTAATAGATGCACAAAAGTACAAAAAAACTACTAATACTAAAAGGAAAAATACAACTAAACGCACGGGATGATATTTAGAGAATAGTTTATGTTACAAACTATACTTTTTTTATGATCATATTCCGGTTTTTGAAAGAAAAAATGCGTTCAATTGAAGCTCTCCAAATCTGAAACTCTAAAATAAATCGTATCTTTGTGCCTGCAAAAAAAAATAGCATCCAATTTTAAAAAGCTATATTGAAGTGTTTAGAATTGGATTGTCTTTTGAAAATATGAATTGTGCATTATTAATTATGAATTGTTATGAATATATCGTATAATTGGCTAAAACAGTACATTAACATTGATGTAACCCCCGATGCGTTGTCGAAAGCGCTAACTTCTATCGGTTTAGAAGTAGGTGGAGTAGAAGAAGTTCAAACCGTAAAAGGTGGACTGGAAGGATTGGTAATTGGCGAAGTGCTTACTTGTGGAGCGCACGAAAATTCCGACCATTTACACGTTACTACCGTGAATGTAGGTGCCGGTGAACCTTTACAAATTGTATGCGGAGCACCCAATGTGGCTGCCGGACAAAAAGTGGTGGTGGCAACTGTGGGAACGAAACTTTACTCGGGTGACGAAAGTTTTAGCATTAAACGGTCAAAAATACGTGGTGTAGAATCACTTGGAATGCTTTGTGCACAAGATGAAATCGGTATTGGTACCAGTCACGACGGTATTATTGTTTTACCCGCCGATGTACAGGTTGGAACATTAGCCAAAGATTATTACGGCATTAAAAGCGATTATTTACTGGAAGTAGACATTACTCCTAACCGTGTGGATGCTGCTTCGCACTTTGGTGTGGCGCGCGATTTGGCTGCATTTTTTGCTTTGAAAGATAAATCGGTACAACTTACCCGCCCTTCGGTGGATGCTTTTGCCGTTCAAAATACGAATCTCACCATCCCTGTAGTGGTGGAGAATACGGATGCTTGTCCGCGTTATTCGGGTGTGACTATTTCGGGTGTTACGGTTACCGAATCGCCGGAATGGTTGAAAAATTACCTGCAAATTATCGGACTTCGTCCTATCAACAATATTGTGGATGCTACCAACTTCGTGTTGCACGAATTGGGACAACCGCTTCACGCTTTCGATGCCGACAAAATAAAAGGTGGCGAGGTGCGTGTGAAAAACATGCCTGAAGGAACTATTTTTACTACTCTTGATGGTGTTGAACGCAAGCTGAATGCTGCCGACCTGATGATTTGCAATGCTGAAAATGCAATGTGTATTGGTGGTGTGTTCGGTGGTTTGGACTCAGGTGTAACCGAAACGACCAAAAACGTATTTTTGGAAAGCGCTTATTTTAATCCGGTAACGATTCGTAAAACGGCTCGTCGTCATGGGTTGAATACCGATGCTTCGTTCCGTTTCGAGCGTGGTTGCGATCCTACCAACACCATTTACGTGTTGAAACGTTGTGCTTTGTTGATTCAGGAAGTGGCCGGCGGACAAATCTCCAGCGAGATTGTAGATGTTTATCCGGAGGAAGTAAAACCATTCGTGGTAGAACTTTCACTTCGCAAAATAAATACCTTGATTGGAAAAGAAATTGGTAAAGAGAATATCGAAACCATTCTTGCGGCACTCGAAATGAAAATTGTGAGCCAAAACGAAGAAGGATATGTGCTGCATGTGCCTGTTTATCGTGTGGATGTGCAACGTGACGTGGACGTGATTGAAGATATCTTGCGTATTTACGGTTATAATAATGTAGAAATCGGCGATACGCTGAAATCAAACCTGAGCTTCGGTACTAAACCGGATAGCTATAAATTGCAACACCTTATCTCGGAGCAACTGACTGCTCAGGGCTTCAACGAGGTATTGAACAACTCGCTTACGAAAGGTGGTTATTATACTGACCTGACATCATACCCTGCCGCTAACTCGGTGAAAATGCTTAATCCGCTAAGTTCCGATTTGAACGTAATGCGTCAGACCATGCTTTTTGGCGGATTGGAAAATATTGCCCGCAATATCAACCGTAAGAATGCCGATTTGAAGTTCTACGAATTTGGTAATTGCTATTATTACAATGCCGAAAATAAAAAAGAAGGCGAAGCATTGTCGGCCTATTCCGAAGATTTTCATCTTGGATTATGGCTCACCGGTAACAAGCGCGCTCAATCGTGGGTAGCTGCCGAAGAAAAATCGAGCGTATACGAGCTGAAAGCATTTGTCGAAAACGTATTTGCACGTTTGGGCTTTACGATGCGTAAACTGGTGGTGGGCGAATATGCCAATGACCTGTTGAGCGAAGCATTGACTGTTTATACCCGTTCCGGAAAACAATTGGCAGTGTATGGCATTGTATCACCAAGAATTCGCAAGATGATGGATATTGATGCCGAAGTATATTTTGCCGATTTGAACTGGAATGCTATCCTTGCTGAACTTGGCGATCAAAAAGTGCGTTATGCCGAACTGGCGAAATTCCCTGAAGTAAAACGTGACTTGGCTTTGTTGCTGGATAAGAGTGTAAGCTTTGCCGAAATAGAAAAAATAGCTTTCGAAACCGAACGTAAACTGCTGAAAAGCGTCAATCTGTTCGACGTTTATGAAGGTAAAAACCTGGAAGAAGGCAAAAAATCGTACGCTGTAAGTTTTGTGTTGCAAGACGAAACCAAAACCCTTACCGACGGACAAATAGAACCGATAATGAAAAAATTGCAAGGCAATTTTGAAACAAAACTAGGAGCGAAACTTAGATAGTCTCTACCGTTATTGCTTGGTTTGAGCGTTTTCTGAGCGCTAATTACGCAAATTACGCAAGTTTACGCAAATAAAATTTTTATCAATGAATCAAATTGCATAGATTTAAACATTTGCGTTTATTTGCGTAATTTGCGTTCAAACTTTTAGATAGAAGAAGTATTACTGAAACAAAGTCCTGTTGACTATTCTCTGTCAATCGGCATAAAAAAGATGAACAACGAAGAACTCTCATTTACTGGAAAAATTCTCCACACCCCTTACGCAAAGCCTGATGCCTATGGTGCATTGAGCATGCCGGTTTATCAATGTGCTGCTTTCGAATTCGAAACGGCAGAGATGATGGAAGCTGCGTTTATGGGAAAGGTGGCCGAACATACTTACTCACGCATTACAAACCCTACGGTGCAGTATCTCGAAAGCCGTGTACAAAATATGACGGGTGCATTTAGCGTGACGGCTTTGAACTCGGGCATGGCAGCTATTTCCAATGTTATTCTTACGCTGGCGCAAACCGGTAGCAATATCGTTACTTCGCGCCATTTGTTTGGTAATACCTATTCGTTCTTCGCATCGACTATGGCAGCATTTGGCGTGGAAACACGTTTTTGCGACCTCACGAACCCCGACGAAGTAGAAGCACATATTGATGTTAATACCTGTGCCGTCTTTTTGGAAATTATCACCAATCCGCAAATGGAAGTGGTGGATTTGAAAGCCATTTCGGCAATCACTAAAAAAGCCGGAGTTCCGTTGGTAGCTGATACCACCATTATCCCTTTCTCGGCTTTTAAGGCCAAAAACTGGGGTGTAAACATTGAGATTGTATCGAGCACAAAATATATTTCGGGTGGAGCTACCAGTTTGGGTGGTTTGATTCTGGACTATGGCAACTTCAACTGGATTTCGGCACCTAAGCTCCACGCTATGGCCAAAGAGTTCGGACCGGCAGCATTTACGGCTAAACTTCGCAAGGAAATCCACCGTAACCTCGGTGCTTATATGACTCCGCAAGCAGCCTATATGCAAACCCTTGGGTTGGAGACATTGACCTTGCGCTACGAACGTGCCACCGGCACTTGTCTGCAATTGGTACAACGTCTGCAAACACTCGCTAAGGTGGAGTCGGTAAACTATACCGCCCTTCCCGAAAACAAATACTACACGCTGAGTAAAAATCAGTTTGGCAAACAGCCCGGAGCTATGTTTACCTTCAATTTAGAGTCGCGCGAAGCCTGCTTTACGTTCCTCAATAAGTTGAAACTAGTAAAACGTGCCACCAATCTGTTCGATAATGTCAGCCTGGCCATTCACCCTGCCAGCACCATCTTCGGGACATTTAGCCCTGAGGTGCGCAAAGAAATGAACGTGTCCGACAAAACCATTCGTATCTCGGTAGGACTGGAAGATGTGGAGGATTTGTTCCGCGATTTCGAGCAAGCAATAATGTAAGATAATTAACAGTTGACAATTGATAGTTGACAGTTAAGCATAATCCCCTCAAATCGAATAAATCGGTTTGAGGGGATTTTTTTGTATATCTCTTTTACAAAAAAAAACCGGTACATTTCCGAACCGGTTCTTAATCAAACTAAAATATTACGCTGCACTCACCAACTCAGAAATTTTTGTCATTTCTTCCCAAGCATCGTTTAAGGTTGATTGGTCATATGATATAAACTCATGTTTACCTTGTTCGTAATTATAAACGCCCACCATGATTTTATTTTCAGGACACTCAAGCTTATCGCTGTAAAAACGTTGCAACAATGGAAATCTCAGTTCGTTTTGCCATATTTTGTCAGCTCTTAACATAAGGGTTATTGCATAACCATCTTTAGTTTTGTCAACTCGATATATTTCACCTGATAGATAATTGTTGTATTCAATATCCATATTTAGTCTGCCCTGAACTTTATATGGCAAAAACTCTAATTGACAATAGTTTTTATCATAGTCAATTAGTTTCAATATGAGGCTTTCGGTTCTGTCTCTATTTTTCTTGTTGTTAGCAAAATTTAGGCACTGCCCTTGTAAATATTGAATCGCTTTGTCTAAACTGTTTTCTTTGTGATAAACTGCGATAGCCCTATCCCAACATCTTGTCATATTCTTACCGCCGGGATAATTTTCAGAAAGTAAGACTTTCGCATTGCTTGGGTTAGCTCTAACCAACTCAAGATTCTTATGTTTTATCTTCATTTTATTTATCCTTTTGGTGGAAATGGGTCATTGCCATAACTGTCTTTTTGGCGAATTTGACCATCTTTTCCGTGAATTATTAACTCCGACTGCTCCTTCCGCGCAATCGTGCGGGCAATATTAATTGCTTCTTTTTGAGTTTGGGTATTTCTAGTATTTTTACTATTACCCTCACCTTTTACTGCCCAATTATTTCCATTGGGTACAACATGCTGATTTTTATTCATCATAAACACGTTAAAAGTAAATAAATTAGAAACTTCTTATCGGCGAAGTTATCTGCCGGAGGGTTGTAAACGAAGTTAAAACATTAGCTATAATTTGCAGAAAAGCAAATTATAGCTAACTTTGAGGCTTCAAAACACAAATTTGAAACTTAAAAATGACTAGTTTTTAAGTCTTGTCTCCAACCAAAAAGACAAAGAAAAAACGGAGAAGATAGAAGCTTGGCGGTTTGCTATCTTCTTCATTTTTTTTATAGTCGTTCAATCCATTAGCTTTTCATAGGCTCTAAATTATTCAAAAGTTTAATTACTTTATATATTTCCGAGTACGAAACTTCGTCTTCGGGATTTACTTTACTCAACTCACAGAGCTTTTCCGAGTTCTCCAATGCACGATTCATGTCGCCATTTTCATTCAAATAACAGTACAAATCAGTTTGCTTAAAATAACGCTTTGTTTTTTCATATCCGGGCATATACTTTTGTAATACCGGTAATAATTCTTCGTACGACCGATATGATCTTGATGAAAGATTAGGCACAAAGTGAAGCAAGAACCAAAACTCTGTACATGGATAAGTTTCAATAAACATTACATGCTTGTATTTCCGTTCAGTTTTATGTTTTTGATACTTCTTCCATTCAGTCGGATTTTGCTTTATCCTATCCATATCAATTAAACATACCACATAATCATAGCCTTCATTATTATAGCGCTCTGCCAGCTTCAAGATATGTCCTATATCCGAATGACTTGGAAAGTCGGGTGCCATTTTAAAGGAATATCGTTTAGTTACTCTTAACGCATCAAAATAAAACCACTCTGTTTCACCCTCGCCAATAATTGCTATGCTTTTATTTACTTTTGATCGCATAGATTATTTTCTTTCAGGTAAATACTACCAAAAAATGGCAACTTCACTAACTTGCCTTGTTTGTAAGCATTATAAGGTGATAAGTTCTTATGTAACCCTAATGAAGATAGTCGGGTTAATCGTGTTTCGCCGCAACTGTCTTTATCTGTAAACCAAACTGAATCTCTTCGAATAAAATCTTCATTAAGCAGATTAATATCATGAGTAGTCATTATTAGTTGAGAGTTTTTATCGCTATTTGCAAGAAAAATTTTAATGAAATATGAAAGTAATTCATAATGTAGACTTGTTTCTACTTCATCTATAATCACAATGCTATTTTCTTGCAATAATTTTCTAAGTATTATAGCCATTCCCATGAAACGAATAGTTCCTCTGGACTCCAAATCCTCAGGTAGTTCAAACTCTCCATTATCGGTTTTGTGCTTAAATACGAGTTCTGGATTAGAAAATTTTCCTTTCTTAACCATTTCTTGCTTATCCTCATCAGGCATAGGAAAAGCTTGAATCATCTTCTCCATTTCAGGAGTGATTATTACTTCTTCTTCTTTGATTTCTATATCGCTAATGTTGAAATCAGAAGCTTTTAAAATATTAATTAAAAACTCTTTCAAAATGTTGTTTTTATCATCTTCCAAACGATCCTTTATGTAATTAGATAAAGAACTTCCTGGACCTAAAGTATCGCTAGTATGTTTTGCAAAAAAATCATAAACAATATTTAAGCGAGATGATTCCACATTTGACTTTCCGAAAGCTGCTATAACCGTGCTATTATTAATGGTATTACCTGCAATTGCTAATTGTCCTTTCTTGCTTAATCCTAATTTTGAACCAAACTCAATATCCGTGGAATTTGTTTGTTCATTGTAAGAACGGGTATATAGTTTTGCGGGTTGAGTTCCGGGATAGCAAACTAAAGTTTCGGAATAAATTTTAGTATTATCTAGTATCACTGACAATGAATATCTTTCTTTTTCCAAGTAAAATGTCATAGATGTCTCTGTTATTTCATTATGAGATGTATTGTCTAACCAGAAACTTTCAAACTTAATTTTCTCATTTTTATCTTTTGGTACGTTAACCATCAAATCACGAAAAAATGATAGTGCAAAAAGAATATTACTTTTTCCAGAAGCATTTGCCCCATAAATAATGGCGGTTTTTAAAAGCTTAACACCTTCTTTTACTTCGATACAATATTCACTTTCTTTCAAAGAGTCTGTTGAGGCCTCAAAACTTAAACATTGTTCAGTTTTAATAGAAAGAAAATTTTTAATCCGAAATTCAGCTATCATAATATTGTATTTTATTTTTCTTGTAGTTTTTTAATCGATGCAAATGTACAAATAAAAATTGGAATATGCAAGTTTTATTTGTGTTATTTGTAATTTAATTACCGATATGGCAAATAGAGGCATGGTTTTATCTTCGGATTAGATTAAACTAGATTAGATCAGTTTACGATTTCAGATTTTGCGCCTAATTAGGTCTAGTTCACTATGAGGTATCAAAACTTTGTCCCGATGGAGGGATCGTTTGCTCCCAATGGGCAAAACTGTGCTATGTCGAAGCAAAGTTTTAGCCTGAGATGGCAAAACTTTGCTCTGAGGGAGCAAAACTCGCTTACCTGATAGTATAAGACAAAAGCCGGAGATATACATCTCACGGCTTTTTCATTCACACTAAAGGTTCCACTTGAACATTTACTTTTTTGCTTCCATAGGTTTACCTGTTCTAGGGAAATACTGTTTCAAATCATCATAAATGGCCTTTGCACCCGGTAAGTTAACCGAAGCTGCTTGCTGTACATTGCCATAATAATATAACGATGCCGAATAAGCTTCACTGCGTGCAGCCAGTTTCGTATCGTCGAAGTAGTTGTATAGCTGATTCAACAACGATACTACGTCCACATGCCCACCTGCATCCTGAAAGTCAACGTTCAGTTCTTCAATATTTAAATAATTCGGAATGAACTCAGGGTTTGTTTTTGTATATGCAAATACTTTAGTAATGAAAGTAAATGCTTTATCGCCCACTTTGAGAGCAGAAGCACGTTCGTCGGCTGTCATTACTACCGAATAGGGTCTGATAAGTCCAATTGCTTCTTCTATTTTACTTTTTACCTGGTCGAGCACCTCTTGAGGAATGCTCTGATTATGTTTATTATTCATATTATAATTTAAGTTTTGCTTGTAAAATATGTAACAGATAACGGACTTACACTTCGTCCGCTATTTTTCAGACTAAGATGAAATGATCCCCGTGACCTGCGGTCTGAAATACTAAACGGTAGCAGGACGGGGTACTGTCTCAAAGAGGAGGGGATGCGCGTTGTTACTCCCCGAAAATGGAGAGGTAGTTGGAAATATATGGTTGCCGGAGGCGGGAATTACCGTAGTTGGTAATAAATAAATTCTGTCCATACTTGGTTTAGGCGCACTGAGTAACTGATAAGTAAAGTGTAACAAACGCTTCAAATTTAGCAAATATCTTTTAAATGTAGATACTTAAATAGTATGTTTTACAACACCTTTTGTAAAATTGTAGAGATTCCAATTTGATTTAAAATACAATCCGTAAGCGACCTTGTCAGTAGTCGAAGACTCTGACAGCGGTCGACAAATGTGTAGCATCTCAAACCCGTCTCTACATATTTTCCCCTAATCCCCAGTGCTAATTTTTCCTTTTGTTGAAAAAAATGTACCTTTGCGTTTCTTTTTCATCAAACTGCAGAATGACTTACCAAACGCATATACTTTCTAACGGACTTCAACTAATTCATAAACCTGATACTTCGGCCGTGGCCTATTGTGGCCTGGTGATTAATGCCGGATCGCGCGACGAGGCGGATGCGGAGCAGGGCATGGCGCACTTTATCGAGCACATGCTTTTTAAAGGAACTGAAAAACGTCGTTCGAGTCATATTATCAATCGGTTGGAGAATGTGGGAGGGGAGCTGAACGCTTTTACTTCGAAGGAGGAAACGGTCGTTTATGCTACGGTGCTGAACGAGTATTTCGAACGTGCCATGGAGCTGATAGCGGACATTGTGCTGCATTCTACCTTTCCGCAAAAGGAAATTGACAAGGAAGTGGTGATTATTGTGGACGAGATTCAGTCGTACAACGATAGTCCTTCGGAGCTTATCTACGACGATTTTGAAGAAATGCTTTTCGAGCACCATGCCATTGGTCATAATATTCTGGGTAAGGCAGAATTGTTGGTCAACTATACCACCGAAGATGCGAAACGATTCGTTGCGAAACATTATTCTCCTCAGGAGATGGTGTTTTTTACGCTGGGCGATATAAACTTCAAGCAGTTGATTCGTTGGGCGGAGAAATACCTCACTACCGAATCTGCTCCCGAGCGCGTTCCCGAACGTGTGGCGCCTACTGTTTACACTCCGTCGCGACGCGAAATAATTAAAAATACACATCAGGTACATTTCATTGTGGGCAATAGGGCGTATGATCTCTATCACCCCAAGCGCATGGGATTGTATTTGCTGAACAATATATTGGGTGGTCCGGGCATGAACAGCCTGTTGAACCTGTCGCTGCGCGAAAAGCACGGACTGGTTTACAATGTGGATTCGAACTACCAACCCTTTGTGGATACGGGCATGTGGAGCGTCTATTTTGGTTGCGATGTAGAAAATGCAGCCAAGTGCGAACAGCTCGTGTACGCCGAACTGCAAAAACTCCGAGAACAACCCTTGCCCGAAAGTTCGTTGAAGAAATATAAGCTTCAATTGTTGGGGCAAATGGCCATTGGCAGCGAACAAAAAGAAAATCTGGCACTGAGTTATGGCAAAAGTTTTATGCGTTATGGTAAAATTGATGACCTGGAAACGGTGCGTAAAAAGATAAATGCCATTACTGCCGCAGAACTACAAACAATAGCGCAGGAGATTTTTCAGGAGGAGCAGTTGTCGGTGCTGAAATACGTTTAAACAATTCCCTAAAACTACCCCTAAATCCCCTGAAGGGGACTTTAAGAGTGGTGTCCAAGAAGATATGCATTTATTGAATTGAATTTGAATACGAGGATTTTCAATATATATTTATAGAATTGGGATATAGGAGACGGTACTAACCATAAGCCCCTTCAGGGGTTTGGGGTGGTTGTAGAGAAAGATAATAACTAATTGACAGACGTTTATTCGTTTTAGAAATGACAGATAGTAAACTTGAAGAGTATATTTTGTCCCATTCGGATGCTGAGCCAGCTTATTTGGCCAAGGTGAACAGGGATACGCATTTGAAGATGATAAATCCGCGAATGCTTTCGGGTGCATTTCAGGGGCGTGCATTGGCTATGTTTTGCCATATGATTCAGCCGAAACGCATACTGGAACTAGGGACATTCACGGGTTACTCTGCCTTGTGTATGGCAGAAGCGTTGGGCGAGGAGGGTGTACTGCACACCATCGAATGTGATGATGAAGCCGAAGATTTTATTCGGGCTAATTTTGCAGGTTCGGAACACGGATCTAAAATCCGGTTACACATTGGCGATGCTTTGACGGAGATTGAGAAACTTGACGAAATCTTTGATGTTGTTTTTATTGATGCTGATAAACGCGAGTACCTGGCGTATTACGAAGCTGTGTTGCCGAAGATTCGCCAAGGTGGTTTTATTCTGGCCGATAATACTTTGTGGGACGGAAAGGTGCTGAAACCAATAGAACCGAACGATAAACAAACCATTGAAATTTGTCGGTTCAACGACTTTGTGGCTGCTGACCCGCGGGTTGAAAAAGTGATATTGCCATTGAGAGATGGACTGACGGTGATACGGAAAAAGTAAATTGACAGTTGACAATTGATAGTTGACAGTTAAGAATAAATGTTTGTATTGTCCGAAGGTGCCTTTTATGGTTGTTTTTTAAAAATAATGTATTGAACAATAATATTGTAATCGCTAGAAGGAACTGCTAACTGTTTACCGCTAACTGATTACTGTTCACTGATTACTGATAACTGAAAAATATGTATATTTACGAATTAGAATTAAAAGTGCGCGACTACGAGTGCGATATTCAGGGAGTTGTGAATAATTCTGTGTATCAGAATTACCTGGAGCATACGCGCCATGAGTTTTTGGAAGCGAACCACATCAGCTTTGCCGAACTACACGAACAAGGTATTGATGCCATGGTATCGAGTATTGAAATAGCTTACAAAACGCCATTGAAACCCGGCGATAGTTTTATTTCCAAGCTTTATGTCACCCAGGAAGGGGTGCGTTATATCTTTCATCAGGTCATTTATCGCAAGTTCGATAATAAGCTGGCCATTAAGGCGAAAGTGAATGCTGTGGTGGTTATCAATGGAAAATTGGCCGCCTCGCTTCCCGAATTCGACGAATTAGTGGCGCGCAGTCAGCCCAAAGAGGTCTAAACTATTTGCCTATTCACTTGTTTATCCAATTAATAATTAAACTTCAAATATTTTATGAACGAATTTTTAGAAATAGAAGAAAATATAGTTCGAATGCTTAAAACGGTGTTCGACCCCGAAATTCCTGTAAACATCTATGATTTAGGATTGATTTATAAAATTGATCTGGGCGAGGATGGAAAACTTATTATTGAAATGACCTTAACGGCTCCAAACTGTCCTGCCGTAGATTTTATTGTGGAAGATGTGCGCATGAAAGTAGGTAGTGTAGAAGGTGTAAAAGAAGTTGATGTTCAGATTGTGTTTGAACCTGCCTGGGACAAAGAAATGATGAGCGAAGAAGCACAACTTGAATTAGGATTCTTATAAATAAAGTTGACAGTGGATAGTTGACAATTGACAGCGAAAGCATTTCATTTATAACTAACTATCAACTATCAACTATCAACTATCAACTATCAACTACGAATGATCTATTTTATATCTGATGCCCATTTGGGTTCGCGTTTGGTAAAGAACCCAAGAGCGCACGAAAAAAAAATAACGGATTGGCTGGATAGCGTAAAAAAAGACGCTACGGCTATTTACCTTCTTGGCGATATGTTCGATTTTTGGTACGAGTATCGCACTGTAGTTCCAAAAGGCTACGTTCGTTTTCTGGGTAAACTGGCCGAATTGGTGGATGCCGGTATAGAAATTCATTTCTTCACGGGCAACCACGATATCTGGACTTTTGGTTATCTTGAACAGGAAGTAGGACTTATCGTGCATCGTGGTCCTGTTGAGCTTGAAATAGGCAATAAACGCTTCTTCTTAGCGCATGGCGACGGCTTAAATGCAAATGACAAAGGATTCCAGTTGTTGCGGAAAATATTCCACAGTCGCACAGCACAGCAGTTATTCAGACTGGTGCCTGCTCAGTTGGGTCAGAACTTTGGATATGCCTGGTCGAAAAGAAACAGATTGAGAATTTTACACCTCGAAAATAAATTTCTGGGCGAAGAAAAAGAGGATTTGGTGGTCTTTTCAAAGAAATATGCGTTGGATCACAATGTCGACTTTATGATTTACGGTCATCGGCATATACTGTTGGATTTAGAAATAAAAGATAAAAAGCGGGTGATTATCCTGGGTGACTTTGTAAGTATATTTTCTTACGGAGTGTTCGATGGTGAAAATTTCCATTTGGAAAATGTGCCCGAAGATCAACAAGTCTGGTAAACTACTATAACAATAAAAAAGCCTTACAACTAATCATTCGATTGTTGTAAGGCTTTTCTGTTTTCTTATGTCTTAGTAGGATATTTCTATGAATTTTGTATGGCCACTGTGCAGCAGGCCACCACACCGGCCGTTTCGGTTCTCAAACGACTATTCCCCAGCGAAACAGGTGCAAAGCCCGCAAACAATGCCTTTTGCACTTCCTCTTTGCTGAAATCACCTTCCGGTCCAATCAGAATAAGTACGTCTGTAGAATTACTGCATTCTGTTTGTAAAAGCCTTTTGTCTTCTTCATAACAGTGTGCGATGAATTTCTTTGACGCCTGATGTTTTTTCATCAATTCATCAAAAGTGCAAAGTGGGTTTAATGTGGGGAAATACGCCTTTACCGATTGTTTGGCCGCCGAGACGATGATTTTCTCCAGGCGTTCGGCTTTAATGATTTTTCGTTCGGAGTAGCGACAAACGATAGGAGTAATTTCGTCAATGCCAATCTCGGTAGCTTTTTCAATAAACCATTCGAGGCGTTCGATATTCTTGGTAGGAGCAATGGCAATATGCAGTTTATAATTGCGTTTGCCATGTTCCAGTACGGTATCTGTAATCTCAAATCCACAATGCTTTGGATGCGGATTTGTAATTTTCGCTTTATAGAAACCACCTACGCCATCCACCACTTCAATAGCATCGCCCACTTGCAGTCGTAATACTTTGACTGCATGTTGCGATTCTTCTTCAGGAAGAATGTGTGCCGAAGCAAGATCTGGAACGTAGAATAAAGCCATTTTCTTTCAGTTATCAGTTATCAGTTATCAGTAATCAGTCAACAGAAAGCAGTGATTACTGATAACTGTTTACTGTTCACTGTCAATAAATTTCTCCTTTTGCTGCCAACAGAGTGTTTTTCAATAACGAAACAATTGTCATTGGACCCACACCACCCGGAACAGGAGTAATAAATGAACATTTAGGAGCAACTTCGTCGAAGTTTACGTCGCCGCTTAAACGGAAACCGCTTTTTGTTTTATCGGAAGGAACACGTGTGGTACCAACGTCAATCACTGCAGCACCATTTTTTACCATGTCGCCGGTCAGGAACTCGGGCATTCCCAATGCAGCGATGATAATATCGGCTTGCAGGCAAATTTCTTTCAGGTTTTTAGTGCGACTGTGGCAAACGGTAACTGTTGCATCGCCCGGATAACCTTTTTGCATCATCAACGAAGCAACCGGTTTTCCAACAATATTGCTACGACCAATTACCACACAGTTTTTACCGGCAGTAGGGATTTCGTAGCGTTTAATTAATTCAATAATGCCAGAGGGTGTTGCACAAACATAACAAGGTAAACCAATAGACAAGCGACCCACATTTACTGGGTGAAAGCCGTCAACATCTTTACGATAGTCAATTGCTTCGATTACTTTTTGTTCCGAGATATGCTTTGGTAATGGCAATTGAACAATGAATCCGTCCAATTCAGCATCTTTGTTTAGCTCATCAATTTTAGCCAGCAGTTCAGCTTCGGTAACATCGTCTTCGAACGTAATTTTAGTCGATTTGAAACCAACTTGTTCACACGATTTTACTTTGTGCGCCACATAAGTCTCGCTTCCGCCATCGTGTCCAACAATGATGACTGCCAAATGAGGTGCTCTTTTTCCCGAAGCAACGATTTCTTTTACTTCAGCAGCAATTTCTGCTTTTACTTGTTCCGAAATGGCTTTGCCATCAATAATTGTATACATGGTTGATTAATGAGTTAATTGGCTGAATTGGCAATGTGCTAATTAATTCATTAGCATATTGTCAAATTAGCACATTAATTTATCTTTTTTTTCCAATTTTCAATTTGCCCTGGCTCATGGTGGCCATTTTCATCATTTTGCTGGTCTGATCAAATTGTTTCAGCAAACGGTTTACATCTACAATGGTTGTACCGCTACCACTTGCAATTCGTTGTTTGCGGCTTCCATTCAGCAAGCTTGGGTTTTCACGTTCGGTAGGAGTCATCGAATGAATGATGGCTTCAATTCCTTTGAAAGCATCATCCCCAATTTCCACATCTTTCAACGCTTTTCCCATTCCCGGAATCATTGCAGCCAGATCTTTGATATTTCCCATTTTCTTGATTTGTTGAATCTGAGAAATAAAGTCGTTGAAGTCGAATTGATTTTTAGCAATACGTTTTTGCAGACGGCGTGCATCTTCTTCGTCGTATTGTTCCTGAGCGCGTTCCACCAACGAAACGATATCACCCATTCCTAAAATACGGTCGGCCATACGTTCAGGGTAGAACACATCCAATGCGTCCATTTTCTCGCCTGTACCAACAAATTTGATCGGTTTGTTGACTACCGTACGGATAGATAGAGCAGCACCACCACGGGTATCACCATCCAATTTGGTAAGAATCACACCATCAAAGTCAAGGCGCTCGTTGAATTCTTTTGCAGTATTTACAGCATCTTGTCCGGTCATTGCATCCACTACGAAAAGAATTTCCTGTGGTTGAATGGCTTTTTTGATAGCTGCAATCTCGTTCATCATGGCTTCGTCAACCGCCAAACGTCCCGCTGTATCTATAATTACAACATCGTTGGAGTGTAGCTTAGCATATTTTATAGCTGCTTCGGCAATGGCTACCGGATTTTTGCTTTCCAAATCCGAGAACACAGGTACCTGAAGTTGCTCTCCCAATACTCTCAATTGTTCAATAGCTGCCGGACGATACACGTCACATGCTACCAACAAAGGATTTTTGGAACGTTTTGTTTTTAAATAGTTGGCCAGTTTACCCGAAAAAGTTGTTTTACCCGAACCTTGTAAACCTGACATCAGGATAACGGTTGGCGAACCTTTGAGATTGATGTCCACATTGGCACCACCCATAAGTTCCTTCAACTCATCGTGCACAATCTTTACCATCAACTGATTTGGTTTCAAAGAAGTAAGCACATTTTGACCAAGCGCTTTTTCTTTTACGGTATCAGTAAATGTTTTGGCTATTTTGAAGTTTACGTCGGCATCTAACAACGCCTTGCGTACATCTTTGAGCGTTTCAGCTACATTAATTTCGGTAATCTTTCCTTCCCCTTTCAGGATCTTAAACGACCGTTCCAGTCTTTCACTTAACGATTCAAACATATTGCTATAATTAATTTTGTAGTTTTTTTACGAGTGTGCAAAGGTAAAAAAAATGCGTCAATCGGCAAAGTGAATTTTAGGTAAGAACTCTGTAAATAAATATGAATTTCTTATTGAGTATATTCTTTTGAAATTCAGAACTATACATTTTAGATAACTTAAAAGATGAGTGTGTTGAATAAAATAGTTTGAATTTATTCCTTAAAAAACGATTTTATGCTTAACTTTGCAACCGTTTTGCTGTTATACGCTATAACAATTAACAATGACTTAGTAGCTCAGCTGGTAGAGCAACAGACTCTTAATCTGTGGGTCGAGGGTTCGAACCCCTCCTGGGTCACTGATAAACAATTTACTATAATTTATTAACTCAAAATTAACGAAAATGAAAAAGAATGGATTTGTAGCTGTAATTTTAAGCGCAGTTATTTTGTTAGCAAGCTGTAGCTCAATGAGTAAAGCTGTAAAAGGAGGTTTGCTTGGTGGTGGCGTAGGTGCTGCTCTTGGTGCAGGCGTAGGTGCTTTAATTGGTAAAGACGCTAAAAGTGCTGCAATTGGTGCCGGTATCGGTACTGCTGTAGGTGCAACAACAGGTGTAATTATTGGCAAAAAGATGGATAAAGCTGCTGCTCAGGCTGCTGCTATCGAAGGTGCAAGAGTTGATAGTATCAGAGATGCTAATAACTTGAAAGCATTGAAAGTTACTTTCGATTCAGGAATTTTGTTTGCTACAGGCAAAAGTACTTTGAACACTGCTTCTAAAGATGCTTTGACTAAATTCTCTAAAATTCTTGTTGCTAATCCTACTATGGATATCACTATCTTGGGTCATACCGACAATGTAGGTTCTTTGGAAACTAACCAAAAACTTTCTCAAGGTCGTGCTCAAGCTGTTGCTGAATTTTTGAAATCACAAAATGTTGGCGAAGCTCAAATCAAAGACATTCTTGGTAAAGATTTTTCTCAACCGGTTGCAGATAATGCTACATCTGCAGGTAAAGCTGCCAATCGTCGCGTAGAAGTATACATGTATGCTAGTGCTGCTATGATTAACGATGCTGCTGCTCAGGCAAAATAAGAAATTCAATATTTTAGATAAGGCGTCTGTAAATTTCGATTTACAGACGCTTTTTTTTTGCGGTGCCACTTCCTACTTCCGATTTTTACAATTCCAAGTACGTTTACATTTTTTATTTAATTGGATAAAAAATGTAAATTTTGTTTGGAATGAATTGTTCGCTCTTTTTATTTTATAATTTTGTGTGTCATAAATCGATATTACAAAACAAATTTGTCATGATTCAGGAAAATTTTATACGCCTTTTCGAAGATGGTTTTCGTAAAAACTGGGATCTTCCGGGCTTCAGTAACTATGGTGAGAACCTAACGTTGAGCTATGCTGATATTGCTAAAAAGGTGGCGGAATTACATATTTTATTTGATCAATGTGGATTACAGCAAAATGATAAAGTTGCACTTATTGGCCGTAATAACGCCAACTGGGCGGTTACTTATTTGTCGGTGGTTACCTATGGTGCTGTTATAGTTCCTATTTTGCAGGATTTTAATCCTAACGATGTTCATCACATTACTAATCACTCCGAATCAAAGTTGCTGTTTGTGGGCGACGTTATTTGGGAAAACCTGGAGGAGGAGAAGCTGACGACCATTAAAGCTGCTTTTTCACTTACTAATTTTGATTGTATCACACTGCTAAACAAAAGTGCAAATAAAGCAGACGATACGGAACTGAATACGCTTGATGCTAATGAAGTAATACTGGAGTTATCCGGGGTTGATTGCAAGCGTATCCATCAATTGTTCAATGAAAAATATCCTTTTGGCTTTCATCGCGATTGTGTCCGATATGTTGATAAACCCAATTCCGAAGTTGTTTCGATCAATTATACCTCGGGAACTACCGGGTTTAGCAAGGGTGTTATGACCACCGGAAATGCGCTGGCAGGCAATATTACCTTTGGCTTCCGTACGAAGCTGGTAGCGCCCCAATACAGTATTGTGTCTTTTCTGCCCCTGGCGCATGCCTATGGCTGTGCATTCGACTTCCTGACGTCGGTTTGCGCAGGTTGTCATATTCATTTTATCGGCAAAACGCCGTCTGCTAAAATACTGCTCAAGGCTTTTGCCGAAATTAAGCCTAACGTTATTTTCTGTGTGCCGCTTATTATCGAGAAAATTTATAAGAAACAGATTCAACCCATGCTTGCAAAACCTTCGATGCGTTGGGTGTTGAGCATACCTTTTCTCGATCAGACGATCCTGACCCAGATACGCAAAAAGCTTATCGACGCATTTGGTGGCGAGTTTTCTGAAATTGTGGTTGGAGGTGCCCCGCTAAACGCCGAAGTGGAGGATTTTTTCAATAAAATTAAATTTCCATTTACGGTCGGATATGGAATGACGGAATGCGCTCCGCTTATCAGTTATTCGAGCACAAAAGATTTTATTCCAAAATCGTCCGGTAAAATTCTGGACATAATGGAAGCCCGGATTATGTACCCTGATCCGAATACAGGGGTGGGAGAGATATATGTTAGAGGTGAGAATGTAATGGTTGGCTATTTTAAAAATCCCGAAGCTACCGCTCAAATTCTGGATAAAGACGGTTGGTTACATACCGGCGATTTGGGGACTATCGATGCTGACGGTAATGTCTTTATTCGTGGAAGAAATAAAACCATGATTTTGAGTGCCAGTGGTCAGAATGTTTATCCGGAGGAAATTGAAGCCAAACTGAATAATATGCCCTACGTGATGGAAAGTCTGGTGGTCGAAAATAACGGCAAGCTGATAGCATTGGTGTGTCCCGATTATGAAGCGGTAGATGCAGAAGGAGTAGATCAGGATCAGTTGGAGGTGCTGATGGAGGAGAACCGAAAACTACTGAATTCCGTTGTAGCTTCGTACGAAGGTGTTATGAAAATCAAATTATATCCGCACGAATTTGAGAAAACACCAAAGAAAAGTATCAAGCGATATCTGTATTCAGCCAGCATGGAAAGCGTGAAATGAGCAAAAAGGAGGTATTTAGTGTTAAAGTTACCCTTTTTTGAAAAAAAGGCCATGAATGTTTATGTCGATGCGAAAAAAGGTGTATCTTTGCATCGATTTTGAATAGCAAAATTAACATGTTAAATTTTTAATTTTAAAGTAATGAAAAAAGTATTTTTGTTTTGCGTTGTAGCTTTAGCTTTCGCATCTTGTGCTCCTAAGGCAGCTGAACAAGCTCCTGCTGTTGATTCTACTGCTGTTGTTGTTGATACAGTTGCTGCTGTTGATACTGCTGCTGTTGTTGCTGATTCTACAGTTGCAGCTCAGTAATTAAACGTTTCAGTACGTTACAAAAGTCTGTTAGAGTTTTCTAATGGACTTTTTTTTTGTTTTGACCCCTCAGAAAGCTTAATTTAATTTCACATTTCGCACGGAAAATAAGCAAAATAGCTAAATTTCTTGGTCAAACCGAAAAATAATTAAAAAAAAACCGATATTTATTAATGCAGTATAAAAAAACGTTGTATCTTTGCATCGATTTTGAATTGCAAAACAAACATGTTAAATTTTAAAAGGAAAAAAGAAATGAAAAAAGTAATTTTGTTTTTTGTGGTAGCTTTGGCTTTCGCATCTTGTGCACCTAAGGCAGCTGAACAAGCTCCTGCTGTTGATTCTACTGCTGTTGTTGTTGATACAGTTGCTGCTGTTGATACTGCTGCTGTTGTTGCTGATTCTACAGTTGCACCTAAGTAATTAAAAGCTAACGCAAAAAGAAATTCTTGCAAGCGCTAAAAGTCCGTTATTTCGATAACGGACTTTTTTTATTTAAATAAATGTTCAATTCAAGCATTTTTTGTACCTTTGTACACCAAAATTATAAATTTAAAATCAATATGTTACGAATAGCAGTACAAGCCAAAGGGAGGTTATTTGAAGAGACAATGTCTTTGCTTACCGAATCTGGTATTAAGTTAGAATCGGGTAAAAGACTTTTACTATTGCCAGCTCGAAATTTTCCTTTAGAGGTGTTGTTTTTACGCGATGATGATATACCACAAACTGTGGCTGATGGGGTTGCAGATATCGGAATAGTAGGCGAAAATGAATATGCCGAAAAGAAAAAGAATGCTGTAATCACTAAACGATTGGGTTTCAGTAAGTGTAGACTTTCGCTGGCCATACCAAAAGAAATAGAATACCCGGGAATTTTATGGTTTAATGGAAAGGTTATTGCAACCTCTTATCCCGAAATATTGAAAGATTTTCTGGCTGAACACAATGTAAGCTCTGATATTCATGTAATTACAGGTTCTGTAGAGGTAGCTCCAAATATTGGGTTGTCTGATGCCATTTTTGATATTGTAAGTTCAGGTGGTACGTTGGTTACCAATCATTTAAAAGAGGTGGAGGTGTTGATGAAGTCTGAGGCTTTGTTGATTTCGCATCCGGGTTTAAGTGCAGAGAAGCAAGCCATTTTAGATGAATTACTTTTCCGCATCGAATCTGTTCAAATGGCAGAAGATAAAAAATACGTGTTGATGAATGTTCCGACCGAAAATATTGATAAAATCATTGAAGTATTGCCGGGAATGAAAAGTCCAACCATTATGCCTCTGGCAAAAGAAGGATGGAATTCGTTGCATGCAGTTATTGATGAAAAACAATTCTGGGACATTATCGGAAAGATTAAGGCATTGGGAGCTGAAGGAATTTTGGTTATTCCGATTGAAAAAATGATTTTGTAAATTTCGGTGTTACTGTTGTAAACTGTACATTATTTATGAACCTCTGTATCGATCAAGGTAACTCGAGTACCAAAGTGGGTGTGTTTGATGATAATGTGTTGATTGATTATTTCGCGATAGAAGAATTGAGCGAAGTGGAAATCGAAAAACTGTTCGAAAGATTCAGTATTGACGCTTGCATTATTTCTAGTGTAACTATGAAGTATGATGGGCTTTTAGATATTTTGAATAAAAAAAACATATTTTTAGTGCAGTTGGATCATCATACAGCAGTTCCAATTGTGAATAAATATGAAACGCCTCACACTTTAGGTAAAGATAGGTTGGCGGCAATAGTAGGAGCTGCGTATTTGGAACCGCAAACTGATCTTTTGATTGTGGATGCAGGTACAGCCATAACCTACGATTTGGTGGATGCAAATGGAGTGTACTGGGGTGGGAACATTGCTCCGGGTTTGAGCATGAGATTGCGATCACTCCACGAATTCACGCAGAAATTGCCTCTGGTAGAGCCTGTAGTGGACAGCCCATTGATAGGAAATAGTACAAATTCAGCATTGATTTCGGGAGCCTTGCACGGCATCGTTTTCGAAATAGATGGATATATAAACGCATTAAAAATTAAATATCCGAAACTTTCAGTTTTTTTAACAGGAGGTAGCATTTTTTACTTTGATACCAAGCTAAAAAATCCCATCTTTGCAGAAAGAAATTTAGTGTTAATCGGCCTAAACCGTATACTTCAATACAATGTACAAAAATAAAGTTTTAGTTCTCGTACTTTCGTCATTAGTGTCTCTTCAATTTGTCGTTGCACAAAACAATATTAACTCTCCATATACCCGATACGGTTATGGTGATATTAGTGAAACAAACTCTGGAGAACAAAGAGCACTTGGTGGAGTTGCTATAGGTTCAAGATCTCACTCGTATATCAATACCGTTAACCCGGCTTCGTATAGTGCAGTTGATAGCATGACTTTTATGTTTGATATTGGTACTTCTGCCTTGTCGTCGCGTTTTTCGGATGCGAATAAGTCGGTGCGCACGTTTAATGCTAATCTCGAATATCTGACCATGCAATTTCCCTTGTCGAAAGGAATGGGATTTAGTGCAGGTTTACTGCCTTATTCATTCGCAGGATATAATATGTACAATGTTGATCAGATAAAGGGCCCTGAAGGGGATACGATTTCTACTTCAAAAGGTTTTACAGGTACCGGAGGTTTTAGTCAGGTATATATGGGACTCTCACAAAAGATAGGTAAGCATATCTCTCTGGGAGCTAATGTTTATTATATGTATGGTAGTGTGAATAACACCCGTAGTCTTCGTATTGGTAGTCTTGCTGATTCAACAATACAAACAAATTCTATTAAGGCCAGTAATTTTCGTTTACGATACGGTGTTCAGTTTTATAATACATTTGACAAGAAACATGATGTGACCCTGGGTCTTATTTACGAGCATACTGCAAAATTAAATGGTGACTTTTCACAAATTACTGCCGGTGTGTTGAACGATACGACGATTAATAACTATCAGTTTGAATTACCAACCGTATTTGGTATTGGTTTAAATTACACCTACGACAATAGAATTTCGATTGGTATTGACTATAGCCTACAGAAATGGGCTAGTACTAAATACTTTTGGAATCCAACTACTGCTACCAACACCGAAAGTCTTAACGACCGTTCGAAATTGTCGGTTGGTATCGAGTATACACCAAAACCACTTGGACGTAAATTCAGCGATAGAATACATTATCGTTTAGGTTCAAATATCAGTAATGCCTATTACAATGTTCCCGGTGTTACGTTGCCTAAAAATTACGGTTTGTCATTCGGTATAGGTTTGCCAATATATGGCAAATTCACACAAACTATTTCGACGTTGAATGCCTCAATAGAGTACGGTAAAGTTGGTTCGTCAGCTAACCTGCGTGAAGATTACTTCAAGTTCACAATGAATCTTGTGTTCAATGAACACTGGTTCTTTAAACGCAAATTGTAAGCACAATGACATTCTAGGTCGATGCCTTCGGATTAGAATTCATTTTTGTTGAAAAAGAGCATCTTCATGATTAAATTTTTTGAAATTTTGAAAGAGAAATTACATTTCAATAAAATAGGAAATAGCATAACCACTACTTTTATGGTAGTTGTTGTGCTATTTTTTATGTTTTCGTGTAGCAAAGAGAAAGTGGAACAAATAGGAGCGATAAAAGATCGGTCGGCTATGCCACAACTTCATGCTACCGAGATAACAACTATTATTTCCGATTCGGGTGTAACCCGTTATCGAATTTCTGCTCCCCGTTGGGATGTGTTTGATAAAGCCATGAAACCGTATTGGAATTTTCCTGATGGTATTCATTTTGAGAAATTTGATGTGAACCTGAAGGTAGATGCCAATATTCACAGCAGATATGCCCGATACGAGGTGAATGAACAACGTTGGGAATTACGCGGTAAGGTGAGGGCAACTAACCTGCAAGGCGAGTTGTTTGAAACAGAACAGCTATTCTGGAGTGAACGTGAAAGTAGAATTTATTCGGACAGTTTGATTAAGATTACGCAGGTGAGCCATATCATAACCGGGATTGGTTTTGAGTCGGATGCCTCGATGACCCGATATACTATCCGTAAACCGCAGGGTATTTTTCCTGTTGACCGAACTGCGGGAGCTACGCCACCGACAACTACTACCGGCACTGCCGCTCCGGTTACAGTTCCGACTGCCACTACTCCTCCACAGAGACAGCCGATACCGGCACCTGTTCCGGTTGCTAAAACGAAAAAATGATATTCGCACAATAAAGAAGTGTACATACAAAAAACAGAGCAAATTCAATTTCTGAATTTGCTCTGTTTTTTTTTGTTTTGATAAGGACTGTATTATATATTTGCGATTCGTTTGATTTCTTCAATCATGGCTTGTGCAAACGCTTCGGCTTGTTCGGGTGATCCGGCTTCGGAGTAAATGCGGATAATAGGCTCGGTGTTCGATTTGCGCAAGTGTACCCAGCCTGTTGGGAAGTCGATTTTTACACCGTCGATGTCATTCACTTCATATTGTTGGTACGAGGCTTTTACCACCTTCAAAACGGCATCAACATCGATGTCCGGTGTTAGCTGAATCTTATTTTTTGAAATGTAATATTCAGGATATGTTTTACGAAGGGCTGATACGGATAGTTTCGATTTTGCCATAAGGGTCAGGAACAATCCAATACCCACGAGCGAGTCACGTCCGTAGTGGCTGGCAGGGTAGATAACACCACCGTTTCCTTCGCCACCGATAACTGCATTTGTGGCTTTCATGGCCGTTACCACATTTACTTCGCCAACTGCTGCTGCAGTATAGGTGCAGCCGTATTTGTTTGTTACATCGCGTAAAGCGCGTGTGGAGCTGAGGTTCGAAACGGTATTACCCGGTGTGTGTTGAAGCACATAGTCGGCAATGGATACCAGGGTATATTCTTCGCCAAACATGGTTCCGTCTTCACAAATAATAGCCAGGCGGTCAACATCAGGGTCAACAACAAAGCCTACATCAGCACGTCGTTGTTTCAACAAGTCGGAAATCTCGGTAAGATGCTCAGGAAGTGGTTCGGGGTTGTGTGGAAAGTGACCGTTTGGTTCGCAGAATAGTTTCTCTATTTTTTTTACGCCTAAAGCGTCCAATAATGCCGGGATAGCAATACCTCCAACTGAATTTACACAGTCGATAGCCACGCTAAAATCGGCGTCTTTGATGGCCTGAACGTCTACTAAGTCGAGCGCTAAAACGCTGTCGATATGTTTTTGAGTGTAGGTGAAATCTTCTGTTAGTTTGCCCAGTTCATCCACATCCGAAAAGATGAAGCTTTCTTCAGCGGCAATCTTAAGTACATTTTCACCTTCCAGCGCATTTAGAAATTCGCCTCTTTCGTTGAGAAGTTTCAGCGCATTCCATTGTTTGGGGTTATGACTGGCGGTGAGGATAATGCCACCGGCTGCTTCTTCCATGGTTACAGCCAATTCGGTGGTGGGAGTGGTTGCTAATCCGATATTTACCACGTCGAATCCCATGCCCAGTAAGGTGCCGATTACAAGTTGATTGACCATTTCGCCCGAGATGCGGGCATCGCGTCCAACCACAATTTTAGTAGAACTGCTCTGCTTGGTGGCTTTGATTTGTGTAGCGTAAGCAGCTGTAAAACGAACAATATCCAGAGGATTCAATCCATCACCTACCGGACCGCCGATGGTTCCGCGGATACCCGAAATTGATTTAATTAAAGTCATGCTGTAAATGAGTTTAAAGTTTTAGTGTTTTGAGAAGTATCTTTTTGATATAATAAAAAGAAACTTAAGAACAACTGAATGTTCTTAAGTTAACTGTATTTTTATTGAAGTAAGTAATTCGAAATCTTATTTACGAATACGGATTTTTAGTCTATAAGCAATTGGTGTGGCCGGACTCCAGTTTGCTTCAAATCCAATTTTTGAATGGACAATAATTTTGGCTTCCGAGTCATTGTTTTTCATATACGAAACGGCTTCCTGAAAAGCGGTGCATGAATATGTACCTGTAGCATCTCCATACACAAATGTTTCAGGAAAAGGAAAATCAACTGTAGTCCATTTTCTAATGCTGTCGGTAGGTTCGCCCAGCGTATATTGTATATAACGTGGGCTGATAGTGTTTCCTGCCTCAACTGTAACTGCCGTGTCACCAATAGAATCTAAATGGAAATACAAACCGCTTTCGGTCAGTACATAGTCGTTAGGTCCCCATGTGGTTGGCATTTTAGATATAACCTTGATACCATTTCTTTTTATATAGTTTTTAATCAGGCTTTGCTCCGTTTTCAACTCGTCGGCATAAGTGGTGTTATCGCTACACGAGGTAATGACTAATGATGTCAGCAATGTGAGAACAAGTAGATAATAATTCTTTGTCATATGATAGTTTATTTTTGAATACAAATATCCGATAAAAAAACGGAAATTAAAAGTTAATAAAGAAGATTAGTAATTAATAATAAATAAATAGAAATCGTAGGAGTATAAATAAATCAAAATAATTTAATCTGATAAATGATAGAAGTGTATGGTTTGATGTGTGAGCCTTTGCCATTTCTTCCATAGGCTAGATACCAAGGAATGATAAATGTTGCACTTTCGCCTTTGTGCAGCAACTTCAAACCTTCTTCCAGTCCTACCACCAGTTGTTTTTTACCGATTACTATCTGCATTGTTTCCGTTTGAATAACCTTCATATCCAACGACAGTGAAGTACATGAAAGTTTGCAGACCTCTTTATCTTTTATAAGCTCTCCGTTTGTCGGTACATCCACTTTGTACCAAAATCCAATCTCACTTTTTTTGAACTTTGCATCTGTTTTTGTTGCAAAGGTCATTAAAATGCTATCTTCTTTAGCTGCCAGTTTCTCATTTACTTCCACCAGATTAGCTATATTCTTGTCGACCACATTGCCTTTGTTGGCCGGCAGTTGAGGTGCCGTTTTTGTGCACGACGCGAATATGCAACTAACGCTCAGTATTATCAGAAATAGCTTACAGACTTTTAGCATGATGTTTTTTAGCGTATGTTGGCAATGCTGATAATGTCCGAGAACACACCTGCCGAAGTTACACTTGCACCTGCTCCATATCCTTTAATCATCATCGGGAACTCGTTGTAGCGCTCTGTGGTGATAAGAATAATGTTGTTGCTACCCTGCAAATCGTAGAACGGATGCAAGCTGTCTACCTCCTGCAATCCCACTTTGCAACTTCCGTTTTCCATGGTCGCCACAAATCTCCAGCGTTTGCCCTGTGCGGTAAGTGCCAGTCGTTTTTCTTCGAATTCAGCATCCAGTTCGGGCACTGTTTTCCAAAAATCGTCGAGGCTACCGGCAAAGTATTTATCGGGAATAAAAAGATTCTTTATCACATCGTCCTGTTCCACTTTATAGCCAGCTTCGCGGGCCAAAATCACCAGTTTGCGAATCACATCCTTGCCACTGAGGTCGATGCGCGGATCAGGTTCGGCGTAACCGGCTTCTTTAGCCATTAGAATAGCCTTGCTGATTGGAATTTCGCTGCTGATGGTGTTGAAAATGAAATTAAGTGTGCCCGACAGTACCGCTTCCATTTTTTGAATATGGTCACCGCTGTATATCAGGTTGTTCATGGTGTTGATAATGGGCAGTCCGGCACCCACATTGGTTTCGAAAAGGAATTTTACGCCACGACGACGAGCCGTTTCTTTCAGGTTGATATATTCCTCGTACGACGACGAAGCGGCTATTTTGTTTACGGCTACTACCGAAATGTTATTTTCGAGGAATGTTTGATATAAGTTAGAGATATGCAGGTTAGCCGTACAATCCACAAATACCGAATTGAAAATATTCATATTCAGAATCTCGTTGCAGATCAGTTCGGGCGAAGCATCGGCACCTTTTGTTTTCAAATCTTCGGCATAGGTTTCGAGGTTGATACCCTCGCGTGAGAACAACATTTTTTTACTGGAAGTAATACCCACTACATTCAGTTTCAGGCTGTTTTGTTCCATCAACTTGGCTTGCTGCTTTTTGATTTGGTTCAGCAAGCTACCGCCCACTGTACCCACACCTACCACAAAGATATTCAGCACCTGATATTCCGACAGGAAGAACGAATCGTGAATGACGTTTAATGCTTTGCGCAGGGATTTACGATCGGTAACAAACGAAATATTGGTTTCCGAAGCGCCTTGAGCACAGGCAATCACGTTGATACCGTTGCGACCCAGTGTGCCGAACAGTTTGCCGGCAATACCCGGTGTGCGTTTCATGTTGTCGCCAACAATGGCCACGGTTGCCAGATCATCTTCCGAGAAAATGTCGTTGATTTCACCCTGTGCTATTTCGTAGGCAAACTCTTTGCGCAGCGCTTCCACGGCTACAGCACTATCGGCATTACGAACACCGATAGAAGTGGTGTTTTCCGACGAAGCCTGCGAAACAAGGAACACGCTGATACCATTTTTGGCCAACACGCGGAAAATGCGGTAGTTAACCCCGATAACACCCACCATACCCAGTCCCTGAACGGTGATAAGCGAAGTGTCGTTGATAGAAGAAATACCTTTAATGGCTTTGCCTTCGCCCGTTTTTTCGCGCGAAATATGTGTTCCTTCAGCCTCCGGATTGAAGGTGTTTTTTATTTTTACGGGAATATTTTTATGAAAAACAGGGAAGATGGTTGGTGGATAAATCACTTTTGCACCAAAGTTACAAAGCTCCATCGCTTCGATAAAGCTTAGTTTTTCAATCACATAGGCATTGTTGATAATGCGCGGGTCGGCAGTCATAAAGCCATCCACGTCGGTCCATATTTCCAGTATAGACGCATGCAGTGCAGCCGCAATAATGGCAGCCGTATAATCGGAACCTCCACGTCCCAGGTTGGTAGTGAAGTTGGTGTTGGTATCGGTAGAAATAAACCCTCCGCACACGCTTATCTGAGGAAGTGTAGCGAATGTTTCGGTAATGAATCGATTTGTTTTTTCGAAGTCAACAATGTGTTTATCAAATTGATTTTCGGTTTTGATAAACGTCCGCGAATCAAAATGTACCGCACCGTTGATCGCATTCGCCACTATGATAGACGAAATTGCCTCGCCATAGCTCACAATGGTATCAATAATTTTGGTAGAGATGTCCTTGATAAGATAGACACCACGGAATATATTGGATAAATCGGTAAATTGTGTTTGAACAAGGTTGATGACCTCCGTTTTTTTATCGTTAGAAATCACACCATCAATTACTTCCATATGGCGCGTCACCATCATATCGAATTGTGCCACATAGGTTTTGTTGCCTTCGCAAGCAAGATTAGCCACTTTGTAAAGTTCGTCGGTAATGCCCGATAATGCAGATACAACCACAATTACCGGCTCAACCTCAGCCTCCACTATTTTCTTCACACTCAGAATGCCATTGACAGAACCTACGGATGTTCCACCGAATTTTAATACCTTCATCGATTGTTTGATGTTAAATTTTATTGTTCGCGTTTTAGCTTGCAAAATTAGCGATTTTTCGGCATATAATAAGTTCTTTTCTTTATATTTCGGCGAAAGTGTTGCAACTTTAGGAAAAAAAAACTACTTTTGCACCGCTTTAGAAATGAAGCACTGTGTTTGGTCTGGTAGCTCAGCTGGATAGAGCAACGCCCTTCTAAGGCGTGGGTCATGAGTTCGAATCTCATCCGGATCACATAGAAAAAAGGTAATAAGCTATTTGTATGCTTGTTACCTTTTTTGTTTTTCCACCTTGCACGGTATTTGCCCACCTCCGTTTTTTTTAGGGTTTATTCTATAACGTTCGACAATCCTGTTGAACGTTTTTTTGTTCTTGTCTGACTTCTCTTTCTACTGTTAATCTATCTAAAATTAACCCGAATATGTTGTAAAACATATAATTTAAATGTATTTATTTGCTTAAATTTATCTAGATTTGTGCAGATAGTTACAATTTAGGATTGATTACAATCTACGGGTATAATAGTATAAACCATCTATTTATAATCCGATAAATCGTTCGGCTATTAAGTTTAATGACCTTTTTTTCGTTTCGGTTTAACCGCCTTACAACATCTACTTACTAACGAACTATGGAAAGAATTTATCAGGTATTCGCAACGGTACTTCCCGCATCAGTTCTTCGCATATTTTCATCAGTTTCTCTTTTCCAGAAGAGAAATTTTACGTATCCGCTTCTCTTTGAGCCGGTGCCCCGTCCTGCTACCGTTTAGTATTTCAGACCGCAGGTCACGGGGATCATTTCATCTTAGTCTGAAAAAATTGCGGACGAAGTGTAAGTCCGCTGTCCGTTAGATGTTTTACAATCAAAACTTAAATTATAATATGAATAATAAACATAATCAGAGCATACCTCAAGAGGTGCTCGACCAGATGAGAATTAAAATAGAAGAAGCAATTGGGCTTATCAAACCCTATTCAGTGGTTATGACAGCCGACGAGCGTGCATCGGTTCTGAAAGTGGGAGATAAAAAATTCACTTGCGTTAACAAAACATTTGGGTACACAAAAACAAACCCTGAGTTTGTTCCTTCTTATTTAAATATTGAGAATTTTGATACAGATATGAAAGATGCTGATGGTCATCCGGAGATAGTTACGTTGATAAATCAGCTATTCAACTATTTTGATGATACAAAACTGACTGCACGCAGTGAGGCTTATTCGGCATCGTTGTATTATTATGGCAACGTACAGCAAGCAGCTTCGGTTAACTTGCCGGGTGCAAAGGCTATCTACGATGATTTGAAACAGTATTTCCCGGGTAGAGGTAGCAAGTCTGCAGAAGTAAAATAAAAGCCAAATTTCAGAATATATTCTGAACCCTACGAAAATAGAGCCGTGAGACATGTATCTCCGGCTCTATCTCTTTTGGGAAGTTCGGCTCATTAGTAGCCGTTGTCCGCTCCGTCGGAGCCGAGCTCCACTCTTTGGGAGCAGTCATTTACTCCAACGGAGCCGTCATCCACTCCTTCGGAGTAGTTGTCCACTCAGTCGGAGCAGTTGTCCACTCCAGCAGAGCAGAGCTCGACTCCTAAGTAGTGGTTGTCGGTTCACGAAGAGTCGATTTCGCCAAAACCTTAAGTGCCTGAAAGTAAATTGTGGATAACTTAGTTACAATTAGTGTGGTTATGTATGTTAAGTATGAAAATAAAGGGGTATATTTGCGGGGAGAAAAAAATAAAGATACTATTCTATGTTAGATCAATCATTTTCAGCTGATAATTTCAAAACAATTTTTGAAATTGAAAATCGAAAAGGTACTTTAGATAAAAAGTTCTTTTCTTTAGAATACTATGAATTTGCTCAGCAACTAATAAATAAAAGAGCTGAGATAAAAGCTTATCCAATTCATGATGTAAATGATTCGGGCTATAAAAAGCTACTGGATGATAGGGATGAACTAATTGAAAAGAAAGAATTTACTCTTTATTCTAATCTTATCGAATATAGTGAGAAAGTTAACCAAGACGCTTTTTCAATACAACTTATACAATTTAAAATTGATGAGAGCGATTCTGATGAAAAGGTGAAATATAAAATTCAGAAGAATAATGCACCATTATTCTTCGCAATGAAGCAACTGCAACATAATATTAATAGAACTTTTGATATTAAACAATCCAATCGTTACTTAATCGTTGAACAGATAAAATCGGTTTTACAAGATAATTTGCCAAAATATATAGTTAGAACAGATATTCAAGGGTTTTATGAGAATGTGCCTCAGGAAAGACTTCTCAAGTTAATTAATGATAATCAGTTGTTATCTCCTAAATCAAAATTGTTTATTGAAAATATAATTTTCCAATACAATACACTTACGAAACAATTGAAGAAAAAAAAAGGCGAAAGAAAAGGTATTCCAAGGGGGGCTGGAGTGAGTGCATTTCTTGCTGAATTATACATGAAAGAGATCGATAAAAAAATTAAAAATATCGATGATATTGCTTACTATTGTAGATATGTTGATGATATGTTTGCTGTATTTAAGCCAATCAGCTCAAAAGATTCATTGGATCATTACCTAAATAAGATTGACAAGATTGTAACTGATTATGGTTTGGCTCTAAAAAAAGATCCCGATCCATTAATCAACAAAACTTTTGAGTGTAATCTATTTGAAGCTGTTTTTACACATCCAATAAATTTTCTAGGGTATAAGTTTATTGTTTCAAAAGAATATAAAGATGGTAAATTATGTAAAGAATTTAATGTAAAACTCTCTGATAACCGGAAAGATAGTTATAAGAGAAAAATTGATGCTGTGTTAAACGAATTTGTCAAAGATAGGATTCGGAACTATAAGTCGGCGCATAAGTTGCTAATTCATAGATTGAACTATTTGACAAAAAACACTAAGCTTGAACACCCAAAGAAAGGATTAATTGGTATTTACTATTCAAATAGTTTGCTTGATAAAGATTGTCAGTGTCTAAAAGATTTGAATAGTACTTTAGCTAAACGAATCGATGCAATAATTATTGATGAACCTCTAAGATCGAGACTTAAACGATTTGATTTTGTAAAAGGATTTAAAGAAAAGCTTTTTTTTAATATGAAAGCAAATTTCAATCCTAAGAAAAAGTGTAGAAAAGGACATAAAGATATTCCTGATTTAAGAACAGATGCAGAAAAGGAAAAAAGATTATTCAATAATTTCGAAAAAATCACATCGGCTTGGAAATAATGAAAAAGAAACAAATTAAATATACTATGGCTAGAGCATTATTGTCTGATACTTTGCCATATGAAATTCCATTGACGTTTTCCAATCGTCATTTTTATCAGTTTGTAAATGAATTTAATATTCAATTCATAAATGATAAGAGTAATTCTCAAAGTATAATTTGCAATCTGTCTGACAATAAATTTGAAATAATACTAAAATTGCTCTTTGGCACAAACAAACCCTTAATGGGGAAAAAGATAAATATAGATGAAAAAATGCATAGAAGAGTTCCCTTCGTTTTTAATATCGCACATAAAGCGAATAGATTTAGAGAGTTGACTATACCACACCCTAAAAGTCAATTAGAATTAGTTGCATTTTATGATGTTTATAAAGAGCTTATTTTATACTATTCTAATATAAGTTTATTTTCAATTAGGAAGCCTGATAAAATTGCAAAATTTGCATATCAAAACGATAATCTTCATAAAATGAATCTTGGTGATGAAGATGATGCAATTGAGAGTTCTGATAGAGAATACGAGAACTTAAAGACTTTTTTCACCTACAGTCAATATCCACATATTTATAAGTTTTACGAAGATTATCGATACCATCGTGCAGAAAAGAAGTATGATAAACTCTTTAAATTTGATATTTCAAAGTGTTTTGACAGTATTTACACCCACTCAATCGGTTGGGCGATAAATTCAAAAGAATATGCAAAAGAGTATTGCAGTTCTAATGGAGTAGCTGAGTTTGGAAATCGATTTGATAAATTTATGCAAAATACTAACTATGGAGAAACAAATGGTATTGTGATTGGACCAGAGTTCTCAAGGATATTTGCTGAAATTATTTTGCAAAAAATCGACAAAACAGTTGAACAACGACTTAAAACACGAAAGGAAAATAATCTTACCTTCAAGCGGGATTATGAGGTGTTTCGGTATGTAGATGATTACTTTGTCTTTTACAATGATGATAAGGTGAAGGAAGATGTATTGACTGAATATGAGTTGATGTTGAAAATGTACAAAATGTCAATTAGTGAGTCAAAGTCAATCCATTATGTAAAACCGTTAATTACTGAATTGACAATAGCTAAAGATAAAATTACAAATTTAATTGACACCGAAATTTTTTTGAAAATCGAAAAAAAAGATGGTAAAGAGAGAATTTCTGACTTCCAAATTAATTGTAATTCTAAGGCTCTGATTACAAAGTTTAAAACTATAATTAAAGAGTCAAATGTTGAATATAAAGATGTAATGAATTTTACTTTACATCTTATAAATAAAAAGGTAAAACAAAGTATAAGTAGATATGAGACTTATGTTGATGGGTTGGAGAAAATTAGATATGAAAGTTCATTTGTAGCAGATATAAAATCATTTACAGTAGAAGAGTGGCAAAAGAAAGTAAAACAAGAAAGCTTGTTTAATAAATATATGTGGGATTTGTTAGATTTTGTTTTCTTTATTTATTCAGTAAATCCAAGGGTTTCCTTTACAGTAAAACTTTGTCATATATTATCAAAAATACTTCTTACTTATAAACAGAGAATTCAATTTAAAGGGAGTTCAGAAAAAATAAAAAGATTTACAGATCAGTCAAAAGAATTTGTGTTTAAAAAAATATCAGATGAGATTGTTTTTACTTTAGAGAGACGCAGATTGGATAAATACATTCAAGTTGAGAGTCTTTATTTACTTATTGCGCTTGCAGAGTTGGGTGAGCAATTTAGATTAACAGAAGAGCAGTTGAAACAGTACTTTAATTTAAAATTAGATGAAGATAGATTGGTTTTTCAAGCTGATATAAATTATTTTGTAATTACGGTGTTACTTTTCTATATTAAAAATGAAAAATCTTATTTACCAATTAAGAAGGCTATAAAATTGCAAATAATTTGTTTATTTGAGAAAGAGGAAAGAATTGAAAAGAGAAGTAGTAAATCGGAAAATGTATTATTGCTTTTCGATATTATTGTTTGTCCATACTTAGATGCAAAATTTAAGAGAGAAGTACTTAGTTTATTTGGAGTAACAAGTGCTAATGAACAAAATATCATATTAAATTTTAAAAATGTTCGGAAATATTGGTTTACTAAGTGGAATAATTTTAATTTTGCGAAAGAATTAGAAGCTAAGATTGCAAATGAACTAGCATATTAAGAATATTGGGTAACGCACCAATCAAATATCTACAAGATTAAGCAATTTTTCTTGTCACACACAAGCGTGCCAATGGCTTTTCTCAATCTCCGTAACTGGATTTCTAGAGAAAAGGAATAATAGTCGATGATTGGTCGGCTATTTTTTTTTTTTTTTTCTTATTATTGTATTTTCTTACTAATCAATAAAAAGTAGCAAGTTACATAACTTTTATTTGCAAATTTTGCGAATAGTCAATTTTACGTGGCGAGCAATGATTTGGTGTTTTCAAACAAAAAAACACCCTCGTCTATCTTCCGTATAATTTGCGTATCTTTGCACCCATTACAATTTTAAACGACAATGCATAACGAAATACAACTTATACTCACTCCTGAGCAAGCCGAAAAGCCGGATTTACTAGCTAAACAAGTAGCGGATAAATTAGAAATCTCACCTTCGAGAATCACCCGATTGAGAACACTAAAGAAATCAATCGACTCGCGCGCGTTTCTTCCAAAGGTAAATGTGACGGTGGAAGTGTATTGGGATGAAGAGGCACCGATTGTTCCGAAGCCTGTTTTTGATTACAAACCGGTGGGCGACAAAACGCCTGTTCTTATTATAGGTGCGGGTCCTGCGGGACTTTTTGCGGCACTGAAACTGATTGAAAACGGATTGAAACCGATTATTCTGGAACGTGGTAAAAATACGCACGAGCGGAAGGTTGATATTGCTCAATTAAATAGGAATAAAGGTTTTGATACGGAATCTAACTATTGTTTCGGTGAAGGTGGTGCCGGAACTTTTTCGGATGGAAAACTATATACCCGTTCTAAAAAGAAAGGTAACTCGCAGCGCGTGTTGGAAATATTCCAATTTCATGGTGCCGATGAAAATATCTTATTCGAAGCGCATCCGCATATTGGTTCCGACAAATTGCCAAAGGTGATTGAGAACATTAGTAAAACAATTACTTCGTGCGGTGGCGAAATACATTTTGAACAAAAACTAACAGAAATAATACTGGACGGAAAACAAATTGTCGGTTGCAAAACAGCCGATGGAAGTGTTTTCGAAGCCAAATCCTTGATTCTTGCCACAGGTCATTCGGCACACGACGTGTACGAAATGCTCCATAATCAGGGCATTGCACTCGAAGCCAAAGGTTTTGCTATGGGCGTTCGTGTAGAGCATCCGCAGGAGTTGATTGACAGTATTCAATATCATTGCGAAAATCGTGGGCCGTATTTGCCTTCTGCCACTTATAATTTGGTGGATCAGGTGAATGAGCGCGGCGTTTATTCGTTCTGCATGTGCCCGGGCGGTCATATCGTTCCTGCCGGAAGTGGTGAAAACGAAATCGTAGTCAACGGTATGTCGGCCTCGATGCGTAACTCGCCTTTTGCCAATTCGGGCATAGTAGTAGAGATTCGTCCCGAAGATATTCCGGCTGATTTTAAAGAATACGGTGTTTTGGCAGGGTTGAAATTTCAACAATATGTGGAACATTTGGCGTATACCAACAATGGCGGACTGGGACAGGTAGCTCCGGCACAACGCTTGGGCGACTTTGTAAAAGGGAAGCTTTCGGCTGATTTACCTGAATGTTCGTATTTACCGGGATTGATTTCATCGCCTTTGCATTTTTGGTTACCCGATATCATTTCATCGCGTTTGCGCGAAGGATTCAAGAAGTTTGACCGCAAAATGCGTGGTTATCTGACCAATGAAGCAGTGGTGGTAGGAGTGGAGTCACGTTCTTCGGCCGCAGTGCGCGTTCCCCGAAATGCAGAAACCGGTCAACACCCCGAAATAGCAGGCCTTTTCCCGGCCGGTGAAGGTTCGGGTTATTCGGGTGGTATCACTTCGTCGGCGGTAGATGGCGAAATAGCTGCTGAAAAAGTGGTGGCAAGTCTTATTCAGAAGTAAGAAGTAAGAAGTAAGAAAGTAAGAGGTAAGCAGTAAGAAAAATAATAGCAAGTCTACCGATTGAGGTCTGGTTGACTGATGACAAAAATATATGAATAACCGTAAAACAAAATTTATCCCGGCTCCGAAGCCAACCCATTTCAAAGTGGCTGAACCGGTGGAGTTGATGACTTTTTTACTTTCCAAGATGGGTGGTATGAGTCGTAGCTCAGTAAAATCGCTTTTGGCGCACAGACAAGTGGCCGTGAACGAAGTGATTATTACTCAATTTAATCATATGCTTAAAGCAAATGATAAAATTGTGGTGAATAGCTCTCGTGGAAATATCGAGCTAACTCATCCAAAATTGCGCATCATCTTTGAAGATGCCTATTTAATTATTGTAGAGAAAAAAGAAGGTCTGCTCACCGTAAGTACCGGCGATAACGACGAAACAACTGCTTTTTCTATCCTGCGTAATCACGTAAAGAAGAGTTCACCCAATAATCGTGTATACACCGTTCACCGTCTCGACCGCGAAACGTCGGGTATCTTGATGTTTGCAAAAAGTCGCGAGATTCAGTTGGCACTTCAGGAACATTGGCACAATGTAGTTACCCGCCGTGTATATGTGGCTTTAGTGGAAGGGACTGTAGAAAAAGAACAAGATACTATAATGACCTGGTTGTCGGAAAACGAGAAATCGTTGAAAATTCACTCAAGTGCTGCTGACGATGGCGGACAACAAGCCGTTACACATTATCGCCGTGTGAAATCGAATGACAAATACTCTTTACTTGAAATTGAACTGGAAACTGGTCGTAAAAACCAGATCCGTGTTCACATGGAAGGTATCGGCCATCCTATCGTTGGCGACAAAAAATACGGAGCCAGTGTGAGCCCTATCGGACGTTTGGGATTACATGCCCGCGTGTTGGCATTTTATCACCCCATAACACTCGAAATTGTAAGTTTCGAAACTCCGGTGCCACGCGATTTCCTGCATTTGTTTCATTAATTAGCTAACCATACTGTGTCATGTATGGTTACAATATATAATTCCAGTTTAATTGAACGGATAATTCGAATAGAGTTATCCGTTTTTTTTATTCAATTCAATTTGAATGTTTATCTTTACGAACAATTTTTAAAAACCGTCCACCCAACTAAGTATTTTACATATAAAGTATGAAAATAACCACACTCTTTTTTGAATTCGTCCTGACCTGTTTTAGCTTACAAGCTAAACCCATAAAAGTAATGGTATTGACAGGGCATGATGATAAATATCATAACTGGCAAGTAAAAGCAAATTATATTCCGGCAATTCTTAATCAGTACGGTAACTTTGATATTGATTTAGTCCAGATGCACGATTCGGCTTCTGTAGATTCCCATTTCTCCCCTGACTTTTCGAAATACAAGGTCGTTGTTTTGGCTTTCAATGACGTGAAATGGACTGACCAAACAAAGCTGGCATTCGAAACCTACGTTCGGGGCGGTGGAGGAGTGGTGGTAATTCACGAAGCGAACAATGCTTTTCCCGAGTGGAAAGAGTTTAATGATATGATTGGTCTTGGAGGCTGGGCCGGGCGCAATGAGAAATCCGGACCTTATTATTATTGGAAAGATGGAAAATACACCCTGGATTATACTGCGGGAGAAGGAGGTAGTCATGGTGCACCCGTTCCTTTCGTGGTCAATGTGAGGGATTCAGATCATCCTATCACGCGAGGCTTACCAACCAAATGGCTGCATAAAAGCGACGAACTCTATGGCAATCTTCGCGGTCCGGCTAAAAATATTCAGGTGTTAGCCACTGCCTTTTCGACCAAAGAAACCGGTGGAACCGGAAAGGAGGAACCGGTATTATTTACGATAGCGTATGGTAAAGGGCGAGTTTTTCAAACAGTAATGGGACACGCTACTGCCGGGTTAACCGAATCGCTTCAGGATGTAGGCTTTCAGGTAACACTTTGTAGAGGTACCGAATGGGCTGCAACCGGCAAAGTAAAGCAAAAACTTCCGGCAGAGTTTCCCGATGCAACTTCGACTTTGCTCAGAAAACCGGAGAATCTGTAGAATAATATTGCATAGTCGGTTTTTGGTTGAAACTATTCCTTTTTTATTAAACGGATAATTCGAATAGAGTTATCCGTTTCTTTATTCAATTCAATTTGAATGTTTATCTTTGCAGCTTAATTAGAAAACCAATGGAGCCGATACTCAACGAAGCCAAGAAATTATATAACGAACCTATGCATACCTGCGAGCATATCCTGAATCAAACGCTGGTTCGGATGTTTGGATGCGGGCGATCGGTAAATGCTCATATCGAGCGCAAGAAATCAAAGTGCGATTATCTCCTGAGCGAAGCACCCACCGAAGCGCAAATTGCCGAAATTACCCAGAAGGTAAATGAAGTTATCGATGCTCATATGCCGGTTTTCGAAGAATTGATGAGTAGAGAAGAAGCTGCTAAGATAGCCGACTTATCAAAACTTCCAGCCGATGCTTCCGAAACCCTTCGGGTGATACGCGTGGGTGACTATGATGCCTGCGCTTGTATTGGGCAGCATGTCGACAATACTTCGGAACTGGGACGTTTTGAAATTATCAGTCACGATTTTGAAAACGATCGTTGGAGAGTTCGTTTTAAATTAGTCTAAAATAAGAGTACCGCATATGTTATTTCGCCGCATTCTGAGAATCCTCAGAAACCTTTTCCTCATTTTTATTGTTTTCAGCATTGTATGGGTCGTTTTGGCTCGCTTTATTCCTATTTATGTCACTCCATTGATGGCCATTCGCTCGGTGGAGGCGATGGTTAGGGGCGAAATGCCCAAGAATAGCAAAACCTGGGTGCCCATTGAAGAAATCTCGCCCAATATGGTGCAAGCAGTGGTTGCGTCCGAAGATAATTTGTTTTTGAAGCATCATGGGTTTTCGTTTAACGATATTGGGAAGGCTATTCAGCACAACCAAAGAGGCAAAAAGATACGGGGTGGTAGCACTATCTCGCAGCAAACGGCCAAAAATGTTTTCCTTTGGCAACAACGATCGTACTTGCGCAAGGGGCTCGAAGCCTATTTTACGGTACTGATAGAATTGTTCTGGTCAAAAGAGCGAATTATGGAAGTGTACCTCAATGTAATCGAAATGGGCGATGGCATTTATGGTATTCAGGCGGCTTCATTGGAACATTTTGGAGTAAATTCATCACAACTAACCAAATCGCAGGCGGCTACTATTGCTGCTTGTTTGCCTAATCCTATTCGATTTAATGCAGGACGACCATCGCGTTATATATTGAATAGAAAATCGCAAATCGTCAACCTGATGCGAAAATTGCCGCAGGTCGATTTTGATAAAAAGCCAGCACCGGTAAAAAAATCCCGTAAACACCACAGAAGATGAACAACAAAATAGAAACAATTGATTGGGGACTGATAGAATATAATGAGGCTTGGGAGAAACAGGAAGAGCTTTTTAATGCCACCATCGACCTCAAGATGAAGACTAAGCCAACGAGTAATAGCCTCATTTTTTGTGAACATCCGCATGTTTATACCTTGGGTAAAAGTGGCGATGAACATAATATGTTGCTCAACTACATACAACTGCAGGCCAAGGATGCCACTTTTGTAAAGTCGAACCGGGGAGGAGATATAACGTATCACGGTCCCGGACAAGTGGTGGGGTACCCTATTTTCGACCTGGCTAATTTCAATCTGGGATTAAAACAATACATTCATAAAATAGAGGAAGCCATTATCAATACGCTGGCTTTATATGCTATCCCCACAACGCGTCTGGAAGGAGCAACGGGTGTTTGGCTCGATGTTGGCCTACCCACTTGCCGGAAGATATGCGCTATCGGTGTACGAAGTTCTCGCTTTGTGACGATGCACGGTTTTGCGCTGAATGTAAATACACAGCTGGAATACTTCAGTCATATCAATCCCTGCGGCTTTATCGACAAAGGCGTAACTTCTATGCAAAAAGAGTTAGGAGCCGAAGTGGATATGGAAAAATTGAAAGCCACATTAAGAAAATCTATCGAGGAGCAATTTGCGGAATAGATTGAATATAATGCGATTAATAAATAAGGCTATTGAATTTCAATAGCCTTATTTATTAAGTCCGTTCGACTGAATTCACGCCGAACCTTCGGACTTGTAAAATAGTGAGATTCGAAAGAATATTATATCGAATCCACGTTAAGTAATATATTGTTCGAAATTTCGAGAAATAAACAAAAGGCACAAAAGTTTTTATAAAACAAAAACTTTTGTGCCTTTTGTGGTAATCTCTTTTTTTCTATGTATATAGTTTACGTACTCAACGCACTATCAGCACCTCTTTAGCCCAGGTGATATTCGGTTCCAGTCGCATAATCTTGGCATACATTTGTTTTGCCGCGTTCGGATTCTCCGTTTTTGTGTATGCAAAAGCAATCATGGTGAGGGTATTCAGGTATACCCAGTTATCTGAGGTTTCATTTTTTTGTTCCATAATGCCGGCAGCTTTCAAGTAATAGGTCAATGCCGCTTTCTTATCACCTCCAAATACCGACGGTGCATAATAGTACATATTGCCTTTGTCAATTAATGCCTGCACATTTTGCGGATCCATCTCTACAGCTTTGTTTATGTATTTTTTGCTGTCAAAGATCAGTAATAGCGCTTTAAACTTTTTTATACCCACCCTGAATCCGGTAAACGAACCTTTATACGAAGTCGCCGTTGCATTTTTTGGCGAGGCTTTCAGCACCTGATCAATAAGAACTTCCCCTTTATTGGTCAGTTGCTCGGCACGAGCGTATTGCTTTTTTCCTATCAGGTAACCAATTACACCATAATAATAGCTCACAAGTTCGAGTTTTTGGTCGATGGTAGTAACGGAGCGCGACGCCTCCATCGATTGAACAATGCTTTCCCACTTGGTCATGTCGCGCACTATATATGCATCGTAAATACTTTTAGAATAAGAGGTTTTGGCAAATAAGGCCGAAGTGAAAGATAGTAGTAAGAGGGATAGAATTAATTTCTTAGGAAGTGTATTCAACAGATTCATATCATTATTAATTGAAGTTCAGACAACAAAAGTACGAATCTATTTTCATAAAGCTAATCTTGTTGCATGAATTTAATACAGTCTTGCTAGAAGAAAGTTGACAGAACTCAGGTCCAATCCAGTAAAACTCCCCCAAAATAATGTCCATTTTGTTTTCTAAAAAATAATTTGGAGAAAAGGATATTAGGTTAATTATTATTTGTAGATTTGTGGAGGAAAAAGAAATAAACGCTTATGCATAAATGTAACATATTTCTGGTTGACTAGGGTATTCCACTATAACAAGGAATAAAGTGAGTAACTGAGTATGTTGGGTGTTGCGCTTGATTAAAATTTGACTTAAAATATTCAGACTTCATTATTTGAATCTATACAATCATAATGACAGGATTAGATAGCATATATAAACAGTATAAATTGGTTTATCTCGATACAAATGTCATCAGTAATATTTGCAAGAAAGGGGACTTGATTATCAAGTTTATTAAAAAATACCCTATTGATGAAAAATATCTTCTTTGCTTTAGCACTTACACATTATATGAGATAGCCAAAAACAAAACTCTATACAAGGATTTTAAAAACTTCTACTCAATATACCCATGTGTAGTGGTAATTTCATATTTCCCTTTGGCTGTGAAAGAAGTTGACTTTATCGCGGGTGATATCGCGTTTGTAAATCCAATTCTACTCTCTCCCCAAGGAATAGAAATTGATGGTAGAGTACTTAATCTAAATTCACTTGATCTTCTATTAGAGCAACCTGAAGTAAAAGGTTCATTTGCAAATGTAGATCATTACACAACAGATTTTTATAATGAAGTTATTTCAGTATTAGATAAGCCTGAATTTGGACACCTAAACAAAGATTATATCAAAAATAAGAAAGGTGATTTCGTTCGAACATTTATGAGGTACGAATTGAAATATAGGTTCTTTAATGGTCAAGATGTGCAAGTTGATAAGGAAAAATTGAAACGAATTAAATCTTTAGACGTTTTAGCACATGCTATTTTTTATAAATTTTTTTCCGATGGAAAACGGAAAATAGAGCAATCAGATATCATAGATATTCTCATCATGACTACCACACCTTATGTTCATACTTTTGTCTCTGAAAATAATGCTGTTGATATATTGAAAAAGATAAAAAACCAAACAACTGCTATTAATGGACTGAATCTTCATACATTATCAGATATTTAAAAATATAGACTCCAGTCCTCGCGGATATATCTATCTTGTTTTTTTTCAGAATGTCGCAAACTTGTTGGTGGATAAGCTTTCAAACACCCCAAAACCCCTAAAGGGACTTAAGAGTGGTATTCGAGGAGATTTACATTTAATCAAATCTGCTGTTGAAGGCAAAGCTATTATAAACGCTACTCATCTACGTAAAGCATCTGTAGGAGACGAAAGTAATTGCAAGTCCCCTTCAGGGGATTTAGGGGTGGTCGAAGAAGAATATGAACAGATACTCTAAAATTTGGTACATCCTTTTATCTGATATAATCGTGGTTCAGACAAAGTGTGGGAAAACGGATTCCAGTTCCAATGCCATATAACTATTATGAATATCCAAGATAACAAAAGACAAATATTACATGAAAAAGATCTTTATTTTCGTAATTTTACTAACCAGTTCGTTAGTTATATTCGCTGAAGGAGTTGAATCTTCTCGAAGAGCGAATCCAAACTATAAAAAACTAAAAGTGTACGCTCATGTTTCACAGCACTATGGTAAAAGTAAATACTATCAGCTACAAATTGAAATTGTAAATACAGGTAGTAAATCAGTTTCTTTTTGGGAAGACACTAATACATACCAGTATGTTTTTATGTTATCAGCAGGTGGGATAACGTTTGTAAATAATCGTGAACGTGAGTATGCCCTTAAAAATATTCCATATAAGCAAAAAGCTATGCTAGCTACATATAGAAAGGTGAGAGTATTACCTCATGGAAAATATTTAACGAAACTGGATATTTGCATATATAATAAAGATGTGTTTTTAAAAAGCAACAAAAACTTAAGATTATTATTCCATTTTGAAGATGCAAACCTAGCATTCTGTGAAGATCCAACTAGGCCCAAAATTATGAGTGAGAATATAATTGAGTATAACTGGTAATGTGCAGGCATTCCAAGTTCTTTGTCCTCACGGATATATAACCATTACTTGTTCGCACAAGAGTGCGGGTTCGTTGTTGGGAACCAACGGTCAGCGTAGCTAATTGCAATCCCACCTCTTTGTATTCTTAGGATTTGTAATCCGACAGACAAATAAATCAGTCTATTATCAGATATAATCGTTGTTCAGACAGTTTACTTCGTTTACTCCCTTCAAACAAATTGACTCTTTTCTTCGTTGTTGATATTACATATATAAAATAATGTAGCACTCGAACAATAGAATATGGAACAAGATAAAAAAGCGATAGAACCGGATAACACCGCCGTGCGAACAGCTTTATGGAGAGCTTTACACGTGCAGGTTGATCCACTGCCACATATTATTGAAGATGAAATAGGGCTTCAACTTATAGCTCCCAACGACGGTTGGCAGCAACGCCCCGATATGGATACTAATTTTACAAAACGCGTAAGGGTATCTATGGCAGCACGTGCCCGTTTTGTTGACGATTTAGTGATAGAGCAGAGCAAAAAAGGAATCACTCAGTATGTTATTCTCGGAGCAGGTCTGGATACTTTTGCTCAACGTAGACCGGATATAGCCGCTCATCTTCAACTATTTGAAATTGATCGCCCCGATACTCAAACCTGGAAGCAACAGCGATTGATGGAACTTGGGTACGGTATTCCTGAAGGGCTGCATTTTGTTCCGGTGAATTTCGAAACGGACTCTTCCTGGTGGGAAAAGCTTGTACATTCAGGCTTTGACAGAAGTAAACCGGCTGTTGTAGCTTGTGCCGGAGTAAGTATGTATCTCACGCGGGATGCCAATCTGGCTTTGCTTCGTCAGGTAAAGAGTCTTGCAGCAGGTTCAATCCTTGCTTTGACATTTCTATTGCCGTTGGAACTTGTAGAGGAAGCAGATCAACAGTTATTGCAGATATCCATGAAAGGTGCTCAGAGTTCCGGAAATCCTTTTATAAGTTTCTTTAGTCCCGAAGCCATACTTGAACTGGCCAAAGAAGCTGGTTTTGAAAATGCCAAAGTCGTATCAAAAGCCGATATGGTGAAAAGCTATTTCGCCGACCGAACAGATCAGCTGAGTCCGGCAAGCGGAGAGGAGTTTTTATTGGCTACTACATAAACCATATACTAGAACCGATTTATTGTAGGGCTTCATATTCGAATTGAAAATAATTATGACAATGGAAAATACAAAAGAGTTGTCAGCAGAACAACGCGAAGAACTAATCAAAACATTAAAAGCTCGTTTTGAGAAAAACAAGAGCCGTCATACCGATCTTGAATGGCTCAACGTGCAGTCAAAGTTAGAAGCTAATGCGGATAAACTATGGTCGCTAGCTGAAATGGAAAGAACCGGCGGTGAGCCCGATATTATTGAATATGACAATGAAGCGGACGAATATATCTTTTGCGATTGTTCGGACGAAAGTCCCAAAGGGCGTAGAAGTGTTTGTTACGACCGCGAAGCACTGGAGTCGAGGAAAGAATATAAACCGGAAAACAACGCTGTCGATATGGCTGCTTCCATGGGCATTGAACTTTTAACGGAAGCACAATATCGGGAATTGCAAACACTTGGTAAATTCGATATGAAGACTTCAAGTTGGGTGAAAACACCTGCTGAAATTAGAAAGCTTGGTGGTGCTATCTTTTGCGATCGCCGCTATGATCATGTTTTCACCTATCACAACGGTGCAGAATCTTACTATGCCGTCAGAGGATTTCGAGGTTTGCTAAGAGTTTAGTAATATACCAATTAAAACACTAAATATGAAAACCATTATTGTATCAATCATTATTTTGCTGATTAGCTTTAATATGTATGGACAAACTGACTCGATTGAGCAATCGATAGCGTATAAAAAGGCTTTGTCTATGGAAATAACCGGCCCGGAATATTCGAAAATGGTCAAGGACTGGAAAACGGCAGTCAAAAAGTCAAAAGGCTATCCTCATTTGCAGGTAAACAATGATGGTAAAGTTCAATACTCGTTTATTAAAGAGTATCCTAATGTAAGTAAGAGCAAGCTTTATAACAGAATCATGGAATGGGTGTCTGTTTCCTATGGAATATTCCCAAGCTATTTGTATTCTAATCAGGAGGATGGAAAAATTATCTGCTCCGTGAGCTTGAAAGTTAACGAAAATACCACAAGCTCTTTTACCTATGTTATTTCAATAAAAGACAATAAAATATTAGTGAATATAATGAACTTAGGATATCAGGTTGCAACTGTCGGGCATTATTCAGGCGATACATGGATACCCGATAGTTCCTACTATTCCGGCATTGATCAGGTTTTTCCGATAATTTTAAAAGAACCATTTAAATGGAATTATTATTTAGATTTGATGGCAACGATAAATAAACAATTGAATAATGAGATGGATATCCTTTCGGATTTCCTGATTAATTATGATTCAAGATATGTCTTCTGATAAATGATCTATGATGGTTTGGTTTTATATAAAGGCAATTTAATTACCAGCATGTAGTACATTGGAACTTTACAAACGAATGAGAGTTTGCGAATAATAGTTTCTTTAGTTTGTAAACATAATGGAGTCGGTTAACGTTTTAATTTTGTTTTAATGACAATAGACTATGAAAATCCTTCTTACCGGTGTTACAGGCTATATTGCTCAACGATTATTACCCGTGTTGTTAGACAATGGGCATGAGGTTGTTTGTTGTGTAAGAGATAAAAGTCGTTTTATGATCAACTATCCAGCCAATACTATAACTGTTATAGAAGTCGATTTTCTGAAACAAGACAGCCTTCAACAGATTCCTTCGGATATTGATATAGCTTATTACCTTATTCATTCCATGTCTACCCAAACGGGGGATTTCGAAAACATGGAACAAATCTGCGCCACCAACTTCAAGCAGCGCATGCAGCAAACAAAAGTACAGCAAGTCATTTATCTGAGTGGTATTGTCAATGATACAAACTTGTCGAAACATCTCTTGTCGCGCAAAAATGTTGAAGCAATTCTTTCCGGCAGTAGCTATGCACTGACCACCCTTCGGGCGGGCATTATCGTTGGGTCGGGGAGTGCATCCTTTGAGATTATTCGCGATTTGGTGGAGAAACTACCCATTATGGTTACACCCAGGTGGTTGCAGACACGTTGTCAGCCCATTGCCATTCGTAATGTGGTAGAATTTATGACCGGAGTCATTGCCCAAAAGGAAACCTATAACAATAGCTATGATATCGGTGGTCCGGACATTCTTACCTATAAAGAAATGTTATTGAACTTTGCAGCCATACGAGGGCTCAACAGACATATATATGTAGTGCCCGTAATGACGCCTAAAATTTCATCCTATTGGCTGTACTTCGTAACTGCTACATCTTATGCATTGGCAAAGAATTTAGTGAACAGCATGAAAATAGAAGTTATCTGCCGCCCAAACAACTTGGTTTCGTTGCTTAATATCCATTTAATAGATTACAACACGTCTATTCAACTGGCTTTTGATAAAATTGAGCAACATCAGGTTCTCTCCAGTTGGAAAGATGCACAAACAAGTAATATTCTCAAACAAGGAATTACACATTATATAGAGGTACCCGTAAATGGATGTTTTAAAGATGTACGTAAACGGAAAATAGAGAACTTGGATGCTGCGGTTGCAAGGATTTGGTCTATTGGTGGAAAAACAGGGTGGTATTATGGTAATTGGTTGTGGGAACTCCGCGGGTTTATGGATCAACTGGTAGGTGGAGTGGGTATGAGGCGTGGGCGCAGAAGCGATGTAGATATTTCTACCGGCGATGCGTTGGACTTTTGGCGTGTGTTGGTTGCCAATAAGGCGGAAAAGAGATTATTGTTATATGCCGAAATGAAATTACCCGGTGAAGCATGGCTGGAATTCAAGATTGATGAAAATAATAATCTTACCCAAACAGCTACATTCAGACCTTTGGGTGTAATGGGAAGGCTGTATTGGTATGCAGTGTTGCCCTTTCATGGCGCCATTTTTAAAGGAATGATTGACAATATTGCAAAATACTAACTCCGGGCTCGATTCATTTTGAACCTGAATACATATTATACCACTATTCATTCTCGACTTTTATAGATATTCAACGCACTTTTATCTGTTTATTTGTTTTTTTCGTTCTTATTAGAATGTGGATAGTTGCTATTTCCTATTTGATAAGTATTCCGTTTAGATCTTTTTTGCATTAAAAATGCTTACTCCGTTATTTATATTCAACTAATTTTCATTTCAGATCGTCCACAATTGCCCTTTTCGTGCTTCATTTTTGGTTTCTTTCTCCCGTTTGTGATAAAATATTCCTATCAAATCCGGTTTTTTTGAACATATTTTCCGTCCGTGAGTACTGAAAACTCTTAAAAATCCCTTTGAGAATGGGCATTATGGTGTTTAGACCACATAGTGTGAGAAAAAGATGAAAAATAATTTAGCCCGAAAAGGTTTCCTTTCCAGTGCTTTAGCCGGATTTTATGTTTTATAGCAGAAAAAAGAGCAGAATAAGTTTGGTTCGTATGGTAAAAGCGACTACTTTTGCACCCGCTTTAAGAGAGAAGCACAGTACAACATGCAAAACAAGCTTCAAAAAAACAATCAAACTTTTTTTCAAAAACATTTGGTTGGTAAAATAAAAAGCCCTACTTTTGCACCCGCTTTGAGAGAGAAGCTAACCACAAATCAAAACTGATAAATGCCGATTCAAACCTGAATAAGTTCAGCCCTTGAAGAAAGCAAATAAGAAAAAAGAGAAGCTTGAAAATAAAGCATTATTTTTTTTGAAAAGTTTTGGCAGTTTGGAAATTTGAATTACCTTTGCAGTCCGTCCCAGTCTGAAAATACAGGACACGACGCAAAACAAGTTATAGATCAGGGAGCTGTTTTATAATAACACAATAAGTCTTGACACGAACATTTACTGGGAT
>JAFLKK010000022.1 GCA_019163375.1 Paludibacter sp.
ACATTATTTGTTGTTCATGTATTCTCAAAGATCGATGCTTAACTTGTTTACTATCGCAGTAAACGTTCTTGTCAAGACTTCTTGTGTTATTATAAAACAGCTCCCTGTTTAATAATCTGTTTTGCGTCGTGTCCTGTATTTTCAGACCGGGACGGACTGCAAAGGTAATTCAAATTTCCAAACTGACAAAACTTTTCAAAAAAAATAATGCTTTATTTTCAAGCTTCTCTTTTTACTTATTTGCTTTCTTCAAGGGCTGAACTTATTCAGGTTTGAATCGGCATTTATCAGTTTTGATTTGTGGTTAGCTTCTCTCTCAAAGCGGGTGCAAAAGTAGGGCTTTTTATTTTACCAACCAAATGTTTTTGAAAAAAAGTTTGATTGTTTTTTTGAAGCTTGTTTTGCATGTTGTACTGTGCTTCTCTCTTAAAGCGGGTGCAAAAGTAGTCGCTTTTACCATACGAACCAAACTTATTCTGCTCTTTTTTCTGCTATAAAACATAAAATCCGGCTAAAGGCCTGGAAAGGAAACCTTTTCGGGCAAAATTATTTTTCTTCTTTTTCTCACACTACGAAGTATCAACACCAAAATGCCCATTCTTAAAGGGATTTTTAAGAGTTTTCAGTACTCCCGGGCGGAAAATGTATCCAAAAAAACTTGATTTGATAGGACTATTTTATCACAACCGGGAAAAAGAAACCGAAAAGTAAACACGAAAAGTACAATTGTGGACGATTAGAAATGAAAATTTAATATATCGAGGCATTAATTTATACTCGAACACCTAAAAATAAGAGAAAATACCCTTCATATATATGCATCCCTACGAATAAAACAACTTAGCGTTCGCTTAGCGAATCAACCTAACATTTAAATTTGATCATTACAGTATATATAGTATGTTCCATTTATCACATGTGACTCCGGAAGATTATCTTGATTGAGAAATTATCTCTAATTGAAATTACATATAATAGGATACATATATAAAGTAAGGGTAAAAATTGCAGGGCAAAATTATTTACAGAAAAAAGGGAACTGCAATAAAACTTTATTAGGACTTGTAACGTTAAGTGAACAATAAGATAATGGAAGCAGTTATCTGGCTGGCTTATTATTTTAAGTAGACATATATAATAACGTATTAAACAAGTTTTACATGAAGATTCACGAATATCAAGCAAGGCAATTGTTCCGCAAGTACGGAATACCTGTTCCAGAAGACGTATTATGTTACACAGTTAGTGAAGTAGAAAAAGCTGCCCGCGATTTAAATAGAATGGTGGTGGTAAAAGCTCAAGTTTTAGTAGGCGGCCGGGGTAAAGCCGGAGGCGTAAAACTTGCTCGAAATGTAGATGAAGCAGTATCGGCCGGAAAGCAGATATTGGGAATGGACATTAAAGGATTTAAAGTAGAGAAAGTACTGGTTGCCGATGCCGTGGATATTGCCAAAGAGTATTACGTTGGGTTAATCAACGACAGAAACACTAAAACCGTAACTTTGATGGCCAGCTCTGAAGGTGGCGTAGAGATTGAGGAAGTGGCTAAAGTGAGTCCCGAGAAAATTATCAAATTTCATATCAATCCACTTACCGGGTTATTAGACTACCAGGCAAGAGATATAGCGTTGCAGCTTTTTGGCGATATAAAAATTGCTCAAAAGGCTGCTTCTATTTTCAAGAAGCTATATAAACTGTATGTGGAAACAGATGCGACCATTGCAGAAATAAATCCATTGGTACTTACTCCCAACAATGATGTACTTGCTATTGATGGAAAAATGAACTTTGATGATAATGCACTTTTCCGTCAGCCGGAGATATTGGCTATGCGCGAACCAGATGAAGATGAATTGGTAGAAATTGATGCTCATAGCAAAGGTTTGTCTTATATACGTCTGGATGGAAACATTGGATGTATGGTAAATGGTGCAGGTTTAGCGATGGCAACTATGGATATGATTAAGTTATATGGTGGTGAACCGGCAAACTTCCTTGATATTGGTGGTAGTTCAAGTCCGCAAAAAGTGATTGACGCGATGAATATATTGCTGAACGACAAGCATGTGAAAGCTGTAATGATTAATATTTTTGGTGGAATTACACGCTGCGATGATGTGGCTAAAGGATTGATAAAAGCGATGGAGGTTATTTCGACTGACATTCCAATTGTGGTACGACTTTCGGGTACGAATGCAGCGGAAGGTTTGGAAATATTGAAACAAACCAATCTTCCAACAGTAAGTTCGATGAGCGAAGCAGCTAAAAAAGCGATAGAACTTAGTCGAAAATAACAAGTCGACAGTTTCTGGTATAAAAATCGATACACATATCATCAAAAAATAAAATCATTATTATGAGCATATTAGTCAATAAAAACACAAAATTAGTAATACAGGGAATAACCGGTCGTGATGGCAAGTTTCATACCGGAAAAATGAAAGAATACGGCACAAACGTTGTAGCAGGAGTTTCACCGGGTAAAGAAGGGCTTGTGCTTGATGGCATACCGGTTTTCAATTCGGTGGCGGTTGCAGTGAAAGCCACAGGAGCAAACACTTCAATCATATTTGTGCCGGCAGCATTTGCAGCAGATGCTATTTTGGAAGCATCGGAAGCCGGCATTGAACTTGTCATTTGCATTAGCGAAGGATTGCCAATACAAGATATGATACGGGTTACCCCTATCCTGAAACAAAATGGCACATTGCTTATCGGTCCTAACTGTCCGGGTATCATTACACCCGATGAGGCATTAATCGGAATTCTTCCTGCCAATATCTTCAAGAAAGGAAATATCGGATTTATCTCGCGAAGTGGTACATTGACCTACGAGGTGGTAAATCTGTTGACAGAAAATAACTTTGGTCAAACCACATGCGTGGGTATCGGTGGCGATCCGGTAGCGGGATTGTATTTTATCGATTTATTGGAACGATTTGAAAATGACCCCGAAACTATAGCTGTAGTGGTTATTGGTGAAATTGGTGGTGATGCTGAGGAGCAAGCTGCACAGTTTATTGCCGAAAAAATGACTAAACCGGTGGTTGCATTTATTGCCGGACAAACTGCACCTCCCGGAAAACGGATGGGACACGCGGGTGCAATTATTTCCAGCGGTTCGGGAACTGCGGAAGAAAAAATAGCTGCGTTCAACAAAGCGGGCGTACCCGTGGCAAAAGAACCGAATGAAATACCCGATCTTTTGAGAGAAGTATTGAAAAAATAATTGTACAGAAATAACGAAAAAGGACTCTAGCTTTAATGCTATGAGTCCTTTTTTTTGTGTTCGAGAACAATGAGTTGACATCATTACTTCCTACATTTAGGTAAGTTATAGCTATTTTTCTCTCCCTTCAGGTAACTTTCGACAATCATTTAAATCAACAACAATACTATATAGTAATATAAATCAGCAATTTACAAGCTTGGCACAAGAATTGAAATGCAGTTCTTCGAATTAAAGCCCCTTTAAGTGCACTAAAGAGGTTTTAGTTCGGAGTAAAAATAAACTGAAACTGCAAACACAATGAACCATCAAGCTTTCAACATGGCTGCCGACTTATCATTTTATCGTGAAGGTGAATTATTCCTCGGCAATGCGCAAGTGCGACTGCTAAAACAAGTGGCGATTGATGGCTCAATACATGCAGCAGCTAAAAATTTGAAAATGTCGTACCAACATGCCTGGCATATTCTCGACAAAATGAATCTTCTCTCGCCGGTGCCAATTGTAATTCGGCAAAAAGGAGGGAAAGATGGTGGAGGATGTAGAATCAGTCCGTATGGAATGAAGCTTATCCGCACTTACGAGAAAAAAGTGGAAGATATTGTTCAGTTTTTAGCGAAAAGCAGCAGCGAATTAGAAAGCTGTTTTTTTTAGAATAGCGATATACTTGCAAAGGAATACCGCTATCTGATTGGTAGTTATCAATTGACTGTTATCGGTCAGTTTCAGTTCAACATTTCTTTTTTTTACTCAGCGTTGTTCTTTTGAGTTTATAACGATAAAAAATTAAACAAAATGAAATTAGTTCTTTTACACAAGTATATAATTGTTTTTGTGTTGAGTTTGGTCTCAGCAACTGCATTTTCTCAGACAGTGGTCATCGACGGCGAAATCAGACCAAGAGTTGAATATCGCGATGGGTATTCAAAACCATTGCTTGATGCAAATGATCCCGGTGTTTTCACCATTCAGCGGACCCGATTGGGAATGACATTTACAAGTGCACTCCTAACTACTCAAATAACTCTGCAAGACGCCAGAACGTATGGTCAAAATGCAAATGCTTCGGCTGATGCAACCACTGGGATTTATGAAGCCTGGGCAGAAATGCTTTTGGCACCGGGTGGTTCCTTTAAAATTGGACGACAACCGTTGAATTACGATGATAAACGCTTGTTTTCTTCTCCTGCATGGAGTAATACCGGCACAGCACATGATGTTGCTTTGTTTAAGTACAACATCAATGATTTTCAGGCAAATTTAGGGCTGGCGTATAACAACAACACCTTAATTTCGTCGGAAACGTACTATAATCCGCTGTCGAATTATCGGTATATGGGCTTTCTGTGGCTATCAAAAGAATTAGCAAAAGGACTCACCTTAACAGCCATAGGTGTTGATGAAGGAGTGCAGGACACGGTTTCTGTTGGTTTGACGTATCATAAAAAAGTGAGCATGAATCATGCCTACACTTTTGGTGGAAACCTGAAATTCCAAAGCGAAGCAAGTCCGGTAAGTGCATTGGCTACGGCTTATTTTCAAGCGGGAAACAACTTCAAAGAAAATAAAATGAACGGAAAAATGCTTGCTCTAAAGGTGGATTACAAAATTAGCAATGCCATCGCAGCAAATATTGGCACCGACTATTTCTCGGGAGATAGCAACGGTACGACTGATAAAACGCAGAGTAATTACAAGAAACTTTACGGAGCCGACCACACTTTTAATGGAATAATGGATTACTGGAACACACCATTAACACAAGGTTTGCTTGACTATTATGGTGGTGTAACCGGTAAAATAGGAAAGAACCTTAGCCTGGAAGGAGCATTCCATGTGTTCAATACCGAATTTTCGGGAAAAAACAAGAAAAACATAGCGTTTGGAAAAGACTTAGGTTCTGAATTTGATTTCATTATGAACTACAAATTGAACACTTGGACAGTTCTTCAGGCCGGTTGGTGTAAATATTTTTCGAATAACAACACGCTGGCAGCAAAAGACATTACCACTTCCGCCACTGTTGTTCCGACCATTAGAAATCCACAATGGGCGTATGTGATGCTAACTATAAAACCGACATTTTTAAATACTGCTTCGGCAAAGTAACTTAAGAAGCTCTTTAAATCCCCCATGGGGGACTTAAAGAGCTCAACTAACAAAAGATTTAGATTTAGTAAATTCAAATATACAAATTATGAAAAGAATAATAATTTCAGTAGCAATATTGCTCGTTACACTATCCGTATCGGCACAAAAAGTAAATGTAGCCGCAGCAGCCAACCTACGCTATGTGTTGGAAGAAATAAAAACCGCTTATATAAAACAAAATCCAAAAGCCAAAGTAAATCTGACATTCGGAGCGTCGGGGATGCTGGTTCAACAAATTCAGAATGGTGCAAACTTCGATTTCTTTATGGCTGCCGACAATGAATTTCCGTCGAAATTGAAGAATAAAGGGCTTACAACCGGTTCGATGTCTACTTACGCGTTTGGCAAACTGGCCATTTACAGCATCTCTCTGAACGTAGACAAACTTGGATTAAATGCGCTGAACGATGGATCCGTAAAAAAAGTAGCCATTGCCAATCCGGAAACGGCACCTTACGGCGAACGAGCTATTGAACTGCTAAAAAGCAAAAAACTATACGACGGATTAAAATCAAAAATTGTATTGGGCGAGAATATTTCGCAGACAGCACAATTTGCATTTACCGGCAATGCCGAAATTGGTTTCATCGCCCTCTCGCTAGCATTGGCCCCCGACATGGCAGGAAAAGGGGATTATTATGTTGTTCCGCAATCGCTCTATAAACCGATAGAACAGGCATGTATATTAATCAAAACAACAGTATTAAACACAGAAGCGGCAAAATTTAAAAAATTTGTACTGTCGCCTGCCACCAAAGCTATTTGGGAAAAATGGGGATATAAAACAGTCAACAGTTAGTAGTCATCAGTCAACAAACCGAACACTGATAACTGATGACTGATAACTGATAACTGAAAAATTATGGATCAAGACTTTATAGATACACTTTTGCTAACCGGCAAATTGGCCGGTTGGACTACTGCAATACTTTTTGTGATTGGATTTCCCATTGCCTATTTACTGGCTTACAGGCGCTTTCCTCTCAAATCGGTTGCAGAAGCTTTGATAAGTATGCCCATGGTTTTGCCACCAACCGTATTGGGATTTTACATGCTGATGGCTTACAGTCCGCAAGGTGCATTGGGTAGTTTTTTGCAAAGTGTGTTCGATGTACGATTGGCATTTAGTTTTGGAGGAGTGTTGATAGCAAGCGTTATTTTTAGCATGCCATTTATGATTCAACCATTACAAAACGGATTGACGGCTATACCCAAGAGTTTACGTGAAGCGTCGTATACACTGGGCAAATCGGAGTTCACCACTTTTGTAAGGGTGCTCATTCCCAATATGATTCCAAGTATCATCACCGCGGTGGCCATGACTTTTGCACATTGCATTGGTGAGTTTGGGGTAATAATAATGGTAGGTGGTAATATCCCCGGCGAAACAAGGGTAGCAAGCATTGCTATTTACGACGAGGTGCAAGCCATGAATTACCAAACAGCCAATCAATATTCATTGGTACTGTTTCTCATTTCGTTGGTGATATTAACTGTGATATTTAGTATCAATAAAAGAAAGATTACGACAATATAACTGACCTCTTCACAGTGAAGGAATGAAATTAGTCCTGATGTCAATTACAGTTTAGAGAATAACACGATGATACAAAAAGAAAACATTGAAAGCAAAAGTAACTCAGTTCCCCTTGAGGACCTTGGGGTTCTTTCCATCTCCATCCAACATGCCATGCATACTTCCGAAGGTAAAAAAATGCTGGAAGTGAGTACCCAAATAATGCCGCACGAATTGCTGTGTCTTTTTGGACATTCGGGAGCAGGAAAAACAACGATACTGAGAATATTGGCCGGATTGACTAAACCCGACAAGGGACGAATAGTGTTTGGCAATACAGTGTGGTTCGATTCGGAGAAAAAGATAAACCTGCCACCGCAACAACGTAATGTGGGATTTATGTTTCAGGATTATGCACTTTTCCCGAACATGAGCATTGAAAAAAACATTCGGTTTGCTCAAAAAGAAAAAGATGAGGCAGAGGTTGAAAAATTGCTCAATCTCTTCGATCTGGCTGAATTGCGACATCGTAAGTCCGGGCAACTCTCAGGCGGACAAAAACAGCGGGTGGCTTTGGCACGGGCGTTGGCCGCCAAACCAAGCGTATTGATGCTGGACGAACCACTCTCGGCGCTGGACTGCGAGATGCGTGCAGCTTTACAACACGAGATCAGGAAGGCTCACCAGTTACTCAAAACCATTACTTTGATGGTGAGTCATGATAAACATGAGATTATCAAATTATCTACCTCGGTAATGGTGCTACGAAATGGTACTGTGGAGAAATGTGGAAAAGCTGAAGAGATATTCGGAAAATCTTCAAATCATAATGGTGAGCACAAAACAGCATGTATGAATTTATGTGTTCACTAGTATCAGAAAAATTATTCAGAGAGAATTACTACTTTATCAATATATCAACAACTAACAACTACAGATTATGACTCAAAAAAAAGAAGTACAATTTTATGAATTAGACAAAGTCCGGTTTATAATTAAAGAAGCTACAGACCTTGATGTGGCATACGCTTACGAGGATTTGGTTTTTTCGGAACATGCCATTTTTATCATCCAATTCGACAAAAAGCCCAACTCACTTATTTGTTGGTTCAACGAAGAGTGCGTGGAAACGGAGCGTCATGCCATATTTAAATCGCTGACCAGCCATTCCACAGCCAACGGGATGAAAATTGCATACAAAGGGAAGTTTGAACTGACGCAGAAAGAAGGAGAAGAACAATTATCCATTAAGTTCAAAAAAGCGCTTAAATATCAACCGGTTGCAGAATGATTGGTGGTATATGCAAGTGATATACACAAACAAAACCGACTGAACATCTCCGGGAGATATTCAGTCGGTTTGTATTCATTGAGCACAGTTGCTTTATTTTTTTTCGCGTTTAAGAACGAGTTCTGCGTCACCCATTGGAGAATCCACCATTTTGAGAATAATAGTATCATCATCTTTAAAGGTACATTGATTTTTCATTACCATTTCATTAAATGATATTTCAAAAGTAAATGATTTTTCTTCAACTTTGGTATTTGTAATTACAATTTCACCTCCCGGTGACTTAACAGATCCGGTAAGTTTTTCACCATCCATTTTAAATACATACGTTAATACCATCTCATTACCGTCCGGACTCTGTATATTTCCGACCCAGGTTCCGTCGATGTTAGCTGCAAAAGTAGCTGCTGAAATCATTAAACATAAAAATACTGATAGAATTGTTTTCATTGTTTGTTTTTTTATAATTAGTATTAGAATATCAAGGCCAAATGTATGAAATAAAATTTTTTAGGCCAAATCAAATAGATTATTAGCCTTATTCCATCGACAGAAGGCTTTACTTTATCGACGAATTTAGATTCACAAAAATAACAGGCTACTTAGCCTTTAAAACTTATGTCAACAAGGCTTGATACGCAGCTCCACAAATTAATTCGGATAAAAAAATTGAACAAAACATGCAAAGGAATACATACTACACTAAAAAGCTTATTTGCCTCATAAACAACAAATTAAAAGCCAAATAAGGAATTCAAAGAATATTATATATTATTAACACATTCTAAACAAATAACACATTCTAAATATTCATCATTTAAATAAAAAACAATATGGAAATCAGTGCAAGAAACAAAATTAAGGGAACCATTGAGGAAATTACCCTGGGTAGCGTAATGGCTAAAGTGAAGATCAACATTGGTAACGAAAATGTGATTAGCTCGGTAGTGACAATTGAAAGCGTTACAGACCTTGGACTCAGTGTAGGCGATGTAGTATATGCCATCGTAAAATCGACTGAAGTAATGATTGGAAAATAATTAAACTACAATTTATCATTTTTCCAATACTGCCATCTTTTGGATGTATAACAACAATTTGTTGTACATCCAAAAGTTTTTTATCAATAATTTATAACAACGCAACAGATGGAAGATATTATTATTCATCCCATAGGAACGGTATATACGCCGCATACGGATGTAAAAAACATGCCAATTCAGCCAATAGCTGCCGAAGGCATAAAAGGCTATATCAAACTCTTACCCGAATTTGTTGAAGGATTGAAAGATTTAGAAGGCTTCTCGCACATTACACTTCTTTATCGTTTTCATAAAATTGAAGGATACGAACTGTTGGTGACGCCATTTATGGACACTGAAAAGCATGGTATTTTTGCAACTAAAGCACCCAAAAGACCAAATGCTATTGGCATGTCGACTGTAAAACTGATTGCCATCGATGGAAATATTCTACATATTGAGCAAGTGGATATGCTCGATGGGACACCGCTGATTGACATCAAACCTTTTTATCCAAGATACGATAACCGTGAAAATGTAAACATCGGGTGGCTGGAGAAAAACAGAGACTTACCCCTGGAGCAATTGCGTTCGGACGAACGATTCAAATAACAAATAACTCACCTACCCACCTGATAGTAATCTAAAATTCACAACAACGTGCGCAACTTCAAGTGCACCTGCACTTCATACAGAAACCGACGTTTTCCGACAATTTAAGACATTTTCCCTACATTTTGGTAGGTTTTACATTCCAAAGCACCCGCTGAAATTTAACTATATATTTGATTTCTGAAGAAAAAACAAATATTTTATTTCGCACCATTTCAATGAGTTGACTATGGAAATAGAGAAATAAAAAACACTCAAAACTGTTAATGGCACGGTAAATGAATAAAGGGTTTCAAGTTCGAAAATATCGACACCGAAATTAAACACATTAGTTATTCATTTAAAATATAAAAAAGATGAGAAAAATTGCTATCTACGGAAAAGGCGGAATTGGTAAAAGTACCACAACGCAAAACACAGTAGCCGGATTGGCTGAAATGGGAAAAAAAGTAATGGTAGTGGGCTGCGACCCTAAAGCGGATTCAACTCGTTTGTTGCTGCACGGTTTGGCTCAAAAAACTGTATTGGACACATTGCGCGACGAAGGCGAAGATATCGACTTGGACGATGTAATGAAACCTGGATTTAAAGACACAAGCTGTGTTGAATCGGGTGGTCCGGAACCAGGTGTGGGATGTGCCGGTCGCGGTATTATCACTTCTATCAACTTATTGGAGCAACTTGGAGCTTACGACGAAGACAAAGCATTGGATTATGTATTCTACGACGTATTGGGTGACGTTGTTTGTGGTGGATTCGCGATGCCAATTCGTGATGGTAAAGCGCAAGAAGTTTACATTGTGGTATCGGGCGAAATGATGGCGATGTATGCTGCTAACAACATTTGTAAATCTATTTCTAAATTTGGTAAAGTCGGTACAGTTCGTTTAGGTGGTTTGATTTGTAACTCACGTAAAGTTGATAACGAAGCGAACATGATTGAAGAATTTGCTCGTCAATTAGGAACTCAAATGATCCACTTCGTACCTCGCGAAAACATGGTTCAACATGCTGAGATCAACCGTAAAACGGTTATTGACCACGCTCCTACTCATCCACAAGCTGACGAATATCGTTCATTGGCTAAAAAAATCAACGACAACCAAATGTTTGTAATCCCAGAACCATTGGAAATGTCGGCTTTGGAAGAATTGTTAGTTGGATTTGGAATTATGAACTAATACTCAGTAAACAAGGTGACGAGTAAACGAGTACACATTTCGATTACTTCGTCTCTTGTTTCCTTTTAAGAAATTGGAAATTAGCTATTACCCTAAAAAATTAAACATTATGTATTTATTAAGAGCAATTGTTCGTCCAGAGAAATCGGCTGTAGTAATGAAAGCGTTGTTTGACGCAGGTTTTCCAGCCGTAACAAAATTAGCAGTATTTGGTCGTGGTAAACAACGTGGTATCAAAGTAGGAAATGTAACCTACGATGAACTTCCAAAAGATTTGTTGATGATCACTATTCCACAGAAAGATAAAGATTTTGTAATTGAAACCATTGTGGAAGCAGCCCGTACAGGCGAAAAAGGTCAGTTTGGTGATGGTAAAATATTTGTTACCAAAGTAGAAGAAAGCTACACTATTTCGAGCGGACTAAAAGAAGTTTAAAACCGTTATTGATAGTTATTTACCTACAGGCGTTATTGGTAGTTATTCATAGTTATTTGCCCTTCGGGCGTAAAAAAAATAACACGTAGTGAATAACGCGAAGCAAATAACGCGAAGCAAATAGCACCATAGACTAACAACAAAAATTCAAGAAGTATGAAACTAATATTAGCAATACTACGCATTACCAAAATGACCGAGACCAAGTTGGCTCTTTCAGATGCAGGTCTTCCTTCTTTTACTGCTATGCCCGTGTTGGGACGTGGAAAAGGACACGGAGATCTCGAAAAACCTGAATCTGCTGATCCTGAACTCAGAGAGCTAATTTCGGAAATGCCGCGTTTGAAATCAAAACGCATGATTACGCTTGTAGTGACTGACGACAAAAAAGATCTGGCAGTAGAAACCATTATCAAAGCTAACCAATCAGGAAAAAGTGGTGATGGAAAAATCTTTGTTATCGAGGCTGAAGATTCGATAAGAGTAAGAACCGGAGAGACTGGCGATAGCACTTTAGATTAATTCACAATGCATAATGCATAATTCATAATTTCCCGCAGCCACAACATTTCAATTGTGCATTATGAATTATGAGTTATGAATTAAAAAGACTTACAACATGGACAAAAATAAAAAAGAGACATTAGATCTCAGCAAATTCAAAGAGGAAGTTCTGGCTATATATCCTCCCAAAATAGCGAAGAAAAGGGGAAAATCGATCCTACTGAATGACCCCGACACTATTCCTGAAATTCAAGCCAATGTGCGTACCATCCCGGGTATCATTACCCAACGCGGTTGTACATATGCAGGTTGTAAAGGTGTAGTTCTTGGACCAACCAGAGATATTATAAATATTACGCATGGTCCTATCGGATGTGGATTCTACTCGTGGTTAACTCGTAGGAATCAAACCCGCACAACAAGCGATGATCAAGAAAACTTCATCCCTTATACTTTCTCTACCGACATGCAAGATTCAAATATCGTGTTTGGTGGTGAGGAAAAATTAAAAGCTGCTATTCGCGAAGCAATAGAATTATTCAACCCAAAAGGTATTGCAATTTTCTCTACCTGCCCGGTAGGTTTGATTGGTGATGATGTTCACCGCGTATCGCGCCAAATGGTAGAAGAATATCCTGATGTAAACATTTTCGGTTTCTCGTGCGAAGGGTATCGTGGAGTATCTCAGTCGGCAGGTCACCATATTGCCAACAACGGATTGTTCAAACACCTTATCGGACGTAAAGATGATGTAACACCAACTTCTAAGTTCAGAGTGAACGTATTGGGAGAATACAACATTGGTGGTGATGCTTTTGCAATCGATTCATTGTTCGAAAAATGTGGTATCGAAATCGTTTCGACCATGTCGGGTAACTCTACACTTGAAAACTTCGAAACTGCACATACTGCCGATTTAAGCCTTGTAATGTGTCACCGTTCTATCAACTACGTGGCCGAGATGTTGGAAACTTCATTTGGTATTCCCTGGACAAAAGGTAACTTTATTGGTGCTGATGCTACTGCCAAAACAATGCGCAAAGTGGGTGAATACTTTGGAGATGCTGAATTAAGCGCACAAATTGAAAAAGTGATTGCTGAGGAAATGATAGCTGTAAAAGCTGCTGCCGACAAAGCTACTGCCAAAACAACCGGTAAAACAACCATGATATTTGTAGGTGGATCCCGTGCTCACCATTATCAGGAATTGTTTAGCGAGCTGGGCATGACAACTATCACAGCTGGTTATGAGTTTGGTCACCGTGATGACTACGAAGGTCGCCGCGTAATTCCAACTATCAAAATTGATGCCGATAGCCGTAACATCGAGGAGATAACAGTAACACAAGATGCTACTCGTTTCAAGCCCCGCAAAACGGAAGAAGAGTTGGAAAAATTGAAGGCAGGTGGTCTTGAGTTCAACAACTACGACGGTTTGATGAAAGATATGGAGAAAGGGACATTGGTTATTGATGACCTTAGCCACCACGAAATGGAGAAACTTATTGAACTTTATAAACCGGATGTATTCTGTGCGGGTATCAAAGAAAAATATGTAGTTCAAAAAATGGGTATTCCATTGAAACAACTTCACAACTACGATTCGGGCGGTCCTTACGCTGCATTTGAAGGTGCAATCAATTTCTACAAAGACATCGAAATGATAGCTTGTAGCACCATCTTCAAACAAATGAAAGCACCATGGGAAAGCGAAGAATTTGTAACTGCGGAATACGTATTTAATTAATTCATAATTGAGAATGCATAATTCATAATTAAAAACCCTGAATTTACATTCAACAATGAATTATGAGCCACCAATTATGCATCTACAATTATGCATTATGAATTATAAACTATAAATTATAAAATTATGTTACTCAGACATACCACTGCAAAAGAAATAGACAGAAAGGCGTTGACCATTAACCCGGCCAAAACCTGTCAACCAGTAGGCGCAATGTATGCAGCATTAGGTATCCACGGATGCTTGCCTCACAGTCACGGCTCGCAAGGCTGTTGCTCTTATCATCGTAGTGCTCTTTCTCGCCACTTCAAAGAACCGGTAATGGCTGCAACCAGCTCATTCTCCGAAGGTTCTTCTGTATTTGGTGGATCGGCCAACTTGGTACAAGCAATCGACACTATATTCAAAGTATATTCTCCCGAAATTATTGCAGTACATACTACTTGTTTGTCGGAAACCATTGGTGATGACTTAACTCAAATTGTATCGAAAGCAGTAGAAGACGGTTGTGTACCCGAAGGAAAAATGGTGATCCATTGTAATACTCCAAGTTATGTGGGTACTCACGTTACCGGTTATTCTAACCAGGTAGCAGCGATGGTGAAGTTTTTCTCTACTGCCACACCAAAGAAAAAGAACGTAGTAAACCTTGTAGCCGGATGGATGGAACCATCGGACATGGGTGAAATCAAACGTTTGGCTTCGGTAATGGAAGCACGTACCATTATGTTCCCTGATATGACTGGTGTTTTGGATACTCCAATGAACGGACATTATAAAATGTACCCTGATGGTGGAACTACTTCGAAAGATCTGATTGCTACCGGCGACAGTAAATTCACCTTAGGATTGGGTCAGTATTGTACCGAAGATGCTTGTATCAAATTGGAAAATAAGTGTAAAGTAAAATTTGAAATATTGGATATTCCAATTGGCTTCAAAGCTACCGACCGCTTCCTGATGTCACTTAGCCGTCATGCCAACTTACCAATTCCTGATAGCTTGAGCGATGAACGTGGACGATTGATCGACCTTATTGCCGACAATGCCAAATATCTTTATGGCAAACGTGTAGCTCTATTCGGTGATCCAGACACATTGATTCCATTGACAGAGTTTCTTGTAAGCTTAGACATGCGTCCGGTGTATATCGTAACCGGAACTCCGGGAAAACCATTCGACGAACGTATGACTGAATTATTGAAAGATATTCCGGAAGCAAAATTCAAAAGTGGAGAAACTGCCGATATGTTCCGCATGCACCAATGGATTAAACAAGAAGGTGTGGATTTATTGATTGGTAATACCTATGGAAAATACATAGCCCGTGATGAGGATACTCCTTTCGTACGCTTTGGTTTCCCTATTGCCGACCGTCCCGGACACAACTACTTTGCTAAAACCGGTTATAACGGTGCAGCAAATCTTGTTACACAAATTCTTGATGCGTTCCTTGATCACGAAGACCGCACTTGTGCTGAAGAAAAATTAGAATTCCAACTTTAAACGGTTGATAGTGGACAGTTGATAGTTTAGTTCAAAAAAGTATCTAGTCGGAACGACGCATGACACCAGTCTATCTATATGACACATGACGCCAGTCGTACGACTTGTATAAGTTGATTTCAACTATAGATTGTGTACAAAACAAATAGTGCCATTGACGGCTTCACTCGTGAGTGAAGCCGTCAATTTTTGGTTTAAGGTAAACCAATTCTAAAAGTACAATACATTCCTGCTTTGACGCACCCTCATTCTATCAACAATATCCTTATTTTCCTACATTTTAAGTGTTTTTTCCTACCATAATGTATGTTTTTGTAGTATTCAGCAACGCTCATAAAACACAAATTCCGCATTTTAATACTTAAAAAACAAAATTTTATTCCTATCAACATCAGCGCATTAGCCTCATTGATCATTGTCAAAAAATGCACAATAAATGTTAATGGCACGATAAATGAATAAGGGGTATCAGGTTAATGATTCAAATAGCAATTACCACTTGAATGCCAAAGCAAGGGTAATTGCTATTTATAAAACTCAATTTAGTAAGAACAACTGATTATTGACAGTTCATTCTACTTGCTCTGCTAAATTACAACTATTCTTGCAAACAGGTTTTGCTCGAGTTTAAACTAACAACTGTCCATTACTAACTAACAACAATTTTAGTTATGGCTCATATACTAGATGATAGACAAAAGCAGGTATCAATGGCTGGCGCAAATGAACGCACTATTGATTGCAACAAAGCCAGCTTGGCGGGAAGCGTGAGTCAACGAGCTTGTGTATTTTGCGGATCGCGCGTGGTACTTTATCCAATAGTGGATGCACTGCACATTATTCACGGTCCGATTGGTTGCGCGGCTTACACCTGGGATATTCGCGGTTCACTTTCTTCGGGACCAGAATTGCACCGGTTAAGCTATTGCACCGACTTACAAGAACGTGATGTAATTTTTGGTGGAGAACCAAAACTCTACAAATCGATCATTGAACTTATCGACTTGCACAAACCCAAAGCAGCATTTATTTATACTACTTGTATTGTAGGTGTTATTGGCGACGATGTGGAACAAATATGCCGCACCGTGGCAAAAGAAAAAGGGATTCCGATTATTCCTGTTCAGGCTCCCGGATTTCAAGGCTCGAAGAAAGATGGTTACAAAGTGGCTTGCGAAGCTATATTTACATTAGTAGGCACAAAAAGTAAACCATTCACTCCGGCAAAAAGTATAAACATTCTGGGCGATTTCAACTTAGCTGGCGAGCTTTGGATATTGCTGGAATACTACAAAAAAATGGGTGTACATGTAAATGCTACCATTACCGGTGATGGACGGGTGGACGATATTTGTAATGCGCACAACGCAGCACTCAATGTGGTTCAATGTTCGGGTTCGATGAACTATCTGGCCAAAATGATGAAAGACGAATACAACATTCCATCCATGAGGGTTTCCTACTTTGGAATTGAAGATATGAGTGATGCGCTGTATGATGTGGCTCGATTTTTTAAAGATGATGATATGATGGCTAAAGCCCGGGAGTTGGTGAAAGAAGAGTTTGCCCGCCTAATGCCGGAGTTGACCTGGTACAAAGAAAGACTAACCGGAAAAAAAGCAGCCATTTATGTAGGTGGAGCATTTAAAGCCATTTCGCTGGTAAAAGCATTGAGGTTGATAGGCGTTGAATCGGTCATTGTAGGTTCGCAAACAGGAACAACCGAAGACTATGAGTTGATCAAACAACTTTGCGACGAGGGAACTATTATCGTTGATGATTCAAATCCGGTGGAACTTTCGCATTTCGTAAAAGAGAAAAAAGCCGACATATTTATCGGAGGCGTAAAAGAACGACCCATTGCACATAAAATCGGACTTGGATTCTGCGATCATAACCACGAACGAAAAGAACCACTGGCAGGCTACGAAGGCATGATTAATTTCGCCAAAGAAATTTACGCCACAGCAATGAGTCCGGTTTGGAAATTTACAAAAGGTTAATTCAAAATGCATAATGCATAATGCACAATCAATACATTTCATTATGAATTGTGAATTATGAATTATGAATTAAATTAGAAATTATGCAAAGCAATAAAACATATACTTCCACACGCAACTCTTGCAAACTATGTGCTCCGCTTGGTGCGTCACTGGTTTTTAAAGGAATTGAAGGATGCGTTCCGCTTATCCATGGAAGTCAGGGTTGCGCCACCTATATCAGGCGATATATGATAAGTCATTACAAAGAGCCGGTAGATATTGCTTCGAGCAATTTCAGCGAAGAGTCGACTGTTTTTGGAGGCAGCAAGAATTTCATTACCGGAATCGAAAATATTATTAAACAGTATAAACCAAAAGTGATTGGTATCGCGTCAACTTGTTTGTCCGAAACTATTGGTGAAGATATCCCGGGACATATCCGCCATTATAAAGAATCGCACGAAACCGACGGTACGTTGATACCCACTTTTATAAATGCTTCCACACCCAGTTACTGTGGAAGTCATGCCGATGGATTTCACAACACAGTGCTAGCAACGGTAAAAACACTGGCAAAAAACAATACGGCAACGGATGCTATCACCATTCTGCCAGGCTTGGTTACTCCGGCCGACATACGCTATTTGAAAGAACTGATGGCTGACTTTGGATTGAAGCTTATTCTTTTCCCTGATTTTAGCGAAACGCTGGACAATGAATACACTTCGGAATATCAGTTGATTCCAACAGGCGGAACACCCATTTCGGAAATTGAACGCATGGGCGATACAAGAGCAGTAATTGAATTTGGGAGCATGTTCAATAAAGGTACACAACGGATGAAAGATGCCGGTAACACTCAAACAGCCGGCGAATGGTTGGAAACAACGCATTATGTGCCCAACAACCAAATGCCAATGCCTATCGGTATTGAGGCTTCCGACAGATTAATGGAAACATTGAAAAAACTAAGTGGAAACGAAATTCCCGAAAAGCACCGCAAAGAACGTGGACGATTGGTTGATTCGTACGTAGATGCTCATAAATATGTATTTGGCAAGAAAGCCCTTATTTATGGAGAAGAAGATTTTGCTAGTGCTTTGGCCGACTGGTTGCGCGAGATTGGTGTAGAACCACTTTGGATAAAAGGAGCCGATTTTGAAACCCTGAAGGAAAAGGCAGTAGATTTCAAACCCGACTTTGTAATGGGAAACAGCAAAGGTTATTACATTGCCCGCGAACGAAAAATCCCATTGATACGCATTGGCTTCCCCATTCACGACCGGTTCGGAGCTTCACGGATAAATCAAATAGGGTATCGCGGGACACAACAATTGTTTGATATGGTGGTGAATGCGTTGATAGAATACAAACAGGAAAATTCGCCAATTGGGTATAAGTATATTTAAAGCCCCTAGAGTAACAAGAAATAAGGTATTAAGGTAAACATATAAATAAGAGACAAGATGGAAACGAACGAAGACAAAAAACTAGCACATCCATGCTTCAATGAAGATGCTAAACATACAAGTGCAAGAGTGCATTTACCGGTAGCTCCAAAATGTAATATTCAGTGCAATTATTGTAATCGCAAATACGACTGTGTGAATGAAAGTCGCCCGGGTGTTACTTCGTCCGTTTTAGCTCCGTTTCAAGCAGTGGAATATCTGAAAGATTTGGATAGCCGCATGAACAATCTGGCTGTTATCGGAATTGCCGGTCCCGGTGATCCGTTTGCCAACGCCGAAGAAACACTGGAAACAATGCGTAGGGTAAACAAAGAATTTCCCAATAAAATTTTCTGTCTTTCGTCCAATGGCTTGGAATTGGAACAACATATCGATGAGCTTGCAGAGTTGAACGTTACACACGTCACCATCACCATCAATGCTATTGACCCAACTATTACGGCTAAGATTTACAAATGGGTTCGCTTCAACAAAAAAGTGTACCGTGGTGTGGAAGGAGCAAAAATTCTGTTGGATCGCCAGTTGGCATGTATCCCAAAACTGAAAGCAGCCGGTATTACTGTAAAAATAAATTCTATTATCATCCCGGGGATAAACGAAGATCACATCCCCGAAGTGGCAAAGAAATGCGCCGAATTGGGAGCTGATGTTATCAATTGTATTCCATTAATTCCAACGGCCGAAACTCCTTTCGAGACAGTAGAGAAACCGGATACAAAAATGATTTTCAGAACGCGAACATTATGCTCTGAGCATTTAAAAATCATGAGCCACTGCGCTCGCTGTCGTGCCGACGCTGCCGGATTATTGGGACAAGACATGAAAGAGACACACGCATTATTGGCCGAATATTCCAGTCGCGCCGAAGAGATGGATACTTCCAACCGTCCTTACGTAGCGGTAGGAACCAACGAAGGATTATTGGTTAACTTACACCTGGGTGAAGCTCGTGAATTCTACATTTTCGAACACACTAAAAATGGATTCAAAATGGTGGAAGTGCGCAAAAATGCTGAAAAAGGGAAAGGTGACGAACGTTGGTTGAATCTGGCACGCACACTGAAAGATTGTAGAGCCATCCTGATAAGTGGTGTGGGTGAAAATCCAAAAGCAATGCTTAAAGGTTGTGGGATTCATGTAGTAGAAATGACAGGACTCATCGACGAAGGATTGGAAGGTATTTTCAACGGCAAAATAATTCGCTCCATTGCTAAACCCGATGCATTCAAATGCGGAAGCAGTTGCAAAGGTGAAGCAAAAGGATGTGGATGATCAGTTATCAGTCAACAATTATCAGTTATCAATTAATAATTCATGGTTTACTCGTTTACTTGTCAACTCGTTTTCAAAACTTGTAACTCGTAACTTGTAACCCGTAACTAAAAAAAATATGAAAAAGCCAGATTATCACATTTTAGTATGCAACTCGTTCAGAATTGCTGGAGACGCGCAAGGCGTATGTAACAAAAAAGGAGCAACCGATTTGCTTCAGTATCTAACCGAAGAAGCTTCCGATCGTGGATTGGACGTAGCAGTAAGCTGTACAGCTTGTTTAAACGTTTGCTCACAAGGACCTATAATGGTGGTTCATCCGAACAATCATTGGTACGGTGGCGTAGAATCTGAAGCTATTATCGACGAAATCCTCGATGCAATAGAAGAAGGTGAACTTTGCGAAAAATATTCAATCGCAGACTAAAGACATTTACCATTTATCCATTTACGATTGACCATTATTTTATTGGGGAACAGTAAATGGATAAATATCAAAATCATGCAGGCATTTCCTGAATAGTAAATTGTAACTGAAAAAAGCAAATGGCACCATACTTTATCGATACCACTCTACGCGACGGCGAGCAAGCGCCTGGGGTTGTTTTCTCGCTGCCTGAGAAAATAAGAATAGCTGCTTTGCTCGACGCTGCCGGGGTTCCCGAAATTGAAATCGGGACACCCGCCATGGGTGATACAGAAGTTCATGACATTCGCACCATCATAGACATGGGCTTTGGATTCAAAACCTTGTCTTGGTGTCGGGCCACAAAGCAGGATATTCGTTGCGCTAAGTTAGCCGGAACAAATGGTGTGCATATTTCATTTCCGGTTTCTACTATTTTGATGAAAGCCATGGGAAAAAATACAGCATGGGCATTGCGTCAAATGAAAGAGCTGATTGAATTTTCGTTGCCCATGTTCGATTATGTGACTATTGGGGCTCAAGATGCTTCACGTGCCGAAATGGAGTTTCTGAAAGAATTTATTTGCACAGCCAGTGCCTTTGGAGCCTCACGGGTTCGATTGGCCGACACGGTGGGCATACTAAATCCTATCAGCACATTCGAATTGGTTGGATCTATCCGGAGAGTTGAAAAAGATCTTTCGCTTGAAATACATGCACACAACGACCTCGGCATGGCTACTGCCAATACACTTGCTGCATTTATGGCGGGTGCCGATTGTTTAAGCACAACTATTAACGGGCTTGGCGAACGTGCCGGCAACGCACCCATGGAGGAAGTTGCAATGGCATTGGAACTTAGTACAGGGATTAAAAGTAGCTTACGAACCGAAGGATTTTCAGAACTTAGCGACTATGTCTCGTATGTTTCCAACCGTGTACTTAGTGACAGCAAACCGGTAACAGGCAGATTGGCTCTGAGCCACGAAAGTGGCATTCACACACGCTGCCTGATTAAAGACCGAAATACCTATCAACTTATTTCGGCTGAAAGTATTGGACGAAAAGAAGAAAAATTTCTTATTGGTAAACACAGTGGTAAATCTACCATTCTACATTATTTGACCGAGGCAAATCTTCCAATTTCGGACGAAGCCTGCATTTTATTGCTCAACAAAGTAAAGGAATGTGCCGAAGCACTGAAACGTGCCATCACAAAAGAAGAACTGCTGGATCTCTACACGGCACTTTGTTTAGGCAAAAATCAATTCCAATTTATTTAAAAGTCACAGAAGGAGCGTCTGATTATTTCAGTTAGACACTCCACGTAACTTGTAACTCGTAACTAAAAAATAACATTATGGCAACAGAAACATTTATCCCCGACGAAGACATGCGCAAACAAGCTTTAAGTTGCTTGCATTATGCCAATGGATTTTATTCAACCCTACGCAGTAGTTTGGATAATAAAAACTCACGCTTCGACAACGATTTACGATATAATTTTGCCGTAATCTGTATCGAAAAATACTTCGTGGCACTACTAGCCCGCTACGATTGGAACGCATCGCACCACATGCCTATAGCATTGTTTAAAGAGGCGTTGACCTTTGACCCTGAGTTGACCGACTCGATGAAACAAACGGCTATTCTTGCCGGAAAATTTGAAGCCATCTGTTCACTCGAAGGTTTTGGATACCGAACGCCATCAACCGAAGACCTGGAGGCAATGGCCACCGGAATTGCGGAAATAAAAACGTGGGTAGAGAAACGAATTGCGGAAATTTCTGTGCTGAACGAAAATCTGAATTAGTGTGTAACGGTTTCATCTTGATGAGGCCGTTATTTTTTTTATATAAACCAAATAACAAAATACGATTCCACGATTATGGAAAAAACGCTTATCATTATCAAGCCAAGTGCTATCAGAAGAGATTTAATTGGAGAGCTTATTCACCGTTTTGAACGGAAAGGGCTTCAACTGTGCGGTATAAAAATGATGCAACTTGATGATAAAATCCTGGACGAACATTATTCGCACCTTGCAGATAGACCTTATTTTCAACGAATAAAGAACTCAATGATGAAAACACCGGTTATTATCTGTGTTTGGAAAGGCATTGATAGTGTACATATTGCACGCGTAATGGCAGGGCCTACCAACGGTAGAGAAGCCCCGCAAGGTACTATTCGGGGCGATTACAGTGTGAGTATGCAAGAAAATATCATTCATACATCGGATACTATTGAGAATGCAATGATAGAAATTGCACGGTTCTTTCAACCGGAAGAGATTTTTGAATTTGCCCAACTAAGTTCAAGCGTGCTGTACGCTTGCGACGAATGCTAAAAAGAAAAGAGTAAGTAAATTATTTTATATGTTGCATCTAATGCTTTGAAAAACCACACCTTTTGAAAACGGAAAACCCCCAACATAAAAAATATGTTGGGGGTTTTTATTTGGCCTAAAGCAATATCAAAAGTAAGTTACCTAAACAACGAAAACCATGCCTTCAATTCGTGTACACGTCCGGCTTGATCGTAAGTCTGACATTGTAATTCCAACACATTAAACGCATCGGCAATTTCGACAGGCGTAAACTTCAGCTCTTTTTCGGCCAAAGCGCTCAGTAACTCATCAAGTGATTTGCTGGCGTAGCACGATTTTCGGAAATCATTGTCCGTATCCACTTTCGAGATAAAATCTATAGCATTTTGTAAGCTCATACTTTTTAATTTGGAGTCGTTTCACAGTCTGTTTTACAATCATCACATTCCCCACCGCAAATAGTTGCAAACTGCATGGCAGCTTCCATATCAAAATGCGCTAACTCATTCAAATTGTAGAGTTGGATATTATCTTCCAATCGGTTACCATCAGCTTTAAATACTTCGAAGCCTTTATTTACCAATACTTTAAGCGCCATCGGCTGCAATTGCCGGGTGATTATGGTCGAAACGCATTCTTTCTCGAGAGCAGGAAGCAACTCACCCATATTTGGAGCAAGATCCATGGTTTTCATCCATCGACCTTCATTTTTTATCGTATCGTAGATACATAAACTTCCCAAAACGCTCAAACTGGCGGCAATGCTCGTTTTTTGAATGTCCGTATTTATAACTGGTATGGCTATTTTCATTTTTTAGAGTATTTATATCAAAAGTCAAGTTAGATAAGTCGAGACCAATGATCATTCATCTATGATTATAATTTCTTTGTCCAAAAAAGCATATTGGGCGTACATTCCTCAAAACCAAGACTTCTGTAAAGCCCCTGAGCAATGTGATTATCTTCGCGCACTTCCAGGGTCATTTTACAATATCCCCTACTTTGAGAGATGGAAATAAGTTCCTGCATCATACTATTTGCCAATCCTTTACCTCTGAACTCCGGTTTTACAAAAAAATCATGAACATAAAGATAAGACTTTACATTGAAAGTCGAAAAATTTATAAAACAGGTACTTAAACCAGCAATTTCACCATCCGTCAATGCAAAAAGCACAAGTGAATTGGGGTGACTGGCAAGTCCATCAACCAATCGCAACTGTTGTAACTTGGTCAATGGCATAGTATCTCCCATTGGATCAGCCATGTACTCATTTGTCAAATCGGCCAATGCTGCCAAATGTTCCGGATTCTCAAAATCACAAAATTCAAAAGTCGGATTCATGTTCGTGTTGGTTTCTTACTCGGTGTTTATAATTGAGACTCAATACACTGGTTATATTTAAACTTTAAACCGCTTAGCATCAATATCATACTTACGAATACGAATACCCATCATTCGTTCAGTAATGCCCAGTTGATCAGCTGCTTTAGCACTATTTCCCTTGGTGGCAATGAGCGCATCCATAATAATTTGTTTCTCCATTTTATCCAGTATAAAATCCAACGATCCTGACTGCATAGTTTCGGATGTAGCCGCAGTTTGTAGTGAGGCCGGCAAATTATAAGTTCTAATCACCTGGTCGGTACTCAAAATACACGCCCGCTCAATACAATTTTCTAATTCACGAATATTGCCCGGCCAATGGTAAACCATCAAAGTATCAATTGCCGAAGCCGTTATTCTCTTAATATCTTTACCATGACGTTTATTGAACTTATCGATAAAAAAGTCGGCCAATACCGGAATATCATTTATTCGCTCACGCAATGCCGGAATGTAAACCGGAAAAACATTGATACGATAATATAAATCCTCACGAAATTGATCCTTTACAATCAAATCTTCCAAGTTTCTGTTGGTGGCGCATAAAATACGTACATCCACTTTTATGGGCTTAGTGCCCCCTACCCTTTCTATTTCACGCTCTTGCAACACGCGCAACAGTTTTACTTGTGTAGATGCAGGAATATCGCCAAACTCATCCAAAAATATCGTTCCACCATTGGCAGCTTCAAATCGCCCTATGCGTTGCATGCTCGCTCCTGTAAATGATCCTTTTTCATGTCCAAATAGCTCACTTTCAATCAAACTTTCTGGCAACGCAGCACAGTTTACTTTTATAAACGGTTTATTTTTTCGCAAACTATTGTAATGAATGGCATCAGCCACCAACTCCTTTCCGACCCCACTCTCACCACGAATCAACACGGTGGCATCAGTAGTAGCTACACTTTCGATAAGCGAGAAAACCTCGTTCATCTTACTCGAGTTTCCCTTAATCTTATCCGGTAAAATTCGGTTCCGAAGCGCGCCTCTTAAATCTCTGTTCTCGTTTTGCAATTGCTCTAATTCCTCTGCATATTCTTGTCTGCGACGCATAGTTCTACCTACCATCGAGCCCACAATTTTGAGCAAACGCACGTCGTACTGGAACGACACTTCTCCTTTGTACACCTTATGAAAACTTAAGGTGCCAATAATCTGATCTTTGTAACGAATGGGCGTACAAATAAACGATACATCTTTTCCATCAATGGCTGTGGGCGCATGCGTGAGATTCAGAAACTCACGCGACTGGCCAATCTTTGAAATTTGAATTGTTTCACCGGATTGTATCACATTCCCAATGATGCCTTGTCCAACGTGATAGACCGCCTGTTTCTTTTCCCTTTCCGTAATTCCAAAAGTACCTTCAATCACAATGTTTGAATTTTCGCGATTCAAAATCGTCAAGATAATTCTTTCGGCACTCAAATGATTGGCCAAAAGACCCATTACATCATCTAAATTAATGTCTTTATTACTCAACAACGAACTTAACTCGAGTAAAAACTCAAGTTCTTTAGCCCCGTAACAATCTGGTTTATTATATTTACAAATCGATTCCATAAACCTTATTTTTTATTCCCAATAACACATTATATGTTTTTAAACATACATTCGTCTACAAAAGTACATATTTTTCAATCATTATGACAGAAAACTTGGTATTTTCTTTTCAATAAAATGCTAATTTATTCAGATTGATATTAATATGACAACAAAAAAGTCATTTTTGAATGAAAAATGACTTTTTTGGGGTAAAAATTTACAGTCTGTTATTATTGTTCCATTTTAATAATTTTATTTTTATCAAACCCCTTTACAACCAATTTTTCCAGTAATGATTCATACAGTGCTGCATCCATTGTTTTATTTCGACACAGAATCCACAATGTTTTAAGCTTCGGATCCGAAACTATTGCCCACGAATAGTCGGGTGCCAGATCGATAATCCAATAATTACCTTTAAATGGCCAAAAAAACTGAACTTTAAGTTTTGAATTGCCGGTATTTGGAACAACAAATGCTTTACCCTTTATATTATTGGGCTTACCATCCTTCAAAGATTCATTGTAGACTTCAATATATTCCTCTTTTAAAGTATAAGTAGCCTTTACATTGGTGCATCCCCGCTCAAAAAACTGTGGATAAGAGGCCAGTTCATACCAAGTACCCAAATAACGGTTTAAATCAACCGATGGAACAGTCGTTAGCACAGGTTTTACATTGCAGGCAACACTTCCGACAGCAATACCCAAGGTTAGAAAAATAGATTTGAGCTTGTTTTTCATAAAATCATTTTAAAAATTAAATTGATGTAGTTCTCAGTGTTAAACCATTTACTCACAGTTAATGTTGAGCAAAAGGAAAAAAAAATGTACTTTTGCAGTCATTCCGAAAAAAACAGGCTCATTTGGAAGGAACTCAACTGAAATTTACAAATTTATGATATTAAACTACATTTGGATTGGCTTTATTCTCATTGCATTCGTGGTGTCTTGCATCCAGTTTTTTGTAACCGGAAACACCAATATTTTTATGGAAGTAATGCAGTCTGCGTTTGGATCTGCAAAAACAGGTTTTGAAATCTCAATAGGCTTAACCGGAATGCTTTCATTATGGTTGGGAATTCTTAAAATTGGAGAAAGAGGAGGTGCTATCAACATTATATCGCGCATGGTAGCACCATTTTTCTCTAAAATATTCCCCGATATCCCCAAAGGTCATCCAGCAATGGGCAGCATTTTCATGAATCTGTCGGCCAATATGCTCGGACTTGATAATGCAGCCACTCCGCTCGGACTGAAAGCGATGAAAGAATTGCAGGAGATTAATCCCGACAAAGAAAAGGCATCCAACCCAATGATTATGTTTTTAGTGCTGAATACCGCTGGGTTAATGTTAGTTCCGGTCAGCATCCTTACCTTTCGCCAACAGTTGGGGGCAGCCAATCCCGCCGATGTATTTCTACCAATTCTGATTGCCACCTTCTGCGCTGCACTTACCGGACTTATCACCGTATCCATTATCCAAAAAATAAGCCTCTTCAACCGAATCGTTCTGACCACTTTGGGAGGTATGGTTTCGCTTATCGGAGGACTCATTTATCTCTTGAGCCGCTTACCAAAGCAAGACATCGCCAAATATTCAAATTTCGCGGCTTACCTTATTCTCTTTAGCATTATTGTTATCTTTATCGGCATTGCACTACGAAGCAGAACAAACGTCTACGAATCGTTTATCGATGGAGCAAAGGAAGGCTTTCAGGTAGCGATAGGTATTGTACCCTATCTTATTGGTATTTTGGTGGCCATTGCCATGTTCCGCACATCGGGGGCTATGGATTATTTGATTTTGGGGGTAAAAAACCTTGTGGCGATGACCGGCATAAATACCGACTTTGTAGAAGCCTTGCCAACAGCTATGATGAAACCATTGAGTGGCAGTGGTGCTCGTGGCATGATGGTGGATGCTATGAAAATTCACGGAGCCGATTCATTTGTTGGCCGACTGTCCTGTATTATTCAGGGATCAGCCGACACTACTTTCTTTATTCTGGCGGTATATTTTGGGTCGGTGAACATCAAAAATACACGTTATGCACTGGCTTGCGGACTTTTAGCCGATCTTGCAGGAATTACTGCCGCTATCTTATTAGGCTATTTATTTTTTCATTAAAACTCATGATACAATATATTTCGGAAGGAGTAAACCCACCGGCTTTACAAAAACAAAAAACAAATCGCTGGATTAAAGAAACGGCAGCCGAATACGGAAAAAAAGCAGGCGATATCGCCTATATTTTTTGTTCGGATGAACGCATCCTGGAGGTAAACAAACAGTACCTGCAACACGATTATTATACAGACATCATCACTTTCGATTACAGCGAGGGTCAAATTATATCGGGTGATATTTTTATCAGTGTGGATACGGTAAAAACAAATGCCCAGGAATTTGGCGTTAGCTTCGAACAAGAGCTGAATAGAATCTTAATTCATGGCATATTACACCTTTGTGGTCAGGATGACAAAACTCCGGAGCTGAGATTGGAAATGACGCGTAAAGAAAATTTAGCAATTGAGCGGTTCTGAGCCTCTTGTATTAACCTTAATTATCATTCAGTAAACCCGAAATACCAACAACTCAGTATTTTTCCAATAAAACGTTAAATAACCCTACAGTTTTGGCGCATTTTATCTACATTAAAAGATTATCACTACTTTTGTTGCAAGATTTTCATCTGAATGACAAAATTAAACAATAGATAATACGTTAGATGTCTAATTAATTAAACTCATGGCAATTTTATGAATTTAACTGCAATTAGATTTTTTAGCATCTGCTTTTTGATTACATTTTGTCTGAATATCTCAGCACAAGATGATTATCGGGCAGAAATTGGTATCACAGGCGGTGGTGCTTATTACTTAGGAGATGCAAATTCTCAACTATTCAAGAATACAACGCTCACGTATGGAGCTTTATTGCGTTACAGGCTAAATCCCCGAATTGCATTTAGAGCCGAATGGAACAAAGCAAAAGTGCTGTGGACCGGAAATTCAGTTGGAAACAATGTAAACGCTCTGGACATTTGTGGCGAGTTTAACTTTTTCGATTTAGAGAAAAACGAATTCAAGCGCGAAAGCCGAACTTTTTCACCCTATATTTTTGCAGGTATAGGCGTTGCAAATTATTCGTACATAAACAATAGCACCTATACGCCAACAATACCATTTGGTGTCGGTATGAAAGTGAGGTTGAACGCTAAGTGGAATTTAAATGCACAATGGTCTAACCGCCTATTAATGTCGGATAAATTAGAAGGAATTGCATTATTGAACAATCCCAATAATTTAAACGGGACTAATTTTTTGAATAACGACTTATTGTCCACAGCAACAATTGGCATTACATATAACTTTTGGAAAAAAGGATGCGATTGTCTGGGAACAGCAAATAAGTAACATTAAATACTCGAAAACTACATATTAAACATGTCATCCTTTAAAGAAAAAATAGACACAACCCGCCTACCTAAGCACATTGCTATCATTATGGATGGAAATGGACGCTGGGCTAAAGAACGTGGTTACGATCGTATTTTCGGGCATCAAAACGGGGTCACTTCAGTCCGCGAAACAACAGAAACAGCAGCTGAACTGGGTATAGAATACCTTACACTCTATGCTTTTTCTACCGAAAACTGGAGTAGACCACAGGCAGAAGTTGATGCTTTGATGGAACTCTTGATTGATACCATTGAAAAAGAAACACCCACATTAACAAAAAACAATGTCCGCTTAATGGCTATAGGCGATTTAAGCAGATTGCCCAATAATGCCGGAGAAAAATTACAACGCTGCATAGCTCAAACAAGTCAGAATACCGGTTTGGCACTAGTGCTGGCACTAAGCTATTCGTCCCGTTGGGAAATTACAAATGCCATAAAAAACATATGCAAAGAGGTGATTGATGGCAAGTGCAACATAGAAGACATAAATGACGATTTAATCAGTAGTCATCTCACAACCAAATCAATTCCCGATCCGGACTTATTGATCAGAACAAGTGGCGAGATACGCATCAGCAATTTCCTGTTATGGCAAATAGCTTACACGGAGTTGTACTTTACAGAAACACATTGGCCCGCTTTTAGAAAAGAAAACTTATATCAGGCAATATCCGAATTCCAACAACGTGACCGTCGTTTTGGTAAATAAAAAAATTAAATTTTCAATAACGAAATAGTGTATCTCAACAATACAGTATGAATTTACGAAGACCTAGACACAAAAAAATTCTTATGCAATACAAAACGCTTTTTTCTTTTTCATTGCTTTTCTTTTTCAGTCAATTAATTGGTGCTCAAAACATCTACGAAAAAGATTCTACCAACCTTCCCACTATCGAATACTCGACTACTTCTCTTAAATACGAGATTGCAGAAATCAAGGTTACCGGAGCAAGCAACTATGAAGACTTTGCTCTTGTTGGATTTTCCGGGCTAGCGGTAGGCGATATTGTAAGTATTCCTGGCGATGCAATAACCAAATCGGTAAAACGGTTCTGGAAACAAGGGCTGTTTTCGGATGTAAAGATTTTGGCTACAAAATTGCAAGATGGTAAAGTATGGCTCACCATCGCACTGAAAGAACGTCCACGTATTTCGGAAATTAATTATGTAGGCCTCAAAAAATCGGAAATTGACGACATCAGTCTGAAAGTGGGGCTTACCAAAGAAAATCAAATAACTCCAAACATCTCGGATAGAGCGAAAAAAATCATCGAGAAACATATGGAGGAAAAAGGATTCTTGAATGTGGAGGTAAGCGTATTGCAAAAAAATGATCCGGCAAAACCGGGCCATGTAATTGTTGACGTTATTGTTGACAAAAAACTTAAAACAAAAATCCACCAATTATTTTACACCGGAAATACTGCCTTGACACATGTTCAGATCAACAAGGCTATGAAAAAAACCAACGACAATAACTGGCGTAACTTCTTCCGTACTAAGAAATTTGTAAAGGAAGAATATGAAAAAGACAAAAATGCATTAATCGAAAAATACAATGAAATTGGCTACAGAGATGCCTTTATCGTATCAGATAGCGTAGCTAAATTCGACGACAAAACTGTAGATGTACATATCAAAGTCAACGAAGGTAAAAAATATTACTTCCGTAATATCAAGTGGATTGGCAACACCATTTATCCATACGATTACCTGAATGCAATACTTGGAATAAAAAAGGGAGATATTTACAATCACAAGCATTTGATGGCCAGACTTGAAACTGACGAAAACGATGCGGTGAGTAAACTATACAAAGACAAAGGCTATTTATTCTTCATGGTTGATCCTGTTGAAGTAAAAATCGACAATGATTCAATCGATTTTGAAATGCGCATGTCGGAAGGCAAACCGGCTACTATTAACGAAATAACCATCAAAGGAAATACCCGCGTATACGAACACGTGGTTCGTCGCGAGTTACGAACCAAACCAGGACAATTATATAGTCAGGCTGACATCATGCGTTCATTGCGCGAGTTAGCCCAAATGGGACATTTTGATCAGGAAAAAATGACGCCGGACATTCAGCCTAATCAGGAAAACGGCACGGTAGATATCGCTTATCAACTGGAAACGAAAGGTAGTGATCAGGTGGAATTTTCGGCCGGTTGGGGTTCTACAGGTATTGTAGGTAGTATTGGTTTAAAATTCAGCAACTTTGCTATTCAAAACCTCTTCAGACCGGACACATACAGAATCGTACCTCAGGGCGAAGGCCAAACCTTTAGTTTAAATGCCCGTACCAATGGTGGTTCGTACTCGTCGTTCAGCGTATCCTTTTTAGATCCATGGTTGGGAGGTAAACGTCCAAACTCATTATCGGCATCCATCTATTACTCTACTCAATCGGACGTAAGTGCACGTTACAGAAACAGTAGCAGCTACGCAAATAACTATTACAACAATAATTATGGCGGATACGGCAGTAGTTATGGTAACAGCTATGGTAACAGCTATGGTAGTGGCTCAAGCAGCCAGTATCAAAGCGAAATGGATCCGGGCACCTACATGCGTACTATCGGAGCATCACTCGGATATGGCAAACGGTTAAGCTGGCCTGATGATTACTTTGTTTTCCAAGGAGAATTATCGTATCAATTATTTATGCTCAAAAACTGGTCTTATTTATACCCATTAACCAATGGTAATTTCAATAACATAAGCCTTGGACTAACACTTAGCAGAAGTTCAACCGACAGCCCGATATTTACACGTTACGGATCTGCGTTCTCCATCGGGTTAAAAGTAACACCTCCCTATTCGACATTAAATGGTGGCAAAGTTAACGGCAAATCGTATTCCGATGCAACAATGCCTGCTCTGGACAGATACAAATTTATTGAGTACCACAAATGGAATTTTAGTGGAAAAACATTTACGCCTATCTCAGGAAATGATAAATTAGTATTGATGGGAAGAGCCATGTTCTCTTATCTGGGATATTACAACAAAGACGCCCGCTCTCCATTCGAGAGTTTCAATATGGGAGGTGACGGTATGTCGAGCTACACGAGCTACGGTACGGAATACATAGCCATGCGTGGATACTCGAGCGGTTCGCTTACACCAATCGATCCTATCGTAGGACAAAAAGGCTATTTATACAATAAATTCACCATGGAGGTACGTTATCCTTTATCATTGGAGCAATCGGCCACCATCTATGCCTTAGCATTTGCTGAAGCGGGGAACTGTTTTACCAAATTAAAGAACTACAATCCTTTTGATTTGAAACGAAGTGCCGGTTTAGGGGTTCGTATCTTCCTGCCTATGTTTGGTATGATGGGTATCGACTGGGGCTACGGATTTGACAAGGATATTACTACAGGAAAAGTCAGCGGAAGTCAGTTCCACTTTGTACTTGGTCAGGAGTTGTAAGAGAATTGAGATGCCTGATAAACCAACAACTCAGGCAGCAAAAAACTTTGGCAAAGAATTTGTATACAAACCATGGATAAGAGTTTAGAAGTCTAACCATAAAAGAAAAAAATATGAGAAAACTAATTTTGTCGCTCTGTTTATTAGCCGGAATTACTTTTGCCGGAAATGCCCAAAAATTTGCAATGGTGGATATGGAATACATTATGAAAAACATTCCTGCATTCGAAACTGCAAATGACCAATTGACCCAAATCTCAAAGAAATGGCAATCGGAAGTGGAAGCTCAGGCTCAGGAAGTTCAAAAATTGTATAAAAACTATCAAACTGAACTTGTTTTTCTTTCGGAGGATATGAAAGCCAAACGTGAAGAAGAAATAGTTACCAAAGAAAAAGCATCGCAAGATTTAAAGAAGAAGTACTTTGGAGCTGACGGAGAACTGTTCAAAAAACGTCAAAGTTTAATGAAACCCATTCAGGATGAAGTCTACACTGCTATTCAGGAAATCAGCAAATCAAAGGATTTAGAAATGGTTTTCGACAAGAGTTCTTCAATGAATATTATTTTTACTTCTCCTAAATTAGATATTAGTGACTTAGTGCTCCAAAAATTGGGGTATTCGAAATAATTTTATATTTTTGCATTCCATTTCAAAATCAAATACAAACAACTAAAAAAAATAACATGTTAAAGAAAATTGCCCTCGTATTGCTTTGCGCTTTACCTATCAGTTTAATGGCTCAAGAAGCAAAGCTTGGCCACGTAAATTCACAAGAGATTCTGTCATTAATGCCGGAAAGAGCAACTATTGAAAAAACAATTGCAGATTTGCAAACTCAATGGGAAAGCGAATTAGTAAAAATGCGTGAGGAGTACACCTCTAAAATCAAAGAATATCAAGCAAAACAAGCTACGATGCCCGAAAGCATCAAAACTGCCCGTCAAGCTGAGATAGGTGAAATTGAGCAACGCATCACTACTTTCAACCAAACTGCCAGTACAGATTTAGACAAAAAAAACAGGGAATTATTTAATCCTGTAGTGGAAAAAGTAAAAAAAGCGATTAACGAAGTAGCTCTTGAAAACAAATACACTTATATTTTTGATTTAAGTGCTCAAAGCATTATTTACCAATCGCCAACATCAAACGACATTACTGGTTTGGTAAAGAAAAAATTGGCTCTAAAATAAGAACCAATTCAACCGAATAAAAAAGAGACCTTGAAATTAATTTTTCAAGGTCTCTTTTTTTTGAAGTGCAAGAAAGCATCTTTCGGATAGTAGAAAAACATACGAGGTCCGGAGAAGCGCATTACCTGACGTATCCTGTCACGCATGTCATTTTTATAGCAATGCACCTTACAATCCTTACAAGCTGTCTTATCGGCTCCAAAGGGGCATTTGGCCAATCGTTCCAGCGCGTATTGCTTTAGCTGCTCACAGTCCACACACAAACCTTCGCCTTTGTGCTTCTTACGACAGTACAAATAAATCATGTGACCGACGATTATCTTTTCGTATGCAATTTTATCCATGGAACAGTTACAAGAGTTTAGTTACTAGTTACGAATCTTAGTCTCCTAAAAAGGGATAGGCAAAGGCATAGGCAAAGAAGAAGAAGAAGAAGAAGAAGAAGAAGAAACAACAGATTGCGAAAAAATGGTGCACTCACTCCTACTTTACTAGAATTTCTTTTTTCATTAGCTAAAAAAAGAGACTCTAGCGTAGTCTCTTTACTGTGATATCAAGAAATTCGTTATTGCTTATTTCTTCAATTTCAAGAGTTTTTCAAGCTTTGCTTTGAAACTGGTATTCTCCATAAATCCTGTAAAGTTTTCGGCACCGGGGCCAAAAGCAAATACCGGAACCGGAATACCGGAATGACTTTTTGTACTGAAACCGGTTTTCATTTTAGGGTCTCCGAATTTTCCGTCAAGAATACTCAATCCACCTGTTTCGTGGTCGGCAGTAACTATCACCAGCGTATTTCCTGTTTTTTTTGCATAATCCAATGCATGCCCAACCGTTTGATCAAAATCAAGCATTTCCAGTATCTCCTGCTCTGCATTATTATCATGACACGCCCAATCAATTTGCGAACCTTCAACCATCAAAAAGAAACCTTTACCATTGTGCTCCAGAATATCAATAGCTGCCACAGTGGCAACGGGAAGCATGGCTCCACGCTCCGGCATCGACGGATTCTGATCATCGTAAAGTAACCCGGCTAACTTACCTGTTTTAATCGCTTTTACTTCATCCAACGTATAGGCCATCTGATAATTCTTGGTTTTCAATTCTTCCGTCAAATTTCGGGCATCAACTCTTTTTTCGAAATACTTGCGTCCGCCACCAATGAAAACGTCAATATCGGTTTTCAGGTAATCAGCCGCTATCTCGTCATTCATATCCCGATTAACCTGATGAGCCACAAATGAAGCAGGAGTAGCATGCGTCAATGCACACGCTACAACAACACCTGTAGATAAACCATGACGACTAGATGCTTGCAGTATCGATTCAACGGCTACTGAATCCGGGCTCATACCAATCATACCGTTTTTAGTTTTCACACCACAGGCCAAAGCTGTGCCACCTGCACCCGAATCGGTTGTAAAATTGGAAGAGGAATATGTTTTTGAAAAACCCGTGTAAGTACATCTCTCCAAAGCCAGGCTATTTCCATTGGCCACCATGCCGGCATAAACCTGAGCAAGGCCCATTCCATCCCCTATCAAGAAAATGACATTCTTTGGTGTTTTTTGAGCGGAAAGAATTGGAGATATAAAAAGTAACGATACAAGAAAGAGCGAAAAGAAGAGTGTCTTTTTCATAAAAAGCAGAAGTATTATTGGATGTTGTTACACTTATTCCGACAAAGCTTTAGAAATTCCCAAAAGCTCAGTTCTGATGAGTTTTAAACGCTCCACCACTTCTTGTTGTTTGGCAACAGTATCTTTTTTTTGATTGAGCTTGCGTTTTGCACCTTCGAGCGTCAACTTTTGCTCATTGACAAGATACATTATTTGCTTAATAAGAGCTATATCTCCGGGGGAATAAAATCGGGTACCTTTGGGATTGCGCTTGGGTTTGAGCTGTTTAAATTCACTCTCCCAAAAACGCAAATTTGACTGATTAACACCGAGTAAATCGGCCACTTCTGAAATGGAATAAAATAGTTTTTCCATAATATTATTTCATTTTTTACCCAATGAAGTCATTGCTGAATGAATACAGCTATCAACTGTACTATTTGAGAATTTTCAATCGCTGACCAACCTGAATAGTTGACTTCCGCAGATGATTCCATTTCTTTAATTTGGAAGTAGAAATGCCATATTTAGCTGCCACTTCACTCAAAGTCTGGCCACGTTTTACTTTATGAAAAATAACACGTCCCGAGCCACCCGGAGTAACCATTGCCGGGGCTTGAACAATTTCTATTTCGCTACGACGGGTATTTACCAACTCATCGGCTCTATAGGCCAATACCTGATCTAACTTACTAATAAACTGATTAGCATGATTGAGCGGTAAACACAGGGCATACGGTTTTATATTGCCGGGGATTATATCCTTAACGTATTGAGCATTTAGCAACCGAACCTGCTCTATTGGCAAGTTCAACACCTCTGCAACCTGCTCAAGGTGAATGCGGTGATGAACCATAATGGTATCCGTCAGTGCAGGCATATTCACAGTTGCCGCACAGATATTATGTTCCGCACCAAAATTAAGTGCATAATTAGCAGCAATAAAAATGGGCACATACCCTCTGGTTTCACGGGGCAGATAAGGATAAATAGCCCAGTAGTCGCGTTTTCCACCAGCACGGCGAATAGCCTTATTCACATTGCCCGGACCACAATTATAGGATGCAATGACCAGGTTCCAGTCACCATAAATTGAATATAAATCTTTCAGAAAATGAGCAGCAGCATTGGTCGCTTTATCCGGCGACAGACGTTCATCCACCAGGCTATTGATTTCCAAACCGTACATACGACCGGTAGCAATCATCAATTGCCATAATCCGGCAGCACCCATTCTCGACACAATGGTGGTATTTAATGCCGATTCGATAATGGAGAGATATTTAAGCTCAAGGGGCAGATTATTAGCCCCTAACACCTGTTCGAAAAGGGGAAAGTAATAATGACTCATTCCCATCATATACTCCACCTGACGACGTTTCTTCACCGTATATAACTCGATATACGAACGAATGGTGTTATTATAGGGCATTTCCATCAGACATGGCATTTTGGCTAGTCTTAGTTTATAGATGGAATCGGAAAATTCTATTATTTCATCACTCGGGTTACAATTGGGCGTACTGGCTCGTCGCACAATCCAGGAGTGAAGCATATTATCAAGTGAATTATCGAAATCAGTAGGTATAACTAAAGTAGTGTCCAGCCCCTGTTCGGAGACACTCTTCTTCGAAGCAGCCGTATTATTTTGCGAGAAGCAAAATACGCTGCCAAAAATTAAAAGGGAACTTAGTGAAAATATAATTTTAAAATTCATTCTTCTAAATTGTTTTGTAATTTGAAACTTTATCTTAACGATAAATTACACTGCAACCCGAGGGTACTGGGTACTCCGTATGCATTTCTCAGCAAAGTAGGTTGCACACGCATCGACAAGTCGGGTGAAATGTCAAAATCGTACAATTGAGCATCCACATATGCTTCGATAATGGTAATGGCGTAAAAGCCCACCGTAGCAAAAATACTCAAATCGCGGTACCTACGAAAACTATCCTGCTTATTCTTAAGCGTTTTAGTAAAACCCGACACTCCTCCAAATCTTGTAAAATCAGTATATCCCGGAGGTAAAATCTGGTAGAAACTGACCTTACTATGATCTTTATCAACAATCGCCTGATAATCGGCATCCGAACTATACCTGAGAATATCCCGATAAGCCGTTTTATAGGTTTGGTATTTACCCGAATTAAAAGCTATTGCATAAGCACAACCCATAAAGCCGGCATACACAATGGGTAACTTCCAGTATCTTCTGTTCAATATTTGCCCGTAACCCGGAATAATTGCCCCCATCCAAACCACTTTCATAGGGTTCGGTTTAAATACTTTAGGTTTCAACGAATCGGCAATTTGTTGCGCAACAGCTTTCACCTCAGTGTTTGAAATCCTGAGTGTATCCGGCAGCGAATCGACCTTCATCAAAGGCATTTGAGCCTGAACATCAAAGGATATCAAGAAAACAAAAAGAACAATTATGTTTAGGTATTTACACACAGAAAAAATGAATTAAATTTTATCGAACAAATCCATGATACGCGCCAAATCCTCGTCGTTGGTAAACGGTATTGATATCTTACCTTTACCTTCGGGGGTACACGTGAATTGAACTTTTGTTCCAAAAACCTGACTCAATTGAGACTTCAGTTCATCAAACTCTTTCAAATTTTTCACCGGATTAGCCGTCTTGGTAGTATGGTCATCAAAATGTCCGGTTTCTAAAAACAATCGAACCAGCTCTTCTACCTTTCTAACCGTATATTCATTTTTTACAATCAGATCGTACAATTTTAATTGCACAGCAGGATCATTTAAACCAAGTATCGCACGGGCATGTCCCATATCGATTTTTTTGTTTTTTATTCCCATCTGAATCTCAGCAGGCAAGCGCAACAACCGAAGATAATTAGCTATGGTGGTTCGTTTTTTTCCAACACGTTCGCTCAAACGCTCTTGTGTAAGCTTGTACTCCTCCATCAAACGATAAAAAGTCAATGCTATCTCGATGGCATTCAAATCTTCACGTTGAATGTTTTCGATCAGCGCCATTTCCATCACTTGCTCATCAGCAGCCGTCTTAACATAAGCCGGAATAGACTTTAATCCAACCAGTTTCGACGCTCTGAATCTTCGCTCGCCGGCAATGATAAGATAAGTTCCATCATCATTTTTACGCAGTGTGATAGGCGAAATAACCCCTAACTCGCGAATGGAAGTTGCCAGTTCGGTCAATGCTTCTTCGTCAAAATGGGTACGCGGCTGATTGGGATTTGCAAAAATCACATCCATTGCCACTTCACTTATCGACGACGATCCACCTGTTGATACGTGCTCTGTATCTATTAAAGCACCTAAACCTCTTCCTAATCCTGTAATATTCTTTGCCATATTTATGTAGAGCGATAACGCAAATGTTGTCTATTTGTTGTATTTCTAAAAAACCAAAAAGGATTTTTTAATTTTTAGCAATCAGTTCCTTTGCCAGATCCATGTAGTTAGTCGAACCTTTCGATTCCGAGTCGTACAGCAGCACGGGTTTACCATGACTTGGAGCTTCACTTAAACGTACATTTCGGGTAATAACCGCCTCGAAAACCATCCCTTCGAAATGCTTTTTAACTTCGGCATATACCTGATTTGCCAAACGTAACCGGTTATCGTACATAGTGAGTAAAAAACCTTCTATTTCAAGTTCCGGATTCAGCTTACTTTTAATTATCTTGATAGTATTCAACAATTTGCTAATCCCTTCGAGAGCAAAATACTCGCATTGAACAGGAATAATTACCGAATCGGAAGCCGTAAGGGCATTTACTGTTATCAGTCCTAAAGATGGTGAACAATCAATAAGGATATAATCGTAAAGAGGTTTTAACGGAAGAAGTAAATTTTCCATCACCCGCTCACGCGTTTCCATGTTCAACATTTCAATTTCCGCACCAACCAAATCGATATGTGATGGTAGCACAAACAGGTTTTCAACTTCTGTTGGATGAATTGCTTTAATAGATGGCACACCATCAATCAGGCATTCGTAAATAGTAAATTCGAGCGAACGAATATCTATTCCAAGTCCGGAGGACGCGTTTGCCTGTGGATCAGCATCCACTAACAGTACTTTTTTACCAAGCGAAGCCAACGATGCAGCCAGATTAATAGCTGTAGTTGTTTTTCCTACACCACCTTTTTGGTTTGCTAATGAAATTATTTTACCCATAAAGAAAGGATTTGTTTTATAAAAATAAAGCTTAGTTGCAATTAAAAACCAGTTAATAATCTTTTATTCAAATAATAAACTGAACATTTTTTCTCGTAAATAGTCAAAGCTCTGAATGTCAAAATCATTTGATAACGAAATTAATTTCGTATCGGACTGGCAAAGATAATAAAATAAATCCACCCACTCAACAAGCAAAATATGCTGCCAAATAGAAATAAGATTTTTTAAGGTACACCTACATGATTACTACAATGTGAAAACAAAATGTACTATTTGAAACATCTGATAAATTATTTTCGGATAATCCGAAACTCATTCATGCATGAAAAACTACTTGCTAGTACATGATTTAGCTTCACGAAATGACTATCTTTGCATTTCAGTTATTTATCAAATTTAAGGTCGTTACTCAACAACTGTTAGTACAACTGTTCCCAAATTGGCCACAACGAATATCTTTTTCATAGGCTTACTACAAAAAAAATAAAAAAATGCATAATCTAATCTGAGGGGTCAACTGAATTTGCATTAAATAGATTAATTTTGCACAGAACATTTCTAACAGCAGAGACTTATTTTTCGTAGTATTTTTCATAGTATTTTTCATACTACTTTTCATCAAAGCCAAACAATACCGATTATGGGAAAACAAGTTTTTCAAACAAATAGTGCTACACGTTGGAAAAGTTTTATTTGGTTCACTCGTATTTTGGGCGTTTTTCTATTGGTAATTATGGCTTCCGTTGTAATCTCATTGCTCAACAAGCAGAATTACGACTTAAAAGTATTGACATACAATGCAAAAAAATTGCCGGACATTAATACCGACAAGTCAAAAAAAATCATTTCCAAATCAGAACAGCTCGATTTTGCGAAACAGTTAGAGCAATACCGGGCAAACCACAACAGACTTATATACAAAGGTGCAAGTAAGCCATCTCAGCTATCCTACCAAACAAAAAAATACTTGCCGGTGAGAGCCGCATTCTATGTGAACTGGGATCTGAACTCGAACAACTCCCTAAAAAAAAATATCGCCCATTTAAATATGGTATTGCCCGAGTGGGGCTTTCTGCCAAATGCAAGTGGGAAAATAGAACTCAGAACGGAGGATGAAACGCTAGACTTTATTCACAAAAATAAAGTTTCGGTTTTACCTATTTTGAATAACTATTACAAAGATAGGTGGAATGGTGATAGCATTTATGCGATGCTTAAAAACAAAAAAACACGAAAAACACTGATTACAAATATCAAAAACGTTCTCGACACTAATGACTTTCAGGGAATAAATATTGACTTTGAGAACCTTCCCAAAGGAACACACCCCTATCTGGTGCAATTCTCGAAAGAACTATATGAAACCATCCATCCAGACGGATACCTGGCTACTATAGACATTAACCCTACCGATGAGGACGTAACGTACAAAGATTTAGCACCCTATTACGATTTCATTTTCCTGATGGCGTATAACGAGCATTCGCCGGATGATGAGCCGGGAAGTATTTCATCGTTAAATTTTGTTGAAAAGGCGCTCGACGAAGAGATGAAAGTAGTGCCATCGGAAAAGGTGGTGCTATGCGTGGCAGGATATGGTTTTGACTGGCAAAAAGGCAAGCCGGGCAAAAAAATTTCGTACCAGGGACTTATTTCCCTTGCCAAGGAGTACGACGAAACGGTTACTTTCAATCAAAGTCAATCTGACATATCGTTATTTTATACCGACGACAGTGGAGCAGATCACGAAGCCCATTGCAATGATGTAGCCGGGACATTCAATATCCTCAGAACTGCCAATGACTTTGGTGCAGGAGGTGTAGCACTGTGGTATCTTGGTTCGGAAGATGAGCGTATATGGAACTTTTATTCCAAAAACCTCAACGAAACATACCTGAAGAAACACCCATTTAATATAAAACAGTTAGAATACATCAGTTCTATCTCCTCGGTAAATTACGAGGGTAAAGGTGAAATTCTGGAACTCATCAATGAGCCGGGACATGGACATTCAAATTTCAAATTTGATGCCAATGATCAATTAATTACCGGGGAAAACTATACATCATTGCCTAGCTCGTATATGCTAAAACGCTATGGAGCTGCTAACCCCAAGAAAATTGCAATCACGTTTGACGATGGTCCAAATGAAGAATTCACTCCAAAGATTCTTGATATTCTAAAAGCAAAACATGTACCGGCTACTTTCTTTGTAACAGGAATGAATATCGAGAACAATATTCCGTTGGTGAAACGTATTTACAAAGAAGGTCATGAAATTGGGAATCACACTTTTACTCATCCAAATTTAGAGATAACATCCGAAAACAGAGAAAGAGTTGAGCTCCGTTCTACCCGATTGCTTCTGGAGAGTATTCTAGGTCATAGCACTGTACTTTTCCGTCCGCCGTACAACACCGATGCTGAACCTACTAACTTATTCCAAATAAAATCGTTAGCGGTTGCCAACGACGAGGACTTTATTTCGGTAACTTCCTATATCGACCCCAATGACTGGGAAGAAGATGTGACAGCCGATACGATTGTGGCGAGAGCTATTGCGAATATAAAGAAAGGAAATATCATTTTAATGCATGATGCCGGTGGCGAACGCTCTCAAACCATTTTGGCTTTACCACGTATTATTGAGTATTTTCAAAAACAGGGGTATGAATTCGTTACTGTATCCAGTTTAATGAACAAAACCAGGGACCAGGTAATGCCGGCGGTAAACAAACAGTATAAGTTTACCGAAACACTGGACCTGATTTTCTTCACCATTACCTATTTCTGGCAGCATTTCCTGCATGGATTTTTCATTGTAGCCATCTTCTTGATTATTGGGCGTCTTTTGCTTATGGGATTGTTTGCGGTATTGCAACGGCTCAAAGAGAAGAAAGACAACAAGTTGGTTTCTAAAAACTTTCTCCCTAAAGTAAGCATCATTGTTCCTGCTTACAACGAAGAACTGAATGCCGAAAGAACCGTTAACTATTTATTAAAGTCCGATTATCCTGAGTTTGAAGTTGTTTTTGTGGACGATGGATCGAAAGATGATACTTACAACAAAATAAAAACAATTTTTGGCAACAATCCAAAAGTTCAGGTACTCACAAAACCCAATGGTGGTAAAGCTTCGGCACTTAATGTGGGTATTGAACATGCCACTGGTGAAATTCTGGTTTGCATCGATGCAGATACAATGCTGAAATCGGATGCAATATCTAAACTAACTCCTTTCTTCTCCGACCCGAAAGTTGGAGCAGTGGCAGGTAATGTTAGAGTTGGAAATACCCTGAATGCGCTTACCAACTGGCAATCTATAGAATACACTACCAGTCAGAACTTCGACCGTAGAGCCTACGACTATATCAACTCGATATTGGTTGTGCCCGGTGCGATTGGAGCATTCCGCAAAACGGCTATGGTGGCTGTGGATGGATTCACCACCGATACACTGGCCGAAGATTGTGACTTGACGTTGCGACTATTGCGTGCCAACTATGTGATTCGCACCAGCAATGATGCAGTGGCACTTACAGAAGCACCTGAGAGTTTGAATATGTTTGTAAAACAACGCACCCGCTGGACATTTGGTATGATGCAAAGTTTCTGGAAACACCGCGATTTGCTATTCAACGCTAAGAAAAAGAACATCGGACTAGTGGTATTACCAAATTTGCTTATTTTCAATTTCCTGATCCCTGTATTTTCGCCGGTAGTGGACATCCTCTTTATTGCAGGTTTATTTACCTACAACGCGGGTGAGTATACATTCTTCTATCTCTTATATTACTTTATTGATTGTATAATTTCATCATATGCGTTCCATCTCGACCACAAGAAATTCTCCATCAAAACGGCTTTGCTCTTGTTTATTCAACGATTTGTGTACAGACAAATACTATTTGTTGTGTTGGTAAAAGCATACAAAAAAGTAATTAAAGGAGAGTTGGTCAGCTGGGGAATTCTCAAACGAACCGGTAATGTAACCGAATAAATAAGCACTTTCGATTCGAAGTAAGTTTTACTATCGCCTTGAACCGAGAATTGTTTTTAGTTAAAAATTGTTTATAAGAAGTAAATAGAAGATTACAAAAAAATGAAAATCAGAAAACATAAAAATACACTTTTAGCACTAGGTTTAGTTGCAGTTATTATCATCTCATTCTTTTATTTTTTCCGAATTGATTTGACCTCCGACAAACGATTTAGCATAGCAGAACCTTCTAAAAAATTAATGGCAAAGGTGGATGCCCCTCTCGAAGTAACCGTTTACCTCGATGGCGAATTGAACCCGGGCTTTCAACGACTGAAACGATCTACCGCCGAACTCCTTGAGGAACTATCCGTTTACTCCAACAAAACCATCCGCATTGAATACGTAAACCCGTCCCTGTCCGACACTCAGGAAGAGCGCGAAAGAAAATACGTCGAACTGCAACAACGCGGTTTAAGTGCAACAGCAGTTTACGAAAGAGACAAAGAAGGTAAATCAATACAGAAAGTAATTTTCCCCTGGTTGGAGATAAGCTACAAGGGTAAAAAGCTACCCATCTGCTTGCTTAAAAATATCAGAGGCAACTCGGGAGAGGAAAACCTTAACATCTCTATTGAGAATCTGGAGTTTGAAATCACCGACGGCATCCGCCAGTTAATCAACACCGAGGTTTCTAAGATTGCATTTATCGAAGGGCATGGTGAATTGAATGACGCCGAGACCTACGATATCAGCAAAGCATTAAGTCATTACTTTCAGGTGGATCGAGGCGTGTTGGCTACCGATGCGTCTATTCTGAACAACTATAAAGCCATCATTATCGCTAAACCCACAACTCCTTTTAGCGAATCCGACAAATACATTATCGACCAATACATTATGAACGGCGGACGGGTGCTCTGGATATTGGATGCCGTTCGGGTATCGAAAGAAAACTTATCAGCAACAGGCTTGTCGCCGGCCATTGAGTTGGATGTGAACCTGGGCGATCAACTGTTCCGCTATGGGGTGCGCATCAACCCCGTACTTCTTCAGGATGTGCAATGTGCTTCTATTCCAATCAATATTGCTCCGAAAAATGCAACACCACAGTTTGAACCATCACCGTGGTTTTATGCACCGCTGTTGCTTGCATCGGGTGCTCACCCGGTGACCAGAAACATCTCTGAAGTGCGTGCTGAATTTTGCTCGGGCTTAGACCTGGTGGGCGACAATAAAGGGGTGGACGCACAACTGCTTTTGGCCAGTTCCGACAATACTCACATTATGGGTACACCTACTACCATCGACCTGAGTCAGGTACCAAAGCCTAACGATAAAGCTTATTTCAACCTGAGCTACGTGCCTGTGGCGGTGGCACTCGAAGGGATTTTTGAATCGAACTTTGCCAACCGCATGGTACCAAAAGGGCTTACAAACACTCAGCCATTGAAGCAAACAAGTACAAGAACACGTCAGATAGTGGTGGCCGATGGCGATATTATTCGCAACGAAACGAATGGCGTAGCAAGCGACAGCACCACTATCCCGCTCGGTTTCGACCGGTATATGAATCAACAGTTCGGGAACAAGGAATTTGTGCTTAACTCGGTGCTTTACCTAACCGACAACGAAGGCTGGATGCAACTCAGAAATCGCACCTTAAAGCTTCGGTTACTGAACAAGCAACTCTCCAGTGACGAAAAAACACTATGGCAGGCTGTAAACGTATTGATACCTATCGGCTTGTTACTCCTCTTCGGGATAGGCTACCAACTGGCACGGAAGCGGAAATATACGAGGAGATAGTTTGTGGGAAAATGAATAAAAGGCGGAGGTTGAGGCAAAGGCGTTCAACCTTTGCCTTCGCCTCTGTCTTTGCCTTTATCTTTATCTTACTGAATCAACCGGTATATTTGCTACACCGTCCACAACACTTTCATCCGAAGAAGATAATTTTTCTTTTTCGGCTCTGGTCTTGCATGTTTCGCAAAGTTCACCATTATCGATATGACGGTTTTCCCAAGCTTGTTTTACCGTACCCTCACCAATTTCTCTGTTTTTAATGTGATGGCAGTCTTTGTAAATATGATATTTACTACCAGCTTTTACGGTCCAGTAAACGTGATCAATACCGTTAGTAAGTTGCTTTAAAGAATCGGTTTGAGCATTAATCTCTTTCGTGTATCTTTCCACCGATGCAGGATTAAAATCTACACCCGTGATACCGGCTGCAAGGAGGGCAACAATAGCAACTGCACCCGCAATTCCTTTTGTTTTACCATCCACATTTTTATTTGTGAAAATTAAAATAACAAGCGGTAAAAATGCCAGAACCGACATAATTGCGCCTAACTGACTTTTGAAGAAAAAGGATACTTTGTTGGATTCCGAAGGAGGATAAAGATGATTAGCCTTTTTCCACAGAAGATTTCCGATTATCGTCAAAATAAGAATCACAACGATGGCTACAATTAACCATGTAAGCGTTTCGTTGTGGATGAGTTTGAGGATGGCAACTACCTCACCTGCTATGGCTATTAGCCAAGCTAAGATAGCAAAAAGACGAAACTGTGAAGCTTTAGCTTTAGCTTCAGGAGTTGCTTGAAAAATGTTTGAATCAGCCATAATTAAATGAATTTATTAGTTTCTATCCGATTTAAATATACACATCACAAATATACATACTTTTTGAAAATATGCAACTTTTTTGAAAATAAACGAAGAATTGAACAGCTGATAGTTTGACCATCAGGTTGGTTTGTTGAAATAAGGAGAGGGTTTTAAATATAGTTACAGAAGAGAGAATATCCGAAATGCCCTTATTACTTTATCTGTAAGATTTGGAAATACTACTATTGCATTTTATCTCCCGCAAGTTGCGGGGCTTCTCCATCCGTTGCAGGACATCACCCGCAGGTTGCGGGGCTTCTCCATCCATTGCAGGACATCTCCAGCAGGTTGCGGGGCTTCTCCATCCATTGCAGGACATCTCCAGCAGGTTGCGGAGCTTCTCCATCCGTTGCAGGACATCTCCCGCAGGTTGCGGGGCTTCTCCATCCATTGCAGGACATCTCCCGCAGGTTGCGGGGCTTCTCCATCCATTGCAGGACATTTCCCGCAGGTTGCGGGGCTTCTCCATCCGTTGCAGGACATCTCCCGCAAGTTGCGGGGCTTCTCCATCCGTTGCAGGACATCTCCCGCAGGTTGCGGGGCTTCTCCATCCATTGCAGGACATCTCCAGCAGGCTGAAGGAATTAGGTTTCGCGCCAGCTAGGTGATTATAAATAAAAATCTCACCGACTAGCCCTCAGCTTTGTGCCAATAATTAATTTTATATATCAGCGAGGCCAGGGGAACAGACAAGTCATAGCTATTTTTTTACCTTTGAATGCACTAAAAATAGATCCCGGTCTGTACTGAAAACTGGTTGTTCGATAATATCAACGTTCTATCTACTTTTGCTCTGAAATCTGATAAATATTCATAGCCCATATTTACAAAAACTTTATGTTTTCCAATCCAGTTTCCTTCAAAACCGGCAGTCAAAATACAACCGGTAAGCAATGAATTAATAGATTTCCCATAAACTGCATAATATTCAGAAACTTCAAAGTTCTTATTTTGCGACAAAATAAGTTTATTAGAGATACCGATGCCACAGGTAAAAGTTGTTTTCTTTGAAATGTCAAAGTCGCAATTTAAACTAACTGGGATTTTAAAATCTATTACGTTTAAATCTGCGTATAAAGACGGCAAATATTTCATTGAATTAACTCCATAGTCTGTTTTATTTAGAGTATATGAAACATTGTTGTAAATCATGTTACAATATTTATAATTATCTTGGAGAGTAAATGTATAAGACTTCGAATCTTTCTCCAAAATAAAATTGATCTTGAAATTTAGATGCTCGTTAAACATGAAAATATTCGAAATTTTTAATGCAGCCCCGATTTGGTAACTACGTCCAAAATTAGTTGCCATCATTCCTCCAAAATTATACCTATTTTCAGAGAAACCCATCAGTAAACCAAATTTCACTTTTGCAGCTGTATTTCCTTTTTCATAAATGATACAACTCTCCGAAGTACAAACCTTATCATGATAGTCTTTCGTTAACTTTATCAGCGATTTATGAGTAAGCTTTGTTTTTTGTATCTCACTATTTATACCCGGGCAATCCTTCATCAAATAGGTTAATTTACCTTTAGCTTTGGATGGGATAATATAGTGAGTTCCGTCATATATTTTTTCTTTTTCGGTCAATTCTATCAAACCATCTGGAGACTTTTCGATATAATAATGTTCCTCATCGTCGACATAATAGTACACACTAGTCATCCCTTTAATCAGAAATTCTAAGAAAACAACTTTTTTAGTTATCGAGTCAGTGCTAATCTCTTTTGAAACATAATATTTGCCATCTAAATACCTGTATCCTACTATTTCACCGGGTTGATAGGTTTTTGATTCACTATCAACATTCGATTTAAAAATACATTTTTCTGATGCATTTCTACTAATCTGGGACAAAAAAAAACCTTTTAGGGTATCTCCTTTTAATGATATTATATAACCCTCACGTAAAATGTTGTTTGAACTTGCGCATAAATTAATACTACTAAACACAAAAAACAACAATAGGCTACAAATAAGTTTCATAAATAAATTATTAAAGTTTACAATTCAATACCGCTACAAGAGAACTCATTTCAATTCACTTATTAACGCAACAAATATACTCGTTTTGTTTGAATTGTAAATATACTAAGACATAAAAGGAGCTATTTCTTGTTTCTTTTTTGTCGTAGCACATCTACAAATTTATTCTATACAAGAGTTTGAAGGCTCAACTTCAACAACAGTCATTTAAACCAGAAACAAATACTCATACCGACCTATTCAAACAAATCAATTCCATCTTAGTAATTCCACACTCATCACATCCATTCCCTGATTTCAAATATTCATGTTCTAGTAATACCTCTATCATGAAAACGTAACGAGTTCGAAACCTAAAACATGTTACTTTGCAGGCAAATAAATATAATAAAAGTTTATGAGCCATTTAAAGAAATCAGTCAAAGCAAAAAAGTATTTTTTATTGTTTTCGTTAGCCGTACTGCCTATCGTTGGTTATGCGCAATCGTTAATAAACGGGAAGGTAACCGATAAGAAAGGTAGCCCGCTAATAGGAGCCACCGTAATAGTAAAAGGGTCATCGGAAGGAAGTACGACCAATAGTGAGGGAGAGTTTTCGTTTCGCACGGTAAAGAAACTCAATCCGGGTACCATTATAGTTTCCAGTTATGTGGGTTACAACAGCCGCGAGCTGAAATACACCAACACATATTTGAATATAGAGTTGACTGAGACTTCTACCGAACTGAGCAATGTGGTAGTAACCGCTCTGGGCATTAAACGTGAAGAAAAAGGACTGGGCTATGCCACCCGCAGCGTAGATGGGGACGAAATTGGTAATACAAACCAAAGTAACTGGTCATCGGCACTTAACGGCAAGGTAGCCGGACTATCGGTTATGTCGCCGGGAGGACCTCTCTCCTCCACACGCATTTCGTTACGAGGCGACGTATCGTTGAACGTGGGTGGTAATAATGCACTGATTGTAGTAGACGGTGTGCCAATGAGCAGCCCGCAGAGTAATCCGGGAGTGGCTTATGGTGCAGGAGGATCGGCAGAACTATCGGTAGATTACGGAAATGGTTTTTCGGACATCAACCCTAATGACATTGAGAATATTCAGGTATTGAAAGGTGCCAGCGCAACCGCTTTATATGGAACACGTGCTGCCAATGGAGTCATTATGGTGACTACCAAATCGGGCACTACTGCTAAAAAAGGAATAGGAGTTACATTTACATCTAATTTCAGCACCGAAGATGCTATGCGTTTCCCCGACTATCAATACGAATTCGGACAAGGATTGCCAACCAATATTGGTAAAACAGGTACCGACTATGCCGGAAATCTTTATTACTCATACGCCACAGCCCCCGACGGCAATAGTTCTACCAGCGGTACCAGTAGTGCTTATGGTGCACCATTTAATGCAAGCCAATCCTATTTTCAGTACGATCCGGTTACGCAGGCAAGAGCTACTGCGGCTACTCCATGGGTACCGTACACAAATAATCACAGCTCACTGTTTCAGACAGGATACACCACCACCAACTCTGTGGCTATTACGGGTAAAGGCGACAAAGGATCGATGCGAGTATCGCTGACTCATACAAAAAACGAGTGGATTTTACCAAACACCGGGTATCAACGTTTTGTAGCAAGTGTTTCGGCACAGCAACAGGTTTCGCGGAGATTAAAAGTAGCACTTAAAACATCTCAGACTTTCCGTACTACCGACAATGTTCCGGCACTGGGCTATAATAGTAATTCGATTGCCTACTTCATGATTTTCCAAAACCCAAATGTAAACTTAGACTGGTTACGTCCTATGTGGAGAACAGGTCAGGAAAAGTCGAAACAGCTACAACCTTATAGCAGTTTTATCGGAAATCCGTACGTTACATTGTACGAAAACGAGAATCCATCAGACAAATATAGCAATGCTACAGCACTAACGGCCAATCTGGAATTGTCCAATAAATTTGATTTTCAAGTACGCTCAGCCCTTCAACTCACCAACGATATAAGGGAACAACACCGCACAGTGAGCGATGTGGTATACGGTACCGGCTATTTCAAAAAGCAAAACGTTTTTGATTACGAGCTAAACACCGATGCATTATTAACCTATCACGACTCATACAGCAATGGAATTACAGTAAATGCTTCAGTAGGAGGCAATGTCATGTACAAGTACTATGATGCTCTTTCGGCGGCAGTGAACGGTTTGATAACTCCGGGAATATATATGTTGGCAAACGGGGCTTCGAGTCCGGTTGTTGATACCGATATCAGAAAGAAATCCATCAACAGTTTGTATTTCACTACCAACTTTGCATATCGGAACATGTTGTTTTTAGACATTACCGGTCGTAACGATTGGTCATCGACCTTACCGGCCAAGAACCGATCGTTCTTCTACCCATCGGTAACAACCAGTGTGTTGGTGAGCGAACTTGCTCAATTGCCGTCGGCAATCAGTCTGCTAAAGGTAAGAGCCTCGTGGGCGCAGGTAGGTAATGACACCGATCCGTACAAAACATCAGGTTATTATAATACCGGTAGTTTCCCCGGATCTGTGACTGTAGCTTCTACCCTGTTCAATCGCGACTTCAAACCGGAAATATCAACTAACTATGAAGCCGGACTGGACTTCCGCATGTTCAAAAATCGAATTGCACTCGATCTGGCATTTTATTACAATAAAACTAAGAATCAGATATTGGATGCACCCATGGATCCAACCACGGGTTATGCGCGAGCCACTATCAACTCGGGTACTGTGCGTAATCAAGGAATAGAAATCGAACTAACGGCAATACCTGTTCAAACAAACCATTTTAAATGGAAAACAAGTCTCAACTGGTCTAAAAACAGTAATAAAATTCTTTCGCTGGCTGAAGGGTCTGACGAGAACCAATTAATTGCATCCATCGGAAGTGCTTCGCTGATTGGAACGGTAGGAGGAACTAGTGCAGACCTGTGGGGATATAAATTAGTTCGTAGTACAGCCGGAGAGGTAGTTATCGGAGCCGATGGTTTGCCATTACGCGGAAGCGAGATTCAGTATGTTGGTTCGGCATATCCTAGTTTCAAAGCCGGTATGTTCAACGAGTTTACATACAAAGGATTCAAACTCAGCTTCCAGATTGACGGACAGCTGGGCGGACTGGTGTACTCACAATCTTTTCATAAAATGACCGAGCAAGGTAAACTCACTTATACATTAAATGGACGTGTTCCCGGATCGGAATATTACATAGCAGCCAACGACCCACGCATTACATCCAATACAGCACTGACTCAACTGGGTGGCATCTACATGGTAGCTCCCGGAGTGGTTCAAAATACAGATGGTAGCTACAGTCCAAACACAAAACTTATCACCGTGGAATCGTATTACAAGGAATATAACCGTATTGCAAATGTGGAAACAAACTCCTTCGATGCCAGTTACGTGAAACTCCGTGAGGTTAGATTTGATTATGCTCTACCTAAAAAACTCATAGACAAGACTCCGCTTACCGGTGCCTCCATTGGTATTTACGGACGTAATTTGGTGTGTATAACCGACTATCCTTTATTCGACCCGGAAACGGTAGCATTAAACGGAAGTTCTATTGTACCCGGCATTGAAACAGGTTCTTTACCTTCAACGCGCACATTGGGAATCAACCTGAATGTAAGTTTTTAATCCATTTTTCAGAGAATAATAAACAACAAACATAAACTATTTGTGAGTGATTCTACCGTCCTTTTTTCGACTACTTTCACTCAATCTAAATAAATATTTTCTTATGAAGTATCTTAGCAGACTAATCGCGCTATTCGCTATCACAACAGTTGTATTCAGCTCCTGCAGCAATTTCGACGAAATGAATACCGACCCCACCCGTTTGACCAAGTCAAATCCGGGAACTTTACTGAATCCTATCCTTTACGAGATGACTGTATATAACTGGAACAGATATAACAGCTACACTTTCCCACTTATGCAGGGTACTGTATCTACATCCAGTATCAGCGGAGTGGGTTGGTACAACATTCAGGATGCTGCCGGCGACGGTACCTGGAGTAACTATTACAAATGGCTCACCAATATCCGGGAAATGGAACAACAAGCCATTACCCTCAACGAACCGAACTATCGTGCCGTTGCCATGACGCTTCGAAGCTGGATATACCAACTAACAACGGATGCTTTTGGTGATGTGCCCATGAGCGAAGCTTGCCGTGGCAGCGAAGGAATACTGACACCCAAATTTGACACTCAATTGAACATATACAAACAAATCATTGCCGATTTGGACACCGCCAACACACTGTTTAATACAGCTTCGGGGCTAAAGTACAATACCGATGGTGAATTACTGTACGGCACCAATGCCACAGTTACCTCAGGCGTTTCAACAGGGATAGTGAAGTGGAAAAAGTTTTGTAACTCCCTCAGGATGCGCGTTCTCTTACGTGCGCTAAGTGTGGCTGATCTCGACTCTAAAAACAAACTGGCCGAAATGTTTGCCAACCCAACAAAGTATCCTGTTTTTGATTCGAATGCCGATGCTGCATTACTTTCAATATCCGGCGTTTATCCGCAACAAGCTCCATTGACACGTCCGCAGGATTTTACGGCTTACATTTATCTGTCTGAGTTTTTCATCAACAACCTAAAAACATGGAATGATCCGCGCTTAGCAATATACACCTCGCAAGTGACCAATGGGACAGTAAAAGCATACGTTGGCTTGCCCAGTGGATATGCAATAGCTCCCTCTATCACTGCTTCGCAACCTAAACAAGCCTTAGCCATCGCTCCTATGAAACTTGCGCTGATGTCGTACGCAGAACTTGAGTTAATAAAAGCAGAATACGATCAACGTTTTGGCACTGCTGTCAATGCAGGTTTACACTACAAAAATGGCGTTACAGCAGCCATCGAACAGTGGGGAGGCGTGGTTCCGGCAACTTATTTCACCAATGTAGCAGTAACCTACAACGGCACTTTAGAGCAATTGATGACACAAAAATACTACGCCCTCTTCTTTTGCGATTATCAGGCTTGGTACGAATACAACCGCACCGGTTACCCCAAAGTGCCACGAGGGCCTGGCGTATCGGAAGGAAAATCTATGCCCAACAGGTTCAAATACCCATTGGTGTTGCAACGCACAAACCTAAAAAACTATCAGGCAGCCAAAGCCAGTATGGGCGGTGATGAGTTCAATAAAAAACTGATCTGGCAACAATAAGCTTATCAAAGCTCAGAATATTCATTTTCAACAAAATGAGTATTCTGAGCTTTGTTTGCCATTATATCACAAAAACAAAACGTAAAAACAACATCTATCATGATAAAAAAGATTCTTTCTGTTGCACTCCTTATTTGTGCATTCGCTGAGTTTGCATCGGCTCAGCAAACAAACGACATTGCGATGCTGACAAATGAATCAACAAATAGTACAGCTTCCGAAGTAAACACAGCCACTTCGGAAACTGCAGAGGCCAGATACACATTAGACTCTTACGGAAGCACTACTAAACTAAAAACGGCCTTCGAAGACGAACATTTTTTAGGAGGCGAAACAACGATAAAATGGAACTTATTTCAGCAGAATTATAAGCGCGTTTACGAACAAACGGTCGGTCTTTCGGGAAGTTCGGTGGAGATTATCAAACCAACGGTATTCAACGCTGTAAACAAGGTAAACAACTACTATAAGAAACTGCTAAACAGCAATTCAGCAAATAAAGAGGAAGTTGCAGGCATATTAAATCACATACTCGACTGTGCCAATTTACTTTGCTACGAAGAAGACACAAAAAGAATAGAAGCTGAAATAAAAAATGCAAAAAACAATCAGGAAATAGTTCAGGTATTTGCAGCTATCCGCATTGCTTACCACTAATTTCTAAAACACTAAATACATACTAAAATGAATAAACGAACCATATCCTTTTTTTACGGATTGATCATCCTGTTCAATCTATCATTGTTGAACTGTCAGGCCAACACCAACCAGTCCGACAACATTATTACCACAACTAAGATTTCCGACAAAACCGGGATGACCGTTAAGGGGCAGATTGTCGACAATAACAATCAACCGGTAGTAGGTGTAGTACTCAACGATGGAAAGAATTTCACCGTAAGCGATAAGAACGGAGTTTACTATCTGCCTTCGGATCTTGCCCGCAGCAAATATGTAAGCATCTCCATACCGAGCGGTTTTGAGATAGAGAAAGACGTAGTCAGCAGTTTCTACGCCAAATTATCGAACAAAGAACAAGTGAACCGTAAAGATTTCAAGCTCAACAGGCGAACATCTCCAACGGATGAATTTGTATACATTGCCATCTCCGATCCGCAAGTAAAAACCGACGGCGATGTCAGCCGTCTCGACAAGGAAAGCGTCACGGATATAAAAGCAACCATTCAGCAAAATTCCGGAAAAGATGTGTATGCAATGACACTTGGCGATAACGTGTTTGACAAGATGAATTTATTTCCAATTTATAAAAGCATGTTGTCATCATTTCATGTTCCGGTATTTTCAACCATAGGCAATCATGATTTTGACTTGCAATACAGCGATTTGCACAACACGAAAGATCCTCTCAGTAATTATGCCGAAGAAACATACGAATCGTTTTTCGGTCCTACCGATTATTCGTTCAACGTAGGAAAGATTCATATCATTAGCATGAAAAACATTGACTATCTGGGAGCGAAAAAATACACCGAGCGTTTTACTCCCGAGCAACTTGAATGGTTGAAGAAAGACCTAAGTTATGTAACGCCCAACAGCACCGTTTTCCTTAACCTCCATGCTCCTACTTCCAACAAATCGTCGAACGGATCGGGCAATACCAAAAACACTGCCGAATTACTAGAGATACTTAAAGGCTATCAGGCACATATCTTTGCAGGACATACCCATTTCTACGAAAACGAAGAACCTACACCGGGTATCTACGAGCATAACATCGGTGCTGCCTGCGGTGCATGGTGGGCAGGAAGCGTCAATCGTTGTGGAGCACCCAACGGATATTTGATTGTAAACGTAAAGGGGAAAGATGTAACGTGGCATTATAAATCAACAGGAAAAGACCTCAATTATCAGTTTAGGGTGTATAAGCCCGGCGAGTTTGGCACGCAGGCAAAATACATTGTAGCCAATGTATGGGATTGGGACACTAGCTATCAGGTAAAATACTACGAAGATGGCGTTGAAAAAGGTTCGATGGAGCAATTTGATGACGAAGATCAGGATTTTATTAGCATGAAAAATGGCAAAGCAACAGGCTACCACACCCTGCATCTTTTTCGCACTATTCCCACTGCAGGCAGCAAGAACATAAAGATTGAAATAACAAATCGTTTCGGCGAGGTTTATTCCGAAACTGTCTCCATGTAACTTCTGCTGCGGTAAGAGCAAAATTAAACCTGCAACTAGACTACATCACTAGTCTGCATTCAAAAAATACGGTTGAATTCAAATTGAATTCAGCCGTATTTCTTTTATTTCGGTCCACAACCACAGCTTGCGGGATCCTTAGTTCGTGTTCCCGCTTTGTTTTTGGTGATTTCCTTTTTTATGTCGCAGCCATTACAGTCGCCACATGGAGAGCTGTCTTTCTTGCGAATATTCTTTACTACTGCATAAACAGAGTAGCCAATAGCACCTACTATAATTATCAGAACGATTATATTTTGAAGCATTGAGTCATTTTTTATTTTAGTAAATTATCTCTCATATTAGTATTCCCTATAGCTATCGGGATTGGCACAATATTGAAAAATTTGAACGCTAATTACACAAATGAACGCAAATTTAGTTTTGTTTATTGAATCATTTTTTTTACTGCACGACAATCTGTTTCGAAAAAAAACAGACTCACTTATTCTTGAAATTTCTTTTCTTATTTGTGTAAATTTGCGTAATTTGCGTTCTACCTCTTTGGTTGTGGCTTATCCACGTTAGGTTTAGAAAAACAAACTTCCTATTTGATAAGAGGCAAATGCCACCACCCAGGCAATGGCAGTAGTGTACACCATTGTAAACACAGCCCATCCCCAGCTCGATTCTTTTTTGATAGCCGCAATCACCGCCACGCAGGGGAAGTAAATAAGGATAAAAAGCATAAATCCAAAGCTAACGAGTGGCGTAAAGACAGCTTGCCCTTTAAACTCTCCTTTGTTGTGAATTTGCTCTTTGATTTTATCGCCCAGCGAACCCGCACCTGCCTCAGCTTCCGGGTCGGCCTGATAAAGAATGCCCATAGTACTCACCACTATTTCTTTGGCTGCCAAGCCGGTGATGATGCTCACACCCATTTTCCAGTCGAAGCCCAACGGACGAATAACCGGTTCGATGGCGTGACCAAGTTGGCCGATATACGATTTCTCCTGACGTTCCGACTCTTTACTCATCTCCAACTGCATCAGCTTCTCGTCTTTATCGGGAGTTTGCAGTTGTTTGTTCATTTTCACACTGGTTATCTGAGCATCATAGTTGGTACTGTAGTCGATATGACGAGGGAAATACCCCAATGCCCATATCAATATAGAAGCCAACAGAATGACATTCCCCATTTTCTTGAGGTACTGTTGCCCTTTGTGCCACATGTGCAGACTGGTATTCTTTAATGTAGGAATACGGTAAGGTGGCAATTCCATAACAAAAGGAACTTCTTTTTTGGCAAATACCACCCGTTTCATAATCAATGCAGTGGTTACTGCCAACAGTATACCAATGAGATAAATTGTAAACAGCACCAGTCCCTGGTTCTGCGGGAAAATGGCTGAAATCAGCAGCACATACACCGGCAAGCGTGCACTACACGACATAAACGGGGTGATAATCATGGTCAGGATTCTGTCCTTTTTATTATCCAGTGTGCGGGTAGCCATGATAGCCGGCACATTACATCCAAAGCCCATCACCAACGGAATAAACGACTTGCCGTGTAGCCCGATTTTATGCATCAGTTTATCCATGATAAAAGATGCCCGCGCCATATACCCGGTATCTTCCATCAACGAGATAAAGAAGAACAGTATCATGATGTTTGGCAAAAATATTATCACCCCTCCTACTCCACCAATAATACCATCCACCAGCAAATCGCGCAAAGCACCCGGCGACATTACGTTCTGCAACCATTGTCCGAGAGCCTGAACGCCTGTATCTATCCATTCCATAGGGAAACTGCCAAGCGTAAAGGTAGCCTGAAACATCAACCACATCAGAAACAGAAAAATAGGGAAACCCCATACTCTATGGGTCAATAAATCATCTAACTCCCGTTTCAGTTTGTACTTATCTTTCTTCGGCTCGCGATAGGTTTCTTTCATCGCCCCATCAATAAACCCGTATTTGGCATCGGTAATAATGGTTTCGGAACGTTCGCCGTATTCTTTTTCCAGCTCCGCAATAGTGCTCTTGGTAAGGCTTTTAATTTGTTCGAAGTTGCCGTACTCCTTTAGTTGTACGAGCGTTGTTTTATCTGTTTCCAACAGTTTTATTGCCACGTATCTCGACGACTGTTTGTCGGTTATCTTAGGATTTTTCCAGATTTCATCCTGTATCTTTCTGATAGCCTTTTCGATAAACGACCCGTAGTTGATATGAATATGGCGTACACTGGGGTCACGATCCTCGTAGACTTCAATCAGCTTTTTGAAAAGTTCATCCACACCGATACCTTTGGAAGCCACGGTAGGAATAATGGGTATCCCAAGCATTTCGCCCAATGCATCATACTCGAACTTCACTCCCCGTTTTTCCAGCTCATCATACATATTCAAGGCGATAACCACCTTTATATTCATATCAATAAGCTGTGTAGTAAGGAAAAGATTCCGTTTCAGGTTGGATGAATCGACAACATTAATAACAATGTCGGGCATTTTTTCCATGATGTGCGTCCTCACATACAATTCCTCCGGCGAATATTCGGTAATGGAGTACGTGCCCGGCAAATCCACAATTCTGAACGTATAACCATCCTTTTTGAGCATGGCTTCTTTCGCATCCACCGTTACACCGCTATAATTCCCAACGCGCTCGTGCGATCCGGAAGCATAATTAAACAAGGTGGTTTTTCCGCAATTAGGATTTCCAACCAAAGCCACGTTTATCACTTTTCCTTTTTCGAGCGCGGAGACCTTCAGGGTATTTTCATCGATAGTACCTTCAAATTTCACTTCCGATAAATGCTTTGCATCCTCTATAGAAACCACCTCTACCAACTCGGCTTCACTTCTTCGCAGCGAAACTTTATATCCCATAATTTCATATTCAACAGGATCTTGCAAAGGTGCATTCTTAATTACAATCACCTTCTCACCCTTCACAAAACCCATTTCGGTAATGCGTTTGCGAAAAGCTCCATGGCCAAGCACCTTTGTGATAATGGCCTCATCTCCAGTTTTAATATCCGAAAGATATGTATTATTTGTTGTCATCTTGTATAATAATTTGACGAATTAAAGCATTCCTAAATTGCTAAGTAGCATTAAAAATTCACACCCAACCGTAGAAATCCTACCAGGGCATTCTTCAGTTTTGTTTCCGTTCCTGCCGGATTGATAACATACTGAATATCGGGACGTAAGTATACATGTTTATTTAGTTCTAACTGATAGGTAAGCTCCACCGCTGTTTCACTTCCCACAAGGCTATGATCTACTCCTGCATACGCAATCGCAATCCCGAATTGATCGTCCGGCCGGGCAGAAATCAGTCCTTTGGCATTCAACCCCAGACTATAATAGTGATTGTGATTATTCAAACTTTTCGGGCTCAATCCTATCTGCGAAAAAACAGCCCATTTATCGCTCAACTGCTGGTCACCAACAAAGTAAAAGCCTCTGTTTTTCTGCTCAGCATCAATTGTATCATCGTGTTCGTGAAAGTAAGCTCCAAACTTATAATGCCCTTGTTTTCCTGAAATTAAGCTTCTGTGTATTTGAAACTCAGTAACTGCCAGAAAGCCTTGATTCATATTCAATTTCCAATGGATATTGTACGGATTCACCTCAAAGTCGTCGGGTGTACCATCAAAAATTGCACTTTCCCACAAAAAAGTATCCGAAATTCGCCATGAAATATTCACCCCCAAAGCCGTTAGTGGGAAAATGGGCGACGAAACATTATCGGCAATGCTCGAGTGAATACCAAACGAACTATTTGTGAATAACCCACCGTATTCACTTGTGGCAAAGTCGGCGTTCAAATCCTGTAAACCCAGTGTAACATCCACCTTGCCAATAGTTTGTTTGTACCAAAGCTCGTAGAGGAAAGTCAGATTCCCCGCTTCAATATTCGAAACTCCCTGAAAATCGCCCACTAAATGAGCCGAAGGTTGCCCTCCGTGCGTGTTGCCCACATTGGCAAACAGCTGTCCGCCTTTCCACCACTTGGCTGCTTCGGTATCGAACCCCGCCCTTACATTCAGCAACCCAAGATAGGTTGTGCCTTTTTTTATTCCACCGCTAAAATTGCTAACCACATCGCCAACATACGAAAAGCCTACTGTAAATGGCGGTACATTTTTGGAACTATCTACCTGTGCCTGCAGCAAGTTAAAACTAAGCAACGCACCTAAAAACAGAAATCTATACCTCTTTTTCATTAGAAACATTTTTATTGTTTGATAACGGTACAAAAGTACTATACTAAAATCAACCAATATATCCCCATTAATGCTGATAATGCCCGTTGCAGCTAACTACTAATAGGTATTTAAGCATTTTCAATACAAATTATGAAACCATCAACCAATTTACAAAAGCATATTCTTTTTAATCTCTTCGAGCTCAATCAACTTATTTACAATGGCATATATCGTAAGCCCTGCCGTACTATGGATTTCCAGTTTACGAGCTATATTCCGTCTGTGCGAAATAACCGTATGGGTGGACAGAAAAAGCTCCTGAGCTATTTCCTTATTCGTAAGCCCTTTCACCACACAAACAACGATCTCTTTCTCCCTAATACTCAGCGAGTTATTCTCCTCTGTTGTATCATTGCTAGTAGATTCAACTAATTTTTCCAACTTGGCTTGCAATTGCTCCACACTATCGTAAATGCTTATACTATCATCATAGTTGCGCAACAAAGCCGCATCAACGCTCGAATGCAGCAATGCCAAACAACTCAATTTAGGATTTGCAGTTTCTTCTTTTAGTTTGGCAACATCAAAATGCCCCCAAAAAGTAGGATTAATAATCAGGATGTCGGGTTTATTAATGCGCAGGTAATTGACAAGCAAATCGATGGAAACGATTTCGAAGGGCTGAATACGAAATTCGGGAATACGCTTCAATGCCACGGTGAGTCCGCTTCGGATAATGACCGAAGGCTCTGCAATAGCTATTTTAAGCAGTTCCTTGTTCATCGTGTTGCTAGCTTTTTCTCTATGGCCTCTATAGCCGGTGCGAACAGATAATCTTCCACCTTATTGTGCGAAGCAATATCAATTTCGCACGACAAAATATCGAACAAAACATCCGTAAGTAAATGGTTGCTACCATTATCCGGATAATATTTTATAATTATATTTTTCAGTTCTTCCAATTTCGAATCAATCTCATTGTGACGGTGCTGAAAAATGGAAATGCTATATTTGGCATCCCTCTTTCCTTCAACCAGTTTCAAAGCATATTTAAACACAATATCATTTTCATATTGCATGTGCTTCTGAACTTCCAATACATATTCATCAAAAAATTTAGTGAAGATAAGTCCGTAAGGCAAGTTCTGATTAGGCTGATTCACAGCTTCGAGCAATTTAACACGAATGGAGGGTAATTTAAAATTGAGGAAGTAGTTGTGAGCACTTTTCAGGTAATCAATAACGGTTTCAATGGAGATGTCATCGCTATCATTCTCTATATCAAAATTATCTTCCGAGATAAAATTGACCACCGCCAGAAATGTATTACAGTGAATTCCTGCAGATTGACAAACTTCGCTTATTGTTTTATCACCGAAACCCAGTGGTATTCCAAACCTACTTATCACAAGCAGCAGCGAGTGATCACTGATAATCAAATCACTCATTTTTACATTTGCCGAGAATTTATGTTTCCTTTGCATACACTTTTTGTTTGTCGATAAATAATGTTCGATAACGTTGCTTTTGCGGTAAAAAGAATGGATATTAGCTACTAATTCGCCGTTTTTTCAATTTTGCCACAAAGATACTTATTTATAATGATTCTAAAGATTGAAAGTTCATAAATAGTTGAATAATGTTGTCCAAAAATCAAAAAGAATGACATTAAACGGGCATTTAAAAAAGAATGGCTAACTTTGTAGCTGAAAATAAGAATAAAATTTCTCAGATAATGAATCGCCTTAACCGAAAAAAGACTGCCTTCATTTTGCTTACTTTTATGTTGTGTGCCACTTTTGCACATGCTCAAAAAGAACTCAAGTTTATTGAAAAACCGGTGAGTTCAGGCAAAAGGACAGTTCTAAATAGAAATATCACTGCCATTATTGTGCACTCCACATACAACAGTTTTGGTGATGAGAAATATGATATTGACCTTATCATCAAACAGTTTTCGCGCTACAGGGTCAGTTCACATTATGTGATTGGACGCGATGGCCTCATCTATCGCTTGGTAAAAGAAAAAGATGTGGCTTTTCATGCCGGCAAAAGCCAATTGCCGAATGGACAAACAGGTCTAAACTCGCGATCGATAGGCATCGAGCTAATGACCTCTAAAGAGGAAGCACCAACCGAACAGCAAATTAAGTCGTTAACCATGCTTGTAAATGACATCAAAAAGCGATACAAAATTGAATATATCCTCCGCCACAGCGATATAGCCCCCAACCGAAAAACAGACCCCTGGAATATGGATTGGGAAGGATTTTTGCAGGGGATTAAGTAGTTAGATAGTTACGAGTTACAAGTTGTGCTACAGTACTTATTTGAACAATGTATTGAATTAAAGAAAAAAGAAAAAGACTATCAATGATTATTGCAATCAGAGATAGTCTTTTTTTATTTTAAGCAATTGTAAACTTTCTAGTTCGCAGACTCAAACTGCTCCAGGAACCTGACATCGTTTTCAGAGAACAAACGTAAATCCTTTACCTGATATTTCAGGTTAGTGATACGCTCCACTCCCATTCCAAATGCATAACCCGAATAGACTTTTGAATCAATGCCGCAGTTTTCCAATACATTAGGATCAACCATACCGCAACCAAGGATTTCAACCCAACCGGTATGCTTACAGAATGGACAACCTTTACCACCACACAAGTTACACGAAATATCCATCTCGGCACTTGGCTCGGTAAATGGGAAATACGATGGACGCAAGCGAATTTCAGTTTCGGCACCAAACATTTCTTTCGCAAAATACATCAAGGCTTGTTTCAGATCGGCAAATGATACATCCTTGTCGATATACAACCCTTCCACCTGGTGGAAAAAGCAGTGCGCACGATATGAAATAGCTTCGTTGCGATATACACGACCCGGGAATAATTTGCGAATAGGTGGTTTTTGTTGCGTCATAATGTGCGACTGCACCGACGAAGTGTGCGTGCGCAACAACACATCAGGGTTTTGCTCGATAAAGAAGGTATCCTGCATATCGCGCGCCGGATGTTCAGGTGCAAAGTTCAAAGCACCAAACACATGCCAGTCGTCCTCAATTTCCGGTCCTTCGGCAATGGTAAAACCAATACGCGAAAAAATTTCAATAATTTCGTGTTTTACCAACGAAAGCGGATGACGTGTTCCCAATTTAACAGGATCGGCAGTACGTGTTAAGTCTGATTTTTGATCAGAAGTTGAAGAACCTGCGAAAGACTCTTTTAATTCATTAAATTTGTCCTGAGCGGCATTTTTAAGTTCATTCAGCATTTGACCAACTTCGCGTTTGTCCTCGTTGGCAACATTTCTAAAATCGTTGAAAAGTGCCGACACTTCGCCTTTTTTACTCAAATACTTAATACGAAGTGCTTCTAATTCATCCTGATTAGATGCAATTAGTTGGTTCACTTCTTCCAACAACTGATTTATTCTATTTTTCATTTCTATATCTTGAGAAAGGGCGTATTCAGTACAATATTTCTGTTATACAGCCATTTAAATATTGGTTTCCAGACTGGCTTATCAGCCTATTTGACTACAAAAGTAATCAATTTTCCACAAAGTTGAGTCCTGTTTAAAAAAATATGAGTTCAATTCCTTTTTTGTCTGATTTTTAGCTTATATTTGTCAAACGCAAAAAGAAATTGGTATGCAGATTAAAAATATACTTCAATTTTTAAACGAATTGAAAATCAATAACAACAGAGAATGGTTTGCCGAAAACAAAGGCTGGTATGATAAAGTACGATTAGAATTTGAGCAAATAAGCAAAGACCTAATTGTAGAAATTTCAAAATTTGATGACGAAATAAAACACGTAGAAGTAAAGGATTGCGTTTTCAGAATATACCGCGACACCCGCTTTTCGCACGATAAAACTCCATACAAAACTCATTTCGGAGTGTATATAGCCACTCAGGGCGGGCGTAAAAGCCAACGTGCCGGTTATTACCTCCATCTCGACCCTGCAGGATGTTTTGTAGGCGCAGGAGTTTGGTGTCCGGAATCCAACTTGCTGAAAGCACTTCGCCAAAGCGTTTATGACAATATCGAAGAGCTGAACGCCATTCGATCGGAGAGTAACTTTGCTAATTATTTTACCAAATTTTTTGAAGAAGACAAGCTTAAAACTGTCCCGAAAGGTTTTCCGAAAGATTTTCCGGAAGCCGAACTGCTAAAGTTGAAGCATTACCTTGTTGAATATAAACTGGATGATTTACTTGAAGAAGATCAATTTGTTCAGAAAGTAGCAGAGGTTCTGAAACATGTGCATCCATTTAATCAGTTTCTGAATTACACGGTAGACGAAGTAATGGGCTATTGACAAAAACAAACCAACTTAAAACAACCACATATTTTACGCAAGATGATTTTAGATACATTAGAAAACAGCGGATTGTACGAATCGATCCACCCCCGTTTTAAAAAAGCATTCGACTACTTGAAAAATACCGACTTAGTAGCTCTTCCATTTGGAAAGATTGAACTCGAAGGTGCTAATCTAGTTGTGAATGTTGTTGAAATTACGGGAAAGGCAGCCGATGCTGCAAAAATGGAAACGCATAATAAGTTTATCGACATTCAGGTACCCATTGGCAAAACAGAAACAATGGGTTGGATCTCGGGCAGTAAACTGACCGAGGCTACCGAAGCCTATAACGTCGACAAAGATGTGAGTTTTTTTGCGAACAAAGCTTCCAACTTCATTGCCGTTCAACCATTTGAATTTGCAGTATTTTTCCCAGAAGACGGACATCAACCCGGTATTGCGGAAGGAACTTACAAAAAGATTATCGTGAAGGTAATGGTTTAAAACCAATTGTACCGAGTATCTTTTTACTTCTATTTGAAACAGCGGTTGTAAAAATCTTAGCAGCTACTGTTTCGAGACATCTCTCAACCTCAAAAGTTTAACTGAAAAAACAAGTACATGAAAGATCTAGCCATACTCAAATCCGATCCATGGTTGGCACCTTATGCCAATGCTATCAATGGACGTTACGAATATTTTGAAAGTATTGAGAAAAAATTAGTTGCAGATGGTCAAACGCTTTCTGATTTTGCATCCGGCTACCTGTACTTTGGCTTGCATCGTCTTACCGACGGATGGGTTTTTAGAGAATGGGCACCGAATGCAACTGCTATATTTTTGATTGGAGATTTCAACAATTGGCAGCGTCGCCCCGATTATCAATTAAAAAAACTTCAAAACGGTATATGGGAAATACGCTTGCCCGATTTTGCCATGGCACATTCGCAACTTTACAAATTGCTCGTTGAATGGGAAGGTGGCAGCGGCGAACGCATTCCGGCATGGGCACGCAGAGTAGTACAGGATGAGACTACGAAGATTTTTAGCGCACAGGTTTGGAATACTTTTCAGCCCTATGTTTTCAAAAACCCCGAATTCAAGCCTCAAACAGAGCCACTTTTGATTTACGAATGCCACATTGGCATGTCGAGTTCCGAAGAAAAGGTATCTAATTACGATGAATTCAGAACTACCGTTTTGCCACGCATTGCAGCTGATGGTTACAACTGTATTCAAATAATGGCAATTCAGGAACATCCTTATTATGGTTCGTTTGGCTATCATGTTTCCAGCTTTTTTGCAGCCTCCTCACGCTTTGGAACGCCTGAAGAACTGAAACATTTAATTGACGAAGCACATGGTATGGGCATTGCCGTTATCATGGATATTGTTCATTCACACGCGGTCAAAAACGAAGTGGAAGGCTTAGGCCGTTTTGATGGTACTCCTTATCAGTATTTCCATGGTGGATCGCGCCGCGAGCATCCGGCGTGGGATTCGCTTTGCTTTGATTATGCCAAACCTTCGGTACTTCACTTCTTACTTTCCAACTGTAAATTCTGGTTAGAAGAGTATAAATTTGATGGGTTCCGATTTGATGGTGTTACATCGATGTTGTACCGTAGTCACGGTCTGGGTGAGGATTTCACCGGTTATGAATCCTATTACAACATGAATCAGGATGGAGATGCAATTTGCTATCTGACACTGGCCAACAAATTGATACACGAAGTAAATCCAAACGCGATAACTGTTGCAGAGGAAGTTAGCGGAATGCCGGGATTAGCGACAAAAGTAAATGAAGGAGGCCTGGGATTCGATTACCGAATGGCAATGGGAATTCCTGATTTCTGGATTAAACTCATAAAAGAAGTAAAGGATGAAGACTGGAAAGTCGGTCACATACTTTGGGAGCTGACCAACAGACGTGCCGATGAAAAAACGATTAATTATGCCGAAAGTCACGACCAAGCCTTAGTTGGCGATAAAACGCTAATTTTCAGACTTATTGATGCGGATATGTATTGGCATATGCAACGCAATGATAGCACCTTGTTGGTAGACAGAGGCGTAGCGCTACACAAAATGATTCGTTTGATTACCGCCACAACCATCAACGGCGGTTATCTGAACTTTATGGGTAATGAATTCGGGCACCCGGAATGGATTGATTTCCCTCGCGAAGGGAACGGCTGGTCGCACAAATATGCCCGTCGCCAATGGGAGTTAGTTGATAATGAAAACTATTTGTACAATGCATTGGGCTTATTTGACAATGCAATGATAGCGCTAATTAATTCTACTCCAAAATTCAATACTACTTCTATTCAACAACTGTGGGATAAAGAAGACGATCAGGTAGTAGCCTACCAACGTGGCGATCTGATTTTTGTATTCAATTTCAATGGTACCAAGTCGTTTACCGATTATGGAATTCTGGCTGACAAAGGGGCATATAAAATCATTTTAAATACAGATGAAACAAAATTTGGCGGTTTCAATCTGATTGATGAAACCATAACTCATCTGACCTCAAAAACACCTAAAGAGCCGACGGGAAAAGAATGGTTGAAACTATATATTCCTGCACGTACAGCACTTGTATTGAAGAAACAATAAAACAAAAACATAGCTTATATTTAAAAAGCCGTCCATCTGATAACAGATGGACGGCTTTTGTTTCTGACCAGAACTAAGGAAATGCTAGTCGATTTTAATTAATCGAACATAATCCAACATGGCCTGATTTATTTCGATGTTCATATTTTCGTTTTCTGGCATAAATGCAAGTTTCAACGTATGCATACCGGCATTTAATCGAACTTGTACAGCATTGCTAAAACCCCAAATGGACCATTCGTTAGTTCCCCGATGTGGGAAGACCTGAGCACCTAAGCAATTATTATCTACAAACAGTGTTCGGATAGCACATTTATTTTCGGTATTAATTGGACCGTTACCATTCGCATAGCGCCAGTCAATAGCATACAATCCATCATTCGCCACTTCAATATCAAAACTAATAACACGATTTACGGTTCGACTTATCTCTACAAAACCTGCTCCTGAAAAATTCCGGTAAGGCAATGCTGAAGGAGATAAAACCTTCTCAATTTCCACTGTTTTTATATCAGCCGGAGGATAAATATGAACCGGTTCGCCGGCAAATGAGCTTAAACCATTTTTCGCAATTGCTACAACCTGAAATTCGCCTTTTTCGGCATCTGAAATAGCTATTGAAGTCGCTGAAGTCATTTTCCAACTCTTTCCATTTTTCAGAACCTGATAGTTACTCACTCCATCGATTGGTAACCAGGTAAGTTTTCCTTTCTCAACTGTAACGATTGGCATGAGCGGTGTAAACTCATTCTTCACCAGATGAATGGATTGATTTTCAAATTCGCTGTTTGCCAATATAATTTTCACATTATGCTTTCCGGTTAGCGTGGTAGGAACGATGGGTTGCTTTTGAATTTTCCCATCTAAACTAAAGGTAACTATCCTGTTACCAAACCCTTTCAATTCTATATCCAACACAGCTTTCCGATACTTGAAATTATCCAGTTTTCGATTGGCGTTCATCACTTTTGGTACAAATGGCTGAAATTTCAGATTGTTTTCTTCGAACCGAATACCAAAAAGTACTTTGTGGATGATGCTGATATTACCTGACAAACTCCAGAGCATATTGCTCGAATTGATTTCTGTTCCGGCAAAATCCCCATTGTCGGCTACGAAGTTTTCCTTATTCGTCAGGAACATAGCCGCAGCCCGATAAATGGATGCAATGCTGTGCACTACACTTTTTTCGTTGCCGGTTTTTGCACCTGCCCACATCCAATACGTCTGCACAAAAGGCCAGACAGCATTGTTGTGATAAGGAGGGATATCACCTATTTGCGGATAAATACACGGAATACCGTAATCAACCACCGGAGTATGATCAACAACCTGTTTCTGACGAGCCGGATCGGCAATGTCAAACACAACAGTCAATGCTTCGCCCAATGCTTCGGAACGAGGTGACAGGATTTCATAATTACGACCGTAAAGATATTGACCGTAATAATTCTTCTCCGGAATCCAAAAATGAGAATTGATGGCCATTTTTATTCTCTGCGCAATTTTATGGTATTTCTGTCCGGATAGTTTATCGTTCATCAATTCGGCCATACGCCCGGCCACCGTCAAAGCGCGATAATGCACTGCATTTGTTCCAAGGTTCTTACTGGCATAAATATCGGCAGGCTGCATCCAGCGCGGATAAGTTTGCTCGCGCCAGTCGAGAAATGAAGATTCTCCTTTCACCAAACCCGTTTTAGAGTCGTGATCTACCATAATATCATCTTCTATGGAGTTTTTGATAACAGGGTATACTTTCTTCAACCAATCCTTATCGCCGGTAACTTTGTAAATCTCCCAGGCTGCAACTGCCCAAATCATACGATCCGTCGAAGCCGGCCACGCACCACCGGTTCCTGTATCCTGAATAATGCGTCCATTGGCATTTACCTTACGCATCAGGCTGTTTTGAGACACTTTGGGTTGCATATATGCCATAGAGAGAATAATGCTGTAGCTGACGTCACGCGTCCACACACCCGGCCATTCGATACCGGTGCGTAACGTGCTGTCCTTTTCAATGGCTTTCTCCATTTCTTCCACCGACATGTTGTAGATGGCATTTTCCAATAGATTTGGCGTGCTCAGTTGTGGAAATGCTGAGATATCTTTGGTAAGCTTCCAGCTTTTAGCAATACCGTGAGCTTCCGTTTTAGGGCTTTGATAATCGGACTGGATTTCAGTGGACGACAAAGCAGTGGCCGTATACTTTCCTTGTACAACACGCGTATCAGAAACACTAAATGCATTGGATTGATAGATCGTATGCTTGGTTTGAGCCAGTAAAGCTGCAGATATTCCAAGAACAAATAGGCTTATACTGAAAAGAAATTTTTTCCGGTTCATAAATGATTATTTTAGTTTCTATTTCGAATTACAAATTTAGTGTAAATAAAAGCAACAACCAATTGAATTATTGCAAATTAAACATACGGTTCACTTAATAATTAAGTAATTTCATCCGATTATTAATATTCTACAATCACCATGTCCCAATATTGAAGTTCAGGCAAAGTAAAACTGACCTTAGTCCCACTTTGAGCAAAGTTTAATGAGCGAGATGCTCCACCAATAATATCTGGAGATGCAACCCAGACTTTTTTGACTGTACCAGTGCTTGTAAATTCGAGTTTTGCATCTTTTATCGTAACCGGTGCAACTTGAACTCCGGTATTATCTCTCCATGTTTGGGTCTTTGAATTTGTAAAATTGATCAAATGAATCACTTGAGTAGAGTTGATTTTCTTTCCAAAAACAGCAACATTCCCTGCATTTGCCGGCCAGGTATCAATCATCATTTTTTTATCTGTTGAACGGATATCAACTGTATTGAAAGTGCCTCCATCGCGAAGCAAATTTTGATACGCTACCAAAAAATCATAATAATTCACTAATGCACTTTTTAAGTCATCTTTCATTGACAAATTATCGTTGGGAAAATACTCTTTACAAAGCATGTGTTCTCCCAATTCCAGATGAGCGCCTCCAAAGGCAAAAATAACAGCATTGGTCATTAAAATAGATGGAGTATTGAAAAAGCCTTTATTATTCGCTAAATCATAGTTCATGTAAGCGGCAAGTACTGTGTTCTTTGAGTTGTTGCTCAGCACATTATTTTGTTTTATTATATTTGCCAAGTCGAAATAACTATCGGAAGGGCCCCAAACCTCTGAATATAGAAAATCGGAAGTTGAAGTCGCAATGCCCTGTTGCCCATACTGAGCTACTGCATTCATTACATTGCACTTATCAGGGATTGCCAGTTTTATGGCATCAATATATGATTTAAACGATGTGCCTAAATTCATAGATGAACCGTCAAATTTATAACGTACCCCTCTATCGCCTAATTGATCCATGTGGTAACCATCGAAAGCGAGAAACTTGTATACATTTTTAGCCTCATTTTTCATATAATCCTTCCAACCTGCATTCGATGGGTCGAGCAAATATAAATTACTTATGAAAGGTGATGGAAGTGAGAGAAAATCGCGGTTTGAATGTGTGTTGTCATTATAAATGTACCATTCTTTATTGACACCATCAGCTTCGGCATTGTCCCATGCTCCATAGACTAAATCATAAAACATAGCTTTCATATTAAAACCATGAGCAACACTTATGTATTTTTCAACAGTACTGAAATAAATATCACGATTCCCTATATCTTTCCAGTTAGTTGCAGGCGTCGAACCATTTAACGGAAGTGGTTTGTGATGTTTATTCTGCCAATCATAAAACTGCAACCCATTAATATGAAATCGATTAAGGTTTCCAACAATAGAATTTATTTCATCATCGGAAATCTGATTGAATTTTGAAAGAAAACCATAACGCGGAAATCTCTTCCAATCTGAAGAAACATCAATCCCAATAGTTGCATATATGGTTTCAACATTATTCGAACTCGCATAAACTTCGGCAATATAACCACAGAAATCAGTTGTAGGTGTTTTCCACTTCCATGTATTAGCAGCTACCGGAACATCTTCCAGAACAGTATTTTTAAATTTATACCTCACTTTAGCCGAAGCAGGAAGTACAGTTTTATCAACAGTAAATGTCACATCATCATTTGGCTTATAAACAGCTTTATCGGTTGTGATTGATAAATTAGCAAATGACGGAGTAACTGGGTTGGTTGGAGTAATAGGGCTTGCTTCAGGTTCTACACCTTTGCAACTAAATGTAGAGAAAAGAAGGAACGTAGTTATTAAATGGATTATTTTAGTTTTCATTGTAGTTAACTATTAAGATACTTCGTGTTATAAAATTATTAGAATCAGAGATTAATAATTAAGGGGTTACTTCATTCACATTGAAAGAGTAACCCCTATCTTGAAACCAAACAACCAATTATTGTTTTACAAAACTAAATGACAAAGTTTCTATATTTGCAGTGATCACATAATTGCCATCAGAAGCAATCGTCCATTTATTATCATCACCATCGCCACCATTATGACGGTACATATGTGTATCATCGACTTTCATATACATATCCTGACCCCAACTTGAATCTCGGTTAACTGGCAATTTAAATTCACCTGCAACCATAGGTCCGTTGTAAGTAAATATACAACCATTAGTAGCATCTTCGGTCATCTCAATGGCATTGGTAATAGTCCAACCTATTGGTGTAGCGCTTCCAACCATGTACAATTTTTCGCGATAAATACTAATTGAATTATCCAATAGATTAAGCGTAATGGTATAATATCCTTTCTTTGCAATTGACCATTTATCATCTCCGGCACTTCCACCCGGGTGCAAATACATATGTGTATCATCCAATTTCATAAACATATCCTGTCCCCAATCAGAATTACGATTTACTGGAAATTTAAACTCTCCTGCATTCATAACACCTTTATAAGTAAAAATAAATGGATTAGAATTACTTTGTATTAATTTAGACGCATTAGAAATATCCCAGCCATTTGGAGCAGCACTTCCCACCATATAAATATCATTATAAGCAGGCATGTCGAGTTTACCAAATGAAATTGACAAATCAAGAAGATTGACCACTACTTTATAAACACCGGCACTTGTAATACTAAATTGACCATCAGCCTGACTGTTATCGGTTCTGTATAAAATTTTAGTGTCATCCGCTCCCTTATTATACGAAGGCAAGAATTGACCTTTTGTAGTTATGAATTTAAATGAACCTACAGCCAGAGACCCTTGATATACAAATACAGTTGGGTCGCTTTGCGGCGTCAATGCTAACGCATTATCAGCACTCCAACCTTTGGGTGAAGCATCACCGATAATATACAAAGTTTTACTTACAGGTTGATAAGGTGTAACAGATATCGTTATTACAGCTGACGTATCCTTTACCATTGGATTTGAATAAACTGTAGCAATAACACGCGCTTCCAGTTCGGTAACCAAACCAGGAGTGGCACCCCAATGACTAAGTAGGCTATCGTTTAATGTACCCACATTTAGACTATTGATATATACACCTTTGCCCATATCCTTATTGATTGATGTTGAGAACCGATTCCCTTTCTTATCGATTTGAAGAAGATAAGATATTGATGCTCCTGTTCCATGATTTACTCCTGTAGTCCAGGTAAAATCTATAGCTGAATTTTTTATATTCTTCTGATTCAACTCTATAGTTGTTTTTGAGGCAGAAAGTGCTATTTCACCTACTTTCGCAATATTAGTAGGAAGATCTTGCTCACACGAAGTGAACATGCTTACTGCTATAATCATAACTAGCAATAATCCAGCGGATTGTTGGAGTTGTTGTTTCAAAGCACTCCAATTATTTAATTTTTTCATATTGATTTTCGTTTATTATATCGTTAAGCAGGGTTAATAACCGGTATTTTGAGTTAGATTTGGATTGGCATCACGTTCCTTCTGAGGCACCGGATACAATAAATATTTAGAACTCATATTTGATTTTCCAATAGAATGAAGAAAATCAATGCCATATTGTCCAGCATTAACACGGACTAAATCATACCAACGCTGTCCTTCAAAAGCCAATTCCATCCGACGTTCGTGAAGGATTTTATCACGCAACGTAGATTGATCCAATCCTGTAACGTTTAGCAATCCGGCTCTGGCACGCACTTTATTCAAAGTAGCATTCGCATCAGTAGCTGGTAATTGTGCATCACTCGTTTTTCCAAGTTCATTCAAAGCTTCCGCCTTCATTAACAATACATCGGCATAGCGCAAAACCGGAAAATTCAATGGACTATTGTCATAAGAAGATGAAACAGAGAGTGAAACTACAAATTTGCGTAGATTATAACCGGTAGTCGAATATGATTTTTTATAAGCTAATCCATCAAATGTTGGACATCCTTCGTAAAAAACAGTTACATCCTTACGTTTATCACCAACTTCGTATGAGTTTACAAATTCTTCTGTAGGTTGATTCCAACCCCAACCTCCGGCAACCATGTTTGAACCACGTGGTCCTGTAAAAGTACTTAGCCACGAAGCTTGGTTTTCATTGCTCCAAAAATCAAGTCCGGCTCCACTAACATATTGAACTTCAAAAAGCGATTCGGCTGAGTTCTCAGTAGCAGGATTAAAATTATCTGCATAATTGGCATTTAAAGTGTAACCCAGATTCTTAACCGAATCGCATAAGTTGACTACTCGTTGATAATTACCTAATGTCAATTCTACTTTGGCCAGCATACCTTCAGCGGAACCTTTAGAAGCTCTGCCTATATCAGTTCCGGAGTATTGTTCACGCACTGGCAATAGATTGATAGAATTCGTCAAATCAGATACAATTTGCTTATAAACTTCAGCCTTTGGAGTTCTTAAAGGACGAAGATTATCTCCTGGTTCAACAGGTTGAAGTACCAAAGGTACATCGCCAAAAAACTGAACCAAAATAAAATAATAATGCGCACGTAAGAAATATGCTTCACCGAGTACCCTGCTTTTTAATGTTTCGCTAATTGTCATATCAGGCACCTTTTGCAAAATGATATTCGCGCGCAAAATTCCAGGCCAAGGACCACGCCACATATCAAGTACTCCCTGATTATCAGTAGATGTTACAAAATTGGCTTCATCCTGAGTTTCAATTCCATCGGTTCCACCACCGGCACCAACAATACTATTACCGGCCATAATATCTGTAGTCCATATGCGCATATTATACAATTTGGCCCATTGCAAAGGTTGATATGCTCCATTGACAGCTCCAATGGCATCAGCTTCAGTCTGAAAAAAGTTGGATGTATTGATTGTATCTTCAGGCACTTTGTCCAGAAAATCGCTACATGCCGGTAATAATACAGCTATTACTGCAATAGAAAAATATTTAATTAGTTTCATAATGTTTTGATTTTTAAGATTAAAGTCCAAGATTAACGCCTACTGTAAAGGTTCTTGTTACGGGATAAACATTGTTATCAATACCATTGGTACCTACTTCAGGGTCAAATCCACTATATTTTGTAAGGGTAAGCAGATTTTGTGCAGAGATATAGAATCTGGCTGTAGATAGTTTAGCCTTTTTTACCAAAGTAGCAGGCAAAGTATAACCCAATGTTACATTCTTTAGTCTCAAATAAGAACCATTTTCAACATAACGATCTGATGGTCTTGTATTTTTATTTGGGTCATTAAAGACAGCTCTTGGCATTGAATTGCTTGTACCTTCTCCGGTCCATCTATTTAAAGTAGCAGTAGTTTGATTTTGAGCTACAGCCATAGCCTCACTCCAGAAACGGTTGGCATTGATAATCTTATTTCCTGCTATTCCTTGCAAAAAGATACTCAAATCAAAACTTTTGTATGCAAATGTATTATTCATTGCAAACATAAAAGTTGGATTTGGATTCCCTAAATAGGTACGATCTTTATCGTTAATCACACCATCATTATTCAAATCTTTAAAGCGAATATCCCCCGGAGAGGTACGATTATTCGGGTCATTACCCGGAACTTGTAAAGCATGGTTGTCAACCTCTTGTTGATTTTGAAAAATTCCATCTGTCACAAATCCGTAAAATTCATTTATTGGAAGCCCAGCCTGAATTAGAGCCAAATTGGCATTTAGTCCGATACTTCCGCTAGACATTGGCACTGTATCGTTGATATTTACAACCTTGTTTTGATTGTACGATAAGTTGAAAGATGTATTCCATTTAAGATCGCCCGTTAGATTTTTAGTGTTCACTGTAATTTCTACACCTTTATTTTCCATCTGACCCGCATTGATTGAAGGGACAGAAACATCCGAATACCCTGTAGAAACAGGAACAACCATTGGCACTAACATTTTGTCTGTTTTCTTCAAATAGGCATCGATTGTAACATCTACACGTTGATTGAACAGTGATGCATCAACACCGACATTGCCTTGTTTCTGCTGCTCCCATTGCACGTAAGGATTAGGCATAACTGTAGGCACAACTGCCGATACAACAGTGTTATTGAAGTTATATTTTCCTGTATTCAATGATGAGGCGAATGAATAGTTACCAATACTTTGATTTCCCGTCGCACCATATCCGGCTCGAATTTTCAGGTCATTGACAAAAGTGACTGATTTAAAGAAATCTTCTTGCGAAATACGCCAAGCTACAGAAGCTGAAGGAAATAATCCGTATTTATTTTTTTCACCGAAACGTGAAGAACCGTCCTGACGAAGCGTTGCGGTAAAGAGATATTTGTCGGCATAAGCGTAATTCACTCTACCCATATAGGATAACATTGAATAGCTAGAAGTGCTTCCACCCACTTTAGGAAGCAAGATACCGTTATTCAGTTGTTGGGTTACATCGCTGGCGAAATTTTGAATAGAGCCGTTCATATAGTTATATCTACTCTCCTGCGCGCTTGTACCAGCCATCACACCCAGTTTGTGTTTGCCAAAAACTTTATCGTATGTAAAAGTATTATCCCACAACCATGTAAGATTTTTATTGTACTGTTCACCCAAATATGAATTAAGAGTTACACTTGTGTCCCACGCTCGTTTTGGTGACCACGTACGCGAATCCCAAAAGTTAGCCTGCAACCCAAAGGTAGACTTGAACTTTAAGTTTTTGACAATTTCAAGTTCGGCGAAAATTGAACCCATTAAGTTGTAACCATTGGTAGAATTTTCTACTGTTTTTGCAGCTCCAATCGGGTTCAAAACATCACCGTCATACAATGGTTGTGCTATCGGACCTGAATAATTACCGTTGGAGCGGTAAATCGGTTGAGTAGGCAAAGCCAACATGGCATTGCGGATGCTATAATCACCATTGGTTTTTATGTCGTGATTAAGAGTTAAGTTGTTCCCGAATTTTAGGAACGAACTAACTTTACTGTCTGTATTCAGTTGAAATGTAAAGCGTTTGAATCCGGTATTAATTACTACACCTTCCTGATTAAAATAGTTCCCTGACACATAGACTTTGGTTTTTTCATTTCCACTTGAATAATTCAATGAATAATTTTGCATAGGTGCAGTGCGGAAAAATGAACCTAACCAATCGGTTCCAACCCCAAGACTTGTAGGATCAGCATAGGCTGGGTTTTGTGCTATGCCTGCATTGCCTAAAATATCATTATGCAATGCAGCAAACTGTGAAGCATTAAGCATTTTAATCATATTCGTCGAATTTTGCAATCCATACGAGTAATTGAAATTCATCTGAGATTTATCGCCCGACGATCCATGTTTAGTGGTAATAATAACTACTCCATTTGCACCTCTCGAACCATAAATTGCAGTAGAAGATGCATCCTTCAAAATTTGAATGGATTCTACGTCGTCCATGTTCAATTGGTTTAGCCCGCCATCAATAGGAAAACCATCAATTACAACCAATGGATTGGCATCGTTAATAGTACCTACACCACGAATACGAAAAGTAGCATCGGTACCGGGTGCTCCGGAAGAAATAACCTGTACACCTGCAGCTCGACCTTGTAAAGCATCGCTCACACTTGGTACCGGTAATGACTTAATATCACTACTCTTGATAGTCGCAACAGAACCTGTCAGGTCTTTCTTGCGTTGAGTTCCATACCCAACCACAACAACTTCCTCTAAAGATTTCAACTCTTCAGTCAGTACAATTCGTAATGATTTTAAGTCTCTCACAGTAATTTCCTGAGAGATGTAGCCGATATACGAAATTTTTAAAAGCGGATTTTTCACAGCACCTACCGGGAGTGTAAATGCACCATTAAAGTTCGAAATCGTTCCATTTGTAGTTCCTTTCAAAAGGACACTTACACCAACAAGGGGTTCACCTTTTGCATCAACAACTATCCCTGTAATAGACTGGCCTGTTGATTGTGCAACCGCGTTTTGCGACATAAAAAACAGACTACAAAGCAAAAAAATGTAGCTTAGTTTTTTTTTGAAATTTACCATCATTTTGTAATTTAAGGTTAATAATAATTTGACGAATTTGAACTAATTCTAGCACATGTAAAAAAAGGAATGCGCAGCACAAAATTCGAAATTCGTTTATTCTCCATGCAAATGTATATTCATTTGTCATTCGCAAATTATCGTCATAGTGTTATTGTAGTAAAACGGCAACCACAAACAACATAACAAACAGATTATAAATAATATAACACGTGTTACATGCAAAAAAAATGTAGTGGATTTGGAGTAAAAAAAGGCCTTCAAGAGTGTTAATCCTGAAGGCCTTGTCAATTAAATTAGCTTATTCTATTTTATATTCGATCCGATTCGCATTACATTCTCCTCAAACTCGCCACGTTTACAAATGGCTTTGTTCCTGAGTTTTGTTCGGTAGTTATAAATTGTAGAAAGCGAATAGCGCAGAAAATGTGATATTTTCACACTATCGGTAATACCCAAACGAATAAGTGCAAATATGCGTAGCTCTGTGTTTAAAAGTTGACCAGATTTCAACGTAACATCTTCGTAATCTGACAAAAGCAACTTAAATTCATCCACAAAAGTGGGAAATAGTTGAAGGAATGTACTGTCAAAGTTATCGTAAAATTCTTTGAGCTCATCTTCAATAAATTGTTTCGACTTGATAACACGCAGTAAATCATCTATTTTTCCGGCAGTTGCAGTTTTGTTAAGTAAACGGCGATAATCATCCAGTTTATCAATATAGGCCGAACACTGATCCATATATCTCCCGATATATTCTTCTTTAATCAGATTAGCCTCCAGAAGCGTTTCGTTAGTATTATTCAACTGAATATTCGTAGCAGATAATTCATGATTTAGGTCATTCAAAAGCTTGTTGGCATCACTCAGGTTTTTACGTGCAACAGCAAGTTTTTTCATTTGCCTATAAACAAAAAATACCGCTAACATAAGTAATACAGACAATGTACTGATGCTAAAAATTGTAATCATCATTAATCGTTGACGCGAATCGCTTTGATGTTGGTATGCTTTATCAATAATCGGTAGCATTTTAGAAATTTCGAATGTACGTAAACGGGCATTACAAAACAAAGCATCATCAAGCGACCGTTTAATGTATTTATAAGCTCTATCCACATCGCCATCTTCATACAATGTATATGCCAGCAACCGTAGCGATATATATTCTTTTGTAGCTGATTGCAAATCATAGATAGCGGAAGTAGTCAACCAACGCTTTTCTAAATCCCTTTCATGTTTGCCGTGATAGGCTAATGCAATGCTATAGGCAATAATAGCTCGATCATGTATATTATTTTTGATGGTGGGATAATAGTTTAATAATAATTTCAACGCCTCATTATATTTCTTATTTATAATCAGTTGGTCAGATCTCACCATTACATGCGCGCTTGAACTTGGAGCATTTACTATCAATAAAGAATCACGATAGGCAGCAGTAATTTCATCATAGCGTTTTTTTTCCTGACTAGAAGAAGCATAATCGGCCATAAAACCATAAATCGTTCGATTAATATGAAAATAATACGCTTTTAAATCCGGGGCTTCATTTACATCTACTTTATTTACAATATCCATTGCTTCTTTATACATACCGGTAATACCCATAATAGAAGCCAGGTTGAGGCGGGCATCTGTAAGATTTCGCTTATTATTTAATTTCTCTGCTATTAGCAATTTCTTTCGTGCATAAACAAGTGCTGAATCGGATTTATAAAAACTATATTCATCATATAGTTTTCCACAGATTTCATATTTCTGGCTGTAAGAAGTAGTATATTTAAGTAAATCCTTCAACTTATTTATTTTAGCCTCCTTCATATTTGAATAAATCTGGAAATCATCTACAGTTCTATCCAATACACGTAGCAAGGAATCCATTTCACTTCCGGCAAATAGTGGAATAGAGAGAAATATGCAAAAGAAAAAAAGTAAATTCCGTTTCATGAGTGTGATTTTAATTTATGCAAATATATGGATAAATTTATTTGATTGATTTTTACATCATTCTTTTTTTGACCTAACTTTACATTGATTGGAGTTATAGGAGATAAATCAATAGAGAAAGGGAATAGTTTTCACTATTCCCTTTCTCTATTACACATTTGCTAAACAACAAAAATCATTTTTTCTTTTGATATTTCCATTTCAAACTAATGGCCGTGTTATTTAGATCAAAAGCAACACTTTGTGTCTTTTTATTCTCCGAAATTTTGAGATCATTTGCTCCATTTCGAACTGAACTGATGGCATCGAATCCATGTAGTATCAAACACACTTTTTTAAATCGTCCTGCAAAATCACCTTTTTTATCTGACAAGGTCAGTTCGCTCTTCATCGGGTCGAAGCTAATTGTTCGTTCGTACGATGCTCCGTTTTCATAATTATATGTCGTACCATCATCTTCGTAGTAAAGCATTTTAGTAGCTTTTGAACCGGCAAAAACGTGTAGTTTCAAAGTATCTCCAGCACTCTCAGTGGTATTCTGAACGGTATTTTGCATAGGAATAATAGCTCCTTCAGCGGCAAAAACCGGTAAGTCGTTTAGCGGCGAAGTTACGTGATAATCTTTACCTCCTTCAAAAACTTCATCGTTGGAAAATCGATACCAACGACCCTTTGGCAAATATACACGGGTGTAGTTGTCGGTGCTGCGGGCAGGACAAACAAGCAATCCATCGCCAAACATATATTGGTTTTCGAAGTCGCGATTGTAAATACTTTCGTCATTCGTATAATCAATAGCCAATGTGCGTACAATCGGTAATCCGGTTCGCGAAGCTAACAATGCGTTAGAATAAATATACGGCATTAGTTGATAACGTAAATTCAGATAATTACGCACAATATCCTGATAATCTTTAGGTAAAATCCAAGGTTCGCGATAGTTTAAATCCACCGCACTATGATTTCGATAAAAAGGTGTAAATGCACCCAGCGACATCCAGCGAACCATAAGTTCTTTAGTTGGCTCACCCATAAATCCACCAACATCGGGACCTGCGAATGAGAAGCCGGCAAGTCCAAGATTAGCTACTAATTTAGCACTAAGCAACATGTGGTCATCCGACGCAAAATTATCACCAGTCCAAATGGTTGAATAACGTTGTCCACCGGAGAATGTAGCTCTTGTGATTGTCAAAGGTCGACGACCGTTCATCAATTTCTTTGTTCCTTCGTAAGTAGAACGCACCATCTGCATTCCAAAAATATTATGTCCTTCTTTGATAGTTGTCTTGTTTCCTTCGAAACCAAATTCAACCATATCAGGAATTTTTTGCCCCCAGGTAGCTGGTTCGTTCATGTCATTCCAAAAACCCTCCACTCCTTTACTAGTAAGTGCCGAGAATTTTTCACCCCACCATGTACGGACTTCCGGACGCGTGAAATCGGGGAAATGTGACCGACCAGGCCACACTTTTCCAACATAAGGTTGTCCGTTAGGATACGAAAGGAAATACTTATTCTTGATTCCTTCGTCATAAGCCGAGTAACCTGCTTCCACTTTTAAGCCGGGGTCTACAATCACAGCCAGGTGAAAGTTCATACCTTTAAGCGTGTTTATCATCTGTTCAGGTTGTGGGTAACGTTCAGGATTCCAAGTGAACACTTTATAGTTATCCATATAATGAATATCAAGATAAAGCACATCGCAAGGGAACTTTTTATCACGGAATGTCTGCGCCACGCTCAACAATTCTTTATCGGGATAATACGAATAACGACATTGTTGATAGCCAAGGCTCCATAGCGGTGGCAGTTTAGGACGACCTGTCAACCATGTGTATTCTTCTATCACATTACGAACCGAATCGCCGGCAAAGAAATAGTAATCCATCTCGCCACCCACAGCACCAAAATGTGACATTTCATCATCTGTTGAAGCGCCAAAACTAAAAGTACTTTTGTAGGAGTTATCGAAGAAAATTCCATAGGTCATCCCATCGTGAATTCCCATATAAAAAGGTATTGTGGAATAAAGCGGATCTTTATCGAGACCATAAGCAGGAACATCTGAGTTCCAGTTTTCGTAAGCCATGCTCCGTTTATTCAACGGACCGGTTTTTTCGCCTAGTCCGATAAATTTTTCTTGCTCAAACATTTGTTTGTAGCAGGTAACATCGCTACCAAGCCATGTCATACCAAATCTTGGGTCGTCAGCATTAATCAATTTACCTTCGAGCGTGTAAAAACTGACACGTATAGGAGTTTTGGTTATCTCAATTTTCAATGCTGCTGTCTTCAAAACAAGTTTAGAACCTTCGTCAACGACACTTGTAAATTTACCTTCTGCTTGCTTGTCGACTGCATACGAAAAAGCGCGTAACGGTTTTTCTTTGTAGGCTCTTACACGAATAATATCATCTCTGAAGGCAGTAATCTGAACAAAAGCATTATTAGCCTCGATTGAAATCAGATTATTTTCCTGTTTAAATGTTTTTAAATCGCCTATTGATACAGAAGTTTGCGACCAAACAGACAATGGCAACAACATTAAACAAACCAGTGGAATCAGTAATCTTTTCATTTAATATATATTTTGTAATTAATATTTTATTCTTTTTCTTCGAGTCATCAAAATGCTAATTCCGTTGGAAGTATATTCTTTTGAGATAATTCTTATGCAAATGTAAATTATTTTTCGAATATGAATTTACTACACAAAATCAAAGTAGCAGAAACAGAATAAGACTATATCTACAAATCAAATTATCAGCTACATAAAGAATCATTCAACAAAAAAAAAGTAGTAGTCTTTGAATAAAGAAAACATTTCAGGAGAACAATTATTTCATTTAAGATGTCGATTAATCAAAAAAAAGAGATTTACACTATCACTATACATGCGACCTTGTAAATCTCTACTTTCAACTACAACAACCAATCCTTCAATTTGTATTGTACTTATCTAATAGTCATGGCAGCTCCACCACTCGATGCTAGCTTTTGTTTCAAAACTGTTTTGCTCGTAACAACGATAGTACGTATTTGATAACTCTGTGGGTTTTTATCCCAACTGGCATCTTTTCCATCTTCGTAAATAGTTACATTATATTTTTTCCCAGCCGGTAAAAATGAAAATGAAATAGTGGCTGTGCGAGGATTTTCATCAGTAATTGCACCCAAGAACCATTCATCTTTTCCCTTTGCTTTACGGGCTACAGTGATATAATCGCCCGGTTCAGCCTCGAGATACCAACTGTTATCCCAATCAACAGCTACATCCTTGATAAATTGAAACGCATCCCTGAACCGGTCGTAATTTTCCGGTAAATCGGCTGCCATCTGCAATGGGCTCGACATGGTGAGATAAAGCGCCAATTGTTTTACCAGTGTAGTGTGTACTCTTTGATCATTTTTCGAACCTTTGTAATAACTCAAATCTCCCTGAAAAATACCCGGTGTATAATCCATTGGACCACCCATTAAACGAGTAAATGGAAGAATAGTGGTATGATCAGGATCATTTCCACCCATGGATTCGAACTCAGTACCACGAGCCGATTCTTGCGCAATCCAGTTTGGATACGTACGACACAAACCGGTTGGACGAACTGCTTCGTGACTGTCAATCATAATCTTCTTTTCGGCAGCACGTTGAGCCACATGAATATAATGGTCGTTCATCCATTGAGAAGAATGATACTCGCTACGTGGAATAATATATCCGACATAACCAGTTTTTACCGATTTGTAGCCATTTGCATTCATATAATCAAATGCTCTATCCAGATTGCGGTCATAATCCGCAGCATTGGAAGAGGTTTCATTGTGCATAATAATTTGAACCCCTTTTGATGCTGCATAATCGCGCAATGTTGGCATATCAAAATCGGGATAAGGTTTGTCAAATTCAAACTGTTTATCTTTTCTATACGATTCCCAATCTTCCCATCCTTCATTCCAACCTTCAACTAAAACTCCCTGAATACCATTGGCAGCAGCAAAATCGATATACTTTTTTACATTAGCTGTATTTGCACTATGACGATTATTAGGCTTCAATTTTGTGTAATCAGTAACGCCGGGTTTAGCACTATAATAATCGCTATAAGCCCAGGTTTTTCCTGTTCCGATAAACATTTCCCACCAGACACCGATAAATTTCATCGGTTTAATCCACGACGGATCTTTGATTACACTTGGTTCGTTCAAATTTAAAATAGTTTGCGAAGCCAATATATCGCGTGCATCATCACTTACAATAATTGTTCGCCATGGAGAAACACACGGAGCTTGCAGATAACCCTTTTTCCCTAACTTATCAGGAGTTAAATGAGTATTCAATGAAAATGTTTTATCGTCAACATTTAACAGCATTGCTGAATAATGTACAAGTGCGGCCTCATGAATATTGATATATAAACCGTCATTGGTTTTAAGCATCAAAGGGGTTTGCACAGTCAGACCCGGAGCAAAACTCTCAGCAGGTTTGATTTGTGTAGCACGCACCATTTTGGTTTTAATTTCGGAGAGTGGTGCTGTTGTGTAAGGAAACTCGTTTGTATCATAATCACCCGGAATACAAAATGCAGTGTGATTGCCGGTAAGATTAAATTCGGTTAGTTCGTCTTTAACGGTAAAAAAATTTAGATTTGCTTGTTCGGGAAATTCATATCTGAACCCCAATCCATCGTTAAAAAGCCTGAAACGTACTATTATCCGCCTTGCTGATTTGTCCTTTTGAGTCAAGGTTACATTCAGTTCATTGTACTGACTTCTTACCGAACTGTAATTTCCCCAAACAGGCGTCCACGATTGATCGAAGGCTGTACGAGACGTATCAGTCACTGCAAAATTTCCCGCCAAAGACAATTCATCTGCTTCAATGCCAAGCTTACTCGGCTTCATTACCAACTTGCTTTTATACTTTAGCTCGTAGTTTGGAACTCCATTATCAACACTAAAATGAAGTTGTAATTTTCCATTTGGGGATAATAATGTTTGCGCATTCACCAATACACTCACGAGTAGCAAAAATGCAATTAAATTTCTTTTCATTGTTTATTAATTGTAGATTAATATTGTAGATGCAGGCATTAAGCTTTACACCCCGTATTATTTATATAGATTATCCATAACGATCTTGAAATAAGATATCATGCACCCGACTATTCAATCAGGGTACAAAACTAATTAAATTCCATATATACGGGGTCAATCAGGGTAGCGCTTTAGGTTATTCTCAGCGCAAACGTTTGCAAAGCTTATTTGCGTTACTTTAAATACGGCAAAACCAATCTTATTTCTTTACAAAAAGAGCGGAAAAACAAAAAGAGCAAATTCAATCCGACTGTTGAATTTGCTCTTTTCAATATTTAGTTCAGCCGTCTGTTCGGACTGCTATTTCGATTCGTGCTGCTATTAGTTACCGGTTTATTTCCCGTCGGGTTCACTGTTCTTGCAGCTTTCTTTTCCTTATTCGGATCATCCTTCAACAATTCAACAGGCTTTTGCTTCAACAGTGTCACAGCATTATAATCCCACGTTTCCTCAAACTCCCAATTGGCTTTCAGCGTAAATTTCCGAGGATAATAATATACCTCTTCGGGGTGACGTTTAGTGGATAAATCGCCGGTGTCCCATACTCCGTTTCCATTGGTATCTATAAACATGCGAAGATAGTAATCGCCCGGACGTAAATACTCGAAAACAGTACCTTTTGCCGATGCAGGTTTTGTGGCTAACACCACATCCTTCTGATCGAGGACTTGCATCACTACCTTGGGATTGAACACAGTTAACTGTATTTTCAGACTTGAATATTCATCCAACGATCTGATTTTAAAGTCTGCATCGTATTTATTACTGATTCTTTTGTAGATACTTTTGAAAGCAGCCGAATCAATTTCAATCTTATACGCAGTTTCGGCAGTCCATTCGTGCGCGATACTATAACACATTTTTGTCGAGTCGAGCTGTTTCCACTTAAACGGTATCGTTTTGAATACCGTATCTACTTTTTCGGTCAACTTAATCTTCGAAATATCGAAGCTGTCCATCGGAGCTTCGAAACGCAGAATAATGGGGTTATATATTTCGAAAGCACCAGATACATTGTTTGAGAATTTATAGGGTTCCACTTTAGTGATTACTACCTTTTTGGGGATTTTAGCTCTAGGGTTCAACCGCGCTTTTCGCATCGCCACATTGATAGTGTCGGTTACAGGCACAAGTTTAAACAACGAATCGGTTTTCAGATAGGTCATTGACATTTGCAGGGTATCCACATTCCACACTGTAGAATCGGTAAGCCAATAGGTCAAGCTATCCTTTGTTGCGTTCTTTTGCAGTAAGTATTTGTCATCCCACTTAAAATTAAGCGGAGTCAGTTTTGGTAATTCGGCAGCAGGAGCATTGAAAAACAGATTAAATACAAAAGGTTCTTTCCGTTCAAATTTCACAAAATACTGACGCTTCTTATTTTCTTTAAAAAAACGCAATGCCAAATCATCAGGCAAAAAGCGCGTACCCATGTATTTATGAACACTATCCACCGTTATTGAGTCTTTCCATATAGTGTCACGCATTTCTTCCATACGCGAAGTAGGAACAACAAGTGAATCGTGCATTGCCAGTCCTTCGCCCGGTTGATAAAAGAAATCGTGATTCACGTCATCCAAAGCATAGACTTTGAATTTGCCTTTTTTCATGTTACTGATCGAAAAACGACCATACTCATCGGTTTTACCGATGCGGATAAAAGGGTTCTTGAAAAAAGAAGAATCATTATCCGTAGCATAAATACCAACAAAAATTCCCGGCATAGGGTTTAAATCCTGCGCATTAACAACAGTTCCCGAAACTCTCATGGTATCAATCTGCCCTCCGGTAGAAAATGCAAATACGTAATTCTTTAGGGGATTCTTTTCATTATTATCAACAATAGCATTCCCAAAATCAATACTGTAGGTAGTACTATCGGCCAGATCCTGATTAAAACTCACCGTAACCTGCTTTCCGTAGGATTTCACGTCGGGCGGATTTTGTTGTGGGGGTGAGATAATTACATTATCGGATGCCTTCTCGACAGTTACAATTTCGTCGAAATCAATCTGAATCTGTTTCTTTTTAAAGTACAGCGAGCCGTTGGCCGGGAATGATTTTACAACCTTTGGAGGTGTAATATCTTCAGGGCCACCTGTTGGCCCCTGCGACATATTGGCACAGGCGTTTACAAGCAAAATGAGGCCTACCGCAACTATAAAAAGGTATATTTTTGTTATTTGTTTCATTCTAAATTTTTCATTTTTCATTTCAACTCGTTAGCACTTTATGCCCTATTCTGCAACGCAAGCATTTTTTATCATCGCAATACTGTTTTTTTAAATGCAATAATGCCTGCGAATCGTAGGCCGTTGCTGAACTAATGCCCAACTTTTGCCAGGCAGTAATAATCGCATTGCGCTCCGACGGAAGTTGTTCCAGCAGTTGTAATGCTTTATCTTTTAGCAGCTGGATATTTTTCTGCTGCGCATAACAAAACAGAAAAGGAACCACCGTGTTTATTAAAATTATATTTATCGATTGAGTACCCAACTTTTTATCGCTCGTCGGACTTTCATGAGCAAACAGATAATGACGTTTCCAATAGTCAGAGGGTTCGCAGACAAATATCGAACATAGGTACTCTATCTCCGGTTTATCGACTATTTTTGAAAATAGCTTAGACGACAAATGTATCAACGACGCAAATTGCGCTATGCGAACATGCGGAAAATTATCGGGTCGCAACCGCAGCAACTTCCATTGCGAGCCTGTCATCGGTTGTAAATTGAACTTTGCTTTCAAAAAGCTGTATTCCTGTTTCAAGCGTGCACTGTATTCATCAGTAGCTTCGTTGGTCAACAGCCCAGCTTGTCCGAAGAGCAATGCTTCTAACTGAAACAATTGATCTTTGTGCTTACCCAGTACCGATAGTGGTATTGATTTGGCTAAGCTCTCGAAAGCCTGACTGTTGGTTCCAAATCCGAAATTGCGTGCCAGCGTAATGTAAAAAGCTTCTTCCCAGTGCTGTTGGCTCTCGGTCAGCAACGTGGTGATGGCTTGCATTTTTTGTTCCAACCGTTCGGTCAATAATGCATTTTTCCAACTTTCGATAACAATACCCGGAACAGCAGCAATTTTATCGCCGCACGGAATCCATTTCTGCTCGGTAATCAGTTGGTCGTAATTCTCAGCAATATGCTTTGGATACACCAATGCCAATTGTGGTATCTTAGCACCATCCGCCCGAAATATCTCCCCATCTACCTCCGACACCACATGCAAAATAACGCTATTGTAGGCCTTATCGGAATGGTGACTGTGCTTATGCCAATCGGTGGAGCGTGTATGTATTTCTACATTTCCGGCCCAAAGCGTTTCGCCGATTCTGATTTTGGCATTAAAGAAATCGGGACCTGCATCTGTATTATGTTTACCCACGTCAATTACAGCTACCGGTTCACCTTCGGTAGTAAACAGCTGTTGAGCTATAAAAAGCTTGTGCTGCCAAACATAATGTAAAATGGATTCCCTCATTTCAGTTATCAGTGAACAGTTATCAGTAAGCAGTTATCATTGATCATTAATAATTAATCCAACACTCCAAAGGTATAACCTTTGCTTTTCCAATATTCAATGGCCAATGGCAATACGGCAAGCACATTATCATTTGCTTTTATCGAGTCGTGAAAAACAACTAAGGAACCATTGCGCGAGTAGCGTTTTATGGTTCGCATAATAGTTTCGGGCGACAGGTTTTTATTATAATCGTGGGTAATAACATCCCACATAATAATTTTATACTTCGATTTCAATTCATTGATTTGACGCCGGGTAATCCGTCCATAAGGCGGACGAAACAACTTACTGTCTATCAGCCCGGCTGCTTTATCGATATTATCATAATACTCTTCATCCGTCACCGAAAACCCTTTCAGATGGTTGAAGGTATGGTTTCCTACTTTGTGACCTCTATTCAGCACCTGAGCAAAGGTTTCGGGGTACTTCTGTACATTTTCACCCACACAAAAAAAGGTTGCTTTAATCTTATATTCGTCGAGCAAATCAAGTACCAGCGGTGTAACTTCCGGCACCGGACCATCGTCGAAAGTAAGATAAATTACTTTCTTCGATGGATCTTTGCGCCACATTACTTTTCCCCACAAAGGGCGGAGAAGTCTTGGAAACTGTACATTCATTTACAACTGAAGCGTTTTAGCGTACTGCATGTATTTAGGCATGAATTTATTCAAAATCAGTTCCTGTTTAGCATCTTGCGAGATACGCAGTACTTGTTGCAATACCGCCATATTATGTCCGATACGATTGCTTACACTGCTACGGTTGCCCGTGCTTAAACTCAAATACCAATCAAGATTTTCGACACAATCTTTGGCTACAGCAGTCATAATCTCATTTCCTTTTGCCGGTTTATGTAGCTTGTAATAATAATCGGCAAGTTGTGTAGAAACATAATCGTGACGAACAGTAGTACCCGGGATTTGTTTCTCGCAATAATCCAATGCTTTCAATGCACGTACCGAATCGCCTTTGGCTACCAATGCACCAATCAACTGACTAAACATCATACGATGTGTACGACACATCCTGCTAATATTTTCGTCGAGGTATACTTTCGGATTATTGACACCGCCATAACGGAATTTTGTCATCATATTAGTGTACATTTCGTCGGCATTTACACCGGCTCCGGCACCTTTTACACCTACGGGTAGTATTTGATACGCCAATCCAGTAAGTTCGAAATGATCGTTCAAGCCCATATAATACTCATCACCCACGGTGGTTGCGAAATAGACAGGACGTTTCCAGTTATTTTCTTTCAATAGTTCAAGAATCATCAACGAGCTCTTCGTGATTCGTCTGTCCAGTTGAATATCCATTTGTGGTACAATTTCACCGGCTCTTGCTATCGGCAGTGTTCCCGTACTAATAACTTGTTTTGCATCAATAGGCAAGAACAAATGATTTGTTGGGATAAATGCTTCGCCCTCGCGTTTTGTTTGCGGATCGGCACTCAGCACAAAGTCGTAAGCCGTTTTTACATCCAGCTGAGGCATCATAGAGTCAACGTACACCACTTCGTTTTTGCCGGACACATAATCTTTCGGTTGCCACGAGATAGGCAGTGGAGCCGATTCGTAAGCACCGCGTTTCATCTGACCGATATACCAGTCAGTTTGCAGGTAACTTAAGTTACATACACGCACATCGGTTCTGTATCCTTCCACTTCCTGATTGTACCAAAGAGGGAAAGTATCGTTATCACCGTTAGAGAAAATAATGGCATTTGGTTTACACGAGGCAAGGTAGTTACCACCAAAATCGCGACTGGTATAACGACCGCTACGATCGTGGTCATCCCAGTTTTGTTGTGCCATAAGAGCAGGTACACCTAAACAACAGATAGTAACCACCACGGCACTCACCGAGCGGGGTACCCATTTATCGAGCGCACGGATAATGCCGAGTACACCCAACCCAATCCAGATACTGAACGCATAGAACGAACCCGAGTAAGCATAATCACGCTCACGTGGCTGATAAGGCGTTTGATTGAGGTAAATAACAATGGCAAGTCCTGTCAGTACAAACAATAAGATGGTAATCCACAAGGTCTGATTCCCTTCTTTTCCGGCATACATTAGGAATAGAATACCCAATAAACCCAACAAAAGTGGCAACATAAAGTAGACATTATGTCCCTTGTTATCTTTTAATTCCGAAGGAAGATGCTTTTGATCACCCACCAATAAATTATCAACAAAGCCTATACCGGTAATCCAGTTACCACGGTCTATTTCACCGTAACTTTGCATATCGTTTTGACGACCGCTAAAGTTCCACATAAAATAACGCCAATACATAAATCGCACCTGGTAGTCGAAGAAGAAGACAAGATTTTCGCCAAAAGTAGGTTTAATATCCGTTTTCTGCTGACCGCAATAATCGTACGTTACCGATTCACCGGTGATATTTCCCCATTGTTTATAAGCTTCCACATGTTGAGGATTATCGCTGTACATACGTGGGAATAACATATTGAAGCGGTCGTCCATCTCGTAGTCGATTTTGTAACCGGTAATGATATATTCGTCTTTATCGGTAGGCGATGTTTTTGGTTTTGGAGCATAAGTAGCAGCTCCCTCTTTCTTTACAGGCACACACATATTACCCTCTATGTTCAGCTTCACAGGAGCGTTGTATACAGAACCGTACAGCAATGGACGGTCGCCGTATTGCTCGCGGTTAAGATAGTATTTCAATGAAAACACATTGTCGGGCGAGTTTTGATCCATTGGCGGTTTGGCCGACGAACGAATAACAATAACGGCATACGATGAATAACCGATAAGAATAACGGTAATCATCAACATGGCAGTATTTACCCAACGCACATTGATTTTATCCCTTTTCCAATAAAAGAAAGCACTTAATGCAGCAATAATCAATACTCCGATAATCACACTGTTGCCAAAGAACGGAATACCTACAATAGTTACGCCCAACACGCACGACACGGCCAAACGAACGAAATTTTTATTCACATACGACTCGTAGATAGACCATGCCAAAATAACAACGGCAAGGAATATATACACAAACAAACCGGTATTAAACGCAAAACCAAGCGTGTTCACGAAGAACAACTCGAACCAGCTGGCCACTTCCACCGAACCAGGAATAATACCATAGAGCACACTACCCAGGATAACCAATGAAGCCAGTAATGCTAACACGATACCTTTGGTAGAAGGTGTGTTGTTACGGAAATAATAAACCAACACCATGGCAGGAATAGCCAAGAGGTTGAGCAAGTGAACGCCGATAGAGAGACCCATCAGATAAGCAATAAGTATCAACCAACGATCCGAACCCGAACGGTCGGCAACATCTTCCCATTTCAGCACTGCCCAAAAAACAATAGCCGTAAAGAATGAAGAATAAGCATACACCTCGCCTTCAACAGCCGAGAACCAAAATGAATCGGAGAAAGTATAAGCTAACGCACCTACTAATCCGGCACCCAAAATAGCAATGGTAGTTCCCCACGAAAAATCACTTTCCGATTTGATAATTACCTTGCGGGCCAAATGCGTAATGGTCCAGAACAGGAACAGGATGGTAAAGGCACTTAGCAGTGCCGACAAGGAATTCACCATCACAGCAACTTTGGTATTATCGGCAGCAAAAAGCGTAAAGATACGACCAGTAAGCATAAAGAAAGGTGCTCCCGGTGGATGACCAACATCCAGTTTAAAAGCTGTAGAAATGAATTCACCGCAATCCCAGAAGCTGGCTGTAGGCTCCATGGTAAGCAAATACGTTATGGCAGCCACAGCAAATGCAAGCCACCCGAAAATGTTGTTCAGTAATTTGAATCGTTTCATGTATAATTATTAATATTAATATTCCCTTATTCAATAAGCAGCTTAATCAGTTAACAGTTGTCAGTAAACAGTAAGCTATTTCTTATTTCTTTCCTTTGCCTCCGCCTTAGCCTCTACCTTAGCCTTTCGCAAAAAAACGTTCAAAGATACAAAGAATTTTTAGTTTGTATGAAATGTGAAATTCATTTTAGAGTAAATTAAAACAATTCAAGCACAAAGCGATACTAAAGTGCGGATATTAACTACAAATTAACCGAACAGCTGGTACTTTCGTGCAATTAGAATTAGTTTGAATAAAAACAAGTGCCCTTTGTTTTTATTATGGAAGATCGAGATAAGCTAACTGAAGATAATTAAATGGTAACCTTTTCGACATTCTGACATGATTCTGATTCAATTCTGACTCAATTCTGTTGTAATTCTGTTGTAATTCTGACATGATTATAAAAATTCAGAATTGCTATTTTTTTCATCCCTACACCAAACTCACATTCATTAAATAATTAGTAGATTAATTGCTGCTGTTAATAATCTTTTGTAGATTTGCAAAAAAAAACGGAACCATGAAAATTTGTATTGCACAAACCAGTCCCAACAAAGGAGACATCGCAAAAAACATAGAGCAACATGTGGCACTCCTCAACATTGCCATTACCCAACAGGCTGACCTAGTGATTTTCCCCGAACTTTCGCTCACCGGTTACGAACCGACCTTGGCTCCGGAATTGGCTACCACGCAAGAAGACAAAAGATTGGATATTTTCCAAGAGATTTCGGATAAAAACAAAATCGTCATTGGTGTTGGACTACCTACCAAAGATAACGGTCAACTCTTTATCAGCATGATTATCTTTCAACCCGGCAAAGAACGGCTCACTTACTCCAAACAATACCTCTACCACACCGAAGTGGGTATTTTTACAGCGGGCACAGAACAACTTTTTCTGAATGTAGCCGACAGCATCGTTGCACCGGCTATTTGCTATGAATTATCGAACCCCAAACATGCCGAACAAGCACATAAAAACAATGCCAACATTTATATAGCGAGTGTACTGAACTCGGTTACCGGAGTGGATGGTGATATGCAGAAACTATCGGCCATTGCAGCGAAATACAATATGACTACTTTTCTGGCTAACTACGTAGGGACATCCGGTGGATACCAATGTGCGGGTAAATCATCGGTTTGGAATAAGGAAGGAAAACTGATAGGACAACTGGATGATAAAAATGAAGGCTTATTAATATATAATACTGAAAAACAGGATATAAATACAGAGATACGATAAAATTTTAATCCTATCGAAAGGTATAGCAGAGTCATCGAAAGCCCTAGCAGAGACTTCGAAAGGTATAGCAGAGCGTTCGAAAGACCTAGCAGAGCATTCGAAAGGCATAGTAGAGCCATCGAAAGACCTAGCATAGCTTTCGAAAGGCATAGTAGAGTCATCGAAAGGCATAGCAGAGCGTTCGAAAGGCATAGCAGGACGTTCGAAAGGCATAGCAGCCAGCTCGTAGGGTATATTCAACAAACTTAAAAATAACTTATAGAATGATTGGGGCTATTAAGATTGTTTCATATATTTGTAGTGTAAAATGAAAAAGCAATACTCTATCTAAGCTAAAGGCATAAAGTAGAGATAGGTATAACTCTGCTATAGTGCAGTAGAATAGACATATATTAGTGTTAGCAGCAAGCCGATAAAAAAGAAAACTACTACGACATGGTGAAACTTGAGCTAAGGCAGAAAACTACTGAAAAGAAATAAAAATTAGAAAAAGGGCCTTAGCCGAGAGTGAAATCACAACATGAAGCATATTAAAAAAAAGTTTAGATACGAAGATTCTGATTTATTAATTGAATTAAAAAAATCAAGAAACACATTAACGTTCAATATCGACAGTAAAATTGATCGTCGAATCTTAAAAGATAACTATGTCTTAATGAAACATAATTCAGGCAGAGAAGTGTTAAGTTTTCCAATGAAATTCAAAAACGATACTTTTTTAGTTCCAATACCCGATTACACTTTAATGTTTTATAATCATGCTTATTTATTGAAACCGTCATTAATCAACACTAAAGACAAATTACTAAAAGCTCTGCGAAAAAGAAGTAGTGAAAGAACACTTTGTGACTATGAAATATATACTTATTTTGGACATCTTAGTAGTTTTATCTTCAACTTATACTGTTCTCTTGAATCTTATGTAAATAAATGTATCTCTCAACGTTGCATCAAAGTATCTAAACAAAAAGATAAAATTGAACTTATCGAACCTCAAAAAAACATCTCACTGTTTGATAAATTTAAAATTATATTTCCACAAATTTACGACTCTAAAAACTTTTGGTCTGAACACACACAATATTATCAATGTATAGTTGATTTACATAATTTAAGGGATGAATTGGCACATACTAAAGCTGATAATGATTTTAATAAGACAGCTGAAGTAGATTTATTTCAACGTTTAGTGAGTTTTAATCCAGAAGGAAGTTTAATTGCAGTTAGAAAGTTAATCGACCATTATACACCTGGATATATGGTGAATTGTGATTGTGAAGAGGATTTCTAAAAAACAGGGCTTAAGCCCACTCTTATAAAAAAATAAATACAATCGATCTGTTGAGTGTAGCGTGTATTTTTGGCGAAGTTTTTTTTTGTTTGGCGAAAGAAGGTATATTGGTATTAGCAGCAATATAATAAAAAACATTTAATTAACCGCAGTTTCATTTAAAAGAAAAATATTATGATTTACTATTTAGCTCCTCTTTTTATTGGTTCAGTTGTAGGTTGGATGCTTTACTATTTTATGCGAAAATATAAGGTATTTAGCCCACAGACTTTGGTAGCCACAATTTCCGCTTTTTTGGGTGGAGAGGGTCTAAACTTTCTTATTTCATTTAAAGAAAAAAGTTATCCATTTGATTTATGGTATTTATTTGGTGTAGGGATTGGGTTCTTTGTATACGCAATTTATGTAGGCATATTATCAATCTTATTTGTCAATGGAAAAATTAAAAATATATTTAAGTTTGAAGCTACTGCATCTTGTGGAATAAACAGTATCCAAATTTTTGAGGAATTTGAAAAATTAGAAAAATTTATAGAATTTGAAAAGCTTCTTCATGAGTGGGATAAACATAAAATAGATGATGTTGTGCTAGTCAAAAGATTAAATCGAGTTAATTATTTAAAATCTGATTATTACCGCGATGTAAAAAGTGGCAAAGTTGAATTTGATCAATCTTTGATGGATAGATTTGAAGATTCAAAAGCATTCGACGAATTTAAATGAATATAATCAATCTCTGTTGAGTGTAGCATGTGTGTTTGGCGAAGCGTCCCGCTTCGTCAAAGCTAAAAGTAAGCCTTTGGCTTGTATATCAGAAAATAAACAGTTGTAGAAAGTATGGAAAGCAGGAGCTTTCCTTCCGTCAATGGGCGGACAAGTTCTAACTTAGACATAGCGGAACGCTATGCCAAACATCGATACCATCATTGATTTACGAAATGGCGAAGGAAGAAGAATATGTGCAGTAGAATAAGTATATATATTGGGGTTATGCGTCAGTGTAAAAAGAAACTAAGAAAAATATTCTATGCGCGACATGGAAAATCAAATGAAAGATAGAATCCAAATATTAGCTGACGAATTGAGTCAGACTGAAAGAAAATACGGAGGGTTTATTGTTGAACGATTATCAAAAGAAGATCGTTGGTGGTTGGTGTTTTTCTTCCTGATAACTATATTAGATAATGTGGCTGTATTGTATGACCGCCCACTAGGCCCGTGGTTGAGTTACCCAGTTCCGGGAATACTCAGTTTGTGTCTTATTTGGACTCCAATGGGACAGCGATTTGTTCGATTCAATTATTCTATTATCTGGTTGATTTTTGTTCTGAAATTTGCAGTTGTTGACTATCTTATTTTACACTACAGTTCGGTGTGTTTACTACCCTTATATTGTTTTGTCGAATATCAGGTTATCCGTTATTTATTCTGGAGATGGGAGAAGCAGGATTTCATACCAGTATTTATCACAAGAGGTTGGTCTAGAAGAACGTCAGAACTTGTAAAACGAACAGCAACCCCAAAAGATAATATTTATATGTTTGCTATACATTTTATTGGGATAATTGGGATTGTGTTGATTACATCGAATTCAAGGTAAACATAGAACAAGAAGTTTAAACACTCTGTTAAGTGTAGCGTGTATGTGGCGAAGCGTCCCGTTTCGTCAATGCTAAAAGCAAGACTTTAGCTTGCTTATCAGAAAATAGACAGTTGTGGAAAGTATGGAAAGCAGGAGCTTTCCTTCCGTCAATGGACGGATTCTGATTCTGACAACTTGCAGAATAAGTAAATAAGTGGATAAATAAAAATATTTTCAACACTGTAGCGCATGACAAACTACTTAAATAAAAAAATAGATTACCTGCAACCGGACATAACCAATACTTGTGACGAATTGCCGTTATGGTCTTCGGCGTTCGGGTTGCTGCTCCTCGACAACTTCCCTATCGGTGAATATTCCCATTATCTGGATATTGGTTGTGCTACGGGCTTTCCGTTGATAGAGATAGCGCAACGGCTGGGAAATAAATGTACTTCCGTTGGCATGGATCCATGGACGGAAGCTGTAAAAAGAACGGCTACAAAAATCAACACCCTGCAACTTAAAAACATATCAGTGATTGAAGGCGATGCTTCCATCGTTCCATTTCCCAATCAGCACTTCGATCTGATCACCTCCAATTTGGGGATAAACAATTTCGAATGTCCTGCCAAAGTAGTATCTGAATGTCACAGAGTGTTAAAACAAAATGGTTCGTTGTGTCTGACAACGAACTTAACCGGTACGTTTACTGAATTTTACGAAGTATACCGTGAAACCTTACACGAACTTGGATTTGAAAAATACCTCGCCTCTTTTTCCGAGCATGTGAATCATAGAGGAACGGAAGCATCGGTGACTGAACTGTTGGATAAGCATGATTTTCAAATCAAGAATATCGTCAGATCGACCTATAACATGAGGTTTTTAAACGGTAGCGCATTTTTAAATCACTCTTTTATCGTTATGGCCTTTCTCGGTTCGTGGAAAAACATGTTTGACGAAAGGGATAAACAAATATTCTTTGAGACTTTTGAGAAAAATCTGAATGCATTTTCAAAAATCAAAGGTGAATTAAAACTAACAGTTCCAATGTTATATCTGGAATGTGTAAAGAAATAACGAGCTATCGGTAGCTAAGCAGTTTAGTCGAGGTACTGAAGTCGACAGCTTGTCGTTCGGAAAAGTATTTAGTGGGCTTTAATAGTTTTTTTTGAAATTAAGTAAATATTTCCTACCCTAGGGCATGATTTTTGCTTAAATTACACCTGCAAATGCAAAAAAAACTTCGCATTGCATATCAAAACAAACAACAGTATAAACCAACCACTACTTAAAAAAGTTATCTATTATGCGACTACCCCTTTATTCCTGTTTATTCATTTTATTCTCATTCATCTTTATCTCGTGTGACCGAAACGAAGTGGCACTCGAAAAATCGCAGACAATCCGCACCGACAGTTTCTATTTATCGTGTAAAATAAACGGAGAAAGACTTGTACTCCAATCTCCTACTACAGCGGCAGATGGAGGTGGGTTTTACATTCAACGACTCTACAAGCTAAACAACAATCCTAAAGATTCGATAATCATAGGTCAGTACTATGATTACAGTTCACCTAATTATGAAATAAGTATTGGGTTCAGCAAATGCTTACTTCTTGATACAGTTATTGCTAAAGGCTTTTCGTATCCTGATTGCAAAAAACAGATTTTCAAAACCGGTAAAGCCATATCACAGTTTATGCCACCTTATTTGGCAGTAGAAAGTCTGACCTCAAAATATACAGGGTTTTATATTACTATATTGGACCGTAAAACCAATATCAAATACAAAAGTTATTATGACAAGATGTCCGAGTATGACAATTCGGGACAATACAATTACTTTTTGGCAAAATCCACTTATGATATTTCAAAGTCCATGCAGTTGTATCCTCTCCATAGATCGGAATCGATTAGCGCATGGTTTATTGAATCCACATTCAATTGCGTATTGTACGATTTCGATAACGACAGCCCAAAGCCAAGCACCACGCTATTGACGGACGGAGTTCTAAGAGGCAGCTTTTGATCCGTTTCAATTTCGAAGTCAATTGGTTCTTAGTTTAATTTGATTGGAATCATAACGTTTCAGAGAACAAATTATCAATTAAACTATTTACATACGAATAAGTATAAATTTAAATAAACGAATAATATGATAACAATAAATGAATTCAAAATAATAGGAATCTCGGTAAAAACGACTAACAAAAACAATCAATCAGCACAAGACATTGGTAAGCTTTGGCAACAATTTTACATGGAAAACCTATTTGACAAAACACCAAACAAATTATGTAATGACATTTATTCAATATATACCGATTATAAATCGGACTTTACAGACGAATATACAACAATTATTGGGGTTAAAGTAAGCAGTTTGGAAAATATTCCGACAGGACTTATCGGGAGACAATTTCCTTCTGACAATTTTGTAAAATACACAGCAAAAGGATTGATGCCAAAAGCAATTGTTGAGGTATGGACAGACATTTGGAAAAAAGACAAAGAGCTCGATCGGAAATACACGTATGATTTTGAGGTGTATGGCGAAAAATCTCAGAATGGAGAGAATTCTGAAGTTGAAATATACATTGCATCCAAATAAAGATACCAAATGGTGTATTATTGCCGATCAATATTCGCCTGCACCAAACTAAAATAAAGTCAATAACTGCATAGACATTGTATTTATGCAGTATAAATATCAACAAATAAAACGAAAAATTATGTCAGTAAAAGCAGCATTTATTTTTATAGCTCCGGAGAATGATTATAAGATCCATCGAACAGTTATTGATTCTCCGGTAGTAAAACTATCAGTTGTTGGAGTAGAAAACTATGAAGAAGCTCAAGAGGTAGCTTTACAATTAGTTAATGAGGGTATTACAGCCATCGAATTATGTGCAGGTTTTGGAACAGAAGGCACAGCACTTGTTGCTAAAGCCGTTGGCGATAAAGCTATTGTTGGAGTTGTCCGTTTTGATTTACACCCGGCATTTAATCATCAAAGTGGCGATAAGTTATTTCAGGCTTAAAACCTTTGCGATATTGCTGCAAAAGTAAACAGCATCTTCATTCTGAGAATTTTAAATACAACATCAATTAAGTATATATCAAAACAAACAGTTATGAAAAAAAATTTAATTCTTCTTTTATTATTCGTTGCACTGTCTTCCACAGCTTATAGCCAAAACGAAGCAAAACGTACTGTCCCATCAATTGAGTGTCAAATAGACTCGGTGATAAAAAAGTACGACGTTAAAGACGTTAGTGTCACAGGCGCAAATGGTGTGTCAATTACTTATACAACGGACTTTTATTTTGAAAAAGGATTTCTCGTTGTCAATAAAGTAAGTTTTTTCAACATGCAAAAGCTGGTATCCTTCCAAATCATAAAAGGTGTTTTCAATAAAAAACACAGTATGCATATTACCTTCAATTAAACGGGATACGCAGAACATCAATCAGCAATCTGAATTCGAGTCAGGTTTACTCAGGGAATAGCAGTATTGCTTTTCCATACGGGATTCCAACAATAGAAAATCTTCTCAGACTTAGTTCAAATTTCGAACGAAGATTTAGGCCTTAAAACTAATAATATCGAAATAGCATGTCTTACTTTAGCACTTCAAAAGCGTTGATGTTTTACGACAGCCTTCTTCTTTTTGTAAAGGAGAATAAAAAAAACATATTTCTATTTGTAGTATTAAGTATAGTATGCTTGTTCCCCAACCTATTCTATATCTATTTCGGCAGTTCGCTCGAGGGAAATAATATAAAAAAAATTATATTTCTTGGCATTTCTGTGATTTGCTTTTTTATACCGTTTTTGATTTTCAACATCCGCACAGCCTTCTTTATCAATGGTATTTTTGTTGTGCTCGCCCCTTTCGAAATTGCCGAAATCTATTTAAACCAACAAACCGTAAGCCCCGGATTTATCATGTTGATTCTTCAAACAGATTATCACGAGGCTTTCGAACTATTGGAATCGATAAAGCTATTACTGGTTGGGGCTTTCCTTATCTATCTTGTCTACTTTTTCAGTGCTAAGCAACTACCCGGAAATGTTGCATTATTCAGTCCTAAGCGAAAACTCATAGTAAGCGCTCTGAGCCTTCTTTTTCTGTGTGCACTCTATGCCTATTTCTTTGCTTTAGGGTCAAAAATTGCTTCGAATACAAAAGTGCGGTTTGAATTTGCAAATGGATCCTTTGCGCAAAAGTTTGAGGAAATTTATCCTTGCGATATGATTTTAGCCATCGATAGAGGAATTAAAATGTTTCATACCGTAAATCGGACCTCGGCTGATATTGAGCATTTCTCTTTTGGTGCTAAGCAAGTTGTAAAAACAAATGAAAAAGAGATGTATGTATTGGTTATTGGCGAAACCGCCAGATATGCTAATTTCTCTATCAATAATTATGCTCGTATAACCAGTCCATTGTTAGCAAAAACAAGTAGTCTGGTTTCTTTCAACGATGTATATTCAGAGGCCAATGAAACGCGCACAGCTTTACCGATCCTCCTTACTCGTGCAACGGCACAAAACTTCGAGATATTTACAAAAGAAAAAAGTATCATCGATGCCTTTGACGAAGCCGGATTTTCGACCTATTGGATAGCTAATCAGTCGGTAGGGAATGATTTTATTCAACGGGTAGTAAAGAAAACAAAAGAACATTTTTTTGTTACAAAAGAGAGTGATTCGTCGGAGAATCTGGATGAAAATCTTTGGTTGTATCTCGATAAAATTCTAGCTAAAAATGAACAGAAACAATTCATCGTCATTCATACCATGGGCAGTCATTACAGGTATGACAACCGATATCCAAAAGCGTTCAAAAAATTTCAACCCGATTCGGAGGGTGCTTTCGGTTATGGTGTAATAGACAAACGGAATAAAGATAAACAGATAAATTCATACGATAATTCCATTCTTTACACCGATTATTTCTTGTCAAATACGATTGCAAGAATAAACAAGAAATCGACCGTTAGTTCGTTGCTCTATATTTCCGATCATGGCGAAAACTTATTCGAAAACGGACAAGTATTACATGGAAATGTACTACCTACCACTTCAGAAGTTCATATTCCGTTGTTTGTTTGGACTTCCGAAAAGTATAATCAGTTATTCCCTCAGAAAAAAACAAACATAATAAAAAATGCGAACAAAAGTATTACATCTTCTGTTGTTTTTCACTCACTTTTAGACCTGGCAAACATAGAGATCCGGGAGAATAAATTTCAAAAAAGTATTTGTAGCTCTCTATTACAGAGCGATTCGCTTCGATTTGTATTAAATCAAAATCAACAAGTAATTAACATGAGCAAGTAAAGTAATTCACTAACCAATTTCAAACATGAAACAAATTGAAAAACTATCCGAAAACGAGCATTTCACAGCCATCAACCTGGGCAATCTGGATGATTTAATGAGCTATTCACTCATTCATCCGGTGAATAAAAACCTGTTGGAAGGTAAAGTATTTCTGAAAGAGGCTACCCATGCAACCGGTACGGAAATATCGTTTAATTCCCTCGCTCCGCACGCAGGGCAACCTTATTTTCATATTCACCGCAAAAACGAAGAAACCTATATCATTATAAAAGGGTATGGATTTTTTCAGGTCGACGAGGAATGCTTCGAGATAAAGGAAGGCAGCGTAATACGCGTGGCTCCCAAGGGCAATCGTGGCATCAGCAATGCATCTGACGGGATAATGATTTATATGGTCGTACAATCCAAAGAAAACTCGCTGGAAGAGTACACCACTGCCGATGGAGAACGACGCCCCTTCGAACCGAAGTGGTGATCGAATAATTTACAAAAATCACATTCAGTTAAGGCTGGGGGCATTATTAATAATGCTTCCAGCCTTTTAATTTCAAACCAGACATCCCAACTACCGGTTAAACCCACGCAGAAAAACTGCTCCACTCCTACCTGATAAACTGATAAATGTACTTTTGCATTGACAAGAGTACATTTATCAGTGGTATACACATTCATTGCCTACGAGCTAAAAAATATTTTCCTTTCTTTGTGCTTCGCAATCATCAGGAGTCTTCTGTTGTGCGAAGGGTCTTTTACGAAAAAAAGGCTCAGATCTATTTACTTGAATAAGAAAATCACAATGACAAAACGAGTATTGACTTTCTGCTTTATCGTCGCTACACTCTTCTCAACCGTTTATGGGCAACGCCAAATGGAAAACCTCGACAGGGGATTGGTGGCTGTAAAAGTTACCAACGGTGTATTTATAAGCTGGCGCATCGCGGCCACCGAGTTTACAAACGTAGGCTACAACCTCTATCGCGGCGGAACCAAAATTGCAGCCATCTCTTCAACCGAAGCCTCCAACTACACCGACCTATCCGGTACGCTTACTTCAATTTATTCCATCAAAGCAGTAGTTGATGGGGTTGAACAAGCTGCTTCCAATCCGGCAAGTGTGTGGGCTAACATCTACAAAACACTTCCTATCACTGCACCTGCCGGAGGAACTACCCCCGATGCTGTGGCCTACACCTACACTGCAAACGACTGTAGCACGGGCGATGTTGATGGCGACGGGCAACTTGAAATTATTCTGAAATGGGATCCCACCAACTCAAAAGACAACTCCCAAAGTGGTTACACTGGTAATGTCTATCTGGACGCTTATAAACTGGACGGTACACGACTCTGGAGAATTGATTTAGGAGTGAACATCCGTGCCGGAGCACATTACACACAGTTTTTGGTCTTCGACTTTGATGGTGATGGAATAGCTGAAGTAGTTTGCAAAACAGCTCCCGGAACAAAAGATGGAGCCGGTAACTACTTAACAGGTGCTGCTACAGGAACTGACAACACAGCAGATTATAGAAATACCGGCGGTTACATTCTTACCGGACCGGAGTACCTCACTGTTTTTGCCGGACAAACGGGTAAAGAACTTCAAACCATCAATTATGAACCCGCACGTGGAACAGTATCCTCCTGGGGCGATAATTATGGCAATCGCGTGGATCGTTTTCTGGCCTGCGTTGCGTACCTGGATGGCAAGACTCCAAGTCTGGTTATGTGTAGAGGATACTACACCCGATGCTATCTAGCCGCTTACGACTGGAAGAATGGAGCACTGACAAAAAAATGGACGTTCGACAGCAATACTACCGGAAATAGCGGATATGCCGGTCAGGGGTGCCATAACCTTTGCGTGGGTGATGTTGACAGCGACGGGTTCGACGAAATCATTTACGGTTCCTGCACCATCGACCATAACGGTACCGGAAAATATACGACAGCTTTGGGACATGGCGATGCTGTACATCTGAGTGATTTTAATCCCGACAGACCCGGACTGGAAGTGTGGCAAGCGCATGAGAGTACAGGAAGTAATGGAGGACATGGTGCTACATTCCGCGATGCCAATACAGGTTCGATCTTATTTAGCTTCCCTTCTAGCGGCGATGTTGGCAGAGGCTTAGCGGCTGATGTTGATGCCACCAATAAAGGTGCAGAATGTTGGGCTGCCGGATCACCGTTGTACTCTTGTACAGGCACAACAGTGTCGACATCGCAACCTGCATCGGATAATTTCGGAATATGGTGGGATGGCGATGACCTTCGCGAAATACTGGATGGCAACACATTAGACAAATACGGTGTTGGCCGCGAACTCACCATATACAATTATGGTACTGCTTCGTCCTGCAACGGAACCAAGAAAAACCCCAACCTACAAGCCGACATTCTTGGCGACTGGCGCGAAGAGGTGATTCTCCATTCGAGTAATAACAGCGGCTTACTTATCTTCACAACAACGAAACCCACATCACGTCGGTTGTATACTTTGATGCACGACCCCATGTATCGCCTGGGCATTGCCTGGCAAAATGTGGCTTATAACCAACCTCCTGATCTAAGTTTTTATTTAGGTGGCGGTATGAGCACACCACCAACACCCGCTATCATCTATACACAAACCATCAGTTTTCCGGCATTAGCTACCAAAGCCGTGGGCGATGCTGATTTTACACCGGGAGCAAATGCCACCTCATCGTTGCCGGTTTCGTATAGTAGTTCGAATTCTGCCGTAGCAAACATAATAAATGGTAATATTCATATTGTTGGCACAGGTACAACTGTTATTACAGCTTCACAAGCGGGTAATGGATTGTACAATGCAGCAAAAAGTGTCACCCAGTCGCTAACCGTTTCCGCACATACTGCCCTGCAAACTCCCGAAAAGTGGACAATTTGCCTATACCCAAATCCTGTATCAGGGAATACTATTACTCTAAAACTGCCGGCAGATTATCATTCGGAAATGAGTATTGCAATAGTAGATGGAATGGGGCGGTCGATAAAGAGAGAAGTAAAAAAAGGAGAGGGTCTTTATCATATCGATGTAGCTTCCTTTCCACAAGGTTCGTACGTTTTAAAAATAAAGTCGGCAGATATACAAAAAGCTATTCCGTTTGTAAAATTATAAAGCAAGCATGAAAGGACATAACACCTATGTGGTAATAAACTATCTCTGCTACAAATGACCCCTACTCTGTAAACTTCGAATTAAACAGAAGGAAGCCGATATTGATACCGAAGTTCCACTCACTACCGGAGTTGCTGTAATTGGCAAATAAACCCGCCGATGCAATTTTAAAGTTATAGACCAACGATGTCTCCACCATCACTTGCGATGAAGTAAACGGCTCGGAGTAATAAGCCGAATTATCGGAGGCACGGTTAATGGTTTCGTAAGGCACAAACCAGTAGCCTTCACACCGGGCATGAAAGTCCTTCGTAAAATTATAAATAGGTTTCACCCCGATAGCTGCATACTTATTGGCACTAAACGCATCTTTAAAAACAGTACGGGTATAGGGCGTGGGTCGAAATGCGGGCGCCTGAATAAGACTAACTGTATAATTGCGTAACAATGATCGGTTGGAGAAAGCAAGTTCACCATACACACCCAACGTAAGTCTGTCGGAAAGCGGATAGTAGCGATCTGCTTTCGCTCGCCATTGCATCCATAAATTCCTTACATTTTTTACATTATTCGATGGCACATTGCCCGATTCGTACGATTCCACCCCGGTAAATGCCTGTAGAGTCGTAGATATATTGTATCCTCTTGTTGGATACATAGTATGATTTAAGGTCTGAGCTTCAATTCGCCCAAAAAGACTACCGAGCGAGAAATGACTTTCGTCTTCACGGGTGGACGGAGTAATAGTGGCTCTGTTTAAAAAGTAGGTGTCCGACAAATAACCATAGCCCGCACCAAATTCCATACGACCGTTCATCCCTACCGGAAAACCGACACTTAACTTGCTATAAATCTCACCCTGCGTAAAGTCGGCTGTGCGATTGTCGCTATAAAACAATTTGTCACCTTCAAAATAATCAAACTTATGCAGTACAATGCCCAACTTCACATACCAGTTCTTTTGATCCGGAATTTCAATGCGTGTTCCCATGCTGAATCCGTTATACACTTTACCAAACTGAGCATCAACATACGACGACTGTGCGTAATCGGTCAGATTTTGGTGCGACACTCCAAAATAAGCCTGATTGGCAGTAGACGATGAGAAATTACCACCCACAAGTACTTTTAAATGATTCTGGGCTCTCACATGCAGGTTCAAATCAAAATTACCTGTTTCGGTATTATACACGGCATGCGGCATTACCTCCTGTATTTTATCGTCGGAGATTAATTTAAAGTAGGATTCTTTAAATTCTTTCATCGTAAACACGTCATCTTCATAGTGAAATACCTGTTCCACATATTTCTTTTGCAGACTGTCTACTCCTTCTACCGTAACGCGTTGAAATTTAAATTCAGGATAACAGTTTTGGAATTCCTGACGTTTTGCAGCTGTCTCTTCGGGTGTAACACGGCGAGGAATACGCGCTTTAATCTCGTCCATACGCTTCATAATCGAATCATATCCCATCTGCACCAACTCATCTACTTTATTGAAATCGAACATTTTATAAGTATTAGAATTAAATGAGAACAAAAGACCTTCTTTTTGGGGAATAGTGTAATCGGTTTTAGTCATGATCATGTTTTGAACCTGCATGATGATGTCTCCCTGCTCGGGTTTCTTAGGATTTGTAGCCACCACACTACCTATCATCACATCGGGTTTAAAGTCGTTACGCATCACATCCACGGGGAAATTATTGAAAATGCCGCCGTCGAACAACAAGCGACCGTCCACCACGATGGGTTTATACATAAATGGGAAAGTCATCGAAGCCCGGATAGCATCGCCCAGCACCCCGTTACGCAACACCACCGCTTCACGATTATAAATATCGGACGCGACGCAGCGGAAAGGCACGAAAAGTTTATCAAAATCGCCTCCGGCAACTGCATTGGCCTGCGCACAAAGTTGCACAAAAGCAAAATTCATTTGACGTGGCGACACAAGGTTGGTAGGTAGAATTGTGGATTTAAAATCAATAGAATCAATCTTATTGATTCTTAACGGAATCTCGGCAAAATTAGGTTTAGGGTCGGCATTACGGTAATAATACTTGTAATTTAGCTCCACCTCACCCGTCGACCAGTTTTTAAAATCGTTGGATTTAAGCACTGCTATCATTTGCTCCGTACTAAAACCCATGGCATACATCCCCCCAACAATGGCGCCCATCGAAGTACCCGCTACATAATCTATCGGAATATTATTATCTTCCAATGCTTTGATAACACCTATGTGTGTAATGCCTTTAGCACCACCTCCACTCATCACAAGTCCTACTTTTTGGGCAAAAGTCAGGTGAATAACACATAGCGAAAACAGTAAAATAAAGAATCGTTTTTTCATTCTGCGTAAAGGTTTATTCAGACCGTAAAAGTACAAATATTAAATTACAAAACTGAATAATAACTTAAATTTAATATGGAAATAATAGTAATAGTTATTCAGTAACATTGAGTAATTTTGTAGGGCGAAAAATAGCTTATTAAGATAATCAGACATATGACTCCGGAATTTTTCACACTAGTTATTGATAAACTCAGCTCTCTTTCCGAAAAAGAACAAGTAATTCTGTCATCGTACATTGATATTAAAACATTTTCGAAAGGAGAATTGCTCCTTCGGCAAGATGAAGTTTGCAAATTTATCTACTTCATCATCACAGGCACTGTAATTTACTATCAACTAACCAACAATGGCGAAGAGTTCACTACTGATTTTGCGTTTGATGGCGAATGGGTGACCGACAATAGAAGTCGTATCACTCAAACCCCTTCGCATCTCAACATCAAAGCATGGGATAATACCAAAGTGATTGTTATACAACAAAGCGACCTCGAGACATTGTTCACCAACATACCTTCATTGGAACGAGTAGTGCGCCTATCAATAGAGCAAGCCTATGTAAAACTGGCACAATGGAGCATCGATCTACAGACTTTATCCGCAGAGGAACGGTATCAGAAACTTGTTGAAAAATCACCGCAGGTATTCCAAAAACTTCCACTCTATCATATTGCCAATTATCTGGGCATTGCTCCTAAATCGCTAAGTAGAATAAGAAATAAAAAAACACCTTCCGATTAATTTGGTAACAAATGTGGAGAAGATTCAATTTTTCATTACCGAACTTTGCAGTCTATTAATTAAAAGTTTATCAATATGAAAAAGAAAATCTTATTCATTGCATGCATATTCATAACAGTTGCAAGTACATCCGCTCAAAAAGATTCTTTGCAAATAAAAGAAGTTGCAAAGTCTCATTCGAAAAGCTATAATGTCAAATCAGCCATTGAGGTTGAAAGTTTGGTACCTATGTTCCTCAGCGGCGGTTATCACTTTGGAGTTGGTTATCGTTATGAGAAATTCAGAGTACGTTTGAGTATTATCAATGGAGGAAGTTATGATGCAGAAACCGCCGGAGTAAATAACTCTTCCGCTGATTTCAAACGATATTACAAAACGTCGCCCGGATTATTTTTGGGATACAATCTTTGGCGAAATCTGGAACTGTACACTTATTTTGAAGCGCACACTTTCGAAATAGAGCAAAAAAGTACAGGTAACCGAAAAGATGTACACAGTTTGGATACCGGTTTAGGACTTAGCTACCAGTTTTTCATTGGCAGGTATTTTTATATTCAACCCGGAATGCATGTGTATCTAAGAGCAAATAAAACTATTAACTTCGAAACAGCAAGTTATTCAATACCAAACGTTGATCTTTCGCCGGTCATAAGGTTGGGAGTTCGGCTTTGGAGCAAAGACAACTAATAAGAATACCAATGAAAACATCAAGATCAATCAGTATAATGGTTATATCAATATGGGGCTTGTTTTGTTCGTGTACCACTGTATATCAAAGACAAGAAGCGGCACAGATAAATAAAAACGACATTTATAAAATGCTTTACTATGCCTCACTGGCAGGCAGCTCCCATAACTCACAACCATGGAAAGTGGAAGTCACCCGCGACAGTCTTATCCGACTGTATGCCGACACCACACGCGCACTAACAGTTGTTGACCCCGACCGTCGTGAACTATATATCTCACTCGGTGCATTTATCGAGAACCTAAACCTTACAGCCGGAAGCCTTGGCTATAACAGCACCGTAAAACTTATCGACGACAAGAAAAACATCACACTAGTGGCGGAGATTCATCTCAACAGAGCTTTATCAACCCATTACAATCTTGAATTAATAAAGAAACGCCGTACCTTGCGAACTCCTTTCGATACCACTTTAATCAGCAAGAAAGATATCAATCAACTTCTTGCAGCAGATTCACAGCAAATTCATTTCTATCCGGCACGTTCGAAAGAAGGAAGCCTTATTGCACAAAAAACGGTGGAAGCCTATACACAACAAGCTTATAATCTTGCGGCACAAAATGAATTAGCCGGTTGGTTAAGGTTTTCGAACAAGGATGTGAGCGAAAAGAAGGACGGACTCACTACTGCCGGAATGCAGATTGACGGATTAAGCGGTTTCTTTGTTCGTCATTTTCTAAAGCCCGCGGACTCTAAGAAAGCATCATTTATAGACGGTGGAATTGACAAAACAAAGAAACAAGCCTTGAACTGTGGTGGGTGGGTGGTAATCACATGTTCCGAAAATACTGTTGCCGACCAGATAAAACTGGGACGATTGTATGAACACATTCATCTAAACTGTACGCAACTACAAATAGGATTTCAACCCATGAATCAGATTATCGAGGAGCAAAATTTCAAGAATGAAGTTACAAAAAGTCTCGGAATACAAGAAGAGTTACTTTTTATCGCCCGTGTTGGTTACGTTGCAAATATTCCCGCCCCTGTTAGTCCCCGCCGACCGGTGGAAGCTTTTACAATATTCGAGAAATAAAAAAACTATTGAGAATATCGAACAAAAAAATAACGCCACATTAAAATGAGGCGTTATTTTTTTGTTCGATATTTCAGCAGACCTATTCTTCGTCAATAACATCAATAGTCGATTCGATTTCGAAAACTGACAGTTGACGGCGGAAAATCTCGTCGAGCGAAATCTGGAATGTTTCGGTATGAGCAATGCCCGGAATAAGTGTAAGACGCTCCAGGATAATATGCAATAAATGACGGTTGTCTTTGGCATAAATCTTCACAAACATCGAGTATTTACCGGTTGCGTAGTGACATTCCACTACTTCAGGTATTTTTTTCAACTCTTCCACAACATTGTTGAATTGTTTGATGTCGCTCAACGTAATTCCGATATAAGCGCAGGTCTGAAAACCAACTTTGTATGTATCAACTACGAATTCTGAGCCTTTGATAATACCTGTATTGCGCAATTTTTGTATACGTTGGTGAATAGCTGCACCCGATACATTACATTCGCGAGCCACTTCCAAAAACGGAATACGGGCATCTTGCGAGATAAGCTGAAGTATTTTTTTGTCTAAGCGATCAATTTGATGTTGTGCCATAGTATTTAAACAATTACGAGATATTTATTAGGGTGTGATGATCTTACAATATTTGCCAACTTTCAGTTTTTACGAGTCAATTAGTTTTGATTGTAAGAATTTTAGTGCAAATGTATTCAATAATTTTGTAATTCCGTGTTATTTTGCAATAAATTGATAGTTATATGTGCAAAATATTCATTTTAACGATATTTTCCTTCATCGCAATCTTTCATCACACTGATGTAACTTTGATAGCGCGAAGAACTGATGTGGTGATTTTCAACTTCTTTCAGCACTGCGCAGCCTGGTTCGTGCACATGCGTGCAATTTGCGAATCTACATTCAGAAGAGGCTGCAAAAATTTCTTTGAAATAGTGACCCACTTCTGCTTCTTCCATATCGATTGTGCCAAAGCCTTTTATCCCCGGAGTGTCGATAATGTGACCACCCGATATTAACTCAAACATCTCCGAAAAGGTGGTGGTATGCATTCCTTTGTTATGATAAGAAGATATTTCGCCCGTTTTGGCCAGCGAGAGCGGTGCAATGGCATTAATCAACGTAGATTTACCTACACCTGAATTACCTGAAAAAAGCGTCGTTTTGCCGCTTAAAAAAGCCAGCAAGTCATTTATATTCTCCGAATGCAAAGCCGAAACTTTAAAAGCAGGATAACCCAGGCTGGTATACAAATGAACCAAAGCATCCAAATATTCCAGTTCGGGAGCTGTATATCTGTCAATTTTATTGAAAACAAGACAAGCCGGTACGCGATACGCTTCGGCAGTAGCCAAAAAACGATCAATAAAAACCAGCGATGCTTCAGGGTAATTTACCGTAACTACAAGCGCCACCAAATCGAGGTTAGCTGCTAGAATCTGAAACTGTTTCGACAGGTTGGACGAACGACGAACAATATAATTGCGCCGATCGCAAATGGTATTTATCATGGCTGTCCCGTCCACATTCATCTCGAACTCCACCCAGTCGCCTACAGCAATAGGATTGGTGCTGCGAATTTCCTTCAAGCGGAAATTTCCTTTTATGCGGCATTCGAACAATTCGCCATCATCAGTTTTTACCTGATACCAACTGCCTGTATTTTTTACTACTAATCCTTTCATTTTATTTAGAAGTAAGAGCTAAGGAGCAAGAAGTAAGTACAATATTTTTATCTATCATTTTTATTTTTTTTATATTTTCATTCTACCGTTCAATACGCTTTACATTTAGACAACTTCAAATCATCTAATCAGCAATTATCACATCAACATATTACCACATCAGCACATTAAAACGCTTCCGTTGCAGTAATATAAAATTGCAATTTATCGCCATAATTATTCTTTGCCATATCCAATCGCAAGTGAACCCGGGCATCATTCAACCGATATCGCAAGCCCGCACCATAAGCCACTTTCAGTTTATCTATCTGATAACCGGAACTGCTCATCACATCTCCCGCCGAACAAAAAATGGCTCCTTTCAAGCGTTTATAGATAGGTAGTCGATATTCCGTTTGAAACATCATCAGTACATTTTCGCGGTACATCCCCTGCCGGAAACCACGGAGTCCATCACGTCCACCTACCGTGGGTAATAATTGAAACGGAATATCTTTGCGACCAAAAATTCCGGCAAAATAAGCTTGCCAGGCTAACACCTGCGATCCAAAAACCGGTATATATTGCCTGCAATCAATCGAGACTTCCTGTAAAGAGTAAGTACTTCCCCACCCTGTCTTCGAAGCTGACAAAATGGTTTTGGCAAAAAAACCTTGTTGAGGGTAAAACTGATTATCACGACTATCAAATGCAGCTACCAAACCAACGCTTGTTTGCGAAAAAGGTTCCCAACCACTGCTGCCAAATTGATTATAAAGGGCAACTTTGTCTTTCTCGAAGGTCGAATCGGTCTTCACACCCTCGTGCCGCGTAGCAAATGATACTCCCACAAATAAGTGTTTCGAAAGAATATATTGCGGTTGCGCCACCAGCGAAACACTTCGGGCTGTAAATGCTTGCTTGATATCCGTCGGTTTATTGCCTATCCCGTAAAAATTATCGGGATAATTGCGCACACTGAAATTAGAATATAAATACCATTTATCGGTATTAAAATAAATTTTTGGCGACACATTAAACATAAACTGATTATGAAATGTATAAACAGCACTTCCTGTAACCGAACTTATGCGACTAATATCCTTACTCCTGAAATAATATCCGTAAGCAATGCCGGTAGCCACACTGGTTTCTTGCTGATACGAGGCTTGCGGAATTATAAATAAACTTTTGCGCGACACAATTGAATCAGACGGCCCGGCAGCGTAGCTAAACACTGAAACTGTCAGGAGAAAAAGAATGATCCATTGCTTTAATCGCATAATTCAGAATGTATAAATAAAACATCAGTCACCCCAAAAGCTATGAGATGACTGAGCTGTCCGACTGATTGTCAACTTATTATACTGTCATAATTTCTTTTTCTTTAGCAGCATACATATCTTCAATGCGTTTAATAAACTTGTCATGAATTTTCTGTACACTTGCTTCTGCATCTTTACCCACATCTTCGGGCAAACCTTCTTTTACCATTTTCTTGAAGTTTTCAATGGCATCTCTACGGGCATTGCGGATACTGATTTTCGCATCTTCACATTCCGCTTTCGATTGTTTAGCCAATTGTTTACGACGGTCTTCGGTCAATGGTGGAATTCCCAAACGAATAGTTTCACCATTGTTCATTGGTGTAATGCCCACGTCCGAGTTCAGAATTGCTTTTTCAATTACTGAAATCAGCGCTTTTTCCCAAGGCTGAATGGTAATGGTTTTAGCATCGGGAGTTGTAATTGTTGCCACACTCGAAATAGGCACATGTTGACCATAATAATCCACTTTTACGCCATCCAAAATACGTGGATTGGCTTTACCTGCGCGAATGTGCGCCAACGATTCGTCCAAAAATAGAATGGAAGCTTCCATGTTGTCCTCTGCATGGGTCAGATGTGGTTTTACGTCTAGCATAATGTATTTTGTTTGAAAGTTTTATGTTGAAAAGTTGAGTGTTTTATTGTATAATGAATGTATTATTTATTTGAAACCAATGTTCCGATTTTTTCGCCCAGCATAACCTTTTTCAGATTACCAACTGTGTCCATATCAAAAACATAGATTGGCATATTGTTTTCCTTGCACATGGTGGTAGCCGTTAGGTCCATCACTTTCAGGTTGCGATTATAAATCTCATCGTACGTAATTTCGTCGAACTTTGTAGCTGTTTTGTCTTTTTCCGGATCGGCTGTATAAATTCCATCCACGCGGGTTCCTTTTAGCATTACATCGGCTTCAATTTCGATAGCACGAAGAGAAGAACCGGTGTCGGTCGTAAAAAACGGATTACCCGTTCCGGCTGAAAGGATGACTACTTCGCCCCGTTCCAGACTCTCGATGGCCTTTTGTTTGCTATAAAACTCCCCTATTGGCTCCATGCGAATAGCAGTAAGCACACGCGATTTTACACCACCAGCCTGAAGAGCAGAATTCAGCGCCAAACTATTAATAACAGTAGCCAGCATACCCATTTGGTCGCCCTGCACACGGTCAAAACCTTTAGACGTTCCACTTAAGCCCCGAAAAATATTTCCACCTCCGATAACAATGCCAACCTCAACACCCAACGCAACTATTTCTGCAATTTGGGTAGCATATTCACCCAATCGTTTTTCATCAATACCATATTGTTTCTCGCCCATAAGCGACTCGCCACTCAATTTCAACAAAATGCGTTTAAATGCTGCCATGTGTATGTATTTATTATTTAGACAATCTGCCAAAACCAGAATCAGTTTTACAAACTGTAATTCTGTTCGCTCATTGGTTAGCAAAAGTAAATAATTTGGAGCGGATATGCAAATTATATAATCTATTATTCAATTATTTACCATCAGGCTATTGGAGGTTTTTCTTGTTTTTTGTACCTTTGCGCCCGCAAAACAAATACTAAATCAACAATTTATGCACGAAAAAGGAACGTATGTTCGTATTGAAGTCGCTGATCCAACTCCACTAGGACTTACGGGTTTGGCAATGGTTACGCTTGTAGCCGCATCTCAAAAACTTGGGCTTACCGAAGGTTTGTCCATTTTAATTCCCTGGGCTATCTTTCTTGGTGGATTTGCTCAATTAATAGCTGCTGTTTATGATTTCAAACACAACAACTTGTTTGGATCAACTGCCTTTGCAGCTTACGGTTTATTCTGGATTTCGATGGCTGCATCGTGGATGATCAAAATGGGAGTTTTCGGAAAAGTATTGGCCGATGGATTTGATGTTCGTCAGTTAGGCGTTATTTTTCTGGGTTACCTGTTCTTCTCTCTTTTCATGACAGTGGCAGCATTCAAAACTAACAAAGCATTGATTGCCATCATGGTATTAATCGACGTTTTGTTTATTGGATTAATGCTCGACTCATTTAAAATGGGTGAATACTGGCACACTATTGCAGCGTGGAGTGAATTGGCCATTTCATTGATTGGCTTCTACGCAGCCGGAGCAAACATGCTCAACAAATCTTACGGTCGCACTATACTTCCATTAGGAAGTGCTATCTGGAAATAATTTCAGACCCAATTACAACAATGGCTGTCTCAAGAAATTTGGGACAGCCATTATTTTTAAATTAAAATCGTTATGCACCCAACATTTTAAGAAGTTCATACACAAGAATAGCCGGCCATACAAGCGCCTTCAAAAAACCCAAAACACCTAACCAGAAAGTGGCTGCATGCGAAATAAAATAAATGGCAGCACCTACCAAGCCAAGCCCATAAACAGCACCACCGGTAGCATTAGCCTGATGATTTCGATTTCTGTTACAATTTTTTTCGTCGTTCATTATTTTTATTATTTAAGTAGTTCCGGTATGTCCCGAAGTTATTTTCTCATTTAGTCCCTGTGATTCAAGGCGTAAAGATATGGTATATATTTTGAATATTACGTTCAACATTATTCATTTTTTCAATATTTATTCAATAATAAGGAGATATTATATCCAATAAGAGTTGAACAATTCGCTCCGAAAGTAGTTATATTTGCACTGACAAAAAGAATAATGTATCCGAAGTATAAAAATAAAGCCGTCCCTACCTTAGCACTCCTCTTAATGGCAGTGTTTGTCATTGCAGTGGGCTTTAAACCTGTACACGTATTATTTGCCGGGCATCATTATTCTACCGAAAAGGGCTGCGAACATAAAGTATGTGAACATTCCAATCAAGAAACAATATCAAATCAACATGACGAATCCTGTCCGGTTTGTGAGTTTGAATTTTGTCTTTTCGTTCCTCAAAATCAATTTAACTTGCCACAATTGGTGGTTAATCTGGAAGAAAAACTTACAGCAAGTGATTTTTCGTGTCCGGTTCATCAGGCATCTCACCATTTTCAATTACGGGCTCCCCCAAGCTTGTAAAACAACTTCCTTTTTTCGTCTATTTCCAACTAAACGGCCGGCTATCAAATTAGCACGGTAAGTTTGGCTGCACGTTGCATCTACATATGCAATGTTGCTTTCTGCACCTTCCGTTTTGGAACAGACGATACATCCACATTATCTATCACTTACAATAAAAAAAATGAATAAAACATATATTATCATCATTGTCCTTTTTGCATCATTAAGCCTTATGGCAGAGAATCTGAAAGTGTCGCAAACAAGTCTTCAGGGTAAAATAACGACTCGAAACGGAGAACCGATTATTGGTGCCACTCTCTTTTTCCCTGAACTGAAAACCGGAACAGTAACTAACACCGAAGGAAAGTATAAGCTACAAAATCTACCCAAGAGTACCATGCTTTGTCAGATCAGTTCTGCCGGTTACAAAATGATAGCCGAAAATATCGACTTAAAAACAGCAGATAACAAAGACTTCGTAATGGAAGAATCTGTTATTGAGATAAACGAAGTAGTAGTCACCGGACAAGCCGGAGTTTCACAATCCATCAAAATGCCCACGCCCATCAGCGTTGTCACACTGGCTGATTTGCAGCAACACGGCTCCACGAATATCATTGATGCCCTAGCCTCGCAACCGGGCATTTCGCAAATTACCACCGGAAGCGGTATCTCCAAACCGGTTATTCGCGGCTTAGGTTATAACCGTGTGATCGTAATGAAAGATGGTGTCCGTCAGGAAGGTCAGCAATGGGGAGATGAGCACGGCATCGAAATAGATGAATTTGATGTAAGCAGAGTAGAAATTCTGAAGGGTCCGGCAAGCCTAATGTATGGTTCCGATGCTATGGCGGGTGTTATCAATCTATTTTCGGCACCACAACTTCCACAAGGTGCCATGAAATTAAATGCATTGGGTAACTACCAAACCAACAATGGACTTATGGCTTATTCAATTGATTTTGCAGGACATAAAAAGACCTTCGTTTGGGATTTCAGGTACAGCAATAAACAAGCTCATGCCTACCAAAACAAATATGACGGCTATGTTTTCAATTCCGGATTCAGCGAAAATGCAGCATCGGCTTTGCTGGGTATCAACAATTGGTGGGGATATTCACACCTCACATTGAGTACCTATCAACTTACTCCCGGTATAGTGGAAGGAGACCGCGATGCCACTACCGGCCAATTTATAAAACCCATCGTATTGAGTGACGGCAGCGAAGGTGAGGCCATTGCAACTCACTCCGATTTTACCAGCTACAGTCATCAAATTCCCTACCAACAGGTAAAGCATTACAAAGCAGTTTGGAACAATAATATTCTTATTGGAGATGGAAGCCTCAAGAGCACCTTTGGGTATCAACAAAACCGACGCCAGGAATTTGCAGACATAATGAGCCCTGAGACCTACGGATTATATTTTTTACTTCACACGTTGACTTATGATATTCATTACACGCATCCAGAGAGAAATGGGTTTGGGCTTTCGTACGGAGTGAATGGCATGTATCAAAGTTCCTTAAACAAAGGCATTGAATACCTTGTACCCGAATATCAATTGTTCGATGTAGGCGTTTTTGTTGTCGGTAAAAAAAGTTGGGGAAAAATAGATATCAGCGGTGGCTTGAGGTACGACCACCGCTCCGAAAACAGCAATGCACTTTATCTCAACGCAAAAGAAGAGAAAACTACTGCAACTGATCCAGTAGCCACATTACGCTTTGCAAAACTAGCGGAAAATTTTGGCGGAATAAGCGGAAGTATTGGAGCAAGCTACCAACCGAGCGAACACTGGAACATGAAACTGAATATCTCGCGGGGATTCAGGGCACCGAACATTAGTGAACTTGCTTCAAATGGCGTGCATGAGGGCACCATCAGATACGAGATAGGCAACTCCAACCTGAAAGCGGAAAACAGTCTGCAAACCGACTTCGAACTCGGCTACAGTACTGAGCACGTAAGCGCTAAAGTAAATCTATTTGCAAATAATATCAGCAACTATATTTTTTCTCGTAAAATAAGTAATTCGGTTGGTCAGGATTCGATCATGGATGGAGTTCAAACGTACAAATTCGATTCGGGGAATGCACAGATTATGGGTGGTGAGTTCTCTATCGACATTCACCCTCATCCATTGGATTGGTTGCACTTCCAAAACAGTTTATCGTATGTTCATTCCCAGCTAAAAAACCAGCCCGATTCTACCAAATACCTACCCTTCACTCCTCCTACAAAATTGAGGTCTGACATCAGGGTTGACATAAATAATATAGGTAAACACGTAAAAAACAGTTACATTTCTTTTGGGCTAGAACATTATTTTAAACAATCGAACATTTATTCGGCATATAATACCGAGACTGCAACCGGTAACTACACCTTACTCAATGCAGCAATAGGTGGTGATATTGTGAGCAAAAAGAAGACAATTTGTTCCATTTATCTGAGTGGCACTAATTTGGCAGATATTGCCTACCAAAGTCATTTAAGCCGATTGAAATACGCGGCCGTGAATGAAGCTACCGGTCGAACCGGTGTTTTCAATATGGGACGCAATATCAGTATCAAACTGATTGTACCGGTAGATTTATAGACAAAAATGAGGAGAGTGCCCACGCAAAGCAACACTCTCCTCATCTTTAAACTATTATCGCATTGCGAAGCGACATTTATATTTTCGATAAAATTACAGTATAATTCTTGCCGAATTTTTTGGCACATTTCGGGCAAGTGGTATACCACATATAGGTTTTTTCTATTTGATAAGCTCTTTCCTTACAATGCTTTTCAAAATCCACCATCCATTTTCCGGTTTCGTTGTAGTTTCCTTCGTACACTCTGCAATAGTACCTACCACTTAATCGAACGTTTTCAAGGGTTGGAATTTCTTTGTCTACTGCCAAAAACAAATCCATATTCCATTTCGAAGTATGCTCTGAAAGGCAAAGCCAATCAGGTATCGTGCCTAAAACTTCCTCCACACAGGCATTTAGCCGTTTCATAGTAGCACCAAAATTAACTGGTACATAAAAAAATGTAAACACCCTGGCCTTCACAAAAAGTTTATTGTCCCAATGGAGCAGTTTATCATCCCATGGAGTGGGATCGAAAGGAGGACAACAGTCAAAATCAATCGGTTGAGCATTCATAAAACACCAAATTAAAGTTGAACAAATTAGAATTAATCTCTGCAAATATATCTGTTTTATTTGAGAATTAATTAAACAAGATGACTTCTTTTTGAAGTAAAACAAAAGAAAAAGGGCTGCAATTTTTTGCAGCCCTCAACTCTATATACTTTAACTTGTATTATTTATACATTTTCTCGCGAATTGCTTTAATATCCTCTGAAGTTACATAGTCATCGTAATCCATTTGTTTATCAATAATTCCGTGAGGAGTGAGCTCGATAATACGGTTACAAACTGTTTGAATAAATTCACGGTCATGCGAAGCCATCAAAACATTACCCTTGAAATTTACAAGCGTATTATTGAAAGCCTGAATAGATTCCAAATCCAGGTGATTGGCCGGAGAGTCCAGCACCATCACATTGGCATTGCGAAGCATCATACGCGAAATCATACAGCGCATTTTTTCACCTCCCGAAAGAACACTTGCCTTTTTATAAATCTCTTCACCAGCAAAAAGCATTTTACCCAAATAACCACGAATGAATGCTTCGGTAGTGTCGGTAGAAAACTGTCCGAGCCAGTCAACTAATTTTAAATCAGTATTGAAAAATTCGGAGTTATCGAGCGGTAAATAAGCGTGAGTTATGGTCACACCCCAATTGTAGGTTCCTTCGTGCGCTTTGTCGTGGTCATTAATAATTTCGAAGAAAGCAGTCATAGCACGTGGATCTTTCGACAAAAAGATAATTTTATCGTTTTTCTCTACGTTGAAATTCACATCTTTGAAAAGTACTGTTCCATCCTCAATGGTTTTGCCAAGACCGGCAATTTCCAACACCATATTTCCCGGTTCACGTTCCGGAGAGAATATAATACCCGGATATTTACGGGTAGAAGGTTGAATTTCTTCAACATTCAACTTTTCAAGCATTTTCTTACGACTGGTAGCTTGTTTGGATTTAGCCACATTGGCACTGAATCGACGAATGAACTCTTCCAATTCCTTACGCTTTTCATCAGCTTTCTTATTCTGATTTTGTTGTTGACGAAGCGCCAATTGGCTCGATTCGTACCAGAAAGAGTAATTACCCGAGAAAAGCTGAACTTTTCCAAAGTCAATATCTACTGTATGTGTACTTACCGCATCCAGGAAGTGACGGTCATGCGAAACAACAAGTACTGTGTTTTCGTAGTTAGCCAAATAGTTTTCTAACCACATCACTGTGTCCACATCCAAGTCATTGGTTGGCTCATCGAGCAACAAGTTATCTGGTTTTCCAAAAAGTGCACGTGCCAACAGCACACGTACTTTTTCCATACCGCTTAATTCACTCATCAGTTGGTAATGTAAATCTTCTTTGATTCCCAAACCGCTCAACAGGATAGCAGCGTCACTGTCAGCATTCCAACCATTCATTTCAGAGAATTTCTCTTCCAATTCAGAGGCACGAATACCATCAGCATCCGAAAAGTCTTCCTTCAGGTAGATAGCATCCTTTTCTTCTTTTACTTTCCAAAGCACAGTATGACCCATCATCACCGTATCGATAACGGTAAATTGATCGAATTCAAAGTGGTCTTGTTTAAGCACTGATAAACGTTCTCCTGTACCAAACTGCACATTCCCACGTGTCGCGTCAAGATCGCCGCTTAAGATACGGATAAGGGTAGATTTACCGGCACCATTGGCACCAATAATGCCATAACAGTTACCAGCAGTAAATTTCAGGTTTACGTCTGAGAATAAAACACGTTTGCCAAATTGAATGGCCAGATTTGAGACGGTGATCATATATTTTTTATGTCTAAAGTCGAAGGCCCAAAATCATATGATTTTAAACTTTCGACTATTTTAAAACAAGAATAGAACTTGCCTGCTTTCCAAACCCGTTCTATTCTTTTATACTGTATTATTTGATAAATTACTCTATGATGCCTAAAGCACGAGCAGCCTTAGATATTTTTTCTATAGATTCGTCAATTTGATCAAAAGTATGCGTTGCCATTAATGAGTAACGAATCAGAGAATCTTCTGAAGGTACTGCAGGCGAAACAACCGGATTAATAAACACGCCATCGTCCATCAACATACGTGTGATCTGGAATGTTTTAGTATTATCGCGCACATAAAGTGGAATAATAGGAGTTTCTGTTGGTCCGATTTCAAAACCGGCTTTCAGGAATCCTGCTTTTGCACGTGCCGTATTTGCCCACAATGCATCTTTACGCCATGTTTCTTCAGCCATTACATCAAGTGCTGCAAGTACACAACCGGTTGAAGCCGGAGTAATAGAAGCACTAAAAATTAATGTCCGTGAATTATGTTTCAAATAATTGATAATATTGTTATCAGAAGCAATAAATCCACCAATAGTACCTAACGATTTACTGAAAGTACCCATGATTAAATCCACATCCTGAGAGACGCCAAAATGTTCACAAACTCCCGCTCCGGTTTTACCAAAAACACCTAGTGAGTGGGCTTCATCAACATAAATTGAAGCATTGTATTTTTTTGACAGAGCTACAATTTCAGGCAATTTAGAAACATCACCTTCCATGCTAAAAACACCGTCAACTACAATCAGTTTCAATTTGTCCGGTTCGCATCTTTTAAGCACTTTTTCCAACGCATCCATATCGTTGTGACGATATTTGAATTGTTTTGAAAAAGACAAACGCTTGCCTTCAATAATAGAAGCATGGTCATATTCGTCAAAGATCAAATAATCCTCACGACCTGTAACACACGGTACAACACCCGAATTTACAGTAAAACCGGTTGCATAGACCAATGCAGCTTCTTTGTGCACTAATTTTGCTAAACGATCTTCTAATTCGAGGTGAATATCTAATGTTCCATTCAAAAAACGTGATCCGGCACAACCTGTTCCGTATTTTTCAATAGCTTTAATCGAAGCCTCTTTTAAACGAGGGTGATTGGTCAATCCTAAATAGCTGTTGGACCCAAACATCAAAACTCTTTTACCATCAATTGTTACAACCGTATCCTGGTCAGATTCAATCGGACGGAAATATGGATACACACCCATATCTTTTGCTTGTTGAGGTGCATCATATTGCCCCAATACATTACTTAATAGACTCATATAATACTATGTGTGTTATAAATAAAAACGGCTGCAAAGATACTATTTTTTTATGGAAAAACACAAATAATTTGAATTCTAACATATATTTAGCTACTTTTGCAAGCCCAAATTAAACCCTAAAACATTTGTGAGCAAACAAATAGATTCTAAATTATTGCCTTTGCTGGCGGCAAAATCGGAACCCGAATGGAAACGATTTTATATTAAAAATAAGAAAAAACTCGAAGGAATGGATCTTCGCGTACAAGCATTGCACGATAAAGTGTCATCCTGTACCGATTGTTTGAAGTGTGCCAACTGCTGTCGGTCACTCGGTCCCCGCATCACCGACAAAGACATTGAGCGAATGGCTAAAGCTTTGAGGATGAAAGCAGCAGATATTGTTAAAAATTACTTGCGCGTGGATGAAGACGGTGATACTGTTTTTCAGTCAATGCCTTGTCCTTTTTTGGGAGACGATAATTATTGCTCTATCTACGAATCGCGCCCAAAAGCTTGCCGGGAATATCCTCACACCGACCGCAAACGATTTTATCAAATTTACAATCTATCTATAAAAAATGCATCCACTTGCCCGATTGTATATGAGGTACTTGAACAATTAACAAAGACCATTGCCCCTTAAAAGCGAACAAGGAAAGTGCGTTTGCGCAAACCTATTTAAGGATTGGTTCTGAATATCTCTTTTTTTAATATGCCATTTTTATGAAATGAGTACCCTACGGTAAACAGAATACCTAAAGAAATACTCAAAACCGTTGATGCCAAAATAGCAATCATAATCGCTATTTGATATTTAATAGCTACCAAAGGCACCGACCCACCAAGAATTTGTCCGGTCATCATGCCCGGAAGCGAAACAATCCCCATAGTAGCCATGGTGGCGATGGTGGGATTTAAAGCCGCGACAAAACTCTTTTTAGCAAAGTGCAATAAAGCTTCGTACTTTGTGGCTCCCAATGCAAGTTTATAAAAATAGAGTTGTTCATCTCTCCTCAAGGATTTATAAAAATCGCCCAACCCTATCACATTGGAACGCAAGGAATTGCCCAACACCATTCCGCCGATGGCAATCATATATTTGGCATCGAGAATAAAATCGAGTTGGGCTATAAAATAATTGAAGTAAAGAACGACAAAGAAATTGGCGATAATGAATGAGAGCAAAACGGGTAGAGCAAATTGCTTTATTCTGAGTCCTGAATTTTTGATAACTGAAAAGCTGGCAGCATTAATCATTACCAGAAACCAGAGCAAATTCAAAAACCAATTGTTGAATTTAAAAACATATTCGAGAAAAAAGCCAATCAATACCAATTGAACAGCCATTCGCAAAGTAGAAGTAACAAGATTTTTTGTGATCCCAAGCTTAAAATACCAAACAGCAATCAATGGCACGAGTAGCAAAATGGCACACATAAACATTGAAAAAGCGGACAAATCTGTAGCACCATTCATAGTCAATTCAATTTTAGTGCTTTAATTTCAACTCCAGAGGGCAAGTAATTATCGTGAGAGACAGACAAGACCGTAAAGTCCGGATTCAGCAAGAAGTAATCGAGCACTTTAATTCTCAATGGTTTATCCAAGGCAGAACTAATCTCATCCAGAAAGAAAATATCCCGTTTCAAAAGTAGTGCATTAATAATGGCTACTCGTTGCTTTTCACCTCCAGACAGTGTTTCAATATCTTTTTGCAGCAAACTATCCTGCAATTCAAAATAATCAAAAAGTTGCGGTATTTCTATTGCAGCTCCTTCTTTATATTTCAAATTTGCTCTGAACGACATGGTTTCATCAAAAAGAGCCTGAACTTTTCCTGTGCCAATGTTTAAATCCTGACTTACATACGCAACACGTCGACGCAGTTCCCAAACGGAGGCATCTGTCAAAACTGAACCTTCGAAAGAAATAGTCCCGCTATCCGGCTTCTCAAATCCCAGCAGCAAACGAAACAAGGTTGTTTTTCCAATACCCGAACGTCCGGTGATATTCACCTTATCGCCACGGGATATCTGAAACGAAAAGTTTTGCAACACAAAACTTTCGGAAAATCGCTTGCTTATATTTTGGATATCGAACATTCAGACTTCTTCAGCAGTTACAAAAAATCAATTTGATAGTTTTTCAAAATCACCCCAGAAACCGGGGTACGATTTAGTTACCACTTGTGGATTCTCAATTACAATTGGAGTAACCATGGCAGCGGGTGCAAAAGCCATAGCCATTCGATGATCGTGATAAGTGGCAATGCTTATTGGTGACGCAGGCTCGCAACGTTCCCCATCCCATGCCAACTGACTTTCGGCAGGTTCGTAAACCACATAACCCAACTTAGCCAATTCGTTGATCAACGCTGCAATTCGATCCGTTTCTTTTATTTTAAGCGTTTCCAAACCACTAAATTTAAACGGTATACCTTTCAAACAGCAAGTAACAGCAAATGTCTGCGTCAAGTCAGGCTCATCGGTAAAGTCGTATTCCATTCTGGTGGTCACATCTCCAATGGGCGACAGTAAAACCCCATCTTCCATGTACGACGTTTTAACCCCTAACTGTTCAAAAAGATCAGCTACTTTGCTATCTCCCTGATAGCTATTTTCGCCCAACCCTTTGAGAAAAACACCACCTTTTCCCACCAACGAAAGTATTTCGTACCAATACGATGCGGCCGACCAGTCTGATTCTACTTTATAGGGTATCGGCTGATATTCCTGAGGTTCTATCTGAATAACATTCCCTAAAAAATCAACATCAATTCCATATTCATCCATCATTTGCATGGTCATATTGATATAAGGCCTGGAAATAATCTTGCCTTCCAGCACGATTTTCAGCCCTTTCAGCATGCATGGGGCTATCATCATCAATGCGGAGATATACTGACTGCTCACGTTTCCTTTCAGATGAATCTCGCCACCCACAAGGGCACTTCCTACAATTTTTAGCGGTGGATAGCCATCATTTTCGAGATACTCAATCCTCGCCCCAAGGCCATTGAGTGCATCCACCAGCAATTTGATGGGACGCTGTTTCATGCGTTCACTACCCGTAATTACCCATTCACCAACCGTTTTCGACAAAAAAGCAGTAAGAAAACGCATGGTTGTTCCGGCAGCACCGATATCAAAAGTGGTACTATTTGAGTCCAATGCACTCACCAACACATTCGTATCATCGCAATCTGCCAGATTTTCAATATCGTAAGGGCTGTACGACAAAGCATCCAATATCAAAGCGCGATTGCTTATACTTTTTGAAGCCGGAAGTGAAATTTGAGCAGCAAGGCTGTCAATGGTAATGTGGAGTTCTTTCGTTGGAATAATATCGTTCATTTTGGCTGTTTATTCTATTTCTTTATTTAAATCAAACCGCACTCGGTCTTCATCTATTATTTGTTTTAATTCTTCTTCTTTAGGCAAATACAATAAATACTTGCTTGCAAACATTTTATTATTATCTGACAATACCGAATACTTAACTATTGTCTCATCTTTGTCTGAACAAAGTAAAATACCGACACTGGGATTATCTCCACCGCTCAATTTCAAATCATCATACATTCTCACATACATATCCAACTGACCAATATCCTGGTGCGTCAGCGTTCCAGTTTTCAGATCAATAATCACAAAACATTTCAGTAGATAATTATAGAAAACCAAATCAATGTAAAAGTCTGAAGTTTCAGTAACAATATGCTGCTGTCGTGCTACAAATGCAAAACCTTTACCCATTTCAAGTAGAAATTGCTGGATATGATCTAATATTGCACTTTCAATCGAGTACTCACTGTTTTTAACTTCACTTGGTAATCCTAAAAATTCAAAGATATAGGGATCCTTTATAATATTTTGAGCCGTCAAGACTCCAGTCACTTCTGTTGAGTGAACCAAAACACGATCAAAAGCTAAAGAATTGATCTGCCGCTGTAACGCCCGACTATTCCAGTTATTGGTAATACTTTCATTTAAATAATAGAGTCTTTTTTCGTCTGAATCCAATCTAGACAACAATCTATAATGCGACCAACTCAATTCTTGACGCAATGTGTCAAGATTTGAAAAAGCCAAATAAAACTTACGCATATTCGTAAGATTTGTATAATCAAATCCCTTCCCAAATTCCTCTGTGAGTTCTCGGGCAAGCTCTTTCAACACATTTTTACCATATTCGGCACGTACACTTCCACCTTGTTCATCCTCAACAATGAGCCGCCCAACTTGCCAATAAGTATCAAGCAAACTGGAGTTGACCATTCTGAACACTCGTTGCCGGGCTTGTAGAATAATCTCTTTTATCGAATGGAATAGTTGCTTCTTTAAAGTTTCCATAATAAGCAGCCAAAATTATTACACCGCCAATTCGTAAATTTTCTTCACATCCTCTTCGGTGAGCTTCACAAAACTACCCATTGTCTGAGCGCCTAATCCCAGCACTTTAAGCATAGTCGGAATATCTTCGGCTTTGGCTCCAAGTTCCGAGAAACGAATCGGCATACCGATAGAAGTCAGAAATTGTTCAAACTTAGCAATACCCTGTTTCGCAGTATTTTCCGGATTTTGAAAATCCATTTCACAACCCCACACCCTAACGGCAAACTGTGCAAAACGCATTACATCGTGTTGCATCACATGTTTCATCCAGGCCGGGAACATCACTGCTAACCCCGCACCATGAGCCACATCGTACAATGCGGATAGTTCATGCTCAATTTGGTGTGTCGACCAATCCTGTTCGCGACCCACTCCGCAAATATCATTGTGCGCAACCATTCCCGCCCACATAATATTGGCACGAGCCTCATAGTCATTTGGATTTGCCAACGCCTTGGGAGCTTCTTTAATCACCGTCAAAAGAACAGCTTCACACAAACGATCTGTTATTTCAACATCTTTTGTATTCGTAAAATAACGTTCCAACACGTGCGCCATCATATCCGTAGCCCCACAAGCTGTTTGAAATGCCGGCAATGTACAAGTCAATTCTGGATTGAGGATAGAAAAAACAGGACGCAATGCATCGCTGTTAGCAGCTCTCTTCAGCATGCCGGTTTCGTGAGTAATAACCGAGCCAGTCGATCCTTCACTTCCAGCAGCTGAAATCGTCAGGATAGTTGCCACCGGCAAAGCTTTCTCGACTTCTTTACCCTGATAAAAATCCCAGAAATCGCCATCATACAATGCACCAAGCGCAATTGCTTTAGCCGAGTCGATAACGCTTCCACCGCCAACAGCCAGAATAAAGTCTATATTTTCTCGTTTGCAAAGTTCAATGCCTTCATACACCAACCCACTGCGTGGATTTGGCATTACACCACCCAACTGAGTAAAAGTTATATTTTCATTCGCCAGGGAAGTTTTTACACGATCAAGCAGACCGCTTCTCAGCACCGAGCCGCCACCAAAATGAATCAACACCTTTGTTCCGCCAAAACGTTTTACATATTTACCTGCTTCTGTTTCACGACCTTTTCCAAACACAAAAGAGGTTGGACTATAAAAATTAAAGTTATTCATAATTATTTGTTATTGAGTTCAAAATAGTCAATTTTTCAAATTTACCAATCGGGCAATCTGTTTATCGGCTATCTCTGTCGTTTTATTCATTTGAGCATTTATTTCTTTCACAAAAGCATTCTCATCAAATGTACCTCGCACAGCATCAAAGTCCAGCTGTTTATCCGTATCATCTCCATCCATTCCAAAACCGGTTCTCGAAACAGCGTTAAATTCCTTTTTAGCATCCCTCAATATCAAATCATTAAAAGTCAATACTGACTTCTTCCATTTTTCGATAACTGAAACAAAATCTTGAATTTCCATCTCAACGACTGATTTACCGAGTTGTTTTTCAAGTATATCTTTTGCCCAATTCCAAGAAAAGTCTGAATAAGCGGCATGAATCTCGCTCAAATTATTTTGAATAGCTTCGATTGGTATGTTTTCATTTGAAATTTTGTTTAGCAGTCCTTCAACTGCTTTTTGGGGCGCTATTAAAGCAGCCATATCAACCCATTCACCAACCCCTACATCCGAATCATCGAGTAATAATTTCAGAAGATTTTCTTTCAAATCATTATGTTCATATTTGAGCCTTTCAACAACTTTTTCTCCTATGAATTTATCAATCGCCATTTCGTACAATTCAATCCCTTTTTTGATAGACGAGCGTTTGATTTTGCAATTCTGATACCACACAAACGAAGCACTTGCATCCATAGTTAGCAACAATCCATTCAGTATTTCAATACCTTTCAATGCTTTTGATAAAGTGTATGGCGACAGAAAATCAAAATTGATGGAGTCCAGCTTCTTTTCATCCGTACGGGTATCGCGCTTTGGCCATTTTTGCACATCCCGAATAGTACCGGCACTATGAAGATTTATGCCGGGCAACAAACTACTTTCGCCATCATTTTCCAGCAAATATGAAAACGGTAAATTCGAAATATCCGGATTACCTTTATGACGACCCAGTACCACTGTGAATGCTCCTATTTTTGCCGGCCACATAATATACGAATCACTCGAAGTTTTTACACCACGTTCAGTAATCCCCTGATGAACAGGACCAAGTTTGTACATATGATTGCTAAAATTCGTCCCACTACCGGCATTCATAAACGAATATGAAGCAGTCAGCATCAAGGTGGATTTATGATGCGTAACTGTATAAGGACCTGCGAAAATTGAAACTGCCTCACCGTGTAATCCCTGACAGTTTGCGAAAAAGAGTGAATCGATGGCCGAAAATTGTTTACTGATAATACAACCCTGTCCTACAAAACAATTCGAAATCAGAGCTGATTCAGAAACCGTTGTGCCCGAATTGATTATAAAATTAGTACATTGCACACCCCGCCCGATATAAACGGGTGCTTGTTCATCACAATTAATCGTTCCATTCTCAAGCAACAATACACCTTCAATTACAGCAAAATCGCCAACACGCACATTTTTCAGACTATCGCAATTCGTAATGCGCGCATTCTTTCCAATACTACCTTTATTCGATTTTTGCGAATCAGCATAATTTGTAATTTTGCCCTCAAGTGCTTCAATGGCTTTATTATATCGATAAAAAGTCAACATATAAGCTAAAGGAGCTGATAGTTGATCAAAAATGGGCACTTCACGACCACCGGCTTCAATCATCACCGGTACCTTCGCTCCGTTACCGAAAGTAGACTCCCCCTCCGTCAATACGAGATTTACATTGTCGATATAAGCTTCATCGCCAATTTCAAAATTGGCGATATAATTATTAATTTTATCGATAAAAACATCATTCCCAATCACACAATTGTGCAAATGGCAATTAAAAATTCCCGAATGTTTTTTCACCCCACCCAGGAGTTCAAAAACTTTGGTATAAGTCCCCAAATATACATTGCCGGAAAAATGTACATTATAAAAATAAGAAGCCGAAAAATCCTCAACAACCAGCACTTGTTTCCAATCTTCGGCAGAACAACCGTAAACCGTAAGTGTAGCTATTTCTTTGTCTAAAAGGGGACGATAATTTGTCATATTTTTTTTGTCAACCGTTCACGGTTATCATTATTTATATTTATTATTCGGAATATAAAACGTTCATTATAAACTTTCAACACTTCAATTTGATGTATTTCAGTCTCCTTCGGGTTTGATATACCCGATAGGTCTACGGGGCTTATTCCTCTGATTTCTATCTGCATGCAATTCAGCCAACGATTGATTTATAGATTCTATTTGAATTTGAGTATCTTCATTAATATCGTTCTGATCTTTAAAAATATCTTCTAAATATTCCTTTAGTTCCAGCAATTCGTTTTGAAGTTCTCCTATCCGATCTACAGGCGTATTTATTTGCAAATACTGCCGAATTTTCACGAATGCCCGAATTATGTTGATATTTATCTGGATTGCAACAACACTATTTAGCACAGTAGAAAGCATTGCCACACCTTGTTCTGTGAATGCAAAAGGCATATACCTGACACCACCTCTTTTGTTTGAGGTCGCAAATTGCGACCTCAAACTCTCGAATTCTTCTTTCTTTAGTTCAAACATGAAATCATCGGGAAATCTTTCAGGATTACGACGAACTTGTTCCTTCAATCGTTTTGTTTCAACCCCATACATTTCCGCTAAATCGAAGTCAAGCATTACTCGCTGTCCCCTGATTTCGTATATCTTGCTTTGAATAAGTTGCAATTCCATGCCGGCACGACCGTTACTCTGTTATCTCATCATAATTCTGAAACAAAAAATCATTATATGGATATCGCTCCACGTGGATAGCTTTGATGTTTTCATACATTAAAGCCTTCAGATTATCAATATTATCTTTTTCCCGAGCTGAAATAAAGATGCAGTTGTCGTGCATTTTAGCCATCCATGTTTTTTTCAATTCTTCCAAACTTATGTTCTCACGTTTCTCAGGAGCTAAGTCGTCGGCTTCTTTTGGCACATAACTAAAAGCATCTATTTTGTTGAATATCAAAATCATTTGCTTCTGTTGCGGATCAATCTCCTTCAAGGTTTCGTTTACCACTTCCAGCTGTTCTTCAAAATTCGGATGCGACACATCGACTACATGCAACAATAAATCGGCCTCACGCACTTCGTCGAGGGTCGATTTAAATGACTGCACCAAATGGTGAGGCAATTTGCGTATAAAACCAACAGTATCAGATAGTAAAAAGGGAAGGTTGTCAATTATCACCTTACGAACAGTGGTATCGAGCGTTGCAAATAATTTATTTTCGGCAAATATATCCGATTTACTCAACAAGTTCATCAGCGTAGATTTTCCCACATTGGTATAACCCACTAAAGCCACACGCACCATTTTTCCACGGTTCTTGCGTTGAGTTGTCATTTGTTGGTCAATGTCCTTCAGGTTTTGTTTCAGCAACGCAATCTTGGTGAGAATAATCCGGCGGTCGGTTTCAATTTGGGTTTCACCCGGACCACGCATACCAATACCACCCCGTTGACGCTCCAAGTGAGTCCATAAACGAGTAAGTCGTGGTAACATATACTGACACTGAGCAAGTTCTACCTGCGTTTTAGCGCTTGCTGTTTGTGCTCTTTTGGCAAAAATATCCAGGATAAGACTTGTTCTGTCCAAAATAAGAACTTTCAGTTCGGCTTCAATATTGCGTAGTTGTTTGGGCGTTAATTCGTCATCGAAAATAACCACACCAATCTCATTCTCGTCAACAAAACTTTTTATTTCAAACAATTTGCCTGGGCCAACATAGGTTTTTGGGTTGGGATATTCCAGTCGCTGCATGAATATTTTTTCGGGTGAAGCACCGGCCGTTTCGGCTAAAAAAGCAAGTTCGTCAACATATTCACGAGCTTTTTCTTCATTCTGAAGTTGAGTAATTACACCAACAAGCACAGCTTTTTCTTCGTATATTTCGGTTTTCATATTTTGTATTTTAGTATCAATTTCAAACTTCAGAAAGAGTATAAACAATTGAACAACAAGACGCACGATGAGCAAAATCACTCACATTCAGTAGTTTTACACGATCTTACAAAATACCGTTCATCTGCTGCGATACAAAGATACAACAATACTTTCAGAGATAATAGTTTTTTAGGTTTGAAGTTAAAACACAAAAGAAACAAATTTACTGCAATGACAACCCCGCTGCCTTAAAAGTGTCGCACTGTTTCAAGTCACCGGTATCAAATCCTTTTTTAAGCCAGTACATGCGTTGTTCCGAACTGCCATGCGTAAACGATTCGGGCGTGACGTAACCCTGACTTGCTTTCTGCAAATTATCATCACCGATAATTTGCGCTGCGTTTAACGCATCAGCCAGATCGTCCTTCTCAAGATAGCCCTTGCCCTGCTCAAAATGCCCCCACAATCCGGCGAAAAAATCAGCCTGCAATTCCAAACATACCGAATACCGGTTGTACTCTTCCTCACTTAAACTTCCGCGCAGCTTATCCATCTTGTCTGTAAACCCAAGCAGGTATTGAATGTGATGACCTATTTCATGTGCAATCACGTAAGCCTGAGCAAAATCACCTCCTCTCGCACCAAACTTTTCTCTTAAATCATTGTAAAAAGTCAAATCGATATACACTTTTTGATCACCCGGACAGTAAAATGGCCCGGATTGACTACTGGCTGAGCCACAAGCACTTTCGGTTGCATCAGAAAACAACACCAACGATGGCACCTGATACGTCATTCCGTTTTGTTTAAAAATACCGTTCCAAACATCCTCCGTATCGGCCAACACTACCTTTACAAACTGAGCTCGTTCATCCAGCGCCTTTTGTTGTTCAGAAGTCATTTCGGTTTGAGCACCGGCTGAGCCTTGAGTGAGACTGGAAATATCCTGCATATTTATATCACCACCGAAAAGTAATTTCAGTGCAATTACGATTATTGCAGTAGCTCCACCTCCTACAGCTATCCCTTTACCGGAAATACCCCGGCGATCTTCAACGTTACCACTTTCTCTTCGTCCTTTCCACAGCATAGTATTAATTTTTAATTGGTTACAAATATAAAACAACAAACATTCTTAGTCATCAAATACAACTTTTGGACTTGATTAATACAAAGATATAAACTATACGCCTATTCTGCAAGAGCTATCCAACGCAATAGTTTTGAAATCCCCAAAAATGAAACCATTTTAATTAAAGAATAAATACTACCCTGCTATCGTCCCTATCGGCAAACAAAGGGAAATGTCCACACAAGCGGCATTCTCCTATTTTCAAAAATCATTCAACGTTCCTGGAAGGGGTTAGAGTTAATTATATTTAAAGCCCTGAAAAGCAATTTCAACATTCATTTATCTATTCCATATTGAAAATTTACATATTTTTTAATGTTTTGTATTTTATAAATCAACTTTTTTCATCACCTACCCACAAAATTTGTGTATCTTTGAATGTTTTTTTTGAAAGAAAAATGAGTAAATCTATTTCATAAACTTGAACTTCCATTTATATCAAATTGGCTGGAAATGCACAAGACAATTATTCCATTTTTATTCATTATTCTTATCGTTCAGTCTGCATTTTCGCAAGCCGGTCGTGGAATCTATAAATTTCTTGACTTACCGGTTTCATCACGTCTGGCAGCATTGGGCGGATCAAATGTTTCGCTGAATGACAATGATATTAACTTCGGATTTCAAAATCCGGCATTATTGACGGCCGAAACGAACAACACACTCGGCATTAATATGGCTAATTATTTGGCCGATATTAAATTCGGATCGGCAGTATACGGGCGAACCATTGGAACTAAAAATTATTTGGCGGTTGGAATCCAATATGTTGATTACGGCTTATTTAAAGAAACTACCGTACAAAATGAAATCATTGGCGAATTCACCGCTAAAGATTTGGCAATAAACATAATATACGCCAGACCATTATCCGATAAATATTCGGTGGGCGCCACATTAAAACCAGTATATTCGGTTTACGAACGATATACCAGCTACGGATTGGCCATTGACTTGGGGGCAAGTTACAAAGACACAGCCAACCTTTTTTCGGCTGGGTTGGTGCTTAGAAACATTGGAACACAACTAAAAGGCTATTATGCCGACGAAAACGGGCAACATTTAGAATCGTTGCCGTTCAACATACAGCTGGGTATAACGAAGAAGTTCAGACATGCCCCATTGCGATTATCGTTCACGCTGCACGATTTACAACAATGGAACTTGGCATATCAATCTACAAATCAGCCCACGGAGACTACAGCCTCCTCAACTGACACAAAAAAGATAGGTTTTGCTGACATGTTCTTTCGTCATACTATTTTTGCTGCCGAATTTGTGCCTACCAAAAATTTTTATTTGGCAATCGGATACAATCACCGTCGCCAAAAAGAAATGGACATGAATGGCTTTAAAAGTACTGCCGGTTTTTCGTTTGGTGGCGGGGTGAAAATTTATAAATTTCAGGCCGGCTTTGGAATGTCACAATTTCAAGTGGGCAATTACTCATATCAATTCTCAATTACAACGAATTTAAACGAGTTTAGACTGTAATTGAATTAAAAAGTTGCATTTACTGATTTTAAATAGATGAAAAAAATAATTGTAGCCATTGATGGCTTTTCAGGCTGTGGTAAAAGCACCATGGCAAAAGAACTGGCTCGCGAAGCCGGATATGTTTACGTGGATACCGGTGCAATGTATCGTGCCGTTTCCCTATTTTGTATACAAAACGGGTGGATGTCAGACTCTGAAATAAACTCAGAAGCTCTGGAAGCTCACATCAGCTCTATACTCATTGAATTCAGAACCAACGAAAAAGGCATTTCTGAAACATACCTGAACGGAAAAAATATTGAGAACGAAATAAGAACATTGGAAGTCGCCAACGGAGCCAGCCGCGTGAGCACACTCGGATTTGTGCGAAGAGAATTAGTTCATCAACAACAACTTATGGGCAATAAGAAAGGCATAGTTATGGATGGGCGAGATATTGGAACAGTTGTTTTTCCAACCGCAGAGCTCAAAATTTTCCTCACCGCATCGCCCGAAACAAGAGCCCAAAGACGTTTTGATGAAATGGTGGAAAAAGGCGAAGAAGTGAACTATGAAGATGTATTGGCAAATGTGATAGAGCGCGATGATCGCGACCAAAACCGTGCGGAAAGCCCACTCAGAAAAGCAGATGATGCCATTGAAATAGACAATTCGAATTTGACAAGAGCAGAGCAACGGGAAATTCTACGAACTTTGTTCGCAGAAAAAACGTTACAATAGTTTGCAATTACGCAACATTAGACTTGCTGTTCCGTTGGAATAAAGTGGCAGGTTTGACTTGTAAACTATTAATTATTAATTTAAATTTGTATGCCAAATATCGAAATTGATCAAAAATCGGGCTTTTGCTTTGGAGTAGTAAAAGCCATTACAAAAGCGGAAGAAGAACTGGCCAAAGGCGAAACACTTTATTGCCTTGGCGACATAGTACATAACGGATTAGAGGTGGAACGACTCGCTAAAATGGGATTAATCACCATTGATCACGAGGAGTTAGCTAAACTGCACGATGCCAAAGTATTGCTTCGTGCACATGGAGAGCCACCCAGTACGTACGAAACGGCTAAGAAAAACAATATTACCCTCATTGATGCTTCGTGTCCGGTGGTATTAAAGTTGCAATCGCGCATTAAAAATGCGTACGAAACCAGACCAACACCCGACACGCAGATAGTTATTTACGGACATATCGGACACGCCGAGGTAAATGGTCTTATGGGGCAAACAAACGATGAAGCGATCGTAATTGAAAGCGAAGATGATTTATACAAAGTGGATTTTTCGAAAAATATTCGTCTGTTTTCGCAAACAACAAAATCGCTCGACGGGTTCAACAAACTCGTAACTACGGTTGCCGAAATGACAGATAAAAGTGCTATTTTTGAAAATACTGACACAATTTGCCGCCAAGTAGCGAATAGAATTCCAAATATTACTACCTTTGCAGAACAAAATGACATAGTAGTATTTGTCAGCGGTAAAAAGAGTTCGAACGGAAAAGTACTATACGAACACAGCAAAAAAATTAACCCGAATACCTATATTGTATCTGAAGCCGGTGAAGTTGAAGCACTAAATCTGGATTTGACAAAAAAAATAGGTATATGTGGTGCTACCTCTACGCCAAGTTGGCAAATGGAAGCAGTAGCAAACAAATTGAATGAACTTGCATTGCAGGTATAAAGAAGATAATTGTTACTATTTTACACACATATTTTTTTTAAAACAGAAATGAAATACGAAATTAAATGTATTGGCGTGCTAACCTCCGGAGGAGACGCACCGGGAATGAATGCTGCCGTTCGTTCGGTAACTCGTGCCGCTATTTTCAACGGTATACGCGTAAAAGCAATTTACAGAGGTTACAAAGGTTTGATATCAAATGAAATCATTGAATTTCAAACGCAAAATGTAAGTAATATCATTCAACAAGGTGGCACTATTCTAAAGAGTGCACGCTGTGCAGAATTTCGTACGCCGGAAGGCAGAAAACTGGCTTATGAGAATATGAAAGCTGCCGAAATCGATGCATTGGTGGTAATTGGTGGTGACGGGACTTTTACCGGAGCTCGTATTTTTGCTCAGGAATATAATGTGCCAATTGTAGGTCTTCCAGGAACTATCGATAACGACCTGTACGGTACCGATTCGACCATTGGATACGATACGGCACTCAACACCATTGTTGAAGCTGTGGATAAAATCCGTGATACGGCTTCTTCGCACGAACGCTTATTCTTTATCGAAGTAATGGGACGTGATGCAGGCTTTTTGGCATTAAACAGCGCTTTAGCTTCGGGTGCCGAAGCAGCTATTATTCCCGAACTCGAAACACAGGAAGATCAACTGGAAGAATTAATTAAAAATGGCTTCCGTAAATCAAAAAACAGTAGCATCGTGATTGTTGCCGAAAGTGAAATTACAGGTGGCGCAACTGCATTAGCTGCACTTATGAACAAAGAGCATCCTGAGTACGACGTACGTGTAACCATTCTTGGACACATTCAACGTGGAGGTTCACCAACTGCTTACGACCGGATTTTAGCGAGTCGCATGGGAGTTGCAGCAATTGACGCTTTGCTTGATGAACAACGAAGCATCATGATTGGAATTGTAAACGATGAAATCGTTCATGTTCCTTTCACCAAAGCCATTAAAGACGACAAACCCGTTAACGAAACATTATTAGGAGTACTTTCTATTTTGTCAATTTAAAATAACCCTGAAAATCCCCTGAAGGAAACTTTTAGACCCTGTAATTTAATAAGAACTAATTCTTCTTTGATTATATCAGTATCTTAAAGCCACCTTGAGGGGATTTTCATCTCACGTTCAACTACATGACCCCTATCTCAATATTATTTGTTTGCTTAGGCAATATTTGTCGCTCACCAATGGCTGAAGGCGTTTTCCTTTCGATACTTGAGCGCAAAGGACAATCATCCGATTTCATCATTGATTCTGCAGGTACACTTGGAGCTCATATAGGTGAACTGGCCGACAGAAGAATGCGCTTTTTTGCCGAAAAACGAGGCTACACGCTGACGCACCGATCGAGAAAGTTTACCAGGGCTGATTTTGGTAAATTTGACTGGATAATTGTTATGGATGACAGGAATTTCGATGACGTAAAATCGATGGCTATGACCAGTGAAGAAGTCTCAAAAATTCATCGCATGGTAGATTTCTGTCACAAATCAGATGCTACCTACGTTCCAGACCCCTATTATGGTGGCGATCAGGGCTTCGAAAATGTGATTGACTTATTGGAAGATGCGTGCGAAGGGCTATTTTCAGAGGTAAGAGGCAAGAAGTAAGAGGCAAGAACAATTTCTCAACAACCAAATCATCAATCACTAGTAAGAGGAAAGTTTCTAAAATCCCAGTTGTAAGGTCGATTGAAGTACTCGTACGACAATTGATTGGCAGAATATTCCGTCCATGTGTGCATGTGGATATGACTTTCCCTTTTCTTGCTAAGAAATGCACTTCGTAAACTGGCAGGAGCAATTTTGAACCAAAAATAAAAAAAACCGTTTTGCCTGAATTGCAACATGTGCCCAAACTCATGACGCAGCAAATCTATATTTTGAGAATGTTTCTTGCCTACAAAAATCCCCACTCCGGGAATTGTCACTGCCGCTCCCCGATTAAATGATTTAATATTGATTATAAAAACAGTTACTCCTTCAAATTTAGTTTTCATCGTTTCATAGTTACAGGACAATAAAATCGAGCTTTCAAAATGCTATTCTTCCCAAATTTTCCAAGCTGCTTGCGCCTGTCCGATAAGCATACCTTCGCCATTCAACACCTGAGCACCTTGCTCCTGCCCTTTTTGAAGGAATAAAGTAAGTGGGGGATTGTATACCGCATCGAAAAGCAAATGATCTGAACCTAGAAACTGATAAGGAATATCCGGACATTCGTCTACATGCGGGAATGTACCAACAGGCGAAGCATTCACTATTACGAGATACTCGGCCATAACATCTTTTGTCAGCTGACCATAAGTCAGCGCCCCATTCTTTGCCGTACGCGACACAAAAGTGGTGGTAATCCCCAGTTTTCGAAGCGTATAATCTATGGCTTTAGAAGCACCACCTGTACCCAAAACAAGTGCTTTTTTATGACAATCCTTCAACAACGGACTGATCGAATTTTCAAATCCAATGGCATCCGAGTTATATCCTTTCAAGCGCAATCCACCTTCTTTTCGAATAAACTTGATGACATTCACAGCACCAATTTGGGCAGCTGTCTCGTCAAGTTCGTCGAGCAAAGGAATTACTTGCTGTTTGTATGGAATAGTGACATTCAAGCCACAGAGTTGTGGTTTTTCTTTGAGATCCAATAATTCCGATACATTTTGTAATTCATACAAATCGTATTGAGCATCAATATTTTCCGTTTCGAATTTAGTGCTAAAGAATTTTTTAGAAAAAGAATGCCCCAGCGGTAAACCTATCAAACCAAACTGTTTCATTTTGACGCCTGATTATTTTTTTTACGTACGCTTTTAGCAATCAGCCAGATCAACAACACTACACCAATGCCTACAAATACGTACGACAATTCATGGCTGTATTTATCAATCATATCGCGATTCGAACCGGCCAGATAACCCAACAATGCAAGTACAATATTCCAAAGACCGGCACCTAAAAAAGTATACAACAAAAAGCTGAAGTAATTCATCTTTGCCAACCCGGCCGGAATGGAGATAAGGTGACGAACCACAGGTATCAGTCGACCGATAAAAGTGGATGTCTTTCCGTGATCATTGAAGAACTTCTCGCTTTTTTTAATCTTTTCGCTACTCAACATCAACAACTTACCAAATTTACTGTCGGCAAATTTATAAATAACCATACGTCCCAACCACATCGCCATGATATAATTAAACGACGCACCAATCATTGCACCTAATGTACCGAAAAATATAATCCAAAATATACTTAAGTCGCTTTTTGGATCCATAGCTACATATACAGCCGGTGGAATTACCATTTCCGAAGGTACAGGAAGAATGGAACTCTCAGCTGCCATTAGAACCGTAATACTAAAATAGTTGGTATTTAATTTGTACCATTCTTCAATATGTTGAATAAAGCTCAAAGAATCGGTAGATGCAGGAACCGTTTCGGTAGTCGGAGTTGCATGTGCGCCAAAGCTTACAAAAAACAAGGCGGCAATGAAAAGGAATTTTTTAATCATAAAAGAAGTAAACAGTTACAAGTCAGACATCAGAAGTTATCTAAAACAACACATCAACAACGGACTTGAACAATAAATAAAACAATTTTAATTATTTGTCTAAAAGCAATTTATCAATTGCTTCGGGGCATAGTTCTAAAAATAAATCGGCCGATTGATCGTTTTCATCAACCGCTTTTTTCAGATACGGAATTGCTTCCAACACCATATCCATTTTAAAATACACAACACCAATAAACAAATTTATATATTCGAGCGTACCATCAAGTGCCTGCGCATCTATATAATAGCGTAAGGCCGATTCGTAATCATATTTTTCAAGATAAATATTGGCAATGGCCATCAAAGTATCAGGCTGATCAATGTCCAGCGCTACTGACTTCAAATAGGCTTCTAATGCCTCTTCGGTTTCGTCCAACCCAATTAAAGCTTCAGCCAGATACACCCACGCATCAGCCGCATCCGGGTCGATAGCCAGTGCTTGTTCGATATAATCTTTGCTTTCTACGAATTTCTCGAGTTCCAACAAGCAAATCCCTATACCCGTAAGCGCATCGTAATTATTCGGATGAACACTTAGCGACTGTTTATAGGAGACAATTGATTCATCGTAACGCTCCATTTTTTCGAGACATTCGGCAATAAAAATTTCCGTTTCCCACAAATTGGAAGTCATTCGTTTATAATCCGTATAGCATTCAATGGCTTGTTCGAACTGGTCGAGTTGAAAATGAACGTGTCCCTTTTGCAAACAGGTAAGCGAGTCATTTTCATCAATAGTAAGTGCAAATTCATACGCTTCCAGAGCTTTATGAAAATCCTGAAGGGCAAAATAAATCTGTCCCAGATTGAACCAGGCTTCGTCGGTATACGAATCGATGTCGATAATTCGGTTGTAAGTAACAATTGCTTTTTCGTAATCACTATTTTGTTCATAACAAAAAGCAAGTTCAAAAAGGAGGTCGATATTTTTAGGATTTACAGCATCTCCTTTTTCGAGCATCAACAATGCTTTTGCATAGTTGGCTTTACTCAAAAAAATAAAGGCAATATCCAGACAAACATTATCGATATCTGAATTTTCCTGCGTAATTATATCAGCAATCAACAGGTCAGCTTCATGAAAACGCTCCATTTTCGCCAGGACTTCCACTTTCAGTAGCAGCACCTCATAATCAGTGGTTTCGGTTAGCGAGTCGAGAATTCGAAGTGCTTTAGTCTCATCACCGGTAGCCAAATAGGTTTTGGCGCGTTTGGCTTTTAGAACATTGCTATTGGGGTGCAATTTAAATCCAAATTCCAGCGCTTTTGCAGAATCTTTGGTCCTACCGCGTCGGAGGTAATATTCCACTATGCTTCCTAGTTCTTCGACGTCGAAATAGCCGTTGGCAGATCCGGCAAGGTACTGCTCATACTTTTTTACAAGGTCGCTGGATTCATCATCCACTGAATAAGACAATTTTCGGCTCATGGGCTTCAGTATTTTTTGCAAAAATAATACTTTAAATGCAATTAAATAAACTGCTTACGCAAAAGTTATGAACAAAGCTACACACATTAACTAATTTTATATATACCAACATTACTTTTTTGACGTTTAGGCATAGTGTTTGGTGCAAACCTCAAACCCCAAAGAACGGATCAGAAACAGCGTCATTGGGGAATTGTCTGCCATCGCATTTTCAAACAATCAAATTTTCAATTTTTCATTGTATCTTTGTAAGAATTAAACATCACGAATCGGTTTGTTATGCATTTTTCCGAATTATTCACACACTGCCCTGCATGTGGCTCAGACAAATTTGTACAAAACAACGAAAAATCAAAACGTTGCGAATCGTGCGGATTTGTTTTTTACATAAATCCATCGGCAGCAGTTGCAGCATTTATTCTCAACGAGGCTGGAGATTTATTGGTGTGCAAACGGGGCAAAGAACCCGAAAAAGGGACATGGGATTTACCCGGTGGATTCGTAGATGGAAATGAAACGGCCGAAGGTGCCCTTATACGGGAAATCAACGAAGAGTTGCAAGCCAAAGTAATGGATTATAACTATATTTTCTCACTGCCGAATCTATACGAGTACAGTGGAATGACAATTCCTACATTGGATTTATTTTTTACATGTACGATTGCCGATGAAAGCCAACTGACTCCATCGGATGATGTTGCAGATTGTTTCTTCGTTCCATTAAAGGATGTAAAAACAGAACATTTCGGACTAAAATCGATACAAAAAGGAGTTGGAATGTTTCTAAAAAGCAATACCAATTTCTAAAATTAGGATAAGAAGTACGTTACGGGACGCACCATAACTACGTCTATACAGAGAACTAAAATTATGAATTTATTCAAAATATGATGAAAAAAATAATTGTTTTACACCTGCTTTTGATAAGTTTTGCCAGTACAATGTTCGGGCAGCACACACTTATTTACACCAACTCCGACGTCCTGTTCAATCAGGGAAAAGAACTTTTCACGCAACATAAATTTGCGGCTTCGTACCGTAGTTTCGAAGCGTTTTTAAAAGAAACCAAGCCCACTCAGGCGGGTCAAATTCAGGAAGCTGAGTTTTATATGTCGGCCGATGCGTTTGAACTTCGACAAGAAGATGCGAAAGTTCGTCTACAAAATTATTTATCAAAATACCCTTACACTCCCTTTTTCGACAGAACGAATGCCATGTTGGGAATTTTGTTTTACGAAGCAAAGGATTATAAAAATGCGTTGAGTCATTTCAGATCGGTTGACGAAAATCATTTGGGAAACCGGGAACGGGTCGATTTTTTGTTTAGCAAAGGCTACTCGTGTCTACAAACCGGCGACAACACACAGGCTCGTGACATTTTCAAGCAATTGAAAGTGATGAAAACGCGTTACGATCTTTCGGCAAGCTACTACTATGCTTATGCCGAATACACGTTGAAAAATTATGATGTAGCCCTCCCTGAATTTATAAAAATTGAGAACAACCCTGAATATAAAAACATTGTTCCCTATTACATCATACAAATATATTACGCTCAAAAAGAATACGATAAACTGAGCAGTCGTGCCGAGTTATTATTGAAAAATAATCCCGAAAATAAAAACAATGCTGAGATATACCGTATCATGGGTGAGATTGCCTATCGCAAAAAAGACTATGCCAAAGCTATAGCTTATTTAAAAAGCTACGAAAAGGTGTACCCGAAAGTATTGCGTAATGATATGTATTTATTGGGATTATCGTACTTTCAATTAAAAGATTATCCTAATGCCATCCAATATCTTTCGAAAGTAACCACTGCGAAAGACGAAATGACTGAGAATGCTTATTTGCATTTAGGAAATTCATATATAAAAACCAAAAATATAAATAATGCCCGACTGGCCTACGAAGCGGCACTACGAACTAAATTCAATAGCACCGTGCGCGAAGAATCCATGTTCAACTACGCACTGACTACGTACGAATCGAACACCGGATTTGGGGAGTCTATCTCTGCTTTTGAGCAATTCCTCACCGAATTTCCAAACTCAAAATACAGAGACAAAGCTTATGATTATTTATCATCGGTATACCTTACCACCAAAAACTACGAAGCAGCCTATCAATCCATATCAAAAATCACCAATCCAACGGCTAGCTTATTAGAAACCAAGCAATATCTTTTATATCAAATAGGTACAGAAGCATTTACACTAAACAACTACGAAAAAGCGATTGATGCGTTTACCCTTTCATTGCAAAGTTCATCCACAGGAAAGTACTCTGCCGAGAGTTATTTCTGGCGCGCCGAGAGTTATTTCCGAACCAAACAATCGACTGAAAGCATCAAAGATCTGAAGGCTTTCTTTGCAAATTCTTATTCAAAATCGAGCATCAATAAAACCACTGCCAATTACTCATTGGCTTACGGTTATTTTTCGCAAAAAAATTACAGCGAAGCGTTGAACTGGTTCTTGCGATACCTCGATGCGGAAAACAACGCCGGAAACCCAACTTATCCGGATGCGTTGAACCGTGTTGGCGACTGCTACTTTTACAACAGAGATTTCAGTAAGGCAGAAACCTACTACAACAAAGCAGTTTCAATTAGTCCAAACACCGGCGACTATGCCATGTTTCAGGCTGCGTATGTTGCCGGATTGCAAAAAAGTTACAGTACAAAGGTCATGAAGTTGGAAAAACTTCTCAGTACGTATCCAAAATCGGAATATACCGACAACGCTCTGTACGAAATGGGACGAGCCTATCTATTGATGGATAACGACTCGAAAGCAATTGCCACTTACCAACGATTGCTGAGCAAGCAACCCAACAGCGCATTGGCTCGAAAAGCTTCACTCGAAATAGGGATGATTTACTTCAATCAAAATAATTACGACCAGGCCATCACGGCTTACAAAAACGTTATATTCAAATATCCCGGCAGCGAAGAATCGTACACAGCACTTGAAAGTCTGGAAACGGTGTACATCGAGATAAACGATGTGCCGGCATACCTTGCCTATACAAAAACATTGGGTCGCACCATCAGAACCACAACGGCCAGTCGCGAAGATTCTATATCTTATATCGCTTCCGAAAAACAATATATCAGCGGAAAATACTCGCAAGCTATTGGCGGACTACGCACCTATTTGAATAAATTCTGTCCGGGCGGACGTTATTGTTCTATCGGTCAATATTATATGGCGGACAGTTATTACAGAACGGGCGACAAAGACAATGCTCTGACGGCTTATGATGCCTTGTTGAAAATCACAGGAAATCAATATGCCGAAGAAGCCAGCATACGATGTGCCGAAATTACTTTCGACAAAAAGGATTATGCAGCTGCATTAAATTATTTTAAACAACTGCAAACGCTTGCCCAAACCACCGAAAACAAAAACATAGGCCGACTGGGCGTATTGCGTTGCAGCTACTTCCTTAACGACCATCAAACAACCATCACAATCGTAAATGAAATAATGGCCGACCCGCTTTCCAACGAAGAATTGAAAGCAGAAGCACGTTTTAATCGAGCCAAAGCCTATCTGGCACTTGGACAATCGGCACAAGCTATTTCGGACTTAAAACTGATAAGTGCCGACACAAGAACTGCTAGAGGAGCGGAGTCGAAATATTTATTGGCCAATGTTTACTTCGAACAAAACAAAATGACGGATGCCGAAAACGAAGTCCTTGATTTCTCGAAAAAGAACACACCGCATCAGTTTTGGTTAGCCCGAAGTTTTGTGCTTCTATCTGACGTTTATATCAAAAACGGTGATGATTTTCAGGCTAAACAATACCTTTTGAGTTTGCAAAAGAACTACAAAGCAGCCGATGAGATTCAAACCCTGATAAGCGACAGACTGAATGCTATAAGCCTGCGTGAAAAAAACACGGTTATCAACTAATGTATTTTTCAAGAATTTACAATTACTAATGCACAATTATCAATTAGATGAAAACATCAAACTTTATATTGTCAATCATATTGTTAGCTTTTGGCACAATTGCTAAAGCGGAAAAAAAGGACAGCATAGTCGACCGAAACATAACTGTGGAACGCGAGTACAAACCGCTGATTCAGGATGCCGGAAAAATAAACACTTCGCCCAAAATGATAGAGCCAAGTGTTGAAAAAACCACGCCCAGATACTCTGATTTCAATTTACCTTTAAATGCTGATTTCAACATTCATACCTTACCATCGGCTGAATTGCAACTTGAAAAAAGGAGAATTTCGAAAGGTGGATTTGCTCGTTTAGGACTCGGAAACTATTTAAACACCTTGGCCGATTTTGCTTATCCGCTTATAAAAAAGACCGATACGCGTCTTGACTTTTCGTTGAACCACCTGGGTACTTTTGGCGGTAAAACACACTCTACCACCAATGCAGCGTTGGCTTTCGACAAGTATTTTAAAACATTCAACCTGTATGCAGGACTGAATGCCGGACATGAATACTTCAAATATTACGGCAACAGCTTTAATGCCAATGGAAAAGCTATAGATATGGATAGTGTAGCGGCTAAACATCCGTCGAATCCATTGTTTAGTGAAAATCACCGCGAAGGGCTGGATCCTTTACCCCGCCTAAAAAGATTGAACGACCTGGCCAATGATTCCACTTTTCAAACATTCTGGAGAGTAAACGCCTATGCCGGAATTCGTTCACTGCCACTTACCGAAGGAGTACAGTACAATGCTGAAATTCAATACAAAAGTTTTTCGGCGCACAACGGGATAAAAGAAAATCACTTTCGTACTTTGGGGCAAATAAACATGGGCTACAACGACAACCGTGTAGGGTTGGACATAGAACTTAACAACGTAACCTACAGCACGAAACAAGCCGACTATCTAAATTTTCACGATGCGTATGCTGTTTATTCACTGAATCCATACTACAAAATTGAAACTGAAGATTTCAACGTTCGGCTTGGGGTCAGATCGAGCTTTACCTTTGCTCCCAGAAGCACAGCTGTTAACCCATCGCTCGATGTAAATGCCGAGTGGAAAGCATTTCCGGAGTACTTATCGCTCTATGGGGGCGTAACCGGAGAGCAAGCGGTAAACACACAAAATAAGATTTTTGACGAGAACCGATTTCTTTCACCGGACATCAGAGTAAAAGACACGTCTACTCCACTCGATTTCTTTGCAGGGCTTAAGCTGAAACCGGTATACAATTTACTATTTGATGCGTATGTGGATTATCGCGCCATTGATAATCAGTATTTTTTTGTCAACAAAGAATATAACTTTTCACTTTTAAACAGTTCGACAATAGCTAGCGAATATGCCACTTTGTATACCAACAAATTTGATGTTTTGTACAGCAAAGCCACCCATTTAAAAATTGGGATGCGTGCCAATTACAATATACGCCGCGTGGTAAATGTGGAACTTAAAGGAGCTTACAATGAGTGGAATGTAACAAGCGAACAATACGCATGGAACAAACCGAAATGGGAAGCCAACCTCAACACCGACGTGTTTCTTACACACGATTTGAGTATTTCTGCCAATCTTTTTTATGAAGGTGAACGGTATGCAAAACTGGGCACAATGGCCATGCGCATGCGTCCAAAAGTAGACATCAACCTTGGAGCGTCATATTCTACCAACAGTTGGTTCACTGCTTTTGCAAAAATCAATAATCTGATCAATAATCCGTACGAGATGTATTACGGCTATCAGGTGCAAGGCCTAAACGCATTGGTAGGTGTAGCATTTTCGTTTTAATTACACACAATAAACAAACGCTGTCAGGTGTAAGCAAACTGATAAGTTTGCAAACTTATACTTTTGTGATTTCAGAAAACTCCCCTACCCTCCCCGGTTTGGGGAGTTTTTTTTTGCAAATAAACTAAAAACCATTCCCCTGCCTGAAACTAAATTATATTTATTACATTTGTATTGCATTATTATACGAAAAATAACGCTCACTTTCCCACCGTATATAACTGATTACATTACATATAACAATTATTTAAAATGAAGAAAATTCTCATCGTAATGCTTTCGCTCTGCTTATTTACAGCAGTAAAAGCCGACGAAGGCATGTGGATGCTGCCTTTGATTGAAAAACTAAACATCCAAAAAATGAACGGCATGGGCTTGACGCTTACCGCCGACCAGATTTACAGCGATAAAAACGTGAGTTTGAAAGATGCTGTAGTGGTTTTTGGAAATGGTTGTACAGGCGTAATGGTTTCTAATCAGGGTTTGGTGTTCACCAATCACCATTGCGGGTTCGAAGCTATCCAGAAACACAGTACCGTGGAGCATAACTACCTGAAAAACGGATTTACAGCAGAGAAGTTGGAAGACGAAATTCCATCACCCGGGCTATCTGTAAAATTTCTGGTGAGTGTAACAGACATTACAGAACGTGTCATCTCTCAATTGCCTGAGACTTTGTTGGGGAAAGCACGTGTTATTAAACAAGATTCTATTATCAGAGCCATTCAGAAAGAAACAGAAAAAGGTACGCAACTCATCGCAAGTGTAAAACCGTTTTATTCGGGCAATGAGTTCTACTTGTTTACGTACGAAGAATTTACCGACGTCCGTTTTGCGTTCGCCCCTCCTACCTCCATTGGTAAGTTTGGTGGTGATACCGACAACTGGATGTGGCCTCGTCACACCGGCGATTTTTCTGTTTTCCGTGTTTATTGCGCCCCCGATGGCAAGCCGGCAAAATACTCGAAAGACAATGTGCCTTACTCACCAAAACGATTCGCAGCCATCTCTAACCAGGGCTACAAACCGGGCGACTATAGCATGATTATGGGTAATCCGGGAACCACCAACCGCTATTTATCATCGTTTGGTGTTAGCTATCGTATGAAATCGTCAAACCAGTCGCGCATTGATGTGCGTGGTGCAAAACAAGATGTGTGGCGCTCGTTTATGCGTGCCGACGAAGCGATCAACATAGCCTATGCCAGCAAATATGCCCGTAGCTCCAACTATTGGAAAAACAGCATTGGAATGAATAACGCCATTGCCAAATTGGGTGTTATTGAAGAAAAACAGAATGAAGAAAAAGAATTTACCGGTTGGGTAAATGCTACACCTGAGCGCAAAGCGAAATACAAAAACGTGATGCAAACACTCGAAGAAGGCTACGCAAAAATATACCCGTACGGTCGCGCCATGAATTACCTCATGGAATCACTTTCGAGCGGAGTGGAAATGCCACGTATTGCTTTGGACGTAAAAAGACTATCGGCTACAAAGCTACCGCAAGATTCCTTACTTTCGAAGACTGCCGAATTGTACAAAGACTACTATCCTGTGGTTGACGAGGCAACAATGGTAGCTCTGCTGAACATGTATAAAAAATCGGTAGATGCCGACGCATTGCCTGAGTTGTACCGCACGATTACCAAAAAATTCAAAGGTAATTATACGAATTACGCAAAATACATCTACGAAAAATCAGTCTTTACATCTTTTGATAAAATAAGTAAAGCCATCAAAAACAACAAGATCAACTTTACAAACGATCCTGCCATTGTCTTTGCAACCGATGTACGAAAAACTATGGAAGCAATACGCAGTGCCGAATACATCAAAGCCGCCGAGCAAATTAAAGACGCTGAACGCCTTTACGAATCGGCGATAAAAGCTATGGCCGACGAAAAAGGAAAAGCGATATATCCGGATGCTAACTTCACCATGCGTCTTACCTATGGAAAAATAGGTGGCTACAAACCTGCCGACGCGGTAGATTACAAATACTACACCACCACCAAGGGAATTCTTGAAAAAGAAAAACCGGGTGATGCTGAATTTGATATTTCTCCAAAACTGAAAACTGCGATTAAGGAAAACAACTACGGTGCCTACCTGGATCAAAAAACAGGTGAAATGCACGTGGCTTTCCTGAGCAACAACGACATTACCGGTGGTAACTCGGGCAGTCCTATTTTCAATGGCAAAGGCGAATTGATTGGTCTTGCCTTCGATGGCAACTGGGAAGCCATGAGTGGCGACATCGTTTTCGAACCGGATTTGCAACGAACCATTAACGTAGACATTCGCTATGTTATGTTCGTAATGGACAAAGTAGGCGATGCTAAACGGTTGATCAGCGAGTTGACAATAAAATAGTTCAGCAACATTTCTCACTAACAAATAAGCACTTGCAGTTTTGGCTGTAGGTGCTTTTGTATTTTATAACGGAAGTTACCTCAGCCCAAATTGGGCTGAGCCCGCCGAAAGCTGGTTGGTTAAAGCCCAAGTTGGGCTTTAACCAACCGGATTCAGTTCATGCTTTCCCAATTTGGGCTTTAACCAATCAGTTTTCCGGCAAGCTTTCCCAAATTGGGCTTTAACCAACCAGATTTCCGGCGCCCATTCCCAAGCTGGGACGGGGCAAAATCATTTTCGGCTGGCCGTCCCAAATTGGGCCGGGTGTTTTTTTTGTCAATTGATGCAAATCCGATAAAAAAAATGCTTTCAATGAACAAGAAGCACTTCGTGGAATAAATAGTTTCTCGACTCATTAAAAGTTATTATATATTAATTAATGTTATATATAGCGGGATTAAAAATCAAATTACAATACTACAAATGAATTATTTACAAATAACATGTAGTAATATTTGCCACAATAAAGAGTTGAACAATTGCATAAAACGCCCATCAATTAACTGTTTCTTATTTAAGGAAAGTGACACATCCATGGCAGGTGATGCTTTCACAGTATCGCATGTAGCATTTGGTGCTACATATAGCACACACAACACTTTAGCCAATCTGTTGTTACATCTTTACATCTCTATTAAAAAACGGATTATAAGGGCTATATTAACGAATACATATATTCCCGGATACCGTATTTATATTTCTCGAATTTCTTCCAGTGGATGAACATATTAAAGGTCATTACTTTTCAATATTAACTTTAAAATATACCACTATGTCCCCAACCGAAAATCTGAAACGAGAGCATGAAGCAATTTCTGAAGTGTTGAATATCATGAGTAGAATTGCCGATGACATCAAAGCAAAAAGAGTATTCTATACAACAGACATCGACTCTATCGTCGATTTCCTGATTGTTTTTTGGTACAATTGCCACAACCAAAAAGAGGAACAAGTATTCTATCCTGCACTTGTAAAAGCCGGAATACAGACCGATGATGAATCAATAGGTGACATTACGCACGAACACAGTATGGGTAGGATTTATATACGGGAAATGTGTTACAGCATTGAGAACTGTAAAATTGGAAATTCCTTTTCGTGCGAAAGACTGGTAGACAGTTTGAATAACTATGTCAACTTATTGCGCTTTCATATTCAAAAAGAGGAAGAAGTTCTTTTTCCAAAGGCTGGCAATGCATTAACAGAAGAAAATTTGCGCGAAATATCGAACCAATTCGAAGTGATAGAAGAACAAACCATAGGGCACTCGGTTCATGAACACTACTTTGAATTACTAAAACAATTAAAGGGTCAATACACAGATGTTTTGCCTACAGTATACAAACTGGAATATGCTAAAGAGCTTTTTTATGCTTCCTAAAATCATTGATTTGCTTTACTGATAAAAATACAGAAACGATTCCCCATGATCCTATAGACGACCCTACGAGCGTTTATTAACTCACTCAAAAAAGAAGACATAAGATATTTTTCTTATGTCCTCTTTTTTGTTTATACAAAGGATCGAAACCAAAAATAGAGATAAAAAAAACCGAATCTGACACAATCACTAGCCCCTGTCGAATTAATTTTTAGTAATATTTTCTACAAATAGCAATTTTATCTAATTTTTTGTACAATTATTTTAAATTATTTGTACATTTGTTGCATACTTGTAACCTTACCTCACATATCTGTCTGTTTACCCAACTCTCATTTTTCACTTATTCTAAAACTCTGTCAGAATAAAAACACAGTTGTGTAAGTATTCCGACAGCGCCACATTGGCTATTATTCCTGTATTTGAAACTCAATAAATTGATTTGAAAATGAAGAATAATGAGTTCAAACCCGACATTAATCAACAATCCGAATTTGCCACGGACAATTATGTCGAAGTGCACAATCTTACCCCTGCGGCTCATTTCACCCTCTCTCCTGCCGGACGGATTCTATCACTGAACCCCTATGGTTTAGAGCTACTTGACAATGTCCGCACACAAGTTATAGGGCATGAATTCAACTCGTTTATTGCCGATAAACATCAGTCCACTTTCAGCACATTTTTTCAAGAACTGCTATTAAACAATGCTGTACTGACTTGCGAACTTGCCCTACGAACAAACTCCACAGCACTAAAACAGATATGTATCTGTGGATCGTTAAATTCAAACAATGAAATATCATTAATCATCACTGACATTTCGAAACGAGTGACAGAAGAAAGCGCTTTCAGAACAAATAAAGAACTACTAACTAAAATATCAAAAAATGTCACTGATATAATAGTCAAACTGAACAGAGAAGGGACAATACTAGACATAAACCGCGTGCCATTTGGACATAAAAAAGAAGATGCCATAGGCGCAAATTTCAAGGATTGGAATTCGATAGCTGTTCACCCAAAGATGATGAGCGCTTTAAACCGTGTCTTTGAAGAAGGTGTAACGGTAACTTTCAAATCCAGTGTGTACGATACAAACAACAAATTGCATTGGTTTCGGTCTTGTTTATCACCTTTAATTGAAAATGTTGGTGTGAAAAATGCCATACTAATTGCACGTGACATCACAGAGATTAAAGAAGCAGAAGAAACGCTCAAAGAGAGTAAAGAAAAGTATCATGCCATCATGCTAACGGCCATGGATGGTTTTTGGATATTGGATTTAGACGGTAAAATTTTGGAAGTAAACGAGGCCTATTGCAAAATGAGCGCTTATACAGAATCCGAACTTTTATCTATGAGAATCGCAGACATCGATGATTGCGAAAATGCAGATGAAATTGCAGAACACATAAATAAAATAAAACAAAAAGGTGAAGAGAGGTTCGAGTCCCGTCACCGACGAAAAGATGGAAGCATACTGCATGTAGAACTTAATGTTCAATACAGTAAAGTGGACGGTGGACATTTAATGGTATTTATTCATGACATTAGCAAATACAAAGAAGTAGAAGCTAACCTTCTTTTAAGTGAAGAACGTTACAAATCACTATTCCACAACAATTTATCGGTCATCTTACTTCTCAATCCAATTTCAGGAGAGATCAAAGATGCCAATTTGGCTGCATGCAACTATTATGGCTGGACTCATTCCGAGTTGTGTAAAAAAAATATATCGGATCTGAATACACTTTCGAAAGATGAGATAGTTGCCGCAATGCGAAAAACAAATACAGGGAAGCTGACGCACTTCTGTTTCAAGCACCGTCTGGCTAGCGGAGAAATACGAGACGTTGATATCGACTCGGCAATTATTCAATTTTCTGACACATCTTTACTATACTCAATCGTACATGATATTACGGATCGGAAACAAGCCGAAGAACGAATTATTGAAAGTGAATCGCTACTTCGCGAGTCGCAAGAAGCGGCACATATTGGCAGCTATTCCTGCGATTTGATACAAAAAACATGGAAAGCAACACCTGAATTGCTACATATTTTTGGTGTAGAAGAAACTTACCCTAACACACTGGACAGTTGGATAGAAAGTGTACATCCTGATTTTAGAAAAACACTTATTGACGATCTGTTTTACAAAGACCTTGAAAAAAAGATATACCAGCATCAGTATAAAATAATTCGCGTCAATGATAAAAAAGAACGGTGGGTACAGGGCACAGGGATTTTTGAATTTGACAACAACAATAAACGAACAAAACTGATAGGTACCATCCAAGACATCACCAAACGTAAAGTTGCTGAACTCGCACTAACCAATTTAAACCTCGAGCTTGAAAACAAAGTAGCTCTGCGCACGAAAGAGTTGTCGGCATCGAACAAAGCACTTCAACTTGCCGAAGAAAAATACAGAACAGTGGCCGATTTTACGTTTGGTTGGGAATTCTGGATTGACACAAAAGACAGAATGGAATACTGTTCGCCATCCTGCGAACGAATAACCGGGTACAAATCATCGGAATTCATCAACAATCCAATGTTACTTTTAAACATAGTGCATCCGGAGGATTTGAAAATATTTGTACGTCATAAATATATGGAGGCTAAAGCCAAAGAAGCAAATCATGGTGTTCAGTATCGAATCATCACAAAAACCGGTGATATAAAATGGGTTAGTCATGAATGTTGCCCTATATACAATGCTGCCGGTAAGTTTATTGGCAACAGAGGGAGCAACAAAGACATAACACGTAGAAAAAAGATGGAACAATTGCTCCGAATGAGCAATCAGAAATATAAGCTTCTATCGGAAAATATTACCGATGGCATTTTCATTTATAAAAATAGAGGGATAGAATATATCAACAAAGCCGTATCGAACATTCTGGGATATGAAAGAAGGGAACTCGCAGGATTAGAGTTCACACACTTCATTTTACCGGAATATCATTTGAAACTTAAAAACAGTTTAAACAGCACTACACCCTACGACCAGAGTAGAAACATAGAAGTGGAATGCTACAAAAAAGACAAGTCCATCATCACCGTCGAAATATTGTCGAACTATATAGCCTCCGAAAAAGCAATTTACGGGATTATACACGATATTACCGAGAGAAAAGAGATTCAGAAAAAAATTCTCAATGCAATTATCCAAACCGAAGAAAAAGAAAAATCAAACTTTTCGAAAGAACTACATGATGGCTTAGGGCCTTTGCTATCGACAATTAAATTGTACCTTCAGTGGTCCGAAAGACCAAACAACAATATACCGCGAGAAGAAATCATACGCAAAGCTCAAGATATACTGGAGGAAGCAATCAACACTGTAAAAGAAGTATCGAACAAACTAAGTCCGCATTTACTTACATATTACGGGCTAAGTTCGGCTATAAAAAGTTTTGTGGACAAACTCAATGAAACTTCGTCGATCAAAATACACTTCGAAAGTAATTCCGACATACGACTGAAAATGGAGATTGAGGCTGCACTGTATCGGGCTGTAATAGAATGTATCAACAACACATTAAAACATGCGACCGCCCAAAATATTGACATTAAAATTATAAATTCAGATGCACAATTCCTTATTCAGTACAGCGACGATGGAATAGGATTTAATATCGATGAAACATTTTCCCTGCATAAAGGGCTGGGGCTTTTTAACTTGCAAAATCGTATCCAGACAGTGGGTGGAAAACTAACGCTAACCAGTAAAAAAAACGAAGGCGTACACTATCAATTTATCATAAATCACCAGCAATAATCAATGATTAAAGCAACAACTTAACAACGCAACAATGAACTCAGGTAATTTAGTAAAACCAAAAATCATCATTGTCGATGATCACCTCATTTTTCGGCAGGGATTAACATCCATCATTACTTCCGAAAACATCGCAACAGTGATTGGCGAAGCATCAAATGGAATTGATTTCATGGAACTTATCTCGAAGCAGAAACCCGATTTAGTTCTCATGGACATCGACATGCCACACATGAATGGATTGGATGCTACTGAAAAAGCAATAAAACTCATCCCCGACTTGAAAATTATTGTTTTCAGCATGTTTAGCGACGAAGAATACTATCACAAAATGATTGAGCGAGGCGTTAAAGGTTTCATATTGAAAACCAGCGGAATAAACGAACTGGAAAAAGCAATCCAGGAAGTTATGAAAGGAGAAAGTTATTTTTCGAACGAATTACTCCGAAAAATTATCAGCGGTTTCAACCACAAAAGCAATAGCGAAGCGGTGAAGAAAGAGGTGCTCAGCGAAAGAGAAATTGAGGTTCTACAACAAATTTGTCTTGGCTTATCAACCGATGAGATTGGCGAAAAACTGTTTATCAGTCCCAAAACTGTCAAAACTCACAAATCCAATCTATTAGCCAAAACTATTTCAAAAAATACACCAGCCCTAATCCTTTTTGCGATTAAAAATAAGATTATCGAAATCTAAGCGCCCTGTACTACGAATTTAAGAATAAATCTAAAATAGCTTTTCTTTATTTTAAAATAGTTTAATAATCAAACCTAAGTCGGATAAACGATAAAAAACGGACTTTACCTGACTTAGGGATAAATCTATCCCAACAGCATCAACAAACATTCCGCCCTGAGATTTACCTGAATAATCAGTGGCTGACAAAATGGGCACTACTCCTTTTGTAGTATACATACTAGTTCATTTGGCTTAGTACAAATACAACATTTATTACAAGCATATACACCTATCTCCTCTTGTTCGCTAATGTGATATTCACGTACTTTATCTCCCCGTTTAAGTTGAGAGTATTGCCCTAAAAACGTCTTGTAAAACTAAAGCAATATGTTAGCACAACAAAATCTAAAACCGAATCTGATACTTGTTGATGATCATTTAATTTTCAGACAAGGGTTAAAAGACATGATTACGATAGAGAATATTGCATCAGTGATCGGTGAAGCGTCAAATGGTGTTGAATTTCTCAAACTACTCCCAACCCAAAAACCGGATTTAGTATTAATGGATATCGATATGCCTTTGATGAATGGATTGGAAGCAACCCGAAGGGCGTTGACATTGATCCCTGATCTTAAAATAATTGCCTTTACAATGTTCGGAGACAAAGAATACAACGACAAGATAAGGGAACTTGGAGCAAAAGGATTTGTATCTAAAACGGTAGACATGGAGGAACTGGAGCTAGCTATCGAAACAATACTGAACGGACAAAATTATTTTCAAAATACCGGATCAGTAAATTCAACAAGTATATAATCAATTCAAAATTCAATCAGTCTATTTAGTAACCAGCAAGTTATTCTGACTTTGAGTAATGAAAATGCCCTGCAAAAATCAAATTTTGCAGGGCATTTATTGTTGAAAAAGACTCAACAACTTATTTTTTCGGTGGTTTTTGAGTGAAGACATAGACGGTAGCCCCTATCGCAAACGAAATTAGAATTAACTGTAACCACCATTTATCACTTGCAACCGTAAAAACCGAAATCAGAATTGTACACCAGAACAAAGTTACAGCTCCAATTTTCACTTTCAGTGGGATGGAATTTCCCTCCCAGTACGTTCGAATGATCTTACCAAAAACTTCATGCTCCATCAACCAGTTGTATAATTTATCAGAACTTTTAGCAAACAAAGCTGCAGAGAGCAGCAGAAACGGTGTTGTGGGAAGCAAGGGCAAGAATATACCTAAAACACCCAACACCAGACTCAGCCAACCTAAAACAGCATATACTATTTTCACGTAAATTTATTTACAAACTACTAATGAATGCAACAACAGAGCTTTAAATTCTAAACCTCGCCCATTGCTTTTTTGAAGATCTTTTGCGCTTGACCGTAATCAACTTTTCCACACGGCCCTGAAATACAGCCTCCTTCGCAAGCCATTACTTCTATGAAGTTACCCGGTGCTTTTCCTTTAGCATATGCTCTCAGCAAACCGATATTCTTTTTATTTAAATTAGAAACCTGAACCGGCTTTACACCTAATTGAGGATACATCTGAGCAACAGCAGCAATAACACCTCCTGCACGGGCAAAACCGCGTCCTGCCATTGGAGCACATTCTCCTGAATTATCCAACTCCTTCATCTCTATCGAAAGTCCGGTAAACAAAGTATCCACTTCTTCAAATGTCAACATATAATCAACCAACTCACTGTCAGCAATTTCTTTTCTTTTTCCAACACAAGGACCTATAAATACCAGTTTTGCATCCGGATATTTCGCTTTTGCCATTTCGGCAGTGTAGTACATCGGCGATTGGGTGTGCGAAACAAAGGGTTTCATATCGGTCAGGTGTTTATTCACCAATTCTACGTAGGAAGGGCAGCAGGATGTTGTCATAAATTGCTGACCATTTTCCAGTTTTTCATTTAGCTCCGCTCCTTCTCGTTGCGTAGTTTCCATAGCACCATAAGCCACTTCTATAGCATCTACAAAACCAATCTGACAAACTGCGTCGGCTATTTCTGCAATCGGGTTGCTAAATTGCGACTGAATGGAAGGGGCCATTAATGCCACGAATTTCTCGCCACGTTCCATAGCCGGTAGAATATCAAACACTTGCGAAATTTCAAACACAGAACCAAACGGACAGGCATTGATACATTTACCGCAGTAAATACATTTTGATTCGTCGATATGTTCAATGCCGTTCTCGTCTTTTTGGATGGCCTTTACGGGACAGACTTCCTCGCAAGGTATGGGGATATAAACTATTGAGTGATAGGGGCAAGCTTCTTTACAAATACCACAGTTAATACATTTACTGTGGTTTATATGCGCCTGACCATTGTCCATAAATGTGATGGCATCTTTCGGACAGTTCATAAAGCAGGGGCGTCCAACACAACCTTTACACAGATTGGTTACCACATAATTTGTTTTCACACATGCCGTACAAGCCTCATCAACAACCGTCAATATGGAGTTTTTCTTTTGGGTACGGTTTAACGCATTTTGAGCATACACCGACAAGGGCATCAACTCATCCTCCTCATCTTCGACACTAAACCCTAAAATCGGCAGCATTTTATATTTCAATACCGCCCTTTCTTTATGAATGCAGCAGCGCCCACGAGCCAGTGCGTTTTTAGGCGACATCAATATCGGTAATCGATCAATTTCGGCAACTAAATTTCCTTCTTTATGCAATTTTATGAGCTTAGACATCAAGTCTCTGCGCACAATCATTGTATTGTTTACAAACGCCATTATTTTCAGTTTTAGTTTCTACGTTCAGGGCACAAAGTTAGTGATTTTCTAACGTAGAGAAAAATATCAATTTTGCTGATGTGCTTGATTCCTGAAGTATTTTAAGAGTTTTCTTTCAAATTGAAATAAATACAAATTCAATCTTATAAATTCTAATTTCAATATCCGTTTGAATCAAAAATCGACAGTAGAATTATTCAAAAAAACATTATTATTTTCTTTTTATACCCTGAAATACAAACTCTACGATACTATTTTTGTTGCGTTCAAACTCAGAACTGATATTCTGACGAATGTAAGGCACTTCCATCCCTTTTATCGAATAGAAAATAATGATGGAAGATAAATCCAAATCCATACGTTTGAATACAGCTTTTTCAATTCCATTGCTCAAGATGGAGCGAATTAATGAAATTTCCTGAACATCTATCTTTCTGCGCGTACGCTCCACCTCATAAATATCATGAAAAAAATCGGCACGCAACGAACCATTACGAGTTACTACATCCTTAATTGCATCAAGGTGCGTCAAAATATGATTGGTAAGCATTACATCGGGTTCCACTTTCTCAGTCGAAACCACTTTCAATCGTTCCAAAACCTGTTCCAGTTCCTTATCAATTACTGCTTTATAAATATCTTCTTTGTTATTAAAATAGGTATACAGTGTGCGTCGTCCTTTTTTAGAAGCTTCGGCAATGTCATTCATAGTTACCTCTTTTTTACCTTTTTCAGCAAAAAGTCCGCGAGCAACTTCTATAAGCATCTTTTTTGTATTCGACATCTTAATCGGCATTTATATTTCTTTATATTGCAAAGATACAGAATTGTTTATTATATTTCAAAAAAAACTGCACAAAAATCGAAAAGTGTGCATAAACTCGATATTAGATAGTATATCTTTTATTTGCGGGCAGATGTAAACTTCATCATCAACCTCACAAACCACACTACTCCAATGGCAAAGCCGAAACGGGGAATGACAAGCCAAGCCGCCGGAACCCCAATGGCTACAAACAAGAGCGTATCTTCCAATAACGAATGATTAATCGCAATATGATAGTTCAATAAATTAGCATTTTCAGCTTCAATTTCGTTTTTCTCGACTGCTTCGAGCACAATGGCCGAGCCATACGTTAAGCCCAGCGTTTGAGACACGAACCAAAGAAACGAACTATTGTCCGACAGCCCCATTATGCGCATAAACGGCGATAATAGCTTTGCCAAAAAATCGAGGATTTTAAATTCTTTCATAATGCTTTGAAGCATCATTAACCCGGTAACAATGAGCGCAATTTTAAACACCAACCAACCCGTACCTACTAACCAGGAACTAAGCATTTCGCCTATTGTTGCAAATTTCGTAAGCGTTTGAGCCACACCGGCAGAGCCCATCTGAGTCGGCAGAAGCCAATTCAGAATGATGGCAGCGATAAAGGAAAAACAAAGGCGAAGCGTAAACATTACAAAGGCCGAAGAGCCGGTCTTTTTCTGAATGGCAGTTTCTACTATCATATTATGCGAAATAAGGCACATCAAAGCCAAAATAGTAATTTCGCGCAAGTTTAGTGTCAGCGTTGCCAGAATGGCTATTGGCGCATAAAGAGGAAGAAAAAAGCTGGAAATAAAGACGATGGCTGATTCGCCGGGCAAACCAATAAGCGAAAAAGCAGGTGCCAGCAAGGATGCAAACTGTGCAATAATACCCCAGTACTGAAGTAAACTCACCAGCAAACTGATAGGAATAATAATTTTCAGTAGCCACCATGTAGTTTGGCGTGCTTTAGGAAGTGCTTGTACTGAACTTGTATATAATCGGTTGGTTATTTTATTCATGGCATTGTGATGTATTTAAAACAAGAAAGGTTGTCTCACGACAACCCAATCTTTAAAATTAACCTTAAATCTAATACCATGAAAAACACAGTGCAAATGTAAAGCTATTTTTTATGTTGTACAACATGTTTTTGAAGTTTTTCCGCTTATTTAACTACATTTAACTTTTAGCGAATATAAATGAATATTTACATGACGAGCGAATACTACAAATACATTTGATTATAAACTACTTAACCCGAACCCAGGTCTGAGAACGTCCAATAAATCCACCTCTATCAAGCGATCCGCGTACAACCAGATTATCGGTCTCTGCATTTATGCTCATATTACATTTATAAACTTTACCTGTTTTTGGGTCAAGAATAGTTCCACCGGTCAGTTTACCATCTTTTTCAACCAAGTCATTTATGATCATCATTCCCGCAATGGGTTTGTTTTTATTCACCCCGTCGCATTCTGCACACAATTTCTCCGGATCTTTGAACAGCTTTTCAATTTTGCCATAATACTTTCCGTTGGTAGCTTTAAAAACAAATACTATCGACTTGGTACTTCCGTCCTTGTCATCGATCGTTTTCCATTTTCCAACAATTTTATTTACCTGCGCAAAACCCGAAAAGCAAAATGACAGCATTATCACAAGAGCAAAAAGAACTTTTTTCATTGATTTAAATTTTATGTTTATAAAAAATCATTTCCCAGCTAGTATGGAAAATATAGTTTCTGATAATTTGCCACAAAGATATTTATTTTTTGCACAATATTCACCACGATGTGCATAAAACAAGAATATAGTTAAAGGGAACACTAAATTATAAAAGCATAAGTATTTATATCAGTCGATTTTTATACTTTTGTATAAAAAAAAGCCCTGACATGAGAACTAGTTTTATAACCGACAAAAAAGAAATAGAAAGTATTATAGATCAATGCGATATATGTTTCATTGGAATTATTGAGGCCGATGGAACACCCTATGTCATCCCAATGAATTTTGGCTATTTGAACAATGAGATTATACTACATTCGGCTCCCGAGGGTAAACATTTAGGTTTACTGGAGCACAACAACAGAATTTGTGTTACGTTTTGCCCCGACAGAAAGTTGGTATATCAACACCCCGACGTAGCCTGCAGCTATAGCATGCTTTCTAAAAGCGTAGTATGCAAGGGTGCTGTCACTTTTATCGAAGACCTACACGAAAAAGCCGAAGCTCTAAACTCAATGATGAAGAAATTCTCGGACCGAACATTCAAATATTCAACACCAGCACTGAGCAATGTAAAAGTTTGGCGTGTAACTGTTGACGAAATTACCGCCAAAGCATTTGGACAAAACTTCAAATAATTACAAGATTAGTCCGTTATTCATCCTAATTGAATAAACAGATCAAAACATATATTGCCTATTTGAAAATCATGACTAAATTTCTGTATCTGCTTTTGGCACAGCAATTGAAACAACACTGTGACAATTAATACAATAAAGCGCTAAATAAATAGTTATTAGCGCTTTATTACTACATATTAATTGGCACCACAAATAAAGACAATGCCAGTATGCCATATTGGCAGCAAAACAAAAGAAAACTTACAATGAATAACCGTTACGACAATCTATTTTCTGAAGATATGCTAGGTTCATCTGATATATTTCCAATTATCTCGCTCGACGAACGACCATCGGAGCTGAATATCAACTCGGGCGATGTATTGCCAATTCTCTCATTGCGCAACATGGTTCTTTATCCGGGCGTACTTTTACCGGTTTCGGTTGCTCGCACCAAGTCATTGAAATTGGTACGTGAAGCGAATGAAAACGACATGCTCATAGGAGTTTGCTCACAGATAGACAAGAAACTCGATGACCCTACTATCGAACAGCTTTATCAAACCGGAACGGTGGCGCAAGTAGTGCGCATACTCGAAATGCCTGACAATACCACCACCGTTATTTTAGAAGGCAAACGCAGATTTCACCTTGGCGAACTGGAAACAGATAAACCATACATAAAAGCAAAGGTAAACCTGGTCGAAGATGTTGTTCCCGATCCTAACGATGGTATATTTGTCGCGCTAGTTTCGTCTATCAAAGATCTTTCTATCAACATCATAAATGATTCAGGAGCTATGTCGCCCGAAATGGCATTTGCGATCCGAAACATTGAAAACCCAATATTTTTAATCAACTACGTGTGCGTAAACTTTGGCTTAAATGTAAAAGAAAAACAACGCTTGTTGGAAATTGATGAGATAATGGAACGTGGCTATCAGCTACTTGAGCTTCTCAACAAAGAATCGCAGCTATTGGAAATAAAAATGTCGATCCAAAACAAAGCAAAGGAAGGCATTGATCAACAACAACGGGAATATTACTTGCAACAACAAATGAAAACCATCCAAAATGAATTGGGTGGCAATTCTCCCGAAATGGATGTTGCAGATTTTAAAGAACGTATCAAAAACAAAAAATGGGGCGAGGCAACTGCTAAGGTTTTTGAGAAGGAATTAAAAAAACTGGAACGAATGAGTCAGCATTCGCCCGATTATTCTACACAACTCAACTACATTGAAACTATGCTTGAGTTGCCCTGGAATGAATACACTTCAGACAATTTCAACCTAAAAAATGCCAAAAAAGTACTTGACAAGGATCACTTTGGCATGGACACGGTTAAAGACCGTATCCTGGAACACTTAGCCGTTTTAAAACTGAAAGGCGATATGAAATCACCTATCATCTGTTTATACGGCCCTCCGGGAGTTGGAAAAACATCATTGGGAAAATCTATTGCTTCGGCTTTAAACCGAAAATATGTACGTGTTTCGTTAGGTGGATTGCACGACGAAGCTGAGATTCGCGGGCACCGTAGAACATATATTGGAGCTATGCCAGGACGAATCATGCAAAATATCCAAAAAGCAGAATCGTCAAATCCTGTCTTTGTACTTGATGAAATTGACAAAATAACAACCGATTATAAAGGTGACCCTTCTTCAGCTTTACTTGAGGTGCTTGATCCTGAACAAAACACAGCATTTCACGACAATTATTTAGATGTTGATTTCGATTTATCAAAAGTACTTTTTATTGCCACTGCAAATAATTTAAGCTCAATTCCCCGTCCGTTATTGGATCGTATGGAATTGATAGAGGTTAGCGGTTACACACAGGAAGAAAAAATCGAAATTGCCAGACGTCATTTGGTAACCAAAGAACTTGAAAATCACGGACTAAAAGACACCGAATTTTCGTTGAGCAAACCTGTTATCAACAAATTAATTGAATCGTACACGCGCGAATCGGGTGTGCGTGACCTAAACAGGCAAATTGCCGGCTTGATGCGTAAAGTAGCCAAAAGAGTGGCGACCAATGAACAATACAATGTTGAACTTACCGAAGAAGATGTAAAAACCTACCTCGGAGCTGCCCGATACAGTAGAGACAAATACGAAGGAAATGAATATCCTGGAGTAGTTACAGGCCTTGCATGGACACAGGTAGGTGGCGAAATTCTATTTATAGAATCGAGCCTGAGCAAAAGTAAATCGCCCCGATTAACCTTAACCGGAAACCTTGGTGAAGTAATGAAGGAATCGGCCATGCTGGCACTGGAATACATAAAATCGCATGCCGACAAATTTGGAATCGACAACCAAATGTTTGAGGAATGGAATGTACATATCCACGTACCGGAAGGGGCTATACCTAAAGACGGACCGTCGGCGGGTATCACTATGACTACTGCCCTGGTTTCGGCCTTTACCAATCGCAAAGTACGCAAACACCTTGCCATGACAGGCGAAATTACACTTCGTGGCAAAGTGCTTCCAGTAGGTGGAATTAAAGAGAAAATTCTGGCTGCAAAGCGTGCAGGCATCACTGATATTATCCTTTGCTCGGATAATCAGAAGGATATTGACGAAATAAAACCAATATATCTAAAAGGACTAAAATTCCATTATGTAAACGACATCATGGAAGTGATAGATTTTGCATTATTGAAAAAATAATACATAAACAACAATGTGATATGAAACAAAAAATAATTTTCTCAATCGCCTGTATTGCTTTATTTCTGAATTCGTGCAAAACCATGCAGATAGAAAAACCAACTGAGTCGTATCTGCCATCAAACATTGCCCCTGCCCTATCCGAACTTCCATTGCAGGTCGAAATTGATGTAAAGAAACTGGAGTCGTCGATCAATAAGAAAATGAACGGAGTCATTTTCGAAGGATCCAATCTATCCGGCAAGGATTTGTCAGTCAGGATTTCAAAGGTTCAGAACTTCACCTTTTCAATAAACAACAATGTTATCGAATATAGAGTTCCGCTTAAAGTATGGACACGATTTGCTTGGAAAGTAGAAAAATTCGGAATGAGCGTAGGCGATTTTTATGAAGCCACCGGTAGCATTGCACTTACTTACAAAACAAGCATCAGCATTGATAAAAACTGGAAATTAGTTTCAAAAACGGCTTCGTCGGGATACGAGTGGATAGAAACACCAAAACTAAATGCTGTGGGAGTTACTGTTCCGGTTACACCTATTGCCAATCTGGCACTTTCACGTTGCGACCAACTCATATCAACACAGATCGATAAATCGCTGGCTGAAGCAGCCGATTTAAAAAAATACGTAACGCAAACCTGGACCGAAATTCAAAAACCGCGAGAAGTAAGCGCTGAAAACAATGTTTGGGTACGCATTACGCCAAAAGACATCTACGTATCGCCATTCACCACTACAGGCAACAAACTGAACCTGGCAGTGGCACTTTACACTCAAATAGAGTCGTTTATGGGTGTAAAACCGACACCAAACAATTTGGTTGCACTTCCTCCATTCAAATACATCACTCGCCCGGCTCAACAGTTTAATGTAAACGTGGGCGCAGATGTTACCTTTGAAAAAATACTGAGCATCGCAAAAGCACAATTAACAAACAAGACGTTTACCGAAGGCAAGAGAAGTATCACCATTACCGACTTATCTATTTTCGGCAGTCAGGGCAAAGCCGTATTTGTAGCCGACGTTATCGGATCATTCAAAGGACGCATCTACTTCACCGGCAACATGACTTACAACCCGACAAAAGTAGCCGTTGAAATTACCGAACCATCATTCGATGTAAAAACATCCAACGTCTTAGTCAAATCAGCAAGTTGGTTATTGCATGGTATGATACTGAAACAATTGACCCCGTATCTGACCTATCCTGTTAAGACCGATTTAGAAAAAATGAAGACAGATGTCAACAAAATGATGAATAATTACAGCATTATGGACGGAGTAAGTTTACAAGGCAAATTAAACAATATGAGCGTAACCAGTTTAAGTTTAATACCAGGTGCAATGCGCATTCAAGCAAACGTAAAAGGGAATATTACACTCAAAGTAGACGAAATAAAGTTTTAAACTTTAAATAAGCTTAATTTTAGATTTATTAACGCGCGTATTTGCATTGATATGTGAAAACTATTTTTACATTTATAGCCAGTTAACTCAATCTATTATTAACTCTAAATTTTCAAAATCATGTCTGTAAACAAAGTCATTTTAGTAGGTCATGTGGGTAAAGACCCTGAAGTCCGTTATTTGGACAAAGATGTTGCAGTAGCCAATTTCACGCTTGCAACTACAGAGAGAGGCAGAACCTTGCCAAACGGAACACAAATTCCAGAACGCACCGAGTGGCACAACATTGTAGCATGGAGAGGCTTGGCCGATATTTCTGAAAAGTACATCCGCAAAGGATCGCAGCTGTACATAGAGGGAAAATTACAAACCCGCACATGGGAGAAAGATGGTATTAAACGTTACACCACCGAAATTTACGCTGAAACCATAAATCTATTGGGCAAGAAACCCGAACATACAGAAGCATTAAGCAGTGTAGTGTCAGCCCCAACAGGAAACCCTTCGGCTGATATTCAAGCACCACCACATGCCGAAGATGATCTTCCATTCTGATTTTTTATAATTCACACACTAAAAACCACTCTAAAACGGAGTGGTTTTATTGTTTATGAGCAAATCAAACTATTATGGAATAAAAACAAAAATAACAAAGCCCTGGTTATGAATAACAAAGCTAAATAGAAAAAACGGAACATAAAAAAAACGGCCAAAGCTATTGCAGAAACCAAAAAATCCCGTATCTTTGCACCGCATTAGAAAGCAATGCAGACATTACAACCTGGTTCGGTAGTTCAGTTGGTTAGAATGCCGCCCTGTCACGGCGGAGGTCGCGGGTTCGAGTCCCGTCCGTACCGCAAAACGCCCTATTAATCTGTTGATTAATAGGGCGTTTTCTTTTTCTGTCGTGCATTTGTCGTGCAAATCGACAATTTCGCACCTTCCTTCCCTCTCTTTTTATTAACTGTAAGTATTGGAAAATAATAGAAGTTCTTGCAAAATAAAAAAATCTTACTATTTTTGCCAACAATTCAATTGTACAATTTAATATTTAATTACATGTTTATTTTCTATATTGTTTTGGTGGGATTGTCTGTAGCGTTTCTTTTTCTCACCACTTGGCTACCTAAACAAAATTGGTTCTTAGAATCAACGGATGAATCCTTTAAACTATATCTAAAGGCATATTATGTGTATAATAAGGAAGTAATAAAGAATCATAAACTATATAATTATTTTGTTAGTGACTTCTGCAATGAAAATATCTTTTTAGTAACATCAGCAGTCGCCAACATAAACGGAGCTGTAAATGATTTAAATAAAAAGAATCGCATCTACAATAGGGTTCGCAATTTATTAGAAACACGTCCCGACTTAGTTCAAAAGTATTTTCAAGAGAACACTTTTACCTACGACAACTATAAACTGTTGAATAATGAATATGACACAACATATCCCATACAAATATCTTTAGAATCACCACACAAAGAAGATGATATCAGACTAAACAGTTTCGAGGATGTTTCTGAAATTATAAAAGAAGAAATCTTGAACTATGAAAATGAAATCAAGACACCAAAGCATATAGGACATCGGATTTTCGGATATGTATTAAAAGAAGGTTACATCAATGCTTCTAAAAATGACGAGCAACGCCTTGATGCGTGGAGAGAGTTTACAGGTCTGGAAAATAATATTCCCGAGTATCATTATCTTCGCAATCCTCGTGACAACAAGAATAGCAGCAAAAAAATCAATCCACAACTTAAAGTTATCGATGAGTTTTTTCATTCAATAAAACTACCTGTAGATGTTTATTATGATGAGAAACGCTAAAAAACAAACGACATTTAGCTCTATATAATAAAGTTTCTGCTAGTTTTTTATCATTTTCCCATAGCGAAAATGCTGTAAATGTCATATAAATATCATAAACTATCATTAATTTTAAAATCCTTATAACCAACCATACTTTCGCAGAAATTTTTAAACAAGAAAATTATGCGAAACAAAAATTATTTGCGCTGGTTCAAACCAGCAGAGGAAAAAGAAGAAACTATCAAGGATAGTTCCACCAACGAAAAAATGTCTCCTGTAGACATGACGATGAACAATCTCGTCAAAATGAAAGAGGCAACAAAATTACTCAAAGCATCAGCTCCCACTGTCCGTAAATATGCCCGCCTCGGATGCTATAAAGAGTATCGCTTCGGCGAAAAGCTTGTCTTTTATGATAAGGAAGAAATCTTGAATTTCATTCTTAATAGATAATTCCGATTGTAATGAAAGAACAAGATGAAGAGAAGTATCAACGTGTCGGCACAACCCTCTATAAAATTGTCAAGCGTCCGTTGATGAGTGGCGATTTTATAGAAGAACGCCGAGCGTGGAACTACGAAACGTTACGGCAAGACCATTCAAAGGACTACATTTCTCAAATCGAGAAATACGACGGTTTCTGTTCCGTGCCAGATCACATCAACTACAAACGAAGTATAGGAAAATTCCTAAATCAATACGAACCCATACACTACCAGCCTGCTGAAGGTAGTTGTACAAAGATCATCGAATTTCTTTCCCATATATTTCAAGAACAAATTGAAATGGGGCTAGACTATTTGCAACTGCTCTATCGGAAGCCTTTGATAAGGCTTCCGATCCTCCTACTCGTTTCTAGAGAGCGCAATACAGGAAAAACCACCTTTCTGAACTTCCTAAAAGCAATCTTCGCAAGCAATATGACTTTCAACACAAACGAGGACTTTCGTTCACAATTCAATTCCGACTGGACGAACAAATTAATCATCGCTGTTGATGAAGCCTTGCTTGATCGAAGAGAAGATTCTGAGCGTATAAAGAACCTTAGTACAGCTATGTCATTTAAAGCTGAGTCGAAAGGAAAAGATCGTAACGAAGTAGACTTCTTTGCCAAGTTTATCCTCAATTCAAATAATGAATATCGTCCTGTCATCATCGATCAGGGCGAGACTCGCTATTGGGTTCGGAAGGTCTCTCCTCTAATGAAAGAAAACGATAGAATTCTCGGCGAACTAAAAGCTGAGATTCCCCATTTCCTTTATTTCCTGCTACATCGCGATTATTCTACTAAATACGAATCCCGGATGTGGTTCAGACACGATTTATTGATAACGGATGCCTTGCGAAAGATTATTCAGTTCAATAGAGGAAGTCTTGAAATCGAAATGCTCAATCTGATTTTTGAAATCATGCAGATAAAAGAGTTGGACGCTTATACTTTTTGTGTATACGACATGCTACGCATGCTCAAACATATATCTATCAAGACAGAACCAACTCAAATTCGCGCCATACTCAAAGATAAATGGAGTATAGCTCCACGAGCTACAACCCGTTATATAGCTCATCTTTTTGACGAGACCAGCGCTATTGTTGAGAAAGAGAAAGTAGGCCGTACCTATTGCATATCCCGTGAACAAATAGAGAGTATTATGTTACATTGCTAATTTGCGCTTATAAAGCATTATTCTTTAATATATTATAGTTGTAACAAATAAGTAACAAAAGCATTACAAACTATCCATTGTTACAAGTTGTAACAAACAAATAGTTATGTTACAGTACTGTTACATGAATATTTGCCTGATTGTAAAGTGATTACATGCCATTTGTAACAAAGTAACAGTTTTTCGTCCTATGTAACCCAGCTTTCCCGCAAAATAGTCTTTTGCTAGTGAAAGAAAAAAAGAACACAAACCCTCACTAATTTTCGTAGAAATGAACGCCAAACAAGCCAAAAATATAATGATAGCAGACTACCTGCATGCTATGGGTATAAACCCCCAAAAAGTTCAGGGTGACGATTTATGGTATTGTTCTCCATTGAGAGAGGAACGAACCCCGTCATTCAAAGTAAACAACCGTTTTAATGCTTGGTATGACCACGGAACAGGGCAAGGTGGAAATATCATCGATCTTGTCATGAAAATGCAGCAGCTGTCATCTGTATCGGAAGCTTTGCAATTCTTGGGAGGTAACATGCCTGCAAAACAGATCGTATCTTTTTCTTTTCAACAGCAAAATATATGTTCGAAAATTACGAACATACGAGCTGAGCCAATTTCAAACCAAGCACTAATCAGTTATATTCAGAGTAGAAAGATAGACCTTGAATTGGCCAGACTCTATTGCAAAGAAGTCAACTATACTGTTCGAAATACGAATTACTTCTCCATAGGATTTGAGAACGATAGCCAGGGGTATGAACTGAGCAACCAATACTTCAAAGGTTCCTCATCACCTAAAGACATTACTACCTATAAAAACGGGAAAGACAGCTGTTTGGTCTTTGAAGGTTTCTGGGATATGCTCTCCTATTTTACGATAAAAGGCATAAACCAACCGGGGCATGACGTTGTGGTATTAAACTCAGTTCTTAATCTGCCGAAAGCTGTAAGTTTTATTGCAGCTCACGACAAAGTATATACTTTCCTAGATAATGATTTAGCCGGTGAACGAACAACTAATGTACTTATGGGAATTTGCAAGTCGCTATTGAATCAGTCAGTACATTATTCAAATTTCAAAGACCTGAACGATTACCTGTGCGGTAAAACAAAAGATCCGGCGACCTCCAAAGAAATTAGAAAACAACCTAAGAAAGGCAATACACACAAACTCTAATGTGTATCCACGCAACTGGGCAACGGGCATTATCAAAATAATGCCATAGCTTATTAGGGCTTTTTCTTTACGCTTCGTTGCACTACACTAAAAAAGCCCACTAAGCCAAGGGATAAACCCCTCTGGACACCCCAAGAAAAAATCTTCGATTTTTGAAACGCAAACAACAAACGCAAACCAATAAGATTACGAACATGGGTTACGCCGTTCTCCATTTAGAAAAAACATCCGGCACTGACGCCGGAATGTCAGCGCACATAGAGCGCACCATCTCCCCAAAAAATGCAGACTCTTTACGGACTCACTTGAACAAGGAACTTGTTCAGTTTCCTGAAGAGGTCAGCAATCGGACACATGCTATCCAACACAGATTAGAGAATGCAGGTATAACCCGGAAAATAGGAAAGAATCAGGTGAGGGCAATTCGAATTCTACTTACCGGAAGTCCGGAGGATATGAAAAGAATAGAGTCCACTCGGCAACTCGATGGCTGGTGTAAAGATAATCTGGACTGGCTAAAGAAAACATACGGAAACGATAATATCGTTTCTGCTGTTTTGCATCTGGATGAGACAACTCCACATATCCATGCGACTGTAGTGCCCATCACTACCGGAGAGCGAAGAAAAGCCAAGCAAGAATCATTGGGCACAAAGAAGAAATACAAGAAGAAAAACAGTGATACTATTCGCCTTTGTGCTGATGATATAATGTCTCGTGACAAGCTCAAAGAATATCAGAATAGCTATTCTCAGGTAATGGCAAAATATGGCTTGCATCGTGGTATCGATGGTTCTGAAGCCAAGCATATATCTACCTCACAATATTATCGGGAATTACTGTCACAGACGGAAGGTGTGCAGGAGAATATCGGGAGCTTATTACATCAACAAGAGCAAGTGACAGAAGAGCTTTCAAAGATCAAAAGGGAGATTAAAACTGAGAAATTAAAGAGTACAGCGGTAAATGTTGCTACATCCGCTATTGAGGGTATTGGCTCTGTCTTCGATAGTTCGAAATTGAAAAAACAAGAGAAGGAAATTGAGAAACTCAAAGCAGAGAACACAACTCTAAGAGCAGAAAATAAGCAATTAAATGAGCGTATCGGTCATCTAAAAAATGAATACGAAAAGACGACAGATAAACTCCGTGAAGAACTTAGAAAGATATATAA
>JAFLKK010000014.1 GCA_019163375.1 Paludibacter sp.
GACCTGAAGCAACTGATTTACGACTTTGGCCGGAACAGTGCCGGGGCAAACAGCCCATCAGGAACACCGGCTTTCTGATCTGATTGCTAAGCACCAACAACCTGAAGCAATGGATTTACGACTTTGGCCGGCACAGTGCCGGGGCAAACAGCCAGCTGGGCAACCGGCTTTCTGATCTGATTGCTAAGCACCAACAACCTGAAGCAACTGATTTACTGATCTGATCACTGCAAAAACCAACGCAAATTCAATGCAAGATATTGATTTACTGATACAATAGCTAAGTAGCAAACAGACCATCAGGAACATCGGCTTTCTGATCTGATCACTAAGCAACAAATAAAATACCTCAATGATAGTAAACCGATAATATCAGGTAGAATAGAATTATAAACAGATAGAAAATAAGCGATAGATCAATGCTTATTATACAATTCCAAAACAAACATTAATAACTTTATTAGTTTACTAGGACATAAATTGAGAACTAATTTTAAAAGAATGGCTAAGAAAGTCCAAACTGATAATTTAGAAATAATGTTGATAAGATCATCTTCAATCTTATTAATAAGTTTAGTAAAGAAACTTTCTTTTTTAGCTGCTTTTTTACGGTTTTGTTTCATCGGATTTCACGTTAAAAATTAATTTAAGCGTGATTCCGTTTCGCAGGCGAAACTACAACCTGTTTTTAAAATATCAAAGGACAAAAAAACACCACATTGTAAACACCTTGTATTTAGGTATTTGCAAAAGCGAAAATTATATTAAGTAACAAACAAATAAAACAAACTATGAAAACAGAATAATAAGACCAACAAATTAACAAACATATAAATAGAAAGTGAGTAGAAAAAATGAAGTTACAAAATCTATTGAATTGGTATATGATAAACAGTTTGCTATATTCAGAACTGGAAGCTGTAAGATTAAAGTAGCCGATTTAATGATATATATTTATAGAAATACACGGCAAAACATTTATTTTCTAATTTTGTACTGTTTTTGTACCAAAAGAACAAAAAACAACATAATAGACTGATAATATGACATTTAAAATAGTCCCGTCCGTACCGCAAAACACTAAAGACAAATAGTGGAAAAGCGTAGACAAATCCCGTAAAATCAAGGTTTTACGGGATTTTTCATTTCTGGTCAGTGACGTTTGAAAGCCAAGAAAAAGTCAAAAAAAGACAGAGTTCCATTACTAAATCGTTACTAAAAATGGGCTATCTAAAATAGTAATGATTTTCAATACAAGTCTCTGATTTGTCGCCTTTTGTACATTAAGTGTCTGCTCATATACTAAACACTAATCATTCCTTTGCAATGGAAATTACACCCGTTGTTAGGAATTAAAAAGAAAGTATTATGAGTAAAAGTACATTTAAGATTCTCTTCTATTTGAGAAAGAATCAAGTAAACAAAGATGGCAAGGTCAGCATTATGACTCGCCTATCAGTAAATGGTGAAGTATCCCAGTTTAGTTCAAAATTGGATGTTGAGCCGGAGCTTTGGGATGTAAAACAAGGAAAAGTAGTCGGAAATAGCCTGATCTCTCGTCGGCTAAACAATTTATTGGACGATATCCGCACTTCTTTGAAAAACCATTATCATGAGATAGAAACTCATGAGGCCTATGTAACTGCAGAAAAAGTACGAAATGCTTTTCTGGGTTATTCCACGAAACAATCCACCCTTCTAGAACTTTTTAAAACCCATAACGAAGATGCTCGAAAATTGGTAGGCATCAGTAAAACCGAAGCTACACTTTCAAAATACGACCGGGCTTATCGCCGTTTGGGAGAGTTTATGCAAGCCAAGTATAAAATAACCGATATAGCCTTAAAGGAAATCAACTATAAGTTTGTTACAGACTTTGAGACTTATTTGCGTACGGTTAGTAAATGCAATGAAAATACGACGGCAAAATTTATGCAAATGTTGCGTATGATTGTCATCGTAGCTAAAAATAACGGTTGGTTGTTCAATGATCCTTTTTCCAATTTCAAAATCCGGTCAAAACGTGTAGATAGAGGTTATCTTACTGATCAGGAAATACAGACAATTATGGAGAAAAAATTTAGTTTCACCCGTTTGGAACAAGTTCGTGATGTCTTTATTTTTTCTTGCTTTACGGGGCTTTCCTACATTGATGTAAAACAATTGACAGCACAAAACATTTGTACATCCTTTGACGGGAAACAATGGATAATGACACACCGTCAGAAAACTGATACTCCTGTCAATGTTCCCTTATTGAATATCCCATTGACTATCCTAAAGAAATATGAAGGCAAACTCTCCAAAGGGCAATTGCTTCCGGTGTTAAGCAATCAAAAGCTCAACTCTTACCTGAAAGAAATTGCTGATTTATGCGACATTCATAAAAACGTTACCTTCCACTTAGCGCGTCACACTTTTGCCACGACGACTACTCTATCCAAAGGTGTACCCATCGAAACCGTATCAAAAATGTTAGGACATACGAACATCAAGACAACTCAAATTTATGCCCGCATTACGAATGAAAAAATCAGCAAGGACATGCAATTGCTTTCCAGCAAACTAGATGATATGGAAAAAGTAACCTTAGAAAAACAAGCACTATGAAACGTGGAACAATAACAATCAGAAATACCAATTCAGACAATATTCAGATTGACATGGCGCTGTCTGAAAATGGAACTATATGGATGACAAAGAACGAGATAGCATCCTTGTTTAATGTCTATCGTTCTTCTGTGGAAGCGAGCCTGAAATCACTCTTTAAATCCAATAGGTTATTGGAGAAAATGGTGAGACAAGAAGAACATTGCACACAAACCAACGATAAGAAATGTATTGTTGAATATTTCAATCTTGAAGTGATTATCGCTTTAAGTTATCGAATAGACAGTTATCCATGCATTCATTTTCGACAATGGGTCGCAAAACAGGTTACCCTTTCTTGTAAAAAGCATTTTCCAATAACCGTTCAGTTGGGAACAACTACGTTGAATTGACCCCTCGATTTCGAATTGATTATAAGCCGAAAGGTGATTACTGACATTAATAGTAATCTCCTTTCGGCTTTTTTTGTATAACCATTTCCCCTTTCTTCCAATAAATCTTCCACAGGTAGGTAACAACCTGTGATTCCACCCTATCCACAATCCGCATTTTTGCACTGTAATCAAACAGTAGCAAAATGGAAATAATAACATTAGATCATGAGGTTTACAAAGATTTGGCGAATAAAATTGACCGGATTGCAACCTATGTTTTCAAAAAAGAAAATACACCTTCACAAGAACCAGAGATATGGCTAACCAGTGAAGAACTAGCTGATCTGCTTAAAATCAGTACGCGCACTCTTCAGCGAATGCGTAAAGACCGAACTATTTCTTATAGCATGATCCGTAGCAAATGCTTATACCGGTTATCTGATATTGAGAAATGCATTCGTGAAAGAATTGTTTCCTGCAATCCGCAAACCTTGGATGAGTTCAGAAAAGGCTATTTACTCACCCATAAAGCCACTACACTATGAGCTTATTAGATTCGGAGACTTTTGAGATATGGATGAAACGTATCATGGAACGTTTTGACCGTAACGAAAAGATATTAGCTGCCCTTGCGTGCAAAGATCTAAAGGCGGAAAAATATCTGGACGGCGAACGATTACTGGATAATCAGGACTTGTGTCAACTTCTACAAACAAGCAAACGATCTCTACAAAGATATCGCAGTTCAGGAGCTTTAACCTACCACATGCTCTGGCATAAGGTCTATTACAAGGAATCGGACGTACAGCTATTCATCAAGAGCTATTTCAAAGAATTTCGAAAAGAGAATGACGGAGAGAAACCTTCAAAGTAAAGCCAACACCGAAACTCCACAAAAATTCGGAATCAATAGAATTACTGCTAGTAATCTCTAAATTCATCAACTACCAATTTCAATATATCATTAAATTCATCAACCTATGGAACTGAAAAAGAAAGAAACAGAAAAAGATGTTCTCATCGTCAGGGATGAGAAAACCGGAGAAATCGGTGTGGTTGCCGGGCTGAAAAGCGACGGAACACCGAATGTAACGAATGCCAAACCCGAAAACGGACAAGCCTTTTTGAGGTTTGACCGACACGGAGATGTACTGGATAACTTCTTTAGCAACTTCTTCCGCCAATGCAAAGAACCCAAACGCTTTGGTTTTTACCGTGTGGCAGCTGACAGAGTCGAGAATGTATTACAAGTACTTAAAGACTTACTCAAAAATCCTGAAGCAAATAAGGAACTGCTTGCTCCGCATCTTGTAGATACGGAGAAATATGAAAAACTGGCAAAACAAGAACAATCCGAAACCTCCACTAAAGAAAAAACGCCCCAGGAACAAACAGAAGGAAAAGGACAACAGCAGGAAGCGCAACAAGGGGACAAACAGAAAAAAGAATATCAACCCATTGATGAAAACCGAATCAACTGGTCGGAGTTGGAAGAAAAATGGGGTGTGAACCGTCAGTCTTTAGAGGCATCAGGCAATTTTAAGAAGATGCTTAATTACGGTAAATCCTCTCTTGTAACCGTAGCCCCTAAATTTGGGGATGAACGTTTTGAAACCGAAGCCCGCTTATCTTTTAAATCGATGCCGGATGGCAGTGTACGACTCATTCCGCATCTGATTCGCAAAGAGCCACAATTGGATAAAGGATTTGAGGGATATACTTTCTCTGCCGAAGACAAAAATAATTTGAAAAACACCGGTAATATGGGGCGTATCGCCCAGCTGACAAATAGTAGCACGGGAGAAACTACACCTGCCTATATCAGCATTGATCGCCTGACCAATAATATCGCGGCTATTCCAGTCAATAAAATTCGTATTCCGGAAAAGATTGGTGATACAATTCTGACAGAACAAGATAAAAAAGAACTTCGTGCCGGCCATCCCGTACCGAACAAAGAAATCACACTTACCAACGGTAAGGCCTTCACTACCACTTTGCAAGTGAATGTAGAGCAAAGAGGTGTCGAGTTTGTTCCTCTCAATTCGCAGATAAAGCAAGATAATCAACAGGCAAAGCACGAAGATCAACAACAGCAGAAAACCTATAATTTCCAATGGCTGGATGCAAGTGGCAATCTCCGTGCACCCAAGACCTTCGGAGGCGTTACGCTGACACCGGAGCAACAATCTGATTTTACCGCAGGTAAAGCCATTTTAGTGAACGATATGGTACGGGATAAGCAAGGCAAACCTTACACTGCCTATATCAAATTCAATCAGGAAGAAGGTAAACCTAAATATTACCGTTCTGATCCCGACGTTTCAAAAGCCCAACAAGTTACTCCTTCATCGGATAGTAAAACACAAGTGGCAGTCAATTCAGAGGGTAAAACCAACGAAGCAACTAAACATATTGCTGAACCGCTACAACAAGGACAAGCTACTCCTGCCAACACACAGCAACAGCAACGCCAAAGTCAAGGAACACAAAACAAGCCGAAAGGCGTAGGTGTCTGAGGCACAAAAAACAAACCACTAAAATCCACAGTAAGATCAAATCAGTATGAAAACAATTATTGCAGAAAAGCCGAGCGTTGCTCGTGAAATCGCCCAAATCGTGGGTGCAACCAAAAGAGAGGCTGGTTACCTGAGTGGTAACGGCTATCATGTTACATGGGCTTTCGGGCATCTGGTGACACCTGCCTTGCCCGACGGATACGGTATCAAGGGCTTTCACCGTGACAACCTACCAATACTTCCATCCGTATTCAGTCTTGTTCCCCGTCAGGTAAAAACAGATAAAGGCTATAAAGCGGACAACGATGTGCTGGCACAGATTAAGATCATTACCCAACTGTTCCACGAAAGCGAAAAGATTATTGTAGCAACGGATGCTGGACGTGAGGGTGAGTTAATCTTTCGTTATCTCTATGAATACATTGGTTGTGCTACCCCTTTCGACCGCCTCTGGATCAATTCGCTCACCGATAAAGCGATCCGGGATGGACTGGAAAATCTAAAAAGCGGCAACAAGTATGACAACCTGTATTATGCCGCCAAAGCACGAAGCGAAGCAGACTGGTTGGTGGGCATCAATGCCACGCAAGCCATCACCATCGCAGCAGGACGAGGCACTTATTCGCTCGGACGCGTACAGACCCCCACGCTGGCAATGGTATGTTCCCGTTATTGGGAGAATAAGCAATTCGTGTCCGAAGCCTTCTGGCAATTGCATGTTTCAACAGATGGCAAAGGCAAAGATGAAGTACTAAAATTTTCCTCTGATGATAAGTGGAAAGATAAACAGCCTGCCGAAGACTTCTATCAAGCGGTCAGGAATAGCGGTACAATTACCATTACGAAAGTGGAACGAAAAGAAACCACACAAGAAACTCCCTTGCTGTACGATCTTACCACACTTCAAAAAGAGGCGAATACCAAACATGGATTTTCAGCTGACAAAACCCTATCCATTGCTCAAAAGCTCTACGAAGCAAAGCTCATTACCTATCCTCGTACCGGTAGCCGTTATATTCCCGAAGATGTATTTGCTGAGATTCCGGCTCTGCTACTCACTATCAAAGGTAGTTCAGCATGGGGTAGCCACGTAAACAGCATGGGAGAACCGACACGACGCAGTGTCGATGATACAAAGATCACTGATCATCACGCTTTACTGATTACAGGGATGAAAGCTAATAATCTTTCATCCGATGACGCAGTCATCTATCATATGATCATCGGACGTATGCTCGAAGCATTTTCTGAAAAGTGCATAAAAGATGTAGCTACAGTGTTGGCAAGCTGTTCAGGGGTGGTATTTGCACTGAAAGGGTTCGTTGTAAAACAAAAAGGATGGCGTGCCATTTATGGTGAAGAAGCAGAAGAGACTGTCCTGCCTGAATGGGTGGAAGGTGATATTTTACCCGTTAAAGCCTGTTCGCTAGCCGAAGGTAAAACAAAACCAAAACCGCTGCACACCGAAGCAAGCTTACTCGCAGCCATGGAGACAGCAGGCAAAGAAACGGAAGATGAAGAGTTACGCCAATCACTGAAGACCTGCGGTATTGGCACACCTGCTACCCGTGCATCCATCATCGAAACTCTGTTTCAGCGTGAATACATGGTACGACAGAAAAAAGCACTTGTCCCTACCGAAAAAGGTCTTGCCCTCTACTCGGTTGTCAAAGATATGCACATAGCAGATGTAGAAATGACGGGTGAATGGGAATTGTCACTTGCTCGCATTGAAAGCGGCGAAATGCAAGCCGAAGCTTTCCGTGAGGGAATTGAAACATATACTTCCCAAATAACATCAGAACTACTAACCTGCGACAAACTGTTTACCCACAAGGAAACGGAGTGTCTTTGTCCCAAATGCCAAACGGGAACCATGCAATTCTTCGGCAAGGTAGTACGTTGCAACAATCCTTCCTGCGTATTTCCAGTTTTTCGGCAGATAGCCGGCAAAACAATGACGGATCAGGATCTTTTGGAATTGCTGACTTCAGGAAAAACCGGAGTCATCAAAGGCTTTAATAGCAAACAGGGCAAAACCTTCAATGCTGTCGTTACTTTTGATGAAGAGTTTCATACCAAATTCATTTTTCCTGATTTGAAAACCAACGATAAAAACAAAAAAAGAAAAGAATAATAGTTATCTTTGCCACTGAGTTCACAGTCATGAGTTTTTCATACTACAAAGTTGATATTTGATTTACTGTGGATTTTAGTGGTGGCACTTCGGGAGGGATCCCGGAGTGCTTTTCGCATTTAGCCCTTCCAACATTCATTACATCACTAAAATCCACAGAAATATGAAAAAGAAAAATAGTTCCAAAGAACTGTCCTACTATGGACTGTACCTATTATCCTATCTCAACGAAAACCACCCCAATTTACTCTCCGATACGGATTTCATAGAAAGCCGTGCTGACCTTGCCGCAGCTACTTACGAACAAGCCAGGTTGGAGGAATATACACCTGAAGGAGCGCAAGAATTGGCTATGCTCACTCTAATGGAGGGTCTTCATTTCTCCAGGTACAACACACTACTAGAAATACTTTGGAACGAGTTTGCAGATGAACTGCCACAAGGTGATGCAGGGGAATTTGCTTTTAAATTACTGCCCTCATTAGAAGAAATCTTTTCAAAATACCCTCTTTCGGATGATTTCGCCTACACATCCGAATATGATGCGCTTTATACGGAGCTAACTGGAGCCATCTTCATTCACATCGAAGCGTATGGCCTTTAATCGGAAAACAAAGCTACGAGACAACATCGAGGCGATACGGACAGTATTTGAATTGGATAACGTAAAGCGTCAGGCTACTCCCGAAGAAAAGGAAATCCTGAGGCGTTATTGTGGTTTCGGAGGATTGAAGTGCATTCTCAATCCTGCAACCAATCTTTCCGATACTGCCCGTTGGGCGAAATCAGACCTTGAATTGTTCCCGTTGACAGCACAATTACACCGCATTATTCGCGATAACACTGCTACTGAGACTGAGTACAAACGTTATGTAGACAGTTTGAAAAGTTCCATTCTCACAGCGTTCTATACTCCGCCTGAGATTGTGTCGGCAATTGCCGATACGCTGCATGATAACGGAATTGTTCCAAAAAAAATGTTGGATCCATCTGCCGGGCAAGGTGCGTTTATCACTTCTTTTAGTCAAAACGCTCCACATGCGGATGTGATGGCTTTTGAAAAAGATTTGCTTACAGGTAAACTGCTTTCTTATCTTTATCCCGAACACAAAATACGAGTAGAAGGATTTGAGAAAATAGAACTGCCTTTTAATGGCTATTTCGATGTGGTATCTTCCAATATCCCATTCGGAGATGTAGCGGTATTTGATCCGGTATTCAGTGGAAGTAAAAATACTGCACGTCGCCAGTCTACTAAAGCTATTCATAATTATTTCTTTGCAAAAGGATTAGATGCGGTGCGTGATGGAGGCATTGTTGCTTTCATCACCTCGCAAGGTGTGATGAATACCCCTCAGTATGAAGCTCAGCGTCGACTCCTGATGGAAAATGCAGACCTTGTGTCAGCCATCCGTTTACCGAATAATCTTTTTAGAGAGATCGCAAATACAGAAGTGGGCAGTGACCTGATTGTTTTGCAGAAACACTCGGGTAAGAAGCAAGTAAGTACGGCAGAACAGTCTTTCTTGAAAGGCTACGTCTCCGAATTCGGGACTACTACCAATCACTATTTTCAAGACGGGAAGCATATTATCTATACCAAACGTACATTAGGTACTGACCCTTACGGTAAACCTACTATGATTTACATCCATGAAGGAGGCGTACCGGGTATAGCAGATGATTTGAAGAGCATGCTTACTGAAGATTTTGGTCAACGGTTGAACCGAACACGCTATCTGGGTTTTGATCAGCAATCAGCTGTTGCGAAAAATCCTATCGTGATAAAAGACGAAGCCATAAAAAGCTCAATCGTGGACATCAGCACTAAGTTCGTTGATTCTAGGCAAAATATCAGCGAAAAACCTGTGACTGATGAAAAACCAGAGATACAGCTACCTGTAATCAGTCTGTATGACCTGTTCGGCTTTTCAGAGGAGGAAAAAAGAATAGCGCAAACGATAGGAAAACAACCCCGTGGCAAACGTTCTTCAGCAACGAACATTCAGGTGCAGCGGTTCTTATTTGAGAGTCTTCCCGAAGTTAAGACTGTTGAGTTGGCTACGACTAAAAAACAGGTAACGACAGAAATTGTCCAGCGCACAAAAGAGGAGGACATGCAGCCCCGGGAGTACTCTCAAAAGCTGGAACAGCACTATCGAGAAGGTTCGCTTGTTGTGGAAAATAATTCTCAGGTAGGCTATCTGAAAAGCATAACTCCTTACGGGGCAACTTTCCAACCGCTGGATTTAAAAAATGAACAAAAAGAAAAGGCACAACTCTACATTTCCATACGCGACAGCTACCAAAGTTTGTATGCCTATGAAGCAGAACTGCATGAAGAGAATAAACTGCAACGTTCTTCACTGAATACCGACTATGATGAGTTTGTGCAACGTTACGGTTTTATGAACACCAAAGCGAATGTGAAGCTGATTATGATGGATGCTTCGGGACGAGATGTCCTTTCATTGGAACGTGTCGAGGCTGGGCAGTTTGTCAAGGCGGACATTTTCGATCATCCCGTTAGTTTCTCTTTGAATGAGATTACACACGTCGATATGCCTGAAGAAGCCCTATCCGCATCGCTCAACAAATACGGGGAAGTTAACCTTGATTATATGGTAACGCTCTGCGATTATAGTCAGGAAGAATTGATAAACGGACTGAAAGGTCGTATGTTCTTTAATCCACTAATTGCCAACTACGAAATACAGGATCGTTTTATTGCCGGTAATGTGGTCGAAAAGGCGGAATGTATTGAAGAATGGCTAAAGGAGCATCCACATGGTCAGCGGGAGGAAGAAGCCCTCAATATACTTAAGGAAGCTATCCCTCGTCCAATCAGTTTTGACGAATTGGATTTCAATTTCGGGGAACGGTGGATTCCGACAGGGATTTATACGGCTTATGCCAGTCACTTGCTTGATGCGGATATTAGCATTAGTTATTCGGAGAGCATGGACGAGTATTCGATCAAGTGCGGTATGAAGAATGCCAAAATTTTAGATCAATATGCTATAAAGGGATACTACCGTACTTATGATGGTATCAATCTTTTGAAAAATGCGCTACTCAACACTGTTCCCGACATCACTAAGAGTATAGGGAAAGACGAAAACGGTAACGAAATTAAAGTCCGGGACAGTGAAGCCATACAGCTAGCCAACAGCAAGATTGACGAGATGCGAAACGGCTTTTCCGATTGGCTGCAAGAACAATCACCTGAATTCCAAGGACGGTTGGCAGATATGTACAACAGGAAGTTCAACTGCTTTGTACGGCCTTCTTACGACGGTTCGCATCAGACATTTCCCGACATTGATTTAAAGGCCCTAGAAAAGAAGTACAATATTAATGAAGTGTACAAGAGCCAAAAGGATTGTGTATGGATGCTTAAACAGAATGGAGGCGGTATTTGCGACCATGAGGTCGGTACAGGTAAAACCTTGATCATGTGCATTGCAGCACATGAGATGTATCGTTTGAAATTAGCTCACAAACCAATGATCATAGGGTTGAAAGCCAATGTTGGAGAAATTGCGGAGTGTTATCGTACTGCTTATCCGAATGCCAAGATTCTCTATGCCACCGAGAAAGATTTTTCTGTGCAGAATCGTGTAAAATTCTTCAACAATATCAAAAACAACGATTGGGATTGCGTGATTATGTCGCACGATCAGTTCGGTAAAATACCACAGTCCCCAGAGTTACAGCAGCGTATTTTACAAGCGGAACTGGATACTGTGGAGGAAAACCTGGAAGTAGTACGCCATGGTGGAAAAGATATATCACGTGCAATGCTTAAAGGATTGGAAAAACGAAAGATAAACCTTTCCGTCAAGCTGGAAACTATCGCACACTCTATTGCTTCACGCACGGATGACGTGGTAGACTTCAAACAAATGGGAATAGATCATCTGTTTGTGGATGAAAGCCATCAATTTAAAAATTTGATGTTTAATACTCGCCATGACCGTGTAGCTGGATTGGGCAATCAAGACGGTAGCCAAAAGGCACTTAATATGCTTTACGCTATACGAACGATACAGGAGCAAACGGGAAAGGATTTGGGAGCAACTTACCTTTCGGGCACAACTATTTCCAACTCTTTGACTGAACTGTATTTGCTATTCAAATACCTTCGACCAAAGGAACTGGAGCGGCAGAACATCAATTGTTTCGATGCGTGGGCAGCAATCTTTGCTAAGAAAACCACCGACTTTGAATTCTCCGTTACCAATCAAGTTATTCAGAAAGAACGCTTCCGCTACTTTATCAAAGTGCCGGAGCTGGCAGCTTTTTATAATGAAATAACAGACTACCGGACAGCTGAGGATGTAGGAGTTGATCGCCCGAACAAGAACGAAATTCTCCACAACATACCTCCTACACCTCAGCAGGAAGAGTTTATAAAAAAATTAATGGAGTTTGCCCAAACTGGTAATGCGGAAGTTTTAGGACGTGCGCCGTTATCGGAGTCTGAAGAGAAAGCAAAAATGCTGATTGCTACCGATTATGCCCGTAAAATGGCTCTTGATTTGCGTATGATTAGTCTTGATAAATACACTGACCACCCCGATAACAAGGCAAGTCACTGTGCCAAAACGATTGCAGCGTATTACCACAAGTATGAAGCACAAAAAGGAACACAGTTCGTTTTTTCCGATTTGGGCACCTATCAACCGGGATCGTGGAGTGTCTATTCGGAAATTAAGCGCAAGCTTGTTGAAGATTACGGTATTCCGTCACAGGAAATACGGTTTATACAGGAATGCAAAACAGATAAAGCCCGTAAGTCGGTTATAGATGCGATGAATGACGGGAAGGTACGTGTTATCTTTGGTTCCACGTCTATGCTCGGTACAGGTGTAAACGCTCAAAAAAGAGCAGTTACGGTACATCACCTTGATACACCCTGGCGGCCGTCTGACCTACAGCAGCGGGATGGTCGCGCAGTCAGAAAAGGGAATGTGGTAGCAAAGTTGCACGCCAACAATCAGGTGGATGTGATTATCTATGCTGTTGAAAAGTCACTTGATAGCTATAAATTCAATTTACTGCATTGCAAACAAACTTTCATTTCGCAACTTAAAAGTGGCGCGATGGGTGCACGTACCATCGACGAAGGAGCAATGGATGAGAAAAGTGGTATGAATTTTTCGGAATATATGGCTATTCTTTCGGGGAATACCGACTTGTTGGATAAATCCCGATTGGAAAAGAAGGTGGCAGCACTGGAGAGTGAACGCAAGTCGTTCAATAAGGATAAAAGCGGGTCGGCTTGGAAACTACAGGAATATACCCGAACACTCGACCATAACAACGAATGCATTGCTCACATGACTTCCGATTACGAGATGTTTCAATCCCGTGTGAAGACAGATAAAGACGGATATATACTCAATCCGTTACAGTTAGATGGTTTACTGGCAACCGATGTGAAAAGTGTCGGAACAAAGCTGCAAGAAATAGCAAAAAATATCACTACTAATGGAGAATATATGCCTATCGGTGAATTATATGAATTTCCAATTCTAGTCAAAACAGAAACCACAGAGAATGATGCACAAGAGCAAAAACAAAACCGATTCTTTATCGAAGGTGCCTTTAAATATACTTATAACAACGGGCTGATCGCCATGAGCGACCATAAAGCAGCAGCTCTCAATTTTCTGAATGCACTGGAACGAATACCGAAGCTTATTGAGCAATATAGGACTCAAAATGTAACAATGGAGAGGGATGTACCCACTTTGCAGGAAGTGGTAAACAATACTTGGAGAAAGGAAGACGATTTAAAAAAACTAAAAAGTGAGTTGGCTGCGTTGGAACGTAAGATACAGCTTACATTAATTCCCAAACAAGGAATACAGACAAATGAGGGACTAAGTCAGGTGGTTACAGAAATGAAGTCAGAAAAACATCTGGATAACAGCCAATCAGTACGTATTCGTGTTTAATAGTAAAGATAAAACGAAATCATGTTGAGATATAAAAAACATCTTAAGGATTTATTTACACATCTAATAAATAGCCAGCTAAATTGATAAAAAATGAATTAATAAAGCGCTAGACCATACATGTATAATGGGTGCTAAATCTCCTTTATTAGCGTTACAATTGAATTCTTAGGAGGAAAACTGGCGTATAGTTAATGCCACTATAAGATTACACAAATTAAAGTTACTTATGAGAAATTTCAAATAAATGATAAAAACTGGGAAATGCTCTTTGCATACAAATGGTTGCATAATACTAAAAGTAATGTAAATTATCTGCATTTCCTCTTTCAACTATTACAACTATTTAAATTATTGATTTTGTTAAGTTTAAATTAAAGCTGTATCAATGTAAAATTTAAATTAGATATTCTTTGACCTATTCTTTGTTAGTCTAGAACGACAAAATCCCCATTTATGGGGATTGCTTAGAGCTAAGATGTAGCCTAATTTTGCAACCGAACATTAATTAAAATAAATATAGGTATGCAAAAATTATTATTTCTTCTATTGTTTTTTATTTCGACGCAGGTATTTGCGCAAACAGGCTCTATAAAAGGTTCGGTACTTACCAAAGACGGAAAAGTGGCTGAATTTGTAAATCTTATATTGATAGGTACACAAAATGGTGCTATCGTTCAACATGATGGAACCTATGAGATAGCTAATATAAAACCGGGAAAATACACTTTGAAAGCCAGTTTCGTGGGTGTAGTTACACAAACCAAAACAGTAGTGGCAGAAGCAGCTAAGACTGTGAATGTAGACTTTGTGCTAACAGAAAGTAGCAAAGAACTTACCGAAGTGGTGGTGACAGCCAATCCCAGCAAGTACGTGGCGGATTATCCGTCGGTATCGCTCCGTTTAAAAACGCCGTTGCTCGAAGTGCCTCAAAACATTCAGATAGTTACTAAGCAAATTCTTCAGGACCAACAAATTTTTGATATGCTCGAAGGCGTTACCCGCAACGTGAGTGGTGCTCGACGCATGGAACACTGGGATAATTACGCATTGATTTATATGCGCGGTTCGCAGATTGCTGCTTTCCGCAATGGGATGAATGTCACCATGTCGTGGAGTCCGCAACCAGAGGATATGAGCATGGTGGAACGCATAGAGTTTGTAAAAGGTCCGGCAGGATTTATGCTTGCAAACGGTGAACCAAGTGGATTTTACAATGTGGTAACCAAAAAGCCTACCGGAATTACCAAAGGCGAAGTGGGCATGACCGTAGGAAGTTTTGATACCTATCGTGCGACGCTGGATTTGGATGGGCAGTTGGATAAGAGTGGAAAATTATTGTATCGACTCAATGTGCTTGGACAATCGAAGGGCTCTCATCGTCCTTACGAATACAATAACCGCGTTTCAGTAGCTCCGGTTATCAAATATAAGTTTAATGATCGCACTTCGCTTACAGCCGAATATACATATCAGAAAAACGTGATGTCGATGATTGGCTCAAACTACTCGTACTCAGCCAAAGGGTATAACGACCTTCCGGTTGACTTTACCACGGCCGAAGACAATATGACACCGACAACGCTGACTGAGAATTCGGCATTTCTTACCATGGTGCATAATTTCAACGACAATTGGAAATTCACCGGACAAATTGCGTATATCAATTCCAAACAGATTGGTCAAAGCATGTGGCCAACCGGTTTCTCGGCTAATAAAGATACGCTTTATCGTGCTACCTCCATTTGGGATTACGAGGGCGAAAGTAAAGTTGGACAATTTTTCATCAATGGGGATGTGCAAACAGGCTTTTTGAGACATCGGATATTGGGTGGTATTGATATGGGTGATAAATCTTTCTATCACGACTGGGCTCAAGCAGGTGCGCTGAAACCACTGAATGTGTATCATCCGGTTTATGGCCAAATTGCGGCTTCGCAATATCCTGTTTTTGACCGTTCGCTTAGTATTCGCGAGCGCGGAGTTCATTACCGCCAATCGTACGTAGGCTATTATGTGCAGGACGAAATCAGCATGTTCAGCGATAAATTGCGTTTGACGTTGGCCGGTCGTTTTACTACAGCGAGTGATCTTGATCCCTATTCGGGAACTATTGATGCTTCAAAGTTCACCCCGCGTGTGGGATTAAGCTATTCTATTGATAAAAACACTTCACTGTATGGCGTTTACGATCAGGCATTTGTTCCGCAAGCAGGATCGGATAAACAGGGCAATAGCTTTAAACCTGTGACAGGTGACAATGTGGAATTAGGGCTTAAACGCGAATGGTTTGGTGGTAACTGGGTAACATCATTATCGCTTTACAAAATCACCAAAAACAATGTGCTGACTGCCGATCCCAATAATATAAATTTCTCTATTCAACTTGGTCAAACAGTTACCAAGGGTATCGAATTTGATGTGCGTGGACAAATTACCGAAGAACTGAACCTGACCGCTAACTATGCTTATACCGATGGCGTGGTGACCAAAGATACCGATCCGGCAAAAGAGAATATCTCTGTACCGGGTATCAGTGCACATTTGGGTAATGTCTGGTTAACCTATCGTGCTTCCAAAGGGGCTATAAAAGGGTTGGGGGTATCACTTGGGGCACAATACCAGGGAGATCGTACCTCGTGGTATGTGTTTGACGGAACAAGTCAATCTTTGCCCGATTACTTCAGATTGGACGGTGCTGTTTCGTATCAGTTGAACAAGTTTACTATTGCGCTGAACGTAAACAATATTACCAGCAAGCATCTTTACTCGGGAGCATATTATAACTGGGGAGGATTCTACTACTGGCAATCGGAACCGCTAATTAATTCAAGATTGAATATTACGTATAAGTTTTAAGCATGAAAAAACTATTTCATCAACTTCATCTTTGGCTCGGGCTGACGTCCGGGCTATTGGTGTTTATAATTGCTGTCACCGGTTCGCTATACGCTTTTCAGGAAGAGATTACCGGAATAGGTAAGTATCATTACGTGAAGGAGCGCAACGAAAGTTTTAGACTCCCTACGCAACTCGGAGAAGTGGCTGAAAAGCTCTTGCCGGGTAAGGAACTTCATGCAGTGAAATACAATGGCGGGGCTAAAGCTGCTGAAGCTATTTTCTATGGATATAATCCAAGTTACTATTTTATCGTCTACCTCGATCCTTACACGGGTGAGGCATTGAAGGTAAAAGATATGAATAAGGATTTCTTTCGCTTTATCATGCAGGGGCATTATTACCTGTGGTTACCACCTCAGGTTGGTCACCCTTTGGTGGCTTGCTCTACCTTGGTTTTTCTCATAGTTCTTATTACCGGGATAGTGATATGGATTCCTAAAAATCGAACGGCATTGAAGAACCGCATTTGGTTCAGATGGAAAAAGGGAACAAAATGGCCACGTATCAATCTGGATTTACATGTTGTGGGTGGATTATATGTCACCGCATTTGCACTCATTTTTGCCATTACGGGTTTAGTATGGGGCTTTGAATGGTTCTCTGATGCCTATTATAAAACGGCAGGGGGAGAAAAATCTCTGACTTACACGGAAGTTCTTTCGAAGAAACAAGCGATTGATTCAACCCTTAGGACAACTGAACCACTCGACAAGGTGTGGTTGCTTATGCAACGTGAATATCCCGATGCAGCCTCCATCGAAGTACATCCAGTACACTCGGATAGTGCTTCCATTGCGGCTAATGCCAGTCAGCGTGAAGGAAAGTACTGGAATACCGATTATCGGTATTTCGACCAGTATACGTTGCATGAAATACCTGCAAAGAATATCTACGGACGATTGAAAGATGCTGATTTTGCCGATAAGCTTATGCGAATGAATTATGAAATTCACACCGGTGCTATTCTCGGATTACCAGGTAAGATATTTGCCTTTTTGATGAGTCTGTTTATTGCCAGTTTCCCCATTACAGGATTTATCTTGTGGTGGAGAAAGAGGAAAAAGAAATAGTGTTTTTTGAGAGAGAAAAAAGTTTGGGAGAGCGTAATAATACACCCTCCCAAACAACAAACTACTAATTAATTACTAAACAAAAATATTATTGAAATTTCGGAGATATGTCAGACAACCAGTCATTTATCCGATTATCTGTTTTATCATATTCATTATCTTCATCCAAGGCCAAACCAACAAACATCCCTGCTTCTTCAGCCCTTGAAGAATCATAATTATATCTTTCGGCAGAAATATATCCAATGATTTTACAGTCTTTGTCTTTTATAGTTTCGTATAAAATCCCCATCCCATCCACAAATGAATCCGAATAAGAAGAGGAATCACCAAGCCCAAACAACGCTATAGTTTTGTTTTCTAAATTGATGGATTTTAGTTTAGATAAAAATCCATCCCAGTCGTCCTGCAAATCGCCAAAACCCCACGTAGAGGTTCCCAAGATAAGATTAGAATAAGTTTCAAAATCGGTAACACTTGCCTTAGATACATCAATTAAAGTAACTTCGGCATTTACAAGTTTTTTTGCTATTTTTTTTGCTACATCTTTTGTGTTACCACCTGACGAGCCATAAATGATTGCAATTGGTTTCATCTTTATCAGTTTTAAATATTTCTATAAAATTAAGTATTTTCTAGATTTTATCCATCAAAGTAGTATCACCGTGCAAATCGAATACCACAGTTTGGGATATATTACGATTTATTAGCTGCCTGTTAGTGCGAGGCATTTGCCAATCTTCAACCGGCAACTTAAAATTGCCGGCACAATGACATTGAATAATTTGTGAATTTGTTTTTATTTCTACTATTTTCATTAATTTGTTAATTTAAATAAATAAGAAAATCACCCTGAAATGTTTTAAAATGCTGTGTGTAATTACTATTAAGTTGATACATATCCAACAAGCATTTAAACTCTATCAGCTCTTCATTGTTAAACATAATGTTGATATTCTGATATCCTATAGGGATAAGAATTTTACGGGAATAACTTGTGTCTCTGTTCCGATATTCCCATTCCTCGCCATTTACCTTCATTATGTATTCCACAAAATGTTTGTACTGCGAGTCAGTGAAGTTGAAATTAATATTTTTAAATTCAATATGTATCAAATTACATTTAAAGCATTTGAAAATTTTACCGTTATTCGTTTTCTGTATAATGATCAGTTTGGTATTTCTCATTCTTTCTATTTGTTTTTTAAATCAACAGTACAAAAATACGGTGTAATGAGAAGGTTGACAATCCCTATAAGTAGTGAATTTGACAGAGTGCTATCACCAATAATAAGGACAAGACAGAACTAGGTCTGTTTATACTTAAAGAATTGACAAATAAGACATATATTTACCCTAAATTTTGTGCATTAGATACCAAAACTAAATTAAATTTCGTATACTTGCAGTGCATTTCGCCAAGTAGTTTCATTTTATGATTTCTGTCTATATTTATGACAAAAAGAAACATAAATGAAAACAGAGAGGAGTTTTAGTCAATCAACATACACAATTAACAACTATTAGTTATGAATAAGAAAATTGAAGAATTATTAAATGCACAAATTGTAAAAGAAAGTTATTCATCCAATTTGTATTTGGCGATGGCATCATGGACTGAGTCTGAAGGATACTCAGGTATCTCACAATGGCTCTATGCACAAGCTGAGGAAGAACACGTACACATGTTAAGACTATTGCATTATATCAATGACAGAGACGGGCGTGCAATAATTCCCGAACTGAAACAACCTCCGGTAAGCTTCGAAAGCATTCAAAAAGTATTTGAAGAGGTTTATGCTCATGAAAAGTCAATTACTGCATCAATAAACAAAATTGTGGATTTGACTTTTGAAGAAAAAGATTACTCCACTAATCAATGGATACAGTGGTACGTAAATGAACAAATTGAAGAGGAAAAGACCGCGCGGGAAATCCTAGACAAACTCAAACTGTCGGGGCTAGCCAATATGTACTTATTTGATAAAGACATTATGAGCTTTCGAACAAAGAAAGTAGGTGCATGATAAACTCTGAGACATTTTTAAAAATTTGCAGTTTGCTGTGATAAAAACAATCTGACAGCCGAGTTTATTAAGAAAAGCCTAGCCTTCTCGGTGTCCATTTTGGATCAAAATGCATCTTCTGAACTTATTGGCAAATTTGGTTACAAAAGTGAAAACGACATTGAGAAACTGGTTGGTCTCTAGTAAAATATGGTGAAACAGGTGTGGCAATAGTTTTGGATGATTGCTTTTTTTAGAATGCAAAGTAGTGCAGGCGGTTGATGTGGGCACTCACTTTATGTTTCGGCGAAGTAGTAAATGCCGTAATAATTGACGAATCAAAGGATGCGTTGACTTACTTGTACTACAGACAAGTGAAAAAAGGATTATCGCCTAAAAATGCTCCGACATACATTGATAAATCAAAACGGACAATCAAAACGGACAATCAATCGGATAAAAAATATAATTCCCCGCTTGCGGCTTTATTTACGATGATGCGGTTGAAAATATCAAATTTATCGATTTGTATGATGACCGGGTGTACCCGGCATGTGGCACCGAAAAGGCCGATTTTATTGAAATGTAGCAACTCCAAAAAGTGAAATTCTCGCCAAAAACACTTTCCACGGTGAGTGTTTCACTTTTGAAAGAAACTCCAGGAGTTTTATTTTACTCACATCCTTTTTACTTACAACCGCCCCACCAAACAAAAACAACAGGAAAAAAAGGCAATATTTAGTTGTTTTTAAAGGAGAATAATTATCTTTGGAGAAAATTTATCTATGAAACTTTCAGAAATAAATAACAGGTTAAAAGAGAATGGACTGAAAATAACGCCACAGAGAGTTGCTATTTTAGAGGCTATTATCACCCTAAAAAATCATCCGACAGCAGAAAATATAATAGACATAATACGAAAAAGTCATCCCAATATTTCGACAGCAACAGTGTATAAGGTTCTTGATGTTTTAGTAGAAAGCAAACTTATCAATAAAGTGAAAACCGATAAAGACATAATGAGATACGATGCAGTTTTAGAGAAACATCATCATATTTATCACTCTGATTCTGATAGGATAGAAGATTATTATGATAGTGAACTGACTGAACTGCTTGAAAAGTATTTCAACGAAAAGCAAATACCTGATTTTAAGATTGAAGACATTAAGCTTCAAATTATAGGTAAACTTAAACAGTAAAACAAACTATTTTTTTATACGTATTATTATGGAAAATCATTCAGAAAAAGGAAAATGTCCTGTGATGCACGGGGCAAATACGGAATCAGAAAATTCCGTAATGAGTTGGTGGCCAAATGCGCTTAATCTTGACATTCTGCACCAACACGACACGAAAACAAATCCCTTAGGCAAGGATTTTGATTATCGCGAAGAGTTTAAAAAGTTGGATTTAGTATCTGTAAAAGAAGACCTCAAGAAACTAATGAACGAAAGTCAGGACTGGTGGCCTGCCGACTGGGGAACATATGGAGGATTGATGATTCGTATGGCATGGCACAGTGCCGGAACCTATCGTGCCGCCGACGGCCGTGGAGGAAGCAATACCGGAAACCAACGTTTTGCACCGCTCAACAGTTGGCCTGACAATGTAAATCTCGATAAAGCCCGGAGACTTTTATGGCCTGTAAAGAAAAAATACGGAAATAAAATTTCCTGGGCTGATTTAATGATACTGGCAGGAAATATGGCTTATGAATCAATGGGTTTCAAAACATTTGGTTTTGGTGGTGGTCGTGAGGATATTTGGCATCCCGAAAAAGATATTTACTGGGGTGCAGAGAAAGAATGGTTAGGTAAAGGCCGTTATTCGAATAAGTCAGATGAAGAAACCCTTGAAAATCCGTTGGCAGCCGTTCAGATGGGATTAATTTATGTTAATCCTGAAGGTGTTGACGGAAATCCTGACCCTTTAAAAACTGCCCAAGCCATGCGGGTTACATTCAAACGAATGGCAATGAATGATGAAGAGACGGTGGCATTAACCGCGGGTGGGCATACTGTTGGTAAAACACATGGAAATGGTGATGCTTCTGTTTTGGGAGCAAATCCCGAAGGCGCTCCCATCGAACAACAAGGTTTCGGATGGCATAATCCAAAAGGGAAAGGGAATGCAGAACACACGGTGAGCAGTGGCTTGGAAGGTGCATGGACAACTACTCCAAATAAATGGAACAACAGCTATTTCTATTTGCTTTTCACATACGATTGGGAAATTAAAAAAAGCCCCGCAGGAGCGAAACAGTGGGAGCCTATCAACATTAAAGAAGAAGACAAACCATTTGATGCTCATGTACCCGGAGTTCGCAGAAATCCAATAATGACCGATGCCGACATGGCCTTGAAAATGGATCCGGAATACCGTAAAATATCAGAACGGTTTTACAAAGACCCCGAATATTTTGCTCAAGTATTTGCAAAAGCATGGTTTAAACTCACACATCGCGATTTAGGTCCGAAAAGTAGATATTTGGGAGCCGATGTGCCAACAGATGATTTAATCTGGCAAGATCCAATACCAACTGCAGATTATACGCTTTCGGAATCGGAAATTGACGAATTAAAAATAAGACTTATAAATAGCGGCTTAACCCAAATCGAACTTATTACTACCGCTTGGGATAGTGCAAGAACGTTCAGAGGATCCGATTTCCGCGGTGGTGCAAATGGTGCAAGAATACGCCTCGCTCCTCAGAAAGATTGGGAAGGTAATGAACCTAAACGGCTTGAAAAGGTATTGAGCAAACTTGCCGAAATTCAGCGAGCATTGAGCAAAAAAGTAAGCATCGCCGATTTGATTGTTTTAGGTGGAAGTGCAGCAATTGAAAAAGCCGCTGAAAAAGCCGGTTTCAAAATTAAAGTTCCTTTTGTTGCAGGACGTGGTGATGCTACAGTCGAAATGACAGATGTTGAATCTTTCGAAGTACTTGAACCGATACACGATGGTTTCAGAAATTGGCAGAAAAAAAATTATGCAGTAAAACCCGAAGAATTATTACTTGACAGAACTCAACTTATGGGGCTTACAGCACCCGAAATGACAGTTTTAGTTGGAGGTATGCGTGTTTTAGGAACAAATTATGGTGGAGCAAAACATGGTGTTTTTACCGACAGAGAAGGGATTTTAAGTAATGACTTTTTTGTAAATCTTACAGACATGAGTTATATTTGGGAACCTGTTTCTGAAAATCTATACAATATAAGAGAAAGAAAAACCGGAAAAATTAAATGGACAGCCACCAGAGTTGATTTGGTTTTTGGTTCTAACTCAATATTGCGTGCTTATGCCGAAGTTTACGCACAAGACGATAACAAAGAGAAATTTGTAACGGATTTTGTGAACACCTGGGTCAAAGTAATGAATGCAGATGTGAAGTGAAGTTGAGCTTTTACTACATGCTGACCAAGAACTAGAAAGTGCTTTACTATTAGAATTTTCAATAATCAAAAATAAATGTATGTCGAAATCGTTAAAAGGAACTCAAACAGAACAAAACCTGTTGAAATCATTCGCAGGAGAATCGCAAGCCAGAAACCGTTATGAATTTTTTGCAAGTGTAGCCAAGAAAGAAGGTTACGAACAAATTGCTGCTATTTTTATGGAAACATCGCTTCAGGAAAAAGAACATGCAAAACGATTCTTTAAATTTTTAGAAGGTGGTTGTGTAGAAATTACAGCAGGCTTTCCGGCAGGTGTTATCGGAACAACCAAAGAAAATTTGAAAGCAGCTGCCGAAGGTGAAAATGAAGAATGGACTGATCTTTATCCACACTTTGCCGAAGTAGCCAAAGAAGAAGGATTTCCCGAAATTGCTGCCGCATTCAAAATGATTGCCAAAGTGGAAGCTGAGCACGAACGTCGCTATCTGAAATTGCTTCAGAACATTTCCGAAGATCATGTGTTTATTAAAGACGGTAAAGTGTGGTGGAAATGCCTGAACTGCGGGTATGTCTACGAATCGGAAAAAGCGCTAGAAAACTGTCCGGCATGCTTACATCCTAAAGCGTATATGCAGGTAAGAGAGGAAAATTACTAACTCTACATTAACCCCTAAAGAAGAGGAGCGATTCAATTAATGGATTGCTCTTTTTCTTTTAATTAAAATAGATTAATCACTTCACTCTAAGATTTCATTACGACTCTTATATCTCAACATAAACCATCTCATTGTCATCACTCCTAAAGCTCAATTCGACATTTGTAACTTTGTTCCTGTAATATATCCGCTACAAGTAGGGTAGGCTGACAAACACAGCCTACCCTACTTGTAGTATTTAAATTCTAAAATTACCTAGATATTGGGATTCCCTACTCATCAAAATATAACCACCTTTGTATCGTAAGGCAACTATTAGACTTCTTCGGAGAATCGACGCCAACAAACTTCTTGCACAGCAAAGGATATATTGAATTGATTGAAATTCGAATTATATCAGAACTTCCGTTTTGATTCAGGGAAAAAATAGAATAGATAAATATGCAACAACAAAAATTTTCGGGACAAGAGAAAATGAGTGATTTGATTAAAGAGAATCATTCACTACTTTTAGTTATCAGCCGTTTCGGTCTTTCATTAGGATTTGGTGACCAAACAATTAAAGAAGTATGTAATGCAAACGAAATTGACCTCACAACTTTTCTTTCAGTAGTCAATTTTCTTTCGGAAAGTAATTTTGAAATAGATTATGCCTACGAGGACATATCAATTTCTTCATTAATCAATTATCTGAAAAACGCCCACTCTTACTTTCTTGATTTCAAGCTTCCCATTATCCGGGAAAAGCTAATAAAAGCTATTAATGATGAGAATCAACATATTCCATACGAGTCAATATTTATTCGCTTCTTTGATGAATATGTATCCGAAGTAAAAAAGCACATGGAATATGAGGACAAAATTGTTTTTCGGTATGTGCTTAAGGTATTGAAAGGTGAGCGAAATTTACATTATAGTATCTCCATCTTCCATGGTAGACACAACGAAATTGATTCAAAACTGATAGAACTAAAAAACATTCTTGTAAAGTACTATCCTGCTAAGGGTAATAATCTTTTACTTACAGAAGTTTTATTTGAGATTCTTTCGTGCGAGGTAGATTTAGCAACACACAATCAGGTTGAAGATTATCTATTTATTCCTGCTGTTGAAGCACTTGAACAAAAAAACAAACTGCCAAAATGAATAATAATCAACTCAAAGTAGCTATTGTAGAACCTTCAGTTATTATTCGAAGTGGCATTTCTGTCGTTTTGAAAAGAATTCCGGGATATAGAATCCAGTCCATCGAAATTTTATCCACAGAATCCATAGCTCGCTATATAAATATCCATAAACCTGACATTCTCATTATCAATCCAACCTTCTGGGGATATTTCGATGTTAGTAAAATAAAAGATAAAGCCGAAACATCTAAAATTAAATGTATTGCCCTGGTTTATTCCACTGTTGATATGAATCTATTGCGTAGCTATGATGAAACATTAAGTATTTATGATTCGGTTGATCAATTAAAGGAAAAATTAGACAAACTTTTTATAGTCAATTTCAGTGAGAATTCAGAAGAACAAAATACCTTGAGCAGTAGAGAAAAAGAAATTATTATCGGTGTAGTAAAAGGCATGACAAACAAAGAAATTGCACTGAGTCTATTTCTTTCTGCTCATACGGTGATTTCGCACAGAAAAAATATTGCTCGAAAACTAGAAATTCATACAACTGCAGGACTCACTATCTACGCTATCGTGAATAAGCTAATTGAAATTGAAGAAGTAAAAAAATAACAACCACCTAAACGAGATTTCTATTGGTAAATGACTTTCCAATAGAATCGTTTAGGTATCTATACAACAGAAAAGCCTTTTGTATTTATGATATGCTAAACCAACTAATAAAAGCAACAACAAAAGCGTGATAAGAGCAATCATCCATACTCCTGTTATATCCATTTCACCCGCATAGCTGTGCATTCCTCCCAACACATAATTAACGCCAAAATAAGTCATTAAAACGGTGGAGAAAGCGAGCAATCCAAACACATGAAACCAAAACCTATTGGCTATAAAAAAGACTCTCGGATGTAAGGTCAACCCATAAATCATAAAAGTAATTAGTGCCCATACTTCCTTTGGATCCCATGCCCAGTACCTACCCCAAGACACATTGGCCCAAACCGCACCTATAAAGATGCCTGTTCCTAAAAATAGAATAGCTGGATACAAACACAATAAACTGTAAATTTTGTTACGTTCCAAAAGCGTGTTTAGGGTTTGTGAATCTTTGCTACGTGTGACTAGAATTTGAATAAGCGTAGTCAAGCTATTAATGGCCACAAATGCCAACAACGTATAGGCCAACATAATGATTGACACATGAATGCTTAGAAGTGGTGAAGAAAGTACGGGCATTAATGGAGTAATCTTTGGGTTCGACATACCTAGATGAGCCACCAACAAGGCAAAACCGGAAAGTAAAAATCCAAAAGGCATTACCAGAGCCATTCGCCGGGATAAAAATAGCGCCGGCAACAGTGCACACCAGGCAATTACAACCATAGTTTCAAAACCATTGCTCATGGGCAATCGTCCTGCAATATAAGCCCTTAGACCGATAGAAATCGTAAGGACAATAAAAGAGAGAACCAGTGTAACATATAAGAAAACTTGTGACAGCCTTTTTGCCTTACCTTTAAAGCTAAATAAAGCCACAAAAGCCAACAGCCCTAAAGTCAGATTAACTTTAAATAAAAGAGATGTAAATCCTGCTTTTAGATAAAAAATCTCTATATCTCGCTTTTTTGCTGAGGGTAAAATAAGCTTTGCATTTTTCATCTGAAAAAAAGCGATCTCATTTATAATAGCAACTGACTTCTGGTCGTTATTTCCCAGCAATGCCCTATAATAATTGCTCAATGCATTTCGTACAAAAATCGAATCAGATTTCGAAACTGGAACTGGAATTTTCTGCATCGGTTGTAACCAATTTATATGTTTGTTCACCGCGACGGGAAAAATCTGAAGCAGACTTCCACTATGTAACATATTAATCAACTGAACTTTTTCGTTTAGTTTCTCTACTTCTTTTAGCCGAGCTGTTTTGGGTCCGGTTTTCGATAGTTCAGTCCAATATTTCGTAAGTTTATAGTTACCATGTTCATCAAAAAAATCATTTACCGCAGCCTTTCCTTTCTGCGAGTTCAGTTCTTGCTTCAAAACCTGATCTTTTACTTCGAACAAAGCCACCTGCTGCCACTTGGCAGGCAAGAACAGAAAACCCATCAACACTTGATCGGCATTGAGGTGAGCAAATTTAGGCTTTCCTGTAAGTTTAAGCGTAAAGTCATAGGCAAAAGCCGAGACGGAAGTAATATGCCCTTCGTACAACATATAAAGCCGTCCGAATTGAGCTGCGTGAGTTGCATCCACCGTTAAACTGTCGGCAGCAACAAGTCTGGTCGCTGAACTTTGTTCCGGGATAAGAAACAACAGAGAAACCGGCACCATTTTTAATAAAGGGTGTGTCAATAACTTTCGGTACGGGTTGGTAGACGAAAACAAAAACCAAAGCATAGACAACACAAAGAGTGCATAGCCAGAATAAGTAAACATAATGCCCGGCACATCTCGATTTACGCTTAGTACACTGACTTTTCCATCCGGTTCGTAAGACGACTGATAAAAACGATAGCCGTTATACTGAAAAATATTGTTCATCGACACATTGGCACGAGTAATTTCACCCGAAACATCGGTGATAATAAAATGTGAAATATAATCGGCTGGAGCATCTGTTCCAGGATAATACTGTACATAAAATGTATCGAGCTGTAAGGAGAACGGTAGTTGCTCCATCTGTTCATCACCACTGAGGATATTGGTCGCTTTTTCTGTACGTATAGTTACATATCCCTGCAACGAGAAAAGTCGCGTACACATAGCACCTAGCAAAATAACCATAAACGAGATATGTACCAAAAACAAAGGGATATTCTTGTAAATCTTTCCTTTAATAAGCCCGACACTAGTCAATACAACTAGTAATGCCCATAATGCTACGAACCACCATGTCCCATAAACATGAGCATATGCATATTCAGTTCCGTGGTTTTTCTCTACAAACGTTCCCCAACCCAGTATCACCGAGAGAGCTACCAGATTCCAGAATGCTAAAGATTTTAGCAGGGGGAATAATTTCTTTTTGAACAAACTCATTAATAATTTGTAATGATATTCAACTTTCCAAAGTTTACATGCTTAGAAAAGTTGGATTAAAATGGTTTAAAACTTCTATTTTCAATTTTTTTAATGGCAATTCCCTCAATCTCGATTAACCAACCCGGGCGACAAACTGGTGCCCAAACGATTACTCTTGGAGCATAGGGTAGTACTTCAGAAAGACGCTTGTTGACAAGTTCATAATCAGCACTGTCGCGTAAATAAACAATCAGTTGTGCAATGTCATTCATAGCAGCTCCGCCTTCGGCCAACAATACATTTATATTTTCCAGCGTACGGTCTATTTGTTTTTTAATATCAAGCAAATGAACAATCTCTCCTTTGTTGTCAATACTTGCAGTGCCCGAAATATAAATATGTCGGCGATCGCCATAATCAACAGCTGTAGCACGCTCAAAGGTTACTCCATACTCAATCGTCGGATTAAGATGACTGAGTCCTTGCAAATAATTGATTTGCTCAGTCTTTATTCCTTCAATTGCATAAGCATCCATCAGCACAATATTTTCAGGATATATATATCTTCCTTCGATGCCCGTGCTGGCAATGTAATGCGTTTTGTCGTTCAATCCTTCACGTTCGAAATAGGTTTTACGTGCTTTTACCATTCCTGCATAATGAATATCAACGCCTTGCACATAGATCCAGGTTCGGATACAATGGTCTTTCAGGTTACAATTATTTGCATGGAGCATTTCTGTATACTGGTCAAATATGGCATCAGTCTCAGCAATCTCGTCAGTAAGTCTACTGTTCATTTGTATACTGTACAAATGATTGTAGGAAGAATGTTTCACGCTAAGTGTATTTTTATCAACAACCGAAACTTTACAATGCTGCATCCAATAAACCCACAATGCTATTTTTGCTCCGTTCAGAGGAGGCTGTTGTACAATGGAAATAGCTATTTTTTCTGATTCTGCTATTAGACTTCTTTGATTAACAGCATCGCTCAGGAAGTAACGTTTTAAAACTGGTGTCAGATATCTTAATTGCTCATCGGCACTTCGTAATCGTTCTATCGCTTCTTCTATTGCTTGAAACTGTTCTACAGTGCTTTGTTGCGTATTAATTATTTCAAAGAAACCGTGAATTTCACTTGTTTCATTTCCATTGTCGAAAATTGAGAGATGTATCTTTACCCCTAAATCAATCCATCTTATAGTATTATATTTCATCCTCTTATAATTCAAAATTAATGCTTTGCTCCGGATTTTATCCAACTTTCTACAAGCAAGACATCTTCATTCTTCAGCGTGCTGATATCAGTATGATTATACGATACTGCACTTTTGTTAGTCAATACATCCATTATAAAACTGTTATTAATACTATTAGGTGTTACCCTGTTTTTAATGGAGTTTTTAGCAACATGATTCACCAGATATTTATAGGCACTATCGGGTGTAAGATATAACCCAGCCGATGCTTTTGAACCACCGCCGTGACACTGAATGCATTGAGAGAAGACTTGTGACTGTATACGTCCGAACGAAGCTAGATCGATATTTTGCAACGGAATCGAAATGTCGGTTGTAGGTGCTTCATTTATCGGATAATCAAAAAAAGAATATACTTTTTTGTTTCCAACAGCTTGCAGAAGACAAAAGCTGATATTAGTCGTTCCGCTAGGCAACTCATTGATTGAGACTGTAATTTGTCCTCCTTCGGTGCTCGGTTTTTCGACGATAGTGAACGTTCCTGGATAAGGTGTTGAACCAACAAATGTGGCTATTGCAATTTTATAATTATCCGAAAAAGTTTCGATATTCGTCAGTTTAAAGACTGCACTTACATTCACTTTTACTATATTCCCATCATTCTCTTTAGGGTAAATATCACCACTATCGCACGATGAAAACATCAATATGCAGCCACAGATGATAGCGTACATTAGATTTTTATTCTTTGATTTCATTTAATTAATTGAACTTTAGAATGAGAACTGGAGCATTACCTGTGCAAAATGTTTAGGCAACCCCAAGTCGTCGTTGTCTCTGTCGAGCTGAGTCTCATGTCCCCATTTACCTAAATACTGATACATAGCTTGCAGTTTTAAATTATATCCGGCAATAAAATAATTGAACCCTAGAGCAGGCGCATTTAAAATACCGGCTTGACGTGTAGCATTTCGATCATAAAAATCATAACGAGCAGCGAGCTGTATTTTATCTGTTACGAAATAACCGCCCTGCACATAAGCCCCCCAAAAGTTATAAGCCGGTGAGATATTTTGTTTTTCGGTGAATTTCATATTCAAATAATACCCTTCGGCCGTGAAGTACCATTTGTTGTACAAATAGGCAAACTCAAATCCTGCACGAAAATCATTACTTGCCTGCCAGTTAGCTTCCACATTGTACGAAGATGATAATGCCAGCAACCATTTATTGTTATGCAAATCATCCGGACTGCCCTGATGTGTGGGCATAATTCCTTTGGGCATATAGGCCATACGAGCGGCATACAACAGCGAAGGAATACCTAAATCGTCGCTAAGCGTTTTTTTAGCTCCATTTACCGTTACTCCTGTGCCGTTGAAAACACCAAGACTATACTGCCATTTTTGGTCAAGTAAACCATGCATCTGTACTCCTAAATCAAATCCGGTGGCTATGGCTGGATTTACGGAGTTGAGCGAGTAAGGAATATTAACTGCAGAAGTCAGCGAAACAGGTAATGAAGGAAAGAGTGTCTCGCCTAGGGTAACCAGATAAGCCTGATTGTAAGGCGTTTTAAATTTCCCTGCTCGAAAACGTAACTCTTCTTTAAGCTTCAGATCGAACCATGCCTGCTGGAGTAGTGCATCACCAGATTGAGCAGCATTAATGGTTACATTGAAAAGGATTTTATTGAACGCTTTTCCGGCAAATCCAATCAACGCATTTCCAATCTCAAAACCGCTGTTAGCAATATTGTCCTGATCTTCTAGCGCAAGACCTTCATCGTCATAATAATTCATTTTAGCTGATGTTTGAACCAACACAAAAGGTTTGAATACAAAATCGCCGGCTTTGGTCTCGAAACTGAATCCTTTTTTTCCGGCCAAGGGGATTACATCACTTTCGATATCTTTTTCGTTTTTAATTTGTGCCGAAACGCGTAATATGCATCCAAGCAATATCAATACTAAGTAGCATTTGAATTTCATCTCTTCTTTTATTTATGTTAGAAAGTTAGTCTAAAAATTATAAGCTTCGGAGGAAAGTAACCACAGCATCGCGGTCTTCTTTCGACATTCGTTTAAATAACTCGCGCGAAACTGCTCCTTCACCATCATGCCACATAATGGCTTCTACATAGTTGCGTGCACGTCCATCGTGTAAAAATCGGGTATGACCGCTCACCGTTTCCTGTAACCCTATTCCCCAAAGCGGAGTTGTTCGCCATTCGTAACCCGCGGCCAATCCTGAACGGTAATGACTGTCTAATCCCGGCCCCATATCATGCAACAGAAAATCACCATAAGGATGAATTGTTTGACCGCTCAACCAAGGCAGGCGGGTGCCGTTGAGCAGCGCGATAGGATCTTGTTTGGTATGTAATGTCGGAATATGACAAAGCTGACATTTGGCTTTGTAAAAGTTTTCTTCTCCTTTTTTCACTACTGCATTGTTTACGTTCCTACGGGCAGGAACACCGAGTGAACTTAAGTAAAAATCGACATTCTCCATATCACGCGTAGAAATTTGAATTCCATAATGGCTAAATCCGATTTGTTGAGATTGCCCATAACCGACTTCGAGTGGGAAACGGTCGCTAGTAACTCCCAAATCCGACGAGAAACCAAGCTCTACAGTTAGATCGGCATGTTGGGCTTTATTTCCCCCCGTACCAATAAAACTCTTATTTCGCTCGGTGATAATATTCATTTTACCCGAAATACCATATTCAGGATAGTTGCTTAATGCTGCCAACTGTTTCAGTTCATCTGGATCTAATGCCATAATTTGCCCCATACCCACATGTCGCAATGGAATGCGAACATCGATAATCAAGTCTTCGGGGGCAATACTATCAGAGTACCATTCTGTAATTTTATAGGTAGGCTTTACGAGCGAATATTTTTCTCCATCAGGGAACTCGTATGTCTTTTCAGTGTATGTTGCTGATAATCTACCTTCTGGTTTTGTTCCGAAAATAGCCTGATCGTGTAGCACTCGCCCATATTCCCTGAAAAATGTTCCGTTTTGTTTGCAGATAAAAGCGAGTTGTCCCGAAAAACCGGTACCCGAACCACCCTCTGAAAATAGAGTAGGATATGATCGACCTGCATTCTTATGGCAACTTCCACACGAAAAACCAACATACAGCGGACCCAGTCCACCTTGCAAAGGATCATCCTGATTGGCGATACGCGGATCATCATACAGTTTGTCGCCGGCAAGAAATCTATCCATCAATGAACCTGTTACCCAAGGTGCTGGTGTATCGTAAGCAAAAACACTGGACATGAACACAGTTGAATTTCCGGCTGATAATTCCGCCGGATCGGCTACTTTCCCATTCGGTTTAAGTATTATCTCATCTGCATTATCACTACACGCACCTATTGCCATGATGCAGAGCACCACAACACTTAGCTGTATGTATTTACTATAATGTTTAATTCGCATTTTTTATCTTTCCATTAAAATTTCGTCGAATACCTTGATCTAGAAATGTCAACCCATCTAAGTCAATCATCTACGCGCCATTAAGCAATAGCTTTCAGTGACTAAAGTTACTAGCCAAATTCTCCTAACTGATGAGAGAATTTAATCTTTCAACGTTTTAATTTTCGCCAATGTCAGTTCCAAATCTCCACAAGCATCGATAGCTGCATCTACTTTTGCACCTGTCAAATTGTTTCGGAATGGATAAGTCATAGCTTTGATAGCTTCGTATGCCGTCTCAATGGCTGTACCCACCTCTATATTCAAACCCGCATTTTTACTTTTCACAAAGGCCGAAATACTGTTAGCCGATGCAGTAGCTGCCGTTTTACCTCGTCCTCCAAAATAGGAATTACGGATACTGATTATATTATTTGCGTAGTCATCAGTTGAGTTCCAGCTATACCATGATTCTACGTCTAGTACGGCCTGCTCGAGGTTACCTTGTTTTGCTGTTGCATTCGGACCACCAATTTTTTGGGCTCCAACTTCGCTTGCAATATCAATACAACCATCAATAATTTGATCTATGGCATCGCTCTCCGAAAGAAAGATACTACCGGCAGCACCTGCCTTTTTGAATTGCTCTGAAAAGTTATATTTTACATCAGTTTCATTCTCTTTGAAGGCCGCTAATACTTTTGTATCAGTAATATTGCTTGCACCCACCCAGTTTGCCCACAACAAATAAGTATCATTGCGCAAATATTCCGTTGCAGCAATTAAATATTTCAATTCACGGTCGGTCAAAGCAGTCGTTCTGGGCTCTCCATCTTTAAATATCAGGTACTCGATAGTATGAAAACCATGAACGTTTGATGAAGCAATAGCATCCAAAGAGATTTCTATATTCGAATCGATAATCGATTGTAATTGTGTTTTATCTAGCGGCCACGAATCGAGTGATGGATCCAAGCTCAACAAGGCAGCGGGTCCGAAAAGAAAACCTTCACTTTGTTCCCAGGGAATACGCATGGTCCGCCATGCCGCACACACGTTTGTTAACCCAACACTCGGATTTGCTTTGTAGACTTCAACAGCTTCGTAAAGAATTGTGGCTTTATCTTTCATATCGGTGTAAGTATTCAACACTACATCGTCCACGTATGTATTAATTACAGCTTTAAAATCGTAACCATAACCATCTTCTGTTCCCTCCGTCCCCGATTTATCACAGGCAGTGAAACCAACTGCCGTAAAGACCACGGCCATACCTAAAAAAAACTTGCTTTTATTCATATCAATAATTATTAAGTTGTACAAAGAGTTATTTTGTAAAGAACCAACCGGTATAGGCCAAAGCCAGTCCGAAGGTATTTTCCTGATTATAATTGTTGTGATCAAGATGACGCATAGAATAGTCAACTTTAAGAACTAAATTAGGGAGTAAGTAATAATTCAGTCCGGCAGTCAGCACATTCCTACGGTTAATCGGCATTTCGGCCATGCCCTCAACCATCGTTTCGGCACTGTTGTAATATTCGTAGCGTACAAAAGGCATTAGCTTTTCTTTGGTGTTGAAAAAAGATAGCACATTGTATCCGGCTTCCAAAGAATAGGTCAACGCATTTTGTGCAACAGGTGTGCGGGCAAATCCTGTAGCACTGGAAATATTACGGTTAATTTGCGACAAGCGTTTTGCATCGCCAAGATTACCCCAGAGATAATTAGCTCGTATAGCCAGATTCTTTGTAAGGTACTGGGCATCTCCCGATAGAATAGTAACAGGAGCCGTAATGTCAGCAGTTTTCTCTGGCTTGCTGGCATTTTTAGCTGTTTGATTGTAATAAGCCGATGCACCTACTCGTAAACCTTTAATTCCGCTCCATTCAACACGCCCTGCGAAAGCAGGTGAAGTCATTACTGCTGTTTCAAACATACCCTGTTTGCCACCTTGAATCCAGTTAGCCGATGAAAAACCGTTGGGATCAAGTCCATTCACCACCATCAGTTCATATTTAAACCCGGGGAAATAGCCTAATACGGAAATACCTGTTTCGTGCCAGGTAGTAGGCAACAAAGTTGTTTCGCCTTCGGGGCGTGTGGTGGTAAAAAAGAAAATAGGCTCATGGTGTGCATTGGTAATTCCAATAGGGACAATCATGTGTCCGGCACGAATATTAAACCAGTTAGCAAATCGCTTGGTAAGGTGGAACTGTTCCAGCTCTATTTCTCCACCTTTTTCAATTTCTGTTTCATATTCGCCGGCTTCATCGTATTCCAACTCCATAGCCGAACCGGCACCACCGTATTCTATTTCTACTTCAGTACCAATTACCAGATCATCGCGCAGTTTGTAGTCGAAAGCAAAAACCGCCCGGGGAACAGAAATGTAGGCACGATTGTCGGAAGGAGCTCCGTTGGTATATTTGTACCTGTCGGGACCATAATTCATTTGTTGGTACAGGATTTCGCCATATCCACCAAAACGGAATTTAGAAAAGCTCCACTCGTAAGGAACTTCGGACTTTACCGAATCTTTTTTTACTTGCGAGAAAGCTGCAAATGTTACAGAGAGAGTGATACTGAAAAAGAGTAGTATTCGTTTCATTATGTTTTCGTTATTTAATGAATGCAAAGATAGAACTACCCCTAACAACGAAAAATCCCTACATATAAGGATTATTACCACCTGTATCCCTACAATGAGGGACATACTTTTTACATATAAAAAGGTTCTAAATAAATTATGACACCCAATAGTTGAAAAATCCACAACGCTACACGACTTCTACTTTAGTCTGAGTTATTTTGATAAGAGTAACGTTACTAATACACTCTTAGTAGTAGTACTAAGAGTGTATTAGTAGAAGTACAAGGCATCGTGGAAAAATACCCTGCTTTGCAGATAATAATAGAAAACCCGTACTCACCAAAGTGTCAGTACGGGTTTTAAACTTAAGTAATGCGATAGTAGCGAGTATTACATTCAATTAGAAAATGCACATTCGCTTGTTCATCAGAAGATGATTCAAACACCATTTTATCTTATTCAGAAACACTTATATTGATCAATTGGTCGTTCGAATTAAATAATAGTTCTAATCTTGAATCAAGATTGGCAGCAGCATCGGATAAATAATTAACACTGATAGCAGAATATTCTATTCCTCTTGATTTTCCATCTCTTTCTACGAGTGAAAAATCAAAAAAAGTCTTCTTTCTTTTAATAATTGGGGATAATCCTGGTCTACGATTAGTTTTCTTGATTTTAATCGTTATTCTATCTTTTACTTTGAAAGTAATTCCACCGATAGAGCCTACCTGTATTGAACTATCTTTAAGTTCAAAACCTGATAATACATCATTCGTGAAGTACAGAAAATTACCTTTATAATTATAAATCTTTACCAGCACTGAATCAATCTCCCAATACTCATCAGAAATGCTGGTAGGTTGACCGAGTATTTGAACAGCCTTACCTATACTTTCGCCAAGTTTTACCCCTTGAGTGACATCACCCGCCTTCATTAAAAGTAAACTTGACGTCGGAATACGGGTTTGTGCAAAAATACTTGTAAACGAAAATGCAAAAAGTCCAATTGCATAAACTAAAAATGAATTCTTCTTTCTCATATTTTAAATTGATTTTGTTGTTTTGATTAAAAACGTCGACCCCACCAAATGATAATGCCCGTGACGATCAAATAAGCCCCGATAATACCCGCCAAAAAAGTGAGTAATTCACCAAACCAGCCAAGCCATTTTCCGCTATGGAGCGACATAAGCACATTTTCAACCTCTGAGTTTACAACGCCTTTCTGATCTGTAAGTTCCTCTCCACTCACTTTATCTACAAAATGAACTGCTCCTAAGTATGTCAGAATGCCAATTTCTTTGCCAACGGCTATTTTATAAATTCCATTCTCTTGCCTACTTGCAAGCCCTATACGCATAGCTTCTACTCCCGGTACAACCCTGTATTTTTCAATAATGTTTAATATCGGTGCTTTCACGTCTGCAGCAGCCCATCGGCTTTTTATTTCCGATTTGCCACCTCCCAATGCCTCCACCAAAGACTTTTCAAGAGGTTTGAAAGCCATAATAGTACCGGTAAGTGCTAGTAACAATAAAATCCCTGACGCATACATTCCAAGCACCCGATGATGATCGTACATAATGCGTTTAAACTTTAGCTTATGATTGAGTGTAAAAAAGTGCTTCCAATTTTTAAGGGTCAGCCTTTTAGGCCGCCAGAGCAGCATTCCGGTAATAATAAGAATAAGAAAGATGACTGTAGCGATTTTTACGATCCATACACCCGTTTCGCCCAGCAATAATTCACTGTGCAGATGAGCAACAACATAGAAAAACTGGTGTGAACGACTTTCGCCCAACAACCGTCCGGTATAGGGGTCAACAAAAACGTTGCGGAGTCCGTTTTTTTCGCTGTAGAGTAGTATTTTATAACTCTTGCTTTTGTCGGTGTAGGCTACCATCGATGCTATTTTATCGTCGGGATAGCGCTTACGAACTATTTTGAGTATACTTTCAACCGGTTGTTTACTTGCCCCTATAGTAACTTCGCTATATGGACGGTGCATTAAATCCATAATCTCATCAGCATAGGTAAAAATACTACCTGTGATACACACAACAAATAAAACAACTGCACTGGGTAAAGCTAACCATAAATGAAGCTTGTGTATTATTTTTCGGATATTCATAAAATATTACTTAGTGTGAATAAATAAACACTCAGGGACGCTATCTTCACGATATGATCCCTGAGTAAAAAAGATGAAAACAAACAAAAAACTATTTATAAATGTACAGTTACTCCAGCCAGAATAGAGCGTTCCTTCTGCGGCATCCCGTAAGCATTCCATATTTTCTTATTCTGCAGATTGTCAGCCTTGATGCTAAAGCGATAATTACTTCTGTCATAGAACACTGTTGCATCAAACACTGTATATGCCGGAGAATAAAAAGTATTGGCATCGTTGATATATATATTGCTAACATAATTCATACCAATACCGCCACCCAGTCCTTTCATATCACCTTTCAACACGCGGTAGCTGGCCCAAAAGTTAGCCATTTGCTCAGGTGTGTACGAAGGTCGGTTACCAATAAGTGCTGCACTAGACACTTTAATAAACTCTGATTTATTGAGTGTATAGCCGGCAACAAAGTTGAACCCAGGAAACGGATTGGCTATTACGTCCGCTTCAAATCCTTTGCTTGTTTGCTCTCCGTCTTGTATTGTTTCGGTGGTATTGCTTGGGTTTTGGCGAAGAATATTTTTCAGCTTAATATCATAATAACTAATGGTGCTCATCAATTTACCCTGAAACAAATCGAATTTAAGCCCAAACTCAGTTTGATTACTCTGTACAGGCTTGTAATTGGTCACATTACCTGTTGAACTCACAGCCGGCGCCTGATTGCTAAATCCATTTTGATAATTGGCAAAAGCCGAAATCATATTTTTATAATTATAGATAATGCCGAATTTAGGCGACCAACTATCCTGTTTGAAAGCATCTTTGACACTTACACCATTTCTATAGGTATTGTCCAGATTGAATTTATCGTAACGCACTCCACCCGATACAACCAATCCATCCAACACTTTCAATACGTCAGCTGCATATATGCCGGTTACGCTTTGGCTGGTTTCAGTTTGGATAGAAGCCAGTGATCCTAACTTCTTGTTGAACGTGTTCAATGCAATCGACGGCACAGTAGGCGACGTAACTTTAATCGTATCGTAATTCACAAAACCGGAACCATAGCGTTGATAATCGTCGTAAATCTGAGAATAACTGACACCGGCTAAGAATTTATTTTCACCCCATCCCCATTTGTGCTGTCCAATAAAGTCCTGCTGTATCTGTGCAGAGCCGGTATTACGTGGCAGGAAACTGATAAAGTTACGTGCAGCCATACTGTCGTTTACCATTTCGAGTCTAAAATAATGCCCTTCGGTATTGTTTCGGGTTGACATAAACGAAGTTTTGCTTGTCCATTTGTCCGATATACGGGTGTCAAGCACAGCACTATAGTTGATCGAATTCATATTGGCAGCCATATCGTTGCTGGTATAGGCCGACTCATAGTCCAATTTCAGTTGGTCGAAACTTTTAGCTGTTACTTTTGTCAGGTTCACACCACGGGCAAAATACAGATTACGCTTTGTCTGGTAATATTCAGCCTCAAGCGACAAAGTCATTCGATTATTAAGCTTTGCTGTCAGCGAAGGCGCAATGCTGAAATTCTTTTGGTAACCTTGATCCTGAAAACTATTTTCGGTATGAAAAGCCGAGTTTAATCGGAATAAGACAGTATTGGAACTATTTAGTGGAGTGTTGTAATCCAAAGTAACCCGATTGAGCGATGCACTCCCCGTAGTATACGATATTTCGGCAAACTTATTTTCTTTTGGTCGTTTGGTAACCCTGTTGATAACTCCACCACTCGATACTACATTTGAAGTATTACCTCCAAACAGCGTAGCCGATGGTCCCTTGATAATTTCGATACGTTCGGTATTTTGAGGGTCAACCGGTGTACGAGTATACGAGAGCATGCCGTTTCGCACCGATGCATCCGACCGAAACCCACGGATATAAACGGTGGCATTCCCATCATTCGATTGTACTGTACCTCCACCGGTTATACTTTTGAATGAAGATACAATGTCTGTGGCCAGTTGCTCCTTCATCAAAGCTGATGTGACTAGTGAATAAGACTGAGAGTTATCCATGTATTTAAGTGGAATACGCGATACATATTCGGTCTGCTTCTCGGCAAACTGATTTAAACGCTGAGTTGTCACTACCACCTCTTCCAGCTTCGATATACTCTCGGAAAGTATAATATCTTCTATCACATTTTGAACCCCACTTGTAAGTTCTACCGATTTTTGTTGGGTTTGTAATCCTACATAACTATATAAAACCATATACTTGCCAGCCTTCATATTTTGAAGCAGATATTCACCACTTCTGATAGAAGTGGTAGCTTTATCTGTACCTTTAACCACGATGGAAACATTTTCGGCAGGTTGCCCATCATTTGTAAGAATCCTCCCTTTAAATGAAGCGTTCTGAGCTTGTGCAGAAAAGCTCCCGATTAAAAAAAGTAAAATTAGTCTGGTTGATTTCATTATCTCTAAATTATTTGATTTATAACTGCAAAATTATTTGAATAAAGAAAGAGCTGCAATCACATTAAATAGGTAAAAAAGTGGTTATATTACCCTGTTATGATGAATAATCGATTAAGAAGAGCTCTTGTCTTTTATAAAAAAGATAATTAATTGAAATTTTATTCAGTTATTACTAAGATTTATTTCATCTTTATTTTATACCTTTGTACTCGTATTTGGTTTGCTCCTCTACCTTCGTAGAAAGTGATTAAAAGGGAATTAGGTGAAAATCCTAAACAGTCCCGCTGCTGTAAGCTCTTTAAAACGTTTTGAACAACACTTTTGCCACTGGTATTTACAGTTTACAGCTAATTGTTGATAGTTTGCAAGACTAATCATCAATTAATAAATCAACTAACATCTGGGAAGGCGTTCAATAACGGGAGTAAGTCAGAAGACCTGCCATGCATTTAAAGTTTTTAGCTTTCGAGGAAAGAGCTGAAGGACCAAAAATGGGTATCACCTTTTGTACTTACTTTTATTATTGACTGTTGTGTAGTATCTTAATACTGCATATTCACCCCATTTTACATCTTCTTTTATATCCTTCTTCGGAAGCCGTTTACAAATTATTCAATTTATAATTTATGAAACTGCTTCTTCAATTCAATCCTGTATTTCTTCTTCTGATTATTGCATCCTTTGTTTCATGTTCAAACGGTTCTAAAAAAGAAACTCTGTTTGTGCCGGTATTATCTAACGAGGAATGCAATTATTCTAGTAATGGTGCAGAAGTCTTTCTCCTTTGCAAGACCCGCGAAGTATATTTAGCAAACAATTATTAAGAGTGTAAAAAACGATGAGTCGATTATGGAAAAACAATGTGAACGATGCGAAAGCACATTCCAGTGTACGCTAAACGGAAGTTGTTGGTGTACGACTACTCATCTCAACGAGAAAGTGAAAGATTACATCGCGGAATTATACGAAGATTGTCTTTGCGAGAATTGTATCAAAGAGATAAAAGCACTGCTCGAAACCCCAAAATAGTTTTCTCATAAAAACTATTTGTTTATTAATCAACAAGAACAGCGACTCTGCGAAGACTCGCTGTTTTTTTCAGTATTCTAAAATGCGTTAGAAAACGGGAAATGATAATACAACTACAAACAATCAAAATCTGAATATCTATGTCAACCAACACTGAAAGAATACCCATACCAAGCGATCCTGAAAAATTAATTGATTTAGGAGTGAAAGTATATGCTAGACATTGTGTAGTGGGGAATAAATCTCCTTTGCTATATCTTCAATCGAACTCATGGGAAGAAAATGGTTCGGAAGTCAATAATGCCTTAAGGCTATATGAGCTAATTAAAAAAGAGAGTCTATCACAAGAATATCTTTGTAAACTAGATGAACTGATAGTAAAAATCAGAGCATCCATACTAGCCAGCTACGATTTACTCTTAGATATTTATTCAGATCCTCAAGAACTTGGCTTTTGGGGTTTTGTTATAGACAAATCAATCTATGATAAACCTTCAGATAAAAAATAGAATGGTCTTCTTAAAAAATTATTTGCTTATCATTAAACGATCATCTGACTATATAATACTCAAAATAACTAGCTTAGATTAAAACAACAACTAATTTCACCTAAAAACAGCTAATTCCTATCCTTTGTATTGGAAAATATCTATCTTTGCACCTGCATTCGGTTCACTTATCAGCATATCGCAGAGAGTGATTAAAAGGGAATCAGGTGAAAATCCTGGACAGACCCGCTACTGTAAGCTCTTTAAAACGTTTTGAACAACACTTTTGCCACTGAGTTTTTCAGTAAACAGTAAACAGTGAACAGTAATCAGTTTTTTATAATTAATAAGAACTGGTAACTGATAACTGATAACTGATAACTGATTTTCGGGAAGGCGTTCAATAACAGAGTAAGTCAGGAGACCTGCCATGTAAATAAATTATCAATAATCTCGTGGGTTAGATTTTGATGTAAATTTTATCATCTCATTTTTTTTATTTTGGTACTTATCAGGGACTGCCAGTTACCTGAGAAAGTTTCGTATATAGCTTATCCGCAAATAAGCTGATCGGTTCTTTGTAGCACAATAGAGCAATGTGAGTCCTAAAATTCATCCAACCTTTTCCACACAAATCAAAAAAGAAATGGTAAATTTGGATTTAAGCAAGTATGGTATTTCGGGTAGTTACGAAATTGTGCACAACCCTTCTTACGAGGAATTATTTCAAGACGAGGTGAACCCTGCAAACGAAGGTTTTGAGAAGGGCGTATTGACAACATCGGGTGCGATATCGGTAGATACGGGTAAATTTACCGGTCGTTCACCTAAGGATAAATTCTTTGTAAAAGATGCAGTAACCGATGAACACCTTTGGTGGGATGGAACAATCAACCGTCCGACAACTCCTGAAGTATTTGAGCACTGCAAAGACTTGGTGACAAAACAACTTTCTTCTGCAAAAAAATTGTATGTAGTTGATACATTCTGCGGTACAAACGAAGATACTCGTATGAAAGTACGTTTCATCATGGAAGTTGCATGGCAAGCTCACTTTGTGACTAACATGTTTATCCGTCCTTCTCATTTCGAATTGGCTAACTACGGTGAACCTGATTTCGTAACTTTGAATGGATCTAAAACATCTAACCCTAACTGGAAAGAACAAGGTTTGAACTCTGAAGTATTTACTTTGTTCAACCTGACTACTAAAATGCAGGTTATCGGTGGAACCTGGTACGGTGGCGAAATGAAAAAAGGTATTTTTGCTTTGATGAACTACTATTTACCATTGAAAGGTATGGCTTCCATGCACTGTTCGGCCAACGTAGGCAAAGATGGTGACGTAGCTATCTTCTTCGGACTTTCAGGAACTGGTAAAACTACACTTTCTGCTGACCCAAAACGTTACTTAATCGGAGATGATGAGCACGGTTGGGATGATAACGGTGTATTCAACTACGAAGGTGGCTGCTATGCTAAAGTAATTGACTTGGAAAAAGACAAAGAACCGGACATTTGGAGAGCTATACGTCGTGATGCTTTATTGGAAAATGTAACTGTTCTAGCTGATGGTACGCCTGATTATTCAGCTGCTGCTTCTAAAACAGAAAACACCCGCGTTTCTTACCCAATCTATCATATCAACAAAATCGTTTCTCCTTCACGTGCCGGACACGCTAAAAAAATTATTTACCTGTCGGCAGATGCATTTGGGGTATTGCCTCCGGTATCTATTCTGGACGAAAAATCAGCACAATATCACTTCCTTTCAGGCTTTACATCAAAATTAGCCGGAACAGAACGTGGTATCACTGAACCAGTTCCTTCTTTCTCTCCTGCATTTGGTGAAGCATTCTTGACGTTGCACCCAACCATGTATGCTAAAACCCTTATCGGTAAAGCAAAAGAACACGATGCCAAAGTTTACTTGGTAAACACAGGTTGGAACGGAACAGGAAAACGTATTTCGTTGAAAAATACCCGTGCAATCATTGATGCTATTATCGATGGCTCAATCGAAAAAGCCGAAACAATCAAGGTTCCAATTTTGAACCTGGTTGCTCCAAAAGCATTGAACAATGTTGATCTAGAAATTCTTGACCCACGTAACACGTATGTTGATGTTGCCGAATGGGAAACTAAAGCAAAATCACTTGCTGCTAAATATATCAAGAACTTCGAACAGTACTGCGACAACGACGATGCTAAAGCATTAGTTGCTTCAGGACCACAATTGTAACAACAAATTATCATTACTCTTACATCGGTTCACTTAGCGGCATATCGCGGCAAGTGATTAAAAGGGAATCAGGTGAAAGTCCTGAACAGACCCGCTACTGTAAGCTCTATAAACGTTTTGAATAACACTTTTGCCACTGGAAACATAGTTATCGGTGGACAGTAAAAAAGTCAGACTGACATACACTGACGATGAGTAACTGTTCACTGATAACTTATTCCGGGAAGGCATTCAAAAACGGGAGTAAGTCAGGAGACCTGCCATGTAAATAAATTATCAATAATCTCGTGGGTTAGATTTTGATGTTAACTTTAGTTTTATCTCATTTTTCTTTTTGAAGGCATACAGCTTTTGTTTCTACAAAGCATGGTGAAAAATGCTACGCAACTAATGGCTTCATTACTGGTCATTTTTCTGCCTCATTCAGTCAAGAAACCAACGAGAATAAAGTTGACCGCTCTCTATTCCACCCAAGACAATATCCGAAATGAAGAAAACGTGTCCTAGGTGCAACCAAGACTTCTCCTTTAGATCAATTACCCGTTATGAATGGCTCTTCTGTCAAAGATTAGATCCGTTTCAAGAACAGTATGTGCGGGATAATTACGAACATACATTGTGCCAGGAATGTATTAAAACAATTCACGAATCGTTTTATGCCATCTCTGTAAATCCTTCCCATATTAAACATAAATAAAAGTTATGATACAAAAAATTTTAATTGCCAATCGGGGCGAAATTGCCTTGCGCATCATGCGTTCCTGTAGAGAAATGGGAATAAAAACGGTGGCTGTTTATTCGGATGCCGACCGTACATCGCGCCATGTGATTTATGCCGACGAAGCCGTTTGCATCGGCGAAGCCCTAGCTAGTGAAAGCTATTTGAATATGAATAAAATCATCAAAGCAGCTAAACAGTTCAAAGCGGATGCTATTCACCCCGGGTATGGTTTCTTGAGCGAAAATGCAGAATTTGCCCGCAGATGTAAAAACGAAGGAATTATTTTTATTGGACCGAATGCTGAAAGTATGGAAGCCATGGGCGACAAAATATCCGCTCGTCAAAACATGATGAAAGCCAGAGTACCTGTAGTTCCAGGCACTGCAGAAGATTTAAAATCGAAAGATTTACTTCGGGTTTGTCGTAAAATTGGTCTTCCTGTTATTATCAAAGCTACTGCCGGAGGTGGTGGAAAGGGAATGCGTCTGGTGCGTGACGAAAAAGACTTGAGCGAAGCCTATGCATCGGCCAAGTCGGAAGCCAAATCTTCCTTTGGAAACGATTCGGTGTATATCGAGAAATACATAGAAGCTCCTCACCACATCGAAATACAATTTCTTGGCGATACCTTTGGGAATGTGATTCACCTTTTCGACCGGGAATGTTCGGTACAACGTCGTCATCAGAAAATTGTAGAAGAAAGTCCATCGCCTTTTATCGACGATAAAACCCGATTGGAGATGGGCAAGATCGCTGTAAAAGCAGCGAAGGCAGTAAATTATATTGGAGCCGGAACGATTGAATTTTTGGTCGACGATAAACTGAATTTCTATTTTTTGGAAATGAATACCCGCTTGCAGGTAGAGCACCCCATTACCGAAGAAGTGTTAGGCATCGACTTGGTAAAAGAACAGATTCATATTGCTAATGGTAAAAAACTGCGTTTTCTTCAAAAGGATTTGGAACAGCGGGGACACGCCATCGAATGTAGGATTTGTGCCGAAGATACCGATAATGATTTTGCTCCTTCGCCCGGCATCATTAGCCACGTACAAGCCCCTGAAGGAATTGGCGTACGCATCGACAGTTACATTTATGACGGTTACGAAATCCCGATTTACTATGATTCAATGTTGGGCAAACTTATTGTTTGGGCTACTACCCGAACCTATGCACTGGAGCGGATGCGCCGCGTACTGTATGAGTATAAAATCACCGGAGTGAAAACCAACATTGATTACCTGAGACGAATTATGGATGCCAAAGAATTTGTGAAAGGGAAATACACGACTCATTTTATAGAAGAAAACAGCAAGCAACTTCAGGATACAGAAGATACGGACTTACGCAGAACAGAAAACATTGCTGTAATGGCTGCCTATATCGACTTTATTGTGAATGAAGAGGAAAATGTGAGCGCTCAGGCAGTGGCTGACAATCGACCAATCAGTCGTTGGCGTGAGTTTGGGAAGCAAAAAGGTCTGTTACGCATCTAAAAAAAAACGAAATAATGCAAGCAAAAATAAATGATAGAACCTGCGAGATAGAGCTGGTGAATAAAGACGAGAATAAGGTTGAAATGTCAATCGATGGAAAAATATACAGTATTGATGTGGTAATGTCCGAAAGCGGATTTTGTTCCATTCTGTACGATGGACTCTCGTTTAACGCTGAAGCAGTAAAACAGAATGATGGAAAGAAATATAGCATAACCACTAATTTTCAACATTTCGACGTTGAGTTATCCGATCCTCAGAAGAAATACCTTCGAGGTCGGAAGAAAGACGATAGTAATGAAGATCAAGATGCTATTATGTCGCTTATGCCCGGCAAAGTGGTGAGAATTTTAGTGGCAGAAGGTGATCGACTTTCGCAAGGCGATGGAGCTGTGGTAGTGGAAGCCATGAAAATGCAAAACACCTTTACCGTTTCGCGCGATTGTCAGGTAAAGAAGATTGCAGTAGCAGAAGGTGATTCGGTAAATCGCAATCAAGTATTAATAACATTGGAATAAAATTAAAGATTCAACAAAAATGATGACCAAAAATACTTTCGAGAAGTTCGAAGAGATAAATAAAATAGCTGAACTCGGTGGCGGTGAAGCCGGTATTGAAAAACAAAAGAAAGCGGGAAAACAAACTGCCCGCGAACGTATTGAAATGCTACTTGACGCAGGGACATTTGTGGAGATAGACAAATTCGTTTTACACAACAGCACCAACTACAACATGGATAAAAATAGGATTCCTGGCGATGGTGTAGTAACAGGTCATGGAAAAATCGATAATCGATTAGTATATGTCTATGCTTACGATTTTACAGTCTATGGAGGTTCGTTGAGCCGTACTAATGCCAATAAGATCGTAAAAATTCAAAAATTATCGCTCAAAAACGGCGCTCCAATTATTGCTTTGAACGATTCGGGAGGGGCACGCATACAAGAAGGCGTAATGGCACTAAGTGGTTACTCCGAAATATTTTATCATAACATAAAAGCTTCGGGTGTAGTTCCACAACTATCAGCTATTCTGGGGCCGTGTGCAGGTGGAGCTTGTTACTCGCCCGCCCTTACCGACTTTATCTTTATGGTAAAAGAAAAGAGTTATATGTTTGTAACCGGACCCGATGTGGTCAAAGCGGTAACTCACGAAGAAGTGAGTAAAGAAGAATTAGGCGGTGCAGCCACACATAGCTCTAAGAGCGGAGTAGCTCATTTTATGGGTGAATCGGAAGAAGACACATTGATGATGATACGTGAATTGCTTAGCTTTTTACCATCAAATAATATGGAGGATGCTCCTATCGTCCCTACTTCGGACGACATTCGCCGTGAGAGCGAAAAACTCCAAACGCTCATTCCTCAAGATCCAAACATGCCTTATGACATCAAAGAACTAATTGAGGAAGTCGTAGATGACAAATATTTCTTCGAAGTAATGGGTAGTTTCGCTCCGAATATTGTAATTGGTTTTGCTCGCATGGGAGGTAAAACAGTAGGTATTGTAGCCAATCAACCTGCCTTTCTAGCGGGTGTGTTGGATATTGACGCTTCCGACAAAGCAGCTCGCTTCATTCGTTTGTGCGATTGCTTTGATATTCCTATTATCACTTTCGAAGATGTACCGGGATTCCTTCCCGGTTGCGATCAGGAACACCACGGCATTATACGCCATGGAGCCAAAATAGTATATGCTTATGTGGAGGCAACCGTTCCAAAAATTACGGTCATCACACGTAAAGCCTATGGTGGGGCTTATATAGTTATGTCGTCGAAAGAAAGTGGTTCGGATGTAAACTTTGCTTATCCGTCAGCAGAAATAGCTGTAATGGGTGCTCAAGGAGCTGTCAATATTCTGTACCGAAACTCAAAAGACGACGAGAAGCAAACTGCTCTTGATGAATATAACGAACTATTCTCTAATCCTTATCGAGCAGCTGAGTTGGGCTATATCGACGAAATCATCTTGCCGAAAGATACCCGTTTCAAACTCATTCAAGCCTTGGAAATGACGCAGAATAAAACAGAGACTAATCCGCCTAAAAAACATGGGAATATGCCTTTGTAATAAAAGGAACGGTCTAAGATTTCATAATAAAGATATCCGGCAATCTATGATAAGAAACGAAACAACATTGCAACAGGCAAAATTTATTGCTGAGTATGCAGCACACCTTATGGGGTGTGGCATTCACACGTCAAGAGTCATACGCAACACCAAACGTATCGGAGAAGCATTGGGCTTCGATGTGAAAATCAGTGTTTTCCAGAAAAGCATTATTTTGACAATATTAGATAACGAATCTCAACATACCTTTAGCGAGGTAATTGAGATTCCGGCTCTACCCATTAGTTTTAAACATAATTCGGAGCTGAGTGCTTTAAGTTGGGAGGCAGTTGACAGCCATTTGAATTTTGAACAAATCAATGAGAAATACACCCAAATAATATCAGCTCCCAGAATGAATGCTTTGCTATTGTTATTGTTGGTTGGACTTGCCAATGCCTCATTTTGTCGATTGTTTAAAGGTGATTGGCTCTCCATGCTCATTGTTTTTATTGCCACCATTGCAGGCTTCTTTGTCAGGACACAACTACAAAAACGGCATATAAATCATTATATAATCTTTATCGTATCTGCTTTTGTAGCTTCCTTGTTTTCGTCTGCCGCTTTGTTTTTCAATACAACTTCGGGTATTGCTCTTGCTACAAGTGTGTTGTACTTAATCCCTGGTGTTCCGTTGATTAATGGAGTAATTGATATTGTGGAAGGGCATACACTTACAGGAATCACTCGTTTGGCTAATGCTTTATTGCTGATAGTCTGTCTTGCTATTGGTCTCTCATTCACATTAATTTTATTTAAAGGTAGTTTAATATGATATTCTTTGATATCCTTTTTGATGGCTTTTTTGCGGCTATTGCTGCAATTGGTTTTGGGGCTATTTCTGACCCACCAATACGCTCTTTTAAATTTATTGCTTTGCTTGGAGCTGTTGGTCATGCTTGTCGTTTTTGCTTAATGAATTATTTTCAGGTTGATATTGCGGTAGCATCATTTGTAAGTGCATTAATAATTGGCTTTGGAAGTCTTTGGCTTGGAGGTAAAATTTATTGTCCGACTACTGTACTTTATATACCGGCTCTTCTGCCTATGATTCCTGGAAAGTTTGCCTATAATACAGTTTTTGCACAAATTATGTTTTTGCAAAACATGGATCAGCCCATTCTAAAAGCAAAATACATGGAAATGTTTTTCTCCAATGGAATGATTACTTTTACGGTTATTTTTTTATTAGCTATAGGAGCTACTTTGCCCATGTTTATATTTGGCAAGAAGGCTTATTCATTGACAAGGCGATTTTTTAAATAAACTGTAACAACAAAAAAAGTATCAAATGATTATTTTAGAAGAACCGTATATTTCTCAATTATTGCTTGATTATTTGGAAGAATCACAAATTCCGGTGTTGAGCAATACACTTTCCGAACATGCATGTTTATCTCACAAGAAGCTGAATGTAATAGACGAAAAAGCATTTATAGCTCATTATAATACTACATCTCAACCTCGATTATACACCGTTTCTGAATATGCATTGAATTGGGTTTGTACTGTTTTACATAACGAAAAGTTAGTGGATCAAATAACATTATTGAAAGATAAGGTTGCGTTTAGAAAAGTATGCAGTTGTATTTACGAAGATTTGCTCTTTGATGAGATTAGTTATACAGATTTATTCGAATTCAATATCTCTGAAGTTCGTTTACCTGTAGTGCTAAAACCTTCTGTCGGATTTTTGAGTGCCGGCGTTTACACCATAACAAACCTAGATGATTGGAAAAATGCACTGGAGGATATTCAAAAAAACTTTTTGAAACTAGCTGGAACATTTCCAGATACGGTGGTTGGCGATGCTTGCTTTATCCTCGAATCATACATTCATGGTAGAGAATTTGCCATCGACCTATATTTCAAAGAAAAAGAGCCAATCATTATCAATATTTTCGAACACCCATTCACATCAAAAGAAGATGTAAGCGACCGTTTGTATATTACCAACAAAACATTATTTGATGACTATCTGTCAATGTTTACAGAGCACATTACCCGTTTGAACAAGGTGTTAAACCTCAGCAATATTCCTGTTCACATGGAGATAAGAGTTGAAAGTGGGAAAATTGTTCCGATAGAGATCAATCCGCTTCGGTTTGCTGGCTTATGCTTAAATGAAATTCATTTTTATATCACCGGAAAACATCCTTTGAGTTACTATTTCTCAGGAACTCGCCCCGACTACAATTCAATGTGGAAGGATAAAGAAAGTAAAACATTCAGCTTCTCTATTATTGAGAAACCTGAAGGTTTTCAAAACGAGGCGTTGGATATTGAAAAGCTAAAACATGAATTTTCAAAAATATTAGAAGTAAGACTGGTTGACAATCCCCAGTTAAACATATTAGCTTTTGTTTTTTCGGAAGCCGAAACGACCAATAAATCAGAGATATCGAATATTCTAAATTTAGACGTAACGAAATTATTAAACTACAAATAAAAGGAAATGGAAAGAAAATTAAGTTCGGAAACAATTTGCGTACAGGCAGGTTGGAAACCAAAGAAAGGGGAACCACGCGTATTACCGATTTATCAAAGTACCACCTTTAAATACGATACCAGTGAGGAAATGGGCAAATTGTTCGATTTGGAAGAAAGTGGTTATTTCTACACCCGCTTGCAAAACCCCACCAACGATGCCGTTGCTTCTAAAATTGCCGAATTAGAAGGCGGTGTAGGAGCTATGCTAACTTCATCGGGGCAAGCCGCTTCGTTTTATGCTATCTTTAATATTTGCTCGGCAGGCGACCATTTTGTAAGCGCATCTGCTATTTATGGCGGAACATTCAATTTGTTTGCTGTTACGCTTAAAAAACTGGGCATCGAAGTTTCATTCGTTGACCAAGACGCTACGAACGAAGAAATTGCTGCCGCCTTCCGCCCAAACACCAAAGCCTTGTTTGCCGAAACCATTGCCAATCCGGGTTTATCAGTACTCGACATCGAAAAATTTGCAAGCATAGCTCACAGTCAAGGCGTACCACTTATCGTGGATAACACTTTTCCAACTCCTATCAACTGTCGTCCTTTCGAATGGGGAGCGGATATTGTGATACATTCCACTACCAAATACATGGACGGGCACGCCAGTTCGGTCGGTGGAGCGATTGTGGATAGCGGCAATTTCGATTGGAATGCGTATAAAGATAAATTTCCCGGGCTTACCGAACCTGATCCTTCGTATCACGGATTGACTTATACCGAAAGCTTTGGAAAAATGGCGTATATCACCAAAGCCACCGTGCAACTGATGCGCGATTTAGGCTCTATTCAATCACCTCAGAATTCTTTTTTAATCAACATAGGACTAGAAACTTTACATTTGCGCATGGCTCGCCATTGCGAGAACGCTCAGAAAGTGGCAGAACATCTGCAAAAAGACGAACGGGTAGCATGGATTCACTATTGCGGACTGAAAGGAGATAAGTATTACGAAACAGCAGAGAAATACCTACCAAATGGTTCATGCGGTGTAATCACATTTGGACTGAAAGGCGGGCGGGATAATTCTATTCGCTTTATGGATAACCTTGAACTCGCAGCCATCGTAACTCACGTAGCCGATGCGCGAACTTCAGTGCTTCATCCTGCCAGTCACACCCACCGTCAACTTTCCGACGAACAACTAATTGCTGCCGGAGTAGCTCCCGATTTAATTCGCTTTTCGGTAGGCATAGAGAATGTAAATGATATTATTGCTGACATTGATCAAGCCTTGGCAAAAGCATATTAGACATATTCTTCATATTCGTAAAAAAAATAGCGACTCATCTCTGAATCGCTATTTTTTATGAACTATTGATCTTTTTACAACTAAATATTTAGCTTTAACCCAACAAATATCGAACGAGGTAAAGAAGGTCCGTATACAAAACCGGCGTCCCTAAATTCACCTTTATCGAAATCTTTCTGGTAACTATTTAGAATGTTTTGTACGCCTGCGTTGATTTGTAACTTTGTATCTTCACTTATCAAGAAGTCATAAGACATTCGGAAATTCATATCCAGGAACTCCGGCGTTTTCACTTCTTCATCCTCTGCAACATATCCTGCGTAATGTTGAACGAACATTGAGCCTGTGTAAGTGCCAGAGAGTGCTAACGTGAATTGTTTTGCCGGATTGTATGTCAGGGTCAAATAGCTATATTTATTCGGTGTTCTGAACATATTTCGTTGGGGTAATACATTCGGATTCTCGCTCCATTTCTGATTTTCTTTATATTTACTTTGTTGTAAAGTAGCCCCCATTTGGAACTGAAATTGAGAACTTGCCATTATCTTAGCTTCTACATTCACCCCTTTCACCACTGCTCCTAAACCATTTCGTCTCATCAGAATCGAATTCCCATCCGCATCTATGCCATCTTCTTCAAGCACAAATACATTGTTCAGGTTTGTGTAGAATCCTTCAATTAATAAATTTGTTTGTACTTTCCCAAATTGTTTGTAGAAGTCACCCGAAACACTAAAACTGTTGGAGCGTTCTGTTTTTAAATTTGGATCAAGTTTTATGATTTGAACTTGACCGGCTACTGCTGTAATGTGTAAATCTTCATCAAAAGCCTGCGGTGCACGAAATCCGCTTCCATAACTTGCTCTAAAGTTAACTGATTCTGATGGATTATAACGAAGATTCAGACGAGGACTAAAAATAGGGTCTTTAATTAGATTGTGTTTGTCAAATCTCCCTCCAACCAAAACACTCCAGTATTTATTCTTCCATTCATTCTGAAAATAAGCACTATAAGTATATACTGTTTGGTCAAGCTGTCTGTCATAACCCAATTGTTTATCAACCATGTTATTGTAACTATACTCAGCTCCAAGGGTCAAATCCGATGGCATAAACAATAATTTTTCCATGGCATACATATATTGTGCACCCGTTACAGATGATAAATCTTTAGTCGTTCCATAGGCGTTAGGATCTTTACCCGCACCATAATAACTTTTACGGGCAATATTTTGGGCAGAGGTGAAGATATTCAACCGGTGTTTGTAATCTGCCGAAAATAAATCATATTTCAAACCTCCACTATTGATATTATGTTCTATTTGCTCGGTAATATCGGCTTGATGTGCAGGTAAATCCAGTTTGTTTCCGCCTCGTCTAAATTCCCCTAGGTTGTGATATTCGGCAGTCAGCTTACTCTGATTACTGGTTTTGTAATACGACCGAAAACCGACATTCCGGCTCTGAAGGACTCCAATTTCGGTAAATCCATCGCCATCTGCATCATACGCACTTCGCTGGCGCGAAGAAGCATATAAACTTACTCCGGTTTTATTATCTTTAGAAACCAAGGCCGCATTCAGCGAAGTATTTACATCGGGGATATTTCCACCTATGAAAGTGGTTTGATTTGACAATGTAAGCGAATTGTTTAACGGCTCTTTAGTGATAATATTAATAGTCCCGGCAATAGCGTTGGAGCCAAACAGTGCTGAGCCTCCGCCTCTTACAACTTCAACTCGTTCAATCATATTTGTAGGAATCTGCTCTATACCATACACCCCTGCCAATGCACTGAAAATGGGTCTGCTGTCAATAAGTATCTGAGAATATGGCCCATCAAGTCCATTGATGCGCACTTGCTGAAAGCCACAATTCTGACAATTGGTTTCTACGCGCAATCCGGGCTGGAAGCTGAGGCCTTGAGCAAGACAAACAGAACTAGTTGTCTCGAAAAGCTTTGGAGTAATAATATTCACAATATTTGAAGCTTCCCTTTTGGTTGTTTCGTTTCTGTTACTACTAACCACTACTTCATTCAATTGCACCAAATCTTCGGACACTTCAAAATTTATTTCATTTGCCTTGCCTGCCAAAACAACAATTTCTTTTTCTACCGGAGCATATCCAATTCCTTTTACTGTAATTATTTGCTTCCCCTCCGCAACATTACCTAGTTTATAATGTCCTGTAGCATCAGTTCTTGTCCCAATTGTTGTTCCTTTCACTGCTATGGTTATATACGACAGATGTTCTCTTGTTTTATCATTTACAACATGACCAACGATGTTTGTTTCGGCAGCAAACGCCCCAACCGAAAATAGACTTAATACTATACTTATTATTATTTTCATATATCTTTTTATTTGATTATGTTTAGAAAAGCATTGATTTCGAATTGCCCATTCTCACTTCTTGTGAGTAATGATTTATTGGTAGGAAAATGACTCGTCAATTTACGGTCAAGTTGCCTGTCCTTTAATAGCGCAAGCCTTATATTAGTCGTATTCAAATTTTGAACAGAATCGGCTATGGTAGTGCTAAAGAAATACTCACTCACCTTTATACGTTTATAACGAGTTGAATGAACTGTTGCTTTGGGAATACTGATTTCCTTTTCTTTTGAATAAATGCAGATATTCGAAGCGTCTAACAATAGATAATTGTCATTATCAACTATTTTGTATACCTTTTTATCAGGCATTCTGACAGCAAAAACCTCTTTCTTTAAAATTTTTCGCTCTCCTCTACTTGTTTTTATCCATATATATGGACGAAAGAAAAAGTCATCAATTCTTAAGGCCTTATGCTGAGTAGTGTCAGCAACTATCGAGACTCTATTCTTCTGATAGTCTTCAGCAGAACTAAAAATACCGGGATATAAGTTCCCAGCAGTGCATATTATGGGCAAGGCTAACCCATAATAAAGCAATAATATCTTTATTTTCATTTTGAAATTATATGTTTAAACACACATTGAGCTAAAACATGTAATTTGAGATTACTCAAAATTACTTGCATAAACAAATGCGTATCACATGTTTACGATTTTTATTTTTACGGAATATTATCGCACAGAAAAAGGCATGGCGTGACTCGTCAATAAACATTAATTGGACAAATGCCAACTAATGCTTATCACTTAAGGCATAGAAAATCAAAGTGATATTTCTTGTAACTTTTCTGTGCAAATAGTGTAATAAATAGAAATCAACACGCTGGAGGTGCTCTTGAGGGAAGATGAAAATGAGTTAGAATAGTGATATCCTGGCTAGAAAAATAGCGTATGATTGACTGTGCCACTAATAGTGGTTGCTGATAAGGCATTGAAACGGTCAATTCTTCGCTATTAATTTTATTCAGTTCGTGAATAACATCATAAGCAGATACCGGGTGAGTATGTTTCTTGACAGGTTTATTAGAATCAGACTCGGATTTGTAAAAGTGAGAGTGTACAACTGCCAGTCCATTTACAATATGGATATGGTAAAACAGGGTTATACCGCTATAGTACCCTAAAAAAAGGAACAAGAGCGATAGTTTAAGAAACCTTGTTATAGATTGTTTAAAACTCATAGTGCAAAATTACAAATCTTTTTTAGTTATGACAATACCTATAAGTGGGGATTTTGAAGTTATGTCCAATTGTTTTGACAATGAAAATAATTTGTCGTGCAATTGTCTCCGAGAATACAAAACTATTAAACATAATGTTGTTAGCAAATAGCCAACTCCAAATACCAATTGTATTACATTTTTATTTTGGAAAACTTTTTAGCGAAACATAAATTTCATATTGCAACATATCAATACAATAGAAATTAAAACAGAAAACTTTATAAAAATAGAATGAAAAATAATCGAATATATTACATAGCTAGTTCAAAAAATAAACTACCTTTGCATTGCAAACGGTTCCATTCTAATGGATGAAAAGGGAATCGGGTGAAAATCCCGAACTATCCCCGTAGCTGTAAGCTCCAGAAGCAATTGACAGTTGATAATTTACAATTGACAGTTACTTTTAAAGATTTTGAACAACCCTCATGCCACTGAAACATCAGTTATCAGTCATCGGTTATCAGTTATCAGTTTAAGTCAGTCTGGCTTTTTTCTGATTACTGTTCACTGTTTACTGTTCACTGACATCGGGAAGGCCGTTCAACAACCGGAGTGAGTCAGAAGACCTGCCGTATGCGTTCTTAATTCGTAGCTTTCGGGAGAAAAGCGATAGGATGGTTTCCGGCTATTTTTATAGATGGTCGTAATCTTCGATTATCTTGTCCTCATCTTAGTTCCCCTGATTCTTAGTTTTAGGTTCTAAAAATCTGAATATGAAAAACATATCAATGTTTCTCATATACGAGCAAAAAAACATTAATAACTATATCAGCATGGAAACAACAATTATCAAACGCGATGGCAAGAAAGAAGCTTTTTCGTTAGAGAAAATCAAAAGTGCAATCCGTAAAGCATTTTTATCTGTCGGTAGTTTTGCTACCGACGAAGTAATAACTAATATACTTTGTCGGGTAAATATCACCAACGGATCTACCGTTGAGGACATTCAGAATCAGGTTGAAATTGCCTTGATGTCCGAAAGATATTATGCTGTAGCAAAATCTTACATGCTGTATCGGCAGAAACATTTAGAAGACAGAGAAGTGCGGGATAAATTGCAGTTTCTGATGGATTACTGCAACGCCAAAAATGCAGCTTCAGGGAGTAAATTCGACTCCAATGCCAATGTTGAAAACAAAAATATGGCCACCCTTATCGGCGAATTGCCCAAGTCGAACTTTATACGTTTGAATCGCCGTATGCTAACCGACCGGATAAAGGAAATGTATGGCAAAGAAGTTTCCGATCGGTATATTAACCTGCTGAACAACCACTACATCTATAAAAACGACGAAACTAGTTTGTCGAATTATTGCGCTAGTATCACCATGTATCCGTGGCTGATAAGCGGAACTGCTTCCATTGGCGGAAACTCAAAAGCACCTACCAACCTAAAATCATTCTGTGGCGGCTTTATTAATATGGTTTTCATGGTATCAAGTATGCTGAGCGGTGCCTGTGCTACTCCTGAGTTTCTGATGTATATGAATTATTTTATCGGCTTGGAGTTCGGCGATGATTATTACCATGATGCAGATAAAGTAGTTGACCTATCTAAAAAACAACGAACGTTAGACAAAGTAATTACCGATTATTTTGAGCAAATCGTTTATTCCATTAATCAACCCACAGGAGCACGTAACTTTCAGGCGGTTTTCTGGAACATATCGTATTACGACAGCTACTATTTCAACAGTCTGTTTGAACAATTTATATTTCCGAACGGAAGTAAACCACACTGGGAGTCATTGAATTGGTTGCAAAAACGGTTCATGAAATGGTTCAACATGGAACGAACAAAAACGATATTGACATTCCCGGTGGAAACCATGGCATTGTTAAGCGAAAATGGTGATGCTAAAGATAAGGAATACGGTGATTTCACGGCTGAAATGTATGCCGACGGTCATTCGTTCTTCACCTACATGAGCGATAATGCGGATTCACTGAGTAGTTGCTGTCGCTTGCGCAACGAAATTACCGACAACGGTTTTAGCTACACCTTGGGAGCTGGTGGAGTTTCTACAGGCTCTAAAAGTGTCTTGACAATTAACCTGAACCGTTGCATACAACATGCCGCAAAAAGGGAAATGCACTATCTTTTCTTTTTAGAGGAAGTAGTTGATTTGGTACACAAGGTACAGATGGCTTACAACGAAAATCTGAAGTACATGCAGGAGAAAGGAATGCTTCCGTTGTTCGATGCCGGCTACATTAATATGAGCCGTCAATATCTCACCATTGGGGTAAATGGTCTCGTGGAAGCCGCCGAGTCTTTGGGTATTGAAATTACAGACAATCCAAGTTATCTGGAGTTTGTTCAACAAGTACTCGGACTCATTGAATCATACAATAAAAAATATCGCACCAAAGATGTAATGTTCAACTGTGAGATGATTCCGGCTGAAAATGTAGGTGTGAAACACGCTAAATGGGATAAACAAGATGGCTTTATCTCTAAAAGAGATTGTTATAACAGCTACTTTTATATTGTAGAAGATGAATCGTTGAATATCGTGGACAAATTCCGTTTACACGGTAACAGATACATTGAACACCTCACAGGAGGTTCAGCCCTACACATGAACCTGGACGAACACCTAAGCAAGCAACAATACAAACAATTGTTACGCGTAGCAGTACAGGAAGGCTGTAATTATTTTACGTTCAACATCCCGAATACGGTATGCAACTCCTGTGGTCACATCGACAAAAACAATTTACAGGAATGCCCGGTTTGCAAAAGCAAGGATTTGGATTACCTGACGCGCATTATCGGGTATATGAAACGAGTAAGTAACTTTTCAGAAAAAAGGCAGATAGAAGCCTCACAACGTCATTATGCTACGGTTTCTCAGCTATAATATCGTTTTTCAGGAAGTTCCTGGCGAAGTCTCGTTGGCAATCAATATATCTAATTGTCCAAACGGCTGCAAAGGGTGTCATAGTCCATATTTACAAGAAGATAAAGGCGACATACTGGATGAAAGTGTGATCGACGCTCTTCTTGTAAAATACGGAGATGCCGTCACTTGTATTTGCTTTATGGGTGGTGATGCTGACCCACAGACAGTGGAAAGACTTTCACTTTACATTCGTAAATCAACTGATTCGCAACTAAAAACCGCATGGTATTCGGGTAAAGCGAGGTTACAGGGGAATTGCTCCATTGCAAACTTCGATTATCTCAAACTTGGACCTTATGTTGAAAGTCTCGGTGGGCTTGATTCTTCAACTACCAATCAACATTTTTATCGTATTATAGCCGGAGAGTTAGTAGACGAATCATTCCTTTTTCAGAAAAAGAAAGGACATGAAGCGCATTTTGTTGAAAGTATATAAAATGAAAAAAAATAATATTCATTAATGCCGATACTCTCTAATGCTACCTAATTAATTCAAAACAATAAACCAAAGAGAATTGGAGCTGATTTGAATTATTCATGGCACTATAAATACCTGCTTATGTTTTCTTCGTTACTCCCTTTAAGGCTAAAGATTATCACGGGATACGTAATTCTCGTGCTACTGTTCGTGGTTCTTCTCGTGCTTACATATCGAGAAAATGAACGCCTCTCAGTTATAGACAAGTGCTCAGAAAACACAACAGCACTACAAAAGCAGGCCGAGACTATCACTGTGCAGATACTTGATATTGCCCTATTAAGTGAACAAGCCATCGTCTGGGACAAAGATGACATCACCACTTACCGGGAAAAACGAGATAAAGTTGTAAGCTCATTGAAAAAACTACAAAATCAATTGCCGGAAGGAAGTCAACGTCGCCGTATTAGCTCTATTCTCACCTTACTTTCGGCCAAAGAAACTCAGACCCTTGCCATCGTGGAAGATTTGAAAGAGTTACGGGCTAGTAACAAACTGATAAGTGAACGGATTCCTAACATTATTCAACAGACAAAACAAGATAAACAAAAGCTGGCGGAACAGATTAAGGACAATTACGTGAAAAGCGAGAAAGAGAAAAGTGGCTTTCTCGGACTGTTCCATAATATGAAAAAATCACATCTCCGAGCAGAGAAGATGAATGAAACTATCCTACAACAAAACCAAGATAGTTCCAGTATCTTGTTCCACTCTTTAGCGAACGAGATGCAGCAGGTACAGAAGAAAAAAAATGAGCGATTACTTTTACACATGGACAGCCTAAACAGGCAGAATACCCACCTTGACCACGAAATCAGCCGTCTAATAACGCAGTTCAGCCATACAGCACAACTAAATGCGAAAGAAAAGTCAGACACCTATTTTCTCGGGCAGGAAAAGACTTTACGACTGATCTCTTACCTTGGTATTGGTGCCACCCTGCTTGCTATTGCGTTCTATCTTATCCTCCATATTGATCTCAAAAAAAGACTGCGATACCGAATGCAGTTGGAAAAGTTAAACACTAAAAATGAGGAACTACTCCGTGCTCGAAAAAACATGATGCTGACTGTGAGTCATGATTTACGTGCGCCACTTACCGCCATCCGTGGATGCACAGAACTGTTGATTGATGAACGTTACAAAGAGAAGCGTACCCACTTATGTGAAACCATCCTGCAATCCTCAGACAGAATGACCACACTGCTGAATACCCTGCTAAACTTCTATCGACTGGACACAGGAAAGGAAGAACCCAATTGTGCGCCGTTCCGGCTAAGAAGTCTCGCAGACACCCTGGTGGCAGAGTTCAGTCCAATAGTTCATAAAGCAGGATTGATATTCAGCACCGAATGTATCGGTGAGGGCATGGTAGTAACGGGCGATAGGGAGCGTCTCATTCAAATAGCGGGGAACCTACTTTCGAATGCAGTGAAATTCACGCCAGCAGGTGAAGTGCATCTACGGCTATGTTATCAAGAAGGAATGTTGACCATTGAAGTATCAGATACAGGAACAGGTATGACATCTGAACAGATAGGACAAATCTTCAAACCTTTCGAGCGGTTGGAAAACGCCGAAACCCGGGAAGGCTTTGGGTTGGGACTAGCCATTACTCAGGGATTTACTGCGTTACTGAATGGTAAGATTGAGGTACAAAGTGTGCATGGTAAAGGTAGCACTTTCACTGTTCTAATACCTTTATCTATCACGGAAGAACAACACTTCACACAAGAAGTTACAACGTCCTACAACTTACCTTCAGGATTGCGAATTCTAGCTATCGATGATGATGCTGTATTACTCGCACTGACAAGGGATATGCTGATTCGTTCTCGGGTACAGTGTGACATATGTCTAGACGTACAAGAGTTAACAGAGAAGATACGAGAACAGGAGTATGACCTGCTTATTACGGACATACGAATGCCAAGAATGAGCGGATTTGATCTACTGGAATTACTGCGAACATCTGATATTGGTAATTCAAGAACAATAGCGGTGCTTGCCGTGACTGCCCGTGCCGATTGCGGGGAGGCAGATTTCGTGAAGGGTGGATTTGACGGTTACTTGTATAAGCCCTTTTCTATTACTGAACTATTATCTGCAGTACAAAGTTGCGTCGGGAAACTTGGGAATAAATCCAGTTTAAAAGCGAATTTTTCCGAATTACTTTCCAGTGAACAAAACGGAAAAGAGATGCTCGAACTGCTGATTCGCGAGACGGAAAAGGATATGCAAACGCTCACTGAAAGTGTGGAAAAGGAAGATCATCCTGCAACCACCTTGCTTGTACACCACTTGCTCCCATTATGGAAAATCGTACGAGCAGATATTCCACTGAGAGAATTATGTAAGATACTTGCTGAAGGAGATGGAATGAAGGACGAAAAAGTGCGGGATGCAGTAGATAAGGTTATTGCTACCGGAAAGCAGCTTATAATGCAGGCAGCAGAAAAGATAAAAGAAGAAGGCTATGAGTAAAATTCTGATTATCGAAGACAATGTTGTCCTCTGCCGGATGTTGTGCACCTGGCTGGAAAGAAAAGGACTGCAAACGGAACATACAGGTTCTGCCGTGCAGGCTCGTAAACTGATTGCTACCACCAATGCAGATGTTATCCTCTCGGATATCCGGTTACCCGATGGCGACGGTGTGGAAGATATATTGAAATGGATGAATAAGCAGCAAATTCGTATCCCTTTTATAGTGATGACAGAATACTCTGGGATACCCTCTGCTGTAAAAGCAATGAAACTAGGAGCGGAAGACTATTTACCCAAGCCTGTGAATCCAGATAACCTATACACGGTCTTACAGAAGTTGTTGCAACGAAAAAATAAACCGGAGCGTACCATCATTTTTCGACGTGAGAGCAAAGCCATACGAGAAATGGAACGGAGAGTAAAATTAGTGGCAAACACTGATATGTCGGTACTTGTCCGTGGAGACAGTGGGACAGGTAAGGAACACGTGGCACGAAGTATCCATGCCGCAAGTACTCGGTCGGAGAACTCCTTTGTAGCTGTTGATTGCGGTGCTATCCCAAAAGAGTTGGCGGCTTCTGAATTCTTTGGACACACTAAGGGAGCCTTTACAGGAGCTACGGAAGACAAATCGGGCGTACTGCACACTGCCAGTGGGGGAACGCTGTTTTTAGACGAGGTGTGCAATCTTCCGTACGAGATACAGACATTGTTACTAAGGGCTTTGCAAGAACGCAGTTACCGCCCTGTCGGAGGTAAACAGGAAATGAACACCAATGTACGGATTATCGCTGCCACAAACGAACATATAGGAAAAGCGATTGAAACGGGACGTTTCCGGGAAGATTTGTACCACCGCCTCTGTGAATTTACTATCTCTGTTCCCTCACTGGCGGAATGTAGGGAAGATATTCTGCCACTGGCGGAGTTCTTTCGAGAACAAAGTTGCACAGAGTTCAGTAAAAAAGTCATCCGATTTGATGTGGAGACGCAGAAAATGCTACAAGCCTATGGGTGGCCGGGAAATGTTCGTGAGCTACGGCATTGTATCCGCAGTGCAGTACTACTGGCGGATAACGATGTCATTGGGACGAAAGAACTGGATATTGACTTACAGGTAACGGCCGACGGTTATGCGCTAAAAGTAGAAAACGAAGAACGGGAACATATTATCAAGGCACTTGATGCTGCCCGGAACAACAAGGCACTTGCTGCTAGTCTACTCAAAATCAGTCGCCCCACACTTTACGAGAAAATGAAAAAGTATGGGATTGAATAGAAAAACTATTTCATGTTTCATGAGATTCGTGATAAATGCGTATCTTTGACGACATAAATAGAAAGATTAAACGGTGAACAGAGTTTCCCGTAATAGATATAATACATAAGTTCGCAAGACGTTTCAAACATAAATCTGGTAAATTTTAGAAACAGGAATTATTGCGTGATGCTTATGCTGTGTTTTGACATAGCGTGGGCTTGCGCTATCCTGTTTGGGCTTACCAGAGCCTTTGTTTGAGTAGTGTGAGTACCACGCTTTTTGCATCTTGGAACTATATTTACAAATAGACAAGAGGCATGAAAATACAAGTTGTGGTTACAATATCCGCTGATGGCTATCTGCTTAAACGAGAGAATAACGCAAAAAAACAGATCAATTCTGGTAAATACGGTTTTAGTGCTTTGCAAAAACGTGCAGACCTTATGTTGCATAAGGAGAGTTCATTGATTGCCCTACTTGAAGAAAAACGACAATCTTCAGACACAGACTATCTGGCAGAAGCCAATCCCGAATCATTGGATTTGATTAAAGGGCTGTTTCTGTACCGATTAGCAGATGAACTGATTTTATATATGCTTCCTGATCAAAAAGAAAACGGTATCCGGCTGTTTGATCTCACCTCCCCCACCGATTGGATATTGGCAATAGAATCTTCAAAAAGAAATGCTTCCAGTTGTTTTATCTATCACAGAATCAAATAAAAAGATTCGTTATCCTGCATCGAAAACGCAAGTTAACTTTACAAAATGTAAGATCATATGACACTTTTATTATACACTAAATTGTCTTTATAATTTATTTGTAAAATTATAACACTGTAAATCAATAGGATTCAGATTTTATATCAATATTCCTTCTTTTTGGAATATACATTGTCATTATTATGTGTGAATGCAGATAAAATGAAGTGTGTAATCTTAAATAGTAAAAAGTATGGACTATTTCATATTGACAGATACCGAGTTCTTCCGACAAATAACTGATAAAGACGAGTGCAAGTTAACGAGTGCTTACTGTGATTTTATAAAAACGGTATTCGATTTATGTACCGGATCTGTCAGCAGATACGAACTACTTTTTGCAATGACCTATACGGAGACAGAGTTGCAAAGTTTATGCGAAACTTGCCGCCTCAACCCCAATATAAATAAAGAGTCGGATCCTTGTTTTCTCTATACCCGTAAAGCCCTCTCGTTTATCCGGCATACGCTGAAGCATATGCAAACCCAAGTGCTAACATCCCCATCCGATAACATAAACCAACCATCTATAGCTCTCTACCGTTGGACAGGTAGTACAGTAGAGTTGGTGGAACTTATTTATGGGCTTGTTGAAATGCGGAGTGTTGATAATGGAGAAACACCGATTACCGAATTGGCAAGCTTTATCAGCTTACAATTTGGTATAGAAATCAAAGATTGTTACAGTGCTTATGTGGATATGAAACGACGTAAAAATGACAGTCGTACCTATTATCTTGATAAAATGCGGGAGCGTTTGAACCGCCGGATGCAACTGGATGATGAAAGGGAACAGATGCGAAAATAAGTCTAATAATAAGGGCAGTAATTTTTAAAGTTACTGCCCTTACTGTTAATATTACGTATGGAATACTAAAACGTCCATGATTCATGGATAATTAGCCTATTTTATCCACGTTGCTGCAAAAGATGTACTAATTCCGGATCATCCTCGATACGTTTTAATTCGTCTTTCACCAGTTGCTTTATCTCCGTTTTAATGCGGCTGTAATTATCCTGTATCTGCTCTTTCATTCGGTCGTTGCCGTTCTCATCCGTGAAGTCCGTGATAATAGGAATGGATTTATAGTTTTTTGTTTCAGCACTGACTTTTGCATTATCTACAACAATCTCCGCATGAAAAATCTTCTGCTCAATACGTTCATCGAAGTTATCACTTACCGAGCCGACAAACAGGCCTTGTGTCAACCCAGATATTTTCGAAGGTGGTATTAGGCTATCCATCTGTGTATTGATGGAAGTAGACTTGTCATTCCGGTTAATCGTAATACTTTGCCGCTTTTGCAAAACTTTGCCAAACCTTTCTGAAAGCGTTTTAGCCGTTTCACCGACTACCTGCCCTGAGAAAATATTGCCAACCGTGTTCATTACGACTTTGGCTTCCTTGTCCCCATAATCACGCACTAATTGGCTGAAATCCTGAAATCCTAGACAAACAGCCACTTTATTGGAACGTGCCGTCGCAATCAAGTTGTCCAACCCTTTAAAGTAAATGGTCGGTAACTCGTCAATAATCACAGAACTTTTAAGTTTCCCTTTCTTATTAATCAGTTTTACGATACGGCTATTATACAGTCCCAATGCGGCTCCGTAAATATTTTGTCTGTCAGGATTATTACCGACACAAAGGATTTTTGGCTCATCCGGGTTATTGATATCTAATGTAAACTCGCTATCAGACATCACCCAATACAATTGTGGTGAGATCATACGGGAAAGCGGAATTTTAGCACTTGCGATTTGTCCTTGTAGTTGCTCTGCCGCTCCTCCAAGCCATGCATCCATAAAGGGTGACAAATAATTTTCAAGATCAGGATAGGAAGTTAGAATCGGAAATATATCTTCATACCTTCGATTTAAAAACTCAATGGCATGTGGAAATGTGCAATATTTACCCTCTTGATAAATTTTCAGATACCAGATAATAGCTGCAAAAAGAATGATCGGACTTTCCACAAAAAAATCTCCCTGTTTCTGTACCCAAGTCTTGTTCAAATTCAGCATGATGGTATATGCACTCTCGTAGGCATCCGTTATGTCTTCCATAAAATCAGGATGGATAGGATTACAACGGTGAGAGCGTCTAGGATCATCAAAGTTAATCACATAGAATTTCGGTTTGACTTTGTATCCTTCTAAATGACTGATTAAGTGATTATAGGCGATTATTGACAAATCAGGAAATTTGAAATCGTATATGTACTGACAATAGCCTTTCTCAATCTGTTGCTTTATGAAATTATTTACTACAGCATACGATTTTCCGCTACCCGGTGTTCCCAACACAGCAGTTGCTCTAAACGGATTTACCACGTTAATCCAGCCATTGTTCCATTTCTTCTTGTAATAGAAACGGGTAGGAAGATTAACTGAATACTCGTTGGTAAGTAATCGTGTTTCTTGCATGAATGACTCGTTTTCGTTGTTGAACACATCATCCATTAAATTGTATTTCAGCAGTCGACTCATCCATAAACCTGCCATTAAAAGACAGATATAACCGGCTGTCATGCTCGTAATATATAAGCTTGCATTCGTCACTAATGAAAAAGGCAAAGCAAGTATCCAACCATCCAAAAAGAATAACAACAAACCAATTCCTATTACTATTCCTATTTTCAACCAAGTTATTTTTTCTTCCTTCACACCCTTTGTTCCCATACAAGATAAACCAAGCAATAGCACTGCAAATAGTTTTGTCCAGAGAGTGGAGGAAAATAACCCGGCTGTACGATGAAAATTCATGAGGATTTTATCAATCACTCCTATATTCACGTTCCAATATCGTATTGCTTCATAGCAATACCAATATATATTCATAATTACCAGTAATATACTTACAGCACGCAGAAAATCCATAATTTTCGCCAGTGCCCTTAGATCATCTTCTTGTTGCATAATTTTTAAATATTAGGATGTTGTTTCTTCTTTTTCTTCCTTTTCATCTGACGGATAAAGGCTTCTTCATCACTGTCCGTTCCTTGTGTGTCGAATGACAATAAATCTAATCCGCCGCCAGAAGAGACCTCTTGTTGTGAAACCTGTTCTGTCAAAGATGTAGGTTCGTATGGCGGTGCGAAATTTGGTAACCGGGTATCAGCGTTTGGTGATGCAAAATGTTCCTGCAAGACATTAGCCGAAAGCTCTTTTCCCAAACGTGATCCGTTCATCACGCAGCCTGTGTTATGGTCAATAAATGTTGCCCCATAAATACGTCCTGCATCAGTTTCACGCAGTACTGTGTCAATACCTTTTGTTTTAAGTGCTGCGATAAACTTCGCGCGGATAGTGGTCTGTCGCAAAGCAGCAGTAACAGCATCTTTGGTATGTGTCGCCAACTTCTTTTCCCGTATTTGCTCTTTGGAGAAGGCAACATGTTTTTCGAGAGCTTCGTAGCCAACAGTTTTCCCGAAACGGGACGACTTGAAAGGATTACCTACCTTATTACCTTTGTCATCTGTTGCAGAATAAACCAGCCCGTGATATTCCCGTCCACGGGCTTCCCCCTTCGCCTCTTCTACCGTTATATTGTACAAGGAAAGCAAAGCTCGATATTCTCCTAAACTTTGGAATCGATAATGCATCAGGGATTTTAGTACATTTACAAGCTGTTTCTTTACATTTCGATCCGAAGGATTGACCTTTTTCACAGGTTCTTGCTTTGTTTCCCGTTGTCGTTCTGCTGTATGCAAATCGTATTTCTGCTCCAGCTCACGGGTAATGGCTTTACTTCGGTGAAAATTGTAAGCGTTGTTCAGGCATTTCCCATTTTCATCTACCCGGATGGATACAATGTGTAAATGATGACGGTCGATATCCTCGTGCTTATATACCATATACGGTTGATTGCCGTAACCTAGTTTCTCCATATATTCCCGTGCAATATCCGACAGTTCTACATCCGTCAGTTTATCGTCAGGATGTGGGTTTAGCGAAATATGTATCACCGGTTTCTCTGTTCGTATTTGCAAAGGCATATAGCATTTGAAATCCTCCATCGCTCGATGAATGTCTACTTTACCTGTACCTTCATCAAAGATTTTATTGGTTACAAGTAGTTTACCTTTCTCCTGGTTTATTTTCTCTCCGTTGTAAGCCAATGCTCCATAAAGAGAACTTCCTATACTGATTTTTGCGACCATTGCTGTTGAAATTCCTGCGTGAGTGAAATGATTTGACGGCTTAAAGCAGCGAGTTCTACCGTTTGTTTTTCCAATTTGTAAAGCAACGCCATTGCTTTTTTCTCTGAGAAATGGCTCTTTAGTTCCTTCACCGTTTGATTGTAATTCACCCCTACAGCACGGAATTGAGCATGAAATGCGGAGAGCTGCGTGTAATAATCAACCAACGTTTTATCTACTTTCATGACTTTAAATATCTCATCAAATACCCGGGCTTTGATAAAAATCGCCTTGGCATACACTCCTGCCTGCTCGTACATTGCAAGAAAACGGGCGTGCTCTTCGGCGGTAAAGCGTACCGTATAACGGAACACCGCCGGATCATTCTTGGGATTGCGCCCCTGTTTACTTTTCTTCTCTTCATTCATATTACATGGATTTTAGTGGTATCACGACAAAAGCCCACCAATCAAATGCACCGCAGGTTGAAACAGGCAGCCCGACTTCGGAGGGTTGCCAGCCCCCTGCAAGGGCAAGTACTTTTGAGCAGCCGAATTTATTTCGAGCAGCTCAAAAGATACCTTGCTATGTTTTTGAGAACATAAAAATCCGCCTTCGGACGGATTAATGGTTAGCCCTATTCATTGCGGGTGAAACATCTTCTATGCGCTTTGTCGCTTGGGGACAAAAGTAAAGTCTTTACACATTGATTTATAACTGGTAAAAGTGCCACAAACTGCCATTCAAAAGCCACAAGCTTCCACCAACCCGAAAAACGATACAAGCGATAGATATTCCTTGTTTATTTGCCGAAGATTTGAATAACAAATGATAGAAATGTATAAAAAAACAGGGTCTTACAGCATCAGATAATGGCAAAACTGAGGTATTGCATATCCGGCTTTGCATTGATGTCGATAATTGGGGGTACAAAGGGTTGCTGTTGTGTCGATTTATGGATTTACCGTCGTATTGCCGTCTTGTCGTACAGATTTGCAGACGTATCCATTTAGGGCTTCAATCCTGTAAAGAGATGCCGTCATGTTCCTTTACGGTTATAAACCCTGGTATATTCGAGAAAAGAACGACTTATCAAGTCATTTAATTATAAATTTAATGTAGTACAATTATGAGTAAAGAAATCTTTATCGCATTTGCCACACAGAAAGGTGGCGTTGGAAAAACTTCGGTAACAGTACTTGTTGCAAGTTACCTTCATTATGTAAAAGGGTATAACGTCGCCATTGTCGACTGTGATTATCCTCAAAACAGTATTGTAGATATGAGGGAACGAGAAGTAAGGCTGATAGATGAGAACCTATCCCTTAAAACTCTTGCCTGTGATCATTTTCGGCAATTGAAGAAAAAAGCCTATCCCGTTATCGCAAGTAATCCTTCTGAAGCCCTCGATGATGCAGAGAGAATGATGAAGGAAGAAGAGGTACGACCTGACATCGTCTTTTTTGATTTGCCGGGTACACTGAAAAGCAAGGGGGTAGTTTCAACCCTTTCCCAGATGGACTACATATTTGCTCCTGTCAGTGCTGACCGCTTTGTACTGGAAAGTACCCTGCAATTTACCTCCATGTTCAACGAGAACCTGATGACTACAGGGCTAGCGAAAGCAAAAGGGCTATATCTATTCTGGACGATGGTGGATGGACGTGAAAAAAGTGAATTATACGATTTGTATGAGCAGGTCATTGACCAACTCGGTTTATCAGTTCTGAAAACATATTTGCCGGACAGTAAACGCTTCCGCCGCGATTTATCTGCCGAGCGTAAATCGGTCTTCCGCTCTACCATTTTTCCTATGGATACTGCTTTGATGAAAGGAAGTAACATCAAAGAACTATCAGAAGAAATTTGCAACCTGATTAAATTGTAATCCTATGGGAAGCCGCAAAAACGATACAGAAGGTATAGATGAAGCATTACTGCTTGCTTCTATCACACAACGCAAACGAGACGGCAGTATACAACCGACAAATGATGCCCATTCACCCGTCCAGCTACCAAATGAAGAAACTGTTTCTACGGATAAAGTGCAAGAGTCGCAAAAGGAAGCGACACGTAAAAAGAAACAAAGTGCCGCTTATGATTCTGTATTTCTGCAACGGAATGAGATAAAAACCCGCCAATGCGTCTATATCAGCCGGGAGATTCATACTAAAATCTCCAGAATAGTAAATGTGATAACAGACAAAGAAGTTACTGTTGGCGGGTATATTGATACAGTGCTGGCTCAGCATTTAGAACTGCACAAAGATGAGATTAATGAATTATATAAAAAACAACGTGAAGATTTAATTTAATGGTTATGAAAAGAAAAAAAGAAAAATATCAAGAGCTCTTTGTCCACAAGGCCTCTGTTATTACCCGACAGGGTAAGTTGGTCTATATCAGCAAAGATTACCACAATCGCATATTGAAAATCATTCAGGTAATCGGAGGAAATGAGGTCTCCATCGCCAGTTATATGGACAATGTGCTGGCTCACCATTTTGCTACATTTCAGGGAGAAATTACCGAATTGTATGATGAACGTAAAGAGTCCATATTTTAATCAGAATCTATGGAAACCCTATTAATATGCTTGCTACTTGTGTATAATGCCTATCTGGTCTTTTACCTGCTACGCGAAAAGAAACAAGAAAGCAACCAGCAAAGAAACGAAGCAACACCTCCGGTAAAGCCAACTGAAGAACTGGAAAATATTGTTGGTAAAAGCTTTTTTAAAATGGAAATGAAAACGCCACTAGCTCCTAAACAGACGCCACAAGCTGCCACTTCCATTGAAAGTGAAGATATTATGGACATAGATATTACTTTCGTCGACGAAACAGATCAGCCAACACCGGCACGATTACCGGATGATAAGCTGGACGAAGCATTTACCCATATTCTGATTTCAGATGTAGCATTAGCATACGGAGAGAATGAAATGGAAGATGAAATTCCAACAACAGGCTTTGCCACCGGAGTTAGCTTTGAAGAAATCGGCGAGGCAATAAAAATTGCCAACAGTCCTACGGTAACGGAGGATGAAAGCCATCGAGCCGGACAGGTATTTACCGAGCTAGAGGGTAATGAGCTTTTCAATCAACTGATAAAAAGTTCCACTAGTCGGTCAAAAAAGATAACGGAGCTAATGGACTACTTTCTTAGTAATTCAATCTCAAGGGACAGGGATACAGCCGGGGAGGTAGTCCAACTCCAATATACAACCGAAATACCGACCGACATCAGTGGGTTTGATATTCGGGATTTTGTCTAACAATAAAAAAGCAAGAAACAATGAAGAAAATCGATTACGGCTAGCCTTTATGTGAGCCACTAAAATCCACCACTAAAATTCTCAGTATTCATCTGTCGGGCAGACGATCCAACTGCCCGACACAATTCAAGAACTATTTATGACTAAGAAATCATTTCTTTTATCGGCAGCCCTTCTTCTGGCTGCAGCCGCCGTTGCCCAAGGCAATGGCACGGCAGGAATCACGGAAGCAACAAGCATGGTCTCTTCCTACTTTGATCCGGCAACCAAACTCATCTATGCCATCGGAGCCGTCGTTGGCCTCATCGGTGGAGTAAAGGTCTATGGCAAATTTTCCAGTGGAGATCCTGACACATCCAAGACAGCTGCAAGCTGGTTTGGTGCCTGTATCTTCTTAATCGTAGCGGCAACTATCCTGCGCTCCTTCTTTCTCTAAAATTATGGCAGAATATTCAATCAACAAAGGGATTGGAGGTTCAGTCGAGTTCAAAGGGCTTAAAGCGCAATACCTATTCATCTTCGTGGGTGGGCTACTTGCCATCTTTGTACTTTTTGTGATTATGTACTTGATAGGGATTGCCCAGTGGTTCTGTATCGGTTTTGGAGTGGTCGCTGCATCAATTTTGGTGTGGCAGACCTTTGCTCTGAATGCTAAATACGGAGAACACGGGTTGATGAAATTAGCAGCCTCCAAAAGCTATCCCAAGTACATTATCAATCGACGGAAACTCTCCGGACTATTCACCACTAAAAAGAAAGAAGAATGAGAAATACATTAAAAGCGACTACGCTTGAAAGTAAATTTCCGCTACTGGCTGTCGAACATGACTGCATTATTTCCAAAGATGCTGACATCACATTAGCCTTTCGGGTGGAACTGCCGGAATTATATACGGTGACCTCAGCAGAGTATGAAGCCATACATGCTACATGGTGCAAAGCCATAAAGGTATTACCCGATTTTTCGATCGTGCATAAGCAAGATTGGTTCGTCAAGGAACATTATCAAGCGGAACTTCAGAAGGAAGATATGAGTTTTTTAAGCCGTTCCTTTGAGCGTCATTTCAATGAACGTCCCTATCTGAATCATAACTGTTTTCTGTTTCTGACAAAAACGACGAAAGAACGTAGCCGTAAGCAAAGCAATTTCAACACACTATGTAGGGGCTTTATTATTCCCAAAGAAATCAGGGACAAGGAAACGGCGGTAAAATTTATTGAAGCTTGCGAACAGTTTGAGCGTATTATGAACGATAGTGGCTTTATTCGCCTACATCGACTTTCAGTCGATGAGATTACCGGAACAGATGCTACTGCCGGACTTATTGAGAAATACTTCTCCCTCTCACTGGAGAATACCACCTGTTTACAAGATATATCCCTTTCAGCGGAGGAGATGCGTATCGGCGACAATTTATTGTGTCTGCATACACTCTCCGATGTAAAGGATCTGCCGGGTCATGTCGCAACGGATACTCGCTACGAGCGACTTTCAACTGACAGAAGTGATTGCCGCCTGTCGTTTGCAAGTCCCATAGGGTTGCTTCTTCCCTGCAATCACCTGTACAATCAGTATTTGTTTATTGATAACAGTGAAGATAATTTGCAACGTTTTGAAAAGTCTGCCCGCAATATGCAGTCACTCTCCCAATATAGTCGGAGCAATTCGATCAATAAGGAATGGATAGACGAGTATCTCAACGAGGCACATTCTTACGGCCTTACTTCTATCCGGGCGCATTTCAACGTCATGGCATGGAGTGATGATCGGGAAGAATTGAAACACATCAAAAATGATGTGGGTAGCCAATTGGCATCCATGGAATGTACACCACGCCATAACACAGTAGACTGTCCGGCACTTTTCTGGTCTGCCATTCCGGGGAATGCAGCGGATTTTCCTGCAGAAGAATCGTTCTATACCTTCATCGAACAAGCACTGTGTTTCTTTACGGAGGAAACAAACTACCGGAGCTCACCCAGCCCTTTCGGAATCAAAATGGTAGACCGTATCAGCGGAAAACCATTGCATCTGGATATTTCCGATCTGCCTATGAAAAAAGGAATCATTACCAACCGAAACAAATTTGTGTTGGGACCAAGCGGTAGTGGAAAATCATTCTTCATGAACCATATGGTCAGGCAGTATTATGAGCAAGGCTCACATGTACTACTCGTAGATACAGGTAATTCTTATCAGGGATTGTGTGAGATGATCCATCAGAAAACAAAAGGCGAAGATGGGATTTATTTTACATATACCGAAGAAAATCCGATTTCTTTCAATCCGTTTTATACTGACGATTATCTGTTCGACGTAGAAAAGAAAGACAGTATCAAAACCTTGCTACTGACTCTTTGGAAAAGTGAGGACGAGAAAATATCTAAAACGGAATCCGGCGAGTTGGGAAGTGCGGTAACAGCCTATATCGAAAAGATAAAAGCAGACAGAAGCATTACTCCATGTTTCAATACCTTCTATGATTTTATGCGGGATGTCTATCGTGCTGATTTAGACAAAAGGGATATTAAAGTCAATAAAGAAGACTTTAATGTTGACAACCTGCTCACCACGCTCAGACAATATTACAAGGGAGGACGGTTCGATTTTCTACTCAACTCAACCAAGAATATCGACCTTTTATCCAAACGGTTTATTGTTTTTGAAATTGATGCCATCAAGGAAAATAAGGAACTTTTTCCGGTAGTGACCATCATTATCATGGAGGCCTTTATCAATAAGATGCGCAGGCTGAAAGGCGTGCGGAAACAATTGGTGGTAGAGGAAGCGTGGAAAGCCATTGCATCCGCGAACATGGCTGAATACCTGAAGTACATGTACAAGACTGTCCGCAAGTATTTCGGAGAAGCCATTGTCGTAACACAGGAAGTGGATGACATTATCAGTTCGCCTGTGGTAAAGGAAAGTATCATCAATAACAGTGATTGCAAGATCCTTCTCGACCAACGCAAGTACATGAACAAGTTTGACCAGATACAAGCATTGCTCGGACTGACCGAAAAGGAGAAATCACAGATACTGTCCATCAATATGGCTAATCATCCTTCAAGACTCTACAAGGAGGTTTGGATTGGTTTGGGAGGCACTCAATCTGCCGTCTATGCAACCGAAGTTAGTGCCGAGGAGTATCTTGCATACACCACTGAAGAAACTGAGAAAATGGAAGTTTTGAACCTTGCTGAAAAGTTAGGTGGAGACATAGAAGCGGCTATCAAACAGCTTGCCGAAAGCCGGAAAGGCAAATCATAATATACATACATCTAAAACGAAAGCATATGAATTTCAACAAAAACCGACTGCTCTTATTGAGTAGCTCTTTTCTATGCGTAGCAGTTTTACTGCTGCAAGCCTGCAGCATTGCAAAAGAAACGAACCGAGACAAACTATGTGGCAATTGGGTAAGCGTAAATGGCGAGCCCGATGTAGTGATCTTCCGCGAAGGGAATGTCTACAAGGTCACGGTATTCAGGCGTGCGGGCATTACCCGAACGCTCCGTCCGGAAACTTTCTTGCTAAAAGAAGAAAACGGCAATTTATTTATCAACACAGGGTTTCGTATTGACATCGCTTATAACGAGGCGACAGATGTACTCACCTTCTCACCGCATGGGGACTATACCCGGGTCGGCGTAAAAAAATAATCAACCACTAAAATCCACAAGAATATGAAAACAAAAATTTTGATTATTTTCAGTTTGTGTCTGCTTCTCACAGGAAAAGCAAACGCACAATGGGTCGTAACCGATCCTACAAATCTCGCACAAGGGATTATCAACACCACTAAGCAAATTGTAGAGACTTCGACGACGGCAAAAAATATGTTGTCGAACTTTCAGCAAACTGTAAAAATCTATGATCAGGGAAAGAAGTATTACGACGCATTGAAGTCCGTAAACAACCTTATCAAAGATGCCCGTAAGGTACAACTAACCATCCTGATGGTTGGAGAAATATCAGATGTCTATGTAAATAGCTTCCAAAAAATGATGCGGGATGACAACTACACAGTCGAAGAACTGGGAGCCATCGCCTTTGGCTACACAAAACTACTGGAAGAGAGTAATGATGTTCTGAAAGAGATGAAAGACGTGGTAAACATCACCACACTTTCGATGACCGATAAGGAACGCATGGACGTGATAGACAAGTGCTACAATTCTGCAAAACGCTATCGTAATCTGGTCACCTATTACACCAATAAGAACATTTCGGTTAGCTACCTGCGTGCGAAAAAGAAAAATGATACGTCAAGAATAATAGCCCTTTACGGAAATAGTAACGAAAGATATTGGTAATTATGACACTACTAACCATTGAATTTGATAACCTGCACACCATTCTCCGCTCTCTTTATACGGAGATGATGCCGCTTTGCTCCAATATGTCAGGGGTGGCAAAAGGTGTCGCTGGATTAGGAGCCCTGTTTTATGTCTCGGTACGGGTATGGCAATCGCTCGCCCGAGCTGAGGTGATTGACGTGTACCCAATGCTACGTCCGTTTGCAATAGGCTTTTGTATTATGTTTTTTCCAACGATTGTACTCGGAACGATTAATGGGGTATTAAGTCCCATTGTACAGGGGACAAATCAAATGCTCGAAAGTCAGACTTTCGATATGAACAAATATCGGGAACAGAAAGACAAGTTGGAGTATGAATCCATGATGCGAAACCCGGAAACGGCTTATCTGGTCAGTAACGAGGAGTTCGATAAACAATTGGACGAACTCGGCTGGTCACCGGAGGATATGGTCACCGTAACGGGAATGTATATCGAACGGGGAATGTACAGTATGAAAAAGTCTATCCGTGATTTTTTTCGGGAGGTGCTGGAATTATTATTTGAGGCTGCTGCCCTGGTGATTGATACCATCCGTACCTTCTTTCTTATTGTCTTAGCAATACTCGGTCCGATAGCCTTTGCCATTTCCGTCTGGGATGGATTTCAAAGTACGCTCACGCAATGGATCTGCCGCTATGTGCAGGTTTATTTATGGCTACCCGTATCCGATTTGTTCAGTTCCATACTGGCAAAAATACAAGTATTGATGCTGCAAAACGATATTTCGGAGCTACAGAATAATCCCAATTACTCCATTGATGCCAGTAATGGTGTGTATATCATATTCATGATCATTGGTATTATCGGCTATTTCACCATACCTACCGTTTCCGGTTGGATTATTCAAGCAGGTGGTATGGGTAGCTATGGACGCAATATTGGTCAGACAGCGAATCGTGCAGGTGGTGTTGCCGGAAGTGTAGCAGGTGCTATGACTGGGAATGTAGCCGGTCGTCTATTGAAAAAATGAAAAGTATAAAATCAACATGCATGTAATTCAAAAATATAAGATTCAAAAATATGGAATTTAAAAGTTTAAAGAACATCGAAACAAGTTTCAGGCAAATACGCCTGTTCGGGATTGTCTTCGTCTTGCTCTGTGCCGCCATCGTAGGATACTCCGTTTGGAGTTCTTACAACTTCGCACAGAAACAGCGTGAAAAGATATACGTGCTGGACGGTGGCAAATCATTGATGCTTGCCCTTTCGCAAGACCTTTCTCAGAACCGTCCTGCAGAAGCAAGAGAGCATGTCCGTCGCTTTCACGAGCTATTTTTCACGCTGTCTCCTGATAAAAGTGCCATTGATAACAATATAAAACGGGCTTTGCTATTGGCTGATAAAAGCGCATATAACTACTACACCGACTTTGCGGAGAAAGGATATTATAACCGCATTATTGCCGGTAATATCAATCAGGTCGTACAAGTAGATAGTGTAGTCTGCAATTTTGATCGCTACCCTTATCTGGTTAACACCTATGCTCGGCAAATGATTATCCGGGAAAGCAACGTAACAGAACGAAGCCTTGTAACTACCTGTCATTTGTTGAATGCTACCCGCAGTGACAATAATCCCAATGGGTTCACCATCGAAGGATTCACCATTCTTGAAAACAAGGATTTAAAAACACAAGAGAGATAACGATGAAAGAGCTATTAAAATGCATTAAGAATTGGAGAAACAGACAAGATGAACGACTGCGCTGTAAATTGGATGGGTTATCACCCAAAATGAGACTCGTCGTGGTCTTTACTTTGCTCACTGTATTTGCAATATGCGCTTTCTATATGGTTGGAACGGCACTTTACCGGATTGGCAAAAATGACGGTCAGCAAATAGAAATAGAACATATCAAACAGTTAGACTTGCATCATAAGCAAGACAGTATTAACTCTTATAAATAAATATGATTATGGAAGAAAACAAGTTAGACAAGACCTCCACCACACCGCGAAAGCCTGAAAAGACCTTGACGGAAGAGCAGCGTCAAAAGCGCAAAAAAATGCTGGTCTATCCGCTCATGTTCCTGCTTTTTGTCGGTTCAATGTGGCTGATCTTTGCTCCATCTGCCAAAGACAAGAAAAAGGAAGAGCAGGGTCAAAAATTCAATACGGATATGCCACTTCCGACTGATGCAGGTATTATCGGTGACAAGCAAAAAGCTTACGAGCATGCTAAAATGGAGGATAAGCAGAAAGAACGCAACAGTACAATGCAAGACCTTGCTTCTTTATTCGGTGACAGAAAAGAAACATCTGAAAAGGGTGTTGGTTTGACAAATGCAGAAACGGGGAAACAACCTGCATATGCTTCTAGTGGTGGAGGAAGTTACCGCCCCCGACAGACCATACAGTCTTCAGCAACCGCTTATCAGACCATGAACCGGACACTGGGTAATTTCTATGAGTCGCCGAAAGTGGACTCAAAAAAAGAAGAACTTCAACAACGTATCGACGAATTGGAGAAACGCTTGGCTTCACAGGAAACTCCGAAATCAACCATGAATGATCAGGTCGCACTACTCGAAAAATCCTATGAACTGGCGGCAAAATATATGCCTGCAGGACAAGGGGGGCAGATGACGCAGACAAATTCCTCAGGTGATAAGGTGCATTCAGAGAAAAAACGCAATGGAAATGCGTCAAACGGAAAAACAGGAATAACTACTGTCACACAGGTCACGACAAAACTTGTATCGGGTCTTGCACAACCCATGAGTGACACAGCATTTATAACGGCTTATTCCCAATCACGCAATGGCGGTTTTTACACAGCAGTTGGAAACAGCGTCTCACAAGAAAAGAATACGATTGCCGCGTGCATACACGGAGATCAGACCTTGACTGATGGGCAAACCGTCCGCCTGCGGATATTGGAACCCATGAATGTAAGGGGAATAGTCGTACCACGTAACTCCATTATTACCGGTGCAACAAAGCTACAGGGCGAAAGGCTAAATATTAGCATCACTTCACTGGAATACGGAGGAACAATTACCCCTGTTGAGTTATCGGTATTCGACAATGACGGGCAGGAAGGTGTCTTTATCCCCAATTCAATGGAGTCAAGTGCCATCAAGGAAGTAGCTGCCAACATGGGTACGTCATTGGGAAGCAGCATCAATATCTCGACCAATGCTGGAGCACAACTGGCTTCCGATTTAGGTAAAGGAGCTATACAAGGTACTTCACAGTATATCGCCAAGAAAATGCGTACCATTAAGGTGCACCTAAAAGCCGGGTATAAGGTCATGCTATACCAACCGGAAAATTAAATTCTATTATTAACAACGGGTCTAACGGCCCAACCACTAAAATCCACAAAAAAATGAAAAAGTTCTTTTTAACGATGGTTCTTCTAATGAGCCTGTTTGCAGTACATGCACAAGAAACAACGGGTGACCTTTACCAAGGTCTGACTAAAAAACTAACGTTCGACCGTATGATTCCACCTCACGGGCTGGAAGTGACTTACGACAAGACCGTACACATCATCTTCCCTTCGGCGGTACGTTATGTCGATTTAGGTTCTCCTAACCTGATTGCAGGAAAGGCAGACGGAGCTGAAAATGTAATCCGAGTGAAAGCAACAGTAAAGAATTTCCGTCAGGAAACCAATCTCTCGGTGATTACCGAGGACGGTTCGTTCTACACTTTCAATGTAAAATATGCCAATGAACCATTGCTCCTGAACGTCGAAATGACCGACTTTATACATGATGGCGAGGAGGTGAATCGCCCGAACAATGCAATGGATATCTACCTGAAAGAGCTGGGAAGTGAAAGCCCTATGTTGGTGCGTATGATTATGAAATCCATCTACAAGAATGACAAGCGAGAAGTGAAACATATAGGTTGCAAACGTTTCGGTATTCAGTATATGCTAAAAGGTATTTATACCCACAACGGGCTGCTATACTTCCACACACAGATTAAGAATTCTTCCAATGTTCCGTTTGATGTAGATTTTATCACATTCAAAATCGTAGATAAGAAAGTGGCCAAACGTACTGCCATACAAGAACAGGTTATTTTTCCACTTCGTGCCTATAACTATGCCGTCCGTGTAGCTGGAAAGAAAGATGAGTCTACGGTATTTGCGATGGACAAATTCACCATTCCCGACGACAAGCAATTGGTAGTAGAACTGAACGAGAAAAACGGCGGTCGCCACCAGTCGTTCACCATTGAGAATGAAGATCTGGTGCGTGCCAGAGTTATCAACGAATTAAAAGTAAAGTAACATGAGAAAGTTCTTGTTCTTTGTAGTAGTGTCGCTTGCCCTTATCGGGCAGGCGAACGCTCAACGATATCTCAAGGGAATGCGGGGCATTCAACTGACTACAGGTATGGCGGATGGCTTTTACAATCATGCCAATCAAAACGAAACGGGGTACTATTTCGGTGCGGCTCTTTCCACTTATACAGTCGGCGGTAATAAATGGGTATTCGGAGGAGAGTATCTTCAGAAATACAATCCTTATAAAGATACTCGTATTCCAACGACGCAATTTACAACCGAAGGTGGGTATTATGTCAATGTCCTTTCCGATGCCAATAAAATATTTTTCCTTTATATTGGCGGTTCTGCTCTTGCAGGTTACGAGACCGTAAATTGGGATAAGAAAATACTGTTTGATGGTTCACAGTTGACAAACAAAGACGCTTTTATCTATGGAGGAGCAATCACATTGGAGGTAGAAAGTTATCTTTCCGACCGTATCGTCTTATTGTTTAATACACGAGAACGGTGTTTGTGGGGAGGATCAACGGGGCATTTCCATACACAGGTTGGCGCAGGAATCAAGTTCATTCTTTAAAAAAACAATGTGTATGAAAAAGAGAGTATTTAGTATTGTAATGTGTGGCTTTGTGATCGCTACCCTTTTTTGTTGCGCCTCTTGTGATAACAAGTTAGATATTCAGCAGGCGTTTCCATTTACTGTGGAAACAATGCCGGTGCAAACCAAGATAGTAAAAGGTGAAACTGTCGAAATCAGGTGTGAACTCAAACGTGAAGGAGTGTATGATGGAGCAACTTATACCATTCGGTTTTTTCAGCCAGCTGGTAAAGGTTCCCTACAGTTGGATGACGGTACCGTGTTCAAACCGAATGACCGTTATTCGTTGGATAAGGGAATATTCAGACTTTATTATACTTCTGCGTCAACGGATCAACAAACGATAGACGTTTATGTGGAGGATAATTTCGGGCAGATAAAGCAACTGACTTTTGACTTTTATAGAGAGTAATAACGAGAACGATAAAGAGGTTGTTGTTGATTAAACAAGTTTAGTCAACTTATTGAAAAACATTTGATAAATAATTTTATCAAGTGTTTTTTTATGGGTATTTTTGCAGAAATATCTATTAATGACATGGGAAAAGGAGATATAAAAACCAGAAAAGGGAAAATATTTAATGGGACATATGGCGTAAGGAGAAAGAGAAAGCAAAAAAAGAATTCCTTTTACGCAAAGAATGTTCAGAAGTTAAATAGCATTGATGCTAAAAATAAATCTCTTAGAGTAGCCCGGGCATCTGTTTCAAGTAATCATGAGAAAGGAGTCGAAGGAGAACAAATAGTTAATGGATTGGCATCCAAAGCTTACCTTAAATATTGGTGTTACCCAAATCCTATTGATGAAGAAGGAGATAAAAAGGAAATTTGTGACTTATTAATCGCATTTTTTGATACTGCAATTATAATATCTGTGAAAAATTACGATAACAAAGGTGATTATGAGCGATATAAAAGAAAAGTGGTAGAAAAATCTACAAATCAACTATTTGGAGCGGAAAGAAAACTATTTAAATCAAATCGAAATATAAAAATAACACATCATGAACGGGGTGAGTTTATTTTCAAACCCTCAGACTACAAGCATCTACATCGAATAACTGTTAATGTTGGGGAACAATTTGAGAAATATGAATTTATCGATACAAAAGAGAATAAAGGGTGTATCAACATTTTTAACCAAGAAAGCTTTGAAGCTATAACAGATGAATTAGATACTATAAAAGACTTAATAGAATACTTATCCATTAGAGAAACATTATTTCTTAAAAATAACGGAATACAAATGCATTGCTCTGAAAAAGACTTATTGGCCTATTATTTAATGAATAACAGAGAATTTCCCCAAGAATGTTTCAATGGTAATTTTGAAGAATGGAGTAAGTCTTGTATTGGGAAATGGGATACATATTTGTATAGTCGTTCTGTCTTGTTAAAGAAACTCGCAGATGAAAAAAGTTATTTCATTGATGAACTCATAAAAAACGATGCTTTACCATTAGAGCATGGGGAATTATTTGCGAAAGAACTTATGACATTAGATAGATTTGAAAGACGCAATATTGCTTCTGATTTATTTGAAGTTGTTATTAAATATCAAACTATACCAGATTGTCTTGCTCGCCGTCATTATATCATCAACGATATCTTATTTTTGTTTGTCTATTATCCACCTAATAAAACAGAAGAAGAGAAAGATTTAATATTACAAAAAGCACAAGAAATATACGCTTATAAATTTAATCCTAATAAAGTATTGCTATTGGCAGCAACAAACAATATGCAACAATGGAAATTTGGATTGTTTGAAACCCAAAAAGCAGAACCAACAGAAAAACAGAAAAAATATTATGATATAATGATTAAGAAGTTTGGATGGTTTAAAGAGTTACAAGAAATACATAAAGAAAATAAAGAATATCCTGACGAACAATAAATTAGAATGAACAAGAATGAGTTATTGATAACTTTTAAAATAAAATTTTATCCAGACAGATTCTTTGCGTATTTGAATATTTTGACATAACAGCCTTACAACTTTTCTTACATGTCTTAATATTGGACAACACCCGAATTGCTATTTTATATCTTGTTTTCATTGTTTGCCTCCTTTTTATTTTAATTTTATGCGGATTCAAGAGGTAAGGGAGTTGAAGTTTCAGTTTTATCTGCCCCTCTTTTATCCGACATTTTTTTTATGCGTCTTTCGGTCGGGTCGGTCGTTTTCGTTTCAGGAGCTTTTCCTGTGTAGGGGTTAGAGCGGACAAGGTTTTTGCGATAAATACTCTGTGAACGTAGTGAAGCAGGAAGATTTTTTGCAAAACCGCTTGCGGCTTGACCTTTTCCGACCGTTAAGACCCCGTAAATACTTTCGCTCCTGAAAAATGAAATACCGACTTGACCGAATGAAAACTTTTCTATTCTGGAAGTAACAGTATTATGAGGCAGATTGGAATCAAAATTTAGACATTTAAATTATAACGGGTTCTCTTCATTGAGGTTAACTCGCCGTAGAAAATAAAAACATACCGCTGGAAATGCTTAGGAAAATGGCTTGGGTAGTGACTGACTGTATGAATGGAGCTTGCGGAATGGAAAGGAAGGAAACTACCGAAGTCGTGCGGTGCTGAGGTGTATACATGAAATGAAAGCGGAATGAAATGTAAGGGTTCGAAGTGAGGTACGAACGTAGTTCCTGGAATGTAATGGGCTTGAATGGAATGTAGATACCGCAAGCACATGGATAAATCAACACGGAATGTTTTTGTTTTCTGCTACAGCTACAGGGCGGTGGGGTAAATGAGGAAATGCACGAAGTGCCATACAACTTCCAAGCTGCTGAAAGGAGTTTGACATCTGTCCCCATATTTTGAAAACCTTTTATAATTTTCATTGCTACACGAAATTTATCATCAATGAAAATTATAAGTGGTTTTCGGGGCTTTACTTTCGGGTTGGAGTAGCCTTACATCTCACCGATAAGGTGTAATTTCTTTTCGCTCTGCCTTCAGGCGTTCTACGCAGAAAAAGAAACATACCATTGGAAATGCGCTGGAAAAGGGCTTGGGCAGTGACTGACTGCATAAATGGAGCGTGCGGAATGGAAAGGAAGGAAACTATCGAAGCTGTGTACTGCTGAGGTGTGTGCATAAAATGAAAGCAGAATGAAATGTAAGGGTTCGAAGTGAGGTACGAACGTAGTTCCTGAAATGTAATGGGCTTGAATGAATGTATATATCGCAAGCACAGGCAAATCAACTAGAATGTTTTTATTTTCTGCCACTACTAATTATTAATTCCATTATGTTTGAATTGACAATCTATTTGTATGCTAATTCTAAATAATTTGCTTTCGAGAAAACACTAATCCCTGAATAAAATAACTCATAAATTATATTCAAATTATATCTTTTTTCGAGTTCTTCTTTGATTTTATTTGTTTGCTTATTTCCTTTTCCAGAAACCATTAGACTGGGGGCTATATGTTTAGTCTCAAACACAATTCCATCTTTATTAATTATCTCTTTACGTAATTCATTTACAATACCTGTAAAATTAAGTATCAATTCAGGAAAAGGATTGAAATTCTTAACCTCGCAAAATGAAATCATAACGGCATTTTCTACGTATGTAAATCTCTTCTTTGAAGTATAATATTCTGTTGATTCTTTGATAGAATTTGCTTTTACAATACTAATATCTGGTGTCGTAAAAATTTCATTGCTATGTGAGGATTCCACATTCAGATTATGATGTATTTCAAATTCATGCAACACTTCATCGACTAACTTCGTAACTTTAAAATATGAAAAATTAGACTGTATGCCAGAAGGAGAACATTTATATCGGTAATGCACACCATTAAGATTTTCAACAGTAACGGTATATCCTTCGTTTTCGTAAAACCGAACAATCAAATTAAAACAGCTCATTTCAAAATAATCACTTATTCTATCTGATTGATTGATAACAATAGCTTTATATTTGTTTATGAATGTTCTAATTTCACTCTCTAACAGAACCTTGTCTCTAAAAGGGGAGGTCGCCATCTTCTGATTGATTTGATTTGTGTTTACGATTCTTTTTATTTATTTCCTCACCATTTTCATTGAAATCAGGATAATCCAAATAATCATCATCAAATGACTTTTTAAATCGTAACATATTTTCAAGAAACTCATAAGTTTCATAATAAGCAAAATACTCATCAACTATTCCAAATTTTTGTGCAAGTCGATTATAGTCAATTATCACTGCTTTAATTCTATTTTGCTCTTTTGTAGTTAATTTATAGCTCCCGATATCAATCGTTATGTCATCTTCTTTCTTACGACTTATTGTGCCAGCAAATTTATCAACACCTTCAAGATTACAGATCACCCGTTTATGAAATACAGAAAGTGCTAAAAGTATTTCAAGAGTTTCGATAAAATTACTTAAGGAATTAAATCTTTCCGAATGTTCCAAAATATTGACAAGTTCTTTATAACGAGTTTGATACTCATTATAAATTTTCATTGCAAGCTCTCTTGGAAGTTTAGCTGCAATTATATTTATGATTGGCGTGTTCGATGATTCCATTTTATTTCGAGAATTGCATTCTAACTAGGTAAAATCGGATTATTTGTAAATACAATCAAACGCCTGGAAGCTCTTGTTAATGCAACATATAAATGTCTCATATTTTCAAATCTGTGAGCGTTTAAGACAACCACAGTCTCGAATTCTAACCCCTTTGTTAGCAGTGTTGTGCCAATACAAACACCATCTACTTTACGCCCGAGCCTGCGTATATTATTTCTATTGTGAATCATTGATTCATAAACTGTTGTATTATTCTCCATTGATAATAAGATTGCCTTCTTTAACGACCACAAGATCTCTTTTCTGTAACATTTTACATCGGGAAGTAAAAAAAAACTTTCAATTGCATTATAAATATCTTCCTTTGAAATAGCGCCCACAAGATTTGTAATATGCTTTGAAAGTGGTGTTACTGCGCTTTTATCTATAGTTTCTCTTTTGTTTTTAACTCCAGTCAGAGTGAGCCAATTATTTACCGCAGTTGTAGTTGAGAGTATAATCAATATTCGCCTTAAATGTAAAATAAGATTACTACTGTTAATTTCATCTATTAATTTAGCGGACAAATAAAAATCTTCAGAGTCAATTGCCTCAATTAAGTTGACTCTATTCAGAAACCGTTGAGTAAATGCTATTCGTGAAGCCACGTTTGTTGTAATTGGATCAAGAAATAATAAACTTCGCTCAGTATTGATTAGATTCATAATCGTGTTATAATCTTGCCTCGAAAAAACATCGTCAGAAATATTAACTTCGACCGCATTAAATCCACGAATATCTAAACGATCTCCATTTAAAAATCTTTGTCTCATTGAATGAACTTGCCAGCCTAATTCTGCTCTTCCGGCATTAATCCATCTCCATGGGGTGTCAAGTACCTGCGAATTATCAAGAAAATTCCCCATATCCTCCCTGCTTTCCAAGTCAACAAGTCTATCACCGCCAAAATTAAATATCCCTTGTAAGGGATCACCTAATATATGGGTGGGTATGATTTGAGCAAGTGATAGTATAATATTATGTTGTTTAATAGTACAATCTTGATATTCATCGACAAATAACCCAGAGTATGTACTGGAAACTATCTTTGATATCGTCTGAATTTTGAATAACTCATTAGCTTTATCTAAAATGAATGGGTAGTATACTCGACTATTCTCTTGTAAAGGAATTTCACCTTTATAGAATGACAATACATATTTCTGTGCAAAACTTGTAATTGTTTCTACATTAAAACTTTTTGAAGAAACATCGAGTCTTTTTAATTTCTCCTTTATTGATATTATTCCTGCATGTGTATGAGTAAGAATTAGCTGTTTACCCATGTTGTTATTCTGAGCAAATAGCACACAATCTGCAATAGTATATGTTTTGCCGTATCCTGCAGGTGCAATAATCATTGATTTTGGGCTATTTACAAATGTTTCAATATTCATTGTGCATCTATCCAGTTTGACAAACTATTTAATGTAGAAAACAAATATCTTTGGGAATTTTCAGCAATGTATTTAAAAATTATATTGCCTAATTCTTCTCCATGGTCTATACGTTTAAACCACGAACCAGAAATACATGCAAGAGACATAGCATTTCTAATTTTAGCTGAATCAATCTCATTCCAGTTTATGGGTAATTCATTACCATTTTTCTCTCTAATTGAATTGATGACATTTCTTGCATCTTTTATTTCCTTAACTCTATAATCAAATATTTCTAAAATACCATTCCAAGTTAAATCATCAAAACATTGTTTCTCTAGGGATTTTCCTGCCTCCCAACAAAATATAGCTATTCCTTTTGCTGCAAGAGTTGATTTAGCTGGACTTAAAGTCTCATCTCTATCTGAATCGCACAAAACACTAACATCAAGACCTAGTTCTTTTAGTCTGACTGCCCTATCTGTAAATGATGCTCCTGCACCATCTACAAAGACGACATCATTTGAAGAAAAACTATTCAATCCATTTTGAATACGATAATTATCAAAGGCTCTACAAAGACCAATTTCTGTTTTTCCTTCACAAACTATTACCTTTCGAGCATATATAGCTGACTGACATGTTCTTATCAAGCCTTGATATTTATCTCCAACTGGTACAAAACTTCCCTGAACATCACCATTCATATTTTTCAAAAGGAGCAAATTATCACAATCTAACTCTTCTATCACATTCTGAGAATGGCTGGTAATAAAAACTTGACCATTATTTCGTTTGTTTTCACAATACAATGTTCTGACAAGATGTTTTACTCTGTCAGGCTCTAATCCCTGTTCAATTTCATCAATTAATGTAATTCCACCTGACTTTGCTAATGCCATTTGAATAGCAATTGACAATAAACGTTTAGAACCTTTCCCTTTTAACCTAAATGGCACTTTGTTTTCATGAAGACAAACCCTGCCATCTCTAATTGTTATATCTTTTAGATCAATACTTGTTGCAATGTCAGTAAGATTTATCCCGAAAACATTTGAGATATCTTTAATTATTGTTTCAGTTGGAGAAAGATGATTAAACCCAGTCTCATCTATCTTCTCTTTTGCATCTCTTAAAGCATCAATGATTAAAGAATTATTCTCATTTTCCCCGTTTTCTTGTTTCAGCAAAGAGTACAATGGTGTTCCTTTATTCCATGAAAAATGTTGGTTGACAAAATCTGCAATTAGAAAAGTATTTAGTTTGGCTCTGTCTGTTGCTCGAATTTCCTTTTCTTCATCTTTGCAATTGACAACAAACCAACAAGGTTCCAAATCTCTTTCTACTTTCAATCTAATTGTAAGTATTGCAACTGAGTTATCAATATATTCATCTTGGATTTGACCGGTTTGGTTATTTAAGAATTTTACATGAAGACCATATTTATCTTCTCTTATTAATTCTGAGGGAAGATCATACAATGAAACTTCAATGACTATTGGTTCTTCAATATTGCAATTGTAAAAGTCAGTATCATAAAAAGTTACATTCCAGTTTGGGGATAGAGCATATGAAATAGAGTCAAGTAATGTCGTCTTTCCTGAATCACCACGTCCAACAATGCAGATAAAATCTTGTCCATAATAATTTTGAATATAACTTTTGATTCCTCTAAAGTTGGATACTTTTATTGAATGTATTTTTGCCATCTTACAAAACATTTAAACTTTTAGCAAAAGAAAAACTAGCTCTCCTTATTATAGTAAATCTTATAAAACTTCCTTCCTTCTTCATCCTCACCTTGTTCTATTAAATCTCTGTCGCCATGCACGTAAATGTGGAAGTTTTTATCAAGTTTAATGACGCTTTTCAATGACTTGGCTTGTTTCTTGACAGCTGCTTCTGAAATAGCAAATCTATCCAAAACAGCCAGTTCACAAGCAAACTCATATTCTGATTTATAGGTATTGAAAGATTCAATTATCTTTTTTTGCCCCATTACTTCCTGAGCAAAAGTGCCCATATCAAAGTTCTCGTTTTTCTTGAAATACTCAACTGATTTGTTCAATAAATCAACCTGGTCGGCTTTTGAAACTTCAAAATGCTGAGGCAATTCATTCAACACAAAATTCTTGGCCATTGAGAGCACATTCTTCGTATTAGAATACTCATCGTTGCGTGGTTTTACATGCAAAAAATCATCCGTCCAATATTTGGCCTCTGCTCCTTTGTTCGTATTGTCAATAACTGATACTACATAACCGTTTTCCTTTTCTCTGTTGAAGATTAAGCAACCCTTATCCAGTTTATTGATATTAATCCCTTTTTGGCTTTCAATTTCATAACCATCTCCTTTAAGATACACTTTCAGAAACGTATCTTTATTCTCTGATTTAAATAACCCCACTGCATCTACTGTATCACCATCTACAATACAGTCTTTGAAATAAACGACATAAAATTCGCCCCCTTTAATCTTGGGATGGGTACTTTGTTCGTAAAGGTGTTTGGTTATATTCTGGGATTCTAATAAAAATGAGTCTGGATTCTGGAAAATATTACCAACACACACATAAACTTCATTCATACTCAAATCTATTTCATGACTCAGTATATAGTATTCATCTGATTTAAATGCTGAAATAAAGAATATCGTTAAAAGTTGATTTAAATCACTATCTAATTCAACATTCTTTTTTGAAAGACTAAAATTATCTTGGTTTAATTTATTCCCAACTTGATGTATTATCAAACTTGAAAGCTTAATATATTCTTTATATAGCATTTAGTATAGTTTTTATTGAAATAATTAGTTTTATTGTGATATTATTTATTGGCTGTAAAACAGACTGTGTACTGTTACATATGAATAGTGTAATTGTTACAATGAAAAGAACAAACAATGAAAGAATCCAAAGTTGAGTATATTTTTTCTTATTATTATTGATATGCTCTAAATTTAAAATATGATCGCTATCATTATTCAAAATTCGCTTTATATCACTAGATTCCAACAAATCAGAATATCTAGTTTTCAGATTCTGATATACCTTTTCATATCTCTCTATTTGCTTGTCAATTTCCCACCGCGAATAAAACATTACCAGCAGGAATATCAACAAAAAACCTATTGATAAAAGTGTTACCTCAAACGTGAAACCTCCAATAAAATCTCCTTTTGATACAACTCGAATTGCAATAACTGAGATGTAAAATGATACTACTGTAAGGAAACTTTTTTTGTAATCTGACACGTAATTATCTACAATTTTCTCGGCTTTCTCTTGCAGACTTAACAATTGTTCGGAAATTTTATTTCGTATATCAATATATTGTTTGATATTTTCTTTTTGATACAACTTAAAACTTGATTTTATTGCATCAAATGTAGTTTCTGACAAATGAAGATTGCTTGGAGTAAAGTTTAATGATAATAAGTTCCTAGTTAATCCAATTTTATCAACAATATTTCCACCTTCATATACCCATTTATATATTTCAAAGTAATCGTTCCACGAAGAAGCGTCTATCTCATTGATGTCAACTTTCTGATTTACTGTTCTATATCCATTTAACTTATAATTAATCACACTACTATTGATATCAACAATATCAAATATATATATCATTGAATATATTAAAACCAATCTATTGAAAATAGTAGTTAGTTTTGCATTCTCTGTTTGTAATGAATAAAAGTCGTTTGGTACAAAATCATATTTTGTCAATAAAGAACAATGACAAAGGTTTTTTACTTTAACAAAACTACTGTTATTCCTTTCCTCATATAATATTGGTGTATAATTGCGAGCTACAAATTTTACAAGTGGTGTGCTAAATATAGGAAACGCATCATCTTGAACTTCAAATATAAATTTCTGTTTGTTGTTATGTAATTCATTTATTTTTAATAACTGACCTAAAGCTGGCAGAGAGTTAAAATAATCGACAAAATTATCTATATCATATATTGAGCAACAATTATTCAATCGTTTTTTTTCAATCGTAATTATTATTTTAAAGTCATCTTGACTCTCCAAAAAAGTTTTGCAGTCCTCCACATATTGATCAAAATTGTTATTTGATTTATCTGCAAAATTTTGTGTGTCACCGTCAGCTACAATTGAAATATGGATGTTATCTCTTATATTTATTAAAGATACTAGATTCTCAAAATCTGATTTAATTGGATAAAGAATACTGCTACAAGTTGCTTCGCACTTAACTTGTATAATATCTTCAATAATCACTAGATCGCAATTCGCAGGAATAAATAAATTACAAATATTTTGAATGACATTATTCATCGATATCCTTCTTTAAACTCTTGGCATACTCATAACCTAAGTCACTTCTTAATATTAGAAACTTTTCATTTGTTTCCGGGTCATATTTTGCAGTAATAATATCAGCAAGATTTGCAACATGATCATTTAAAACCAAATCTATTTCATTAGATATTTTTATTGTCTCATGATAGTTTTTTCCTTTAAGAGTTGCTTTATCTTTCGTGAATCTTCTGTCAAATTTATTTTTCTCAGCAAGTTTTTCTGGAAGTTTCGCACATTTAGTCATTAATTCACCCATACTTACTTTATTGTTATATGGCTTATAATTACCTAAAATGTCATTGACATAAAAATCAAGATTAAATTCTCCTCCTAATTTAAAATATCCAAGAGTGATATTCCATAAATGCAAATAATCTTGTTTGTAATTTGTTTTTAATGGCTTTAATATTTCCCCATGTATAGCATCAAAAGCATTTTTAGTATTGATATTATTCTGTCGTATTACATCTAGCTCTAAAAACTTATCCCACCAATATGAGCTACTCGAAGTATTTGTATCATATATTGCAGTACTTAGAATATTATTCTCATTATCAAGTTCGCAAATTAAAGCCTTATATACTTTTCTTCTGATTGATAAACCTGTTGCAATTTCACCTGTCAAATCCGATATAAACTCATCATAATCTACTTTTAGTATGACAAGCTTTGACGCTTCGCTCGTCATTCGTATTAAAGAAACAATGAGCATACCCTTTGTTATTCTTTGCGTTAGTTTCTTTTTCTCTAAATCCTCTTGAGCAAATTTTTCCTTTATCAGCAATCTATTTGCTATAGCTAAGCTACTATCATCATATTCATTGTTGAGTAATATTTTGCTAATTAAACTTCTGACTTCTGTATGCTCGCTACGAAATTGATAATATCTATCAGGGCTTTTTTCACTAATTTGTTCAAGCATATTTTGGATATATATCTTGAAGTTCGCAATCTTGTGTAAATCTGGTCTTTCTTCAGCTATTTTAGCTGTAATGTCAATCTTAAATAACTTGCTAAAAATGATTTCCATATATTGTATATTTAATGATTATTAATTTTACTATTAAAACACATTCTCGCTCACCCTCCACAATTTTAACTCCCTCTCCTGTCAATTCATATAGAGCATACAGCATTCTATCTATTTGGTTGTCGGTATCGTCATTTTTTTTGATTTCGTTGGCTTTAACTTGTTCTGCATGGATGTATTCTTCCAATTCAGCTTCTTGAGCGAGGGTGAATTTCACATTTTTCTTGCCAAGTTCAACAATAAACTCTAATAGGTGATCATGTGCCAGTTTTGAGGTTTCCCCAGTAGCTTTTCCAATGGATTTATAGTCAAGCCATTCGAATTCACAAAGCTACAAAATCATTTTCACATTTTGATTATTTTAGATTGTATTTTTAATAGCACATGCAATACCCCCCTTTTATCAGGGTCTATTGGAAACAAAAACGCAATACAATTCAATATGGATTTAAGAAGACGGTTTATCCTAATAATTATTCTTGAGCATGCTCCCTCTAAAATATGTGAATGAATTCCCAACATCAATCTTGTTCAAGAATGGCGTGGAGAAGAAAATACTAAAGGATATAATGCATTATTACCTAGAGAATGATTAAATGTAGATTGATAGACGATTACATATAAATTTTATGCAGGGTTTAATGGGTAAATCTAAACCTATGAATGGAAAATATCATCAAAAAAGAATTGTGGTCACTAAAAAATATCTATCTTTGTATCTATAATTTGAGCAGGCATGTAATAGCCACCAAAGGACTATAATAGACAAAACGTCGTTACTAAAGCGTTACTAAGGCAAATAATTACAACGCTAAACGCTTGATATTTACTGGATAAATAGGGAGAGATTCATTTCCCGTCCGTACCGCAAAGCACCCTATTAATCTATTGATTAATAGGGTGCTTTCGTTTTTTGTCGTGCATTTGTCGTGCAAATTTGATTTTTCGCCCCTAATTTTAGACCCATTTCCCTGCCTAAAAAATATTAGAAATTATTGAAATTTAGAAGAGATAATATGAAATACTGAAATGTTTTGTTATTTTTGCCTCAATAATTAATTATGGAAAAATGGATAAGTACCGTAAAATATACAACGATAATTACAAAGCAAATACAGTTGTTTCAATTTTTAAATCTCATTTTGCTTGTTTCAAGATGCAGCAACAAAATGGGAAAGCTTTAGATATAAACCAGTTTCTCGATAGTAGCATTCAAAATGCCATTAGAATGAAACGAAAGCTGAAAATGTCGGGCATTTTACCTTTTGTTAATCAAGTGCTTGGGACGGGAAGGGAAGAAGAACTTCTTATCGATGTGTTCGAAAATAAACGAAATGAGGTCGTGAATTTATTTTTACAAGATGATCTTTCTGATGAAGAAATAATACGATTAGCCTACGATATTACCGATCACGGCAAAATTAACTCAGTACAAAATCTTGAAGACAAACTGAAGTTAGTAAAAGATTTTATCCTTAAGTGCTATTCTATGCAAAGGAAAAGACAATTAGGCGACAGAACTTTTGGTTATCTGATAAAAGCAGAAATTATCTCGGCAAGTACTCCAAAAGAGCGATTAGATGAGTGGAGAAAATTCATTGGTGAAGAAATAAAGCCATCGAATCCCAAATTACACGATAAACCCAATCGTTCAAGAGGCGAATTCGGAAAAGACAGTCAAGTTTTGCCACAGCAATTGAAAGATATCCAAAAGTTTTTCATTGAAATTGGGCTACACGATGTTGCTGACATTGTGGGTAAGGATATAAAAGATCTGTCTTCTAAGAATAATTGACTTTTTCTTTTATACCCAACTATCATCTTAAAAACCTTTATTGTTCCTTTATTGTTCCTTTATTTGTACCTATCGTTCCAAGGGACAAATTTCTTATTTTTCTCATAATATCTATTCTATCTTTGTCTCCAGAAATATTTTAAAATAATGGAAAATGAAGAAGAACTTTGTAAGATTCTGGCAAAGGCCGGAAAAAGAAGAAATTATCAAGGATAGTACTCTTGCCGAAAAAATGTCTCCTGTAGACGCAGCGATGAACAATCTCGTAAAAATGAGTGAGGCCACTAAGCTGCTTAAAGCCTCTGCACCCACCGTTCGTAAATATGCCCGCCTTGGATGCTATAAAG
>JAFLKK010000013.1 GCA_019163375.1 Paludibacter sp.
CAAACAAACAAACAAACAAACAAACAAACAAACAAACAAACAAACAAACAAACAAACAACAATTATCATAACTGATATTTATTTGTTTGATTCACTCAAAGTCCGTATATTTGTTCTACCACACTATAAACAGATTCAACTATGCGCGTACTTGTATCCACCCGATTATTAGACGAAGGTTTTACTGAACTCAAGAAACATTTCGAAGTCATTTTCCCCGACAAAGACGTCTTTTCGAAAGAGGAAGTCATACAACTACTGCCCGGTTGTGATGCTTTTTTGCCAACATTTCAGTTCAAAGTAGACAAAGAAGTGATTGACGCGGCAAAAGAGAGAGTGAAGATTATTGCCAACTTTGGAGTAGGCTACAACAATATCGATGTGAAATATGCCACTAAATGTGGAATCGTGGTAACCAATACACCCGACCCGGTTGTAGAACCAACGGCGGAGCAAGCATTTGCATTGATGCTGGCAGCAGCACGCCGGATAGCAGAATGCGATCGAAAACTTCGTATCTCAAACGGACTACAGTGGGGAGTTTTGGAAAATCTGGGACAAACACTCTACGGAAAAACGCTCGGCATCATCGGCATGGGACGCATTGGACAGGCATTGGCACGCAGAGCTATGGCATGCGGAATGAAGGTAGTTTATTACAATCGTACCCGTCTTACTCCCGAATTAGAAACAACTTACCAAACCCGCAAATTAAAACTGTCGGAGTTACTCGCAATATCGGATGTCATTTCATTGCATACCCCACTTACCGACCAGACATGGCATTTAATTGACAGTGCCAGTTTAAAACAGATGAAACCTACCGCCATTATTATAAATACAGCGCGCGGATCGGTGATAGATGAGTCGGCACTGGCAGAAGCTCTGCAAAACCATTGGATTGCCTCTGCAGGTCTGGATGTATACGAAGACGAACCCAATATCGCTCCTGCCCTACTAAAACTCGACAACGTGGTACTTGCTCCACACAGCGGCACAGCAACAGTAGATACGCGCAACGAAATGAGCCGTTTTGCATCGCAAAATATTATTCGGTATTTTGAAGGCAGAAATGACATTACCAGAGTAAATTAGTCATTCCAATTAAACCTTTTGAGTGAAAATCAGTCAAAGGAGTAAATCTAATAATAGCGCAACCGGCATTTGCCTACTACATATGACCCAAACAGAAGAAGAGCTGCAAGAACAATTGAGCAAACCCCACCAACGAACCAAAGCATTTTCATTGGTGGTGCGCACCTATCAGGAGCGACTCTATTGGCATATTCGCAAAATGGTAATGTCGCACGACGACGCCAACGATGTATTGCAAAACACATTTATGAAAGCGTGGAACGGAATTGAAGGTTTTAGGGGCGATTCGCAGCTATCAACCTGGCTTTATCGCATTGCTACCAACGAAACACTTACCTTCTTAGCCAATAAACGACTGAGAAACAATCAATCGCTTGATGATGTAGAAGGAACTTTACTACAAAATCTGCAAGCCGACAACTATTTTAATGGTAACGAACTTCAACTAAAATTGCAAAAAGCAATTATTACCTTACCGGATAAGCAGCGGTTGGTATTTAATATGAAATACTTCGAAGATATTACGTACGAAAAGATGGAAGGAATATTAGGCACATCCATCGGAGCTTTGAAAGCATCCTACCATCATGCCGTAAAAAAGATTGAAAAGTACTTTAACGAAAATGAATAGAACACACAAATAAACATATTGAAAGCAACAATTCCATTTTCAACAAGTTTTACAAATACTTCAAAAGAAAATGACGAGCAATTAAACCAATTGAGCTTCAAATAGTCAAACATACAGTATGAAAAAGAATAATAAAATATCGTTAGACCAAATAGGAAGGGAATTACCATTTACGGTTCCTGAAAACTATTTCGAACATTTTGCACTGCAAATCGACGAGCAAATTAATCGTAACTCAGGCTCCAGCCATAGATTTCTGAAACAGTGGATGTATGTCGCTGCAGCTTTTGTGGGTATTTTTATGCTCGGACAAACTTTCTATAAAGTTTATCAAATCAACGTAACAGAAAAGGCAGACATCTACGAAGCCTACGTATTATCGCAAGTAAATGAAGCCTCGATGGTGGATTATTATGTAGATGAACCTGCGAAATAACAAAAAAGAACATATTTAAGAACTATATCATGAAAACATTAAAATGCTTTATATGGAGTATCCTGATTTTCCTGAGTGCAAATATAAATGCACAGGACATGGATAAATCTCCAAAAGTTGACGACATGCATTCTCAAAAATGGCAATTTTTGGTTGAAAAAGCACAACTAAGTCCTTCCGACATTGCTAAAGTTCAATCCGTATTTATGCAATACGAAAAAAACATGTGGTGCCAACATCAGCAAAACAGAGATTTTTTCAAAAAAACTTTCAAAAAAGACAATAACGTAAAACCAAATTATGCCGAACTTAACGACAGATACGTAGAAATGGAAGTAAAACAATCGCAAATGCGCAAAAGCTATCATTTCCAGCTACGTAGACTTTTAGCACCTGAAACATTATTCAGATATTATGGTGCTGAGCGGGAATTTAAACGTAAATTATTGGAAAATATGCAGGATCACAGAGATCCGAAAGACCGGAAAGATCGGAGATAAACGAATCGCAGGTAGAATTTTTTTTTGACTTTCTACAAAAAAGCTTTGGAAAAAGACAAAATTATACTATCTTTGCAGTCCCAAAAACAAGGTTCGTTGGCCGAGTGGCTAGGCACCGGTCTGCAAAACCGATTACGGCGGTTCGAATCCGCCACGAACCTCATTAAAACCTTCTTGCTATTGTGTTTTCACAATAATCAAGAAGGTTTTTTTCGTTTGCAATCGTTTGCATCCTTTCTTTTATTTGTATCTAGCACAATTTTCATATTGCGCAGAATTTTCGTAAATTTGTAGCCTATTATTCATTGCTACAATTATGAAGGTTCAATTTAAAATACATTATGTAACTCAATGGGGACAATCAGTCTACCTTATGTTACATTCCCCTGCTCATGAGCAGTCTCAGTCTTCGCAAGCGATTGTTATGCAATGTAATGCAAGCTTTGAATGGACGGCAGAGGTAAACATCGACAACTCACTCTCTTCCATCACCTATCAATACGCATTACTCAACACCGATAAAGAGTTTGACAATGAATACGGAAAAAAACGTATCGTTACCATAAACCCGTCAAAAAAAGACATCTGCATTCAGGATTTCTGGCGTGGTCCATTCGGCGATTCACCTTTCATTACCGCTGCTTTTTCCGATTGCTTCTTTAAAAGAGAAAAAACAAAGTCGAATACTTTAGCAGCAACCGACAACCTAATGCTACGCCTCAACTGCCCGCAAATGGAGCCACACCGCCACGTTGCAGTTATTGGCAATCAAGCTGCACTTGGCAATTGGGATGAATCAAAAAAGCTAAAACTCGATGATACAAACTTTCCTGTATGGCAGGTGACTCTTGACGCGAAAGACTTTAAATTTCCACTCGAATATAAATACCTGATTGTTGACACTGCCACCGACAAAGTACTGGCCTGGGGCGGTGGCCCTAACCGAATCATCAATTCCGTAAACCAACAGGAATTTACGGTGGTAACCGACGAGCATTTCTTGCGCACCATCCCTTCGTGGAAAGGAACAGGAGTAGCCATTCCCGTATTCTCGCTTCGCAGCGAAGACAGCTTTGGCATCGGTGAGTTCAATGATTTAAAGAAAATGGTGGACTGGGCAAAGAAAACCGGTCAACGCATGATTCAAACCTTGCCTATCAACGACACCATTCTTTATCACACCAACTACGATTCATATCCATACAATGCCGTTTCGGTCTATGCTTTACACCCTATCTATCTTCATTTGGATAAATTAGGAAAACTAAAAGACAAAAAACTTAAAGTATACTTCGACGCTCAGAAGAAAGAGCTAAACGAAAAAACATTTTCGGACTATGAAAATGTAATTAAGGTAAAATGGGAATTCTTCAAAGCCATTTTCCCTCAGGAAAGTCCTGCTGTTTTCGCGTCCGATGATTACAAAAATTTCTTCGAAACTAACAAAGAATGGCTGGTTCCCTATGCCGCATTCTCCTATTTGCGTGACCTAAACGGAACGCCGGAATTCGGCAAATGGCCGACATACAGCCTTTACAACAAAGCGGATATAGAAGCATTCTCGGCACCAACAACAGAACATTACCCCGAAATTGCACTATTCTACTTCCTGCAATATCACCTGCACAAACAATTAGTAGAAGTGCACGATTACGCCAGAGCCAATGGCATCGGATTCAAAGGCGATATTCCGATTGGCGTAAGTCCACGCAGCGTAGATGCATGGGTAGATCCCGAGCTATTTAACGCCAACGGACAAGCAGGCGCACCTCCTGACGATTTTTCGGTAACTGGTCAGAACTGGGGATTTCCTACTTACAATTGGGAATTAATGGAAAAAGATGGTTACCAATGGTGGCGCAAACGCTTCCAGAAACTAGCCGAGTATTTCGATGCCTACCGTATCGACCACATATTGGGCTTTTTTAGAATATGGGAAATTCCGGCAGATGCAGTGTGGGGATTAACGGGTAGTTTTCACCCCGCATTACCTTTCTCCGGTTCCGATTTAGAATCGAGAGGACTGCGCTGGGATCAGGACAGATTTGTGAAACCGTACCTGAAAGAACATGTTTTATATGCTACTTTTGGGAAATATACCGACGAAGTTATCCGAAAATATTTCGTACCGGACGGCTGGCAGCAATTCAAATTCAAGCCCGAATTCGATACGCAAAAGAAGATTGAAACCCACTTCGCAACTTTAGGATATAATTTCCGTAAAGAAGAAATTCTTATTCGCGATGGTTTGTACGCCATGCATTGCGAGGTACTTTTTGTGCGTGACATGCGCCAACCCGAGAAGTTTCATCCACGTATTTCGATGCACAGCTCTGCCGGTTTCCGCGATCTTCCTGAAGCTACACGTCGATTACTGGATAAAATATATATTGACTATTTTTATCACCGTCATACTCAGTTCTGGAAACAGCAAGCAATGACTAAACTGCCTGCGCTTATTTCGGCCACCAACATGCTGGTGTGTGGCGAAGATTTAGGTATGGTACCCGATTCTGTTCCTGATGTAATGAATGCACTGGAAATTCTGAGTCTGGAAATTCAACGCATGCCCAAAAAAGTAAATACCGAATTTGCAATGCCTGCTGATGCTCCGTATCGTTCGGTTTGTACCACTTCTACGCACGACATGAACCCTATTCGTGCCTGGTGGGAGGAGGACGCCGTGCTGACCCAACGGTTCTACAACAGAGCACTGGGAATGCAGGGTACAGCACCCGAAACATGCGAACAATGGATAGCTGAGAAAATCATCGAACAACACCTGCAATCTCAAGCTATGTGGATTATTCTGCCTTGGCAGGATTGGATGGCCTTAGAAACAAAATTATGCCACGAGCATCCGAATGCAGAGCGTATAAACGTACCAAGCAATCCGCGTAATTTTTGGTGTTATCGAATGCACATGACACTGGAGCAACTTCTGAAAGAGGATGATTTCAATTCAAAAATCAAAGAAATGATTACTGAATCAGGTAGATAAACGCAGCAATCAAGCAGAACAACAAAATTATTGAACAACTACACAATTCAACAATAAAATAATGAGCGATCAAAGGTATAATTTAAGAGGCGTATCAGCGTCGAAAGAGGATGTGCATAATGCAATTCAGAACATCGATAAAGGACTTTACCCAAAGGCTTTTTGCAAAATAATCCCCGATTTTCTGGGCAATGACCCTGACTATTGCAACATTATGCATGCAGATGGAGCCGGAACAAAATCGTCATTAGCCTATGTTTATTGGCGCGAAACAGGCGATATTTCGGTATGGAAAGGCATAGCGCAAGATGCACTCATTATGAATATTGACGATTTGCTCTGCGTTGGAGCTACTGATAATATTTTACTTTCATGTACTATTGGCCGTAACAAAAATCGTATCCCGGGCGAGGTAATTTCTGCCATTATCAACGGAACAAACGAAATAGTGGAAGAGCTGCGTGAAATGGGCGTAAACATCTACCCTACCGGTGGCGAAACTGCAGATGTAGGCGATATTGTACGCACTATCATTGTGGACAGCACCGTTACCTGTCGCATGAAACGCTCAGAAGTTATCAACAATGCCAATATAACAGCAGGTGATGTTATTGTCGGACTTTCTTCGTCAGGACAGGCTACTTACGAGAAAGAATACAACGGCGGCATGGGCAGCAATGGCTTGACATCGGCACGTCACGACGTATTTGCCAACTACCTGGCCACTAAATACCCTGAAAGCTACAACGTAGAAATACCACAAGAACTAGCCTATTCAGGCTCCTGCAAATTAACCGATCAAATTGACGGGTTGGGTATCGACGCAGGTAAATTAGTTCTTTCACCTACACGTACCTATGCACCGGTAGTAAAGAAACTATTATCGGAACTTAGCGGAAATATCCACGGAATGGTACATTGTTCGGGCGGTGCTCAAACCAAGATTTTGCATTTTATCGACAATCTGAAAGTTGTAAAAAACAACTTATTCCCCGTCCCACCTCTTTTTCAATTAATCCAAAAAGAGTCGGGAACCGACTGGAAAGAAATGTACAAGGTTTTTAACATGGGACACCGACTGGAAGTTTATCTACCGGCCGAGCATGCCGAGAAAGTAATTGAAATTTCTAAGTCATTTGGTATCGATGCACAAATAGTTGGACACTGTGAGGCGTCGGACAAAAAAGAGCTGTTGATTGAGAGTGAGTTTGGTCGCTTCGAGTACTAAAATAAAAGGTCAACTATTATATATAAAAAAGGTTTCTGAAAATTCATTCAGAAACCTTTTTTATTATAAACGTAGCAATTATTCATCTAAAGGAGCGAGCCGATATTACTGGTAAACAGTTTTACTGATATGGCCAACAAAATAATTCCGAAAAATTTCCGGAAAATATAAATACCGCCTTCACCAATAATTTTTTCTATTTTTGAAGTCGATTTTAATACAAAGTATACGAATATTAGATTCAGAATTAAAGCAGCAATAATATTCTCGGTAGCATATTCCGCCCTCAACGAAAGCAAAGTAGTGAACGAACCGGGACCTGCGATTAACGGAAACGCGATAGGAACAATGGAAGAACCACCGGATGGCCCCTGATTTCTGAAAATCTCCACATCCAGAATCATTTCCAGCGAGAATATAAAAATAATCAATGCTCCTGCAACCGCAAACGACTGAATATCAACATTAAACAGTCGAAGAACTCCTTCGCCTGAGAATAAAAAACCGACAAGGATAAACAGAGCTACTGCACTTGCTCTAAAAGCATGTACAATCTGACCTTTGCGTTTGATATTTAAAATAATCGGAATCGAACCTAAAATATCGATAATTGCAAAAAGCACCATAAAAGCGCTCGTAATCTGAATGAAGCTAAAATTCATATATGTGTTTCAAATTAGCATTTCTGCCGTTGTAAAATTTCTTTATTCACTTGCCTTCTTTCTTTATCAAAAACCCAGCCCCACTTATTGAAATATTTAATCATATTTACAATATGAACAATCAATAATTTCATATTTCCATACGACTCTTGTGCATGATTATGAACAACTTGTACATTCGGATAATACACCGTTCTAAATTTTCGATGAATGCGTCGGCTAAGATCAATGTCTTCGGGATACATAAAAAATTGACGATCAAACATCCCCACCCTTCTGATGGCATCAGTCCGCAAAAACATAAAGCAACCCGAGAGGTAAGGCACATCCATGATGTAATCATAACCTGTATCTCTCAGTTCGAACCGGGCTCTACGCTTGCGAGTCCAACTATCCGGCAAAAACCGGCGAAAAATCAAATCAAATGGTGTTGGAATGAGTTTACAAAGATACTGAATTTCGCCCGTTGGATAGAGTATTTTAGGCATTAATAATCCAATTTTTGAATTATTATTCATGTAAGTTGCAATTTCTTGGAGAATTTCAGGCTCAAAGGCAATATCCGGATTCAACACCAAATGATACGGAATAGACTTATTAATAGTTTGCTTGATAGCAATATTATGAGCCACCCCATAGCCTAAATTTCGGTTATTGAATATATAAGTAGCGTCAAGCTCATTGAATTCTGACTGTTTTACAGGAGAATTATCAACGAGGAAGATAGCAGACACGACTTTCGATTTCCGCAATGTTTCAACCAACGGAGCTATTTCCGCCGGAGCGTGCTTATAAAGTACAATAGAGACGTTTAGCATGCAAATTCAGATTTAGGATACATGCAAAAGTAATAATATTTTTGAATTTTTAAGTCTATTTGAATTATGATTACAAAAGTATTTCCAACATCTACTCGTATTTTTCCATTTTATCATCAATACTCACATCCTTGCGCGAACTTTGGATCTTAATGTAAGTCATCATCGTTTCAGCCCCGGCTTCGTAACAAGCTTCCTGCGCCAACTTCACCACTTCCATTATTTCATCATAACTTCCTTCCATAACGGTTTCAAAAGGAGTTACTTTATATCTCAATCCCGATTTTTCAATTACTTCAATGGCTTTATCAACCAACAAATAAGGATGAACGGTAGCGGAAGTGGGCAACACTTGCAATGCAATATTTACTGTCTTTGTCATGATTGTATATTTTAAAATGAGTTTTATTATTTGAATCTTTCAAAACGGGTACAAAAAAACCCGAAATTACTTTCGGGTTTTATATGATAATTAGTTGACTGCGAATTACTCTGCAGCTTCTTCAGTAGCCGGAGCTTCTTCAGCTTGTGCTTCTTCAACAACTGCTTCAATTTTAGCAGCAATAGCATCAGCTTTTTTCTTTGCAACTTCAGCGGCTTTTGCTTTGTTCACTTCAGCCTCAACAGCCAAGCGTGTTTTAGCAGCAGCTTGTTTGTCAGCAGCTAATTGTTCTTTTGTTTTTGAGACACTCGATTCTTTGCTTGCTTTCCATGCATCGAAACGTTTGTCAGCTTCTACTACATCAAATGCACCTTTTTGAACACCTTCTAATAAGTGTTTTTTCATCAAAACACCTTCTGCAGAAAGAATGTTACGAGTTGTGTCTGTAGGTTGTGCACCTGTTTGTAACCAATACAACGCTTTTTCGAATTTTAAATCGATAGTTGCAGGATTGGTGTTTGGATTGTACGAACCGATACGTTCGATAAATTTGCCATCACGTGGCGCTCTGCTGTCAGCGATAACGATATGATAATAAGCATACCCTTTACGTCCATGACGTTGCAATCTAATTTTTACTGGCATTTTTTTATTTATTAAATGATTATACCTAACTGCTTTTACTCGAAAAGCGGTTGCAAAGGTAATCTTTTTATTTGAAACTGGAAAGGGTTGACTAAAAACAATTTTATTGACCAGTAATTAGTTACAAAGCACCCATGCTGTTTCGAACCTACTATCGGTTTTCCGCAGGTTTTCCATGAAAATCACAGCCGACTCACGAGTAGTAAATGACTGTACCGCAACACGATAATTTTTCGGAGATGATACAACATTGGCTTTTAAGAACTCCTTGGCAGCAAGTTCCTTACAATAGTTATCGGCCGATTCTTTTGTTGGCAAACTAGCCACAACAACATGAAATTTAGCATTTTCAACTACTTCAGGTACCTCAACTACCGAATCTTTAGCAACAGTATCTTGTTTTACAACAGCCACCGCTTTCTTTTCGAAATGCGCATTGCTATCTTTTATAAACGCAAACGAACTAAAATCGGCATTGTTATTGGATCGACGCACATCATTCACCTCGGGTGAGATAAGCAAAAAGCCAAAAACCAGCATTGCTGCTGCAGCATATTTATAAGCCTTAGATGAAGGTAACGTAAACGAAACTTTGCGACGCTCCTCATCATGTCGAACCATTCTTGTCGAAACACGTACATCAGTTAGTCCAAAATTTTGAGGCAAGAAATCAACACTACCACTCGGTTGAAAATGCGTATTGCCGGAAGCATTTTGTTGAAAAACGCCCAAATTACCGAACTGAACGCTACCCGCAGTCTGTAATTTCAAATTTATATTCTCAACCGCCCGATCAATCATCTCCATAGCCATACGATAACTTATCGATTCGGTTTTTGCTATTTCAATAGCCAATAATCCATCGGAATGATGCATTAACGGATTAAATCCAATAGTATCTTTTGGTGCAACGATACAATTGGGCATAATTACAGCCGATTGATTTTGCACTACAAACCCACCAAAATTTGGCACAACTACATAGTCATGTTGCGCTAAAAGCTTTTCTATATGTTTACAAATATTTTCCACGTTGCAAAAGTAAGACAAAGCATTGAATTGAAAATATTTTATCGCAATAAGTTATCAACAAGTTGTTAAGCATGAAAAAACATTGTATCTTTGTGCTATTAATCTCGAAAAAAACAGTAGAACATGAAGAAAAAAATCTTAATAACAGGTGGAGCCGGATTCATTGGATCGCATGTAGTTCGCTTATTTGTAACGAAATATCCTGATTATAATATTGTAAATCTGGATGCACTCACCTATGCAGGAAACCTGGAAAATCTGGTCGACATTGCCGATGCACCAAACTATAGCTTTGTAAAAGGCGACATCACTAATGAACAATTTATTGCCGAATTGTTCAAAACTCAGCAATTCGACGGGGTAGTACACCTTGCTGCCGAGTCGCACGTCGATCGTTCGATTACCGATCCATTCGCATTTATACGTACCAATGTATTTGGAACGGCCAATTTGCTCAATGCAGCAAAAGAAGCTTGGAAGGGAAATATGGAAGGAAAACGATTCTATCACATCTCGACCGATGAAGTTTATGGCTCATTAGGCGAAGAAGGTCTTTTTACGGAAGAAACCGCTTACGACCCACGCAGTCCGTATTCAGCAGCCAAAGCAAGTTCCGACCATTTTGTGCGCGCATATCATCACACCTACGGCTTACCTGTTGTACTTTCAAACTGCTCCAACAACTATGGTGCAAATCACTTCCCTGAAAAACTGATACCACTTTCCATCAATAATATTAAAAATAATCGCCCGATTCCAATCTATGGCAAAGGCGAGAATGTACGCGACTGGTTGTGGGTAAATGACCATGCCCGCGCCATTGACACTATTTTCCACACAGGATTGGTTGGAGAAACCTATAATATAGGTGGCAACAACGAATGGACCAACATTGATCTGATTCGCGCTTTGTGCAAAATCATGGATGAAAAATTGGGTCGTGAACCGGGCGAATCGGCCAAACTGATTACATTTGTAAAAGACAGAGCAGGACATGACTTACGTTACGCTATCGACTCAACGAAATTACAACGCGAATTAGGCTGGAAACCTTCGCTACAATTCGAAGAAGGATTGGAAAAAACAGTGGATTGGTATTTGGCTAACCAGGGCTGGATGGATAACATCACCAACGGTGCCTATCAAAACTATTATCAAAAACAATACGAAGAAAGATAATCACTCTTTCCAAGACTCATACAAATTAAAAGCCCGAACTTGAAAGTGATTCAAGTTCGGGCTTTTAATTTGTTTTTCAGTAGTTTTTACTTTTTCATTTCCAATTTCACCAAATCGGTATTCATCAAAATAGAATCTCGAAAATTATTCACAGGCATCGAATCTAATTTTGTAATTTCAACCTGCGCAATTCCTGCACGTACAATATCCAGTTCCTGAGCCGCCCGATAGGACAAGTCGATCATCAATCTTCGACTATGCGGCCCGCGATCGGTTACCTTTACTATTACTACCTTATCATTTTTTGGATTGCGCACTTTCAATATCGTTCCAAATGGATAGGTAAGGTGCGCACAGGTAAGACTATCTTTTCTATATTTTCCTCCATCAGAGGTATGCCTGCCTTCCATTTTATGATGATAATAACTTGCTTTTCCAAGTTTTGACGCTGCTCCAACATTTAGAAACACGACCAAAAACAGGGCTAAAAGTTTTGTAAAATTTCTTATTCTGATTTTTTCCATCCACAAATATATCAAAAATAACCTTACCAACCAAGCAATTAAGGAACTTTTAAGCATTTTGCAAACCGAAAAACAGAATTTTTATGCTACTTTAATAGAATTTACCGGATATTTCCAACCGAGTTTTTTGCAGTATCATGCTTTGTTTTTAAGACATTACTTATCGAAGAAAATGCCAGTTTAACTTGAGTTTTCAAGGTATTTTTCAACCCCGAACCGACTTTCTCTACAATTACAAATTCGAGCAGATAATCGCCGTCGGACAAAGGAAGTACAGCATCACAATCGTCATCCTTAATTTCCCAAACTTTTTTATCTACAGCCGGATTCGCCACTCTTCCAGTGGCTGCATACGAGGCAGCCGCCGCACCACCGCCCGCTCCTCCGGCTAAATTGCCCACACTCGAAACAGCAGCGGAAATAATAGCACCGCCCGGCAATGCACCGCCCAATAAAGATGCGCCCTGCGCCAACGCACCACCGGCAGCGTGCAAACCGGCATTTACCTTTTCTCCAAATGACTTACTCTCATGAGCAGAAAGTTCTTTAATACTTTTATTGGCTGTATTTATCAAATATCCTTCATCCAAAGAAAATAACACCACACATCCACCTTCAACCAGCGTGATATTTATTTTTCCGGCATTCATTTTCTCGCCAAATGTAGCTCCTTGTGTTTGTTTCGGAACAGTAACATTCATCGAAATACGATTCGGCATACCATTATTTATAGAATTGATATTACTTTGCTGTATATTCCCTCCTTTCACAGTGCCATCCCAGCCCTTACGAAGTCCCGCATCAGCACTATCTTTTACAACCGTTTTTGCCAATTTTTCATTTACAGCATTCAATCCTTTCTTTTGGCTATTTTTAGACGGAGAGAAACCCTTATTTACATTTGTACTTTGTGCAATCATGCCGACAACAACAAACGTCATTAAAATAACTGTGATAATTGATTTTTTCATGATTTTATATTTTTAAAGTAGTTATGCTTAAAACAAGTTGATTTAATCTATCTTTTGATCAATTTGTAATTATTACAACACAAATAGTTCGAATTAAGTTTGTTTTTTACACGCGTAATGAGTTATTGACAGCAATAATTCCTGAAGAAAAGAAAACACAGCACTAATTATGAGAGCAAACGATCAGAAAGACATTCATTTTAAATGAATATTAATTCAAAATAAAATCCGCTCTGACAACAGATTAAGAGCAGTTTGAATTGCTCGTTTCAACAAAAAATAGTAACTTTGTGCTTTCAAAAAAAACAGCATCCCAACATGAGCCAGACCGAGCAACAATTTGACCAAGTAGCTGCCATTTGCCGCGATATTTTCACTAAAAAAATGAAAGATTACGGATCATCATGGCGCATTTTACGTCCTCAGTCTGTAACCGACCAGATTTATATCAAGGCCAACCGCATTCGCAGCATTGAAGTAAAAGGCATATCAAAAGTAGATGAAGGCATTCGTTCTGAGCTAATTGCAATTGTAAACTACGGCATTATCGGGCTTATCCAATTGGAACTTGGCACCGCTGAAACCGACGATCTGACCTACGAGCGTGGCGTAGAGCTGTATACTAAATATGCTTCGGAAGCCAAGAAGTTAATGATGGACAAAAATCATGATTATGACGAAGCATGGCGCATGATGCGCACCCAATCATATACCGATTTGATTCTGATGAAAATCTACCGTACCAAGCAAATTGAAGATAATCTGGGGAAGACGCTTATTTCGGAGGGTATTGATGCAAATTATTTCGATATGATTAATTATGCAGTTTTTGGACTCATCAAAATGGAAGAAGCAAAAAATTAATCCACAAAAGCATGAAAAGAAACTATCGCAATAAAAATAAGCAACTTCCTGCACAACAAAAAACGGGCAGCATCCTCTTATCCGTTGCCAGAATACTATTGGGCTTAGTTTTTGTTTTTTCGGGCTTTGTAAAAGCCATCGACCCACTTGGTTTCACCTATAAAATTGAAGATTATCTCCGCGCTTTTGGTGGAGTGTTTGAACAATTCTCGGTCATTGCTTTTGGAGCAGCCGTTGCATTGTCTACTTTAGAGCTTCTGATTGGTCTCAACCTAATATTTAAGGTGAAACTTAAATTATCCATTCTACTTGCGCTGCTCTTTATGGCGGTAATGACGCCTATCACACTATATATTGCCCTCAAAAATCCGGTATCGGACTGCGGTTGCTTTGGCGATGCACTGGTGATTAGCAATTGGGCTACTTTCTATAAAAATATTGTGCTAACTGCTTTAGCCGTATTATTATTGATTTTCTACAATAAAATTCTTCCATTATTTATTCCTAAAATACAAACAATACTCATGGTATGTTTTATCGGAGTTGGAATAAGTTTGTCGGTTTATTGCTACCTTCACTTACCAATTATCGATTTCAGACCCTATAAAATCGGAGTAAACATTCCCAATGCCATGGTTGTTCCGCAGGATGCAATTCCGGATAAATACTCCACCACTTTTATTTACAAAAAAAATGGAGTGGAAAAAGAATTCACGCTCGAGAATTATCCGAAAGGCGATTCCACCTGGATGTTTGTTGATCAAAAATCAGTGCTGATCACCAAAGGCTACCAACCGCCCATTCATGATTTCTCTATCATCAACGCAGCCTATGTGGACATCACGGAAGATGTACTTTATAAAGAAGGTTACACTTTCCTATTAGCCATGTACGACCTTAGCAAATCATCCGAAGAAGGAGCGAAGAAAGCGGAAGTGATTTATCAAACCTCACTCAAAACCGGAACTGCATTTTATGCCCTTACCGCATCGTCCGACGACGAAGTGGCAGCCTTTAAAAAGAAAACAGGAGTAAGCTTTCCTTTTTGTAAAACCGACCCTATCGCGCTCAAAACCATGGTGAGAGCAAATCCGGGATTGGTGCTGCTCAAAAAAGGAACAGTGGTAGGGAACTGGAACTGGAGAGACTTTCTGCCTGAATAACGCAAACTAACTATTTCAAACTAAATATTTAAAGTAAAAAAAGATGAGAAAAAACATTGTTGCAGGAAACTGGAAAATGAACAAAAACCTACAAGAAGGTTTGGCATTGGCTACTGAATTGAACGAAGCATTGGCTGGTGCAGAATTGAAATGCGACGTGGTAATTGGAACTCCATTTATCCACCTTGCAAGCGTAGCTGCTGCTATCGACACAACAAAAATCGGTGTTGCTGCTCAAAACTGTGCAAACAAAGAATCGGGTGCATATACAGGCGAAATCAGCGCTTCTATGGTAAAATCTACCGGTGCTGAATATGTTATTCTTGGCCACTCTGAACGTCGCGAGTACTACGGAGAAACCAGTGCTATTCTGAACGATAAAGTAGCTTTGACATTGGCTAACGGTATGACTCCAATTTATTGTTGTGGTGAAGCATTGGACGTTCGTAACGCTAACGAGCAAAATGCTTACGTGAAAAAACAATTAGAAGAAACTGTATTCAACTTAAGTGCTGAAGATTTTGCAAAAATCGTTATTGCTTACGAACCTATCTGGGCTATTGGTACCGGCGTAACTGCTTCTACAGAACAAGCTCAAGATATGTTGGCATTTATCCGCAGCATTATTGCTGAAAAATTTGGAAAAGATATTGCTGAAGGAACTTCAATTCTTTACGGTGGTAGCTGTAATGCTAAAAACGCTCCAGAATTATTCGCTCAACCTGATATCGACGGTGGTTTGATTGGTGGTGCTGCTTTAAAAGTTGCTGACTTCAAAGCTATTATCGACGCTTTTTGATTGATTTCAACCATCAATTAAGAGAAGCATAATCATAAAAAACAAGTAAATAAATCATTTACTTGTTTTTTTGGTTTTAGACCAACTACGCTTAACTTACAAAGAACCTATTATGAAGATCATTGATTCACAGCTACTATCAGCCGTTACCGAACAAGCAAAAAATAGTCCACGCCTGAGGATGAACTACAATTTTCACGAAAGCATGGATTCCAAATCGCAACGCCTACTCAACGCGTTGGAGATGGGCACTGAGTTGCCAATTCACCGCCACCAACATACGGCCGAAACCTATATTTTATTGCAAGGAAGCATTAAAGTGCTATTTTACAATGAGAAAAAGGAACTTATCGATGCTACCGTTTTAAATCCATTGGAAGGAAAATTTGGCATCGACATTCCGGCAGGCCAGTTTCACACCATAGAAATACTGGAAAACAGATCGGTTATTTTCGAAGTAAAAGATGGACCGTACACTCCGCTCGAAGAAAAAGACATTTTGAGATAAACTCACATCATAAAAAATATCTTCATCCATGGATGACTGACTATTTTATGGCATGAATGCCCAATCATCCAAGGATGGTTGGGCATTTTAGGGGATAAATGACTGAGCATCCAAAAACACGGACAATTTTGGCTTTACCATGAGTAAAAATTTACTCACTTACTTTTCCATACCATCAATCCAGTTTTTTACTTTTTGATAATTACCCGAAACTAGCTTGACCAAATAAAGACTTTGCTCACGGTAATAATGTTCAATAATATAATCAATTAATTCATTTATTTTCTGAGGATTATCAAACCGTTTTTTCAGTTCGTAATAGGCTTCCGTTGGTTTTGGATCAATATCCCTTCGCAGCAAATCATTTTTTAGTTTTGTCAGGGTCGAGTCGGAGGATATTAATTGCTCCTCAATGGCCACTTTTGCCCGGTTATTTTCATTTATAAAATAAATCATATCAAGCATTGCCAACTTTTCTTTCTCTTCATCATTGCAGATTAGCACCGGAATTAACTTGGTCATAATCCGATATTTTACCAGGATAATATTCTTGTACTTACCGGTACCTTCGATAATTGCGGCCACCACATCCGACCAGATTTTAGCCTGTACAATACTTGGAATCAGCAAACTATTACCCAATGGCGAGAAAGTGGCTGCAAGCGGCCAAGCCAGTATACTTCTGAAAAAATTACCTCTGATGGTACGTTTATCAAAACCACGCAAGTAATTGTGTGTAGCCAAATAAATCCCATTCGAAATATTGATACAAAAGAACTTAACTCCTTCGAACATCGGACCTTGATGCTCACCCACCCAGATCAAATCAAAATTTGCTTTTACAAATCCGAGAATAGGCACCGAAAAGCCTGTCCAGAACAGAGAATTGGCAATGTTCGTCCAGTTGATATCGCCATAATGCCACTCGTTAGGTTTAAACCCATTGCCCGAAATCAGGTCGACAAACATGTTACGCGAGCCGGTGATGGTAAGCCAAAGAATGGCATACTCCACTCCTACCGTCAGGTAAGCCGGAATGAATCCGATAAGGATAAACAATGCATTCTTCATGGCCGGGTTCAAATATTCCCAGGCACGCGGAGGATAAATGGGCTTTTCATTTTTTTCATCGCCCAACAGATTTCTTGTGCCTCTGTTCTGCATTCCCAAACAAATAATAGACGGCTTCTCGTTTACTTTGAGTGGAAGCTTTGGTATTTTAGCTAACGAAAATATCAGATTCGAAATTTCGGAAGGTAAGATATGATGATGCTTTAAGTAATATTTTCGTTGGTGTTTGGGAATTCGGCTTTCGAGCACAAAACCCATTCCCGGTGCCAGTGTCGACCGGCCGGCGGCATCACTTCCAATAGCCGGTATCAGTTTATTTTCTTCAAAATAACGCAGCGCCTCATCAAGCTTTTGTTCATCAAAATTCAGATTATTGCTATTTAAAAGTGCAACAACAGCTGCTTTGTCATTCTCATTCAGCAATTTGATATAATTGGCAAACACAACAAAATCAGATTCCTTTGTATCCACCGTACCGTACATATTATAGATTTCGGTAAACGATAACATTTTGTAGTTGTCGAGAATTTTATCAACTGCAGCCTGCAAACCATGTTCGAGCGGCTGAATGAATTTTATGCTTCCACCGGCCTTATTCGCTAATTCATAGATATCCTCGAGACTACTCACAGCCGATTCAGGCACAAAAACCTCATCAGCATCAAAATACTCCATCCGAATGCGCTCCGGATCGAGCTGCGTAAATTGCAAACGCAAATCGGTATAGCGCTTATTGATAGATTCAGTTTCGGACCTTGTAAAATGAGCTTCCGATTTATCAGCCATCACCTTCAACCCGGTTATTTGCAACACCCTGCTTTCCAATACTTTTTTAAGCTTTGGATATACTATCTCACCCAACTGACGGCGCGAGTAAATAACATGACCGGAACGTTCCTCTTCTACAGCAACAGAAATAGGATTCAAATAATAAATTGTGTCCGATAAGTAGCCCTCATTAATTACCGGAAGGTGAACTGTGTTGAAAATCTCAATTAACTGTTCAATATTCTTTTCCCTCCTCTTTTCATTTTCTTCCAGCTCGGTCATAAAATCATTAAACTCAACCGATTTATGTTTTAGAAAAGTTTTAAATCTTTCCTTCTCGCTCGAAAAATTGGGTAGAATGTATAAATAATGAAAGCGCAAACCATCGGTAAGTGCACTGAATTCCAAGGCAATATTCACTTTAATGCCTAACACCCTACCGGCTTCAAGCACTTCTTTTACAGCCTCTTCCCTATCCAGATTGTTGTAAACAACGGTTAGTTCCGAAATGCCCTTGATAAAAGCATCAATCAGCAGTTGCGTGGGTTGTTTCAATCCGTAGGAAGTGCTGTCATGCACATGAAAATCCCAGCCCATTTTCAAATCCTTCAACTCTTGCCCTGTTTCAGGCACTTCCACAAGATCAAATTTTTGAAGAAAATTACGGATATTTCGCTGATGACCAAACGAAGCTACCGTAAAATCGCGCAACAGTTCCAACTGCAAGCGTTTATTATCACGGTTTTTCACCACTTCTTTCATAATGGCTAGCTGCACGCGTGCGGCATTCAAGGGCATCACCAAGGAACGGGAATAGATAATATGATCGGCTAAAAGGCTAAGACCATGGATCCGTTCGCTGTACTTGGCCGACTCAAGACTTTTGGTAATTTTGAGATACGTTTCTACAATGGTGGTTCGTCGTCTTTTGAATACTCTGATAAAACCTTTGGGGTGAGAATGAGGTAACTCTCTGATAATATCCGGAGAATCAATCGTATGATTTATGAGCGTACGCATTTTTTTGAGGTTCGTGGAGAAACTCAAAAAATTCACGATATCATTGTATTTTTTAATCAACATAATTTAGTTACAAGTATTTAGTTACGAGCTTGCCTGCAGTAGGCAGGTTACAAGACAGATCATCATAATTATAAGGATATCTGTTAGCAAATAATCTATTACATCCTCTATCTATTTCCATGTTGAATAAGGCAGTTTTGTCAGGTTGGAATTGTAATACAGTGGATTTCCCGTTACTTCCTCACCAAGCCACTCGGGTTTTTCAAACTCATCCTCTTCGTGATTTAATTCAATCTCGGCAAGTAGCAAGCCTTCATTCTCACCGTAAAATTCATCTACTTCAAATACATTATCCCGAAAAATAACGAGGTAACGACTTTTATCAATTGCACCCGGTTCACAAAGCAGAAACAACTCTTCAAACTCACTTTTGGTAATTTCCTTTTCCCATTCATACCGACTCATACCCGAAGCATTGCCTTTACCTTTAATGGTCAGAAAACAGGCATCACCCTTCATTCGAACCCTCACGGCTCGCTCGGGAACAGATGACAGATAGCCCTGTGTAATGCGCGTTACTTGATGGGCAAACTGTTTGAAATCGCCCTTAACCAGAAACTTTCGTTCTATTTCTTGTGCCATCGGAGTAAAATATTTATTATAAAAATGAGAATTTATATTCTAAAATCAAAGATACAAATTTTTTACAAAGTATCGCTTCCCTCCCAATCACTAAAATTGGGGTAGTATAACAATATAATTTATCGTAAACAAAAAGAACGACTGCCTTATAAAGGGACAGACGTTCTTTTTATTTTTACGAAATAGAGTTATTATTTCTTCCTTATTTGTTCCAAAGCACGTTTTACTGTTTTATCGTCTTTATAAAGCATTGGATAAAAACCGGTATCTCCCAATGAGTTACGAATAATATAAGCCTTAAGCTGTGTCAATATAATTCGTTTTGAGGTATTGATTTCCTTCCCATTGGCAACAACCTTTTTGGTGGTGGCAAATTGCACAAAGTCGTTCAGCAAGTTCTGAGCATCAAGGAATTTCTCCATTTGTTGCCAGGTTTTAAATCCTTTGAGTTTCGAACGATTTACATCAGTAAATTGAAACGCATATTGGTATAAGTATCCATAATTGATAACTTTATTCAAATAAGGCGTATATTCAGTTGTATCACGTGGCACAAACAAGTCGGGCATAATACCACCGCCACCATACACCGTACGACCTCCAAGAGTTTTATATTTCAATGAATCAGCCACATGAATACTATCTTTATTATCGATTTCGCCATGTTTATACCGGTTTACTAGATCCATTTCATAATCTTCGGCTTTTCCTTTTACATATGGTTTTTGAATACTTCGTCCGGATGGCGTAAAATAACGTGCTACCGTCAAACGAACTGCCGAACCATCTTTCAACGAAATTTGCTGCTGTACAAGCCCTTTTCCAAATGAACGACGACCGATAATCAACCCTCTGTCATTATCCTGAATTGCACCTGAGAAAATCTCACTTGCCGAAGCCGAAAATTCATCGATCAACACCACAACCGGAGTATTGATACAACTTCCTAATCCATCCGATTTAGCTTCAGAACGTGGATAGGCTTTTCCTTTCGAATAAACAATCATTCGACCTTCAGGAAGAAATTCATTTACCATATTGATAGCCTGATCCATTAATCCACCACTATTTTCGCGCAAGTCGATAATAAACTTTTTAGCACCTTTGTTGCGTAACGCAGTGATTGAATTCAGGAACTCTTTGTATGTTGTAGCCGCAAATTTATTGACGCGTATAAAACCAACTCCGGGTTCGATCATATAGGCAATATCTACCGAATTTACAGGTATTTCGCCACGAGTAACAGTATAGGAAAGCATCTCACGTGTACCATGACGGCGAATGCCCAGCTTCACTTTCGTATCGGCAGGGCCACGGAGTTTCTTCATCACTTTTTCATTGGTAACTGTTTTACCTACAAAAGTGGTATCGTTTACCTTCACTATCCGGTCGCCGGCCAGAAGACCTACTTTTTCGGAAGGACCACCACTGATAACCGAGATGATCATCACCGTATCATTCTGAATGTTAAACTGAACACCAATACCACTAAAACTACCTTCCAGCTCGCTATTGACATTTTCCAAATCAGCTGCAGGAATGTATACCGAATGTGGATCGAGCTTAGACACCAGGTCGGTCATCATCTCCTCAGTTATTTCTTTTACATCCACCGTATCGACATATTCTGCATTGATAATGGAAAGTAATTCATCCACTTTGTTATGACCGGTACGTGATAGAAGGCCTGCGATACCAACACCATTAGCTCGACGTGAAAGCATATTGCCTAAAAACAATCCACTCACCAAAGCAACAAATACCACTAAAACTAATACTAAATTCTTTTTATTCATCTTTAAACATCTATATACAAACTACTTGTATCTTCTGGATTTATATCAACAAAAAACAGTTCTCAATCTATTTTACATTCCTGAAAAATAACTTCAATATTGGCACGTTCGAGCAATTCAACCCCGTCCATAATACGGTATTTCTCACCATACACAACTCGTTTTATACCCGATTGCACGATAAGTTTTGCACATTCGATGCAAGGCGAAGCGGTAACATAAAGAGTGGCATTATCGCTACTATTGTGCGAACGAGCCACTTTACTTATAGCATTAGCCTCGGCATGAAGCACATACGGTTTAGACACATTATTTTCATCCTCGCAGTTATTTTCAAAACCCGATGGAGTACCATTGTAACCATCGGAAATAATCATCTGATTTTTCACTAACAGAGCGCCTACTTTTCGGCGCTCGCAGTATGAATTCTCGGCCCAAATACGAGCCATACGCATATAACGTTGATCTAATAATAATTGTTTTTCTGTCATAATTAGTTAATAGGGGTATAATTAATTAGTGCAATCGTTTTTGAAATTTGTATTTTATTCTCCTTTAGTGGGTTCTTATTTTAATAGTTCTGTTGCAAAATCCGTCAAATTCAGACCCGAAAAATTACCGGAGCTCATCAGCAGCAAGGCTGAATGATCGTAATTTATTTCTCTGAGTTTAGCTTGCAAATCCGATAAATCGGTACAAACAATCAGTTTTTTATCCCCAAAAGCCTGTTGAACCAAATCAGGGTTTATCGTTTTAAGTTGTTTTTGTTGAACAACTTCCGGATTATAATACACAAAAGCCACATCTGCATCGACCATACTATCTGCATATTGAGGCAAAAATTCTTCGGTGAGGCTGCTGAAGGTATGAAGCTCCATGCAGGCTACCAGTTTTCTATCGGGATATTGATTTTTCACGGCTTTCAGAGTTGCTTTGAGCTTTGAAGGCGAATGTGCAAAATCTTTAAACGCCACCGAATGGGCTGTTTCGGCTATTTTTTCTAACCGATTTGCAGCTCCTGTAAAACCGGGAATCACAGCATAGAATTGCTCGTCGGTTACACCAATTTGTCGGCAAGCCAACCGTGCTGCATCCATATTTTGAAGGTTGTGCTCACCAAAAAACTTCAACGCCACATCACCGTATTTTGTTTCGAGAATGCTAACGCCATTTTCTATTTTATGTGCCGGGGTATTGTAAGGAAACGGTACAATATCCCGTCGAAGTTTCTCAACCATTTGATTCAGATTTTCATCACCATCAAAATAAATCAATCGGCCCTGCACCTCCATCAATTCGGTAAACATCCTGAACTGCTCCACATAATTTTCGAAAGTAGGGAACACATTTATATGATCCCATGCAATGCCTGTGAGCACTGCTATATGAGGTTTATACAGGTGAAATTTGGGACGGGAATCGATTGGAGAAGTCAGGTATTCATCTCCTTCGAAAACGGCTATGCGCGACTCGTAAGATAGTTTCACCATAGTATCGAAACCCTCAATCTGAGCACCCACCATGTAATCGACATCTATTTTAAGCTCTTTCAACACATAAAGAATCATGGCAGTGGTAGTGGTTTTACCATGACTACCTCCCACCACTATACGCGTTTTGCTACGGGTTTGCTGAAACAGATATTCAGGAAAAGAATATATTTTAAGCCCTAACTCCTTAGCACGCAACAATTCGGGATTATCGCCGGTTGCATGCATCCCCAGAATAACAGCATGAAGTCCTTTGTGCAAACGATCCGGAAACCAACCCATTTTTTCAGGCAATAACCCATGAGTTTTTAAACGGCTATACGCCGGTTCAAAAATTTCATCGTCGGATCCAGTTACCTCAAAATTATTCTTCTTGCTCACTGCAATAGCTAAATTGTGCATTGCGGCACCACCTATGGCTATAAAATGGACTCTTTGCATACAAGTTGGTTGGGTGATAGTTTTTACTTATTTTTGTCCGGAGATTATTACAACGCAAATGTACTAAAAAGTTCGTAAACATTGATGATAAACAAAACCAGCTTTGCTCTGTAAATTACCTATGAACCTATTAGTCATAACCAAATTCAACCCATTACAGCGATGAAATTATATAAAATAGAAACAGGAACTTTTCAGGTGGACGGTGGCGCCGCCTTTGGCGTAGTACCCAAACGTGTATGGCAAAAACGCTACCCGTGTAACGACGACAATTTCGTTCGATTGGCCATGCGCTGCCTGCTCATCGAAACAGGCGAAAAGCTTATCCTTATTGATAGCGGAACAGGCGACAAGCAACTGGAGTATTTAAAATACTATGATTTTGTGGGAGTTATCAACTTTGAAACTGAGCTAAATAAACTTGGATTCAGTTGCTCCCAGATTACCGATGTGGTGTATACGCATTTGCATTTCGACCATTGTGGAGGAAGTACGCGTTACAATTCTGATAAAACATCCACCGAACTTACCTTTCCGAACGCTACGCATTGGGTGGGTGAAGCACAGTGGAAAAACTTTCTGAACCCCAATATCCGCGAAGGTGATTCTTATTTTCCGGAAAACGTACAGCCCATTCACGAAGCAGGCAAACTAAAGATGGTGAGCGAAAATCAATGGCTATGCCCCGATGTAGAATTACGATTATTTAACGGGCACACCGTAGGCCAACTCGTCAGCTATATCCATTCCAACGAAAAAACCTATGTTTATGTCGGAGATGTGATTCCGATTGCAGCTTGCCTACCTGTGGCATGGATTTCGGCCTACGACACCTACCCTATTACGGCCATGGAAGAGAAAAAAGCCCTACTCGACGAAGCTGCCGAAAAGAAACAGATTCTTTTCTTTGAGCACGATGCCTACACCGAATGTTGCACCGTAAAAGAAGTGTACGGAAAGTACCGGGTGGACGAAAGCTTTGAGCTCTAAACCATACCAGAATGGGCAAATATGAATAAAAAACAAAGGAACGCAAAACAATGATTGATTTTCATTGTTTTGCGTTCCTCAATTAAAATAGCTATTTCCACTGACTAATAAGTAAAATAAACAATCACTTATGTCTTTATTTGTCACTTTCAGAGAACATATGTAATTCTTAACCACACACTTATAATTCCTTAATTCCCATTCATAATATTTATTTCTTTGATATATCTGCCCATTTCGTTCAATAGCGCAGCATCTACCTTCTTTATATATTTTCCCAATTCGGCATATTTCATTTGGAACGATTTCTTGATAATATCAACTTTGCTATTCAATAATAGTTGAGTTTTGATATCCTCGAAGGTGTGACCGTACTTCTGCGTTTCGAGTAATAGAGCAACACAACATACCTGACTATTTTCGCCAACACCATTAAGGGTAAAATCGGAGAAACCTATACCCACTAAAAAATAGTCGCCACTATTAATTTCATCCTCGGTTAATAGCGTATCAAAACCAGCGATGCTATTACGACTGTCTATCTCAATTAAGCCATTCAAATCGCCATATTTAGTTCCAACTAAACTTTTTAGTTTAGAAACAATTTGATTGTTGTTTATCATAACTTTACTTTAGGTTTATCATTTATACATACTATGACAATTAGAAATAAATACACCACTAGTCCTATTGGAAATATTAGTACTATTTTATTTATGTACAGTCTCTATGCTTTGCAATAAAGACTATATAATCCGAGCGATAGGTCGGAGCAATTGTTGTACATTAGAAATTACACAACAAAATTAATAGATATTTAATGAGAGAAACAATTTTCTATCAATTATCTTTGGACATTGTTAAAAGCCATATATCTATATACCAAACACATAGCCTTTAAAAACAAACTATTTTTGGACATCTTAAAATTGCATACTGGACAAAGGCTAAAAAAGAGGCAAAAGAAGGGGTATTTAATACTTTGCCGCATAAAAAAATCAATCAGGATTATTCAACATATTTATCCAACAACGATTTCAACGGTGTAAATAAACGTTGCAATTAGGTTCGAATTTATTAACCCGAGTGTTGATCTTAGTTAAATACGGATATATATATATTCTAAATTACTCAATTATCTACAATCAAATTTATATAATTCATAATCCTCTTTGATGAAGTTCAAATTTATATTATCCCTTAGCTTAAATACTCCAAGAGTATCAGCAACTGCAATCTCACGAATATATTTAAGCAATATGAAATAAGCCTGTCTATTCCAAAAATCATGTATTAGGATTACTAGATTCTTATTTGCATGACATTCTAATATTGTTTTTAAAGCGCAAGCAATTCTAAATCTCCCATCAATTAAAACAGTATCAATTTCTTTTTTTTCAACAGAACTAAAAACGCTTGAAGAATAATCAGGAAATATCTTCCTTGAATCTTCATCTATAGGATAACCCAATTCCCGAGTGGGTTCGATATCAACATGAAAGAAATGTAAACGTCTATTATTATGGTATTTTATCAACCAATACCTCTGCATTGATCGTATACAGTTCAAGTCCGAATCTACAGAATAGATTTTAGCACTTGAATTGAGTAATGTTCGTAATGTACCACCTCCGGTTCCGAACTCGAGATATACCTTTGAATTTGTAATCGTTTTGTCAAACAGTAATATTTCCTTCTCCGACATTACAAAAGAGTAAAAGTTAGGTCTGGGTGAATATCTGTCAACCTTTTTTACAATGCCAATGAGTTTACTATTTATTTCCATTTCATTCTTCTATACATTTGCGTACTAGGCACTTTTCAATTAGTTTTTACTCTACTCAAAATTATTCATCGTTTAGAATTAACTTTTATTCTAAATCATTTCAGCAACGGCAGTAGCCCCACCGTAAGAGACTCCACCGCATTTCCACCAAAGAAGTTTGTCCCCGGGCAGGTTTTGGTAGCGTCGGTGCCTTCTTCAGCGATTCGTTTTCCGGTATTCAGGTTCTATCGTTTTAGGTTTTAATTTTCAAAAATATCCGGCAGATAGCTTTTAATACTATCTGCCAGACTAGTCAAGATTATTGTTTCACTTTACTCTCTCTAGTTTACAAACAAAAAAATATTTCAATTTCACGCCCTAATACCAGTTACAGTGCCATAGGCATTTTTACTTTTTCATACTCGTATTTTTGGGCGATTAATTTTATGTTGCAATATTATAGCTATTTTCATTAATAATATCTCACAAGATTCTACTAATTTCCTCACAAGACTCTCACATTTAATACAAAAAACATTAACACGAAAATAGATTTCCAAGACACGCAAAGCTGTCAGCTACAAAAACAAAGAAAATGGGGTTGATTTTGATTAAAATTTAGTACTTTTGGCTGCAAATAACAAACTTGAATTTCTCTTATGAGAACTCTGTGAGTTCATTGTGAGATCACCAAAAACCGGTCATTAAAGCTTACTGATAATGGAGCTTGCGACATCCCGATCTATCGGGACTGATAACTGAAGAAAATGTCACCAAAACACATCTCTTATATTGCAGGCATTTGCTTGTTGTTGATTATGGCAACACAAGGGTATCTGGTATATGATTATTTCAAAACAACAGACTTTGCTCTTACACGAGAAACCGACGATATATTACTATCTTCATTTCGAAAAGATTTAACATACAGAAACAAAGCATTTGAAAAGTCGAGACACGAGGATACTATAACGATAATACCACCCCCGAACAATAAAAACACAATCAAAGTAGATTTAAGAAAGTCTAAATCAAAAGAGAAAAGTGTAATTGGACAGCTCGACTTGGTAATTAATACAGTAGTAAGTACGAATTTTCCTATAAACCTTCGAAATCTGGATAGCATTACCGGAACAATCCTGGCATCCAGACAGATTCATTCGGCATATATTATCAACCTGGTTGATCCAACAAACAATCAAGTGCTACAGCAATCTAAAAAAGGAACTATTGGTTCGTTTTTAGTGGTACCGTCCAAACTCTTACAAATAGATTTAGAAAATAAAAAATCTCTCCAACTCATATTAGTCAACCCTTTTGGAATTATCATCAAACGAATGGGATTATTGCTATTGAGCTCGTTAGTACTTTCGGTTATTTGTCTGTTTGCCTTTCGGTTTCTGCTTATTACCCTGGCGCAACAGAAAAAATTGGTGGCATTTAAAAACGAATTTCTGGGAACAATTGCCCACGAGCTTAAGCGCCCGGTGGCCAGTCTGACAGTGAATCTGGATTGCATGACCATGCAGGCCTTTGCGGATGATAAGGCGAAGCGGGAATTGTTGGTTAGTAAATCGATAAACGCTACCACTGAGCTGAACGACACGATACGCATGATAGTGGCACTTGCAAAAGTGGAAGAGGGACTGTTGGTACTAAACAAGCAGCAGATAGATCTACGACAACTATTCGAAGAACTGAAAACACGTTTCGTAAACAATGCATACAAAGGGGTAGTAATACAAACAGCATACGAGACAGAAGAACTAATGTTGCTAGCCGATGTTCAATTACTGAGTCAGTGTTTCGCCAACCTGATAGATAATGCTATCAAATACTCAGACAACGAAGTGCAGATTACCATCACCCTCAGAAAAGAAGCTAACCGGATAGCGATTTGGATAAAGGACAATGGCTTTGGTATTTCGCCCGAAAAGCTACCCTCTATATTTGAGAAATACAGTCGTGCCCATACTAACAACACTAAAATAAATGGCTACGGAATAGGGCTCAACTATGTAAAAACGATAGTGGAAAAACACAAGGGCGAAGTAAGTGTACAAAGTAAGGTTGGAGTGGGGAGCGAGTTTATTATAAAGCTGGTCAATTGATAGTTGACAGTTAGCATTGACAATAGAATAACGCGAAGCATAATATCGCCGAACTTGCCTCTACCTACGGTAGATAAATGCGGCAGGCAGGGGCAAATAACGTGAACGAAGTGAACAAATAACACGCAGTAAAAATGACAAAAATACTACTGATAGAGGATGACATCAATTTGGCTACAACGCTTATGGGGGCGTTGGAAATGTTGGATTATAAGGTGCGACATATTTTCAATGGCGACACTATAATCAATGAGTTAGCTGATTTTCAACCAGAATTAGTTCTCCTGGACGTAAACCTCAACACGAAATTGGATGGTTTCGATATAGGTAAACTAATTAGAAAGAAACATCAAACTCCTATCATTTTCACTACCTCGCGCGACGAAAGTGAGGATTTAAAAACCGGCTTCAGCATTGCCAATACCGATTATGTGCGTAAGCCTTACCGCATAATGGAAATTGAAATGCGTATCAAAAATCTATTATCGAAACAAACTACTGACGAAAAGGGAAGCACATTTCAATTCGGTGATTTTAGTTTCTATCCAGCTGAACAAAGCATAAAGTACGAAGGCACTAAATTTCATTTGAATAATTACGAAACAGCTGTGCTCGACCTTCTTTGCCAAAACAAGGATACTTTCGTCAGCAAACAAAAGATAATTGAACTTGTTTGGAATTGCGATCAACCTAAATTAAAAGAAGGCGCTCTGAACAATATACTCAGCAACTTTCGGAAATATTTAAAGCCCGGCACAAGTATCGAATTAGAATGCAGGGTTGGCCTGGGAGTGAAATTGACGACAAAATAATATTTCATCGCTAATCCCTGTTTATACCGCAAAATACGCTTCCAATTCTTTCAAGGTGTCTTCACCGGTTTCAATATCTTTCACCACTTTCCCTTTTTCAAGTACCACGATGCGTTTGCACACCTCGGTAACATGGTTTAAATCGTGACTGGAAATAAGCATGGTCATATTAAAACGGGTCTGTAAATCGGTCAGAAAACGTTTCAAACGGATTTGTGATGACGGATCGAGAGCCGTGAAAGGTTCGTCGAGAATCAACAACTTAGGCTCACCGATAAGTGCAGCTGCAATGCCGATTTTCTTTTGGTTGCCTTTCGAAAAGTCGCGGATCAGCTTCTTTGTTTCCAATATCTCTCCGTTAAAGAAGTCGCGCATCGTGTCCTGAAATTCAGTAATATCTCCTTCGGACTTATGATGCAACTTACCCACAAATTTGAAGTATTCCTCGGGAGTCAGGAAGTCAATCAGGAAGCCCTCGTCGAGAAATGAACCGGTCATCGTCTTCCAACTATCGTTGCGCATCACTTTTTGTCCTTCGATAGACACTTCGCCATCCGAAGCCTCAATCAGGTCAAGAATCAAGCGAAAAAAGGTCGTTTTTCCTGCTCCGTTATTCCCCACCAAACCAAAGCTTTCACCTTGTGGAATGGTCAACAATGGCAGATTCAACACGGTTACCCCGTTGTATACTTTCGTTAATTTGTTTACTTGTATCATTTACTTCGTGTTATTTATGCCCCTGCCTGCCGCATTTATCTACCGTAGGTAGAGGCAAGTTCGACTATATTATATTGTTACTGATTACTGATTACTGATAACTGATAACTATCAATTGTCAACTATCAACTATCATCTAAACCTACTCTCCTTGTCGGAATCCTTCGGCCAGTTTGTATTTTCTGTTATTAAACTGATTGACACATAACTTTAGAATAGGCTGACGAAGTACTATGCCCGCAAACCCTAAGATAGTGAGTACCCACAACGCTACAGTCATCGAAAAAAAGGTTGAAATGACAGTAACTAATATCATTGGAACAAACATAATGGGCAACACAATAAGAAAACTTTTGAAGGTAGTACCCTGATAGTTCATGGCCGAGGCCTTCGATAAATCAATCCGTTTGGTATTATAGGTGCACAAATACAACAGCAGGTATATATTTACCCCGGTATTAAAAATGAAAGCTGCTAAATGCATGTACACAATCTTCATCCCGAAGTAGAAATAAGGCGTGGTAAGTACAAAGCAAAGAACATTGAATGATAATAACAAATAATAGTTAGCACTTAAATAGGTTTTTACCGGAACATTTTTCGTCATCAGGCTATCAAAATGTGCACTATCCCAACTCACCACCCACTGTCCGTACATAAACATCAGCAGCCCTGTCATAAACATGGCTATAAAAAATAGCATTCCACTATTACTGGCATAAACCGGTTGAGTATAGAACATCAGACCGTACAACAAGAAGAAAGCCGACAAATAGAGCATGCTCTTCGTGCGTTTATGTCGGAGAATAAGTTTTATTTCCAATGCAATCAGTTCGCCCACTACTCCAAACCTATCCAAGAATGACAGATTAGCATTGAACACTTTATCTCCCTGCATTTTTCTATTAAACCGCTCGGCATAAAAATTCTGAGCAAAAAACCATTTGTTCAATAGAAATGCGAAAGATGCAGCAGCAAGTGGTAAAATCAAGCCGTAGGGTTTAAAAACAATAAATCCAAACACTGATTTTGACACATGAAAGAGTGAGAAAACTTCAAAGTACTCCAACGCTACGATGACACCAAGAACGGCAATCACCAAAAGGAAAGAAAGGAGATTGGAACCGTATTTACGTTTCAGAAATGAGGCCATAAAGGAATTGAACCACACCACAAAAATAAAGCTCAACACAAACCGTACAGCAACAGCAGCGCTGTAATACCCCACTACCGACTTTACAGCAAAGGGCACAACCACTAATAACAAGAAGTAGTTCAGCGGGCTGAAGAGTGCTTTAAGCAATAGAAAATTAATGAGTGACGATCGCTTTATAGGCAATACCTGATAGGGCGGTAAGTTAACCGTATTTAGTTGTTGCATAAAAAAACGGATGGCTAAACCACACAACAAAATATACAACATGCCACCGTTAAACAACTCGGTAGGATTAAGCGTATTATGCGCCTTTTCCAGCAACTCGTTCAGTGAAAAGCCCAAAAACAAAAAAATGACAGACATATACAACGCAAAAATACCCAGCAATAAACTTACTGCCAGGTTTCTGTAAAAGCCCTGAGCTCTTACGTTCTTTTTCCATTCTTGCGATACTAAGTGGATTATAAGCATAGTTTTTTTTCAGTTAGCAGTAAACAGTGATCAGTTAGCAGTTAGCAGTAATCAGTTAGCAGTAATCAGTTAGCAGTAACAATATAATATAATATCGCCGAACTTGCCTCTACCTACGGTAGATAAATGCGTCAGGCAGGGGCAAATAACCATTAATATCGCGAAGCTAATAACGCGAAGCAATTAACCATTTATCATTAATCATTTATCATTATTCTTTGTACCAACCGGCATACATTGCATAGTTATGAGCAATTTTTTTATTTATTTCGTTGGTTTGTTCGGGCTCCACGTTTTTTACAAACTTAGCCGGAACACCTGCCCAAAGGGTGTAAGGAGGAATAATGGTTTTGCTAAGCACCAAAGCACCTGCCGCAACAATTGCACCCTCACCTACCTCGGCATAATCGAGCAAAGTTGCACCCATGCCTATCAAAGCATAGTTGTCCACCTTTGCACCGTGCACCGTTACATTGTGCCCGATAGATACATAATCGCCAATCTCCACCGTCGATTTTTCGAACAAAGTATGAATCACGGAGCCGTCCTGTATATTTGTATGATTACCAATCCGGATAGAATTTACATCACCACGCAACACTGTATTGAACCAAATGCTGCAACCCTTTCCCATTACCACATCACCCACTATTGTAGCATTTTCAGCCAAAAAACAATCCTCTCCAATTTGCGGATCAAAACCCCGCACCGATTTTATTAATGCCATATTACTCAAAATTCTTTATTTATAATGCATAATTAAGATCTATTTCTGTTCAGAGCTTAATTGAAGTTACAAAGATACAAGTCTTAATAGAAAACAGAAAAATATTAAGGGTTTATTTTCATCAAAAAAGCTAACTGTCCTAAAATAAATCGATTCCCGCTTTGGCAAGTTAAATATATTTACTAGATTTGCATCCGCATTAACAAACCTATCATTCATCTAAAAAGAATAAAACAAAAACGTATGAAACATTTAGAAAGAGCCCTTGATGGGCAAAACCAATTTTGGAAGTATCTGCTAAACTTTGTAGCAGGATTTGCGGCCTCGAATATTATCGGAGCTATACCATTAGGATCGGTTATAGCCTATAAAATAGCCACAAGCGGTGGTACAATAACCCCAAATCCGCACAACGCAATGGATTTGAGTGTATATGGTATTTCGCAGAACGTAGGCTTTATACTACTTATGATTCCGTTTGTATTTGCATTAACTACCACCCTTATACTGTTCAAACCACTCCACAAACGCTTGTTGGCGGAAGTGATAAATGGCACTAAGCAAATTCGTTGGAAACGGTATTTTAGCGCCATGGGAGTCTGGTTTATCATTTGCCTGCTATACCTGGCAATGGATTATGCCCTTAACTCGACAAACTATAAACTACAATTCGATGCTTCCAAGTTTATACCACTAGTACTTCTGTCGTTGCTTTTTATACCTATCCAAACGGCTTACGAAGAGCTTCTGTTTCGTGGATATTTCACGCAAGGTATTGCAGCTTGGACAAAAAACCGTTGGGCGGCTATCATTATTCCCGCATTACTTTTCGGACTTATGCACTCGTTTAATCCCGAAGTAAAGGAATACGGATTTTGGGTAGCCATGCCTCAATATGTTATTTTCGGGGTGCTATTCGGGCTTATGACTATTTTAGACGATGGAATTGAAATAGCCATGGGAGCTCATGCTGCCAACAATATCTTTTCGTGCTTGTTTGTTACCAATGCAGCATCTGCCCTACAAACTCCTGCCGTTTTCAATCAACTAAACATCAATCAAAGTAAAGAAACGTTGGCACTTACCATTATGGGCATCTTGTTCATAATCATCTTCAGTAGACTATACAAGTGGAATTTTGCTGTATTAAACAAAAAAGTAGAGATGGAAATCCCTGAAGTCATAGAAGAATGATCTATTGATTTTTAGAGAATATAGAAACGACCGCCTCGTAATTCGAAGCGGTCGTTTCCTTTCTAATAAAATCGTTATTTTATCGCATATTGTTTATTATCCGATTCACCCACACGATTTAAAAACTCGCGGAATGCACTGTACTGTTCAACAGTAACTTGTTCCGATTTACGGCTTATTCTGCGTTTTACAATTAGCTTTCCCGGAACTTTTGTATTGTATGTCAAATCATAACTTGCATTGGCACACTCGAAATGAATGTTCTGCGGAATTTCGACAAATTGTTTTCCCTTTGGCAAGTTGATGGTTATCTCTTCCGAACTGGTATCATCCGATAGTAGCGACCACAACTCAAGAGGATATTTACGGGTCTCTTCAGTCACAGCTTCCAGTGGAATTTGCTTTTCGGTCCATGGCAAAGTCATAATTTTCATACCTGCCACCTCCTGCATTGCATTCTTTACATCCAATTTATAGTCAATTATCAAACTATCAGCCAGGTTATCCAGATTTGTGTATTTCAAATCCGTTACTTTTACCGGTACACTAAATTCCGAGGCCACATCCTGATTCATATTTTTCAATTGCTCCTCACTACCGATATACCGACATCTGTTACGCACCGAAGAGGCCCAGGCCGCAAACTGAATAGTTTGTCGCACGATTTGCATATCATTATTATTCAATGTAATAACATGAGTACGTTTGGTTTGATTCTTTGGTCTGAATGGCATTTCGAAGCGAATCAACTTGTCACCAAAAGGTTCATTGGCCAAAGGAATAGGTAATATTTCCGAATTGAGATCAACCAAAAGTGCTGCTCCAAAAGGTAACATATTATCGGTCAACTCCAAATAGTATTTTTTAGTATCAATATTCAATTGTGCAATGCAATGATTAAAATCGTTGGCAGGAAGCACCATGGTAGAGTTGCCATAATTACGGGTAGATATCAACACCAGGTTGGCATTTATTCCCACTTCCTGACAAAGCGCTACGAACAATGTAGAGACATCTTTACAGTCGCCCAAGCGGGTGGTAATGGTTCTGGAGGCTTTTTGCGGAATAAAATTACCATGCATAAACGACACATTAGAATAGGTTATATTCTCCAGAATGTAATTATAAAACAACTTGGCTTTTTCCAAAGGACTCACATTTTCATTCCCTTTAAGTACTTTTGCTACTGTTTCTTTGAGCACATAGTCGGTATTGAATTTACTGTATGTCAAATCCTTATACCAATCGCTAATGTACTTCCAGTTTGGAATACTGCTGTAGTACAAAACCGGCGAAATATCGGAAGCAGCACTCATATAAGGCTCATCTTTTATCGATGGTTGGTTTGTGGTTTCCCATTGATAGAGTTTCATATTCTCTACTTCGGTTATGGTCGGATCAATTTTTCCGTTTGCAATCACATAGTCGAAACTCTTGTCTTTCGGAGCAAGAATGCTATAACGATTTAGGATAGAAGGAATTCCATATTGAAATGAGAAATGACTAAACAAGTGTTTTGAAAGTTTACCTGTGGAAAGATCCTGTGTGCGATACACCAAATGAAGCACATCATTTACTTCCAGATTGGTAAACACTACATTGTTGTCGTCATCCGTTTCGGCTTTCCCTTTTGTGCCGTTAGCTTTAAACACTTCGGCTTTATCAATAATCAGTTTTTGGCTGTTTCCATTATAGCTGATACTATATTCCTTCCAATTTTCGATACCCGATTGATTAAGAATTTTCACAGCCACCTCGTATCGATATTCTTTTGCACCTTCGGGATAAAACACCAATTGATAATCGTTCAGCAGCATTACCGAGTTATCTTGCGGATACTCTTTAGTGGTTGGTGCTTTGGCAATTATGTCCGAAATATCATTTTTTGGAAAAAACTCACTTAACTCCTTTTTATTTTCTGACAACCGCAACTGCGAGCGCGAATCGTAAGAAGTGGGGCCATAATAAATTGATTTGCGAAAACATTCTTTCGCGTTCTCCTCATCCTTGAGGCTTTTATAAATATAACCGCGCGTATTATAAATATTTGGCAAATAAGGCGACAGTCCCATTATCTGATCGTTTACTGCCAATGCTTCTTTGTATCGTTGCATGCGGAACAATTCAGAGCACAAATTATCGATATAGCCGGTTGCATACGGCATATTATCAATCCGTAGTTTTAGTGCTGCTATCCCTTTATCTGCATTTCCCTGTTCGATATAAACCTTCGACAAGGTTTCGAGAGCTGAGCTATTGAAATAGTTCTTGCAATAATTCTCAACCACCGCAACGGATGATTTAGGATTATTTGTCACATTTTTTTCAATCATGTAGTTTAGGTTCATCAAGTCGGCACGCTCCGGATACTTTTTATACATCGTTTTAGCCATAGCAATAACATCATTGTACCTTTTTTGATGCGAGGCCAGGTTTATCTCCCAGTCTTCGGTAACCATACTTTCACCATACAATCCTTTCACTTTATTACATATCTCAATCGCTTCGGTATATTTTTCCGATTTTACAGCTTCGTTGAACGATTCCTGCAAACCGATAAAAGAGTTTGGATCCAATCGCTTAATGTTTTCCATCTCTTTATCGTAGTCGGTTTGATTTCTGGCTCTGGTATACGCCTCAGCCATCCGATACGCAAGCAATGAAGAACTTGGAATCAGCGTCTCCAGTACTTTTAAGGCTTTTGTGGCCTCGTAGGCTTTGTCGTTGCGCAAATAGGTCTCGCCCAACAACAAATTATTCAACGGATTAGAGGGCGACTGTTTCACTTTCTCGATAAAAAACTCTTCGGCAAAGAAAGGCAGCAAATCAGTGGTGGTGGTTTTTGTCGACTTGGTATAATCGACATAATTAGCCACATCCACCAGTCCCTGTATTGGATTTGCGTCGGCATCTGTAAGTCGAATCATAAAGTTTGCACCCGATATTTCGCTTTGTCCGATTTGTACCAATATCCTGTTATTACCTTTATTTAGTTTCACTTTAGTGGCATAAATATCTAAATCACAGTTACGCTCGTCCGAAACCATCGATACCAGTTCATCATTCACCCACACTTTTAGCGAGCCCGAAGTACCTGCTCTCAAATATATTTCCTGATCGACAGGGCTGGTCACAAAAGTTTGAGCATACTGAATGGTATTATTCAATACAAAATAATAGTCGAAATAAAACCAGTTGTTGGGTTTATTGCACGTTGGCGTGTACCATTTTACATCCGCATCTACTTTATTTTTGAATGTATCTGCGGCAGTAGCTTTACTCACCGCACCCCAGTCCTTGGCAAACCCACTTCCCGAGGTGTTATCGAAGCTGCCAAGCACTTGCCAATGACTCAATGCTCCCATTTTGGCATATAATTCTGTTGCCTTTTTATCATTATTATTGTTGGTGTAATGCGAACCTAAACGCGAATAGATAATGGCTTTCAGCGTTCCATTCATCTTAGGGTCAGCTACAATTTTCTCCAAGAAACTCACTTTTTTCTGAGGCATCAGGTTGTCCGACTCAAACAGAAATGGCAAACCACTCATCGAATAAAGGTAGGGATAGGGATTCGTACTTGATTCGTAGAACTTACAAAAATTGTCGAAAGCAGCATCCAGCTTATTTTCCGACCAATCCAGACAGCAAAGACTAAGCAAGGCATCCGTCTTTGTATCTGCATCCAAGGCAGCCTTATTAAACAGATTACGTGCTTCTACCCTATCATTTTTACCAAAAGCAGTCCACGCATTTTGGTAGTCCTGTGTTGCGGCAACTAACACAGCATTAAAAGCAATAAATTGCAACAGCAAAAGAAGTCCTAATTTTCTCATTACCAAATCAGTATTAAATTATTTATTCTATTAGATCTATTTTGTAAAATTATTTTTCACTTAAAAACAAAGATGAGAAATTATTTTTATTTTCACAATAACAGGGAAGATTATTTTTAAAGATTTTAATTGAAATTTTCTCCATTTGGATAGTAAAAAAATATTTAAAAATAACGAAGTAAATATTTTCCAGTATTAAGTAAATTACATATTTTTGCTGTCGTAAAATTTAATTCTCCTAATAAAAACGACTGTTATTTTAAAACTAAAACGAAACGAAAATGAAGAAAATGCTTATTTCCATTGCTATCAGCTGCCTGCTGATGACCTCCTGCGTTACCTACCATCACGGAGCAATAAGTTCCGCAGCTGTAAGCAGAACAGTAAAATATCAAGACATTGCCATCGGTGTATCGCAGATAAATAAATTCTGGGGATTTGGCGGAATTTCAAAAGATGCTTTGGTGCTGGAAGCTAGACGAGAAATGACTAAAAACAGACCGCTTGGGGCTAAAGAGCAATATTTAAACTTTACGGTTGACTTCAAATACACTTTTTGGCCTATTGTTAGCCAAACAAGAGTAACCATGTGTGCCGACGTGGTAAGCTTCACGAACGATTCCACCGGTGAAGTATACAGCACTAAATACAAAGAAAAACTTCTAGGAAAGAGTCTCACCAACGAATTATTCGCAATTGGAGATTCAGTGATCTTCAATAAAACACATGAAGGTGTGATTATTTCAATTGAAGATGTTGATATTGTAAGAGTACTTTATAAGTCGAGATCTGACAAAAACAGAACAAAACGAATCTCAATAAATAAAATTTACGCTACAAACAAATCATTTTCAACACTTAGTCCCAAAACCTGGTATACCTACTCCAGTGGTCTGAATAATGATCAAAAAAACACAGCCTATATTATGGGTCTTGGATTAAAATCATTAATTGTAAAAGACAGTTCTAATTCTATTGAAGTTATTGACTATCAAAAAAGGTAACTGAAACATTTCAAACAAAAAAAATACCGCCTCGTAACGATAATAAAATCGAAACGAGGCAGTATTTTGTATATTATATTCACAGAATAGCCGAAACTACTCTGTGAACAAATCAATTTTCTAGTCCTGGAATTTTGCTACCAAAAACTCACGGTTCAAACGTGCAATATGCGAAATAGAAACGTTTTTAGGACATTCGGCTTCACAAGCACCAGTGTTGGTACAGTTACCAAATCCTAATTCGTCCATTTTTGCTACCATTGCTTTAGCACGGTGAGCTCCTTCAACTTTTCCTTGTGGAAGTAATGCCAATTGGCTTACTTTTGCCGCAACGAATAGCATAGCAGAACCGTTTTTACAAGCAGCAGCACAAGCACCACAACCGATACATGAAGCAGCATCCATAGCTTCATCAGCTATATCTTTTCCAATAGGAATAGCATTTCCATCAGGAACACCACCGGTATTTACATTTACATAACCACCAGCCTGAATAATTTTGTCGTAAGCACCACGATCTACCATCAAATCTTTGATAATAGGGAATGCAGCCGAACGCCAAGGTTCGATAGTGATAGTCTGACCATCATTGAAATTACGCATGTGCAACTGACAAGTAGTAATTTCGCCATCTGGTCCGTGTGGATGTCCATTGATATACATACTACACATTCCGCAAATACCTTCGCGACAATCGTGATCGAAAGCTACCGGCTCTTTACGCTCAGCAACCAATTGTTCGTTAAGTACATCCATCATTTCGAGGAATGAACTATCGGTAGAAACATTATCTATTTTATAGGTCTCAAATTTGCCTTTGGCTTTTGGACCAGCTTGACGCCAAACTTTTAGCGTTAAATTTATCGTTTTGTCCATATCTTTTTAGTTACGCTTTATAATTACGTTGTTGACGGTGAATAAACTCGTAGTCGAGAGCTTCTTTAAGCAATGTAGGCTCTTCACCTTCACCGTTAAATTTCCAGCAAGAAGCAAATGAGAATTCTTCATCATTACGCAATGCTTCGCCTTCAGGAGTTTGGTATTCTTCGCGGAAGTGACCACCACAAGATTCTTCGCGTTGCAATGCGTCGCGTGCCATCAGTTCGCCAATTTCGATAAAGTCAGCTACACGAAGTGCTTTTTCCAACTCGGCGTTCATATTGTCAGCAGCTCCCGGGATAAATACATTGCTCCAGAATTCTTTACGAACTTCTTTTATTTTTTCCAATGCATGTTCCAAACCGGCTTTATTACGACCCATACCAACGAAATCCCACATGATAAGACCCAACTCGCGGTGAATAGTATCTACTGATTTTTTACCCTGAATGCTCATCAATTTCTTGATTTTGTCGCTCACTGATTTTTCAGCATCAGCAAATTCAGGTAAATCAGTACTCATGCGAGGCACTTGAATCTGATCGGCCAAATAATTTTGAATAGTGTATGGTAATACGAAATATCCATCGGCCAATCCTTGCATCAATGCAGAAGCACCCAGACGGTTCGCACCGTGGTCAGAGAAGTTAGCTTCACCAATACAGAACAATCCTTTTACAGAAGTTTGTAGTTCATAATCAACCCAGATACCACCCATAGTGTAGTGAATAGCAGGATAGATCATCATCGGTGTGTTGTATGGATTATCGTCAACGATTTTTTCATACATTTGGAAAAGGTTACCGTAACGGGCACGAACCACATCTTCGCCAAGGCGATTGATAGCAGCCGAGAAGTCGAGATATACAGCTAAACCTGTGTTACCAACACCGTAACCGGCATCGCAACGTTCTTTTGCAGCACGTGAAGCCACGTCGCGGGGAACTAAGTTACCAAAAGCAGGATAGCGACGCTCCAAATAATAATCGCGTTCGTCTTCTTTCAAATCAGTTGCTTTTTTCTTTCCTGCACGGATAGCTTCAGCATCTTCTTTTGATTTTGGAGTCCAGATACGACCATCATTACGCAATGATTCAGACATCAATGTCAGTTTCGATTGAAACTCTCCGTGTACCGGGATACAAGTAGGGTGAATTTGAGCGTAAGCAGGGTTTGCAAAATAAGCTCCTTTTTTGTACATTTGAACTGCAGCAGAAGCGTTCGAAGTCATTGCATTGGTAGATAAGAAAAATGCATTTCCATAACCACCGGTTCCAACTACTACGGCATGAGCGAAGAAACGCTCTACTTTACCGGTAACCAGGTTGCGGGCAATGATACCGCGGGCGCGACCATCAATTACTACCACATCCAACATTTCGTAGCGAGAATATAATTTTACAGTTCCTTTACCAATTTGGCGACTCAAAGCTGAATAAGCTCCAAGCAACAATTGTTGTCCTGTTTGTCCTTTAGCATAAAAAGTACGTGATACCTGAGCACCACCAAATGAACGGTTGTCCAACAAACCGCCGTATTCGCGAGCAAAAGGAACACCTTGAGCTACACATTGGTCGATAATACCGTTCGACACTTCTGCCAAACGATACACGTTGGCTTCACGAGCGCGGTAATCACCACCTTTAATTGTATCGTAGAAAAGACGGTAAACAGAGTCACCATCATTTTGATAGTTTTTTGCAGCATTGATACCACCTTGTGCAGCGATAGAGTGCGCACGACGAGGAGAATCCTGAATACAAAAGTTTAATACGTTGAAGCCCATCTCAGCCATTGATGCAGCAGCCGAAGCTCCGGCCAAACCTGTACCTACAACGATAACATCAAGACGACGTTTGTTGGCAGGGTTCACCAATTTTTGATGTGCTTTATAATTGCTCCATTTTTCAGCTAACGGTCCCGCAGGAATTTTAGCGTCTATTTTAGTTGTTTCTACCGCAGTAGATTCTTCTTTCTTTGCCATATTATAATTTGCTATTTTTAAAAATTTACAATTAGCAGCCTGAACCGCATCCTAATAGATAATACACAGGAACCGCCATAAACATCAACACTACAATAGTAGAGATAACATTAGCAATCACTTTTACACGTGGTAACCATGTTTTGTTGTTCAATCCTAACGATTGTAACGCACTCCAGATACCGTGTGTTAAGTGCAACCATAAAGCTGCCAGCCAAACAATGTATACAACACAATACACCCAATTGCTAAACAATTGTTGTACATAAGCGGCTCCATCAGCCGGGTGAAAATCACCTGTATGGATACCTGTTAATTCTACAAATTGCATTTTGAACCAAAAGTTGTACATGTGCAAAACAAGGAATCCAAGTACAATTGCACCCAACACCAACATGTTTTGCGAAGACCAGCTAACACCTTTTTGGTTGTTTTTAACTGCGTAACGTTCGGCTCCACGAGCACGCATGTTCTGGAAAGTCAGATACAACGCATACAAAATGTGAATCACAAAGCCACTCGCTAAAATACTTGTAGCAACAAGGGCATACCAATTTGCACCTAAAAATTCACATATCGCATTATATCCTTCGGGCGAAATAATCACCACAAGATTCATAATACTGTGAAACAGCAAAAACAACACGAGAAATGTTCCCGTGATACTCATAACAAGCTTCCGCCCAATAGAGGAATCAATTAACCACATAGATTTTTGTTTTAGTTTGAAATTTATTTAGTAGTTCGTAATTTTAAATCAAAGATAACCAATAGATTATAATTATTTATCAGTTTTTAAAAAAGTCCCACAAAATTAGTGATTTGATTTCGATAATGCAAACTATTACGGAAAAAATTCTTTAATTAGACGTTAATTTAAAATCATAAATAACACACAAAATAGTCGATCCAAAACAACATTTAAACATCAAACAGCGTTTAAAGAATATGTAGAGATTATTTTCCCACTAAATCAGAGTTTTAAGTTCAAGCAAGTCATCAAAAAAAAAATTCATTCTAACTGAATTAAAATTAATTTGATTGCATTTATTTTCACCTGAGCCTAATAATTAACCTTTATATTTGGCCATTACAAATTGGAATGATTTCAATCTTGCAATTTTATATTGTACCTTTGCACTCTGATTCAATCGGATTTCCGATCAATAATTAACCCAGATCATTCCATCAGACTCATTCCGACACATTAGATTCAACCTGAAAACAAAATGAAATTTACCCCCGAAACATACCGTATTCCCGACAAGCCAATGACTTCATTCATCGACAGTGAAGAAATTTGGAACTATATTCACACAACTATTTCTACCAAAGAAAAAGTACGCGAAATAATTGTAAAATCGCTTTCAAAGAAACGACTAAATCTGGAAGAAGTTGCTGTACTAATAAATGCCGACGACCCCGAATTAATTGAAGAGATAAAAGAAGGCGCTAAAACCTTAAAGAAAACTATTTACGGTAACAGAATTGTGCTTTTTGCACCACTTTACGTGGGAAGCAAGTGTGCCAACAACTGCACCTATTGCGGTTTCAGAGCATCAAACAAAGAGGTGGTAAGGAAAACACTTAATGATCAGGAATTGATCAGTGAAGTAGAAGCATTGGAAGAAAACGGTCAAAAACGTCTGATACTGGTGTACGGCGAACACGCACATTACAGTCCCGAATATATTGCACACACCGTGAAAGTTGCCTACAGCGTAAGAAAAGGCAACGGCGAAATCCGCAGAATAAATATCAATGCTGCACCCATGGAAATTGATGGTTTCAAAACAATAAAAGAAGCGGGCATTGGAACTTTTCAGGTTTTTCAAGAAACATATAACCGGGAAGCTTATAAAACCTATCATCTGAGTGGCAAAAAAGCCGACTTTGACTATCGCTTAACTTCGCTGGATCGTGCTCAGGAAGCAGGATTGGACGATGTGGGAATCGGTGCACTGTTTGGACTTTACGATTGGCGTTTTGAGGTACTGGGACTTATTCGCCACACCAACCATTTGGAGGCTTGCTATAACGTTGGACCTCATACTATTTCGTTTCCACGAATAAAAGATGCCTCGTCGCTTAATTTGGGTGATAAATACTTCGTTTCCGACGAGGACTTTACGAAGCTAATTGCCATTTTACGACTGGCTGTTCCCTACACAGGAATGATTCTGACGGCTCGTGAACCAGAAAAACTACGAAACGAAATTATACAATATGGCGTTTCTCAAATTGACGGTGGAACAAAGCTCGAGTTGGGCAGTTATTCAAAAACTGAGAAAGAGGAGCAAAATTTAAACAACGAGCAGTTCAAAATAAACGATGACAGATCGCTAAATGATATTATCGACGAATTGCTCGACCAGGAAATGATTCCTTCGTTCTGCACATCGTGCTATCGTCGCGGACGAACGGGTGAACATTTTATGGAATTCTCGGTGCCGGGATTTATCAAACGGTTCTGTACCCCGAACGCCATATTGACCATGGCAGAATACATCGAAGATTATGCTCCCGAACAAACGGCCATAAAAGGATGGAAAGCGATAGAAAAAAATATCGAGACACTTGAAGATGATAAAATCAAAAAGTCGGTGCTTGAAAAAATTGAAAAAATAAAAGCAGGAGAAAGAGATTTGTACTATTAGACCCCTAAATCTCCGTCAGCCGACGGAGACTTTAAGAACCAAGTTTCTATAAAATATAAAGAATACGAGAATGAACAAAGGAAAAGACATAAAACCACATATCGGCATTTTTGGCCGTCGCAACAACGGTAAAAGTTCGTTCATCAACTTATTGGTGGGACAAGACCTCGCCATTGTATCCAACCAGGCCGGAACCACTACTGATCCGGTAAATAAATCGGTAGAAATATTTGGCATCGGACCGGCCATCATTATCGACACAGCAGGAATTGACGACAGTGGGGAACTTGGCGATAAAAGGGTAAAAAAAACCATGGAAGTGGTCAAAAAAGTAGATTGCGCCATTTTACTGTTGGCCAACAATCAATTCGGAGAATACGAGACTGATCTCATTCAGAAATTCAAGCACTTTGACATCCCGTTTTTGATTGTACACAATAAAAGTGATTTGGAGAACATCGGCTCTAAAACCGTCGAAACAATTCAATCTGCCTGCCAAGCCGAAATCATCGAGTTCAGCACCATCAAAACAACGAATTACGACAAACTTATTGACCTTATAAAAAGAACCATTCCTCAAACGGCTTATCAAAAACCATCGCTCTTTGCTGATCTGGTAAAACCCAAAGACGTGGTATTGCTCATCACACCCGTGGACAGCGAAGCACCCGATGGACGAATGATTCTACCTCAGAACATGGCTATTCGCGATGTATTGGACAATGATTGTATTACAGTTGTAATCAAAGAAACTGAGATTGAGGATTTTCTAAAACTGGGCGTTAAGCCGGCATTGGCCGTAACTGACAGTCAAGCATTTGGAATGGTCTCGAAATTAATCCCCGAAGATATACCTCTAACCGGCTTCAGCGTTGTATTTGCCCGTCTGAAAGGTGATTTCGATAAATACCTGGAAGGAACCTCGCATATCTCGAACTTAAAAGATGGAGACAAGGTTCTGATTTTAGAATCGTGCACCCATCAGGTGAGCTGCGATGATATCGGTCGATTTAAAATTCCCAACTGGTTATTGAAATTCACCGCTAAGAAATTAGAGTTTACTGTAGTTTCGGGACTTTCGGAAATAACGGAGGAGATTAGCAATTTCGCCATCATCATTCAATGCGGAGGTTGCATGGTAACAAAGAAACAATTACAAAGCCGATTGAAACCAGCCATCGACGCCGGAGTACCTGTAACGAACTACGGATTGGCCATCGCCTATATGCATGGCATTTTTGACAGAGCTACTGCACCATTTCGAAAACCCACAGCCCACAAAAAGGGAATAATATTCTAGTTCTTTTAAACAACGAAATGTCTATACACGAAATTCTAGAAAAACCTGAATTCACGAAAAGTGATATTGTACAGCTTTTGAGTGCAAGTGGCGAGGATGAAAAACTACTTTTCAAACATGCCGCCAGCGTAAAAGAAAAGAGCATTGGTACTACTGTGTACCTGCGTGGCCTGATTGAAATGTCGAATGTGTGCGCTAAAGATTGCTTATACTGTGGTATTAGAAAGTCGAATAGTCGCGTCAACAGGTATTCGCTCGACGAGAAAGAAGTAATGACCGCCATCGAATTTGCATACAAAAACAGATACGGCTCGGTGGCTATTCAATCGGGCGAAATAAACAGTCCGGCATTTACTGACAAAATCAACCAGATTCTCAAAGCATCAAAAAAACTGACTAACGGTGAAATTGGCATCACACTTTCGTGTGGCGAGCAATCGGAAGAAACCTACAGAACCTGGTTCGAAAGCGGAGCGCATCGCTATTTATTGCGCATCGAGTCGTCGACGGAAGAGTTGTACAGCAAAATTCATCCAAATGATAACAGTCACAACTTTAGTAGACGACTAAACGCCCTTAGAATACTAAAGGAAATTGGGTACCAGGTGGGAACAGGTGTAATGGTTGGATTACCTTTTCAAACATTGGAGCATTTGGCCGACGACCTTTTGTTTATGAAAGATTTTGATGTAGATATGTGTGGCATGGGCCCTTACATCGAACACAAAGACACACCACTTTACGCTTACAAAGACGATTTACTACCATTGAATGAAAGATTCAAACTAACACTCAGAATGATTGCCACTCTAAGAATTATGATGAAAGACATCAATATAGTGGCTACAACCGCTTTACAAACTATTGACAAAATAGGGCGTGAAAAAGCAATTCAGATTGGTGCCAACATCCTCATGCCCAATATTACGCCCGGAAAATACCGTGACAGCTACGCACTTTACGAAAATAAACCCTGCACCGACGAAAATGCCGATGACTGCAAAAATTGCATTGATGTGAGAGTTCATTTGGTCAATCATCAGGTGGGTTATGCTGTCTGGGGCGATTCGCAACATTTTAAACGAAAACAGAAAATAAACAAAAAGTCCTGAATGGAATAACATTCAGGACTTTTTGTTTATTATGTCAAATTAGTTTATTCAACCACTTCACCAATCAAAGCCGCCGACGAAGCGCTCAACACTTTCACCTGAATGGTTTCGCCAATGCGACGACCCAGACGTGGAAAAATAACTACTTTATTTTGCGATGTGCGTCCAAAAAGTTGCTCCTTCGAACGTTTGGAGAATCCTTCCACCAACACTTCGAATGTTTTGCCAACATCACGTTGATTTCCCTGATTGGTCAATTCGCGTTGCACCTCAATAATTTCGGCCAGGCGGCGCAATTTTTCTTCTTCAGAAATATTATCGGGTAAATTTTTAGCAGCGAATGTTCCCGGGCGTTCAGAGTATTTAAACATAAACGCCAAATCAAAATTTACTTCGCGCAAAAGCGATAGCGTTTCCTGATGATCCTCTTCTGTCTCGCTATGAAAACCACAGAAAACATCGGTACTTATCGATGCTTCCGGCAAAATACGACGAATGGCGGCAATGCGTTCCAGGTACCATTCACGCGTATATTTTCTGTTCATCAATTTCAATATAGAATTACTCCCCGACTGCACCGGCAAGTGAATGGATTTACACAGATTAGGGTACTGCGATATCGTTTCGAGTGTGCGGTCGCACATATCCTTAGGATGCGAAGTAGAAAAGCGGAAGCGAATCTCCGGGGCTGCTTCGGCTACAATTCGCAACAAATCAGGAAATTCTAACATTTCACCGTCTTTTTCAAAACGGTAAGAGTTCACATTTTGTCCAAGCAAAGTTACTTCTTTATAGTTTTTTGCCTGTAAATCTTTAAGTTCATTTAAAATACTTTCCACATCGCGACTACGCTCTCTGCCGCGCGTGTAAGGCACAATGCAATACGAGCAGAAATTATTACACCCACGCATAATTGAAATAAATCCCGAAATAGATTTACTTATACGTGTGGGTAAAACTTCGCTATAGGTCTCGGTAGTAGAAAGGTCAACGTTGATGGCCTTATTCCCCTGCTCCACAGTTCCGATGAGATTGGGTATGTCCAGGTAAGCATCCGGGCCCACTACTATGTTTACACCATAGTCGTTTATCAACTCGTCCTTAACTCGTTCGGCCATACACCCAACCACTCCCACTATCAGTTTTTTGTTTTTACGCTTAAGCGTTTCAAAATACTTTAGTCGGTTAATCACTTTTTGCTCCGCATTGTCGCGAATAGAGCAGGTATTTACAAAAATAGCATCTGCTTCCGTAATTTTGTCGGTGAGTTCAAAACCATCCATTTGCATAATTGATGCTACCACTTCACTATCGGCCACATTCATTTGGCAACCGTAAGTTTCGATAAAGAGTTTCTTGTCGTTCAAAGCGGATTTAAAGTCCGTTGAAGCAACTGCTTGTTCGTCCATTTTCATTATTTTGATATTTATTTTTGACCCACAAAGGTACATCATATAATTTTATTACGAAAGTTCGAATATCCCGAAACTTTTAACTAATACGGAGAGAATATTTATTCCCCTAAAAATGAATAAATTAATTCATAAAAAGTATTAAAAGTGCACTTTTTGGAAAATTATTTCGATTTTTTTTCTCAAAACTCTTGCGGGAATGAAATATTTTTCTGACTTTTGCAGAGTAAACAAACAGATAAATTTTTCATAGTTAAGGTTTAGGTTAAAATGTGTAATGGGTGGCTGTGAAGTTACCCATTACTTTTTGTATAAAGTCCTATCAAAAAGAGCGTTACATTTCAAGCTCCAATAAAACAAGCACTTCACTACCCCCACCTATTGTGAACATCTGTCAATGTTTTAGCCAGCACTATTGGTTTAAATTCACAACTACCATTTTTCAGAAACTCACAAAACTACTGATTAATAGAAAAATAAAAACACAACAATAGCGTTTGTAATGAATATGTAATGAAAGAATGCTATTAAACACGTTTCAAAAGAATTGGAACTAAAAAAATGATTGTATATTTGCAATCTATTAAACATAAAAAAAACAAAGAATAGGAGTTCCGGCGTTTATTGTCGGAATTCTTTTTTGTTATAAACGTCCTAAAATAAACACAACTATGGCAACAAATTATATGACCGCAGAAGGTTACAAAAAGCTTGTTGAAGAACTTAACGAACTAGAAAGAGTTCAACGTCCTGCTATCTCAAAACAAATTGGCGAAGCTCGCGACAAAGGCGATTTATCTGAAAATGCAGAATACGATGCAGCGAAAGAAGCGCAAGGTATGCTCGAAATGAGAATCTCGAATTTAAAAGCGATGGTTTCTTCGGCTCGTATGATTGATGAATCAAAAATCAGCACGAAAGAAGTTCAAATTCTGACTCGCGTAAAAATAAAAAATACGAAAACCGAGCAGATAATGACTTATATGATAGTATCGGAAAGCGAAGCCAACTTCAAAGAAGGCAAACTTTCGGTTACCACTCCTATTGCCAAAGGTTTGCTGGGCAAAAAAGTAGGCCAGAAAGCCACTGTGTCCGTTCCAAACGGACAATTGGAGTTCGAAGTAATGGAAATTACACTATAAAAAACACTGATTATGGCTACAATTTTTAGTAGAATTATTGCTGGAGAAATTCCATGTTATAAAATTGCTGAAGATGATAACTTTTTTGCCTTCCTGGACATCAACCCAATGGCAAAAGGGCACACGCTCGTAGTTCCAAAAGTTGAAGAAGATTATATTTTCAATTTGGATGATAAAACGGTGAGCGATATGATGCTTTTTTCAAAGAAAGTAGCTAAAGCAATTGAAAAATCGGTAACTTGTCTGCGGATTGGAGTAGCAGTTATTGGTCTTGAGGTGCCTCATGCGCATATTCATCTGATTCCCATCAACAAAGAGGCGGACATGAATTTCAAAAACCCGAAGTTGAAGCTTACGCCGGAAGAAATGGCTGAGATAACTAATAACATCAAACAAAATTTAGTATAACCGCAAGGTTCAAATGTCTATAAAAATGCCCTGCAAATTGAAATTCAATTTGCAGGGCATTTTCGTTTTTAAGCTATCAATGGTAAAAGTTGACAACCAATATATCTACTTTAATTCATAAGCACCAAGATCAGGCGCTTTTCCGGAGTAGTTGAATCCAAGCTTGACTCCACGATCAATTAATATACTTCCTTTTTTGAGCTTTAGAAAATTAGTATCGGGCAAACATCCATCAGCCTTACGTGGAGCTGTGAGCAAAGATGGATCGAGGGTCAGAAAGTCAGTTTTAGAAACTTTCCAGGGCATATTGAACGAATTGTTAGCTAGTTCACATTGAGCAGTATCGATATTTTGAGTCTCATAATTTTTAGCACCAAAGCCCAAATTGTTTTTCAGCACATGCTTGTAGCCCGGCACATCAGTTTTATTGTCGTGCAATCGGTTCAACATATTGTAGTTGGTTCCGTTCTCATAAGCTGTATTGTTGTACCAATAACTTCCGCCCAGTTGGTGATTAGAATAAAACCCATTGGCTTTGTTGCGCACCGCCACACAAAACTGAACGGTATGACTTGGAATGACTTCCGGCAATTTATCTTCGGGTGTTTTTCCCCAACCACCCGCTTTAAACCCATTGCCATCGGCCAGTGATTTAAATGCGGTTGAATATCCGTTGTAAAACGCCCAGCAGTTTTCGAAAGTAACCGATTCGTGCGCGCGAATGCAATCATAACCATCGTCGCTATTGAACCATGCCCGACAGCCACGAAAAACATTTCCCGTACTGCCAAGTGAAGGATGGCAACCAAAGCCGTCAGAATTTCCACCTTTTCCGCCTTCGGATGTAAAGTCGTAATTGCGATACGCGTCACAATTCAGGATCAGATTATTTGAGCCTTTCGTCAGATAAAAGCCAATGGCTTGTCCGTCGTGCATCGACAGTTGTTCGTAGATATTGTTGCTGCCTTCGTTGTGAAAACACTCCGATTGGGTATGATTGAGAATGGTCACCTGAGTGCCCACCACTTCTAATCCTTTGAAATGAATCCACGATCCGGAAACACTAAATACCATCACGCGAAGTCCCTCAGGTTTTACATATGACAAATCGAAAACAGGTTTTTCACCCGGATATGCCCAATAATTAATCCTCTTTCCCGGTTTTCCACTTTTATCGAGCACATTGACCATCGCCCAAATGCCTTGTTTTAGCGCAATTGTATTTTCGGAAATTAAATACTTTCCCCCTCGAACAAAGACAGTATCACCTGCTTCAACTAGCTGTTGTGCCCGCATAACTGAAGCAAAAGGACTGATCTTTGTTCCTGAATTTGCTACATCATTTCCTATTGGAGAAACATACAATACTTTGGAGAAAGCAGTCGGCATCATCAGCAAGCCAAGCAACAACAATATATATCGAATTTTCATTCTTCTTCGTTTAAAAGTAATTGTACCTAATTAAAAGTACTTTGCAATTAATTTTTCTCGTAAATTTCCGCTTCCACAATTCGGAGTTGCCCTTTCGTATTCTTATTTTTGGGGTCTTTAAATCCGTCCAGTTCTTTATTACCGTTCACCTCAATCATATTTTGAAATGCATCCTTTTCTTTTCCGGCACCAGTAAGACGAATTGTCAGGGTTTTTCCTTTGGTTGGAGTTACCGGAATCGTTACATAACCCAGGCTCTGAGCAGTTTCACCTTTCCATACAATCTTTTTATCCACCAAAATCTCCATTTGATAACTCAATGAACGCCATCCGGTAAGTTTCAGACATACTTCTGACACCAATGACTTTTGAGCTAACTGATAGGTAATCCAACCTGTAGAAATTTTACCGTCATTGGTCCATTCGCTCAATTCGTTGTCATCGTAGCTCATCGCCACTTTATCTGAATTTGCTCCGGCTATGGCCGAAACAATGTCCACAGCTTTACGACTCACTTTGAATGATGGAGTTGCAGGAGTCTCACCACGCGAAAGGTTTGAAGGAAGACCTTCGGATGGAAGAATGGTACTTAGTCCGTTTTCAGCTTTAAACGCTACCGTTTCGAAAGTAAGAACTGCACTTTTTAATCCTTCTGAAGCAGCGGAAACTGTTACTTTCCCGGCTTGAGTAGTTGTACGAATCAATGCACGGTTAACGCCACATTCAGCAGGTAAAGTCGTCGACATAACATAATTATCCTTGCCTTGCCCAATACCTCCACGCCATTCGGCAGGTCCCGAAAGATCGAAATTCACCATCGGGTGTACATTCGCACAGCGTTGTCCTTTAGCATCAACAGCTTCTACCTGTACCAACACCATATCAGCTCCATCCGCTTTTACCGCAGTCGGGCGATTGATGAATGTCAGTTTCAATGCGGTAGGTGCACCGACAGTAACTTTCAAATCATTACTTTGTTCTTTCCCTTTTCCATCTGAACTTACCGCTTTCAATTCACCGGCTTCGTACTTCACATTTTTGAAAGTATGAAGGAAATTATAGCTTTTCTCACCAACACCTATTGACTTACCGTTGAGGAAAAGTTCCACTTTATCCGACGGAGAAACTACCATCACATCCTTCACTGTACCCGGAGCGTAATTCCAATGTCCAATAATATAGGTATGATATTTTTCAACATCAACCCATCCATCCCACATCACTTGATGGGCATAATATGCATCCTTGGCGATACGCATGGCATCCACCTCTCCGCTCCGGCGATAATTTTCCTCACCGCGGCAGTGTGTATTGGTATCCGAAAAGACAATATTCAATCCACCACTACTTACACGTTTTCCTGTTCCCGGACGACAAATAAAATAGTCATTCCAGCGGATAATATCTTCTTTTGCAAACGAGTCCTGATTTCTGTTATAATCACTCGCATCGGCATTTTTATAAAGTGGACCTGCACCATTTTTATGAAAAGGAGCTGTAAATTCATCCCAGTATTTGCGTAAAGCTTCATCGCGGCAATATTCCGTAGCAATAAGTGGTTTACCAGCGCTATGATTTATATACAACATTTCTCCACCATATTCAGCTATTTTACTGTCGAGCATTTCGCGCGAACCGATTGCGCGTCCACCATGTGGATCGTATTTGTCGCAGATAACTTTCATCTCAACCATATGTTCTTCGCTGATTGATTCATTACCGCATTCAAGTAAAATCACACTCGGATTATTTCGGGTATAAATAATAGCGTCTCGCATTAGTTCTGTACGCTGTTCCCAACGGCGACCTTTCACATCGGATTCAGCATCACCGGCAGGAAACATTTGCAGTAGCCCAACGCGGTCACACGACTCAACATCCTGCTTCCACGGCGTAACATGCATCCAACGAACCATATTTCCATTGCTTTCCACCATCAATCGGTTGCTGTAATCGCTTAACCAGGCAGGAACCGACATACCTACACCCGGCCATTCGTTACTGGTGCGTTGTGCATAGCCTTTCATTTGAATTATTCTGTCGTTAAGACTAACCATTCCATTCTTGAATTCGGTTTTGCGGAATCCGGTACGCGTTTTCACCACGTCCACTACTTTGCCATCTATTTTTAAACTTGTATACACGTCGTACAAATATCCGTAGCCCCAACTCCAAAAGTGTATATCTTTCATATTGGAAGACGCAGATACTATTGCAGTTGCATTCGGTTGAACAACAACTTCACTTCCCGTAAAACGAGCTGTTTCTTTTCCATCCAAGTCGGCAACAACAACTTCAAACTCTACTTTTTGAGGATTTGAACTTTCATTTTTAATCTCCGACTCAGCATTTATAGTTGCCTCTTTCTTTTTGATGTCAAAGTCTGTAGCATAGATATAAGTTCCCGTTGTTTTCAAATTGGAATAAAGCGGCAAGGTTTGGTATACAGGGCTTGTCACATGTAGGAATACATTCTTTGGAATACCTCCATAATTAGCGTTGAAGTTTTTATTATTCCACTGGAAGGGACTTTTACTGGCTTTTTCGTGATACGTCCAGCTGTTATCCACCCGAACGGCTATCACGTTATCAGCATCGTAATTGATGGCTGAAGAAATATCAAAACCAAAAGCCATAACGCCATTTTCGTGCATACCTATAAATTTTCCGTTTACATACACTTCGGCAGCAAAACGAACTCCTTCAAATTCGAGAAATGCTTTTTTCCCTTTATCAGAACCGGCAAAACGAAAATGTTTTCTGTACCAAACCACCGTATCGGTTAGTTGCTCAATATGCACCCGAAAAGCTTCATCCTCGTTAAATGCGTGAGGAAGTGTTATTGACTTCCACGAAGCATCGTCGAAATTGGCATCCTTTGCATTTGAAATATCCCCCACTTTTAATTTCCAATCGGAATTAACAGTATAAATCACACGGGGATTGGCCGGAGCACTGTACTGCTGAGCACCAACACAAGTCAGCGTAAACAAAAAAGAAATGATTAGATAAAATCGGTTCATTATTCTATAGTATATGCGTTATAATTATTGTAAAAATATTTGGACTAGATTCTGTAACTCCATACGAAGTTACTTTTTCAAATACTTCTTCGGAACGGGAATGACACAGATATTCATTGAATGATTATCTTCCGAAAGCATGGCCGATTGAATTTCTATCTTCGTGCCATCAGGACTAAACGTTGGGTGCGGGTGATCGGCTGCTGTGGCTTTGTGACCCGTTGAGAGCAGCACCATTTCGTGCGTACGTCTGTCGATTAGATAGATATTGCGGGCAAAGTCATCGCCCACCACAAAGTGCTTGTCGGCAGAACCGTTCACGTGCCAAAAGCCGCTCCCACTTGGTGTTTGTCCGGCAATGGTCATTTCGCGTGTATTGATATTTACAATTCCCAGTCCTGACGGTTTTTCTCGGGTTCCCGAATCACCCCAACCGGCATCTTGTCCTGGATTGACTCCATTGACATCAGTTCCTTTTACAACGGTAGTATCTGATTCTATTTTAATTTTACGATGTCCCATAATGGCGATAGCCACTTCATCGGGGCTGATGACCGCTTCGTGCGTAATCCATTCGTACGAGGCTTCGGGGTAAAGCGGACGTAAACCCGAACCATCGGAATTCACTATCCAGGTACGTTGAGGAGACTTTCCACCGGTTTCCCAACAGAAGATAATTTGTCCGGGTACCCAGGGATTGGTTTGAATGTGCCCCACCTGAAACGGAACAGAAACGACATATTTCAGCTCACCTGTTTTCACATTCATACCTGCTATTCCTGCGGGTCCTGCTCCCATTTTCCGCGGGCCAAAACTAGGTTCAATTTTCACATCCGCGGCCAGGTGCTTTTGCGCTTCAGCTTTCCCAACCCGAAACCAAACCCATTCCTCGCCACCGTCCAATGCCATATCCCCACCCGCTTCAAGTTCGGGTGGTGTGATGCCACAAACGCGTTGATAGGTAGTTGCCGGCTTCAAAGTTCCGGCTTTACTGTCAGCAAACAATTTAGCAAGATCTACTTCAATAATTGAAAGAGAACTATTTATCGAATCAGTTCCCTGTTTACGCATAAAGTAAAGCTTCATGGATTTGCGGGCTACATTGAGCATTCCGCTATAACCGCCTTCGCTTACCTGAACCAGGTCACCGGTTTTTTCATTCACAGCCATAGCTTCGCCTTTTACTCTTCCCGAACGAAAGATCAGCCATTTACCATCGGATGTCCATTGATTGTGAGTTTGGTAAATCTTCGAATCCCCAGCAGGCGTACTTGTCAGGAAGATCAATTTATTTCCGGTTACGGGATCTTTTATTTCTTTTCGCTCAGACGGAAAACGTTTACCTATTTGTGCTTGTAACCCTTGAGTAAACATAAAAGAGACCGCTATCAGAAAGGCAATTACCTGTGTTTTTTTCATGAGTATTTGTATGTTTATTTATTTTCATTGAAATTAATCACATTCTCATGAATATGCCTCTGGTCGTCCCGAATAGTATCCGCCACTACATTTTTCAGAAAGATATTTTCAACCGGCAACTCTTTTTGACCCAGAATTTTGGATTCTAATTTCACATTTGCAGCCTTTATATTTTCGAGATAAATATTTTTTATCGGCGTCAGTTTGCGAACATAAGTTGGCACCAAATCTTTCCATTGATAAAGCACATCGGTTTCTATGCCCAAAATACCCAAGTCCATTTTCCCTGCCTTGATATTCTTTATGTAGATATTGTTCACATAGCCACCCATGCGTTCATTTGTTTTGATAAATACTATGTGAAACATTTTAGCTCCATTGTTCACAACACAATCGTGAACATACACATTTTCGATACCGCCCGACAGTTCACTTCCAACTGCAATAAGTTGGTGCCCGTTCTTTACCGTACAATTACGAATAACAAGATTCTTAGTAGGTACCTGAATGCGCCATCCTTCCTGATTACGACCCGATTTAATGGCAATCGCATCGTCGCCCTGATTGAATAGACAATCCTCCACCAGAATATTCTGACTCATTTCAGGATCAAAACCATCGTTGTTATGACCATGTGCATACACATTTAATTTGCGTAACAGAATATTTTTCGACAGGTACATGTGAATCGTCCAAAAAGGACTATTGACGATAGAGAAACCTTCGAGACGAATGTTTTCACATCGATTGAACTGAATCAGATGTGGACGCAGATGGGCTGTGTCATTCACCATCAAACGTTCCCCTGTTGGTACATTCTGATACGACATATAATACAGGCGTTTCAGGCTTTCCATGTGTGGACGAGGTCTTGCACCCCAAATTTTCCACAAATCCATTTTGGCTTTGATGGTTCCTTCGCCGGTGATAGCAATGTTCTGACATTTCCAAGCATAAATGAGCGGTGAATAATTCATACATTCCATACCTTCCCAACTTGTATTCACAGCCGGCAGATAGTCATTCGGATCATCGTCGAAAAGTAAAACAGCTCCTTTACTCAGGTGGAGATTGACATTACTTTTCAAATGAACTTTACCGGTGAGCCATTCGCCTGTAGGAATCACAACTATCCCTCCTCCAACACTATTGGCTTTGGCAATAGCTTTGGCAATGGCTTGCGTGGTTTTTTGTTTATTGCCAGGCACAGCTCCAAAATGGGTTATCGGAAATGTCTGACATTTTTTGAAATCGGGCACACTGATATCAGGCATCTCAAATGGAGCTTTGACTTTTATTTTGGTCAGTGCAACTGAACTTTCATTTTTCTTAAATGAACTCAATAGCAATATAAAAACGAATAAGCCGGGAATAATAATCTTCTTCATATTCTATTTCAAAAGCCCTTTTAAAGCTAGTTTTTGCTTTTTTACTTCTTTTACAAATAATCCTGCTACTTGTAACGCTCCGCTACGATTCAAATGAGTAGAATCCTGCACGCCATCCTTTCTGTTGGAATATTCTCCCGGTTTACAGAAGAGGTACAACGATTTCGATTTCTCAGAACCCAGACTTGTAACAAGCATTCTTGTCTTTGCTTCCATGTCGACATAAGGTGTTCCGGTTTCAAGTGCTATCTCGCGGGCAGCAGTAATGTACGCTCCGTGGGTATCTTTCAAACCATCCTTTCCATCAAAATGGCGGCGAACTATAGAAGAGCAAATAATCGGATTCGCACCTTTGGCACGCGACTCGTCGATATATTTTTTCAATAATTGCTTGTAGGTGGTGGAAGGATCGGTATGCAATTTCTCTGCAGGCTTTTCGTCGTTGTGCCCAAACTGAATAATCACATAATCGCCGGGCTGAATACTGTCGTAAATGGCCGTCCAGCGACCTTCATCCAAAAAACTTTTGGAACTACGCCCGTTTAGAGCATGATTATGAACCGTAACATTCGTTTTCACAAACTCGTTCATCACCATTCCCCAACCGGTTTCGGGAGCTTTATCTGGCTGTTTGTTGGCCATGGTAGAATCACCAATCATCCATACATTCACCTTGTCGGCATTTTTGAATGATAAAATCATCAATGTAGCCAGACTAAGAACCACAAGTGTTTTTAAATTTTTCATTTTACTTTTTTAAAACAACGGGGCTACCATTTACTATTACGTTCTCAATTTTCACTCCCGTATATTTGCATTTTAATCCAGCCTCCTTGGCTGTAGCTTTTATATTTTTCAACTGGATATTTGAAACTTTATCCAAAGGATTTCCTGCAATTTCACCAAAGGTATTACATTGTACATTGATATTTGACATTGAAATATTCCGAATGATACCATAAGGTTTCTCTTTGCTACCTTCCATTGTGAAAAATTGAGTCCAGGGCTTTACATCGATAATAGTTCCACATTTTCCGGTTATATTCTCAACAGTTATGTTTTCGAAAATTTGGTAGGTGTCGGGCCTCATTTTGAGTCTCAATATAGGCGTATTGCTATCAATAGTACAGTTTCGCACCGTGATATTGCGGGCATGAATGCTCTCGCTTCCCAGTGTCAACAATCCGTGCGATTCCCCAAATGCACAATCTTCGACCAACACATCTTCCACAATTCCATTATCGGAAAGTTTATGGGCATATGGTCCTTTCCCTCCTTTGATACACACTCCATCGTCATTCACCGAAATATAGCATTTACGAATGGTTACCCGCTTACAAACATCGATATCCACACCATCGGTACTAGGCGCTTTCACCGGTCTGAAAGGCGAGCGAATATCACAATTTTCGATGAGCACATCATTACATTGATACAAGTGAGTGGTCCAAAATCCTGAATTATGCAATTTAACCCCCGAAATAGTCACGTTATTACATCCCCAAATAAAAAGTAGTCGTGGACGATGCACTTCGAGATTGGTAGCAGATTTTCCTTTTAGTTTCATCGAATCACGATACGCCCAGAAGTATTTCCAGTATTTCAATCCATTGCCATCTATTTTTCCCGGACCGGATATAGCGAAACTATCTACATGATATGCATTGACCAAAGCTGCATAATAATGAATACTTTTCCCTTCCATACGCGAAGGAATCAATGGATAATCGGCAATATTATCGGAACCCTTCAGAACGGCACCTTCCGTCAAACGAAGTTTGGTATTCGGTTTAAAAAAGAGGGCTCCCGAAAGGAAAACACCTTTCGGAATCACTATCGTTCCACCTCCATCGGTCGACGCTTTGTCAATAATCGATTGAATAGTCCGCGTATTCATTCGGGTACTATCCACATTCACTCCATAATCAGTAATCACATAGTCAGCCGATTGAGCCGACAAAAAAAACACTAACACACACCATCCTAAAAATATTCTTTTCATACACCTTGGTTCTTATAGTATCATTTTCGGTTTCAAAAATGACCTTAACTTTAAAATTTATCTTTTCTTCTTTTCGTTTTGAATTTAATTGCCATCCGGCTTAATGAGATTTACCGATGGACTTTCGTACCAATGGAAATCGGTTAGCGCATCAGGATGAGCGGGATCGAAAACAGTAACCGGATCAATCAAGAATCGGGTCAGATCAAGTTTACTCTGAATAATCGCCGAAACGATACAACGCGATAACTCGTAAGCGCCGTATGGATTAAAATGTGTATCATCGACAAGGGCTTTGTCCTGCCCAGGATAAGTATTGGCAGGATAATGCACAAAGGCTTTCTTGGAATTCTCGGACCCCATGGCTTCATAAAACACCTTACTCATTGCATTCAAATCAATTAGCGGCACCATTTCTTCGGCAGCCGTCTGACGCATGGCATCAGGGTAGTTTTCGAGCGTGTTGATAATTTTTCCGTTCTCGTCAAAACGACGACGGTTCATTGATGTTACCAAAACTGGTTTACCTCCTTTTTTCCGGGCCTCGGCAATATACGATTTCAATTCATCTTTGTAGGTTGTAAAAGCATCCAGATGATTTCCACCCGGTTTTTGATCGTTGTGCGTAAATTCAATAAACAAATAATCACCGGCTTTCATCTGGCTCAACAGTTTCTGCAATCGTTTCTCGCGTTTGAAAGCCAACAGCGTTTCACCCGATTCGGCATAATTGGCGACTACCACATTGGGCTTCAAAAAACGGGGAAACATTTGTCCCCACGAAGCCCAGGGCTCATATTCCTGATCAGTAACGGTAGAATTTCCTGCCAGAAAGATGGTTGGTAATTCATCCGCTCTCTTTATCTCAATAGCCGAAACGCAGGGATGCTCGCCATTAAACTCAAGGGTAAGTTTATTGTCGAAATTAAGGTATTTCAATTCGCGTTCTTTCAATTTCACCTGTTCGGTATCATTAATTCGGGGTGTGCGAACATCAACAATAATAGTTTTCTTCACGCTTTCGCCTTTCACGGTTTTGATTTCTTCGAGCATCAGTCGGCGCGATTCGGCTTTCAAAGTGGTGGAAGTCGCTTCAGGTGATCCTCCCAGCGTTAGCTCAATTTGATAGTGTCCTTCAGGAAGTTGTACCTCAAAATAAAAAGGTTTGTTGCTACTTACAAAATGAGACTTCACAGCACTAATCTCATTTGCCTCTATTTTACCCGAAGGGATTAATCCATATCCCTTTTCTGCAGAATATAGCGTTGATGGTTCAACTTTTATCCAGCCTTTTTGAGCTTTTCCGGTTCCAAAATCGAAACGAAAGAGAGATTTTTTTTCTTTAGCCTGACTGGTTGTCAAGGACAAAACGACGGTTATGGCGATGAATATGAATTGTTTCATTTATTATTTATTTTGAATTTTCTTGACAAGCACAATGTTGGGTTGCGCCGCTTTTTTCATCCCCGTGCCCAGAAAAAATCCGGTATGCGGAGGTTGGTTATAACCGACATTCTGAGTAGCAATAGCCAAACGGTATTGCGGATCGTGCATCAGTGTAACAATGCGATGAGCAGTTGGAATGGTAGTTGTGTAAATTCGTAGATTTCTATTGTCCGTTGTACGTAAAATAAGTTCCTCACGCCAATCGCCAAATAAATCGGCACTTAAAGCCGGAGTTGCTTTTGTACCATTGTTGGAAGCACAGCCTTCGGCAGTAAAAATGCGGCCCACTTTGTATTTATCAATGTAATTTTTATCGAGCAATTCGCGACTAACATCAGCATCCCACCAAATAAGGAAGTTGGTTGATGTAGGTGCATCACCTATCCGGTTGCCTTTCATATCCAACAATCCTCCCGAACCTGAAAACCACATCTCAGCTCCCGGATTTTCAGGATAAATATCTTCGGCCACACCGCGGCCTGCATCCTTGTTCATTGACCCTTTATACAGCACTTCTCCGGTCATAGCATCATAAACGGCAGCTCCGGCACCTTTTGTTCCTTCCTCAATTTCATGAACACCAAATACCTGAAGTCCTGCACGATTTGGCACCAAATGACCCACATGAATAGCATCCCCATGACGAAAACCGGTAGAAAACAGACCTTTGCCATTGTCATCAACCACCATGGAGCCATAGATGATTTCATCTTTTCCATCGCCATCTACGTCAGCCACGCTCAGGTTATGATTTCCCTGTCCGGAGAAAGGGTTCTCACCATCTTTGCTATCGAAAATCCAGCGGGAAGTGAGTTTCCCATTTCGCCAGTCCCAGGCAGCGAGCACAGTTCTACCATAGTAACCTCTGCACATCACTACACTTGGGTGAACACCATCGAGATAAGCCACACAAGCCAGGAAGCGTTCGCTCCGATTTCCCGTATTGTCACTTCCTCCATTGCCACCGTGCCCATTCCAACCATTTAAAGGGTAGCGGTTCGGAATATAATCGGTAGTAGCCAGAGCCTCACCTGTTCGTCCGCTGAAAATGGTAAAATATTTGGGTCCGTCCAGTATTTTTCCGTAGAAAGTCCCACTGTTTTTATCCAGATTACGATAATCTTTGGTTGAATCGCCTATCACTTTTCCCATTCCATCAATGGTTCCATCGGCTGTTTTACATGCAAATTCAGCAATTCCATCACCGTCGAGGTCGTAGACCATAAACTGTGTATAATGAGCTCCTTCACGAATATTCTTTCCCAGGCTTATCTGCCATAGAAATGTTCCATCTAACTTGTATGCCTGAAAAACAGGTATCCCCGATACGCCGGATGAAGGAGAATCTATTCCACGAGCTGTTTGATGAAGAATAATCTCATATTCGCCATCACCATCCAGATCACCTACCGAGACATCGTTAGGGTTATATCCTTCGGGGGTTTTAAGCGGAATATTGATATATTGCTGAACCGGAGCATTTGCTTTTATAGTAAAAGGTTTACTTGCCTCCTGCTCCACTCCACCGAGTACCGCTTTTACAAAATAGGAATTCTCTATGCCAAAATTCTGTTTTCCAACCTGACAGTTCGTGCTTTCTTTTATCGGCGTTTGATTTAATTTGACCGGTTTATCATTTCCACTCCGGCGATAGAGATTAAATGCAATATCATCAGGCTCGGTACCCAATAACCGCCAACCTACATAAACCGAATCGCCGGGACAACGAACAGCTGTAACAGCTCTGTCAAGGTTCTCCATTTGCCGCTGCGCCATTAATCGGGGAGCATTAATAAGCGTAAGAAATGCTAGAAAAACAGAAATCGTGATTTTCGAAAGACCTTTCATTACTGTAGAAGTTGTAGTTGTGCAATTAGTAGTACTGTTCACTTAAAATTAAAAATTATCCGTTCTGAAGTTCGGAGTCCACAATCCTTCTTTGTTTAGGAGGCTTGCCGGAGGATTCGTTGCCCAACAATAACGAACGGCAATTGGTTTCAGCACTTCTTTGCTCGACACAACCACTGTTTTACCATCTATCTTGGCATCAGCCCACATCCATTTTTTGTCCTCGCCACAAATGGCAAAGCCGGTCAGTTTTCCATCTTTTGCTATCAATCCTTTACCTACATGGTCAAAGGAGAGACGAACAGTGCTGCCCTCCACTTTGTAATTTTTGTACATTGGTCCTGAATATTCTACCTTTTCGCCGTACACTTTGGCTCGAGCAGCTAATCCAAGACGGTAACCGATAACTTGTTTATTTTTGGGGTGTACATTTTCAGGATCATTGCCTGCATTTTCGATGGCCACTGCCATAGCTGTGTTAGGGATAGAGAGATTTTGCATTTGAGCTTCGCGAACTGTCATCATCGAATTGTCCTGCACCGGTTGCGTCATTGGCTTGCCAATATTCGCCAACTGTACATACAGAAATGGGAAATTACCTTGCGTCCAACGCGTTCTCCAATCGGCTACCAAAGTTTCCATAATTTCGCGGTAGACTTTTGCCGAAGGTCCGTTCGATTCGCCCTGATACCACAATGCTCCCTTGATAGCATAAGGAATCAACGGGTCTATCATGCCGTTGTAGCAAACGTACGGATTGTGTTGATCCAGTTCCGGGTTAGGGTTTCTGGGTGCTTTGGGCTTTTTCGAATTCACATCGCCGGCAACTGCTTGCGCTGCAGCCAAATCGCCTTTAAATTTGACAAGGTCCTCTCTGTATTTTGGCAATGCAACAGCACTATCGGCAACAAACTTATCCCATTTCTGAGTATACGCATCGAGCAATGGTTTTAAGTTTGGACGCGCCTCCAGAGCCGGTTTGCTTATCCACGTTTCGGCAGTACTAGCACCAAAAGCCGAAGTTATCATACCCACGGGAATGTGGAGCTTTTGATATATTTCACGTGCAAAAAAGTACGCTACCGCTGACAAATGCCCAACGGTTTTAGGAGAACAAACTTCCCATTTACCAACAACTTCTGACTTTACCGTATGCGAAGGAGTAAAATCAACATCATAAACTCTAATTTGAGGATAGTTAGCCTCCGCCACTTCTTTATCTTCATTCAAAACGCCACACCAGTAGCGATCTTCCTTTGCAACGGTCATGTCCATGTTCGATTGTCCGGAGCAAAGCCATACTTCACCCACATAAACATCTTCAATAGTGATGATATTTTCGCCTTTTATTTGAAGTTTGTAAGGACCGCCGGCTTTTTGTTTTGGTAAGCGAACCAACCATTTACCGGTAGCATCTGTTGTAAAAGTCTGAACTGCTTTGTTCAATGTAACAGTAACCTGTTCGCCGGGCTTAGCTGTTCCCCAAACAGGAATGAGGATATTTCGTTGTAAAACCATATGTTCGGCAAACAAGCCGGCTGGTTTTACGGTTGCCAAAAGCGTTGAAGAAGTGAATACGCCTAAAGTGAAAAGTAAAAATCGTATTGATTTGGTCATGATATTGAAATAAAGTGTCTGAGGTTGACTTGAAGTTGTTCTTTGTTGTTGTACGGACTCATTCGACTTACAAAAACAACGAAAGTTTAAGCGATTGAAAACGATAGTTCTACTCCATATAGAATAGTTCGGGCAATGCAATAGAAACAGGCGAATTATCAGGATTTGATTCCATAATATCTGCCATATATGCCCACCATTTTTGCACAATTTCGGTCGAACCCAGATCTTGAGAACCACCTTCACCACTGTTTTTTTGTACTGCAAAGAGAATATTGGTTTCCTTATCCCAGAAAATAGAATAATCGTACACACCGGCATCTTTCAACAGTTTTGATAATTCCGGCCAAATTTCATTGTGGCGTTTTTCGTATTCGGCTTCAAAGCCGGGTTTCAGAAACATTTTAAAAGCTGATCTTGTCATTGTTTTGTGTATTTAATTATTTAACCGAGAAAATAGGTGCAGTAGTATCTTGTTTTGTGTTGTAGAATTGCACTGCACTGTCGTTCATTTTAGGAAATTTGGTCTTCATCAAAGCGTACATTTCACCACCCGCAAGCAACACCGGACCGTATCCATGTGCTGCAAATCGATGAACCGGACGATAATAATAATAAGCCGGATCAAATCCCATTCCTGTACCAACACACGTTCCATCAACCTCACCGGCCTCGGTAACCTGCGTAGTTACGGCATTCCAACCCAGCGTAGCTACCGGACCATATGCCAATGCATCTATCCATCCTTTGTTGATAGCATGTGCGATACAATAGGTGTAAATAGCTGTAGCCGAAAGTTCTAAATACGAATCATTACGATCGAGCAACTGATGCCAGAAACCTTCGCCCGACTGTAAAGCTGCTAAACCGCGCACATGTTCTTTAAATAAATAAAGGATCTTATCACGTCCGGGATAATTGGCGGGTAAGGCATCCAGCACTTCGGTCATCGTCAGAATTGCCCAACCATTTGCACGTCCCCAATGAAAAGCCGGATGATCGCTCATCCCTTCTACCCAACCGTGGCGGAACAATTTCTTCTCCGGAACCCACATGCGTTGTTTGAAAAGCATGACTTGTTTAATGGCCTCATCGTAGTATTTTTTGTCTCCGGTAAGTTTTCCCATATTGGCAATAGAAGGAATAGCCATAAACATATCATCAAGCCAAACCGTATTGTGTTGAGGGCGGTTACGGGCAAAAATGCCATCAGCCAAACGATATTCTTTGTTCATGATAAAATCCATGTAGTTATCGATAAGCGGGCGGTCGTTGCATTTCATACCTGCAATTTGGGCTTTAATCATAGCCGAACACATCGCTCCGGCATCGTCCAATGCCTCGGGATGAAGAACTTGGCGCATTTGCGGTTCAACAATTCCTTCTTTTCTTAGTTTCTCAAAATAAGGAGCTACTTCAGCAAGAAAATTAAACCGGTCGGAAACATATTTCGTGTAACGGGCATCGCCTGTTTTTTCAGCTACCAAAAGCATGCTGGCATACGTTACACCCCACTCGTAACTGGCAAGACGGAAAGTCCCGCGTTCCAAAACAGAGTTTTTATCTATCTGCTTGAAATCGGTAATAACTTCTTTGCTGTCTTTATTGATAACTTTCGTGGGAGTTGCGGTTTCTAAAAATGCCAAAACGCGGTCGGTCACTGCTTTTACCTGTTCGGGTGTAGATTCACCATAAGGCGTTTTATAGGCCGGTTTCATTAAATGAAGCGGAGTGTTGAAGTCGTTCGTCTTTTCGTGAGATGTTCCATTTTGTGCTCCGCCTGAAGCACTTAGCAAACAAAGTAAGGAAATTGTAAATAAGGATTTAATTTTGCTCATATGTGATTGATTTATGTAGTTACGAGTAAATAGTTACAAGTTACAAGTCTGTATATCTTACTCTTATTTAAAAAACACATCAATAAATAATATCGATTATTTATATGATTTTGAATTATTGGGTGACTTATTTTATTATCGGCTCATCTCAATTAATGAGCACTTTACAAAAATCGATCATCTGTATAGTTGATGTTGGAACATTTTCCAATAGGCTTTTATAGTTCTTTCTGATATTTTCAAGTGTTTTCGACTTTGAAATTTGAACAGAAGAAAGCAAAGTCCCTTTTTTATCAAAAGTAGAGTAAAACAAATTATCGGCTTGATCTGCGACAGCTTTAAATAAAAGAATTTTTGAACATCTTTTTCTATTCTGCGTTGAATACCCATTTTTATCAATATAAACAGAATCATTCCCATTTCCCTTTTCAATCATTTCCTTTGCATAAATTGGCAAATTATAATTAAAGGTGAACATTATTTGTTGTGCGACTGGCTTATTATCAACGCAAGATGGTTTCGTTAACGATCCTATTGATTTAGCTAAAGCAATAGCAGCTTTGTCTAAATCTTCATCAACCGGATGTCTCACAAATGCGTCAACAACCTTTCCCGTATTATCAAACTGAGTAAAAACAGCAATACTGGCAGCTGCATTTCTGTTTAAGGCTCGTGCAGGATATGATATTTTTGAATAATAAAACATATCTAATGATCTATAAACTCCATCATCATAAACCGCATTTGTATAATACGGAAAGAAATCTATCTTTTTCCCTTTTATATCAAAGCATTCACCCGATATCATTTTCCAATTCATATCATTATAAACTTCCTTACGCTTCAGATTTCCATTTTCCCAATAGACAAGCATAGCACCAGAATTCCCTGCATTTCTGAAACCAATCTTTTTCCTGATTTTACCACTCATATACCATTCCTGATAGATGCCATCATAGTAACCATCTGATATCATTATACATACTAAGAGCCTGAACATCTTTTTTATACTCATTCGGTTTTAAGGATCGCTCATTAACCACATCTACTTTTGATTTTATCTTGCCTGATTTAAAATATGTTGAAATAGTTGCTCTGTTGGGATTAGTTGGATCAACCCTTATAAACTCATAGCTATCCATTAGTTCGAGGTCTGCAACTCTCACACCGGTTTTACTTATATAAATCGTATCCTGTGCAAAACATTGAAATTCTATGACCGTAAAGAATAAAATGACAGAAATAATGTATTTCATAATTATTTAGAATGAAAAGGGTCGTTACAAGCTACTTTATTATCGGCTCATCGCTATTAATAAGCACAAACTTTTTGGGTGCATCGGGTTGAGTAATACGTACATTCCGGAATATAGAGCCTTTCACATCGTCCAGCTGTACCGATGGACGAAAATCGGGTTGCATAAAGCTTATGTCTACATCACTTATCTCAATATTTTTAGCATGACGAATATAAAATGAAGAAGACGGAATAAGACCGAACATCCAGGGTTCAGGGTACAGTTTCTCACTTTCGGGTGGAGTCAGTTTAGCTTGCTCACTTGTGCCACCACCTTTATACACAATCCGGATATTGCTCAGTTTCACATCTTCAATGTAATGGTTAGGTAAACCTGAAATAAGACAACCGTAACGAGAATCTGCATTGTACACGTTCACATTGTCGATGGTAATGCGTTTCATTTCGCCCACCGCTGTGTTTTCCGGACTACGCATTCTTGCTCCTAACCGAAGAAAGATTGGCGAGTTGACAATATCGCGCATAGTAATATTCGAAATCACAATATCCTGAAGAATACCACCATCCACTGTTTCGAGAGCCAACCCACGACAACGCTCAAAAATGCAATTGGTAATAGCAATATTTTTAAAGCCACCGCTCGACTCTGTTCCACATTTAATACGTCCGGTAACAAAACCCTGATCGGGCGCTTGGGGTTCATCGCGCTGGTAGGTGGCATTCATCACCGAACCACGGTCGTAACCACTTACAAAACAGTTGGTAATCGTCACATTTTCCGTATCCCGAAAAAATCCCAACCCATAACTGGCTTTCAGAACAATAGCATCATCCCATGGCGAGTTGACGGTACAATTGGAAATACGCACATTCCGACAACAATCAATATCAAGTCCATCGCGATTGGTATCAATCAATAGGTTATCAACTGTCAGATTGTCGACTCCCGTTGCCAAAAGTGCAAAGTGACCACAATTCTGCATCTTCACATCGCGCATAATCACGTTTCGGCACAACTTCAAACTAACGGCTTTGTTGCCAACTCCGGGTAAATGACTTTCGTTACGGGTCAGTCCGGCTCCATCAATTAAACCCTGACCACAAATGGTCACATTTTCGAGGTTTTCGCCCCAGATTAAACTATTTTGCCAGTGACTATGCCCAAAATCCTGAAACTTTGTAAATTCACTGGGTTCTGCGGCATCATAACCAATTCCGTTTTCGGGAAATGCAGCCAAAAGTATGGCCCCAGCTTCCAACTGAAGACATATATTACTTTTCAAACGGACTGAATAACTGGCATACGTTCCGGCAGGAAAAATAATGGTTCCACCACCCACTTTTGCTGCAGCTTCAATGGCTTTGTTTATCGACGGCGAATCGATTGTCTTACCATCGCCTTTTGCTCCGAAGTCTCTAACGTTATAAAATGTAGATGCCTCTAATTGAACGGACAGCATCACGAATAATATTCCTACGTATCTTTTCATTTATAATTTCTGACTATAAAAATTTATTTCAATGTTACATCCCACACTTTGGTCAATTTCGATGTTCCGGCCACACCATCAATCATCAGTGTTACAATGTAGTTGCCGGCTTCTTTGTACGCATGCTGCGGGTGCTGTTCGGTAGAAGTTGTTCCATCTCCGAAACTCCAGTTCCAATGACTTATTTCACCTGTCGATTCATCCTGAAAGGCAACCAGTCGGCGGTTCATATCCAAAACGGTGAAACTCCATTTGGCAGCCAACTTCCTACTAAACGCCCCTTCGAGTGGCATTAAACGAAAGCTGCGTAAAAAATCAGCTTGTCCATACATTTTATGTTCCGACGATAAGTTCCAAAATCCGTTTTTATCCGGCGAATTCACATCATCGAAATCAATAACCGCCCAACACAGTCCAATCTTTTTGTTTTCGCTAAGTACCGATGGAATAGAACGGGCAGGTTCCGTACCGGCATAATCGAAAGGCGTAATAAAAAATTCCAGGATCAGTTTTCCTCTCTCTCCTTCTTTGAAAGTGTAGTTGTAAGCTGCATTGGCATAGGGCAATTGTTTGATCCAGGGTTGACAACCCCACACCATGGCCCAGTCTTTATCACCCGGAGGAGTGAAAATATGGTAGTTTTGAGCATGAACGCCATGAACGGCAAAGAAAGCATCCCACTTATTTACATCCTTGAATGGATAGAAACGGTCGATAAATGAACCTCCCGAACGATCACCATCCACTACCAATTCGAAAATATCAGCTTCGAGTCCGGGGCGCATAAACTGCCAGTAATTATCTTCAGCCTCGTACAGAAAGTACAGACGATTCTCGCCTTTTACCCATCCTACTTTTACTTTTATGTTGGGAGTTGTTGCATCTGTTTTAGGATGCACTCCTGTGTCGTCCCACATATCTTTTGTGGCTACCACATAGCTTTCGGGTACCATTGCCCAATCGGAAATGTCGCCATCTATACGTGGAATCTGATTGGCGGGAAATTGGAACACCTTAAATTCTGCCTCGGGATGGGGTGCTTGTGCCGACACCTTTCCTAACTGGAAAAGCAACAGTATCAAAGTCAAACCTTTGCGAGCAGATGATTTCATTGTGTGTAAATTAGATTTTTTATTTTGCAATAGCCTTACTGAAAACGGCCGGCAGTAACGAATAATCGAAATCCGCTTCTTTATTTTGACGATAAGCACAGATATAGTATTTCTTTCCTGCAATTATTGGAAACTTCCCAACCAAAGCCGGAGCATCCGTTTTCTTGCCACTGTTGAAAAACTGCAATGGAGTGGTTTGTTGGTGCGCATCGCCCAACCGACTTTCAGTCTCCACCGGAAAAACATAGTTATATATTTTCAACTTCATGCTTTCTCCGTAGAAAAGGCTCAGATCATTCCGTTCCATCACAAAAACATTGTCTTTGCACCATTCCGGTTTAAAAAAAGCATCCGCAACATCTGTCACTTTTCCCGAAGCAGCTCCTGCAGCCCAGAATAGTTCAAGTCCTTCGGTGGTATTTACGGCTTCAATTTCCATAATAATACCATCGGTAACCGTCAATGCCACAGCTTTTACACTAAGGTAGCCCTTACCTAAAAGGGTGTCCTTAAGTTGGTACTCCAAAGCTCCTTTTTTATTGATGAAAGTAGTTGATTTCAATTGTTCTGCCCAACGACTTTCGCCCCCCTTTATCACGCCCAACCGAAGTGTTCCGGCCAATTCGGGAACAAGCAACGAAAACTGAAGCGTTTGTCGGGCTACAATCTGTGAAGTTTCGTTCTTTGTTTTCAAACTCACAAAAACATTTCCACCCACCTTCGGAGCAACAGCCATAGCAGCAGTCACGAGAAGACAAGTTATTGTAAGTACTAAATATTTCTTCATTTTATATATGTCGCTATTCTAATGAGTGAAGCACGATAATTGACTGTATATTATCTATTTGTAGGAACATATACAAATAAAACAGAATTCAAGCTACAATCGTGAAAGCAGAAAAAACACAGCTTCACAATTGTAGCCATTCTGATCCAACAACAACCAGTTAATCTAAATTTTATTATCCTTCCTCAATTTAAAACTTCTTTTTCAATGCTTTTTTCAGTTTACAACCTTTTAAATCGCGAATTCCTTCAGCTATCGTTCTGGCATTCAACACTGCACCTGATTTAGAAGTATGCGTATGGTCGCCCCAATATAATGCTTGTATAGAGTCTTTTCCCATTTTATCCAATTTGTCGGCTATAATTTTATTGGCATCCAAATACAGCACTTTTTCCATAGCTGCTGCTTCTTTTGTCCATTTTCCCAGCCCTTGATTATTGCGAATAACAGCCACACTATCTTTGGTAGTAAACATATTACGTGGAATGTGCGAAAGCAAAATCGGAATTGCCTTTTTGGCTTTTACATCTCTGGCATACTTACGCATATACCAACCGAATGAATTCACAACAGCCGGTTTACCGGTGGCTTCCATTATCACAGTAGTATCTTTGTCGCCATTTCCCGGAAGTGAAGCACGTGCACGACCCGTATTGTAAGGACCAGCATCGTTATGTCCAAACTGAATCAACACATAATCGCCCGGTTGAACGGCTGCAAGTACTTTATCCCACAATCCTTCTGAAATAAATGTGCGGCTACTACGACCACCCAATGCATGATTCTCTACCGATACCTTTGTGCTATCAAAGTAATCTCCGAAAAAGTGACCCCAACCCCATTGTTTATTGCTTCCGTCATCTTTGCCATTTTTCATAGTCGAGTCACCAATAGTAAACACCACCGGACGTCCTTTTTTACGCGTTTTACCTGCATAACTCGGAAGTGCTTTCTTTGGATCTGCTCCCGATTTTATACCCAATAAATCTTCACCCGTAATTTTAGTCTGGGTAGTTTGTCCCTGAGCTGCGGTTGTCACATCTTGTGCCGACACAGCCATCGTGAACACAACTGCAAAAGCAGCCACAATAGTAAATCTGAATTTATTCATTTTTTTTAATAGTTGTGATTATACTTCACACATAAAAGCAACTTGTCAAAAGTCATTTTTATCGTTCGGTAAATTCTATTTTATTTGTGTAATCTGGTTTTCGGGCAACGTGCATTTTCCATGCGGAGAATAACACTATGCAAAAATCGTGAAATTATGTCCGCTACGGAATAGAGAAACGTACGTTTATATTGATATGCATACACAGAAATATTAAACCGGCATTAAACCCCGCACTTTATACAAATACTATTCAACCGGAAACCGGTCGTAACCTTCGTTGTTCAATCATGATCTTCTTTTCTATAATAACACAGCATTATTGTACAAAGATATTGATTGTAAAGATATTATTGATGTAAAATTTAATATTAAAACTTTACTGTTTGATAGAATACTGTGCATTTCACCACTAAATTATCAAAGATGAGAAGCGAACAAGTGATAGTGCAGGTACAACTACCCACCTACCCAGCAATAACACGTAAAAAGAATAGAAGTCACCCATGCATAGTTAATTAAAATCCGTACTTTTGACCCGAAAAGAAGTTTACGAAATGATTATCCCCAATTATAGGAGTGGAATTTTATGATTAAAAAACTATCAACCGATCATTTATCCGATGCATTTTCGATTATTGAAAGTGTGATTGCAAAAATGAATGATGAACAAATATTTCAGTGGGACGAACACTATCCTACGCGCGAAATAATAGAAAAAGACATTGATGATGGACACGCATTCGGTTTCTTTTATTTGAATGAACTAAGAGGGTACATTGTTTTGAACGAAGAATATTCTCCCGAATACGATTCGTTGGAGTGGAACGATAAAAACGGAATATCACTAATCGTACATCGCCTATCCATAAAAGCGAATTGTCAGGGACAGGGAATTGCAAAGCAAATGATGATTTTTGCTGAAGAATATGCCAAAAAAAACAACTATTCCTCTATCAAACTGGATGCGTTTCTGCACAACAAAGCCGCTTTACGTCTCTACGAAAAATCAGGTTATACTAAAGTTGGGACTGTAACATTCAGAAAAGGAGAGTTTAATTGTTATGAGAAAATCATTTAGTTCTATACAAAAAATCTAAACAAAATAATTAAAGAACACACATACATCCTACTGTTGGCAAGCTATTTGTAATGCATTGAACAAATAGAAAAAGGGGAATAATGAACGATATAAAGCCATTAACTCCTTGAAGAAAAAAGACTAACCAAATAATAAATGGGAGATGCAGTATGTGGAATTTATTTAAAAAGAAATCAACTCAAGAAGATAATTATTTTGAAATGCTGTATGGTATCTTTCAATACCTTACCTCAGAAGAAGGTAGCGTTTCCATAAAAGTCAAAGGTCAAACAAATGAAGTAGAATGCCTATGGTACCAAATACCTTCTTCGTTCGACGAGTATGACGAACATCATAAGGTTTTAAAAGACAATAAGCTAAACAACTTCTACGAATTACTAAATAAAGTGTATGCCGCAGCTAACATCCATCCATTGGATGTAAACCTAGCCCTAAAGGATGAATTGCAATACGACTTTATGCAATTGAATTTCTATACCGAACCCAAAAGCGAACTCGAAAAATTATGGGTAAAACGGGTCAATTGTAGTTTCTATTTTTTCTTTGTGAGGGAAGATGGATCAAAAGAAATAGACTCATGCAGAGTATTCTACCGAAGAGCCAACGACTACACCATCAATAACTTACTTTTTGCTAAATACATAACAAACCTTCATCAGCCCAACCCTGACGAGGCAGAATACTTCGACCTGTTAGAATGCAACATAGTGGCACTTGCCGAATATACCGCTGTAAAGATTCCAACTGAACTAAAAAATAAATACCCCGACAGTTTATTAGTTGAAAACGCAACGGTAGCTGACTTTGAACGAATCATTTCCCTGGTAAACTACAATGATTTTGAAGAAGACATAGCACAAAAAGCACAATATTTGTATGATAACTATCAGAGGAACTGGGATGAATTAGATGATGAAGAAGATTATAGCGACTATTTCCCACTACGATACCAGATTATCAATGCCGACAGTAATATATGGCAAAGCGATTGGAAGTTTGACCCCGAAGATGCTCAAGGTTTTATAGAAGATCTATTGGGCGAAAGTTGGACATTTAAATATCCGGAAGAAACCTATAGCCACAACCTTTTCCCATTTATAAAAAAAGGACTTGCCGTGAAATCCTTAGCTCTAATGAATTTTGATACGGGTGGCGATTCCTATGATTTCTTTTTGGTACAAATGCAGGATGTATCGGAGATACTAAACCTATCGGCAAAACTAAACCTCGGCATTGAGGTGGTTGAGTAAAGACTACTTGCTCGTTCACCTTGAAATTTCATCTGATAATTGACGGAATGAGCAAGTGATGATGCCAGGAAAACTGACAAATGTACTTTTACATTGAAAAGAATTCATTTTTCGATGTTTCGTTGAACGATTGTCTGTAAGCATAAAGATAATTTCTTTTCTTTGTGTTTCGAAATACGACAATATGAAAAGACAATTTTACAGCACGGTCAGATTAGTTATTTTATCAGCATTTATCATCACCTGTTTTTCAGCAAATGCTGAGTCGGGAAAAGCTATTCCCATTGTTTCAGGACAAACAAAAGCCACCATCTGCATTGACAAAACCGAGACAACAGTGGTACACAAAGCTGCTCAACTGTTTCGCAACGATGTGTTCGCTATCACCGGGCAACAACTCGTCGTACAACAGCAATTCACAACAAAAGGCACTACCATTGTTGCCGGAACATTGGGACAAAGTAAATTACTCGCCCAAATCGTTCGCAAATACAAACTCAGCACCGATTCTGTTCGGGGTCGTTGGGAAGCTTTCTCCATCCAAACCATAACAAGCGGTTCGAACAATATCATAGTAGTAATGGGTAGTAATCGTCGGGGTACTGCTTACGGCATTCTGGAGCTTTCTCGCATGATAGGCATCTCTCCATGGGTGTGGTGGGCCGATGTACATCCAACAAAAAAAAGTGAACTAAGCTTAGAAATATCAAAACCCATTTATCAACAACCATCAGTACAATACCGCGGTATTTTTCTCAACGACGAAGACTGGGGATTAAAACCATGGGCTTCGAAAACCATAGAACCCGAAACAGGTGAGATAGGACCGAAAACGTATGGCAAAATATTCGAACTCCTACTACGTTTGCGCGCAAATACTATTTGGCCGGCCATGCACGAATGTACCACTCCGTTCTATTTTGTAAAAGGAAATGCTGCTATGGCCGATAGTTTCGGTATCATTGTCAGCACTTCACACTGCGAACCGCTTATGCGTAGCAACCCATTGGAATGGGATCACAAAACACGTGGCGATTATAACTTCTTTACCAACAAAAAGAGTGTCATTGAGTATTGGAACGAACGATTAACCGAAACTTCAAAGTTTGAAAATATCTATACCGTGGGAATGCGGGGCATTCACGATGGAGCCATGGAAGGAGCTAAAACCATTGCGCAGCAAGTAGAAGGATTGACCGATGTTTTTAAAGTGCAAAGAGAAATGTTAGGTAAATCGTTAAACAAAGACGCAGACAAAATTCCACAAATCTTTATTCCATACAAAGAAGTGCTGGACGCTTATAATGCAGGCTTGAAAGTACCCGATGATGTTACCCTTGTGTGGTGCGACGACAATTATGGCTACATGAAACGCCTGAGCAATGAGGCCGAACGTCAGCGTAAAGGGGGTTCGGGCGTATACTATCATATTTCGTATTGGGGCCGACCACACGATTATTTATGGTTGGGAACCACTCAACCATCATTTATCTGGCAAGAGATGCAAAAAGCATGGGCGTATGGTGCCCGTAAGATATGGATACTGAATGTGGGTGACATTAAACCTGCCGAATATCTTACTGAGTTTTATCTGGATATGGCATGGAATATTAATGCAGTAAAGTCAAATCAGATATCGCAGCATTTAGAAAACTGGATGGGTAAAACCTTTGGAGTTGAACATGCTTCGGGACTAAAAGATATTATGAACGAGTATTATCGCCTGGCATTTATCCGTCGACCTGAGTTTATGGGATGGAGTCAGACAGAACCAACCACCAAAACAAAATCAACGGAACTAAATTTCGCAGAGTTTGGCGATGAACTACCTACCCGCTTGAAACAATACGATCGTATAGAAAAACAAGCCGATTCTATTTCGAAACATATTCCCGCAGCATTGAAAAATGCTTATTTCGAACTAGTCAACTATCCGGTGGCAGGCGCTTCTGAAATGAATAAAAAATGGTTGAACAGTCAGTATGCCAACAGCTTTTCAGCATTTCAACTACCGGAAGCAAATGCTGCTAAAGAAAAAAGCCTTCAAGCCTGGGAAAAGATTCAACGAATGACGAGCTATTACAACGACTCGATAGAAAAGGGAAAATGGAAGTATATGATGTCGGCTCAACCGCGAAAATTGCCGGTATTTGAGAAACCAATATTTGCAGAAACAAGTCCAACTGCAAATCAAGGCACTATCTTTTGGCCGGAAGAACAAAGTAAACCAATGACAAAAGGAGATACTGCACATGTAGTGTTAGATAATTGTACAAAAGGTATTTATTGCTTCAACGGCAATGCATTTACTATTACCGGCAAGCCTGATTGGTTGACTATTGAACAAACATCGGGAAAAAACAATGCTACCTTACCTGCAGAGAAATTAAGTCTAAGCATACTTTCTGATAAATTAGCGGGAAAAACAGCAGAAGGACTATTGACCTTGAACACCAACGGCAACAATTATTATATAGCTGTAAAAGCTATTTCTAATTCTACTTTGAGTGTAAAAAACAACTGTATTCAATTAAACGCTTCGGCTTTTACACACAACAAAAGTACTGATGCCGGTCACTGGCAGACGATAGAAGGATTAGGCTATAGTGGTTCGGCCATGTTGTTGCAACCATTCGATGCCAAACTCCACAAAAATATTTCCAAAAATCCGGCATTAGAATATGAATTTACTACCGAACAGGCCGACAGTGCGTTGATACGACTTTATTTGTTGCCAACACATCCTGCCGACAGTCGTAATGACTTGCGCATAGCCATTTCGGTAGATAGTAGCGCACCGCAACTGTTCAATATAAAAACTGAAGGAAGAAGTAACGCATGGAAGGAAAATGTACTTCGCAATCAAACCATCATTAAAATACCATGGAAGTTTAGCAAAGCAGGGAAACATAGTTTACACATCATTGCCGTTGATGCGGACATCGTTATCGATCAGTTGATGATTGATTTCAAACCAAATCGGAAATTTTATGGAGTGGACTTCATCCACCCCTAAATCTCCGTCAGCTGACGGAGACTTATAGTTACTACCGTCTCCTACAAGCATTTCCTATAAATGAGTAGAGGTTGTAATACTATTGCCTTTATCGACAATATTTAATTAAGTGTAAATCTTCTCGAAAACCACTCTTAAGTCCCCTTCAGGGGACTTAAGAGTGGTTTTTCCCTTTTTCTTTTCAAACCGCCCTAAATCCCTAAAGGGACTTGAAGTTACTACCGTCTCCTACAAGCGATTTCTATAGAAGAGTAGCATTTATAAATATCTTTGCCTTTATCAATACTCTTGATTAAATGTATATCATCTCGGAAACCACTCTTAAGCCCCTTCAGGCTTCGGCGTGAGCTCAGTCGAACGGGGTTTGGGGTAGCACATCTTGCATTAATTAAAACATTCGATTAAATGTATATCTTCTCGAATACCACTCTTAAGTCCCCTTCAGGGGATTTAGGGGTGGATTTTCAATGCCTTTGCTTTTATCAATACTCTTGATTAAATGTATATCATCTCGAAAACCACTCTTAAGCCCCTTCAGGCTTCGGCGTGAGCTCAGTCGAACGGGGTTTGGGGTGGGCACACTTGATTAAGTGTGAATCATCTCGAAAACCACTCTTGTTCCCCTGCAGAGCCTGTCCGACTACTAACGGAGGTTTGTGGTAGCGTAAACTAATTTCCACTCAAAATTACATTTCCGCAAAACAATCTTTCCTTTTATTTAGTTTATGATGTAAAGTAGAGCAGTCGAACTATTTATACATCAATCATTGAACAACGACAATGGAAAAAGAAACCTCCAGAGTAGAAGCTTTTAGCGATGGGGTATTTGCTATTGCATTAACCCTGCTTATATTAGAAATAAAAGTTCCTCATTTAGAAGATGCCAGCACCAATGCAAATCTTTTCAGGGCACTTTGTGAACTTTGGCCATCCTACTTTGCATTTATACTTAGCTTCTTTGCAGTACTCATCATGTGGATCAATCACCATGGCTTTTTTAAATACCTGCGCACCATCAATACCGAATTTCTGTTTGCCAATGGCTTTCTGTTATTAATGGTCACATTTATCAATTACCCTACCGCTATTCTGGCACAATACATCAATACACCCGCTTTCAATATTGCTTCTGCCTTTTATTGCGGAACAATGCTAACGATAAGCATCGCCTATAATTTACTATGGTATTCGGCTGCTTACAATCGTAAATTGGTAAAAGAAGAAGTCAGCGATTCCCTGATAATACGTATTCGCAATGCCTACTGGTTAGGCTTCTTTATTTACCTCAGCGCCTTTATCAGCTCCTTTTTTATACCATTGCTGGGTCTGTTCATTTGTATTGCTTTCTGGATATTTTGGATATTTTTAAAATACGACAAAAAGAAATTACCTGCTTAATTTATACGCCACTACTTTATTATCCAAAAAGGTTGGAACTAACAGTATCTTCTGCAACGGAATATAGCCCAAATCGGCAGCATTTATCTTCAGGGGAGTTGTATCCAGCAATTGTTCTACACCTTTACCTATTCTGATGAGTTGAACATGTCCACTCCAATCGGAAGTAACAAATACAGTTGGAGCTATTTGTTCGATACCATCGAGGTAGCCTACTTTCTCCTGTAAAACAGTGATGGCCTTTGTTTTCTGATGCACGGAAATAAAATTACCTTTCGAACCCATATAAAGCAAATTACCACTGGCACAAATACCATTCATGCCGCCCAGATCTGTACTTTGAACAAGTACTTCCAACGAATCTTTTCCTACATAAAAAATGCAGTCTCCTTCCGAATCGGAAACATACACCCGACCATTGGCTGCAACACATACATCGTTCAGACTTATCGATTTTGAGTTACGATATTCTTTCAAAATCTTGCCCGTAGATAAACTAATCTCCACTACCCTGTCGATGTCGGTAACGTACAATTTAGTCTTAGAGCAGCTAATTCCTTTAGGAGCATTCAGTCCTTTCACCCATTCTTTTTCAATAAACTCACCCTTTGCATTCAGCTTAGAAATAAATGCCTCACCATCTTTTACATTGTGTTTTCCAACAATATTTGACACATAAATAATTTTATCAAAAGGATTATAATACGATGACTCCGGTACGTTTAGCCCTGCAGGCGTACTCCAGACTTTCTTTAGTTTATTACTTACAAAACCTTCCTGGGCGCTTATACCAAAACACAGCGCAAGCAAAATGACAGTAACGATAGGTGTTTTCATATCTTTGATTTTAATGGATAATTATAAATTTTGCTTGTATTTTTATTGAATAACAATGACAATACCGTGCAAATATACAATACTTTTACAATTTTCCAAGAGGAAGCAGCATTTGTCATTAAATTAGTTACTATCGTCTACCAAAGTTGGGGTCTATCGGGCAAATACAAAATACGACTCTCGTTTAATAAAGTAGATTCGTTTAAATGCAAGGTATAAGATATGCTACTCCTAAATACATTTAGATGTTTGGGGTACATGTATGTAAGTCTGGATCTGGGGCGGTTGCCTCAACATAACAAAACAACTTTTTCTAAATGCACTTCGGATTTTGTTAGTGTTCATTTGCAGCACTTTATCAAAAAACACCCCACCTCAACGTTCTAACAGATAACCTTGGAGTTATAACAAAGCACTTTAAAGAAATAGAAAAGTCCTTTTCTATTTCTTTAAAGTGCTTTTCTATTCCTACAAAGTGCTTTTCTATTTCTTTAAAGTACTTTTCTATTTCTACAAAGTACTTTTCTATTCCTATAAAGTGCTTTTCTAATTCTACAAAGTACTTTTCTATTTCTTCAAGGTGCTTTGTTGTCATAAAAAAGTGATCTATTGTTCTATTTATACGACTCAACGCCCTATCCTTCCACTCCATTATTTTACCCAACCGACTTGTTCAACCGCCCAATCGCATTAACGCAACAGCACATCCCTTTCTCCCACTTTTAAGGCACTCTATCCACTGCCGAAAACGATGCAATGCCACTTCTACCCTAACGGATAGAATATCGTAAGTACCAGCTTATTCCACCACCTATGGCAAAAAACAACTATTTTAAAAATTAATTAAAAGATACGTTATTAATACGATAAATAGTTTCTCCCTTGGGGGCTTTGTTTTGATTAAAAATAATAGTTTGTACTGCTTTTTTGTAGGGGGAAATGACGAAAAATAAACAATGATTAAATTTGTTTATAAAAATGTTTCTAAATTGTTGGTTGTTATATTATAAATACCTAAGTTTGTGAATTGTTTTATTTAAATAACTTACATTGTTTTGAAAAAACTCACACTCAGCCTGTTTACCATCCTGCTTCTCTCCGGTTTCTCGCTCAAAAGCCCCTCCTCCACCGTCTATATCTGCACCGGCCCCAAAGCTAAAGTATATCATGCCTCCAACACTTGCCGTGGAGTAAAAAACTGTAGCGAAGCTATAGTAGCGGTATCGCTGGCTAAAGCTGAAAAAATGGGAAGACGGGAATGTAAGATTTGTTGGTAATAAGGAAAAAGGATAGATTATTTCATTATTTAATATTCATTAAGCTCAGTATATAATTCACTCTTAATATTCAAATCTATGAAATTCTCACACACAAAATTAGAACAGATTAGGCATAACCCTGGAAACATCAAACAAATCATTTCCAGTGGTAGAGGTAGTTTCTCAAAAAATTCTGCATGGAAGTTTTCAATAAAGAAATATCACCAGAAAGATAGTGATAAAAGCTTTGCGTTTAGGCATTTTGAAGAAATGTTTGACAGAAATTTTGTTGCTAATAATGGTAACAGACTAATAAAATTAGAATTAATGGAAAAGCTGGAAAATTATATTGAAGACTATGAGAAGCAAAAATTTGAGTTTTATGATTACTCAAATAGAATTAGTATTGATATTGAGCATGGAAATATGATCTCTGGTGAAATATTTAGATTCGACAAAACATTAAATGGATTTGCAATAACTCTATTTCATAATGATGACTCTATTTGGATTAAAGAATTGAGATACCCACTTTTACAAATATATTTTAGTAATAAGTTTCAATGTCCTGCTGAACTAATAAAAGTTGGGGTGTATAATTTTATCGATGAGGTTCATGAATATAACACATTTGATGAAATAACTTTACAACAATCCTGGGAAGAGATAACAAAACTTTCAGATACGATAAATAAAATCAATTTCTAAATATTCAATTTCTATATTGTGCCTAACAATTTCATGTATTTTAAATACATATATAAAATAATTGATTTTAAAAAATACTAAGTATGGAAATAGACAAGCTAATTAAGCCGCAAACGTTCTGTGAGTATTTCAATCTAGGGAAACATCAAGGTGAAGTCGATTTCTTAGACATATATGCCAATCAAGATATTCCATTGTTTCTTGATCCATTTGGAATTTCTGTCATTGGTTCACCATGGGCAAGAGAATGTGAAAGTCAGATTGCAACCTATTTTCAATATTTACTAGATAGCATCAAAAGAGGCGACAAAAAAACAATAAAAAAGTTATTGAATGCGCTCCATGAAGTAAATGAAGTTGCACTCGGTTATTCCCAATATCAACCAGAAGGACGTGGAATAGGACCCAAACAAGCAAAAGAGATTTTGGATGCTTTTGAAAGTAGTGAAGCTGCAAAATCAGGAGACATTAAGGATATAGCTGACTGCGCTCTTTTAATCCCTGGGATTAACCGTGACAAAATCTCAGACATAACTGCAAACATATTAAAACGACAATTAATTATTTTCACTCAGGAACAATGTCTGAAACATTCTATTCCAATAAAGCGAGTAGCTGTTCACAATGCATTTAATTACGATAATTTTGAATTTACAAGTTTTTATGCTGAGCTACCTGTAATAAATGGAAAGGCTAAAATACTTCTACCTATTACGAGCGTAAGGCAAGTCCCTGAATTGAGCAAAGATAAGTATTATCGAAATTTTATACTAGAATATCTACGTGCAGAACATTGTCATGCGGGAGATTCACTATCTTCTGTATTAAAAAATGGAACTATCAAAGTTCAGATTGTCGATTTAAAAAGAAAATATCCATTAGGTACCGATTTCATTTATTCATTCTCAAAAGAGCATCCTGAAATTTTACAAAAATATAAATATGAATTAAGAAGAACTGCAAAGACTCAAACTAAAGCAGTACTTGAGGTTAAAAAGAAGATATTGCTTGCTAGCCAAAGAATAGACATATTAAAAGAAATCAAACATGGGACAGCAAATGCAAACAGTTTTCACAAACTTTCTTATGATAATCTGATACATATATTTGGAGAAAGATTTTCAAATCCAAATTCTGAGGTAAAAATAAATGATGGACGTAAAAGGATTGACATCGTTTTTGATAATAATGACAGACAGGGCTTCTTTTTTAAATTGAACACATTACTTCATGTTCAATGTCCAAAAATTTTTGTAGAATGCAAAAACTATGGTAATGAAATAAATAACCCAGAAATTGATCAATTACAATCGCGATTTGGGAAGCATAGAGGTAACTTTGGAATTCTTATGTGTCGTTCAATTAAGGATAAAGAATTATTGATCAAAAGATGTAAAGATGTCTTACATGACAGGCAAGGTTATATAATCGTTTTGGAAGACAATGATATTGTTCGTTTATTACGATTTAAAGATAATAATGACGAAGATAGTATTGATAATTATTTACACGCAAAAATAAATGAGCTTATTATGTAGTACTGATACCTTGTTGGCGCGAATCTGTGACTCGTGACATACAAAACACAAAGAAGCACAGGTCACAAACCTGCACTAACGGAAATTGGACATAAAACTCCATTTAATTGGAGAACAACAATAAATCAATAAAATGTAAAACTAACTCAGGAGGAAAAACTATGGGAATCAAGCCAGGACCAAAAAGGATTGCAACAACAACAGGCAAACCAGACAGACGTCAACGAGACAACAAACAAACTCCAGGTAATACACCTTCACTGAAACCACACGAACATAAGAAAGGTGATTGATGCCCTATTGAGTGCATCATGCATTGTTTGGCATAGTTAAGTTACATAAAAGATAAAAGAGTTTGCGTAGGGACAGGTCGTGACCTGTGCGAATAAAAAGAAATAATAGAATTGAATGTATTGAAATTATCCGGTAGGTTTTAGGATTGCACTCTATTCATTCAATCAATGGACAGGTCGAGACCTGTCCATTGATTGAGCGTAGTATTTTAGTTGTGCAACAGCTATGGGATGCTATGCCAAACAAGGGGTCCAATTACTTTTAAAATATATATTTATAATTATAAATCTAATTATATGAAACAAAATCCCTTTTCTATCTATGATATCTTAGGATACCTAACACCTGGATTATTTCTAATCTCAAACTTTTTCTTGATTCAAACGTGGAAAATAACATGTGACCAATCCACAATTTCATCATTATTAGGCTCGATACCTTCTTTTAAATTTGAGGTTTTTGTTGTCATCTTTATTTTTGCATATTCCTTAGGTCATTTATTGAGTTTTGCGTCCTCGATTACTGTCGAAAAGTATTCAATTTGGAAATATGGTTATACCTCAAAGTATCTTTTAAAAATATCTAGACCTAGATTTAGAGATCATTTTAAAACTTTTTACGGTTTTTTTTGGGGCTCTATGATTATGATAATTATTTTACCAACTGTTATTCTTGATGTTATTCTTGGAAACTTTTCTGGATTCAAGATTTTCTATAGTCAAGCTCTGGATGATAATTTAATTCAGTTGATTAAGTTTAAAATAAATAAATTAGCAAATACCTTAGGAATAACTGCAAAAAATAAATTTGTTATGGGAAATGGGCATGAGGGCGATTTTTTCAGACTAGTTTTTCACTATACATATGAAAATTCAAAAAATCATCAAGATAAATTCATAAACTATGTAGCTTTATATGGATTCCTCAGAACCATGACATTAATTGCAAATATCTTGACTTGGTATCTAGTAGTTCATTTTATTTTAATAAGGCAGTTAAATTTACAATCTATCTTGATGATAATAATATCAAGTATAATTTCATATATTTTTTTTATGGCATTTATGAAGTTTTACAGAAGATATACGCTTGAAGCATTAATGGTTTTAGCTTCTGATAAAGATTTGATTTGAGCGAAACCCCTGTTGAGCGTAGCGTTCTTTGTTTGGCGAAGTCTCCAGACTTCGTCAAGTTAGAAGCAAGGCTCTGCCTTGCAGATTAAAAGCTGGAGCTTTTATTTTAGCACAACGTAGTCTGGAGACTACGCCGAACAAGGGAATATGAGCACCATTAGTTCGCATACACAGCTAAATTGAAGAATATGGAGCAAGTTGCGCATATATTGGCGTTGCAACAAGCTTAAAGACCGCTGCGAATAGTAATAAATAAACTAACTAAAATAAATTATATGCGATTAAAGATTTTATTTTTAATATTAATATTGGCTTGCGCCAACTCTGAAGCAAAAGATAATTCTAAGAATTACGCTTTTGTAATTGATGGTATAGTACGTAATGATAGCCAAAAGGTAGTAACAATTACTGTTCAAAATCTTGCTATCGGTAAGGATTTGGAATTTCCATTGAAAATAAACAGCAATAATGCGTTTCATGGAAAGATAGAGTTGACAGATTCCATTCAGTACGTCATAGTTTCATATAAAAATGAGTGGATTAAATTACTTGTCCATTCGGGAGATAGTATTCATATTGAATTTGAATCGTCAAGCTTAAAAAAAAGTATTAAATTCTATGGAAAAGCAAAAGAAGATAATAGCTTATTAATTAAGTTTGATACTATTCCGGTTATAAAAGGAGTACCATCTGGCGTTTATGAGGGGAAATGGAAAACCTTATCCCCAAATGATTATTTGAAATTCTGTGATAGTCTTTACCAAGAGTCGGTGGAGGCTTATAACGATTTTACTAAAAAACATAAGCTATCTCCCGTAATGGAGAGATGGATGCGAAACGAAGTTGAATATGCTTTTTTTAATGACAAATCGAGCTATCCAGACAACCACAGACAACTAAATAATATTAGGGGATATTGGAATTGGGACGTAGCCGATGAATATTTTGATTTTCAAAAATCTGTTCACCTTTCAGATATTGACTTAATCAATTCTTTTACTATTTTGCCTGTAATAAGGAACATAAATTTCAATTATGTCGATAGAAAGATGATGAATGAATCATTTATCAAAACTGAAGATGGACATTGGGCAAGACCAGATGGTTTAAACGATGATTCGTTAATGTTGCATGGAATTATAAAACATGTCGATAATAATTTAGTCAGACAATTATGTTTATGTGAGCGCTTGGCGTATATGATTACGAGTGGTGAAACAAAAAAGTTTGAAAAGTATCAACATTTAATTTCCGAATATATTACAAATCAACATTTAAAAGAACAGCTTCTAAGTTATTACCGAGAAACAAAACTTCGTTTTGAAAATCCGGAATTAAACACGAAAGCAATATTAAAAGAAATCAGCAATACACCTGCAAAATCTGTTATTGATTCGATTTTATTAAATAATAAAGGTAAAGTAATATATGTAGATTGTTGGGCTACATGGTGTGGTCCTTGTCGTGGAGAAATTCCTTATTCGAAGGAACTCATGATGAAATTAAAAGATTTACCGGTATCGTTTGTTTTTTTATGTTTTGATTCAGAAAAAGATAAATGGAAGGCAGAGGTTGAAAAATCAAAATTAGGTGGCACACATTACTTTATTCCAAAAGAAAGTGGAGAATATTTCAAAGAGGCATTCTCCATAACTGGTTATCCAACCTATATGCTCTTTGATAAAAATGGAAATTTAATAAGTAATAACACCATTAGACCCAGTGAGCAAGATAAAATAATTGAAATAATTAAACAATTGACAATAAAATAAAGCCCCTTTGTTTGGCGAAGTCTCCAGACTTCGCCAAGTTAGAAGCAAGGCTCAGTTAAGCGTAGTCTCCATACTACGTCAAGTTAGAAACAAGGCTCCAGCCTTGCATATTAAAAATAGAATATGGAAAGCTAGAGCTTTCCTTCAAACTTTGACATAGCGGGACGCTATACCAAACATCGGGAACAAGATTATTTACGCTACGGAGAACGGGGCTAGAATCAAAACAACACATAAAGAATAAAATGGAAAATCAAGATTTTGAAATTGGAATTAAAACTATATGGTTTGCGGTAATTGGAAGTCTACTATTTACTATAGTTGGAGCATTTGCAAAGATTGAGCATTGGGAGTACTCGCAAGTAATTCTATCTATAGGTTTAATTTTTTACTTAGCGACTTTAGTAATAATGGTCAGAGATATAAACAGGAGTAAAATTCAAGACAAGGGATTTTGGATTATGTTTATGTTTATTGTTCCTTACATTTCACCGATACTTTATATAACAAGAAGAGCTAAAATGATTAAACTTAGAAGGGAGTTTGGCCATTAAGATTTAAACTAACTCAAATTGAGTGTAGCGAGTATTGTTTGGCATAGTTACCGAAAAGATAAAAAGAATTTGTGCAGGTAATGAATAAATGATATTATCAGAGATTCAATAGAATATAAGCAACAAAATAGATATTTATCCAAAAAATCAACTTAAATGAATGATTATGCAACTAAATTATAACTGGAAAAAAGGAATCTTATCGGAATCTTATAAAATTTTCAACAATGAAACACAAGTTGGAAACTTATCCAATAAATCGTTTTCACAAACAGCACATGGTGAGTTAAACGAAGAAAAATACACTTTTAAAACAACCGGATTTCTTAAACAACATACTCAGATTATTGAGAACAACGAAAATAAAATAATTGGAGAGATAACATACAATAATTGGATGAACAAAGCTACAATAAATATAAACGGCCAACAGTTCGACTTAAAGTATGACAATATCTGGAACACTAAATGGAGTATCTCAGGTTTGAATGAAACTCAGATCAGTTACAATAATACATCAAGTACGGGACAGATACAATCTAATACAGACAATCAATTGCTTATTTTGTCCGGATTGTTTGTTGCTAATTATTATTTACAAATGACTCTTGTAGTTTTACTTATTGTGTTTATTCCAATCTTAATAAGACATTGACAGAAAATATAATTGAAAAATTGTACCACCCCAAACCTCCGCCAGTAGACGGAGGTTTAGGGCGGATGAAAAGAACAGACCACCCCAAACCCCTAAAGGGGCTTAAGAGTGCAATCCGAGATAATTTACACTTAATCGAATGTGTTGATAAAGGTAATAGTATTTCAAACACTTGTCATCTATAGAAAGAACTTGTAGGAGACGGTAGTAACTTCAAGTCCGTCAGCCGACGGATTAGAGGCGGTTTGAAGAGAATAAGAGAAAACACCCCAAACCCCTGAAGGGGCTTAAGAGTGCAATCCGAGATGATATACACTTATTCAAATAAGTTGATAAAGGTAAAGACATTTATAAGCCTTACTCTTCTATAGAAATCGCTTGTAGGAGACAGTACTAACTTCAAGTCCCTTTAGGGATTTAGGGCGGTTTAAAAAGATGTAGAGAAAGACAAAGGTATTTATGAATGCTACCCATCTATAGAAATCACTTATAGGAGACGGTTGTAGCTTCAAGTCCCTTTAGGGATTTAGGGCGGTTGAAAGAAAGAAAGAAAGAAAGAAAGAAAGAAAGAAAGAAAGAAAGAAAGAAAGA
>JAFLKK010000006.1 GCA_019163375.1 Paludibacter sp.
TGTCGGGGTAGCGGGATTCGAACCCACGACCCCCTGCTCCCAAAGCAGGTGCGCTAACCGGACTGCGCTACACCCCGAAATTGTCATTCCAATTGGTCAACTTTAATTGTGTTGTTGTTTCTCAATTGCGAGTGCAAAGATACGCGCTTTTTCCGATTATACAAACTATTTGTAGTAAATTTGTAGAAAAAATAAGCACTTTTTTTCGCCTTATTAGACAAACATCTGAAACTTAAAAACTTAAAAATGGCAGGTATTTATATTCATATTCCTTTTTGCAAGAAAAGATGTACATATTGCGACTTTTACACAGAAGTTGAACCCCAATTAATTCCAAATTTGATTGATTCTATCGTTAAAGAACTACAAATTCGTAAAGATTATCTGCAAAACGAGATAATTCACACCATTTATTTCGGTGGTGGAACACCAAGTATATTGAATAAAAGTCAATTTGAACTGATTTTTGACGCAATTTACAAAATGTACAACGTAGCCGACGATGCTGAAATCACATTCGAAGCCAATCCGGATGATCTGACAACAGATTTTCTTGCTTCTGTCCGCCCGCTACCGTTCAACCGAATGAGCATCGGCATACAATCTTTTGATGATACGGATTTGAAACGAATAAATCGCAGGCATTCGGGCAAAGAAGCCATCGATGCCGTAAAAAATGCTCAAAATGCGGGATTCAGTAACATCAGTATCGATTTGATCTACGGCTTGCCGAATCAAACACTGACTGCCTGGGAAAAACAGATAGACACAGCTTTCACCCTGAATGTTCAACATATCTCGGCGTATGGTTTAACCTACGAGGAAGGAACTGCGTTGTGGAAACAGCGTGAAAAAGGGCTCGTGAAAACGGTTGATGATGATAGTATGAATGATATGTACCTGCTTTTAATCGAAAAAGTAAAACAAAATGGTTTTGAGGCCTACGAAATCTCCAATTTCTCACTTCCAAACCATCGGTCGCAACACAATACCTCCTACTGGAAGCAGCAACCCTATATCGGCATTGGCCCTTCAGCTCATTCTTACAATCTGACTTCGCGCCAATGGAATGTATCGTCCATCACAACTTATAATAAAGCAATAGCGGAAAACGGGATATTTTTCGAAAGTGAGACCTTAAGTACGAATGATAGATACAATGATTTCATAATGGTTTCATTGCGGACATCTGACGGTATCGATCTAAGACTGCTCGAAAATGAATTTGGGGTTGAATTTAAGGACTATTGCTTACAAAATGTACAAAAATTCATAAAAACGAATAAAGTAGATTATTCAAATGGCAGACTGTGTTTAAGCTCACAAGGAGTACAGATTTCGAACCTCATTATTATGGATTTAATGAGGGTATAATTATCAAAAAAAGTAGTACTTTTGTGGTCTTATTACGCAACTCAAATTATGGAAAAAACAACTGAAAAAAGAGGTATTCGCTCTAAATTTTTACGCATATTTTGGCAATTATTTGCATTCGGAATTCTTTGTATCGTTTTAATATTCGTTTTTATAAATATAGGTTGGATAGGTTATTTACCTCCTATTGATGAGTTGCAAAACCCCAAAAGTAAGTATGCTACAGAAATATATTCGTCAGATTTACAATTAATTGGAAGTTATTTCAGAAAAGAAAACCGCGTAGGTGTTCAATACAATGAAATATCTGAAAACGTTGTAAATGCACTTATAGCCACTGAGGATGTACGGTATTACGACCATTCGGGTATTGACGGTTGGGCTTTGGCAAGATCTGCTATTAAACGGGGAATTTTTCAAATGAAAAGCTCCGGTGGAGGAAGTACCATAACTCAACAGTTAGCAAAACAACTCTATTCGCCACAAGCCGAAAATTTTATTGAACGCGCATTGCAAAAGCCTATTGAGTGGGTTATTTCGGTAAAACTTGAAAAATTATATACCAAAGAGGAAATCCTTACCATGTACCTCAATCAGTTTGGATTTTTGAATAATGCGGTTGGGATTAAATCGGCTGCACATATTTATTTCAGCACCACTCCTGCCAAATTAAAAATCGAAGAAGCAGCTACACTTATCGGGATGTGTAAGAACCCATCATACTTTAACCCGGTGAGATTCAATGAACGCACCCGCGAACGCAGAAATGTGGTAATGAATCAGATGCGAAAAGCCGATTTCTTAACCGACGAACAATACGACTCACTAAAAGTGCTGCCATTAACTCTTAAATACAATAAAGTTGACCATAAGCTTGGATTAGCAGCCTATTTCAGAGAATACCTTCGAATACTACTTACTGCAAAAGAACCGAGCAGAAGCGACTATGCCAGTTGGCAACAAGATAAATTCGAAGAAGACCGTTGGTCGTGGGATAATAATCCGCTTTATGGATTTTGCCACAAAAACAAAAAGGCGGATGGTTCACCCTATAATATCTACAGTGATGGGCTTAAAATTTACACCACCATCGACTCGCGAATGCAAACTTATGCTGAATCTGCTGTAAGTGAGCATATTCATTCCTTGCAAAAAACATTTTTCAAGGAAAAAAGGAATCGCAGCTATGCTCCGTTTTCACGAAAAATGACACCGGCTCAAATAGAAAGTAGTATGAGAACTGCTATGAAACAGTCTGATCGTTACATGAGAATGCGAGCTGCAGGCGAAAGCGATTCTGAAATTGAAAGAGCATTCAAAACTAAAATCGAAATGTCGGTTTTCTCTTATAACGGTGATATTGATACATTAATGTCGCCTATGGACTCAATTCGCTACCATAAACACTTCCTACGCTGTGGATTTATGTCGATGGATCCACACAATGGAAATGTAAAAGCGTACGTCGGCGGACCGGATTTCAGCCAATTTCAGTATGATATGGTAAACGTGGGTAAACGTCAGGTAGGTTCTACTGTAAAACCATATTTGTACACCCTGGCAATGGAAGAAGGAATGTGGCCTTGTGATAAAACAACCTGGCAACCAATATCTTTGCCCGATGGAACCGGAAGAATGTGGACACCAAAAACGACTACTAAAGGAAAAAACATCGGTGATATTGTTCCACTACGTTGGGGTTTAGCTAACTCCGATAACTGGATTTCGGGATATTTAATGAGTTTATTTACACCTGACGCTTTAATAAAACTCATGCGTTCATTTGGTATTAAAGGTAATTTACCAAATGTAGTTTCATTGTGTTTAGGACCTTGCGAAATATCAGTAGCAGAAATGGTAGATGCTTACACCGCCTTTGCCAACAAAGGTATTCGGGTAGAACCGGTGTATGTAACCCGCATTGAAGATGCAAACGGAAATGTGATTGGTAAATTCACTCCTCAAATGCATGAGATATTTAGCGAGACCACTGCCTACAAAATGATTTACATGATGCGCGCCGTAGTAGACGGTGGTACGGGTAGTAGAATTCGTAACAGATTCGGTTTAACTATGCCAATGGGTGGAAAAACGGGTACAACTCAGAATAACTCTGATGGTTGGTTTATGGGCTACACGCCTTCGCTTGTTTCGGGAGTATGGGTAGGTGGCGAAGACCGCTCTATTCACTTCGATAATATCGGCGAAGGACAAGGTGCCAGCATGGCTTTACCCATTTGGGCATTGTACATGAAAAAAGTACTGGCCGATCCGGACTTAGGATATTCATCCTCCGAACAATTTGACATTCCAAGTTCATTTAATGCAAATGAAGGCTGTGATGTAGTTGTTGAAGAATAATAATTTTGACCTCAATTTATCTCTATATAAACAAAAAACCTATAAAGGCTGTAAATATAATTAAATAGAATATTGAGTTTTAAAAAGTTAACTATCTTTGTTGTGTCATTTTAAATTCTATCAAATTTTAAGCACTTGAAAAGATTTTTCCTCATAGCCTTTTATCTGTTGAGCCAGCTTACAGCTATGGCTCAATGGAACACCGACCGCATTATGGATATGGGGCAGAATGCCATGTATTTCAGCGATTATGTTATTTCAATACAATATTTCAACCAGGTAATTGCTATAAAACCACACTTAGCCGAGCCCTACCTGTTACGTGCCCATGCAAAGTATTTCCTTGGCGATTTTGAAGGTGCCGAACAAGATTGCACTGAGGCAATAAACCGCAATCCTTTTGTTCCCAGAGCATATTACATTCGTGGTTTTTTGAGAAATCAGCTGAAGTTTCACAAGGAAGCTGCCGTCGATTTTTCCAAAGCATTAGAATTCAGCCCCAACGACACTACATTCATAAGAGGAAGAGCTGAAGCGTATGAAAGAGATAGAAACTATACTGCAGCGCTAAACGATGTAAACCAACTCTTACATATTAACCCAAAATCGTACGGTTTGCTGTATGAAAAAGGGAGATACTACTTAGAACTAAAAGATACGGTTGAAGCAGAAAAAGCCTTTGATAAATTTATTGATGTCGATAAAAAGAGCAGCTTGGGTTGGAGTGCCCGTGCTTTACTTAAAATGCAAAAAAAGGATAAAGATGGAGCGCTCAAGGATTATAATGAAGCAATAAAACGCAATTCGACCTTTGCGGGCGATTATATCAACAGAGGAATACTTAACAACGACAAGAAAAACTACAAACAGGCGCTGAGCGACTATGATCGCGCTATCAAGCTTGACAGTACCGAAAGCCTGGGATACTACAACAGAGGGTTTTTACGTGGATTTCTGGGAGATAGTAACAATGCTTTGGCCGATTTTACAAGAGTGCTCGATATGGATTCTACCAACACCGAGGCAAGACTAAAAAAAGCAATTCTGGAATATACAATTGGTAAATATAAAAATGCTATTGCTGATTACAAAATAATTATCAGCAAATACTCCTTCTACATTCCTGCTTATCATGGCATAGCTGAATGCGAGGACAAACTTGGAAATGCCAAGAATGCCTTCAGATACAGACAAATGGCTCAGAATATTGAAGCAAACAAGGATTATTACAAACGAAAAGCGAAAGAAATTCTTCTTGCAGAAAATAAAATAGCTACTGAAAAACAAAAAGTAGGTGCAGCCGGAAACAAACGTAACTTATTTAATCAGAATAAAGCACAAAACACAACTGACAACGAACCTAAGTCGCAATATGGAAATGCGCTGTGGGGAAATATACAAAACAAATATGCTGACGTAACTACAGAAGGTAACTTTGTGATCAGTCACATCACACTTATTGATAAAATTCGCCGAACAAACCTCTTCCACCCTTTGATTGAGAAGTACAACAAAGAAAATTACCCATCCTCATTAAGAATTTCGAACAGGGAAATACCACTCACTTCCGAATTGCTCGGAGCATATTTCGATGCAATAAATAAGACAACCGACTCCATTGCTAAAATAACACCTACAGCAGATGTGCTTTTTTCGAGGGCTTTGCAGTTTGCCTCCGTGCAGGATTATATTGGTGCCATCGATGATTTGGACAAAGCCATTGAACTTCGTCCCGATTTTATGATTGCCTATTTTACGCGCGCTAATGTTCGATACAGATTGTTAGATGCTAAAAAAAATGAGCAGAAAAAGGTGGTTGACGAAGAACCGGGATTATATAAAAATAATCTACCGGTAGTTGAAAACAGGAGTTACAATATTGATTTAACAATGATAGTGCAGGATTTGGATAAAGCTGCTGAGTTGACTCCTGATTTTTCGTTCTCCTACTTCAACAAAGCCAACATTTTAAGCACCAATAAAGACTTTAAAACTGCTATTGCATTATATACCAGATCTATAGAGGTTGACAATGAATTTGCAGAAGCATATTTCAACCGTGGTCTCATCTATCTATTTATAGGTGAAGACAATAAAGGCTTATCCGATCTAAGTAAAGCCGGCGAATTAGGGATTATCAAATCCTACAATTTGATTCAACGTTTTAAAAATTGATTACATTTTCAATACTCCAGAACTTCATTCGTCATTTCTTGTTTACTTTGTAATTCATCATTTTTGAAATAAGCATTCATTTTGCTACACATTAAATATCTATATGATACAAACTACAAAACGTTTTCGAGTAATTTTACTCTGCCTCATTGTCTCTACTTCATTATTTGCTCAAAAAAAAACCGCCCAAAACACAACTCTAGAACGACCAAAACTGGTAGTAGGTATTGTTGTCGACCAAATGCGCTGGGATTATCTGTATCGTTATTACAATAAATATGAAAACGGAGGTTTTAAACGATTGCTCAAAGAAGGTTTTTCGTGCGAAAACACCATGATTAACTATATCCCAACAGTAACGGCTATTGGTCATACTACCATTTTCACGGGTTCGGTTCCTTCTATTCATGGTATAGCCGGTAACAACTGGATAGATAAAACCGGAAAATCCATATATTGTACCGACGATTCGACCGTACAAACAATCGGTGCAAAAGGCAATGCCGGGAAAATGTCGCCACGCAAATTATTGACAACAACCATTACCGATGAACTTCGATTGGCTACGAATTTTCAATCGAAAGTAGTGGGCGTTTCGCTCAAAGACAGAGCATCCATTCTGCCGGCCGGCCATAATCCAACTGCGGCATTTTGGATAGATGATGCTTCGGGGAAATTTATCAGCAGTTCTTATTATATGTCGCTTTTACCGCAATGGGTGAACGATTTCAACGATGCAAAACCTATCGACAAACTGATTGATAATGGTTGGAATACGTTATTGCCTATCGAACAATATACAGAAAGTACGGCGGATAATGTGAGCTGGGAAGGCACACTGAAAGGTGCATCACAACCTGTTTTTCCTTACGACACAAAAAAAGCATACGCGTTGGATCATGGTTCGTTACGCCAAATGCCTTTCGGAAATACGCTTACACTTCAGTTTGCTCAGGCTGCAGTAGATGGATATAAATTGGGACAAGAAAAAAGTTGTGATTTTCTAACGATAAATTGTGCTTCCACTGATTATTCGGGACATTTAGTTGGCCCAAATGCTATTGAGGTAGAAGATGTATATTTACGACTGGATAAAGATCTAGCTAACTTCTTTTCATATCTCGATCAAAAACTAGGCAAAGGTAATTACCTGGTTTTCCTTACTGCCGATCATGGAGCTGCTCATGCCGAAGGGTTTATGCAAACTAACAAAATGCCGACAGGTTTGCTCGATGCTGATTTGTTTGCTAATCTGGACAAGAAGCTTACAAAACAATTCGGTTACAGCAAGTTGGCTTACGAAATTGAAAATTTTCAGGTATTTTTCAACCGATCCAAAATTGATAGTTTGAACTTAGATTTTGGAAAAATAAAAGAATCTACCATCGATTATTTGAAAGCATCAAAAGGCATACAATATGTCGTAGATCAGGACAAAATAGTGGAAGCCTCTATCCCATCTCCATTAAAAGAAATGATGATAAACGGATACAACCACCAACGAAGCGGAAATGTAGTGCTGGCTACTTTGCCCGGCTGGCTACCCCACTATTGCAACAAAGGTTGCACACACAGTGTTTGGAATCCTTATGATGCACATATTCCACTTGTTTTTATGGGTTGGAAGATAGACCATGGCACAACGAACCGAACAACTTCAATGACTGATATCTCAGCAACACTGGCAGCTTTGTTACATATTCAAATGCCAAGCGGATGTATTGGAACTCCAATTGTAGAAGTAATTAAGAAGTAGATAGCACAAGCACCTCTACCTGCAAAGAATAGTCGAGGTTTCACGCCCATTTCTATAATCAAAAAAGAGACCTTGCAAAAGTTGCAAGGTCTCTTTTTTTTATACCAAGGTATTAATGATTTCTCAGTCTTTTTCTACATAGGCCAATACTTCGCCTTTGCGTACTATATCGCCTTGTTTCTTCTCTATACCAACAATACGACCATTACAGAAACTACCAATGTGTTCCAGACCATAGTTTGTTTGAATAGTACAAAGTGTATCGAACTCTTTCACTATTTTTCCGTGAACTGGCTCTACTGATACTTCATTGAAATCAAGTTCCCATAATACACGTCCTGTTGCGTTAGAAACAACCGGTTCAGCATTTGGATATTTCAATGCGCGTAAATCAGGCAATTCGATGGTGCTTGTTGCAAATTTTTCTTTGATTGCAGTTTCAAGTTCTTTTTCGAATCGTTTTTTAGCTTCGCCCGATTTGAAATCGCGGTATTGTTTTTCGTGCATTGCAAATTCGAACAATTCTTCGTCATCCTGCCCTCTATCCCATCCAAGCTCTTTCATTTCGGCAATGAAACGTGGCAATTCGTTAGGATAATTAGATTGAGGATTACCTTCGAAGAACTCAAATTTATTCTTTTCAGCTAAAGCAATAATTTCAGCATCCAATTTTCCAGGTAGCTTACCAGCTTTACCCAGAATCATATCCCAGCTGTTTTTATCAATCATGCTCCAACGTGGTTGTCCTTTTACAAGGAACATAACGTTCATTAAAGCGATATTTTTTACATATTGGCTAAATGGAGTTACCAATGGTGGATTGCCTAGTTTAGGCCAAATATATTTAACTTCATCGAACAACATTACCAACAACTCATCTGTTGAAAGTTCTTTCTTGTTAGCACCTTTCAGGTAAGAGTTGATACCAGCGTGAACACCTTTTAGGTCGGCCATCAAAGACCCCATCATACCACCCGGAAGTCCACAACCAACAAGCAATGAAGTCATGAATTTATTGCGATCATCGATAAAATAGCCCAAGAAATCATCTACGAAGCTTTGAGTCAAACGACGAGCTTCCATATATGCATTCATGTTGATTTCAGCTACTTTAAAGCCTGCATCTTTCAACATCGCCTGAATGGTAATTACGTCAGGGTGAACCATACCCCATGAAAGAGGCTCCATTGCAACGTCAATATAGTCAATACCAGCTTTGGCTACTTCTAGCATTGAAGCTACCGAGAAGCCGGGTCCTGAGTGACCATGGTATTGCATAATAATATGAGGGTGAGCTGTTTTTACAGCACTTACGATTTTACCCAATAGTATAGGACGACCAATACCTGCCATATCTTTCAAACAAATTTCATCAGCACCTGCTTCGATCAATTGTTCAGCCATATTGATATAATACTCAGCAGTATGAATTTCCGAGTATGTAATACACATAGTAGCCTGAGCTATCATTCCTGCTGCTTTCGCGTAGTGAATAGATGGGATAATGTTAGTTACATCATTCAATCCACAAAAAATACGGGTAATATCAACTCCCTGAGCTTTCTTTACTTTGTACATCAATTCACGTACATCGGCGGGAACCGGATTCATACGCAAGCCGTTCAAACCACGGTCGAGCATGTGTGTTTGAATACCTACTTCGTTAAACGGTTTGGTAAATGTACGAACTGCATCGTTTGGATTTTCACCGTACAGGAGGTTTACTTGTTCAGAAGCACCACCATTTGTTTCAACACGGGCAAAACATCCCATTTCGATGATAACCGGGGCAATTTTAGCTAATTGGTCTTTGCGAGGTACATATTTACCCGATGATTGCCACATGTCACGGTAAACAAGACTGAATTTAATTTCTTTCATTTTATAATTCGTATGATTGATTGTTTTTTATCAAAAAATAATTCACTTATCAAATTTCAACTAGCTATATTTCAGTTTGTTGAGTCGCATTCTTAAAAATTCAATTTGAAGTACAAATATCCGATTTTTTTTTCGAATATCAAGCGAATTAAAGAAATAATTCTTTAATTATTTTGTATGAATTTTGCCAGTTAAAATCTATTTGAAAGTATTTTGAACGAAAAACGAAGAAACCTGCAGTTGATGATTTGATTAATTTACAAAAAGAAGAAAAAAGGTATATTTTTAATCAAATAATAAGTTTACCTTTCCTATAAAATAATTGCGCCGCTTGCATAACAGGGTTGAAAATAGTCCAACAAAAACCGAATCACTTTTACCGGTTCTATTCAGCATTCTGAAAAAGGGGATTTCAACGCTTTATTTCGCCGCTAAAAGTAATCATGTCACGTTGTTGTGAAGTTACTGAAAATGTGGCATTGCCATTGTTGAAGATATTCATAAATATCTCGTAAGTATCTCCTTTTGATCTGATTTTGAAGTGTATATCCCAACCATTTAATTTTTTATTGGAAGAGATAACATAATCGGTCATCGGTTCTGCAAATTTAATTCCACCTTCGGAACTTCTGTAAGGTGCTGTATGAGCTACCCCAAAATAAGGTAAATAGGCAAAAGCTGAGTCATTATTTATTCGCAAATCATACTCTGAAGTCAGTATAACCTGCCTCATTCTTAACGGACTAGCATACCGAACAGTTACAGTAAAATCTTTCGATTCTACTTTTCGGGTCACTTCGCTGATTGTTTCAGTGGTTGTTTTGGTGGATGAGCAAGCCGTCATGAACAACACCAAAACAAATGTTGAGTACATCAATTGTGTTTTCATTTTTATAATTAAAATTTTAATATTTCGAAATAATAAAGATTCAATTATTGTCAACAATTAAGCACAACACACAAACTAACAGCTTTATTTAGCTTTTAGTTAATTTGAGAATAAAGCCTTTCCATGGTGGCATATGGAGTGCAAAAGGTTCTTTCGAACTTAATGTAAGTAAAGGAAATTTATCGGTTTCATCAAGCAAATTGACGACACTATAGGTTTGCCCCTCTTTCATTTCCAGATATTGAAAAGCTTCTAATGGAAAACAAACATCTGTATCCAAATGTTTATCATCAAAATTAAGTACTATCAGCAATAATTCATCTTCGAACTTACGAAAATAAGCATATTGCTCGTGAGTATTGAATTTAGGGTTCTCAAAGTTAGCAAACTCCAAATCGTACATCAGACCACTGGTTATTGCTTTTTCGGCGAGTGTAACATTCAACAACTTTTGATAAAATGCACGTAAGGCTTTCTGATCACGAGTCAACTTTCCTCCATCATATTTACCTCCATTTGCCCATGTTTGTATTGTTTTTACTCCCCAATAGTCGAAAATAGTAGTACGCCCATCAACTCCGCTGAAACCTTCACTTTCCATGCCATGTTCGCCTAATTCCTGTCCAAAATAAATCATTACAGGTGCTTGAGTAAGCGTGGCAGCAACAATCATGGCCGGTTGAGCGTACACTCCGTTGCCCGAAAAGAAACCGGATCCAATGCGCTGTTCGTCATGATTTTCGAGAAAGTTGAGCATTTGGTTTTCCAAACCACCCAGAGCCTGCCATGCATTGGTAATATCGCGCACAGCAAAATTCCGACTGGTAACATCGCGAAGCATATCGTACAAGCCTACTTTGTCGTACAGATAATCGAACTTACCATTGCAAATATAATTGCGATACTCTGCAGGATTGTATACTTCGGCAATAAATAATATTTCGGGGTACTGCAATTTGACTTCCGAAATAGCCCAGCCCCAAAATTCAACCGGCACCATTTCAGCCATATCGCATCTGAAACCATCTATTTTTTTAGAAGCCCAAAACAGTAATATATCCCGCATTTTGAACCAGGTATCCGGAATCGGGTCAAACTGCTTTTGACCACCTTCAACGTAATTAACGCCGTAATTCAGCTTTACAGTTTCGTACCAGTCGCTACGCGTCGGTGAAGCTGTAAATTGATCATTGCCGGTTGCTTTTGCCGGAAATTCAGTATAGCCTTGCGCATCAAAATCAGGTGTAAAAGACTGGTTAGGCAGGTAGTAGAAGTTATTGAGCGGTGAAAAAGCCCAGTCGGAATGATCATTTTCCCCTAAATCGACAACACCTGCCGGTTTTGCATCCGAACGATACTGACGTGCCACATGATTTGGCACAAAGTCAATAATGACTTTCATATCGGCATTGTGTGTTCGTTTTACCATATCCTCGAACTCCACCATGCGGTTGTCCACATTCTCTGCCAGATCAGGATCTACATCGTAATAATCCTTGATAGCATAAGCCGAACCTGCTTTGCCTTTTACAACGCCCGGGTGATCCTGAGCAATTCCGTGAGCCGAATAATTGGTTTGAGTAGCATGCTCTATAACACCGGTGTACCAAACGTGAGTGATACCGAGCGATTTAATGGCTTCTAAAGCCTTTGGAGTAAAGCTATTGAACTTTCCACAGCCATTTTCTTCTATTGAACCGTTTTGTATATTTGTAGTTTTGAAATTGCCAAAAAGGCGTGGAAGAACTTGATAGATAACAAATTTAGACATGAATTAAATTAAAGTGACCGGTTGATTATTCAAAAACAACCGGTGAAGATTATTGAAATAAAAATTGAGACATTATTGATTCAGAACAGTATTTTGAGTAGTTGAACCAATAGGAGTAATTTCAAACTGAAGAGGCTGAGACTGCTTAACCCTAGTCGGAGCTCCTGAAATTTTGGGTTGAGAAATGATGAAATTATCAACCAAAACCGTTCCCTGAGCAGGCACCATAAAGCCAAATTTATTTAAGCTTGCCGTTGTAACTATTTCTGAACAGTATACATAACTATTATTAATGAAGTAATAAATCATGCTACCAATTTTAAATACTTTCAGTTTATTCTTTCCGGCAGGCAGAATTTTCAATTCATCCAATTCTGTAAAAAAGCTATAGCAGGTTCGATTGCCCATAAACATTTTCTTACCGTTACTAATATTAAAATATTCGATCGGAGCATTATTTGCAGTTGAACCTGCAGGAATAACACCAAAAATTATTCCATACTGATCAGCCGCGTTTCCTGCAAGATTTTCAATGGTCAGTTCGTAAGAAAAGTTAGAACTGAAAGTGGTCGGTGTATCTAGAGAAACTAAATATGATTGATTGATTTTTGATTTAAAGTTCAATTTACCATCAGTGGTAATTGTTGTAGAATAATCGGTGGTCTCTTTAATGTCCCAGCCAGCATCCGCTTTCAATGCTGTATTAAAATTCAATCGGTATAAAACATTAGTATAACCAGTAGTATCTGCTAGCAATTGAAGACTAGAATAAGTGGGTGCAACAGTACTTTCATTAAACAATTCATCAACATAATAAGCGCGACGAACACCATGATAATTTATATTCCAGCTTCTATCATTTATTTTATCGCCTCCACACATAATCGATTTCCAATCGCCATTTTCGAGTGTTGAATTCAAGTGTTTTCGACCCAGAAATCCGTGCCCAAGCTCGTGAAACAGCAAATTCTCTTTCATTAAGTCGGCATCGGCATATTTACTTATTGCATCCCAATACGTTTTATCAATTTCTATCCTGATTGGCTTTTCGTAATGACACAAACCGGCCACACCATCCTTCAGGTCTGCGAATTCTACAATTAAACCTCCATTTATCAAATCGAGATTTTTACCATGTTTTGCTGCTTCATCCTGAAATCGTTGTATATATTCAGTAAATTTAGCATCAACTTTATGTTCATCTGAATTACCACAAGAAACAAGTCCAAGAGTGACTACAAGTAGTCCGAAATAAGCTGTTCTAAGTTTGTTCATAATGTATTTTTCAAAAATTGTTCTGCAAATATAAACAAAATTCCAACTAAGGCTGTTATTAGACTACAAACGAAATTATTTTTAAACTTAATTATAAAATTAGATGGCAACAGTAAAATTTAAAGGAACCGATGTACAGACAAGCGGTCAGTTACCGGTAGTAGGAGCTCAAGCACCCGATTTCACATTAGTAGGTGGTGGTTTGAATGAAATTCATTTAAGCGATTACAAAGGGAAACGCGTATTACTTAACATTTTTCCAAGTTTAGACACAGGCACATGTGCTTCCTCGGTTCGTAAATTCAACAAATGGGTTTCCGAAAAAGAAAATGTAGTTGTTATCTGCATTTCAAAAGATTTACCTTTTGCACAAAGCCGTTTTTGCGGTGCTGAAGGATTGGACAATGTAATTACTGCTTCAGATTTTCGTTACAATTCATTTGCTACGGATTATGGTGTATTGTTTGCTGATGGTCCACTTAAGGGATTGATGGCTCGCTCAGTTGTAGCTGTTGATGAAAATGGAAAAGTGCTTTATACCGAATTAGTTTCTGAAACAGTTGACGAACCTAATTACGATATCAACGTATTTTAAATGAAAACTGTGTTTGTTTTGTAGCAAACACTTTTAATGTGTGTAAATAAGAACGTTATCTACAAATGATAACCTCTCCTTGCTGTGAAGCTCGGAGAGGTTTTTTTATGCATCTACAATCGCTTTAACCCTATTCCCAATTTAGAAAGTCCGTCTTCGACACTTGAGGCATTTACAGTTTCGAAAGCTTTGAGCGCAATTAGTGCACATGCATGCGCATCATCACCTGCACGATGATGGTTAAACTTTATTTGATGATAGTCGCATACCACACCTAAGGAATGGCTCGAGAGCTGCTTCCATGTTTTGCGCGACAAACTTACGCTACAAAAATAATCGGTATACGGAATGGCCAAATCGTAATGGGCCAATGCAGCTCGCAACACACGCATATCAAAAGCAGCATTGTGAGCTACCAACGTTCTATCATCAATCCATGGCTTCAACTCGCTCCAAAGATCCTCGAAAGTAGCAGCACCGGCAACTTTAGCAGCCGAGATGCCATGAACTCTTTCGTTCCATGGATTCATATATGGAAAACATGCCGGCTTGATTAACCATGATTTAGATTCAAGTATCACCCCATCTTCAACCCGGGTTAATCCTATTTCGCAAGGATAATTAGCATGTGCTGTTTCAAAATCGATAGCTGTATAAGTCATTTGACAGTAGTATTTTCATTCTTATTCTATGTTTTCGATGTCAAAGGTAGTAATTCTTGAAGAAATTACAACCATTTAAGTTTAACTGACAAGTAATAACTATTGTTAAATCAAACTACACATAACAGTCTAATTATCATCAAATTAAACCAGTACAAACGCTTAATATTTAAGAGAAATATGAAAATAAACTATTTATATGAAACACAAATACCGTTAAAAACATTTTAACCAATAATAAATCTGCTTGTAATTAGCCAAAATTGCGTACTTTTGCACAATAATCGTTTAAATGTGCAATATGAATAATTTAAAAATCGGAAATCTTACAGCTCGTATCCCCATTATACAAGGTGGAATGGGTGTTGGAATTTCCATGTCTAGTTTAGCGTCTGCTGTTGCAAATGAGGGTGGTGTAGGCGTTATTTCTTGTGCAGGTCTTGGTTTGATATATCGTAATTCAGCCAAAGACTATATGGAAGCATGTATAATTGGGTTGAGAGAGGAAATTAAAAAGGCAAGAGAAAAATCGAATGGACTGATTGGTGTCAACATTATGATGGCGTTGACTAACTTCGGCGACATGGTTAAGACTTCGATTGCAGAAAAAGTAGATGTCATCTTTGCTGGTGCAGGTCTTCCAATGGATTTGCCTAAATACATTACTGCTGATTGTACCACGAAACTGGTTCCTATTGTATCTTCGGCAAGAGCTGCCAAAATAATTTGTGAAAAGTGGAAAACACTTTACAATTATTTACCTGATCTAGTAGTGGTTGAAGGTCCAAAAGCCGGTGGTCACTTAGGCTTCAAAGCAAATCAAATTGAAGATGAGAACTTTTCTATCCAAAAATTGATCCCGGAAGTAGTAAGAGAAATTGCTATTTTTGAAGAAAAATACAATCAGGAAATTCCGGTAATTGCAGCCGGTGGTATTTATACAGGCGAAGACATGTACAATATTATGCAGTTAGGTGCTAAAGGTGTACAAATGTCGAGTCGGTTTGTTCCTACAGATGAGTGCGATGCTGATATTAAATTCAAAGAAACGTATATTAATGCCAACGAAAATGATGTCGAAATCATTCAAAGTCCGGTTGGAATGCCGGGTCGTGCATTGAAAGGGGAATTTTTGGAAAAAGTAAAAAAAGGTCTTACCGCTCCAAAATCATGCCCGTACAACTGTTTGCATACCTGCGACTACAAGAAAGTACCTTATTGTATTATTGTTACGCTATATAACGCCTATCAGGGAAAAATGGACAAAGGATATGCCTTTGCAGGTAGTAATGCCTACCGTTCCACTAAAATATCTTCGGTAAAAGAGGTGGTCGATAGCATAACTTCAGAATACAATCAAGCCGAAAAAGAAGCAAAGAACTAGAGTAATCTAAGTTTCTGCCAATTAAGAGGACAAGTCAATTATTATATTGACTTGTCCTTTTTTATTGCAAATTCTAAACTATTTTAAAATTCAAAATGTTATACCAATGAAATAACGATAAGAAAAAATAGTTACATTTCTACACATATTTCCATATATCTATTTCATTTTATAAAAATATTGATTAATATTGCAGTAGATTACAAATAAAAATATGAAACAGATTAAAATTTTATATAACGACGCCCTGGATGATATAGAATTAGAGGCTGCATCCGAATTGATGGATGGTTTTGGGCATCGCGATTTGGTTGAAAACTTGAACTGGAGAGAAAGTTATCCATATCGTCCGATCACTTTATTCAATATTGCGCGTTCGAATGACAGCATATTTATCAAATATTCTGTCAGAGGAAGTATGCTTCGTGCCATTTATTCCAATGATTTGGATCCGGTAAATGAGGATAGCTGTGTTGAATTCTTTTGCAAGCTGCCCGAAAGTGAAGGCTATATGAATTTCGAATTCAATTGCATAGGTACTTGCAACGCTGCTAAGCGTAAAAGTAAAGCAGAAGGTGTGGTACGTTATACACTGGACGAATTGGCTCAAATAAAACGCTATCCATCCATTGGACGTCGCGCTTTTAATGAAATGGAAGGTATGTTTGAATGGGAATTAACTGTGAAAATACCATTTACGTTGATGGGGATCGACCCCAACAATTTACCCGAAAAATTGATGGGCAATTTTTATAAATGTGCAGATGGTACTGATTCTCCTCATTATGTAAGCTGGAGCCCTATCAAAACCGAAAAACCGAATTTTCATTGCCCGGAGTTTTTTGGCGAACTTATATTTGAATAATCATTAAGCATACATTGCAACATTTCATAGGCACAATAGCTTACTATCTATCGTGCCTATCGTGGTTTTAAAAGAAATATTCGTAAGTTTGCAGAAAAATAAACTGCATGAAAATTCTGTTGGTCACTCCCCCACTTACACAACTAAATACACCCTACCCTGCCACTTGTCATCTGGTGGGATTTTTACGCTTACAGGGGCTTGCTGCCGAACAAATGGATCTGAGCATTGAGTTGATTAATGCGTTGTTTACCAGTCAAAAACTAGAGGAAATATTCAAACTTGCCTCCACTCACTCAAAACTATCAAAACCCAACAGAATACTTCTTCAGAATGCCGATTTCTATGCTAAAACAATAGAGCCGGTGATGCGTTTTTTGGGTGGAAAAGACAGTAGTTTGGCGCAACGATTCTGTTCGCTGGAATTTTGGCCGCAAAGTAAACGTTTGCCCAATGATGATGACTTGGAATGGGGATTCGGAATGATAGGCAATCACGACCGTGCAACGCATCTCTGCACCCTTTTTCTGAAGGATTTGTGCGATTTTATCAACCAAACCATTGATTCTCGTTTTGAACTGATACGGTATGCCGAGTCGCTTTGCCTGCGGTTGCCCGAATTTGAACCGCTTCAACAAGAGTTGAACAAACCACTCTCGCTTATTGACGAGTTAATGCTGGAGCTTTTTTCAAAACGAATGGTTGACAGTAAACCCGATATGGTAGGATTTACCATTCCATTTCCGGGGAATTTATACAGTGCACTACGCTGCGCGCAATGGCTAAAGCAACACCACCCAAACATAAAAATAGTATTGGGCGGTGGATATGTAAACACCGAGTTGCGAAGCATTTCCGATTCAACGATTTTTGATTACACAGATTATATTACGTTTGATGATGGTGAACTGCCCTTATTGAGACTGCTTACCGGCGGCGAACTCATCCGCACTCTTTATCGCTCCGAAACTGGCGAGATTGTGCGCGTAAATATCGACAGCAAAGAGAATGTTAGGTTTGCTGAGATTGGCGCACCCGATTACGATGGATTGGTGCAAAATAATTACATCAATATGATTGAATTCACCAACCCCATGCACGCACTGTGGAGCAACGGGCGTTGGAACAAGATGATGCTGGCACACGGCTGCTACTGGGGTAAATGTGCATTTTGCGACGGCGGTCTGGATTATATAAACCGCTATGAATCGGCACCTATCCAACTGATTGTGGATAGAATGGAAACGATTATGCAGCAAACCGGACAGTCGGGATTTCATTTTGTAGACGAAGCAGCTCCTCCCGCCCTACTCCGAAAATTGGCTGAAGAAATTATTCGTCGCAAACTCACTCTAAGTTATTGGACAAATGTCCGGTTCGAAAAATCATTTACGCCGGAACTTTGTTACTTGATGGCACAGTCGGGCTGCATAGCTATTTCAGGCGGATTGGAGGTGGCTTCGCCTCGCATTCTAAAGCTTATCAATAAAGGGATAACCATAGAAACTGCTCGCGAAAGCATGAAAAACTTTGCCGAAGCAGGTATTATGACACATGCCTACCTGATGTACGGTTTCCCTACCGAAACAGCCAAAGAAACTATTGATTCACTGGAAGTTGTAAGGGGATTGTTTGAGGAAGGCTTTATTCAATCGGCTTTCTGGCACAGATATGCCATGACCATTCACAGTCCTTCAGGACAATGCCCCGAAAACGTGGGCGCCAAACGAATTGATATTCCAATGGGCAGATTTGCCAACAACGAAATTCCATTTAGCACCCCTAGCGAGATTGATTTGGAGTGTTACGGTAAAGGTCTGAATCTGGCAACTTACAATTATATGCAGGGCGCCGGCTATGATATAAACGTGCGTGAATGGTTTAAACAGTGATTAAGACATTACCCCCAAAAAAAAACGAACTGTTCTACATCGAATTTGTTAGACTATTTAAAACCTCAATATGGCACACGATCATCAACATAATCATCACGATCATACCGACGTAAAAAATATAAAAGTAGCATTCTTTATCAATGTAGCTTTCACCTTAATTGAGATTGTGGGTGGATTTCTTACCAATAGTATTGCTATTCTGTCGGATGCGGTACACGACTTGGGCGATTCGCTTTCGCTTGGACTGGCATGGTATTTCCAAAAAATGGCCAAGCGGGGTAGCGACAAATCCTTTTCCTATGGTTACAAACGTTTTTCGCTGCTGGGAGCCGTTATCAATTCTATTGTTTTGATAGTGGGAAGTATTTTTGTGCTCTCAGCTGCCATTCCACGTATTTTTCATCCGCAAGCTACGCATGCCGGTGGTATGTTTCTTTTGGCTATTATTGGAATATTGGCAAATGGAGCAGCTGTTTTCAGACTGAAAAAAGGTCATTCCATCAACGAAAAAGTAGTATCGCTCCATATGCTCGAAGATGTACTTGGTTGGACAGCTATTCTGGTGGGTTCAGTAGTTATGTATTTCTTCGATTTGCCGATCATTGATCCTATAATGTCTATCGCCATTGCCATTTTTGTATTATCTAATGTTTATAAAAACCTTCGTCAAACCTTGCACATTATACTTCAGGGCATACCTGAAGAAGTGAGTTTGGCTGAAATATCCACTCATCTTCAAAAGTTTGATGGCGTAGAAGATGTGCACGATTTGCATGTTTGGACAGTGGACGGAACATACAATGTACTGACGGTGCATGTGGTACTCAGCAATGCATTGACGATGGAAAAACTAGCTGAACTAAAAGAAGAAATACGCGAAACTCTTCACAAGGAAGGCATTGAACATGTTACCATCGAATTTGAAACAGCTGATGAAAAATGTAGTTTCGAGAAGTGTTGTCAATAAAACTGAATCAAATGATACAATTATCCACAAAAGAACCCAAGAAATAGAGGTATTTACATTCATCAATACTATAAAGACATTCGGAATTCAACCTGGCAGGTAACTGCCAGGTTGTTTTTTTATTCGCTAATTTTAAATTATTTAATGTAAATATTTGTCGGTTAAAAAACTATTCGTATATTTACACACTTAAAGTTAACTATCTATTCTATTAGCGAATCAGTTCGATAAATTTCTTACCAGGAGATTAATGTAAGTTGTAATCATGTAAAATGACAGAGATCATGAAAAAAACAGTTTCAATTGTCGCTATTGTGCTTCTTAGTTCAATATATTCGTTTGGACAGGAAGTTGTTGTACCAAATTTCAACGACAAATACTCTGAATATGTACAGAAACTTGAATCCGGACAAACAAATATCGACTACAAAGCTTTTAGGTTTAGCTTTATTGAAAGTAAACAATTTATACTTGCTCGCGAGCAATCATCAGTCTTAGACAGTCTGAGAAGAGATATGTATGATCAAATCAGCAAGTCGGATTATCAAAAAATTATTAAAGTTACAAAGGAGATGTTGAGCATTGATTACACCAGTTTGATAGCGCACAAAATATTAAGACAGACCTACAGAATTATTGGCGATAGTATAAATGCAAAGAAATATAAAACTATTCAGTTTGGGCTATTACGTTCAATAACTGATAATGGAAATGGAAAGTCGTGTGAGACTGCCTGGCAGGTTATTCAAATTGAAGAAGAATACTTTATGCTTAACATGTTGGATGCAAGACTTTTAAAACAAAGTGTATGCAATAAAAAAGGGTGTTATGATAAACTGGAAGTAAACACAGATGAAGGGAACAAAACCTATTACTTCGAAACAAGCAAAGTATTTGAGGGATACAATAAAATTGAACAGAAGTGAACTTAAAATAATAATCGGCTACTAATAAAAAAGAGTTTCTTCCTTTCGGAAAAAACTCTTTTTTCGTTGGTGCGCTGAATGAGATTCGAACTCACACGCCGGAACCGGCACTACCCCCTCAAAGTAGCATGTCTACCAATTTCACCATCAGCGCATAATTTTTAAATAGTGAGGGAAAACCTTGGTGCCCAAAACAAGACTCGAACTTGCACAGCCTTTCGACCACTAGTACCTGAAACTAGCGTGTATACCAATTTCACCATTTGGGCATACTTTATTGTAAAGAGAAAAAAAGCGAAACTCACTCGTTTCGCTTAGACTTTTTTTCTTATGAGCGAAAGACGGGACTCGAACCCGCGACCCCGACCTTGGCAAGGTCGTGCTCTACCAACTGAGCTACTTTCGCAATATTTTTAAAAATTAGAGCTCTACGAGAAGAGCTATCCGCAATTGCAGTGCAAAGATAGTTTCTTTTTGATAAATTGCAAATACCTGAGTAAAAAAAATGCAGGTTTTTCTACTCATTTCAGACCAACACAATGCTAACAATAATAAAAACAGAATCTTAGAAAAGATATTTTTTTATTGAAAACAAATATATTTTCCATTATCGGCATAATTCCGTGTGTTTATAGTAATTTTGCAGCTCAAAAATGACAAACATGACAGAAGAATTAAGCAAAACGGATAAAAAAATACTCCAGAAAATACAATCGAAAGTAAAAAAAGCAATCAATGACTACCAGCTAATAGACAACGATGACCATATTTTGATCGGACTTTCGGGCGGCAAAGACTCTTTAGCCCTGGTGGAACTGCTGGGCGAACGCATGAAAATCTTTGTACCGCGCTTTAAACTTACGGCTGTTCATATTTCTGTCGAAAATATTTCGTATCAATCGGATTTAGAATACCTTAAAAATTATGCTGCTCAGTTTGGTATTCCATTTGTACACCACACCACCAAATTCGACGATACTACCGACACTCGCAAATCCACTTGTTTTCTGTGCTCGTGGCATCGACGGAAAGCACTATTCGATGTTGCAAAAACACTTAATTGTAACAAGATAGCACTAGGCCATCATCTTGATGATATAGCTGAGACCCTGCTACTGAATTTGGTTTATCAAGGTTCATTCGGCACTATGCCTCCAAAACTAAAAATGGACAAATTTGATATGACCATTATTCGTCCATTGGCTTTGGTGACTGAAAAAGAGATGAAAGAGATGGAGCAAATCAGATCTTACCACAAACAAGTGAAGAATTGCCCGCACGAAAAAGACTCATCCAGACGCGATGCTAAAAATCTGCTTACAGAACTGGAAAAATGGAATCCGGATGTTCGTCAAAGTATTTGGGGAGCAATGGAAAATATCAAAAAAGAATATTTGCCTAAAAAAATAGACCGCAGATTTACAAAACATGTTGAAGAATAAGATATAGTATTACAAATATCAGTTTATGAATGCTTTATATACCATTTTACTTTTAATAGTTTCGAATATTTTTATGACCTTTGCGTGGTATGGTCACCTAAAACTACAACAGACCGGATCAATTACCAATTGGCCATTGTATGGAGTTGTATTGTTCTCGTGGATAATTGCGCTTGTAGAATATTCATTTCAGGTTCCAGCCAATAGAATTGGATTTATTGGCAACGGTGGTTCGTTTACACTCATGCAGCTAAAAGTCATTCAAGAAGTAATTACGCTGATCGTTTTTATTGTATTCTCCACCGTGGCATTCAACACCGGAGGTTTGCACTGGAATCATTTAGCTGCTTGTATCTGTTTAATACTGGCAGTATATTTTGTATTTATGAAATAAACACGTTTTTTGCTTTACACCAAACAGACTTAGTGCTAAATCTGACCTTCAATTAGAACTATCCTGTAAGTTGAATGTTTCAAATCTAATCTATCTTCATTTCATGCTATATAAAAGTCTAATTTAACTGCTTAATTATTGTTAAACGGCCTTCACATTTCCTTTTTTATTATCTTTGTCAGCTAAAGCACTTTAAGTATGAAGAAATCTTTACTCCGTTTATTCGTTATTTCGGTTACAACAATACTATCGCTATCCAAATTATATGCAGTACCGGCTACACCAAATCCAATAATAGTTAAGCAGGCCGACGGAACTGAAATTACGATTCGATTACGAGGTGATGAATTCTTTAACTACAAAACAACTTTGGATGGATACACTCTCATTGCTGACGATAAGGGAATTCTGACCTATGCTCAATCGGACACGAAAGGAAGATTGTACAGTTCCAGAGTCAAAGCAAACAATGCAGAAAAACGTAATCTTAGCGAAAAAGTGTTCGTGCAGGGATTGAGACGAAACATTAGTTATACCAAACAAAATATTGCAAGCCGAGTTAAACGTGTAGCTAGCTCGACATCAACTACTTCAGCACAATTTAGTTACCCTTTAAAAGGAACACCAAGATCGCTCGTCATTCTTGTAAATTTTTCTGATTTAAATTTTGTTGTTCCTGCCCCTAAAACGGCCTTTTCTAATTTATTGACGCAGACTGGATACAGTGCAAATGGTGGAACCGGATCGGCTCGCGATTATTTTAAAGATAACTCGATGGGAGTATTTGACCCACAGTTTGATGTTGTTGGCCCATTCACTCTTCCACAGTTAATGTCTTTTTACGGTGAAAATGATGCATCTGGACTTGATAAAAATCCCCAACAAATGGTTATAGATGCCTGTAAATTAGCATACGACAATGGAGTGAATTTTGCACAATATGATACGGATGGTAACGGAGTTGTGGACAATGTATTTATTTACTACGCAGGCTATAATGAAGCTGAAGGTGCGCCAAAAAATACAGTATGGCCTCATCGTTGGACATTGACAAATTATAATACAAAATTCAATGGTGTGGCTGTTTACGATTATGCCTGTACTTCGGAACTTCAGCGTACTTCAGGTTCGTTGATGTGTGGAATTGGAACATTTTGTCATGAATTTGGGCATGTACTTGGATTGCCGGACTATTATGCAACTAACGATGCATCGCATCAAACGCTTTCCTATTGGAATATTATGGATTACGGCCCTTATCTAAACTCTGGAAGAACACCTCCATCTTATTCTGCATTTGACCGTTTTTATTTGAACTGGCTCGTTCCTACCGAAATAAAAGCCTCCGGAGAATACTCTCTCGATAATTTGAATACTACAAATAAAGCTTATATTTTCACTCAAAGTGGTAATCACAATCTTGATGGAGCCAACCCCACACCTGCCGAATTTTTTTCGATTGAAAACAGACAAAAAACGGGTTGGGATAGTTTTTTACCCGGACATGGTATGTTGCTATCACATATATATTATAACGCTACAGATTGGGCTGATAATAGCCCAAATAATAATGCGTTAGCAATGGGATATGATATTATTGAGGCTGACGGAATAGCAAGTGATGCTACACTTTCGGGGGATCCGTTTCCCGGAACACAAAACATCAAGTCGTACACCCCATTACTTCGCAACAAAACAGACATACGAAAACCGCTAACGAATATTACAGAAACAAATGGGATTATTCAATTCCACTTTGCCACTAATATTGTTTTGAAAGAAAGTTTAAATGACTTTAAAACTGTTCAGGGAACGCCTTCGCAGGTTCAGACTGTGACTACCAATGGAAGTAATTTAAAAGGTAATATTGATATTTCTTTTAATATTGGGAATCATTTTGAAATGAAAAAAGAAACCGACCCAGAAACAGCCTGGGGAAAAACAATTACATTAGTTCCGGATATAGATTCAATTGTAAACAATACGAATATTCAAATAAGATACAATCCTACATTACCATCCTACACAGCTACGCACGAGGATAAATTAGTCTTAAGATCAGGCGTAAACGACTATGCCGACGCACTTCTTTCCGGTCAATCGAGCAGAAAAGTATATGTTGTACCACCTGTAGCAGTTCAGTCTTCCGATGTTACATTTTCGGGCTTTATCGCCAATTGGAACAATGTATTTGATGCATCCGGCTATTACCTAACTGTCTATAACCTTACTGATGGAGAATCATCATTAACTGAAGGGTTTAACAATGGAGTGCAGGCTCCTACCAACTGGACAATTACGCCTGTAAATGTTTCAAATTCCACTATTTACAGTGGTTTGGCAGTTCCTTCATTACAGTTTGCAAATAATGGTGAGAAAGTTGTAACAGAAAAGTATATGACACCTGTTGTAAAACTTAGTTTTTATCTCCGTTCGATGGGAGGCACAAGTGGAGGCTTCAAAGTGGAAGCACAAAAAGAACAAGGTGGTTGGTATAAAATCGATAGCATCCCCGTAACTACTACATTAAACGAGAAAAACAAAGCTTATTCTTTTCTGGAAACAGATAATTATACACAGTTCAGATTTACCTACATCAAAGGAACGGGTTCTGTGACTCTTGATGATGTAACGACTGATTTTGCAAAAAAGATTTCTTATATTAAACGTGATAAGTGGTTAACCACAACCTCCGATTCTATCGTAAATTTGGCACCATTATCGGAATATATTGTAAAAGTGAGAGCCAGCGATAAAAATACAGCGTTGAGCTACGAAAACATTACTGATTTTTCAAATGCTATTAGTACTTATACATTAAAATACCCATTAGAGAAAAAGCTTTTAGCTGTTGCAGATGCATCCGGGAATATAAAAGTATTTTTTCCTGATTTAGAAAACACATTGTATATTTACACCTTAACCGGTAAATGTATGCGCGTTATTATTCCAGACTCGAACATTATTGAAATAACCGATTTGCCGCGAACACAAACCTATATTCTTAAAGCTTCCGGCAGAGCTATTAAAATCACCATTTAAAAGTATTAAAAACAAAAAAAATGCTGATCTGATGAATTTCAGGTCGGCATTTTATTTTTCAATCTGTTTCTTTATTCTAGTTAGAATCAGTTTATAAGATTTGTTTGTAGAAAAGCAGTTAGAAAATTTTCCGATAAATATGGCAATAGGGCGAGCCTTGTTTTTTGTCATAATATTCCTGATGATAATCCTCGGCAGCCCAAAACACCGGAGCCTTTTCTAATAGTGTAGCTACCTTGTATCCTTTTTCAGTTAGGATTGCAATGTATTTTTCCGCTAGACTTTTTTGCTCATCAGAAGTATAAAATATTACCGAACGATATTGATCACCAATATCGGGTCCCTGCCCTCCTACTTGCGTAAAATCGTGCGTCTCGAAATATAATTTCAACATATCTTCATAGCTTGTTTTTGTTGCATCAAAAACCACTTCAGTAGTTTCGGCATGCCCCGTCTCACCCGTACATACTTCTTTGTAGGTCGGAGAGGTCGTATGTCCACCCATGTAACCAACTGTAGTGCTTATCACGCCTTTTGCTTTCATAAAATGATATTCAGTACCCCAGAAACAGCCCGACGCAAAATAGGCCTTTTCGATGACCTTTTTTGTAGCCGGAATAAATTTCATGGAAATTGAATTGACACAATGACGGGTATTTTTTTCGGTAAAGCCTTCACCTAAAAATACGTGACCCAAATGTGCTCCGCAATTTTTACAGGTAATCTCAGTTCTTCGTCCATCAGCATCGGTATGCCTGTTTACTGCACCCGGGATTTCATCATCAAAACTCGGCCATCCACAATGCGAATCAAATTTATCTTCCGAATGATAAAGCGGAGCATCACATTGTCGGCAAATGTAAGTGCCTGTTGCTTTGTTGTCAACATATTCGCCGGTAAAAGGGCGTTCAGTACCTTTATTAAGAATCACTGCTTGTTCTTCAGGGGTAAGTGGATTGTATTTCATCGTTTTTTTGGGTTGAGTGCATGCTGTTTGCGTAAATAACAAAAGCATGCCTGTTAGCATGAATGTATATGTTGCTTTCATCTGTTATATTTTGGTGATTAGAACAGATGAAGTCATTTCTTTGTTCAGAAAGGTGCTGAAACTACAAACGCTTCCATTTCTGAAAGCGTTTGTGTATTGAGATGTAACAATTACTTATCTGATTCTATCAGTTGATTTTACCAAAGCTTCATCTTTTCCAATAGCTCCAATAGCTAAATAGTTAAGAACCATACAAACTAAAGGCAATGCAGTAACAAAACGCAAATGCCATTCTGTATTAAGTCGGTTACTTATTAACCATATATTAATAAATAGAACTGCATAATAGCCAAGCATAAACAGCATATTGATGACAGATAATCGAATTTGTTTTACCCGGTTCTTATATTGAAAAATAGTAAATAAAGCAATAGTAGGTATAACGGCAGAAACTGATGTTAATCCCCATACAGTTGAATCCCATACATTTCCCTTTGCTTGAACAAGGTATACTCCTTTAAAATCAATAATATAGTGGAGTGCACTTTTAATATTGATTAAATCGACTGTAGGTAAATAAAAAGTAATACACGAAAGTACAACTATTAACAACAAGTATACTGTTTGAATTCTTTGTAACATATTTTCGATTTTTATTATTTATCTATAAATCAAGCATTTTTCTTCCACTGATTATCACGAACGTTGTAAATACGCTCGATAATGTCCACCACTTTTAATCCTTCAAGTACATTGGTGGTGATGGTTCCTTTATCAGTGAGTTTTTCAACTACATTTTCGATCACATAATGGTGATTTTGGGCAGAACCTTTGTACAATCCATAGTCATTGGGCGGATTAGAAGGTGCCAATTCCGGCATAACATAATCTTTTATATGACAATACGCTACTTCGTTCATATATTGTCCGGCAACTTTCACAGTTCCTTTTGAGCCAAGAATAGTGATACTACTTTCCAGATTTTTATCCCAAACTGCAGTAGAGTAATTCAAACTTCCCATTCCACCGTTTATAAAGTCGAAGGTAACAACTCCACTATCCTCAAAATCGGTCAAATCTTTATGTGAGAAATCGGCAAAGTTTCCGCGGATATTTTGAATATCTCCGAACAGCCAATACATAATGTCTACAAAGTGTGAGAACTGGGTAAACAGAGTACCACCATCCAGTTTCGCATCACCATGCCAGTTGCCTTTTTTATAATAACGTTCGTCGCGGTTCCAATAACAATCCAACTTTACGGTAAAAATATCTCCAAGCGTTTTATTATCAATAATTTCTTTCAACCAAACCGAAGGTGGAGAATAACGGTTTTGCATCACGCAGAATACGTGGCGAGACATTTCCAACGATTTAAAAAGAATCTGTTCAGCGTCAGTTTTAGTCAGCGCAATTGGCTTTTCAAGTACAACATGCTTCTTTGCTTGTAACGCTTTGATAGCATATTCGGAGTGAAAACCATTTGGAGTACAGATATTTATAACGTCTATATCCAGATCGGATGCTAATAACTCTTCGTAACTTGTGAAGTATGCTTCCTTTATATCCGTTAACCCGATTTGGTCTTTGGCCAATACATCGCAAACTGCTACTAACTGAGAATCAAGATTCAAACGAATCATTTCTGCATGGCGTTTTCCAATATGCCCCTGTCCTATTACTGCAAATTTAATCATTTATTCTTTTCTTATGTGGTTATTTTACTCGTTTCACTTCATCATTCAGCAACTCATATTCTTGTCCGGTTTCAGTGCAGCTTGCCATTCCGGCAGCGTTGAAAACCAGTTTATGACCGTTTTCACTCACCCAACCTATTTGCTTAGCCGGATTACCCACAACCAGCGCAAAGGCCTTTACAGGCTTTGTAATGACCGCTCCTGCACCTATTAATGCATACGCACCTATTTCATTTCCGCACACGACAGTGGCATTAGCTCCAATACTGGCACCTTTACGCACAAGAGTTTGCGCATACTCACTTTTGCGGTTTACATGGCTGCGCGGATTAATGACATTGGTAAACACCATAGAGGGTCCCAGAAAAACATCATCTTCGCAAATCACACCTGTATAGACAGATACATTGTTTTGTATCTTTACATTTTTACCTAAAATTACGGAAGGCGAAATTACTACATTTTGTCCGATATTACAACCTTCGCCAATAACACATCCCGACATAATATGTGAAAAATGCCAAATTTTGGTATCTTTTCCAATACTGCAATTATCGTCAACAATCGCTGTTTCGTGTGCAAAATATTCGTTCATAGTTTGATTTATTTACAACGGTTTAAAATCACTTCCTTTGGCTATTGAAATGTTTTACAAAATCTTTATCAGCATTAAAAAAATAAAAAAGATAAATACCGAAAAGTACACTAGCAATATCACTAATGATATTTACTAAAGAAGCATCAGTATTTGAACCCAGACTTACCATATCTGAAAATAAACCGCATAAAATTCCGAAGTTCATAATTAGTTTTGCCCATCTTTTTCCTTTATATATTGCTAGATATAAACCTAATGAAATAACTAATAATCCTAAGGATAAAAACAAAGAAAATAAATCATCTAATTTATACATCAGTATAATTATTCCAAACAACAGTATTATTCCTAAAATAGTAAATACTATTTGTACCTTTCTAAGCGAATATTCCGATTTATCTCTAAATTTTAAATAGTCTTTGTTTTCATAAGTAGTTTCTGAGCTATAATCATTACAGAAAAACATAACATTATTACTATCAAGGCCTTTTCTACAATACAATTCCTTTTCATTTGTATACAATCTGTGTATACAAGTGCTGCAAATTTGCGAATCATTTTGCTGAATTGGACTCATAACATCTAGCTGATAAGATTATCCAACTAATTCCAACACACTGGTTGTAACATATTTAAGTTGCTCTTCCGTCAATTCGGTATGCATAGGAAGTGAAATGACACATTCACTCAATTTTTCGGCAACCGGAAAGTCACCGGCTTTGTAACGGTCATCCTGATATGCTTTTTGCAAATGCAAACAAACCGGATAATAAATCATGGCCGGAATGCCTTTATCATTCAGATGTTTAATCAACTCTGCACGATTGACACCGTTTAGTTTCAATGTATACTGATGAAAAACATGTGTGGAGTTAGCAGATTGAGCTGGGGTAATTATCTTATCATTACCATCAAACGCTGCATTATAATAGCTAGCTGCAGCAAATCTGGCGGCATTATAATCATTCAGATAGTTCAGCTTCACACCTAGTACGGCTGCCTGAATGCTGTCCAAACGCGAATTAATACCCACCATGTCGTGATGATAACGAACCACCATACCATGATTAGAGATAGCCCGCATTTTGGCTGCCAATTCATCGTTGTTCGTAAAAATGGCACCGCCATCGCCAAAGCACCCCAGATTTTTAGATGGAAAAAAGGAAGTACAGCCAATATCACCCATACAGCCCGAATGAGCCTGACGTCCGTCTTTAAACGTATATACCGAACCAATCGACTGACAAGCATCTTCCACTACGAAAAGATTGTGTTCTTTAGCCAATGCTAAAATAGCTTCCATATCAGCATTTTGTCCGAATAAATGAACCGGAACAATGGCTTTTGTTTTGGGAGTTATAGCTCTCTTTACTGATTCTAATGAAATATTGAACGTATCGAAGTCAACATCCACCACCACGGGGGTCAGACCCATTAAGGCCACTACCTCGGCAGTGGCAATAAACGTAAATGTTGGCGTAATCACCTCATCACCAGGCTTAAGCCCTAAAGCCATTAAGGCTATTTGAAGTGCATCTGTTCCGTTTCCAACAGGGATTACATGCTTTACGTTCAGGTAATTTTCTAAATCACGTTGAAAATCAGTCACTTTTGCGCCTTTTATAAACGCGGTATTATCTATTACATCTTGGATGCCTGCATCAACAGCGTCTTTAATCTTGTCGTATTGACTGCGCAAGTCAACCATTTGAATTTTCTTCATATCTTATTTCTGTTCCAAAATAAATTCTACCTCTTGTGGTACAATTCTGATATTTGAAATGTGTGAACTTTTATTTGCAATTTTAAGTTTTTGTTTGGACGATTTCCCTACTTTCAACTCATTATAATCCAAATATACCGCCATATCGTCGGAACTCAATGAATTGAAATGACTTAACCCAACAATAAAGGTTGCGTTTACCACAGCCGGGAAAGTACGAATAAACAAGTTAGCCGGACAATTAATTGATTTAATGGGTATTTGAATTTTCTTTTCGGTAAACTGTTCTACAAAAAGACTTAGTTTTATATCCGGACTCGAGAATCGAACCGCCGGGATAGATTTTAGTTTACAATTTAGAGAAATCGTATCACTCAGATTTTTAGCTTCAACCAACTCGGTCCTAATCGCTTTCAATTTATCAAGAATTCGTCTAGGTCCAAAAACAGTGACTTGGTTTGGTTCCAATCGAATATTCTCGGCCAACATGTATTGCGGAGCCAACTCAATGCTGGATACGAGCTCAATGGGCAATGTCTTTTGACTCAATTTTTCATATTTTATCAAAATTGAATCGGGCTTTATTTCCAATACCGAGGTAGTAGCCTGCAGACTTCGTCCGATTTTCGATCTTAGCTGATCGGAAGTAATCAGAATTTCACCTTTTTGATAAAATGTACGGGATAAATCAATGGTCACCGGAGGTCGGTTTCCATTTGAATACGAAAACAATCGCAGTCCCTGATCCTTTACCGTGAGCGAAACATTTGTAGGCGTGTTGGCACCTAAGCCAATATACTGAGGTACACCTACATAGCGTATAGGAATATTGAGAATTGTTTCCCGTTCTTTACCCAATGCATTGATATACCAAAAAGCAGCTGAAAGGGCAAGAAAAAGCAAAAAGCTTAAAATATCTTTTGAAAAAAAGAATGATTTAAGCTTTTGCGAGTAATACTTTAAAAATTTTATGCCGCTGTTTTCAGCCATAAAACCCAATTATTTTGCTTGTGATTGAAGATCTTCAGCAGTGGCAAAAACCGAGTTTTTGTCAATTTTAATACGAACATTATCAGCTATTTCAACAATAACAGTTGTGTCTTTAATGTCTTTTACTTTTCCATAAATTCCACCAGATGTTACAACTGAGTCGCCGGCTTTCATAGCTTCGCGTTGTTTTTTAATTTCTTTTTGACGTTTTGATTGTGGGCGAATCATGAAAAAATAGAAAACCACAAAAATCAATACCATCATAAAAATACCTGAGTACTGGCTTAAACCATCAGCTGCAGGTGCTGCTTGTAACATAATGCTTAATAGATTCATATTCATTATTAATTTAAAAGTTTATACTTGCAAAAATAGTTTATTATTTTTTATTGTCACTAAACATTACCACTTTTATCAACTTATTTTCTTTTTTTAGTTGTCCAACAATGTTATCGAGTACACCGTTGATAAAAGTTCCACTTTTTTCGGTGCTGTAATTTTTAGCAATCTCAATGTATTCGTTCAGTGTAACATTTACCGGTATAGTAGGGAAATCCATCAATTCGCACAATGCCACCTCCATAATTACAATGTCCATAAATGCGATACGATCCAACTCCCAGTTTTTGGTATTTAGATCAATCATTTCGCGAAGTTTCTCTCCTTTGGTTAGCACACTGCGTAACAGCTTGCGGGCAAATTCAGCGTCTTCTTCGTCTTTAAACATCGGCAACAACTCTTGTTCATCGCCTTTTGTGGCATCAAATCTTTTTATTGTTTTGATTATAAAGCTAATAACCATTTCAATATCATCTGTCCAATAAATATTCTGATCCTGGATAGAGTCATCAAGCGATTCGCTTTTCAACAAAATTTTAGTATATATTTTGCGCCAAATATCCTTATCTGCAGCATAATCTGCAGCCGGAGCATTCATATATTCTGAATAATACTCTGAAGCAATTACTGATTCGAAAGTTTCTTTGATAATTTCAGAATCGTTTACCCACGACAGCTTATGCTCGTCCAGATATTCGTTAAATCGCACATTTTTAGCTAGTTGGGCTACAAAAGAGTTATCAATGAAGCGGGTGTTAGGATTTAAATCTTCGGCAGAAGGACGAAGTCTATTACGTTTTGTTTCAATCAAATTTGCAGCAAATCGTGTTACTTCAACTGACAAGTTCAACAAATGGAAATACAAATCGTAGGTTTTTTCAATACTATGAAACAACTCTTTTTCAGCGATAGGCAACGATTTGCTATCGCTTTTGTAGTAGGAATATAAGATTTGAACAATCTTAGTGCGTAATAATACTCGATTAATCATAAAATACAGTGAGCGCTTTTTTTATTTCGCTGCAAAGGTAGGATTTTTTTTTGTTACTACATCGTTTTAATACTTAAATGCTTTTGAAATTTAAAATATGATTTATTGTGTGATAATACGCTAACTCAAAAGAAGAATTTAATTTTTTGGAATAAAAAATATGTTTTTGTTTGATAAATTGGAAAAAAATACTGAAATTTGAGGACTCATTTTCAATTCGTAATAATAATAGAATATTTCTGATGAACTTGCAATTAATAATGAGCAATTTAATTGAACAATGTCAGTTTAAAAGTAAGAATAAGCAATTTTTTAAAGCAGTCATTTACAGCAGTTTGAAATAATAATCGTAACATTATGGAAGTAGAGAAAAGAAAAATTGAAATTGAGAAGAAAGACAACGAAATTATCTATTCAAAAGCAATTAAAGCTGGAAAGCGAATTTATTATTTAGATGTAAAAAAGAGTCGTAACGAAGATTTGTATCTGGCCATCACTGAAAGCAAGAAAAAAGTGGTCGGTTTTGACGAGGATGCTCAGGTAACTTACGAAAAACATAAGATATTCCTATACAAAGAGGATTTTGATAAATTTGTTGAGGGTCTGGAGGATGTGGTTGGATTTATTAAACGTGAGCAGGGTGAAGCCCCACAACGCGAATACAAAGAGGCTGAGACTGTTGAAAGTGCTGTAGCAGAAGAATCTAAATCAAAAAGTTTCTTTGACAAATTTAAGTTTTAATGAAGTCTTTCGCAAGTGATAATTATTCGGGAATTCATCCCGAAGTTTTTGAAGCCATTCAATCAGCCAATTCGCATCACCAAATATCGTATGGTGATGACAAGTTTACCGCGGAAGCTGTTCAACTTTTTGAAAAAGAGTTTGGAAATGTAAGTGTTTTATTCTCTTTTAATGGAACAGGTGCAAATGTTATCTGCCTAAAATGTTGTACTTTACCATTTCAGGCAGTTATTTGTTCCGATTTAGCTCATATTCATGTGGATGAATGTGGTGCGCCTACTCAAAGCATTGGATGCTCGCTCCTACCTATTCCAACTACTGATGGCAAATTAACTCCGGAACTCATACAACCATTGCTTTCGCGACTTGGAAATGTGCATCATACCCAACCTAAAGTTATTTCAATAAGTCAAAGTACAGAAGTTGGGACAATATATTCTATCGACGAACTGAAAGCTTTGTGCCGGTTTGCGCACGATAACGACATGTATGTTCATTTGGATGGTGCACGCATATCGAATGCAGTAGCTGCTTTGGGTGTTACACTAAAAGAAGCTACCGTGGATTGCGGCATAGATATTATGAGCTTTGGTGGCACCAAAAACGGTTTAATGATGGGGGAAGCTGTTTTGGTTTTCAATGACGAATTGAAAGCTAATGCGCCCTATTTTCAAAAACAATCGGCACAGCTTTTCTCAAAAAACAGATTTATTGCCGCACAATTCAAAGCTTTGTTAAGCAATGATTTATGGTTGCGAATGGCAACACATGCTAATAAGATGGCACAGCTTCTATCAGCCGAAATTCAACAACTTCCAGGTGTAAAAATAACCCGCAAAGTACAGGCCAATGCCGTTTTTGCAATCATCCCCCAAAAGGCAATTGAACCATTGCAAGCTAAATATCCTTTTTATATTTGGGACGAAGAAACACTCGAACTTCGTTGGATGTGCTCATTCGATACTACTGAGGAAGATATTGAAAACTTTGTAAGTACACTTAGAGACTTAGTATGATATTTTTACATCTATCAGATATAAGTAACAAGTATTTTATCGTACTAGCTAAATTACAGCCTAATAGCAAACTTTTTTAAGCGGGCATCGAGCATATGTGCGGGTATAATTTGCTTCACACATTCGGCTACTGCATTCAGCATTCCTTCACGAACAAAATCGTGACGGATAATAACAGATATTTCGCGAGTTGCTTCGGGTTTCACTATTTCGCGTAGATTCATTTTTTGATTATCTGAAAGTAATTCGATATGCAACTCGGGAATAACCGTATAACCACCATTAATATCAACAATCTTCACTAAGGTATCTATACTTCCGGCTTCGTACGTGTGATTATGTTCCGGTTTTTCGTTGCAAAAATTAAACACCTGATTGCGCAGACAGTGACCCTCTTCCAATACCCAAAGTTTATCCAAAGGCATGTCGTTTGCCGAAAGCTCTGTGCGCTCATAAATAGGTTCGCTGGGCGAAATATAGGCTGCAAATTTTTCGTAATAGAGCGGTACTTCCAATATTTTAGGATCGTCGAGTGGCGTAGAAAGAATGGCCATATCAATTTCGGCTATGCGCAATTTTTCCACAATGGTACTTGTGTGCATTTCGGTCACTTTCAACGAGATTTGAGGATATGCTTTTTTGAATGCCGCAATAAACTGTGGCAATAAATATGGTGCAATGGTTGGAATAATGGCAAGGTTCAATGTACCGGAGAGAGTATCCTTCTCATTCTGAACACTTTCTTTCAACTGATTGGCCTGGTAAATAATAACTTGTGCCTGACGGATAATTTTCTCCCCAATCTCTGTTGGTTCAATAGGTTGACGCGAACGATCAAATATTTTACAGTCCAACTCATCTTCCAGTTTTTGAATCATGGCGCTGAGAGTCGGTTGCGTTACGTTGCACAATTCGGCTGCACGTACAAAATGACGTGTTTTCTCCAATGCTAATACATACTCAAGTTGTTGTAATGTCATAATGATAATTTATAGATAAAACCTATGCAAAGGTAATAATTATAGTATTAACAATAATACATTTTCAGGGATTAATTTCAATATTTTTGATTAATTTAGCTTTGAAATTCATAAAATGTATTTTAATCAAAGCTCTGAATTATCTGATAGGAATGATTTTGGTTATCTTTGCGAAGAAAAAAAATAAATTATGAAAAAGAATATCCTTTTCGTTTGCCTGTTATTAAGCTTTTCGGCCACTCAAGCACAGCTCTTGTGGAAAGTGAGTGGAAACGGACTCAAGCATCCCTCCTATTTGTTTGGTACCCATCATTTAATTCCGATACAGTTTCTGGACAGCGTACCGGGCTTATACAAAGCATTTAATGCTTCGAGCGTAGTAGTTGGCGAAATGCTCACCAGCAACGTGGATGCAACTGCCAAGATACAACAAGCAGCCATGATGCCCGACCATATTAAAATGAGGGATTTGTTATCCGAAACAGAATATGAACTGGTGGATAAAGAACTAAAATCGACCTTGAAAATAGGATTAAAGGAATTTAGTATAATGAATCCAACGCTAATAAACACCTTGTACGAAATGGAAATATATAAAAAGCTGACCGGATTTACTGAAGATGTACAAACCGATTCCTATTTTCAGTTGGTGGCTGCCGAGCAGGACAAAAAAGTAGTGGGTCTTGAAACCGTTGAACAACAGATAAGCATATTATTTGGCAATGCAAGCTTACAACGACAAGCAGAGGTGTTGGTGGAAACTATAAAACAAAAAGACAGCGCATTGGTTGAGCTGGTACACATGAACAAATTGTACAAAGCCGGCAAAATTGATGAACTAGTGCAACTTTCGAAGGGGAAAAACAAAAAGTCGGATATGACGCTTGAAGAATATGCGAAACTGGTGGACAATAGAAATACGGACTGGCTTATAAAACTTCCTCCATTATTTCAGGAATCATCCTGTTTTGTAGCTGTTGGTGCATTACATTTAGGTGGACAAAACGGATTGGTAAAACTTCTTCAGAAAAAGGGATATAAGGTCACTGCTGTTACCGATTAGTTTAGATAAGAACATCACACTTATTTAATAAAAACAAAAAGAGACACAAAGCAATTAATTGCACTTTGCGTCTCTTCTATTTTTAGCTGTAAATGAAAGGCTTATTCATGTAATTCAAACTCATCGCCCGCTTCGGGAATTTCTATATTGCTGAATCCGACTTTCTCTAATTCAGTTTTATAAAAAAGCTGAGTGTTGTATTCGCCATGTACCAAAAAAGTCTTTTTAACCTGACTGGCATCCTGACAGCTCAAAAATGTCATCATTTCATTATAATCACCATGACCTGAGAAGGCTTCAATTTTGGCAATTCGTGCATTTATCGGGTGAATAGTCCCAAAAATGGAGATTTCGCGCAACCCGGGTTCCTGTATGCGAGCTCCCAATGTTGCCGGAGCACAATAACCAACAATCAGAATGGTATTGTGTCGGTTCGAAATATTGTTGGCCACATGATGTTTTATACGTCCGGCCTCCATCATTCCTGAAGAAGATATAATGATACACGGCTTGTCATAACTGTTCAGAGCTTTCGACTCTTCTAACTTTTTCACATAATGCAAAGAGTTGAATCCGAAAGGATCCGAATCGTATTTTAGTAATGCTTTTACTTCTTCATTCATGCCATCAGTGTGCATTCTAAAAATATCAGTGGCATTCACCGACAATGGACTATCAACAAATACGTCAATTTTGGGTAATCTACCCTTATTGAACAAATCATTGAGCACGTATACTATTTCTTGCGTACGTCCAATGGCAAATGATGGGATAATTAGTTTACCCTTATTTTTCACACAGGTATCCACCACTATTTGCAATAAATCATCCTCAATCTCTTTATCGGCAGGGTGTAAACGGTTACCGTAGGTAGACTCGGTAATCAGGTAATCGCACTGAGGGAAAGCGGTAGGCGGATGAAGAATACGGTTGTGTTGGCGACCAATATCACCTGTATAGGCCAGGTGCACTTTCTTGCCGTTTTCTAACAATTCAAGGTTCACAACAGCGCCTCCGAGCATGTGTCCGGTGTTTGTGAATTTCACATTAATCTGGTCATTTATATAAAAACGTCGATCGAAAGCCAACGAAATAAATAGTTTCAAACTAGCTTCGGCTTCCACTTGGCTATACAACGGTTCAACGGTTGGTAAACCTTGCTTTACACGTCGCTCGTTGAAGTGCTGTACGTCTACTTCCTGAATATGAGCACTATCTGTCAACATGATAGAACACAGGTCTCGGGTAGCATTAGTACTGATAATAGAACCACGGAAACCACCTTTGTACAAGTACGGAATCAAACCTGAATGATCAATATGTGCATGAGACAGAATTAGATAATCAATGGTTGCAGGATCAAAACCGAGGTTACGGTTCATTCCGTCTGTTTCCAACCCTTTACCCTGAAACATACCACAATCGAGCAGAATGCGTTTTCCTTCGTTGGTAGTAATAATGTGCTTGCTGCCGGTTACTTCGCGGGCAGCTCCAATAAATTTAATTTTCATGATATTGATTTATTAGTTATTATGTTTTCAATAGTTATCCAATAGAAACAAAAGTACTACTCCGCCAATTCAATCCTCACCTTCATATTCTTTATCTTTTCATTGGCAACCAATCGAAGTACTTCATTTACTTTCGACACTTTTATAGCTACAAATGAATAATATTCTTTTACTTCCACCATGCCCAGCTCATCTTTGGCCAGCTGTCCTTTTTTGAACATAAAGCCCACAATATCCATTTTACTCAACTTATCTTTTTTGCCTTTGCCTATATAAAGCGTTGCCCAATCGGGTTTTGGAGGCATAGAAGCCAGTGCCGGCAAAGCCATAGCAACCGGCTGTGGAGTAATAAATTCAGGCAATTCTTCTTTCTCTGTCAATAAAAGGAAAGCAGAACCTTCGGCTTCCATACGAGCTGTACGCCCGTTGCGATGCACATATTCGTCTACCCGAACAGGAGCATCGAAATGGATAATATTTTTTATTTCCGGAATATCCAGTCCACGCGAAGCCAGATCGGTAGAAATAAAAACAGTACAACTACCGTTCCTAAATTTCGAAAGTGCACGTTCGCGGTCGGGTTGTTCCAGTTTTCCGTGAAAAAATTCATTCGCCACTCGTCGCTCAGCCAGATAAGCACTTACTTTCTCCACCGTTTCGCGTTGATTGCAAAAAATCAAGGTAGAGTCATTGCCCAAATAACAAAGCAACTGATAGACCAGGTCCATCTTATCGTTGTTTTTACCCTTTACTTGAAAGGTTTTAAGTCCTTTTAGTTTATTGTCTTTTTCGGAATAATCCAGTTTGATTGGGTTTTGAATACCGGTAAAAGCAGGAATCGAAACCGCATCGGTAGCCGAAGTCAGTATCCGTTTTTTGAGGTTAGGAATGCGACTGATAATAGCTTCCATTTGTTCGGTAAAACCCATTTCGAGCGATTTATCAAATTCGTCGAGCACCAACACCTTTATATCTGTCACATCAAAATTGCCACGCTCCACATGGTCTTGCAAACGTCCGGGAGTACCAATAAGTACAGCGGGAGGAACGGCCAAGTCGCGCTTTTCGCCATTGCTCGGACGACCGCCAAAGCAAGTATTTACCTTAAAACCGGTACTCATGCTGCGCCAAACCTGCTCAATTTGTTGCGCCAACTCGCGAGATGGAGCCAAAATTAAAGCCTGCACCTTTGTGCATTCGGAATTCAGACTCATAAGCACCGGCAACAGATAAGCCAATGTTTTTCCCGATCCTGTTGGCGACAAAAGAATCATATCTTTTTCTTTCTCGTTGGCATCAAGTGTGGCCACTTGCATAGCATTCAGGGTCTCAATTCCCATGCTTTGCAGGGTATTTTCTATTTGTGTTGAATTATTTTTCATCTTGTAAAGATAGTAGAAATTTTGATGACAATGTACAACCGGATAGATCAATAAATAGATAATCTACAAATCCACTTATAATATACCGATTGATGTTACGAGATAGCAAATCGAATTTCAGAGTATATGTAAATTTATTATATATTAATTTTCAATTACTTACAACAAAGCTTTTCAATATACAAGTTTCAGTTTCAGCTTTTTTTTCAAAAAAACACACCGACTCTATTTTCAGGTTCAGAAAAAAGCATTACTTTTGCAGCGCTTTGGTTCACTACTTCGCCGTTCCGCGGAGAGTGATTAAAAGGGAAACAGGTGTAATTCCTGTACAGTCCCGCTGCTGTAAGCTCCTTTGATAATTGACAGTTGATAATTCACAGTTGACAGTTATTAAATTAAACGTTTTGAACAACACTTTTGCCACTGGTTTTTTCAGTGAACAGTAAACAGTAAACAGTAAACAGTCCTAAAAAAACTGATAACTGATAACTGATAACTGTCAACTGATTTCGGGAAGGCGTTCAGAAACGGGAGTAAGTCAGAAGACCTGCCGAGCATAGTTAATTTCAGAAGCTTTCGAGGAAAAAGCGACGAACACATCAGCAAAAGTCATTATCTTTTTGCCTTTGTCAGGTCATTTTCGGGAGCTATTTGAGCGGTTTATTCATCGTCAAATAGTTACAACTGTGTTTAAAAATTCAGGTTTTCATTTTCATTCATCCATCAGATCATTTCTGTTTTTCAGTGTTTTATTTTGTAGTTCGACGGCCGTAGCTGACGAGTTTCAAACCGATACGCTTCACACCCGCAAACTCAAAACTGTAACCGTAAACGGCCAGCGACTTCAAGTAGCTCGTGCTGCCATGCCTGTACAGATATTTGCAGAAAAAGAAATTGCCACTTTAAATGCAGTGAACATTACCGATGTAGCCAAATACTTTTCTGGCGTTATTATCAAAGACTATGGCGGCATTGGCGGTATGAAAACCGTTTCGTTGCGCGGCATGGGTGCACAATACACCGGCGTAAGCTACGATGGCACCATGATGAGCGACATCCAATCGGGACAAATCGATTTAGGTCGATTTTCGCTCGACAATATTGCCGAAATCTCATTATCCAATGGTCAACCCAATGATATATTTCAATCGGCACGTATGTTTTCGTCAGGTGGTGTGCTTTGTTTGAAAACAAAATTGCTTGATTACGACAAAAACAAATCTTTCGAAGGAAAAGCATCTTTTAAAGCCGGTTCATTTGGGTTCCTTAACCCATCGCTTTTTATTGCTAAAAATTTCGGTAAAAAATGGGCATTCAATTTATCTACCGATGCCCAAATGGCAAATGGGAAATATACCTTTCTTCAATACTATGGTTCGTCAACAGACAATCTTTCGGCTGAACTTAAACGTTCCAATACCGACATAACATCCATTAGATCAGAAATTAATGCTTTATACCGTATCAAAGAAAAAGAAAGTATTGCTTTGAAATCCAACTTCTTTGGCTCCGAACGAGGATTACCGGGCAGTATTACTTTCTACAATACAGACGATTCGCAGCAACGATTGAAAGACCGAACATTCTTCACGCAAATACACTACCTGAATAAAGTTTCCGACAAGTTTCAACATCAATACTTTGCTAAGTTTAATCTTTCCGACAACTATTTTACGGATATAGATTCTAAATACATTAGCACTAATGGCGTTCTGAACGATCATTATTTGCAAAAAGAATATTATGTATCGGCATCGTTTCAGTATAAATTGCTAGAACCTTTATTTATATCAGCTTCAACAGACTGGTGGTACAACGACTTGACTATAAATTCGAATGTCAACTTCAAAGACTTTAATTATCCTACCAGAAATACCGGATTGGCTAACTTAGCTACAAAATATCTAACCGAAAGACTAACATTAGGTGCGAATTTACTGTATACACTCACACGTGAAAACGTGCGTACAGGGGTTGCATCTCCCGATAGAGATAAACTTTCGCCTAGCGTAAGTGCATCCTACAAATTACTAGAAGACAAAGAGTTCAGAATAAGAGCATTTTACAAGAATATCTACCGGTTACCCACGTTCAACGATCTCTATTATCAAGAAATGGGCAACAAAAATCTTCGTCCAGAAGACGCTAACCAATACAACATTGGATTTACCTATTTAGAAACCGAAATTCCGTTTCTATCTGAGTTTATATTGTCAGCAGATGGATATTACAATCAGGTAACTGATAAAATCATTGCCATTCCACGCGACATGTTCCATTGGAGTATGACAAATAAAGGAAATGTGAAAATAAAAGGTTTGGATGTCAATTTAAAAATGAATATCAAAGCAGGGAAATCAGACCTAATCAAAACGAAAGTGAACTACTCATTGCAAAGTGCAAAAGATGCCACTTTAGGAAGTGATAACTTTGGTGAACAAATTCCATACACTCCGGTACATTCAGGTTCGGGTTCAATATCTTACGAGCATGGGAAATGGGAAGCGGGGTATAACATGATATTTTCGGGCGTAAGGTGGATAGGACAAATGACCGACAAAACAAACAAAATGAATGGTTATGCTATGCATTCGATCTTTGTATCAACAAGCTATAAACGTTGGAAGGTAAATGCAGAAATCATTGACTTATTCAATACTCAGTACGAGGTAGTAAAATTTTACCCCATGCCACGGCGTAATTTCAGAATTTCCCTGTCAATGGATTTAGGCAAATAACAATCAACTCAAAAACAATAATTTAAACAATAATATTCCATTTATGAAAACAACAAAAATCATTACAACTCTATTATTAACAGTACTTTCTACACCAATATTCATTTCTTGTAATTCGAAGGATGAAGCGTCATCAACAACAGAAGTTAGCACTGGAGTTTTTGTCTTAAACCAAGGGAAATACAACTCAAACAATGCTAGTTTAACTTATTATGACTTTGCCACTAGCTTTGCTTCAGCTGATTTATTCTTAGATAAAAATAACAGAGGTCTCGGTGATACCGGACAAGACATGATAAAATATGGTTCTAAAATTTATATTGCGATGTATAAATCAAGCTTAATTGAAGTCATTAATGCTCAAACAGGCGTTAGTGTGAAATCAATCCCAATGAAAAATGGTGCAGGGACTTCAAGTTCTCCCAGATCATTGACTTCTGCCAATGGTAAAGTGTACGTTGTACTTTACGATGGACATGTATCACAATTGGATACTGTTTCGTTAGCAGTGGAAAAGACAATAGCTGTAGGTGCCAATCCGGATGCGAGTGTGATTACAAACAATAAATTGTACGTTGCTAACACCGGCGGAATGGCTGCTGTGATGGATAGTACAGTTTCTGTCATCAACTTATCTACATTTACCGAAACGAAAAAAATTAAAATAAACTTGAATCCTGGCACTATTAAAGCCGACAGCTATGGTGATGTTTATGTAGCTTCAAAAGGCGACTACAATCTAATTCCCGGAAAATTCCAACGAATTGCTGCAGGAACTGATGTAGTTACAGACATAGCTGTTGCTGTTAAGAATTTCGATATTATTGGAGACAATGCTTACATTTCGAATTTCGATTACGATGCTACCTGGCAAGCTGCCCACAAAACAATAGCTGTGTATGATGTAAAGAACGAAAAGCTAGTCAGTGCGAATATCGTTACAACTGACATTATCAAAACACCTTATTGTATTAATGTTGATCCAACTACAAAAAATATTTATTTAGGGGTTAGCGATTACGTGAACAATGGAAAAATGTATTGTTTTGGACAAGACGGTGCACTTAAATTTACGTTCACAACAGGATTAAACCCTACAAAAGTGGTATTTATCACAAAATAAATAACAAACACAGGCATTAATTTCTAAGCAAAACAAAATGCATGTATGGAATAATTGAAGATAAGATGCTGCCATATTTTATTTTCAGTTATTCCTCTTTTAATTCAAACAAAAATGAAAGGATACGTTCAAGTCTACACAGGAAACGGCAAGGGAAAAACCACTGCTGCATTGGGTTTATCAATCAGAGCTTTGGGAGCCGGAAAGAAAGTATTTATCGGGCAGTTTGCAAAGAGCAAATATTATTCTGAACTTGAAACAATTGAAAAACTGCTCAAAAATATTACTATTAAGCAATTTGGAATGGGTTGTTTCATTTTTGAAAAGCCAAAAGATGAAGATATACAAGCAGCACAAAAAGGACTGAAAGAAATTACGTCCATTATCGAATCTGATGAGTATGACGTGATTATTCTGGACGAAGCAAACATTGCAGTTCATTACAATCTAATCACTGCAGATGAGCTAATAAGTGCTATAAATAAGAGAAGCGAACGCACCGAAATTATCATTACCGGACGTTATGCTAAACAGGAAATAATGGATGTTGCCGATTTGGTCACTGAAATGAAAGAAATAAAACATTACTACCAACAAGGTGTACAAGCCAGAGTTGGGATAGAAAAATAGTAAATTTAATTCACAATGCATAATTGTGGATATGTATTAGTATGTATTAGGCATTGTGAATTATGAATTATAAACTCTCCCCTCTCATGTTTGCCGGAACAGGCAGCGATGTAGGCAAAAGCGTAATTGCTGCAGCCTTTTGTCGGATCTTCAAGCAAGACGGCTACTCTCCCGCCCCATTCAAAGCCCAAAACATGGCACTGAACTCCTTTGCCACCCCCGAAGGATTGGAAATTGGTCGCGCACAAGCCGTCCAGGCCGAAGCTGCAGGAATCCCTTGCCATACCGACATGAATCCGCTCTTATTAAAACCCTCAGCCGACACCATTTGCCAGGTAGTGCTGAATGGAAAATCCATTGGAAACCAACATGCTATCGATTATTTTACGTCGAATAACAAGGCTGTACTACGCAAAGAGGTCTGTTCGGCATTCGATAGATTGGAAAAGCGCTACAATCCCATTGTGCTCGAAGGAGCTGGAAGCATATCCGAAATTAATCTGCGCGAAGTGGATTTGGTCAATATGCCCATGGCTGCACACGCCAACGCTTCGGTTATTTTAGTCGCTGACATCGACCGCGGAGGGGTTTTCGCGTCGGTGTATGGTTCCATATTACTTCTCAACGAAAGTGAACGTAAACTGGTAAAAGGTATATTAATCAATAAGTTTCGTGGCGATTTACGCCTATTCGAATCGGGCATTAAAATGCTGGAAGATTTATGCAAGATACCGGTTATAGGTGTAGTGCCTTATTACAAAGATATTCACATCGAGGAAGAAGACTCGGTGATGTTGCACACCAAAAACCGTGGTTCGATGCAAGGAAAAGTGAACATTGCAGTGGTGTTGTTGCAACACATGTCCAACTTCACCGATTTTAATCCACTTGAACACGATAAGCGGGTACATCTTTATTACACAAATGAATCGTCGGAAATTGCCGATGCTGATATCATTATCATTCCCGGCACAAAAAACACACTTCACGACCTGCAGATACTGCGCAAAAACGGAACTGCACAAGCCATTCTTCAAGCACATGTCAGTGGCAAGACAATACTTGGCATCTGTGGTGGTTACCAAATGCTCGGCAAAGAATTACTCGATCCAACCGGCATTGAGAGCGATTTGAAACAACTGCCCGGTTTGAATTTATTACCCATCAGAACCGAAATGGAAGGTGAGAAAATCACCAAACAGGTAAACTTCTCCATTGTTGGAGGAAAAACAAGTTGTACCGGTTACGAGATTCACAACGGCAGAACGGAAATATTGTCGAGAATACAACCGTTGAATAAAATGGAAAATGGCTTTACTGACGGCTGTTTCACTGAGAATTGCTATGGCACGTATATACATGGTATACTGGACAATGCGGAATTTGTGGATATGATTATTGCACCATTTCTAATTGAGAAAGCACAACACCCGTCGTTCGACTATTTCAAATTTAAAGAAGAGCAATTCGACAAACTGGCCGATCATGTTCGCAAACATGTGGATATGGATTTAGTTTACAAGATAATGCACAATTCATAATTCATAATTCACAATTAAGATTCTATAGCTGCACAGTAATATATAAGAAATGAGTTTTAAATATCCACTACTAATTAAAAAATGATAAACGGGCACGGTGATGAATATGTTGGTGAACTGGTAGCCAATTTCAGTTCGAATGTATGGTATGGTGCTGATAATTCGGCATTGTACAAGCATTTGTACTCCCAAATGTACACCATCGAGCGTTATCCCGACACGGAAGCCGGTTCATTAAAGCAAGTATTGGCTGATAAAAACAAAATAGCTGCAAGCCAGATAGTAGTTTGCAACGGTTCAACTGAAGCATTTTACCTGATTGCGAATGCATTTTCAGGCTCACAATCTTTAATCGTGTCGCCTACCTTTTCGGAATATGCCGATGCGTGCCGAATGTATAATCACAACGTTCGACATACCGACTGCAAAAATTTAAATACCGACATTGAAACTTTAAAACCCGATTTAGTTTGGATTTGCAACCCCAATAACCCGGATGGAAATTGTTTCGAGGCAACCGAAATAAAACAACTACTCACCAACTATCCGGATTCAATCTTTGTGATTGATCAGGCTTATATTCACTTTACACAACGTGAGATTTGTGTTGTGAATGAAATTCAGAAATACCCTAATCTGATTATCGTTCAATCACTTACCAAACGGCATGCTATTCCGGGACTGAGACTTGGATACCTGATGGCGTCCGGAACAATAATTACTCGAATAAGCCAATTCAGAATGCCCTGGAGTGTCAACAGCTTAGCCATTGAGGCTGGAAAATATATTTTAAAAAATGAAAAAGATGGATTTCAATTGCACAACTGGCTCTGCGAATGTGAGATATTAAGAAACAAAATAGATTCGTTCGACTGTTTCAAAAGCATTCCAAGTGAAACTCCCTATTTTCTTGTAAAACTAAACAAAGGAAAAGCAAGTGATTTGAAAACTTTTTTATTGAGTCATAAAATATTAATTCGTCAAGCCACAAATTTCGAAGGTTTAGACGGCGAACACATCCGCATTTGCACTTTATCAAGAGAAAAAAACGATTTATTAATCAACAAATTGAACGAATGGAACCGATCTGTTACACTATCATAGGATTACTCGTTGGTTTTATATTTGACCAACTGTTTGGCGATCCGGAGAAATTACCACATCCCATTGTTGGCTTTGGTCATATCATTTCGTTTGGCGAGAAACGTCTGAACAAAGGTAAATCCGTGTTTGCAAAGGGCGCTTTAATGACCATATTCCTGACTGGATCTATCTATTTTGTATCATATTTATTTATATATATAACAATAAATTACAACTACATATTTAATCTATTACTTACGGCAATTATTGTCTTCTATTGTTTATCCGCTCGAACTCTTCGCAGCGAAGTACGGCAGGTGTTTGAAGCACTGGAACAATCGACCGAAGCCGGGAGAAAGCAGCTATCGCGCATTGTAGGTCGAGATACGGCAACACTCGAACCACAACACATCCGGTCGGCAGCATTAGAGACCTTGGCTGAGAATTTAAGTGACGGCGTTATCGCTCCTTTATTTTGGTTTGGCTTGTTGGGAGCACCGGGCATGCTGGCTTATAAAATGATAAACACGCTCGATTCGATGATTGGATATAAAAACGATCGATATTTTTATTTTGGAAAGTTTGCAGCCAGACTGGACGATGTGGCCAACTATATTCCTGCACGAATCACTGCATTACTTATGCTATTGGTAACAGCTAATTTGTCAAAAACAGCTTTTGTTTTGAAAAATGGCAGTCAGCATTCCAGCCCCAACTCCGGTTATCCAGAAGCAGCTTTGGCAGCCATTCTCAACTGTTGCTTTGGTGGGCCGAACAGTTATTTTGGAAAAATCGTCGATAAACCGTTTATCGGAAGCAATATAAAAGTATTTCAACTAGCAGATATGAAAAATGCAGCGCGAGTGAATGCAGCCTGCGAATGGTTGATGGTGGCAATTGTTGCTGTTTTGATGTACACTTTAAATTAAGCATAAAATAAAACATACATGAAATTTAAATTATTAGCAGTTTCGTTCTTTTTTGCCTTTCTATTTGTGGCTTGTGCTCCCACTCCTAAAAAACAGGAAAGTAAACAGGAAAATAAAGAAGTAAAAACAAAAATTCGCTATGCAAAAGGCTTTTCAATCAGTCATTTTGCCAATTATACTCAAATAATTGTTCGCAATCCCTGGGATTCGATTCATATACTTGAAAAATATATTTTGGTAGATAGAAATGCCGAAATGCCCGCTAACCTACCCGAAGGTGTCATTGTAAAAGTTCCGGTACAAAGAGCTGCTATCTGCTCGTCGGTACACATTGGGATGTGGAACCAACTGGGCAAGATAAATGATGTGGTGGCTGTTTGCGAACCAAAGTACATTGATTTTGATGTGATAAAAAAAGGATTGGACTCGGGTAAAATTATTGATTTAGGAATGGCTACGTCGATAAATATCGAGAAATTAGTGGCTGTTTCACCCGATGTACTGGTTGTTTCACCTTACGAGAACAATACACACGACAGATTCAAAAACTCCGGCATTGCTGTGATAAAAGACGCTTCATACATGGAAGAGTCTCCGCTGGGTCGGTCGGAATGGATTAAATTCGAAGCAGCTTTTACTGGCGAAGATGCCTTGGCCGAAAAGATCTTCAACGATATAGAAAAACGTTATCAGTCGCTTTGCACTCAAGTGCTGCGAACTAAAAATCGTCCAACAGTTTTTACCGAAAAGAAATTTGGTGACTCCTGGTATATTTCGGGAGGCAATAGCTATATCGGTCGTTTTCTGAAAGATGCAGGAGCAAATTATATGTGGGCGGATATGAAAAATGCAGGATCTGTGCCTCTGTCTTTTGAAAAAGTATTTACCAAAGCTATTAATGCAGACTATTGGTTGATTAAATACAACGATTCACAATCAAATTTGACCTACAAGCAACTGGCAACCGAGTACGAACTTTATGCCAATTTCAAAGCATATAAAAAGAAAAATATTTTTGCAATGAATTCGGCTACTTGTCCTTTTTACGAAGAAAGTCCAATGGAACCTGATGTGGTTCTAGCAGACCTGGTAAGTATTTTTCACCCCGAAATTATACTTGACTATAAACCTAAATATTATTTCAAAATTCAATAAATAGAAACTGATATGAAAAATGTATTGTGCTCATGGAGCGGTGGAAAGGATTGTTGTTATGCACTGTTAGAAGCAAAACGAATGGGATATAATCCTGTTTTATTGCTCAATATGATGGATGTAGATGGAAAAACGTCACGGTCACATGGATTACCGGTTGAAATGCTAAAGAGGCAAGCCACAGCAATGAATATGGAGTTGATGGCCATTCCTACATTGCGCGAGAACTATGAAGAAAACTTCATCAATGCTCTCAATAAAGCTAAGGTTGACTACAATATTGAAGGTATAGTGTATGGAGATATTGATTTATGGGCACATCGTGAATGGCAAGAGCGCGTTTGCAACATTGTAGGCCTTGAGCCGATTATACCCTTGTGGGAACGCAAACGAACCACATTGGCCAAAGAGATTGTTGAGTCAGGCATTGAAAGCGTTGTTGTGGCTTGTAACGAGGCAATGGGTGCTTCGTTTTTAGGTAAAACGTACAATCTCGATATGATTCAGCAACTTATCGAAATGAATGTATGCAGCTGTGGCGAAGATGGCGAGTTCCATTCGTTTGTGGTGAATAGTCCGTTGCATCAATCTAAAGTTGAGATTCCCGAATATTCAACCGGCTTAAGAGACGGCTTTCATTTTATCAACTGGTAATAAATTGTTTACATTAAAAACATGCGTAGAATAGTATTAATCACCGGCGGACAGCGCTCAGGAAAAAGCAGTTATGCACAGAAACTTGCACTAACACTTTCACCCAACCCGGTATATGCAGCAACTTCGGCTGTGTGGGACGAAGAGCACCGACAGCGCATTGAACGGCATAAAGCCGACCGTGGTGCGGAGTGGACGAATATCGAGGAACTAAAAGAGTTGCAAAATATAAACGTTGAAGGTCGCGTGGTGGTAATTGACTGCGTTACACTATGGAGCACAAATTTTTTTACCGATTTCGAAGGTGACACTCAGCAATCGCTCGAAGCCATCATTTCCCGTTTCGACCAATTCGTGCAGCAAGATGCGCATTTCATCTTTGTCACGAATGAAATAGGCCTGGGTGGCATATCTGCCAACGATTTACAACGCCGTTTTACCGACCTCATAGGTTGGGTAAACCAGTATATCGCTTCAAAATCGGATGAAGTCATCTTAATGGTATCATCTATTCCAATGAAAATCAAATAATTGATAAATATATAAAACCAAAAGACTATGCTTAACTACAAATTCAAAATCGAAAAACCTAAACAAGGCATTGTACCACATCTGATTGACAAAATAGACAACCTCACCAAACCGAAAGGATCACTCGGACGATTGGAAGAACTGGCACTGCAGATTGGGACTATCCAACAAACACTTACGCCTGAACTGAAAAAGCCTTACCATATTATTTTTGGAGGTGATCATGGCATCGTGGCCGAAGGAGTGAGTTATTCGCCTGCCGAAGTTACCCCGCAAATGGTTTTCAACTTTATGGAAGGTGGTGCAGGTATCAACTTCCTGGCCCGTCAACACAACTTCAACATGAAAGTGGTAGATGCGGGTATTAATTACGACTTTGAGGGTCTTGATAAACTCATCGACCTAAAAGTGCGTAAAGGCACACGCAATTACCTTCACGAACGTGCTATCACGCAGGACGAATTTGATCTTTGCATTGAGCGTGGAGCAAAAGTGGTAGAAGATTGCTTCAACGAAGGTTGTAATATCATTAGCTTTGGCGAAATGGGTATCGGCAACACCTCATCTTCATCTCTGTGGATGAATTGCTTAACCGGCATTCCGCTCGAAATTTGCGTTGGAGCCGGTAGCGGATTCGATAGCGAAGGTGTAAAGCGCAAATATAGCATACTCAAAAAATCATTGGATAACTATAATTTTAAACGGGCTATGAACAACTACGACGGTAATGGTTCGATTGTAGATATGCTCGGCTATTTTGGTGGTTACGAAATGGTTATGACTATTGGCGGTATGCTCAAAGCAGCAGAACTAAAAATTGCAATTCTTGTCGATGGATTTATCATGACTAATTGTGTATTAGCGGCTTCAAAGATTGACAGCAACATGCTCGATTATTGTATATTTGCTCATCAGGGCGATGAGGCGGGACATAAATTTGTGCTTACTCACCTAAATGCAAAGCCATTATTAAACTTTGGGATGCGACTTGGCGAAGGAACCGGTGCATTATGTGCGTATCCATTAATTGACTCTGCTGTGCGCATGATTAACGAAATGAATTCCTTCAAAAAAGCAAGCGTTACCAAGTATTTCGATTAATTACAGGAACTGTAAAATAAATATATCATTTTGTCCTTCGGATGATGGACAAAATGACAAGTAAAGATATGAAGAAAATCCTATATCAATTGGCGGCAGCCATTACCTTTTTCACTCGCTTACCACTGTGGAAAGTACTGGAAATTCCATCCGAAAGTTTTAAAAAAATCATCTGCTTATGGCCACTAAGCGGCTGGATAACAGCTGGTTTTACAGCTTTAGCATGGTTGGCATTTTCAATGATCTTCCCTCCTATTCTTGCTGTAATCCTGGCTTTTGGCTGTAAAGTGTTGCTCACAGGTGGGCTGCACGAAGATGGGTTGGGCGATTTCTTCGATGGTTTCGGTGGTGGACGAACCAAAGAAGACGTGCTGCGCATCATGAAAGATTCACATGTGGGTAGCTATGCACTTATCGGAATGATTTTCTATTATTTACTATTAATCAATACAGTAGTTAGTATTCCGAAAGAAATGACTGCAATAGTTATTTTTGCTGCCGATCCATTCTCTAAAATGCTCACAGCACTGATGATGAACCTGCTACCCTATGCGCGCACGGAACAAGAAAGCAAAAGCAAGACACTTTTCGAAAAATTGAGTTCCGGTAGACTCATCACTATCCTTATTTTCGGATTATTGCCCATTATTCTATTATTGGAAGTTAAACTTTGGTTGACGGTTTTGCTGCCCATTGCCACAGTTTGCTTTGTATTCTTTCTTGCAAAAAAACGTATTGGTGGTTATACAGGCGATATTTGCGGAGCAACAGCTTTACTTTGTGAGCTAAGCTTTTATCTGTCATTTTATATAACCCTTCAGCTATAAATTAACTTTAATTTTACGTATATCATTACATTTTAATTAATCATATCCATACAAAAACGGTTATGGCAAAGGGTTTTATAGATTCTTAATCTTCTCGATTTCGCGAAATTTATAAATTTTTCGTTTCAATAATCTGATCCTATTTTGTACTTTTGCAGGAAAGACAATAAAAAAACGAGCACAATTTAATATGACTATCACTTTAATTAGACACACTTCAGTAAATGTACCCTCTGGAATATGTTATGGACAAAGTGATGTAGACGTTTCGGGAAATTTTGAATTTGAAGCACCAAGTGTAAAAGCAAAACTGGCATCCAAAACCTTTGATGCAGTTTACTCCAGCCCCTTACAACGCTGCGAGAAATTAGCCCGTTATTGCGGTTTTGAAAACCCAACCCTCGACAATCGATTGATGGAGATTAACTTCGGCAACTGGGAAATGCAAGCCTGGGAAGATATTACTGATCCGCAACTGAACCGTTGGTATCAGAATTGGGTAACTGAAACACCTACCAGAGGAGAATCGCTAATGGATCTGATCTGCAGGGTAGATTCATTTATTGTAGAGCTAAAAAAACAGAATCACGAGCATGTTGCAATTTTCACACATGCAGGGGTTATTCGCTCTTTTGGAGTGATTATCGAAAAATTCTCTGCCGAAAAGTATTTTGATTTAAAAGTGGATTACGGCGACAGTGTACAATTTAGAATCCAATAAACTGCTTTTCAATTTTCCCTCCCCAATTCCGGTACTTTCAATCTGACACATTACTCCTCTGCACATCACCGTTAAATCCCTTTTTCGCAAATATTTGGTTACAAATAGTCCCACGACAAGAGATTTCTATCGCACTTTGTTCACCCACTTTTATCCTCAACTTACGATTTTTTCTCAACATTGCTCATTTTTGTCTTATTTGCGCAGTTTTTTTGCATATTAATGCTATCTTTCTGATAATCAAAATATAAAAAAAAGATGAAAAATTATTGTGTATTTCGTTGATAATGAAGAATTATTGATGTAAATTTGCACGAAATTTGAAATACGGAAAAATTTCTGTAATTAAAATTATTTCAAATTGTAATTACGTTGAAATATAAATCATACACCGCTGTTTATCAGAGCATTATAATTAAATTCAATCTTTTTAAAATATATATTTATGAAACCGACTCATATTGAGCACTTAGGCATTGCAGTGAAAAGCCTCGAAACTGCCATTCCCTACTACGAAAATGTATTGGGATTAACTTGTTATGCTGTGGAAGAAGTTCCGGAACAAAAAGTGAAAACCGCTTTTTTCAAAGTAGGTCAAACCAAAATTGAACTATTGGAATCGACCGATCCGGAAGGACCAGTTGGAAAATTTCTTGAAAAGAAAGGCGAAGGCGTACACCACATCGCATTTGCTGTTGAAGGTTTACAAGCAAAATTAGACTTAGCTGCAGAACGTGGCGTAGCTTTAATTGACAAAACTCCTCGTAAAGGTGCTGAAGGCCTAAACATAGCTTTCCTTCACCCAAAATCAACTTTTGGAGTGTTGACAGAATTGTGTGAAGATCCAAACAAATAAATAGTCACTTGGTTGATTGGCACTTACACGTGATTTTGTGTCAATAAACAACAACCAAAACTTCATATATAACAAAATGGAAAATCAACAAAAAGTAAAAAACCTTATCGATTTGCGCGTTCAGGCCAAATTGGGAGGTGGTGAAAAAAGAATTGCTTCACAACATGCCAAAGGAAAATTCACAGCTCGTGAGCGTTTGGAAATGTTGTTGGACGAAGGTAGCTTCGAAGAACTGGACATGTTTGTTACTCACCGTTGTAACAACTTCGGTCTTGAAAAAGAAAAATACCTTGGCGATGGTGTAATCACCGGTCATGGTACTATCGATGGGCGTACCGTGTATGTTTTTGCACAAGATTTTACGGTTTTCGGAGGTTCATTGTCAGAAACAATGGCACTTAAAATTTGTAAGGTAATGGATATGGCCATGAAAATGGGTTGTCCGATGATTGGTATCAACGATTCGGGTGGTGCCCGTATTCAGGAAGGTGTTACTTCATTGGCCGGTTACGCTGAAATTTTCCAACGTAACATTATGGCTTCGGGAGTTATTCCTCAAATCTCAGCTATCTTCGGACCTTGTGCCGGTGGTGCTGTGTATTCTCCTGCTCTTACTGACTTTGTATTGATGACAGAAGAAAACAGCTATATGTTCGTAACCGGACCTAAAGTTGTAAAATCGGTAACAGGTGAAGATATTTCGACAGAAGATCTAGGTGGTGCCGATGTTCACTCTCGTAAGTCGGGTGTTTCGCACTTCAAAGCTGAAAACGAAGAAGAGGGTATGATGCTTATCCGCAAATTGCTTTCTTATTTACCTTCCAACAACCTGGAAGAAGCTCCATTGTTCGAAAATACCGATCCGATCATTCGTTTGGACGACAAATTAAATTCTATCGTTCCTGATAATCCGAACATGCCTTACGACATGAAGGATGTTATTCACGGAATTGTAGATAACGATGAATTCCTTGAAGTTCACCGTCACTATGCACGTAATATTATTGTTGGTTTTGCTCGTTTCAACGGTGCTCCTACAGGAATTGTGGCTAATCAGCCTAATTTCCTTGCCGGTGTGCTTGACTGTGATGCTTCGCGCAAAGCAGCCCGTTTCGTTCGTTTCTGCGATGCCTTCAACATTCCTGTATTGACCTTGGTTGATGTACCTGGATTCTTACCGGGATCTGGACAAGAATATGCAGGTATCATTTCGCATGGTGCTAAATTGATGTTTGCTTATGGCGAAGCTACTGTTCCTAAAGTAACGGTAACCATTCGTAAATCGTACGGTGGTGCTCACGACGTAATGAGTTGTAAACAACTTCGTGGTGATTTCAACTACGCATGGCCAACAGCTGAAATTGCCGTAATGGGTGCAGCAGGTGCTATCGAAGTATTAGAAGGACGCGCTATTTCAAAAATTACCGATCCGGAAGAAAAAGCAGCTTTCGTAAGTGAAAAAGTGAATGAATACAAAGAAAAATTCGCTAATCCGTACCAAGCCGCCTCTTATGGTTATATCGATGATATTATTGAACCCCGTAATACACGTTTCCGTGTGATTCGTGCATTCCAAGCTCTTGAAACCAAGAAAGTGGTTAATCCGCCTAAGAAACACTCTAACATACCTTTATAATTAATCCTATGATATTTGAAAAACTATTTGGAAAAAAATCCAAATCTCCTTCAACTGAAAAGGATGAAACTGAAGTGCCTAAAAATGATATAGTGGCTATAGCTATGGCTTTGCACCTTTATTACGATGAGGTTCATGATGATGAAAGTAATGTTATTACGATCAAACGTATCGAAAGACGTTATTCGCCCTGGAGTTCAAAAATTTATGGTGTAAACAATAATATCAGATAAGAGAATATGAAGAAATTCAAATTTATAATAGATGGGGCTTCATATAGTGTGAATGTCAAATCGGTAGAAGGCAATAAAGCTGAGATTGAAGTAAACGGTCAATCGTATGCAGTAGGATTGGAACAAGAGGTGAATACCTTGAAAACTCCTATTTTGGTTCGTAAGGAAGTGCAAACAAAACCGGGCGAAAACAAAATTACTGTAGCTGCTGCACCTAAATCGGCAGGAAAACCAAGTGCAAACAGTCTAAAAGCTCCACTTCCGGGAAGCATTATACGTGTGGAAGTAAAAGTTGGTGACACTGTAAAACAAGGTGACTTGCTTTTGGTAATGGAATCTATGAAAATGGAAAACAATATCCTTTCTGAAAAGAACGGTGTGGTTAGAAACATTACTGTAGCAGCGGGACAAGCCGTATTGCAAGATGACATTTTGATTGAATTCGAATAAGAATTAATCTTTATAGATAATTAAAGAGAAAGCCCGACAATGAAAATTGCCGGGCTTTCTTATATCTACTTAGTACAGTAGTTGAGATATTTACAAACCGGAAACCATTTGTTTGAGCTTCGTTTCTGCCAGCTTGAGAGCATAACGAAAGTTGATAAGGCGTGTAGAGGATTGAACATAGTCGTCTTGCGCACGTCGTACTTCGAGCGAAGTGGTTTGTCCGTGTTTCAGGCGATCGATGCTAATTTGCAGGTTTTCCTTGGCTAATTCATTGTTCTCTGTCTCAATTTTCAACAACTCCTGTTGATTTTCAAATTCAGTCAGGGTATTTAGTAATTGAGTGTTTACCTGTAACTTGATATTTTGTAAGTCATACTCGGCAGTCTGTGCCTGAATCCTGGCTACGTTTTCTTTTCGCTTGTTCTCACCGGCACTATAAATAGGTACTACAAGCGTCCCTCCTATTTGAGGTCCCAATGAACTGCTGCGCAAAGTACTTCCGGCTGAATTGACTGTTTGCGAGGCGTAATATCCGGCTTTGAGACTGAAGGTAGGCAGATAGGCGGTACGACTTTCTTTCAAGGCCAGTTGCGCAATATCTATCTGTTTCTGAAAGCTAAGAATACTGGTATTCGAGCTGTTGAGTTTTTGAAATAAGTCGGCCTTATCGGGCGTGTAGTTCAGAGGAATGGAATCGGCAATGGAGAGCTGATCTTCGGCACTCTTTCCCAATAGCTGGTTGAAGTATTTCAAGCCTGCTTCAATAGCGTATTGCTGACTGATACGACTCTCGGTAGTGAGGTTTAAATCCATCCTGGCTTGTAGCAAATCCGACTTCATCATCGAACCGGCATTGAAGCCCGCCTGCGCAATAGTTACCCTGTCGCGATTGTAATTCAGTGCTTCATTAATCGAGTTGAGCTGTTGCTTTTGCTTTACCACATCGTAATAGGCGGCAATGACTTCGAAAAGTGTTTGCATTACTTTGTCTTTGTACTGAATCTCGCCCAGCGCTTGTATCTCGTTCAACTTGTTTTTAGTAACAAACATCTTACCGCCATCGAACAAGTTCCAGTTAAGTTGTGCACCTGCACTCAGTGCGGTAGTGGACACCGAATTATTGGTGTTTTCAACTCCAGAAGAAAGCTTTTGAGTGGTGTTATTCAGGCCGTAGTTGCCCGTACCGGTAATGGCTACAGTTGGTAACATGCCGGCATTTCCGGCAGTGTTATTTACTTTGGCAACATCTGCATCATTGCGCGAAACAAGGATGTCAAAGTTATTTTTCAGGGCAATGCTAATGGCATCGTCTACCGTGATGGCTTTTTGAGCATGGACGGTAGTGCATAGGAATGCTAAGAATATTATTGGAAGTCGCTTCATAATCGTTTTTATTATTGGTTCAACCCCTTCGGGGTTCGGTGCATCGGGTTATTATCATCCCCCGGTTTCGCTTCGCTTACCGGGGGTTATTCACATTTAGCCCCTTTGGGGCAAAAGATAGATTTGAGTTTTCTAAAGGTAATAGTACTAGAAGTTTCTCATATTTTATCGTTAAATCAACATCTATATTCTGACAAATAGACAGATTCTATTGAGGCGGGTTTCGCGATTTCCAAATCGCGTTAATTACTATTTGACCGCGATTTGGAAATCGCGAAACCCACCTCCACTTAGTCTAATCAATAATATAGATACGTTAGGATATTGCGAATCATCATTTACCCAACTACCTTCTTTGTTTTTTTAGATAATACCATATACGTTACCGGAATGATAAATAATGTAAGTACTAATGAGAAGAGTAAACCTCCTACCACCACAATCCCGAGTGATACACGGCTGGTGGCTCCTGCACCTAAGGCTAACGCGATAGGTAATGCACCAAAGATGGTGGCCAGCGAAGTCATTAAGATGGGACGAAAACGGGCAGCCGCTGCTTCGAAAGCAGCTACTCTCCTATTCATGCCCAGTTTACGTTTCTGGTTGGCAAATTCTACAATCAGAATACCGTTTTTGGTTACGATACCAATCAACAGAATCATCCCGATTTCGGAGAAGATATTCAATGTTTGTCCAAATATCCACAACGAGAGCATAGCCCCCGCTATGGCCATTGGCACAGTAAGCATAATGATAAACGGATCGCGGAAACTCTCGAACTGCGCTGCCAGGATTAAATATATAAGCAACAATGCCAAAATAAGTGCAAAGGATATATTGGAATTACTCTCGGCAAAGTCGCGCGACGGTCCGGCCAGCGCGGTGGCAAACGAGGTATCCAATAACTTGGTGGATATACGCTGCATTTCCTCAATACCTTCACCCAGCGTTTTTCCTTCGGCAAGATTGGCCGAGACGGTGGCCGATTTATATCGATTAAAGTGATACAACATGGGCGGATTACTGTTTTCTTTAATGCTTACCAGATTATCCAATTGAATCATATTGCCGGTTTTGGAACGAACATATAAAGATGAAATGTCGCCCGGCGCACTTCTATCGGTACGAGCTACCTGACCAATAATGTAGTATTGCATATTGTTTTGCAGGAAATATCCATAGCGGCTACCACTGTACGCCAAATTCAGCGCATCGGACACATCCTTTTCGTTTATTCCCAGACTGGTGGCTTTTTGACGATCGACCGCTATATTCAGCTCCGGTTTGTTGAATTTCAAATCCACATCCACATTGCTAAACACCGTACTATTTCCGGCTTCCTCCAAAAATTTAGGAAGAACGGTTTTCAGTTTCTCGAAGTCGAGATTTTGTAATACAAATTGTACCGGTAAACCTCTGGAACTTGATGTGGTTATGGTTGGCTCCTGACTGGCAATGATTCGCGCATCAGGGATAGAGTCGTATCTCTTTGTCAGCTTTTGATATATCGCCTTTTGTGTCATTTTCCTTTCGTCGGGTTGCGAGAGAAAAGTGATAACAAACCCTGAGTTAGCGCTTGAGTTGAACCCACCACCAAAACGGGCAAGTGTGTACTTCGCCTGGGGCAGTTTCATACTCATATCTGCTACGCGGGTCACCACTTTATTGGTTGTGGTATATTCTGCACCCTCGGGAGTAGTGATAGAAGTACGGATATAGCTATGGTCTTCGAGAGGCGCAAGTTCCGATTTGAGTGTTGTAACCAAACTACCGATAATAACGATACACAAACCAATGATGGAAAATGAAATCCATCGATTAAGGATAAAGAAGCTGAGGAAACGTTTATATTTTTTCTCCATTCCCAAAAAGAAAGGTTCGGAAGCTGTGTAAAACTTAGAATGGTGTGTTGCCGAACCGCCAAGAATCACATTGAGCACCGGAGTAAGTGTAAGCGATACAAGTGCAGAGATTAATACGGCACTGGCCACCACGATACCAAACTCGCGGAACAGTCGACCTGTGAATCCTTCCAGAAAGACAACCGGGATAAACACAATAGCCAATGTAAGTGAAGTAGAGATAACGGCAAAGAATATCTCGCGTGTACCTTCCACTGCCGCTTTCATCTTGTCCATGCCCTGCTCTATCCGTTTAAAAATATTCTCGGTAACCACAATTCCATCGTCCACCACCAAGCCTGTAGCCAGCACTATACCCAGCAGCGTAAGTACATTGATGGAATATCCGAAGATATACATGATAAAGAAGGTACCAACAAGCGAAACGGGAATATCGATAAGCGGACGTAAAGCAATGATCCAGTTACGGAAAAACAGGAAGATAATCATTACCACCAGTGAGATGGAAATCAACAAAGTATCCAACACATCGGTAACGGATTGACGAACGAAAATAGATTTATCGCGTGCAATGTTCAGCTCCATACCTTTCGGTGCGTTGAGCTTTATCTGATCGAGGCGCTTGTAAAACTCATCGGCAATCTGAATATCGTTGGCACCCGGCAGTGGCACTAAAGCAAGCATTACGCCGGTAGTACCGTTTACCAATGCCCCCGACTCTTCGTTTTGCGCTCCGAGGATTGCCTCACCAATATCGCTGAACCGAATGATCTGATTATCGTCCTGACGAATGATGAGGTTATTGAAATCATCCTCGGTAATAAGTCGACCACGTGTTTTCACGGTCAATTCGGTAGCATTGCCTCTGATTTTTCCACCCGGCATTTCCACATTCTCTTTGCTCAAAGCCTGCTGTACATCCGAAGCTGTGATCTTATAAGCCGACATCTTGGTGGGATTGAGCCACAAACGCATGGCCGGCTTTTGTTGTCCGTAAATGCCTATGGAACTAACACCGGGAATGGTCTGCAATTTTTCGAGCAATACATTCTCGGCATAATCACTTAATTGAATAGCATTCATGGCACTACTCTGCACTGCCAACATAATAATGGGTTCTCCACTTGCATCGGCTTTGGTTACCGTTGGTGGTGCATCAATATCCTGCGGTAAGCTGCGCATGGCCTGCGAAGTCTTATCACGAACGTCGTTGGCAGCTTTCTCCAGGTCGGCACCCAGTTCGAACTCTACCGTAATATTACTCGACCCAATGGCCGAACGCGAAGAAAGTGATTTCACTCCTTCGATACCGTTGAGCGATTTCTCGAGCGGCTCGGTTATCTGCGATTCTATGATTTCGGCGTTGGCACCTGTGTAGCTGGCCTGAACCGTAATAACTGGCGGATCGATGGCCGGGAACAAGCGAACACCCAGGAAATTAAACCCAACCACGCCCATTAGTATGATAATCAAACTAAGTACTATGGAGCCTATGGGGCGTTTGAGGGCAATATCGGATATACTCATGAGTTGATAGTTGATAGTTATTAGTTGACAGTTCTTTTATTGATAACTGATTACTGATTACTGATTACTGCTGACTGTTGACTGATTACTTCTTTATTGTTGCATATTGTAGTTTTCCACCTTCTTTGAGGAACAACAGGCCGGTGGTGATAACGGTATCACCGGGTTGTAATCCGTCGGTGATTTCAATGTCCGAAGCTTTACGAATGCCGGTTTGTACGGTTATGAAATGAGCTTTGCCATGACGAGCCACAATTACACTTTTGTTTTCTTCCTCGGGTATAATGGTTTGAGTAGGAATCATCAGGGCATTTTTGTTTTCGCTCAGGCGAAGTGTTACGTTGGCAAAGGATCCCGACACCAATTCGCGGGCAGAACTGTTGACAAGTGCTCTTACTTTCAGGCTACGGGTGCCCACGTTGATGCCTTGCTCGGTAGCAATTACGGTAGCATCGTATACTTTATCGTTGTTGGACATTCTGAATTTCACTTTCATGCCTGTGCTAATCACCGAACTGTATTTTTCGGGAACGCTAAAGTCGAGTTTGATTTTGTTGGCAGTGCGAATAGTAGATAGCAGGGTGGCCGGGGTAACGATGGCACCAATGCTTATGTTGCGCAACCCGATAACCCCATCAAATGGTGCGAGTACTTCGGTTTTACGAATCAGGGTTTTCTCTACTTCAATATCGGCTTTCAGCGAGTTCAGCAGCAAGCCCGTTTGGTCATAATCGTTCTGGCTTATACCGCTGACTTTCAACAATTCGGACTGACGGTTGTAAATCTTTTGTTGAATAGCCAGTTGGGTGGTTAGTTTGTGTAGAGATGATTGTAAATCGTCGTCGAAAAGCTTCACCAACAAGGTGCCTTTCTTTACAAATTTACCTTCGGGCAAATTGATCTTTACCACGCGGCCCGCCACTTCGTTCTTCAGTTCCACTTCTTCGAAAGCCAGCAACGATCCCGAAACAGAAATTTCATTGATCAGCAGGGTTGGTTTTACAATAATGGCATCTACTTTCTTTTCCACCTTTCCTTTGTCGCCACGTTTGTCTTTTTCATTAGACTTTGTAAAGGCGAGTTTCAGAAAGAAGGCAACTAATGCCAGCATCACTATGGCAATCCATAAGGTCGATTTCTTTTTCATTGAACTATTTTTGAATATGTATATTTTGACCACCCCAACCCCTCCAAAGGAGGGGCTAAAGACGAAGTTAGTTTTGTCTCTTATAAACTGAGCTATGAATGGTGACTACTATTATAAAATAACGGTGCGCTGCACTTATTTATGCTGCTCACCGATTACTGATAACTGCTATAGACGCTTTTATAGGCAAAAGGTTTAATGAGAACGACAAATTTAGCTATAAAATTTAAAGATATTGATTTAAACCTTTTTTTTTAGTTGAAAATTAATACGGGGAGACAACAATTATCGTATATTTTTATTTACAATATCGCATTGTGCAGTAGCTATATCGCACCATGCAGTAACTATATCGCATCATGCAGTATCTATATTGCATCATGCAGTATCTATATTGCACTATGCAGCAACTATATCGCATCATGCAGTATCTATATCGCACTATGCAGCAACTATATCGCACAAAGCAGTATCAATATCGCACTATGCAGCAACTATATCGCACTATGCAGTATCAATATCGCACCAATACCATCTTATATCGCATGACCGCCATCCAATATCGCACGGATACCATTCCATATCGCATGACAACCAAACAACATCGCATCACATCCATCTCATATCGCATCACAACCAAACAATATCGCACCACATCCATCTCATATCGCATGACAACCATCCAACATCGCATCACATCCATCTCATATCGCATGACAACCAAGCAATATCGCACCACATCCAAACCGTATCGCATGACATCCAAACCATATCGCATGACAACCATCCAACATCGCAACAATCCCCAATCCCACGCACGATATGCCAGCATTGGTTATGGGGTTGAAAACCGGTAACAACTTAGATTTCTCAACCTAATTTATAGCAAATAATAAGTTCGACAAACAATCTGAATTAATTTAAAAAAAACATATCGTTAATATAGAATAATATTTTTATCTTTGGAGTCGAAAATTAAGAAACTATTATTTAAGCAGGACATATAGCTGGGCAGTCAGCGAATGCTCCCTCCTATGCGCTGTTGTAAGATATACGTATAGATTTTGGGGTTAGGTGGCAGCTTAAAAAAGAAAGATACAATGAGTGCAAGAATACTGACAAATACACCAACCTCTGGAGAATTTCCCGAATTCTACTTCGGAGAACATTTTAGAAAATCTCTATGGGTGGAATTTGTTGACAAAAAGTACGAGAAATGGATTGGTTGTTTTGAGTGTAACTATCCAAACGTATTAAACGAAGTGCTCGTTGACAAGGATAACAAATCTGCATTTGTCGTTTCTGGTGGAATTGGATACTTAATTGACATTGAAAACAGGAAACTTAAATATAAGACTGAGGAAAATCCACTTATAGAAAGCGTTATTTTGACGACAAACCCAGACTTTTTTATCGCGGGAACTTTTTATTGTGTTTACATTTTCGACAACGAAAAACTGATAAAAGAAGTCTTGGCAGACGATTTAGTTGATGGAATTTACTTTAAACGTCAAGTTGACAGGAAAGCTGCTGGAGACTTAGCTTCAATTGAAAATCAATTTGAATTCAATCTTGATTTCGAACTCGACTTAGACACATTTGAACTGACAGTAGACAGGAGTGTGATTACGAAACATAATGACACCGTGAAAAAGACCAAACAAGACGAGAAAAACTCAGAAACGAAGCAAAGTATATTTAGACGACTTATAAATAAACTGAAATAAAAGGTATGCTGCTGACACGCCTCTGTTCATTGGCTGGTTGACCCCGATAAATCGGGACAAGCTGTGCATTCCGGTAGTTTTGCTCCTGCCTGCCGCAGGCAAGCCCGCATTCACCTTGTCCGTCAGCCGACGGACAGCGAATGCTCCCTCCGTCAGCTGACGGACAAATGCCCATAGCCTCGGTCGTCAGACTGCGCAAAAACATCAGAGGATGTTTTTTAGAGATAATAACTGATTTGCTAATGAATAAGTAGTTGAAAGGTTGCTTATGTGCTGACTATTTTGTAAATTTATGGCATAAAACATTCAATTACAGAATTATGCAACACATACAAGGCGAAGAACGAAATCAGTTAAAAATGTACTGTTTGGAACAAATGATATCGCCCGATAGTTTTGTTCGGGCGATTGATTTCTTTGTAGATGCTATCGATTTAGCCAGTTTCGGGTTTAAAAACATTACGTTGAAGGAAGAAGGTCGACCACCCTATCATCCATCGGTGCTTTTGAAACTCTACTTTTACGGTTATCGTTACGGTATACGTTCCTCTCGCAAACTGGAACGGGAAGCACAATTGAATCTTGAAGTTCGTTGGTTGCTGTGTGAACAGGTACCTTCGGCACGTACCATTTGTACATTTCGCAAAGAGTATGCTCAGGCCTTTCGTAATATCTTTCGCCGTTTTGTATTTATGCTTAAAGAACTTGGGCTGATTGAAGGAAAAACCATTGCCATTGATTCGTTCAAAGTTCGGGCACAGAACTCGCTCAAGAATAATTACAATCAGAAAAAGATTGACCGCCAACTGGAATATATTGATGGACGTATCAATGAGTTTGAAGATGCATTAGATAAAGCCGATTCAGGGGAAGAAAAGACAAAACTGACGCAAAAGATTGAAAAACAACAAAGCCGTCGGGAAAAATATCAGGCTATCGAATCGGAGCTAAAAGAAACAGATAAAGATCAGATAAGTACAACAGACCAAGATGCACAGTCGGTGGTGTTACAAAGAGGAATTACAGTAGTAGGTTACAATATACAAGCGTCGGTGGATGCCAAAAACAAGCTCATTACGCATTTTGATACCGGAAGTGTAAATGATACCGTCGCACTAGCTCCGGTGGCGATCGCCACCAAAGAAGTGTTGCAGGTGGAGCAAATGGATGTATTGGCCGATAAAGGATATCATACAGGTGAACAGATACGGCAATGTGAGCAAAACGGAATCACCACTTATGTGTCGCCCAAAGAACCGGCTTCGAATGACCCGGATATATTCCCGATAACGAGTTTTGTGTACACTGCCGAAAACAATAGTTATATCTGTCCGGCAGGGGAAGTGTTGACAACCAACGGCACCTGGCTTACGCATAGCAGCAAAGGGTATAAATCGGCTTATAAGTTTCAGCGCTACAATACAAAGAAATGTAAAAGTTGTGAGTTACAGCCCCAATGCACGAAGAGTAAAACCAACGGGAGGAATATTGATCGCAGTGAATTTGCAGACGACGTTATACAGAACAATAAACGGGTGAAAGAGAATCCTGCGTATTATAAGCAGCGACAACAACTAGCTGAACATCCCTGGGGAACACTTAAAAGACAACGGGGATTTGACCATCTGTTGACGAGAGGGAAAAAAAATGTATTAGGCGAGGTGAGTCTGGTGTTCATCGGATACAACCTAAGCCGATTTATACAAATAACCGAAGAAATAAATGCCTTCAAAGAACTAATCAGAGGGATAATAGCTCTGCTTTTACTAAAGCGGACTTCTTTAAAGCCGATATAAGCCTTCAAAGAAATTAAGCATGAAAATAAATGCAGTCAAACAAGTTTCGTATATGAGGCTTATTTGAGGCCAAAAACAACAAAACAGATACAAAAACGGGAGAATATGGGGTTTTTGCGCAGACTCTCGTTATGGGCAACAGCAAAAAATGAAAAAGCGATATATATTTTGTTGAAAATTAGAACGACTAAAATGGAAACTATTATATACAATGAAAAAACATAAAATAATGACTCCGAAAATAAATATAATTATTTTTTTCTTCGTAATGTTCTTCCTATCCTGTGAAAAAGAACAATTAAAATTTGAATCACCGAGTGTTACTATTTTGACAACTAAAAAAATAAGTAACAATGCTGGAATTATCAAATATAAAGTCAATAGAGGCTATGGAGCAAATATAAAGGATTTTTATATTGAATTTTATGACATTACAGACACGACTGCTCAAGTAATTAAGAAAAACCTATATCTAAATAATTCACCTCAATTTACAGATTCAGTTTTATTAAACGAATTGAAAAATAAACATGATTATCGCGTTATTTTAAAATTAAAATCTGAGAAGAATGAATTTAAAAGTGCCTCAACGATTTTATCTTTATCTTCTAATTATGATGAATCTTTTTTAGGTATTACCGGATGTGATTTGAATATTTCTTCATATGACGAAATGTATATAGAAGAATATAACGGTTTTTTAGCTAAACCTTTACGTAAAGGACAATACTTCTTGGTTGACATTTATTTTTCTGACACGTTTCTTTCCAAAAACAAATACGAATTCAAATTAAATGATAATATCTCTCTTACACCTGATCCGACTTATACCAGTTATTCTGATTATGTATTCTGGGGAATGAAAATACCTGATAATATTCCTGCAGGGGTTTATACACTTGATTTATATGTGAATGGCAAGAAGTTTACCGCATATAGCAAAATAAGGATTTTTTCAGGTACTTATTCAGAAACTAATATACCAGTGATGCCAATTGTTTTGTATCCATCTTGGCAAAGTACAGAATTTATTCTACAAAATAAAATTTATTTTATCTATCAATATGATGTGGCATATTATGATATGTCAAAAAACATCTGGGTAAAACGAAACAGTATTTCTTCTAACGATGCAAATATTGGAGTTGGAATTACGGATGCAAACTTCAATTATAATAATTCCCAGTATTTATTTGTACATTATTTTAGTAGATTATATCAAATCCCGGGTAAGCTAAACCTACTTAAGTATAATGAAACAATTGATAATTGGGACATAATTACGAATTATCCAGACAGTGATGATAATGTTTTTGCTTTTAGATTAGGAAACAGCGTTTATGTAGGTTACAAAAAATTTAACAACAAACGATTTTGGGAATATAATTTAAATACAAATGTTTGGACTGCTAAAAAAAATCTACCTGATGATATGCATGGATATGTTACAGGAAATTGTGAGAATGGTACAACTGGATTTATAATTACGAACTACAGAGAATTATGGCAGTATAATCCAACCAATGATAATTGGACTTTATTATGTTCATTAAATGCAGGTCCCTATAACAGATCCAATACCCGATTATTGTACAACAAAAATTATATCTATGCTTTAGGAGGCATAACGGATAATAATTATGAATTAGGAGATTTTTGGAGATATAATTTGGATACAAAAATGTGGGAGTTTATTTGGCAATGTCAATACACTTACAATTTAACTGCTTCAAAATTTATAGTTAATGACAAAATACTTATGATTCCATGTGTTGGATATAATACAAACTGTAAAGCAGAAATAACATTTTAAATTTTTTATTGAAAATGGGAAAATACATCAATATTATTAATTTCATTTTATTGCTATCCTTACTTTCAGCATGCAATAAAGGAATAGATGAACCTATATTACCTGATGAGAATACATCTAATAGTATAACGTCATTTGATTTCCAGAATGTAACTCCTACATCACGTCAGATTTTAGTTGAATGGACTGCAATCAATGCGGTTAAATTTGATGTAATTGTCAATGATACTGTTAGTATTAAAGGCATTCAAACAAATTCTTATTTATTAACTCATCTAGAGCCAAATACAACGTATAAGATTTCGGTAAGAGCCTATGATAAAAACAATTATTCAAGAATAATAAATAAAAATTCATCTACTAGCATTGAATTAATAAATGAAATCTCATCACTTCCTTTCGGCAAATATGAATATAAAACAATCAATATTATTCAATGCAAAGTTACTTCAGATAATAATTACATTATTCTTGGACAAGCACTTATTTATGATAAAACATATACACTAGTAATGAAAACCGACAGAAATTTTAATTTAATTTGGAAGAAATACTTTGAAGGTGGATTATTTGATTACACTGCAAATAATCAATATATTAAAGAATGCGACGATAATGGTTTCTTAGTTCTTTCCTATCAAAACACTTTCAAAATAAATAAGTATGGGGATAAAATAATTCAAATTAGAAATGAAATTACCTATAAATATGCAATTTATAATGGTATTGAAACTGCGAATGGAAACTTTTTATTTGTAGGAAATAATGGCTTTAATTTAATTGACAATAAGCTTGATACCATTTGGTCTAAACCAAATAATTACTATTTAAATATTGAAATAATCAAAAACGGTAAAAATAATTTTTATGTTTTTGGGACTAAACTAATTGATAAAAATAGTGGATTGGATGGGATGTACAATTTAGGAATGAAAGAAATTGATAATTCAGGTAATGTGTTACAAGAAATTATTTATAATAATACAGATAATTGTTATTTAGAAACCTTTGTTCAATCAAAAGACAATTACTATTATCTTATGGCAAACGGCGCTGGATATACTTCTGATATGAGTGTGTCGAAAATAACAAATAAAGGGGATGAATTATGGACAGTTCACACTTTGTCAACAATAGGATTTCCACTTACTGTATATGGAGCAACAGCTTTAAAAGATAATTCTATACTTTGTCTTTGTTATAGCTCTTCTCAGAATTATTATGCGGTTGAAATATCTCCGAATGGTAAATTGATAAAAAAATTTAATGCTGGTGATATGTATGTACCAGTTTTTATTGATAAAGCTGATGATGGAAGTTATATATTTCTAACACAAGGTGGATATATTTATAAACTTGTGATCGAAAGATAAACTGATTTGACATGACAGAAATAAAAAAACGTATATCGTTTATACTAAAACATTTCGTCAATTATTCAAAACTCAAAAAAATAAAATATAACATTTGTACAAACAAAAAATACATCAACATTATTATACATTTAAAAACCAACTAATTACAACCAAGCTACTAGCCCATAACATACGCTCTTATGTTCATTGGCTGGCTGACCCCGATAAATCGGGACAAATTGTGCATTACGCTAGTTTTGCCTCAGTTTGTATCAAAATAAAAAAACAGGAAGATCTTTATCTTCGAAATTGATATATTTATACCAATTGAGAAATATAATAGAATAAAAATGCATTTTGCCTTGCGGCATGTAGTGAAAAGGAATATTTATTTGTAGTTTTGCAAAAAGATATGCTTAATTTTCAAGAAAAAATATCAACACTATAAATATCTAATATGAACATTAAACACAAAACATTATTTTTATCGGCTAGCGCTGTAATTCTCCTGGGATTGGGATTACAAGGACATTGCGCCTCACCAAAGAGCAAAACCGCTGGTAACGCCAAAAGCGATACTACGCGAACTATCTCACCGTACTTTACTCCGGGCACAACAAAGAAAAAGACGCCGGATGCTAAAGGATTTATCCAACGTTGGTCGCTACTAGAACCAATTAACAAACCGAACCGTGGCAATGCTGTTTTTACCGATAGCTACTTGAGAACGGCATTTACAACCGAGTATTTTGCAAACCAGTTTACTGTACTTCCTAAAGATGGAGAAAAGGTAAAAGTTGGCGAGCAGGAACTAACGTGGCATGCATTGGAGAGTTCTATGTACAATGTCAAACTATTTCGTTTCGCCTATGGATTGAGAAAACAGCATTACGGAGTAATCTTTTGGGCAGTTACCGTAGTGAACAGTCCTGAAGAAATGAAAAATGTAAGATTGGCAGTCGGCTCAAATTCGGCATCCATGTGGTGGCTAAATGGAAAGGAAGCTATTCTGCTATCGGGAGACAGACGCATGGTAGTGGACGATTGTGTTTCACCTCGTCTAACACTTAATAAAGGAAAGAATATCCTGCGGGGAGCAGTCATTAATGGTCCCGGAATGAGTGATTTCTGTGTTCGTTTTCTAAATGAAAATGGAGAGCCGATAAAAAATATCACTATCAGTTATGAATAAAATTAGCTAATCATCCCTATTTAATATCTCAATTGTATAAAAATTAGAATTATGAAACGAGCACAACAAACCAATCATGATACACATGGAAAATGATTATGTGCGAGTTCCATCTGACATTAAAAAAAAATTATAAACAGATGAAATCAAGAATTAAAATAATGGGTGCAATAGCCCTACTATCACTATTGTTAACCGGAACAGTGATGGCACAAGTCGGAAAACCATTTATACATGATCCATCCACCATTATGGAATGCGACGGTAAGTATTATACATTTGGTACAGGCGGAGGCGGATTAATATCCGAAGACGGTTGGACATGGAATAGCGGTGCAGTAAGACCGGGTGGTGGAGCTGCCCCAGATGCATTAAAAATTGGCGATCGCTACCTTGTTATCTATGGCTCAACAGGTGGAGGTCTGGGAGGCGGACATGATGGTAAAATAAATACAATGTGGAATAAAACGCTTGACCCAACGTCTCCTGATTTTAAATTTACAGAATCTATTGTAGTTGCATCCTCCGAAAACATGGAAGACTGTGATGCTATTGACCCGGGACTTTTACTTGACCCAACCGATGGACGTTTATGGTGTTCATACGGAACCTACTTTGGTTTCATTCGCCTTATAGAACTTGATCCCAAAACTGGAAAACGTGTTGAAGGTAATAAAGCAATAAATGTAGCTATTGATTGTGAGGCCACAGACTTAATGTATCGTGATGGTTGGTATTATCTGCTGGGCACACATGGAACCTGCTGCGATGGCGCTAACTCAACTTATAATATCGTTGTTGGTCGGTCCAAAAAAGTAACCGGTCCTTACCTTGATAATATGGGAAGAGACATGTTAGAAGGTGGTGGTAAAATGGTAGTAGCAGCCGGCGGAAGAGTTACCGGACCCGGGCACTTTGGACGTTTAATTATTGGCGACGGTGTTGAAAAAATGTCCTGCCATTATGAAGCAGATTTAGATCAAAGCGGACGCAGCGTGTTAGCTATCCGTCCGCTATTATGGAAAAATGGTTGGCCGGTTGCAGGAGATAACTTTAAAGAAGGAACGTATGAGATTGAATCGGAGCGACGAGGATATGCCTTGGAGTTAGTAGTAGATTTTGTACGAATGGCCGGTGGAATGCGCGGATTTAACCGTAACAATGATGAACCTATAAAACCTGTTGCTTCGCAGGAATTAGCCGTTGTAATTAAAACCTGGCCAACAGGCAACACGGGTGTACGGATTGGAGATTACATGTTCCGTCCGCATCAAAAATGGGCAATTACAGCAGTTCCCGATGCAGGAGGATATCCCGGTGCACCCTATTATAAAATAGTAATTGCAGGAACGGATCGTGCATTAGCAGCAACTGCCGAAGCTGAAGTAATAACGGTTCCAAACTTTAACGGCGCACCGGAACAATTATGGCGAATCGATCAATTGATAGATGGAACATATAGAATAATGCCTAAGTTAGTTCCCAATTCGCAGGAGAAATTAGCACTGGTATCTTCCGGGGATAGCACACCAACACTTGCACCATTTGATATGAATAGTGACAACTCCAAATGGAATTTTAAGGCTCACTAACTCTATACTTTACGAAAGACGCAGGTTTAATTATCTGCGTCTTTCTGTTTAAATGTAAAAAATATTTCAACTTTGTAATTGACGAATACTAAGTTTGCTATGGCCAGGTAATTCCTGCAAGTCGCCTAAAGATGATCAGTTGGCAGTTCTTTTGCTCAAGCGTTCACTTGCCGGATAATTAAAATCTGGTTAAAGCAGAGAAAAATAGATACTCTCTGAAATCCAATGAAGGTCTTATTATTCATATAAAATTTAAACAAAAAAATAAAATCATGAAAACATTAAAAACATTCATTTTGCTTATTGCTTTTGTTGGTTTAATAAGTTGTGACGACAACAAAGAAATTAGTAATGTTGCAGTTGACAGGTATGTCGAATTATTGAAAGCGAATCAATATGATTCAATAAACTTACCTGCTTTTACTTACAACGACATCCCCGCACTACTGAAATACAGGAATGATACACAAGTTATAACGAATTTCCCTCACAACGGTATTTCTTCTCTTTATGCACCAAACTGCACACTAGGAATGTATGTTTTGTGGACTATCGAATCAATAAGAGCGGTTTCAATTAACAGCGAGTATTTAATAATGAGATTCCCGTCTCAAAATCCCATTTTAGCTTTGAGAGATTCGGTCGATTTAAAGTTAGTCGACGATGACACTTCTCATAAAATAGCAGCAAAAGCTTATTTTGACTGGTGGGAAAACAATAAACAAAAGAACTTTGGCGAATTTAAACACCTTGACCCATTGATTGAAACCAAATATAGATGGCATTGAATTATTTTTGTCTCTACTTTTACACGGTATAAAAAAAGGTTATTGAAAACGAATTTCAATAACCTTTTTTTTTGTCTATATTTTGATTGAATGCTATTTATCTCTGCCTTCGTAAAAGTTTATATAGGCTAGATTTACCATTCTTGTTCCTCCCGGAGTTGGGTAATTTCCGGAAAAATACCAGTCACCCGAATGATTAGGACAGGCCTCATGTAAGCCTTCGATAGACTGATACACTAATTCTACAGGACAATCTACCTCTGCAGGGGTCAGCATTTGAGCTATTTTCTTCGAAATATCTTCCATCGTAAACGGTTTATAGATCTCAGTCACATAGTTTATTATTTCTTCTTTTGGCAAAAACTCCTGAGCCTTCGACTTCACATATACCTCATCGATAATGTCTTGTCGTCCCGTTTCTTTCAACAATTCGATAGCCGCTCTGAACGCACAAAACTCATTCATTCTTGCCATGTCGATACCGTAATAATCGGGGTAACGAATTTGAGGAGAAGAAGACACGATAACAATTTTCTTAGGTTCCAATCTATTTAGAATTTTCAGAATACTTTGTTTCAGCGTTGTACCACGCACAATTGAATCATCAATTGCCACCAGATTATCCACTTTTCCACGACGGATAGAACCATAAGTCACATCGTAAACGTGTGTAGCCAAATCATTTCTTTCGTCGTTGGTAGAAATAAACGTACGAAGTTTAATGTCCTTAATCAGCACTTTTTCAACACGGGCAGCTTGATTAGAAGCTGCTTTAATACCATCCATCATCCCAAAAAATGCTACTTCGGCTGTATTGGGGATGAATGAGAATACAGTATTTTCAACATCATTTCCAATGGCTTTCAAAATTGGTTGAGCCAGTTGCGCTCCCAGTTTTTTACGTTCCTTGTAAATATCGATATCGCTACCTCTGGAGAAATAAATACGTTCGAAAGAACACTTGGTCAATTCTTTAGAAGCGCGACGAATGGTTTCGAACTTAACGGTACCATCTTTCTTGATAATCATGGCTTCGCCCGGTTGCAATTCCTTGATATCTTCCTCTTTGACGTTCATTGCTGTTTGAATAACAGGTCGTTCAGAGGCTGTCACAACGATTTCATCGTCAATATAATAGAATGCCGGTCTGATGCCTTTCGGATCGCGGAAAACAAAGGAATCACCATGTCCCAACATACCACAAATAACATAACCACCGTCCCACATTTTTTCCGATTTACGGATAAACGAAGCAATATCAAGATTTTCTTCAATCTTACGGGTAATAGTTATATCGTTCGAATAACGTTGTTTGATTTTATCGTATTCTTTTTGTACCTCCTGATCGAGTCCAAAGCCCAATGATTCAAGCATCAAAAAAGTATCGCCTTTATCGCGGGGGTGTTGTCCTTTCAAGGTCAAATGATCGAAAAGCTCGTCTACATTTGTCAGGTTGAAATTACCAGCGAGTACCATTGTCCGGTTTTTCCAGTTATGGCGACGCAAGAATGGATGAACGTAAGACAAACCGCTTCTTCCGGTAGTACTGTAGCGCAAGTGCCCCATATACAGTTCACCGGCAAAAGGCAGCAGCTCTTTCGATTTTTGAACATCAGCATACACCTCGCTTGGAAAACTCGACATCTTTTTATTGATCTCTGCAAATATTTCCTGGATAGCATTTTTTCCTTCCACACGCTCACGCCAAATATATTCCTCACCGGCAGGCATATCGAGTTTTACGGTAGCAATCCCTGCTCCCTCTTGCCCACGATTATGTTGCTTTTCCATAAGCAAGTACATCTTTTGCAATCCGTACTGCCAAGTTCCATATTTTTCCTGATAATAATCCAAAGGCTTTAGAAGCCTTACCATTGCTATTCCGCACATAAAAAAAATTTATTTAGAAAATTTGAAAATCTGATATTGAACCAATAAAGTAGCAATTTCAGACATTAACAATAAAACAAAAAACCCCAACAATGACGAAGGGGTTAATTATACTACTCAACAGTAACCGATTTGGCCAGATTGCGCGGTTGATCCACGTTACAACCCTTGACAACGGCTATATGATATGCAAATAATTGTAAAGGTATTGCCGCCAACAGAGGCACTAAACATTCCTCCGTTTCTGGAATAGTGATGCTATAATCGGACAGGTTCTTTACCACCACATCACCTTCGGTAATTATGGAAATAATCTTACCTTTTCGAGCTTTAATTTCTTGTATATTACTTACTACCTTTTCGTACATACCCACACTTGGAGCAATAACTACCACCGGCATTTCCTGACTAATCAAAGCAATCGGACCATGTTTCATTTCGGCTGCCGGATAACCCTCAGCATGAATATATGATATTTCCTTCAACTTCAAAGCACCTTCCAACGCTACAGGGAAATTGTAACCACGTCCCAAATAGATGAAGTTTTGAGCGTAAGTGAATGTTTTTGCAAACTCAGCAATGCTCGCATCCTGCTTCAGCAAGCGAGTTATTTTTTCCGGAATACGTGCTAATTCACCAACTATTTTCAGATACTGCTCTTCAGACAAGGTTCCTTTTTCCTTACCAATCATTAATGCAAGCATGGTAAGAACTGTAACCTGAGCTGTAAATGCTTTTGTAGAAGCAACCCCAATTTCGGGACCGGCATGAGTATAACAACCTGAATGCGTGTTACGTGGAATTGATGATCCAACCACATTACAAATACCAAAGATAAATGCACCATGCTCTTTCGCTAATTCTACTGCTGCAAGCGTATCAGCTGTTTCACCCGATTGCGAGATAGCAATCACTAAGTCATCTTTATTGATAACCGGTTTCCGGTAACGAAACTCTGAAGAATATTCAACTTCAACTGGTATACGGGCAAATTCTTCGATAGCATATTTTCCAATCAAGCCCGAGTGCCATGAAGTACCGCAAGCAGTAATGATAATACGTTTAGCATTCAGGAATTTTTCTTTATTATCAATAAATCCGGCCAGTGTGATATTGTTTTCATCAACATTAACACGACCACGCATGCTGTCGGCCAATGTTTTTGGTTGTTCAAAAATTTCCTTGATCATGAAGTGTGGATACCCACCTTTTTCCAATTGGCTCAAGGTCATTTCCAATTCTTTAATTTCCGGCGTTTTTTCAACGTTTCCTATCGTCTTAATTCTAATTTCCTTGCCACGTTCCAATGTCACAATTTCTTCTTCACCAATATAAACCACTTTGTTGGTGAATTCAATAATTGGAGTTGCATCGGAAGCCAGAAAAAATTCATCCTCACCAATACCCACTACCAGCGGACTACCTTTGCGGGCAGCAACAATTACATCGGGTCTTCCTTTTTCAATAACTGCAATAGCGTATGCACCAACAACCTGATTAAGAGCTAACTGAACAGCAGTAGTCAAATCAACATTGTTTGATTTTTTCACAAATTCAATCAGTTGAATTAAAACTTCTGTATCCGTTTCACTTGCAAAAGTAAAACCACGTTCTGATAATCCTTGTTTAAGAACAGCATAGTTCTCAATGATTCCATTGTGAATAAGTGCCAACTCTTCAGATTGAGAATAATGTGGATGCGCATTTACTATATTTGGTTCGCCATGCGTTGCCCAGCGTGTGTGAGCAATACCGATAGTACCTTCAATATCTTTTTGTCCTGCAAAATGAATTAAATCGGAAACCTTACCCTTGGCTTTATAAACATTCAATTTATCGCCATGAATCAACGCTATCCCTGCACTGTCATACCCACGATATTCAAGTCGTTGAAGACCTTTAATTAAAATTGGATAAGCCTGTTTGTTTCCAATATATCCGACAATCCCACACATAATTTTTATATTTTAGTTAAGAAATTAATTGTTCAAAATCCTCCTTTTCGTATTCTGCTTAATGCTTCTAATGTAGCTTCTCGGCTACTAAAACCGGTTAAACGCATATAGCCTTCACCTGAATTACCAAAAACAATTCCGGGCGTGCTTATCACCTGACAATCGTATAAAAGCTGTTGAAAGAACTTCCAGGATGTTTGTCCATCAGGCGTCTTGAACCAAACATAGGGCGAATTAACACCACCGTACACTTCATATCCGAGCGAAACCAATTCAGCCCTGATCAACGATGCATTAGTAAGATAATAATTGACCAGCTCCTGAGTTTCAGCTTTGCCTTTTCTGGAATAAATCGCTTCAGCACCACGTTGCACTATATACGATACACCGTTTGTATAATTCGTAATGCGCCTGTTCCAAAGTTTGATTAATGGAGACACTTCGCCCATTTTGGTATACACCATCAATTCTTTGGGGAAAATGGTATAACCGCAACGTAAACCCGTAAATCCGGCTGTTTTGGAATAAGTTCTTATTTCTACAGCTACTTTTTTAGCTCCTTTTATTTCGTAAATACTTCTCGGAACATCAGGTTCATTCACATAAGCCTGATATGCTCCATCGTACACAATAATACTCTGATGTTCAATTGCATAATCGACCCAACGCTTCAGTTCTGCTTTACTCAACACTGTACCCGTCGGATTGTTCGGATTACACAGATAAATTACATCCACTTTTTCACTTGGCAATTCGGGAATAAAATCCGTTTCGGCTGTGCAACGAAGGTATACCACGTTACTCCATTTCTGATCATCGTTTATCACTCCTGCCCTACCACTCATGATGGTTGCATTTTCGTAAACGGGATAAACCGGATCAGCTATCGCAATAATATTATCGCGACCCAACACATGACCAATATTTCCAATATCTGACTTTGCACCATCGTTCACAAAAATGGTTTCTTTATCCAGCACTACTCCCAGGGTCCGATAGTCTTTTTGAATTTTTTCAATTAAAAAATCGTAACCTTGCGGTGGACTATATCCTCTAAAAGTCTCAGCATGACCCATTTCATCAATAGCTTTATGCATTGCCTGAATAACTTCATGGGGTAAAGGGCGAGTGACATCACCAACGCCTAAACGGATAATTTTAGCAGTTGGGTGAAGAATTTTGAAAGCATTAACACGCTTCTCTATCTCGTCAAAACAGTAGATTTCGGGAGTTTTTAAGTAATTCTCGTTTGCTAATGCCATCCAAAAGAAGGGTTATGAAAGTGGTGTAAAATTCGATTTGAATTAAAGTGCAAAATTGCACTTTTTTTTTCATTAATAAAAGGGTTTTGTACTAAAAGATTTGAATTAAACGCAAATGGCAAATCCAACGATACAAAAGCGCTTGTAAACCAATAATTAGGGCTTAATCAAGCATGTTCACTATTGTGCGACCTTTCAGTTTTCCCTGCAAAATTAACGCAACAGTTTCAGGAATATCTTCCAGCCTGATTTCTGAGTACAGTTCCAACAAATTAGTTGGCTTCCAATCCGTTGCAAGTTTAATCCATAACGGTTCACGTAAAGCACCAGGATAATTTTGAGCCGAAATGCCGATAAGCGAAATTCCGCGCAAAATAAACGGGAAAACAGTCATGTTGAGTTGAGTTGCCGACACACTACCACAAGTAGTTACAGCACCTAATGGTTGGAGTGATTTCAATATATTCTCAAGGATAGGGCCACCCACGGTATCGATAGCTCCTGCATATTGAGCCGAAAGCATAGGGCGCTTGTCGACTTCCTGAAAGTCTGCACGAGGAATAATCTCTGTTGCGCCTAACTTTTTCAGAAAAGGATATTCGGCTTCTTTACCCGAAATAGCAATAACCTGATAACCAAGTTTCGACAACAACGATAGTGCTACCGAACCTACTCCACCGCTAGCTCCTGAAACCAGAATTTTACCATCTGAAGGCTGTACCAATACACTCAATCGCGAAACTGAGATGCCGGCTGTGAAACCTGCCGTACCGATTATCATCGATTCCTTAAGACTTAATCCTTCGGGAAGTTTTACCACCCAATCGGCCGGAACACGAATGTACTGTCCAAAACCTCCGGAAGTATTCATTCCTAAATCATAACCGGTAACTATTACTTTGTCACCGACTTTGAACTTGTCATCCAACGAACTCACCACTTCACCCGCAGCATCAATGCCCGGAGTATGGGGGTATTTTTTAGTAATACCTTTATTTCCGGTAGCCGAAAGTGCATCTTTATAGTTTATGGATGAATAATGAACCTTCACCAACACATCGCCTTTTGGCAAATTATCAATATGCAGGGTTTGAATGGTTTGTTCAAAAGCAGCATTTACTTCATTTATTACTAACGCTTTATATTCTTTTTCCATAAAATAAGTTGATTCTGATTTACAAAAAGCGCTGAAGTAACCGGTTACCTCAACGCTTTTACTATATTTTCATTAATATTATTATTCAACAATTGTTGAGTCTTCAGCACCTCTCATTGAGCAAGTTCCATTAAAAACAGCATTTGGCTCAACCATCAGAACTTTTGTTTTTACATCTCCGATAATAACAGCAGTTCCACGAAGCGATAATGTTTCAGCAACAACAATATCACCTTCCACAGTTCCAATAATTTCGGCATTGGTACAAGATATTGAACCTTTAAGTACCCCTTTCTGACCAATTACCACTTTTCCGCTACAGGTAATGGTTCCTTCCACTTCACCATCAATTCTAAAATCGCTATCTGCAAAAATTTTACCAACAATTTTACTTCCATTAGTGAGTGCATTGTACATTGCACCTATATTATTAACAACTTCTTTGGCCATAATTTACTGTTCCTTTTTATTTGAAGTTCAAAAATACTTCATTTTTCCGAATAAAAAAAATTATCACTCAAAATCATTAACTATATTTAACAAGCAAACAATGCATAATTGAATGACAAATTTAGAATTTGAGGATAGAAAGAAAATACTTGAGTTTAATTTAGTACCAGCAGCTATGGCAAACATTTCTTTTGCTTAAATTATAGGTTAGCATTAGTTCATTAGTTCCCAGTGAGCTACGGCTAATTCCACCCACATGATAGTTATAAGTATAGGATAAATGGAGTGATTCGCTGAGTTCGAAACCAAAAACCAACCCTATCTCGCTCCCAGTTCGATAAAACAAACCGACATCTATTAATTCCGGCTTCATATTAAGCCCGGCAATAGGAGGAATTTTCAGGTAACTGGTGGCATTCACCTCCATTTGAAACATATTGGAATACTGGATACCACAAATTCCATAACCCATATTAACAACATTATCAGTATTATCCCTATACCGAACGTACAGAAAATTGGTATTCGTTTGATGAAAGTCAACATGTGAGAACATTGAAAAAACATTTTGGCTTGAAATACCTACTTTCAATGATTTATATAAAACTTCCATACCCAAATCAGCATTAAAATTATTTTCCGATTTTAAATATTGATAAGCATTATTGTCGGCATCAGTAATCAGGTTTACTTGCGCTGGATCATAGTAAGTACTCAGATTATTTAAACCAAGCCCCAGGTGCAGCTGCCATTTATTCTGAAATTGAATGGAATAAGCATACGATAGATCAATACTCGTGGTAGAAGTAAATCCAATTTTATCCTGCACCAACACCAACCCTATTTGCGAATGCATATTATCAATATAGGTAGTTCCCGAAGCAAAAAAGGTTGTTGGTGCACCCGAAAAGCCATACCATTGTTTGCTGGCTGCAATGCTAAATACAGCCATATATTTGTCATAAACGGCCGATGGATTGATATAATGTAAGTTTGCCCAATAATTATTCAATCGGATATTGGATTGAGCAACCATCAGCACAAACAGACAATTTAATGATAATATAATAATCAGTTTCTTCATAAACAGTTAGCGAATGATCATCACATAGCCTTCTTTTGTTTTTTGTTTTGCATCATGAAGGTAATATAAAATAAAGAAATAAGTGTCTTTGGTTACCGGTTTGCCATTATAATTTCCATCCCAACCATCATACCCCTCGAATAAAAGAATGCCATTGCGGTTGTAGATTTGAACGTGCCAGTCTTTCATAAACTCATCGTTAACTCCATCGCCATTAGGGGTAAATGCATTTGGTAAGTCCACCACTGTTATCTCGGTGATGGTTGTACTTTCACAATTATTAGCTGAAGTAACAACATCAGTATATGTTCCGGCCTGGTCATAAACGTGTCCGTTAATTGTAAGTTTCTCGCCTGTAAATAATTGAACCGTTTGTGAGGTATTATAAACCGTATCAACTGCCAATTCTAGAGTAGCTATACTGTCGCAGCCAGCATAATTATTTAATTTTTCAACATATGTACCTGCCTTTGAATAGCCGGAGCCATTAAAATAATAAGTATTTCCGCTACAAACAGTTGCCTTGGTTGTTGATGTTGTAGAATTTAACACTGTCATATCTAAAGTAGCAATACTATCTATTCCCGCAGCATTTTTCAATGTTTTAGTATATATCCCTGTAGCATTGTAGAAAGCTCCATTCCAGGAATAGGGTAATTCCGAACTACATACAGTAACCCTGGTTGCTTGAGTTGTTTGAGCCCTTGCTTTTAAAATCAAAGTGGTTATGCTATCGCAACCTACTGAATTAATTAGTTTAATTGTGTAGGTACCCACTTGCCGATAAATAGTTCCATTGAACTTATAACCACCATAAAGTTTCATATCTTCTTCTGAAACAGAAGATTCAATTATTGAACTTGTAGGCATATTCACAGTCAATTGTAAAGTAGCAATACTATCGCAACCTGCTGAATTAGTCAAATATGCCACATATGTTCCGGTAACTATACAAGTCGTACCATTAAACATATACTTCTCACCTTGACAGATGCTAACATTTGTGGTGGAGCTTGACGAGTTTTTCACCTTCAAATTCAAAGTAGCTATACTATCACAACCCGCAGCGTTGATCAATGTTTTGGA
>JAFLKK010000016.1 GCA_019163375.1 Paludibacter sp.
CGGCCGCTGTTATATAACCTGCATTGTGAAGTTTTAGAACTGAGTTGTAAGCATCGGCAGCTTTAACCCACGATTGTGGAGCTGCATCAGCAGCAGTCCATTCTGCATTGGTAGGAAGACGCCACCCTGGCCCCAACTGAAGTAAACAAGGATCATTTTCTGCTAACCAATCACTGGTTTCATTAATCGAAGTTGCCCAAACCACCGGAGTACGAGGAGTCACAGGGGTATATTGATAACCCTGACTACGGTTGAACTGCCAGTACCAACCCATCGGTTCTTCGGTGATATCGGTAGCTGAAGCTGCCTGTAAATCAGCTCCCAAATTCTTGGTGATCCAGCACAATGAGGATCCGGTAATATTGGAATTTATAGAATTATACGTTATTGTTTTATTATCTACCGGTGAACCAGAAGCTAATTTATGGATTACAGTAAAAGTAGGACAAATCTTAAAGGTCTGCACTGCAGAATATGAAGTTCCACCAGCATTGGTAGCATAGGCGCGTACATAATAAGTAGGCCCCTCTATAAGCCCGGTAAGCATATCATTGAAACTACCAACACCAGTTCCTGAGGCCATCTTGTTATCTGTAACGACAGGCAAACCTGCAGTATTCCAGCACAAGCCACGATCTGTTACTACCGCACCTCCACCATCAGTTACAGTTGCTGACCAATTTGCAGTGGAAGAAGTCATATTAGAGAGTACCAGTGAACCAACAGTTGGAGGCACAGGCAAAGCGGTCAAGATTACCTCATTACCATAAGATGTTCCTTGAGAACTTGTTGCATATGCTCTCACAAAATAAGATGTAACCGGAAGCAAACCTATAATATTGCAGGTGAAATCACCAATGCCTCCTGCAGCTGCAACTGCATGGTTTCCAGTAGCAATAGGTCCGGTTGTTGTGCTCCAGCAAACTCCGCGAACAGATACGGATGCACCACCATCACTACTGATATTTCCACCACAAACTGCGGAATTTGAGGTTACCGCTGTAACAGCTACAGTGGTCAAAGTTGGAGTAGTCAAAGTCGTAAAATTCTCCACACCACCATAAGTAGTTCCTACTGAATTTGTGGCATAAGCTCTAAGATAGTATTTTACACCACCAGTCAAGCCTGCAATGTTACTTGTAAAGGCACCTGTACCTCCACTTGCATAAGCCAAGATATTATCTGCAATAGTAGGAAAATCACTGGTACTCCAACATACACCACGTGCAGTTATAGTAGCTCCTCCATCACTTAAAACATTACCACCGGTACTTGCCGTTGTGCCGGTAATGCTCACTGGTTTAGTAGTGGTAATATTACCTAATAGTGGTGTTGTAAAAGTTGCAGGAGTAGCACTGTAACCGGTTCCAATATCACTTTTGGCATAAGCCCAAACATAGTATTTAGTTGCACCCACTAAGTTATCAATTTTTCCACCTATTGTGGTAGCAAAGTAACCGTTAGAGAGTGTATTATCAGCTTCGGTAGGAATAATTCCGGTTGTATTCCAACGAACACCACGATCGATAATTGTTCCTCCTTCGGTAGTAATTGTTGCAGCCGTCATGGCTGAGGTTCCTGTAACTGATGATATGGTAACAGAACTCAATACAGGAACAGCACCCATTGTGATAAAACTTTGAAGTGTACCGTAAGATGTTCCCTGAAGAGTAACAGCAAAAGACCGTACATAATAAGTTGTATTTGGTAATAATCCCGTAAGTGTGTTACTAAAACTTGCACTACTACCACTACTGGTCGAAACTTTATTATTAGCAGTAGTTGGGTTTGTTGCTGTATTCCAGCACACACCCCATGCAAGAATCTGAGATCCTCCATCATCAGTTATTTCTCCTCCAGTAAGTGCTGAATTACTGGTTATGGAACTTACCTCATTGGTAGTAAGAATTGCGTTAGAAAGAGTTGTGAAACTTAAAGTATTTCCGTAGCTGGTTCCCAAACTGCTAACTGCATACGAACGAACATAATAAGTTGTACGACCATTTAGACCCGTAAGCGTTGCAACATAGCTTCCCGAACCACCCGACGCATCGTCAATATGACTATCATAAGAATAAGGAGGACTAACTGTACTCCAACAAGTTCCACGCTTAGTAACGGGCGCTCCTCCTTCACTGGTTATATTACCACCACTTTTTGCGGTATTAAATGTGATTGTATTAACTGCTTTTGTAGTTAGCGCTGCCAGTGTTGGAGAGGTAAAGCTTATTGGCGAAGCACTATATCCTGTACCCCCACGATTGGTTCCATATGCCCATACATAATATCGGGTACCAGGTGTCAAGTTCGTAATAGTTCCATTTATAGTAGTACCAATAGTTGCATTGGGAACAGCATTAATCAACGATGGATCAATTCCGGTAGTATTCCAACAAAGTCCCATATCTGTTAATGCATCTCCCCCATTATCCGTCACAGTTGCAATACCTACTGCAGTATTAATGGTAAGACCCGAAATACTTGGTACACTTAATTTAGGTACCATTACCTGTGTTGTAAAACTCTTCACATCTCCATTAACTGTACCCACAGTATTAATGGCATATGCCTGCACATAATATTTAGTATTTGGTAATAATCCGCTCAGGCTCGTTGTAAAAACACCCGAACCGCCCACAGCAGCGGGAACTTTAGTAAGCGGTGGATTTACTGTGCCCCAATATAATCCCCGTGAAGTTACAGCCACTCCACCTTCATCCAACACTTCACCTCCGGCAGTAGCTGTGTTGCTGGTTATTGCGCTTGGAGTCGATGTAGTAATTGTGGGTAGCATCACATCGGCCGTGGTAAACGAAATTTCACTACCATAAGTCACTCCTACACTATTGGTGGCATACGATCTAACATAATACATTTTATTAGGAACTAAACCGGTCAGCTTCGCTATAAAACTACCGATTCCGGTGCTTGTATTATCTACTGTTTTGGTTGATAAAGCAATAGTTGGATTTCCATAAAGACTCCAACAAACACCACGTGTAAGTATCGGAGATCTGCCGTCATCTGTAATAAGACCACCACTGGTAGCAGTAGTTGTAAGAATGCTGGTAGCAGAAGCCGTACCCGAAAGTGTTGGTAATGATGCTGTTTGCAATGTTGTTTCAAGCCCATAAGCTGTTCCAATATTATTGATGGCATAAGACCGTACATAGTATATCGTATTCGGAATTAATCCGGTCATATTTCCTACATAACTACCTGTATCTTTGCCACACACAATTTTGCTATCTTTAGTTGTAGGATTTGACACAGTACTCCAGCAAATTCCCCGAGAAGTTACCAGATCTCCTCCATCACTGGTTACTCTACCGGCACCAATGGCACTAACACCGGTAACCGAACTTGCAACTGTTGGGGCAAGTATAGGTGATGTAGGGAATAAAGACATGTTAACCTGATTCCCGTAACCTGTTCCTGCACTGTTAGTTGCATAAGCCCTTACATAATAAGTAGTACTGGATTTTAAATTTAGAATATTACTTACAAAAATTCCAGTACCGGCGCCATCAACTGTTTGAGCAACAGACACAGTATCGGGGTTGAAGTTTGCAATATTACTCCATCTTACTCCACGTGAAGTTACTGAAGCACCTCCGTTACTGGTTATTTCACCACCCGTAAGAATAGAATTGCTTGATGTACTTGAAGCATAAGTAGTAGAAAGTATTGGAACAGATGCCGGTGTTGTAAAAGTAGTTTCATCACCGTATGCTAAACCTAAATCATTAACAGCATAAGCACGTACATAGTAAGTTGTCAGAGGTGATAAACCTACGATTTTGCTCGTAAAAGAAGAACCATATCCCTGACTTGTTTTAGTAAATAATCCAACAGTAGGGTTTGGACCTACGCTCCAACAAACACCCCTATCGGAAACTGTCGACTGTCCGGTATTGACTATAGTACCACCACTCATGGCTGTGTAACCGGTAGCGCTTGCCCCAATTGGAACTGTAGCAAGAGTAGGAACACCTACGGTGGTAAAACTTACCTCATTTCCATAAGCAATACCTACTATATTCTGGCCATAAGCCCGCATATAGTAAGTCGTATTTTGTTTTAAAAGTGGAGTGGTGCAATCAAATTCAGTTCTATAATTTCCGGTATAGTTTCCTGTTTCGGCAGTTTTATTCACAACAACCGTATCCGGTTTAAAGTTAGGAAATTCACTCCAAACAACACCTCTGGTAGTGACAGGAGCTCCACCATCATTATTGATGTATCCACCCGCAGTAACAGTTGTATTCCAACGAACTATTTTTGTGGCTTTAGTAGTAATGCTGGCAAAATCGGGCGGACTTGTAGTAAAACTAACCTGATTACCATAACTGGTACCTGCAATACTGCTTGCATAAGCACGTACATAATACTTTGTGCTTGCAACCAAAAAAGTCAATTTACTTACAAAGCTTCCCTTATCACCTCCATCAATTGTTTTGTTGGGAGATGAAATTTCAGGAACGAAATCGGGAGTTGTGCTCCATATGACTCCTCTGGAACTAATATAGGCCCCACCATCATCGGTTATATCGCCCCCACTACCGGCAGTATTGCTGGTTTGAGAAGATGCGTATACAGTGGTAAGTGTAGCGAGTTTAGGAGTTATAAAACTAACTTCGTTTCCATAAGCAACTCCAACACTATTAATTACATAAGCACGTACATAATATATTGTAGCCGGAGTAAGACCACTCATATCTGCGGTGAAATTTCCTGTAAAATAGCCGGTTTGTGCAGTTTTATTGGCAGTAACTGTCGAAGGATCAAAGTTCGGACTAATACTCCAAACTAAACCTCGGGTAGTAACCATTGCACCTCCATCGCTGGAAATATTACCACCTACTCTGGCACTTGTGGAAGAATTAAGAGTTGGAACACCTGTGGTCAGGGTTGGAATTTCGGGAGGCATTGTGGTCATACTTTCAGTATTTCCATATGCAACCCCGACGCTATTGGTTGCATAAGCCCGCACATAATATGTAGTGCTTCCCATTAAACCCGTCATGGTATGAATAAAACTACCGGTTCCTGTGCCAGCCGTCGTATGCCCATCAGCAACAGTTGGGTTTTCGGTAATACTCCAACACAAACCACTTTTTGTAACCGTCGCTCCACCGTCGTTTGTAATATTGCCTTCGCCAATAGCTGTAGTTCTCAGAACCGTTGCAATGGGAGGAGTAGTTGTAGTAACCGTAGCTAATCTGGGCGTTGTGAAACTGGATTCATTATCGGCATAAGCAGTTCCGGCACTATTAACTGCAAATGCTTTGACATAATAAGTTGTTCCGGTACTTAACCCCGTAATGGTAATATCAAAAGTTCCGGTACCTGCTTTAGAAACCCTGTTTGAGAATACAGTTGACGGATCAAAATTTGGAGATATGCTCCAACAAATACCCACTGATGTAATAATACCTCCACCATTGCTCGATACAATACCACCACTGGGAGCACTTACACCATCAGATCCACTGGTAGTTGGTTTTGTAGTAAGTGTAGCTAAAACAGGTGGCTTTGTTGTGAAAATCTGTTCATTACCATAGGCAGTTCCTGCGTTATTGGTAGCGTATGCTCTGATATAATAGGTAGTATTTCCCAGTAATCCGGTAATACTATTAATAAATTCTCCAATACCGGTTCCAATGGTTGTATGCGTATCGGTTAGCGTAGGACTTCCCACTGTATTCCAGCATATTCCGCTGGAAATTACCGGAACACCACCATCTTTTTCGATAAATCCACCACTTACAACAGAAGAACTGGTTATTGCAGTTGCGACAGTTGTAGTAAGTGTTGGTGTTGTAAATGTAGAGAAGCTAAGTTCGTTTCCGTATGAAATGCCTTCGCTATTTACAGCAAATGCTCTTATGTAATATTTCGTTGTAGGTGTTAAGTCGATGATATCAACGTAAAAACTCCCACTTCCTTCACCTGCAAATATATAATTATCAGCTATTGTTGGGGTAGCAGAAGTGCTCCAACATACTCCACGAAGTGTTACATTTGCTCCACCATTACTAGATATAAAACCACCACTTCTGGCCGTTGTGCCGCCGACATTTGTAACTGTAGTTGTAGTAAGCGTAGGCAGAACCGGTGGTGCCGAAATAAAAGCTACTTCATCACCGTATGATGTACCCGCACTATTGATAGCATAAGCCCTCACATAATATCGGGTACTACCCATCAAATCAATCATTTTACTTGTAAAATTTCCTGATCCAATGCCATTACTAACGTGATTATCATTGATAGTTGGACCGTTCAATGTACTCCAGCAAATTCCACGAGTGCTGTTTGGCTCACCACCATTATCAGTGATAGTTCCACCACTTGTAGCCGAAGTACTGGCAATGGCAGTTACTGCATTGGTTTTAAGGGTAGCCAAGGATGCTGGTCCTGTGAAAAAGCTCACCGTATTACCATAAGCAACACTGGTGCCATTTAACGTCACACCATTAGCTGCATAGGCTCTCACATAATAAGTAGTATTAGCTAACAAGCCGGTCATATTACTTGTAAAACTTCCGGTGCCAGTACCTTCTTTTGTATTAGCACTATTAATTTCGGGAGCACTTGTGTAAAGACTCCAGCAAATTCCGCGTGAAGTTACCGGCATGCGTCCATCATTGTCAATATTTCCACCGGAAACGGCAGTAGTACTGGTTACACCGCTTACCGGATTAGTAATAAGTGTAGGTTGAGTAGCAGTGATAAAAGTGTATTGATTTCCATATGCTGTACCTTTACTATTTGCCGCGTAAGCTCTAACGTAATAAGTTGTATTTGGTAATAGTCCTGTCATACTACTTGCAAAAACACCAAGTCCATCACTTGTAATAGCCTCTGAAGTTCTACGGTCCTCGCGAGTAGGATATTGATTGGTACTCCAGCAAATTCCTTTTGCTACAAGAGTAGCTTCAGTATTGCTTACTACCTCTCCACCACTGACAGCAGTTGTTCCCGTAATATTCGTTACCGAAGCAGTAACCAGATTGGCCAATTGAGTTGTTGAAAATATACTCTCATCCGTGTAAGTAATTCCTTTACTATTTGCAGCATATCCATACACATAATAAGTTGTACCTTCCGTCAACCCAGTTAATTTAATATTATAGGTTCCTACGTCAGTGCTTTCATTAAAAGGAGCTGCAATATCATCCAAAGTTAGTCTATCCGTAGAAATTATTATCCCACGTGCAGTTACAGGTGCCCCACCATTACTACTTATTGTAAAATTAACCCCGGCTGAAATATTTGTAATATCTGTTACATTTAATGCAGAAGAACTAAAGATTGGCTTAGTTACAGGCATAGTATTAAACTGAACAAGATCACCATAGGTCTTACCTACACTATTAACAGCATAAGCTCTTACATAATAAGTAGTGTTTCCCAACAAATTGGTAAGCGCAACAGGCACACTACCTTCTGTTGTAGCATCAACAGTTTTTATTGCTGCAACATCATCCTTGGGATCAAACAAATTACTCCAAATAATACCACGTTCTGTAACCGGAGCTCCACCGGTACTAACAAGATTACTTCCGGTGGCTGCAGTTTTATTGGTAATATTACTTGCATCGATAGTGGTAATAATTGGTGCAGTTGGTAACAGCAAAAATGTATAATCATTTCCATAAACAGTACCCACCTCGTTAGTAGCATAGGCTCTTAAATGATAAGTAACATTTGGCGTGAGATTAGTCATCTCACTTGCAAATTGCCCGGTACCAGTACCGTTACGGGTATATCTGCTATGTCCATCACCAATTGCCGGATCTACCAGTGTACTCCAACATACTCCACGATCGGTAACCAACGACCTTCCGTCATCTGTGACATCACCTCCCGCATTGGCACTTAAGCTTACAAAAGAAGAAACCGGAATGGTAACAACAGTGGGATAATCAATAGTTGCTAAACTATCCAGATTACCATAAGAAATACCATGACTATTGACTGCGTATGCACGCAAATAATAAACTGTATTTGGTGTTAAGCCTGAAAGATAACTGGAAAAAGCACCGGTACCTGCACCTGTTACAGACTGAGCCGTTTTTGTGGGGAGATCAACGGTTGGGTTCTTGGTGGTACTCCAACAAACTCCTCGTATCGAAATAGTTGCAGAACCAGAATTGGTGATTTCACCACCACTTCCTGCTGAGGTTCTATTAACACCTGTGGGTGGAGTAGTGACTAAAACAACATACGAAGTAGTAACAAAACTTGTAATACTACTGTAATTTGTGCCGGCCTTATTGGTGGCGTAACCCTTCACGTAATAAGTAATACCTGATAATAAACCGTTGATAGTACTCGAGTACTTGCCAATGTCTGACACATTCACCGTTGTAGAAGGCACCTTTGTGAATGTCACATTATCCTGACTCCACATAATTCCCCGTTCCAAAACAGGTGCTCCACCATTATTAAGAATCACAACGTCACCTACAGCCGATACATCTCCAATACTACTCATCTGAATATCAGACGAATTAAGAACAGGAGCCACCGCAGCCGGAGTGGTAAAACTTACCACATTTCCATAGGCAGTTCCATAGGCATTAACGGCATAAGCCTGAACATAATAGGTTGTCAATTCCAATAAACCGGTAAGTGTACTTGGAAATGGACCAACACCTGAACCGTCATGCGTAACAATTTTGTTTGCATCTGCCTGCGGATCGGTGGTGGTACTCCATACTATTCCTCTGGCGGTGATTTGCGCACCACCGTCACTTACAATATTACCACCACTCACCGTGGTAGTATTACTAATATCCGTTGCCGCCGAAGTAATAATCGTAGGTACTGTAACTGTAGTTTTGAAAACCTTGTCTTCTCCGTAAGTCACTCCTGCACTGGTTGTGGCAAAAGCGCGAACATGATAGGTAGTATTGGGTTGTAAATCTGTTAGATTACACGCAAAACTACCTACACCCGAACCCGGAAGAGTGGTTGTTGTACCCGAGACAATATTCGGATTTACCGAGTTACCGATACATACCCCCTGAGTTAGTACAACCAGACCGGCTGTATTGGTTATCAAACCTCCGGTTGTTGCAGTCGTACTCGTAATATCTGTTGGCAAAACAGTGGAAATCACCACTCCACAATTTATATCCTTCCAAATAGAGCCATCATAAAACCGAATAGATTTGGTTGCTATATTTATATACAAAGCACCGGCTGTAAGATTAGCCGGTGTAGGATCAATGTCTAAAATAGGGAGTTTAAATGTCTTTCTGGCCGAAAATCCAGTATTTTTAATAAAGTTAATACTTGAAATGTCAGAGACTTTAGACCAATCGCTTCCATTGTGAATCATCAAAGAGTTATTGGTCTTTGAATAATAGATTACACCTTGTTCTAACGGCCCAATAGTGGGGTTACTGGTTAATGATGGAATATAAGGAATTCCATTTTTGACTGCAACAAAATCCTTTGATGTTACCGTGTTCAAAGTACTGGAACATAAATTTTCCCAACTGACACCGGTATAAATCATTGGCGTTTTATCCTGGGTGCTAAATACCAACATCCCGGGTTCGGGAGTAGTTATTGAGGCCGGGTCTACCATGGGAAGATGTGGCAAACCTGAAAGAACTCGAAACTTGCTCTGTCCTAAAACAGAGCAAGTAACAGTAAATAATAGAAATAATACAATTTTCGATATAGCGGGTAATCTTTTCAAAATCTTCTATTCAAGTTATTCATACATCTTAATTTGAAAACAAATACAATAGAATTAGTCTATTGTAATTTCTTCATAATCGCATCAATTTGTAGTTGCTGATTATTCATCATATCCTTCAAATTTTTAATCTCCAGTTGTTGTTGACTTATCTCATTTTGTTGCTCCTTGATGGCCTGTATCAGAACACCGGTCAACTGAGTATAATCAACTTTTAAAAAGCCATCCTTACCCAAATTTACCATTTCGGGAAAAACGGTCTGTAGTTCTTGAGCAATAACACCAATTTTAGGTCCTGTGGCATATTTCTTTTGATTTTTATACTCGAAACGTACTCCCCGAATCTGATCAATTGATTTAAGTACCGTTGTTAATGTTTCTATATTTGTTTTCAACCTTCGATCCGATGGCGTGTAAAAGTTTCCATTAACGGTAAGATCTTTTGCAATAATGGCATTTTCGGTGGCATCAAAACTTAATCCTGCTCCTACTCCACCGCCATTACTTATGCTGAATGTTTGCATTTTCAAATTTGTAGTAGCAGTATGATTACCTAAATTGTCAGTACCTACCGCAACCCAAGTTGTTCCATTATAGGTATAAAGTCGGTTATCGACAGTGGAATAAAATGTATCGCCGGTTTGACCTGTTGCAGGTAAGGTTCCCCCATTCTGAGTTGTTGCCGTTTTTGCATCAACATATTTTTTAGTGGCAGCTTCCTGGTCGGCTGTAGGATCTAAAAGATTCGTTATTTTAAAGTTATTTGTTCCATTGCCCAATGATATATTTGCTGTAGCAGCGCCAAAACCACTTATCGGAATTGAGCTCTTTGTAGTGGCTGTCGCAATCCCGGTTACACTTCCAACAAAGAACTGCCCATCGGCTAGAGCATTACCCACCGGCTGCCATGCTGAACCGGTGTAAACATAAAGTCGATTGTCTGTAGTTGAATAAAAGGTATCGCCCATTTGTCCAACAGCAGGCAGTGTACCACCGGTTTGAGTTGAAACAGATTTGGCATCTACGTATTTTTTTGTTGCTGCTTCCTGATCGGCTGTTGGATCGGCAAGGTTCGATATTTTAAAATTAGTGGTTCCATTACCCAATAAAATTCCAGCTGTAGCAGCACCAAAATCACTTATTGAGACTGTGTTTTTAGCTACAGGAGTAGCAAGATTCGTAGCGCTACCGACAAAGATAGAACCTGTTGGTAAAGCCAAAGAGCCGGCAACCGATGTCTTTGTGTCTACATATTTTTTGGTTGCCGCTTCCTGATCGTTTGTAGGATCTGCCAGATTCGTAATTTTATAATTCAATGTTCCGTTTCCAAATGCCACATCGGCATCGGCTGCTGCAAATCCGCTTAGTGCAATTGTATTTTTAGCTGTGGCAGTAGCAATACCCGAAGCATTTCCAACATATAATTGCCCGTTTGCTAACGAATTGTCTACAGGTACCCAAGAGGTTCCATTGTAAACATATAGGCGATTGTCGGTGGTAGAATAGTAAGTATCAGAAACCTGCTGACCGCTCGAAGGTAATGTTCCTCCACTTTGAGTGGAAGCCGTTTTTGTATCCACATATTTTTTCGTGGCAGCTTCCTGATCGTTGGTTGGGTCTGCTAAGTTGGTAATTTTAAAATTAGATGTTCCATTTCCTAATGAAATATCTGTAGTGGCAATTCCAAAATCACTAATTGGAATATTACTTTTAGGCACATCAGTTGCCTGATTGGAAGCATTACCAACATAAATAGATCCGGCTGAAAGCGTAAGAGCTCCGGGCCCGGCAATCTTTGAATCGACATAATTTTTTGTGGCTGCATCTTGTGCAAACAACGGTTCCGCCAAAAAGCTAATGTTGTACTGCGTTGCAGCATCGCCCATATTAATGGTAGCAGTTGCTTTGCCAAATGAACTTACCGGAATAGCACTGGTTGATGTTGACACTGCTTTTCCTGTCGCATTCCCTAGAAACATTTTCCCTGTAGCCAGAGCAAGACTGGTGGACGGAGTAGCGAATAAATCATCAATATATTTTTTTGTGGCTGCATCGTTATCAGCAAGTGGAGTAGCTAAATTAGTCAATTTGTAACTCCCAAAAGATATGTCAGCAGCTGCAGTTCCAAAACCGCTTAATGGGATAGCCGTTTTTAAAGTAGAAATGGCTTTCCCTGAGGCATTTCCTAAAAACATGCTTTCTGAAGCAAGATTAAGACTGCTAGCATCAATCGTTTTAGAATCAACATAGTTTTTCGTTGCAACATCCTGGGCAGTTGCAGGATCCGCCACATTTGTCAGTTTAAATCCTCCAAATGCAACATCAGTGGCAGCTGCACCAAAACCGCTGATAGCAATTGTGTTTTTTGCCACAGCTCCGGCTTTTCCGCTTGCATTCCCTAATAGTAAACTACCTGTTGCCAGAGTAATACTTACAGGATCAATAATTCTGTTATCGACATAGCTTTTTGTAGCTGCATCTTGTGCCACAAGGGGATTTGCAAGGTTCACAATTTTATTATTTGTTGTTCCATCTCCTAATGAAATATTAGCTGTTGCAGCTCCAAAACCGCTGATAGGAATGGTGCTCTTAGCTGTTGCAACAGCTTTATTAGTAATATTCCCAACAAAAAAGTTGCCTGAAGCTAAAGTCAGTAAAGCCGTAGGATTTGTGAACAAAGCATCCACATAATTTTTTGTAGCAGCATCCTGTGCACCTGTCGGATTGGCAAGATTGACAACCCTGTTATTAGTCGTTCCATCTCCGAATGAAACGTTATCGGTAGGATTGCCAAAACCACTAAGGGGAATATGTGTCTTATCTAATTTATCATCTGTTATTGCTTTATTCGCAACGGTAAGTTTACCACTATTGTTGATTGTAGCATCACCTGACATTGTAACCGGAGTAGCTACATTCGTAGAATTACCTACATACATCTGTCCATTTGGCAATATATTATCCGCCGGCATCCATACAGTACCGTTATATACATAAAGCTTGTGATCAGAAGTATTGTAAAACAGACTACCTTCAGTAACCGTAACGGTTGCAGGATCAGGATTAAAAATACCACTAGGTATAGAACCATTCGTCGAAATTTTAAGCCAAATGGTACCATTGTAAATATAGGAGGAATTATCTTCCGTATTAAAAAACATATCCCCTTTTGTAGCAGGATTTGTGAATTCTGTACTGGTTCCACTGGGCACCGTTCCACTTCCAACAGCCATCCATTGAGTACCATTATAAATATAGAGTTTCTTTTCGGTGGTATTATAGAAGCCTGCTCCAATATTTGGACTAGCAGGCATATCAGCAGCAGTACCAGAAGTAAATTTGGAAACATCATCATTAATACTCATAATTGCTGCATTTTGAACGGCAACCATCAAAGCTGTATTTGGATAATTTGGATCAAATTTTGCTAAGCCGTATCCATTCGATGTTGGTCGATAGAGAGTTCCCACTCCGGGTACAGTTGGATATATATTCCATTCATCAATTGCACCTGAAAGGTATGTAACATCAAACTCGTTTATATCAGAAGATGAGTAGCCTGCAGTAGTAACAATATCTATTCGATACATCTTTCCATCAGAATCTACAACAACATCCCCTTTCTCAATCTCATTTGCAAAGTGTCCACCATCATCTTGATTAAAAGTTCCTTGAATTGTATGGGTAGAATTAGTTGTTGTTGGATTTTCACTAAACCCGGTAAAGGTAAATCTACCATTAAGTAAAACTTGGGCTTCAGCATTAAATCCACAAAAAACAAACATCAAAATCAATGCATAACAATTAAACATTTTCATATATAAACCTCCAATATTTTGTGAAAAATAATTGTATATTGATTAAATTTAAAATCCTAATGCAATAATCCATTTTTGAACAGCTGATGGAAATTGAAACATAGATTTCATTGTCTTGTTGGTTGGATCATCTAGTTTATATGTTGTCGTACCTGCAATTGGCAAAAATGTAGATTTTCCTGGCGTAAGACCTTTATTATAAGCAGATACAGAAACCGGTAATCGAGCATTTGTATAATCGTCATTTATATTATCTGTATAAATAATGTCTACATTAATATATTGTGCAGCACCAAGTGCAAATCCTAGTAAGGTATAATCTCCAAAAATTTGTACGGACTGTATTAACACTCCTGTTGGCACACTGATTTCGAACAGATTAGTAAATCCAGAGGCGGTACCATCGTCTTTCCTTCCTGCCTTTTGTATGACTGTAACACCCACTCCAGTTGCAGTGATAGTCACATTTGTATTAGCACTTGGATGGTAAGTCTGAAGTGAGCTCCCTCCACCACCTCCCGTTGCAGGAGCAACCCATTCAGAAGTTCCGTCGGCTTTAGAAGTTAAAACTTGTGCTGCAGTAGTTGGGGGAGTTGGTATCTTACTCAGTTTTGTAAGATCTGCAGGTACCATCAAACCGGCATTTGTAGTTGTGGCTACAGGAATAGTAGCAGCAGTTCCAGTGCTTGAATTTACTAAACCTTGAGTTGCAGAAGCTGTATATGTAATATTTGTGCCGGTGGGTGGTGCTACCCAAGTGGCAGCAGTACCCGCTCCATTAACCGTTAATACTTTGTTTGCATCTGACACACCGGCAATATTCGCAAACTTATCTAATTTTGATTTGTCGGTATTTATCATTAACCCGGCTGTTGAAGATGTTGCTGCCGGAATGGTAGCAGCAATTCCGGTGCTGGAGTTTACAACACCTTGTGTCGCTGAAGTTGTATAAGTAAGATCTGTAGCCGCACCTCCTCCACCGGTTCCATTTGCTACAGTAGTTATACGTCCTTGAGCATCAACTGTAATATTAGCAGAAGTATAACTACCAGGAGTTACAGCTGTATTTGCCAACGCAATTGTAGGATTGTTTGACACACCATCACCATTGGTAACATTAATGCCAGTACCTGAAACTATTGTACGGGTTGCTACCGCTCCGGTTCCTGTTCTGGCAATCAATCCTGTTGTTGATAGTCCCACTAAAGCAGTAAGATTAGGATCGGTAACGGCAGCTGCAATTGTAATACTTGCAGTTCCGTCAAAAGCAACTCCATTAATGGTTCTTGGCGTGGTTAGTTTCGTTGCAGTTGCAGCTGATGCCACATTCTTACTTGCATCTGCCGTATTATCAACAAGATTTAATCCTACATTTGTCTTTGTAATTCCGGTTGGATTATTTATCACCGGGTTTGTAAGTGTTTTATTCGTCAAGGTTTGCGTAGCAGTTAAGCCAACAACTTGCTCTGAAATATTAGCCACATCGTAAGTCGCTTTATTCATATCACCGGTTCCCGTTGCCGATCCCCAGGTAAATCCGCCACTCCCATTCGATGTTAATATTTGTCCGTTAGTCCCATTTGCACTAATATTGCTCAGTTTTGTTGCAGTAATGGTCTGATTAGCAATATCAGTAGCAGTAATAGTTCCATCTAGAATCTGAGTTGTTCCAACTTTACCCGTACCTATGCTAGCAGCAAATGAACCCATACCTGAACCAGTTACATCACCTGTAAGCGTTATCGTTTGGTCGCCTGTATTTACTCCTGTTCCGGTAACATTTGTACCATTTATATATCCTGTTGCCGCTACAGAAGTTGGGGTGATAGCTCCCAATGAAAGTGTAATGGCCGGAGTGGCTGTTGAAGTTGCAGTACCACTAATACCATTAGCTGTTACTACTGAAACGCCGGTTACCGTTCCGGTTCCACCTCCGGTTGCACTCAGGGTGGTTCCTGTAAAACTTAATCCTGCCCCTAAGCTAATCTCACTCAATGAAGTACCTGAAGCTCCTGACCCCAACAACTTACCGGCAGTCATAGCCTGCATTTTAGAATAAGTTACTTTGTTAGCACCAATAGTTGCAGTAATTGCCCCTGTACCCGACCCTGTCATATCACCCGATAGTGTTATTGTCTGATCACCCGTATTAACTCCTGTGGTTGTTCCACTAATATTAGGCGCCGAAATGGTTCCTGTGGCTGTAATGTTGCCGGTCGATATATTTCCGGTAGTTGTTATATTTCCTGCCGTATTTATAGATGTTGGGGTGATAGCTCCCAATCCTAAGGTAATCAGAGGCGATGTAGTTGAACTTCCCACGGAGGCAGTAATACCACCATTTGCAATTACTGATACGCCGGTTACTGTTCCACCACCTGATGGAGCCGGCTGCCATAATGTAGCTGTACCTCCCGCGTTTACCGTCAGCACATTATTACCATTAGCAGAACTGTAAGCTGGAACTTTAGTATCCACATACGTTTTAACTGCATTTTCAGTTGTATACTTTGTACTCGACGCCCCTGCTAAAGTTCCATCATTACTTTTATTCGTTTTATCCTCTTTTAATAATAAAGCGTTTATGGTAGCCGTACTCAATGGTTTTAATAAGTCGGTTGTATTATCAACATTTGATAAGCTGATATCAGCTTTTGTCAAAGTGATGTTCCCAATTTTTGAGTTTACCGATAGAACAGGTGAAGGTGCTGAGATTAATTCTTTCCAGTTACTTAAAATAGAAGCTGGTGTTTGAGACAAAACATAGTTTTTCCCATCTCCGGTTATGATAGCTATACTTCCAACCACTGCGCCACTCAATGCAGTCATATCAGAAGCTAGTGGCAATACATCCACCGAGGAAAAAGAAATAGCCGGAATCTGATTGGAAGGAATCTTTCCGGTGCCGTCGAGTGTTGCTACTCCGTTATTAGCAGCTTTTTCCGACAAATCTATTTTTGTATTTAGGGCATTTTGTGTAAGCGTGCTGATAGGCTTGGCCAAATCACTTGTATTGCTTATCAGGTCTAATCCAAGATTTGCCTTAACCTGTGTAGGAGTCAATTGTTGAAGTGTAGTTGAAGTAGCAGCAGCAATAAAGTTACCGGCTGTGTAAGACGTAATTCCTGTTCCGCCCTTAGTAACAGGAAGACTCGTAATCAGAGGTTCTTTTAGCAAAAGGCCTGGCACTGTAGGACTTGTACCCGTACCGCCTAAATCGCCTGTCATTTGAATGGTACCTAAAGTCGTTGAATTTGCCATTGGAACACCGCCTGCTGCAAGTACAGCAGCATCTACTCTTGTATCTACATAGGTTTTAATTGCATTAACCGTTGGATATTTTACATTTGATGTTGCATCTGTAGCAACATTAGTACTTTTGTTGGCTAGATTTTCTTTCAGAAGAAGAGCAGCTTGCGTTGCATCACTAATAACCTTCTCAGCATCAGTCGTATTTTGCACTTTATCTAAGCCTAGATCAACCTTAACTTCAGAAGGTGTTCTTTGCTGTAAAGTAGTTGAATTGCCGGCGTTTATATAGTTACCCGCTGTGTAGGAACCAATTCCTGTTCCACCATTTGCAACGGGCAAAATACCGCTTATTGAACTTGCTGCAAGTAATTCCCAGGTGCCATTACCACTCAGATAAGTTGCAATAGAAGGTGTACCTGTTAAACTCATCGCATTTAAAGGAATATTTGATGTTCCATACCGTGCAGGGGGAATTGTTCCCGAAGTCAGGTTATCAGCATTTGTTTGATCAAAATTCTTTACATTTTCGAGCGATAATAACGTTTTTGTCTGAATTGAATTTAGTGCTGTCGGCACTGCACTTGCGCCGCTGTTATTTCCTAAAATAGTATTGTTGCCTATTGGAGCCAAACCAATCGTAGCATCACCGGTTAAACTACCACCGGCTAAACCCGACCCCGCAATAACACCTGTAATATCTCCAATTGTTCCGGTGATATTAAGTGCTCCACTTCCGTCAATGGCTAAACCTGATCCAACTTTAACACCACCTAAAGTTGTAGTCGAAGACATCGGCAGGGTATAATTCGTTAAACCATCAAGTTTATTTTTATCTGTAGCTGAAAAGAGGCCCGGATCGGTGCCGCTGGCAATTGGCAAAACAGATAATAATGATTTATTAACCCATTTCAACCCATTCCAAATCAAAGCATCCTTATCTTGTTTTGCAGTAATTGAAACATCCAACAAATTATCTATATTAGCATCAGTAATACCATAAGCAGCAATAGTAGTTGGATTTGTACCTGAAATAACACGCCCCTGAGTATCTGTGGTAACAGATCTGTAAGTACTTGAAATTCCAACTGCTGGTAAACTTAATGGAGTAGTATTTCCATCACCGTTTAATGTACCATCGTGCGATACAGCCGTCAGTCCTCCTGAAGCAGATGTTGAAATTTCGCCTTGCAATTCTTCCAGAGCTGCCTGTACATTGGTCGAGACTAATGATCCTGTTGGAGTAACCGGCACAGTAGAAGCTATTTGGTCGCCAGTGTTTGTTCCAGTTATGCCTGCAAGTGTTGATAACTGAGCATCGGTTACATATCTCTTATTTGAAGAATCTGCAATATCTGCAGTTGTAGCATCAGTTCCTGCAGTTACAAGCCCTTTTGTATCATAAGTAATTTTTGTTTTTGTTGCTCCTGTTATTGCCGCATTACCGGTCATTTTTGATGTAAGGCTTGTCGTATTCACATCAATTAAAGTCTTCAAGCCTTCCAATACTGTCTGAACATTTGTTCCGGTTACACCGGAAATTGCAGTTGTAGAAATACCCGAAGCCACGGAACTTCCTCCCGTAGCCGGAGCACCCCATGTACCATCACCTCTTAAATAGGTAGTTGCATCTCCATTACCTATAATAGCATTCACCGGTACAGTTGCACTCGCAAACCTTCCGGCTGGGATTGTCCCTGAAATTAAATTCGTTGCATTTGTTTGATCTACATCTTTCACATTTCCCAGTCCTACATCACTTTTAGTAAGTGCCAACATTGTTTTAATGTTGTTCATTGAAAGTGCCGTAGGATACCCATAACTTGTAGAACTATTTCCAATAAGTGTATTTCCGGATATGGGAGCTATTTTCGTCAAAAGTAGACCACCATCATTTATTCCGACATTTGCAGTTCCACTATTTGTTGTCGATGATAATCCGCCAAAGGTAGTAACAGCAGTTAAACCACTTCCGGTTCCTGATCCCGAAGCAGGATCAGCCCAAACAAAGCTACCGCCACCATTTGTTGTAAGAACCTGACCACTTGTTCCATTTGTACTTATTCCAGCTAATTTAAGAGGAGTTATGCCTTGGTTTGAGATACCTAACGGACTCGTTGAAGCTCCACTTCCGGTTAGTGTTGCATCGTGGGTCACAATCCCACTACCACTACCCGAAGATCCAAGTCCGGCCAATATACCTGCTAAATCTACATGACTGTTTCTGGGACCGGAAATGGAAAGCACAGTTCCTGCAAGACTTAAAGATTGATTAAGATCGCTTAAGCTTACAGGGTACTTTCCGTTAATTGACAAATTATATGCAGCATCAAAAGTTAGAAATGGATCTGAACTTCCACCACCTGTTCCCGTTGAAAGTTTACTATCAACATACGATTTTGTTGCAGCATCCTGACTCGATGTGGGATCGGCCAAATTGGTTATTCTGAAGTTGGTAAACCCATTACCCATCGAAATATTTGAATTAGGATAAGCAAAACCACTTAAAGGAATGGTATTTTTTGAAGTTGAAATAGCCTTGCCGTTCACATCACCAACATAAAATGACCCATTCTCTAATAATAATGGACCGGTTCCGGAACCGGCATCGGTAATACCATAGCCCGCCAATGTTGTTGGTTTGTTTGTCAAATCTTTAAAACTACCTGTAAATGCAACAGTTGCAAGCGATGATGAACTTGCTTTAAGATCAAGTTGAGCAGTAATTTTATCTGACGACCAAGTGCTGGAACTTAAAACACGTGTATCCTGAATAACGGTACCTGAATTAGATCCGGCATTCGCAGCAAATAGTGCGTAAGGCACACTTAACAATTCACTTTCACCAACAACGGAATAATCACTTCCTCCCGTAGGGTCGGTTTCCGTTTTAATATAATGAGATCCTTTTGACCAATCAATAGCTGCAAAGGTTCCGGTTAAAGCAGTTCCGTTACCAATCGCAAAACTAACGAGACCATTATCATTGGTTATTGCATCATGCAATTCAACATAAACAGGAGTTTTATCCTGCAAAATGGTGATGATCATACTTACCTTCTTGTTTGTAATCAAAACTTTATTATTATTTCTGATTACAGCCTGATAGCTCATTTTCTTAGGAGCTTGAGCAAATACACTTGCAATGATGATCGTAAATATTAAATAAGTGTATAATTTCTTCATATTCATTATTTTTGAATAGTTATATATCTATATCTCTTTCAGATATTATCTTTTTAGATTATTGTTTTCGAAAACAGAATAAAACATTCATATTCCCACTTTTAGATAGTTCGAAAATTAATTATTTATCTGGTAGGCACGCAAAGAGTATAACTACCATTTGCGTACTTAATGGAGTTTCCAATATCATGATAAAAAAAAATCAAGAATTTAGGATTAGCCTAGAAGGGCAATTCAAAATTTAAGGCTACATGTGGATCAGGTTAACTTGGAATTATATATCAATACAGACTATTATTATCGCTTTCAATCAAAAAAACTTTATTATCTTGTGTTTTGAATAATTTTAAACACCTTGGTTTTTCGTGGCATTGTTTCATTTCGTTTTTGTATCACCTTAAGAGTATATGTCGACGAAATATACCCTACCATCGATATCATCGTTTTTTTCTTTTCCACACTTCCTGTTGTCAATAGTTTACCTACAGCATCGTAAAGTGTATACTCGATCGTTTCATCAATATAATTTTCGACATGCAATGTTAGAAAATCAACCACAGGATTAGGATATGCAGAGCAGGTCAATGTCAAGTCTAATGCATCTCGTGGATCCGTTTCAACAGTTATTTCGTAAGGCTGCTGCACACCTTGTGCAACTGAATAGTTTCCGTCGAAATTGGTAGTATAAGCTATTTGTCCAACAGTATAATCTACAAAACCACCGCTCCCCACAGCCCTACCACCCGAAGTCGTAATTGCTTCTTGTGCATGTAAACCGGTGAATCCAAAACCTAAAACAAGCAAAACACTTGCTTTCATTATTATTTGTAACATTTCCACTCTTATCATTTAGTAACCTTCGTTACAAGTACCAAAAAAAAACAGGTTGCATTCTTCAAAAAAAAAAATATCCTATCCACAGTATTCAGGTCCTGTTTTTTTATTCATTGAAACTAATCGGCTTGAATTTAGTATTTAAAATCAATTTTTTCATTACAATTTCAGCTAGACTTTCCTCCGATTATTGTGAATAATCTTTCAATAAAATAGTTAATTATGCATTTCTAAGCCTTTTCAAATCACGCGTTTAATTCTTAATATTTTAACGACGAGACAAAGATAATAATAATATTTAATGTCATGAAAATCAGATTTGTAGCATATTCAAGCGCTACATACGTAGTTATTGCTACATGATGAAATTATGTTCCGTTCTTATTTTAATTTAACATATAAGTTATGTTTAAATTACATAATCCGTATAAATTATGTAAGATAGTTACTGTTTAAACACTTGCCTATATATATTATGAAAATAAATATTTTAAAAACATCAACAGTAAAATAATTTAAGAAATCCTCATTACTATCATTAAATAGCTATATCTTCCAGCTTAAGGTGTTATTATTTATAAATACAATTATTCAATACATAAAACTATTTTATTGTTGTATAGTCATAACTAAGTAAAATATTGAGCCTTATCTTTAATAATACAACAAATCGGATGTTATTTATAAATAGATGATATTTCTATTTTTTTCACTACTTCGACTAGTATTTGTCAACACTACAAAATCGAATTAACATTAATCATGTAGCAATTTTAATGTAGCACTTTAAGCTACAATTGATATATATAATCTCATTTTAGAATTGAATACTAACAGTATTTTTATTGTATTTACATGCGAAAATATATGTTAAAGATTGCTATCGCAAATACACGATAACAATATTTAACTAATTATCATAATTAAACTGTATTTTTTCTAATTAAGTTGTAACTATATTGAAATTTCGTTTCTAACAAAGCTTGTTGATGTCAATTATAACGAATAAAAAAAGTCTCAAACGAATTTGAGACTGTCAAAAAGAAATGGTATTTATTCTATAACTTATTTCATGAACATAGCACTGATTGTCATGATTCAATAGATGCAAAAAAAAGCCCCGAATAAAAATTCGAGGCTTTTTGAATAGAATAAATTGAGATTATTTTTTTGCAGCATCTTTGCAACAAGATTTTGATTCGGCTTTTTTTGCTTCGTCTTTGCAACAAGCTTTTTTGTCTTTAGCTTCGCCTTTGCAGCAAGCTTTAGTTTCAGTTTTAGCTTTTGCTTTAGCTTTTGCCGGTGCAGTTTGAGCAGATACAGAAGCAAATGATACGAAAATCGCAACCAGCGATAGAACAAGGACTTTTTTCATTTTTGTTTAATTTTAAAGATTTGTTTGAAACGTTTGATAATTTTAAAAATTGAATAGCAAACATGTTGTATAGTATTACCACTCGCATCATGAACGAGTAGATCAAAAGATTTGTTTATTCTGTAAACTTAAAAAAAAATAATCCCCCTTAAGCAAAACAGTTTACGTTCTTACCTTTTAATTTGCTATGTAAAGATAGATTGTTTTCCTACATTCAATATATAATTCAAAAAAAATTGATTTTTTTTAATGGTTTATTCATTCAATTGAAGATTTTTTTAGATTAAAGTCATCAGATTCTTTATGTTCTTGGAGCGAACATAATAATCATCATACCTAAAAGAGCTATAGCACCACCAATAAGATCGTATCTGTCCGGAACGATTCCATCTACCTTCCAGCCCCAAAGAATAGCCATTGCAATAAATATTCCACCATACGCGGCATACACTCTACCAAAGTTTTCGGTTTGTAGGGTGGCCACTATACCGTATGCAACAAGAATCAGGCCACCTAAAACTCCTACCCACCAGGGTTTTGCCTCGCGTAGCCAAAGCCAAACAAGATAACCCCCGCCTATTTCGCAAAGACCTGCCAGAATAAATATGCCTACTGATACTATTATTCTCATAGAATGATTCTGTATTAATTTACAACCTACCCTTGTGGTTCGTTAACAACTCATTTCGCCGGCATTTTTCTTTGCCGAAAGCAAATTGTAAGCTCCTTTTATAATAAGTTTTGCATCTCTGTAGTTGAATCCTTCCGGCAATACAATTTCGGTAAACCCATCGGCCTCAACACCTTTCTGAATTTGAATCATCCGATATTCAGTCATATTCTTTCCGTTTTCTACTTTATTTTTATCATGTACAAAAATATAGTCTTTATCATCAAAGCTAACAATAGATTCGGAAGGTACTGAACTTACCTGATTACTTTTAGCCTGAATAACAGCATTTACATACATTCCCGGCAGCATGTTTTTACAGTGACCCACCACGTTTGCATACACTTTGTATGTTTTATCGTTATTTATCGACTTAGCAGTTTGGTAGATAACGGCATCGTGTTGTTCGGTCTCATTATTGATGTAAAAACGAATTTTTTCACCGTTTGTAACCTTATCAGCATCTTTTTCGAACAAGGTAAGTTCGAGAAACAGTTTATCGCTGTTTACAATTTCGAACAAAACATCTGACGAAGATACCGATTTCCCGATGCTCACATTTACTGCTTTTACATAACCCGAAATAGGCGATACCAATGTTACCGAACGACTAATTTTATCTTCGGTAAGCCTTGCCGGATTAATCCCGATTAATTCAAGTTTTTGTTTGAATGCACTTACCAATGATTTCAAATTTTTGTACTCTGTCGTTACTTGTTGAAGGTTTTTTTGAGAATACACATCGTCCTTGTACAGTTCTTTGTGCCGTGTATATTCGGCTTCGGCATACTCCAGTTTATTTTTTGCCTCCAGGTAGTTTTGTTGGATATCAATAAATTCCGAGTTTTCGAGTATGGCCAGCGTTTGTCCTTTACGAACGGAATTACCCGGCATAAGGTTTGTACTTTTCACAAATCCTCCCATTGGCATGCTAACAGTTGCCAGATTTTGTGGTGCAACCGATACCGTACCACTCACTTTTAAGGTTCCACTCATCGACCGTAACTCTATTTTTCCGGTTTCTATATTAGCGAGTTTTATCTGATCTTCGCGAAGTTCCACAATATCTTCCGGCAAAACCTCTTCTTCGCCTTCTGCTTTTGTAGCCTTACCACATGATACAAAAGCTACAGCCAGCGCTGAAATTAAAATGATTGATTTAAAATTATATCTTGTCATAATGTTATTCCTTTTAAAATATTTTTCCTGTAATAAATTCTATTGAAATGATAGTTTGATTGTAGTCATTCACAGCATCAAGATAATTTTGTTTTATAGTCAATGCACGGCTTAAACTCTGAATATAATCCAGATAATCAATAGCTCCTACTTTATAGCTTCTGGTTGCCTGATTGATAATTAAATCAGCTTCCGGTACAGCTTGTTTTTCGTAATAACTCAAACTATTGTTATATTTTGCATATTCGCCCAGCAAGGAATTATATTGACCCGAAAGCGATTTTGAATAATTCTCGGCACTAAATTGGCTCACTTTTTCCTTTAATCTGGCTGCTTTAATTTTGGCTGCACCGCTACCAAACCACAGTGGAACAGCAATGCCTGCCTGAATACCCGTAAAACGGTCGCCTCCACCAAAAGTGCGCGGAACACCGTTTACAGTCTGCTCACCACGTATGGTCTGACTGAAATAACCTATACTTATATCGGGCAATAGTTTACTTTTTTCCAGTTTTGTTTCAATGCGCGATAACTCAATTTGTTGCTGCGCTAAGCCCAACTGAGGATTTGCCAAAATTACAGCACTGTTCGCATCGGGCAAAAAATCTGCACGCTGTAACACCGTGTCTACAGGCAATACCGATTCATCCGAGTTTAAAAGCACTTGCAACTTTTGATTAAAAATCAGAATATCAGCATTCACTTGTTGCAATTGGTTTCGCACTTCCATGCTTTGCGAACGAGCCGTAATCATCTCCAACTGATTGGTTTCACCTGTTTTCAAACGCAATTCGGCTGCGCGCTGAAAACCGGTATACAAACTATCCTGCCATACGAATAATTTTTGCTTTGAATGTAAATATGCTAACTGCCAATAAACCTGTTTCACTTGCGTAGCAATTTCAAGCTGAGCTGTTTTCAATTCCCACTCGCTGCTTTTTACATTCGCACTGGCCAGTTTATGCTGATTGGTATACACTGTTGGGAAAGCAAACGACTGTGAAATGGTAAAACTGTTATCCTTTGAATAGGAATTAAACTGTCCGAATTGCCCATCAATGCTTGTTTTTGGAATATCCCAGGCAGCTCCTTTCAACGTTTTCTGAACATCAACAGAATAAGCCGTCGAACGAACCGACAAGTTACTGTCCAGTGCCATTTGAATAGCTTGCTTTAAATTTAGTTTTCTCGAGGATTGTGCATGAGCAGTTGTTGATCCCAGGAATAAAAGAACGAGTAAAGCTGTAATTCCCGATTTACGTTTAAATATATTCCTGAAACGATCGGACGAAAAGAAAATATAAAAAACAGGCAATACAATCAACGTAAGTAGTGTAGCAGATAGCAATCCACCAATAACTACTGTTGCCAATGGCTTTTGAACCTCAGCTCCGGCCGAAGTGGACAACGCCATTGGCAAAAAGCCAAGTGAAGCAACGGCAGCCGTAATAATCACCGGCCGTAAACGCGTGTGTAATCCTTTTAACACCCGCTCTGTAATATCAGCGATTCCTTCTTTCTCGAGTCGGTTGAACTCGGCAATAAGCACGATTCCATTGAGTACTGCTATCCCAAATAATGCGATAAAACCAACTCCTGCCGATATAGAAAAATTCATGTCCCGTAACCAGAGTGCAAAGATGCCACCAATAAGCGACATGGGTACAGCCGTGTAAATCAGCAAGGCTTGTTTTACGGAATGAAACGTAAAAAACAACAGCACAAATATGAGCAGTAATGCCACCGGCACAGCAATAGCCAGACGAGCTTTGGCTGCCTGAAGGTTTTCGAACTGGCCGCCATACTTCACAAAATAACCTGTTGGCAATTGCACTTTTGCATCTATTTGCTTCGTAACGTCCGCTATAACGCTCTGTATATCGCGATTACGAACATTGAACCCTATAGTTATACGACGTTTAGTATCTTCGCGCGATACCTGTGCAGGGCCGGATTTAATCGCTACACTGGCTATTTGCTCCATAGGAATCTGTCCACCGCTGGGTAAAGCAACCGATAGATTTTTTACATCATCGATATTTTGACGATAATCTTTGTCCAATCGAACCACCATTCCAAAGCGTTTTTCCTCGTCAAAAACAACCCCGGCCTCACTTCCGGCAAAAGCTGTGCGTAACACACGGTTCACTTCTTCAACCGAAAGTCCGTATTGTGCCAACCGATCGCGGTTATATTCGACCTGAATCTGTGCCAGTCCGGTCACTTTCTCCACGTTTATGTCTTCAACACCTTTCACCTTTTGAATAATTTTCTCCACTTGCGAAGCTTTATCTGCAAGTGTATTCAGGTCATCACCAAATATTTTTACAGCAATATCCTGTTTAGATCCTGAAAGTAATTCATTGGTTCGCATCTGAATAGGTTGTTGAAACTCAAATTTAACACCCGCCAATGGAATCAATGCTTCTTCCATTTTCGCCACCAGTTCTTCACGGCTATCAGCCGAAGTCCATTCACTTTTATCTTTTAGCGTAATAATATAATCGCCGGTTTCCATGGGCGTAGGGTCGGTAGGTATCTCACCTGCACCAATTTTACAAACTGCATGCTTTATTTCCGGAAACTCAGCGAGCAATATTTTATTCGCTTTCTGCACCATTTCAACAGTATTGGAAAGCGACCCACCTTGCAACGTTATCACCGATGCTGCGAGATCACCTTCCTCAAGTTGTGGAATAAACTCTCCACCCAAACGGGCAAATACTCCCAAACTAATCAAAAATAGTACTATTGCCGAAACTGAAATCAACAGTTTACGTCTGAGGGCAAAATGAATAACCGGCTGAAAAACTTTGTGAAAGAACTCCATTAGTCTATCGGAGAAATTGGGTTTGTGTTCGGTATTTTTACTCAGAAACAAAGCCGAAGCCATTGGAACATAGGTTAGCGAAAGAATAAATGCACCTAAAATAGCAAATGTCACTACCTGCGCCATTGGCACAAACATTTTACCTTCAATTCCAACTAAAAATAAAATTGGCATGTAAACGATAAGAATAATAATTTCGCCAAAAGTAGCTGCCGTTCTTATTCGGCTGGAAGCCTGATAAACCTCCTCGTCCATTTGTTGCTGCGAAAGGCGCGCAATGCCCTGATGATGACTTTTACTCATTGATATCCGGTGCACCACACTTTCAACAATGATGACCGCCCCATCCACTATCAGTCCAAAGTCAATAGCACCGAGGCTCATTAAGTTACCCGTTACACCAAAAAAGTTCATCATGGATATGGCAAAAAGCATGGAAAGCGGAATCACCGATGCCACAATTAACCCGGCTCTGAAATTGCCTAAAAATAAAATTAGAATGAAAATCACTATTAAAGCTCCTTCAATCAGATTTCGCGAGACCGTACCAATGGCACGTCCAACCAAATCGGAACGATTCAAAAACGGCTCAATTTTCACTCCCTGAGGTAACGATTTCTGAATAGTACGAATGCGGGTCTCAACATTTTTTGTTACCTCATTGGCATTTGCCCCTTTCAGCATCATCACCACTCCGCCTACAGCTTCGGCTGTATCCACAACAAATGCTCCATACCGAATAGCACTGCCATACTGAACGGTTGCTACATCTCTGATCAGAACCGGAATACCCGAAGGATTAGTTTTTACAACAATTTTTTCAATGTCCTCCAATGATTTCACCAACCCAATGCCACGAATAAAATAAGCAGTCGGTTTCTTATCAATGTAGGCACTACCGGTATTTTCGTTGTTTTTTTCGAGAGCGCTAAAAATATCATTGAGGGTTAGATTCATCCCCCTGAGTCGTTCAGGGTTCACGGCAATTTCGTATTGTTTTACAAAACCACCGTAGCTATTAATATCGGCTACACCGGCAGTCCCCAACATCTCGCGGCGTACTACCCAATCCTGAATAGTGCGCAATTCCATGGGATTATATTTATGCTCAAACCCTTTGTCTACTGCAAGACGGTATTGATATATTTCACCCAATCCGGTTGAAATGGGAGCTAAATCAATTTTAGCAATCCCTGGCGGAATCATATCCTCGGCCTCTTTGAGTCGTTCGTTAATTTGCTGTCTGGCCCAATACACATCTACATTGTCTTTAAATACAACGGTGATGACCGATAAACCCAATCGGGAAATGGAGCGAAGTTCAATAATGTTTGGAATGTTGGCTACAGCTACCTCTATGGGGGCGCTTATGGAGCTTTCCACTTCCTGCACCGCCAACGAAGGAGCAAGCGCAATAACCTGAACCTGATTGTTGGTTATGTCGGGAGTTGCATCAATTGGCAACTGAGTGAGCGAATACGTTCCCCAGCCTATAAGTGCAACAACAAATAAGCCAATAATAAACTTATTTTTGATGGAGAAATGAATGATACGTTCTATCATAAAATATAAATAATAAAAGTAATTTGATTGAATAGTATGCAACAAAAACGTGCAAACAAAAAAACTTTGCTTGCAAAACATATTACAAAATAAATAATCAAATCAGCAGAACGGCGTGAAGTGTAATTATCTCTCTTCCAGAAGAAAAGAAACAATAATCAGGAGGAGGGGAAACACTGAGTGTGGGAAACAATGACCTTAGGGTCAAATTATTTTGAAATATGTAGAACAAATCGACACTGTTAATTGTATTATCTACAGTAGATGATTTTGTAATCACAGAAGGAGTATCAATATACAGTCTTAACAGATGACAACTTTCGGGCTGATGCTCTATATTCGAGCAAGCTATATCGTTACCTTGATGATTGTTTTTTAAGTTTGATGAATGGTCATGTACATCTTCACACGACCCATGAGCTAAAGCCTCGATTCCGACATCGGCACAAGAATTGCAACAATACTTTATCACATTAAAACCGGTTCCGGCCAACAGAAAGTAAGTTGCAAATAAAATCGTAACAATATATAAGATTCCCTTTTTCACCATATTTTTTACAAAGATACGAGAATTATAAATAATCCGATTTTTTTTTGCAAATTTTTTAGATATATGTCTGTTTATATTGTAAATTTGTTCCGTAAATAAAATAAAGTATTTGATTATGAAAAAGCAAACTATTCTACTATCATTAAGCATTTTAGCCTCATCAATGTTTTTCTCCTGCAAACAAAATACAGTAAAAACGGAAGAAAAAGATTATACAAGAAAATGCTTTTTAACCTCCGACACCACTAAAGGAGCCTTAAATGTGGATATTCACGTTGAAATTCCCGTTGCATTTGCCGATAAAAAGGTTCTGGATTCCATTCGCGCAACGATTATTTCAAATTTATTTGGCGACGATTTTATTGCACACCCCAACGATTCCCTTGTTTTATTATTTACAAATAGTTTGCAAGCCGATTACAGAGATAACAATGCCCCTCTGGTAAATTCATTAGATAGTGCCAGTAAGTATTCATTCAACAATGAACACACAGTTGAAGGATTTAGTTTATTGAGCGACAAAAAAATATACTCATATGGGATTGACAGATACGTATTTATGGGTGGTGCTCATGGATTAAGCAATCGTAATTATTTCAATTTCGATTTAAAAACAGGAAAGCTCATCACTGAAAAAGAGCTGTATGTTGCCAACTACCAAACAGCATTGTCCGAACTGATCAAAACACGCATTATCGAGGAAAGTAAGGAAGCAAAAGGAAAAGATGCCGATCCGATTATGAATATGGAAGACACCGATTTTTGGACGGAGGCGATTAAACCCAATGGCAACTTTTATATTACCGACGAAAGCATTAATTATGTGTTCAATCCTTACGAAATAGCGCCTTACTATATGGGACAAACTGAGGTAACTATTCCTTTCGGTAGAATCAGAAATATTTTAAAACCGAACAGTATTGTTCAATACCTTGCCGACAAACAATTAAACAGCAACAAATAAACCACATACAGTTACTTCACTATTTCGAAGAGGCAACATAGATATATGAACACATTCACCGAACTATTAAAGACACGCAGAAGCATCCGCAAATACCTGACAAAAGCGGTGGAACCTGAAAAAATCAAACAAATCGTGTCTGCGGCTTTAATGTCACCGGCTTCAAAACGAAGTAATCCATGGGAATTTATCGTAGTTCAGGATGCCGCTATATTGGCCGAATTAGCAGATAGCCGACCGCACGGATCTCAATTACTGGCAGATGCTCCACTGGGTATTGTTGTTATTGCCGACACTACCAAGAGTGACGTTTGGATTGAAGATGCATCAATTGCTGCCATCATCATTCAACTTCAGGCACATGATTTAGGACTGGGTAGTTGCTGGGTACAAGTATACAAACGCGATAAAGACGAAAGTACAACTACTGAAGCGTTTGTGCGTCAACTGTTAGGTATCCCATCGCATTATGCTGTACTTAACGTTGTTTCTATTGGCTATCCAAACGAAGAACGCAAAGCATTTGACATGGAAAAATTGGCGTTTGATAAGGTTCACACCGAAATGTTTTAAATTTACGGTTCTCAAATCGGGATATAATTAGTAATTAGCAATGACAAAAACTAATTATGTGTTATTTATCAATAATTCTATCTATTTTTGTATCAACTTAAATTTGTAAATTCACACCACGTACTACGAACAACTTTCTATCCATCTACCTATTATAAAAATATGGCTACAAAAAAAAATGATAATCGTTTAGCATGGGGAGTAACCCTTTTGGTGTTTGGCTGTTTATTTTTAATTCGCCAACTTCACATTATGCCGGCTGAATTAGCAAATATCGTCTTCGATTTTAAAAACTACCCTTTAATTATCGGCATAATATTTTTACTCTGCCACTCCAATAAAAATATCGGATTTGTATTGATTGCAGTCGGATTACTGTTTCGCCTATCCGATATAATTCATTGGACAAGAAATGTTTCTGATTTTATCTGGCCTGTTCTGCTAATTACCGCTGGAGCACTTTTGGTTTTTCGAAAGAAATAGCGGTCATTGCTCTATTGCTAATTTAACTTTAGACAACTATATTTTATGAAAGCAGTAATTATTGGTTCAGGTAATGTGGCCACACATTTGGCGTTGGCTTTTCAGAAAAAAGGAATTATCATAAGTCAGGTTTACAGCCGAACTTCGGCCAATGCTGAGCTTTTAGCCCAAAAACTCAACACTTCTTTCACCACCCACACATCAGGTATTGATAGAAACGCTGACATCTATATTTACGCTCTGAAAGATAGTTCATTTCTAAATCTTCTAAAGAGATTTGACCTTCCGAAAGCCATACATATTCACACTTCGGGCAGCATCCCCATGAAAGATTTTTATGGATATACCGAAAGATATGGCGTTTTTTATCCGCTACAAACTTTTTCCATAAATAAAGAAATTGATTTTAGTAATGTGCCCATTTGCATTGAAGCCAACAGTGAAAAGTTAGAAAACGAACTGATTGAACTCGCCAAATTACTCACAACTAAAACATATATTCTAAGTTCGGAACAACGTAGAAGAGTACACCTGGCAGCCGTTTTTGCTTGCAATTTCACAAACTACATGTACGACATAGCCCACGACATTGTTTTGGGAGCAGGAATCGAATTCGACATTCTCAAACCATTGATTATGGAAACTGCCGACAAAATAAATACATTACCACCAAGAGAAGCACAAACCGGGCCCGCTATCCGGTACGACGAAAATATTATAAACAAGCATCTTATCATGCTTGATAATAGAAAAAACTGGAAAACAATTTATAAAAAACTGACTAAATATATTCACGCCAGACACGCGAAGAACAAAGATGAGGGTTTCTTCAAAAAAGGCGTTAACATACTAATGAAAAAAGCAAGATATATTATTGCAAAATTCAAAAAACAATGACTCAATACCTAAAACTTATCAGGCTTCAAAACCTTCTTTTTATAGCTCTCATTCAATTTTTAATGAGTGAAGTGGTGATAGTGCCTATTCTGCAAGCTTTTGGGTTTGATACGGGGTTTGATGCTCTCAAATTATGCCTGCTAATTAGCTCAACAGTATTAATTGCTGCCGGAGGGTATATTTTAAACGATTATTTTGATATAAAAATTGACATCATCAACAGACCAACGAAACAAATTGTTGGAAGTAAAATACCAAGACGTACTGCCATGCTTTTGCATCAGGTTCTTACAGGCGTGGGTGTTTTTTCAGGTCTGCTATTGGCCTTTTTCGCACACAGTTTTACGCTGGCATTTATTTATATCGTCGTTCCCGGTTTGTTGTGGTTCTACTCAGCAAGCTATAAGCGCCAGTTCATTATTGGTAATTTGGTTATTGCTTTTGTAGCAGGACTTACTGTCTTAATCGTTGGCATTGCACAATTGGCTTTTTTGCAAAAAGAATACGGACGGCTCATTTTCGAAACTCCAATTCCCCGACAGTTTTATGGTTGGATTGGTGGCTTTGCACTTTTCTCTTTTCTTTGTACATGGGTTCGGGAAATTATCAAAGACCTTGAAGACGAAAAAGGAGACAGAGAAATGGAGTGCAGAACTATGGCAATAAAATGGGGAACTTCCAAAACTAAAATAGTCATATATGCACTAGTAACATTAACTATTTCAACACTTTACATCTTCGATTCATTTCTAATTCCTTTCGAAGGGAGTCTTACTACACGTTACATTTTTTGGGGACTAACACTACCGTTTGGAGCATTGGCTTATTTGATTTACGCTGCTAAAACTCCCGGGGACTATCATCAAGCTTCTACGCTTACAAAATTTATAATGGTTATTGGAGTGTGTTACAGCTTCATTTTTTACTATTTGCAGGCCAAAGCTTTTGGAATTAGCCTGTTCAATATTTTCACCGTAAAATAAACGACTAATATTTCTTAATCAAAATACTAATTTGGTTAGTTCGTGGTTTAATACACACAACTAAAATTCTATCAACATTTTATATATGCTTTCACATCTAAAAAACTATAATATAATTCTGGCTTCACAATCTCCCCGTCGTCAAGAACTTTTAAGCGGACTGAATATTCCTTTCGAAGTGAAAGTTATTGACGTGGAAGAAACCTATCCCCGCGAACTTGTCGGCGTAGACATCCCTATGTATCTGGCTGAAAAAAAGGCAAACGCTTACAAAGATATTATGGATGACAATACCTTATTAATAACTGCTGACACCATTGTTTGGCACGAGGGTAAAGTGTACAATAAACCAAAGGATAAGGTCGAGGCAACTGCTATGCTCAAAGCATTATCAGGCAAAACACACCAGGTAATTACCGGAGTGTGCTTATGTACAAAAACGAAGCGTAAAGTGTTTCACGTTATGTCCGAAGTTCGGTTTGCAAGACTTAGCCCTCAGGAAATTAGCTATTATTTAGAAAATTATGATCCATACGACAAAGCCGGCGCTTATGGCGTACAGGAATGGATTGGTTATATAGGTGTTGAATTTATCGAAGGCTCCTACTTCAACGTGATGGGCTTGCCCATTCAACGATTATACAATGAACTAAAACGTTGGAAAGTTTAAAAAACGGGAGAGGGTATTATCTACCCATCTCCGTTTAAAAGAAACTGACAAATAAGGCAATATTCAACACGGTTACCAAACCGCCCAGCGAATAAAGCAGAATTTTTGACCCTGTTGAGTTTTTATATTTGCCCATAACTTTTTCTGACGAAGTAAGATAGACTTGCAGAAAAATAGTGAATGGTAATTGAATACTCAAGATCATTTGAGAGAATATAAGACCTTTAAAAGGATTGGGAATAATATAAATAATACCCAACGCCAAAATCAACGAGATAGCTACACCCATACGCGAGTGATTATCTTTTATGTCATAGGGTTCCTTATACATTCCAGCAAATATACTCCCCGCTGCCATTCCTGAAGTGATAGTCGATGCCACCCCCGCAAACAATAACGCAACTGCAAATACTACTGCGGCATTATTGCCTAGCAATGGTACTAATAAATGATTTGCTTGCTGCAACTCCGACACTGGAGTTTTCGTTCTGAAAAAAGTAGCTGCAGCCAACAATATCATGGCACTATTTATAGCCCAACCGATAAGCATTGAAACCAATGTATCCAAAAATTCATACCGTAGCTGCTTTTTAATAACCTTTTCGTTTTGGCGGTTCCATTGCCTGCTTTGAATAACTTCGGAGTGTAGAAACAAATTATGAGGCATTACAACAGCTCCCAGCACACTCATTATCACTATCATGGAGCCAGGAGGAAAACTTGGCGTTACCCAACCATACACAGCGCTATTCCAATCGATGTTTACCAGCGACAATTCATACAAAAAGGATAAACCAATAACCGACACAAAAGCAATGATCCACTTTTCAATAAGTTTATATGAATTGGTATAAAGCATTATAAACACAAAAATAGTGACTAATAACGCTCCGGCTCTAATGGGAATGTTGAATAACATATTAAGAGCTATCCCACCACCCAGTATTTCGGCCAGGGAGGTAGATATAGAAGCTAGCATAGCCGACGAAAGCAGCATTTTCGAATACCTTGGTTTAAGATGTGTAGCTGCAGCTTCCGACAAACAAAGTCCGGTAGCAATGCCTAAGTGAGCAACGTTATGTTGCAGAAAAATAAGCATGATGGTCGATAGAGTAACCATCCACAGCAACGCATATCCATAATCGGCACCTGCTGCCAGGTTCGATGCCCAATTTCCCGGATCAATAAACCCCACTGTTACAAGTAATCCGGGGCCAATAAATTTAAAAATTTCTAAACCGCCATATTTCGGCTTATATGATTTATTATCTATGTTTTTAAAAAGTTTGAACATATATAGTTTTTGTAGATTTTATTAATAATTTCAAATAAAAAACGTTGTCTAATATAATTAAACAACGTTTTTTGTTTCTTAATGTTCGGAGATAATTCGAACTTCTTACTCCCTATTTTTTCTTTTTAGTCGGGCATGACTATGTTTACGCCCATACATAAAATAGATTGCAAAACCGATCACCATCCAACCGATTAACCGTATCCATGTATCGAGTGGCAAAGCAGCCATTTGAGCAAAACAAACCACTGCTCCAAGTATCGGAACAACAGGAACCCATGGTGTTTTAAATCCACGTACCGCATCCGGTTCCGATTTGCGCAAAAGAATGATACCGACCGAAACAATAACAAATGCTAGTAAAGTACCGATAGAAACCATTTCGCCCAATAAACCAATAGGAAAAAAACCTGCAAAAAAAGCAGCAACACCACCCGTTACAATGGTTGTAACATGCGGAGTTTTAAATTTTGGGTGAGTTTTAGCAAAGCTTTTCCATAATAATCCGTCGCTCGCCATAGTAAAGAATACACGCGACTGACCTAACAAAAGTACCAGCACCACAGAACTTAAACCGGCAATAGCACCAATTTTTATAATCGGACGTAACCAGGCTAAACTGGGTCCTGCACTATTTATTGCCAATGCTATTGGAGCTTCAACATTCAAAAATTTATAATTCAAAATACCTGTCAATACTAAGCTTACGCCTATATACAAAATGGTACAAATAAGCAACGAGAAAAGAATTCCACGAGGCACATCGCGTTTCGGATTAATAGCTTCCTGAGAAGTCGTAGATACCGCATCGAAGCCAACGTACGCAAAAAACACAACAGCAGCACCTGTCAAAACACCCAACCAACCAAAATGGCCATCTACCGTACGCTCAGGAACAAATGGGGTCCAATTGGCAACATCTATATGCGAAATACCAAAACCGATAAACAGAAGAATAACGGTTACTTTTATCAACACAATAATGTTATTGAATTTAGCTGATTCCTTAATCCCAACAACCAATAATGTAGTCATTAATACAACAATAAAAATGGCCGGAAAATTAATAATATTACCCGACATATGTAAGCCCGTGGTGTCGTAAACGAACGGACTTTGCGATATAGAAGCTGGAATTACAATTCCAAAATCGGCTAAAAAACTCGTCACATATCCAGCCCAACCAACAGCTACAGTTGCCGAACCGAAAAGATATTCCAAAATCAAATCCCAACCAATAATCCATGCAACAAATTCACCCATAGTAGCGTAGCCGTAAGTATACGCACTACCTGAAACAGGAATCATAGATGCAAATTCGGCATAACAGAGTCCGGCCAGCAAACAACCAAACGCAGAAATGACAAATGATAATGCTACTGCCGGTCCGGCATGTGTTGCTGCCGCCGTACCTGTTAACACAAAAATCCCGGCACCAATTACACACCCTACTCCTAACAACGTAAGATTTAGCGCACTTAAATGTCGTTTTAAACCGTTGTGATTACTATCAGCCTGCTCTTCAAGCTCCGCGAGCGTTTTTCTAATAAATAAGTCTTTATACATAAATAAAATGAAGTGTAGTAGCAAAGAAAAACTATTCACTTTGATAGTAATAATTGCCTTTTGCTTTATAAGTGATATATTTTGACGCAAATTTAGGCATTTTCATTCAATTGTCAACTACACTAGCCTGTTATATACAAAGAAAATTTTCAGCAATCGCTAAATAAAAAGGGTCATCCAGCATTGCCGAATAACCCTTTCCAAAAAATGTAAATAAATGAGTTCTGATTACATTGCGTCAATTTCTTTTTTGATAGCTTCGAAATCAGCATCCATTTTCAATCTGTAATATAAGTTTTTGAGTGTTTTTTTGTACTCAACTTCTTTTGGGTTCAATTCTGCTGCTTTTTTGAAGAAAGGCACAGATTGTTTAAACACTTCTTCAATTTTCTTTACTTCAGCATTATACGTTTTCACATCTTTGATTGTATTAGCAATTTCAGCCATTTTAACAGCTCTATTGTAATAAAGACGACCTTTACCTGCATGAGCTTCAGCCAATGTTGGATCTAACTCAATGGCTTTATCAAATGCAGCAATTGCAGCATCAGTATTACCCAATGATTCATCCAAATTACCTTTCACAAAGCGATATTGTGCCATTTTAGGTTCACGCTCAATAGCAGTATTCAAATACACCAAAGCATCTGCAGATTTGCCACTATAAATCAATTGATTGATCAGATTTTGTAAAAACCATGCTTCCGAAGGGAATTTTTCAAATCCTTCTTTAAGTGCTTTTACATAATTCACTGTATCTTTCATGGCATAATATTGCTCGTATAACAGTTGGTAAACAGTCAATGTTTCGTAATTTTCGCTCTTCAAACTGTTCAACAATGCTAAAGCTTTGTCATTCTTGCTCGCATTTTTAGCAGCAATAGCGGCATAATACTTAATCATTTTATACGAAGAGTCTGTCATCGAAATTTCATTATTCATCAATGGCAATTTTGGGATTTCCAAATAAGTTTCAAAGACCTGCAATGCACCTTCATAATTTTTCTTATCGTAAAGAGTTGCTCCGTAAGAAATTAGGTTTTGAGGCACTTTGTAGTAATCTGTCAAACTTGCTTTGATATCTTTTGCAAATTTAGGTTTTACTTTACCTTTTGCATCTGGCAATTTGTCTAGTTTAATAGCTTCCAAATAATAAGCATACGACTCTAAAATAGCTTTTCCTTTTACATCAGCGTCAAATGGTTGCGCTAACACAGCTTTTTGGTACAAAAGATCATTTTCTTTGTTTCCAATTAATCCGGCTACGAACCATGTTTCAGCAAGGTTTTTAGTAGTTGAATCCTGCAATGCAAGTTTAATCGCTTCGCGTGCACCGGCAAAATCCGGATTTTCCATTAAAGCTTTATTTTTTGCTTTCGAAACATTGGCTTTCTGTGCAAAAGTAAATGTAAAGCTTATCACCAAAATCAGGGATAAAATAAGTTTTTTCATGATGAGTAATATTAATGTTAGTAGTTTTTATTTAATAAGTAAACAGGCATCATCTTGCCTGTTTACTCTTTTTGATTTATTCTTCTGTTGTATCTTCCAAATCGGCAACAGGACTTTCAGTTACTTCGTCACCAACTTCCGGCACAATACCATCTGCTGCTTCTTCTACAACTTCTTCATCTGCCACTTCCGACAAAACTTTACAAACCGAAGCTATCTCGTCGTTACGTTTCTCTAAATTGATTAATCGAACTCCTTGTGTGGCACGTCCCATTATTCTAAAGTCTGCAACTTTTATACGAATAGTAATACCCGATTTATTGATAATCATCAAGTCGTTTTCATCGGTAACACTCTTGATAGTTACCAACTTGCCTGTTTTATCGGTAATATTCATGGTTTTCACACCTTTTCCACCACGATTGGTAACACGATACACTGCAACCGGCTCTCCGTTTTCGAGAACTAAATCGCCATTTTCGTCAACCTCATCAAGTAAAGTACGCTTACCATAACCTTGTTGAGAAACAACCATTATGCTTTCTTTCTCAGCCTTATTTACACAAATCATGCCAACCACTTCGTCTTCACCATCTTCGTCGAGGGTCATTCCACGCACTCCGGTAGCTGTACGACCCATTTCACGCACTTTCGATTCGTGGAAACGAATAGCACGACCGTTACGATTGGCCATCAACACCTCTGAATTACCATCGGTTAAACGAACCTGAATCACCTGATCGTCTTCACGAATGGTAATGGCATTTACACCATTTTGACGTGGACGAGAGTAAGCTTCCAACGATGTTTTTTTGATAACACCATTTTTAGTTCCAAAAATCAGATAATGCGAATTGATATATTCTTCGTCTGTCAGACCTTTCACGCGGATAAACGCATTCACTTTGTCCGAACCATCAATGTTCAACATATTTTGAATGGCACGTCCTTTTGAATTTTTACTTCCTTCCGGAATATCGTACACTTTCAACCAATAACATTTTCCTTTTTGTGTAAAGAACAACATGGTATTGTGCATCGAAGCCGGATAGATGTATTCGATAAAGTCTTCGTCGCGCGAATCGCTACCTTTTGAACCTACTCCACCACGATTTTGTGATCTGAATTCGGTCAATGCAGTACGTTTGATATATCCCAAATGCGAAATGGTTATAATCATTTCATCATCAGCATAGAAATCTTCTGGATTGAATTCTTCGGAAGAATAAACAATTTGCGTGCGACGAACGTCACCGTATTTAGCTTTTACTTCTAACAATTCATCTTTAATAATTTGCATACGTAATTCCACATTGGCAAGAATTTCTTTCAAACGTGCAATCAGAGCCATTACTTCTTCGTATTCAGCACGTAATTTATCTTGCTCCATGCCTGTTAATTGACGCAAACGCATCTCAACTACCGCACGCGACTGGATATCAGACAGACCAAAACGTTCCATCAAGCCATTACGAGCTTCTTCGGGTGTTTTAGAATTACGGATAATTTTGATAGCTTCATCCAGATTATCAAGAATAATCATGAAACCTTCCAATAAATGAGCGCGTCTTTCAGCCTCACCCAATTCGAACTGAGTACGGCGAATAACCACTTCATGACGGTGCTCAACAAAGTAGTGAATCAAATCCTTCACATTCAACATGCGTGGACGACCCTTTACCAATGCAATATTATTTACGCTAAACGAAGTTTGTAAAGCAGTGTATTTGAATAATTTATTCAATACAACACTTGAGTTGGCATCACGTTTAATATCAACTACGATACGCATACCTTCACGGTCAGACTCATCATTGATATGCGCGATACCTTCAATTTTTTTATCGACAACTAAAGCTACAACCGCTTTAATAAGTTCTACTTTATTTACCTGATAAGGTATCTCGTTGATAATAATTTTTTCACGTCCCGAAGCATCCGTTTCGATCTCCACTTTCGAACGTACAACAATACGACCACGTCCGGTTTCTAAGGCATCTTTCACGCCTGCATAACCGTAAATAATACCACCGGTAGGAAAATCGGGAGCTTTGATATATTTAATAATCTCAGAAATTTCGATATCCGGATTCTCAATATAGGCAATGGTTCCATCAACCACTTCGGTTAAGTTATGTGGTGCCATGTTGGTAGCCATACCTACGGCAATACCTGATGAACCATTAATCAACAAGTTAGGAATACGTGTTGGAAGAACTACCGGTTCTTTCAAGGTATCATCAAAGTTTAATTGGAAATCAACAGTGTCTTTGTTGATATCAATCAACATATCCTCCGATAGTTTGCGCAAACGTGCTTCGGTATAACGCATCGCTGCAGGGCTATCACCATCGACCGAACCAAAGTTTCCTTGTCCGTCGACCAATGGATAACGCATAGACCAATGTTGTGCCATGCGCACCAGGGTACCGTAAATGGACGAATCACCATGTGGGTGATACTTACCCATTACTTCCCCGACAATTCTGGCAGATTTTTTATAGGGTTTATCGGAATTATTACCCAATTCGTTCATTCCAAATAACACCCTGCGGTGTACAGGCTTAAAACCATCACGCACATCGGGCAATGCACGCGAAACTATCACCGACATTGAATAATCGATGTACGAAGATTTCATCTCTTCGTCAATGTTTACCTTAATAATTCTGTCTTGATCAATCATCTATAATTAATTTTGTTACTATCTAAAAAATCGCACTAAAGTACTGCTTTTTGTTGGATTAGACAAGTGTTTTTACAAAAAATATGATTCGCTAAACCTATTACATTTAAGAATTTTTTGCAAGTAAAAACACCGAGTTGCGAAACTCTATATTACTCTAACATTCCTCCTGCCACAAAACAGTCAGCAAACGCATCTGTTCGCTCTGGTTCCGACTCAAAAATACCAAAAACCGATGAACCCGAACCTGACATGGAAGCATAAACTGCACCCATATCATACAAGTTGGATTTGATATTTTCGATGGCCGGATGGTTTGCAAAAACAGATTTTTCGAAATCATTTTTCATACATGTTTTCCACTCCGAAAGTGGTTTTTGTATTATTTCCAACAATGACATCTCCGGTTTTTGAGGAATAATGAGCGAATAGGCTTCGGGAGTAGAAACATGAATATCCGGTTTTATCAGCACCAAAAAATAGCCACGCAACGAAAATTTAATGGGCGTAAAGACATTACCGATACCGGTAGCGAAAACCGGTTTATTTTTGATAAAAACAGGACAATCGGCACCTAATTTAGCCGCCAGACTCTCTAATTTTCGTTTGGTTATTTTAAGTTCGAACAATTCATTCAATCCTTTGAGCATAAACGCTGCATCGGCCGATCCCCCACCCAAACCGGCACCAAAAGGTATTTGCTTGCAGAGCGAAATATCGATAGCAGGGAACTGATACTGAGAGCGAAGCAACCGGTAAGCCTTAACAATAAGATTCTCTTCCGGATCGCCCGAAAGTGGAATACCCGAAGCAGAGAAACTATAGTCGGTACAGGTTTCGGAAGGTTCAATTTCCAGCACATCGCTTATACCAATGGGATAGAAAACAGTTTCAATATTATGATAACCGTCCGGGCGACGTTCGATAACGTTCAACCCAAGATTAATTTTTGCATTGGGAAAAAGAAGCATTTGCTTAATGAGTTTAGGAGTCCGGAGTACTTGCTCCAAACTTAGTTAATTAGTCAACCGGTTGAATTAGCTAACCAAACACAGTTATATTTAAATCCAACTCAAAGATAATCATTTTCGGTATTAAGACAAAACACAAACCTGCATTTTAATAAAATCAGCAGATTAATTGTGGATAAACTGTTGAAAAATTTAATATGATAGTCTCGAAAATCTTTTGTACTTTTGAATCCCGCAATTACGACTCATTAATTGTGATTTATTAACTAATATTGAGATGGCTGAAAAACGCAATTATACTAAAAAAACTACAGGGCCTACTCCTATCCCGGCCAACGAATTTGGCAAATTACCACCTCAGGCTCCCGAACTGGAAGAAGCCGTATTAGGTGCCATCATGATTGAAAAAGATGCCTACTCACTCATCTCGGAAATATTAAAACCGGAGAGTTTTTACAAAGTAGCGCATCAAAAAATATTTGAAGCTATCATGACGTTGGCAATGCATCAGCAACCTATTGACATGCATACGGTTACCGAGCAATTGCGCAAAAGCGGAACGATTGATGATATTGGCGGTCCGTATTACATCACATTGCTTACCGCCAAGGTTTCGTCGGCTGCCCACCTCGAGTACCACGCCCGCATTATTATGCAGAAATTCCTGGCTCGTGAGTTGATACGCATTTCGAGCGAGATTCAAACCAAGGCCTTTGATGACAAATCGGACGTTGAAGACCTGATGCAGGAAGCCGAGGGAATGCTTTTTGAAGTTACACAACGCAACACCAAAAAAGATGTAACTCAGATTAGCCCGGTTATCGATGAAGCCTTAAAACGAATGCAAGAGGCTGCTGGCAAGCAAGGATCGAGCGGTGTGGCAACAGGCTTTCATAGCTTGGATAAAATTACTTCCGGATGGCAAAAATCCGATTTAATCATTATCGCCGCCCGTCCCGCGATGGGAAAGACAGCTTTTATTCTTTCTATGGCCAAAAATATGGGGGTTGACTACAACCAACCGGTAGCCGTATTCTCGCTAGAAATGTCCAACGTCCAGCTAGTCAATCGTTTGATTATGAATGTTTGCGAATTGGAAGGTGAAAAGGTAAAAAACGGACAGCTAGATCAAGCCGAATGGGCAAAACTGGACATAGACATTAAGAATTTAATTGACGCGCCGATATATGTGGATGATACGCCCAGTTTATCTGTTTTCGAGCTACGAAGCAAAGCACGTCGACTGGTAAAAGAACACAAAGTTCAAATTATCATCATTGACTACCTGCAACTTATGAATGCAAACGGGATGGGATTTGGAAGTCGTGAGCAAGAGGTAAGTATCATTTCACGTTCGCTCAAAGGATTGGCCAAAGAACTGGATATTCCTATCATTGCCCTTTCGCAGCTGAATCGTGGTGTGGAAGGCCGTTCGGGATTGGAAGGTAAGCGTCCGCAGCTTTCGGATTTACGTGAGTCGGGTGCTATTGAGCAGGATGCCGATATGGTATGCTTTATTCACCGCCCTGAATATTATCATTTAACCGAGGATGCACAAGGAAATTCATTGCTTGGAATTGCAGAAATCATCATTGCAAAACACCGTAATGGTGCAACCGGTGACGTTCAATTGAAATTTAAGGGCGCCTACGCTAAGTTTATGAATAAGGATGATAAAGACAAAGATGACAATGAATTTGGTGGTTATCAGGTAATTTCGTCAAAAATGAACGATGGCGGAGCAGGTTTCTATGGCGAAACAGCTGCACTTCCTACCACCGGGAATCCATTTTTGGGTGGTGGATCGAGCAGCGACGTACCATTTTAATAGCCGGTAATCAGCACATTATCAAAATAAAATGCGGATAGAATTAAGTTTCTACCCGCATTTTTTTAATGCTTTATTTCCTGTAATTTATTTGGCTCGTGTTTGTGTTTAAAAAATACTGCAAACAGAACAGCTACCACCAACGAATAAGCGGCAAAGGTGAGCCATATTGAGTGCCAATCTTTCAATCCATCATGTGTAAAATAGTTTTGGATCACAAATCCACTTACACTACTTCCAATAATTGCTCCAAAACCGTTTGTCATCATCATAAACAAACCCTGCGCGCTCGATCGCATTGAGGGATCTGTTGTTGTCTCCACAAAAAGAGATCCCGAGATATTGAAAAAGTCGAATGCCATACCGTAAACAATGCACGAAAGAATGATCATCCAAAGTCCTTCAGCAGGATTACCCAAGCCAAACAACCCAAAACGAAGTACCCAGGCTAACATACTTATCAACATCACATTTTTAATCCCAAATCGTTTTAGGAAAAACGGAATAGCCAAGATAAATAATGTTTCTGAAATCTGAGATATAGACATGATAATGGTAGAATATCTGATTACAAACGAGTTGGCATATTCAGGTATATTTTTAAAATCATCCAAATAAACATCTCCGTATGCATTGGTCAACTGCAAAGCAGCTCCCAAACACATGGAGAAAAGGAAAAACAGCGCCATCTTTCTATTCTTGAACAAGCCAAACGCATCCAAACCAAGGATTTGCGACACTGTTTTTTTACCTTCGGCATGCGCCAATGGCGGACATTTTGGCAACGACAATGCATATACGCCCAGCAGAAACGAAGCGGCAGAAGCAATATAAAACTGATTAGCTGAACTTTTATTTCCGGTCAGGTTTACGATCCACATAGCTACAATAAAACCCACTGTACCCCAAACCCGAATGGGCGGAAAATCCTTCACCACATCATAATCACCATTTTTCAGGGCAGTATAAGCAATGGAATTGGCTAACGCAATGGTGGGCATATAAAAAACCATGGAGAGCAAAATTCCCCAAAAAAACGTTACCGGGTTATTTATCTGCGGGATAAGAAACAAAGATGCCGCACCTAAAATATGTAAAATGGAATATAATTTCTCAGCATTTACCCATCTATCCGCAATCACACCAATAATGGCCGGCATAAATAAGGATGCAATACCCATCGTTGAAAAAATAACGCCAAACTCAGCGCCCGACCATTGTTTTGTTTGAAACCAATAGTTACCAATAGTAATGAGCCACGAACCCCAAATAAAGAACTGCAGGAAGTTCATTAGTGTCAAACGATACTTTAATGCCATGATTATCTTGTTAGTAGTATAATTATTATTTACAAAACGTGAATCTGAAATTTATTTTTTCCGCTCAATAGCATCTCTAATGCTCACTGCTAATTCATATTTTTCTTCAGCAACAGCCGTTCTGAGCAATTCTTCCAAAACATCTAAAGACAGAGCATTCAAGTCCTCCGACGAAATAGTATCTATATCAACCTGCGTACTTTCCTTTGTTTCTTCCACTTCGGGAAGCTCTACTTCGGTACCTACTATTTCTAATATTTCGGATTTTATATAAATCGGACACTCCGAACGGACAGCCAGCGCCACGGCATCAGAAGTACGCGCATCAACAATAAGTGTTTTATCCTCCCGTTGTATGTGTAACTCGGAATAAAAAACATCGTTCACCATATCATAAATCACCACCTTAAAAAGCTCAGCATCAAAAACACCTAACAAATTTTTAATCAAGTCATGCGTCAACGGTCGAGGCGATTTCTTATTATTCATCTTCAAAGCAATCGACTGAGCTTCAGGCTCGCCAATCATAACTGAGAACCTACGATTTCCCTCCTCTTCACTCAACACAAGTCCATAGGTTCCAACCACAGTTTGATTGTAGACCAAAGCCGTAATCTTTAACTTTATTTCCGATTCCATAGTTAATATATCAATTTATAATTGTTCATCGTACGTAGTTTAACCACGATTTTTTAAAGACAACAAATATACTGATATTTTTAAAAGTAAAAATCATATTTAAATAAAACTTGCCGCCTGTTTGTAAAAAAAATGCATAAAAAAACGAGCTGATAGCTTTGTGGAGGGGATAATAAATTGATATTAGTTCCAAGCTTAGATGGATCAACTTAGTATAGCGAATTATAGCACGAAAAAGAAAAATAGTTGTACTTTTGTCAGCCGTATAAAAATGAAAAGAAAAATAAAAAAAATAGTTCAACGACCATGGGAGTTACTAACCTCAACTCCAGCTACTTGGGATAAAATTGCATCTGTAAAGATTTCAAAGAATGAAGTCAGAAATCGTTTTGTATTCCCATGGATAATGGTTTGCGTGCTGACGACTTTTATTTTTAAGAGTTTATATTCACCGAACAAGTCAATCGAAACCGGTTTCATCAACTCAATTATTAGCACCGTAACACTTTTTGGAGCCTATTTTCTTTCCAAAGCCGTATGTTTTTGGTATCTTCGTAAACATTATCAGGAAAAATACTCGGTTATTATCGCCGAAATAATTGTAGGTTACTCATTTACAGTTACTTTTATAATTGAGATAATTACTACTATTTTGCCCGGTTTGTTTTATCTCCAAATTTTAAATATATACACAGCCTATTTAATCTGGGAAGCATGCAGGGCTATTTTACAATTAAATGAAGACGAAAGAGGAAACATTGTATTGGTTTTCACATCGGCAATCATTCTTTCACCACTGATTATCAATAAAATAATCCATCTAATGCTTCCAAATGCCTAAATAATCCGAAAAAAATTTCTTTACCAATGTTCAAAAAATCAAACATAGTTATAAAAAATAAGCGTGCCACATTCGACTACGAAATAATCGACCGATTTGTGGCAGGTATTCAACTTTATGGCACCGAAATAAAATCAATTCGCGACGGGAAAGCCGGATTGAGTGATACCTATTGCCTGTTTATCAACGGGGAGTTATGGGTAAAAAACATGCACATTTCCACCTACTTTTTTGGCACTTACAATAACCACGATGTGCGCAGAGATCGAAAACTGTTACTCAACAAGCGCGAACTCAATAAACTAAGCCGCGCCACAAAAGAAACAGGCAACACCATCGTGCCCACCAAGCTTTTTATAAACGAAAAAGGGTTGGCCAAACTTGAGATTGGAGTTGCCAAAGGAAAGAAGAACTACGACAAACGTCAGTCGCTCAAAGAGAAAGAAGACAAAAGAGACATTGCCAGAGAAATGAAGAAGTAGATAGAAATCGGTTATTCAACAGATTCAGTCTACTTCTTATCCGTTTTTTTGTCGGATTTTTTTGTATATAAAAACCGCTTGATTTTTTGTGAAGCTGTCTTTTCAAACGGTTCATCAATAATATCTACCCGCTTAATCTGAGAAACACGATTCAATTTTGCGTTCACTTCCTTCGTAAAATTTTGTTTCCAAAGCAGATGTTTTTCCTTTTTATCCTCAATAACCGATTTAAAATGCTCAATACTTTTTTCGAGATGATCTAAATCAACGAGCACCTTTGCCACCAAAAAGCCATCTTCTTCTATTACCAACGATTCAACGACAAACTGTTGATTGTTAATCACCGTTTCAATATCTTCAGGATATATATTCTCCCCACTCGCCCCTACAATCGTATTCTTCATACGGCCTTTGACATACAGTCGTTTATGCGAATCAAAACGACCATAATCGCCGGTTTTAAACCAGCCATCTTTGGTTAATACTTCGCTCGTTGCTTCAGCATTTTTATAATAGCCCTGCATTACGTTGGGGCCTTTTGCCCAAATCTCCCCTACTCCTTTTTTATCAGGATTATTTAATTTCAACTGAACACCCTGCACGGCAAATCCCGTCGACTGCAATTTGGTTTGATGAGTACCGGCACCGGCAAGAAGTGGTGCTGTTTCGGTCAGCCCGTAACCAATGGCATAGGGAAAACGAGCTTCCTTTAGGAACCGCTCAACCCGCGAATCGAGTTTTGCGCCACCAATACCAAAGAATTTCAAGCGCCCACCAAAGGTCTGGAAAAGTTTTTTACCCGCAATGCGATGAATGAGAACACGAAAAAACGGCGTTTTATAAATCATCCGTTTAAAACCATTTTTCACAAACTTACTTTGAATCTGAGACTTATACAGTTTCTCCATGATAAGAGGTACCGCAAGCATCATGGTAGGACGTATTTTGGCAAGAGCCGGCATAAGTGCCGCCGCGGTGGGTGGTTTTTCGAGATAAAAAATTGAAGCACCGTATATTACCGGATAAATCATCCCAATCGTATTCTCGTAAGTGTGCGACAGAGGCAGCAAGGACAAAAACACATCCGAACTATCGATGGACTGGAATGTATAGGATTGCATGGCTGTAAAAGCCAAATTCCGGTGCGACAACATCACACCCTTAGAACGACCGGTAGTACCCGATGTATAAATAATAGCTGCCGTATCGTCTTCCTGAATTTTTATTTCGGGGAGCTTTGCATTCAACGAAAAACCACAACTGTCGTCTACCGAGGAAAAAGTATCAAGCAAAATGGTAGCTTCTAACAGCGGAAGCTCTAAACCTTCTACTCTCGACAATAATTTTTCGCTAATAAACATTGCCTTTGATTCGGAATGAATCAACACATTCTCTATTTCTTCGCGGGTAAAATCGGGTAGAATCGGAACAATAATCAGTCCGTTGGCCACAACCGAAAAATAGGCTATCACCCAATTAGGCATATTATGACTCAGCAGCGCCACTTTGTCGCCCTTGCTCAAACCGAGTGAGAACAACATGGCCGAAATCTCCTCCATTTTCTCACCCAGCTCACTATACGTGATGGGGGTACCATCCACAAAAGATACAGCAGGACATTTTGAGAATTTACTAACAGAGAAATTGATTATCGTCTGAAGAGTAAGTGGCTTTGGTTCAATCTTTTTATGCATAAGTACTTTTTCAAAACTCATTTCAACAAGAAACGGACTGTAAAAGTAAGATTTTATCTGTCAAGTTGGGAAAATGACGAGTTAATTTAGCGTAAGCCATTATGACAAATTAGTACACAGAGCAAAAAGATGCAAAAAGGCGAGTTGCCCCGCCTTAAATGTTTTCACAACGGAATAATCCTTATTGCTGTTTATCAGATCAAAGATACAATTTTTTGAAAGCAAATCAAAATGGGGTACTAATAATTATAAATCAGTCTGTTCCGCAGAAGTTGATGGTTTCGGGAATGTATTTGCAGCCTCTAATATCAGAGTTTTCAAACATCTTGGGTTAGATTGTTTCTTTTCTTCCTCCAATAGCCTCATAAGTTCATTGTACTGCTCGTCCGTTAAGTTCACTTGCGCGTGTGCTGTTCCTAGCTTGATACAAATTGTTTTCATCTTAGATTATGTCTGGTATTTTAGGCAAAGTTGATTCTATATAACATTGCGGAGTATATATTTTCCCGCTAATCTCTTAAAATCAATCTTTGAAAATCATAACAACTTACTTATAAATCAAAAATATGCACGGGCGCTTGCTTAAATCGGGTAATTGAGTTTTCCACTCTTTCACCGTCTTTGTTTTGATAAATTCTGTTTCTAAGGTGATATCTACCGCGATGCAAAGACGGGTATTGGGTTGGCAAACCTGCAGAATTTCCTCTAACATTTTCATGTTACGATAAGGGGTTTCGATAAAAATTTGCGATTGATTTTCGGTGTATGCTCTATTTTCGAGTTTACGCAGCATTTTAGCGCGGTCGGCAGGTTGTATGGGTAAATATCCCACGAAGGCAAAACTTTGACCATTGAAGCCCGAAGCCATAAGAGAAAGCAGTATGGAGGATGGTCCAACAAGCGGCACAACGGTAAAATTATTCTTCTGCGCCATAGCTACCACATCGGCACCAGGATCGGCAATGGCCGGACAACCCGCTTCCGACAACACCCCCAGATCATGCCCGGCAAACATTGGACTTAAAAAGCTGCTCAGCTCTTCGGGTGTGGTGTGTTGGTTCAACACGTAAAAAGTCAGGTCATTGATTTCAATGGCAGGATTTGCCTTTTTGAGAAATCTACGGGCTGTACGCACATCCTCCACCACAAAATGTTTCAAATCAGTTACTATCTGAGTATTTTGAGCCGGTAATATCTTATCAAATGAACATTCGCCCAAAGAAGTGGGTATTAAATATAATGTTGCCATTGGTTAGTTTGATTGTTGTGAAATTGATGATATACAGAAAATTAGATTTCAGCAGTCAATTCTTCGAGCTCTTCGCTCAGTAATTCCCACTCGTATACTTTTTGTTCCAATTCGCGTTTCTTTCGTTGGTAAAGTTGAATATATTCGTTGTCCGAGGCTTTTTCGGGTTTTTCAAGTTGTCGATCCATTTCAGCTATTTCCTCTTCAAACTTAGAAATGAGTTTTTCCATTTCTTCCACAGCTCTTTCGGCCTTTTTTATCTTTTTATTCAGTTCCTTGCGCGCTTCATAGCTCAACTTATTATCGGACACCGATTTATCAACAGAGGCAGCAGCAGATTTCAGTGAAGTAGATATTTCCAATTCGCGAAGCGTATCCATTTTTTTATATTGCAAAAACTCATAAATACCACCTAAATGCTCACGAACTTTTTTATTGCCAAACTCATAGACTTTAGTTACAAGTCCGTTCAAAAACTCGCGGTCGTGCGACACCACGATCACCGTTCCGTCAAAAGCTTTGATGGCTTCTTTCAGCACATCTTTCGATTTCATATCCAGGTGATTGGTAGGCTCATCGAGAATAAGTAAGTTCACCGGTTCAAGCAGCAGTCTGATCATTGCCAAACGACTGCGCTCCCCTCCCGAAAGTACTTGTACTTTTTTATCGGACGCCTCGCCTCCAAACATAAATGCGCCGAGAATATCACGAATTTTGGTTCGAATATCACCCACTGCCACATAATCAATCGTTTCAAAAACAGTACGTTCACCATCTAATAATGATGCCTGATTTTGTGCAAAATAACCAATTTTTACATTATGCCCCAATTTTAACGTGCCTGAATAGCTAATTTCGTCCATGATACACTTCACAAGCGTACTCTTTCCCTCGCCATTTTTACCTACAAAAGCGACCTTTTCGCCACGGTTGATAATCATTCCGATATTATCAAGAATGACTTGATCGCCATAAGCTTTGGATAAATGTTCTATTTCTACAGGAATACTACCCGATCGGGGCGCCGGTGGAAACTTAAGGCTTAAGCGGGAATTATCTTCCAAATCCACCTCCAAACGAACCAATTTGTCGAGCTGTTTGGAACGCGACTGCACCTGCACAGCTTTGGTAGCTTTATAGCGAAAACGCTCAATAAACTCCTCTGTTTCCTGAATTTGTTTTTGTTGATTCTCGTAGGCGCGCACCTGTTGCTCGTGACGTTCCACACGAAGTACAAGGTATTTCGAGTAATTTACATTATAATCATAAATTTTTCCAAGCGAAATTTCGATGGTGCGAGTGGTTACAGCATCAATAAATGCACGGTCGTGCGACACTAACAAAATAGCACTACTTGAAGTGGTAAGGAAATTCTCGAGCCATTGAATAGATTCAATATCAAGGTGATTGGTAGGCTCATCGAGCAACAAAACATCCGGACGTTGCAACAGAATTTTAGCTAATTCCACCCGCATACGCCATCCCCCACTAAACTCCGAACACTGGCGATCAAAATCGGTTCTCAAAAAACCTAAACCCATTAGGGTCTTTTCTATATCGCCATAAAAATTACCATTTCCGATGATTTGAAGATGTTCATTATCATGAGTCAGCTTATCAATAAGTTGTTGGTATCCTGCGCTTTCGTAATCGGTTCGTTCTGCCAGCTCAATATTCATTCGTTCAATCTCGGCTTGCAAATCGGTAATATGTTCGAATGCTTTCTCGGCTTCTTGCATCACCGTAGTGCCTTCGTTATGAATCATATGTTGAGGTAAATAGCCAATAGTGAGGTCTTTGGGAATGGTTACACGCCCACGGGTTGGAGCTTGTTTTCCTGAAAATATTTTTAAAAGCGTGGTTTTTCCGGCTCCATTTTTTCCAACTAAAGCTATTTTTTCTTTTGGATTAACCAAAAAGCTAACTTCATCAAAAAGCGGTGATCCACCAAATTCAACAGTAAGTTGTTCTACAGAAATCATATAAGGGCGAAAATAATTGAAAGGTTATAAAAAAGCTAACAGCCGACTGAAACCAATCGACTGTCAACTATATAATTGTTACTGAAACTGTTCACCTGATTAGCGACTAGACATCCAATCGTTCGTATTGAGAATTTTTACTCAAGAATTCGGGCACAATTTTTTTCATCAATGAAACAGTAAGAAAATTTTTACAAAGGAAACTATATTGAATCAGCTCATCAATTTTTGGTGACACAAGATCATATTCGTAAGTTTGCACTGTTGCAATCATGATCTTCGGGTGATAGGTAGGCTGAGTGGTTTCTTTGTGGTTTAGCAGTTCTTCGTACAACTTTTCGCCCGGACGAAGGCCTGTAAATTCAATTTTAATATCCACTTCGGGAACAAACCCGGCCAAACGAATCATTTTACGAGCCAGGTTTACAATTTTCACCGGACTTCCCATATCGAAAATAAAGATTTCACCGCCATCGCCCATTGTACCCGCCTCAAGCACCAGCATACAAGCTTCGGGGATGGTCATAAAGTAGCGGATTATGTCGGGATGCGTAACGGTAACCGGACCACCCTTTTCAATCTGACTTTTAAAATGCGGAATTACAGAACCGTTAGAACCAAGCACATTACCGAAACGAGTGGTGATAAATTTAGTAGTACAATTACCACTAGCACACAGTTTTCGGAATAAAGATTGTACATAAATTTCGGCAATACGTTTCGAAGCACCCATCACATTGGTTGGATTCACCGCTTTATCGGTCGAAACCATCACAAAACGTTCTACTTTATATTTTACAGCCAAATCGGACATAATTTTAGTCCCTTTAACATTCACCTGAATACTTTCCACCGGATTATCTTCCATTAATGGAACGTGTTTATAAGCCGCAGCGTGGTAAATGTAATCAGGTCGGTACATATCCATCATGTATTCCATGCGCTCTTTATTACGCACATCGCCCAAAAACGGACTAAAATTCTGATCGGGATATTGTTCTTCGAGTTCTAACCTCAAGGTATGCATCGGCGATTCTGCCTGATCCAGCAAAACAATGAGACTCGGCTTAAATTTTACTACCTGGCGTACAATTTCACTACCGATAGAGCCGGCCGCACCTGTAATCAGAATCACTTTCGATTGTAGTTGTTTTGCAATATTATCTGATGAAATATCGATAGTGGGTCTGTCGAGCAAGTCTTCAATCTGGATGGATTTGATTTGTTTGATAGTAGGCATGTCATTTTTCCAAATGCTCATAGGAGGCGAAGTAAGTACCGCCAGATTTGAATTTAAGAAAATATCCAAATCAACATTTGGGTTTATCTGAGCAAGTTTTACCGGAGACACAATGATAGCTTTGGCCTTTTTAACCACAATTCTTTCTATCGTTTCTTCGTCAAGTTTATAGACTTTCACGCCCATAATAACCCTTTCGGAAGCGTTTTTATCATCATCGATAAATCCGACTAATTTATATTTATTGTCCGGCGAAGAACGAAGCATTTTCGCAATTCCAATGGCAGCCGATTGGGTTCCATAAATCATTACCGGCACAATTTGTCCTGAATTTTGAGTAAAATAATCGTAAATAGTTTTCACACCTAATCTCAAGCAAAACAGAAGCAAAAAGGCAATTACACCATAAATAAACAACGCAACATAGTAAAACATTAGCATTGAGGTAACCTGATAAAGAAGAAAGTTACCAAGAGATAAAATAGCTATATTGGACGATACAGCAAACAAAAGTTTCGTTGCATCAACATAGCCGGAATAACGCAATACGCCTGAATAAGTATGAAAAAGCCAGAAAAAGATGACCTGAAGAGACAGAATTATACTCATTCGTTGGAAGTAAGTAAAAACTCTATCATCGTGATGATTAGAATAAAACCGGGAGGAAATGTAGAAAGCGATATAAAAAGCTACAAAACAAAGGATTAAATCAACAGCCAGCACTAACCAACGTGGTATATATTTGAGATTAGTAATGTGCGAAAAAATATCCGTATTCTGCAAAAAGCCATATTTATCTTTCATTTTTAATTAAAATTCTACGGTTAATAATAGGTATAACAAAACAGTTTGCAAAGATAAGTTTTAATTATGAAAAATGTAATAAAATAGGTCAAATATCGATTTGTAATAACTAAAAATAGTAATTGTAAGCTAACCTTTTCACACAATCCAACTCTTAACGACAAAATCGAAATAAAATTGTAAATATATACATATCTTTGCAAGCTAAAATTCAAAAAAAAAGAAACACATGTCGATACATAGCGAAGACTCAAGACGAGTAACCACACAGCGATTGTTAGAAATGAAACAACGCGGTGAAAAAATCAGTATGCTGACAGCTTATGATTTCACAATGGGCACCATTGTAGATAAAGCCGGAGTAGATATTATATTAGTAGGCGATTCTGCATCGAATGTGATGTGTGGGAACATAACCACATTGCCCATTACACTCGATCAAATGATCTTTTTGGCTAAATCGGTGGTAAGGGGTGTGAAACGCGCATTGGTAGTGGTTGATATGCCCTTTGGAAGTTATCAGGGAAACTCCAAAGAAGCACTTGCTTCTGCCATTCGAATTATGAAAGAAACGCATGGCGATTGTCTGAAAGTGGAGGGTGGAGAAGAAATTCTGGAGTCGGTAAAACGTGTTTTAAGCGCAGGAATACCGGTAATGGGACACTTGGGTTTAATGCCACAGTCGATAAACAAATATGGTTCATACGCGGTAAGAGCCAAAGAAGGCGATGAAGCCGAGAAACTTATCCGCGATGCGCATTTATTGGAAGAGGCCGGTTGTTTCGCCATTGTTTTGGAAAAAATTCCGGCAGAATTAGCACAACGTGTAGCAGAAGAGCTTACGATTCCGATCATTGGAATTGGTGCCGGTGGTGGCGTGGATGGTCAGGTGCTGGTTTTGCACGATATGATCGGTCTAACACAAGACTTCTCACCACGTTTTCTTCGCAGATACGCCAATGTTCAGGCGATAATGAACGAAGCTATCGAACATTACGTTGAAGACGTAAAATCGGGTGATTTCCCTAATTTAAAAGAACAGTACTAAACCCGGTATATAGAATATAAAGAAATGCCTCCGATGAATCATCGGAGGCATTTCTTTATATATCAATTTTCGATAGCTATTCAATCATGTTATGAAACACATTTTGAACGTCTTCATCATCTTCAATTTTATCAAGCAATTTCACTACTTGCGCTTTTTGTTCTTCGTTCAATTCTTTCATATCGTTAGGAATACGTTCGAATTCAGCACTGAAAATTTCAAAACCATTCTCTTCCAGGTATTTTTGGATTGAAGAATAGGATTGAAATTCGCCATACAAAACAATTCCACCATCTTCGTCTTCAACTAACTCATCTACACCGAAGTCAATCAATTCCAATTCCAGATCTTCGATAGAAACATCCGGTTTTGCTGCAATTTTAAAAACACACTTATGATCGAACAAAAACTGAAGACAACCTGAAGTACCCAGTGAGCCGCCATTACGAGTTAAATAACTTCTAATGTTAGCAACGGTACGGGTAGGATTATCGGTTGCAGTTTCGATAACAATGGCAATACCATTCGGGCCATAGCCTTCGTACACCATTTCTTTATAGTCCGCTTCATCCTTCGAAATCGCTTTTTTGACTGCACGCTCCACATTTTCTTTGGGCATGTTTTCTTTTTTCGATTGTTGAATCAATACCCTCAAACGTGGATTTGTATCGGGATCCGGTCCACTTTCGCGAACTGCAATAGTGATTTGTTTTCCTAATTTTGTGAATACGCGAGCCATATTGCCCCAACGTTTCATTTTCGTAGCCTTTCTATATTCAAACGCTCTTCCCATATTATTTATTTACTGTTATCTGATTTTCAATTCTATCCAACATTAGAGACCCATGAACGGCAACAAATATCAGCCAATTCATTTCGTTCCGCAAAAGTATTAAAACACTTGCAAAGAACCATCATTTTTCTCTATTTTTTTGAAATAAAAAAGGAGTTGCTTTCACAACTCCTTCGTTTTACATTATCATCATTTATTCAAATGAGGTTTCTTCAAACGTTATTACAAATTCTACTCGTCGGTTTTTAGCTTTTCCAGCCGTTGTTGTGTTTTCGGCTACCGGTTTTGTATCACCATATCCGTGCGAAGTCATTCTACTATCATTTACTCCCTTTTTAATCAGATAGTCTCTAACAGCCGCAGCACGTTTATCGGATAAGATTAAATTCGAAGCCGGCTTACCTACATTATCAGTGTGCCCTTGTATCTCAATCAGATAGGTTGGGTTCGCATTCAACACCTGCGCTATTTGATTCAAGATAGGGAACGAACTTGTTTTAATCGTCGACACACCTGTTTGGAACTGAATGCCTTGCAACGCTTTTTGGAAAAGTTTTTTTACCTCTTTCTTGATTTCCGGACATCCATGATTAGAAATAACTCCTGCTACCCTTGGACAATTATCCAGGTAATCAAAAATTCCATCAGCATCGGTATCAAGCGGACAACCTTTGTCGTCCACCATCCCACGAGCTTCGGCCGGAGTATTCGGACATTTATCCAGATAATCAGCAACGCCATCACCATCCGAATCGAGCGGACAGCCATTCTTATCTACCGTAGCACGTGCTTCAACAGGCGTATTCGGGCATTTGTCCAGATAATCGGCAACGTTATCGCTATCCTTGTCGAACGGACAACCGGCTTCATCAACCATTCCACGGGCTGCTATCGGAGTACCGGGACATTTATCAAGATAATCAGGCACACCGTCACCATCTTTATCCAACGGACAACCGAGAGAATCGACAGTTGCTTTTGCAGGGGTATTCGGACATTTATCCAGGTAATCGAAAACACCATCGCCATCCGAATCTAATGAACAACCATCTTTATCTACAAGCCCAATAGATTTCGTTGGCGTATCAAGACATTTGTCTAAATAATCCGGCACTCCATCTCTATCCGAATCTAATGGACAACCATTGAGATCAATCTTTCCATAGGCTTCCGCAGGCGTATCGGGACATTGGTCAAGATAATCGGGCACTCCGTCGCCATCGGTATCGATAGGGCAACCTTTTTTGTCGACTTTGATTTTTAGAGGAGTTTCAGGACATTTATCTTTTCGGTCTACAACACCATCTTTATCGGCATCTTTTCGGTTACCAAACACAAAATTCAGCCCCATAGCTACATTCATTCCTTTTGTATTATTGGGAACAGGAATCTTAACTCCATTGGAAGTATATGAATCATAATACAATGGAATATAATCGGCCGCAACAAAATAACTGATAAAACCAAGTCGGAAACCTAAACCGGCACCTATATTACTTGTTCTGCCATTAAGAACAGAATACGACGCAGAAAGATTGAACCAACTCGTAGGACGCCCATTGACAGAAGCTGTTAACTCTTCGTAATAGGCACTGTTGCGTTTCGTGGTTCTTGACAACAGACCCAAAGACATCTTATTGTTAAAAAAAGCGTATTCAACTCCAACATTCAGCTTAGGAGACGTGTAAGTAGTATATTTTTTTGCCGTTTGTGTTGAAGTAGCCGATTTCTTAAATCCTTCATAAATGGAATCGGACAGCTGTTCTGCATCAATATCATCAGATGCATTAATGCTAGCTCCTTCAAACTTATAATCAACATTATAAGCAATATTATTCATATTTTTATTCCAACGTATCATTCCAAGGTCGATAAGTGCAGCCGACAGTGTTACATTAGAAACCGGTTTGAAGGTTACACCCAGATCAACACCTCCACCCAATCCGGATGGTTTTATCCAGTCCGAATTATTACTTGGTGAAGAATAATCCAACGTACTAAGATTATCCCCAACAGTAAGTACGCCCGGCAGCGAAGCATTGATAGAACCTTTGCCTTTCAGCGTCCAGTTATCCATTCCCGCCACAAGATCCAGGTTCTCATTTACCAACGAAACATTCGCAGTACCAAGCAATGCCTTGAACTTAAGACCATACGACCATTGATCGTTTATCTTTTTGGCATAACCTAAACCAACTTCGGTATACGCTGTTCCACCCATTTCAAGATTCTTTAAATTATAAAGATTATTATCTATCTCGGGGGTACCGTACAATAATAGCTTCATAAAATCCTTGGGAATTGCAAATTTCCCTTCCACCTTTTCTGTTATCGAAAAATTCCAATAGGCTCTACCTGTTCTAAAACCAAAATCCAATAAGTTGAGCTGCGATTCGGCAGCAAACAAAGTGGTCGGTCGTAAGGCATTGTAAAACTTATTCTTATCGCCATTGGGGTGTAAAAAAGTAATGGTTTGAGTTCCATTCTTATAAACAAAATCTCTCAACGTCAGCGAATTATTGCCCACATTGAACTGCGAGAAACCTACAGCCGGAAAACCCAGGTAAAAATTACTCAAGGGTTGAAATGCAGGGTTCAAGAAATTGCGAACCGGTACATTTTCCATAAAATACAGCGTATTTACCTGCTGTGCTCTAACCATACCGCCTGCAAAAACGATACAAAGAGCCAGTATTGCTTTAAATATATTCTTTCTTTTCATAACGATTTTCGGTTTAGTTGTTGCTTAAATTTCTAACGGTATTGCCCTTTACAAAAACTCCTAATCTCACGATAAAACTATCATCAGTAGTAAAATGTATAGCCGTAGAACTATCCTTTCCATCAGCAGTAACATTAAATATTACGCTTTTAGCTTTCTTTATGTCTTCAAATTGAGTTTTGGACACATTCACCTTAATCGTTTGAGCAACAATGCTGCTGACAACAACCTTACCATCCGAAGCAATAGTTGGAGCGTTAATCACGTAACTGGTATCGTCCAAAGTGGTGTTGATTTTCGCACCATTCGAATCAAGTAGCGAAAAACGAAGAGTGGCCTTAATTGGAAGCCCATTACTTACCTTAAACACAAGTACCGAGCTATCAATTACCGAATTATCAATTTTATCACCAATAGTTCCACCATCGATATATAGTGTATCGTTCCAGTTTACATTACTACCTGCATTTAAATAGAGCGGTATTTTTATCTTTATTTTGGTTTTAATCATTCCGGTAGATGGGAAGAAAAGTGGCACTAATGGATGTGCATCTAACGAATCCTGATTGACGTATGTACTAAACTGATACTCGAGCACATCCGGTCTGATAATGTTATTAAACAGCAAATCGGTTCTGGCATTCTGACTATTAAATGTAACGGTCTTTGAAATAGAATCTCCAAAAGTAGCCGGTTTTGGTAAATTGAAATCATAATAGTCTTTACCACTAAAACTAGCTTTTGCTTCTGAAGCTATAGGATTCGATTTTAAAAATGCTTTTATATAGTCTATTCTAAACTTAACATAAGTACCAACATTGGTTTTAGCGGTAATAGTAGCCTGTGGATTGGCAAACTTCAAGAATGCGTCAGGTAAATACGAAGAAACATCCAACGGAATTTGTTCTGTTTTTGAGACAATCACCGCCGGTTTAAAAAAGCCATATACAACGCTGAAATTGAACTGAGTAAATCTAAGGGTAGCATTAATGGTAGATGCCGCACTAATCGTTTGAGCAGTATTTCCATTTTTGGCATCGATCTTTATATTTACGGGTATTGAAGTTGCATTAGCAGGCATATTTACCGTAAAATTCAAAATATCAACGTTTGAATTTAATCCGGTTGGTACAAATGATATTGAACTTGTTCCATTTGCCAGGGTAACTCTATCGGTTGGGAAAGTCAAAGTAACCGTCATATTGGCCGGAAGTAGGTTTAAACTTGTAAAGTTTAAACCTAGATTTAAAGTTGCTTTAGTGACAAGTATTTTATCAACTCGTTCATTTGTCACATCGGAATTTAAACCTAAATCAAATGATGTGGATAAATTCACACTGGGTATTGTCGAATTTGCCGGCACAGAAACTGAACCACCTGGTGAAGGTTGTAATGAAACAACTGTCTGGGCACTATTCTTTAGTAAACTGATATCCCTGAAATCATAATCATAATTTTCTTCCTTTTCAAAATAGATTTCAGTTCCCTGTCCTGCAGGGTCAGTAGTAACCTGATTATCTGTAGACAGTTTTTGCAGCAATTCCTTTATCTTAATTGTATCCACACCAATTGGAACAACAAGTGATTCATCTATCAATATTTCTTTCGAAACATTCGACAGTTCTACATCGGACATACAAGCAGTAAAAATCATGGAACATATCCAAAGCATGGATAAGGTCTTAAAAAGAGACTTGTTTTCATAATTCGTTTTTTTACATTAGACAAAATTCCTAAACATATTCAATCAATAACACAAAAATAGTAAATTTTATTCATTAAATGACCTCAATTGCACAAAATATGTAAAAATAGATTGAATTTAATCTACAAAAATCACAACTGATTCTGTGCAACATATCCTAACATATTAACAGTACTGACTAATGGAAATGAATTTCGAGATTTGCAAATCGCTACATCTTATTAAACGAAAAATTTATTTATCAGTACGTTTTGCATAGAATACAAAACAATGCTAACAACCATTATAAAAACAATAAGTAACTTTTGATTTGCTAAAGACAATTGCAAGCCTTATTAGCTCCTTTTTTATGAAGTCCGGCAGTTCGGACTATTCGATCGAAGACAAGATTAATACCCAAAGCCAAATTAAAGGTTTTGGTATTATACGGAATGGGAATACCCTGATAAGTAGACAATTGGAAAGGAATATAATCGGCCGCCAGTGTCCAGTGAACAAAGCCGGTGCGCAAGCCCACCCCTGCTCCTACTGAACCAAGGCGCCCTTCGAAAAATGAAGTACTGAGAGAGGTGTTGAAACGATCGGTAGGTCGGGCGTTGACCGATAAAGTAATTTCTTCGCTGACAATATTTTTAAAAAATTGAGTACGTGAAAGTAAGCCTACACTCATTATTTTATTCAGGAAAGTATATTCTGCACCCATATTGAGTATTGCAGGCGTAAAAGTGCTGTAGGATGTTTTGGTGCTACCGTAAGTTGAAGCAGAGTCTAAAGCAGTAACGATAGAGTCGGTTAACGAATTACCGGATATATTGAGATTTGAACTCGACAAATCTATCCCTTTAATACCATCGAATGTATAATTGGTTTTATAATTCACCTTTAATGCATTCTTCTTCCAGTGGATAAAGCCAAGATCGAGAAGAGCTGCCGAAAATGTCAGATGGGGTGTTGAAACATAAGTAACACCCAAATCGATTCCTGTTCCGGCACCCGAACGTTTTAGCCAGTCATTCGTATTTTTGGGCAAAATGTAAGTCATCGATTTAAAATCCGGGGCAATGCTTACTGCTACCGGGCTTGAATAGTATGCATTTCCTCCGCCTACCAACGTCCATTGATCTATTCCGGCATTCATTTTAATCATTGTATTGGTATTCGAAAAATTGGCCGAACCAAACAAACACTTCAACTTAGCACCTACCGACCATTTCTTGTTCAACACCTTTGCATACCCTAAAGCTGCCTCGGTATAAAGCGATTCATCGGTTTCAAGCTTTGTCAGGTTGAACTTATTATCCAATAATAACGGGGTTCCGTACAAAGCCAGATTAAATGCATCCCTGGGTATAGCAATTGAGCTATTGAATTTTTCGGTAAGTGTAAAACTCCAAAAAGCCGTTTTGTGCCGAAATCCGAACGAGAGTAAATTGGTTTCGAAACTGCTACTAATTAAACCCGTGGATTGCAATGTACGATAAAATTTATCAACACTGCCACCATCAGGGTGTAGAAAACTAACGGTTTGTCCATTGAATTTATAAATTACATCCTTCAATGCTACGGAATTATTGCCAACACTCATTTGCGTGAAACCGATAACAGGAAGGCCAATATAGACATCCTGAACAGGCTGAAAAGCCGGATTTAAGGTATGACGAAAAGGCACATTATCCATAAAATAGAGTGTATTCACCTGCTGAGCCGAAGAGAGTGAAGAAACAACACAAAAAATGGTTAGAACCACTAAATTCCGTTTAATAGACTTAAACATAAAAAAGATAGGATGTAATATTTTCAATGGCTATCGATCTAATTTTGTCTTAACAAGTAAACCTAATTTTAAATTTAAGCTGTTTGATGTTGAAAAGAATATCTTTGAATCTACGTCAGCACCTTCAACTCTGACTTGAAATTCTAAATTATTGGCCTTTTTAATTTGGAGAAGCTCATCTCGTGTTACCGAAATAGTTAGTTGCTGAGGCTCGGTACCGGGTATAATCTTGCCTTTCATACTCACTTTACCGGCAGCAATCTCATATTTTTTATTAAAACTATCCGACATTTTCACCTCTGTACCCTCAGCATCCAAAAATCGAAAGGCCAATATCGACTTTACAGGCAGATTATTGAGGATTGTAAACACAAAAGTAGCTTTTTCTACCTTATTCAAAACATCATCTCCAAGAATTTTAGAGGAGGGATCAAATAAATTAGTAATGGTATCGGCATACTGATAATAACTTCCGGCATTGAATTGCATAGGGATGGTCGTTTTCAGATACACTTTAATTTGGCCGTCAGGTGTCAGATAGCTGGGTGTCTGATCGGCAATATCAACAAAAGGAGTAGCTTTGAATTCAAAAAAAGTAGGCATAATTTCAAACAGCTTATCGGTTTCGCCCCACATTCTATCAAAGGTTTTAAAGTCTACATTTACCGTTTGACCCGGAATCAGAGGTCTTGTTGCAAAATCCTGCGTCAGTGTCTCTTTTCCATCAAAATGTGCATAAATACTGCTTACGTTAGAACGCGACTTGAAATAATCCAATTTGAACCCCATCTTCATCCCAACATTACTTATTGCCGAAATATTTATTTGGGGGTTCGAGAACTTAAATGCCCCATTGAGGATATTTGTATTGAGACCTACCGGTATTTCCTGAACGGAAGTGGCAAGGCTCGACATGTCGAACTGACCATACAATACCTGCCAATCGAGTTTATTAAAGCTAAATTCAATATCTAATTTTGAATTTTGATTCAATAAAATCGGCGAGCTACCTGTTTGTGCTTCTAAATCTATTTTTAGAGGAATAGAAGATATGCCTCCGGAAACATCAATAATAAAGTTTTGAATAGCAGATTGTTCCGGTGTATTAAAACCGGTGGGTTGAACGATCAACACGCTTGGCGTTCCATCAAGTTTTCGCAATTTTCCGTTGCCAAATGTGACAGTAACTTTGAGTTTCGACGGATCAAGATTAGCAACATTGGTCGACACACGAACACTTAATACCGCCTTAGAAACTTTTATACTGTCTATTCTTTCTTTTGCTCCTGCTCCATTTATTCCCAAATCGAAATTCTGATGGATAGTAACTGATGGCAAAGTAGTATTAGCGGGAACCGGAACCGGATAAAAGGGAGAACTCGGCAATAGAGCAATTGATTTAGTAACCACCGGTATATTGCCGGCAATATCAATTTTCGGGTATGAAAATATCATGCTATCGACACGTTGATAGGTAATTTCGGCTAAATCAGTCGACAGAATTTTATCCGAGTCGTTAGCAGCGATAACATCCCCCAGGTTTACTGTTACGCTGCCCATCGGCATCACCAAAGTTGGGTCGATACTTATTTCACCCGAGATATTAGACAGCTCAATGTCCGACATACACGAAAAAAACGACAAGGAGAGGAAAATCAAAATTGCTTTTAGAAACCGAATAGACATACTACCAACTTAAATAGTTATTTGTTGCAATTAAAATCCATTATTGGAGAAAACCTGATTGCAAACAAAATGGTATTGTTGGAAAAAGATTAAACAATTATTCAATAACTTCTTTTACATTTTATAATAAAACGATTACAAATATAACCTTTTCCCATATGTAGTAATTTGCTGATTTACTGTCATATTTTGTACTCAAAAACCTAAATATTTACTACAGTATTTGGTTTTAAATTTTGTAAGAAATCCCTTTGTTTTTAAGGCTAACAGCATATAAATAATTTCATATCCTGATAATCAGAATATGAAATTTCTATTTTTTATAATGAGCAATAGATGCAGGACTTTGGGACATTTAGATTTGTAGCAGAAAGTACCAACTACAAACTAAAAAAACATTCAACCTGCAATTATTTTAAGTAAAGGGGGAAGAAACAAGGGGGAAAGAAGCGCTAAAAATTAAACAACATTGTTTTTTATTGGCTTAAAAACGAAACATTATTCCACTCGAAAGCCCTGTGAACGCCAAAATTGTATACAAAATGGCTATTTGTCCGAAAAACTTTTATCGGGAAAGTTGACCAGATACACTGTTTCGGTGGCACGTGTGAGTGCGGTATAGAGCCAACGATAGAAGTCGCTATTGAGTTGGTCATCGGCTATTTGACCCGGATCAATAAATACTTTTTTCCACTGCCCGCCCTGCGCTTTATGGCAGGTAACTGCATAACCGAATTTTACCTGCAAGGCATTGTAATATTCATTTTCGAATACTTTTTTGAATTTTTCGCGCTTGTTGGTAATTTCGGGATAATCTTCGGCCACGGAAGCAAAAAGTTTGTTGGTCATCTCGTTCATGGCAGCAGGCGATTCGGCTTGCAGGGCATCCAACCAAATGCGCGCATCAATCTCCCACTCATAGTCCAACGAACGGAGGGTGAGATCCACAAACCGAAAATCGTACATATTATAACTTTTGCGCACACGCACCACTTGCAAAATATCACCATTGGCAATGAAATCAATTTCTTTGTAAGGCTTATTCCAAAAATAATTATTGCGTGTCACCATCAGCAAATCACCATTAGTAAGCTCGTCCTCCTTCATCATCACACGCGCCCTAATACCATTATTGTACATATTGGCACGTTTATTCGACCGCGTAACCACAATGGTATCTTCCACTCCCACTCCGTCGTACGACCGTTGAATTTCATCAATCAACTCCATGCCGCTGAGCTTTTTTATGTCGGGGAAATTAGCTAACTCGAACTGCGGAAATTCGCTTGTTTTTTCCTCTGTGAGCTGTTGACGCAGCAAGGTAGCATTGTGCAAAATACCACTTTCCAGTGCTTGACGCACCACGTGGGTAAGCGTAAATTCGTGCACATGCAGAGCGTAGCCGGCCAGTTGATTACTTTCCAAAGCCGGACTGTGTGGTTGCATCACGGGCGGCAACTGGGCTGTATCGCCCAACAACAAAAGGCTGCAACCGTCGGAACTGTACACAAACTGTACCAGATCGTCGAGCAGCCGGCCGGATCCAAAAGCAGTTTCGGTGCCGGTATTGGAAATCATCGAAGCCTCGTCGACAATAAAAAGAGTATGAGTTTGCAGATTATCGGCCAGTTGAAAGCGGAATTCCGCCATCGATTTTTGACGATAAATCTTTTTGTGAATGGTAAAAGCCGGAAAGCCGGAGTAATTGGCTATCACTTTAGCAGCCCGACCGGTGGGTGCTAGCAACACTGTTTTTTGTTTCAATTCATTGAGCGCACGTACAAGCGCACTTACCACCGAGGTTTTACCCGTACCGGCATATCCCCGCAGCAAGAAGACTTTTTCTTTATCGGTGGACATCAAAAACTCCCCCAGCGCATCCAACAAATGGGTCTGCTGCTCGGTAGGTTCGAAAGGTAATTGGGCTTTTATCTGCGAGGCTATGAAATTTTGTAACATAGCACAAAGATAATCATTAATCGCCCAAAACTAAAAAGACAAGAGTTTATTGATGTAAACTATAAAACCAGACATAAAACGGTTAGGATAAAAAGTTCTACTATTGAGTTTAGACTTTTGCTATTTCCGAAACGTCCTCGCAATGGATAGGCAAAAAAAAGAGCCACGAAAGTTTCGCGGCTCTGAGAGTAGTCTTTGTGAATTTAGAATTCTATATCGTAGATACCTTCGGCATCTTTGGCAAACCAGTCTAAACTCATATCGGTCATTGGGTGGCTACGGAGGCGTTCCAAAATTTCATGACTGATAGTGGCTGCATGACTGCCCACCATACTTACGCGGTGCACCTGATCGACTGTTTTAAAGCTGGCAGCAAGTACTTTTGTGTCAAGTTTGAAGTAATTAATGTTATCGACAATGTGTTTTACCACCTCAATACCGTGTGAAGAAATATTATCCAAACGGTTTACATAAGGTGCTACCCAGTCGGCTCCGGCACGGGCTGCAACTAAAGCTTGTTGTTGCGTAAAAATAGCGGTAGCAGTAACATTAATACCTGCATCTTTCAACATGGTCATTGCTTTATATCCTTCGTGTGATACCGGAATTTTTGCATAATAGTTATCACCCAAGCTGTATTTTGCTTTGTAGGCTTTAGCTTCGCGTACCATGTCTACAGCCATGGTGCTGATCATTTGTACATGAAACATTTTATCTCCTACAATGTCGATTAATTTCGGTAAAATAACAGACATTGGTTGCTTTTCTGCAGCCAGAATGGTTGGGTTGGTGGTGATCCCTGCAATGGGAAAATAGTAAAACAACTCTTTGAGTTCCTCCAGATTGGCTGTGTCGGCTAAGTAAATCATAACTAAAATTATTAATGGTGAATGATAAATTGATAATCCAACTTATCGTTTCGGTTTATTTCTGCTAAATGACCCTTTCCCTTTCGAAAAAGTTTTTTTAGCGTGTTTGTTTTTTTCGGGATTGTATTCCGGTCCTTCGCCCACTTCTTCGGGCAATGGGATTTTATAAATATCCTTTTCCAGAAAATTTTCAATTTGTTTGAATTTGTATTGCTCTTCGGTACTCACAAAAGTGATGGACATCCCTTTGGCACTGGCACGCGCAGTACGACCGATACGGTGAACATAATCCTCAGCATCGTGAGGTACATCGTAGTTAATCACCAACGAAATATCATCGATATCAATACCACGTGACACGATATCAGTAGCCACCAAAATATTCACACGGTTGTTTTTAAACTCGTGCATGATATGTTCGCGTTGGGTTTGTTCCAGGTCGGAGTGCATTTCGCCCACCGATAGTCCCATTTGGCGGAAGGTTTTGGTAATCTCTTTCACTTTCAGCTTGGAGCCTGAAAAGATAATCACTTTATTTTGATCATTCGAAGCAAAAAGGCTCCTTACAATGGCAGGTTTTTGTGCTTCGTTGCAGATATAAGCCGTCTGCATAATATTTTCGGGTGGACGCGAAATAGCGATCTTCACTTCCACCGGATTATTCAAAATAGTTTTAGCCAGTTGACGAATTTTAGGAGGCATAGTGGCCGAGAACATAATCGTTTGACGATCTTTTGGCAAACGATTTACCACTTGCATAATATCATCAAAAAATCCCATGTCAAGCATCCGGTCAGCCTCGTCCAGGATAAAGTATTTTACCTGCGAAAAATCTATTTCATAAAGATTGAGGTGCGAAAGCAAACGTCCCGGAGTGGCAATAACCACATCCGCTCCTTTTTGCAAACCGCGGCGTTGAACGTCCCATGCCGAAGCATCGCTACCGCCATACACCGCCACCGACGAGAAGGATGTAAAATAAGAAAAACCTTCCATTTGTTGGTCGATTTGCTGAGCCAACTCACGTGTTGGCGCCATAATAATGGCATTTACTGCATTATCGGCATGTGGTTCCGATTGCAGATTGTGAAGTAAAGGCAATATAAAAGCCGCTGTTTTGCCGGTTCCTGTTTGCGCGCAGGCAATTACATCGCGTTTTTGTAAAATTACGGGGATAGTTTCGGCCTGAACCGGGGTGGCTTCAGTAAAATTCATTGCCTGCAAGCCATCAAGCACGGCATCGCAAAGCGGAAGTTCGTCAAATCTCATGTGATATATATTAATATGCTGCAAAGGTACGCAAAATTTTACCACAAGTCCTATTGTAATGTTGTAAAGTAAGTGAGCATCAAATAAAAATCCGGATAAATAGAAACATTAAATGCTTTATTTATCCGGAATATTGAAAATGTATGTCATGTCGTTTGACTATTTATCCTATCCTCAGGGCTGAATTCTTACCCAGTCGAAATCGGCATATCCCGAGTCATTCAGAAACTGCGGACGTTGACAGAAGATACCCACTTTGGCACCAATCCATTTGCCTTCCCAAGCTGTGAATGGATTACCAAACGGCAAAAACTTCTCGCCATCCAAGCTGTAGCTGAACGTACAACTTGCTTTAGGTTGCTGAATATTTTCTTTGTTTAATGCCTTCGATTGTTTGACCTCTACACGGAAGTAAACCGTATTTTTACTTATTGCTTCGGTAGCATTAATGGTTTCGGATGTACCATCGGGAGCATTTTTACAGCTCGATTGATTCAACACCAAACCTTTATCAATACTTTCGATAGTGATGGTACCATAATCCTGTCCGAAAACCACCAATCCGGCGCGTTCACCCTTTTTGAAAGGATTGAAAGTCAGTTTTGTAGTGAATTTGAAATTAGGAGCAGGAAATTTCTGCATCAACAAATTGGGTGCATCCCATAGGTTCTTAGCAACACCAATCTCATTCCATGCAAACAACCTAAGGTAGCCCATATCGCCCGCAGGGAAGTACCACAACGGATTGCTGTTGGCTTGCCATTGCCATTGAAGTCCGAGCGTATTCGCATTGAATTCATCGCTTTCGGCAGGAGTTGCTATAGGATAAGTCTTACCCACATCCGGCTTTTTATAGGTGGAATAAGGTGTTCCACAACCATCCCCATCTTTGTCTTCACCTATCACCGGCCAGTCGTTTATCCACTTCATTGGTTGCAAATGCACGGCACGACCGTAAGCATACAAATCCTGGAAATGGAAAAACCAATCTTGTTTTCCATCCGGAGTATCCACCCAGGCTCCTTGATGAGGGCCGTTGATATCCGATTTACCTTGGGCTAATACACGTTTTTCTTCGTAAGGGCCATACACGTTCTTCGAACGCAAAACCAACTGCCAGCCCGGTTTCACTCCTCCGGCCGGACAGAAAATATAGTAATATCCATTGCGTTTGTAAAATTTAGAACCTTCGGTAGTGGTATTTACTGGGTGACCATCAAATACTAATCGGTCGGCACTAATTGCTTTCGTTCCATCGGTAGAAATTTCGAAAACACCCAGCACGCTTTTCATTCCGGCACGACTTCCGGCATATCCATGCACCATATATGCTTTGCCATCTTCGTCCCACAACGGGCAACAATCTATCAAGCCTTTGCCTTCTTTTACCATCACAAGTGGCGACCAGTTCCCTTTAGGATCAGACGCTTTGGTCATATAAAGACCCGCATCCGGATCGCCGAAATAAATATAAAATTCATTGTTATGATAACGGATACTTGGTGCCCAAACCCCATTGCCATGCTGCATAGTGCTGAAACGATCTTCGGGTAACATTTGCTGAGCAGCATAACTGATAAGCGTCCAGTTTACCATGTCGTTGGAATGCAAAATAGGCAAAGCAGGCGTATTTGCAAAAGAGGAGGCTACCATGTAATAATCGTTACCCACCCGGCAAACATCAGGATCGGAATAATCGGCATATAAAACCGGGTTTTTGTAATTGCCATTTCCCAAATCGGATACCCAGACTTTGGAAACATATTGTGCCTGTGTTGTACAGAGAACTGTAGCAGCGAAGGCGAAAAGCAAAGTGAATTTCTTCATAAGATGATGTAAATAGTTATTGTTTTTTATCGTTTCATTATTTCAAGGTTTTTCATTGTGTTTAAGAACAGATCAAAAAATGTAGAGCGTACGAATCAACTACAAAGCACATTCAATTTCCTGACAGACTACTGAATAACAATCTCGTTTACATACAACCAACTCATTATTCACTTCCGCTCAAAACACGAATGCAAATTTGGTGATTTTTCAGTTATTGAATGTATAAAAATTGACTTTTTAATGGGAGTTTTTGATAAACTTTGAAATGACCGGTACTAAGTAAAGTAACAACCCGAATAACGAAACTTTAAACGTGTAATTAATTTACAATTCGTGAATTTAGGATCAAATAACGTCAAAATAAACTTAAACAACAAATCCCATATCCGGTGTTAAACAGATATGGGATCATTAGAAATTACGAAGAGAAATATCAAACCAACGCTTTTTAATTGTTGATTTTCAATAAAGATAAATATAATAATAAATCCTCTATTGACATTTATTTTTTCAGTCCATCCATTGTTTTTATTGTACCATCTTCATTATATT
>JAFLKK010000011.1 GCA_019163375.1 Paludibacter sp.
TAGAGCATCTGACTGTTAATCAGAGGGTCCTTGGTTCAAGTCCAAGAGGGAGAGCTTTTAAAAAGGGCTACAGCATTTTCGAATGATGTAGCCCTTTTCTTTTATTTCAAAATTCGCTACAAAAAAAATGGTTGAACGCTTCCCCGTCCAACCATTTTCATTTTCATATTGTATTCGTTCTAGAATTTCACTGTAATGCCGGCAAGGAAATTGATTCCTGCTTGCGGATAACAACCAAAATAATTATTTACAGGTGAGTTTTCATTGTATACCGGATTAGCCGGCGTTGCCGAAATACTTGGAGCACTCCAGGCATTGCTGATATACATTTCATTAAACAAATTGTTTACCATCAAAGACAGACCTACACTGCGAATTCCCTTCAAAGGCAATGTATATGAAAATCGCAGATTGTTTAACAAATAACCCGGTAATCTACGATCAATAGAACCTGTATTGTCAACATATTGCTTTCCTACATAAATAGTTTGAAGGGCAGCTTCAAAATGATCTTTCGTAAAAGTCAGCAAACTATTACCCATTACTGCAGGAGTAAATGCAATAGGAGAATTGTGATACGTTTTACTCACACTTTCGCCTGTTGGACTCCAATACTCATCCACCACATTCACTGTTTCTACAAAATCAATTACACGATTACGACTAAAAGTCGTAGTTACATCCCAACGCAGCCACTCCAGAGGCTTTACGCTTCCCATTAGCTCTATTCCCGAACGATAGCTCACAGGAATATTGTCTGTCAGCATTTCTCCAATATCATTAATTTTACCAGTTAAAACCAATTGATTGTGGTAATACATAAAATAGGCGTTTACACCTAACGAATAAACCTTATTATGAAATTTATAGCCTAATTCTGTATCGTATAACGTTTCAGAAGTTGGCCAGGTTGCAGCAGAGCCATCAGTATAATTCGTACGGGTAGGTTCGCGATGCGCTACGGCAATCGAAGCAAAGAAATCGTTGTTTACATTAGGACGATAATATAAACCTGCTTTAGGATTGAAAAAATTGAATTTTTTATCTATATTCAACACTTGCATTCCATTTATTGAACCATCCCATTTATCATTTTTCCCATGTAACTGATATGAAACACCACGGTATTGCACATCTGCATAAACATTTAGCTTAGTCGACAATTCATAATTTGCCTTCAAGTACACATTACCATCCCATTTAGAGACTGTATTTCTGTAGTATTCTGAATTTGGCAATAAGTTACCAACATAATTTTTGACCCAAATTACTTCGCCCCAATGATCGCCCCAGTAATTATTCAAAGCTCCTCCCAATTGAGCCGACAGTTTATCTTTTTGATAATTGAAAGAGAAAACACCTCCCGCAAAATCATTTCTCATTATTTTTTGACGTACCAAATCGGAATACTTAATCGTTTCAGTTCCTACAGTAAAAGCTTGCAAGCCATATTTTTTTAAACTGGATTCGCCTTTATATTCTTCGTAATAACCATCTCCACGGGTATAATGCAAGCCTGCATTAAAACTCAATTCCGGTGAAAAAATATGAGTTACCAAAAAATGATAATGCGTTTGAACATAGTTATCTGTTTGATTTTTATAATACAAAGGATTACCATTTGCATCATCACCCATATATCCGCAAGGATTATACGTTCGGTGAAAAGCCAACTCTGGTAATGCATAAGAATCGACACCATCCCATGCATGGTACGTTTTCTCCTTACCTCCAAATGTTATAAACTTGACGGTTGTTTTTTCATCATAATAGCCAGCCTGAAAGAAATATGAATTCATATCCACAGTACCTCGGTCGATATAACCATCCGACTCCACTTTCGATAAACGTGTATCTACAGCCCAATGTCCATTTATCAAGCCCGAACTGGCCTTTACTGTTTCTTTCAGCGTATTAAACGAACCTGCACTTATGCTCACTTCGCCCGATGCTTTTTGAGCGTAGTTTTCCGTTTGAAAATTGATATTAGCACCAAAAGCACCGGCACCATTGGTTGAAGTTCCTACTCCACGTTGTACCTGTACACTTTCAACCGATGATGTGAAATCGGGAAGATCCACCCAGTAAGCACCTTGCTCATCAGCATCATTATATGGTATTCCGTTTATAGTAACATTTATACGTGCAGCATCGGTACCACGAATTCGAAAACCGGTATAGCCGATACCCGTTCCTGCATCCGACGAAGCAACAAAAGAAGGTGTTTGCATTAATAGATATGGAATATCCTGCCCCAGATTGGTTTTGGATAGCGTTTCCTTACTCAAATTGGTATACGCCACCGGTGATTTGTCTGTAGCACGAAGCGAAGTTACGGTAACTTCGTTTATCGATACCGATTTCGGCTCCATATTTATAATTATATCCTTACCCGCAAGAGCCTGAACCGACTTTTGAGCATATCCGATAAATGAAACGCTGATGGTATAACTCTTCTCTGTAAGTTTGTCGAAACGGAAACTACCCGATTTATCGGTAGTAGCGGTCAACGGAGTATGAATAACAACGACGGTAGCACCCGTCAACGGATAGCCCTTCTCGTCCAGCACTTTTCCATTAATGAACTGCTGACTAAAGGCCGATACGGCAAAAATGAGCATAAATGCCCCAATAAAAATTTGTCTCATAACAATTTATTAGTTTAAATAATAATTTGATTTTGAGAGCCCAATAAAAGATACGGATGAATGAAACTTATTCCCTTCGCGGAATTACCCGCGCAGGTTCAAAGGGTATGATCTCAGCCCGAAATATTAAGGCACCCCATTAAATCTGAATGTTGAACGTTCGAACGCCTAAAACGCCGGATTGTTCATTTCAAAAAAAAAAGAAAGAAAAACAACCCTGGAAGCGGGTCGAATTCCTTTCGGGTACAAAGATAGGCAAAAATGGTGGAAGATGAAAATTTGTTTTCAACTTGAGCAAAATGTTTCTGATTTAGCAAACCCAAATTGTCATTCCAGCAAATAAAGTGTTCAATCTTTGATACAGAATAATAAAAAATCCTTACTTTTGCCTTAGTTACTGTTAAACAGCCTTGCATGCAAATAAAACATCTACAACACAAAGACATTGATTATGCCCGTTGGGATGAGTGCATCACGCAATCACACAACCAATTGACATACGCATATTCTTGGTATTTAGACATTGTATCACCCAATTGGGAAGCGCTGGTAACTGAAAATTATGAGTACATAATGCCTTTGCCTATCAAGCGGAAATACGGAATACCTTATCTGGTGCAACCTATTTTTGTACAACAATTGGGTATATTTTCCAAACACGCGATAGCCAAACACATCATTGAATTATTTATAAAACAAATTCGAATTTTCAGTTACGAATTGAATTTAAACCCTGGAAACTACCATATCGATGCTGTTGAATATCCTAATTACATTTTGGATCTCAACAGACCCTACGCGCAAATTGCATCGCGTTATTCCAAAAACACATTGAGAAACATTGAGAAAGCTACAAAAGCACATCTCACCATACAAACCGGACTACCTGTCAATGAGTTTATTGCTTTTTATCATGCCGAAGATAAAAACTATCAATCAACTCATAAATCGATAGCCGAGAAACTATTAAAGAAAGGTATTGCTGAAAATAAAATTACTTTATACGGCATTTTTTCAGCTAAGGAAAAACTGATTGCCACCCTCTGCGTTTTAGATTCCAACAATAAAATCACCTACTTGCTACCAATCTCAAGCAGCGAGGGTAAATCATCATCGGCCATGTTTTACCTTATCGATTTTATTATTCGAAGAGAAGCCAATAGCTCTACCGAACTTGATTTTGAAGGTTCCAGCATTGAGGGAATTGCACGCTTCTACAAAGGCTTTGGTGCTATCAACCAGCCCTATTACATCCTTAAACAGTTTCGCCCAGCATTCCTGACCGGGAAAATAAGCAAAACGGTATGAATAACAAGGTCGTATTGCTAAACACTGCTCATTATTCGTTGGATGATCGGGTTTTTTATCATCAGGCCAGATGTTTAAAAAACAATGCTTATCAGGTTCAAATCATCTCCACCAAAGAAAATCTCTCGAAAACCATTGATGAAATTACTATCAATTCCTACGACGACAGCAACTTAACTCATGCTGAAAAGTTGAACAAGATAGTCGTGCAGCTAAACTTATTTTGTCCTGACATAATTATCTGCGATTCACCCCTGGCCGTCATCGCCTCGGGCAGATACAAACAAAAACACAAAGTCAACATCATATACGACATCACGGAATGGTATCCATCTAAAAAGAATATTGGCAAAGCAGCCGGAGTTAACAAGCTAATCAGGCTCTTTACCCTGAGTGGGGTTTTCCTTTTAGCAGGATTAAAATCCGATGGTTTCATTTTTGGAGAATACTACAAATCAATACTCTGCAAACGATTATTCTTTTGGAAACCGGCTTTAAAGCTCAGTTATTATCCCGACCTGAGTTACATACAACACTATCCGTTGGAGAAGAAGAACGGTGAGTTCAATCTGCTTTATAGTGGAATGATAAATAAAGACAAAGGGATTGAGTCAGTGATAAAAGTTGTGCAACGTTGTGCCAACATTCACCCGGAGACTCAATTTAAGTTGAAGATTATAGGATATTTCTCAACTCCCGACGATACTATTTACTTCGACGATTGCACGAAAAATAGCGGTAAAAATGTTCATATTGAGATACAAAACACTTTACCTTTTCCCGAATTCTGCAAAACCATTGGAAACACCGATCTTTTTCTCGATTTGCGAATTGTTGATATTGAAAATACGCATTGCCTGCCCATAAAACTGTTTTATTATCTGGCATGCGGTCGGCCGGTTATTTATTCCAATCTTAAGTCCATCCGACACGAAATAAATCCATTTAACTTCGGACATTTATGCAAACCAACTGATATAACAGCAATTGCTTCGCGCATTTCTGATTACATTTTAAATCCCAACGTATACGAACAGCATGCAAAGAATGCCCTGAACAGTTCGAAAGCAAAGTATAATTGGGCATTGATAGAAAATGATTTTATCTCATTCATTAATAATTTCAGGGATAGCATATAATTTACACCGTATTAGTCGGCACGTCAAACATTCCAACATGCGAAATACCATCAACCAACTGTCAAAAATGCTCGGAGACATTCGTCGTAAAGGTTTTTTTCATCTTCTGACAGCAAATATGCTGATACAGTTGATGGCATTTGCCTCGCAGCTATTTGTGGCTGGTATCTTGTCGCCCGAGGATGTTGGCCGTATAAAAATCATTCAAACATTTCTCTCTGTTTTTTCCATTTTTGCCGGCATGGGATTTAATGCCTCCACGCTAAAACTTTGCTCCGAAAAAAGAACATTGGAAGAGCAAAAATCATTGTTTAGTTCGGCATTCATTTTCACAGTTCTATCCACTGTCGGCATGTATACTATCGTGTTGATACTAAATAAATTTCATCTATTCTCGTCGGACGCATTGATTCAATGGCTTATACCGCTGGGTCTTTTCCCTATTATCAGCAACTCCCTCTTCATTGTATATACATCTTATTTTCAAGCCACAAAACGAATCAAACTCATTTCCAATCTTACGGCTACAAATAAGCTACTGTCCATTGCAGGGATAATCCTTTTTGCCTATTTATGGGGAATAAAAGGATACTATGTAGCTTATAATCTGAGCTTACTCATCATCTTAATCGTTTGTATCGTAACTTTTAGTTCTGATTTTTCAAAGAAAATATTTTCTAAAGATATATTTGCGCAATTTTCCACGCACAAGCGATACGCCATCACATCCATGTTGGCATATCTGTTTTCCGAAATGTCCGCGTATACCGACATTATCTTAATCAGCTACTTCGTGAAAGACATGAAAGAAATCGGATACTACAGCTTTGCACTTACCATCACCGTTGTTCTTAGGCTTTTTCCAAGCACGGTTCAGCAAATTACCATCCCTTATTTTTCGTCATTATCTCATCAGAAAAACGAGTTCATGGTGGTTTTTAGGCGTTACAATAAGATTTTCTATCGTGCCGTATTGCTCACATTGATGGGTTCTGTCGTTGTGGCACCATTCTTTTTGCATTACATTTTTAATGGAAAGTACGATGCATCAATGCAATACTTTCCTTTACTGGCCATCGGCTGGAGCCTCCGCCAACTTGCTTTGTTACAAAACGGTGCTATTTTCGGGTTGGGAAAGATTCATTACAACGTGTACACCAGCTTCATCGCGCTTGTATTTAACGTTGCAGTTATTAGCACTTTACTCCACTTCTTTGGATTGATAGGTGCAGCTTATGGCTCAATACCGTGCGGATTAGTATTTGTTACTTTATCAAGATATTATTTTTACAAAGCTCAGAGTAAGATGAGTGACAGCGATTTAAGATAACGCAAAGAGAGATGTTCGTAAAAACATCTCTCTTTGTGTTATCTGCCTGATTTTAATATTAAAAATTGAACATCCCCAATAAACAGGCTTGTACCAACTATGAATTATTAATTGTAAATTGTAAATTGTTTTATCTACCCGACTGTATAATATAATTTCGCAATTCGGAGTTGAAAACCTCTTTTTCCAACAGCTCTTCGATATTCAGGTGCAAACGATACCGCCAGCTACTCATAGAATTAGAAGGCACATTAATACGCTCGTCATGCGGATTTTGCCTCCGAACCGAATCGGAAATACTCAGCAAATCCTGCATTTGAAAAACAGACCACATGGCCGGTGAATAGAGATGTTGTAAAATAATATCGCGACATATCCACCATTCGCAGAAATAAGGTGCTTCGCCCCAATGCCCAAGCTGAGAATTATAAAAACGTTGCGTCACGCCTCTATCTTCTTCCCACCAACCGCGTATTGTACTCATATCATGAGTAGAAGGAGTTACAACGGATAGATAAGGTGCTTTATTGGGGTGAAAAAACTCTCTTTTATTCGATTTTGGAGCGCGCTGCACTTCCAGACTCAAAATACCCAACTCTTTCATTACAGAAGTAACGCAAGGGGTCATCATACCCAGATCCTCACCACAAATCATCATATTGGTAGCACGTTTCAGCGCCGGTAGTTTTTCCATCCCCGATTTGTACCAGGCAGCATCCTGACGGCGATAGAAATAATCTACGTACAATTCTTTCAGTCGGTCTTTGGTGTAATTATCCAAATCGCGAAACGAGCGAAGTGTTTCCATGCCGAAGCGGGGGTAAAACTGTGTTCCGTTACTTCCTTCCACCTCAAACAAAAGCACGTTTGAAATCAGATCAAACATACCCCATTTCACTCTTTCCGATATTTTTCCCTCGTTGTAAAGCTCTTGTATAACCAACTGACTGGTAAAGGGAGCTTTTAGTCTGAAAATCCAACCATCCTCTATTTGTAAATAATTGGCTTTCACCCACGATGCCTCTTCTCCAAAAAAGTCCCATAAAATGGCGTCAGTGATATAAGGTTTACAGAACCGGTTGTAATCCAGCCACAAGCCTTTTTCTGCAAATTCATTGACATGTATGGGCATAGAAGGGTTAAGATGCCCCATAATTCCTTCGACCTGCTCTGCCGGTATTTGCCAAATGCGGAAAAAGCCCAGGATATGATCAATTCGGAACGTATCGAAATAATTGGACATTTGTGCAAATCGTTTCTTCCACCAGTCAAACCCGGTACGTTCCATTTGCTCCCAGTTATAGGTTGGGAGTTCCCAGTTCTGTCCTTTTACCGCAAACATATCCGGCGGTGCACCGGCTTGCATATGCATGTGAAACAACTCGGGCGACACCCATGTATCCACACTGTTTCTGTTCACTCCAATGGGGATATCACCTTTTAATACAACACCATGTGCATGCGCATAGCTAACTGCGTCCTGTAATTGAACATGCAAATGATATTGAATAAAATAGTTGACTGCAATATCATCAAAATGCGCTTGTGCCGGAGATGAAAATTCATCCATTTTAGCCTTGTCGTAAAGCGCATATTCTTTCCACTTACGGTAGTCGGACGTTCCAAACTGATCTCTCAACACGCAGTAAGCTGCATACGGAGCTAACCAATATTCATTATCGGCAAAAAACGTTTTAAACTCTTTTGTCTTTAAGAACTTATCTTTTTGGATAAGATACAATTCTTTGGCATATTGCAATTTATAATTTATTATCTCCAAAAATTCTACTAAATCCAATGCATTCCATTTAGTCTGATTGGCTTTAAATTCTTTTTGCAGAGTATGTGTAGCAGGAAGTTTTCCAACCGCCTGAAGGTTGAGGAAAAGCGGGTTCAAGGCAAAAGCCGAGATAGCCGCATAGGGCAACACATCAGCATCGGTATGCGTACCAACCGTATCATTTAACGGTAAAACCTGAATAAGTTTCAAGCCTACCTTTTCGGCCCAATCCACCAGTAATTTAATATCGCAGAAATCACCAACGCCTACACTTTTTTTAGTTCTGATACTAAAAACCGGTAAGCTTACCCCCGCACCTTTCCACGAATGATCAGTAATCCTTACAAAGGAATCCGATAGCTGAACGATTGTTTTTTTAGAATTTACTATTGGCGCAATATGATCCGCACCCGACTCGAAATAACGAAATTCCTTATCTTCCGGATCGTAAACTCCATATTTATAATGTACTTCATGTTGTGCTTTGCTTAAATCGGCAGTCACCGTCCACCAATCGCCCTCAGTGCGGCTCAGCAGCAACGGACTTTTTGTTGACCAATTACCCAGTGCAGCGCAATCGCCAACTATGCAAATCACCTCATTTTTAGACAATAGAGGAGCTTTTACTTTAAAAATATGGGTAAGTTTCGCAATCGGTTTCGGAACTTGAAACGGACGCTCATCTTTCAGCAAAACGTTCTGAAATGGTGTGGTCAGGAACACATTTTCGAGACTTGCAGGCGAATTCCAGACATCGATGCAGAAAAAATGATCCATTTGCGACGAATCGAGTTTCAGATGGCGATCATTGCCCCATTCTTCGCTGTATTGTCCGTTCTGTTCGTTAAACAAAATGTATTTATAAGTCAGTTCAAAGGGTTCATTTTTAGTTAGCTCTATTTCAGCGGACCAATCTTCTTTTGCGTGAAAGTTTAATGCCAATGCTTTGGTTACATCTCCACTACCCAATTCGGGTATATTGCCACTAACTAATAATCGTTGTCCCCATTGAGTATAATAAGGTATTTTAAAGTGTATTTTCATAGGTAATTGAATTATAGACGAATAAGAAACTTGTGATTTTATAGTAAATCAAAAGTAATGGTAAATTCACAAACAAGATTTTATGTTGTTCCGAAAATGGCAATATTTAATTTCAAACGTTTGCGGAAAAATATTCTTTCATCCAAACGATAGCAAATATATTTTCTATTTAACCGAATAGATTTACCGAATATTCAAACACGCAATAATGTATTTATAACCAATAAATATTCAAGTCATTTTTATGAAGTTTTCGTTTCCGTTTTAAAAATTAAAACAGTACTTTTGCAAAAAATAAATTCAACAATAACTAAAAACAACAAATGGCAGCTAAAACTACACCTTTTAAAGTGTTTTCAGGGACAAATAGTCGTTATCTTGCTGAAAAAATTTGTCAAAGTTTAGGGTGTCCGCTAGGAAACATGAAGATTCAACATTTCTCAGATGGCGAATTTTCAGTATCTTACGAAGAATCTATCAGAGGTCAGTACATTTATTTAGTTCAATCAACCTTCCCGAATTCCGACAATCTAATGGAATTACTTTTAATGATTGATGCAGCTAAACGCGCCTCAGCTTACAAAATAATAGCAGTAATTCCTTATTTTGGGTGGGCACGACAAGACAGAAAAGACAAACCACGTGTTTCAATCGGAGCAAAACTAATTGCCGACATGCTAAGTGTAGCCGGCATCGACCGTTTGATTACCATGGATTTACACGCCGATCAAATTCAGGGCTTTTTCAATGTTCCGGTGGATCACCTTTACGGTTCTACTATTTTTGTTCCTTACATTAAATCGCTACAACTTGAAGATCTGGTTATTGCTTCGCCCGATGTTGGTGGTTCAAAACGCGCCGGATCTTATTCCAAGCATTTAGGTGTACCAATGGTTATTTGCCACAAGACACGTGAAAAAGCGAATGTAGTAGGCGAAATGACAATTATCGGAGATGTGGTAGGTAAAGATGTGATCATTTGCGATGATATGGTTGACACTGCGGGTACGCTTTGCAAAGCTGCCGACTTAATGATGGGCAGAGGTGCTAAAAGTGTTCGTGCCATTGTAACTCACGGCGTTATGTCAGGCGATGCGTCTTCAAGAATTTGCGCTTCGGCTCTTAAAGAGATTGCATTTACCGATTCTATTCCATTCGATAACGAAAAATGCTCGAAAGCTAAGATTCTGACCATTTCAAAAATGTTTGCCGACACTATTCACCGTGTTCAGGAAAACAAATCGATCAGCGAACAATATTTACTATAATAAACGGAAAGATTCAATCACTTTCCGAATCATTACAAAAAGACTTCTAAATTTATATTTAGAAGTCTTTTTTATTTATCAAAGCTGCAAAGCCGGTATTTGTAGGTTTAGCACAAGTATCACAAGCCATTATCTCATAAAAAACAAATAATAATACCGTAAATACTTGTCTATTCAAAATATAGTCGTACTTTTGCACCATATTCTAACAACAAAAGCTGTCCTGCTTTTGTTACAATAATCAAAAAAACATAACATCACAACATCAACGTTTATTTTTCCGCGTGGAAAATCTCACCAAAAACGTTCATCCATCACTTTATGAGCAATTACAACATTTTGCAATTGAATGCGAAAGAACTGTCTGAACTAAAAGACATCGCAACAGAATTAGGTCTGAAAGTATCTAATTCAACGAAAAAAGAATCATTGGTCTATGATATTCTAGACCAACAAGCCGTTGTCAATGCACAGCGAAAAACAATCTCAAACGAAAATCAGGAAATTGACCGCAAAAAACGGTTACGCGTACCTGTAAAGAAAAACGCAGAACAGAAAGTGTTTACCACACCGGCAAATGCTTCACAACCCAACGAAAAACCGGCGCAAAAACCGGCTGCTAACGAGCAAGCCGAACCTGTAAAAGTGGTAAAACAATTTGCTAAGCCAATTATCAAAACTCCGGAAGTGCAAACCGAAGGCAGTGCTAATCCGGTAGTTGAAGCAGCAACTGCAGAAGCTAAACCGGCAAAAAAGCAAAACAAACCAAAACCGGCAAAAGCTCCAAAACCTGCTATTAAGGTTGAAACTGAGAAAAAAGAGCCGGAAGTTATTGCCGCTCCAACCAAAGTTTTTGTATTGGAAGACCGTACCGCTTTTGACACTCAAATTGAAGAAACCCTTTTCGTTCCTGAAATCGCGTTAGAAAATGTGATTGAAGGCGTAATTGAAAACGCGATTGAAAGTGCTAAGACAAAAATTGAGCTTCCTGAATTGAAGCACAACAAACCTGCCAACAGCGGAAACAACGCCGGAAACGGCAATGGTAACGGCAACCGCACCAAGTTCACTCAAAGACCCGAAAAAGCCGAAAAACAATTCGATTTTGATGGTATCCTGGAAGGAACCGGAACATTAGAAATGATGGCCGATGGCTACGGTTTCTTACGTTCAGCCGACTACAACTACCTTGCTTCGCCAGACGATATTTATGTATCGCAATCGCAAATCAAACTATTCGGTTTAAAAACCGGCGACACAGTAAAAGGTGCTATTCGTCCTCCAAAAGAAGGTGAAAAATACTTCCCACTTATTAAAGTTGCCCAAATCAATGGCCGTTCGCCGGAATATGTTCGCGACCGCGTACCTTTTGAACACCTCACTCCTCTTTTCCCTGATACCAAATTTAATTTGTGTAGTGGCAAAAACGACACTCTTTCAGCCCGTATGGTAGATTTATTCTCACCAATCGGTAAGGGTCAACGTGGATTGATTGTAGCACAACCAAAAACAGGTAAAACCGTTTTATTAAAAGATATTGCCAACGCTATTGCGGCCAACCATCCTGAAGTATACATGATTGTATTGCTTATCGATGAGCGTCCTGAAGAGGTTACCGACATGGCTCGTAGCGTACGTGCCGAAGTTGTTTCTTCAACTTTCGACGAACCGGCAGAACGTCACGTAAAAGTGGCCAGTATGGTTCACGAAAAAGCAAAACGCATGGTAGAGTGTGGACAAGATGTAGTGATCCTGTTGGATTCAATTACACGTTTGGCCCGTGCTTATAATACTGTATCTCCTGCTTCCGGTAAAATTCTTTCGGGTGGTGTTGATGCCAATGCATTGCACAAACCAAAACGTTTCTTTGGTGCAGCACGTAACATCGAAAATGGCGGTAGCTTGACTATTATTGCTACTGCATTGACCGAAACAGGTTCTAAAATGGACGAAGTAATTTTCGAAGAGTTCAAGGGAACCGGTAACATGGAACTTCAACTCGACCGCAAATTATCAAACAAACGTATTTTCCCGGCCGTAGACATTATGGCGTCAAGTACCCGTCGCGACGATTTATTGCTCGACAAAGATACCTTGAACCGCATGTGGATTCTGCGTCGTCACTTGGCTGACATGAATTCTATGGAAGCCATGGAATTTTTGAAAGACCGTTTGGAACGTACTGAAAACAATGATGAGTTTCTTGTTTCAATGAACGGGTAACCCATTTTTTCAAATACACAAAAAAGGTAGAGACGCGCGGTTGTGCATCTCTACCTTTTTTTTTATCAATAAAACGAGTGTATGTATATTGATTGAGATCCAACATTTTCACAATACATCCTATACAATTTGTAGAAACCCAAATTGAGCATCATTCAACGCTATACAATTTGTAGAACGCTAAACTTGCATCATTCTTGCTTGTACAATTTGTAGAAGGCTGAAGAATGCATGATTCTTGTCTGTACAATTTGTAGAAGCTTGAAATGAGCAATATTCAGGTCTGTACAATTTGTACAGACCTGAAGTGAGCATCAAACAACTCTACAAAATTTTTAGAAGCCATAAACAACATGATTCAGCTCTATAAAATTTTTAGAAGGCTCAAATGAGCTTGATTCAACGCTATAAAAATTTTACAGCATCAAAATCAACATTTACTCCTGTTGCATAAAAAACATTGAACTAAAATAGCAAGCCATTTTTAGTCCCAAATCTGCTTTTTCTGCACAAAAGCACCCGATTCATGCAAGTTTTTGAACGATATAGGAAAAAAATTGTATCTTTGCAGCCGAAAATTATAAGATTTTGAATTATAATCCCGTCGACAACAAACAAACTGACACAAGCAAGTTGGGGGTTTTGAATGACATTAATAAAAAAGCTTACATGAAACAAGCATAAAGACAGATGTTCACCAAGAACTATGTTCATTGCGGGTTTCGTGCGACAACTAACTCAAAAATAAAAATTAGCGCATGAAATTATTAGAAGGAAAAGTAGCTATCGTAACCGGTGCTGCTCGCGGAATTGGAAAAGCTATCGCCTTGAAATTGGCTAGCGAAGGTGCAAATATTGCATTTACCGATTTGAATATCGACGAAAATGCATTGGCAACCGAAAAAGAAATTGAAGCATTTGGCGTAAAAGCAAAAGGATACGCTTCGAACGCTGCTAACTTCGACGAAACGCACACTGTTGTTGCTGAAATTTTGAAAGATTTTGGTCGTATCGACGTATTGGTAAACAATGCCGGTATTACAAAAGACGGTTTAATGATGCGTATGACAGAAGGACAATGGGATGCAGTTATCAATGTAAACCTGAAATCTGCTTTCAACTTTATCCACGCTTGTACTCCTATCATGATGAAACAAAAATCAGGTAGCATCATTAACATGAGCTCTGTGGTTGGTGTTTCGGGTAATGCCGGACAAGCAAACTACTCTGCGTCAAAAGCAGGTATGATTGGTTTGGCTAAATCGGTAGCTAAAGAGTTAGGTTCACGCGGTATCCGTGCTAACGCTATTGCTCCGGGCTTTATCGAAACTGAAATGACACATGCACTTACCGAAGAACAACGCGCAAAATGGAACGAAGTTATTCCAATGCGTCGTGGTGGAAAACCTGAAGAAGTGGCTAACGTAACCTTGTTCCTTGCTTCTGATTTATCAAGCTATGTAAGCGGACAAGTAATTGCAGTTTGTGGTGGAATGAACACCTAATACCCTTCCCCACCCCAAAAACGGTGGTTAAAGATAGTAAGCGCTCCAGGATTCTTGGAGCGCTTTTTGTTTTATAATAGCCTGTAGAATAAATTAGCGATATACTCGTTTTTACAACTAAAAAATAGTATCTTTGTCAGTCTTTTTCAGCAAAAATTGACAAAACTGACAGAACTGACAAAAAAATAACGATACAATAAAATAAAAGATTAGAAAGATATGGGATTTAATGATTTTTTAGGCAAAATCTTCGGAAGCAAAGGCCAACGCGACTTAAAAGAAATTACACCGTTTGTAGATAAGATAAAAGCGGTTTACGATGAAATAGCAAGTCTTACCAACGACGAATTGCGTGCTCGTACTGAATCACTAAAACAACGAATTCAAGACTATGTTGCTGCTGAGACAACAAGAGTTGAAGAATTAAAGGCAAGCATCGAATCGACAGAGATTAATCTTCGTGAAAAAATCTACAACGAAATTGATAAGCTTGAAAAAGAAATTACGGCCAAATACGAAGAAGTATTGGACGAAATCCTTCCCGAAGCCTTTAGCATCATGAAAGATACTGCTCGCCGTATCTCTGAAAACCCAATCACTGAAGTTACTGCTACTGACTTTGACCGCGAACTGGCTACAAAACACGATTTTGTTAGCATAGAAGGCAACAAAGCACTTTATAAAAACCAATGGACTGCCGGTGGCAACCTTATCAAATGGGAAATGGTACACTATGATGTACAATTATTTGGTGGTGTTGTTCTTCACAAAGGAAAAATATCGGAAATGGGAACCGGTGAAGGTAAAACCCTTGTGGCTACACTTCCCGTATTCCTCAATGCATTAACCCGCCGCGGTGTGCACTTGGTTACCGTAAATGATTATTTATCAAAACGTGACTCGGAATGGATGGGACCTTTGTATATGTTCCACGGTTTGACCGTAGACTGTATCGACCGACACAGCCCTAACTCCGAAGAACGACGCCTGGCTTACCTTGCCGACATTACCTTTGGTACAAATAACGAATTTGGGTTCGATTATTTGCGCGACAACATGGCTACTGCCCCACTCGACCTGGTACAACGCAAGCACAACTACGCTATTGTGGATGAGGTCGATTCGGTATTGATTGACGATGCCCGTACTCCATTGATTATCTCGGGTCCGGTTCCGAAAGGCGAAGATCAATTATTCGAAGATTTGCGTCCAAAAGTAGATCGGTTGGTAAACACTCAAAAAACGCTTGCCACTAAATACCTTGCCGATGCTCGTAATTTATTGAAATCGGAAAACAAGAAAGAACAAGAAGAAGGTGCATTGGCACTGTTCCGTTCTTACAAAGGAATGCCTAAAAACAAACCGTTGATCAAGTATTTAAGCGAACCGGGAGTGAAAGCCCTATTGCTAAAAACGGAAGAGTATTATATGCAGGAAAACAATCGGAACATGCATATCGCTACCGATCCTTTGTATTTTGTAATTGACGAAAAACAAAACTCCATTGAGTTAACAGATAAGGGACTTGATTTAATTACCGATGATTCTGACGATGCGCAATTCTTCGTATTGCCTGACGTAGGTAGCGAAATTGCCGAATTGGAAAAAAGCAAGACCTTGTCTCCTGAAGAAAAACAATCGCAAAAAGACGAGATACTTCAAAACTACTCTGTAAAATCGGAACGCGTTCATACCATCAACCAATTGTTGAAAGCATACACTTTATTCGAAAAAGATGTAGAGTATGTGGTAATGGAAAACAAAGTAAAAATTGTTGACGAGCAAACCGGTCGTATCATGGATGGTCGTCGTTACTCCGACGGATTGCACCAGGCCATCGAAGCAAAAGAAAAAGTCACTATCGAAGCTGCAACACAAACTTTTGCAACCATTACCCTGCAAAACTACTTCCGTATGTACCACAAACTTTCGGGGATGACCGGTACTGCCGAAACTGAAGCAGGTGAGTTGTGGGACATCTACAAATTGGATGTGGTGGTTATCCCAACCAACCGTCCCATTGCACGTAAAGATATGGAAGACCGCGTTTACAAAACAAAACGCGAAAAATACACTGCTGTTATCGAAGAAGTTGTACGTTTGGTAGAAGCCGGACGCCCAGTATTGGTTGGTACCACTTCGGTTGAAATTTCGGAATTATTAAGCCGTATGCTTAACGGACGAAAAATCAGACATAATGTATTGAATGCTAAACTTCACCAACGCGAAGCCGAAATTGTAGCGGAAGCCGGTCAAAAAGGAACAGTGACCATCGCTACCAACATGGCAGGTCGTGGTACGGATATCAAGTTAACGCAAGAGGTGAAAGACGCCGGAGGTTTGGCCATTATCGGTACCGAACGTCACGAAAGCCGTCGTGTCGACCGTCAGTTACGTGGACGTGCAGGTCGTCAGGGTGATCCGGGTTCATCTATCTTCTACGTTTCGTTGGAAGATGATTTGATGCGTTTGTTCGGTTCTGAGCGTATTTCAGGCATTATGGACAAACTTGGATTCGAAGAAGGTGAAATGATTGAACATTCAATGATTTCGAAATCAATCGAACGCGCTCAAAAGAAAGTAGAAGAAAATAACTTCGGTATTCGTAAACGTTTATTGGAGTACGATGATGTAATGAACTCACAACGTGAAGTGGTTTACTCAAAACGTCGCCATGCATTAATGGGCGAACGTATTGGTGTAGATATCACTAACATGATATTGGATGCTTCGGACAGTGCCGTTGAATCAGCAAAAAACAATGGTGACTATTTCGAATTGCAGGAAACTTTGTTTAAAGTTTTTGCAATGGATGTTCCTTTTACAGAAGAAGAATTCAACAGTGGAAGAACAAATGATTTATGCAATCGTGTGGCTGAATCTGCTATTGAAACTTTCAAACGTAAAATGGAAAGACTGGCTGCAGTTGCCAATCCGGTTATCAAACAAGTATACGAGCAAAAAGGACAACAATACGAAAATATTCTTATCCCGATTAGTGATGGAAAACGTGTTTTCAATGTAACCGCTCATTTAGAAACCGCCTACAACACCGAAGCGCGCGAAGTAGTAAAAGCATTCGAAAAACAAACCTTGCTTTTCGTTATTGACGATGAATGGAAAGAACATCTTCGTCAGTTGGATGAACTGCGTAACTCGGTTCAGAATGCCAGCTACGAACAAAAAGATCCACTTTTAATTTACAAATTGGAATCATTCGGCTTATTCAAAGAAATGATTGATTCGATGAATCGTAAAGTTTTGTCGGTGTTGATGCGTGGACAAATTCCAATGCGGGAACCTGAAAATGTACGCGAAGCAAAAATAGAGAAACATCAGGATTTTAGTAAATACAAAACTACGAAAGATGAAGTTGGCGGTGGTGATCCTACTAAAACCGATACACGCGAGCCGCAGAAATCTCAACCGATTCATGTAGACAAAATGCCTGGTCGCAATGATCAATGTCCATGTGGAAGTGGTAAGAAATTCAAAAACTGCCACGGAGCTTAATTTAATTCATAATTAATAATTCACAATTAATAATTAAATTAAAAAATATGCTATTAAATTATATCACCTGGGACGTAAATCCGGAGATATTCAGGATTGGAGCTGTAGCTGTTCGTTGGTACGGGTTATTCTGGGCTATAGGTATTTATGCTACCTTGCTGATCACTACAAAAATATTCAAACACGAGAAACTTCCTGAAGCCTGGGTAGATAAGTTATTTATATACACTGTTCTGGGTGCCATTTTGGGTGCCCGATTGGGACATTGCCTCTTCTACGAGTGGAAATTAGTAGCTGAACCGATTAGCTTTTTAGGCATCACCTTCAATTACGAGAATCATTACCTTTCACATCCGTGGGAACTGTTGTTTGTTTGGCGGGGTGGATTGGCCAGTCATGGTGGAGCCATTGGAATATTAATCGCCATGATTTTGTTCAACAAAAATGTTTCGAAAAAAGGGATTAACTGGATTTTCGACCGCTTACTTATTGGTGTTTGTCTTTGTGGAGCAGCCATCCGTTTTGGCAATTTAATGAATTCCGAGATTTATGGCGATGCTACCTCACTGCCCTGGGGGTTCATTTTTGTTCGCACAGGCGAAACACAACCCATGCATCCAACCCAAATTTATGAAATGATATATTGCCTTGTTACGTTTGCCATCATGTGGTTTATGTATTGGAAAAAAGAAGCTTACAAGAAAAATGGTTTACTTTTCGGCATTTTTCTGATCGGCGTTTTTGGGTCACGTTTTATGCTGGAATTTATTAAAAACAATCAGGAAGCGTTTGAATCGGGCTTACCATTAAACATGGGACAATGGCTAAGTATACCATTTATTGTTTGGGGTATCTGGCTATTGCTGAGAAATTCTTCTGTTCCTAAATCTGCTTAACCCACACAAAGTATTTAAGTACCACAACAAACTTATCACTGTTGCGAGCGTTGTAGATCCACACGTTTAAAATATTGCGAATAACAAAAGAATGAAAAAAAATAAGACTACCGATGTGGATTTTACGAAAGTAAAACCCTATAACCAGGACGAAGAAAAAACGGCTCAACTTGCCCGAATGTTTAATACCATTTCGGATAAGTACGACAAGTTCAACGACATCATGTCATGGGGAATGGCTCGGGTATGGCGCAAGCAGTCTTTGCTTTCATTGAAACAATACAAACCACTACAAATACTCGATATTGCAGCCGGTACGGCAGATATGTGTATCAAAGCCTATCAGTATCTGAAACCGGAGCATGTAACGGGAGTAGACATTTCCGACCGAATGCTGGAAATGGGACGGGTAAAAATAGCTCAAGCAAACCTGAGTGAAATAATTGACCTTCAGGTTCAGGATTGTTCAACGCTTACATTTGCCGACGAGACCTTTGATGCAGCAACTATTGCTTTTGGAATTCGTAATTTTGAAAAGTTGAATGAAAGTCTTCAACAAATTCACCGCGTATTAAAACCAAATGGTCATTTGTTGATTCTGGAAATGAATGAGCCCCAAAAAGGATTGTTATTGAAAGGTTATCAATTATATACGCGTGTTTTTGTACGCATGACAGCTAAATACCTTTCGAGCGACAAAGTAGCTTACGACTATCTTACTGCCTCGATGCATGCTTTCCCTAACGGAGAACGCCTGATAAATATCCTGACGGAGAATGGCTTTAAATTAAACATCCACCGCAAATTCACCTTTGGAGTTTGCAGTATGTATCTTGTTCAAAAAGTAAAATCCTAATCGATTTTACTTTTTTTATCTCAATAAGTTTATATCCCCTTTGCGAGTAAATTTCTGTCCATCAGTTCCTACAGCCTTTATGATATAAAAGTAAGGTCCTTCGGCTGCTTTTTTACCACCAATGGTTCCGTCCCAGCCCTTTTGTGGTTCAGTCCACGAGAACACTTTGCGTCCCCAACGGTTGAATATCCAGCACTGAAAACTGGCCAAAGATTGGTATGCTACGCGAAATTCATCATTTTTGCCATCACCATTTGGAGTAAACACATTAGGCACTTGCAATGCCGAGGTCGTCACTTTAATATCTATCGACCCGGAATCCTTGCAATACGCATTGCTCGCTTCCAATTTTACTTTATAATTGCCTGATTCAATAAACGTATAGCGGAGATCTTTTTCTGAACGGGTACTAAAAAGCAACTTATTGCCTTGATAAACCCACCAACTATAATACTCTGCAGTCGGTTCGTTTGCATTGCTCGAGAACAAAATATCAAGGGGCGAAGAGCCATTGACCTGTGTTTTTTCCGATGGAGTTTCACCTTCATTCGGAATATCGCGCGTGGTCAGAATCGATTTAATATGACACTTTACTGAAACCGCAGTATACATGGAACTCACAAGCGAAGTTGGGCTAACGCCTAAGGCCTCGGCATACTGATCGCCCGAAAGCGTAAAAGTGGTATTGCACAGCGGAGCAGTTATGGTTAGATCGGTAGCCGGAAGCTCAATAGTTTCGGTTATATCTATTTTCGTCCAGGCATCCTTCCATTCCTGCGATTGATACTTCACTGTAAAATACCTTGGCATTATCTTTGTTTGTCCAAGTTCAGTTTTGTACAATAGTTGAGGGACATTTGCGTTAATAAGAAGTTTCAGATTATCACACTGAATAGTCGGATTATTTTCGGGTTCGAAAGATGAAATCGTAGCAAGATACTGCTGATAATCAATCACCCAAAAACTAATACGTTTACCGGTGGCATCTTCTAAAATATAACCGGTGGCATTTTCCGGTTGTTCCAACGAATTTACACCGGTTGCAATTGGTGTTGAGTTACCATATTTGTACCATTTTAAGTCGGTAGCCGGACCTGCGAAAGTAATGGAGGTTTGAGCATTTATTCCATTAAAAACAAACACGTAATCTACATCCGAAAATGTAGTATATGTCTTTCCACTAGTACTCGATAGCTGAGCAAAAGATAAAATTGTAACGAAAAAAAAGCAAAACAGTGCAAAATATTTTCTCATAATCGGAATCGTAAATTACCTACATTTGACAATTGGATGCAAATGTACATCTTTCTTATCAATAACAAAAAAATTGCCTAATTATTCGCCAATTTCGGTTGTTGATGTTTATTTTTTGTACTTTTGCATCCGTAACTAAAAATCTATTAGTAACTTTCAACTTATGAAAAAGCAACTATTTACCCTCATTTTTGCAGTTTACCTTGTCTCTTTTGGCAACATTTTCGGCCAGAATTCGCAATATCCAAAAACCAAAATTGACGGAACCGAATATTATATTTACACAGTTCAGGAAGGTGAAGGTTTATTTGGCGTAGCCAGAAAGTTTGAAGTTTCGCTGGATGATTTGAAAAATATTAATCCCGGAACCGAAAATGGACTTAAAGCCGGTCAGCAGATGTTTGTGCCCGTAAAAAAGGAAACTTCAAATAATGCGAAGCAAGCAAGCTCAAAGAGCGCTAATATACGTCAGGAATACACGCTTCACAAAGTAGAAAATAAGCAAACACTTTTTGCCATCAGCAAAAAATACAAAGTTCGTCAGGAAGAGATTATTAAAGCAAATCCACAACTATCGAAAGGATTGACAGAAGGAATGACGCTTAGAATACCGATAACAAACTCCGACAAGAGCAATTGGGTTAGCGAACAAAGTATAGAAAAAGCTGTAAAGAAAGTAAACAGTACAAAATCAGAACAAAAGATACATATTGTAAAAGAAGATGAAACACTGTATTCAATAGGCCGACTTTACGATGTTACCGTAGTTGACATTATACGCTTAAACCCTGAATCGAGCAAGAACTTGCCAATAGGTTCGGAGTTAAAAATCCCATCAGCGAATCAGGTTGACACAAAAAAGAATAATGAATCCGCTAACTCAAAATCAGAAGTCGTTATAAAAAAATATGCGGATAATAACACACCCGAGAAAAATAGTGCAAATACTAAAATTGTAAAAATCGCTTTTCTATTGCCTTTTATGCTGGATGAAGAAAAGCAGGATCCATCAGACAAACGATTTGTCGACTTTTATTCCGGCGCACTGATAGCTGTTCATAAAGCCAAGTTGAGAGGTATTTCGTGCGAGATATTCACTTTTGACACAGGGAAATCGGAACAGAAAGTTACAGAAGCGCTGGCAAATCCGGAATTAAAAGACATGGATCTTATCATTGGGCCGGCATTCAGTAACCAGATTTCACTTGTTGCTGATTTTGCCAAAGAAAACAAGGTAAATACCTTGATTCCATTCAGTTCGAAAGTGTACGACATTGAAAACAATCCGTATTTATTTCAATTCAATCCCGGAGTAGAAGCCGAATTTGATTTCAGTGCCAATTTACTCACCGGCAAATATTTGAATTACAACATTGTATTTGCCGAACTTCCCGGAATCAGCTCATCAGACGAGGGACGAATATGGAGTAATGCACTGAAAAAAGAATTAGGGAAAAAACATAAGACTTTTGCTGAAATAGAACTAATCACATCTGATAATGCAAACTTCAAATCGGTTTTGAAGAAAAATGAGAAAAACCTGGTTATTTTTAACACCGATAAATACGCGTATATGAGTCCGTTTATTGCTCCGTTGCGTTCGTGTACCGACCAGTATGAAATTACTTTATTTGAACAGTATAACTGGAAAAATCAAAATGAAAAAATGCCTTCGAGTATTTATGTCTCTCCATTTATGTCGAAATATAATCCAAAAGAACTTGGAGAATTCAACAAACTATATACTCAGTTATTTAAAAATGATGTAAACACCGACTCACCCCGATTTGATTTGCTTGGCTACGATTTATCCAATTATTTCATTTCCATTATTTACCGTTATGGAAACAAATTTATCGACAGAATAGGTAGTATCAACATAACAAATGGCATACAATCACAGCCTCGTTTTGAGCGTATTTCGAATGAATCGGGCTTTATCAATCAACGTTTATATCTCGGCGAGGACAAAAAATAAGCTATCATTAAAATAGCTCCGTTACATTAAAAGCACATTACAGCTGCTATGCGAAAAATTTTTATTTTATTTTTTATACTATCATCTTCAACTGTTTTTTGTCAATCTCATCTGGAAAAACCTGAAATATACATTGGTGCTACCTTTGGTGCAACCGAATCGATGGTTATGTTTAAACCAACGGTAGCTCAGGATTTTTTACAAGGATACAACGGAGGCTTAGTGTTTCGATATGTTGCCGATAAGAATGTTGGGTTTCAGGTAGAGTTAAATTTATCGCAACGTGGCTGGGCGGAAAAAACGGGTTTGTATACTCGTCAGTTAAATTACATTGAACTACCTTTTCTAACCCATTTCTATTTTGGGAATAAAAGCCGTTTCTTTTTCAATGTAGGACCAAAAATCAGTTATTTAATATCAGAAAAAGATCTACTTAATAATACAACTGCATCCACCGAGGTTCAGCACATTACTAAGATTGAAAATCCTTTCGACTATGGAGTTAGTGCCGGTTTTGGATATTTGATAAATGTCAAAGGTAATATTATTCAGCTCGACACTCGTGCCAATTATTCGTTGAGTGATGTTTTCTCCAATGATACCCGCGATTATTTTGATACGTCAAATAATTTATACCTATCGGTTAACTTAGCGTGGCTATTAAAGATAAAGTAATTGTAGATAAACAACAAAAAAAAGTTCACGATAAATCGTGAACTTTTTTTTGTTTATAACTCGTCAAGGCGAACTACTTTTTAAACGAAAGTATCAGATGAACCAGATTTCTAGCAGCTTTTAAATTCTCAAAATCTGTTGTCAGGTGAGCATGATCAATATACTCATTGTACAACCATGGATCGCCAACTGCCAACACGTATCCCTTTCCAAATTTTGCTTCCGCAATCAACACCTGTCCGTTTTCTTCCAAAACAGCTTTAGCAGGGCTTTGACAAGAAATAGAAGAAACTTCTTTCAAGAAAATTTTATTAACCCCCTGAAATAATGGATGATTAGGCAAATTAATGGATGCGCAACTATTATAATTTCGTGGCATTCCGGCTTCTGCTTTAATTTCGGGGTGTAAGAGTACATTATTGAATTTCATACCAAACTTAGCTGCGAGAATATTGAAATTTTCAAGTTCGCTATTTTTCCCATCGTTGGTTAGCATCAGTAAGATACCACCTTTTTTTACCCAATTGGCAATAGCATCGGCAGCTTTCTTATCCATAAAATTGGGGTGAGCAGTTTCGAGTTTAGTATCCGGATCCACAATAATAAACACGTTGGCACTTTTAAGATTGGCCTTAGTTGGTTTTGCTTTAAGAGTGGCAAGCATTGCACCTTGCGCTTGAAAAAGGTCGCCCAGCTCAGAGAAACCGCTTAAAGCCTTATCCTCCCAAATGTAGTGAAACGGGTTGCCTGTTTTTGAACTTATTTCGTTATTGTAAAAATTATCAAGCATTATCTTCTTTTGAGCAAAGGTAGTTGTAACACAAAAGCTCGCTAAAACAATACTTACTAGTTTAAATTTCATTGATTTCATTCTTATCATATTTAATTATTATTTCCATTTTTAAGTCTGTATTCAGAAGGTGTTGCTCCAAACTTTTGTTTAAAACAACGACTAAAATAACGCGGATCTTCGATTCCGACACGATACGATATTTCAGAAACCGTCAACTGTGTATCGCGCATATATTCAGCAGCCCGCTCAAAACGAACCTCGCGCACGAATTCTACAGGTGAGTAGCCGGTTAAGCTTTTCAGCTTGTTGAAGAATACAGTACGACTCATATTTAGCTCTTTAGCTAACAAATCAATGTTCAAATCAAAATTTTCAAGATTTTCATCCATTATTTTAATCAGGTTTTGCATAAACATATCTTCGTGCGAGCTAACTTCCAAAGGTGGCAAACTAAAGTCAGATTTAGCAGACGTAATCTGCGACCTGAAATACTGCTGCAACTGTTTACGTTGGTTCATCAGATTATCAATCCGGGCGTGAAGAAATGCCGAATTGAATGGCTTTGTAATGTAATCGTCGGCACCTGCTTTCATTCCCGCCACTTTGCTTTCCATGTCGGTAACCGCGGTTAGCAAAATAATAGGAATGTGCGATGTTCGTTTATCCTCCCTCACTTTGACGGTAAGTTCCATTCCATCCATCTCGGGCATTCTTAAATCAGCAATTATAAAATCGGGCAACAACGATTCTACTTTGTGCCAACCTTTAATTCCATTTTCGGCTTCGGCTACCCGATAATGATTCTTTAGGCTATTTTTCAGAAAATGCCGTAATTCATCGTTATCCTCAATAATGAGAATTAACGGATTAATATTATCTGAATCTGATATTTGAACATCAGCAGAAGGATTAGCTTCTACCACATCGTTAGGAATTGTTTGGTCGGAAACGATAATATCCACATCATCATTATCAAAGTGCGAAATGCCAAGTTTGAATGCCACATCGAAGGTTGAACCCTTACCCAGCTGACTTTCGACATGGATAGTAGCGTGATGTAAATCGACCATTTTTTTTACTAAATCAAGTCCGATACCTGTGCTTTTTTGGGCAATGCTCCGAAAAGTGGAAATGCTGAAAAAACGATCAAAAATAAAATTAATCTTTTCCTGCGCTATACCAATTCCCTCATCAATAACCGAAAGAACGGCTACACCTTGTTGTACTGACGTTTTGATGACTATATTTTTCTCGGCGGGAGTAAACTTAAGTGCATTCGAAACCAGATTGTAAATGATAGAATCGAATCGTTCCGGATCTACCCAAACCGTCACACCCTCCGATTCGTCCACTATATCAAAGCCCACATTCTTAGCATGAGCCATCTCGATAAAGTTACTACTGCACACCCGAACAAATTCTGCAAAATTGACCTCTTCTACTGTTAAGTGCATTTTATTATTTTGCAACTTCCTAAAATCCAAAATCTGGTTTATCAGCATCATAACCCTATCCAGATTACGACGTACCAGCGTGAGTTGATCCTTAATATGTGGGTCAATATCGTCATTAAGCATATTATCAACCGGAAGCGAAATTAATGTGAGCGGTGTACGCAACTCATGAGAAATATCGGTAAAAAACCGAAGTTTCATATCCGTCATTTGTTTCTCAAGATGTACATTATTTTTCAACTTAAAAATGGTGATAAATATATAGAACACCAACAAAAACAACAAAATGCTTAAAATAGCATACAAAAATTTTGCAAACACAGATTGCCAAAATGATGGTCGTATTTTAATTTGTATCTGACGTTCGTTATCCAACCAAATACCCTCACTATCTGTGGATTTTACGTGAAAAGTATACTTGCCGGGAGGTAGTGCAGTATAGGTCGCAAAGTGTTTCGTTTGTACATAATTCCATTCAGGGTCAAATCCATCCAACTTATAGGCATATTGAATCTTATCGGGCGCGCGCATATCCAATGTTGCAAACTCAATGGTAAATACATTTTGTTTGTGATTGAACTCAATTTGGGCTGATTTATCTATATGCGACTGTAGAACAGATCCCTCCACTCCTATTTCCACTTCTTTATTAAACAATGACAAGCCCGTAAAAACTAATGGTGCGTGAATCACTCTCCGTTTTACAGCACCCGGAAAAAAAGAATAAAACCCCGATTTTGAACCCACACAAATCTTACCTGACTGCTGAATGCATGCCGATGCTTCTGAAAATTCCACATTCTCAAGCTCGTTTCCTTTGCCAAAAACTTCAATTTTGTGACTTGATTTATTCAACTTCACAATTGAGTTTTCAGTTGTCATCCAAAGATTAACTTGTTTATCATCGATAATTGAATAAAACACGTTGTTAGGCATCCCTTTAGTTCTGTCGAACAATTCGAATTCTAACTGTGTATTTTTCGAAATTACCTTTGTTTTCAGCCTATTCAATCCTCCACCAAAAGTTCCAAACCATATATTTCCTTCCGCATCTTCCGATATGCAATGCACATCATTTGTTCCCAAACCGTTTGCACTACTTTCGGTTTTATGGTAATAGACAAAAGGTATCGTATTGATATTTTTAAAATTAGAATTAAAAACAATAATTCCCTCAGTGGTAGCTACCCAAATATGTTGTTTGGAGTCAACAAAAACCTGACGAGCTTTAGAACAATTGGCAAACGGATATGATTTCAGATCATTTTTAGCGTGATAGAAACGTACTTTTCCGTTCTGTTCGTCCAACATATGCAGACCACCTCCATAGGTAGCAGCCCAGATTCGCCCAGTTTTATCCTGAGTAACAGAGTAAAAATCATTACTTGCCGGCGAATAAATATCATTGGGATTATGAACAAATTTTTCAATTCGAAACGAATTTTTACCTCCTGTAGGAATGAGGCGAATCAGCCCTTTTCGTTTTGTGGCCAGCCAGATATTCCCTTTTTTATCCTGAAAGAAATTATAAACTAACACATCAAGTTTACCGCTGGGTAAAATTCTACCATCTGGATTCAGGGTTCCAATCTGCTTTTTGTTTTCATCAAAGAGATGAACCACTCCGTCCTTACAAGCCACCCAGAGGCGTTTTTCACGATCCTCAAAAATAGCCCGTATTTCGTTAGAGATGCTATAGACGGAATGTTCGTCGAGTAAATAATGATTAAAATATTCGGGGAGGAAAGTACATCTGAAAAAACCATTTCCCCTGTTTGTACTAATCCACAAAACGCCTTGAGAATCGGCAAGAACATGATTTACACCGTATGAAAAGAGTGTATTAATATCCTCATTGTACACGCTGCTAAAAGGTACGAGCCTATTGTTTGTTCTGTCAAACCAGGAGAATGAGCCGTAGTAAGGCTGAATCCACAGCACATCTTTCTCATCTTCAAAAATCAAGAAATTGGGGTTTGTTACCTGGCCTACGTTTATATTGGAAGGTACATAAACAATTTTGTTGGTTTCAGGATTAAAATGCAGCACTCCTGAAGCCTTTATTCCTAACCACGCATCACCGGCTCTATCAATATAAATCTGTTGAATATCGTTGGACTTCATTTCCGGATATTTTTCGACCGAAAACTGTTTAAGCTCACCTCTAAGCAGGTTGTAAGTAAAGAAACCTTTCCCTTGAGTTGCCAACAAATAGCTGTTTGATGTAAAATTTGCCAAATTGCCGACTGATACTCCGGCAGGCAATTCTATTGATGTAAATGTTCTTGTTCTCTTTTCATACTGAATCATTTTTCCATCACAGCCAAACATGATTCGTTTTTCATTCTCAACAAAGGAATGAAATGCCAGTTTGTCGAAATAGAATGCGGGTTTGCCATTGGTTTCTAAACAGCAGAGTCCACTTTGGGTAAGAATCCAGGTATTTTTCTCACGATCCTCAAATACACTTTCGATGGCATTACCCGATATATTTCGATTTTTCTTGTTGTAAAGAGTAACTGTTAGTTTATAATCTTCTTCATTGGTGACAATCTTATAACATCCCATGTTAGTGGTAGTGAGCCAAACTACACCTGAAGGAAGTACCACTATCTGAGCAATTTTATCATTAATCAAACCACCACTTGGATTTTCAATCCGAATTAATTCCTCGGTACCAGTATTTAGGCGATACACAATTTCATCATAGGTTTTTACCCAGATAAATCCCCAACGGTCTTCTTTTACATCCAAAATCCGGTTACTTAAAACAGATAGCTTACTATTTAATTTTGAATTATACGTTTTGAAATTATAACCATCAAATTTATTCAACCCATCGCGCGTGCCAAACCACAGGTAGCCTTTGCTATCCTTCAACATTACAGTTATCGTATTCTGAGACAAACCATTATCAGAAGTATAATGTGAGAATGAGAAATGATACTGGGCACTTGTGAAAAGCGGAAGCGATACTAAAAAGAGAAGCTGAAGGAATCTTTTCATAGATGTGATAGTTACACTGTTTCAATAACAAATACTGTTTCTAGCGTAAAATTGAATTCGTGCGATTGTGTGATTTTCATTGCAAAAATAGCTATTTTCGGGTGTATATCTCTATAAATAATTGTATTTTTAAACAGCATGAAAAAGGATGCAGTATAAATTCACCTACATCCCTTAAATTAAACGCTACCTGTGTTTATTCGTACTCAATTAGGAAATAAATAGCAACTTATTTTTTTGTTGGATTCCATTTATCATAACCACTTAAGACATTTTCAATGGTAAATTCTTTTGCCTCTTTAGCGCTTAGCTTTTTCGACCAACTTACACGTTGGCTTACATCAGCACCTTCACCCGAATTATTGAATTCCATGTAGCGGGTTGTTTTTTCGTTTTCAATATTCTTCCAATTATCCCAGCCAATAGGTTTTATACCTTTGGGCAATTTACAGTTCATAAACAAGGTCATAGCGTATGCTCTCCAGGGGCGACCAAGATATTCCGAATCAACCAGACTATCGAGGGTCACGGTGCAACGATTGAATATATAACCATACTTTATTTGTATCGGTGTACTGGCAGCTGTAATGTAAGAGTTACGTTTGCAGAATATCTGACATTCTTCGAACCAGGCTGTTGATGGGCCGAAAATGAAATCGGTTGTACCTTCTATATAACAGTTTTCGAAGTATTGACGGGCATTTTCACGTCCGGTATAAATAGTATCCTGATTCCCCAGAAAACGACAGTTACGAAAAACAATTCGATCGCCCTCTACGTGTAATGCTACGGCTTGACCAAGCTGAGCAGCAGAATTTTCAATCGTGAGATTTTCCATTGTAATATCATTTCCGCAAATTTTCAGCGTATAAGTTCTAAAAGTTCCCATTTTTCTGATATTGGCATGGTCATCATAATTGATAATGGTTTTAAATTTATCTTCTCCAATAAAATGAACATTGCAAATGTGAGTCGGTATTTCAAGTTTTTCTTTATAAACTCCGTTTTTTATATAAATAGTCACCATTCCGGCAGGATTGAATGCACGTACGGAATCAATAGCTTGCTGAATATTTCGAAAATGCCCGGTACCGTTCCTGTCCACCACAATAATATTGGGAGTAGTTTGTGCAAATGTGTTTAAATATCCTGCCAGAATCAGAATTAGTAAGAGATATTTTCTCATTTCGTTTTCTATTTTTGTTTTGCTATTGGAGCAGTTTGCATGTCGGTTATTTGTTTCACCAAACTATTGACGTAAACTTCGAAATATGTGTAACCACTTTTATCGATATCTGTCGATTTTTTATTCGGATAGTTCTTTTCCAACCAACCATCAGGTATTCCATCATTATTGGTATCAAGTGGTGCTTCGTCTGAATGATAAACGGGCCAACCACCTGCGTCCGACTGAGAATCAATCAAGCCCGGGCGACCATTTAGCGAACCTTTAAAGGTTGTAGTTCCGGCTTTCACTTCATTGGTTACACGTGTATCCACAGCATCTTTGTGCAAAGATGCACCCGAATAGGCGAGTACTTTCTCGTATGCAACGCAAGCAGGTTGTGTTGTAACCGGCGTAGTAATGTATGGTTTTGAAACTCTGGAATCAACTTTGTCAACTCCCCTGGCATAGTAAACACCTTTCCAGTTGGCAGCCGTAACAGCAGGATAACCATAGACAAAATTCCCCTCAATAAAATACTTCCCGTACCCGGGAGGGCATTTTGACGGATCGGCGTCTATATCTATTTGGGTAATTCGATCTTTAATTTTCGGATTTGTTCCCGGACCTGCTTTAAAATAATTGGCTACAATATTGAAAGTTCCACTTTCTCCTCCGTACGTACTATGGCTACCCCAGTTATAAATCACATTGTTTCTAAAGTCAACACGCTCTTCGTCCTGAACATTGGTATATTTTAAACCGGCTCGTCTTAGTCCGTTGAAACGTGGGTTTCGACTGTTGTGGTGAGCAATCAGATTGTGGTGAAACGTTGCATTTTTACCGCCCCAAATTCCACCGTAACCATGAGCACCTTTTGGATGTTCCGAATTATTAAGCGATTCGGAAATAATACACCATTGCATCGTAAAATTTTCATTCGAGTAAAACGAGGCACACTCGTCAACCGACCAGCTCGATGAGCAATGGTCGATGATTATATTTTTCTGATTACGACCACCATATGCATCAGGTTCATGATTTTTTATCAAATCGCCAAGTCGAAATCTCATGAACCGAATGATTACATTATCCGCACTTACAAAAACATCATAGTCTTTAATGCAAATGCCGTCGCCCGGAGCCGATTGGCCGGCAATAGTCAAATCACCGTTTTTTATCGACAGCGGCTTAGTTAAACTAATAATTCCTGAAACTTTGAACATGATGGTTCTGGCACCCGATTGATTGACAGCCCAGCGAAATGTACCTACCGAATTATCATCGGCTAATGACGAAACATAAAGCACCTTACCCCCACGTCCACCGGTGGTATACATTCCACCGCCCTCGGCACCCGGAAATGCAGGTGTTTGGGCAAAGACAGTAAAAACGAATGATAGAAATGCAAAAAATGAAATAAGCTTTTTCATAAAAAACGATTATATAAGTATTTCATTAATAGCTTATTTATTTAAAAGTAGGCTGACCATAATAAATGGCGCTACTGCTTTTGGATCATTATCTCTTACCTTTTCAGAAATATAATAAGCAAAGCTACCATCACGATATTTAGGCGAACCACCAAGTCCGGCAACCGAGCATACATCGGTCAACGAGATTGTTCCATCTGTATTATTTTTTATGAATCGTTTCACAAACTGAGCATAAGCAGTTTTTCCTTTTTTGAGGAATGATTTTGGCAAATATCCATTTTGACCTCCTTTAACCCAAGCGTAAATAAACATAGCGGAACCACTCGATTCAAGATAGTTACCCTTTTCATTTATCTTATCCGTCACCTGGTACCACATGCCGGTTTTAGGATCGCGATAGTTGTCGAGCGAAACACTCAAATCCGTTAGAATTTTAATTATTTCAGGACGTTTTGGATGGTTGGCCGGTAAAAATTCAAGCACATCCACCATTGCCATCATATACCATCCCATGCTACGACTCCAGAAATTTGGAGAAAGACCCGTTTGCGGATCTGCCCAACGTTGTTGACGACTTTCGTCCCAACCATGATAATAAAGACCCGTTTTGGGATCATAACTACGCTTGGCCATCGTAATTACCTGAAAAGCAGCTTCGTCGTACAATGCAGGCTCATTAAATTTTTGTGCATATTCGGTCAAAAAAGGCGATGCCATATAAATACCATCCAACCACATTTGGTTGGGATATATTTTTTTGTGCCAAAATCCACCCTCATTTGTACGTGGATGCGTTTTCATTTGTGCACGCAACAAATCAATCGTTTTGCGCAATTTTTCTTCTTTCGTTTGCTCGTATAAAGCAAATAACATCTTACCAGAATTCAGTTTATCGATGTTATAATCATCAGCTTTATAACCGGTGATATCTCCATTTACATCAATAATAGTATCGGTGTAACTTTTCACATAGTCGAAATACTTCTTATCGTTTGTTTTTTCCCATACTTTGTAAATGGCTTGTAGTTCAAGCCCATTGCAATAATCCCATTTTAAGCGGGTCGAAAAATCGATCATCCAGCTTTCGGGATAGCGTTTCATTTCCGAATCTGCCATGTGTTGGTAGTACTTCGGCTTTGCGGTTAGCTGAACGATATTCAACACAAAAAGAAGAAGGAAAATTAAATTAATTTTGGTTCGCATAATTTTTTCTGAATAGTAATTAGTATTAATCTGTCAAATCGACCTATTACTTTAGCCCAATAATCTTTTGTTTTTCAATGCTATCCGGCAATTTTATATTGGTTGATTTTCCATCAAACTTGATAACCTGAACCAACGAATCGGGATATGTAAAATCATTTAATTCGAAGTTCTTTACATTTTGAAGCGTTAGTGCAGCTCCAGTATGAGGCGTAATATGAATATTTTTAAATTTAACCCCATCCGATTCGCTTAGTAAAACTCCAAATTGGGAGGTAATAAATGCATTCTCAACGTTTATATTCGAAATATTCATTTCCGGTAATCCATTGAAAAACATTGCTCTGTACGCATTTCTCGAAACAATATTTTTTACATAGATATTTCGGAATATAGGTGTTTCAGCACTAACCTGAGGAACTGAGACTTCTTTTGGATTTACATCGCCATCTTCCATCGATTCTGAAGCAGATTTTCCGCCGTAATATAAATCGAAAAGAAAGGAATCGGTCACAATGTTAAACATATAAATGTCACTAATATAGATGTTCTCTACAACACCTCCGCGTCCACGATTACTCTTGAAACGCAGTCCGACATCCGTACCCATAAACTGACAATTACGCACTGAAATATTGCGCACACCACCCGACATTTCGCTTCCAACAACAAAACCGCCATGTCCTTGGAAAACCTTGCAATTATCAACAATTACATTCTCGGTAGGACGAGCACGAAGTCTACCCTCGGCATCTTTACCCGATTTTATACAAATGGCATCATCGCCCACGTCGAACGTACTGTTTACAACCAACACGTTTTTGCACGATTCAACATCAATACCATCCCCATTTTGCGCGTAGGACGGATTTCTGACGAAAACATTGTCAACAATCACATTGGTACACATTAATGGATGAATATTCCAGCTAGGCGAATTTTCGAACAGAACACCTTGCAAAAATACATTTTTACATTCAATAAAACTGATCATTACCGGGCGAAGATAATCCTTTATTTCGAGCCAATCGGTTTCCGACAAGTTGCCACGAGGCACGTTCATATCGCTTAACGATTGTCCTTTGATGGATTGTACTGTCGGATACCATAAATCAGAATCTTTGAGTACGCCACCTGACTTTACTACTTTTTTCCAATGCGATTCAGTAACCTTCGATCTTTTAAGTGGTCGCCATGCTTCACCTGAGCCATTAACAGATCCTTGCCCTGTGATGGCCACATTTTCCAGATTTCTCCCGGAGATTGGCGATTGGCAACGACGTGTTTCCAGTCCTTCGAAATTTGTATTTACGAGCGGATATAAATCAAAATCTGAGGAGAAAAGAATTAGTGCTCCCTTTTCTAAATGCAAATTGATGTTCGATTTGAATACAATTGGCCCGGTATACCAAACACCGGCAGGCACCACCAATTTTCCGCCACCTTTTTTTGACAAGGCATCAATGGCTTTGCTGAATGCGTCAGTGTTAAGTGCTTTACCATTGCCAACACCACCAAAATCAACTATTGAAACCGTATTACTTTTAAATACCGGCGCATTAATTTTCTCCATCGAAAATGGAAGATCCTTATAGAGTTGGGCGTACTTATTTTTAGCATGCAGATGAGTGCTACCAAAAATAAAAACGATTGTAACAATCAAAACGATTGTTTTTTTGAAAAAAATCATATTCTCACTTTTAAAATTAAACAAAAAGATATGAACTAAAATGCACGAAAAAGTGGATACTTCAATTTACAATTGAAATATGAAACTGTACCTGAGGTATTTATTTAGAAAACACCTCAGGTAAGATTTATATTTAATTACCACCAACGCGGATCACCAATTTTATTTACAAGTTTGGCATCAGTAACTTTAAAATTACTCTTTGTTGGGTCTGTAAAAATTTGCACAGTTGTTTTACCAAAGTCAGCAAAGTCATTTATTGGAGCTGTTTGAGTAACACCATCAGCACCTAAAGTCCATACCAAATCAGAGGTTCTAAAACAATTTGTTATACTAATATTACTACATGAACTACGCATCCCATTAGTGCTTACTCCACTCGCAGCACCGAATAAACTGTTTTTAATTGATATGCCTCCGGGAACAGTATTGGTATTATAATCCAAAAAATAGTTTGCTGTAGATGTTGGAGAATAACAGCTGGTAAGATTTTCAATCGTAATAGAGTTAATTCCAAGCTTTTTTCCACAAGTGAATAACTTTGCTGCATGCGCAACCGTACTATTCTTTACGATAATATCTTTGATATAAGAAGCATCATTTGCATTATTTACAATACCATAATCTCCAATGGAATCAAACAAGCAATTGTTTATTGAAATCTGATTGATGGTTGCAGTTGTCTGCATACGTATTGCTCCACGCTTATATTTGATATCACAATTTTCCAGAATCATCTTGTCTAAGATAGCACCGGTTTGATTGAAATTGAAAAGATAAGTACCTCCAAAGTTTCCAGCTGTTTTAAGTTTTGTAGCCCCTTCTGTAAAGAATATTTTCTCAAATCGGAGTGTACCTACAGTTTTAGCCGGAGGTGTTGCAAAGTTTCCATCAATTGCCAGAATTGCTTTTCCTTTGAAGCTAAGACCTGTTATAAAATTAATGTTCACTGGAACCAAAATAGTTCCAATATTATAGGTAGTACCTCCCGATAATACCAAGTTCAAACCATCTGGATGAGCTGTTGAAATACTATCAACAAACGACTGAGTAATTATATTTTTACTTTGATCATCTGTAAAATTACGTAAATCAACAACATCGCCAGTGAAAACCTGAGAACCAGCAGTTGTAAATGTTTTTTTACCCATATAGGCATCGCCCTGATAGATTTTCACGATGTAAGACGTTTGAGGTTGGAGACCACCAATAATCTTTGTGCCAGCAAGATTATCAGCAGCAGTCAATGTTACCGTTTTGTACTCTGTATCTTTATCCAATAATACTTTTATTTGCGTATAAACTGAAGTAGAAAGATCCCACTTTACTCTTATCGAATTATCAATAACATCCAAGACTGTCGGGGTTATCAATTTCGTTGGATAATCCAAAGTTGTAACATCGGGTGTAACATAATAGGCTGATTTAATTGTATCTCCAGAAGTAAGTGTAATATCTCCAATGGATCTAAGTCTGACTTGATATTTCGTATCAAAATTGAGATTTGTAAATGTATAACTGATGCTATCAGTTTTACCTGTTGCTAATACTGTTTTAAAACTATCCACAGACAGTTCCAATTCGTATTTTTTAGCACCGGTATAACGATTCCAATTTAGTTTTATCCAGGTACCACCATATGATCCATCATGCATAATAGGTCGAAACAACCGATCAGCATTTCCAAGCGATTCATCATCCTTACAACCTGATAAAATCCCTACACAGAGTAGTATCGCAAAAAATAACGTTTTGTATTTAAATATATTTTTCATTTTGAATCTGAATTTTAAATTAATTAGAGCTAGTTACTAATCCATATCCATTATTATTCAAATAATGACTTGTTGCAACAGTTTGACTCGAAATTGGTAGTAAATATGGAACAGCAGACACGCCAGTCGGATCAGTGTACCCTCTCCAACATCTGGCAGTAAAATCGGCAGTTTCATAGGTTATAGTTCCATCAGTTGCAGTTACTTTTTTATACAATGAATTGCACCAGCCAATGGCCGCATACGCATCTTCATTACCTGCCTTACCAAGATCAGCCACATCAACTATGTGAGCAGGCACTGTAGCTGGTTTATAAAGGGTATTTAAGAATGTGATTACACCTGCCTTTTTTTGATAATATAATTTATCAGCATAGTTTTGAAACTTGGCTACTTCAGGATTACCTAAGTCTAAACCCAGTGCGGCTTTTCCAATATTATCAATCATCGTCTTTGTTTCAGTAATCTTTTGTCCATAGTTATTCCAACGTACAAGATCAAATTTACGCAAACATTCCCCTCCAAATTCCCAAGCTCTTTCATTTACAATCGCATCAAAAAAAGATTGTTTAGTTCCTAAATTGTTTACATAGTTCTGAACTTTTTCGGTCAAATCAGAACCATTAAATGCACGTGTTCTTACCGTTGATAACATCTCTTTTGCTAAATCTGTTGGTCCGTTTAATTCATTTTCGGCTTCGGCAAGCATCAATAAAACATCTGAATAACGCATAAGCGGCCAGTTGATACCAGTTCCTTTTGAAGAGGCACTACCAGGACTTGAAGTTAACCAAAGACGATTCCATTTCGCAATTGCCAAACCGGTAATTCCAACTGCCGACTGATCAATATCAGATGCATAAGATACCTTTGCACAAGTAGCATCACGACGCAAATCTTTTTCATCAAATGTATAATAATATGTCGGAGTTAAACCTGTTTGAATGGTTGTAGTTCCCTTTGAACTTCCTGTTACAGTAACTCCAATACACCAACCAACATCCCCTCCCCCATTTGTACTTCCAAAGGCTACTTCGTAAAGAACATCGTCATTTACTTTTTTAATCCATTGACACTCATTTTTAAAAATAGACGCAAAATCAGGGTTTAATGGACGATTTTTGAGGCTAATTAATTTTTGACAATAATATTTTGCTAACTCATAATACTCTTTAGACGTACGTGCAATAACTGCACGACCATCAACTGAATATTTAACGGCTAAACTATCATTATTTTGTATATCCAAATAGTCATCAGCACGTTTCATTGTTCCATTTGCGGTTACGCCATACCCTGCACGAAATAAAGACAAACGGGCAATCATTCCCAATGCAAATTCACGGTTCATTCGCTCAATTCCATCACTAAATTCGTCGGCAAAATACATATCAGGTTCACAATTCACTAAATCCTGTATTATACCCGAATATATAATGTTCTTATCAGCTTTAGGTGTATCAAGTTCCATACCTTCTTTTGCTGCAGTGCGGAAATAAGGAACATCACCCCAAAAATTACACAGTAAAAAATATCTGTAAGCACGCAAACAATAGGTTTCTCCCAGAAGCATCTTCATATCCTTTGAGTCTTTTACGGGGCTATTTTGTATACCTTCTATACATTGATTGGCGCGATCAATTGCCAGATAATTATGCTGCCAAGCTGTATAAATATCTCCAAATCCGGCCAATAAACCACCTTGAAGTGACCATATATCACGTCTTGACCCATCAGCCAACGCACCGGGTGCAGTAACTTCTACATCTGTATTTTGCATCCATACACACGACATACGCGAAGTATATGAATCCTGAGCAAATAACGAATAAACTCCCATTACCATTTTCTTTGCATCACCCGAATTCGAAAACACATAATTTGCATCAAATGTGGAGGGCGATTCAACTTTAAGAAAATCATTGCACGACGAGAATATCATCGTAACTGATATGATTAAAATAATATATTTTTTCATTTTCATGATTTTTAGTATTTGTTTGTGATTAACATCTAATTAGAATGAAACATTTACACCAAATGTCCATGATAAACTTTTTGGATAAGAAGAATAATCCACACCAGGAGTAAGACCTGAAGTTGAACTTCCTCTGACCGGTGAACTAACTTCAGGATCATAACCCGAATAGTTTGTCAATATCCAAAGATTATTCAATGTACAATATAGACGGAATCGATCACATTTTATTTTTTTTGTCAATTTTACCGGAATAGTATATCCAATAGTTACATTTTGTAAGCGAAGAAATGATCCATCTTCAATAGCCCAATCATAACACAATACCGTGGCATTACCAAAAGAGAAAGGTGACCAGTATTGTTTTGCAATTGCACCTTCTTCATTCATTGCAGCTAAAGTTGCCAGGTCAGTTACAAGTTTTCCATCAGCACTTAAATAAGTGTATCTATTATCTTGTCTCATGAATCCTAACAAGTTTGGATTTGTTGTTCTGTATTGTTGTGAGGAAGCTATTTTGTTTGCATTATATATTTTATTTCCATATACATAATTAAACAATAATGAAGCATCAAAACCATGAAAAGTTCCATTGAGTCCAAATCCACCGGTGAATTTTGGCGCTGTTTTACCAATTATACTGCGATCCTTATCGTCTACAAAACCATCATCATTCAAATCTTTGAATTTTATTGTTCCCGGGCGAACACTAATTTTACCGCCCAATAGTCCGGTAGTAGGAACTCCGACTTTTAAAATATATTTCCCTGTAGCCGAATTATAAGACTCAAAATCACCAGTAGTATAATATCCGTCAGTAGTGTATCCGTAAATTAACCCTACAGGTTGACCGACTTCTACGTGATAATCATTCGAACCTTTTAAATCTGTTCCGGCCCATCCAGATCCATACTCTTGAACAGTAACGCCATCAGCTAATTTATCTACATTTGATCTATTAAATCCAATATTGAAATTTGCAGACAGTGAGTAGTCTTTCTTTTGAAGAACAGTAGCATTTAAAGTTACTTCCACCCCTTTATTAGAAGTTTGACCTACGTTTTTCATTGAGGTTTTATACCCGGGAGCAACAATCGGCACTTCAATTAAAAGATCTCTTGTTGTATTTTGATATACTTCGACAGATCCACTAAGTTTTTCGTTGAAAAGACCAAAATCCAAACCTGCATTTCGTGTAATGGTGGTTTCCCATCTCAAATCAGGATTAGCCAACTGAGTATTCGTAGTAGCATAATAATTATTTTGTACATCTCCAATCCCGTATGTCTTAACTGATTGAATTGCATAAGTCAATGCATATTGACCATTTCCAATTCTATCATTACCTACCTCACCGTAACTTAATCTCAATTTCAAATTTGACAACCAGTCTTTAGAGCTTTCCATAAATGATTCTTCTGAAATTCTCCATGCAGCAGCTAAAGCCGGAAAATATCCCCAGTTTTTCCCTGTTGCAAATTTCGACGATCCATCAGCACGAAAAGTTGCTGTAAAAAGGTATCTTTCCATCAAATTGTAGTTGATACGCCCAAAAAATGAACTTTGCTTCTCGGGAGTACTTACAAAGCTTGATAGATTTTTAGTTGTTCCACCAAGTCCCAAATTTGCAAATATCTTAGTGGGGGTTAAATCTGTACCAAAGCCTGTGGCATAAAGATAACTGTTATTATAATTATACAGATTTATTTCCTGACCGACCATCACGTCAAACTTACTCTTATCGTCAAGATTAAATTTATAGGATAAAGTATTCGCAATACGAGAGCGATTCGTATTTGTTTTCGTCCAATCAACAAGTGGGTTTCCATCTACATAAGATGCATTAGAACTATATTGACCCCAATAGTTTTTTGCTTCATTGAAGCCATATTCATAACCACCTTCAACGCGATATACGAGTCCTTTAATGATTTCCCAATCTAAACTGCCGGTAAAATTGAATACTCGCGTATTTGTACGTCTCCAGTATTGCGCAGATTGCTCAGTCAATGACATGTTGTCACGCACCCACTGTTCATATTCATCACTCGATAAAGTATTAGGGTCTACAGTTATCATTGAGCTTAGCCCCTTTACTGCACCAGAAGTAACCGCTTGGGAAGTTCTGATTTTATAGGTTCCTCCGGATGTTCCTGAACCATTAACTTTAGTATCTGAAATTCGCGTATTAAAACTTGCTGTTAAGTTTTTGGCAATTTGATGATTTAATTTAAAATTAGTATTAAATCTCGAATAGTCATTATTGACCATCAAGCCACCATCTTTATTATATGTGGTGCTTAATGAGAATTTAGTTTTATCATTGCCCCCTGTTATACCAATGTTATGTTGTTCTGAGATTACATTAGAACCAAACATATCATCTTGCCAATCGTGTCCTTTTTGATATTTATACAATTCAATATCATCCCAAACCCCAAATGTCTTTTCAAAATTAGAAATACCATCAGCGCCATCAAAAGCAGCTAACTCATAATTAAGTTTCACATATTCATAAGGATTGAGAACACTTAAGCGTTTCGACAATTTCTTTGTTTGCATGAAACCATTGTAGGAAACCTGAGTTTTACCTGCCTGAGCAGTCTTTGTTGTGATGATTACTACACCATTTGATCCTCTTGAGCCATAAATTGCTGTTGTAGAAGCATCTTTCAATACGTCTATTGATTGAATATCTCCGGGAGCAATATCATTAATATTGCTTGCAGGGAAACCATCAACAATATATAATGGTGAATTATCACCGGTTACAGATCCACCACCACGCACGCGGATTATTAATTCGGCATCGGGCGAACCATCAGCTGTTGTAATTTGAACACCTGCCAATCTACCTGTTAGAGCCTGACCAGCACTTGTTACAGGAATCTGCGCTAAAGTAGCACCTTGTACTGATGACACAGATCCGGTTAAATCTCTTTTCTTTTGCGTGCCATAACCAACCACTACAACTTCATCTAAACTTTTAGCAGCACTCTGAAGTACAACATTCATTACATTGGCTGTTATTGGTAGTTCTTGTTTCACCATGCCAATATACGTAACTACAATTGATTTACCATTAGCCGGAACATTCAATTTGAAGTCACCATTAATGCCGGTGATTGAACCAACGGTTGTTCCTTTAACCAAAACAGAGGCACCAATAATGGTCTCGCCCGATTCGTCTTTCACTGTACCCGTTACAGTCTTTACCTGTGCACTTGCATAACTAAATGCCGAGAAGGTAAAAAGAAAAGACAGCATCAAGCGAATGAAGAATTGCTTTTTTTGTTTTTTTACTTCTTTCATTGTTTTTTCATTTATTTGAGTTTTATGATTTAATATTAACGGCACAAATATATGGATAATAAAAACGGGATATGTGTAATAAATGCCTTTATAGGTGCAATATTTGACCAAAGCGCTTTTAATATATCAGGTCATACACACATAAATAAAGCAAACAGTAATGCTAACAATGTGCTACTAATGAGCATATTAATACGATATTCAAAATTCAAAAACACAAACACCAACTGTTGAAATGACTTATAAAAACCAAACCATTCATTAAACCCGGCGAACAAAAATCAAACAGCACAAAAACGAAAAATCAATTCATATATGAAAGCGGTTTAGTATGTAATGCTAATAGAGTTTAAAATAGATGCCAAATTTTTCCTGACAAAACGAGGCAACATTCACCATCGACGAGCCGAATTGGTTAGCTCTAAGCTTCGGCATTTCGAAAAATTGGCGATTTATGATTTTATTCCAATTTATTCTGTATTTATCGGGTTGAATAAATCTATTCATTAGCAATAGATATTTGGACTCTACTGCTAATTCCGGAAGCAGAAATGAGACTTATATGTCGGGAATGTCAGTTCTTGTTGTGTAAAATCTAATTTATATGGTGGAAAAATTGATTATCTTGATTTGTATAATTAATCAATCGTCTCTTAGAACTTGGTAATTCGACATTTGAATACATTTTTTAATACACGATGAGGTGTCAACTTGTTTTGTAGATTTAAAACTATTCGTATCTTTGTGTGCGAACACGGAAATAAAAATATGTTTTAAAATACAAAGATAAATATCTGAAAAACTATAGTTTGTAAGAGTTTCAGTAGAATCACGTGATTTTCTTCATAGATAAATCCAACTTTGATTCACAAAATTTTAATTTGGTCGATTTTTCCATAGTACAGACAGAATTATAAATACGTCCTTTAAATAATCAACTACAAAATTATATTGTCATGAAAAACTTTTTAGACGAAAACTTTCTACTACAAACAGAAACTGCGCAAAAGCTTTATCACGAGCATGCTGCCAAAATGCCAATTATTGACTACCACTGTCATTTAGTTCCATCGATGGTAGCGAATGATCACCAATTTAAATCATTAACAGAAGCTTGGCTTGGTGGCGATCATTATAAATGGCGTGCTATGCGTACCAATGGTGTTGACGAGAAATTTTGTACGGGGAAAGACACTTCTGATTGGGAAAAATTTGAGAAATGGGCTGAGACAGTTCCAAACACTATGCGTAACCCTTTGTATCACTGGACACACCTGGAGTTGAAAACTGCATTCGGAATTGACAAATTACTTTCGCCTGCCACAGCCCGCGAAATATATGATGAATGTACCGCAAAACTACAAACCCCTCAATTCTCGGCACGTAACTTAATGCGCCATTATAATGTGGAAGCTGTTTGCACTACCGACGACCCTATCGATACACTTGAGCACCATTTAAAAACAAAACAAGATGGTTTTGAAATAAAAATGTTACCAACATGGCGTCCTGACAAAGCAATGGCTGTTGAAAATTCGGCTAGTTTCAAAATGTACGTTGAGCAATTGGAAAAAGTGTCAGAAATCACTATTTCTACTTTCGACGATATGATTCTTGCGTTGCGCAAACGTCAGGATTTCTTTGCCGAAATGGGTTGTAAACTTTCCGACCATGGTATTGAGGAATTTTATGCTGAAGATTATACTGATATAGAAATTAAAGCCATTTTCAATAAAATATATGGTGGAAGCGAATTAACGCACGCTGAAGTTTTAAAATTCAAATCGGCCATGATGGTTATTTTTGCCGAAATGGATTGGGAAAAAGGCTGGACACAACAATTTCACTACGGGACTATCCGTAACAATAACACTCGTTTATTCAACCAATTAGGGGCTGATACCGGTTTCGATTCAATAGGAACATTTAATACAGCCAAAGCATTGTCGAAGTTTTTGAACAGACTAGATTCTCAAAACAAATTGACAAAAACGATACTTTACAACCTGAATCCTGCCGACAACGAAATGATTGCCACTATGATAGGCAATTTTCAGGATGGAACCGTAGCCGGAAAAATTCAATTCGGATCGGGATGGTGGTTCTTAGATCAAAAAGACGGCATGGAAAAACAAATGAATTCTTTGTCGGTGTTGGGCTTATTGAGTAAGTTCATTGGTATGTTGACAGATTCACGCAGTTTTTTATCATACCCACGTCACGAATATTTCCGTCGTACCTTGTGTAACCTGATTGGTAATGATGTTGAAAATGGTTTATTACCTCATCAGGAACTAGATTTTATTGGTAAAATGGTAGAAGACATCAGTTACAATAATGCAAAAGCATTCTTTAAATTCTAATAAATATTCAATAATTAATCACATTATATTGTAAATTGGTGTACATAAGCATAATTAACGCATTTTTTTGGGATATTCGGAAAAAAGCAGTACTTTTGGTCAACCAATTTCAAAAACTAACATTTATTACAAAAACACTAAGAAAACAATGAGTAAAAAAATTGTAACATTAGGAGAAATTATGCTCCGTCTATCAACTCCAGGCAACACGCGTTTTGTTCAATCGGATGTATTTGATGTTGTATATGGTGGAGGAGAAGCAAATGTTGCTGTGAGCTGTGCAAACTACGGCCACGAAGCTTATTTTGTATCAAAATTACCCAAACACGAGATTGGGCAATCTGCTGTAAATGCATTGCGCAAATTTGGTGTAAAAACTGACTTTATTGCACGTGGAGGCGATCGCGTGGGTATTTATTATCTCGAAACGGGAGCTTCAATGCGTCCAAGTAAGGTTATCTATGACCGTGCTCATTCTTCTATTGCAGAAGCTAATGCTTCAGATTTCGATTTTGATGCCATCATGAAAGGAGCCGATTGGTTTCACTGGTCTGGAATTACCCCTGCTATTTCTGACTCAGCAGCTGAACTGACCAAATTAGCTTGCGAAGCTGCACAACGTAATGGTGTTACAGTTTCGGTAGATTTAAACTTCCGCAAAAAACTTTGGACAAAAGAAAAAGCGCAATCTATCATGCGTCCATTGATGCAATATGTAGATGTTTGTATTGGTAATGAAGAAGATGCTGAACTTTGCTTAGGCTTTAAACCGGATGCAGATGTTGAAGGCGGACATACAGATGCTGAAGGTTACAAAGGCATTTTTACTCAAATGGCTCAGGAATTTAATTTCAAATATGTTATTTCTACTTTACGTGAATCATTCTCGGCAACTCATAATGGTTGGAAAGCAATGATTTACGACGGAAAAGAATTCTATACTTCAAAACGCTACGATATTGATCCAATTATTGACCGTGTTGGTGGTGGTGATTCTTTCTCGGGTGGTGTTATACACGGTTTGTTAACCAAACCAAACCAAGGCGAAGCATTGGAATTTGCTGTTGCTGCTTCGGCATTGAAACACACAGTAAACGGTGACTTTAATCTTGTTTCTATCGAAGAAGTAGAAGCGTTGTGTGGAGGTGACTCTAGCGGACGTGTTCAACGATAAATTCATTTACCATTTTTCATTTACCAATTACCATTTCACTTCAATAACTGAAGAGGTGACCAATAAATGAAAAAATGGTCTTACATTTCAAATAGTAACTAGTAATTGAATAAATAGTAAATAAGATTATGAAATTTTCAAAAATTCAAGTAATTACAGCTATGAAAGAAACCGGTATGGTTCCGGTATTTTATCACAGCGATATTGAAATAGCTAAAAATGTTGTAAAAGCCTGTTACGATGGTGGAGTTCGTGTTTTCGAATTCACAAACCGCGCAGATTTTGCTCAGGATGTTTTTGCAGGATTAGTAAAATATGTAGCCAAAGAATGCCCTGAAATGATTATGGGTATTGGCTCGATTGTAGATGCACCAACAGCTGCTTTATACATTCAACTAGGTGCTAACTTTATTGTTGGTCCATTATTCAATCCGGAAGTAGCTAAAGTGGCAAATCGTCGTTTGGTTCCTTATTCACCGGGTTGTGGATCGGTATCTGAAGTTGGTTTTGCACAAGAAATGGGTTGCGATGTTTGCAAAGTATTCCCCGGCGATGTGCTTGGTGCAGCTTTTGTAAAAAACCTAAAAGCACCAATGCCCTGGTCTAACCTAATGGTAACAGGTGGTGTGAAACCAGAAGAAGCTAATTTGAAAACATGGTTTGATGCAGGTGTAACCTGTGTAGGTATGGGTTCAAACCTGTTCCCTGCGGAAATGATGAAAGCGAATGACTGGGCTGGAATTACCAAATTGTGTAGTGACGCTTTAGAAATAATCAAAAAAGTAAAAAAATAACCTATGAGTTCAATTGGAAAAATCAACGAGAAAATGACTCAGTACAGATGGACGATATGCTCATTGCTATTTTTGGCAACGACTATCAACTATCTCGACCGTCAAGTTTTATCTCTGCTACAACCGATCTTGGCAGAAGAGTTTCACTGGACAGACAGTGATTATGGTACAATTACCTCCATTTTCTCACTTGCATACGCCGTTTCTATGCTGTTTGCAGGTAGATTTGTCGACAAAATGGGCACTAAAAAAGGTTATGCCTGGGCTATCGCAGTTTGGTCGGTGGCTGCCATGCTTCACGCTCTTTGTGGATTAGCGACAGAGTGGTGGACTGGAATACCTGATGCTGCAGGGCTGACAAATGCTTCGGGTACAATAGTAGCAACTATTTCTGTAGTAAGTGTAGTGATGTTTGTTATTGCACGTATTTTATTAGCATTTGGTGAATCGGCAAACTTTCCGGCTGCTATCAAAGCTACTGCTGAGTACTTCCCAAAACGCGACCGTGCTTTTGCTACTGGCGTATTTAATTCAGGAGCCAATGTAGGAGCCATTTTAGCGCCAATAACAGTGCCTTTTATGGCCGAAGCATGGGGTTGGGAAACAGCATTTCTTGTAATTGGAGCAGTAGGATTCTTGTGGTTGGCAGCTTGGTTAATTTTCTACAAACCACTGGAAAGCAACAAAAAAGTAAATGATGCTGAAAAAGCATATATCAACCAAGATGACGAAATCGATAAAGTTGTTGCAGATGAGACTGTAAAAATTGAAAAAATGACTTTTGGACAAGCATTAAAATTCAAACAAACCTGGGCATTTGCTTTTGGGAAATTTATGACAGATGGAGTTTGGTGGTTTTTCTTATTTTGGACGCCTGCATATTTAAAAGCTGAATATGGAATGTTGCCATCGGAAGTTGCTTTGCCAATTGGAATATTATACACAATTACTGTTTTTGGTTCTGTTTTTGGTGGAAAATTTCCAACCTTTTTTATCAACAAAGGAATGAATCCGTATGCCGGCAGAATGCGAGCCATGTTAATCATTGCATTTTTCCCACTATTAGTTTTACTGGCTCAACCATTTGGTCATATTGCTTTACTAGGTAACAATGCATTTTGGATTCCGGTTTTATTAATTGGTATAGGCGGTTCCGCACACCAGGCATGGTCAGCAAATATCTTTACTACAGTCGGTGACATGTTCCCTAAATCAGCAGTAGCAACTATTGTTGGTATCGGTGGTATGGCCGGCGGTATAGGCTCCTTCATAATTAATAAAGGTAGTGGTATGCTTTTCGATTATAGTTTAGTTGAATGGGGAAGCAAAACTCCCGGATACACCATTGTTTTTTCATTCTGCGCTGTAGCCTATCTAATTGGCTGGATAGTTATGAAAACATTGGTTCCAAAATACAAACCAATTTCCGATTTATAATAGTTTGATAGTTAGATAAATCGTTAAAGAGCTTCTTCTGGTGACAGAAGAAGCTCTTTTTTTGTAGGTAAATGCGTAGAGTATTTAGAACGAAGCGATAGGTATCAAATAGTTTGTTTGATAGCTGTAACTGTAATTTCTATTACCCGGGTGAGGAAGGAGAATTTTTCCTTCATCATGTCGTAGGTTGAACCCGATTCAAGATAACCGGCTGTTCCATCAATCAGAAATCCTGTTCCCTGATAGTCCTTATAGCCCACTACTTCTTTACTTCCCACAGTCAGTTTTATGCGATTATTTACATTTACGTTCTTCTCTGTTTTACGCATTCCGTAAGCCGGAATCAGGATTCGCTCATCTTCAGTGATTACTAAAAATGAATTCCATGTATTCACTACATGAGGCTCACCTTCGCCCCACGAAACAATTGCCACAACACCTTCGTGATTTAGTACATCGTAAAATTTCTGTGGAAGTTTGATTTCTGTTTTCATTTTATTCTTGTTTTAAATTCTGATTCATATCCGTTGTTTACATTACTTGCTGTAGTGCGGACAAAATTAGAAATATAATACGCGAATAAAAATTAAGCCAGTTTAAGAAATAAGGGGAATTATCCTTTTCTCCTCAATTCGCTGAGGTATTCGGGAGTAAGACCAAGGTAGGAAGCTATCATATATTGCGGAACCCGTTGAAAAAATTGTGGAAATGAGGTGTTGAAATGTCTGTACATTTCTTCTTTGGTATACTGATACATCAGTTTAGTTCTTAGTTGAGATGCAGCCAATGCACGCTGCATTATAATACGAAAATACCGTTCCATTTGCGGCACTTCACTAAACAATTTATCTTGCAACTGATAGTCGATGGCTAAAACAGTGGATTTTTCTACTGCCTGAATAAAATATTGTGAGGGTAATTGTTTTGCAAAACTGAAGTAATCTGACAGCCACCAGGTTTCCAATGCAAACTGCGTGGTTTGTTCAATCAACTTTTCATTGACATAGTACATGCGAATACAGCCTTTTTCCACAAAAAAGTTGGATGTACATACCTGACCTTCGGAAATCAAATGTTCCCGCCTTTTTAATTCGAGGGGTTTAAAATACGATTCAACAATCTCAACATCAGACTGTGTCAGGTCCACATAGCGTCTGACATGAGTTATAAAGCCGGGATAATTACAGTTCATAAATTCATGGTCATTTCAAAGCCGGTTTTCCATAAATGGGTATTTCTTTATCAAAGCTGTTTTCTTCTTTTGAACACTATGCCTGAACTTTTCAAATTCCTCCGACTCAGGATGAAGCGGACGGTGCGACAAATCGCCCAGTAGTTGTTCAAATTCATTTTTCATACCGATAGTTATTCCATCAAAATATGTCTCTGAAAATCGACTCCAGATATAATCCACAGCCACTTCGGAAGGATGCAGCATATCCGAAGCATAGAAACGATAGTCGCGGAGTTCGTCCATCTGAATTTCGTAAGCCGGGAAATATTCAACCTGCGAAAACTGTTTCTGAAGGGCATCGACTGCCAGCAGCAAACTACTTTTGCTTATATTATTTTCGTGTGCTCCATCTTTCCAATGACGAATGGGACTTACACTAAATATTATTTTTAGATGAGGAAATACATTTGCTAATCGGGTTATCAGTGCTGCATAATTGGCTACAATTTCATCAACGGTTAGTCGTCGTCTAACAAAGTTGTTAGACGGTAATTTATGGCAATTGGAAACCACTCTCCCACTCTTCTCTTCAAAAACCCATGCAGTGCCGAAAGTGATCAACAAATAATCTGTTCTTTGCAGAAAAGTTGCAGCATGTTGAAACCGGTCATTTATGTTGCTCAAACATTTATCAGCACTAGTATCCGAAAACAAACTGCTATGTGCAAAACTCTGCCACAAACCACGATTCTCAAAAAAGTTGTCGTGTGTAAATGGTTTATTTTCGATGAGCAGTTCAATACTATTTCGAATAGAAACAGGATTGTACAATACTCCAAACGGATTAACATCAATATCAAAATACAGTTTCTGCATCCTTTGCCCTATATTCTCGGCAAAGCAAGAGCCTAATGTCATCACACGGTCTTCGTATGCGATATTGAAATCAGATTTCTGTATTTCTACTTTTGTTTGAAACATATTCTGCTGTTTATGAATTAAGTAAACTACCTAATCCTGCTAAGAATGAAAATAATAAAGTACAGAGTGACAATACCTTTAATTGACTATCCAACGCACGACCGTTATTTTTCATCACCTTAGAAAGATGAAGAGCGAAAACCGGAATGGTCAGAAGAAATAAATAGCTATACATACCGCTATTTTGAATAACGGTGTAAACAGTGGTCAATACTAAAGCGCCAATCACCAAAAACAGATGATACATTTTAATCTTCTTGGCACCCATCCTTACGGCCATTGTACGTTTTTTAAATTCAGTATCATTTTCAATATCACGCATATTATTCACGTTCAATACACCTGTGGAGAGCATTCCGATAGCCGAAGCCGGTAAAATAAGCAATAACGGCAACTCGCCAGTGGCAATAAAATAAACGCCCATTGTACTTACCAAACCGAAAAACACAAAAACAAAAAAGTCGCCTAAGCCAACGTAGCCATAGGCTTTCTTGCCAAAAGTATATTTTATGGAAGCCACAATTGCCAACGCACCCATAACCAACATCGTTACACTCGGCACACTTATCAAGGTACCAAAAGCTGACCAAACAAGACAGATTCCGGACAATACCGATAAGATAATGAAAAGCATCATTGCATTTTTGAGGTTCTGAACCGTCAGGTCACCACGTTGTACGCTCCTGATGGGTCCAAGGCGTTGCTCATTATCAGTTCCTTTCTCTAAATCGCCCACCTCGTTGGAGATATTAGAAAGAATCTGCAGCGATAAGGTAGTGAGCAATGCCAATACAAACACAACGGGACGATAACATCCTGCAGCAGTGGCGTAAAAACTACCCAGCATAATGCCGGCAACTGATAAAGGCAAGGTACGTAAGCGAAAACTATCTATATAATGTTTTAATATCATCTATTTTACGGTTTAAAATATCGTTATATTTCTTCTCCGACAAAGATAATCAAAATTTGAGCAATTATAAATGTGTCGCCATCACTTCAACTTCAAAACATTTCCTTACAAACAAAATCATTATCCGAACCCAATTTTTCGAGAAAATACCTTAACTTTGCCTGTTAGTAGCGTATAATAGGAATAAAACTAATCGAGCTTCGATTTGTTTCATGTGTTTAAATTTGCTATTAAAGATATTTGATTATACCCCAGATGAAACAATTCGAAATTCTACAAAACTGCATAGTAAGAAATCTCCCTTTTTTTAGCTATCGAATGCCCTATAGTCATGAGATAGTTACAGGAATTCAAACTACATCTAAAATAGAACGATTTGTTGGTTTTGAACGTCAAAAAAATGGTTTCATAGTCGCACCATTTGATGGTAAAAGTTCTGCCGAAACACTTTTTTTCAACCCGGATATCCATTTTACTAACGAGAATATTGATCGCAATCAGTTAGACACACTACTCTCCTTATCTTTTGACACAGAAAACTCAAGCACGTCCACGCACGAAACATCGCAATCGGATTATCTGCAGCAAGCATCCACTTTAATAGACAAACTCAAGAATAAAGAGTTGGAGAAGGTAGTTCTTTCACGAGCTGTCAGTAATACTTCTTGCAACAAAAATGTAGCAGCCTCTGTATTTGAGAAACTTACCAAAATATATCCTCACGCGTTTGTCTCCATTTTTTATATTCCGGGGCAATGTGTATGGGTAGGTGCCACTCCCGAAACCTTGCTGAAATCGAGCGATGAAGGGATCAGAACCATGTCACTTGCAGGAACTAAATCGCTCTTAGCGAAAATAGAATGGACTGACAAAGAGCGGGAAGAGCAACAAATGGTAAGTGAATATGTAGAAAATGTGCTGCAAAAATTTTCATTTTCTGAAATTGAAAGAACCGGTCCTACGGAGCAAAATGCTGGAAATGTGTGCCATTTGATGACCACCTACACCTGCAAGGGAAAGATTTCGGGAAATGAGCAATTAAAATTGATAAAAACGTTACATCCTACGCCGGCTGTGTGTGGAATTCCCAAAGAAAAAGCCTTACAATTAATCAGCGCCACAGAACTTCACGACAGGGAATACTACGCCGGATTTTTAGGGCCGATAAACGCAAAAGCATGTAATCTTTTTGTAAATTTGCGCTGCATGAAATTGACCGACGAAGGAGTAGCTTTTTTTGTAGGTGGTGGACTTACGGCACAATCCGTTCCCGAAGCCGAATGGAATGAAACATGCATGAAACTGGAAACACTATCGAAAGTAATTAACAGTCAACAGTAATCAGTAATTTCAAATCAATAATTAAAGACACAGTTTACTTGTTTACTAACAGCAAAATAATGACAACAACAGATAAAAAGACCGTTCAGATAATTGTAAATATTTGTGTCCAAAAAGGCATAAAACGTGTGGTGGTTTCTCCCGGTTCGCGCAATGCACCACTTTCTATCGCGTTTAATCGCGACGAGCGTATTGAAAGTTATGTGATTGTGGACGAACGAAGCGCTGCATTTTTCGCTCTTGGCTTATCCCAAAAATCAGGAGAACCGGTTGCCTTAGTTTGTACTTCGGGAACTGCCTTGCTCAATTATGCTCCTGCTGTGGCCGAGGCTTTTTATCAGCGCATTCCGTTAGTTATTCTCTCGGCCGACAGACCTACCGAGTGGATTGAACAAGATGATAGTCAGGCCATTAATCAGCAACAGGTATTTGCCAATTTTACGAAACACAACTGTCAATTGCCGGTAGACATCACCTGTGATGACGAAGCCTGGCATGTAAACCGGAGTGTAAACGAAGCCATTAATGCAGCTGTTTCGGGTCGTAAAGGACCGGTGCACATCAACATTCCACTGCGGGAGCCATTATATGGAATTACAGAAATCAACAGTACTCCGGAACGGGTTTTCAATCAAATAGAACCCGAATCTCAACTGAATGCGGCAGTGATTGATGAATTGAAAAGTAGATTGCCAAAAAATCCTAAAATAATGATTTTGGGAGCCTTTCTACCTGCTGACATCAAAGATAAATTCACTTCGGCTATACAAAAGATTGAAAAGATAAGCAATGTAGTTGTTATTGCAGAACCCATTTCGAACATTCAGACTAATCTGACAATCAACAATATTGATCGGGTATTGAACGTTATTTTGCCCGAAGAAACAGATGATTTTCGTCCGGATGTGTTGATCAGTTTCGGGGGCTCACTGGTTTCGAAACAAATTAAAACGTTCCTGAAAAATAATCCGCCGGCAGAACATTGGTACATTGGAAAAGGTGAAAATCATATTGATACTTTTCGCAGACTTACTGCTTTAATTCAATTGGAGCCAAGCGCTTTTTTGGAACAATTTTTCGACAGCAACGGCTTTGCTGCATCTGATTTTTCAACCAACTGGCAAAAGAAAGAGCAAATTTCAGCTCAAAAACATGCCCATTTTATGGCTACAGCACCCTGGAGCGATTTAAAAGCATTTGAGATAATAAATAATCATCTCCCCATCAATTCCGACCTTCAATTGGGCAACAGCTCAGCTGTTCGTTACGCACATTTATTTGAACAAAAAAAACTCAACAGCATTCAGTGCAACCGGGGAACGAGTGGTATTGATGGCTCTACTTCAACAGCTGTAGGTGCAGCAGCTATCAGCACTGTTCCAACTACATTTTTAAGTGGCGATATCAGTTTTTTTTATGATTCAAATGCCCTTTGGAATAAATATCTATCTGCAGATTTACGAATAATTGTTATGAAAAATGGTGGTGGCAGCCTGTTTCGATTTATTCCGGGACCATCGGGTGTAGAAGAGTTAGAGGAATTTTTTGAAGCAAAGCAGGAACTCGATATAGAGAAAATGGCAGCACTTTACGATCTTCCGTTTTATAGTGCAGGTAATGAATCAGAATTAGCATCCATTCTTCCACAAGTATTTGCACCACATACCAAAGCAGTTATATTGGAAGTAACTACACCAAGATTGGAGAATGATAAAGTACTGAAAGATTATTTTAAAGCAATGAGAAGCTAATATTATAATTAGAAAATAAATAATAATGTCGAAAATAAGTGGATAGCTGCTTTTCGATTATTGAAAAAAATAAAAATATGAGAAACTGGACAACAATTAAACAATACGAAGACATCAAGTTTGAGTATTTCGAAGGGATTGCTAAAATCACCATCAACCGCGAAGAGGTTCGTAACGCTTTTCGCCCACAAACAAGTACCGAAATGCTTGATGCTATGGACATTTGCCGTGAGCGGAGCGACATTGGTGTTATCGTTTTCACCGGTGCCGGCGACATGGCATTTTGTGCCGGTGGCGACCAAAAAGTAAAAGGAATTGGTGGTTATATCGACGAACAAGGCGTTCCACGTCTTAATATTTTGGATCTTCACAAAGCCATTCGTTCTATTCCTAAACCGGTAATTGCTATGGTAAACGGCTTTGCAATTGGCGGTGGACACGTGCTGCACGTAGTTTGCGATTTGACAATTGCATCTGAAAACGCTATTTTTGGACAAACTGGGCCAAGAGTAGGTAGTTTCGACGCCGGTTTTGGATCATCCTACCTGGCTCGCTGTGTGGGTCAGAAAAAAGCACGCGAAATCTGGTTTCTTTGCAAACAATACTCTGCTAAAGAAGCTGAGGAAATGGGTATGGTAAACAAAGTGGTGCCATTGGCCGAGTTGGAAGATACAACGGTAGACTGGTGTCAGCAGATATTGGCAAACAGTCCAATGGCTATCCGCATGATTAAACGCGGATTGAACGCTGAACTCGACGGACAACGCGGATTGATGGAAATGGCCGGTGATGCAACATTGATGTATTACCTTATGGAAGAAGCACAGGAAGGCAAACATGCTTTCCTTGAAAAACGCAAACCCGACTTCCAACAATTCCCTAAATTTCCCGGATAAATTATTGATTCATAATGCATAATTATGAATTGTGCATTATGAATTATAAATTAAAATGGTATGAAATCTTCCATTACTCCTTACAACCTTATTTTTAAAAAACCGAGTGGCACTTCGCGCGGCATACTGACATCAAAAGAAATATGGTTATTGAAGATATGGAGTGAAGATTTACCTGAAGTTTTTGGGCTGGGAGAATGTGCATTATTTCGTGGACTGAGTGCCGAAGACCGACCCGGATATGAAGATGTGCTGCAAAGCCTCACTCCTAACCTACCTCCTCTGCCTGAGCTCTTTGAACGATTACGAGACTTTCCGTCCATTCTGTTTGGATTGGAAACGGCATTGGCCGATCTGAAAAATGATGGAAAACGAATTATTTATCCTTCGCCATTTTCGGAAGGAAAATCAAGTATTCGTATCAACGGATTGATATGGATGGGTACAAAAGCAGAAATGCAAAGACAGATACATGAAAAAATAGAACAAGGTTTTTCGTGTATCAAGCTTAAAATAGGAGCCATAGATTTTGATGCAGAACTAGATTTATTAAAAGCCATCCGACAAGAGTTTGATACAAAAACGATAGAATTGCGTGTGGATGCCAACGGTGCATTTTCGCCGGCTGATGCTCTGCGAAAACTTGAAGCACTATCGAAATTAAATATTCACTCTATCGAACAACCTATCAAAGCAGGTCAGTGGCAAGAAATGGCGCAACTCTGTGCCAACACGCCGCTCCCTATTGCGTTGGATGAAGAACTGATTGGCATCAATGACTTGTTACAAAAAAGATTATTGTTAGAAACAATTCATCCTCAATACATTATCCTCAAGCCCAGTTTACACGGAGGTTTTGACGGTAGTGAAGAATGGATAAAGCTAGCCAACGAACAACATATTGACTGGTGGGCAACTTCTGCTCTTGAGTCGAATATCGGTTTGAATGCCATTGCACAATGGTGCGCTACTCAAAAAAACGAAATGCCCCAAGGCTTGGGCACCGGACAACTTTATACCAACAATTTTGAATCGCCACTATCGCTAACCGGAGAGAATTTATTTTATGACCATCAGAAAGTTTGGAAATTAAATGAACACTTCCAGTTCTAACAACTCCTAAAAACCTGAATGATTATGACACAGAAAAATGCATTAAAATTATTCGACGAAAAGAAAGTTCGTACTTTATGGGACGATGAGTTGGAAAAATGGTACTTTTCCATTGTTGATATAGTTGGGATACTGACTGATAGTCCCAATCCACGTAAATATTGGAGTGTCCTGAAAAATAGGTTAACAAAAGAAGGAAGTCAGTTGACTACAAATTGTAGTCAACTGAAAATGCTTGCTGCCGACGGCAAAAAATACATGACTGATGTGGCTGATACGGAGCAAGTTTTCAGGCTAATACAATCAATCCCTTCGCCTAAAGCCGAACCGTTCAAGTTATGGTTAGCACAAATTGCCAACGAACGATTAGACGAAACACTTGATCCCGAATTGACAATAGACAGAGCCATGGAACAGTACATGCGACTGGGTTATTCGGAAAGCTGGATTAATCAACGAATAAAAAGCATAGAGATCCGAAAAGAGTTGACCGATGAATGGAAAAAACGTGGAGTTGAGGAAGGTATTCAATTTGCAACTTTGACCGACATAATTACCGAAACGTGGGCTGGCAAAACAACAAAAGCATACAAGCAACACAAAGGTCTCAAAAAGGAAAATTTACGAGACAATATGACCAATACTGAACTGATTCTCAATATGCTTGCAGAAGCATCTACAAAGGATATATCTCAAGTGGTGATGCCAAACACATTTGATGAGAATAAAAAAGTAGCTATCAAAGGCGGAAATGTAGCTAAAGTGGCTCGTAAGGAACTTGAAGCAAATACAGGAAAAGAAGTGGTTTCATCATTAAATGCCAAGTCACTACATAAATTAAATAATGGTGATCAGGAATTAAAACTCGAATAAAACTTGCCAAAATTCATCAAATCTTTATCGACAAACAATGACCCTCACTCTATATTCCCAAACATACACTTTTGCTCAACTACCGGCATTGATAGCTGAAAAGAGAAGATTGCAACTGCCCGAATGGGAAGAGGCGCTGTTTGTATTCCTCGAAAATTGGTTGGAAGAAAGCGACACCATTCAGGCACAAACTTCCGGATCGACTGGTGTGCCTAAAAAGTTGGAGCTTAAAAAAGAGCAAATGAAGGCTTCTGCCAAATTGACAAATCAATTCTTTGATTTGCAAAAAGAGGATACCGTTTTGCTTTGCTTATCAACCAATTATATTGCCGGCAAAATGATGATCGTGCGGGCATTAGTGGGTCATCTGCATTTAATTGCAATAGAGCCTACCTCCTACCCGACTATCAATAAGCCAGTTAAGTTCGCGGCTATGGTGCCTATGCAAGTGGAAACGTTATTAAGCTCAACTGAAGGATTGGAAGTAATGAGCTACATTGACAAACTCATTATCGGTGGAAGTGCTACCTCGGCATTATTGGAAACCAAACTTCAAAACGTTTCAACAAACTGCTATGCAACTTATGGCATGACTGAAACCGTTTCTCACATTGCACTTCGAAAGATAAATGGGTCAGATTCTTCGGACGAATATCGGGCGTTAGAAGGTGTTTGGTTTGAACAGGACGAGCGTGATTGTTTGGTGATTCACGCTCCCCATTTACAAGATGAACCTTTCATTACCAACGACATTGTAAAATTAAAGAACAGAAACTGCTTTGAATGGATCGGTCGATTTGATAATGTCATCAATTCCGGTGGAGTCAAGCTTTTTCCGGAAACAATAGAAAAGAAAATATCATCCTTCATTGCTCAACGATTTTACATTACAAGCAGAAAAGACGAAAAACTTGGGGAGAAAGTGGTACTCATTATTGAAAGTGAGCCATTTACTGAACTAAAAAAACAGCAGTTAGATATTCAATTAAATAGTAATCTGGGAAAATTTGAGAAGCCACGCGAAATCATTTTCAAACCGTGGTTTGAGGAGACCAGCACGGGTAAAGTGAAGCGAATTGTCAACGAATAGCCGACAACTCCTGCATTGCCACCATTTCGTTTTCAGCGATTACTTTCAATTCCTCCGAAGCTTCTTGAATATACCGAAACTCATTTGTTTCTGCAGCATGCAGAAATAAATCTGAGACCCGATTCCATGCCTTAGCTATTTCCACAAATGCCTCGTAAGCATTTTTGAATTCATCTTTCTTCAGGAGTTCGTAGCTTTCTTTCAAAAAATCGCGATATAAATTGCGAAACAATGCTCCACCGGTACCGGCTTTCTCCATCATTTTAGCACTTGCTTTAAAACCGGCGGAGACATCATTATCTGCCTTAAACCAATCGATAATTTGGGAACTCAGAGCACGAACTCCATTGTTTCCTTCAAGTAGATTAGCCGGCTGAAGGTAATTGGCTGCATTATTCTTTATAGCTGTGACAATTGCAGTCTCTAACTCAAACGGCTGTTCAGTTTTATCTAATGTAAAATACAAATGATTTGATCCCATCGGTCCTTTTTGCGCTCTCGCAATGGCTAAACTTTGCAGTGAGGTTTTCACCTTTCCACCTTGCTGTGTAGTATCGACCAAAAAGGCATCTGTCTCATCATAACCATACATTGCGACAAAGTGCTCGGCAAAATGATACGGTCGTTTAAAGTATTCGAGGTAAAAACAATCGAGCTTCAGTCCAACGACCCGACCATTATCAATTAGGTCCTTCACTTCACTCCAAGCCTTGTCTGGTGAAACAGTTTCAGAAACTGTCAGTTTCAACTTCAGATTTCGAGCCAGGTTTTTGGTTATGATTTCGGGACGTACCCGCCCACTAATAAACGGAAGCAGCATCGTTTCGATATCCCAAAGATAAAAACCAAGACCCTCACCCAGGCCAAAAAGCATAGGCTCCGACAAATTAATATTCAATTGTCGGAGCATTGTACCTGTGGTAGTAGTTTCGCAATGTTGTCCATCAGTTGGATGTCTATTTTTGATGATCATAGTGCAGGGAAATATGAATGATATCAACAAAAACTCAATATTATTAATTTAAAACAACAAAATAATAATTTATCTTCTGGCAAAGAAATTAGATAGCACCCTATTTAAGCTCTTTTTCCAACTGCTCTACTGTTTCGGGCAAAGCTACAATTTTATTCGTTTTGGCATCTACCAAAATCAATGTTGGAGTAGCCAAAACAAAGTAGGCAGTGGCTTCTGTACTTCGAATTCCTTTCTCAGCACGCTTGTGTTTAAAAGCCGGATAGTTTACTATCGCTTTCTCCCATACCGGGATTTCAGTGTCTGTTTCGTCCAAACTGATAGCAAAGACATCCATCAAATCGCGGTAAACCGGATTCTGATACCAAGGATAAAGTTTGCCTACCAATTCTTTGCAATGCTGACAGTCGGCAGACCAAAATAGCACCAATTTATATTTAGCTTCTGTTTTAAAATCATGAAACTGTATTACTTTACCGGAGTTTAACTTCCAGGGAAAATCAGGAGCCAAAGAACCGGGCACCAGCGTTTCCATACCTTTCAGCCGAACTTCAATTGCTTGTCGTTTGGTTGTCAGACAGTAAGGATCGTCAAGATAAGGTTTCAACATCTTCATCCCCGAGGTAATGTTAAAGCTCTCGAATCCGGCATAGAAATAGTCCACCATCCAGCCATACACCAACGGATGACCTAATTTTGCTTTTTCAATAGCTCTCTGTCCGGCCAATGCAAATAACGAATCTCTCAGCGCAATAGTGGTTGACATAGCTCCATATAGGTTTACGTATTTATTCATCCAGTCTTTTAAATCTGCTGTCTTTGCCAACTGAGGATTTTTAAAATCCATCCCATCGAAATAATGTACCATCAAACTATTCAAGCGCTCTTTTTCTGTGCCTTTCCAAATAATAGGTGAGACATACTGAAGTGGGAAAATACAACTTACAAATGCATCTTTATGCGTGTCAACCTGAGCACTAAGCCATGAATTATATTCCTTCCTACGATTTTCATATTCTTCTACACCACTGGCATAAAATTTAGATTCGGGTTGATCATAACTCATTAGAAAATTCTGTAGTAAACCCAGTTGCTCTTTACGTTTAGCATTTTGTATAGAGAAAGTCATAAAAAGAGTATTTTCTTTCTCCCCTTTTTGAAAATAAGTACTATCCGGATTATTGGCTGACTTAGGTTTCACCCAAAGTTCCAAATCCTCATTATTTATAAAAATGTACTTTTCTGAAGGATATGGATTACTACTTTGCTTCTCTTTATAATCAAAACGCAAAACAAACTGTCCGGGCAATTTATCTTTAGGAACATTCAAAACTACCGTTTCATTATTCAAAATCCCATTTTTTTCGATAAGAGGTTTCAAAGCACCTGCACCTGACATTGGCATCAAGGTAATTTTACTGGAGTGAACACCATTTAAATGAACCTTTATATTTACATCACGTGTGTTTTGAGCACTTAGATTTAAATTCAAACCTAAAAAGAACAGCGATAATACAACACCAGCAGTCTTAATTTTAATTCTTGATAACTTTGTTTCCATTTTTTATTTCTAATTCTTTTATTTCTTAAACAATATTTTTTGTTCTTTTGTTTAATTCCTGATACAACGCAAGGAGGTTGCAGTAGCCTTATTGATAGTTGTGCTAGCACTTGTAGTACCGGACACAGATAGATAATATGCTGTAGTACTAGCACTTTGAGTATTACTCCAGTAATATCCCAGACTACCCCGACTGGTAAGAATACCCGTATCATAACTCAAATAACCGGCATTATGAAGCTTCAACACTGAACCATATGTGTCGGCTGAATTTTGCCAGAACTGAGGTTGAGCATCTGCATTTGTCCAGTCAGTATTAGTAGGAATATGCCAACCTGTTCCCAATAAAAGACTACACGGATCATTAGCTGAAAGCCAATCGGTAGCTCCGGGTGTACTGGTTACCCAGGCAATAGCTGGTGTACGTACTGTAGTATACTGATATCCTTGAATATTATTAAACTGAAAATACCAACCGGCAGAAGGTT
>JAFLKK010000017.1 GCA_019163375.1 Paludibacter sp.
TTTGATTTCTCCGTGTACTCCGTGTCTCCGTGTTATTGAACTGCCGATTTTGGTCGGTGTTTTAATAAAAGACTGGTTTTATCTGCGTTCATCTCCCGGATAAATGTTTTTCACGGTTTAGTCCTGGTAATCTTGAAGCTAAAAACGATTTTCAGCCTCGGGATTACTACGATTACTCGGGATTTCAAGTCAAACCCTTTAGGCTGTTAACCGTCTATGAACGCCGCCAAAAGTATTACTGACTGTTATTTGTTGGCTTTATCACAAATTTACAGCCAGTTATGTTCTCATCAGGCGCTTCTAAGCGATGCACGCGGAGAAATAAAAAGATTTAAACTCTTTGGGGGTAAACCAAAATCTTTCGGTTAAGCCTTTGATTTCTCCGTGTACTCCGTGTCTCCGTGTTATTGAACTGCCGATTTTGGTCTGTGTTTTGATAAAAGCCTGGTTTAATCGGCATTCATCTGCGGATAAATGCTTTTTCAGTATAGAATGTTACACTTCAAGGTTTCACCGGTAGATCGTTCAGAAGTCCGTAGCGCAGCCGGTAATACAAGAGCTTGAAGGGTTCTTTTAGTGCTGAAAGAGAGAAAAAGGGGCTTGGAGCGGGAGTTATTCCTATGGTTACCGGCAAATCCTTCAGGACACGCTTGAAAATCCAGAGGGTGCGGCGGGTGTGATAATCCGAGGTAACAAGCATGATCTCCCCTACCCGCTCTTTTACCAGATAATCACGTACTGCAAGAGCATCAAAGACGGTGCCGCTCTGACTAAACGGCAAGTTGACAATTGCCTGGCCAGGCACACCCAGTGCGACGAGTGCTTCATAGGTTCGTTCGCTGCTGTACAGATTGCGCTGATACTTTTGTGACCAACCTCGTCGGACATTGTCGTCAGTCACAACGATCTTTTCTGCCACCCCTTTGTGAAAGAGTCCCACCACGGTAGGGATTCTATCTTCATAGCTACCAGCGAGAAGGACGATTGTTTTTGCGGAAGGGAGGGGAGAAGAGACTACAAAAAGGGGCCGGATTGCTGTCAGAAAGAGAAGACAGATAATTCCGGCCCCAAAAACTACATGTTTAAGGTATAGGTACACCTGTTAACCCTGTAGGCGCTTTTGGGCGTGTTGTGAATGAAATTTCATACGAATAACCGCTAGCCCCTTTTATACTATCCACTGCGGTAACGGCGGCATAGTATAGAGTGCCAGGAGTTAATCCTGAAAGCGTTTCAGATGTTGCAAGCCCAACGTTTTTTCCGCCTACATATCCCGTAAGATTATAGTTGCCAGGTGAAGTACCCACATAAACCTTGTATCCGGTAATATCGGTATTGGCTGTATTTGGAGCCCAAGTCAGATTAAACAAACCACTTGATGTTAATGATGTTGAAAGATTAAAAGGAGGCACGGTATTTCCTAAATAGCCCCAAATATAATTTGTCAATGTTTGGCCCGCTGCACAGAAACCTCTATTTGGATCAGGCATAGTATCGTAGTGGCCAACATTAAATGGTGCATCCTGCCCCACTCCATCACTCCATATTTGAGTATCCATTGATCTCATTTGCGCCTGTACCCATTCTTCCATGGGAAATGGCCAGAGATTACCTTGCGGGGTATCCCAATCGGTGTCTCCTTTAAATGTGCCATCTTTCCCCAATTTATTAATGATATTAGGTCCAACTTGTGACCCTGCCAGTCCCGCAGTTTTTAGCGCACTATTCGACTCGATGCGAACAGGATATAACCAGCCACTTGTAAGCGGGTTCAGCGCTATCTGATTTGTACCCAACGAACCGATGCCGACCTTACAGGCCGTATTGTCTCCGTTATTAAAAAAGTCCACAAAATCAGCAGAAATAGCATTCGCGCCTGATCCATTCACAGCACAATTTACGCCAGACACAATCGAATTTTTTACAACAGAGGGAAATCCAGTGTAACCACTCAGGCCAACATTAATACCTAGATTTTGTGAAATCTGAGTAGCAGCACGGTAGTTGAACAGGTTCGTACCTGAATTGTAAATAGCAACCCTATTTGTATAAGTTGAGGTTCCTAAACCGTAAATACCACCCGCATTACTTAACCCTACAAAATCCTCAATAAAATTCTCAGTGCTATAAATGCGCATAACTACAGCAGAATAGGCATTATTAACAGCCAAAGAACCTTTTATTATAAGCTTATGTGGACCGTTGTCATTTGGAAGATAAAAAGCCCCGGAAATTTCACCGGGAGACGCCATCCAATAATCCGGAGTATTCCCATCAATAACAATAGAATTTAGAAATACAGTGCCACGAGCATAGTATGACGACATCCCACCTATTGGGTTTGGACCAATGTTATTTTTATTTGACCAGTCCTGACGTGCTATGCACCTGCGGCAAACATTATTGTTATCACCTTTTGATTGAAGATCACGAGATTGTTCGTAAAACAGAAATTTATACCGCCCTTTTCCATACGCTACACAATCTTCCAGCAAATTGTTCTGTCCGTTAATGTTCCAGGCTGATGTATTACCATCATAGCCACCCTGAACGGCACATTGTTTGAAATAATTAAAATCCCAGTTCGAATATATTGAGACAACGGGGAATTGCAAACCCTCCCATTTAATATATTTAACATAAATTGCCGAATTATTGCTGGGGTAGTTCGAATTGCTGAAGGGAGCCATGATTTTTACGCGCAGAGGAGTATTAATTGGTAGACCGTTTTTGCCGGGAATATTCCTGGCCTTGATTACAGTAAATTGTTGAGCTGTACCTGACTTCGGATAATTAAACTGATTGATAGTATTAGCCGAAATATCAGGATACACGCCGTCATCAAGAGTTACCGTGTCACCACCATTCATTTTACTAAAAACAGACGAAATAGTCGCGTAACAATTGCCATTAGTCCAATCATTAACCGTACTTGCACCACTAGTTCGAGTGCCGGTAGGTTTTAAGTAAAAATCTACACACCAGCTACTAGAAACGTCAAAAACCGACAGTAACAACAAAATTATTAACGTACGCGTAGTGTGATTTTTAGCAATTACTCCAACCAATAGTTGCAATAAAAATGTGATTTTCATAGTCCCCCCGATTTTATTGACACTACCATTAATAAACACATGTAGTATCTACTTGACATACCTAGCAACAATCTGTGGCGATACTGCACCCGAAAACGCTAAATAGTTAGTTTTGAGCCCTTTCAGACTAAACCACAAGGTTTGTTTGTGAGCCAGTGAAGTGTATAGCAGTTAGTAAAATACTCCCTTTCTATATTTCAATGCAACTCCAATTCCCTGAGTCAACTTATAATATAGCAGAACAACATGGATCAGTAACGACTTGTTGACACTATGTTTTTAATATTAATGAATATTTACGCTCGTTAAGCCATTGCCTTGTTGGGTTTTCAAATATATAAAATGAAAAGATGCTTACAATAATAGAAAGTACAAACGCAACTCCTGGATAGAAATAAGATTTATACGAATAAAATGGCTGCTGCCATAAATAAATTGAATACGACCAATTGCCTAATAAAATAAGCGGCTTAAATGAAAGAGCATCAAGCATTCCAGTCCAAGATTCAGACAAATGATTCGCTGTAAAGGAGAGTAAAAAAGGTGAAATCAAGATTTTAGTCCACCAGGGTGACGCATTAGTATAACATAAAATTGCAAAGACCAGAGTTATTACGGGGATGAACGGCCAGACAAATTTAGTAACTTTATCCTTAACCAAGCAGTAACCTGCAGAAATCATAATAAATGATATAGCACATTCTGTTCGCAACTCATAACCGCTTGGGGCCAATATAAGGTGTTTGGCATAATATATTTGGGTAAAAATGGCCAATACACCAATGCTTATCAATACAAACACTTCACGTTTTTTTATAAAAGCAATCAAAGTCAATAAACTCATAAAAATATAAGAATGCTCTTCAACATTGAGAGACCATAGATGCCCTATAGGTAGAGTTGAATTCCAGATATCTGGCTCAGCGGGAACATAGGTTCTTAGAAAAATAAGGGTGGATGCAAATTCAACAATATTTGATGACAAACCAAAGACCGGCGCCACTAAGAAAACTGTTATAACGAACAAAAGAAATACCGGGAGTATTCTGCTTACGCGCCTTTCATAAAACAACGGTAAAGGAGTGCGCTTAACAAACAATATTTTGCTCATCAGTAGACCTGATAAAACAAAGAAAATATCAACGCCTAGGCGCCCTGAATCAAAAACAATCACGTTAAAAAAGTGGGCTTGCAGGACAAGAGCAATAGCGAGACCCCTCCAACCATCTAAATAGTCTATTCTTTCCGGAACAAATTCCTTACCTTTGTCCAACTTCATACCATTGCTCCTAGCCAGGCTACTATAACTTGTCATTTTTTCTGAAGCCTAAAAACAACTATGTCTTTTATCAAACATCTCAGCAAGTTGACGAGATAACTGCGACCGCGTAAATTTTCCGAGATTAGATCTGCTTAGTTTATTAATCGTGTGATCCGGCTTAGTTAGTCTAATTAATATCGAATAGATTTCATCAACATCGTCGGGACTCGCTACGGATAAATTGGCGTAATTCTGTTCAAGTATATCACGCGTTTCACCTGTTGGAGCGATCGCCAAAATATGGTTACCCGTTGCAACATACTCAAAAACCTTGCCCAGGATAATCTTCTCAGCCCCCGGTAAAGCCGTCATTGAAAGCAATAGGACATCAGCGTTAAACATCTCTTTCAGCACTGTAGAATGATTTTGATATCCAAATAGTGTAATGGTATCTGCTAAAACTGGATCCTGGAGATACATCAATTGACTATCAACTACGCGTCCATAGACACTCACTTTCAATTTTTCCACAAGCATTGGATTATCTAATATCAGTTTTTTTAATGCCTTGACAAAAGGCTCCAGTGAATTACCGTTCCAGACAGTGCCTGCATAGACAATAGTAAGGCGATCATCCACACGCGGTGTAATCGGAATATCTTTAAAATCGTCTTCATCGAATCCATTAGTAATAACCGTTGTCTTTGCCAGATCAAGTTCAGGGTACGCAGTAGATAAACTTTTTATATAACTGGCATTTACTGACACCAAGCCGGTACAATTTCGAACCACATACCGCTCAAGTATTTTATCAAGCCAAAAAGCTAATGGGGACTTGACAGCATGTTCCCATTGGTGACGTGAAAAAGACCACTCATCTCTAAAATCAACAATAACCGGAATGTTGAAAAATCTTCCTAAAGCTACCACAGGAACAAAAGAAGAAAAAGGGGGTGCGGTTACAAACAGGCAGTCAGGGCGTTCAGTACGAATCACCTCAATCAGTTTTATCACCAATCCCGGCCACCACAGCACCTGCACATCAGGCAAAAGGACACTGGCCAAACGGCCTTTAAGCCAAGCCTTTATGCGTGCTGATACTCCGCCACCGGACGAACTGCCAAATTGCTGTTTAGAACTGTAGGAAGGTTCAAGAGTACGGGCATGATAGATCTTTACTCCCGAGGGGATATCTTTCAATAGAGAATCATCGAGTAAAGGTACCGAAGGGTTTGCAACCGTCACAACCACCGGTTCCCAACCAAATTCCCGCAGATACTTAACAAATTTAGTCGGGCGCTGGACTCCACCACCTCCAACTGGCGGAAAAGCGTATGCAACTACCACAACCTTCTTCATAAGTCACTCGCTCCAGATTCTTCAAATATTCTAAACACCTGTTCAGCATTTTCTTGCCATGAACAAATAAAATCACACTCCGCAGTCACAATTTCAGCATTCAACATTTCATCAAGTGCTGCTGCAAGGGCATCTGATGAACATGGTTCCACTAAACGAATCCCACCCTGCCCTCTATCCAGCTCAGGAATGCCCCCTACGTTTGTGGCAACTATGCGCGCCCCACATGCTAAAGCTTCAATAACAACATTCGGTTGTCCTTCAGAATAACTGGGAAGACAAAAAACATCGCAAACATTCATCCATTCAGCTATTTCCTGCTGAGTACGAGTTCCCAGAAATATGACTTTTTGCTCCACTCCCCCAGTTATTAATAGTTCCCTCATCTCTTTTTCGTACGGCCCTGAACCAATCAGTACAAGTGATATGTGACCGTTTTCCTTATTACTGCTGAGTTGTGCAAAGGCAGACGCCAACTCTCGTAACCCCTTTTCTTTTTTAAGATTACCAACGAATAAAATATATTTTTTATTGTCGCCTAAACTCAATTTACTGCGTATCGCCTGCTTATCCATGATTCGAAAGATAGTACGATCTACACCATTGTAAACGACTTCAATCTTTGCTGGATCAACGCCAAGTTTCACTAGATGCTGTTTAAGTGCCTTGCTGACTGCAACAATTTTTTGAGACTGGTTTATTACCTGCAATGAATGACGAGTTAATGGTGAGTCAGGTAATAAACGGTTTACGTCAGTACCGACAACATTTTGAAAACATGGAATATTATAGTCATAAGCCAAGCGTGCGGCCGCAAAACCATCAGGAAAAAGCCATGTTGAATAAATAAAATCATACGTTCGAGAAGACAGTAAGTGCGTAGCAATAGCACGGATTGAATAATAAAAGAATTTTCCATACAGACTGCGTAATGTACCTGGAGTGTACCAATATGTAGGGTAAAATATTTCGCACCCAAGATCTGAGCGGGATTTAGGTATTCGGTCTCTGCCACGGGTTGTCCAGGCGATTGGAGCAATAACATCTACCGTAGCAAATTCACTGAGTGCGGAAATCTGATGGCGTGAAAAGGCTGCCCGATGTGGTTCAAGGGGATTTGGGAAAAGGTTGGAAATGAATAGTATCCGGCAACGGTTCATGTTTTGTTCTCGTGGAGGATTGAATGGTAAAGTTTAACATACTGATCCGCCGCGCGTGACAGGCTAAACTCGGTTTCAGCACGCTGGCGACCTGCTATACCGAACTGCTGACGGAGCACAGGGTCTGCCAACAGATGGATAATTTTCTCTGCAAATGCCACAGGATTCTGGGCAGGCACAAGAAAACCAGTTTCACCCTCCTTAACGACTTCCGGATTGCCACCAACTGCAGTAGCAACAATGGGAATCTCACAGGCCATCGCTTCAATAAGAGTCAAGGAAACACCCTCACTGCGAGATGATAATACAAAAACATCCATGGCCTGCATCAACTCGGGAATATCGGATCGGGATCCGGTAAATATCACACAGCCTTCTAAGCCCAATGAGGCTGTCAACTGTTCCAATTCACTGCGGAGTGGGCCGTCACCAACGATGAGCAGATTGAATGAATGATTTGCAGCTTTAATAAGATGACAGGCGGCAAGCAGGTTTGCATGGTCTTTGATCAAAGCCAATCTGGCAACTATGCCAATCACTGGTACACTTGGATCAATGCCTAATTGACAACGAGCTTCAGCATGTTCAATAACCCTTGAAAACCGGGTGAGATCTACCCCGTTTAAAATGGTCATAACCTTGCCAGCAGGTATCTTTTCATCTTCAACACACTGCACGGCAGCATCATTTGAAACAGCCACCACTTTTTTACAAAAACGGGCGGCCATATTATTACGAACTACTGATCGCCAATCGGTACTGTTTTTACCATGTTTGGTATGCACTACCGGCACCCTCGTTAAAAGGCCAGCCAGCGCTCCGTAAAATTGAGCTTTCTCGTTATGGGTATGAATCACAACGGCTTTCTTTTCGTGAGCGATTTTAGCAAGTTCAAAAGCTACAGACAGGCGCAACCCAGGCGGCATATTAAGTGAAATCGAATCGGCTACACTGGTATCTGCAAGTTCTCCTAATTGTTCAAGGCACACTATAACGTGCTCATATTGAGCTTGATTAGCTCTAACAAGATCCAGAACAAACTTTTCCAGACCACCAGTCGCCAGACTTATTACAATATGAAGGATTACGCCTTCCAAAGCTTCAACTTCAGTAAGACAAGTTTTAAAAATGACTTTAAGCCTATAGTCCACATAACAGGTAATTTATTCATATTATGCACAGCAGTTTTTAGAGTGGCTTTGATACCGTAACGGAAACCAGCCAATAATTCCAATTTGTAAAACTTACCTTTTGCTGCTTCCTGATAGGTTTTAAATAGACTTTCCTGCTGCACTGCCTTGTCAATACCTGATCCATATAAGTTAAAAAAACGTTTGATAACATATACATGATCATCGTAGGTACTAGATAAGATGCTTAAACCATCATGGCCACGCATAAAATCCAGGAGTGGTTCTTCAAGTAAACCTATTTTCGTCAGTTGTGACAATTTAATATGGAGATCCAAGTCCTCAGCTGTTCTCAAATTTTCGTCAAATAAACCTACTTGGATCAGGAGAGTTTTCTTAACTAGCACGGACGAAGGGAGCAGGGAAGGATTTAATAATATTTCACGAAACAGATAACCATCGTGAGGCAAAACGGATCGTCGATTGCTACTACCAGTCCGAGTCCCTTTGCTATCTACATAAAAGCAGTCACAGAGAACCATTCCGAAATCATGGTTACAGTTAAGATAAGCAACTTGTTTCTCAAGCTTTTCTGGCAACCAGATATCATCTGAATCTAAAAAAGCAATCAATTCACCACTACTCTTGGTAATACCCAAATTTCTCGCTGAAGAAACGCCTCCATTTTGCTTATAAAAATAGCTTATTTTACTACCAAAATCCGAAACGACCTCAGCTGTTCCATCTTGAGATCCATCATCAACAACGATGATTTCAATATTGGGATAGGTCTGATTTAGAGCACTGTTAATTGTAGAGGATATGCAATGCGCCCGGTTATATGTCGGTATAATTATACTTACTTTTTTCATAGCTATATAAATATCTTTACGATTATATTTATAAATAATATTTGAACAAAGGTCAAAATAGCTATATTTCTAAAATGTTTAGCATTTGATCCATCAAACATCATAGTTTCTTTTTTTTCGCTAAATATGCGCGTTGATGCTGAAGCAAGAGCAAACATTAAAAATGGCAATAACATGTACGAACGGCTTAAGAAGAACATGGAAAATAGTATTCCTGCAAAACTCGCATAAATTGCACTTATCAATCCTAAATCAGTTTTGCTTATGGAGTGAGCTTGCTGAACAAATACGTTTTGCCATAGCCAATACAGTGGATGATAAATCAAACCTGTAAAAAAAAAGAGCCCCACTGCACCTAATTCAGCCATTACGAGTACATATGAGTTGTGTGCCGTTAACCAGTGGTGATCGGTAAACATATTATGGCCTACACCAAAAAACGGGTTTTCCTTGAACATCTGGTATGCCTCATACCACGCACTTATTCGACCGTAAGCAGAAGCTTCTTTACCTGAGATTGAAGAAATACGACTTGGGCCGAATGCAAATAATAAAAACGCTATAAAACCGCCAATTGCAAGGCCTTTATAGCTTTTATATCGGAGCACAAAATAAGCACACACTGAAACTAAACCAGCAAGTATTGTCCCTCGCGAGTTGGTGTAAAATATTGCTGGTAAAATTAAAGACATTGAAACAATTGAAAATAAATAGTTACCTCTAAACATTAACTCAAATATCAAAGGGACTACGAGTATTAAAACCATTCCGAAATCATTAGGATCATTAAAAACGCCATACCATCGTATACGTTCGACACCTACACTTTCACCTTCTAGTGACGTAGCTCTTTCAACGATTGGAGGTAAACCACCATGTGCCGACCCCGATGTGTGCTGCAATAAACCTTCGTAAGCAAGAATAGAAGAAAGGCATATTAATAGTACAACGAAAGACCATAGCTTCTTTTTATCAATTACGGAATGAATTACAAGTGTGTAACCAACTATAATTGGGAAGAAAGAAGCTATTGAGTACTTAATACCCCCCAAATACCCATGTGATAAATTAGAAACAATAATTGCTGCAAAAAAGCCTAGTAGCATTTTATCAGATGAATTACCTAGAAGATTTATTTCATTTTTGACTGATAATAAAAACATTAAAATAATACTAAAGCACCCTACAATCAGTAATATAGGCATACCTATGATGCCTGGCACCCATTCTGTAGGCCTAATAAAATAAAGTATATAGTACAGATACATCAAAAAAAACATTAGAAGTCCCGTTCAATATTAATTACCTGACTTCAGAACGTAATCGACTAGATACGTTCTTTGCATACTCAATTATTTTTTCTGGAAAGAGAGAAATTAAAAAATATTTTATATTTATCATTGAGAGGGGTCTATATAGCAGCGCTTTAAAAAAAAGAATTCTTGAATTTAAATAGTCACTATTTTTAAAGTGAAAATATCCATATTCGAAAAAGAATTCACTCAAAGAGTTGTTTAGAATTTTTTTATTTCCATACGACATGGGCCGTTTCTTCGAACAAAATCTTTCAATAGCTATTTGATCTTGTTCAAAATTAAATAAAACATCACTTTTAGTAATGTTGCCATTGTGTTTTTCGCACACTACCAATGGTTCCTTAATAAAAACAACTTTTGATACATCACATATCTTTAGCCAAAGATCACGATCTTCAGCAATAGTAAGCGATTCATCAAAAAGTCCAACATTAACTAGTACATTTTTGTTAACTATTACAGAGCTTGTATTGATGAAGTTTTTATTTAACAGTTCAAATGCAATCTGATTTTTAAAAACTGTAATTTCCGAGTGCGTAGTAAATATAAGTTTTTTATTTATTTTATTAACGTAATTTTTACTATTTACCCACGAAGGAACCAATCCAGACGCATTATTGCGACTATCTAATTGCAACCAGTCGGAACACACAAGACTGACGTCTTCAAAGTTTAGAAGTGCATTTAGCCTTTTTGATATGCTCTTCTCTAAAAGATAGTCATCGGAATCGAGAAAGCAAATCCAATCCCCACTAGAATTATTAATACCTGTATTTCTAGCAACTGAGGGTTTCCCAGAGTTTTCTTGATAAATATATTTTATCAATCCTTTTTCAATGTAAGGCAATAATAATAATTTAGTCCCATCTATTGAGCCATCATCAACAACTACTATTTCATATGTTTCATCCATTTGAGACAATACTGATTCTATAGAACGGACAACAAAGTTTTTTCTGTTATATGTCGGTATAATAATTGACAGTAAAATAGGCATTCTTAAACCCTAGGCCTTTATAATATTAACTGCACCTTACTCACTTCCCAACGAGCATATTTTTAACATCTATATACAATTTACCTCTCGTAATAGCCCCATAACAAAAGATATATATAATCATCATAACTAAACTGGATAGTACGATTTCAACGATTCCACCTTTAAATTGGATATAGCCTATATAAGTGTAAATGCCTATAGTTGCTAAAAAAGATAAAAAAGCAGGTTTTACAGCATTTATTATTTCGAGCGCACTAATATTGTTCAATTTTTCTAATTGTGGTAGATATACAGCAATCTGTGCTGTATACGCTATCAGGACTACAATAGCAACCGCCTCAATCGAACCATATTTTGCTGCAGGGTAAACCAAAATCAATTCAAATATTGCTGCAATAATGTTCGCCTTTAAAATGACCCCTGGCTTTCCATGTGCAATAATCAACGACCAAATGGGATCAATTAGGGATCTTATCATTCCGTAAATGCAAAGTATTTTCAATGTCAACAAAGCTGGAATCCACTTCGTAGTACCACCACCTAAAACATAAATTAAAAAATCTTCTGAAACGCAAATAAGAATTACAGAAATGGATGTCCCAATAAATGAACTGAATTGCAAAATTTTCAAATATGCTTGCTTCATCCTTTCAAGATCGTTTTGTATCTTTACAAAAGTTGGGAAAAGAACATTTAAGACAATTGCTCCCATAAGCATGCAAATCATTGACCCCCAGTTAAATGCAATTGTGTAATAACCTAGTAGCGCCGCCCCACCAACAGCACCGATGATAAAATTATCTACGTTAGTCACAACAAAAGCTATTAAACCCGATAAAAAGAGTTTCCCGCCAAACTTCAAATAGTAGCGAGCAATTACAGTATCAAAACAAAATGAGATTTTAGTAGGTCTGAATATATTTAGTATGAGCACAAAAACTACCGTAGAAGCAATATTCGCTACGACAATACTCCAATATTTATATCCACTCAGCGCCATAGCCATTGCAACTAATGAACTTGAAATTGTCAGTGCATTATCTGCAATTGATAATTTTTTAAAATCTAGCGATCGCATTAAAAGTATATTCGGCATAAACCCAAAACTATTAATTAATAAATTAACAGCCAATAGCTGTATAACTGCAACTACGGCCTTATTGTCAAATATTTTAGTGGCTAAGCCAGCTGACAATATAGTAACGACAAACGCACCTATGCTAAGAATGAGCTTTAATGTAAAAGCTGTATGTAGTGACTTGTCGTCAAGATCTTTACTCTGTGTCGCTGCGTTACTAATTCCAAAATCACTAAAATTTCTTAAAAAATTTACATAAATAGCGGCAAAGCCAACTATACCATAATCGCCTGCTCCTAATTTTCTGCTTAATATAATATTTGTAATAGCCTGAAATACTAACGATATTACTTTTGCAATTGTGTTGTAACCTACGTTTTTAATTGTTGTTTTTTTTAGTGATTCCGACATTTAATTCAAATCCTTTTTTACATTATATTAAAAATGATGCACTCGCAAAAAGTCTCAGATATTAAAATACACCCAAAAACAAGGGTCGTCTTACCATTAAGCTGACAATTTAAAATGGTTACAGCGCAAATTTGGAAGCCGATTTTGAATCATTACGGCTTTCTAAATTTATGTAAGAGAATTTGCGAGTGCATCAAAAATAATAACATTATATATCAGAGAATACTTTCGGAAAAGCTGCTAACGATACAAGATATGTATTTAGTTCCGGTGGTTCAATTCGCTTTATATCGCATGCCGTAAGCATTCTTGTATCATTAATACCCGTGTTAAATGAAAAAGCGGCACCATATCCGCACTCCGAAACCAGCTCCATGCTATGTTGTGAAAAGTGTTGATACCCGCCCACTGGATATGCAAAAGTTCGCACTGATTTATCAATTTTATTTTCAATAATTGATTTAGAGACGACCATTTCCTTCTTTTGTTCATCGCTTGAAAGTGTGTTTAGAACGATATGACTATCGGAATGTGACCCAATATCTATTCCGTTTTGTGAAACCTCTCGAATTTGATCCCACGTCATTAGTTCATTTGATTGTGTTTGTATGTCTGGCAAAGGAACGCCACATAAATCAGATAGAGTATCAAGAAGAGCAGATGTCTCTTGAAATGGTTTTTCCATGAAAAGCTTTTGGAATCTCCTAATTACAACGTTCGGTTGTTCCAAAGTATAGACCTCGTCGTTATAACAAAATGAGGTCTTGGTTGTTTTTTTAATAATATATGAAATGATATCCCACCAGCCAAGACAGCGGGTATTGATTGGGGATGTAGGGATAAAATAAATAGCCGGTACATTTAATCGTTTTAGAAGAGGATATGCGAGAGTGTAATTATCAATATATCCGTCATCAAATGTCACCATACTGCACATTTTAGGGATAGCAGTCCCACTTTTGATTAGTGCCAGAAGTTCTGCTTCAGAAAGAATTTTTGTATTTTTTTTCAACCATTCCAGGTGTTTTTCAAAAGTCTTCACGGAATGAGCAAACACCCCATCATCAAAATCGGTATTTCTTTTTCCTTCGTACAGGCGATGATAATTGCAAACTATTATCTTAGTATTTGAACGGAGATGTAATAAAACCCGTAAAGGTGAGTAGGACAGTATATTTGATAGTAGCGACTTCATTCCTGCCATTTTCAGTTTATCCTTGTAATTGCCACGCTGTCTTTCATGGCATCTATCAGATCCCCGTCAGAATCCCCCATCATCAAAAACCAGCCTTCTTCGCACTGTGCAGCAGGTGGATTTGTGTATATACAAAAACTGGGACCGATACCATACTTGCGGAACCCGAAGCAGTTCAAGGAGTTTATAAATTCCTTATCCGTCGTGATGACATGAAGTTTCGCCGAGTTTTTACAAGCTACAATAAAGCTTTCGAGAATTTGCTGTTTTAATCCTTGATTATGGGCTGGCCCGAGATAATCGACAAATCTTGCTATTGAATCTGTGTGTCGATAAATCGCTATAGCAAGCAAGTTATTACCTTCGTAGGCCACTAACGCACGGTAAGACTGACTCGGATGGTCTGAATATTTCCACTTTAAGTAGTCATAATTACGTACAACGATTTTATTGTACTCAACATGCACCTTTTTCCAAACCAGATCAGCTTCTTGTGGGATATCTCTGGCGGGTACATCTTTAATTGAATAAGCTATCGATCGGATTTTTTTATTAAAAAAGGAAGGACTTTGAATCAGAACTTTTAACAGATCTCTCGTTGAGGCTATTTTATTCTGAAAAAAATATTCCTGGACTTCAACATTCTTTTTCCAACCTCTCTTCAAAAAAATGGGTAACTGCATATCGCTAATGCCAAATGCAAGCGCAACAGGCACCATTGACTCAATTATTTCAATTAATTTACCACCGAAGCCTTTTCCTCTAAAATCACGGTGAATATACGTGTCATTGTTCCAAATTGAGTCTACTACACTAGACCCCATTTTTAAACGGACATTCATAGTTCCTTTGAACCCGGCCACTTTCCCATCAACCAGCAACACCATGCCGGCCGAACTGTTAGCGGACCAAGGATTATCATTGTACTGCCAATCCCATAGAACCCGCTTGATTGGCTGATTTTCCAATAGTTTGAATATCTCTTCTTTTCGATCAGCGGTGAATGGGACGAATTCAATCAATAGAACGCCTCTGAGTATCTGCTTTAGGGGAGTATGTCATTGATATATCCACTAGAACCTTCATACGAAACAACTCGCGCAGGAACGCCCACAACGACCGCTTTATCTGGTACGTCATTTGTTACAACCGAATTAGCACCAATTGCCACATCATTGCCGATGGTTACTTTCCCAATGAGCTTCGCACCTGGGGCAATATAGACACGATCACCGATTATCGGTGCACCTATTTTGCTGCCAGTGTTGGTAACGCCAAGAGTTACTCCCTGCGATATATTACAATTATTACCAATAATAACGCTTCGACTCACCACAATATGCCCAAAGTGGCCAATATAAAAGCCTTCGCCAATATTGTGAGTATGAATATCGATTCCAAATTTGATGCGCTTCCTCTGTAAAATAAACCCGATCACTTTGGATTTAAAAACTGTGCGTAATCGCAACCAAACCATAAAATTGAAACCAGGTTCTAGCATATACGTCGCAATAAATGATTTGAGCGAGGTATCAGCAGAATACCGGTACAAATCAGTTTTTATTAAATGTACATATTTTTTGTACGATTCACGTAGCGACACAATTAACTCTTTAGTTTTCCACTGATATTTTATTTTCTATCAAAGCTATCATGTCCCCGATGTTGCGCAGGTGTGGGGCTTCGGTATCAGAAATACTAATACCAAAATGATTTTCAACTGCCATGAGAATGTTCAGGTATGCAAAGGAATCCCAACCATCAACATCGCTGGACGTAGTACTGGTAGTAAGAATTATTGATTCATCTAGAAATACTTCTCTAAATAGTGTTGTAAGCTGACTTAATGTATCCATTTATATCTCCAATGTTGAAATATCGCCGATTTCAGTTCCAAGGTATTGAGCTTTTAATATACGCCGCATTATTTTACCACTCTTGTTTTTCGGGATTGCAGCGATTGGAATAATTTCTTGCGGTGTGGCAATTGATGAGACTTTATTCGACACATAGAGACGTATTTTAAGTTCAAGCTCTTTTGTAAACTCAAACTGCTGATGCAGACAGACAAAGGCTACAACCTTCTCGAAAAGTATTTCATGTGGTGCAGCAATTACTCCTGACTCGGCAATTTCTTCAATTTCCAGCAGCGCACTTTCAACTTCAAAAGGACTTACCAAATGGCCGCCAGTATTTATGATATCGTCACTACGCCCCATAAACCAATAATAGCCATCAGCATCGCGAATGGCAGTGTCACCGGTGTAGTACCAACCATCACGAAACTTTGAGTTGTACGCTTGTTCATTATTTATAAATGTAATGAACATGGAAGGCCACCCGGCTTTTACACAGAGATCCCCCTGTTCACCATCTGCAACCATTGCTCCGTCATCTGCCAAAATAGCCGGTTCAATACCTTCAACAGGCTTCCCCATTGAACCAGGGCGGATTGTCAAGCCTGGACGGTTAGCAATCATAATGCCGCCTGTCTCCGTTTGAAACCACGTGTCGTAGATCTCTTTACCAAGTGTACGACGAGCCCATGTAATAACTTCGGGATTCAGAGGTTCTCCAACGCTACAGATATGGCGTAGCGAACTTAGATCAAAACTGGAAAAAAGTGTAGCATCTTCGCGCAGCAACATCCTTAAAGCGGTTGGTGCGGTATACCAGACTGTTACCTTCTCATCCTGCAGTAACCTGAACCAGGCTTCTGCATCATAACCTCCACCATAATGAACTTGTGTGACGCCTTGGCACCATGGTCCAATAATACCGTAGGAAGTTCCGGTCACCCAACCTTGATCAGCGGTACACCAAAATACGTCGTAAATATTCAGGCCAAGCACGTTCTTGGTAGTCGCGTGTTGGTGAAGTATGCTGTTATGGCAGTGCAGAACGCCCTTCGGTTTACCTGTAGAACCGGATGTATAGTGGAGCACCGAAGGTGTGTCAGGACTGGTAGGTGAAGTGATGAAATATGCAGATGCTTCTGACATTAGGCGACTGTAGCTGAAAATATCATCTTCAATGTGATCGTCGCCATCTACAATAATGATCCAACGTAATGCTGGCAATTGATCGCGTATTCTATTTATTTTTTTAAGAAAACTTTTTTTGGTGATTATCCCTTTAGCCTTTGAATCTCCGAGTCGGTCCAGTAAAGCGTCATCGCCGAAGTTGGCAAAAAGAGTCCCTGTAATAAGTTTCATCTTTAACATACCAAGAATGCTAAAGAACTGTTCCGGCATTTTAGGAAGGAACGTAAAGAAAACGTCACCCGCGTCAGCACCCAGTTTTTGAAGTACATTCGCGAAACGGTTACTTTCATTGTCGAGGTCTGCAAATGTATAATCTTTCCGATCATCATTTGCCGAGATCCAACGCATTGCTACCTTGTCAGCCAATCCGTTTTCAAGCTGCTGTGTAGTGCAAATGTGGCCAATATTGTACTGACTTTTATTTACTATAACGTCGTTCATACCTTCCCCTTTGAAGCACTGAGAATGGATTCGACTTTATCTACTAACCCCTTGGCACTCAAAAAATGAACACTCATATTATCGTCGTTCTTATAATGTTCAATGCCTTCAAAAAACAATTTCATACCACCATCATCAAATAACATCTTCATAATATTTTCCTGAGTGCCATGCGTGTACAATTTCACAAACACATGTTCAGGGGCACCTTTCACACAAACACCAGTATCTATCCACAATTTGACTCGATCAAAGGTAGGCGGACTGCTGCTAAAAAGTCCGCTGTTTTCAATCCGTGGGAATATTCCGTTCTTTCTATTACTAAAGTTCAATGCAAGCGGTCCCTGCACCATTAACAACCCTTCCCTACTCTTCCCTACCTCCGCATCCACACCCCAGTCATGGGACTTGGGCAGATCAGGCTTATCAACCGCATAATAAATACTGTTCACTTTGCGCGTCTGGGTATCACTGGGCGCTGACGGCAGGGTAAAATCCGCATAACAGCCGGTTTCCTGGAGGATTTTCAACTCATCATTAACCCCACACCAACGTCCATCCCTGCGCGAATTACATAGAGACCAGTTGCCGTGAATAAAGCCATAAACTATTTCGCCGGTCTTCTTATCAATCGACAATAGTCCATGCTTTTCATGCAACCGGTGTTTGAAATCAATCAGGGTTCGTCGGAGATTCTCCGAAGTATCGTTATCATGATGCAGGTGGATCTCCACCTCGCCGTAACCGGCATGGCAGAGTTCAGCCAGGGCATTCAGATCGTCTACCTGATACTCCTCCTCCGGGTAGAAGAAACTGTATTTGAGCCGATTGCCATCTGAATCACGATATTTGTCGGCTATCTTCGGATATTCATCCAGCCAGCGCTGTATGCGCTTGCGGGCGGTGGTTTTGTCGGCACCGTTCCAGTAGGGTTCAAAGTGATCACAGATGCAGAAATAGACGTGCTTTGGCGGCACCCGTTCGCCCTGGATGGTTCTGCGCAGTTCACGGGCGTAATAATGTGGAAGCCATTGTAATGTTGCACCTATCTTGTTGAACATATGCAGACAAATCCTTTAACTTCTTTTTTAACCGCCGATAAATACAGATTCACGCGGAGAAAGGCGGTTAAACATTTAGATCTTTTTGGGTACGTCAAAATCATTCAGCTTTTATTTGGTTTTGACCCGCATTTATCGGCGGTTCCAACAAAAGCCTTCAGTCTATTAACCGCAGATGAACGCCGATGAACGCGGAGAAAAACGGAAAAACATTTAAATCTTTTGGGGTAAACCAAGATCTTTCAGCATTGTTTTGGTTCTAATCTGCGTTCATCGCTTAGAAGCGCCTACTTCTGGCTGCGTGTATCTGCGGTTCCAATAAAAGCCTTCAGTCTGTTAAACGCGGATGCACGCAGAGAAAGTCAAAAGACTTAAAGCTCTTTGGGGTAAACCAAGATCTTTTGGTTATAATCTTGGTTCTAATCG
>JAFLKK010000023.1 GCA_019163375.1 Paludibacter sp.
AAACGGGTGGAAACATAAAAGTGAAATGACTGGAAACATGGGAGTGAAATTTACAGCCTTGAAAGATAAATTATGACTTCTGACATTATAAACTAATCAACTACACCTTCTGGGTAAAATATCGAATAAAATATATATACACTGATGGAGAACCTTTGATCATTCTGGACTTTGAAACCAACTCTAGCAATATACATGACGTGATCGAAGTCGCGGCATTTCGGATCAAAAGAGAAGAGGGGGCTTATGTCATCGCCGACACCTTTCATCGCTACTATTTCTCCGAATATGAGGTTAATCCTTACGCCCTTGCCGTCCATAAGCTCTCACCGCAGCGAATCGAAAGGTTACGGGCGAATGTCGATTATGCGGAGTATTTTGCAGAGGATAGCGAGTTTGTAGAATTTTGTCTGGGTGCTAAAACGCTTATCGCCCACAACATAACGTTTGAACTGCGTCATCTCGGCGAGCTTGTTAGATTTGATAAACACTTCTGCACGATGAAAGCCAACAAGAAAATGGTAGGGGCACTCAATATCCGAGGGAGTCTCAAGAACCCGAAACTGCTGGAAACTTGTCGATACTACCGGATTGAGTTTGATGAAGAGCAGTACCACAGTGCGATTTATGATGTTACTAAAACACTGGAAGTTTTAAATAGTATGTATATAGAAATTTAAAATGATTCAGTACTCTTTCTCTATTTAGCGCCCTCCGGCATAAGCCGAGAACATTACTTTAAATGTAAGTTTTTTTATTCAGGTGCTATAACATTATCGGTGATATAGTGTGTAAATATATTGCAATATACAAAAAAACAAAAGGATCTAAAATGAAAAAAGTTATTCTTTCCATTGTATTAATCGCCCTTACATCTCTCTATGCAGCAGACGCTGTCAAACCAACACCAACTGCTGGACCCGGCGAAAAAACACAAGTTGAAAAAAATGTGGTTAAAGTCGAAAAAGTAGAGAAAACATCAGAAAAACAAGTTAAAAAAGAAGCTCACCGAGCTGCAGACAAACTTTAAAAGGGAGATTTTGATGAAAAAAATACTACTAGGTGCTTTGATCAGCACAGCTTCCTTTGCTGCAAATCAAGCGGAGTTGAATGTAAATAATCATGATCTTGAAGGTCAAGTTCGGCTTGATATGAAACAAATGGGATTTAGTTCTTTAGAGGGCTCTTATGTCGGAGCACGTATCTTGAACGGTGATGAAAGTAACAGTGATCGAATTAACAATACTGATCCGATGATGGAAGTATCGTATATGGTTCAGCGTCAGGTTGAAGAAGTCTCTGGTTTGGCTATTGCTCTTGGAATCAAAGGAGAATATACCAAATTTGACGGTGAAAAATATGCAGCTATCCCGCTAGGAATAGAAGCGGATATGAAACTACCGTTTGTTGATTTTATGCCATTTTATGTTGGTGGAGCTTTGTATTATGCACCATCCGTCCTATCGTTTAAAGACGCGGATGATTATTTTGAAACCCGTATCCATTTTGATGTCGTTCCGATTCAAAATGGACGAATTGAGATTGGATATCGTATGATCGATACTGATGTTAAAAATAGAGATGTTACCTATAACGATGCGTGGTATTTAGGGATGAGACTCGATTTTTAATATACTAATGTTTTGGCACACGCATTATTAATGTGCCAAAACGAGTGTTTTACTGCAATTTTTAAAACTCCTCTTTCGATTTAATATAACATATATAGTTATTTAATATTAGTTTTAAATGTAAAGCTTGAAAATAAAAACAGTGGTCATACTATTATTAGTCGTATAATATTGTTACTTTACGATAAATAATTATAGAAAGTAGGTTCAATTATGGAAGTCCTAAAACAATATTCTAATTACTTCGTGAGGTTTAGCATTTTAATGTTGAGCATCGTCATAATCGGCTGTGGTGGCGGCAGTGCAAATGTCATAGATAACACAGTTTCGGTTGTCCCTACGGTTATCTCAACCAATCCAGGTAATACTGTCACGGATGTAGCGCCTAATCAAAGTATAACAGCCACCTTCAGCACGGCGATGGATGCGGCAACTCTTACATCGTTAACTTTTACCGTGAGTGGACCCGGTTCTACCCCTGTTGCAGGCGTTGTTACCTATACGGGGAAAATTGCAACGTTTAATCCGACGAGTGATCTGAATACTACGGTACTCTATACTGCCACTATTACTATCGGTGCTAAAAATGTTGCAGGTACAGCTCTTTCGGCGAATCATGTTTGGACGTTCACCACCGGTGTAACCAATGATACTACTCGACCTGATGTAAACGCTACCAATCCGGATAACAATGTTACTGGTGTAGCAATTAATCAAAGTATTGCTGCTATCTTTAGTGAAGCAGTTGATCCCGCTACGGTGAACACAACAACCTTTTCTCTAACCGATGGAATAACACCAGTTGGTGGAGTTGTAAGCTATATAGGTACAACGGCGGTTTTTAACCCGACCAATAATTTGAGTGCTGATACTAATTATACGGCAACTATTACTACGGCTGTCCAAGATTTATCAGGAAATGCCATGTTAGCGAATAAAGTATGGATATTTAAAACAGGCTCAACCATAGCAAACGGACCTGATCCGGTTAGTCTCGGTACGGCGGGTAATTTCGTCCTGCTTAGTAAATCAGGGATTACCAATACTGGGGTGACGAGTATTACGGGAGATATTGGTGTAAGTCCCATTGATTTTACTGCTTTGGTAGGATTTACTTTGACACCGGATGGTTCAAATACTTTTTCACTATCCCCGATTATAGTCGGAAAAGCTTATGCAGCTGACTATGCAGCACCAACGCCCGCTTATCTGACAACCGCTATTAGTGATATGGAAATTGCGTTTACCGATGCTGCAGGACGAACAAATCCTACGGCTACGGAACTCGGTGCCGGAAATATCAGTGGGATGATTCTCGCTCCTGGTCTGTATAAATGGGGAACGGGTGTTCTCATTACAGGTGTCGGTGTTACACTCACAGGTGGCCCAAATGATGTCTGGATCTTTCAGATTGCACAAGATCTGACCGTGAACAGTGGTGCGATCATTACACTTGCTGGCGGGGCAAAAGCCAAAAATATTTTCTGGCAGGTTTCTGGTCAAACGGTTCTAGGTACTACTGTTCAATTCAAAGGAAATATTTTAAGTCAAACATTGATATCACTCAATACAGGTGCAACATTGGAGGGTCGTACATTAGCTCAAACGGCGGTTACTTTAAATGCCAACACTATTATCCTTCCTACTCCATAAGAAAAATAAAGAGTGAAGCATACGCCTCACTCTAACTGGTGATCAATATTTTTACGTACAAGTTTCAAGTTAAAATATTAACACTGACTGACCCATACTCCCACCGTAAGACTTGAACCAGCAGAACCTGCGAATGATCCGGCTATCGGTGGGACGGCTTCAGGGAGTCTTGCAACTGCTACGGCGATATGATCGCTTCCGACTATCTTGCCGATCGTAGGATCAAATCCTTTCCATCCGGCACCCGGTAAATAAACTTCTGCCCACGCATGAGTTGATCCGATTTCTGCCATGAGCGGTGCATAGAGATATCCGCTTACAAAACGCACAGCCAATCCCAAACATCGTACCGCTTCCATAAAAAGAAAGGCAAAATCACGACACGATCCTGTGCCACATGAGAGGGTTTTAATAGCACTTTGTACACCTGGTTCTTCTCTAACTTGATAGGTCAAAGTTCGATTGATCTGTTCGGCGATCTGTTGGAGCAGGGTATAGGTTTGAATTTTTTCTCCTGTATGCCAAAAAGTTGCAATCCATTTATTAACCAAACGTATCGTTTCTTGATCCGGTAGTGCTCTATACGCAGAGAGTAAAATTGCCTCTTCATTTTGATAGATAAAAGGGTAAAGTAATGCATAATCACTTACTAAAAAATCGAGAGGGGATTCATTATACTGCTGAATAATCACTTCACTCTCTATCAATAGTTGGCTTATTGGAGCGCTAAAAGTGGCTATTGCAACCGAATTTCCCTCAATGTCTCGATGCCAGAGTAAGCTTGCATTGGGAGGGATGGTGAGGCTAAAGGACTCAATACGTAGTTCATAATCTTCTCTGGGGCGAAGCAGCAGGCTATGAGGCCCAAGACTCACGGGAACGGAATAATTATAGTAGGTACGGTGAACAATTTTATAGCGTTGCACGAGATGTCCTGATCGGTTGATTTATTTTTTCTACATTAATCTGTTGCGATACGGGAAACAATGCGGGCCCAAATTGGTTATAGACCGCAACGTCTGCCGCATCACGACCATATCCGATGGCTACGTATCCACCTCTCATTTCCTTTTGTGTTGCATCAAACAAATACCAACGTCCTCCGACATATACTTCAAACCAAGCATGTAAATCCATCGGCTTTAAGCCATAAAAATATCCGACTACCATTCGTGCAGGAATGCTAAGACTTCGACACATGGCGATTCCAAGATGGGAAAGATCACGACACACTCCCCACCCTCGATTGTTAACCTCTATGGCGGATACCGCGATATTACTGCGATTAGGTGTAAAGTGGATTGTATCACGTAACCACTCCGTGATTGCTGTGACTTGATCGTACCCCAATTTTTTTCCTGCCGTGATGGCGACCGCCATCTGACTAAAGCGGTCGGATTGACAGTAACGGCTGGGTAAGAGGTAGCCAAGAACTCCATTGGGAAGATTTTTTATTTCAACAAATTCCGCTCCTGGGGATTGATCCACATCATCTGCAATCATTACCTCTGCTACGGTAGAAATAGCAAAGTCTCCTGGATGTGCCATAAGTGAAAAACAAAACATGACACGAAATTCGAAAACATTCAAAGCCGGATACTACGTCAGTAGAGGAGGGCGTACAAATATCTATTATCAGCGCAGTGATTCTATGGATGATACAAAAGGATATTTATACGGGGTAGGTTACGACTATCTTATCGGAAACAATACATTAAAACCTTATTTGGGAGTGCTACTGGGGTATTCAAAATATACTCAACCTAATTTAATGATAGATGGAGGGTTTGTTGGAGTGAATATGGGATTAAATTATTCGTTAACTGAAAACTT
>JAFLKK010000024.1 GCA_019163375.1 Paludibacter sp.
AAGATCTGTATGACGAACGGAACCACAATAAGACTGAAAATACCTATATGCTCAACGGGAACCTGTTTGAGTTCGTTAGCCTGGACCAGCCGCAGAAAAAAAGGGGTGCGAAGCGCACATATCTTTTTATCAATGAGGCGAATGAACTGAGCCTGGAGGACTGGATACAGTTGTCGATCAGGACAGAAAAGCAAATCTTTATTGACTACAATCCGTCGATGGATGAGCACTGGATTTATGATCTTGTGATCCCGAGGAAGGATTGCACTTTTATCCAGAGTACTTACCTGGACAATAAAGAGTTTCTGCCGGCAGAGGTGGTGAAAGAAATTGAGCAACTGAAATATGTTGATGAGAATTACTGGCGGGTTTATGGGCTTGGGTTGCCAGGACAGATAAAGGGATTAGTGTTCACGAATTGGGATCACTGTGAATCTTTTCCAACTGAGTGCAAGTGGGTGGCTTACGGGATGGACTTTGGGTTTAGCAATGACCCGACAGCGTTAATAAAAGTGGGTTTGTGCGGTGGGGATCTTTACCTGGATGAACTTATCTACAACCGGGGATTGACTAACCAGGATATTGCCAGATGGATGGATGAACTGGGTTTAAAATGGTCGGATGAAGTTATTGCAGATAACCAGCCGAAATGTATTTATGAAATAAAGAAAGAGGGATTTAATGTGTTAGCGACCTTCAAAGGAAAGGACAGCATTTTAGCCGGTCTTGACATAATGAAACGGTATAAAATCCACATCACCAAAGGATCAGTTAACCTGATCCGGGAGTTTAAGAATTATAAATGGAAAGAGGACCAGGCTGGAAAAGCCACGAATGAGCCGATTGATAAATTCAATCATGGGATTGATGCGGTTAGGTATGTTTGCCTGGCTAAGGTGATGGTGAATCGGAAAAGGATGGTCAAAGTAGGGAGGCTGTAACATTTCGCAGCTACCCGCTGCCAGGCTTTTATTCAACCACCTTTCCTGGGTGCACAGGAGATTTTATTCTACTCCACTAAGCAATACTTTTAGCATTTTTTCCTGATGCGCTTTTATGTCATCAAAATTCCATTCCTGACCCGGTTCACGAGTGTTTTGATTGTCTTTGCATTTCTGCATCATAATCATAAACTTTATTGATGCCACACTAACAAGCTTAATCTTTCCGGAAGCATCCAAGTAATGGTCAAGTTTGGTTTTCGGGCTCCAATTAGAACCGGAACTATTCGCTTCGCTACCAATCATGGCGTAGTTACCCAAGCAGTTTATTTGCTCTAGATTCGGTGCACCATCTATTCCAGTTGCATTGGCAGTTGGGAAGTAATGCTCCAGACTCCTGCGCGTTCTCGAAAAATAAAACTGTTCGAATACTTTCAGCCCAAAATCACTACATCCAAGAGTAACAAAAAATTCAATTCGTTCTTTACCTCCTTCTTTTGTTTTTTCGCCGCGAAGCTCATTAGCATATTTCCCCCACAACTTATAGTCAAGATAATTGAAAACGAATAACGGAATACCCTTAGATATTGCTGTGCCATCGCCATAGATTGCTGTAAAATCAAAATTGTCATTGCCTGGAGTAATATTGAGTGCTTTGTCAGCTAAAATGGTATTATCAAAGCTACCGGGTTTTGGCGTGTTGATTTCGTTAAGGTTGTTCGCTACCAAATACACATCTTTGAAAAATTTATCGGCTAACCCCGATACGAATGCGCAATAATTGCTAATATCCCTGTCATCACCGAAAAGATACAGCAAGCAATAGAAAAGGTAATTTTTCCTTTGTCTTGCCGTAAATGATACCTCAAACATCGAGAGTAACTGAACCAATTTTTGTTGCGCATCGCTTTCACCGTCAAGATTTTTCAGATATCCATTTTTGCCGTCCTTTTGCCAATATTGCAGCTTCCATGGGTTGTTCTCAATCGTGTCATCTTCATTTGAATGATGCACAAGATAGTTGTCAAGTAGAAATTTTGCCTTCAGCAAGTTGAAGCCGAACTTCTTTACAAACGTCTCATCGACCAGCACTTTATCAAATTCATGAATCAATTCTTTATCGTCGAGATTAAAACTCGTAGGTTCAAAGCTCCTTTCCTCAATTTCAATACGGGTGATTTTCAACACAATAAGTAAGAAATTTGAAAAGTCCATAATCGGTTGGAACGTATCGATTTTATCATCTTCGTCCGGTTGTTTGCCTGCGCCTTTAAAATGGATAAGCTCGCTGATTTTCATTGTACCGATATTATCAGACACCTTAGGTAAATCATCAAAGGTTTTAACCGCAAACTCACAGAGAGAATCCTTGAAAATTGCGGGTTCACGATATTTCTGTTGTATGTAGACATTCATCTCGTTGCAAAATTCCCAAAGTCGATTGAACTTTGCCTTGTCCCCGTCATTTAGTTTTTCGATAAGGCGTGCCTTAATAATTTCGTGCTTTTCCAGCTGCTCGCCTCTTGAATTCATGATTTCAAAGTAGTGGTTTAAGTCTATGTCTTTTGGCACCTGGTAGTGAATAAGGTGAACGTTGTACTGAAAATAGATCTTAAACCCATCTTGGCTGGTCTTCGGAACTATCTCATTAATGGCATCCTTGACATATTTAAAGCCGGTAACGATTCCATTGTCTTTTTCGTCAATCTCAAAATGAGGAATACTTTGAATGGTGTCGTTCGATTTTTTGCGCGCACGATAAGTCAGTTTGTTTTGGAAGTTTATTTCCAGTGCACCCAGCACTAGAGTAATTGTGGTTAGCCTCTGTTGGCCGTCAATCACTTCATACACTTGGTCTCCTTTATGGAAGGAGACCAATGTCCCGATAAAATAGGTCTGTTTTTTGGAGAAATATGCATCGTAAACATCCTGAATCAATGCGATAATCTCATCTTTTTCCCATGCATAGTTTCTCTGATATATTGGTACTTCAAAGGTTGCTTTGTCGCCATTATAGATATCGGCGATGGACAGTTCTTTGAGCGGCAGAACTTTAGTTTTCATTTTTGTCCTCCATAAATTTGGTTGTTTTGAAATAGTAGAGATAGTTTTGGAAAATATCGTTTTCGTCGTGACTATCTATATTATCCTTTTTCGCCACTATCTTATTAAACGGCAACGGATTTACCCTGTCGGAAAGTGTGCTTAAAAGAGAAACTGGTGAATCTGCCTCGGTGATGATCTTGTATATGTTGAAAGAGTTAGTAATATCATTGCCCATAATGTAATTTTGCGCCGACAGCCAACCGAGATTAAAGTATTGTGCCCTGAGTGAATATGCCCAAACAAAAACAAACACCACAAATTGGTCTAACATTTCCGAGTCAGTTTTTGCAGGTCGTTCGGGGCAGAACCTATCAACATAGAGCAAAATAGCAGTGTCAAACAGCAATCTTGTGATTCGATTGCCAACACCATTTTTGTATGTTCTCAAGTCAAGTGTTTTTACGATGTCATTGTCCTTGATAAAATAGCCCTCATATTTGTCGTTGTTCTGAATGTCTTTAAGAATTTCAAAGTAGTGTCTTGCATAGTCAAAAAACGGTTTGCCAGCCACAATTGGAGTATCCAACTGAAACGGTTTAAGATTTCGTGTGCCAGAAACAAATGGCATTGGTGAATGATTAACAGTATCGGCGAAGGCAAATGCCCCTTTGAAGAATTGTGCATAAGGGAAGTTATCTTTCCTGGTGATGCCTTTGAATTTTTGTATATTATGCTCGGTGAGTTCCCAGGCTTTGTTGCCTTTGGTCCATTCTTTCACGCGATAGAGATAATCACTGAACAGCAGCGAGAGGTCTTTTTGAGGTATATCCTCCCAACCTTTAACTACCTTCTCGGTTTCCGCTACATCTAAATCGTTCATCTCGCGAAGATGATAAGCTTTAAGCAAATCATGAGGGTATAGTTTTTTGCCACGAGCATTTTGCGAATCAAAGAACTGGAAGGCCTCAGATATGTCTTCTGTAATGACAACGATAAGTTCGCAGTTGTTTTCAATGTAATCCCGAAGATCTCTTCTCTCCCTGTCGTCGATGATATTATTTGCACGTCTTTCGAGTGTGCGGAAGTTATTGGGTAAATTACGAGTATTATGCGGATTATTTGAGAGGGGTTGCTCTAAAAAACGAATTGAATCGGCACCAAGAACCTTTAGCAGCAAAGAAAAGGTGATAGTTCGCTGTTGTCCATCGACGATGTTAAATGTTGATTTTTCTCCCTTTTGGTGGAGGATGAGTGTCCCTACTCGGTAGGTTTCCTTATTTTCGTTTTTAGCATCAATAATATCGTCCAGCAGTTGAATTACATTTTTTGCTGTCCATTTATAGGGACGCTGATAATTCGGTATTACCAAATTAATGTTAGTAATGGGGTTACCGTCTTTATCCTGAGTGATTTCATCGTGTAACAATAAGTCACCTATTTTAGTTATTGCGAGTTTTAAGGAAGTGATCATATGTTTTTACTATAGGTCTGAAAACTATTAGTCAATAATTATATCAAAAATATAGAAGATTGCAATACAAACAAATACATTTAAGAGTGACAGACATAAAAAATGCCCGGGACTGCCGGGCAAATTAAAAAATTTAGTTTTGATCAACCTGCATATGGATTTCCAATACCCAGATAAACATCTTCATCAGCTGCAGCTGAGAGGAATTGTCGATACTCGGATTCACCGCAGGATTT
>JAFLKK010000015.1 GCA_019163375.1 Paludibacter sp.
GACATTTATTTTTTCAGTCCATCCATTGTTTTTATTGTACCATCTTCATTATATTCAAGTTCTACTACTTTCAGGCTGCGTAACCAGGTACGACCACCCGATGGTACACAATCGTGGTGGAACAGATACCATTTCCCTGCAATTTCAGCAACGCAGTGATGCGTAGTCCAACCAACAACAGGCGTAAGAATAACTCCCTGATACGTGAACGGACCGTAAGGATTATCGCCAATGGCATAGCACAACAAATGCGTGTTACCGGTAGAGTAAGAGAAATAATACTTTCCATTGTATTTGTGCATCCACGAAGCTTCGAAGAAGCGACGGTCATGATCGCCGGCTTGCAATGGTTCCCCGTTTTCGTCGAGGATAAGCAGATCCTTTGGTTCTTCGGCAAATTCGAGCATGTTGTCACTCATTTTTACCACCTTAGAGCATAACGCCGGCTCATTGTCAGCAGGTTCATGGCCACATTCAATGGCTTTATTGTCGCGGTACCGTTGAAGTTGACCACCCCATAAACCACCAAAATACATGTAATGACTTCCATCTTCTTCCTCAAAAAGACAGGGATCGATAGAATAACTTCCTTTTATCGGACTGTCTTGAGCTACGAAAGGTCCTTCCGGACGGTCGCTCACCGCTACCCCAATATGGAATACATCGTTTCTATCCTTAAGCGAGAAATAGATATAATACTTACCGTCTTTGTGTGCTGCATCACTATCCCAAAGTTGACGGCCTGACCACGGAATGCTCTTCACATCGAGTACAACACCATGGTCGGTTACTTCACCGTCGATGCTTTCCATCGAAAACACATGATAATCGCGCATATCAAAATGGTCGCCATTATCGTTTTCGGGAATGCCCGATTCCACATCGTGCGAAGGGTAAATATAAATTTTACCATTAAAAACATGTACTGCCGGATCGGCAGTGTAAAGATGAGGTACTAAATATCTTGGTGTTTTCATTTTTTTGAGTTGTATTTGTTTGCCATTTTAATCATATCATTAACCACTGCTTTGCGTTCATTTTTCCTATCGAAAAGAACAGGGTAATCTTTTCTTCCACGGATTGGAAATCCATTTAACCATGTTCCTGCATCGTTCAAGCCCCAAACGGTAACCCGATCAACAACATCATCGTATTTGAGAAACAGTTCGAACACGTCCAGCACGCGTTTATTCCATTTTTGTTGAACAGAGGCAGGTACTCCTTCACGATAAGGATCCATTTCCTTTGAGTAAGTAAAACTTGTAGAAACGTTTGCTCCATGATAAGGACTTGGAAGAACAGAAATGTCCCATTCGGTGATAAGAATATGCACCCCGGCAGCTTTTAGCTTTTTAAGACTGGTTTCTGTGGCTTTGAGCGTAGGTCTAGTCAGATGCATGTGTGATTGTGAACCTACAGCATCAATTCTGCAGCCTGCAGCCTTAAGTTCTTTTACCAGTTGAACAATCGCATCGCATTTAGAAGCTGTTTCTACATTATAATCGTTGTAGTACAATTCTACGTTTGGATCAGCCTCATGTGCAAACTGGAAAGCATATTTTATAAAGTCTTTACCCAAAATCTGATAAAATTTACTCTTGCGGTATGTTCCGTTGTCTTCGAAGGCTTCGTTAACAACATCCCATCCTTTTACACGGCCTTTGTAGCGACCCACAACAGTATAGATGTGCTGACGCATGCGTTCTTTTAAAACTTCAGGCGATACGTCTTTCCCATTTTCATCCACAAACATCCATCTACCTACCTGCGAATGCCAGATAAGACAATGGCCGGTGACCACTTGCTTGTTTTTTTCTCCAAAAGCAACAAACTTATCCGCATCTTCCCAGTTATAGGTGTTTTCCTGAGGATGAACAGGTTGTGGTTTCATGCAATTTTCAGCAACAATAGTGCTGAATTCCTTGGCGATAAGCTCTGATTCACTTGGATTAACGCCATTCACTTGTGGCATATTAACGGCTACGCCAAATAGGAAATTCCCTTTGGTAGCCTCCGCTAATGTTCCTTGAGCCGCTGCATCCACAGATGCAAGAAGAAACATAGCTGTAATTCCGGAGATGATTTTAATTTTCATTTATTTATACAATTAATTTATTTATAGTAGGTACTCGAACACGCATAGTACTTCAATCAGGAGTTTTAAAACTAGAACTATTGAACAACAGCAATATAGCCATATGTAAATTTCACACTTTTATGAAGCTATATTTATTGAAGCGGGGTACTATTTTTAGCCCTGCGAGTTTTCAAGTCCGCTTCAATTTTAATTTCCATTTTCTTATCAATAGTATAGAAGAAAAGCAACCCTACACCTATAAGAAATGTGATGGAAGGGAATATACTCACCAGTAATTTTGCTCCATCAGCAACCGATGCCGGTTGAATTGTTTCGTGCCCAACAACAGCTCCTTCTTTAGAAATATATCCATACAAACCTAAAATCCATGTAACTAATGCCCCTCCAATAGAGAGTCCGGCTTTAAGCCCAACCATCATTGCCGAGAAGATAATTGCAGTTGCTCTACGATTTGTTTTCCATTCAGAAAAATCGGCTACGTCGGCAATCATAGCCCAAAGAATAGGAATGGTAATACCATACGAAAATCCATGTAAAATTTGTGACCCAAACATTAAGATTACATCCTCGGGTTTGAAAAAGAAAAAGTCGAAAATAAAGAATGTAGCAACAAGTAAACCATATTTATAAACATCGCGTTTACCATATTTATCGGCAAGCCTTTTCGACAATGAAATACCTACAATCATGAAGATAATACCACCTGCATTGAACAAACCAAAACCAGCAGCTACCGGATCGGATCCAAAGAAGTTAACTCCGATGCCGGATAAAGCAGAAAGAACAGGGCTGATAAAGTCTGTAAGTGCTTTTTGATCTACATAATTATTAAAATAATACACATACGAACTACCCTTCATTGAAAGGGTGATGAAAACCAAAATTGTCAAGCTAAGCATGATTAACCATGGCTTATTCTGCACCAAATCTGACAAATCATCTTTTATCGATGACTTTTGTTCAATAGTGGGAACTATACGTTCCTTGGTAGTGAAAAATGTTATCAATAACATGACAGTGCCAACAACGGCCATCCATGTCATTACCGACTCAATCCCAACTGCTTTATCTCCGTTACCTGCATATTCAATAATAGGCAACATAAACACCTGCACAAAAAATTGAGCAAACATTACTGCAACAAAGCGGTACGAAGAAATACTGTTTCTTTCGCTCATATCGCCGGTAATTACACCACTCAATGCAGAGTATGGCAAGTTACTCGAAGCATACAACATCAACAGAAGCGAATAAGTAACAGCTGCGTAGATGAGTTTTCCTTTGTACGAAAAATCGGGTGTTGAAAACGCAAGAAGCGCCACAACTCCTAAAGGAACAGCTGTGTACAGTATCCATGGTCTGAATTTTCCCCATTTTGTTTTGGTTCTGTCGGCTAATACTCCAATTATGGGATTAAAAAGAAATGCGGCAATTAAGCCCACTACAAGCATTATTATTGAAGCATCGGTACTTTTAAGGCCATAAATGTCGGTGTAGAAATAGGCTAAATAAGTAATTAATGTTTGAAAAACAAGATTAGCGGCTAAATCGCCCAAACTGTAGCCAACCTTTTCGAATACGGATATTTTTTGCGAAGGTAATTTCATGGTGTATTATTTTTATTTGTTA
>JAFLKK010000025.1 GCA_019163375.1 Paludibacter sp.
GTAATCCTGAAAAAGGAAGATGAAAAAGCCTGGCTTTCAGCGAAAAATGCTGATGACATTCTTGGACTTCTCAAGCCTTTTCCATCCGAGGAAATGGATGCCTATCCGGTATCAAAATTGGTAAACTCACCACGAAATGATGGACCGGAGGTGTGGGAGAAAGGGTGATGCAAAGAGTGGGAGAAGGGGGACAAGGAGAAGGGGAGACCAGGAGACAAGGAGAATTGCAAACCGACATCCGAAATTAGACATCCCACATTTTACCCAGGGACAAGGAGAGGGGAGACCTGGCGAAACTTTATCACTCCACTTTAATCCATTTGCCGGAATCAACTATTTTCCCTTTGGTAACAATACGCCAGATATACATCCCATTCGGCAAGTTGTTAGTACTTATCTGTTGCTGGCTGGCTGTTATTTTCACTTCACTCAATTTTATCCCTTGTAAATCATACAGTTGGAAGTAGTTGCCGAGTACCTGTGGTCCTGATTCCAGGTGTAGAATATCGGTTCCCGGGTTTGGAAACACCATTGCTGAATGAACCACCACATTCGGCTCCCCTGATGAGGTAAAAATGCCTGTCGAATCTAATTTGAGACAAAAGATATCGTATTCCTGGTTTTGGGTTTGATAATCGTATCGGCTACCACTCACAAAACAACCGCCATCTTTGAGTGCAGTAATTTGCCAAACAAAATAATAAGCATCGAACCCGAAATAATACTGCCACAGCAAATCAAGGTTCGAATTGAATTTTGAAACAACAAAATAATTGTAAATCGCTGGATAATACTCCATAGGGTATTCCCTGTAATGTGATGTATAAATGTAATTTGTATCAACAAAATCAAAGTTTCGCGACAGTGCCGGATACGAAATCGTGTCGTTCTCCGAATCTCCTGAATGGTTCAGAACTACATGCGAAAGAAATACCTGTTTTACAGGTTGCAATGCATTATCAAGTTTTTCAATGCAATATTCTTCCGTAAGATATACCGGATATGCATTAAACCAAATACGCTTTGCCCGCCCTCCTACCAATATACTATTGTTAAAAGGTCTGATATGGGAATAAAAAGCGCATGAGCCTGGTAATGAATCCTGTTTTACATACTGGAGGTTAGTATCAAGGGTAATGATATAATTAAAGGCATATCCGATTATACCATTGAAATACCCATCTGAAGTAAAGTAATATCCGTCAGATTCAGGTTTTTCCATGATCGAAAAAACGTAAGATGAATTTTGTGGGACAATCTGATTAAACGAAATCGAATCACCACCTATTGAAGACTTAAGAATCAGTACTTTTTTATGGGTCATATCGTCAATTAAAGATACTATATGCCCGTTTTTGGTTTGAATAGCATCGCGCAATCCCCATATATAAAGTGAATTGGGCAAATTAATTTCGGCGCTGGATATGGAATCAAAATTGCTGTTAAAAGTATAAAAGAGCAATTTATTATTAGCAGTGAACACATTGTTTGCACCACGATTATACGAGCCTCCAATTGCAACAAATTGCTCAGCCTGTCCATCAGGTTGTTGTAATTTTATAACCCGTGTGTAAGAATAAAATCTATCTGATCTTTCTACTATCCGGTTTGCTACTGTATCCCCACTCTGGTTTAATTTTAAAAATGAAACATAGTTTGTTGAATCCTGCTCAACATAATTTGTTTGTATCATGATAATATCACCTGATTCGGTTTCAACCACTGCATCCGGAAACTCAACAGACGGGGTATGCAGAACTTTAAAATAGTTTGTCTGGCTGTATGCGATTTGAACGACAATAATTAGCAGTGTGATTAAGATGACTTTTTTCATTGGAATAAAAATTATAAATTATTTTGCATTGAAATAATGCCGGATAAATGTATTGAAACTATAGCTGTGTTTAGGAAATCTAAGGCGGGTGATCAGACCTCTCTCTCTCTCTCTCTCTCTCTCTCTACAGAAATAAGAAGATTAGGATAGTATAGCTTTAAAATTTCTGATTTCATTTAAAACGCTTTATGGTTTTTCGGTAAATAGCATAAGTAATAATGAACCATCAAATATATAATTATTTTTAATATGAGCGAATTTTTAAACAAATCTTTATATCACTGTTTTCATTTCGTAATTTTAAAACCTCAAAACATGATATCCTATGAAATAGCCATGAGCAGAAAAAATGATCCTTAACAGAAAAGATTATTCTCATGGCGTATTCCATCTGACCCGTAAAAATTAAAAAATATACAGATGAAAAAATTTGCAATTATCCTTGCCGGTTGCGGCGTATATGACGGTGCCGAAATACACGAAGCCGTAATGAGCATGTTTGCCGTAATGAAAAACGGCGCTGAATACCAGCTTTTTGCACCGGATATTGCCCAGCATCATGTGGTTAACCACCTTACCGGCACCGAAATGCCCGAAACCCGCAATGTGCTGGTTGAAAGTGCCCGGATTGCCCGTGGCAAAATCAAACCGCTTACCGAACTCGATATGCGCAGTTTTGATGCACTGCTCTTCCCTGGTGGCTTTGGTGTAGCCAAAAACTTATGTTCTTTTGCCTTTAAAGGTGCTGATTGTGACGTTCATCCTCAGGTAAGCAAAGTGGTGCGCGAAGCTGTAAGTCTACGCAAACCTATTGGCGCATTGTGTATTTCGCCGGTTATCCTTGCCAGTATTTTAGACGATGTTGAAATTACCATTGGCAGCGACAAAGGCACTGCTGCTGCCGTGGAGAAAATGGGCGCAAAACATACAAACACCTCTCACGGACAAGTCGTGACCGATCACAAGCACAAAGTCTTCACTACACCCTGTTATATGCTCGATGCTACTATTCTTCAAATAGCTGAAGGCGCTGATAATATTGTAAAGGTGATGCTAAAGGAAATGTAATCTGAGTCCTGAGCTTTGCTAAGTCTATCCCCAAAAGTGAATGTGTTCTAAACATTGATTAATCAATCAGTATTGGAATTTACTCAGGATCGATAGCAAAAGAGTGATAATTGGTTTAAGATATATCTCTTGCTTGGTTAAAAAGCAGAATTTTGCCACAGGTACAGTCTATTGCCCTTTTCTAAAAATCATGATGTTAGGGGCCCTTCTCCTATATTTGTGCCATTTGGCAATGGAAGATAAGATGTAAGAAAAAGT
>JAFLKK010000021.1 GCA_019163375.1 Paludibacter sp.
ACATTTGTTGGGGATAATTTCATTACCAGTATAGAAGGCAGGTAAATAATTACAATATTTTTAATAAAACTCCGAAGTTCATCCCGAATAATATCAAGATCGGCATCACCATTAGAAGTGGGTTTACCAGTAGCATCATAGCCTATATCATCAGCAATAGCCATAAAAATAGGATAGTCGGGCAACAGTTTCTTTTTAGCCTGAAGGTACTCTTCTTGCAACTTTTCTTTTAGTTCAGTCACTAATTCATTATAGAATGCGAAAATTTCATCTTTCCATTTTTTATATTGCTCTGTTTTTTTGAGGTCGGCCACTCTCAGGTATGGATCGGGATTCTTGAAACCTTCCAGCTCTCGGATTTTGCGATTCTTTTCCTGGTCCCAGGCATTAATGCTTTCCAAATACTTAAAATCTGATTTCAGCCTGGTTTGAATATCTGATTTGATGGAACGTAGTTTTTCTGTATGCTTAACAGGATGTTTCCTTAAAAACATAATAGAGCTTTTAACTCCTGCGCCGGTTGCAGTAAAAGCAGTCTGCGGCATTGAAACCACGGCAACGATTCGATATTTATCTTCAATGGTATCGCGAACGTACTGAAGGCTGCTGTTAGTAAGTATTCCGTCGGGAATTACGATTGCCAGAAAACCGCCTTCGATAAGGAAATTGTGACATTGTTCAAGGAACAGGATTTCAGTGCTCTGGTTTTCACGATTCTCAGTTTTAGTATTTCCTTTTGAGTCCAGCCAGTCAGCATCTTTTTTGCCTAAATCGTATAATTCAATGTAGTGTTTTTCACTGCTTCGTATGACAGAACCGAATGGTGGGTTGGTTAATATGAAATGAAAACGGTTATTACTAAATCCTTTGTTCTGTGTCAAGAGTGCCATTTCATTCGCAGGAAGAAGACCATCAGAGGTTATAACATTGGTATGGCCATCGTCGTGAATAATCATATTCATTTTAGCCGCGCGAGATATTTGTTCATTTATCTCAATACCATAAAGCTTGTTTTGAGCAAAATCGTGCCAATACTTATACCAACGATCATACTGACGTGTATCATTTTTGTAATTAGGATAAAGCCGGGTCGCTTCATCCCTCACCTTGTTTAAGGAGTATAAAAGGAATCCACCGCTACCACAAGAAGTATCAAGCACAAGTGATTCATTAGATATTGGCAGTACATCAACTGCAAATTTAACGATTGGGCGCGGTGTGAAAAACTGCCCGAAATTACCTCGGAAGAATGAGTCCATGAAGGTTTCAAAGGCACGGCCTTTGGCATCCAAGTCGGTTTCACTAAGGTTAATGTCCTGTAAATATCCTACAACCGTCCTAACTTTCTCAGGTGAAAGCCTGATATTATCGCGAAATACTTCAGCATCTTTTTTTCTTCCTTCTTCATACAAAGCCAGGATTCGTTCAAAAAGCCTTCGATTTTCCAAACCTCTCATTTCCCTACGTAATTCATCAGGGCTAAGACGATCGGCATTTTTTATCTCATCTCTGTGAACAGTTATTATCTGAAAATCGTAAGGCTCACCATGTTTCCTGTATTTTCGTTCATCCCATATTTTGCAAAAGATGAGCTTGTCTAATTCATCAAAAGCCTCAGAGGGATTCAATTGACCTCCAGCCCAAAGTGAATCATGAGCCTGTTTAAAACGCGATGTAAGAACACTTTCCTCAACAACTTTCAGATCCCAGTATTTCTGTTTTCCATCTTCAAAAGACTGGGTATCGGCATCATATGCAAACTTATAGGTCTCTAACTTTTTAACTCCAAACAAAGGAATATCGGGTTGAGTGACACGAGTATTCTTTTTCTTATCTACTTCAAGATATTCATCTTTTGCTCCAGATGTAACCCATACATATTTAACATCATTCGGTAATGCATAAGCATAACTATATGCTTGCTCAATTGCCTGAAGAAATTCCTGTTCACTGACATCCGATTTTTTACATTCTACCATTATGTGCGGTTGCAGGCATTCGTCATCGTTATACACAATAATATCGGCTTCTTTTTTACCTGCGCCCATTGTTACAGTTTCATAGTGCCTTATCCGAGCTGAATCGTATCTGTAATGGAGAACTAATTTGATAAATGTTTCAGCCTGAACTTTTTCTTCAGGATTAGTAAAATTGCGGGAGCGATTATGATTACAATAAGTGATTAGTTTACCATTTTCACTTATTTCAATGAGTTTATTCTTTATCCCTTCCTGTATCAAGTCCATATTATTCAAAACTACTGAGTATTATTAAAATTATATCAAATGACCTAGAAAGTGATTGGCAGGTATCAATTCCCCTTTGAAAATCTTTCTATCATCAATTACTTCTACTTAGCTTGCCGTTAAATTTGATCATGATCATTTGATTAATCCGGTCAAATTTAAGAAATAATAAACAAAAGAAAAGAAATGTCAATAAATAAAGAAAACTGCAAAGTTTGCAAAGTCTGCAAAGTTTGCAACAGGCACAAAAAAGCCTCCCGAAGGAGGCTGGATGTATAAGTTTGATTGGAAATTATTTGCGCTGGTAATGACCGGCTTTTATCCTGGTGAGGGTTGTTCCGGTTGCCGATCGGAGGACTTCATCCACTGTTCGGGCAGCAAGTTTAAACTGCAGTCCAATTTCAGTTGCTTCCTTGCGGGTAAACTCCTGAGGCAAGGCATCAAAGAACTTACGTTTGCCATCGCCAGAAAGAAACTGCATAGGTTCGTTTTGTTTGGGCAGGTTGTTGAACATTAGCAGGCTATGGTCTAAATAGGTCAACACTATTTGAAGGACCGAAAAGAAATCTTCGTCGGTGCAAATCATGGTAGGTGTGGTTTCGCCGTTTTCGCATTTACGTAAAGCTGTAAATATCATGCACATCCTGAAAAATACCATACCCAAGCGGTAGACAACACCTGCCGCATCTTCGCTTGTGAAGGTGACAACATCAGAAAGCATTTGAGGAAATTCCGAGTTGATTATATCCCACTGAGAGGAAGTTAATTCAACCGTGGTTGGGGATAATTCCAGGTGGCTGATAATTTCCAATACCTGTACTGAAAGAGCTTCGAAATGGTCGTTGTAAACAATGCCATTGCTACGGGGTGAAG
>JAFLKK010000029.1 GCA_019163375.1 Paludibacter sp.
TATATCCATTAGTAACAGTTTTGGGTCCTACTGCAGTCGGGAAAACTACATTCGCGGCAAATCTCGCCATCGAGCTTAATGCCGAAATTATAAGTGCTGATTCGCGGCAGGTATATCGGGGAATGGATATAGGAACAGGGAAAGATATGGCTGATTATACGGTAAATGGTATTACTGTTCCTTCCCATCTTATTGATATTGCTGAACCGGGAACCGAATACAATGTGTTTCAGTTTCAGCGTGATTTTGAATCTGCCCGTTTATCGGTTATTGAAAAGGGGAAAACACCCCTGTTGTGCGGGGGGACGGGAATGTATCTCGAAGCGGTTTTAAAAGGCTACAATTTTACAGAAGCGCCTTTTGATGCTGAGCTTAGAATTGAATTGTCGGATTTTAAAGATCAAGAACTGGTTGACCGGTTACATATTTCCCGAATTGTTCATAATACTACTGATACTCTTGATCGTGAAAGATTGATAAGGGCCATTGAGATTGAGAAGTACCGGTTGCAGAATAAATTTGTTCCAGGCGAGAATATTTTTTTAAATACTCCTGTGCTGGGAATCCGCTTTGATCGCAAAATAGTAAGACAACGAATAACGGCCAGGCTTATGCAGCGTTTGAGCGAAGGAATGGTCGAAGAAGTGCAGCAACTTATTAACAGTGGTATCAGTAAAGATCGTCTTAAAATGTATGGTCTTGAATACAAGTATATTACCATGTTTTTGGATAATGAATTAACCTATACCCAGATGGTTGCGCTTTTAAATACAGCCATTCACCAGTTTGCAAAAAGGCAAATGACCTGGTTCAGGCGAATGGAGAATAAGGGAATAAATATATTCTGGCTCGACGGCGAAGCAGGCCTGTTATTGAACCTGAGCAAAGCAATAGACTACTTAAAAAAATATTAATGTTAAAAAAGGACTAAAATTCAGGACTTTCGTTTTACTTTAGCTGAAAATTATTTAATTTGCACCCGATATACTTCAACACGCTCGTTATGAAATCATTTCTTTCCGGAATACAAGTACATTTAATTGCTGCAACTCTATTAATATTGGTGATTGCAGGTTGTAATGATAAAATTACATATGTGCCAGTAATAGAGTCGATTAGCGTAACTCCCGACACGGTTGTAGTTGGTGGTTCTGCTATGATTGAGATAGTAGCTACTGATGCGGATGATGAAGAGCTGGTTTTTTATTATACGACTACCGGAGGCTCAATTTCCGGTGTTGGCGATACCGTAAGCTGGACAGCGCCCAACAAAGAAGGCATTTATACAACAAAGGTGCTTGTTACCGATAAAGATGGCAACCAGGCTAATGACAGTATTCAACTTGTAGTTGTGAGAAATGACACTACATCGCAAATTACCGGCGTTGCTGCTTTTCCGTCAGGAATTGATTTCGACCTTATAAATTCGAAAGTCCGGTTGTTTACTTCAAAGACCAACTGGGTAAATCATGTGGTTTTTGCAGAAACTCCTACCGAAGGATTTGGACCTATAGTTAGTTTTACTTTTGATAATGTTCCGGTTGGAACCTATTATCTTGAAATTTGGAAAGATACCGATTTTGGGAACACATTAAATGCCGGTGATTTCTACGGATGGTATGGTACCGGTGATATCCTGCATCCCAGCCCCGAGCCTTTCACACTTGAATCAGGTGCTACCAAGGTAATGCAGATTCAAATTTGGGTAGTCCCTGAATAATATATCTCCGGTAGATTTCTTAATTTTTCTAAACAGGACAAACATTTTTTTAGATCCTGCGTTTAATGGTTGTCTAACATTAATCTTAATTGATTAAACAATCTATATATGCAACTAAAACTTTCACTGTTAATTTTGAGTATTGTTGTTACTGTCGGATTATTTGCTCAAACCGGCTCCATTAAAGGAAGAGTTTTCAATATAAAGAATAACGAACCTCTGCCTTTTACTAACATTATCATCAGCGGAACAACAATCGGTGCTATAAGCGATTTTGACGGAAATTTTCTGTTTAAAGGTTTGAATCCTGGTTACGTTAAACTCGAAGCCACATCAGTTGGTTTTGAGCGGATAATGACTGAAGAAATACTAGTAACTAATTCAAAAACAGCTTCTATTGATATCGCAATGAAAGAAGTTGCAGTTCAGATAAGTGGCGTTGAAGTTACAGCTTCCGTTTTTAAGCGGGTTGAAGAAAGCCCGGTGTCGCTCAAATCTCTCGGGATTTCACAAA
>JAFLKK010000012.1 GCA_019163375.1 Paludibacter sp.
TTAAGCAATAGTGCTCTACTGAGCCCAATAGTATGGCTGAGGGCAACCGCCAGTATTACATCCAGAATTTTAAACGCGATAATGGGCAGAAACTTTGTGCGGGGGTGAAGTTAGAAAACCAAGTAAATTGTAAATTATTTGGCAAGTTTCCTATCGATCCCGTATAACGGCAAACTAAAAAAGGCATAGAAAAAGGGGCAATTAAAGCCCCTTTTTCTATTCAATCGTACAAAATTGCTGAAAATATTGTTTTAAATTTTGCAACTTATTGATTATCAGCACTATTTGTCGGAGTGGTCAGACTCGAACTGACGACCACTTGCACCCCATGCAAGTACGCTAGCCAACTGCGCCACACCCCGATCCTTGAAGGGTGCAAAAGTAAGGATTTTACTGTTCAAAAATCAAAGCTTTGATTTTTTCTTTTCTAAATGACTCTTAATTTGTATATGCATTTGTTTATCGTCCACATTCTTTAACGTAACGACCTGCAGATGAATATAAGTTGAGATTAAATAATCAATCATTTGTATCTATTTCTGTGTCATCCTCTTTCGGAAGAGATGTTTTTTCTTCATTAATTATTTTTTGTTCAAGCTCTTTGGCATCTTTTAGATTACGGATAATTAAAAAGATGATTAAAGCTAGCGCCGCAACCGCGACAGTGATAATGATGATCCAACTTTCGTCCATGGCTTTTATATTAATTGATCTCCCTTGGTTTTAGCGCCTTCTGAGTAGAAATAGTATCAATTCAATTTCTTTGTGGGTTGAACAGGTATTGATACAAAGTTAATGAAAGACAAGGGAAAAGGAAGCATCAGGAAAATATAAATTTTCTGAGCCATATGGATTTATTGGTTTGCAGGATATTCGGATGCGAAAATAATTGAAGAGATTTTATGCTCCACAATAAGTGAAAAGAGATTTTGTGTCCGCCAATCTGTCATATTCATGTCAGCTTTTTTGTTGAGATATTTGACTTATTTAACAGTGGTATAATTTATGTCCTTACGACTTAATACATTAATTTTGCACCCACAAAAAAAATAACCATATCATGTCATCATCTGAATTTGAAAAAGTTGATTGCCTTATCATAGGTTCCGGTCCTGCCGGATATACTGCTGCTATTTATGCTGCGCGTGCTGATCTTAAACCGGTAATGTATACCGGAATGCAAATGGGCGGTCAGCTAACAACCACTACCGAAGTTGATAATTTCCCCGGTTATCCGAAAGGCGTTACCGGTCCTGTAATGATGGAAGACCTTCAGCACCAGGCCGAGCGTTTTGGTACGGATGTACGTTTCGGAATTATTGAAAAAGCCGATTTCCAAAACCGGCCATTTAAAGCAACTACCGATAGTGGTAAAGTAATTGAAGCTGAAACAGTTATTATTGCAACTGGTGCCACAGCACAATGGCTTGGACTCGAATCGGAGAAAACATACAATGGTCACGGTGTTTCGGCTTGTGCTACCTGCGATGGGTTTTTCTATCGGGGTTTGGATATTGCAGTTGTCGGAGGTGGCGATACGGCTTGTGAAGAAGCATCCTACCTGGCAAAACTGGGTCGTAAAGTATATATGATCGTTCGCCGCGACGAACTTCGTGCTTCAAAAGCGATGCAGCACAGGGTAATGAATACGCCTAATATCGAAATAATCTGGAATCATGTTACCGAAGAAATTACCGGCGATGGAAAAGTGGTAACCGGTGCCAGGCTGAAAAACGCAAAAACCGGCGAAATCAAAAATATTGAGATCCAGGGATTTTTTGTTGCCATAGGTCACACTCCCAATACCGACATTTTTAAAGGTCAGCTTGACCTGGACAATCAAGGTTACATTAAAACCGTCCCAGGAAGTACGCGTACCAATATCGAAGGTGTGTTTGCTGCCGGCGATGTTCAGGATCACGTTTTCCGTCAGGCAGTAACAGCTGCTGGTACTGGCTGCATGGCTGCCATCGAAGCAGAACGGTGGATGGGGGCGAAGGAGTAGTTATAAGTGAAAAGTGAAGAGTGAAGAGTGAAAAGCTGTAGCAAAGTGAAAGTTGTAATCAGCAACTTTGCATCGCCAGATTTTCGCAAAAGTAAATCGCCAGATTAG
>JAFLKK010000010.1 GCA_019163375.1 Paludibacter sp.
ATGGCGATTAAAAAGAAAATACCAATATTGATGTCAAAGGCTTGAAATTCTTTCGAAAAAGGGAAAAGCGACATCGCCATCAAGGCGGTTACAATAACAAAATAAGGAGCTAAATTGTATAAAAATTTGTCTGCTTTAATAGTTCCGGTTAACTCTTTAGAAACCAGTTTTAAAGCATCGGCCATAGTTTGTAATAAACCTTGCCAACCCACTCGGTTGGGTCCAAGTCGCAATTGAAACCAAGCGGCTACTCTTCTTTCGAGTAAAACTAGGTATAAACCAGCCACTGCAAAAATGGCTAGGTAAACAACGGCTATTAATACCATTTCTACAATGCTTGCTGTAGCTTCCGGCATCAGGCTAAAAAGCCATTCGTGAATATTTTTTGTAATGTTCATAAAATTAATTTTATCGGTCGATATCAGGGATTACAAGGTCTAATGTTGCCATAGTTGCTACTAAATCTCCAATTTTTCCACCTACAGCAATATGATTTAATAAGGATAAATTAGAGAATCCTGGCGAACGGAATTTCATTCGGTACGGATTTTTTGTTCCTGTACTAACGATGTAAACCCCTAATTCTCCTCTTGCAGTTTCTACTTTTTCATAATACTCACCTTCGGGCAATTTGATTACCGCATTGGTTTTAGCAAAAAATTCTCCTTCAGGAATGTCATCAATTAATTGTTCTATTATCGACAAGGATTCCCACATTTCTAAAACTCTAACTTGGTAACGGGCATAAGTATCGCCTTCGGTTTTCAATACTTCGTTGAATTTTACTTTGTCATAAGCGCTGTACGAATGGTGTTTTCTAACATCACAAGAATAGCCAGAAGCACGGCCCACAGGACCCGAAGCTCCAAAAGAAATCGCATCTTCTTTGGATAAAATGCCAATGCCTTCCATTCTTTTTCGGAAAATGACATTATTGGATAAAAGCAAATCGTATTCGGGAAGTTTGGTTTTGAAATGAGCGATAAATTCTTTCGTTCTTTTTACAAAATTCGGGTGAATGTCAAACATTAATCCTCCAGGAATGTTGTAGTTCATCGTTAAACGAGCACCACAAGTTTCCTCGAAAATATCGTTAATCATTTCGCGGTCTCTAAAACCATAAAAGTAAGTGGTCAAAGCGCCAACGTCCATTCCCATAACGCCCCACCACAAAGTATGAGATGCGATTCGGGTCAATTCGGATATAATAGTTCGAATGACTTTTACACGTTCTGGAATTTCCAATTGAAGCGCATTTTCTACGGTAAGGCAAACGGCTTCGTTGTTGATATGCGAAGAAAGATAATCCATTCGGTCTGTTAAGTGCACGATTTGCTGATAGCTATCGCGTTCACACATTTTTTCGATAGAACGGTGGATGTATCCTAAATCGGGTTCCACTCTTTTGATTATTTCACCGTCAATAGTCAATAAAAGTCGCAAAACTCCGTGAGTTGCAGGGTGTTGCGGCCCCATATTAATTTGATATTCTTCGGATTTAAAATTGTTGGTTATAGTTGTATCCATTTTTGCTTATTTGATAACCATATTAATTTCATCTACATAATCTTTTCTCAACGGAAATCCATCCCATTCTTCGGTCAAGAAGAGTCTTTTTAGATTAGGATGATTGTTGAATTGTATTCCAAAGAAGTCAAAAACTTCTCTTTCGTGGAATTCGGCAGTGTACCAAAT
>JAFLKK010000028.1 GCA_019163375.1 Paludibacter sp.
TTTTTTTGGATGTCGTAGTATTTTAGCAAAAAAAATGGTCTATTTCATATTAAATACATCAAATTTAATTCGCTTTTTTGGAACTTAAAAAGCCAAAAAAGAACTTCTTTAGAGAACTACACAAAACCATTCGAAGCACAATCATTATTAAATTTTGTTTAAATTCAATGTTTTGTTAAACTATTTCTAATCAAATCGGCGATTTATATTAAATTTTTACTAAAATCATAAACCTAAAAAACACCTGTTATAAAACCTATAAAAGTGACAACATTAAAAACAAACTCGAAATCAAATTAGGACCATTAATCCCAAACTAATAATCAGAAGCTGTAAAGTGTCGTAAACCCATTTTGGGTATCGTATATAAGTAAATAATAAGATTGACAACTTTATTTCTTTTTCTAAATTTGCCTCCATTGTTATAAAAAACAGAAACACATTTAATAAAAATAGTTAAAAATGAGTACTACATTATTCGACAAAGTATGGGATTCGCACGTGGTGCGTCAAATTGAGGATGGACCAGACGTGTTTTTTATTGACCGTCATTTCATTCACGAAGTTACCAGTCCTGTTGCTTTTTTAGGTTTAAAGGAAAGAGGCATTTCGGTTTTATATCCAGAACGCACTTTCGCCACTGCCGATCACAACACACCAACCATAAACCAACATTTGCCTGTTGAAGATGCATTATCTGCCAATCAATTAAAGGCTTTGGAGGAAAACTCCGCAGAATATGGCATTAGCCACTGGGGTTTAGGAAATATAAAAAACGGAATTGTTCACGTGGTAGGTCCTGAAAACGGAATTACTTTGCCGGGTGCCACCATTGTTTGTGGGGATTCACACACTTCTACTCACGGAGCTTTCGGAGCAATTGCTTTCGGAATTGGAACTTCTGAGGTGGAAATGGTGCTATCTACGCAATGTATTATGCAACCAAAACCTAAAAAAATGCGCATCAACGTAAATGGTGAACTTCAATTGGGAGTTACGCCAAAAGACGTTGCGCTTTATATCATTTCGAAATTATCAACTTCAGGAGCTACAGGATATTTTGTAGAATATGCTGGTGATGTTTTCGAAAATATGACAATGGAAGGTCGTATGACAGTTTGTAATTTGACTATCGAAATGGGTGCTCGTGGCGGAATGATTGCTCCTGACCAAACCACTTTCGATTATTTAGAAGGTCGTTTATTCGCTCCAAAAGGCGAAGCTTGGGATAAAGCAGTTGCGTATTGGAAAACTTTAAAAACCGATGCTGACGCTACTTTCGACGAAGAAATTACTTTTTCAGCTTCGGATATCGAGCCAATGATTACTTACGGAACCAATCCTGGAATGGGATTAGGAATTTCTAAAAGTATTCCGGGAGCAAAAGATGTTGCCGAAGGCGAAGAAACGTATGTAAAATCTTTGGCATATATGGGTTACAACCAAGGTGAAGCGATGATAGGAAAACCAATTGATTATGTTTTCTTGGGAAGTTGCACCAATGGTCGAATTGAAGATTTTAGAGCTTTTGCATCGATTGTAAAAGGAAGACAAAAAGCAGCAAATGTTACCGCTTGGTTAGTTCCAGGTTCACACGTTGTCGAAGCACAAATCA
>JAFLKK010000026.1 GCA_019163375.1 Paludibacter sp.
AACAGCGGTTTCAAGAAATGGCGAGGCACGGGATTTATCAGAAATTGGAAAGGTCTTTAATTTAAAGTTTTGTTTATATTTGTGAAGGCTTGGTCTTGGTTCATCGCCACTTCTTGAAGCCGCCGAACGTTATAAACCCTATTATTCGACACCTTTTACTACTTTTGCAAAAACAAATGTAATTGATGAATGAAAAAAATAGCCTAACAAAAGGTCTCAAGAAAGTATTAGGTCTTACTTCATTATTCATAATAACGATTGGAATAGTAGTTTCGCAAACATCTGTTGTTTCAATTTTGCAAGGTGCAGGTTTAGGGGGTGGAACTTTTTTCATTGCCATTCTAATTGCTTTTATCATAGCTTTATGTTACATATCAACTTATTCTGAGTTGGCCTTGATGATGCCAAAAGCAGGAAGCATCAGTACTTACACCGCCGTTTCTGTTGGACATTTTCCGGCAATTATTGCATCCCTTTCGGCTTACGTCGCACCAACAGTATTTGGAACATTAGCCGAATTGCTTTTGCTGCATAATGTTCTCGATACAATAACCGCAAGCTCGTTTACAACCGTGGCTCTTGTAGTAGTTTGGACATTTACACTTCTCAATATTTTCGGTATTGATTTGTTTGCCTCTGTACAAAGTATCATTTCATTCACAATGTTAGTGACGCTGGTAGTCATCGGATTTGCCGGAATAGGAACATTCAATAATCAAGGAACTCCACCTGCTCAGATAGTACAAGATTTTATCCATCCTAATGCTTCTGTATTTACTTTAGTACTGGCAGCACTTTGGCCCTTTATCGCATTTGAAATGGTGTGCGACTTTATTGAAGAAGCTAAAAACCCAGTGAGACATATTCCAAAAGCAATGTTCACCGCCTGCATCGTTTTGTTGTTTGCGTACAGTTTGGTAGCCTTTGTAGCAATGAAACTTGTACCTGCAGAACAGCTCACCAGCACAGATATTCCACATTTAGTTTTAGGAAAAGCGATTTTTGGAAATGCAGGTAAAATAGTTATTCTCATTTTGTCAATCACTACAACCTGTGGTTTTATCAGCACTGGATTTGCAACAACACCACGATTATTATACGGTATGGCACATCACAAACAGTTGCCGCCCATTTTTATGAGATTGCATTCAAAATGGAGAACTCCCTGGATTGGCATATTAGTTGTCGCGACTATAATAACAATTGCTATTCTACTTTTCAAAAAAAGTACAGATGGTTTATTGATGCTCGTTATTTCGGGAGCAAGTTGTTATTTACTTGCTTACATTATTACGCACATCGATTTAATGGTATTGCGCAAGAAATATCCCAACTACCCACGTTCATACATATCTCCTTGGTTCCCTTTCGTGCAAATTATTGGAATATTAGGAATGACTTATGCGTTTATCAATAATTCACCAAGTCCCGAATTGCGATTTAATGTATTTACCAACGTAGCTATATTTATTGGAGTCACAGCGGTATTTGCTTTCTTTTGGGTGCGATATAAAATGAAAAAAGGACTATTTGAACCCGAAGCTATTGAACAAGCTATCGAAGATTAACCCAATCACTCGGATATGTAATAAACATCCT
>JAFLKK010000027.1 GCA_019163375.1 Paludibacter sp.
ATATTCCAAAATAAAGTCGGAACATATAAAAGGCTGTCAATCCCGCTACGAAAAGAGCAACAAAATAAAGCAATTGATTTTTTTCGAAAGCCGCAACTAAGATTTCGTCTTTACTCCAAAATCCTGCGAATGGAGGAACTCCCGATATTGCCAATGCTGCAATCAAGAATGTAATATTAGTAATTGGCATATATTTGCGCAAACCGCCCATATCTTTTAAATAATTGCTGTGAACGGCGTGAATTACTGAACCAGCTCCCAAGAATAAAAGGGCTTTGAACATCGCGTGAGTAAACAAGTGGAACATAGATGCCATATAACCAACGCCTTCGTGACCTTTGTAACTCGAAACACCTAAAGCCAACATCATATAACCAATTTGTGACATAGTCGAAAAAGCCAAAACTCGCTTAATATCGGTTTGTGTGAGAGCAATGACGGCAGCAAACAAGGAAGAGAAAGCTCCCACATAGGCCACAACATTCAAGGCTAAACCATCTTCAACAAAATAGTACATCGGGAATAATCGAGCTACTAAATACACTCCAGCTACCACCATTGTTGCTGCGTGAATCAAGGCTGAAACCGGTGTTGGTCCTTCCATTGCATCGGGTAACCAAATGTGTAATGGGAACATTGCCGATTTTCCTGCACCTCCCATAAAGATGAGTAGCAATGCCCAAGTTATTACAGATAATCCCATAAAGGAAGAAGCTCCCCATTGCATAAGCAATCCTTCGCCTTCTGCATTGACAGCATTTAATGTTTCAAAATCGAATGTGCCAGCGTAATATCCTACTATCAAAATTCCGATTAAGAAACCAAAATCAGCGAATCGGGTTACGATAAAGGCTTTTTTTGCTGCAGCAACTGCCGAAGTTTTGGTATAATAATAGCCAATTAATAAATAGGAGGAAACACCCACTAATTCCCAGAAAATATAGATTTGGAAAAGGTTTGTTGCCAAAACCAATCCAAGCATGGAAAAGGAAAAGAGCGATAAAAAAGCGAAGAATTTAGTATATCCGTTATCGCCTTCCATATAACCTCTACTGTAAATGTGCACCATTAAGGAAATGGTGGTTACAACAACAAGCATCATTACAGATATTGGATCTACTAAAATACCCATATCGATGTGCAAAGTGTCGGTAAAATTCATCCAAACCGTTTTTTCTACAAATGTTTGGTAAACACCATCTACTTTTCCGCTAACGAAGAAGTATTGGTATGCAGCATAATAAGAAAGTGCAGCCGAAGTTGCCAATCCAGCAACTCCAATGTATCCAGAAACCGCTGGTTTGATTTTCTGATAACCAATTCCCAAAAGCAAGAATACAGCTAGCGGAATTAATGGAATAAATACTATATAAGAGATGTCCATAGTTGTAGAATATTAATACTTCATAATTTCAGTGTCCTTCACTTCGACAGAACTAATTTGTCTGTAAAGATTTATGATTATTGCAACAGCAAGCGCAGTTTCGGCGGCAGCCACAGCAATAATAAAAATCGAAAAGAAAACGCCCTGCAACACATCGGGATATAAAT
>JAFLKK010000020.1 GCA_019163375.1 Paludibacter sp.
AGTAAAAGAATACCTCTGAGACGAATCCCAGAGGTAATCCATTTTTATTTTAATGCTTCAATAGAGTTTTGAATCAAAGCCATTGTGTAAGGTGGATTGTGAACTCCTTTTCCTTCATCGCCTGTTATTAATTTGTAATTCCAATAGGCTTGTACATATTTAAGAGGAAAATCTGTTCTTGATTGATACCAAGTAGCAACCGTATTTGTACCAGAGGCTGGAGTGGTCGGGAAAGGCAAACCTGTCACGCTATCAAAAGTTTTGAGAGTCACACTGCCAGATGTAGAAACTGTGAAATAATTGGGTTGCGCTTTAAATGCAGCTACCAACTTAGCAACTTCAGTATCGAATTTGGTATGGAAACTGGTCAATAAAGTTTCTGGTGCTGGGTGACAAGACACACAAGATTGGAAAGAAAGTTTCATTGTATGCGAACCTGTGTTTACAGTCCCTGGTTTAGGTTTATCCATATGGCATTGTACACAAGAAGCAGAAGTATAGTGTTTCGCAGTTTTAGCCGCAGGCAAACGAGTGGCAGTACCTTCAATATCAATACCTGTAATTCCCATCCATAAATCTCCTTGTTCGGATACGTGCACAGCTCGATCTAATGAATTAGTGTAATTTTTGTAATAGGTTGTTCCCGCTGGATAACCTTTAACTGCATCGGCCAATTTTCTTTGAGACCAGAATCTGTACAATGGTCCTTTAACTGGGTCGTTAGTTATAACCACAGCTCCAGAAGCATCTTTTTCACCACTTTCAATAACAGGTCTTTTGTAATACCCATTCGAATCAGGTCTTGTTTGGTGACATCCAATACAAGTATTTGATGAACTTACACCACCAGTAGGTGAAGCATTCAAAGTAAAGGCTGGATTGATTTTTTGTGGTACCGCAGCAATGTTTCTTAAACCGTAATCATTACCGTCTTTTGTAAAATTAAATGAACGGTGAGTTACACCGTGACAACCCTCACAGGAAATAGAACCAAAATTAGCATATCCTGTTGGATTAGGTTTGCCATATTTTTTCACGTCGATATATCCCTCTTGAGAGTGACATTCAGCACAAAAAGCCCTGTCACTATTTAGCGAACCATCTGGAAGGACCGTATTGGTACCATAAATATGTTTTGTAAATGAACCATCCGCATTTTGAATTCCTTTACCGTGTGCTGATAAATTATAAGCATCAATAATAGGTTTTTGGTGCTCTACCGAGTGGCAGGATTCACAAGAGGCAGTACCTGAAACTCCCGGAGCTCCATCTGCACCATCTTGCCCTGGAACAGGAATATAGTCCTCGTGGGTACATCCTATTAAGGCGAAAAAAAGAAGCCCTAAAACAACTAACATGCTGTGTTTAACTGATTTCATAATTTTGATTGTTTAATTTATTATTTTCTTTTTAGTATTCTTAACATAATATTAAGATATTTGATGGAGTAAATTTATCAGATATATACTTCTAAAAAAATGATATTTATCATATTATTAAAAAAAACACGAATTCATCTCTTTTATTTAACACACTGCAATA
>JAFLKK010000018.1 GCA_019163375.1 Paludibacter sp.
TGTTTTTATTGGCTTACATCCCTTTAACTAAACATTTAATTACAGTTCGTAAAAATCAAGAGCCTAGAGCATTAGATCCTGAATTAAAAAAGTTAGCCTTGAGTACTTTTGTACTTTCTATACTTTTAGCCATCTGTATGATTTCGCTGATTCCAGACCTCATTGTAAATCTCTTTTTGGGAGGACGATAGGGTTTGGGGGTTGTGGTTTGTGGTTTGTAGTTTAGGGTTTGTAGTTTAGGGTTTGTGGTTTATAGTTTAAAGGTTTGTTGCGAATGGGGTTCGAGAAATTAGCGCACGGATTTTACTGAAGCTAACGGATTACAACAGATTTTTTATTTTAGATTTTAAGAAAAAATGTATCGGTGTACATCTGCTTAATTCGCGTTAGCTGTGTGCCATTAGTTATAAAAATGCAGTTATTAAAATAGAAACATATGAAATGAGCATGCCCTATAATTGGTAGTAAAAACCAATGGTGATATGCGAATTACATATGACCGATAAAAAACAATAAATAGCAACATATGAAAATAACATTCTACGGTCACGCCTCATTAGGAATCGAAGTGGGTGGCAAACACATTTTGGTGGACCCTTTTATTTCGGCCAACCCCAATGCCTCCCACATCAATATCAACGAACTCCAAGCCGATTATATTCTGCTGACACATGCTCATGGCGACCACGTGCTCGATGTTGAATATATAGCGGGCAGAACCAATGCGGTTATCGTTTCGAATTATGAAATTGCTACGCATTTTGGTGAAAAGGGCTTAAAGTCCCATCCCATGAATCACGGAGGCAGCTGGGACTTCGACTTTGGAAAAGTGAAGTTTGTTACTGCAGTGCATTCGAGTTCCTTTCCCGATGGAAGCAATGGCGGGAATCCCGGCGGATTTGTCATCGAAGGCGAACATAAAAACATTTATATCGCGGGCGATACTGCCCTTACGATGGATATGAAACTCATTCCGTTGCGAACCAAACTCGATTTGGCTATTTTTCCAATAGGTAACAATTTCACCATGGATGTCGAGGATGCGATTCTTGCCTCTGATTTCGTCGAATGTGACAAAATATTGGGTGTTCATTACGATACCTTTGGCTATATCGAAATCGATCATGAACTCGCTATTCGTAAGTTTTTCGGCAAAGGAAAGGATTTAATGCTTCTTGATATCGGGGAGAGTATTGAATTGTAATTGGGTGGCACGAAGCAATCAGGAGTTGTTGATGTCTCAGTCGTCTGTTCGAGTGATTTTTAAAGCCAGACAGATGTGGATTAATAGAAAAGAAGGTAATGCTTTAAAAATTGTATCGAGAACCTTGCTAATCCTAAAGCTTCTCGATACAATTTTGAATAGTAAAGCTGTCGCATTACCATTCAAAATCACTCGAAGAGACGTGTTGGTTGAGGATAAAGTCAATTGTACGTCAGTTCGAGTGATTTTTAAAGCCAGACAGATGTGGATTTAGAAAAGAAGGTAATGCTTTAAAAATTGTATCGAGAACCTTGCTATTTATAAAG